>JAUCCE010000001.1:0-13198 GCA_034676445.1 Aequorivita sp.
AGAAATATTAAAACGATTTGGGATGCTGAGAATTATATTCAATTCAATTATTTCAGCGCCTACGAAAGGTTTGGGTATGGACCTTTTTTTGGTTTCCTTAAAAGAAACGGGAACGCCAATTGGTTCCACTGGTCTATATAAACGGGAGAATCTTGAGCATCCTGATGTTGGTTATGCTTTTTTGCCCGAGTTTTGGAACAAAGGTTTTGCATTCGAGGCGGCAAGTGCGGTGATGCAGTTTGCCTTAAACACCTTGAAAATTAAAAAAATAACGGCAATAACCCTCCCAAACAATATTCCATCCATCAAACTATTGAAGAAGTTGGGACTTTCTGAAATTGGAAATTATACTTTTAAAGATGGTGGAGAAACCTTGCTATTATTCTCCAATTGAAATTTAAAAGAATTATAATTATATGAAAACTCCATTATTGCTTTTGCACGGAGCCTTAGGAAGCGAGAAGCAACTTTTTCCATTGCGTAAACTACTTTCTGAAACACGTAAAGTCTATACCTTAAACTTTGAAGGTCATGGAGATTTTAAGAGCGAATCTAACTTTTCCATCTCGTTGTTTAGAGAAAATGTTGTTTCTTTTCTGAAAGAAAAAAACTTTCCTAAAGTGGATATTTTTGGATACAGTATGGGTGGTTACGTTGCTTTGGATTTGGCTTATAATCATCCCAATTTGGTTATGAATATTATAACTCTGGGAACTAAATTTTCCTGGAATCCTACTTTCGCGGCTACGGAAATTAAAAAACTCAATCCAGAAAAATCCAGGAAAAAGTTCCGGCCTTTGCCGCACATCTTGAAAAACTTCACGGAAAGGAAGACTGGCGAAAAGTAGTTTTGAACACAGCATCTTTTATGCAGGATTTAGGAAACAATCCGACCCTGGGAGAAGCTCAACTTAATAAAATATCAAACCGAGTGCTGATTTGCTTGGGGAAATTGGATAAAATGTCAACTGTAGAAGAATCAGTAAAGACTTCCGAAGCCTTAAAAAATGGTTCCTTTAAGACTATTGAAAATTTTAAGCATCCCATTGAAACCATTCCCATTAATGAATTGGCAGAAATAATTAATACCTTTTTAGAACAATAAATCTAACCGAAAACTTAAATTGATGATTACTGAAAAAGATAAAGAATTTATAAAAAGAGCCATCGAACTTTCCAAAAAAGGGATGGATAATAATGCGGGTGGTCCTTTTGGTGCATTGGTGGTTAAGAATGGTGAAATAATTGCCGAAGGCTACAATAAAGTTACTTCCAGCAATGACCCAACGGCACATGCCGAAGTAGTCGCAATTCGTGAAGCTTGTGAAAAGCTAAATTCATTCCAGCTGGAGGACTGTTTTATTTATACTTCCTGCGAACCTTGCCCGATGTGTCTGGGTGCTATCTATTGGGCACGTCCAAAAGCTGTATTTTATGCGTGTACTAAAGAAGATGCTGCCGAAATAGGTTTTGATGATCAATTCATTTACGAAGAAATTGAAACCGATATAGGCAACCGAAAGATTAAATTTATCAACCTCAATAGAGAAGAAGGGAAAGAAGTATTCAAAAATTGGGAAGCAAAAGAATCCCGCACGGATTATTGATTGTTAGATCCCGAAATTGAAAATTTTTATAAGTTCCTAAGAGACTTAAATATGTCATGCTGAGCTTGTCCAAGCGCTGGCCTCACCCTATTTTTTTGGTAAGCTCAGACTGAAAATTGATATAGATTCTTCGTGTATCTGCCTGCCAGCCCGGCAGGTTCGTGGCAGTTTTTTGAAGCTTTTGATAAAAGATCTTCGACTGGGCCTGCCTGCCAAGAAACGACAGGCAGGCTCAGACTTGACATTCGTCATTAATTATTGATGTACCTGCGCCAGCAGGTAGATTCGTGGAAAACAATTTATTTAATATGCGTTGCCACTCTGAGTTTGTCGAAGCGTAGGTAAAAGGGTCTTTGACTGAGCCTGCCTGCCAAGGCACGACAGGCAGGCTCAGCCTGAAAATTGCCCAACATTATTCGTGAATTCGTGGCAAATCTTTTAGTCGCATTTGATAACATTAACAAAGGAAAGAAAAAGAGGAGGACGACGCCTCCTCTTAAACTATATCTTCTTATAAAGTTTATTAAATCAATTTTGGAAAACGCACTGGATCTGCTTCATGCATAATTTCATAAACCTTTTCATAAATATCATCTACTGAAGGCTTGCTAAAATAATCCCCATCGGTTCCATAAGGAGGACGGTGGGCCCTTGCAGTCAAGGTTTGGGGCTTGCTGTCCAAATATCGGTATCCGCCTTGTTCCTCTAAAATATTATTTAGAATATAAGAAGAAGCACCTCCTGGCACATCTTCGTCTATCACCAATATACGATTTGTTTTTGCCAGACTTTCCACCATTTTGTGTTCAAGGTCCAACGGCAATAGGGATTGAACATCTATGATTTCGGCATCTATTCCCACTCGGTCCAATTCCTTAGCAGCTTCTTCCACGATTCGGATAGTACTTCCGTAGGAAACCAATGTGATATCAGAACCTTCGCGAATAGTTTCCACCACTCCAATCGGAGTGCGTAACTCACCGAGATTATTCGGCATTTTTTCTTTCAATCGGTATCCGTTCAGACATTCGATTACAAGAGCAGGTTCATCCGTTTCTAATAAGGTGTTGTAAAAACCAGCCGCTTTTGTCATATTTCTTGGCACCAAGATATATATTCCTCGCAACAGGTGAATCAAACCGCCCATTGGCGATCCGCTGTGCCAGATACCTTCCAGTCTATGTCCTCTAGTGCGAACGATCAAGGGCGCCTTTTGGGTCCCGTTGGTACGGTATCGAACAGTTGCAAGGTCATCGCTCATTATCTGAAGACAATACAATACATAGTCGAGATATTGTATTTCTGCAATCGGACGCAGACCTCGTAATGCCATTCCAATTCCCTGACCTAAGATGGTCGCTTCCCTAATTCCGGAATCCGCCACTCTTAACTTACCGTATTTTTCCTGTAAGCCTTCAAGACCTTGGTTTACATCGCCAATTTCACCGGTGTCTTCCCCGAAAATAAGTACGTCGGGGTGTTTCTCAAAAATAGCATCAAAGTTTTCACGAAGCACTACGCGGCCATCTAACTCCTCCGCATCAGATGCGTAAGTTGCAGGAACTTCTTTTATTGTTTTTGCATTTTCCGCTGATTCGGAATAAAGATGGGCACTATATTTAGGTTGTATATTTTCTTGATAATTGGCAATCCAATCCTTTAATTGTTTTTTTTCTGGAGAATCTTCCTTGGTCACATATCGGAGCGCTTTACGGGCAGCTGCCAGAATATCTTTCCGCAGTGGTTCTTTATCCGAAGCCAGAGCATCTTTTAAACTTTCAATTTCTGTTTTATTGACACTGTTTTCAGCTAAATTGCCTAGAAGTAAAACTGCTTCTGCCTGCTCCTGTCTTTGCGGGGCAAGAAATGCATTCCAAGCGGCGGTTTTGCCGTCACGTACTTTTTTCTTTATTTCCTTTTCAATCTCCACCAAGGATTCTTCGGTGGCAATATCATTACTGATCATCCACTCCCGCATCTTTTTATTACAGTCCATGCCGGCTTCCCAATCCAGACGCTCTTTATTTTTATAACGTTCGTGCGAACCGCTGGTACTGTGACCTTGAGGTTGGGTCAACTCCTGAACGTGGATAAGGACAGGTACGTGCTCCTCACGTGCAATCTGTGAGGCGCGACTGTAAACTTCCACCAGTTCTGGGTAATCCCATCCTTTTACGCGGATAATCTCAAAGCCTTTCTCATCCTCATTCCGTTGAAAGCCTTTGAGAATTTCAGAAATATTTTCTTTGGTGGTCTGATATTTTGCGTGAACGGAAATTCCATACTCATCATCCCAAATGCTTGTTACCATAGGAACTTGAAGCACGCCTGCAGCATTTATGGTTTCCCAAAAAAGGCCTTCACTGGTGCTCGCATTACCGATTGTTCCCCAGGCCACTTCGTTCCCATTTATAGAGAAGTTGGTTTTGTCCTGAATTCCTTTTACCTTTCTAAATATCTTTGAAGCCTGTGCCAATCCCAAAAGTCGGGGCATCTGCCCCGCGGTAGGAGAAATATCGGAACTACTGTTTTTTTGCTCGGTTAGATTTTTCCAGCTTCCGTCAGGGTTGAGGCTGTGGGTAGAGAAGTGGCCTCCCATCTGCCTTCCCGCGCTCATTGGATCTGAGTTTATATCGGTATGGGCATAAAGTCCTGCAAAAAATTGCTCAATGGTAAGTTTCCCAATGGCCATCATAAAGGTTTGGTCTCTATAATACCCACTTCGCCAATCTCCATTTTTAAAAGCTTTCGCCCAGGCCAACTGTGGCACTTCTTTCCCGTCGCCAAAGATTCCAAATTTGGCCTTTCCGGTTAGGACTTCACGACGACCTAAAAGACTACATTCCCTACTGGTAACAGCAATTTTGTAATCATTGAGTACGGATTCCTTAAAATCGTCAAAGGAAATTTCGCCATTGGTATTGGTCTTTGGGTCTGTCTGCATTTTCTTTATTTTAGATTTTACAAAAATAACGAAATTGAATGTGTCCCGCAAAGCAGAGTGGTGAATAAAACCTTGATTTATGGTAATTGGGGAAGATGAAGGTTTTTAAAATAAAAAAACCGCCAATTAACAATTGATTCAGCGGTTTCTTTGGTGGAAAAACAAAAGTTATAATTCTGTGGAGATAGGACAGACCGTTTCTTGAGCATAGTATTTATCTCCCACTTTATAAACTATACAGCACTTACCGCTATCGACGAAGTCCTTAACACATTTGCCAAATGAAAGACCACTTCCTTCGAACACTTTGTCGCCGGGCTTATTTTGGGTGTTGTTCCAGGCAAATTCCCAACCATCGTGAAGAGTGTATTCAATTTTATTATCTTTTAAACTGCTTATGACAATAACATTCGTTTCCAAATTGGATTTTTGGAAAAGATCCGAAAGTTGTTTTTCTATTGGAATATCCGCACTGGTATCTGAAGAGCAAGCATTAAGGCCAGATACGACAACAAATGTGAAAAACAACAATTTGAGATAAGTTTTCATGATAAAATTTTTTAGACAGTACACATTCTTGCTACTCTTTTGTTTGGTGTCGGTTTTCACTTTACATACCCGACGTTGGATAAGCCAATCCTTTTCTTGGCCCTTTTCAAATCCTATTGTTTTTAAAAAGGATCCTATCAAATTTGGGAAATAAACTAATGATTTCATAATCAAATAACAATAAATTTTAAAATGAGAAATTATCTTTTTGATCTAATAAACTCGCGTACCAATAGGCGAGGAAGCAACAGAAATTGAAACCCGCGCAACAGCACTTCAAACCAATCCGCGGCTTTCATTCCAGCGGCCATAATTTTTATCTGAATAGAGAATTTAAAAAAATAACCAGCCCATAACACCGTGTCCTTTAATGAATAGCTAATTTTCGCCTAATTACAAAAATCCTCGAGGATAATTCAATTCGGTTTTTATTTGCTAAATTAGGTACTTAAACACGCCATTAAAGATGCATTCCAAAGCCAGCTTTACACCACTTTCCAAATTTCGAACCCACTGCGTTCAAAATTGAATATTAATTTTACTGGCTTAATAAAGTAATTATTGAAAGTAATATAGAAAATGAGTAAAGATTCTTTTCCAAAACGCCCAAACGCTGCTCCAACTTTTATTTTGGAGATAAAAACATTAATTGAGCAAAGCAAACAGGAAGTTGCTGTAGCTGTAAATGCAAGCATGACTAAGTTGTATTGGAGTATAGGAAGACGGATTAATCAAGAAGTTTTAGAAAACAAAAGAGCGGAGTATGGAAAACAGATTGTTGTTACACTTTCTATTCAATTAACCCAAGAATACGGTAATTCATTTTCAGAAAAAAACATTCGAAGAATGATGCAATTTGCTGAAATTTTTCCAACAAAGGAGATTGTCGCTACACTGTGGCGACAATTAAGTTGGTCTCATCTAAAAATGCTGATACCAATAGAAGACCCATTAAAAAGATCATTTTACATAGAAATGTGTAAACTAGAAAAATGGAGCGTTCGAACTTTTAGACAACGAATAGATTCCATGCTATATGAAAGGACGGCCATCAGTAAAAAACCTGATGAAACTATTCAAAATGAATTAAGCACACTAAAAGACACACAGCAAATCACGCCAGATTTGGTTTTTAGAGATCCTTATTTTTTGGATTTCTTAGGCTTGCACAATTCGTATTCTGAAAAAGATTTAGAATCAGCCATTTTAGCTGAACTACAACAGTTCCTGATAGAAATGGGTTCGGATTTTGCATTTTTGGCTCGGCAAAAAAGAATTACCATAGATCAGGAAGATTATTACATTGACTTACTTTTTTTCCATCGAAAATTAAAGCGATTGATTGCTATTGAACTTAAATTAGGGAAATTTCAAGCAGCGGACAAAGGGCAAATGGAACTCTATTTGGCTTGGCTCGATAAACATGAGGTGCTTGAAGGTGAAAATTCTCCTCTGGGGTTAATCTTATGTGCCAGCAAAAATGAAGAACACATAGAACTAATGCAATTGGAAAAAAGCAACATTAAAATTGCGGAATACCTCACCCAATTACCAGATATGAAGTTGTTGGAGGCCAAACTCCAGTTATCTATTGAGCGGGCAAAAAACAGTTTGGCACAAAATAAAACAAGAAATGAGTGAAGACTTCTCACCACAAGGTCGGTCTGGTAACTTGATCCACAATCTTTTGCCACGGATTGCACAAACCCGCCTGCCGGACGGGCAGGTTTTCACGAACCTGCCTGCCGGCTTGAGATCCACTCATCTGGTGAAAATAGATGCTTGAACAGCATGGCTTTTGAATTTCACGAACCTGCCTGTCGGTAGGTATAACAGACTTGGCTTCCGGCAAGGCAGACTTTCAGCTTGTTTGTGAATGGACTTTGCACCTTAATCCAAGACGGTTTAGTTAGATATGTAGCTTACTGATCATTATGTTGTTATGAAAGTTCTTAAATGATAGACTAAAAAACAACTTATCGATCATTTTGATTTTAAGATTTTTCGAATCAAAAGTCGTAGTAGCAACAGAAATGGAAATCCGTGCAATAAAACATCAAACCAATCTGCGGCTTTCATTCCTACCGCACCGCCCGCTATCCATTTAATCTTTCCCCAGATATGGGGCTCGGGAAAAAAGGGCGCCAGGCCCAAAGTTAGACAGAGTAAAAGGACAATTCGCCAGTTGTTTAGTATTTGCATTTTTTGTTTTTGTTTTCAAATGTTTGTCCCCCCTGCCCCCTAAAGGGGAGTATAAAAATTGTAAATATTTTTAAAATTGAAACTCCCTTTAACTCCCTTTTGGGCGGATGGACTTTTTTGCGAACCTTTGTTGGTTAGAAAAATAGTATTGGATGAATTATTTCCTTTTCAACTTCATCTTCATCTTCATCTTCATCTTCGATTTCGTTTTCGATTTCGACTTCGATTTCAAAGGTTAGTCCCCCTGGCCCCCCGAGGGGGAAAAGACAAATTTCGATTTCAACCTCATCTTCAACTTCATCTTCATCTTCGATTTCGATTTCGATTTCGATTTCGATTTCGATTTCAAAGGTTAGTCCCCCTGGCCCCCCGAGGGGGAAAAGACAAATTTCATCTTCAACTTCAACTTCATCTTCATCTTCATCTTCGATTTCGATTTCGATTTCGTTTTCGTTTTCAAAGGTTAGTCCCCCTGGCCCCCCGAGGGGGAAAAGACAAATTTCGATTTCAACCTCATCTTCAACTTCATCTTCATCTTCGGTTTCGATTTCGATTTCGATTTCGATTTCAAAGGTTAGTCCCCCTGGCCCCCCGAGGGGGGAAAGACAAATTTCATCTTCAACTTCATCTTCATCTTCATCTTCGATTTCGATTTCGATTTCGTTTTCGTTTTCCTAATACCATTTCCGCGTAAACAGGCCCATCAAAGTTTTTGGATCCAAGGTTACGATAAACCGTATTTTCTGGTCATAGTTTGGTAAATCAGGCTCAAAACCGAGATTGGAATAAATAGGAAAATACAATTCGAAATAATCGGCTACCAAACTCAAGCGGATTCCACTGTCAAAAACTGCACTTACGCCTTGGTTGTGATTGTGGACCAAACCGACATCGCCGTACGCATATATCCATTTCCAAATATTGGTATTGGCATTTAGGGTGGTTATCCAACTATTTGCAAAGGCCGGCTGCAATTGCGATTTAAAACCTCCTTCCGCAATAATCAACTGTTGGCTGAACAGACCCGAACTTTCGCTCCGGCCGTAATAATTATAATCAAACATATAATCAACAGCACGATCAAGGGCAAAGCTGAAATAATCCTCATTGTCACGAGTGTCGTTAAAGAGAAAAAGCCCCGCATAAAAGCGAAGATTAAGCTGGCGGTTATTGAGAAATAGCCTCCGATATTCTAAATCCACAGAGACCTTACTGAACTTTGAGGAAATCTGGTAATCGCCCGAAGCTTGGAAAAAATTTATAAGGTTGGAGTTGGAATATAGATATTGAATATTAAAGACATTATAATTTGGTTCTTGTTTTGGATCATTTGGATTATCATCGCGATGCACATTCACGCTACGCAAATTCAATAACTGTCTTTTGTTGTTTCTAAGGTCTGGATTTCGAAATAAGAAAGTCATATAAGGTGAAAAACGCCTATAAAAAAGACCCGAATCGTAGGAATTATAACTTCCCGAAAACCCGTATCGCACGGCATACAGTTTATCCTCATCCATATCTTGGGTGTACCTTATCGATGCGCTACCTATAATTGTTTTAGAGCGCGATGCGTATTGTGGAGATACGTTGTAACTAAATGACGTAGGTAAAAAGGCTTTATTGTTCAACCGCACTCCCGCCGAAATCCCATCATAAAGGTTATACTGGAAAATGGGCATAAAAAACACCTGGGTATAATTTGGATCTTCCATATCGCGAAACAGCCGAAATTGAAAAGGTTTGTTCAACGGTCCTTTAAGGTTTTTGAAATTATTTCGGCGGTTGTATTCCGGAATTTCCCCTTCATAATTGAGGGCTAATTTCCGAATATTTTCTGACGGAATGGTTATGGAAGTTATACTGTCAAAAGGCTTTGTCCAAGTTTGGAAAACTATTTCTTTCTTGTTCAGTCCATAAACCGAAACCGGCAGCTGGGTATTTTTTTTATTTCGGATAAATACTTTTAGGGAATCTCCGAGTTTTTCCACCTTTTTTATTTTGAAATCTATCGTACTTCGGGTATCGACAAAATCTTCAAAAAACCAATTCACCGGTAGCGGGGTATTCTTGGAAAGAATTGTCTCAAAGTCCTCAGATTTTACCGGTTGCAATTTATATTCTGAATAAAACTCCTTGATGCTCGCGTCCACAACATCATCTCCCAAATATTCATTCAAATATTTAAGGCCACTTCCTCCGTAATATCCATTAGCAATATTTTTATTGAACTTTAATAACGAATCCTTTTGCACTGTAAGCGCTTGATGGATATTTCGACGGGCCATGTTCTGATAAAGAATTGGATACTGTTCATTGAACTCAATATGGGACAAGTGCGCCCAGTTGATTACCCACCAATCACTTAGACTGCCTATAATCTTCATTTTCGGATAATAGGTATCTACATATTCCATCATCAAATAAATTTGAATCGCATCCTGTAGCCAATAATCTTTTCGAGGGTTTAAAATGAAGGTATTGTTTATATACTGACGTGAAATAGTTTTCAGCTCTTCTATATCCCGCTCAAACCCATCGGGAAATGGACTGATAAATCGGGGCAATTGGTTAAGGCCATAAACTGGGTTATTTTTATAATCCGCTTCGCTGATGAGAATTTTGTCAAACGGATAAGGACCCAGTTTCGAATCCAGAAAATGTATCACCCTGTCTGTTATCAAGGCCTGTATCAATGGATTTACCCTCCGGTTCTGCAAGTTGGAAACCACTTTTATTTTGTCGGTTTCTACTGTTTCGAATTTTGGATTCTTTTCTATAAAAATATCCGCACTCATACGATCCTTGCCAGAAAGTCTTGTGGTTTTAAGATTCTTGGTTCCGGGAATTATAGATTCGGAAACCAGATCCAGATCGGAATTAAGGGTATAAATACTCGGATAATGGAAGTCGATGGAAAATTCTGATGGAGTTAGATATAGATCATCCGTATTTTTGTTGCTATACACTTCCCATTCCCCATCATAAACCGCTGGTGAAATATACCAGTATCGCAATTTGTAATCATTTTCCTTGTTTACGCCAAAGCGGGTGAATCGATCATCTGGAACTTTTACCGTGTATTCAAGATTGAAAGTATAATTGGAGCCAGGAAATAAAGGGGAATCTGGAATTATCCTTAAAATATCAACATTTTCACCGCGTTGCCATTGTAGGGGAGTGGTAGATCCGGAATAAATCTTTTCAATATCGGTTCTTCCGCGATTGCTGTCTCTTTCAAAATGGAAAGAGCTATCATAATTTTCGGCAAAACGCTTGGCAAGCGGTGTAGTTTTGGAAGAAAAACTGTTGGCCCAATCAAAGAGATAGATTTCGCTTAAGGTGTCTTTTGAATTGTTGTGATAGGTTATTTGTTGTTTGATGGAAATGGTCTTCTTTACCGGATCCAAGGTAGCATCAATAGAAATTGTGTGTTGGGCCGTTCCTTGGAATGCCCAACAAAAAAGAGATATGAAAATTAAATATCTAATTACCAAGTAGTCTTGAGAAATTTGATTGAAGGTGAATTTGGAAGATTTGATTTTAGGTAGTAAATACCACTGGCCAGTTGGCTGATATCGATGGAAACATATTGTTGATTTTCTGAATTGAGTTCCATTAGCTTTTGACCAATTGCATTATAAATAACAAACGATATTTTTTCCGAAACATTTGAACCCAATCGAATATTTAGTTTTTTGTTGACCGAGGTAGCCTCCAAAGTGATAGGTGTTTCCATAACGAAATCCTGCCCACCCAAGACTATTTCCTTGTTTGTCTCCAAATCCATTACAATTGGCAAATGGTCACTCATATTGTATAGATTATCTCGAAGAACCTGATTGAAAAAGCCATCACAATCGGGACTGTTGATGCTGTTGTCAAAACAGTTGCCATTGTTTCCAAATGATTTGTAAGTATCGGGAATGTACCTAAGTTTTGGATCGGAAATCATATTTTCTGAAATCAAGATAAAATCGAATCTGTCATCCAATCCACCACCAGCTCCTGCACCGAAAGGGCCTGAACTGATCCGGGTACTTTGTGAATGGATATCCTGAAATTCAGGTTTGTCATGCCAAGCTCCGGGACGGTCCAATGGATCGGCCATTACAATATTGTTTGATGTATTTAAAAGTTCTTGATAAGCAGGCTCGGTATGCGTGTACAGGTTAAGATCGCCAGCAAAAAGCACGAACGAATTGGGATCCATTGTCTCGAGCTTGCTCGTAAATTCCTGGACCATTTCCAATCGCATCTGCTTGTTGGCATTCCCTGAACTTGATTTGAGATGGGTAACAAAAATTTCAAAAAGCACGGGATCAGTTTCCTGATCTGCCGTGCTCAGTTTTAGTTGATAGTAATTTATGTCTCTTACCAAAGTTGGAATTACTTCCCAATTTTCTAATGTAAATATTCCTTTTCGGTAGAAAATCAATTGTTGGTGGTCTGGATCACCGGACTGGCTTGGCTCGAAAGGAGCCATTCTGTAATTTTCTCCAGCGCTATTTAACGAAATATCCAGAATTAGATTCGCTCCGTACTCGCTTTGAAGTTCGCATACCATAAAAATATCCGGTTCATACTCGTTGAGAATATCCCTCAGAATTTGTGCTCTGTTATAGGGATAAGCAGAGGGAAAATCCAAGATGTTATAAACCATAGTTTTTATGGTTCCTTGGGCATTGACGCCTAAGGCAACAAGTATAAATAGCAGCAGTAATGCTTTTTTGAAAATTTTGATGGTCCCAAAATTAAAAATTCGGACTTAAATTGTATTCATTATAGAAGTCGTTCAGAATTTCCAAAACCTCGTCTTCCGTATCCACCAAATGCACCAAATCCAAATCTTCTGCATTTATATTTGTCGCTTTTAAGACAACATCTTTTATCCATTCAAAAAGACCTTTCCAAAATTCAGTACCGACAAGGATGAGCGGGAATTTTTCAATTTTATGCGTTTGTATCAAGGTCAAAGCCTCAAAAAATTCATCCAAAGTTCCAAATCCACCCGGCATAACCACGAAGCCTTGGGAATATTTTACGAACATAACTTTTCGCACAAAGAAATAATCGAAATCTATGCTTTTGTCACTATCGATATAAGGATTGTCGTGCTGTTCAAACGGTAGTGCGATGTTCAAACCTACCGAAGTTCCCCCCGCCAAGTGTGCTCCTTTATTTCCCGCCTCCATAATTCCGGGTCCGCCACCAGTAATAACCCCATAACCGTTTTCGGTAATCTTTTTGGCGATGCTTTCTGCCAATTTGTAATATTCGTGATCCGGCTTGGTGCGGGCGGAACCAAAAATCGATACGCAGGGCCCAATCCGGCTCATCTTCTCGTATCCATTAACAAATTCCCCCATTATTTTAAATATGGCCCAGGAATCATTGTTTTTTACTGCGTTCCAATTTTTTGGTATTAGTTCGTTTCTGATGCTTTATTTTGTCTGTTTTCTTTTGCTTGTTGTAGTAGTTGGTAGACGGGAGACAGTAGTCGGTAGAGGGTAGACGTTAGAGGGAAGACGGTAGACGGTAGACGGTAGTCGGTAGTTGGTAGACGTTGCTCATTAATTACTTCCCTTTACTCCTAACTTTTCCTGCTTTTTCCTTTCCTATTTCTTATTTCCTGTCACCTGTTTCTTTTTTCTGGGTCCTTTTTTTCTCTCTTCTCTATTCTCTGTTCTCATTAACTCATAATCCTTCTTCGGTGGGCAAGCTGTTGACTCCTAACTCCTAACTCCTAACTCCTAACTTGTAACCATATCAATTTTGTCGTGATTCCAAAAGTCCTGTTTCCAAACGTCCTGTTTCTTGTTTCTTATTTCCTGTTTTCTCTGTTCTCTTCTCTCTGATTAAGCCTAAAATAGGTTGCCTTTTTTCATCATTCAAT
>JAUCCE010000002.1:0-1124910 GCA_034676445.1 Aequorivita sp.
TTTCTTTTTTTTCGCCTGCCCATCTTGTGTTTTGTAGTCACTCGATGTTTTAGCGGGTGCAAAGATACAACCTTTTTTCAATCCTGCAATACCTTTTGTAAAAATATTTAAAAGAATTTGAAAGAGCTTTTTTCGACTCGCGAAATCAACCGGGGTTGTTATCTTAAGCGGGTGCAAATATAGACCGCTTTTCTGTTGCACCAAACTTATTTCAAGGTTTTTTTACATTATTTTCAAGACGCCTTCCCAAGTGACTGAAAGGATAAGACTTAACCAGAGAAATAATTTTAGACTTATTTATACCTTAATATATAGGCACTTCAATATAAGAAAATATACCTGACACCTAGACCGCCATTTAAAAGGTTTGGATCACCATCCAAAATCTAAACTGAACACCTATATATGCTGTTTTAAATAATTGCCATTGGATAAAAGCAAAGCTAGCTCTAGAAACTCGCCCATCATATACAGTAAACAATGGCGAGCCTGGTAAAGAAGACCTATTTTGCTAGCTTCAATGAACGCCCTATTTAATCACAAGATTATCCGCTAATGAAACAACTGAGGATTATCGAGGTAAACAGATTCATTTTGATCCCTTTCCCCGAAAACACCCATTTCGATCAGAAGAAATTCAAATTTCGAATATATCGTGTTCAGCTATCAAAGTCGAATATCTAAATACAATTCATCAGCCCTTCCACTATTCCGAATAATTCAAGGAGCTAAAGAAGCGATTGCTAGACTGCCTCACGCCCATTATTAAAGTCCAAAATCAATTGAGGACGTTGATGATTGATCAATTTAAATTCTCAGAATATTATTAGGAATACCTGTTATCGTTTATTGCAAAGTGCCGAAACTAACACTATCTTTGCACCCTAAAATTTTTCAGTATATGATAGCCATTACCTTACCAGATGGAAGCGTAAAGCATTTTGATGCAGGAGTTACTCCCATGGAAGTAGCCAAAAGCATCAGCGAGGGATTTGCCCGGAACGTTATTTCCGCATCCTTTAACGATGTAACTGTAGAAACCTCCACTGGCCTAACGGAGGATGGCAACCTTATACTATACACTTGGAACAACGACGAAGGAAAAAAAAGCGTTTTGGCACTCATCGGCGCATATTCTTGCCCAAGCCCTTGAGGAATTATATCCAGGAATCAAATTGACTATTGGACCCGCAATCGAAAATGGATTTTATTATGATGTCGATTTTGGCGACAAAACTCTGGTAGAAAAGGATCTAAAAGAGATTGAAGATAAAATGCTGAGCATTGCCCGCGGCAAATACGAATTCTCTATGCGGGAATCTTCGAAGGCAGATGCTTTAGATTATTACAAAAAACAAGGTAACGAATACAAGGTAGAATTGATAGAAAACCTTGAAGATGGTACTATCACCTTCTGTGATCACGATACTTTTACAGATTTATGCCGTGGTGGCCATATTCCAAATACAGGAATTGTCAAGGCGGTAAAATTAATGAATATCGCTGGTGCATACTGGCGCGGAGATGAAAAAAACAAACAACTTACCCGAATCTATGGTATCAGTTTCCCAAAACAAAAGGATCTGACTGAATACCTCGAATTGTTGGAGGAAGCGAAAAAACGCGATCACCGGAAACTGGGAAAGGAACTTGAATTGTTTACCTTTTCACAAAAAGTGGGACAAGGTCTTCCTATGTGGTTGCCAAAAGGTGCTGCTTTACGAGAGAGACTTGAAAACTTCCTAAAAAAAGCTCAGAAGAAAGCTGGCTATGAAATGGTAATTACCCCGCATATTGGCCAAAAGGAACTTTATGTTACTTCCGGCCACTATGCAAAATATGGCGCTGATAGCTTTCAACCCATTAAAACTCCCAGTGAAGGTGAGGAATTTCTCTTAAAACCGATGAATTGCCCACACCACTGCGAAATATTCAACAGTAAAGCATGGTCTTACAAGGATCTTCCAAAACGTTTCGCCGAATTTGGAACTGTCTATCGTTATGAACAGAGCGGAGAACTTCATGGATTGACCAGAGTTCGTGGGTTTACCCAAGATGATGCGCATATTTTTTGTACTCCAGATCAATTGGATGAAGAATTCAAAAAGGTTATAGATCTAGTACTATATGTTTTTGGATCTTTGGGCTTTGAAAACTTTTCAACCCAAGTTTCTCTTCGCGATCCGGATAATCCCGAAAAATACATCGGTTCTGTAGAGAATTGGGAAAAGGCGGAAAATGCAATAATCAACGCAACACAATCAAAAGGCCTAGACTATAAAATTGAATATGGGGAAGCAGCCTTCTATGGTCCGAAACTGGATTTCATGGTTAAGGATGCTTTGGGCAGAAGCTGGCAATTGGGAACTATCCAAGTGGACTACAATCTTCCTGAACGCTTTGAACTGGAGTACAAAGGAAGTGATAATGAAATGCACAGACCAGTTATGATACACCGCGCTCCCTTTGGCAGCATGGAGCGTTTCGTAGCTATTCTTTTGGAGCATACCGGCGG
Organism: Aequorivita sp.; assembly: GCA_034676445.1. Taxonomy (GTDB): domain Bacteria; phylum Bacteroidota; class Bacteroidia; order Flavobacteriales; family Flavobacteriaceae; genus Aequorivita. The sequence goes on from JAUCCE010000002.1 coordinate 2,516, forward strand.
GAATTTCCCACTTTGGCTTACCCCAGAACAGGTTACCATTTTATCACTGAGCGAAAAATATGAAAAATACTCCCAAAAAGTTTTAAATTTGCTTGAAAATGACGAAATTCGCGCCCTTGTTGACAACAGAAACGAGACCATTGGCAAGAAAATAAGGGAAGCTGAAATGAACAAGATCCCTTATATGCTCATCGTAGGCGAGCAAGAAGAAAAAGATGGTACGGTTTCTGTTCGTAAACACGGTGAAGGCGATTTGGGCGCTATGACTCCCGAAGCCTTTTTAGAATTGATTCAAGAAACAATCAAAGAGGAATCAAAAGAATTTAATGTTTAACTAAAATTATAAGCCATAGCAATACGAAGAAAAAGAGGTAGAGGCCCTGCAAGGGTAATTAAGGAAGATCAGCACAGAATCAATGGAAAGATCCGTGCCGAAGAAGTACGTCTTGTAGGAGAGAATGTTGAAGTAGGGGTGTATCCATTGCGGAAAGCACGTGAAATGGCAGAGGAGCAAGAATTGGACCTTGTCGAAATTTCTCCAAATGCTAATCCCCCCGTTTGTAAGATTATAGACTACAAGAAATTTGTCTATGAACAAAAAAAGCGTGAAAAAGCCCTGAAGGCCAAAGCGTCCAAGGTAACCATCAAGGAAATCAGGTTTGGCCCCAATACGGATGATCACGATTACGAGTTCAAAAAGAAACACGGAGAAAAATTCTTACAGGAGGGTGCTAAACTGAAAGCATACGTATTTTTCAAAGGCCGCTCTATCATTTATAAAGATCAGGGTGAGATTTTGTTATTGCGACTTGCTCGAGATTTGGAAGAGTTCGGAAAAGTAGAACAAATGCCAAAACTGGAAGGAAAGCGAATGATTATGTTCATTGCACCGAAGAAGAAGTAGGTTCAGTGTTCAGTGTTCAGTGCTCAATAGAAAAATAAAAAGTCCCTGCACTTCTTTCGGGAAGTGGGATTTAATAATAAAGTGAAATAATAAACAAAAAGTAGGAAAACATGCCGAAACAAAAAACTAAATCCAGTGCCAAAAAGCGTTTTAAGCTTACAGCCACAGGTAAGATCAAAAGAAAGCATGCGTTTAAAAGCCACATCTTGACAAAGAAGAGCAAAAAACGTAAAAAAGCATTGACCAAAATGGCATTAGTCCATAAGGCCGATGAAAGCAATGTTAAGCAAATGCTTCGATTGAAGTAATACCGCTTAACCGGTTAAAACAATTATTTAAACCCTGGAGTAGCGCAATCAAAGAATTCATAATTCTGAATTCATAATTCTGAATTAAGGAATCGCCTACTACAAAACACATTAAAATTATGCCAAGATCAGTAAATTCAGTTGCGAAGAGAGCCCGCCGAAAAAAAGGTTCTTAAACAGGCCAAAGGTTACTTTGGACGACGTAAAAATGTTTGGACGGTAGCAAAAAATGCTGTGGACAAAGCAATGCTTTATTCATACCGCGACCGCCGAACCAAAAAGAGAAATTTCAGATCCCTTTGGATCACCCGTATCAATGCGGGAGCAAGACAGCATGGAATGTCTTATTCACAGTTTATGGGTAGTTTAAAAAACAGCGGAATCGAACTTAACCGAAAGGTTTTGGCAGATTTGGCGATGAACCATCCCGAGGCTTTTGCCGCAATCGTGAAAAAAGTAAAATAAGACATAAACAAACATTATTATTTCGCCCAAAAACCGCTTCAACCATGAGGCGGTTTTTTTATGCAAAAAATCCAACTGGAGAAGATTTCTTATCTTCGTTAAAAACCTCTATAATGCGCGGTTTAGGATTCATACTAGTGGTATCCCTCGTTTTTTCGGGAAGCCTTCTATTTGCGCAAAATAAAACTGGAAAACATTACAAAATCGACCGCTATGAAAAGGTCTACCTTCCGATGGGAAAGATTTCATTTGCGGATAGGCTGGTGGAATTTAAAGTGGGTGATCCTCCCCCAATCAAAAAGTATCGGGATAGTACGCAATGTCTTCATGAACCCAACTACACTAACTACCATACTCCAAACTTCGTTTCTCTGGGATGTTATGGTTCGTTAACCGTTGAGTTTACGGACAATGGGTTTATGAATCTGCCCGGAGATGATCTTTATATCTTTGAAGTAGGTCCTTCAAGGGAATCTGCCAAGATTGAAATTTCAGAAAATGGAGTGGATTGGATTTATGCGGGCACCATATCTGGCGGGAAGTCATCAATTGATCTGAGCGATGAGGGAATTCCAAATGATATCGTATTCTACTTTTTAAAAGTGATAGATTTAGGAGACCTCTGTCGAAGTATCAGTGCAGGTGCTGACATAGATGCAATCGGCGCCATAAACAGCGTAATTACAGTGACCTTGGAAGCCGATGTGCTTTTTGATGTTGCCAAATATGAATTGAAAGAAACCGCAAAAAACAGTATTGATTCCCTGGCCGAAACAATCCAAAAAGTAGATTCGGGAACCATTCTAATTGAAGGACATACGGACAGTGATGGCAGTGCGGAAATGAACATGGAGCTTTCACAGAATAGATGTCAATCGGTAAAGGAAAGGTTATCTACAGTCTTGGGAGAGCCATCAAGATACGATTATAAAATAATCGCTTACGGCGAAAGCAAACCTAAAGCGCCAAACGACTCGGACGAAAACAAACAGATAAACCGAAGGGTAGAGATTACGGTTTTACCACCCAAGGAGTATTATGAAGGCTTGGAATAGATTTGAGACTTGAGATGTGAGGAGCAGTGTACAGTAGCAGTTGGCGGTAGTGATCAGTATTCGGTGATCAGTATTCGGTGATCGGTATTGATTAAAAGAATTATTGACTGTCCTTTTGAAAATGCAAATTATTCTAAAACGGTCGAACTCTAATTAGGAATTTCAAATGATTCCTAAATATGAAGATAGTATGAGTTTTTTCTGATTTTCAATCAATCAATCACTCAATCAATCAACAATCAATCATTCGTCATCCAGCATCTCCCATCCAGCCACCGTCATCCAGCTTCCAGCATCTGTCACCCATCATCCAGCACCCGTCATCCAGCATCCAGCATCCAGATTCCAACATCCGTCATCTCTACGTCTTTTGCTTTTTCTTTTTAGCGGCAGGAAATAATACGTTGTTCAAAATAAGACGGTATCCAGGCGAATTGGGATGTAGTGCCAGCTCCGTAGGAGCATCACCAACCCTATGCTGATAATCTTCCGGATCGTGACCACCATAAAAAGTAAAGAATCCTTTTCCCTTAATTCCGTGAATATAACGGGCCTCGCCATTGGTCTTATTTTCTCCCATTACCAGCACGTTTGCTTTAATTTGATCTCGAGAAAAAGCTGTTGTCTGCCCCATAAATCCCTTTACCAAAGCTGTATGGTTCTGACAGAGCATAGTGGGGATTGGATCCCATTTTGCTGAATAATCCATCAATGTAAAGTAATCCGATTCCTTTAGTATTTTTCGCTTATCGGTTGTATCGATACTGGAAAACTCATATATCATCGGATTTCGCTCTAGGATAAAATCGGTAAAGGCGAAGGTTTTGTTGTAATCAATCTTACTTTGATAGTTTGGTTCACTGGGATCACCATCAAACATTGGCTCACAGATATCTACTCCCTCGGCAGAAAGGGCAATGTCAAAACTGTCGGTGGCACTGCACATGGCAAACATAAATCCGCCGCCAATTACATAATCCCGAATTTTCTTGGCAACGGCCAATTTCTCTTCCGAAACCTTGGAATATCCAAGTTTCGCAGCCAACGCTTCTGCCCTCTTCTTTTCTTCTATATACCAAGGCGCCGATCGATACGCACGATAGAATTTTCCATATTGGCCCGTAAAATCCTCATGGTGAAGGTGCAACCAATCGTAAAGAATAAGCTGGTCGCCCAATACTTCTTCATCATAAATGACGGTGTATGGAATTTCAGCATAAGTCAAAACCATAGTAACGGCATCATCCCAAGGAAGATTACTCTTTGGCGAATACACTGCTATTTTTGGAGCTTTTTCGAGAACTACGGCATCCATGTTTTTTGATGGACTGCTTATATCGGTAAGAATTTGTTCGGTTTTACTATCGGAAAGCACTTCAAAAGAAACTCCGCGAATCTGACACTCTCTTTGTATTTCCGGAGTATCCGACATCAAAAAAGACCCGCCGCGATAGTTCAGCAACCATTTTACTTTTAGTTGTTTCTCCAGAACCCAATAGGTTATTCCGTAGGCTTTTAAATGTTCCTTTTGAAAATCGGCATCCATTGGAATTAGAATGTAGGAAGCCGATGCTTTAAACGAAAAAATAAAAAGAAAGACGATTATAAAATACTTCTTCATAATAATGTATAGTAAAGTTTACCGGAATATCTCTTATTCAAGTAAATATAGACAATTTTCAAGCCAAAGAAGAACCTGGAATGAAACCAATACGAAACTATCGAATGGACGAGTCTGCAACTAGTATTGGATTATTTAGAGACTAAATATATTTTTCCAAATCGGAAGCATCAATAGAATGGTGTGAATCGTGAAAGACGACTTCCCCATTTTTAATCACAATCATTTGAGGACTTTCATGATGGACCTTAAATCTGTATGCAATTTCATTTGAAATATCCCGATTAGCCAAAAGATCGAGAAAATAAAGTTCTATTTGCCCATCGTTCAGATTGTAGTTTCTTTCAAATGCTTTCAACACACCCCTACTGACTCCGCAACGAGTGGAGTGTTTAAAAATGACAACGGGTTTTTCCTTAGAATTCTCCACTAAAGTATCCAACTGATCCATTAATCCCAATGTTCGCCATGGCACCTTCACCGTTTCCTTTTTTTCATCCTCAGTAGTCGATTTAAATCTATCAAAAAATCCCATAATTTCTTTTTCTACAAAATTACAAGGTTTCGGTTACTTATCCCTATATAAACTCACAAATCCGTGTGTTAAGACCGTCATAATGTCTGTTAAACAAAAGGTTTTTGCGGACATTATGTCTTAATTTTGAAATGGCTTTGTATTTGAAAATAGAACTCTGAAAAAGTCCCCGACTTCAAAATAAATTGAATTGAATTTATTTGAACTTCACGAATAGATTTTTAATAAGAATAACAGATAAAACAATCATCATATATGAACTTCAATAATTTTACAATAAAAAGCCAGGAGGCCGTTCAGCAAGCGCAACGAATTGCGCAGGGCTACGGCAACCCACAAATTGAAAACGAACATTTACTCAAAGCTATTTTTGAAGTGGATGAAAATGCCGTTCCTTTCATCTTAAAGAAATTAAACGTAAACCTTCCCGTTTTAAAACAAATTCTGGATAAGCAACTTGAGAGTTTCCCAAAGGTTTCCGGAGGTGAAATTATGCTTTCCCGAGATGCCAATAAAACGATAATCGATGCTGAAAATATTGCCAAAAAGATGGGAGACGAATTTGTTTCCATCGAGCATTTGTTATTGGCCATACTCGATTCCAAGAGCGCAATTGCCCAGAGCCTAAAAGACCAAGGTGTAACTGAAAAAGGAATGAAGGCCGCGATTCAGGAACTACGGGGTGGAGAAAAAGTAACTTCCCAGAGTGCAGAGGAAACCTACAATTCTCTAAACAAATATGCCAAAAACCTCAACGAGCTGGCAAAGGACGGAAAACTCGATCCTGTGATCGGTCGTGACGAGGAGATAAGAAGAATTCTCCAGATACTTTCACGTAGAACAAAAAATAACCCAATGCTCGTCGGGGAACCGGGAACTGGTAAAACCGCGATTGCAGAAGGTTTGGCGCATAGAATTGTCGATGGTGATGTACCAGAAAATCTGAGATCCAAGCAAATATACTCCTTGGACATGGGTGCCCTGATTGCGGGAGCAAAATATAAAGGTGAATTTGAGGAACGTTTAAAAGCGGTTATCAAAGAAGTAACTTCCAGTGAAGGGGATATCGTGCTTTTCATTGATGAAATCCACACTCTTATCGGAGCTGGCGGAGGACAAGGCGCAATGGATGCCGCAAATATTTTGAAACCAGCACTCGCCCGTGGAGAATTGCGTGCCATAGGTGCAACCACCTTGGACGAATACCAAAAATATTTTGAAAAGGATAAGGCACTTGAACGCCGTTTTCAAAAGGTAATGGTGGATGAACCAGATACTGAAAGTGCTATCTCAATCCTACGGGGAATTAAGGAGAAATATGAAACCCACCATAAAGTCCGTATCAAGGATGAAGCTATTATTGCGGCGGTAGAGCTTTCTGAAAGATACATTACAAACCGGTTCCTACCTGATAAGGCAATCGACCTTATGGATGAAGCTGCATCAAAATTAAGGATGGAAATCAACTCAAAACCTGAGGAACTGGATGTTTTGGACAGAAAGATTATGCAGCTTGAAATTGAAATCGAGGCCATAAAACGTGAAAAAGACGAAACAAAGTTAAAAGCGCTGTATGCAGATCTTGCCAATTTAAAAGAAGAGCGGAACGAGCTTAACGCGAAGTGGCAAAGTGAAAAAGAAGTTGTGGATCATGTTCAGAGCCTAAAAACCCAAATTGAAGAATATAAAATAGAGGCTGAACGTGCGGAGCGAGACGGGGACTTTGGAAAAGTGGCCGAACTTCGTTATGGAAAAATTAAGGAAGCCCAAGAAAAACTGAGTAACCTTGAAAAAAAGTTGGCTGAACAGGAAGACGGCACTTCTATGATAAAAGAAGAAGTTACCCGTGAAGATATTGCAGAGGTTGTCGCAAAATGGACCGGAATTCCTGTCACCAAAATGCTACAAAGCGATCGTGAAAAACTGCTGACCCTAGAGAGTCATCTTCAGAAAAGAGTGGTGGGCCAATATGAAGCAATTACGGCAGTAAGTGATGCCATCCGCCGAAGTAGAGCGGGCTTGCAGGACGAGAAAAAACCCATTGGAAGCTTTCTTTTTCTGGGAACTACGGGAGTTGGTAAAACCGAACTTGCCAAGGCTCTTGCCGAATATCTATTCGATGATGAAAACGCAATGACCCGAATTGATATGAGCGAATATCAAGAACGCCACAGCGTGAGCCGTTTGGTAGGAGCGCCTCCAGGATATATTGGTTATGAAGAAGGTGGACAGCTAACTGAAGCCGTTCGCCGCAAACCATATAGCGTCGTGTTGTTGGATGAGATTGAAAAAGCACACCCAGACACCTTCAATATTTTGTTGCAGGTGTTGGACGAAGGCAGGTTGACCGACAATAAAGGACGACTTGCAGATTTCAAAAACACGATTATTATCATGACCAGCAATATGGGCAGTCAGATAATCCAAGAGCGTTTTGAAAGTGTAAAAGATCCAAAAACTGCGATGGAAGGTGCAAAAGTTGAAGTATTGGGACTTTTAAAACAAACTATGCGTCCCGAGTTTTTGAACAGAATCGATGACATTATTATGTTTACGCCTCTTTCAAAAGCAGATATCCAAAAAATTGTTGAACTTCAACTGAAAGGTGTCTCTAAAATGCTTCTAAAACAAAATATCATTTTGGATGCAACGCCGGAAGCCATTAATTATCTTTCAGAAAAAGGATATGATCCACAATTCGGGGCCAGACCGGTAAAACGTGTAATTCAGCGCGAGGTTCTAAACGAATTGTCCAAAGAGATATTAGCTGGAAAAATAACCACCGACAGTATTATCTTGTTGGACAGCTTTAACGATAGCCTGGTATTTAGAAATCAGGAAAATTTGGTTGAGTAGTAATTTTAGTTTTTGGTTGGTTAGTTGAAAAGCCTCCGAGCACTTGCTTGCTCGGAGGCTTTTCTTTTAAAGTTTTTAGAATAAATACCGATCATGATCAACCATTTTGACTTATATTTTAAAGAATTAAATTCCAGGAAAATTGACTCAATAAAAAAAGATCCCTAAAAATTCCATTTATTGGAAATTTTTAGGGATCCGGCTTCAAATAAAAGCAGCAATTAAAGTTTAGTCAAAAACTACCACTTGTCAATCTCATCTTTCAGTTGCTCTTTGGTTTTACCTGTTTTTTCCTGAAGTCGTCCCAACAATTCGTCGGACTTTCCTTCAGCATATTTCAAATCATCATCCGTAAGATTGGCATACTTTTGCTTTAATTTACCTTTTACTTGATTCCATTTTCCTTTAAATTGATCCTCGTTCATAACTTTATTTTTTAGTTAAATTAATTATTCATTTTTACTTATATAAAGATACTATCACACCCCTCACATCATTAATAAAGAAATACTAAAGAAAAGACCACTTTAGTTATAACTTTGCTAACCTCTCTTAAAAACTGTTATTTTAACCTTCTTTGCGATGAAACGAATCCTTTTAATGCTCATTCTTATACCGCTTTTTACCTTTTGTAAGCAGAACCAAGAAAAGAAAGCTAACGAACAAAATGAAATCCTTAATTCTGAAAGCCCAATGGAACAAAACGCTACCTATTATTTAATACGCCACGCTGAAAAAGACCGTACTGACCCAACAAATCAAGATCCCAACTTAAACATTGAAGGCCTGAAGCGGGCGGAGCGATGGGCAACCTATTTTGCGCCCCTTCAAATTGACCAGATTTATATGACCAAATATATCCGCACCAAGCAGACTATTTCGATGATCGCCCAACAAAAAATGGTCAATCCTATTATGTATGATCCTCATAATATCCATTTGGAAAAATTCTTAAAAGAAACCAACGGTAAAAACGTATTGGTAGTCGGCCATAACAATACAATCCCAAAATTTGTAAATGCTCTTTTGGAAAAAGAAGAATTTGAGGATATGGAGGACGATGACAATTCTACCCTCTTTAGGGTTACCATAAATGGAAATGACAAAAAAGTGGAAACGATAACGGTTGAATAATGAGTTGGGATTGGGGATTCGGGATTGTGGATTCGATTTCCTTTCCGTTTCCTTTTCTTTTTTCAATTTCAATTTCAATTTCAATTTCAATTTCGATTTCGATTTCGATTTCGATTTCTAGAGATTAATTATTCTATTTTTGCATCTATGGCAATACAGAAAAATGTAAAGATTAAAAACCGAAAGGCAAAGTTTGAGTATGAAATTCTCGATACTTTTACAGCGGGCATCGTCCTCCGTGGCACTGAGATAAAGGCCATTCGAGAAGGAAAAGCATCCATTGCTGAGAGTTTTTGTGAGTTTAGCAACAATGAATTGTTCGTGATAAACATGACCATTCAGGAATATAGCCACGCTCGAAATTTCGCCCATAACCCCAAGAGTGAGCGGAAGTTACTGCTAAATAGGAGTGAGCTGAAAAAGTTGGAAAAGGAAGTGAAAAATACTGGGTTGACGATTATTCCTCTAGTTCTTTTTACAAATGATAAAGGTCTTGCGAAACTGGAAATCGCGCTTTGTCGCGGTAAAAAAGAATATGACAAACGGGAAGTTATCAAGGATAGGGACAGTAAACGAAGATTGGATAGCATAAAAAAAGCGTTCAACAACTAACTGTATGAACGCTTTTCTTTAATTCTAATTGAAATTCCCTTAAACCAACATTATTGGTTTAATTCCCAATTTCACTGATAAATTTAATTCGGTATAGACGAAGTTCTTCTTCCTCATAATCTCCGTCAAACTCATCAAGGGCTACCTCAATTTCATCCGTCTTGGCTTCCAAGAAATAATCATGGATTTCCTCTTGCTGATCTTCATCCAGAATCTCATCGATCCAATAATCAATATTTAATTTGGTGCCGCTATAAACGATAGCTTCCATTTCCTTGATAAACTCTGGCATCTCAAGACCCTTTGCATCGGCAATGTCCGGCAACGAAAGTTTCCGATCCACATTTTGGATAATGTAAAGCTTTAGGGAACTATTGCTTCCGGTAGATTTCACTACAAAATCATCTGGACGGATAATATCATTCTCCTCCACATAATCTTGGATGAGTTTTAGAAACGGTTTGCCATATTTTTTCGCTTTCCCCTCACCTACTCCATGGACATTTGCAAGTTCATCCATAGTGATGGGATACTTCAGGGACATGTCCTCCAACGACGGTTCTTGGAAAATCACAAAAGGAGGCAATTCCAGCTTGTGTGCAACTTTTTTGAGTTCCGCCTTTAAAAGCTTAAACAAATTCTCATCGACCGTGTCCCCACCTTTTGATGCAGAAACAATAATATCGTCATTGGCATCTTTAAAGGAATGATCCTCCGTCATCATAAAGGAGGATGGAGATTTGATAAATTCCTTTCCAGAATCTGTTAAATGGATTACGCCATATGTTTCAATATCCTTTTTTAAGTATCCTCCAACCAACAATTGTCGCAATAGAGCCATCCAATAAGAAGGCTCATGTGCCGAGCCAGAACCAAAAAACGGTTGTGCATCCGTACGGTGCGATTTTATGAGGGCGTTCACCTTTCCTACCAATACATTTACAACTTCCTTGGATTTGTACTGCTGGTTGGTTTTTTGAACCACTTCAAGCAGTTGTTTGGCTTCCGTTTGCGCTTCACTTTTTTTCTTGGGAAATCGCATATTATCATCCATCATTCCTCCTTCTCCCGTAGCGTTATCAAATTCTTCCCCAAAATAATGTAGAATGAATTTCCTTCGCGAAATGGAAGTTTCAGCATAAGCGACCACCTCCTGTAATAAAGCGTGCCCAATTTCCTGTTCTGCCACCGGTTTGCCGCTCATAAATTTCTCGAGCTTCTCGATATCCTTATAGCTGTAAAAAGCAAGACAATGTCCTTCTCCACCATCACGCCCAGCGCGACCGGTTTCCTGATAATAGCTCTCGATGGATTTTGGAATATCATTATGGATTACAAAACGCACATCGGGTTTGTCAATACCCATTCCAAAAGCGATTGTCGCTACCACAACATCTACATCTTCCATTAAAAACATATCTTGATGCCTTACTCTGGTTTTGCCATCAAGTCCGGCATGGTAGGGAACTGCCTTAATTCCATTTACCTGTAGGGCTTGAGCAAGTTCTTCAACTCTTTTTCTACTTAAGCAATAGATTATACCACTTTTACCCTCGTTCTGTTTTACAAAACGAATTATATCAGAATCTACATTTTTAGTTTTTGGTCTTATTTCGTAATAAAGATTTGGTCGATTAAAAGAAGCCTTAAACGTATTGGCATCTGGCATTCCAAGATTTTTCAGGATGTCTTCCTGAACTTTTGGAGTAGCGGTTGCCGTAAGTCCAATGATGGGTATATTATCGCCGATTCGCTGGATAATACTTTTTAGGTTGCGGTATTCAGGTCGGAAATCATGCCCCCATTCGCTGATGCAATGCGCTTCATCGATTGCCAAAAATGAAATTTTCTGATTGTGAAGAAATTCTACGTATTCCTCTTTGGTTAAGGATTCGGGAGCAACGTACAATAGTTTGGTAATTCCCTTTTCAATATCGGTTTTCACCCTTTTAACCTCGGTTTTGTTCAACGAAGAGTTAAGCACATGCGCGACCCCTTCCTCTGAGGAGAGAGCTCGCAAAGCATCCACTTGGTTTTTCATAAGAGCAATTAAGGGGGAAACAACTATTGAAGTTCCTTCCTGCATAAGGGCTGGAAGCTGGTAACACAGCGATTTCCCCCCTCCTGTAGGCATTACCACGAAAGTGTTCTTTCCTGCCAGAATACTCTTTATCACTTCTTCTTGCAATCCCTTAAACCTACTAAATCCAAAATATTTTTTTAAGGATGCATAAAGATCTAATTCTGCCACTTTGATTTAATTTTTGTTATTCAAGTTAAGATAAAGTTGCCCAATTTATTGTTATGAGTAAAACAATCGTAATTTTGCAACCTTAATGCGATACCCGCATCTTTATAGAACGGAAAACAGTTCATAATATTTGAACCATATTTAATTCAATTCTAAATATACTCATTTCCCAAACAGTTACAAACAATAGAAAGCATTTAAATTTTGGATAAACAGCAAAGAATCATTTCCATAGCAAAACAAACGATTGAAACTGAAAGTAAGGCTATTGCAAATTTAGCTCATTTGGTAAATGAAGAGTTTGCAGGCGCAACGGAATACATCTTTCAATCAAAGGGAAGAGTAATTATTACGGGAATAGGAAAAAGTGCGAACATAGCAACCAAAATTGTTGCAACTTTAAACTCTACCGGTACTCCTTCAATCTTTATGCACGCCGCCGATGCCATTCATGGTGACTTAGGCACCATTCAAGAAGACGACACGGTAATATGTATTTCAAAAAGCGGAAATACGCCCGAAATAAAGGTATTGGTGCCGTTGATAAAATCCATTGGAAATAAACTGATAGCCATTACTGGCAACCGAGAATCTTTTTTAGGGCAACAAGCGGATTATGTACTTAATGCCTACGTTGAAAAAGAAGCCTGTCCCAACAATCTTGCGCCCACAACAAGCACGACGGCCCAATTGGTTATTGGAGATGCCCTGGCTATGTGTCTCTTGGATCTCCGCGGATTTTCGAGTGGGGATTTCGCCAGGTTTCATCCCGGAGGATCCCTTGGCAAGAAATTGTATTTGCGTGTAAGCAATCTCACTGCCCTAAACGAAAAACCACAGGTAAGCCCTGACACTGATTTGAAAAAGGTTATCGTCGAGATTTCGGAAAAGATGCTTGGAGTTACGGCCGTGGTTGAAAAAGGAAGTATTGTCGGAATTATTACGGATGGCGATTTAAGACGAATGCTCACAAGAACCGATAATTTTTCGGGACTCACAGCGAAAGATATTATGACCAAAGACCCAAAGAGAATATCCAACAATGCCATGGCAGTAGAAGCCATGGAAATGATGGATTCATACGGAATTACCCAGATTCTTGCTGAGGATAATGGAAAGTATTGCGGTGTCGTTCATATTCACAACCTCACTAAGGAAGGAATTATTTAATGAAGAAGAAAGATTCCCCAGAAAAAGAAATGTCTTTTTTGGACCACTTGGAAGAACTGCGGTGGCACCTGATCCGTTCCACTCTTGCGGTTGTTATTGTGGCGGTGGTGGCCTTTCTGTTCAAAGGTTTTATTTTTGATGTGTTGATATTTGGTCCCAGTAAGCCACACTTTGCTACCTATAGATTATTCTGCAATGTTTCCCGTTCCTTGGGAATGGAATCTTTTTGTTTTCAGGAAATGCCATTCCGAATTCAGAGCCGGACTATGTCCGGACAATTTTCTGCTCATTTGTGGACTTCCATTTATGCGGGAATCATTATTGCCTTCCCTTATATCCTCTATGAATTTTGGAGATTTATTAGTCCAGGCTTAAAGGAAAAAGAACGTAGTTCCAGTAGAGGATTTATTTTGATAGCATCTCTACTATTCTTCTTGGGTGTTCTATTCGGTTATTACGTAATCACTCCCTTGTCCATCAACTTTTTAGGAAGTTATCAGGTTAGCGAAGAAGTAATCAACCAATTTGATTTGGATAGTTATATTTCCTTGGTTCGAACTTCTGTACTAGCCAGCGGCATCATTTTTGAATTGCCTATCATAATATATATCCTAACCAAAATTGGTTTATTAACCCCCGAAATATTAAAGAAATACAGAAAATTTGCTTTGATAATAGTGCTGACGGTCTCGGCAATTATAACTCCGCCAGACGTAGCCAGTCAGATTATCGTAGCTATTCCCATTCTTATTTTGTATGAAGTAAGTATTTATATTTCGAAAGTTGTAATTAAGAATCAAAAAATAAAAGCACGCGAAAATGTCAAATAATATCGTTGAGGAATTTAATGCCTATCGTCTAAAAATGAACGAAAAAATGCTTGAGGATAACAACAAGATCCTTAAACGTATTTTCAATCTGGACACCAATGCTTATATGGAAGGTGCACTTTCAAAGAAAACGAAGGAGCTGCTAGGCTTAGGAAATTCTCTTGTATTAAGATGTGATGACTGCGTCCGCTATCATTTGGAAGAATGCTATAAACTGGGACTGACAAAAGAAGAAGTTGTGGAAGGTATGAGCATTTCTTTATTGATTGGTGGCACCATTGTAATCCCCCATTTAAGAAGAGCTTTTGAATATTGGGAGGCTTTGGAAGCACAGACAAAATAATCAGGAATAGTCTCAATGGTTTTTCTACCACGAATACCACTAATAATCAATATATTCGCGGGTTCATAAAATGGAAAATCAAAAATAATATAACATAGCTAAGGTACAGATAGCATAGGGAATTGATGAAATTTTAATTAAGAAAATGAAGCTAAGAGCCGAGAATTTAATAAAGTCATATAAGGGTCGACAGGTCGTCAAGGGCATTACCGTGGAAGTAAACCAAGGTGAAATCGTTGGCTTGTTGGGTCCGAACGGCGCGGGAAAAACCACTTCATTTTATATGATTGTAGGACTTATTAAACCAAATGGTGGAAGAATATTTTTGGAGGGAACGGAAATAACCAAGTATCCAATGTACAAACGCGCCCAACACGGCATTGGCTATCTGGCACAAGAGGCTTCCGTTTTTAGAAAGCTGAGTGTAGAAGATAATATTTTAAGCGTTCTGCAGCTCACCAAACGTTCAAAAAAGGAACAGAGAGAAAAAATGGAATCGCTTTTGGAAGAATTCGGACTTACCCACATTCGCAAAAGCCGCGGTGACCTGTTGAGCGGAGGTGAACGACGCCGAACAGAGATTGCGCGCGCATTGGCAACCGACCCGCATTTTATTCTTCTCGATGAACCTTTTGCTGGTGTGGATCCTGTAGCGGTAGAAGATATCCAAAGAATTGTTGCCAAATTGAAAAACAAAAATATCGGGATTCTAATTACCGACCACAACGTACAAGAAACCTTGGCCATTACCGATAGAACGTATTTAATGTTTGAGGGAAGTATCCTAAAGCACGGTATTCCAGAAGAATTGGCCGCCGACGAAATGGTGCGCAAGGTTTATCTAGGTCAAAATTTTGAGCTTAGGAAGAAGAAATTGGAATTTTAGTCCTCTAGCCCCAAGGGAAATCAAAAGCGGTTTTAGCCACGAATGCACGAATATTTTTTTAAACATTCGTGAATTCGTGGTTAGTTTTTTCCACGTTAGGCACTTTCCAAAATAAGGAAAGCACGATATACAAAAGAATAATAAGTGGTATTGCCAAAAACTTCAGCCATATCAAAAGTACCACACAAAGAGCCAAAAACACATAACGGACGGCATTGCTCTTAAAATCCCAAGTTTTGAATTTTAATGCAAATAACGGGATTTCGGCATTGAGGAGAATACAACTCACCACTGTCAGTCCAATTAAAACCCATTTATTTGAAATAATATCTTCGGCCATTTCTGAATATTGATATTCCAAAATCAAAGGAAGGCTCAAGATCAGTAGTGCATTTGCCGGTGTAGGCAAGCCGATGAACCCCGAGGTTTGCCGTGTATCCACATTAAATTTAGCAAGTCGATATCCTGAAGCAACCACTATCAAAAGTCCAAGGAGTGGCAGATAATTCTTCAGTCCAACATTCCATCCTTGACCAGAAAACACATCGGTAAGTGTCTGCATATTGCCAACAAAAGCTAAATTCATAAGTTGAAACATCACTATCCCCGGCACCAACCCACTTGTAATTACATCTGCCAAGGAATCCAATTGAAGCCCCACTTCGCTCTGTGCATTTAAAGATCGTGCCGCAAAACCATCGAAAAAGTCAAAGAAGATTCCCAAAAAGACAAAGACTGCTGCCAATATTAAATTCCCAGAAACTGCGAAAAGAACTGCTATACTGCCACAAAGAATATTAAGGGAAGTTATAAAATTTGGGATTTGCTTTTTCATTGGCACTATGATGTTTAAAGTTCTCTTTGTGAATACTTAAAATGAATTTAGAAAAACCAGATTGGACAAATATTCTTCCACACATTTTAACTTCTACAAAGTTTCACGTAAAAATAACAAAGTATTTCTGTCCAAAGGCATCAAAACACAATATGTACACAAATTTAAAGTTTAGTATTCTACAAAATAGTGAGATATTTGTCCAAATTTTATAGCTTGAGAAAGAACCTCTTCCTTGTATTTATCCTTCTTTCCACCGTCATAGAGGCCCAGACTGTGCGTAAATATTCCAACGAATTTATGAATATTGGCGTAGATGCTGCTGCCTTTGGGATGAGCAACGCTGTTGTTGCCTCTTCTAAGGATGTCAATTCGGGATATTGGAATCCTGCGGGATTGATCAATTTAGAGGATAAGCAAATCTCAATTATGCACGCCTCCTATTTTGCGAACATTGCCAATTATGATTATGCCGCTTTTGCTATGCCTTTGGACGATCGCAGTGCAGTGGGACTTTCGGTTATTCGTTTTGGCGTGGATGACATTTTGAACACTACTAGATTGATCGACGAACAGGGAAATATTGACTATAATCGTATCAGCCTATTCTCTACGGCAGATTATGGGGTTACTTTTTCCTATGCCCGTAAGTTACCTCTTGACGGTTTTAATTTCGGAATCAATGCGAAAGTGATTCGCCGTATCATTGGAGATTTTGCATCCTCTTGGGGTTTTGGTCTGGATGCAGGTATCCAATTCCGAAATGATACGTGGATGTTCGGATTGATGGCAAGGGATATAACCACAACCTTTAATGCTTGGAGCATAGACGAGGATAAATTTGCTGAAATTCAAGGGGCAGTAATAGATCAAAATCAAGACCTACCTGAAACTACTGAGATTACTATTCCAAAATTACAATTAGGAGCGGCGCGAAAATTCGTTTTCCATTACGACTATACTCTTTTGGCGGAAGTGGACTTAAATTTCCGATTTGCAGAAACCAATGATGTTATCTCTACCTCTTTTGCAAGCATCACACCTTCGTTGGGACTCGAATTTGCCTACATAGAAATGGTTTATGTTCGGGCAGGGGTTGGGAACTTCCAAAATACCCTCCAATTGGACGGAAGCGATTCCGTAGGATTTCAACCGAACATAGGAGTTGGATTTAAATATAAAGGAATACACGTGGATTATGCCCTTACCGATATTGGCGATCAAAGTGTGGCACTTTATTCGAATGTATTCTCTTTGAAATTGGATTGGGATATTTTTAGATAGTTTTTGACCATTTGAAGTAAATCTTCCTAACAAGAAAATAAGACCGACTAAACAATACCCTTCAAATTTATACAACGACCTAATTTGCGATAAACCTAACAAACCCAACTGTGACAAAAAAACTCCTTCTTTTATTCCTCCTTTTAAGTGGTTTTATCACTCATGCTCAATTTGGATCGTTATCCCCGGCTGCGGAGATAAGTATAATTACCATTGAACCCGGTTCAGAGTTATACGACAAGTTTGGCCATAGTGCCTTTAGGATCAAGGATTCTTTAAGCGGTGTGGATGTGGCCTTTAATTACGGGGTATATGACTTTGAAACCCCTAATTTCTATACTAAGTTCGCCCAAGGTAAATTATTGTATGAACTGAGAGTGGATTATTTCCATTCCTTTTATCAACAATACGCTCAAGAAAATCGATGGATCAAGGAACAAATTTTAAATCTGACACCAACTGAAAAACAGGAGGTTTCAGATTTTCTATGGAATAACGCACTGCCTGAGAACAAGAAATATAAATACGATTTCTTTTTTGACAATTGCGCAACCAAGATCCGGGATGTAATTCAGAAAGTGCTCGGAGATAAATTGGAATATAAAGATGATTATTTACCAAAACATCTCAGCTTTAGAGATCTTATTCAGCAAAACTTAAAGGCAAATACATGGGGCAGCATGGGTATCGATATAGCTCTTGGCGCGGTGATAGATCGGGATGCAAAACCCATAGAATATCAATTCCTTCCCAATTATATTTATGAAGGTGCTGCCCACGCAGTTATTCACAGAAATAACAATACGGTTCCTTTGGTAAAAACCTCCAAGGTTCTTTTTAAAAGCAGCCCTGTTCCCGCAGAGAGCAATTTTTTATCAAGCCCGCTATTCATTTTAGGAATTATAGGACTATTAATTATCATTATAACTTATGGAGATTACAGGAAAAAATCACGAAGCCGATATCTGGATGTAATTCTTTTCTTTTTCACCGGATTGATAGGTGTATTTCTATTATTACTATGGTTTGCTACAGACCACACCGCCACGGCGAACAACTATAACTTATTATGGGCTTTTCCCATTTCAATAGGAATGGTGATGGCCATCGCCCACAAGAAAACTGCTCACTTTTTAAAAAGATATGTATTTCTGCTTCTTTTGCTATTGGTGCTAATGGCAATCCATTGGGTAAGTGGTGTACAGGTTTTTGCCATTGCTCTATTGCCTCTACTTATAGCCTTAGCAATTCGATATATTTACCTCTTTAGGTTTTTGAATGCTAAAGAAAACTAGAGCTTTAAAGTGAAAAAGAGAATAGCCTATAGAAAAACAAGTTTCCTATAGGCTATTTCTGGAATCCATTATCCAAAAAATGGATTTAATGAACAGATAATTTATTCTCTAGATTTTCACGATCCTTTTTATTGTCACCTTATTTTCTGAGGTGATTTTTACAAAATAATTTCCTGCACTCAGATTACTTGTATTAACCTCAATGCCATTTCCGTTTATAGGTTCCTGCATCAGGGATTGACCAAGAACATTTATAATCTCTACAGAATCCAAAACATCATTAGCTTGGATGTTTAAAACAGAACTTGTTGGATTGGGGTAAACTACCAAACCATCTATTGAATTTTCATTTATTCCTACTACACCTTCAATTGTAAAACTGTAGACCTCGCTATAATCGCCTTCACCGCAGAAGTTTTTCGCCCTAACTCTCCAGAAATATTCTGTATCACGCAGCAAAAACCTGACAATAAACTGGGTTTCTTCCAAGGTGGTTTCAGACACCATTTCGTTAAAATCAGGGTCCAATGCCAATTGAAAATCATATTCCTCGGTATCCTCTCCTCCACTTTCCCAAGTAAAAGTCACATTCCGAGGTTGATCTATTGCCCCATCAGCTGGTGAGATAAGAGCAACGGCAGGAAGTTCGGGATCATTTATATGCAATATTGGGTACACATTTACTGTTTCGTTTGTACCCGTTGCGATAACCTTTATTTGATAACTACCGGGAGCCAAGTTTTCGAAATCCTCCAAAGTAAGTGTAACAGTGCCTTCAGCACTTAATGAACTAGGGGATATAGTAGCATTCACACCAGCAGGAACGTCCGAAACTGAGAAGTTGACGGTGTCGGTGAAACCATCGCTAAAATCCAAATCGATATTATAGGTCGTGCTATTTTGTCCAGGACAGAATCTTTGAAATCCTTGATGTGTAGATACTGCAAAAGATTCTCGGTTTATTCCGGTTGCAATCAATGAAAAAACTTGAGGGCCATTGGTTAATTCACCTTTATGTGAAACTCTTACAATGTATTCTCCACTGGCATTTTGTATTTCGACTTTTTCAATATTATCAACAAGGTTATCACCTCTGGCGGCTCCTCTTGCAGGAACCTCCGGCACCAATATCCAAGGAAAAAATGTTTCTCCACCATCGTCAGATATTCTTAGATCAAGATCGTTTACAAGCATAGGAGTGTTTAGATCATTGACTCCTGCTTGCGGAACTGTTCCGGCTGGATCAGTCCAGGTTATAGAGACCATAAGAGCATTTATTTCATCCGATTTTACGGAAAATGTATAAACTTCATCTTGTGCCAATTGTTCTTCAATAATTAAAGAGGTAACCCCATTATTGGTAATTACCTGTGCAGCTCTTTCAGTGTTCATCAATCCCCATCCAAATCGGTAATCGGGACCTGGAGTTGTACCGGCTTCATCGGCGGTATGAAGAGCCAAGCCTCTTAAAGTTGAGCTTAGCATATAAGAACCATTAGTATTATTGTAATGCTGTTGTAGCAAAAGCAAGCTTCCTGAAATATTCGGGGCAGACATGGATGTGCCACTAAAGCGGGCATAACTATTGTTTGAAGCGGCCGTTGAAGAATATGTATTTACTCCTTTTCCTGAGAGATCTGGCTTAATTCGGCCGTCGTCCGTTGGACCCCAACTACTAAAGCTGGACATACTAACACTATTGGGACCGGTATAATTTAGCACTTCAAAAACTGCGGCGCTCACAATTGAATTTTTGGAAACTGCCTTATCGGTCAGGTAATCATAACCGCGATCATCGGGATTTTGACCGGATTGTCTATCATTTCCAGCAGATACAACGGGTAAATAATAAGGGGCATTGTAAACAATATTATCCAAATTTCGGGCATTCTGGTCGTAGTAACCAAGGTACCATAACGGTAACTGTTCTATTTGAAGTCCGTATGAATGATTTGAAACCAACAAGCCAGTTGCAGCGGCAGCGGTCATTTCAGAATCGTCATTTAAAAAATCATGGGCGAGAAGTTCGGCTTCCGGAGCCATTCCTTTTGCAGCTCCATTCATAACATCTCCTGTTCCAATCATTGTTCCAGAAACATGCGTGGCGTGATCACTTAATGAGTATGGATTATCAATTTGGGTTATTCTACTTTCGAGTAAAGAATGGGTACCGCGAACTCGACCACCATCCCAAACTCCACCGATCATATTTTCACCATTTAGATCCAAGCCGGCGCTGCCGCCAGTTTGAACGAGGTTGGTCCGTGTAGTTATTCCAGCTCCACGATTGTGTGTTTCGTAATATTTTGGTGTTCCGTCATCAAAAACTCCAACCAAAATAGAAACTCCACCATTGGGAAGTTTAATGACTTCTTCCCATCCATAAATTGCTGCCAAACGGAGAGCCTCTGCGTGTTCTGCCTTAAACTCTTTGTCGAACTGTTGCTCAAGTTGATTGAGCAACGGAAGGTTGTAATTACTAATTATTTTCTCGCGCTCCTCGGGGGTTTGGGCGCTAATAAAATTGAAGGTAAATAAAAGAACGTAAATAAAAATTAAGGGTATTTTATTCATTTTGAATAAGTTTAGGTTTGAAAAAAAATGAGGATTGCAAAAATATCCAAAATAATCCTATTTCAATCATAAAATTTGCTGTATATAAATTTGGTGGCATTACTGCCCTCTAAAGAACACGATCGTACTCAAGGTTTTAATGATAATTACAACATCTAGAAATAAGCTTCGATGTTTTATATAATACAAATCATATTGCAACTTTTCCAGAGAATCCTCTTCATTTGATCCATATTTGGCTTTTACCTGTGCCCAGCCCGTAATCCCAGGTTTCACAAGATGTCTTACTTCATAAAACGGTAAATTTTCAACTAAGCTTTTCACAAATTCAGGGCGTTCAGGTCGGGGGCCGATCACACTCATTTCTCCTTTCAAAACATTAACAAACTGTGGAATCTCATCTAAACGGGATCTTCTTAAAAATCGTCCGAATTTTGTCACACGAATATCTCTTTCTTTCGCAAACTGGGCTCCGTTCTCCTCAGCATTTTCGACCATACTCCTCAATTTATATAATTTAAAGTGTTCTCCATTTTGCCCCACCCTAGTTTGATGATAAACCAGACAGCCTCGATTTCCGATAAGGTTCCCGATCAATAAAAAAGGCAATAATAAGATACCAAAACCAAGACCTATAACACATAAGAGCACATCGAACATCCTACTGAATAATAGATAAAGCTTATTCTGATTACTGCGGCTAAAAGGAAAATATCGATAAAAATCTCCTTCCACATGCTGAACCGGAATACGATGGGTAAGCTCTTCATATACTTGGGTATATTCCCGGACCGACACTCCTTTTTCAAGAAATTTTATCAATTTATTGTTCAATTCTACGGTCATTCTTTCAGACGACATAGTGCAAACTATAATTTCAGAAATGTTCATTTTTACTAACAATTCAGAAAGATCATTTTGACCCAAGGTTGCGATTCCCTGGTCGTTAATTAAAAGAGTGCTATTTGAGGAGGTATCAAAATAACTCACCACTTTGTAATTCGGATCCGACTTTTGAAGAGAATCCATAATAGAAGTAACGTGCTCTCCATTCGCCACAAGCAATACCCGTTTATAAAATCGTGGTGTAGAAATAAGAGTAATGTAGGCATAACGCCAAATCAGCAATGCAACCACAATCGTCAAGAAGAAATAGACAATCTGTAAGCGATTGGAAGGTAAGCTAGGCGTGAAAAAAGGTGTTAACAAATAGAATAAAACCGTAAGGGAAGCAGTAATTATCACGTTTTTCACTACCACAGCAAACTTGCTGGCTTTTTGTAGATCATAAAGCTCAAAAATGGTTGCAAACACACTAAGATAAACCGTCAAAACCAGAGGCCATATCCAGTGATTGCTGTTAATAATGAAATAATCGAAATTAAAAATATTCCCTAATGCATGTAATAGCGCCAACACAGAAACTATATCCACAATACGGAGTAGTACCTTCCGCTCAGAGATATCAAAATGAAAATTATTTCGGGACATAATTTTGTGTCAAAGGCAATAAGTAGGTTTAAGAAAATTCATTTTATTCAATAGATATTTCCAACTGGCGAGTTCCACTAAAAAAAGGGTAATTCACCGAACTGTTAATTTCTATTGTCTATTTTCAAATCCTAAATATAGCTTTTAATTTTTCACGGAATAACAAATATACAAAAGTTAATTATTCCTTAAAGATCAATTGTTTGGACCCAATATTTCTTGACTTGTTCCCAATCAAAAGTCTCCATTTTGACCCGAGCATTACGAGATATTTTTTCGGTTTTAGAATTGTTTTGACAGAGGTCCTTGATCGCTTCTACAAACGACCGTGGATCATTAGCAGGTTTTAAGATTCCGTCTAGACCAGAGTCAATCAAAAATGGCATCCCGCCAACATTTGTTGAAATAACTGGTAACCCAAGCGCCATGGCCTCCATTACACTTACGGGCATATTGTCAAAATTCGTAGTGTTAATGAAAATATCGTACTTACTGGACAAGGCAATCCACTCTTCCTTTTTAAGAATTCCAGTAAAAGTAACTGGAAGATTTAATTCTTTCACCACTTCTTTACACCTTCGCAAAGCACCATCCTTTTCAGGCCCTATCATACCCAGTTCAACCTCGATATCCTGTTTTTTTAAAATCTCCACTATCTCCAAAGCCATAAGAGGGTTGTATATTTCGGCAAAGGAGCGAACCCACAGCAACTTGGCCTTTACGGATTTTCGAATAAGAAAAGGATAGTCCTTTATTGCTATGGAATTTGGAATATAGGTAATGTTTTGGAATCCTTCCTTTTCAAAAAGTTCCATTAAATATCTGGAAGGGGCAACATTCGTTTTGGCTCCTTTAAATAACCTTTGGCTTAACATTTTACTGTTTTTTAACCGATTGGGAAGATTCCCACCGTGAAGAATGGGAATATAAGGTAATTTATAAAGGCGACAGATTCGTGCAATTATCACCGAATAATAGAAATTCCAGGTACTATAGGTGTCGATTATAACCAAATCAATCTTTCTTCGGTTTCGGAGAGTTACCAGAACCATATCAAAAAAGCGGAAAATCACATTTAGCTTGTCCGATGCCACTATTACCTCATATCCCTCCCTTTCCAGAGATAATGGCAGCGAATCCGCCGTGGTTGGCGATTTGCCGTGTTTGGCAAGTTTGTTACCTATGTATAAAATCCTTTTCTTATTCGACATTCGTATCAAACTTATTCAACCATAAAGAACCAGGGACTAAATAGTTGTGTTCAAACTATTTTCCATTTTCTTCTTCTCCGGTTCATAATCTATATTCAACAAACATAAGGCATAGATAAAGGCTGGAGCGGCAATCCGCATGGACGAATGGGCTATAGTCATGGCCCAAAATACTAAAAAGGGCCAGAAATAAATGTTTTTCCTCCCTCCCATTTTTGTGGCAATGGGTGCGAAAATAAGAGTAAGAAGGGCAAAAATTCCAAACATACCGTGCTCCGAAAGCATTCGGGAAATTTCGTTGTGGGTTGGAAGCTCTACCCCCAATTCGGTTTCAAAAAAAACTTTTGAACCGCCTATTCCCGTTCCAAGGAATGGACTTCCCATAAAGGCATCCATTTCGGTCTCAAATAGGGCAGCTCTCCCTGTAGTAACGTCCTCTTTTTCACGTCCCAGGGCATCCTTATTCGTGTATCTGTTTTCGATCATACCTCCAGTTTGAAATATGGTGAAGGTCCATATTCCCAGACCAGCTACTATCAAACCCAAAACTCTTATACTCGTTTTAACTTTGAATTCTATATTGGATGAAAGAAAATACACTATAATAAATATAAGACACATAATAACCGCAACCAAGACTCCCCCTCTTGAAAAGGTAAGAAGAGCCCGATACGCCATCAAGGCCATGAAAAACATCATCACCCAATGCACAAGAATATTTTTATAAGGAATCAATAAGCGGGAGAGCAGAAGAAAAACCCCCAATCCTAAGGCGGTAGCAACTTGATTGGGACCATAACCGCCCGAAATGGCCGAATTGGAAGCTGTTCCCGTAACGGTTTCTCGAACATCCGGAGAATATAGAACTACATATACTGTTGTGGCGATTAAAGGATAAATCATATAGTCCAATATCTTTAACATTTCACTGAACTTCACGGTTTTCCCATACACAAAAACGGCAGCCACGGTTAAACACAAAGGTCCACTAAAGTTAAAGAGAATGGTTTTTCTGAAATTGGCATCGTAGGCTATGTTTTCATACGAAACTATAATTCCTGGAAGTAAAAAAAGAAAATAAAGCATATACGGAATAGCATTCCTTTTAAAGCCTATATAAATCATACCCAGCAAACAAAACCAAATAACGGCATATTTTCCCGTTTCGAAAAAGAAATAGGCCTTGGTCATCCTTATATAAACTTCGGCACCAGCGAAATATGCACCGGCAATTAGAACATTTAATAATTTCTGATCTTTATTCGCAATAATTTTCCACGAAAAATAAACGAAAGCGACGATCAAATAAATAAGCATTGAGGGGCGGTAAATAGACGCAACGACCGCAATCCCAATATGCAGGAGAACGGCGCCCAATGGCTTAATATTTCGAAGTAGATAAGGTGTGATTTTCTATTGTTTTACTTAATAATCTTAAACTATTGTCTCTTTTTGGATCCGACTTCTATAGTGCTCAAATGTAAATTGAAAAACGGCTTGGTGTGCAATAATATTCCTTTTTCTTAAAGAGTCCCCTTCCTTATTCATTATCTCCTCCAATAGTTCCGTCAGGACCTCAGCTATACACGGATCCACGATAAATCCATTATCGTTA
Source organism: Aequorivita sp. (assembly GCA_034676445.1). Taxonomy (GTDB): domain Bacteria; phylum Bacteroidota; class Bacteroidia; order Flavobacteriales; family Flavobacteriaceae; genus Aequorivita. The sequence goes on from JAUCCE010000002.1 coordinate 27,791, forward strand.
TTTACGTATTGGCCAATACTTGAAACCGGTGAGACTATAGGAATACACCCAAAGTTCATGGATTCGGCTATCACCTTGGGAAAACCTTCAGAAGCAGTGCTGGGAAGAAGGAAAAAATGAGACATCTTATAAATTTCAAAAACTCTTTCTCTTTCCAAAAATCCGTGAAAAATGGTTGGAAGCATTAAATCTTCACATTGTTTTTTATAGGAATCCATTTTTGGTCCATTCCCAATAAAGTGGATGGCGGCAACTTTCTCCAAAGATTTCAATCCGCCAAAAGCATCGATAATTCGCTGAACTCCTTTGGCATCTTCAAGCCTACCGACAAAACAGAAAGTAAACGGTGCTTCAAATCTTTTTGATTGGCTCAAATTCAAACCTTCTCCTCGCTCCTCTTCCGTTAAGCATGGATTTTCAAAGGTCAAACAATGTTCGGGTTGATCTGGCCACTTCCCATTGATGGTTACTTTTCGTCTTTGAAGTTTTAACATTGCTCGCTGAAGTGCGTATCCCAACGGTGGATCCTTCTGGTTCCAATTTCCAGCATACTTATACCAGCCCTTTTTTCCACTAAAAAGAGTAAGATATGGAATCAAGAAAATCCCCATTCCTGTTGGTGTACGAACTTGGAAAACATCTACCAGCTTTAAAGTTTTTCGAACTACAATAATAGTTCTGGGAATACTAGCCAATATTTTTAATTTCGCTCCAATCCCTTTCCCGCCAACAGGTTTGAGAGGAACAAAATGTATGTTATCGTGGGTATAAGGCAAGGAACTCGGTGGCGGAGTACCTGGATGTAAGAAACTGAGATGGTATATCTCCTCAAAATCCTGTGCCAAATGATTTAGTTCACTTACCGTTGGCCCCCAGCCCAAAACGTTGCCATCAGCGGTTTCATAATGTTCAGTATGGGAAATAACGGCAAGTTTCATTTTAGAGACTGAATTTAAGGTTATGCCAAATATCACTTATTCTTTTATAAACTGAATTTTCTTTCATTGTATAGTAGTGCATCAAACTATTTTCCTTCTTGCAAGGTTGAATCTGAATTTTATAGATCTAAAACATCCAAATACTTTTTTATTATTCGATCCCAAGAAAAATCCATTGACCAAGTTTTAGCCTGTCTTGAATAGTCTTCATAATTATTCAATATTTCCTTTAAGGAAAAAAGAAATTCTTCCGGATCTTTGTTATTGACCAATTTACCCGAATAACCATCTTTAATTGCATCTTCAATTCCACATCCTTTTGCGCCAATTGACGGGATTCCCATGGCATTGGCCTCCAGGATGGCAATTCCAAAACCTTCAACATCCCCCTGTTTGGTGGATTCGCTTAGCATCACAAATATATCGGCTTGTTGCAGCAATTCCATTTTGTGGTTATCACTTACTTTTCCGAAGAAAACCACGGAAGATTCAACTCCCAGTTTGAGTGCAAGCTTTTCCAACTTGGACTGCTCCGTCGGAATACCAACTATATGGTATTTCACATCCGGAAGTTTCTTTAAAATAGTCGGCAAGGCATTTATCACATTATGTTGCCCTTTCCGCTGCGTCACATTGCCAACTGTTATCAACACAGGTACAGGTTTGAGCTTCCCGTCGGAATTTTTAGGCAGCTTCATTTGAAAACCATTGGGAATCACATAAATATTCTTCAAGTTTAAATGGGAAATCAACGATTTCGTGTAATTACTAACTGCAATAACCTGGTCAAAGTGTTTTATCGACCAATCCGTAAATTTTCTCAATATCCTATTCGGAAGTTTAATTTCACTTCCGTGGATAATGGCGACGAATTGCCGATTATAAAAAACACTTAAAAAAGCACCAAGCCATAGCGAAAACTTACCTGTGCATATCACCACTTCACATTTTCCCATCAAGGAAATGGCAGTAAAAATCCTATTCAAATAACTAAAAAGAAGAATTTTTCTTCTCGGAATCCTGATAACCTCAAAAGAAAGTTCTTTATCGAAACAAAGTTCCTCTTCGCCACTTTTTGAACGGGTATCACAAATCAACTTTACCTCAAAACCATTGGCTTGCAACCCATTTGCCAGATGTAAGGCATGATTGCCAATCCCTCCCGGCTGGGGCGGAAACTCAGAAGTAAGTATTACGGTTCTTATCATTAAATTCAGGATTTTACAAATATGAATTTCATTTCGCTGAACCCATAGGAATATGAAGCAAAATAACACTTTTAAAGAATCAATTAATACGATTACGGGGTCAAATTCATTTTATGATTGCAAAATGGTTCCCCGTTTAAGGACATCATTTAATTATTAATTGTTATATTATTACACGACAAGCGAGAATCGACATCAAATAATCTTCTAATTTCAATTTTGATGTTAAGAGTACTTCTCGGGTAAATTCACAGAGTTATTCGTAAATTTGAAATCTTTAAAAATATTTCACCTATAATGAAGATATATACTAAAACAGGAGATGCGGGTACAACTGCACTTTTTGGGGGAAACAGAGTTCCAAAACACAATGCGCGTATTGAGAGTTATGGAACAGTGGATGAATTGAACTCAAATATTGGGATGATACGCAGTCAGGAAATTGATGAACACAGTAAAAACATCTTGATTCAAATCCAAAATAAACTTTTTACCATAGGCTCCACTTTGGCTACCTCGCCCGATAAAGCAGTCTTGAGAAGTGGTAAAGAACGACTGAAAATTGAAAAAATAAACGAAGATCATATTTCACTCCTAGAGCAGGAAATGGATGCAATGAACGATGTCTTGCCAGATCTTACCCATTTTATCCTTCCGGGGGGAAATACGGCAGTGTCATATTGTCATATCGCAAGGACCGTTTGCCGAAGAGCGGAACGGCGAGTTACGCATTTAAATGAAATGGAACCAATAGATCCGATAGTAATAAAATATTTAAACCGTCTATCTGACTATCTTTTTGTGCTGGCACGAAAATTGTCAAAAGACCTAAACGCAGAGGAAATACAATGGATTCCAGAAAAATTTAATTGATGAAAATTAAGATAATTCCTTTTAAAGAAGAAATAATTCAAATTTTAGGTAAATAACTTATTAACATTAACGATTGCAACCATTTGATTCTCAGTGTTTAAAAAACGTTCTTTAAAATATAGCAGAAATAATTGAGATTTTTCTTGACTTTTTGATCTAAAAAATTACTTTTGCAGAAAATTAAAACCTAATCGCTATGTATTGGACATTAGAACTTGCATCATATTTAAGCGATGCCCCGTGGCCTGCCACTAAAGATGAATTGATTGATTACGCAATAAGAACAGGAGCTCCATTGGAAGTAGTGGAAAACCTTCAAGCTATTGAAGACGAAGGCGACTCCTATGATTCGATTGACGAGATTTGGGCAGACTACCCCACTGATGAAGATTATCTCTGGAATGAAGATGAATATTAAACTCTTGATAGGCATCAAAAAAAATATTAAAAAAAAAGTCTCTTTTAGGAGGCTTTTTTTGATTCAAAAAGGATTTTAAAAAATGAAGTCACAATTTCACGAACTTTTTCAAATCGTGTATCGTAGTGGCAACTAAAATACAATTGGGAATTAGAATGTTCGATTCCTAATATCAAACAAAATTGACAAAGAAGTGTTGCTTCTCGGTAACACTTCAAAATAAATACACATTATGGGAATATTAGACAGTGTAATAAAAGTTTTTGTAGGAGATAAATCCAAAAAGGATATTGGCCAAATCCAACCTTTAGTTGATGAAGTTAAGAAGCATGAAGCGGAGATTGAAAAAATCTCTAACGATGAACTTCGGGCCAAATCAGATTTCTTTCGAAATACAATTAAAGAAGCTCAGGCCGAAGTTCAAAAGCAAATAGATGATCTTGAAAAACAGTCTGAAGAGGAAGAGGATATCAACAAAAAGGAGGACTATTATAATCAGATTGATAAACTCAAGGACGATCTTTATGAAATAGAAAAAGAAACACTTAACAAAATCCTTCCAGAGGCTTTTGCTGTAATGAAAGAAACTGCCAAGCGTTTCAAAAATAATGAGACCCTCACCGTTACGGCAACTCCTTTTGACAGGGAAATAAGTGCCGAAAAAGATTATGTAAGCCTTGAAGACGACAAAGCAATTTGGAAAAACTCTTGGGATGCAGCCGGAAAGCCCATTACCTGGGATATGGTGCACTACGATGTACAGTTAATCGGAGGGATAGCGCTCCACCAAGGTAAAGTTGCGGAAATGCAAACAGGGGAAGGTAAAACTTTAGTGGCTACCCTTCCGATGTATCTCAATGCCCTGGCGGGGAAAGGCGTCCATCTTGTTACCGTAAACGACTATCTGGCAAAACGTGATAGTGCGTGGATGGCTCCTTTATTTGAATTCCACGGACTCAGTGTTGACTGTATTGACAACCACCGCCCCAATTCCGCCGCACGGAGAAAAGCATATTTATCAGACATTACCTACGGAACCAATAACGAATTCGGATTTGATTATCTGCGTGATAATATGGCACATTCACCAGACGACTTGGTTCAACGCCCACACCATTACGCCATTGTGGATGAGGTGGACTCGGTATTGATCGATGATGCCCGAACACCGTTGATTATTTCCGGCCCCGTTCCCGAAGGCGATCGCCACGAGTTCAACGAGCTGAAACCAAAAATCAGCGATATCGTTGAAGTACAAAAGAGATATTTAACCGGAGTTTTGGCCGAAGCCAAGAGATTGATAAAAGAAGGTGACCACAAAGAAGGTGGTTTCCAGTTGTTACGTGTTTTCCGCGGGCTACCCAAGAACAAGGCATTGATTAAATTTCTTTCTGAGGAAGGGGTTAAGCAAATTCTACAAAAAACAGAAAACCATTACATGAGCGACAACAACCGCGAAATGCCAAAGGTAGATGCGGAATTGTACTTTGTAATCGATGAAAAAAACAATCAGATAGAGCTTAGTGATAAGGGTGTAGATTATCTATCAGGTGAAGGCGATCCCGACTTCTTTGTAATGCCTGAAATTGGAACCGAAATCGCAAAAATAGAAAGCCAAGGACTTCCACCTGAAAAAGAGGCGGAATTAAAGGAAAACCTTTACCGTGATTTCTCTGTGAAAAGTGAGCGTATCCACACTATGACCCAGCTTCTTAAAGCGTATACCCTTTTTGAAAAAGACGATCAATACGTTGTTATGGACAATAAGGTAATGATCGTAGACGAACAGACTGGTCGTATTATGGATGGTCGTCGTTATAGTGACGGATTGCACCAGGCTATTGAAGCCAAGGAAAATGTGAAGATTGAGGCAGTTACCCAAACATTTGCCACGGTAACCCTTCAGAACTATTTTAGAATGTACCGCAAACTTGCGGGGATGACGGGTACCGCAGTTACAGAAGCAGGAGAGCTTTGGGAAATTTACAAACTGGACGTGATGGAGATTCCTACCAACCGTCCAATTGCCCGTCACGACCGCGAGGACAAAATTTACAAGACCAAGCGTGAAAAATACAATGCGGTAGGAGAAGAAGTAGTCGCACTTTCAAAAGCAGGAAGACCCGTACTTATCGGGACTACCTCCGTGGAAATATCCGAATTGCTCAGCCGAATGTTGAGTATCCGAAATATCCCTCACAACGTATTGAACGCCAAACTGCATAAACGAGAAGCAGATATCGTAGCCGAGGCCGGGAAAAGCGGAATCGTGACCATCGCAACAAACATGGCTGGACGTGGTACGGATATCAAATTGAGTGACGAAGTGAAAAAAGCTGGTGGATTGGCCATTGTAGGTACGGAACGTCACGATTCACGTCGTGTGGACAGACAGTTGCGCGGACGTAGTGGTCGTCAAGGGGATCCAGGAAGTTCACAATTCTATGTGTCTTTGGAAGACAACCTTATGCGTCTCTTCGGAAGTGAACGTATCGCTAAAATGATGGATAAAATGGGATTAAAAGAAGGCGAAGTAATTCAGCATTCCATGATTTCAAAATCCATTGAACGGGCCCAGAAAAAAGTTGAGGAAAACAACTTCGGAATCCGTAAAAGACTTCTTGAATATGACGACGTAATGAACGCCCAGCGAGAGGTTGTTTACAAACGACGTTACCACGCATTGTTCGGAGATCGTCTTCGTGTGGATATCGCCAATATGATTTATGATACTGCCGAAGTTATTGCCGAAAGCAATAAAGTAGGCCAGGATTTCAAAAATTTTGAATTCGAATTGATCCGCTTTTTCTCCATGAGCTCCCCAATTACAGAAAAGGAGTTTGAAAAAATGGATGCGCTGGAAATCGCAGGTAAAGTTTATAAGGCGGCCTACCAATATTATCATGAAAAAATGGAGCGCAATGCCGAATTGGCCTTTCCAGTGATAAAGCAGGTATATGAAACCCAAAAGGACAAATACAAACGTATTCTTGTTCCATTTACCGATGGAGTAAAAACATTGAACGTGGCTACCGATCTGGAAAAAGCTTATGAAAGTGAAGGAAAGCAATTGGTGCACGATTTTGAAAAGAACATCACGTTAGCTATCATAGATGATTCTTGGAAAACACATCTTCGCAAGATGGACGAACTAAAACAGTCCGTTCAACTTGCTGTTCACGAACAGAAAGACCCATTGCTTATCTATAAGTTTGAAGCCTTTGAACTTTTTAAAGCAATGATTGAAAAGGTGAACAAGGATGTTATTTCCTTCCTGTTTAAAGGAGAATTGCCACAAGAGGATCAACAACAAATCCAAGAAGCACGGGAAGTAAAACGAAAGGAAAAACTGAGCGAGCAGAAAGACGAAATCCCGAATATGGATGAACGTGCGGCACAGTCAAGAGCTGCCGGAAACACCCAACCGCAACATCAACAAGTTACGGAAACCATTGTTCGGGATCGCCCAAAGATCAACCGTAATGATAAAGTGACTATCAAAAACGTAATGAGCGGCGAGAACAAAACCCTAAAATACAAACAGGCCATTCCTCTACTGGACAAAGGAGATTGGGTTTTGGTAGACGACTAAATCGAGGTTTGAAAAAATCTAAATGGGATGGAAATTATTTCCATCCCATTTTTTTTGTTGAAACTTTTCCCAATCACTCTTCTTTGAATGATATCATTCAAATAAATACCGAATAATCTTTTTTCATAAACCATAGGAATAAATTTTAAGATTATTTTAAGAGTTCCTATATTTGGCACATGAGAAAGTATATCCTATTGGCAGTAAGCCTGTTTAGCTTCATCGCAGTTGGTCAAGACAAATTAGACATTATTGATGTCGATGACATAAATAATTCCATCGCATTAAAATCACAAGAAAGAGATTATGAGGGCGCTCTGGAGATTCTAAGAAAAATCAATAAAAATGATACCATATATCCCAGCTCCCTGATCAGGAAATCATACTATCTGATGGCTTTGGAGCGTCATGACGATGCCATTGCAGCATTGGATGAAGGACTCGCAATGGACATAGGTGATTTAAAAAGTTCCTTCTATCAAAATAAAGGAGTCGCGTTTACACATCAAGAAAAATTTGAAAAAGCCATCGCAACCATAGACGAAGGTTTGGAGATTTTTCCGGCAAATCATTTATTGTTATTCAACAAGGCAGTTGCTTTACAAGGAAACGGTCAACTTAAAGAGGCTGTAAAAATCTTGGAACAGGTAATTGCTATTAGTCCTTTTTACGCTAAAGGATATATACAGTTAGGCTCCATTTACTACTCTCAGCAGCGTCCTTCACAGGCATTAATGGCTTTTAATCTTGCACTAATGTTAGAACCCGATGGAGAAAACTCATTTGCAAGGCTGAAGTCGATTAACACCATGTTTAGTACCAAAAATGAAAATGAGCGAACTCCCGGTATAGTACTCTCGGAAGATGATCAGGCATTTGATGACATTGATCTAATAATAAGCAACCAGATTGCTTTAAATAAAGACTACAAAGTTGGCAATGATATCGATATCGCACTTATCAAACAAACTCATGCACTCCTTGTCAAGATTCAGGATTTTAAAGGCAAAGGCGGATTTTGGAGTAACAAAGTTGTTCCTTTTTATCAGTGGATTCAGGAGTCTAGAAATTTTAATGCTTTTAGTTATACTATCTCCTATTCCATAGAAAATGAAAAGCTAAAAAAGATTATTAACAAGAAAACCAAGGAGATAACTGAATTCATTAAGGTCGCAATTCCTATTTGGACCAATATTACCAAAACTGAAACTCAAGATTTTTTCAGTGATAAAAAAGTACAATACCTATATAATAACAATTCACTTACCTTGATGGGTTTAGGCTCTATGGATGGTGATAAGCAAGTTGGAGACTGGCTTTATTTTAATGAAAATGGGAGAATGGTAACCGAAGCTCATTATGACAAAAACGGAGAGCGATTTGGCAATTGGAATTGGTACCACGATCAATCAAAACTGAAAGAAGTAGCTAATTTTAAAGATGGCAAGCTGGAGGGTGAGAATAAAATTTTCTATCCCGATGGCCAACTATCGATAAAGACATTTTACAAAGAGGGCGAACTAGATGGCGAATTCCTCTATTATAACGAGAAGGGCGCACTGAAACAAAAAAAATATTTCGAAGCTGGAAAACTGGTCGGCACTTACACCGCTTATTTTAATGTTGGGGAAGAAATTCCAGAATTTATAATACCGTACAAAGAAGATAAAATTCAAGAAAAGGCTCTCGAGTATTTTGCTAATGGAAAGCTTTATTCCGAAATTCCGTTTAAAGATGGAGAGCGACACGGTATAGAGAAAATATTCTATCTAAATGGAAATCTATCGAATGAGTTAACTTATGTAAATGGTAAACTTCACGGCCCCTATAAATTATACCATCCAGATGGTAAGATTTCCGAAACGGGCACTTATAAGGATGATCTTTTGCAGGGATCTTATACCACTTATTATCCGGATGGAACATTGCAAAGTGAGGCCAATTACCTAAACGGTTCCCTTGATGGCAGCTATACCTATTACGATTATGATGGCAAAAAATATTATAACTACGGTTACAAAAAAGGAGATATAATTGATTACAGATTTTTCAACAAAAAAGGTGAGATTTTAAAAGAAGGGAAAAGAAGAGGAGGCGAATTCTATTATAACGGATTTGCAGCTAACGGAAACTTAACAGCTGAAGGGCTTTATGATGTTTCAGGTGGACGTAAAGGAGATTGGAAATATTATGGCTCCAATGGAAATTTAACTGAAAAAGGCTCTTTTGAAAATGATCTAACACAAGGAATCTACACCAGCTACTATCCTAATGGCACGACAGAATGGGTGGGTAATTATAAAAACGACACACTAGTTGGTTACTATGCAAACTTTCATAAAAGTGGTAAGATAGAGAATCAGGGAGGTTATAAAGATGGAATGCAGCAGGGAGAATGGCGTTTTCATTATATGGATGGAAGCCTAAAAAGCATCAATTATTTTCATAAGGGAGAATTTCAGGGGAAGCAGGAATATTATGAACCAAATGGAAAACTAACAAGTATTGCGCTATACGATCACGGTAATTTCATATCTGAAACTTTCTATGACCGTGACGGAAAGCAATTTCAGGAAATAGATTATAAACCTTCAAAACAAGATACGCTCATAGTATCCAAACATTATAATGGAAAAATAAATACGCAGTCAGCATATATCCACGGAATAAGACATGGATCATTTAGCTCCTATTTCTTTGATGGAAAATTGGAAAGCGAAGGAGAATACCTCAACAATTCTGCACACGGACCATGGACGTGGTATTTCGAAAACGGAAAACCAAGAATGAAAGCCACCTACGTTTTAGGAAATCTGGATGGCGAATTGGTTGGCTACTATAAAAATGGACAAATTGAAGATTCCAATTTTTATGAGAAAGGCGATCCTGTAGGAACTTGGAAATCCTATTACGAAGATGGCACCCTTAATGCAAAAACCTCTTATGTTAACGGAAAATCACACGGACGTACAGAGTTTTACAGTCCCACCGGAAAGTTACAATTAATTCGCTTTTACGACCACGGCACTCTGATTGGTTATAGTTATAATGACAGAAATGGCGCCGAAATGCCAATGATTCCTATTATTAATGAAACGGCGAAGATTAATGCCTATTATGACAATGGGAATGTTTCTCGGGAATTCGAATATATAAACGGACAACAAATAGGTGCCTACAAAACTTACTACTATGATGGACAACTAAAAGACGAGTTTATCAACGAAAACGGCGAGTATCAGGGTGCTAAAATTTCCTATTACAAAAATGGAAATATTGAAGAACGAAAGGAATATCTTTTCGGCGAACCTCACGGAAAGCATACCAAATATTATGAAGATGGCATCCTTAAGAAAGAAGCCGTTTACAAAAATGGCATCCAAGAAGGAAATGCAACAAGTTATGACAAAACAGGAAAGAAGACCAAATCTGAAGATTATTTTAATGGAAATATATACACACAGCAGATTTTTTAGGATTCAAAACTTATGGGTTATTTTAATTCTGGTTGCCACTACTGCCCAGGCTCAATATTCGGAGATTTTTCAGAAGTATAAGGAGCAGTATCCTGACGATTCTGTTGTTTATTTAAATCAGGAATCCAATCTTTTTATCACTGTTAACAACGGCATCTTTGATATTGTGCAGCAGAACATTCAGGAGAATTTATACCTAAATGAATCGGCGATACAAAGATCCCAGCAATCCTTAAACTTTTCAACCTTTTTTGAATTGGAAGCCATTGAGGCGTCTTCCTTTAATTTCGAAAACAACAAATACAGAGAAGAAAGAGTTTCGTCGTTTACTGAAAAGGACGAGATGGGCGAATTTTTTTATGACGATATAAAATCGATAAACTTTATTTATTCCAACCTTAAAAAAGGATCGCGATCCCATCTTAAATATTCCCAAAAAATCAAGAACCCAAGATTGTTAACTCCTTTCTATTTTGGAGATTTTTCTCCTATAGCTCAGAATAAATTCAGCATTACCGCAGATGCAACGGTAAATTTAAAGTTTAAACAGTTCAATACCGAAGGAGTGAATATTGCATTCACAAAACAAGAAAAACGAGGCAAGATCATTTACACTTGGGAATTAAAAGATGTAAAGGCTTTTGATTATGAATCCCAAGCATCAACGTATAAAAATGTACTTCCACACGTGATTCCGTTTATAGCATCCTACGAAGTGAATGGCAACACAGTAACCGTACTTAACGAAACCAAAGATCTTTATAATTGGTATTATTCAATGGTTAAGGATGTTATCCAAGAACCTGCAGATCCCGAGCTTATAGCACTTACCAATAGTCTTACCGAAGGTTTGGATAGCGATCTTGAAAAAGTTAAGGCCATTTATTATTGGACCCAACGCAACATTAAATACATCGCTTTTGAATATGCTTTAGGTGGATTTATTCCCAGAGAGGCGAATGAGGTTTTCAAAAAGAAATACGGTGATTGTAAAGACAATAGCAGCATCCTTTATACAATGCTCGAAATTGCTGGATTAAAAGGACATTTAACTTGGATTGGCACGCGCAAGATTCCTTATAGTTATGAAGAAGTGCCAACACCTCTTGTGGATAACCACATGATCCTTAGCTACTTTGATGGCTCTGATATTTATTATCTGGATGCCACGGGAAGACATACGTCTATAACCTATCCGTCATCCTTCATCCAGGGAAAAGAAGCACTTATTGCCATTGATGAGAATAACTATCGCATTGCCAAAGTTCCCATTATTCCGGCCGAAAAGAATTCCGTTAAAGATAATTCGCAGCTTAAAATAGAGGGCACACAGCTTAAAGGCTCGGCAACAGTAAAAATTTCCGGATATAATAAAATAGATTATCTCTATGCTATGGAAAATCTTACCACGAAAAATAAAAGGGATAATTTTTACAACGATATTTTCGAAAAAGGAAACAATAAGTTTATTGCCAAGAACATTTTAGAGAAAAATAAAGACGATTATGATAAAGCTTTGATTGTCACTTACAACTTTTCTATCGGTGATTATTTCAAGCAATTCGGAGATCAGAATCTTCATCAATCTCAACCTCAACAAATACATTTCTCAATACCGCACCGATGCTAAACGCAAACGCGACATTGAGGTAGATTACAAAAACTCTTATACATTTGAAACTGAGCTTCAAATTCCTGAAGGATATCAAGTGGAATATCTTCCAGAGTCACAAACTTTTGGAAATAACTATATAAAATCGATCATTTCCTATACTCAGCTTGATGGAAAAATAAAATACAAACACAACGTAACTTGCAACTATCTAATCCTAGACCTTAATCAACAAAAAGAAGTTAATGAACTTATCAATGACGTTGAAAAAGCATATAAGGAAGTGGTAGTTTTTACAAAATCAGAATAGCATACTATGAAAAAAATGATCACTTGTTGGGCGCTTTTATGTATTGCTCCCCTCCTCCTCGCACAAGAAAGTCCTTTTTATAAAGATTATTCCTGGGAAAAAAATCCCAAATTTTCAGTAAAAGCTTCAGATACAACCACTATCGTGGGGCTTAAAGACAAAATCGTTTCCGAATTTATTTACGAAGGTGAAAATTTTTTAGAGTATTTCTTGGAACACAAAGCACTTTGGCTAAATAGCGACGATCGCATAGAGGAATACAATAAGATTTATCTACCCTATAGTAACAGCTCAGAACTTATTATTAGCAAAGCACGGGTAATCAAGCCAAATGGAGAAATTGTAGAACTTGACGATTCAAAAATCCTAACGGCCGAAGATGAGGAAACACAACGTGTCTATAAATTTTTCGCTTTTGAAGGCATCGAAAAAGGAAGTATTATCGAGTATTATTACTTGATAAAACGCGTTCCAGAATACTCTGGAAAACGGCTGATTTTTCAAACGTATTACGATAAGAATGACGTCTCTTTTGATCTTTATTCCCCTTCTAATTTAGTATTTCAGTTCAAAAGTTTTAATGATCTTCCTGAAGTTTCCAAAGATACGCTCTCGGAAAAAAAACTACATTGGACTATGTACGCTCCGGAATTATCTGGATTAGAGAAGGAAAGCCAGTCTCCTTATAATGCCTCGAGGGCATCCGTGATTTACAAACTAGACCAAAACTTGTCCAATAATACCAAAAATATTACTTCCTATAGCAAAGTTGCGCAGAATTTATACACTTACTATTATGCCAAAATAGACAAAAAGGTACAGAGAAAACTCAATAAATTTTTGGACGCAGCAGATGTAAAATCAGGTATGGAAACAGATAAGATGCTTCGAACCTTGGAATCTTACATTAAAACCAATATTTATTACAGTCAAGCTGACAATGTAGGAAACGATCTAGAAAGCGTTCTCGATAAAAAAGTAGCCGGTTCCAAAGGAATAATGACTCTGTTTATTTCTCTTTTCAATACTCTAGATGTTAGGCACGAACTGATTTTGACCAGTGACCGTCAAGACCTGAAATTTGATCGAGAATTTGAAGCCCATACTTACCTGAATGAATTTCTATTTTACTTTCCGAAAACCGATAAATACCTGGCGCCAAGAGATTTCGATTCGCGCTACGGTTTTCCTCCGGCCTATCTAACGGATACTTATGGATTGCACATAAAGGAGGTTGCTTTGGGTGATTTTAAATCGGCCACTGCAAAAATTGAATATATAAATCCAGTTCCGGCAGAAGAAACTATAGATAAAATGATAATCGATGTCAATTTTGATCCAAAAGACCTCACTTTGAATTCGATCAAACTCGACCATTCTATGACCGGTTATTACGCATTGTACATTCAGCCTTATGTCAACCTTATTCCCGAAGAAAACAAAACCAAACTTCTTGAGGAATTTGCAAAAAGACTGGACGAAAATGCAGTTATTAAAAACAAGAAAATGCAAAATGCCGATCCTGCACTTTTCGGTATAAAACCCTTACAATTCAAAATTGATTTTGAGTCGGAAGCCTTTGTGGAAAAAGCTGGAAACCGATACCTTTTTAAAGTGGGTGATCTTATTGGCCGCCAAATACAAATGTATCAGGAAAATGAGCGCAAACTTCCTCTGGAAAATGAATTCACGCGCACCTACGATCGCACTATTAATATAAAAATCCCGGAAGGTTATCGCGTGGTAAATGCTGAGGATATTAACATTAATCACTCGTTGTCTCAAGATGGAAAAAAAGTGTTGGTCTTTAGATCGTCCTATGAAATTAATGGAGAAATCTTAAAAATCACCGCCGATGAATTTTATAAAATAAATAAAATCTCAAAAGAATTCTTCGAAGATTACCGAAAAGTGATAAACAGTGCGGCTGATTTTAATAAGGTAACTTTAATATTGGAGCCCACTAGTTAATCAGCCTTTCACCAAAATAAAAAATCCTTCCCAATTTCTTGGAGAAGGATTTTTTTGTAGCGAGATCGGGACTTGAACCCGAGACCTCTGGGTTATGAATCCAGTGCTCTAACCAGCTGAGCTACCTCGCCGCTTCACTTTGTATAAATAAAGCCTATACTTAAGCGGGTGCAAAGATAAAAACAAAACGATGCGCTACAAGAATTAGCTTTGTTTTTTTGATGTATTTTCAACTTTTCATAAAAGGAAAGAATCAAGTTGTTTTTAAATATGAATAACGACGGTTTGATTCGTAAAAATTGGGCACAATTCTATAAGTTTAAATAGATTTGTAACAAACACACTTCAGTATATGAAAATCCTCCATACCTCCGATTGGCATATCGGCAAGCAACTACATAAGTTCGATTTAGCTGAAGATCTGGATTATTTTTTCAATTGGTTGGTCAATTATATCAAGGCCGAAAACATAGATGTGCTCCTTGTCTCAGGAGATATTTTTGATCAGGCAAATCCTTCACAAACTGCCTACAAACAATATTACGATTTATTAAAACAATTGATAAATCTCGACTGCAAAATTATCCTTACCGGAGGAAACCACGATTCCGCATCGGTTTTAAACGCCCCGAAAGAATTGTTGAAAGCTTTTAATATCAGTGTAATTGGAGGAGCTACTGAGGAGACTTCGGAAATGTTTGTGGAATTTGAAAAAAAGGAAGAGAAAATAGTGGTGGCGGCCATTCCATTTTTAAAAGATCGAGATATTCGAAAATCGGTGGCAGGAGAAACCTATTCCACAAAAATCGAACAGATCAAAATGGGATTGCAGAATTATTTTTCAAATGTAAATGCACATTATAAAGAAAATTATTCAGATGAAGTGTTTGTTCTAATGGGCCATTTGTACGTTCAAGGCAGTCAACTTTCAGACAGCGAACGCGATATTCAAATCGGGAATCAAGCCGGAATCGAACCGTTGATATTTGAAGGAATTCCTCATTATGTCGCTTTGGGACATATCCATAAACCCCATGTAATTTCCAGAACCAATAACATCCATTACTGCGGTTCTCCCATTCCTCTCAGTTTTTCGGAAAAAGAAGATTGTAAGCAAATCAACGTTATCACCATTCGTAATAACCAAATTGAAAATGTAGAAATAGTGCCAATCCCCAAACACCGGAATTTAATCACTTTTGAAGGAAGTTTGAAGGAAGTAAGCCATAAGCTAGAAACATATTCAGAAAAGACCACCCTGATCTCACTAGCCGAGATAATCGTTAATGAAGAATCTGAAAGCTTGGCCGTAAGGCAGGAATTTGAAGAACTCATTAATTCTCGGCCCAACGAAAATTTAGAGATCGTAAAATCGCGCCTAAACTTTAAAAGTAAAATAAGAGGTGCTACCGATGCCTTTGCTGTTGGGACAGATGTAGCCGACGTAACTCCAATGCAAATGTTCGAAAAGAAACTTGAGTTGCAGAGCGGAATGGAAAATAAAGAAGAATTAAAAAATGCATTTCGGGAGATTTTAGAGGAATTGAATCTTTAGGCTCGGGTAATGAGTTAATGGGTTAATAGGTTTATAGGTTTATAGGTTTATAGAAACTGAATTTATTAGTGGGAAATAGAAAGACCATTAGTTTTAAACCCACATTTCTTTAGATAGATCCCTAGGGCAAGACCGGTACGGCATTCAAAATTAAATTTGGTATAAACCATGAAAATTATAAAAATACGTTTCGAAAATATTCACTCCCTCAAAGGGGAACATGCGATAGATTTCGCAGAAGGAATTCTTGGAGAAGCCGGTTTGTTCGCTATTACGGGCCCAACGGGTTCGGGAAAATCTACCTTGCTCGATGTTATCACCCTTGCATTGTACAACAGAATTGCCCGAGTGGATAAAGCCATTTCCAATACGGTTCTGGAAGATGACGGCGGCGTTATGACGCGAAATATGCGGAGTTGCTATGCCGAAGTTGAATATCGCGTTAATGGAAAAGACTACCGAAGCCATTGGTCAATCGAACGCAATAGAAACAATAATTTAAACAGCAGAAAACAAGAACTGGTTGAAATAGCAACTGGAACAATAATCGAATCCGGAACGAAAACCCCAGATAAAAATGAGGAAGTCATTGGCTTGAGTTATGACCAGTTTGTAAAGGCCATGGTTCTTTCACAGGGGGAATTCAGCAAACTGCTCCAAGCGCCTAGAAACGAGCGCAATAAGCTTTTAGAAGATATAACCGGGGCTCACTCCTATAGCAAAATCGGCAGAGCAGTTTATCAACGCTATTATTCCATCCGAGAAAAAGTTAAGCTTAAAGAGGCAGGATTGGAAAGCATGGAAGTCTTTCCTCCCGAAGTAGTCAAAGCAAAGAAAGAAGAGTTAAAAATATTAATTATCTCTAAGCCAGAAATAGAAAAAGCTTTTCATCAGGCATCCGAAAAAATCACTACCAGAAAAGATCTTCTCAAAAAACTGGAAGAGCAAAAAACTCTTGAGAAGAACAAGGAGATTCTGAAAGATCATTTCGAAAGATTCAAAGAGAACAAAGCCAAGCTTGAGCACCACGAAAGACTTTCCAAATACAATAAGGATTTACGGGATTATGATTCAATTGCAAATGAAGTTGAAAAAAGTAACCAACAAATAACTTCCCTCAAAAAACAAAAACTGGAAGAAGAATCTAAGCAGAAGGCCTATTTGGATTCCGGTTCAAAATTAATACGAGAAGAGCTTAACATCAACAATGTCAATGCAAAATTAGAAAGTTTTAGAAGTAAGATAGTCGATCTCCAAGGGAAGGAAAATACCAAACAAACCGAAGCTCTTTTACATCAAAACCAAATTAAGGGATATGGGAAAAATCTGATCCAACTAGGATATCCATTTCCACAGCCCGAAAAACCTTCCGAATTCAAAATTGAATTGGAAGCGCTTAGCAAAAAGGTCCAGGAGACCATCCAGGCTTCAGGTCTAAAAAATACAGCGGAGGTAAACTCAAAACTGGATTCTCTTCGAAAGTCGAACGAAATAGCTCTCGAACTGCTCAGCAAAAAACAGCAATCCCTAAAACTTCAAAAAGACCTCGAAACAAATAAGAAGAATTTAGAATCGGGAGAAGAGAGTATGTCAAAGGATTTTGAAATCATAAAATCTTTGGAAAAAGAAATAATTTCTTTAGAAAAAGAAGTTGCTGAACAAACAGCAATCCTCGAACACCAACGGAAGCATCAGAGTTTGGAAGAATATCGGATGCAATTAAAACCAGATGAGCCCTGCCCTCTATGCGGGTCTTTGGAACATCCGTATGCTTCTGATCAGCCACATTTCGACGTAAAAGAGGAATTGTGGAAGGACAATCAGAAATTATTGAAAACAAAATCCGATTTAAAGATAGGACTGCAACAGAGAATTAAATTTCAATCAGAGTCCAACGAAAAATTGAAGAACGACATTAAGAATTTATCTTCTGAATATTCGCAACTTCACAGTGCCCTCCAACTTATAGCCAACCAATTATCCTGGAATTTTGAAGACGATTTGGAAATACTGCAAACAAAACGTTCTCAAATAAATTCAGATATCCAGCAATTGGAGAAATCGAAACAAGCGTTTCAGGCAATTGTGATCTTAGAGGACATAGAAAGAAGTTTTCTGAATTGGGAACAGACTTTAACCAATTATCGGAATTTAAAAGAAGAACGGACAAACCTGTACTCAGGAAACAATATTGACCAAGAAACACAAAGTTTGGCCACAAAAATTACGCATTCGATTGCACGGATTTCAAGTTTTGAAACACAATTAAGTGAAACATCTGCCAAACTCAAGATTTCGGAATCTGAAAAATCCCAGAAAAAAGATGCGTTGGATTCAATAATTTCAAAAGAAAATCTAGAAAGTATTGTGCAATTAAAATCACTCATTCTTGATGAAGAAATTGCAGGTGGATTTAGAAAAAAGGATACTCAATTAAAGGAAGGCGCCGCACGGCTATCAGAAAAAGAAAAAACACTTACCAAGGAATTAAGTGAACTCTCGTTAAAAGATGATAATAAGATTCCAATGGATACTTTGACCGAATCCTTTGAACGGACAAAGACAAAATGGGACGAGCTTTCCATAAACATTGGAAAAATTACCGAAAGCCTTGAGAAAGACGCCAAAACACGAGCAAAGCAAGAACAATTTTTAGAGGAACTGAATTCCCTTAAAAAAGATCAAGCACTATGGAAAACTATGAACGATCTTATTGGTGACGCCACGGGTAATAAATTTTCAAACTTCGTACAAGATCTGACCTTGGAGCAACTTATCGGTTTTGCCAACAACCGTTTGATGGAATTCAGCGATCGATATTTGCTTGATATTCCTACCGCTGAGGAAGCGGATAAAAGCGATACGCTAAAGATTTTTGACAAATATATGGGAAATGCGCGTCGATCGGTTCGCACGCTTTCGGGCGGAGAAACATTTTTGGTGAGTTTAGCAATGGCTTTTGCCCTATCCGATATCGCCTCGCGAAACGTAAAAATTGAATCCTTATTTATTGATGAAGGTTTTGGAACCTTAGACCCAGAAACTTTGGATCAAGCTATAACTATTTTGGAAAAAATGCAGAACGAAGGAGATAAGTCGGTTGGAATAATTTCGCACGTAAGTGCTTTGAAGGAAAGGATCACCACACAAATCAAACTTGAAAAAAGCAGTTTGGGCTATTCATCCATTGACATTGTGCAATAACTGAGAAAACTAAACCAATATGGACTAAAGTGCCATAGACTTTTAAAACAGACTGAAAGTCTGTTACATTCGTGTAATAGATAATGTATCATTTTGCATTCGCATTTTCAGGGAACGAGTGAATTCGTGAAAATCCGTGAGATTCGTGGCAAATCTTTTTAATCACTAGTGATTCGGGGGAAAACGGGATGCACTAAAGTAAATATTTTTAACTCTATTTGAGACCAATAAAAAAGGAAGCCAAAATGACTTCCTTTTTTAAATTCTGTGGTATTTACAGATTAGTCCATCTGATGTTTCATCAAAATTCCCTGTAATCTCTGTTGCAGACCTTGGTCTTGTTGAATTACCGTGGCAAGCTCTTGAAAACGCTCAAAGGTAATACCTTTTGATTCTATTCCTTCCTTGGCCTTTTTCTCCAATTCAGGTTGTAATTTTTCCATCTTTGCAACTGCGTTGTCGTGCATTTTCATTTCTGCAGGAGTAGCATCATTTTTCTGGTTTGGATCCATAGAGGCTTGCTGAATTTCACTGAAACGCTCAATTTTCAGACCTTCTCCCTCTATAATGGAAATCATTTCCTGTTGGGCCTCCTGATTTTGCATCTGAATATTAATGTAGGCATCGGCAAATTTGTTCAATTCGCTATCACTGACTTCCTTTTCCTGCGCAAATAAACTAGCAGATCCTAAAACAGCCACGAACAAAAACAGACTTTTAATTTTTAATGAATTAAACATAATTGAATATTAAAATTTATAATTAGTTTTTTAGAGACATTTAAAACACTCAATTCCAAACAACTATATTTCTAAGTATTTCAAAATCCATCTCTTCTGCCAAAACTAATACTATGAAATTTCCTGACCAATAAAATTTGAAAACTTAACTTTAAATTATAGTTTACTTAAGATCGACTGTGCTCTTAAAGTTGAATTCCATTTTCATTTTTATTTTCGATTTCGTTTTCGATTTCAATTTCGATTTCCCCCGTGTATTGTTATCTTGCGGACTATTCTTAAAAACAAACTTATGAAACTATTACGCTTGCTCTTTATCTTTTTATCAGTTCCTCTTTTTGCCCAGCAAGGAGGTATGTGGGTCCCCTCTTTACTGGAAGGAATGAATGAAACAGAAATGAAAAATCTGGGCATGAAAATGTCGGCCAAGGATATTTATGATGTTAACAATTCTAGTTTAAAAGATGCAATCGTGCATTTCAATGGAGGTTGTACGAGTGAAATGATAAGCAACAAAGGACTTCTTCTTACCAATCATCATTGTGGTTATTCCCAAATTCAAAAACACTCCACATTGGAAAATGATTATTTGGAAAACGGGTTTTGGGCGAAAAGTCTAAAGGAGGAATTGTCAAATCCAGGTGTCACTGCCACTTTTATTATTAAAATTGAAGATGTGACCCAAAAGATTTTAGAAGGTATCAATCCAGATATGGATGAAGCCGAAAAACAAAAGATTATTGAGGCTAACATAGCAACCACGGTTCAAAATTCACCTAAAGAAAAATATCAGGAAAATCGGGTTCGGACTTTCTATGAAGGCAATCAATATATGCTTTTTGTAGTTGAAACTTTTAAGGATATCCGTTTGGTCGGGGCTCCCCCATCTTCCATAGGTAAATTTGGTAGCGATACCGATAACTGGGTTTGGCCAAGACACACTGGCGATTTCGCATTGTTCCGAATTTATGCTGATAAGGATAATCGTCCTGCCGAATATTCTGTGGACAACGTTCCTTATACTCCAAAACATTTTCTGCCAATCTCACTGGATGGTGTTGCCGAAAATGATTTCACTTTAGTTTTTGGATTCCCTGGTTCTACAGATGAATATTTGCCATCAATTGCGATCGATCAAGTAATAAACACAATTAATCCGGCCCGAATAGGCATTCGCGACGAGGCTCTTGCTGTTGTGGATAAATATATGCGTTCCGATCCGCAGATCAAGATACAGTACGCTTCAAAATTCGCCAGAATCGCTAATTATTGGAAAAAATGGAGAGGCGAAACCACCGGATTGAAAAAATCAAATGCTGTTGGCATCAAAAAAGAGCAAGAAAGAAAACTCACACAAGAAATAAAGAAAAGGGGAAAAGAATCTGAATACGGAAATCTTTTGCCTCAATTTGAAACTTTCTACACTCAAATAGAACCTTACACGCTCGCACGTGAGTATTTTACGGAAACAGTTTTACGAAATGTAGAGTTATTGCGTACCGCTTTTCAAACCTACCAGTTAAAGCAGGTTTATGAAAATCGCGGTGAACAGTCTTTTGAGGATCGAAGAGACAACCTAGTTGCTTCAATGGAAGGAAAATATAAAGATTATAGCCCAAAAGTAGACAAAGAGGTATTTGAAGCCCTGATTTCACTCTATGCCGAAAAGGTGCCGGAACAATTCCTTCCAGATTCATTTAAGAATATGAATGTGAAAAATCTTACTGATAACGTTTATAGCAAGTCTGGATTTAGAGACTATGATTCCTTTAAAACATTAATGGAAGGCGATGCTGAAACTGTAATGAAAAAATTGGAAAGCGATCCTGGATTTCAAGTTGCAAAAGATATGGCCGACGCCTATTATAATAAAATAGCACCAGACTATGAAGCTCTGAACCTAAAAATAAAAGGTCTGGAAAGAGATTATATGAAAGCCCTTATGGAGCTTAGTCCCAAAGATGCAAGAATCTTTCCAAATGCCAATAGCACCCTCCGTGTAACTTACGGACAAGTGAAAGGATATTCTCCAGCCGATGCCATTTATTACGAACCAGTAACCCATTTAGAAGGAGTTATGGAAAAATATATTCCAGGAGATTATGAGTTCGATGTTCCACAGAAACTGATTGACCTATATAGTAAAAAAGACTATGGTCCTTATGCTGAAGATGGCAAAATAGCTGTAAACTTCATCGGAACCAACCATACCACAGGTGGGAATTCTGGAAGTCCAGCTATCGATGCTTACGGCAATTTGATTGGTCTAAACTTCGACCGTGTTTGGGAAGGAACAATGAGCGATTATTATTATGACCCAGAGCTATCCCGCAACATAATGGTTGATATTCGTTACGTTCTCTTCATAATGGACAAATACGCCGGTGCGAAGAATTTGATCGATGAGTTGAAGCTCGTTCACCCTAAAAAGGGAAAGGGGAAGGGGAAGAAGAAATAGGATTAATGTTCAGTGAGCAGTGATCGGTGATCGGTAATCGGTAATCGGTAATCGGTAATCGGTAATCGGTAGTCGGTAGTCGGTAGTCGGTAGTCGGTAAAAAATAAATTACTGAATTAAAAGCCACGAATTCACGAATAAAAAGATATTATATTCGTGAATTCGTGGCTTTATTTTAATGAAAAAGGACGGTTGCTGTTAGACGACAATACCTACTCTACAAAGGCTTTTGAGTAATTTAAATTAAAGACCCTGACTCCAAGGAAAATACCATTTAAATAAATTTGTATATTTGATAAAAATAATGAAGATGAATATAGAGGCCCGAAAGATTGCATTTATACAAGAGTTTTTAAAACTTAAAAATGAGGAGGCTATTTCAAAACTGGAAAAAATTCTACGTAAAGAAAAAAAGTCTTCCAATGACAGAAAAATTGAACCAATGTCGGTTCAGGAATTGAATCGACGGATCGATAAATCAATGGAAGATTCCAAAAATGGAAGGCTAACGGAGGCAGATGATTTATTAGAGGAAATTGAGAAATGGAGTTAAAAATATTTTGGACTGATTTCGCAAAATCTGAACTCAAAAAGAACTTCGAATATTTAAAAGAAAATGCAAGTCTCAGAGTAGCAAAAGCTGAAATTCGGAAAATAATTCTTGAAACATTGCGGTTAAAAAAGCTACCGGAAATTGGTCAAATAGAACCGAGATTATATAACAGATCAAAAGAATTTCGATATTTGGTTCATCAAACTTATAAAATAATTTATTGGATAAACTACGAGAAAGAACAAATTGAAATAATGGACGTCTTTGATACCCAACAATATCCAGAGAAGATAAAAAGAACGAGATAAAGTCGGTAGTCGGTAGTTGGTAGTCGGTAGTCGGTAGTCGGTAGTCGGTAGTCGGTAGTCGGTAGTCGGTAGTCGGTAGTCGGTAGTCGGTAGTCGGTAGTCGGTAGTCGGTAAAAAAATAAATTACTGAATTAAAAACCACGAATTCACGAATAATAGATTATTATATTCGTGAATTCGTGGTTTTTCTTTTCTTTAAAACTCAGTTTTAGAATTAAAATCAAAACCCTTCGATTTCGATTTTGGTTTAGATTTCTATTCCGGTTCTTCCCGAGCGGAGCCGAGGGATTACTTCAATCCTCTTGCCTTTAGCAATGGTCCAATTTTAGGATCTGAACCTCGCCAAGCTTTGTACATTTTCTCCAGGTCCTGGGTATTTCCTCTGGAAAGGATCATATCACGGAAACGTTGGCCATTTTCACGGGTCAGTTCTCCATTCTCTTCAAACCAATTGTAGGCATCGTGGTCGAGCATTTCTGTCCATAAATAGGAATAATACCCAGCTGCATAACCACCTGCGAAAATATGCGCAAAATAGGTAGAGCGGTATCTTGGAGGTACAGCATGGACCACATCGAGCTTAGTTTTATGAAGCGCTTCTTTTTCAAAGCCATCAACATCCTCAATAGTCCTTGTGCTTGGAATAATATGCCATTGCATATCCAAATTTGACGAAGCCAAGTTTTCAGTAATACTGTATCCTTGATTGAAAGTTCCCGAATTTTTGATTTTCGCAATCAGTTCCTGCGGAATTTGTTCCCCAGTTTTATAATGAACTGCATAGTTTTTCAAAACCTCCGGATAAAGCGCCCAATTCTCATTAAACTGTGAAGGGAATTCAACAAAATCACGAGCAACGGAAGTTCCAGATAAGGAAGGATATTGCTGGTCCGCAAAAAATCCGTGCAAGGCATGTCCGAATTCATGGAACATAGTGATTACTTCATCAAAGGTCAGCAAAGCTGGATTCCCATCTGAAGGCTTCGGGAAATTACACACATTGTAAATTACTGGCTTCTTATTATAAAGCTTCGATTGGGTTACGAAATTGGACATCCAAGCTCCTCCCCTTTTGCTGGGTCTTGCAAAGAAATCGGCGTAAAAAAGTCCAAGTTGATCTCCGTTTTCCTCAAAAAGCTCGTAGACCTTAACGTCGTCCTGATAAACAGGAATATCGGTTCTTTCCTTATATGTAATACCATATAATTTGTTGGCGGCGAAGAACACACCTTTTTCCAACACATTATTTATTTCGAAATAGGGCTTGATTTGTTCTTCATCCAAATCGTATTTTTCCTTTCTAACCATTTCAGCATAGTAATTCCAATCCCAAGGCTCCAAGGTAAAATCCTCTCCTTTGGATTTGATCATTTTCTGGATTTCATCCGATTCGGCCTGGGCTTTAGCGGTTCCTGCTGGAATTAGACCTTGAAAGAATTTATTTACATTTTCAGGGGTTTTTGCCATTGTTTTCTGCAAACTCCAAGCGGCATAATTGTCAAAGCCCAACAATTTTGCTTTTTGCGCCCGTACTTCAACTATTTCCTTTACAATGCCACGGGTGTCATTTGCACCGCCATCAGCTCTAAGCCAAGCGGCCTTGAAAAGTTTCTCTCTGCTGGCTCTATTGTCCATTGATTGTAGTAGCGGTTGTTGGGTAGTATTCTGCAACGGAATCGTCCAACCTTTTCCGTTCTCATTTTCTCTTGATTTTAAAATATCATCCGACACTCCTGCCAGATCTTCCTTATTGGTGAAAGTAACCGCGCCATCATTGTTGGCCGCCAATAGTGTTTTCCCGAATTTGGTGGTAAGCGTGGCCAATCTCGAGTTTAAATCGGATAATTTTTCTTTGTCCTCAGCGGAAAGATTAGCTCCGGCAATTTCAAAATCCTCATAGTAGTTTTCCAGAAGTTTTAGAGATTCGGGATCCAGGTTTAAAGATTCCCGTTTATTGTAAAGTGTTTTAAATCGTTGGAACAACTTATCATTTAGATAAATGGCATCCCGTTGTGCGGCAAGTTTCGGTGCAGTTGCTTCATCAACCGCCTGAAGGGTATCATTGGTATTGGCAGAGCTCAATGCACCAAAAATCTGCAAAGCCCTATCTAAAAGAACACCACTTTTTTCCAGAGCAACTACGGTGTTTTCAAAAGTTGGTTCTTCGGGATTGTTGGCAATCTCGTCCACAGCTTTTTTCTGTTCTTCAATCCCCTGAAGAATCGCCGGCTCAAAATCTTCATCTTTGATTTTGGAAAAATCGGGAGCATAATAAGGCAAGGTACTTTCTACGAGCAGGGGATTTTCTCTTTCACTCATATTCTTTTCATCTTTTACTTTTGTTTCTTTCGAATTGTTGCAGGCGGAAATTAATACGGCAAGCATTAAAAAAGGAATTGCTTTTCTCATTGTTGATTGGATTTTAAAAAGAATTGTAAATATACGGAATGCTCAACGATAATTAAATGGATTGATGCAATCCCGCCAGAGGCTAGAATGAAACTAAAATTCTGAATCAAAAGAAAGGTTTATACTGCATCACCCTAAAATCAATAACATTAAAATCAGGATTTTCGGCTTTCATCTTTTTGTAGAGGTCCATACCTCCTACTGCCCTATTGGCGGAACCGGATGGCGCAATTAAGGAAACGGTTTTGATCATTCTTCCGTTTTCGGGAAGCTGAAATGTATGAATTCGGGGAGGCTTGTTTGATACAACCTCCATTTTAATTCCATAATCCTTTAGGTTTTTCCTGAAGAAATATTCGGGACCATTTTTGCTGTTTCCGCCGGTGAACAACAACGTATCTATTTTTGGATGCTTTTGAAGAACCTTTATTAAATCTCGAAGCTTTACATCCTTCATTCCAATGTCGGTAGCATCAATCTTTTCACGTCTTGCCGAAGCCACCATATCGCAAATCCCGATTCCTCTTTTATTAAGAAAATGTTCCCGTTGTGCAATTGCTTCTGCTGTGGTCTCAAACTTCAGGTCAAGCTCAAAAATTCTGTCCAAAATAATCCACAATTGACCATCGCCACTGCCATAACAAAAATCGACATCTTTTTCCTTCAATTCTCCCGTTGTGAAACGAGGTGGCGGCAAGGTGCCCACAATTAACTTTGTGGCCGATTTTGGAATGTAGGGTGGATATGGGTGAATGTGGTGAAACAAAATGATTTCGAATTACGAATTACGATTTATAAGATTGATGATTTTTGATTTTTGTTTCGTTAGTCCCCCTGACCCCGGAGGAGGAAAATATAGATTTTGAAAGTTTTTAATGCTCCAGTTTCGATTTCGATTTCGATTTCGACTTCGATTTCGGTAGTCCCCCTGACCCCCAGAGGGGGAAGATATTAATTTTGCAAAAGATTACTTATGTTGCTACAATTTCTCGCTGCTTCATATTCATCTTAAGTTTCGACTTCGATTTCGATCCTCCTTCGGCGGACACGTTTCGATTTCGGTTTCAGAACTATCTTATAAAAACCGGCTCGTTTTCTTTCTCAGTATATTCTTCGCTATAACCATATCCATCATAATTAAAGGTTCTTACTTCATCTAAAGTTGAAATGTTATTATCAATTGCAAACCGCGACATACTCCCGCGAGCTTTTTTAGCGAAGAAGGAAATTATTTTTAATTGGCCATTTTTAAAATCCTTGAAAACAGGAGCAATTACCGGAACTTTCAGTTTTTTCTTGTCTATGGCGCTGAAGTATTCTACACTGGCCAAATTTAAAAACAATTCATCCTTCTCTAATTCCTTATTTAATGTATCAGTAAGCGTATTTTTCCAAAAAGCGTATAGGTTCTTTTTGCGATCTATGGAAAGCTTGGTTCCCATTTCCAGTCGATAAGGCTGCATTAAATCTAACGGACGAAGAATGCCATACATCCCAGATAAAATTCGAAGCGAATCCTGCAGAAGATTTATTTTTTCAGAAGGAATTGTGTAAGCATCCAAACCAGTATAAACATCACCGGCAAAGGCATAAATCGCTGGACGGGCATTTTCCCTTGTGAATGGAGTATTGAATTCCTTATAGCGCTGATAGTTCAATTCAGCCAATTTATCACTGATGTCCATCAATTCTGAAATCGCTTTTTTGCTTTTGCGCTCCAGTTTATTGTTTATCAATTCGGCTTTCTCCAAAAATTGGGGCTGAGTAGCTCTGGTCGTAGGAAGTTTGCTTTTATAGTCCAACGTTTTCGCCGGAGAAATCACTATTTTCATTCAAATTGCTTTTCTTCAAAATTAACGAAAAAGAACCGGCGATTCAAACGATTTAGACCTCCATTGGGAATCCAAAAAATTATAAGGGAACGTCTGACTTTATACGTAAGGCATCAAATGTTTCAGACTTTATTCCAATTAACCCAAATTTAGTTTCGCCTTTCTTAATAATTATTCCATTGATGTTATAAACCGCAAGTTCGGTATGGAATTTTTTGTTTGCGGAGCCGGCAACAATCATATTTCCACCAGCAAGTCCGGGGCCAAGCACAAGACCAATCGGAAAAGTCGAGGTATTGGTTGTTGTTCGTCCATCGGAGGTGGAAGTATATAAATTCAAAGGCGTTAATAAAAGATAGAACAAATACGAGGCGGGACTTTGCTTTAAGGTTTTAAATACCTTGTCATTTTCCATTACAAAAATTTCATTTCCATTTTCGTAGGTAAGTTTGATGTCTCTTCCAAACATTACATCTTTATCAGATTCATTAGTGATTTTTACCGCTACCAATTTCACCCCTTTCTTTTCTTCTTTTTTAGCAT
The DNA here is from genome assembly GCA_034676445.1 of Aequorivita sp. Classification (GTDB taxonomy): domain Bacteria; phylum Bacteroidota; class Bacteroidia; order Flavobacteriales; family Flavobacteriaceae; genus Aequorivita. The sequence continues at coordinate 55,791 of JAUCCE010000002.1, forward strand.
ATTTCTTGTCCAGCAGGTCATATTTGTATTCTAATTTGATGCCCTTATCCTGATTTGTTGAAATATAATTAATAGAGCTCGGTTCAATATTTTTATACCCGGAGGCGCAGCTTGTTAACGATATGATCGCAACCAATATTAAGGTGGTTTTGAGGATTTTCATTGTATTCGTATTTTTATATAAAATTATTTAGTAAAAAATTAAACTGCATATTCCTGTACTCCCAAAGCCTTATATACTCTTTTCATTCCCTTCTTCGATTCTGAAAGAACAATCAGAACATCATCAGGATTTATAATGGTACTACCATTTGGAGTAATATACTTATTCTCTCTTTTTATCATCGCAATAATTGCGGATTTGGGAAATTCAATATCCACTATCATCTTGCCGACGACTTTATTGGCATTGCCGATACCAATTTCCCGCATTTCGGTTTTAGGATGTTCCTCCAAAAATTTTTCGGAGGGAGAAAGAATTTTATCAGCGCTTGGTATACTTACGTTAAGCCATTTCGCCACAATAGACAGGGATGTTCCTTGCACCAAAATAGAGGTGAGGGCAATAAAAAACACAATATTAAAAATCATATTTGCCTTCTCAATTCCCGCAAGTAGCGGATAAGTAGCAAACACAATTGGTACAGCGCCCCTAAGACCGACCCAGGAAATATAGAAGCGACGCCGCATTTTCATTTTGAACGGAATCAGACTTATAAAAACACTCAAAGGACGTGAGACAAACATGAGGAAGAGAGAAATCACAATTCCTACACCAATTACAGGCACAATCTGCGTAGGCAAAACTAATAGGCCCAAGGTTAGGAAAAGCACAATCTGCATCAGCCAGGCAAGCCCGTCAAACATTTTCAAGATTGTCTTTTTGTGGATCAGATATATATTTCCCAAATAAACGGCTGCGATATAAATAGCTAAAAAGCCGTTTCCACCCACAGCATCGGTTACCGAAAATGTGATAAACATCAATGCGATTACCAGCACAGGATACAATCCTTCAAAATCCAATTTTATTCTGTTAATTATTATTTTGCTGAGCCGTCCAAAACCAAAGCCCGCGATTGCACCGATAATCATCTGTTGAAAAAACAACGGAATTATGGAAATCCAACTTTGGTCTTGATTTACCACCAAACCCAAGAAAGCAATGGTAAGCACATAAGCCATAGGGTCGTTACTCCCGCTTTCCATCTCGAGAGTGGGCCGGAGATTAGCTCGCAACGCTAGATTTTTGGAACGTAAAATAGAAAATACAGCTGCCGCGTCGGTAGAGGAAACGATACTTCCCAGCAATAAACTTTCAAAAATTGTAAAATCGGTAACGTAATAAACAAAGGCTCCGAGGGACATGGCGGTTAGCAATACTCCCACCGTAGAGAGCACGATTCCCTCCCTCCAAATAGGTTTAACAGCCTTCCAATCCGTATCCAAACCACCGGAAAACAATATGAAGTTTAAGGCAATAACACCTACCAATTGAGCGATTTGAGGATCATTGAAAGTGATGCCTCCAATTCCATCTTCCCCTGCAAGCATCCCAATTGCCAAGAAAAGCACCAAAGTGGGAACACCAAATTTATAAGAAGTTTTACCGGCAACTATGCTTATAAAAAGCAATATGGAACCGATAAGGAGGATGTTTTCAATGGTTAGATTCAATATCGTTTAATTTATAAGGCGATTTCAGCAAAAATACAAATTAAAGCCCTGACTGAATACCGACTTTTTGCCTAAAAAGGAAATCAATTTCATCAAGAAAAATCCAAGCTTCTTATCCAACAAATAAACCTAATTTTGCAACCTAACATTTTGTTCCCAATGTCAAACAGCAAAATAGAACTCAGAACCATCAATGTTACCCGCTACATTACCCCTTTGCGGGAAGGCGGTTCTTTACCAGCATTGGCCGAAGGAGATGACGACTTTAAATATGTTTTAAAGTTTAAGGGTGCGGGTCACGGAATAAAAGCCTTGATTGGCGAATTGTTGGGCGGTGAAATAGCAAGAGTTCTTGGACTGAAAGTGCCTGAATTGGTATTTGCAAATCTGGATGAAGCCTTTGGCAGAAGTGAGGGTGATGAGGAAATACAAGATCTTTTAAAAGGAAGTCAGGGTTTAAATCTAGCACTACATTTTCTTTCCGGTGCACTGACATTTGATCCCGTGGTAACCCAAGTTGATGAAAAACTGGCTTCAAAAATACTATGGTTGGATGCTTTTACCACCAACATCGATCGTACCGTTAAAAACACAAACATGCTAATTTGGCATAAAGAACTCTGGCTAATCGACCATGGTGCAACTTTCTATTTTCATCATTCGTGGAACAATTGGGAAAAAGCTGCCCTGAGCCCCTTTCCCTATGTTAAAGACCATGTTTACTCTCACAAGCATCTTTGGTTGAAGAAATAAATGAGGAAATGATTGCACTTCTCCCTGATGAAAAATTACGGGAAATAACAGATTTGATTCCCATAGATTGGCTCCAATGGGAAGGTACTGAAATGAGCCCTGAAGAAATTCGGGAAGTGTATTTTAATTTTCTTATCCTTCGGCGAGACAATTCAAACAACTTTGTAAAACAAATTCAAGATGCCCGGGAAACACTTGTATGAATATGCGGTAATCCGTTTGGTTCCACGTGTAGAGCGTGAGGAATTTCTGAATGTGGGTGTAATCCTTTTTAGCAAGGGAGCAAAGTATCTGAATTGTAAATATCATATCGATACAGAAAAACTAAAGCTCTTTTCCTCTGAACTTGAAGTTGGGGAAATTGAAAAAAACCTACAGGCTTTTATGAAAATATGCTCTGGCTCCAAAAACGGTGGCGCAGTGTCCCAATGGGAAATTCCCGATAGATTCAGATGGCTTACGGCCCAACGCAGTTCTTCTCTTCAAACCTCGCGTCCGCACAATGGTTTTAGCGATGATTTGGATGAAACTTTGGAACGACTTTTTGAGGAATTGGTGTTGTAAATTTGAAAGTTTAAATGTTTGAAAGCTTTTAAGGTATCAAGTCGATGAGTTGAGAAGTCTAGAAGTTTAGATGTCTATGAGTCTAGAAATCGATGAGCTTGCCTACGGATGGATAGATTATAGATTTATGAGTTTACAAGTGAACACTCCTTATCCTTGGAAGTAAAAGTTCCAGTAAGATCAATTTTCTTCACTGAACAATGCCACTGCCAACTGCAACTCCCGTTTTTAACGCACCTGCCAAATCATGCTCTCACAGAACACTGATCACTCAACACTTACAATCTCACCTTGATATGAAATGGTTTCACGATCGTTACTGCTGATCGTTAGCCTGGCATAGCCAGAATCATTTACCGATAATGAAATATTATAAGTATCACCATCCTTTACAGTTGTGTTCAGTTGGTAGCCTTTTTTGCTTTTTATGATGAAATTTTCAGGTTTCCCTTTAAATCGCATTCCTTTATCCTCATCCATACCTATCCCACTATAAGCCCTTCCGTAGAAAGGTAAAGTACTTATTATCACTTCCGGAGAAAAGGTGACCGAATAGCTACTCCCTGCCAAATTCTTGGGAGTTCCAGTGGTAGGAAATGCACGAGTGGCAACAAATTCAAAAGTTTTTGAATCTAATAAGGTTCCGAGTTTGTCAATATTGGCCACTTCCGTTTTTGAATTGGTTTTAATATCCTGCGCCGAAGCACTTCCGAGAAGAAAGCAGAATAACATTGCGAATAAAATTCCTTGAGTTTTCATATTTATTTAATTTATTAAACGGATACTAATATTTATTTCTGAACGCTCCTTCCAGTCTTGAAGCTCTTCACATATTTGTATGATTCCACAAAATTTCCTTGCATCTGTCTCGCCTTTTTCAATAAATTCAATGCAGAAACATAGTTGATTAGATTTCTATTGGAAGATAGGTATTTTCAATCCCCCATATATCATACCACATTATAATTTACAATTATTGAGAACCCTCTGAAAGTTGAAATTTAAGTTAAGGAATTCTAAGAATCTCCTATTTGGCTTCTTCCAATGAAAGAATAATTTCTTTCATAATCTTCAAAAGAAATTAAATTTACAAACTGGCAATTAATCTGCCAAATTATTGAACCAGGGCCTCTCTCTGGATAGTTCTTGTGTCGAAGAACCTAAAGGAGAGAAGAAGAGCAGTAGAAATAATGGGAGCACCCAGTTCATTGCCATAAATTTTAGCATGCCGAACAATGTTTTACATTAAGCGAGATTTAAGAGATAAATACCAATTCAAAGGTGGCTGAGTGAATTTTAGCAGACGAAATGAAGCTAATGTTGTATTGAAGCCTAAATAAAAAAAGGTTGCCCGGTATAACCAAGCAACCTTATTTTTCATAGACAACTTTTTCGATCAACTCCCCAATTAATCTTTAAGTACCACAAAGATGGAATAAACCTAAAAACGGGTCAAGAGGATTTTCCCTATTTTTATATAGGATTTTTCCTATTTATCTAAATTCCAATCCATTAAATGCTCCAAACACTTTCAAAAATATTCAGCATTTTAAAATCAAATACCAAATCCAAGGAGGCTGAGTGAATTCTAGCGGATGGAACCAAACTAAAATTTGAATCGAAGACGGGTGGATTTCAGTTTGCAAAGCAAAACTGAATTTTGTATCAAAGCTCAAATAAAAAAGGCTGCCCAGTATCACCAGGCAACCTTCTTCTTCATAGAACAACTTTTCAATTAACTCCCCAATTAATCTTTAAGTACCACAAAGATGGAATAAACCTAAAAGCGGGTCAACAGGATTTCCTCCTTTTTATATAGTATTTTTCCTATTTAACGGATTTTTAAAATATTAAATGCTGCAAACAATCGCACAAATATTCCGCATTATAAAATCAAATACCAAATCCAAGATTGCGGAGTGAATTTAAGCTTACAAGCAAAACTGAAATTTGCAGGTAAGCCCAAAGCAAAAAAGGTTGCCCAGTATAACCAGACAACCTTCTTTTTCATAGACAACTTTTCCGATTAACTCCCCAATTAATCTTTAAGTACCACAAAGATGGAATAAACCTAAAAACGGGTCAAGAGGATTTTCCCTATTTTTATATAGGATTTTTCCTGTTTATCGGATTTTTAAAATATTAAATGCTGCAAACAATTGCAGAAATATTCCGCATTATAAAATCAAATACCAAATCCAAGATTGCTGAGTGAATTTAAGCTTACAAGCAAAACTGAAATTTGCAGGTAAGCCCAAAGCAAAAAAGGCTGCCCAGTATAACCAGACAACCTTCTTTTTCATAGACAACTTTTCAATTAACTCCCCAATTAATCTTTAAGTACCACAAAGATGGAATAAACCTAAAAGCGGGTCAACAGGATTTTCCCTATTTTTATATAGTATTTTTCCTATTTACCGGAATTTCAATCCATTAAATATTCCAAACAACTGCATAAAATTACCGAATTAAAAAATCAAATAACAAATCCAAGGAGGCTGAGTGAATTTCAGTCTGCGGAGCAATACTGAAATTCTTACCGAAGCCCAGAATGAAAAAACCCTCCCGTTCATAAATGAAGGGAGGGTCTTTTGGGAATTAAAGACTTACCGCTTATTCCTTGATCAACAATTCTGTTGTCTGTCCATATTTTCCTTTTACAAGTACCATATAAGTGGCACTGGAAAGTCTGGATACATCGATGACAGTTCCCGTGGTGATTCCGTTGAGGTCAACCTTTTGGACCATCCTTCCGGTCAGGTCAAAAATGGAGATGCTCTCAAGTTCAACGTTCTTGGGGTTGCCAAGGTTCAACTGGTCCTTCATTGGGTTCGGATAGAGTGATACGCCAAACAGCGCTGCGCTGTCGCCCGTATCCAATCTGTCTCCATTGAACGGATTGGAACAATCCATCCCTCCGTCCTGGATAATCCAACCGTAGTTGGAAATCATGTTTTGTCTAGCGACCTCACCAGCACAGTAATTACTGTTACCACCGTGGAACTTCACGTTGTGCTGAAGTGGAAGTGCGCTCCAGCCGTTCAACAACGAATCATAATTGGCCGTTGAAAGTTTGACGTTTACGAACATGTTGGTCATATCTGTTACATTGCTCACGTTCCAACCACCTAGGTCCTGATCAAAACTGTTGGCATGGAAGAACATACGGAACATATTGGTCACGTTGCCTACGTTCCAATTGCCAATGTCATAGTTAAACTTCATTGCGGTAGCAAACATATTCCGCATGTTGGTCACGTTCCCAACGTTCCAGGCACCAAGGTCCTGGTTGAACACCGTAGCCCCATGGAACATTTGCTCCATACTGGTCACGTTGCCCACGTTCCAATTGTCAATGGGCTTGTTGAATTTCGAAGCAGCCCCGAACATACCTGTCATATTGGTCACATTGCCAACATTCCAGTTGCCTATTTCCCCGTTGAATTTTCGGGCATAGGCGAACATTCCATACATATCGGTCACGTTGTCCACGTTCCAATTATTGAGGCTCTGGTTAAATTCATAAGCAGTCTGGAACATACTCCTCATTGTAGTCACGCTGCTTACGTTCCAATTTCCAAGCGGTTGATTGAAAATCGTAGCACCAAAGAACATACTCTCCATTGTGGTCACATTGCCCACGTTCCAGCCACCGATGGGGTAGTTGAAAATGGAGGCCCCTGCGAACATACCCATCATATCGGTCACGTTGCCCACGTTCCAGTTGCCAAATTGAGCATCACCGTTGAATTTTCTTGCGAACGCAAACATTCCGTACATATCCGTGACCATTGAAAGATTAGGCATGTCAGTTGCGTGGCTCACTAGGTTCTCAGCTCCCATAAAGGCACTGTTCATAGAGCTCCAAACGTTGGTACCCCACTGCTCAATAGACTTGATCTTAAGCCTGTCCCCGCCATTGTTGAAATAGATACGCGGGAAAGTTCCGCAGATCGACACGGTATAGGTGCCTGCATTTGCATAGGTATGGGAAATATTCCCCGGAACATTCGTGTTGCTGCTGCCATCTCCCCAATCCACGGTATAGTCATACGTCTCACCGGAATAGGTCGGGATGGTTATGGACTGACCCGAAGCGGTAGTCGTCCAGGTCGTTACAAAGGCATCAATGCCTTCACAGGATCCTGGCTCTTCTGCCTCTAAAGTGGTGAAATCTCCATTGAAGGCCCAATCACTTGAAACCTCGGAAGAACAAATTGTACGCAAGTAAACCGTATAGGTAGTGTCGGGATCCAGACCGGTCGCGGTATAGGTAGGCGTACCTGTAACCGTAGCGATAATGCCCTGATCGGCAGTTTGCCCACCCACGGTCAATGAGATTTCCCATTGGTCGTCGCCGGCATTGGCCGCTGACCAGGTGATCTCCGCACCGTCCTCGGTTATATTATCAACTGTTATACCCAAAGGTGACTCACACTCTTCTTCTGCCTCTAAGGTCGTGAATTCTCCATTGAAGGCCCAATCGCTGGAAACCTCGGAAGAACAAACGGTACGCAGGTAAACTGTATAGGTAGTAGCGGGATCAAGACCGGTCGCGGTATATGCAGGCGTACCTGAAACACTAGCGATTATGCCTTCGTCAGGACCTTGACCACCAACGGTCAATGAGATCTGCCATTGGTTATCGCCAGCATTGGCGGCTGACCAGGTGATCTCTGCACCATCCTCAGTTATATTATCAACTGTTATACCTAACGGAGATTCACATTCTGGAACTACTGTACAATCTTCAACGGTTACACCAATCTGGTTGACCGCCCAAGCCTTGCAATCACCTTCTACTTCACTTGTGTTATTACCAACCACAAGACCTGTAATCTCTCCGTTCCAGGTTATGTGTTGAATTAAATAATCACCTTCGTCGTAGCCGGTAAAATCAGCTGTTACCTCCATAACATTGGCTGTATCAAAATCCTCGTTGATAATATCTAGGATATTATTATTTTGATCGGTAATGATAAAAGCCATCTTTTCTCCGTAATCACCTAGAGAATCCCACCATACAATGAGTTCACCAGCATCTTGACAAACCGTTGCAGGTTCATCTACATAAAGACCGATAATTTGACCTGAAATTACGCAAGGCTCTTCATCAGTTGTGAAAGAGGCACTGGTCCAATCACTCAGGTTATCGTAACTTTCTTGACACATCGCACGAACATATACATTGTACTCTGTACCTGGCTCAAGACCCGTAAGTGTTTCCGTCATATTCCCTCCGTAATAACCATTTTCTCCATCATCTTCTGCCGGATAATAAGGAACTGGTCCGTAGGCAATAATCCAATACCCCTCTTCGCTTCCTCCAGACCAACTGATCTGAGCAGAATTTGCGGTGATATCACTCACTACAACAGATTCAGGAGCTAAACAAGGCTCAGGTTCATCAGTACCGACATTCACTGTGTAGTCTTCAGCTTGTCCGTAACCCGATGCATTACAAGGACCAGGGACAGAACTGAATTTCTTCATAACACGCATACGGGTATTACCTAGCAAGGCGGATGCAGGAACAGCGATGGTTCCTTCAGAACTGATTCCATCTTGACCGTTAGAGTTCCTAATATCCGGAAGTAGATACATTTCATTGGATCCTTGCGAATTATCAAAAATTCCATCCTGGTTCCAATCTATATAAACTACAATTTTTGTCGTAAAATTACCATTGGTATTTCCCTTAACTTCAATTGGATATTCTCCCCCTTGAGCTACAAAAGCAGTTTGATCGGTGAAATCTTCCAAAGCAGGAGTTCCATTGAGAGTTGCGGATGTCGTGTTGTCGATATCCTCAAAACCTACATAAGTAATTGGTTCAACAGCAGATGGGAAACTTGGCTCGCAATAACACTGGGAAACATCTGGATTTATACTTACCGTAACTGAATTCGAAGTATCCGAATTTCCTTCTGAACAAGTGAGAACAAACCGATAGGAGGTTTCTTCGGTAATTCCATTTGCTACCGTATAAGAAACACCATTTGCTCCACTGATATCCGTCCAATCGCCATTTATCATTGCTTGCCATTGTCCGGTAAGACCAACGATATCCTCATCGTCCATAGTACTACCTTCTACTGATAATGTAAATGACACACCCGCACAAACAACATCGGTGCTAGCAGAAGCTATTCCAGCATCTACTTCGTCACATAATTCAGGGGTATAGCAGGATAAGCTAAAGGTATAATCTCCAGCATTAGAAGTGGAATAAGCAAAGTATCTTACATAGTAAGTACCTTCATCTAAGTCAGCAAGAATAATTTCATCCGATTGACCGTATTGATCCACACAACCAATTGCAGTAAGATCATCTACAGGCCCAGAATATACTTCAATTACACCGTCAAAGCCGGAGCCCTGCAAGGTGTACTCACTGATTCCATCGGCTTCGAAAGCAAACCAAACATCTTTGGAATATCCTGATGAGAATGTTGCACAAAGTTGAGTTGCGCCCATAGATTGAGTTGCTGCTGCTGTTGAACCTTCATAAGAATCTCCACATGCTAAAAGAACCGCATCTTCAGGATCATCATTTGATGGAGGACAAACAGCAGGAGAATTAATGGTTGCAGAAACACTGCAATCTCCATCCTGAACACCAGTTGCAGTTACATCAACAGCTGTCCCTGCATCAAATGGGCCAACAACCACAGAGCCATCTGCATTTACTTCTACGGCATTATAATCATTGGCTGTAACATAGTATGAGGTGTTTCCTGAACCGCCCGATAGGGTTGCCAATACGTAGTAATCGCCATCAAACTCTAGACAGTCAATTGAACCACCATTGGCATCTTGTGCTGCAAGAGTCAATGTTGGAGCTTCACATTCTGGAACTACGGCGCAGTCGATACTGATTGTGATATCGCCGGTTGAACTAGTAGAGGCACTCCAATGGGCAACATAGACGTAGTACATCTGATCTGCTACAGAAGCTTCAATCGTATAAGTTTCAGCACCGGAAGAGCCGTCTCTACACGCAATCCAAGTCAATTCATTACATGAGCCTGTCTGCATAGACATTTTATGATCAAAACTAGCTGTAGAATTAATGGTGATGTCGGCACCGGTACCCACAAAGGAGAACCAAATACCACTGGCCCCAATGCTACATCCAGAAGGTGCCACAGCGGCTGATCCAACAGAGGAATACGTAACGGGATCAGCGTTACACTCCAGAACAATCGCATTTGCACAATTGTCGTTAGTTGGACGGTCCACACAAGTCAGGGAAACAGTGATCGTACCGCTATCATTGAAAGAAAAATATGGGCGTACTCTGAAATAATAGGTTCCCGCATCGGTGACAGTATAGTTTTCAGGACTGTCCTTACACGCTCCAACCTCTTCAAGGTCGCCACAATCGTCTCCCTTAAATAGATGAACGATCGCATCGAAACTTGAAGTTTCTGCCACTGTCATTGCTTGTGAACCATCTGAAGTAAAGGTAAACCAAACATCAGCAGAACCTGATCCAAAACAATTGTCCTCAATAGACGCAGTTGCACCAGCTAAACTTTGCACAATGGAATCACCACAAGCCAATACCGTAGCGCCACATGCCTCATCGTTAGATGGAGGTGTAGCTAAGGTTGTAAAAGTAAATGGCCCAACAAAACCTGACCAATACATATCACAATCAGCGATTACATAAAACTCATACGTTGTATTAGGAGTTAAGCCTGTTTTAATGTAAGGATGACTCTCTATATCTTCGTCTGTTATATCCCCTTGACTTGGCTCATACGGATCGCCATCTGCTTCTCTTACAATTAGATTGTAGTAATTAGCGCCTGGATGGTCCCAATTTAATTCAACAGAAGTTTCTCCAATATCACTAACAGATAAGTTAGATGGGTTAGGACATTCTGGTGCTTCGAAAATATTGATATCATCTAGGTATAATTGATTTTGGTCGTCCATAGAATAGACATTGAATCCAAAATAGTACACCCCATCAGCAGGAACGTTAAAACTATGAAGTCTACTCAGCGGCGTAATTGTTGCAATTTCTGGCAAATCCGTAATTTGGTTCACCATCGCCGATTCTGTTGGAGACGTTCCATAAGCGACCTTCATACTTTCAGTCCAAGTTGTAGAATTGTTCCCAACCAAAAATGAAATGTCATAAGTAACATTAGAATAAAGCAGTATCCCTTGTGTATAGAACCAGGAATCGGCTCGCCCGGGAGCAAAATGATAGGAATAGTTTAAAACCTTGCCTGTAAATCCACTAGTACTACCTCCCTTTGTTTTCCAATCATTTCCAATACCATTGTTTTCTCGCGAAGTACAAGCTGGAAGATTCGGTACGATGGCGGTTTCGAAATCCATGAGATAAGGAACGGAAGCGACGCCACAAGCCGTTGTGAAAGTTAGCGGTCCAGCCCAAGTGCTAACCCCGTCATTACCACCACAATCCGCGCGCACATACACATCATAGGTAGTGCTATTAGTTAGATTACTTAGGGTTGTTGGAGTAGTTACACCAGAGTTGGTTGGTGTGCTGCTTTCATCTGGAGCTGGATCGCCTGCTAAGGCAATATAAATATCGCTTTGGTTGGCAGGGGTTGTCCAGGTAAGCTCTGCACCGGTTTGCGTGATGTTATCAATAGCTAAATCTGTCGGGGGCATACAAGAGGGACCTTCCTCCCAATATACATCATCCCAATAATAGCTTTTACCATCGTTTGCATTTTTGATTGCTACTCTTGCATTGCTAGGCACATTGCTAGGAACTACTACGGTATATTCTGAATCAGTAGCATAGCTTGTGTTTATGATACTAACATTTTCCATAAGGGTGAAGCTTGAATAATCAGTATCATCGGTAACATATCCTACTTGTAATGTACCGGGAGCTCCTGAACTAACCCTAGCTTTAAATCTCAACCAATGGGTTCCCTCATTTATATTACTGAATGGAGGAAGTACAACAATTACAGAATTGGATGTTGATCCCGTATATTGATAAATGTTTCGAGTTCCGGAAGCAGGAGTTGTTGAACTTATTGTCTGACTTCCTGCAGAGGTTGCTGGCAAAAGTCGTGTCCAGCAGTCAGGAACGATACTTCCTGTATCGTAGGAATCAAAATTTTCGAACAGGGTTGCCATAGCTCCGCAAGCCGTTCTAAAACTCAAGGGGCCTGCCCACTGGCTTACTCCATCCTGTCCACCACAATCAGCTTGTACATAAAATTGATATTGGGTATTGGGATCCAAACCAGTAATTTGATGGGACTCAATAGTGGTAGTACCAGTACCCAAGTCATCAACGCCAACAGTATAACCAAAAGCTCCCCACGAAATGTTCCAGGATTCTTCTGTACCGGAAGGAGTCCATTCAACATCAGCCGTAATGGATCCAACCGATGTAGTAGCCAATTCCGTTGGTGCAAGACAAGATGGAGGATCTACAAGTGTCAACGTGAAATCTACTGCCGACCCCCAATTTATGCTTCCGCAAGCAGGAGGATTTGCTGATGTACCGTATTGCCCTCTTACCCTCATGCGGTATTCTCCTGTAGGTGTACCTGCTGGAACCGTAATTGAAAAGGTTTTAGTCGCAGATGAATTGGTCAGGCTACCAACTTTTTCATTTTCATCAAAAGCCAAGTCATTATTCCAGTCCACCCAGATATTAACCCCATTTGCCCCACCTACATAAGTCGTGTTGATATTGAAAGTCTGTGTTTCGTAGGATTCAAAGAGAAGTGAAGTTTTATCATCATAACCTCCTGTAGGCATAGAACTTACCGAATAAGAAATATTGGTAGAAGCCTGAGCTGAGGTAATCGAACTTAAATAATCACTTGAAGAGGATGATGAAGGAATACATAAGGCGGGAATGATTTCGTAAGTTCCCGAAGAAGAATAAGCGAACATTTCAGAATTTGAACACGTTACCTTTAATCGCATCTCCAGAATATCTCCAACATCTGCCTCATTTACTTGAAGATCTAAATCCGAATAACTGGATGAGGGAATACCATAATTTACCCAAGGTTCAGCATTAAATCTATATTCCCACTGAAAGACTAATCCAGAAATCCCGGTGCTATAACCGGTAGTTGATACATTGAAAGGCGCTTCTAGTCCTCCACTTGTAGGAGAAATAACAGTTGCCCCTGCAATTGGAGTGCCTGTACATGCAGGCAGTCCGGGTAAGTCCAATCGAATATTGGGCCGATTGGAGTTTACGGTTCCAACCTCAGTCGTAGGCGGACTATTATCTTTTTGCCAATAAATGTGAGACCCCGTCTTAGATGTATAGCGAATGGCATTCCCCCCAGATCCACCAGTATTACCAGTGCCTCCGTAATTAGCCTCCACCAAAACTTCTAGGTTATTACCAGTATATGGAAATGGAGTATCCAGAATAAAAGTATTCCAACCTGATATTGGAGTCATGCTGCCGGAATATACTAAGGTGGCATCCGCAATTTTGCTTGCCCATGTTCCGGTAGTTTCAGTAGTTGCCGTAGTTTGCTTTAAGTAAATTTTAATTGGTCTTGCGCCAAGTCCAGCGGTATTAGCGTACCAAGCCACTGTATTTATAGTACCAGTACTGGTAAGTTCTGCAGCAGTATAGATGGCCGCGGATCTTTCATACCCCCAAAAATTACCTAGGGGATATCTCTGGGTGGCGGTGCCATCCCCAACGGTTACCTGGGCTGTCCCCTGCCACGAAAGAGCCGACATAAACAGCGCTAAAAGAAAAAATAAATGTTTTTTCATGATTAATTGATTTTAGTTAAAAGTTGATTGAATTGGGTAATAATATTTTACATCCCATATGGATTTTCGAATTTCGAAAATACCAGGGAGTGTGAAGAACAAACAAATTTTAAGATGAATCGGCATAAGTGCTACTTGCACTACATAAAGCCGATAATCTGCCGATGCCTTAAGAAAACCAGTTCATTTTAAAACTGGACTTAACACATTTTGAGTGTCTGCAATCTTGGATTATAAGGTGATGTCGTAAAAATACCCTAGCTAGACAGACTTCATTTCATTTATGGTGTTTGTTCTATTTTCATCCCCTTCGCGCAGTAAAGATTGCAAAGGGTTCACTTACAGGCGAAACCGCTAATGACCGTAAGGAATACCGAGTAGAATAAAAAAAGTAGGTTCTTTCATCAATTTAATTTGGTTTTAAATTATTAGTTGATTCTATGATTGCTCGAATTTAAGAAATAATTCTATATAAATTAAGGAAAAATTGGGAAATAATTTTTTAATAGTGAATGTTTTTCTTTAAGAAGAGATAAAATCCATTAGCGCCCCTCTATTTTCCGTGATAAGAGTTGGTTTAACCAAAGCGACTTCCATAGATTGTTAAAATATTTACCAATTGGTAAGACCCAACAGTCTTATATATTAAAGTAAGTATTGAGGCAAGTAATCTGTTACAAATAGATTTAATCCCTCAACTCTTTAAAAGATGTTTTATGGAATAATATTTTAGAATGTTTTCGTTATCGGATATTTAAAGCTACGAGTGATTTTTTTGATTATGTTCTGTTTTCTACACATTATATAATTTCTGAAACATTCAATAAAAAGCCCTCCGTTCTAAAATGAAGGGAGGGCCTTTTGGAAATTAAGACTTCGTGCTTATTCCTTGATCAACAATTCTGTTGTCTGTCCAGCTTTTCCCTTTATCAATACCAAATAAGTGGCACTGGAAATTCTGGATACATCAATTACAGTTCCCGTGGTCATTCCGTTGAGGTCAACCTTTTGTACCATCCTTCCGGTCAGGTCAAAAATGGAAATGCTCTCGAGTTCAACGTTTTTCGGATTGCCAAGATTCAACTGGTCCTTCATTGGGTTTGGATAGAGTGATACGCCAAACAATCCTACGTTGTCTCCCACATCCAATCTATCACCATTGAACGGATTGGAACAATCCATTCCTCCGTCCTGGATAATCCAACCAAGACCAATCATAATGAGCCTTCCCGGCTCACCGACACAGTACTTACTGTTGCCTCCGTGGAACTTCACGTTGCTCTTCAAGGCAAACGCACTCCATCCATTTAGTAATGCATCGTAATTGGCTATTGAAAGAGTAACGCTCCTGAACATGTTGGCCATATCATCCACATTAGCCACGTTCCAACCACCGAGATCCTGATCAAACGAATTGGAGTGGAAGAACATAGAGTTCATATCGCCCACATTGTCAACATTCCAGTTGCCAATGTCCTGATTAAATAACATCGCGGTATTGAACATGTTTTTCATAGTAGTAACATTGCTTACGTTCCAGCTACCTACATCCTTATTGAATAATGTGGCACCATGGAACATACTTTCCATATCGGTCACTTTGCCAACATTCCAGGTACCAATCGGGTAGTTGAAAACGGAAGCTCCCGCAAACATACCTTTCATATTTGTCACGTTGCCCACGTTCCAGTTGCCAAAATTGGCATCACCTTTGAACTTCCGGGCATAGGCAAACGTTCCGTACATATCTGTAACCAAAGACACGTTCGGCAGGTCCGTTGCATTGCTGACCAGATTCTCACAGCCCATAAAGGCACTGTTCATAGAGCTCCAGATATTGGTTCCCCATTGTTCGATGGATTTTATTTTCAGCCTATCCCCTTCATTGTTGAAATATATACGGGGGAAGCTACCGCTGATTTTCACGGTATGCACCCCGGGAACAGAATAGCTATGGCTGGCATTGCCGGTCTGATTGGTAACCACGGTCCCATCGCCCCAGTCTACGACATAATCGTAGCCCGATCCGGTGGTGGGAAGAGTAATGGTCTCATTAGGCACAGTGGTCTTCCAAGTGGTAACAAAATACTCGGCAGGGTCAATTGCACAGGCAGGTCCGCCATCGGTAATCGTCCAGCCACGGGTACCTGTCATATAATTTCTGGCGGCCCGTCCAGCACAGTACTTACTATTGCCTCCACTAAACCTGACGTTGTCTTTCAATGACAGATTGTTCCAGCCATTTAGCAGAGCATCGTAGTTTGCCGTGGAAAGAGCTACACTCCTGAACATATTGGCCATATCGGTCACGTTAGATACGTTCCATCCCCCAATATTCTGGTCAAAGCTATTGGCATGGAAGAACATAGCGTTCATTGTTGAAACATTGCCCACGTCCCAATTGCTAAGATCTTGATTGAATCGCATTGCGGCATTAAACATGTTTTTCATAGTGGTTACGCTACTTACGTCCCAGCTACCGATATTCTGATTGAATAACGTTGCACCGTGGAACATGCTCTCCATATCCGTAACGTTGCCAACGTTCCAACCTCCGATGGGATAGTTGAAAACAGAGGCGCCACCGAACATTCCTTTCATATCGGTCACGTTGCCCACGTTCCAGTTGCCAAAATTGGCGTCACCATTGAACTTCCTGGCATAGGCAAACATTCCATACATATCGCTGACCATAGAGAGGTCGGGCATGTCCGTTGCGTTGCTCACTAGGTTTTCCGCACCCATAAAGGCACTGTTCATAGAGCTCCAAGCGTTGGTGCCCCACTGCTCGATGGACTTGATTTTCAATCTGTCGCCACTATTGTTGAAATAGATTCGCGGGAAAGTTCCACAGATCGAAACGGTATAGGTGCCGGCATTTGCATAGGTATGGGAAATATTACCCGGAACATTCATATCGCTGTTGCCATCTCCCCAATCCACGGTGTAGTCATAATACTCACTGGTATAGGTCGGGATAGTTATGGACTCCCCGGAAGCGGTAGTCGTCCAGGTCGTTACAAAGGCATCTGGCCCTTCACAAGAACCGTCGCCACAAAGAGCTGGCGAATCAATGCTAGCGCTAGCGCCGCACGTACCGTCGTCATCACCGGTCGCAATCACGGAAACGTCTGTGCCTACAGTGAATGGTCCCAATACCACACTTTCGTCAGCATTAACTGTAATTGGATCTTCAGAATTGGCGGTAACGGTGTAGGAACTGTTACCAGATCCCCCCGTTAGGGTTGCCAATACAAAGTAAGAACTTCCTGCTTCAATACATCCTTGGATCGGTTCCCCATCAGCATCCTGTGCCGCAAGAGATAATTCGGGAGAAGTACAGGCTGGAGGACAAACATCCGGTGAATCTATAGTACCGGTAACTTCGCAAGAAGCATTGTCAATTCCAGTTGCAATCACTGATACATCGGTACCAACGGGGAATGGCCCTAAAACCACGCTTTCATCAGCATTAACAGAAATAGGGTCTTCAGTATTGGCGGTAACGGTGTACGAACTGTTACCGGATCCTCCTGTTAAGGTCGCAAATACGTAGTAGGAACCACTTGCTTCAATACATCCCTCTATCGGTTCTCCATCAGCATCTTGTGCCGCAAGAGTCAATTCGGGAGACGTACAGGCTGGAGGACAAACATCCGGCGAATCAATAGTACCAGATACGCCACAAGTAGCATCGTCAATTCCAGTTGCAATCACTGATACATCGACACCAACGGTGAATGGACCTAAAATAACGCTTTCATCCGCATTAACAGTAATAGGGTCTTCATTATTGGCCGTAACGCTGTACGAACTGTTTCCAGATCCACCAGTTAGGGCTGCCAATACGTAGTAGGAACCTCCTGCTTCAATACATCCCCCTATCGGTTCTCCATTAGCATCCTGTGCTGCAAGAGTCAATTCAGGAGAAGTACAAGTTGGTTGCACATCCACCTCACATTCGCAATTTCCATCCAAAATACCTGGGTCGTCATTAGCGTCCAAACAAGCAGCTCCAGGCAATGCAGTTCCGCCATATATTCCTTCACAATCCTGTTCGCACTCTTCCAAGGTTATACCGATGGGAATGGTAAGATTACAGTTATCGTTGTCCGTGAAGTAAATATTAAATACAACGGGACCGGAATAGAAGTCAACCTGAAATGTCTGCGGACTTCCCGTAATGGGATAATTTGTTCCATTTACCGAAATAGAGCCTTGTGTCGGTGGATTTTCGTACGTTACCACTACTGTTGTTGTGTAGACTCCCGTATTAGGATTGCAAGAGGAAGGAACATTAAAACTTACTGCAGACAGAGAACAGGCGGGCACTATACAATCTGGATCTTCCTCTATTGTCGCCGAAGAAACGGCTCTTTTCCCTCTGGCGTCAATAACGGTCACACTATAGGTTCCCGGTCCTGCTTCCAGTACCTCACCCACATAACCATTGCTCCAATAATAGGAATAGGGGGCTGTACCATTACCTGCTAGGGCGGTCAAGGAACCCTCAATATTCTGTTCCTCACAGGCGGGGACCATAGATATTGAAACATTATAATTGTTCAATTGGGTATAGGCGAAATTATCGGTGTAATCAAATTCCAATTCGGAAGAATTGATAATCTCTCCCACAATTCTAACGGGAGTTTCTACTACTGTCCAAGGTATGGAAACGGCATCATTGCCAGCATTTTGTCCACCGCCTGGTGCAAATGGAAGAGGTGGCTGACCACCACCGCCAACGGGTACATTTACAGGTCTGGTTCCTATTGATATGGTATCACCCGCAGCGGAAATGTACGAAAACAATACTTCAGCATCTACATCCAGTTCCCCATCGTTTGCTATAAACGCATCGATATCGATAGTCTCGCCTACCTCCGGTGTTTCATTGGAAGCATAAAATTCATTGAACTTTAAGTTCGCCGCCGCTCCAACTACGAAAGATCGGGTAGCCTCATTGTTGAGTCGGTTTGCATCGTTTACATCGTGGTTTGAATCAATTATAGCCCGAGCTACGTGAAGTCCCTCAATTTCAGAAGAATAAGGAATCGGGACAGCAATGGTATTGGTACGGTCCTTTATCAATCCCGGAACATTATTGACCACCGCCAGGATATCATTATTAATTTTTAGGGTTAGATCCATTCTGTCGTTAATATTGGAATAACCGATGTTTTCATAGGAAATATCGAAAAAGATATACTCTCCGGGTTCTGGATTTAGCAAAGTAGGATTGATATGCTGGGACAGTATACGCATATCGGGCTTATTCTGAACGTGCACCTCTTTAATAAGAACATTATTGGCTTCATTGCACTCATCGTAATCGTTGTCAGGATCGGTGGTCATCCTAAAGGTGTAGACGCCATTTTCGTTAAATACAAATCGTGCTGGAAGGGCCGCATAATATGGGCATCCCTGGCATCCATTTACATTCTGAACGGCTGTATCTCCCAAAAATGCCCATTGAGTGTCCCCAGGAGCTTTTACCTCAAAGCGAACTTTCACTTCCGAGGCCCGATATAAATGTTTAACCTTTACGCCAACGGTGGGAAGAGCGGATTCATTTTCGTGATAAATCGTATTCCAGAAATTGTAGCCACATAATGGTACTGGTTCAAATTCCCAACATAAAATTCCCGAAGTGGAATTGTTGTTTCGATTTTTGTCATCTATAAGATTGTTGGGATCTACGACAGCCGTAAGAGTCGTTCCTCCAGAGCTCACCGAAGGTGCTGAAGTACTGAAAGTAACTCTTTCTCCGGGGAGAATGTCCTGGTTATAAACAAGGGGATATACTTCTCCATTGCTCAATCTAAATTCAAAATGAACAGGAGCTAGCGCAGTCGCATTACCGCCATTCCCTACCTCAGCAGTGTAAGTAACTGTACCAGGTACATCCAGATCCACAGGATCTACGACTAAATTATTACAACTAGATGACACGTACAAATCAGAACGACATTCTATTATATCTAGATAATAGCTACTGCCGTTGTTGGTTTCATCAATTTCTAACACCATATCCGGAACATCGCAATTAAGCACGAAACTATACCTTCCAAGTTGCTGATAATCAACAGGTATAGATACCGAAACCGATCTACCGGCTTCTATATTTTGGACTGTTCTGACATAAGAATCAATCAAAGCACCGCCAAAATAAACATCAATGGTATTGTCGAAAGATCCAGTTGCCACGAATCCAATATTTCTTATACCAAAACTCTGAGTGTTACTTGCTGTGCATAAATATTGAGGATTCATCCCACCGCTGCCAATTGGTACAATATCAGGCAATGGTGGATTTACTCGAATACTGGCAGTTCCCAAATTATTATTCTCTGAAGACTCTACCACAAGAGAACTGGCATCGGCCAATCCCGTAATATAGTACGTCCCTACCGTGTTGAATTGAGCTGTAAAAGGATGGCTAAATGATTCTCCCGGTCCTAATGGAGGAACAGTCATACTCACGATTATGGGAAGCCCTCCCGTTTGATCCATCTCCAGAAGAGTTTCAACCTCAACAGCGGCGCATCCTCGATTCGTCACTGTAATTGTACCTGAAACGGACTGCCCCATTATTATACTACTGTAACTTGGAGTTATCCTTGTTACCAGATCCGGAAGACAAGGACCTTGGATCAACTCCCAGGTAATGGGAGTTTCACCCGTTATCGTAAAGTCAGTTACTTCTACCGGAGCGGTATAGACCCCAGGTTGTGTACCTAGACGTGTTCTAAAGGAGAAATACCCTCTCGAATTTGTATGGGTTTGGATGGTACCGCCAGTTACTGGACTTATAAAGGTAACCGTTGCGCCGGCAACAGTGGAATCCTGAAGTTGTACTGCCGTGTCTGTATAATAGGCGTATCCAGATACGGTAACATTTTCATTACTGGAAGGCAACTGAATCACAGAAGGACTGGCGGAAGCCTGAACATTGATTGCACCTGGCACGTTGAAATCACCATTTGTAAAGGGTCTCATTGCCCGGTTGTTCAGTTCATTTGTCTCAATGATCACGTTGGTATAGTCCACAAATACTTCCATCGGGTTCCACGAAGGGATAGAGGGAGTAATTATGTTCCAAGTGACTGTCGTGCTCTCACGCGCTTCCAAATAATCCACTATTATATCGGGATAAACTGCGGTTATATCAAATTGATTTTCAAGATGAACCACAAAATTCTGTGCGGCAAAATCTGATTTGTTGTGGATAGTCGCCTTTATTTCCAACGGAGAGGAGACATCCGGATTCATATTGTCAAAGACAATGTCATTGGCAAAGATCTCCAGATCGGGTGCCGTCAAAACTTGTGGCACATTATATGGACCCACTTCAGTAATACAACCATTCGATTGAACCTGAACAGTGGCCTGCCAATTGGTTCCTGAAGGCAATTGACTGATAGAGCCAACATAAATCTTCCCATCTGTTGTATCCAAATCACTAACATCGGCAGGAGAAAGGACAACAGCCCTATCATTGGTATCGGTAAATCGACCGTTGCCCTCAAAATCGAGTAAGACTCGCGGAAATCCGTAGGGCGGTAACTCACCAGCTTCGTTTGTATAGACTATGGCAAATTCATAGGTGGTTTCAGGAGTTCCTTGGGTAGGGGTCACAATGCTGTTCTCAAATTCACCTGAACCTAAGAAAGTAAGGGTTGGAGTTCCACTGCACAGAGTAGTGAAGTTTTTGGGACCTCCAAAACTGCTTTGATCCCCATTGCCACAATCTGCTTTTACGTAGAAAGTGTAATTAGTGTTAGAGTTCAGACCAATTAATTGAGCAGTTGGTGTACTGTTAATAGTTGAAGACATTCCTTCATTTTGGGGATCGAAATTTGAATTCTCACTATATTTTACGATCCAAGAAGATTCATTTCCGTTTCCGGTCCAGGAAACATTGGCGGATGAACCTGTTACACCATCAACCAATAAATTTGAAGGGGTTAAACATCCACTATTTGTAACCTCAATACCGAAGGTACCAGTGTTTGCGCCGTTGCCATCTACCTGAATATAATATGTGTTTCCAGCAGTTAAATTCGTTAAGTTGGCAATAGATCTATTTGGATAGTTAATTCCGCCATTTTCATCACACGCTATCTCTGGTCCCAAAGTTGTAAAATCGTTACAATTGCTCGGGGCCTCGTAAATAGAGAAATGTGTATTGGCCAAACTTCCTCCAGCAATGTCGGTGCTAACGATTACGTTTCCGCTAGAGGGAGCCTCGAAGCTAAACCAAACTGTCTGTGGATTGATCGTGCCATTCCAGCAAGACCCTGTCGGTTCGTCCATTTGTGCAGTTGCGCCCACATTTGTATAAGCATCGCCTGCAGAAGGTACGTCAACTGTTAAAGTGATTGCATTACAGAGATCATCATTAACTGGCGCACCCACATCAAGAACAGTTACAATGGCCGTGGCGGAACTTGAATTATTACTGCCATCAGTTACGGTTAAAGTAACCGTGTTTTCTCCAATGTGACTGCTGTTAAAGTTAGTAATATCCGTTGAAAACACGAGAGGACCACAGGCATCCGTTGATCCATCATTCACAGCATCTTCTGCAATGGATACTGTTCCATTGGCATCAAGTTGAACGGAAATATTCTTAGTAATTACGGTAGGAGGAGTTTGGTCTACTACGGTTACAACACTCACGCAAGAACTTGAATTGTTATTTTCATCCGTAATTGTTAAGGTAACATTATTAGCTCCCAAATGCGAGCAATCAAAATCACTGATATCAATCTCTGCAGTAATCACTCCACAGTCTCCTGCGGGGATTGTGCCTAAATCCTCTGGGGTTATGCTTGCATTGCCATTCTCATCCAAAACTATTTGGATATTACGGCAACTGATATTTGGAACAGAAATATCTCCAATAAAACCTTCCAACGCTGTCATGTTAAAAACAGGATCCGTTTTTGTTCCATTATATTCGTAAATATTGACGTAATAATTGGTTGATGGTTGCAGTAAATTGGGAGGGACCATATTTCCTGATCCATTGTAAATCACATAACCATTTCCTATGGCATCCCCTAATCCATAACCGAAATTTGCGTTATAGTTTGTCCCATTTATAGGTGCCGAATTTAAGGGAGATTCCCCGATAATTACCAATCGGCCCTGTCCATCTCCAGCGTCCCAACTTATGACCAAGTCATTGTCACAAGGCCTGGAGTAGGCAAAATTCGAAGGACTTACACCAGGAGCACTCGGCGTTAATTGATTGGCCCGAAGCCCTGGCTTTACGTAATACTCTTGTTCCTGATTGATGGCATATTCAAAAAATGCGAAATGGTAATCTGAGGAAGGTTCTAAATTTGTCAAGATAAATTCTTCCGCGGTGCCATTGTAAACCACATAATTATTATCACCAAGATTTTGTCCTTGTCCAAAACTGGTGTTGGCCAAGTAAGTTGTTAAATCTGCAGGCTCTTTATTTACCGCCGAACCTTTTCTTGCAATTACCATTCTTGCAGACCCGCTTCCTCTGGTGAACTTAACCTTCATGGAAGTAGCACCAACATCTTCAAAACGGGCGTTTGTAACCTGTTGGGTTGGACGGTCTCCGTAGGTTTCGGCCTCAAAAGTATAGCCTGGCCTTAAATAGAGTTTTCCGTTTGATCCGTTATATTCAAAGAGGGCAAAATGATAATTGGTGCCTGGTTGAAGATTGGTAACATTTACAGAAATTCCGCCACCATCATATACAGCATAATTACCAGTCCCGATTTGATAATAGTTTTGTCCATATCCTGCATAATATGCGGGATAGGTCATCAAATCTTGAGGTTCCACGTCAACCGGCTCGTTTTCACGAACCAACAATATTCTTCTTGAACCATTTCCACTAGTCCAATTAACATTAAAGGAAGAGGTTGTCTTACTATTTATAAAAATATTATTGGTTTGAACTGTAGGATTGGAAAGGGTCGACTGGCTTGTTGTAAATACAGGGTTTCCGTTACCGTCAACAGTGGTTAGATAATAGGTTTCCGTTCCACTGCCGTTATACTCAAACACTTTAAAATGATAGGTGGTGCGTGGCTGTAAGTTCAAAAGAGTCTCGTATATGGATCCGCTTCCATTATAAACCACGAACTCGCCAGAGGCTATTTCAGTTCCATTTCCAAAGGTACGGCTGGCCGTATATTCAACCCCATCCACCGGAACCGCTGTAACTGCGCTTCCTGCTTTGGCTATGATCATTCTTTTTTCGCCATTTCCAGATTGGTTTGCGGTATAGTAATCCATATCAAAGATAAAACGATTGCCATCAAGGGAACGAAAGTTCATACCGGTGGCATTTTCTGTGGGACTTGTATAGCCATTGGTGGCTTGACTGGCGGTAGCCCCCGGGGCAGGATTGGTTGGGGAAGAGGCCGTTTGATAAAGTCGCCCGTAATTCCCTGTGTACTCAAAAAGAGCAAAATGATAGGTAGTACCGGGGTCAAGGTTGGTAATATTCACGCTGGAGCCGGTCCCTGAATAGAGCACATAATTACCAGTACCTATTTCATAGTAAGGATTGCCATAACCTGCGTAATATGCATTATAGGTCACAAGATCCTGTGGCTCTATATCCACTGGACTATTGGCTCGTGCAATAAGTATACGGCTCGAACCATCGCCATTGGTCCATGAGGCTTTCATCTTGGTAAATTCAACATTACTAAAGATAAGGTTACTGGCCTGTACTGTAGGATTGGAAAGGGTTGACTGGCTTGTTGTAAATACAGGGTTTCCGTTACCGTCAACAGTGGTTAGATAATAGGTTTCCGTTCCACTGCCGTTATACTCAAACACTTTAAAATGATAGGTGGTGCGTGGCTGTAAGTTCAAAAGAGTCTCGTATATGGATCCGCTTCCATTATAAACCACGAACTCGCCAGGGGCTATTTCAGTTCCATTTCCAAAGGTACGGCTGGCCGTATATTCAACCCCATCCACCGGAACCGCTGTAACTGCGCTTCCTGCTTTGGCTATGATCATTCTTTTTTCGCCATTTCCAGATTGGTTTGCGGTATAGTAATCCATATCAAAGATAAAACGATTGCCATCAAGGGAACGAAAGTTCATACCGGTGGCATTTTCTGTGGGACTTGTATAGCCATTGGTGGCTTGACTGGCCGTAGCCCCCGGGGCAGGATTGGTTGGGGAAGAGGCCGTTTGATAAAGTCGCCCGTAATTCCCTGTGTACTCAAAAAGAGCAAAATGATAGGTAGTACCGGGGTCAAGGTGGGTAATATTCACGCTGGAGCCGGTCCCTGAATAGAGCACATAATTACCAGTACCTATTTCATAGTAAGGATTGCCATAACCTGCGTAATATGCATTATAGGTCACAAGATCCTGTGGCTCTATATCCACTGGACTATTGGCTCGTGCAATAAGTATACGGCTCGAACCATCGCCATTGGTCCATGAGGCTTTCATCTTGGTAAATTCAACATTACTAAAGATAAGGTTACTGGCCTGTACCGTAGGATTTGATAGCGTAGACTGGCTGGTTGTAAATACAGGGTTTCCGTTACCGTCAACAGTGGTTAGATAATAGGTTTCCGTTCCACTGCCGTTATACTCAAACACTTTAAAATGATAGGTGGTGCGTGGCTGTAAGTTCAAAAGAGTCTCGTATATGGATCCGCTTCCATTATAAACCACGAACTCGCCAGGGGCTATTTCAGTTCCATTTCCAAAGGTACGGCTGGCCGTATATTCAACCCCATCCACCGGAACCGCTGTAACTGCGCTTCCTGCTTTGGCTATGATCATTCTTTTTTTCGCCATTTCCAGATTGGTTTGCGGTATAGTAATCCATATCAAAGATAAAACGATTGCCATCAAGGGAACGAAAGTTCATACCGGTGGCATTTTCTGTGGGATAGGCATCTGTAGACTGTATACCTATAGCTCCAGGAGCTGGATTTTCAGGAGAACTGGAAGTAAGATACAGTTTTCCATAGTTGCCGTTGTACTCAAAAAGTGCGAAATGATAAGTGGTATTGGGTTGAAGATTCGTGAGATTTACATTGGAACCGGTACCATCGTAAAGCACATAATTCCCACTTCCTATTTGATAGTAGGAATCCCCAAAACCGCCAGAATATGATTGGTAACTGGTCAGATCCTGCGGTTCCACATCCACGGAGCTTCCAGCCCGTGCAATGAGAATCCTGCGCGCACCATTTCCATTGGTCCAGGAAAGCTTCATTTTTGTGGGCATTAAATCGCTAAAGACAATGTTGCTTGTCTGGACCGAAGGATTGGTAAGTGTGGACTCCGAACCTTCTAGGAAGCTTGACGTTAGGTACTCAGTCGTGAAATTACTACCATTAAATTCAAAGATTCTGAAAAAATAGGTTTTTCTCGGACTTAACCCTGTAATTGTAGAGTAGTAAGAACTTCCCTTGTAAACTACAAATTCGCCAGGAGAAATTTCATTTCCGGTTCCGAAAGCTCCGGCAAGATAATCGGTCCCATCTGAAGGAATTGCTGTAACAGGCGATCCTTCTTTTGCGATTATTATTCGCTGGGAACCATTTCCTCTGGTAAAATTAATTTGCATACGATTGCCATCTATAGACGAAAATGACAGATTACTTGCAGGCGTTGTAGGTGCTTGGGAAAACATTTGCAGAGGCAAAAGCATTGCGGTGCACAGTAAAAAAAAGTAAAGATTTTTCATAATCTATTAATTTTGGTAGTTAGTAATGTGTTGGATAATTATTTGATCTCAGAGATTTACGTTATCTAAAAAAAGAACGCATTAACACTAAGACATACGTATCCTATTATTTGATAGTTATATTAATTTTTAGGGGATATAGAAAAAGGTTTGATTTTACACAGACAATTTAAAGGGGAAAATCAATTGTCTTAACTTTCAGATTATCAGAAATTTGAAACCAATAACTGAAAGCGGGTCATATTTCGTTCTCAATTCAATTTGAACATTTACAGGCCATTTTAGATGAGCCTCTTGTCGTTGGAGTACGAATAATTTTCGGGGATGGGTATAAGTTTGCTAAAATATAACTTATTTATCAATTTAACAAAATTTAACAGTCCTACGCAAAAGCTAGTGGTTCATTTGGAATAACACTAATTTTTATTAGTCAAATTGTTTTGTATTAACCCTGCAAACATCTCAAATATTTTATGAAAGTAAAAGGGGAAAAACCCCCTATTTCGCCAGTCATTTCCCCATTTATAACCACTTATAACACCTTAGATTATAAAGACTATGACTCAAAGCAGTCCTGAAACCTTAATTAAAGGTGGAAATTTCAACATCATTAATAGAAATAGCAAGCCTATAAATGGCGAAACGAACCCGGAACGATGGCTAGAAATTCATTCCCTAAACAAAAAACAATCAATTCCAATTAGACAACAAGAATATAAATTTTATTGAGAATTTAACAAGTACACTTGACCGATGTTTTGTATTTTTGAAGAAATCAACTCAAAAATTCAGTTTATGAAAATTTTATACTATTTATTTACGACTCTTTTTATTCTAGGTTTAACATCCTGTTCCAGCAGTGATGACGACAATCCGCAAGATGGAACCATTTTGGGAAAATGGAATGTTAAGGAAATGAGAATGAGCGGCAATTTTACCGATGAGGGCATGACTGTTGATTTTACAGCTGTTTCAACTGGAATGGCTGGTAATGACATTACATTTAAAGACAACAACACTTTCACTGGCCATAGCGCACCTTTTGAAATTGAAATGACCTTTATCATGATGGGACAATCACATACAGTAACACAACCCGCGGGAGAGGCCTTGCCTGTTTCAGGTGAATGGAGCAGGGAAGGAAACACTCTTTTTCTACAAGAGACCGGTAATGAAAGAACCAAATATACCATTGAAACTCTCAATAATACCACTCTTAAACTAACTGCCGATCAGAACAGCATTGATATGGGAGATGATCTTCCTCCAGGTGCTCAGTTTAATGTTACCATAACTTTAGAACGATAAACAAAAACTTGTTTCACCAATCGAAGCAGCTAGATTCCTGGTAGAACCCTGCTAATCAAGCCTTAAAAACTTTCCAACTTTCGGAAAGTTTTTTTATGATTATTGGGCTTTGTTCCTCCAAGTCATTTAAACTCTTGATGCGCTTCAAATTTTGCTTCGTTCTAAAACAAAAATCATCTCTTCCTACCGATTCTAATTGACATTGGATGGACGAAAAAGAGATCCTTCTTGAGTAGTAGCCGATTTAAAGGTCAAAAAAGTCTCTTGTTTTAACTGCGGAAATATCTGAAGTTTAAAAAAATTAGGTGCTAAACTTATTTCTTTGGAATTTAAATTTACAGACTGCTATTTGGGGCACGATTTATAATTTTATTATGCGCGCATAGCAAAAAAAACCTAAAATATCCTTAACTTCGCACGCGACATCTTTTCCTCTTATGATGAAAAAAGTCCATATTTAATTATTTAAAACTAGTTTAATCAAAAAATAAGACTCGAAAGTAAATCGAGCGAAGTCGAGATATGAAGATATTAGTCTGTATAAGTCATGTTCCGGACACGACATCAAAAATCAATTTTACCGATGGCGATACCAAGTTTGACACAAACGGAGTTCAGTTTGTGATAAACCCAAATGATGAATTTGGCCTAACCCGCGCCATGTGGTTTAAGGAAAAACAAAGTGCTACCGTTCACGTAATAAACGTAGGTGGCCCAGAAACGGAACCAACTTTAAGAAAAGCACTGGCCATTGGTGCCGATGAGGCCATAAGAATAAATACTCCTGCCACGGATGGTTTTTCCGTAGCAAAACAACTTGCCAATGTTGTAAAAGAAGGTGGATACGATTTAGTAATTGCCGGACGGGAATCCATTGACTACAATGGGGGAATGGTTCCGGGAATGCTTGCCAAACTTACCGGCAACAATTTTGTTAACACCTGTATCGGACTTGAAATCGAGGGCGATAAAGCCACCGCAATACGTGAGATTGATGGAGGGAAGGAAACATTGAAAACCACTTTGCCACTTGTTATTGGCGGTCAAAAAGGAATCGTTGAGGAAAGCGACCTACGCATTCCAAATATGCGCGGAATTATGCAAGCCCGCACAAAACCGTTGACGGTAAAAGAACCGATAGAATCGAATCCTGAAACCGCAACAGTAGGATTTGAAAAACCAGCCCCAAAAGGTCAAGTAAAATTAGTGGATAGCGTGGATGAATTAATCAACCTTTTGCATAACGAAGCAAAAGTTATCTAGTAGAAAACCCAAATAACAAATTACCAAATTCCAAAGTTTGGAATTTGGAATTTAAGATTTGGAATTTTTGAAATGTAACTTATAATTCCAATTCTTGTTTATTAATCTAAAATAGCATTAAAATGATATTAGTATATACCGAATCAGAAGAAGGAAAAATTAAAAAGATTGCTCTGGAAGCAGTTTCCTACGCAAAAGGAATTGCAGATCAAATGGGGACTACGGTCACCGCGGTCAGCATCAATACAAATGACACTTCCGAATTAGCTAAATATGGTGCCTCTAAAGTTTTAGAGGTTTCCAACGATAAATTAGCAAAATTCAATGGAGAAGCCTACGCAGATGTAATTGCCCAAGCAGCAAAAAAAGAGGGTGCCAAGGTTCTTGTGATGACCTCCAGTGCCAACAGCAAGTTCTTGGCTCCTACCCTTGCCATAGATTTAAATGCCGGATTTGTGCCAAACGTAATTGGTCTTCCAGAAAGCACATCACCCTTTAAGGTAAAACACAGTGTCTTCACGAACAAGGCTTTTGCCCATACAGAATTCAAGACCGACATTAAAATAATCGGTCTCGGAAAAAACTCCTATGGTTTAAAAGAAAGCGAGACTTCCATGACAAGTGAAGCATTTTCACCAAATCTCGATGCACACGATTTTGATATGGAAATCGTTTCCGTGGATAAAGCAACAGACAAAGTAACAATAGCCGATGCGGAAATTGTGGTTTCAGCCGGACGTGGCCTAAAAGGTCCCGAAAACTGGGGAATGATTGAAGACCTAGCAAAAACCTTAGGCGCAGCCACCGCCTGTTCAAAACCAGTAAGTGATATGGGTTGGCGCCCACATGGTGAGCACGTGGGCCAGACCGGAAAACCAGTAGCTGCCAATCTATATATAGCGATAGGTATTTCAGGAGCCATACAACATCTTGCGGGTATCAATGCTTCTAAAGTAAAAGTTGTAATAAACAATGATCCAGAAGCTCCATTCTTTAAGGCTGCAGATTATGGAATGGTAGGCGATGCCTTCGAAATAGTCCCTAAGCTTACCGAGAAATTAAAAGAATTCAAAGCACAAAATAATTGATCCTTTAAACTTGAAGGTGGCTGAACAATTCGTTCCCAATAAAATAAACTGTAACGGACAAAGCTGGCTGAGCCTGGCTGTCGTGCCTCCGGCAGGCAGGTGATTTATTTTTTTTGCAAAAAAGGATAAATCGTACCGAAGCCAATAATTTTTTATTAATTTGTGCCCCAATAAAAGGCTGTTTAAATAAGGAAGCATCCTAGTTTAAACAGCTTTTTCTTATTGTTTTTTTATTCGTTACTTTTATAATTCAGTATTTAACGAAACTTTTATTGCGGAGTTATGAGTTATGAAAAAATACAAATTAATAACTGAATACTGATCACTGAATACTGAACACTGAACACTGAAAACTGACTGCTGAAAAAAATGAGTTTAGTTAAGCTTACCATAAAAGGAATTTCATATAGCCAGACACAGAATGGCGCTTATGCCCTAATTCTGAACGAAGTGGATGGCGAAAGAAAGTTGCCAATAGTTATTGGGGCTTTTGAGGCCCAATCCATCGCAATCGCACTTGAAAAAGACATCACACCTCCGCGTCCCTTGACCCACGACCTTTTTAAAAACTTCGCCGAGCGATTTGGTATTGTGGTTAAACAAGTAATCATCCACAAGCTAGTGGATGGAGTTTTCTACTCCAGTATTATTTGCGAAAGGGATAAAATTGAAGAGATAATCGATGCGCGAACCAGTGATGCCATAGCATTGGCACTCAGGTTTAAAGCGCCAATATTCACCTATAAAAATATTCTGGACAAGGCAGGAATCTATCTAAAAACTACTCCTTCCCAAAAAAATGTGTCAAAAGGGGATGAATCGGTTTTAGAGGATCTGATAATGGGAGAATCAGCAATCCCAGCCAAAGAGGACTACAGTAGATTAAGCGTCAAGGAACTGAACAATATGCTAGATGAAGCGGTTAAAAATGAAAATTACGAGTTGGCTGCAAGGGTGAGAGACGAGATTTCCAAAAGACAATGAGTGGGAGGAGTGTGGATGCTGGGTGCTGGATGCTGGATGGGGCTGGGTGCTGGATGCTGGATGTAAAAATTAGATAGGGTATTTTTTAAAAACGGGGTTTTAGAGAACTATTTATGGGAAGAATTTTAATCGTTACCCTAGCTCTTTTCATCTTTGGAAATATTTTTGGACAAAGCATTGAAAAGAATTGGGAGTTTTCTGAAGTAACAGATACTTCTGGTTTATCTGCTATTACTGTAAACCCAAAAGAAGATTATCTAAAACTCGATAAGGGAACTTTTCAACTCCAACTAAATGCAATCGATAGTCTCCACTCCCAAGGCGACTATATCTACCAAAACAATCTTTTGGTATTGTTTCTCGACAATCCAGAAAACTTCATAAAACGATTTCGGGTCTCACAACTAACGGACAGTACGATGACGCTTTCTGAGGGCAAACTTGACTTCAAGTTAAAAATTCCCGATACAGAGATTGAAACCGTTCCAATTACGGTAACAGAATCTTCCCAGGTCAAACCAAGCCAAGGTTTTTCTATGCACAGTCTTTGGAGAGGAATATTGGGCATGGTTTCCCTAATCATTATTGCTTTTCTTTTCAGCTCAAATCGCAGAGCTATTCATTGGAAAACCGTTGGCATCGGTCTCCTCTTTCAGTTATTGATTGCCATCGGCGTTTTAAGGGTTGAGTTTATTAAAGATGGTTTTGAAACTGTAGGCCAACTTTTCGTCAATGTACTCGAATATACCCGGGCGGGAAGCGAATTCCTTTTCGGTGGAATGTTAAACGTAAATTCCTATGGGTTTATTTTTGCCCTTCAGGTATTGCCCACCATCATCTTCTTCTCGGCCCTGACCTCGGTTCTTTTTTATTTTGGAATCATTCAAGTAGTAGTACGAGGAATGGGATGGCTACTCACAAAACTTCTCAGAATTTCGGGAGCCGAAAGTTTGAGCGTGGCGGGAAATATTTTCTTGGGGCAAACCGAAGCACCCTTACTTATCAAAGCTTATTTGGAAAAGATGAACAAAAGCGAAATCCTTTTAGTAATGATAGGAGGAATGGCAACAGTGGCCGGTGCCGTTCTCGCAGCTTATATCGGTTTTCTCGGTGGGGACGATCCCATACTTCGTTTGACATTTGCAAAACACCTTTTAGCAGCTTCGGTTATGGCAGCTCCGGGAGCAATTGTAATTTCCAAAATTCTTTATCCACAGACCGAGCCTATCGACACCGACGTAAAGGTTTCCGCGGAAAAAATCGGATCAAACTTTCTAGATGCCATTGCCAATGGAACTACCGAAGGCCTTAGACTGGCTGTGAATGTAGGCGCAATGTTACTCGTTTTCGTTGCCTTTATCGCAATGTTAAACGGAATCTTGGGATGGGTTGGCGGAATTACCTCTATCAATAGTTGGGTTGCGGCAAATTCAGCTTATAGCAGTCTTTCGCTGGAAGCAATCTTAGGTACCATTTTCGCTCCTTTAATGTGGCTGATCGGAGTGGCAAAAGAAGACATGATGATGATGGGACAGCTTCTGGGAATAAAACTTGTAGCTAGCGAATTTGTAGGTTATATACAGCTGGCCGATTTAAAGGACGTTTCAAACGAACTCCATCTCAATTACGAAAAGAGTATCATAATGGCAACTTATATGCTTTGTGGGTTTGCCAATTTTGCTTCCATCGGAATACAAATTGGGGGTATTGGCTCCTTGGCACCGGGACAGCGCAAAACTCTTTCACAGTTTGGAATGAAAGCCTTAATCGGTGGATCAATCGCTTCCCTAATTTCTGCTACCATGGCGGGAATGATTATTGGGTAATTTCCCGCGTATGCGGGAATCTCACGTCCAAGACAAGAGACAAGAGACAAGAGTAGAGAGTAGAGAGTAGAGAGGATTTGGAGTGGCAGTACACAGAAGCAATTGGCATTAGTGTTCAGTGATCAGTGATCGGTGATTTATTAAAAGGACTACTCACTATCTTTTGAAAATTTCAAGTATAAAAAACCGGTCAAATCCAATCAGAGAATTCGAAAGCTTACAATTCTCCCAAAAAACAAGAACCCCATCGTTGATAACTTTTAAAATTATGGTTTGCTTATCTTAGCAATCTTAAACTGATTTCTCTATTTTAGAAATTTTATAAGAATAAGGAATATGAAGCAGTATCACGACCTCTTAAAACACGTTCTCGAGAACGGTACCGAAAAACAAGACCGAACGGGCACAGGCACCAAAAGTGTCTTTGGCTATCAAATGCGGTTCGACCTCAGTGAAGGTTTTCCGATGATAACCACGAAAAAACTGCACCTTAAGTCCATTGTTTATGAACTATTATGGTTTCTGAATGGCGATACGAACATTAAATACCTCCAAGAAAACGGGGTACGGATTTGGAACGAATGGGCTGATGAAAATGGCGATCTTGGCCCCGTTTACGGCCATCAATGGCGGAATTGGAATAACGAGGGAATTGATCAAATTTCCGAAATAATCCATACGCTCAAAACAAACCCTGACAGCCGTCGTATGTTGGTAAGTGCTTGGAATCCGAGCGTATTACCGGACACGTCCAAACCGTTTTCCGAAAATGTGGCAAATGGAAAAGCTGCCCTCCCGCCCTGCCATGCATTCTTTCAATTTTACGTAGCTGATGGAAAGCTATCTTGCCAACTTTATCAGCGCAGTGCCGATATATTTTTAGGTGTTCCATTTAATATAGCTTCTTATGCCTTACTCACCATGATGATGGCACAAGTATGTGGTTATGAAGCAGGGGATTTTGTCCATACCTTCGGAGATGCACATATATACAGCAATCACTTTGAACAAGTTGAACTTCAACTAAGTCGTGATCCACGGCCACTTCCAAAAATGATCATCAACCCGGAAGTAAAAGATATATTCAGTTTCGATTTTGATGATTTCACTCTTGTTGACTACAATCCATATCCACATATTAAGGGAGCAGTTGCGATTTGAGACGGTAGACTCCTCCTTCGCTAAAAAAGCCTCGGAGGACAAAGGGTAGACGGTAGACAAAAAATAAAATTGCATAAACAACGAACTAGGAATAATCATGAAAAGGCTTCTTATTCTTGCTTTTATTTTATTTACCTCCTTCCATGGTTTTGGACAGGAATGGGGAACTGTTCAAAAAAACAAGGTTACTTTCAAGGAAATTGGCCCCATCTGGCCAGGATGCGAAGGAGAGAGCGAGGCACAGAGAGATGATTGTTTCAATAGAATGCTGACAAAACATATTACCGAAAATTTTAAATATCCTGCCGAGGCTTACACAAAAAACGAACAAGGCAAGGTATTTGTTGAGTTCATTGTAAATGAATATGGTCAAGTAGAAGTAAAGAAAGTAACTGGGGGCTCAAAAGCCCTTCAAGAAGAAGCAAAAAGAAATATTTTGGCCATCCCAAAAATGACCAAACCCGGAATGATGGCAGGAAAGCCTAAAGCCATTAAATTTACTGTTCCCTTTACCTTCAAAACTGGGAAATAGCTGAAATAAATTCCATTACCTATTAAAGTAAAGTCCTTCATTAATTATGAAAAAAACCAATTATCTAAATTTCGCCATTCTATTACTGATGGCGTTTGCAATAACCGGTTTTAATTTTGAAGACCCGAGTTTCCAGGAAAATGGAAAGGAGTATATAATGTTTATCCTATCCATAATCCTTATTTCTATTTATTTTATAACTAGATTTAGCCAAAATAATTCATACTCACCCGTTAAAACAACAACTGTGAAAAATCTCCTCATACTCCCAATAATTCTTCTTTTTACCATCACCGTTTCTGCCCAGGAATGGGGAACCGTCAAGGGCAATACAGTAACTATGAAAGAAATAGGTCCAGTTTGGCCTGGATGTGAAAAAGGTACAGCGGCCCAACGGGAAAATTGTTTTGATCAGAAATTATATGCGCATATTTCAAAGAATTTTAGATACCCTGCCGAGGCTTATAAAAAAAATGATCAGGGAAAAGTGACCGTAAATTTCATAATAAACGAAAAAGGAATGGTCGAGGTTACTTCTGTTTCGGGTGGTTCCAAAGCACTTCAGGAGGAAGCAAAACGGAACATTATGAGTATGCCAAAAATGGCAAAACCAGGGATGTTGGCGGGAAAACCACGTGCTATTAAATTTACTGTGCCTTTTACTTTTAAGACGGGAAAATAGCTCTGCCTCCTAAACCATTAGCCTTTTCTAGTTCACTCCAACTGAAATAATGTAGACCAACTTCTACTAGTCTCACGTTCAACCAATCTGAGAAAAAGAGTCCACATATTCCGTTAGGCGATCTCATCTTAAAAGTAGCTGTTATAGATTAAGGACAAATCAACAAAAGCCCTATAAGGTCCAAAATCCTTCGCTTTAACAAGATTTTAAAATCGATAAAAAATAGAATACTTATCTTTAAAGAGTCGCTAAAAAACTGGCGGCACTTTTATTATGATTGCCACAGATACCTTAACCTCGTTATTTTTAAAAACTCGCCAACATACAGAAGATCTCTGCAAGCCACTTGAAATAGAAGACTATGTAGTGCAGCCCATTGTGGATGTTTCGCCTCCTAAATGGCATCTGGGCCACACCTCATGGTTTTTTGAGGAATTCATTCTCAAACCCCACAAACCAAACTATCAGATTTTCCATCAGGATTTTGCATTTGTGTTCAACAGCTATTATGAAAATGTCGGGAAACGAGTATTGCGCACAGATCGAGGAAATCTTTCACGCCCCAGTGTTGCGAAAGTTTATGATTATCGCCATTACGTTACCAATGAGATGAAAGATTTTCTTGCCGATGGACTACCGAAAGAAATAGAAGAAATTTTATCGATTGGGATACATCACGAAAAACAACATCAGGAATTACTGATTACAGATATAAAATATATCCTAGGAAACAATCCGTTATTTCCAAAATACAATGATTCATTTGTGGAAAATCCAATACAGGATTTCTCACAGGAATGGATTGAAATGGAAGAAGGCATTTATGAAATCGGCCACAACAAACCCGAAGAATTCTGTTACGATAATGAGCTGAAACGGCATAAAGTTTATCTTCAGGAATATAAAATTTCAGATAAACTCGTGACCAATTCGGAGTATTTGGAGTTTATAAACCATGATGGCTATAAAAATTTCAACCTATGGCATGCCGAAGGTTGGGACTGGATAAATGTGAACCATATTTCGCAACCTATGTATTGGCATAAAATAGAGGGTGAATGGCATCAATATACATTACAAGGACTGCAGAAATTAAATCGGGATGCACCCATTTCACATATCTCCTATTACGAAGCTTTTGCCTATGCCCAGTGGAAAGAATGCAGGTTGCCTACAGAATTTGAGTGGGAAAGTGCCCAAAATAAATTTGGTTGGGGCAGTCGCTGGGAATGGACAGAAAGTGCCTATCTCCCCTATCCCGGTTATTCAAAAGCGCCCGGAGCAATTGGAGAATACAATGGCAAATTTATGGTAAACCAAAAAGTACTCCGCGGTGGTTCTGTGGCCACGCCCACACATCATACGCGCCCCACATATCGAAACTTTTTCCAGACAAACTTGCGCTGGCAATTTACGGGATTAAGGCTTGCTAAATAATTTTGACCGAACATCTATGAAAATCAAAACACAAACTATACGGAATACAGCTTTTAAACGGGATGTACAGGCAGGTCTAACAGAATTTCCCAAATACCTTTCCTCAAAATACATCTACGATAAAAAGGGCGATAGACTATTTCAAGAAATCATGGCCATGCCGGAATATTATCTTACGGGCTGTGAATTTGAAATTATATCCAATAATACTGAAACAATTGGAGAATTATTCCGCGACAAGAAAAATGGCTTGGATTTGATTGAACTTGGAGCTGGGGATGGGAAGAAAACAAAGGTTCTTTTGAAATATATGGCCGACAATAAATTCAATTTTATCTACAAACCCATAGATATAAGTGAAAACGCAATAGAAATGCTTTCGACCAATCTTGCCCATGAAATGCCTGCTTTAACGGTTGATGCAGAAGTGGGAGAATATTTCGAAGTTTTGGAAAGGTTAAAGGGATTTGATAAGCGCAAAAAAGTAATAATGGTTCTGGGAAGTAATATTGGGAATCTACGCCATCCAAATGCCATTAATTTTCTTTCAAAACTTAAAGACGCCTTACTTCCTGAAGACCTTTTGTTTATGGGATTTGACCAGAAAAAAAAATCCACAAACCATTCTCGATGCTTACAACGATAAAACAGGGATTACCGAGGCATTCAATAAGAATATATTGACCCGAATAAACCGCGAGCTGAATGGGAATTTTGATGTTGAAAAATTCAAACATTGGGAAAGCTACAATCCTGAAACAGGAACAGCCAAAAGCTATTTGGTGGCTTCCGAGGCAATGGAAGTAACAATTGATCAATTAAAACTGAAAATACATTTCGATCAGTGGGAGACCATCCACGTGGAAATTTCACAAAAGTATGACGACAAAACAGTAGCTTGGTTAGCTGACGAATCGGGACTCGAAATTGTGACTTCATTTTCCGACGACAATGGTTATTACAAAAATTATGTTTTTAAGCGTAATGGGTAGTGCCAAAAGGTTTAAGATAACTCCTCCACTCATCAACCCTCCTCCTCCGTACAAGCTCCTAAACTTTTAAACTTCTCAACTCATCAACCCTCCTCCGTACAAGCTCCGAAACTTTTAAACTTCTCACCTCATCAACTCATCTTCTCAAAACCCCTAGCAGCTTTTCCAAATCTTCCTCCGAGTTGTAATAATGGAAGCTGACCCTTATTCCACCGCCTCGTAGGGAAGATATTATATTGTTTTCCTTCAATTTTTGAAAAACACTTCTATCTCCCTTAAGATTGAAAATAGAAGAATGACCATTTCTGAGCAAGGTATCATCTTTCAGCAAGTCCATTTCAGCAAAACGAGTTTTGGCCTTAGAAGAAAGAGTTTTGATGTTTTCATAGAGTTTCTCTTTCCCGAGGGATTCAACAAATAAAATAGATTGTTCCAAGCTTCCAAAATTGAGAGTGTCCTGATGTCCAGGCTCAAAATGTTTCATATAAGCAGTGTCGGTTGACAAACTCTCAAAGCTTTCCGCAGAATTAAATCCTATAGTCTTAGGAAATATCCGCTTCCGAGTAGCTTCCTTTATCATTAAAAATCCATTCCCATAACCAG
Organism: Aequorivita sp.; assembly: GCA_034676445.1. Lineage (GTDB taxonomy): Bacteria > Bacteroidota > Bacteroidia > Flavobacteriales > Flavobacteriaceae > Aequorivita. Next base: position 94,137 of record JAUCCE010000002.1, read on the forward strand.
CAGTCAGCCATTTATAGGTACTTGCGCCCAATACATCAATAGCGCTATCGGCAAAATCGAAATTCTCGGTTCCCAAATACTGAGTTCCATCGGCAATAATCAATAAGTTTGGATATTTGCTTTTCAATTCCTTTAAAAAATTGAAATCGATTTTAATTCCATTGAGCCACTGCACTATGCTGAACATAAATATCTCCGGTTTATGCTTGGCAATAGCAACTTCAATATTTCCTTCCAAATTCTCATCAATTTCGGCATAGCAAACATCGAAATCGCGCGTTTCCACTGGCCAATTTACGGAGGGATAATCATTCTTTAGAAGCAGAATTTTTTGTCCTTCGGGAAGTCCTTCCAAAACCATATTTATTCCGAAAGAAAAGTTTGGAATAAGCGCAGTTTCAAGAATGGGTGCACCCAGAAAGTCTGCAAGTGTCTTTCGAATTTGTTCGATATGGGTTTTGTGATTATCACGAAAAACACTAGCGTGATTCATCAAATCCAAATCATGCCGCCTCCGCCATTCAATCACGGGTCTTGGCACAATACCATTGGAAGCGGTATTTAAATAGGTGCAGGTTGCAAGTGCGGGAAAGTGTTTTCGTATTTCTTGCATAGTTGGGATGTTAAAATAGCAAAATTAGGTATCTTTACTTAAAGTAGTAACTATTCCAATTCAAGAGAATAAAAGTAATGAACTATGTTTTCAAAAGCTAAAAATCCCGATAGAATCGATTCTGAGCAACGGGAACAATACGAATATGCCCGCCGTCGAGTTATTCAGAAGAAAAACCTGATGCGCCACTTTGTTACATTTTTGGTCGGTTCCATTCTTTTGATCATTATAAACCCTGTTTTAGGATATGGTAATGAAACCTTTTTTCAGGACTGGTTTGTTTGGGCCATTTTAATTTGGACATTTATTTTCTTGGTTCACCTTTTGAATGTTTTCCTCATTAACTCCTTTATGGGAAAAGAATGGGAAGACAGACAAATAGAGAAGTTGAAGGTGAAACAGGCGGAGAAAATTGCCGAGCTCCAAAAGAAGGTAGAAAGTGAATTACAACTTCCAACCACTCCACCCCAATCCCACAGAAATCCCTTAAATAACCCTTTACCTCCAGATGTAGAATGATAACACTAATTGCGGCCGCAGGCGAAAACAATGAGCTCGGCAAAGACAATGATTTACTTTGGCATTTACCCGATGATTTTAAGCGTTTCAAAAAAATAACCAGCCATCATTTTATTATTATGGGCCGGAAAACCTTTGAGTCATTTCCAAATCCCCTTCCCAATAGAGTCCATATTGTAATTACCCACGACAGAAATTACGGAAAAGTAGGTGCAGTGGTAGTTCATAGTTTGGAAGAAGCAATTGAAAAGGCAACTTCCAAAAAAGATATTTTCATAATTGGCGGAGGTGAAATTTTCAAATTGGCTCTTGATATCGCCGATAAAATAGAACTTACCCGCGTTCACGGCACTTTTAAGGATGCCGATACCTTCTTTCCGGAGTTCTCAAAAGATAAATGGGAACTTGTTTCTGAGGAAGAACACGGAAAAGATGAAAAACATAAGTACGCCTTTACTTATGAAACTTGGTTACGCAAATAAATTATAAATTAGACATCACACGTCTCAGAGACCTGTGAGGTCTTAGCTGCTCTTGAATAAAACACTTCAAAACATAACATCCCGGAACAACCTCAACCTGATTGAAGCGAAACCCTTATCGGGCGGTGATATCAATGAAGTTTTTATTCTGAAATGCAAAGAAGGAAATTTTGTGGTAAAATTGAATGACGCTTCCAAATTTCCTGGAATGTTCGAGGCAGAAAAAACGGGCTTAGAACTTCTTAGAAATTCGGAAAGCTTCAGAATTCCAGAGATCATCTCAACCGATGTTATTGAAAACACTTCCTATTTATTGATGGAGTTTCATCCTGAGGGGAATAAAGCGAAAAATTTCTGGCTTCTGTTCGCTTCAGATCTTGCCAAACTTCATCAAAACAGTCAGCCATACTTTGGTTTGGATCAAAATAATTATATTGGTAGCCTTCCCCAATCAAATTCGAAATGTGATTCCACTTCAGAATTTTATATCTCCCAACGGCTGCAACCCCAATTCAAAATGGCTTCGGATAATGGATTTAATTTTAAAGATTTAGAAAAGTTCTATAAAAACATTTCCGAAGAAATTCCCGAAGAGCCTTCCTCTTTGATTCACGGAGATTTATGGGGTGGAAATTATATGGTTTCCGAGGATGGCAAACCAGTTTTAATCGATCCCGCCGTCGCTTATGCTTCACGGGAAATGGATTTAGCCATGATGAAACTTTTCGGTGGATTTGACAATGCCGTATTCGATAACTACAACGCTATTTTTCCACTGGCCGAAGGATGGAAGAATCGCTTAGACCTTTGGCAATTGTATTATTTGTTGGTACATCTCAACTTATTTGGCTCCGGATACTTACAACGCGTAAAATCTATCGTAAAAAAATATTCTTAACATTCTCTTCTATATATTTTAGCAATGATTTGGGGAGCACCTCACTATTAAGTTTCTATTTTTAGAGAAAAGAACTAAATTATGAGCACAGAAAATTTATCAGAAGTAGAAGCAAAAAAGAAATTTAGGGAAATGGTTGACGAAATAAAAGTTACCATGTTCGCTACCAATCTCACTAAAAAACCGATAGATGTAGCTCCGATGTACACGAAAAGAGTTGATGAATCTGGAAATCTTTGGTTTTTGAGCAGCAAAAATAGCGACCACAACCACAACATCCTTCAAGACGCTGACTGTCAGTTGTTTTATAGTGGAGGAAGTTCCAATTTCCTAAGTGTTTATGGCACTGCCGAAGTTATTGACGATCGCGATACTGTTGCATCGTTATACAAAAAGATGGACAATGCCTATTTTGATGGTCCGGAAGACCCTCAAATACGGGCGATAAAATTCTCCCCTCAAGAGGCAGCCTATTGGAGTGCAGACGGCAACAAGTTAGTGTCATTATTTAAAATGGGAGTTGCGGCGGTAACCGGAAAAAGTCAGGATTTGGGTACTGCGGGTAAAATGGATTTATAAAAAAATATGCTGATTGTATTTTATTCCTCTTTGTTTTTATGGCAAAGAGGAATTTTTTCTATTCATTCATGCATAAATCATTCAACTTAAAAAACTAAGTCAAATAAAAGTTATTAATCATACTTTTGTACTTCAATCAAAAGACAACTTTAAATGAAAGCATACATATTTCCCGGACAGGGCGCGCAATTTTCCGGAATGGGAAAAGATTTATACGAGGCTTCGACAAAAGCGAAAGATTTGTTCAATCACGCAAATGAAGTTCTAGGATTCGACATAACCAAAATAATGTTTGAAGGTAGTGCCGATGAGTTAAAGCAAACAAAAGTTACCCAACCGGCTATTTTCCTTCACTCAACGATTTTAGCTGAAGTGATGGGCGACAACTTTAAACCCGATATGGTAGCTGGGCATTCACTGGGAGAAATCTCTGCTCTCGTAGCAAATGGCACTTTGGCTTTTAGTGATGGCCTGCAGTTGGTTTATAAACGAGCTTTGGCCATGCAAAATGCATGTGAATTGGTACCGTCAACAATGGCAGCCGTTTTGGGTCTGGACGATGCAGTTGTAGAAGAAATATGCGCCAACACTCCAGGAATCGTGGTTGCAGCAAATTATAATTGTCCGGGGCAACTCGTAATTTCGGGAGAAGTTGATGCCGTTGGAAGAGCTTGTGAAAGTTTAAAAGAAGCGGGTGCACGAAGGGCATTAATACTACCTGTAGGAGGAGCTTTTCACAGTCCATTGATGGAACCCGCTCGCGAAGAATTGGCTGCAGCAATTGAAAACACCCAATTTAGCAAACCCAACTGCCCCATTTACCAGAACGTATCTACTTATGCCGTTACCGATCCTTCGGAAATTAAAAGGAATCTTATTTCCCAGTTGACTGCTCCAGTAAGATGGACACAAAGCATCCAAAACATGATAAAGGACGGCGCCACAACCTTTATTGAAGTGGGTCCTGGAAATGTTTTACAAGGCTTGGTTAAAAAAATAGATAATTCCGTAGAAACTGGGAAGGCTGAAATTTAGCCAAAGAATCAAATCTGGATTCTTGGGGATATAAAAAATTCGTGTATTCGTGGTAGACTTTGACCACGAATACACGAATTACTTTTAATAATCATCCGTAAAATTACCTAATGTTCTTTTATGAGATACGACAAAAGGACATAAGACATAGGACTCTTATAGTTCTCACTCCAAGATAAGTTCCAAAAATATTTTGTCTTAGATCCTAGGCTGCCTGCCAGGAGCACGACAAGCAGGTCTTACCGTCCTACCTCCATTTTAGGTTTGTTAGCGGATGGGGATTTACTTTTTAAGAATTCTATTATTAAAAATCCTATCAATTTCCGATTTCTTCTCGGTACTCAGCAGATTCGAAGTACCAATTAAAATTCATTATAATTTCAATTTAAAAATCCCGAAGTAATTTTGGCTCTGGGATTTCTATTTAATTTTCGATTTCGATTTCGATTTCGTTTTCCTCTATCCAATCACAAGTCCACAGCCCTTTTCATAAAACTCTTTCCTTTCTTCCTTTGGAACAAGATCGCCTCCTGTTGCCCACGCAATGTGGGTGGCATTTTCCATATTTAAATGGTTTTTCTCGGCATAATCCGTTTTTGCAATCATCTGTGGCCCAATTAATCCAGCAGTTGCGGAAGGTTCCAAGAATATATTTTCCGTATCCATCAATTTCGCTAACAGCGTAAAAAGATGATCGTCTTCGATGGTGTACATGCCACTTATCAAATGGTTGCTGATGTTGGTTGCAAAGTTGGAAGCTTGCCCAACCGCCAAACCATCTGCTTCGGTTTTATTGTCAATTCCGATATCCTGAACGCTGATATTGCTCATTTCTCCAGTTGCCAAAGCAGTTAAAACGGCGGGCGAATGGGTAGGTTCAACAAAAAAACAATGGACATTGTCCCCATAAATATGTTTCAGACCAAAGGCTGTTCCTCCAGGAGAGCCACCTACACCACAGGGAGAGTAAACAAATAACGGATGGTCTTTATCCACTTGAATGTTTTGTTCCTTCAATTGTTTTGCCAAGCGCAATGCTCCAACCGCATAGCCAAGATAGAGTTCATTCGAGTTTTCGTCATCGACAAAATATCCCATTGGGTCTGCGTTTGTTTTTTGGCGTCCTGCCAAAATCGCTTCACTAAAATCACCTCCAAATTCAATTACTTTCGCTCCTTTTTTTCTGAGCAAATTCTTCTTCCATTCTTTGGCATCGGCAGAAACATATACGGTTACCTGAAAACCTAAACTGGCACTGATAATTCCAATACTCAATCCGAGATTCCCGGTGGAGCCTACTCCTATATTATACTTGTTGAAAAATTCCTTGAATTTTTCACTCGCAAAAACACCATAATCATCTTCTTTTTTAAGAATTCCGTGGTGCAAAGCCAATTCCTCCGCATAGTGCAAAACCTCATAAAATCCGCCACGAGCTTTGATTGAACCGGCAATTGGAAGGGCGTTATCGCATTTCAACATCATTCTCCCAGTTATTTTTTGGGTTTCATGATTTAAAAGGGACTTCATATTTGAAATCTCTTTCAATGGGGATTCAAGAATTCCGTTTGTGTCCGCAGTTTCAGGAAAAGCTTTCACAAAAAAAGGTGCAAACCGATCCCACAGTTTTTCCGCTTCATATATTTCCTCTCCCTTAATGGGGAATGAAGGCATTTCGGATGTGGACTTTTTATTCGGGTTAAGCCATACTACAGGCTCTAAAACCATAATTTTTTTAAGAACCGGAACTTCCTTTATTAATTTATCTATTTTTTCTTTTGAGTACATACCTTTAATTTAAGGTTTTTAGAAGTTAACGGCAAATCCAACGAAGTGTAAGATTTGCCGTCGCGCAATTTTATGATATTAATTCGGCGTCCAAAGTTATTTTGAGACTTAAAGCCTTGCTAACCGGACAATTTTCCTTGGCCGCATTGGCACATTCCATAAACTTATCTTTACTAATGTTAGGAATACGTGCTTTTAAAGTTAAGTGGGAACCTGTAAGTTCCAATTTGTCCGGATCCATGGTTATTTCAGAAGTCGCTTTCAAAGAATCGGGCGTATAACCTTCTTTCCCTAAAATTAGACTTAATGCCATTGCAAAACATCCGGCGTGCGCTGCTGCAAGTAATTCATCTGGATTAGTAGCCTTTCCATCACCAAACCGTGATTTAAAACAATATTCGTTATCGTTTAGGACTTTGCTTTGAGTAGTAATATGTCCTATTCCTTCTTTTAAGGATCCTTTCCATTCTGCATTTGCTGTTCTTTTCATTTCAATTTGTGTTTTAAGATTTTTTAATCAGTTACAATATTCTTTGAAGTTTTTTAGGATAGGTTCATCTAATAAATTAAGCAGGTTTTTGCGCTACAATTGCATAAGCGGTCATTTGTTTTTCATACTTCTGAAAAATTCCGCGCATCTGCATTATTCTCTTTCTGGCAGCTGGATGTGTCAGCACATTAAAACCTATTTTCATGGTTCGGAAAACACCTTCATCTGAAACTACTCTCGATGGCTTTAAAAGGTGCATTGGGGAGGCATAAACTTCCTTAATATCAAATCCTTCCGTTTTCAGCAATGCACACCATTCATATTTAGTAAGCGGACGAGCATTTACTTTAATTGCCTGAGCAAGATTTTTTCTGAATTGTGTCCTTGTCTTCCTGAGGCATATCATCGGGGGTAAGACCTAATTCGTGAATTCCGTATAAGCCACCATTTTTTAGGATTCTAAAAGCTTCTCTAATAATTTCCGATTTCCGATGGTTCGCCTGCATGGTGAGCATAGCTTCTCCCAATATTTTATCGACGCAACAATCTTTTAATCCAGTATGAGCGGCGGAAGTGTTAATGATACTGGCATCTGGAGTTCCATTAATTTTTGTTTTCAATCTCTCCGCTGCTTCCTCGTTGAGTTCGATTCCGGCATAGGAATGTGGTTTTTTGGACAATAACATCGAAGCAGTAAAACCCATTCCAGGCGCAAATTCAACCAGATCATCTTGATGGGTAATGTGCAGACATTCCACCAATTTTTCAGTCAATTCCCTTCCTCCTGGACGTAATACACGTTTACCCATTTTGGCCAATATCCAATGGCCCTGCTCTGTATTAATGGTTTTATTACTCATTTTGTTATTGGTTTACTACACCTTCAACCCGTTTGGCAGAATCAGCCTTATTTAAACTCAATCTTACCGTACACGTTTCCAGTGCTTTTAAATCGTGGGGAATACCTCCCTCAAGACAAATGAGATCTCCTTTTTTTAAATGATAGATTTCTCCATTTACGCCAAAATCTATGGCGCCTTCAAAAATTTCGACGACAATAGGGAATGGAGTTTTATGCTCCTTCATAACTTGTCCTTCCTTGAATGCAATTCTAATTTCCTTACCTGCATCAGTTTCCATTAAAACTTGAATTGTCGGTCGAGTCTCGTGGTACTGTAGGTCATTAATCAATGATGCTAATTTCATATTTAATTTTTTAGTTCTTATTTAGAATGATTCAAAATTACAAATAATAATTTAACCCTCCTTCCCATTTAATATAAACTTTAGTAGTTTAATGGTTTTACCGATCTAATATGATTTTTTATTCTTTTCGTGTTGTATATTTTACAAATAATGACATCTGAACAGCATTTGGGAAGCCTATAATTTTGTGAAAAATGAAAAAATCTAAAAAACAACATTTAGCCTTAACACCTCTTATTGAAGAACACAATGAGGTAATTCTTTTATGTGAGAGAATTCGGTTGGGACTTAAAAATAATATCGAACCTCAACGCATCAAGAACTACGTGGATTGGTTTAAAGAGGAATATTTGGATCCCCATTTTGAAATAGAGAAAGAATATATTTTCCCTATTCTGGGAATTAATAATGTGAGAGTAAAGAGAGCACTGGCAAATCACAGGCGACTTAACCGATTGTTTGCCGAAACAACTGACCTTAATAAAATACTAAATAAGATTGAGGAAGAATTAAGTACCTATATTGGTTTTGAGGAACGGGTTTTATATAATGAAATCCGAGAAATTGCCACTTCCCAACAATGGGAGGAAATCGAGAGAAGTCATCAGCAATTGGATTTTTCAGACGAAATGTGGGAAGATAGGTTTTGGGAATCCTAATTCTGAAATCAAGCTATTCCAAAAAAAAACTCCGAATGATTCAATCTCATCGGGAGTTTCTTATTCTGAATTCATTATTCTGAAATTCATAATCCATAATTATCTAAGCACTGATTACACAGTCTTCACAATCTTTCACTTCGCCATAATAGGTTTCCCGGTATTTGTGAATGGTTTTAAAGGGAACCCTTAGAAAGGTTTTTTGAATGTAAACCACATTGGCCGTAAACATCCCCATTTTCTGTGTAAATCTTTTTTCTGTTTTTGTTTTTCGTTTCACTGAAACTAAATTCATCATTGTTTTTTTGACTCCCTTCCAACTCCAAAAATTGTCTTTTAAAGATAGAAGTACGGAGTTCTGTTAAGTGGCAAAGAAACAAATCCTTATGGCCAATTCCAAGAAATAAGCGTTAAACCCCCGTTAAACCATTTGAAATTGAAATTGAAATTGAAATCGAAATCGAAATCGAAGTTGAAGATAAGGATGAAGTTGAAGACGAAGATGAAGATGAATCAACGACGGTAAATCGACTACCGACTACCAACTACCGACTACCCACTACCAACTACCGACTACCAACTACTCAATACCTCGCAATTTCTTCTCCCATTTCCACGCAGAAGCCAATGCTTCCTCCATAGTCTTTTCGGCTTTCCATCCTAAAACTTTATTTGCTTTTTGGGTATCGGCATAAACGGCTATAACATCACCGGGACGACGATCTACAATTTTATAATTCAATTTTTCACCAGTGGTTTCTTCAAAGGAATTTACTACCTCTAAAACCGAACTTCCTCTCCCGGTGCCCAGATTGAATACTTCGTAATTGCTTTCATTTTTTCCAGAAAGCAAACGTTCTAATGCAATAACATGTGCCTTGGCCAAGTCTACAACATGAATATAATCGCGGATACAGCTTCCATCCGCAGTGGGATAATCATCTCCAAAAACTGAAAGTTGTTCTCTTATCCCTGCTGCAGTCTGTGTAATAAAGGGAACTAAATTTTGTGGTACTCCGGCCGGAAGTTCTCCTATTTTCACAGTAGCATGTGCTCCGATAGGATTAAAATACCGCAAAGCAATGGTGTTTAGAGAAGATACAGCACAGGTATCCTTTAATATTTCCTCACTTATCTGCTTGGTATTACCATAAGGCGAAGTAGCTTCCTTAACGGGAGCGTCCTCGGTAATTGGCAAGGAATCAGGTTCACCGTAGACCGTACACGAAGAACTGAAAATAAAGTTTTCAATTCCGTATGCGTTACACTCTTGGAGCAAATAGATAAGGGTATTCAGGTTGTTTTCATAATAGAGCAACGGATTTTCAACACTTTCTCCCACAGCCTTACTCGCAGCAAAGTGGATAATCCCCTCGATATCCTGATTTTCCTTAAAAAACTCAGAAACATCCGATTTTATTCGGAGATCTAGTCTTTCAAACTGAGGTGGTTTCTTCGTAATATCTGTAATTCCTTCCAAGACATCTAAGGAAGAATTGGAAAGATTGTCAACAATAATCACCTCATAACCAGAGTCCTGAAGGGCAACGGCAGTGTGAGATCCTATATAGCCTAGACCACCCGTAACTAATATTTTTTTCATAATTGTTCCATCCGAAGATGGGAATTCATTTAATAAAATTTCTCAGTGCTTTATAAAGTCAATCACCGTTTTGGCAATATAATCAATCTGCTCATCATCCAACTCGGTATGCATGGGTAAAGATATCACCTCCTTTACCAATTGATTGGTGACCGGAAAATCCTCCTCCTTATAACGTTCATCTCTATAAGCCTTTTGAAGATGAAGGGGAATTGGATAGTAAACTCCGCAAGGAATTCCCTTTTCGGTTAAATGATTTACTAAGGCATCCCGATCGGTATTCTGAAGTCTTAAAGTGTATTGATGGAATACGTGACAGTTGCAATCTTCATATTTCAAACCCTCGCAAGACTCACAATTCTGAGGAGTTATTATTTCTTCTATATCCTTAAATGCTTCGGAATATTTGGTAGCAGCTTTTTTTCGGGAATTATTATATTCATCTAAATGCGGCAATTTTGCTCTTAGCACAGCGGCCTGAATAGAATCCAATCTGCTGTTTACTCCCACCACATCGTGATGGTAGCGTACGTACATACCGTGATTTACTATTCCTCTAATTTTATGCGCAAGATCATCATCATTGGTAAAAATAGCTCCTCCATCTCCATAGCAACCTAGATTTTTTGAAGGGAAAAATGAAGTTGCCGCCACGTGGCCAATAGTTCCCGTTTTTCTTTTGGAACCATCCTTGGAAATATAATCGGCTCCGATTCCTTGTGCATTATCCTCAATAACATATAAATCGTGCTCTTTGGCAATTGCCATAATTTCATCCATATCGGCTGCCAAACCAAACAAATGAACAGGTACAATTGCTTTGGTCTTTGGAGTTATTGCTTTTTTAATAGCATCGACATCAATATTAAAAGTAACTGGATCCACATCTACCAAAACGGGAGTAAGCTGAAGCAAGGCAATTACCTCAGCCGTTGCGGCGAAAGTGAAATCGGCAGTTATTACTTCATCGCCAGGTTTTAATCCAAGTCCCATCATTGCTATTTGGAGCGCATCCGTTCCATTGGCACAAGGAATTACGTGCTTAACACCGAGATAATCCTCCAACTCCTTTTGAAACATTTGAACTTCAGGCCCATTTATAAAAGCGGTGCTTTCAATTACCTCCATTATAGACCGGTCCACCTGTTCCTTTATATTTTTATACTGACCTTTAAGGTCAACCATCTGAATCTTTTTCATCTGCGATATTTATAAGTGTGCAAAATTACGAAAATGAAATTTGGGCATCCATATTTTTTAAAAGCAATTGTTTCAATTATGAATTCAGAATTATGAATTATGAATTATGAATTATGAAATTTGAATTATGAACGGTAAATTATTGTCAAGAGAGCATTTAACATTAAAAGAATTGCAACGGGCTAGTAAGTTAGTATGAAGCCCTTAGAATTTGGTACTTGAAATTTGGTACTTTTGCTCTCTATGCACAGCTTTTATAATATATTGATCCATTTAACATCCTTCGGATTGAGCGTTGTGGCATTATTCAGCAAGAAGATGAAGCTGTTCGTAAAGGGAAGAGAAAAAGTTTTTGAAACCCTTGAAGAGCATATTTCACCAACCGATAAAACCGTATGGTTCCATTGTGCTTCCTTAGGAGAATTTGAACAAGGGGTTCCTATTATTGAAGAAATTATAAAACTGAAACCCGATCATAAAATTATAATTAGTTTCTTCTCACCTTCAGGTTTCGAAATAAAAAAAAATACGCCCCTGGCCGATACAGTTGTTTATTTACCGATGGACACTCCTTCCAATGCGAAAAAGTTCGTAGCCATTACGAATCCTTCACTTGTATTTTTTGTGAAATATGAATTTTGGCCCAATTATCTTTTTGAACTTCGGAAGAAAGATATTCCCACTCTTCTGGTTTCCGGAATATTTAGAAAGAATCAATTGTTCTTTAGGAGCTACGGAGGCTTTATGAGAAAAGCGCTTACAGCATTTCATCATTTTTTTGTACAAGATGAAGAATCGGAGATCTTACTAAGAAAAATCGGATTCAAGAATATAACTTTAAGTGGCGATACGCGTTTTGATAGAGTTTCACATCAAATTGAAATGGACAACTCATTGAAATTCGCCGAAGAGTTCAAAGAGAATTCAGTATGTATTGTCTGTGGAAGCACTTGGCCCGAAGATGAATCCGTGCTTTTGGATTACATCAATACTGCTCCCAAGAACGTAAAATTTATCATTGCTCCCCATAAAATAGAAAGATCAAGAATTGAGGAGTTTAGTAAAAAGATTACAAAAAAAACAATATTGCACTCCCAGAAGAACCAGGTGAATATTTCTGAATATAAGGTCTTGATAATAGATTGCATCGGACTTTTGACCAAACTGTACAGCTACGCGGACATCGCTTATGTGGGAGGGGCAATGGGCAACACTGGCCTTCATAATATTTTGGAACCTGCTACTTTTGGCGTACCCATAATTATTGGGAATAATTTTGAAGGATTCCCAGAGGCATATAAACTCCAATCATTAGCTGGTTTATTTATTGTTTCAAATTCAAAGGAAGTAAAAGAGATTTTGAACAAATTAGTAGAGGATTCCAATTTCCGTAAAAAAACAGGAATGATTGCGGGGCACTTCGTCAATAATAACACAGGTGCGACAAAAAAGGTTGTAGAATACGTCGCTTCCAATTTCCCATAGCTAAACTTCTTTTATACCCTCTCTTAACCTAATAAAACCGTTAATAAACCAACAGCTTATTAAAATGACCTTAAATTTAATGTAACTTTTACATTCTTTAATATATTATTATCAATTTTCAATTTTAAAACGTTTAGGTTTGTTGCAACCATTAAAATGATAGAAATGAAAAAATTGCTGATTTTTGTATCCATAGCGACCCTGTTTTTGGGTTCTTGCCGAGAGAAGAAAACTGAAACGAAGGAAGTAATACGTGAAGTTCATGTTGAAACTACTGACAAAACCCCACCACCGAGTGAAGGTGTCTTTGAAAGAGCGGCCAAAAAGGTTGACAAAAAAGTAAATGACAAAATTGACGAGAAAATTGACGAAATCGATTAGAGTAATTTATCCCATTCGGTATTAGGTATGAAATATTTATCATTAACCTTAATCATCTTTTTAACCAGTATCGTATTTATATCATGTCGAGAACCTTCCCGTAAGGAAGCAACCCAGGACGTAGTTGAAGATATAGATGACTTGATGCAAAAGGCTGAAGATGACGTCACGGAGATGGTAAATAAAGATTCATCTGATACTGAAAAGGACAAGATTCGTAAAGAAGATACGATTCCAATTCAAGATAATATTAAATCTAAATTAAATTCTAACCACTAAACAAAAACAAAATGAGAAAGCTAACAATGATTGCCTTATTTGCGGGATGTTTGACGATTTCACTTTCGTCCTGTAGAGATAATAAAACCAAAACGGAAGAACTTGTTGAGGACATGCAAGACAAGGGTGCCGATATTAAGGTGAAAGACGACAAGATCAAAATGGAAACCGAAGACGAAAAGGTCAAGATCAAGACTGACGACGACGGAAACACCAAGATTAAGCAAAAGGACAAAGAGTAATCTTTAGGAATTTTTGAAATCTCAAAACCATTATGGGCTTACAAACCTATAGTGGTTTTTTTTCACTCAATTAACCTGCGAAGATCCGCGATTTCGAATTTGCCTTTCCACTTGTTTAATTTTAGACGCTGTGAATTCGTCTAATTCAGAATTTCAGTGAGTAGCAGATTCACTTAAAGGTTCGGTTACATATCCTTGGAGATAAGTGAATTTAGATGTCATTTCTCCATCTGCGGTGGTAATTTGCGCCCGTCTTAAAGTATGGTCTTTATCCCCATTGAAGAAAGCTGGGATTACGTGTTCTAGAAACATATCTCCAAAACCCACACTGGCATCTCGGGGCAATTCACAAGGCAAGTTATCTACTGCCATTACGGTTATAGCATTTTCGGCATCAAAATCCGTTTCACTTTCGGTTTTGGGATCATATCCGTAAAAGGGCTGAGCAATTGTAGAAGCTCTTAAAGTACTGGCAATTGGGCCATCAACATCACAAGAAATATCCGCAATTAGATTAATACGAAAACCAGAACGCTTGGCATCTTCTTTAGTGAAGAAATAGGGAGCTCCATCCGCATAAAAGTGACCGGCGATAAACATATCACTTGTTATGGCAAACTTCATAAAATCGCCTTCATAATCAGAGGGATCCTTGAAGAATTCTTGTCTATCAAATTCTCCACCATCCTTCTTTTTATTGTAATCCGCAACACGGATAACACAGTAAACAGCTTCACGGAAATTATCTTTTGAAAGATATTCGGAAGTGGAGACTTTCTTTATTTTTAAATGATCCAAAATCTCTTTGGCCCCTTTCGTTACTTTCCCTGAACCTGAAAGCACGATTTTCATTGGCGGAATTGAGATTTTGTCCAATTCAGCCTTTACCGCTGTAAGGTCGGCAAGGTTTTCAACTTTTGGCAATTCAAAAAGGTTATCACGAAGACCCAAGGCGCGGAAACCATTGTAGGCTCCCACTAACCCGGCATAATATCCAAATCCGATCAATCTGCTCTTCCGTTTATTGACAATGGTTTCGTGATCGAATAATTCGATATTTTTTTCGAGAATTGCCTGTAAAAGTCGGCGGTTATAAGGTTGTTTTTTAATGGTATGACTAAAGAAGAAATATTTTTTATTCGGGATTAAAGCATCCACAGGAACTTCCTTTACTCCCAACATTACATCGGCTTCCGAAATATCTTCCAACACTTCAAAACCAGCCTCTCTATATGCATCATCAGAAAAAATGCGGATATCTGAAGCTTCTACAATTATCCTAGCATCCGGGAATTGTTTAATGACTTCTTGGCATTTTTTAGGAGAGAAAACTACGCGACGATCTGGCGGATTCTTTCTTTCTCTGATGAGGGCAAAGGTTATTGACATATGGTATACTTTTTGAATTATTGTGCGGAGCGCAAAGATAGGGTTTTTCATGTATCTTTGCGAGTTGAGATCAGGGTGGATAAATGTTAACTCATAACTCTGCACTCATAACTCTTAACTTTAAGAGGGGCCGACTGGTTTTGACAGCGGGTCTAATTGTATTGTAAGCATGCCGAGCGCTGGGATATAGCTCGTAAATATCATATTTCACACTTTTTAAACGGCGAGAATAACTACGCCCTAGCTGCATAACCCGAATTATAGTACGGTATGCCTCGTCCCGATAAGATCGGGAAAGCAGGAAGTCACTCAACGGCCTTGGTTTGCGGCGGTTGATATAGTGGCTTCGTAAAAGTAAACCTAGCGATGCTAGTGCTTTGATGGCATCGTGAAGCTCAAATGAAGATAAGGAGTGCGTTGGTAGTTTTCGACCGGCAATCTCACGAAAACCCAAATGAAAACTAAGCATGTAGAAAGCATTATAATTGCTTGTTTGGACGAGGGTTCGAATCCCTCCGGCTCCACCTTCGCTCGCCATAGCTCCGTTTTTTCTACGGAGCGACGGCGAGCTTTTTATTCTTAGCTTTTTTATTAAATCTTAGTTAGGATTTTGGCGAGCTACGGTGGACGCAGTCCACCTTCAAAACAACCTTAAAAACAAACATTTCAATAGCTCCGTTTTTTCTACGGAGCGACGGCGAGCTTTTTATTTTTAGCTCTTCAATTAAAGCCTAGGTATTCTTCTGGCGAGCTACGGTGGACGCAGTCCACCTTCAACCCACACTTAAACACAAACATTGCACAAACTCCGTTTTTTCTACGGAGCGACGGCGAGCTTTTTATTCTTAGCTTTTCGCAAAACTCTTAGTTGTATTTATGGTGAGTTAGGGCGGACGCAGTCCCTTTAAATTTTTATATTTTGATCGAGCGGACTGTTTATATTTTAAAGTGTTCCGACGGTAGTCATTATTTGGGCTGCACGGAAAATTTTGAGAATAGGTTAAACAAGCATTCAAAAGGTCTAGTAATCTCAACAAAATATCGACTTCCAGTCACTCTTGTAACGAAAATTATCTTTTCAGATAAATACAAAGCATATTTTTTCGAAAAATATTTGAAAACAGGTTCAGGAAGAGCCTTTATGAATAAAAGACTAATCTAAACCATTGCCAATTCCCCAAAAATTTTCCTCCAGACACGGTGAAGTTTAAACACTGAAAATGAACTCACTCCTTCAACAAATACAAATTAACTCCCCATTGGATTTCTCTTCAATCCAAATTTGTGCACAAAAAGCAAAAACAAAAAACCCAATGTCGTTCCGGCGAAACCGAAATAGGCATCTACAATATCGAGTGTGTTGAGAATTGGAATAAATAATTCATAAATCAGGTTTGCCACTAAAAGGACAATTCCGAAGAAAATGATATTTCTAAATTTTATTCCCATCATCAACCAGAAATATCCGATTCCGGCAAATAGTAAGTAGCTTATGCAGAAATTTGAGATATGCTGGTAAAATTCCGGCATAATCCCCAGAAGAAAATCCGATTTAAAAGATTGGGACTTCCTGCCATAAAAAAGAAGGAAAACAACTCCAAGTAGTGCGAAAAAGAATAAAGTGGTTAAATGTTTCGGAACGTATTTTAGACTCCTGAAATCAAATCCACTGTTACTTCTTTTACTCATTTTTACAATGCGATTAGAAAGTTAAATCAATTTCTCCACTTCAAATATAACCTTTTAAGAAAAGCTGTTCATGGAGTGATTAAACTCAAATTTTCAAATAGGGTTAATTAACGGATGTCAATCTTAAATAATTATTTATAGTCAAAGAAGTAAAAAATGAATCCTCGCAGTCTTAAATTACTTATCAAAATGTTAAAATATGAAATATCATTCCAAAGTTTACAAATGCAAAATACATTTTAAAACCATTTTTTTTTAACTTTAAATAATGATTCCATTAATTAATTCTAAAAAACTCTATTATGAAAAAAAGTATTATTGCACTCGGATTAGCATCATCAATCTTATGTACCAGTTGTTTAGGCTCTTATAGTGCCTTTAACAATCTTAGAGATTGGAATGATGGCGTAACAAGTAATAAATTTCTTGACAACCTCATTTTCTGGGGTCTTAATATTATCCCTGTTTATGGATTGTTCTTTATAGGAGATACGTTAATATTTAATGTAATTGAATTTTGGTCGGGATCTAATCCCATTGCAATGCAGGAAGGCGATTCTGAGACCCAGATTATTCAGAAAGACGGCGTGGCCTACCAAATGACTGCTACCAAAAACAGAATGAAGGTAGAAGTTCTTGACGGCGTGGATCAAGGAAAAAAATTCGATCTCGTGTACAAACCAACTGAAAGGTCTTGGAACCTGATCAAGCAAGATGGTAAGATTATTAAACTAGCTAGTATGGAAGAAGGGTTGGTGGTATATTATTTACCTGACAATACCCAAATCAAATTAAACCCTAACTCAAGTCGTGAAGAAGGGCTTGCCCAAATTAATGGAGCAATATTCAACTACACAGATTGTCAGCTCGCAGTAAACAAATAAGTTTTTGATTTTTACCGAAAAGCATCCTTTGACCATTTGGTTTGAGGATGCTTTTTCTTTTTTTAACTTAAGGTTTCTTATTCGAGATATCAATTAAATGAATTTCGGTTAAAAATCTCAATCACTTTCGTTTTTCGGAATTACGATAGGCCCAATAAAATACCTGTGGCAGAATGGTTAAGGACAATATCATACAAATCAACAATCCTCCCACGATCATAATGGCCAAAGGCTTTTGGATTTCAGATCCCATTCCAGTGGAAAGCGCCGCTGGAAGTAATCCCATTGATCCCATCAAGGCAATCATAACGATAGGCCGTATCCTGCTCTTAACCCCTTGAGATATGGCATCCCGCAACTTCATCTTTCGCATATTCTCTTTCATTACCGCAATTAGAATGATACTGTTAATGGTGTTCACCCCGAAAAGGATAATAAACCCAATTCCCGCAGAGATTCCGAAAATGGTCTGGGTTACCCAAAGGGAAATAAATCCACCGATAAAGGCGTACGGAATAGTGCTCGCCGCAATCAATGTATCTTTAATAGTTCCGAAGTTAAAATACAACAGGAACAATATCAATAGCAATACGGCCGGTACAATCATTGCCAATTGTTTACTCGCGCGTTCCTTGCTCTCAAATTCGCCCGCCCAAACAACCTTGTGCTTTGACGGAATATTGACGTTCTCAGCAACTTTTTTCTTGGCTTCGGCAATGGTACTTCCCAAATCCCGACCTTCGATACTAAATCCTACGGCAATATATCTTCCGCCGCCTTCACGGTAAATAAAGGTAGGGCCGGTAATGTAGCTAATGGTTGCGATTTCCTTTAGAGGTACTTTTTGCCCACTTCCAGTAGGAATCAGAATATCTCCAATTTTTTCATCCGTATCCCTATGTTGTTTTTCAAAACGGATACGCACGTCGAACATTCGCTCCCCTTCATAAAAAGTAGTTGCCGCCCTTCCTCCTATGGCCATTTCCACCACGGCTTGGGCATTGGCAATGTCCACACCGTATCGGGCCATTTTATTGTCGTGCAATTGGATTCGAAGTTCGGGCAATCCAATATTTCTGTAAACATTCAGGTCCTCAATTCCTTCAACATCCGCAATGGCATCGGCTACCTGGTCTGCATAGTCTTCAAGTTCGAAGAGGTCTTCACCAAATATTTTTACGACCAGCGAACTTTTTACTCCGGCCACATATTCCTCCACATTATCCTGTATGGGTTGGCTAAAGCCAAATACAACACCCGGATATGTCTGAAGCATTTGCCTCATTTCTTCAACCAAATCCTCTTTTTTAATCTTTCGTTTCCACTCTTTTTCAGGATGGAGTTCAATATGGAATTCGATATTAAAAAACCCAGTTGGATCCGTCCCATCATTCGGTCGCCCCACTTGGTTTAGGACGAATTTCACCTCGTCAAATTCTCGCAATTGGTCTTTCATCTCTTTGGCCAAACGGGTGGATTCACCAATATTCACACTATTTGGTAAAGTGGCCCTCACGTAGAGCGCACCTTCATTTAAATTTGGTATAAATTCCGAACCATAAAACATAAAACTTACCGAACACACACTTAAAATCACAGCAAAACCCATGAGTGTCGCCCGCTTCCATCTGGTGCTCCAGCGGAAAAGCTTATAAAGATTTTCATTGAAAAAGCGACTGATAATATTCCCTCTTTCCACAATGTTCTTTCGCAACATTACCTTACAAAGAGCAGGTACGAAGGTGATACTAAGAATAAGGGATCCCAATAAAGCGTATCCAAGCGTGAACGCTAATGGCGAGAACATTTTTCCTTCTACTTTTTGGAATGAAAAGATGGGAAATAATGCCACTATAAGAATAATCTGGGCAAAAACGATATAAGTGGCTACACTGCCGGCACTCCTTTTTATCAATCCGGTTTTGCTCATACGGTTGAATTTTTCCATCCCAACCTGTTTGGCCTTGCGTTCCATGGCAACAAAGACTGTTTCCACTATTACCAAGGTTCCTTCAAGCAACAGTCCAAAATCAATGGCGCCCATGGAAATGAGGTTTGCCGGCAATCCTTGAATCCTGAGCATCACAAGGGCAAAGAGAAACGAAAGAGGAATTACTGAGGCCACAATTACTGTGGTTCGCCAGTTAAACAAGAAGATAAAAACGATTACGGAAACGAGAATTATTCCCTCAATCAGATTTGTGGTAACGGTGCTGACGGTGGCCCCTACCAATTCCGTACGGTCGATAAAGGGTTCTATCCTTACGTCGTCCGGAAGGATTCGCTCATTTAAATCTTCAATTTTTTCCTTTAACCTAGTAATGGCATCCCCAGGGTTTTCGCCACGAAGCATCACGACAATTCCCTGAACTACATCTTCGTCATTTTGAAGTCCAACTTGTCCAAGACGTGGTTTTGCAGAGATGACAACTTCGGCTACATGTTTTACTAAAATGGGAGTGTTGCCACGTACTTCAATAAGAATATTTTCTATGTCGTCGACACTTTCCAATAAGCCAACTCCTCTCACTACATAGGCCTGACTTCCTCTTTCGATAACATCACCACCAACGTTGATATTACTCTTGGAGACCGCTTCAAAAACTTCCAAAGGAGAAAGATCATAATTTGCCAATTCCGTTGGATTGATCTGGATTTCATAGATTTTTTCCTCCCCTCCAAAGCTCACCACATCGGCAACCCCAGACACGGAAACCAATTCGCGCTCGATTACCCAATCCTGAAGGGCAGTCAATTCTTTAATGGGCCGGCTACTCTTTATTATATATCTAAATATTTCACCAGTGGCACCCGAAGGCGGTTCAATTTCAGCCTCAGCCCCATCGGGAAGATCGACGCCCTGAAGACGGTTGGATGCATATTGCTGGGCATAAAAATCCTCAACATCATCGCCAAAAATCACCGTAACCACAGACAGTCCGAAAAGGGAAATGGAACGTACTTCCGATTTCTTCGGAATGGTATTCATTTCCTTCATCAGCGGAAGGGTTACAAACTTTTCCACTTCCTCCGCGCTTCTTCCGGGCCATTGTGTAATAATTCTTGCCCGTGTGTTGGTTACGTCTGGGAAAGCTTCAATGGGTGTGTGAAAGTAGCTCACAACCCCTGCTACCAACAGGAGAAATGTAAGAAAGAATACAATCAGGGGATTTTTTAAGGAAAAGCCAACAATTCCTTGTACAAACTTCTGCATTTCAATTAATTCTTTAATTGTTCATAAACCAACAATTGGTTCTTGGAAACTACCTGGTCATTTTCAGAAACACCGCTTTCGATAAACGTGGTGCCATTGTTTGAAGAAAGAATTTTGATCTGTCGGATTTCAAGATTGCAATCGTCCTTATAGACCACTACGAAGTTTTTATTGTCATCAAAGACCATCGATTTGGTTGGAATACCGATGGCTTCCATTTTTTTATCCTTTAAGGCAACCACGTCAACCATCATCCCGGGCTTTAACTGCAAATTTTCATTTTCTAAAACGACTCGTGCCTTAACCACTCTTGCTTCGCTGTCCAAAACTTGGGAAATAGCTCCTATTTTCCCTTTGAAGGTGATATCGGGATAGGAAAGAATGGAAATATCCACGTCCATCCCTGTTTCAATATGTTGCACATTGGTGGCGTAGATATCTACCATTACCCATACTTCGCTTAAATCAGAAATTGTAAACAATGGATCGCCTTCAGCCGAAATCTGGGTTCCCGATGCGATGGATTTGGAAGTGATAATTCCCGAAGTAGGGGCCTTGATCTGAAAAACCCCTCTTTCGGCACTGGCGCTATAAATATTTAAATTGGAAGTGACTTTTTGCTTTTCTGCCTTTTGGATATTCAACTCACTTTGGGCTTCCAGCAAATCCCTTTCCGAAGCAATTCCGTCCTCATACATGGATTGAACGGATCTCAGTCTATTTTCGGCCATCTTGATTTGGGTGTCTATATTTTTATATTCCGATTGAAGGCTGCTGAGTTCCGTACTTCTGAGATCTGCCAATACCTGACCCTTTCGCACCTCATCTCCCAATGAAAAATAAGTCTTGGAAATAATTCCACTTACCAAGCTGATAAAATGGATTACTTTGTCCGGATTGGTTTCAACGATACCTGTAAGATGGATTCCTTCCGTTACGGGTTGCATTTTGGCGACGGTAAATTCAAGTCTTTCCTTAAACCTTTCGTCCAAACAATATCCTTGCTTTTCTGAAACTACCGGCGGAGACTTTTCCTTACAGCCATAAAACAATACAACTGCCAGAATGGCCCAAATTATGTGTTTTGTAATCTTCATTTTTAATGTTCTTCTATTTAATTTATCAGGTCGGTTCCAATGGCGAAATTCAATTCCTCGGCTCTTTCGTTTACTTCTTTACCAGCTTCAAGGATTATTTTCTTGTTCTCCAAATAGGCTTCAAAAAAGTCGAGATATTCCAATAGACTTAAATTTCGCGCAGTAAAATTTCTGGTATAACTTTCTAGCAGACTATCCAAGGTCTCTTCGTAATGCGGTTCTATTTCATTGAGAAATTCAACTGCGTTATTGAAGTTTTGATAGGCCAAAACAATTTCATTTTCCAGATCCGATTTCATTTGATCCAGAAGTATTCTGGAATGGTCAATCCCGATTTTCGCGCTTTTTATATTTCCTTGGTTTCGATCAAAAAACGGTAGATCAATGCTCAGCCCAAACCCGACGAAGTCGTAGTAAACTCCCCCACCCCTATCATACCCAACTTTTAGGTTGAGATCGGGAATAGCTTGAGCCCTTTCGTATTTATAGAGATTTTGAAAATAATTTTCATCCAGACTGGCAAGCTTATAATCGGGTCTTGATTTCATCGCAGTCTCCAAAAGATTTTCAACTCCCAAAGTTTCGATAAGAGTTACAATCTTTGGATACCCTCCCGAAGCGATCTGCAAATTAGTTGTGGATGGTAGATGCATCAACAGTTTCAATTCCTTTTGAGCTTCATTTTTTTCCTTTTTCAGCTCTTTCACGGCTTGGAGAATTTCGAGTTCCAAAGCCTTTAGGCGGATATATTCTCCTTTGGCAATATGTCCCTCCTCCATTTGTCTGCGATAGGATTGGGTGAGTTTTTTAACGGAATGAACTTGATTTTCATAAACGTCACTTTTCAGCTGAAGATATTGCAGCTCGGTAAGAAGATTGCGGAACTCGAGTTTAAGGTTTCGCAATAGATCTTCAAAATATTGTTTGGATTTTTCTACAGAAACTTCTTCCAGGGCGATCAATTTCTTTCGTTTTCCGGCTGTCTGGATCAGTTGCTCCATGGAAATAGAGAATTGTTGGTTTTTTCCAAAAGCATTTTCTTTTGACCAGGGCAACTCCTCGCTCATCATTTCGCGTTGTCCTTTTGTGGACCAAAGATTCACTTCGTCAATCTCCAAAGTAGGATTTGGCCAGAGCTTGGCCTGAAGTACCATTGCCTCGGCTTGGTCTATCTGTAATTTTTCTGCCAGCAACTGCAAATTTTCTTTTAGAAAAATCGTTTCTGCTTGTTGTCTGCTTAAATGCAAGGTGTCTTGTGCTGAAACCGCAAAAGGAAAAAATAGAATAAGGAAAATAAATGAAACGCATTTTAAAATGCCCATAATCGCTTTAATATCGTGAGCGGCAAAAGTGAGGGCAACAACCTTAAAAACACCTTAAAGTGAATTAATTTTTGCTTAATAGAAGTTGGGCAAGTAGGACAAATAGATTCAGGTTCCCCTTAAAATGAACTTAGAACTCTGGATCCAAAGATTATCTTCCTAATTAATTTCAGTATATTTGATTAAATCTCAAAGAAGAACCATGCACATTAAGTTCCAAACCAAAGAAGAAAGTAACCGCGAGCAGGAAGAAGCTTTTTTAAAACTCTCTAAATCGGAAAGAGTATGGCGATTTTTTGAATTGATGCAAAAGAGCAAAAGCCTTTTCCCCACGAAAAAAGCTCATAAATCGGATAATTTTTTAATTCATATTCATTTGAATGATAAGTCCGAGGAATAAAGCCATTGAGGGTTTTATCATTCTTTAATCGAAGATGAAAATACTATCTTTTAGTTCCTTTTTCGCTAAATACTCAATCTTGGAAAATTTCGATTCCGAATTATGAGCTAATAAATTTCTCTGTAGCATTATTACATTGAACCAATCCGAAAAATAAATGAATTTTGCTTGTGTAATCCAAGAATCGGGATAATCCAATTCAAAACCTTTGTCTTTATTCCAGATTATGTCAGTCAATTCGGCCAAGGTAAGATTCACTAAATCCGTGATCGATTTGATGTTCCTTTCCGAAAAAAGAATCCTAATATTCTGATCGATTCCCTCTATTAATTCCAAATCCTCCTTCCTTGTTTCAGCCCACACCAAGAACCTATTTTTAAAAAGGGAATTTGATATACTGTCTAGAACATTATTTTGGTCATAATGTGCAATAAAAACACTTTTGTTTAAACCAACCTCATATATTTTTCTCAAAGTTTTAAATTCGGGATCTGTTTTATTGTTTTCTAGCTTGGAAATATATTGTTTGTTGGAACCAATTCTTTCTCCTAATTCTTCTTGACTGAGGTTTTGACTTTTCCTTAGGTCTTTTAATTGTTCTCCCAAATTTAATTTACCGCTAATGGAATCATCAATCGAATTCTCGATTGACAGAAGTGGATCCAATTGAAAAAAAGCCTCAAAAATCTCTCCATTTGGCAACTGAATTTTTTTAATGATATTTTCCCAGGTTAAGGCATTATTCAATAGGGTTACATCATCAAATATGCGTTCATCCGATATTACCTTATATCCAAAATCATCTTTTTTTATTCCCAATTTTTTAAAATGATGTTTTAAATCTAAGATTCTATGATCCCCTGAATTGGTTATAAAGCTAATTGTGGGAAAATCAATTTTCGTGATTTTTAATATTCTATTGACTTGTCTCATTTTAGATGGGAATTTAATTCATTGAATATTGTCAGCAATCTATCTTTATTTGTGGACACATACTCTTGAGCTACTGCCCGCTTTTTGTTATTCATTTTTCCCGCATATATTTCATTATCCATTATTGTTATCAACACTTCCTCGCCACTATAGGATGCGTGAACATGCGGCGGTGGATGATCTCCTGAAAATATTTCAATTTTTACGCCTTTTATGACTTGAATGGTTGGCAAGAATTTATTTTTATAATCAAAATTAAATAAAGTAATCTAATTAAACAACTTTTTGAAGATTTAGAAGTTTAATTGTTATGGGGCTATTTTAGGAAAAGAAAAAAAATCTAGTCACTATAATTTAATTTTTTGTTTTTATTCAAAATCAATACAAGTTATCTCAGGCCGCATACCCAATCTCCCTGGAAACCCCATCCAACCCAGCCCGCGATTTACGTATAGAAATTGATTTTTTACCTGGTACAGTCCAGCCCATTCCTTGTATTTATATTTTATGGGACTCCATTGTTTTCCAGCTAATGAAACTCCAGCCTGCATGCCGTGCGTATGTCCGGAAAGAGTGAGGAAAATATCGGGATGGTTAAGCACTTCTTCCTTCCAATGACTTGGATCGTGACTTAAAAGAATTTTTGTGGGAATATCTAAGACATTTTCTAATGCAATTGATAAATCACCGTATTGTTTAAAGGGTGGCTTCCCCCAATTCTCCACTCCAATTATGGCCACTTCTCTTGAATTGACTTTGACGATCTCAGCTTCGTTTAAAAGTAATCTAAACCCTATTTCGCCGTGAAAATCTTTAATGGACTCAAAGTTTTCCTGCTTCTCCTCCTCGCTTCTCCAGGTGCTGTAATCTCCATAATCGTGATTTCCCAAAATGGAAAACTTTCCTCGCTTGGCTTTAAGCTTTTTAAAACTTTCTTTCCATCCTTTTAGTTCCCAGGCATAATTATTGACCAAGTCGCCAGTAAAAAAAATGAAATCGGGTTCCAAGTCATTTATCATTTTAATGGCGCGATCAAAGACCTTGTACTGAGAGCGAAAACTTCCTAAATGTAGATCGGAAATCTGAACGATCCGAACACCATTTAAAACTTCATTTTTAAGGTTGATTTTATAAATCTTAAAGCGATACAATCCTTTTAATGTGGCGTAAACAATGACAAAAAACGGCAAAAACCCTGCTACCAATCCTGCTATGGGAATCCAAATCAACGAATCGCTTTCCGAGAGAACGTGGTTAGAATAGTAAAGAATACTGATGACGATGACAAAAATAATCTTGGGAATAAAGGAAGACACCGTAAGTCCATACATCGACGAAATAAGCCTTTGTTTACGGGTGGGATCAAGATAACTGAGACTCAGTTTTAAGGTTAAAATGGCGACGATAAGACCAACCGTAAAAACCCAAAACAGGATTTTTATCAGCGTTGTAAAAAATGGGTAGGGAATTAATTTCAGGATCGATAGTAGCCAATAATAAGCAGCCGCATCAACCAGAAAGATAAAAACGCAGAGTAAAACAATTATAAAAAAATTATAGGCCCGCATATTTGATTGGTATTGGCAAATTCAGAAAATAAGTATATGGTTTTAAATTTAAGCTATAAAACCAAGTTCCCTTCGGTTTTAAGGCAAGTTTAATTATCCCACGAAACTAGAGGGTGACTAACCAAAATCAATTTGTTTCCTTAAACAGGAAATTCCACCTCGAAAACGTTCAAATCTTTGGTGGGATTGGAATACGTGATAGTGGCAGCATGGAAATCCATTATTCTTTTTGCCAATACCAAACCAAGACCAAAGCCGATTTTTCCTTCGCTGTTTTTCCCCCGGAAAGAATGTTGGAACAGGTGTTTTTCTTCTTCGGAAACAACTGTCTTTCCAATGTTGGAAATTGCGATTGTCAACTTATCCAGTGACGAACAATCTATTTTTATCTGTGCCTTTTGTTCGCTTCCGTAACTGATGCAATTTATCAGTAAATTCTGAAAGGCCTGTTTTACGAGCATTTTGTTCATCTTGATTATAAGTCGGCTTTCATCGAATTCACTTGGAAAATAGTTCAATTCAAAATAGAAATCTGGATAAATTACTTTTAGTTCCTCAATGATATCAAAGAGCACTTCATCTATCCGCACTTCAGATTTTTGGATTTGCTGACCTGATTCTATCTTCGAAATTTCTAGAAATACATTAATTATTTCACCTAACGATTTTGCTTTAATCACAAGACTATCCAAGACTGGTTTCAGTTTGTCCATATCTGTGTACGCTTCCGTTTTTTCAAGTTCGGAAACCAATACGGCAACTGGAGTTTTAAGCTCGTGGGAAATATGATGAATGGCATTTTTTTGAAAGGCAAAAGCTTCATTTGTTCTTTGTAAAAGCTCATTAAATCTTTCGGTAAGATGTTGTAGTTCGAAAGAAGAGGTATCGGGTTTTAATAAGGTGGTATTTTCACTTACCAGATCGTATTTATTCAAATTTTCTGCAAGACGGGTAATTGGTTTTGAAATTATATTGGAAAGATATAGCGCTACCAAGGTCACGATGATTGAAATGGCGGCAAAAATTGCGATGAGCACATTCCGAAGGAAATACATTTTAGAATAACCAAAAGCATCCATCGCCTTACTTACTCCATAATAGGTTTTTCCTTTGCTTTCAATATAAACACCAATGAGGTCATAATCTCCTTCTTTTGTTTCAATCCACCGCCGAGAAGGAGAGAGTCCATTGAGAATCTTATCAGTTTGATAAATGGGCAGGGAATCCAAACTGGAAAAAATCAATTCCTTTTTACCGTTAAAAATCAGCAGTTTTTCATCGTAAAAATCATGAATGTCCTGAGCATCGAGTAATAATGCCAATTCCTCGCTCATTTGTTTGAACTCCGTAACTAACCCAACGGTATATTTAATCTTTTCATTCTGCTGTTGCTGGAATTCCTCCTCCCGATATTCAGAAAATAGAATGTAGATAAGAGACAGTGAAATTGCAGATACGATTATCACTGTGCTAGAAAAATAGATAAGTATTTTATCTCTTATTTTCATTCTGAATCCAGATAATATCCATACCCGACCTTGGTCTTAATACTGTTTTTGCCAAATGGCTTATCCACTTTGTTTCTTAAAAAATTGATATAGACTTCAACGGTATTGGTGTTTGTGTCAAAAGAACTACCCCATATTTCGGCAATCAAATCCCCTTTTGAAATTACTTCCCCCTTATTCTGACAGAGTTTCACCAAGATCTGATATTCACGAGGTGTGAGTGCAATTTCCTTTCCCTGCCTAAATACCGACTTTTGAGCAGGATTGATGACAATATCGTCCGCAATTATGGTTTTATTTTGGTATGAAGTGGAATTATCCTTCTTGCTGCGTTTTACAAGGGAATTAATCCTCAAAATCAATTCCCGCATAAAGAACGGTTTTGTGAGGTAATCATCAGCACCACAATCAAACCCTTTTATTTTATCTTCCAGCTCGCTAAAGGCGGTAAGCATCAGCACGGGAGTTTCAGTATTGAATTTTCTGAAATCCTTGCACAACTCATAGCCTGTTTTCCCTGGAAGATTAATATCCATTATAATGCAATCAAAATCAGTTTTTCGCAGCATCCGTTCTGCCAACCGTCCATCAAAAACACTTTCTGACAGAATATTTTCAGCCGCGAGCGCATCACCGATATTTTTGTTTAAAGTGGGATCGTCTTCAATTATTAAAACTTTCATTCGGATGATTTTTAGGGAAGTGGACTTGTCTTAATTTCGAAATTACCATTCACCACAAAGGTAGCAATTAATAAAAATGAAAGAAGGGAAGCATAGGCGTTCCCTTCTTTTTAAATCTAAGCAGATATTGGGTTTGAGTTATGAGTTATGAGTTTAGATGAGTTTGGGCTTGTGAAAAAATCCATTCACCACCGACTATCTACCAACTAAAGACTGCCGACTAACGACTAAAGCTTCACATCCTCAAGCTTAACTTCTTCCCCATTTTTATCTACAAGTTTCACTTCGTCAAAGCCCATATTCTTAAACTGCTGATATTGGGTTTCGGCATCGCCAACCACAACATAAGCCATTTTGGAAGCATCCAAATATTTATTTGCCAAGGCTTTGTGCTCTTCCAAAGTCATATTTCTAACGATTTTTTCTTCATCCTCGATATAATTTTCAGGAAGATCGTATTCGTTGATTTGCTGAAGCATTCCGAGGAGCGAACCTTGGGTTTCAAAGCGTCTAGCATTCGATTTGATAAGTGCATTTTTGGTGAATTCAAGGTCTTCTTCTGAAATCCCTTCCTTGTATTTGGTAATTTGATCCCGGAAAATTTCTACCGATTCACCTGTGGTATTTGTTCGTACACTGGACGAAGCTGTAAATGTTCCTGGAAGTTTGGTTCCGCTAAAATTGGTACGAGCGCCATAAGTGTATCCTTTTTCTTCACGAAGAATTAGATTCACATTTCCTGAAAAGGAACCTCCCAGTTTGTAATTCATTACTTCCAACGGATAGAAATCGGCATCGGTTCTTGGTATAGAAACATATCCAATATTGATAACCGATTGCTTGGCATTAGGGATATCGACAAAATACAAAGAAGCTTTGTCACGCGTATTTGCAACAGGATATTCTGGGATGTTCACTTCCTTCGCGGACCATCCATCTTCCAAAGTTTTTAAATCCTTTAGTACTTCGTTCTTATTAATTTTACCAACAATTTGGAATCTACTTACAGAAGGTGAGAAATTGTTGTTGTAAAAATCCTTCAAGTCCTGCATTGTAATAGCCTTAACCGACTCAGCCGTTCCCGAAGTTGGATAGCTGAAAATGTGGTCGTCCCCATACAAAATTCGATTATAAACACGATTTGCAACCGCATTTGGATTGGCATCCGAACGTTCAATTTGATTTATTGTTTTAGTTTTTAAACGAGCAAGCTCCTCCTCATCCCAACGTGGCTCCAAAAGGATTTCGGACATTAAGTCCATTGTTTTTTGAAGATTTCGAGTTAGGGTATTTCCACGAATAACGATAGATTCCCGAGTGGTGTACATATTTATACTTGCACCCAAAAGTTCGATTTCCTCTTCCAATTCCTCGGGAGTTTTGTTTGCCGTGCCTTCCATAAGAATATCGCTCATCAAATTAGCCACTCCATTCTTTTGCATATTGTCCAACAAATGTCCACCTTCTATGACCAAGCTGAAAGTTGCCACAGGAATTTCATCTTGTTGAATTCCGGAAACTATCATTCCATTTTTAAGGGTTTTTGTCCAAATATCAGGAATGCTAAGCTCTGGAGAATCTCCTACAACGGGAGCCGTAGAACGATCAAAATTCGAAGGAGTTTTCACGATTTCGGCTTCATCTTCCTGTATTTCAACAGCAACATTTTCTTTTATTTCCTCCTCTACTACATTTGCTTTTTGTGAATTTTCAGCAATCAATTCAATTTGTCCTTTAGGAACAAAACTGGTCATTACGTAAGGTTTTCCTTTGATATATTTCTCATAAACCCGCATCACATCTTCCTTGGAAACCTTCTTGATATTCTCGATATCCTGGGTAATAAATCCCGGATCTCCGGTAAAAACATTATAGCTTGCCAGTTGGAAAGATTTGCCAAGTACACTGCTTATCCCATTATAGAATTGTGTTTCAAGACCAGCTTTTACGCGCTCAATATCTCTATCTGAAACTCCGTCCTTTTCAAAACGCGCAAACGCTTCATTGATTCCTTCCTCTATGGCATCTAAATCTATTCCGTTATTAGCGGTGATAGAAATCCTAAAATCCCCTGCAAGTTCTTTGGAACTGTTATAGGCTCTGGTATTGGAAGTAAGATCTTTTTCCTTTACCAATACTTTGTATAATGGTGCTTTTTTTCCCTTGGAGAAAATTTCTCCGAAAACATCGAGTGCATAAGCATCATCGGTATATTGTTCCAAAGTAGGCCAAACCATGGTCAGTTGTGGAGCAGTTGCAAAATTGTCCTCGTGATATAATCTTTTGGTTTCCGATAAAGTAACCCGTTGTGGTTTCATGGGTTCCACTTCTTGACGGCGCTTGATTTCGCCAAAATATTTTTCGATCATTTTCTTTGCTTCAGCGGTATCGAAATCGCCAGCCAAGACTAGAGTGGCGTTATTTGGGCCATAAAAGCGATCGTAAAATTCCTTTACATCTTCTACAGTGGCGTTTTGCAAATCCTCCAATTCACCAATCACCTGCCAATTGTAGGGATGATCTTTGGGATAAATATTTTTATCGATCACATAGCTTGTGTGTCCATAAGGATTATTGTCCACGCGTTGGCGTTTTTCATTTTGAACAACTTCTTGTTGGTTAGCGAAGGCTGATTGGGTAACCGTATTGATTAAAAATCCCATTCTATCACTTTCCAACCACATTACGGTCTCCATCGCATTTTTGGGAACTACTTCATAATATACGGTTCCATCCTTCCAGGTTCCTCCATTCAATGTTCCTCCCGCATCTTGGATAATCTTAAAGAATTGATCTTGCGGCACGTTTTCGGATTCCTGGAAAAGCATGTGTTCGAATAAATGTGCAAAGCCGGTTCTGCCGGTAATCTCCCGATTGGAACCCACGCCATATTGTATGGCAAGAGAAACAATAGGATCACTTTTGTCCTGATGAAGAATAACTTCCAACCCGTTGTCGAGTTGGTATTTTTCAAAATCTACGGAAAGTTTTGCGCTGTCGTTTGAGATTATGGCTTTTTCATTATTACACGAAACGGTGATTAGCGCAATTACACCCATAGCCAAAATTCTAGATTTTAATGAAGTAGTAAACATATTTGAAAAGTTGATTTAACAAAAGTTTTAAAGATACATGAGCCAAAGGGCTTTATTCTTAAAACTAAGTTAAATCGACATCGTTTTGCTTCGGTACGATTGTGCTCCTATCGTTGCAAAATCATCCTCCTTCGGCGGATAAGTCAGTCACCTTTTTATCCGAACCAACCATCACGATCCAGACTCCTATATTGTATAGCCTCAGAAATGTGGTTGCCGGTAATATTTTCAGACGCTTCCAAATCGGCAATTGTTCGTGCGACTTTCAAAATTCTATCATAAGCCCTGGCCGAAAGATTTAATCGTTCCATAGCAGTTTTTAGAAGTTGGAGCGAAGCTTCGTCCAATTTACAGTAAAGACGGATTTGCTTTACTCCCATTTGAGCGTTGTAATGAATGTTGTCGAACATCAAAAAGCGTTCGGACTGGATTTTTCTGGCTTGGGCAACTCTCTCCCTAATCACGACACTTGATTCTCCTCTTCTTTCCTCGCTCAATTTCTCAAAAGGAACTGGGGTTACTTCAATATGAATATCAATTCTATCCAATAAAGGACCGGAGATTTTGCTTAAATACCTTTGCATTTCGGCTGGTGAAGACATTACAGGCGCATCGGGATCGTTGAAATAACCTCCCGGACTTGGGTTCATACTTGCGACAAGCATAAAACTGGATGGATAAGTTACCGTGAATTTTGCTCTGGAAATAGTTACTTCACGATCTTCCAGAGGTTGACGCATTACTTCCAAAACTCCGCGTTTGAATTCGGGCAGTTCATCCAAAAACAAAACACCGTTATGCGCTAAGGAAATCTCTCCAGGCTGTGGATATTGTCCGCCGCCGACCAAAGCGACGTCGGAAATTGTATGATGCGGGCTTCGGAACGGACGCGAGGTCATTACTCCTCCTTTTTCAATTGTGCGTCCCGCGACGCTATGGATTTTTGTGGTTTCCAGACTTTCGTGCAAAGTCATTGGCGGCAAAATACTTGGCAAACGCTTGGCTAGCATTGTTTTTCCAGAACCTGGCGGACCGATCAAAATAATATTATGACCTCCTGCTGCCGCTATTTCCATACAGCGTTTGATGGATTCCTGGCCCTTTACATCGGCGAAATCGTGTTCGGGATGTTCTAACTGTTCATAAAACTCAGCGACAATATCTACTTCGGTTTTTTCGAGGGGAATGTTTTCGTTGAAGAAGTCGATTACTTCTTTTATATTCTCAATTCCAAAAACCTCAATTCCTTCAACTATGGCAGCTTCCCGAGCATTTTGTTTTGGGAGGATAAAACCTTTGAAACCTTCTTCGCGAGCTTTAATGGCAATGGGCAATGCACCACGAATGGGCTGAAGATTTCCGTCCAAAGACAGTTCGCCCATAATAATATATTCCGAAAGAGAATTTTTCTCTTCAATCTGTTCGGTAGCCACGAGGATTCCCATAGCGAGGGTAAGGTCGTAAGCGGAACCTTCCTTTCGCAAATCGGCAGGTGACATATTGAGGATGAGCTTTTTGCCGGGAATTTTATAGCCATTGTTCTGAAGGGCGGCGGCAATCCTGTAATTGCTCTCTCTAATGGCATTGTCTGGCAATCCGACCAAATGGTAACCTATACCACTATCCACATTTACCTCAACGGTAATCGTGGTGGCCTCAACCCCAAAAACAGCACTTCCATAGACTTTTGTGAGCATAGAATGATATTTTAATTATAAAAGGGGAGGTTGAAACAAGGAAGATAGTATTTTTTTATACGCTTACCAAGTTCAAAAAAGATAAAAACATTATCTTAAGTAGCATTATTGTCCGTGAAATGAAACAAGACCGCTGCGCTTCACGAACCCAAGCCTGCCCGCCGTGGTGGGAATCAAGACTAAAAACGTGAATTAATATATAGGAGGAATTAAAGATTTTAAATCATCTTACATTTTAATATTTTGGATATGTTTCTAGAAAAGATAAAAAGGAAAATCATAATTAAGCTAAATAGCTTAAAACCATTAGTGGTTATACTTTAATAGAGTGATCTAAATTTTAATCGGACAACAGTGATTAAATAAGAGTTGTATCTAACAAATATTAATTTTATTCCTACCTAAATCATCCTAAAATCTTCTTCCTATAATATTCTATCATTCCATCAATAGGCCGCTGAATGACATTGCCAAGCTTAAGATTGTTTTCTTTTAAACACTCTGCAATTACTTCCTGGGAAAGAAATGCCACCGAGCCAATAAAATGAATAGGCATTTGATATGCATTTTCGAAAGTAAGTATTCTACATTCAATGAAATTCGAAATACCTTCTTTCAGGAGTTTATGGAAATAAGGATCCGCTTTCTGGTCAAAAATAAATTCCGCGAAAGAAGCCACATAAGCATTGGGATTTGGCTTCTTATATAAATTCATTTTAATGGTATCTGCCTCCAAATTGAATTTCTTTTCAAATTTTGAAGCAATTTCAGCGGGCATTCGTTTGTAATAATAATCACCGATCAATCGTTTTCCGAAGTAATTGCCACTGGCCTCGTCCATTATCATATATCCCAACGACGGAATTGGGGCATGAATATCTTTGCCGTCAAAAAAACAACTATTGCTGCCTGTACCTAGGATACAAACAATACCGGGTTCTGTAGTTACGGAAAAAACCGCTGCGGCAAGATCTTCGGAGACACTGACTTTGGCATTGGGAAATAATTCTTCCAAGACTCCCTTCAAAATCTTGTTAGGTGTTGCAGTGCCACAACCTGCTCCGAAAAAATCTACGACATCTACTTTCACAAAAACATTTTGCAAATCGTCGTTTTCCTTAATCCGGGCAGTGAGTTCCTCTTTTTGAATTACGGCAGGATTCAATCCGAGTGTTGTGGTTTTAAAAACTACTTTACCAGAAGCATCGAGCAAAACCCAGTCACATTTGGTCGAGCCGCCATCGGTTATCAAGGTCATATTTATAGTTTTGAAAAGTATGCAGCCAATTCTACCATTTTTGCAGAATAACCGTATTCATTGTCATACCAGCCCACCAACTTAAAGAAATTATCGTTCAATGCTATACCAGCACTGGCATCGAAAGTACACAGATAGGAATCAGTAACAAAATCCTGGGAAACCACTGGATCCTCGGTATAATTCACCAACCCTTTATATTCATTTTCAGAAGCCTTTTTAAAGAGTGCTTTTATTTCATCATAAGTTGTAGCTTTTTCGGTTCGAACGGTAAGGTCGACAACCGAAACATTTACGACGGGAACTCGGAATGCCATTCCAGTCAATTTACCTTTAAGCTCGGGAATTACCTTTGTAACGGCAACCGCGGCGCCAGTGGTTGTTGGGATTATATTGTTCATCGCACTTCTTCCCATGCGATAATTCTTTTTGGATGGCTCATCAACCGTGGATTGAGAAGCCGTTACTGCATGAATCGTGGTCATAAGACCTTCTACAATTCCGTATTCGTCATTTATGATCTTGGCCATCGGAGCAAGACAATTGGTAGTACAGGAGGATGCCGAAATAATTGTATCTGAAGCTTTCATTTCAGTATGATTGACTCCCAGCACAAACATTGGGACTGTTTTAGAAGGTGCGGATAGCACAACTTTTTTGGCTCCTGCCCGTAAATGCGCGGAGGCAGTATCTTTTTCTTTAAAAACTCCTGTACAATCAATGACCATAGTGGCATCCACTTCGTCCCATTTTAATAATTCGGGATCCTTTTGGGAAGTGACCCTGATTTTTTTTCCGTCCACTACCAAATGTCCATCTTTCACCTCCACTTTACCGAGATATCTTCCGTGAACGGAATCATATTCCAATAAATATGCAAGATGATCTACTTCCAGAAGATCATTGACCGCCACTACTTCCATATCATCTCGTTGTGATACAATTCTAAAGGCCAAACGACCGATTCGGCCAAAGCCATTAATTCCTATTTTTATCATTTTTTATCGTATTATATTTTAAAATGTTTATCTATTCTTATTGGAGCCAAGCGACCCCAAGAAATATCTCTCATAATGCATTACGAATTATATTGAGATTATATCTGCCACTCGAATTAATTCTTGATCGATAGGCTTATTCTCTATTGTTATTTCCGAAAAGGGAACCGATGTCACTTTATTGTGTATTATTCCCATCATAACACTGTATTCACCACGCAAAAGAGCATCGACCGCTCCAACTCCCAAACGGCTGGCCAGAACGCGATCATAACAACTGGGTGCTCCGCCGCGCTGGATGTGACCAAGGACAGTAACCCTAACCTCATATTCCTTTAAATTGGTTTCTATGAAATTGGCCAAGTCAAAAATATTTCTTCCCAGTTCTCCTCTTTCTGAAACGACCACGATACTGGATGTTTTACCTGATTCCTTGCTTCGGCTAAGGGATTGCACTAGACGCTCGCGACCCATATTTTGTTCGGGAATCAGAATTTCCTCGGCTCCAGCGCCAATACCAGCATTTAACGCAATATCGCCAGCATCACGACCCATTACTTCTACTAAGAACAGACGGTTGTGGGAATTTGCCGTATCTCGAATTTTATCAATGGCTTCCACCACAGTGTTTAAGGCCGTGTCGTACCCAATGGTATAATCTGTTCCATGAATATCGTTATCAATGGTAGCTGGAATCCCAACAATTGGAAAATCGAATTCATTGGCAAAAACGGAAGCACCCACAAAGGTGCCATCTCCTCCAATGACCACCATGGCATCAATCTTTTCATTTTTGAGTTTCTCTCGTGCTTGCGAGCGACCGACCTCTGTCATAAATTCCTTGCACCTCGCAGATTTCAAGAATGTACCACCTCGGTTAATCAGGTTTTTTACCGACCTAGCATCAAGTTCCTTGAAATCGCCTTCAATAAGCCCGGCAAAACCACGATAGACACCAACACATTTAAGATTATTATAAGCGCAGGCCCTAACTACAGCCCGTATAGCAGCATTCATTCCGGGAGAATCTCCTCCACTGGTGAGCACAGCAATTTTTTGAATATTCTTCATTATTCAAAATTACTACAAATTATTTCCTTCTGAAATGATATTCATCAACTTAAAATAAGTGTATACACGTATAGCTAGAATGATAAACCATGTTATATTTGTACCATAGAATTAGTGGATTGATGCATTGAAGCTTATTTTTTGTGGGGATGAAAAATAATCTTGATGCACTATAAAGTTTACTAAGTTAGGTTTGTTAAGGAATCCCGGTCTGATGACTGGGATTCTTTTTTTGACTAGAATAATAGTTTGATCTAAAACAGATTAGGAAACCAATTCTGTTATCTTCAGTATTTTCTTCGTATTTTCATTTACTCTAAAATAGTCGTCCATACGATGACCAATTACCCACACAATTTTTTCATCACTCAACAACAACCAAATTTTATCTTTTTCAATCAAAGAAATTTTTTCATCCTTAAAGAACTTGCTCAATTTCTTATTTCCTTTTAAACCGAATGGCTGAAAAGTATCACCCTCTCTCCATTTTCGGATTTTTAGAGGAAATTTCATTTTTTCAGAAGCTACATAAACCAGGTTTTTTTTCGTTTCTCCGATAGATTCTACCGATTCAATTTTCAATTTAATTGGGAAATCAATTCCCTCTTCAGAAATAAAGAATTCGTCATTCTGTGCATCAGAATCAATCACGGACAGTAGCAATTCATTTCGGTTTTTTAGAAGTTTATGCGTTTTTGAAAAGAGTTGCTTTCCTGTCTGGGCATTGAGCAGGGAAGAAACATCGTCCCATTCGGTGAAACCAAAGCCGTGGAGAAGCTCATAGAGCAAAGCATCAGTGTTTGGAAGCTCCTTAAGCTTTTGAATGTCGATTCTATAAAAGTCAACATCTTCCGAAACTGCCAAGTTATAAATCAAAGCCATATAATCTTCAATTAAATTCTTTGAGGATTGAAGGTTTCTTTGTGTTTTTTTAAAATTCTTTAAAACCGAATCGTTGGTTTCCTTGAAAAGAGGTAGAACTTCCAATCGGAGCTTATTTCTCAAATAATCTGGTTTTTGATTGCTACTATCTTCACGCCATTTCAATTTATTTTTTTCGGCATAGGCCTCTATTTCATCACGTGAAAAAGATAGCAATGGCCTAATAATATTTCCGTTTTTCGTTGGAATACCCGTAAGTCCATTTATTCCCGTTCCTCTAGAAAGATTTATGAAGAAAGTTTCCAAATCATCATCTAGATGATGGGCCGTAAGGAGATAATCGTATTTAAAATTTTTAAGTATTCCTTCAAACCAATCATACCGCAACATCCGCGCAGCCATTTGGGTAGAGATTCTATTTTTCTTGGCGAAGGTCTTTGTGTTGAAAGTTTCGGCAAAAATGGGAATCTCCATATTTTTTGCGAGTCCGATGACAAACATTTCATCGCCATCGCTCTCTTTTCCTCTAAGTGAAAAATTGCAATGTGCCAGAGCCATTTCGAAGTTTAATGACTTTATCAAATGTGCCAAGACAATACTATCAACCCCGCCACTACAAGCGATTAGCAACTTTTTCCCGGACAAATAGGGAAAATTCTGAGCAATATATTCTTTAAATTTTCGAATCAATTGAAGGGTGATTTAAAACAGGTTAATTATAATTCCGGCGATAACAGCTATTCCAAAACTGAGCATGGTTCCTATAAGCACGTATTCGGTTTTTAGGGTTTCGTCATTTCTATAACGCAAGATGGATTTAGCCGCAATAAGAAAACCTACTGCAGAATATTGATAAACGATGATAAAGGTAAGTGTCAGTATTCGCTCTAAAACACCAATGACTTTTCCTGCATTTGGCATTTCGTTATCGCTGCTCACTTGTATTTCAGTTGACTTAAATACTTCCTTTATAAAAATATTGGCAGGTTTTAAGCATACTAGATAACCTGTTATTATTAGTAAATATTTGAGATTTAACGAAATTTCCACAGACGGATTTATTCCGTGCCATTTGTTGAACAATAGGACTACAACAATCAAAATTACGATGTGCAGAGCCTGATCGATAAAGTAGGCGTAGCGGCCAAGAAGTTTGCTATTATTTAGATGATGTTTAAAACCATCCATCAAAAAATGGGTAATTGCTATAACGGCCGCTCCCAAAACGAAACTTAGTTGCAAGGAAAATAGCCACGATAGAATAAAACACGTTAGCGCATGCCAGTATAAAAAAGGACTTTTAAACCCTATGGCATTTTTTTGTCTCGCCAGTTTATCAGTTTGAAAAAAGTAATCCAAACATAAATGGGCAATAAACTGAAGCACTAAAAATTCTCCTACACTCATAGCGAATCATTTGAGATTACCATTTTAAAATAGTTTACGGCCTCTTCTATGGCATTCCAGCCCACGCTTGTTGAATGTTGATTTACAGCGGACTGTCCAATACCTAGCTGTTGGGCAATTTCTTCTTCTTGATTGCCCATCAACTTTA
Organism: Aequorivita sp.; assembly: GCA_034676445.1. GTDB lineage: Bacteria > Bacteroidota > Bacteroidia > Flavobacteriales > Flavobacteriaceae > Aequorivita. The sequence goes on from JAUCCE010000002.1 coordinate 132,839, forward strand.
AATACAGTACTTCACATTGTCTCGCAGTTGCCTTACTTAACAAAACATCCAAAAGCGCCAATATTGGTTTAAAATTTTTATTTAATACTTCATTTCCTGATGCAAAAAATAAGGTGTTTTTTATTACAATGCGCTCTTTGTTATGTGTGGTTTCTCCACTTATGGCACGGCCGGAAAAATAAATAGCATCTCCGTCTATTACTCCATCGTCGGGGTTAAAACGACTCAATTCGCCATAACCAATTGCCAGTCTGATTCCGTGAATTTTGAATTGCCTAATTCTGTTATCACCTTTTACGTAGCTACCGGTATCAATCGAAAGAGCTTTCACAAAACTCTTTATAGACAAGGCTACTTGCAGTCCTTCGGAAGCATTTGGCACAACACATTCTAGATAATCGCCTTTTAGGATTCGTCCATATACATCGAATTTTTGCTTTAAATCTGTAAGAAGGATTTTCAAATTTTGTTCTACAAATTTACGGTCTTCATTGTTCAAACTTGTTGACGAAACAATATCTCCTGAGACGACAGAATATTTCATTCTTGGTGATTTTTATTCAAATATATAGCTTTATTAGCTATTATACTAATAAATAGGAATATAAGCTTAAACACTAATAAATAGAAAATATGAGTTTAAATACTAATAGAGAAAAAGTAACAACTTAGAATCATTTTTATCCGATAAAAGAAATGATTAACCTAATAGCCCTATATCATATATAGTCCGCCGCGGCGGACTTAGACCTGAAGGGGTTAATATGTCCCTACCCATATTTAATGCCTAACGGCATACTGTCCGCCGCGGCGGACAAAATATTGGTAGCCAGTATTAAACATTTAAATAAATGTCCGCCGCGGCGGACATCATATAATTTTTAACCGGACAATACTAACTTAGAATTACCTTTCTAATACTTGACGCATTGCCTTTGCCTTGAGCAGACATTCCTCATATTCCTTTTCGGGAATGGAATTAATGGTGATAGCTCCTCCCACAGAAAAACTGATAAACTTTTTTGCGGAATTATACAGAATACTTCGAATAACTACATTGAAATCAAAATTGCCAGTTGGCGAAAAGTAACCAATAGCCCCACTATAAAGCCCTCGTTTGGAATCCTCAATTTCTTCTATGATTTTCATGGCCGAAATTTTAGGAGCTCCCGTCATACTTCCCATTGGAAAAGTATTTCTTAAAATATCAACACTGGGAGCATCTGGAGAAACTTCGCAGGAGATGGTCGAAATTAACTGATGAACCTGTTCAAAGCTATAAACACCACAGAGCTCTTCCACTTTTACACTTCCTTTTTGTGCAATTCGGGAGAGATCGTTCCGCACCAAATCAACAATCATAATATTTTCACTGCGTTCCTTGGGATCGTTGACCAAGTTTTTTGCCAATTGTAAATCCTCGTCAATATTTTTAGATCGTTTTGCAGTGCCTTTAATAGGTTGGGAAACTACCCGAGTTTCATTTCTTTTAATATATCGTTCCGGGGAAGCGGAAAGGGCAAAAAATTCATTCAATTTCAAAAAAGCGGAAAAAGGAGGCTTCGAAATTTCATTTAGATGAAAAAATGTCGGCAAGGGGTCAAGGGTAGAATTTTCCACATAAAACTCTTGACAAAGATTTACTTCATAAATATCGCCTCGTTTTATATGTTCGAGAACCTCATTTACTTTTTGAATATATCCTTCTTTGGAAGTACGACTCTGGATTTCTAATTTTTTATGTCCCTCTCTCTTCTGATGGAAATCCATATTATGAATCAACTCCCAATCAGCTTCCATTTCATCGGCTGCCATATTCAAATATTGAACCTCAACATCGTCTTCAAAAAACAGAAAAAGTTTTTTTGGTTGAAAAAAGTATAAATCCAGAAACCCAAGATCATCGCTATTATATGACTTCAAATTTTCCACATCATTTTTAAGATCATAGGAAAGATAGCCAAATAGCCAATCTGAAGTCGTGCTTTGATATTCCTTAAGTTTATCAAAGCCATTGAAACCGTCCGTCTTTAAGGCTGTAAAAGCATCGACAGCCAAAATAGCACGAAAGTTTTTTTCCTTGAGAGGATAGTCATTTCCATCAAGCCATACTATTTCTTCATATTGTTGTGCCCAGTTTAAAATCTTGGGTTTTAAAGTTTCGAGATCAGAGAGTGGAAATTTCTTTATTGTTCGCATTGTTGACCCATTAGGAAGTGTATTGTAATTTGAGAGGGAATCATTCAAAATTTCATAAGGAAAAAGGGAAAAAAAAAAAAAAAAAGGAATAAAATGTCAAATTTAAAAAACCCGTACCAAATTGTTTGATGCGGGTTTTTTATGAATTCAATCTTTATGGTTTTATTGCTTTACTATATTTTTTACAATGCTTGTTGTAGCAGTATTTATCTCAACGAAGTACATTCCTGTTGCAAGATTTTCCAATGAAATTGTTGTTTCCACACCTACGTTGGAGAGATCGATTGTTTTTATGATCCTTCCATTTACGTCTGAAATCTTCGCACTTTGCAATTTAGCGGAGGTTTTGTTTTTCAAAATAACTATACCAGTAGTCGGATTGGGATAAAGAAGAACATTCGCATAAAATTCACTCTCACTGATTCCCATCATATCATCAACCGTAACAACAAAAGTACAAATGGAAGAATTATTTGCCGCATCTGTCGCCGTCATGGTAATGGTTGTTGCGCCCAATCCTACTAGGGTACCTGCAGTAGGAGATTGCGTGACGACAAAATCTGGACAGTTATCGGTTACTGTGGTAGAAGGTGTGAAATCTGGAATGGTATATTGTTCACCAGTGTTTATTGAAACAGACATATTTGCAGGGCAAGTAATTACAGGAGGTAAACTATCCATGGTAACTTCCGCAACGGAACGGTCTGCAATACAACCAGCCGGACCCATATCTATATCTGCATTCGGAATTCCAAAATCAGAAGTCTCACAGCCTGCAGACCAGTCTGCTGCTGAATTAGTATCTCCATGCCTTCTGTAAGAATTAGAACCACAATCTCCGCCTATTCCAGCGCCCATACCTGTCCAATCAAGATCGGAACCAGTAATATTAAAGTTTCCAATTTGAACATTAAAGGTTGCTATTTCTGCCGCGCTATAATTCCAGAAAACAGAATCGACCACATTTCCTGCGTTGTCAATGATTACAATCCAGCCTGGAAATCCGCTACCCCACCAAATATTATTGCCCCAATATCCCGCACCGCCAGCGTCGTTATAATCCACAACTGAATCGGCAGTCATATTGCCAAGGGTTTTTACAATCGAGTTCTTGAAGTTAATCCCAAAAAAAGGAATCCCGCTTATTGCAACTCTATAGCCAGTATAATCCGTAGCAATTCCCACATTTTGTATTTCAAATCTATTCGTGCCTCCTATACCAATTTCCGAGACTACCAGAGTAGAAAGAGGACCCGGAGGAACTTCTAGCGCATATACACTTGTTGAACCGGTTGGGGTGAAAGTATAGGAAGTTCCCTCAAAAAGGAAATTTCCACCTGTGGGGGCATCATACCATCTAATCACATTGGAAGAGTCAACAGGAGTGGCTGTAACCGTTATGGGTTCACCAGCACAGAAATCAGTTACTCCCGTTGTAGTAGGACCATCTGGGATTGCCAAAACCTCAATAGTATCATTGGCTGAAGAGGCGGCGGAACAAGGTCCCGCAGAAACACTATATGTAACAGTGTGGATTCCGACACCTGCAATGGCAGGATCAAAGGTGAAACTTGAACCGTTGCCATCATCAGTAACACCAGGACCACTATAGATTCCTCCAAAAGGAGCGCCACCAGTTAAACCATTAAGAACGCCTGAAGATGCACATACTTCTTCAAGAATATCCAAAGAAGCCAGCTGAGATGGTGTATCAAATGCCTGTACACCATCGTTGACACTACTGGATGAGCCTTGGCTTGCACTAGCACCCAAACCTCTCTTGGCAAAGGCATCCCAAATTATACATTGGTTTGCACCACCATAAATAGCTTGATCAGCAGCGAGAATGGCATCTCGACCATCCACGAAACCAGGACTGCACGGCTGTAATTTTAATCCTTCAATCACTAAGGCAAGAGCTTGTGTATTTCCCTTATCAACGTTAACATTACCAGTAAAATTCATGGGGTTTGCATCATATCCATGTTCATCAATCAATCCCCAAGTCATTTCCCATAACATCTGTGCCCAAACCGAACCCACACCGTGCGGAATCGCTGCTGTTTTAATGAAATCGTAGGTTTGCGGGTTTACTGACATATCGGTACTGTATGGATAATCCCGAATTCCACCGCCATTTATTCCTTGGCCAAAAAGATACGTTCCAACGGCTCTTGGATCTGCGCCCACATCATTGGAATTCATAGTAAGAATAGTTCCAAAAAAGTCGCTCCAGCCCTCTCCCATTTGCTCATTATTTTGGAGACATCCAGCTGAGGCAGCACCTCCAGTGAGTCTAACGGAAACCCCATGTCCGTATTCGTGCATAATAACCAAGGCGTCAAAATCGCCATCTTTATTTCCACAAATATACATTTGCATCGTAGGGCTTTCGCCATCCGGACCTGTACCGAAATTTGCATTACAAGTACCCGATCCATCTTGGGCTTCGGCCTTCACAGAATCACTTCCCAAACCCCCATTACCATAATTATTATGCTGAAAATTTCCGCTTATCTCGTCAAAACCATATTGATACATGATATCGTGGAAAACGTTACATACATAAAATAGATTTGTAATAGCAGCATCTTCATATTGGTTCGCATTAGTATAATTTTGATCGAAGGAAAACCCGGTAAAATCCAAATTCACTCCACCATTAGGTTGATAACCTGGATTATCACCATCTTCATAAGCATTTACATTGTTTCCACGGGTAACCGTATATTCTGCACCTACAGCGCCATTGGTATCGTGCCATCCATACGGAGATGCAACGGGATCTGCAGGCTGAGTCAAAATAGTACGGCTACCATAATAAGGGCTTTCCAAGGGAAGAGCAAAAACCTCGTAACATTCATTACAATTTGCTACGCTCGTATTTTGAATTTCATTATAATTGGGGATATCGTATAAATTGGCATTATAATACAATTCGACTATATCATTACTATGATCGTGCTCAAAATTGCAACTCGACATCCAGTTGGCGCGGTTTACAATTGCGCCTGTTGTGGCGTCGATCCGTACGCTCCACCAATTTGTTTCGACCACTGGTTCGATTGAAAGATCCCAGGCCAAAACCAACTCATTACTGTCTGTCAATGTGTACACTAATTTAGCCGGAATAGGCCTTTTGGAAATTCCTCCATGGCTTAGAAGAGTTTCCGCGGAAGCCCCCCGAGCTTGAGTCAATACTTGAAGCGGTTCGGAAAGTCTATAGTTAAGTCGTGATGCAGCCGCTTGCACTGCTTGGGCTGCCGATAATGAAGGTGAGTTATTACCAGAGACTTTCGCCGCTATGTTCTTTATAAACTTATTGTTTTCTGAAATGATTTTGCCATCGGAAGAAATATGAATTCCCGAATCGGTCCCATAAATCTCGAGATCATTAAACAACTGTTTAAAATATACGTGTTGTATTCCACTAACCCGACTTATACTTTCTGCAGTTATTTGCCATTGGGTATCTGGTTGTAGGAGTTGGTCTTTTTCAACCAAACTATTCAATTGTTTTTCAATCGCTCCAGAAAAATTCTGTGCGACTAAAGGAGCAGAAATAACACAAATCCAAGTTAGAAATGCATATAACGTAATTTTTTTCATTTTGATAAAGATTAAGGTGGGGTCAAATTAATTTGCTTCGTTTCTGTAAATCTATCAAAAATTAATATTTCTTTAGCACTTAATTTCAAATCAATTCAATTTTCTTGTCTGAAACTCGGAGAAATATTCCAAGTGGATCAATTGGTTTAAAATTTTATCTATTTTTAAAATCGAAATAAAACCAATCAAACAATCTATTTAAATGACAAACAATACTTCAAGAGTTGATCAAAAAAATGGGCCAAACTGGACGGCGATTTTAGGTTGGGCGGTAGCGATTCTTTGTATTGCCGGAATTTTCTGGATGCAAAAGCAGAAAAACGAACTGGAAAAAACTGTCCAAACTATCAATACGGAAAATGTAGTATTAAAGAGCGAAAAGAATAAAGCGGAAACTCAACTGGCAGAAAATAACGAAATGCTAAATATCTTGAGGTCGAAAGAATTCCAGGCTTTTACATTAATGGGAAATCAAGCTGTTGCTCCCCAAGCTTACGCGAAGGTTTATTTGAATAAGAAAGAAAAATTAGCGTTTGTTGATACGAAAGGTTTACCAGCGCCTCCAAATGGCAAGGTATATCAGCTCTGGTCTTTGAAAATGCAACCCTTTATCCCAACCAATATAGGTCTGATTGAAGAAGGGAACAAAGTTAAAAATGGATTTTACAGCTTTACAGATTTTCCAGAACCTGGGACTTTGAGCATAACTTTGGAGAATGAGGGAGGAAGTGAAACTCCTACCATGTCTCAGATTTATGTCATGGATCCAATGTAGGGAAATTCAGAATTATGAATTCAGAATTATGAAAGATCCCCTTTTAAAAATTATAGCTCAATCTGATCGATTCTATATAACAGACCTGATCAAAAAAAAATAAATTTAAAATCCTATGTCCTATTTCCGTTAAAACGGTGGCGCCAAATAAGGAAATGTATTTAGAAATGGCGCATCATTACTGGGAACACCATCTTGAATCAACAAAGGATCATCGTTGTTTTTATTGCCATCTGGACCTCCAAAAATCCATAATAGATTTGCATCCATTACATCTTCTCCCAAAGCACGACCGGTCAAAATAGTGCTTCCATTGTTGTAATTAGTAGGACCGGTTTCAGCAACCCATAATACATCTTGAGAAAACATTTTAGCCATTTCCTCAACATTCAGTCCTAATACGTTTGTGGTATAACTTGTATCCAAAACCATTATTTTGTTTTCAAAGATTTCCTGAAACTTATCTTGCATTCTATAAGGAACGGTAACATTTAAGCTATCACGAAGTCCATCCATATTAAACAACAAATTTACCGCTGGACGTCCCATCTGGTCCACCTGTCTATATGTCCCCGCAAATTCTGATTCCACTGAACAAGGCTCACACTCACTTCCTCCACAATCAACACCCGTTTCATCTCCATTTTGGATACCGTCAAAACATCTTTCTTGATAGATTGGAGTGCCAAACTTATCTTCATCATAGCATCGAACAAAAAGAACCGATAAAAAGATTAGCGACAGGATTTTAAAATATTTTATATTTTTCATAATTCCGTAATAACTCATTATTGAATTTTTCTTTTTGTTTCTACCCACATATTATAGGTTGGAGTGTCCGGCGCAAAAGGATTGACATTTGCCACCGGCGTTCCGAGCATAGCTTTTGGAAGCTCTACAACTATTGAAAGTACATTGGTTCCGGCGTAGGTATCGGTTCCAGGATCCGTAAAGCCACTTTTGGCATTTCCTGCCATATAAGCATCAAACCGAACTCTATCAAAGAAGAATGGGTCGTCTCGTGGACCCGCAAAAAACTTCATTCCGTCTTCTTGAGCTACATACACATCATCCTTGGTGGAAATTTTTACTTTGTGCATATTCGTAATATTAATAGTGCTTTCCAATCCAGTTTCATTTGTTGGGAACGGGCCGAAAAAATACATGCTATCCCGCCTTTTGATGGCTTGAATAAGCACATCTTCTTTCAAATCATTATTAAGATCTATATTAAACTCCATTAAAACGTTTTCGTCAAATGCAGCTTGCTCGGTAGGAGAACCTGCCGGAATCAATCCCTGCACATTCAAGACCAATACCATATTGTCAGAATCGGGGGCTTGAAAGGCGTAAAAATCGGCAATGTCTGCCTTCGTTCCCATTAGAGTTGGCGCGTCATTATGGTCGCCACTCGTCAAAACAATGGCCAAAACAATAAGTCCTACAGAACTTATTGCGGCAAATAATTTAGATTTAATCATTGTTGGTTTTTATTAATTATTTTTGCTGAAATTATTCGTGCTTAAATGTACGGATATGATTTAAAAAGACATACATCAAACCAAAAACTTAGCTTCATTGCGGTAAAAATAATCATTCTAAAAGATATGAACCCCTCGGCCCCTGACTGGATCTTGAAATTTTTAAATCTTTTTGACAGGGAGGAGCTCGTTGGTCGTTATAAAAATGAAAAGGAATTCTATAAGTCCTTAAAAACAGCTGGCTTTATCTATGGGATTTCTGGATCTTTTTTTGCCCAAAAAAAACTTGGACTCTCTAAAATTGACCAAAGAGGAATTAACCAAGGTCAATTTATTCCACGCTCTGATTTATCAATTTCTGCAATATCATAACGAAGCGACGGACAAGGAGGCAATCCTCAACATTCTAGCTTTTTATAAAGAATTGGAAAAAGGAAAAACAGGTTTTTTTCATAAATTTTCTCTTTCCCATAGTCCATCGCATAGTTTGGAGAATATTCTTTCTGCTCGATTGCAGGAGGCAAATACACTCCTAAAAAAGAATTCTCTTTCTCTTTTAACATATGCGCTTCTGTTTTTAGATGTTTTAGCTTATAAACATTGGCTTCGCGAACCTAAAACAACCAAAGAAGTTTATCGACAATTGGAGGAAGGTGTACTGAATTATTGCTTCTTCACCTTAAAATCAAAACAGAAAAAATCAAAGTACGACAAATTGTTGATCGAGCTCTATGAGACCTCAAGTGGTTATGTATTGGACGAAACTGCGGATGGCAGTGCCGTGTTTTTGGAAAAAATGAAATACCTCAGACAAGCAGATACTCCTGAAAAAAAATATATCCTCGATATGTGCTGCCTAACTATTTGGGAGGATTTTAAAATGGATGAGACTGAGTATGAATATTTACTTCAAATCATCAATATCTTGGATTTTCCCGAAGAGGAACTGGAGGAAAGTCTATCCGAATTGAGCAGTTTTTCAGAAAATCACATAGAAAGGATTGTTCTTTTTGAATATTCAAATCCCGTAAAACAGTTTTACAAACAGTCTGCCTCTACGGTAAAATTACTGATTATACGAAACAAGGATAGATTGGTCCGTGAACTGGAAGAAAGTGGGGAATTGATGGTCCTTTTGGGGCAATCAACTCTCCGGGATCTTTCCGCAGAAGAGAAAACAAAAGTAAAGGATCAGCTTTTGGATATCTGCAAGACCATTCCAAGTCTCACAATTTTTCTTTTGCCCGGAGGAAGTGTTCTGATGCCTCTATTGGTCAAGTTTATTCCTAAATTATTGCCATCGGCTTTTCAAGAAAACAGGATTAGTCCTCCGAAGAAGTAGAACGGGAATTAGTTTGTTTTCATTTTTGTTCCGAGTCTTTCCCCCCGCCCTAAAGGGAGCTAAATTCGACTCTCGATTGAAAAGTGCCCGGACTTTTATTCTCCCCTTTAGAGCTTATCAAGAACTTGCTTCGGGAGGTTGGGGGTGAAAACGAATTTGGACTTGCCCAGGCCTTAAAGGAAATACTGTGAACTTGACTTGAGTGTAGGAGATGCCCCGGCCCTCGTAAGGGAGATTACACCTTTGGCTGAGCCTTAAATTATTCTCCCCTTATGGGGTTGGGAATGGAATTATGTCCCCTCCTAAAGGAGCTAAACCCCTCTATCGATTCCAGTTTCAGATTCGGCTTCGATTTCTCCCGAAGCCTCGGGATCGATTTCCTTCCCCCTATTCCAGCCATAGCTTGAAATCCTTTACCCGTTCTCGGGCGACGATTACTTCCTGGTCTTTGTAGCTGTTCAATTTTAATTGTAACCGGGAATTAGTGTAGGAGATAATATCCTTAATGGAATTTATATTCACGTAGAATTTTCTGCTAATTCTGAAAAAAGATTCAGGTGAAAGCTCAGTTTCCAATTGTTCCAAAGTCGTTTCCAATAGATAATCCCGGCCTTCGGATGTATGGGCGTAAGTGCCCTTATTTTCAGAATAAAAACATTCAATTTCATCTACGGGAATCATTTTGATATGCTGTCCGATTTTAGTGGTGAAACGTTTTTTATACTCCTGCTCTACGGGATTTATGAGCAATTTTTTTATATCCTCAAAATTGAACTGAACATTTTGTGAAGTAGGTTTAAAGGTTTGGTATTTCTCAACAGCAACCTGAAGTTCGTCGGGGTCGATGGGCTTTAATAGATAATCTATACTGTTCAGTTTAAATGCCTGTAGTGCATATTCATCGAAGGCGGTAGTAAAGATGATAGCACTTTTAATTTCGACCACATCAAAAATCTCAAATGATAATCCGTCGCTCAACTGAATATCCAAGAATATCAAATCGGGATGTGGGTTGTTTTGAAACCAATCCACTGCTTCACTCACACTGTGCAGCATTTGATGTACGTTTACATTCTGCTTTTCAAGCATCCGCTTTAAATAGCGGGCGGAAGGTTTTTCATCTTCGATGATAATGGCGTTCATTGGGGTTTCGGGTTTCATCCACCTACGCTAAACCTGCCCATCCGGCAGGCGGGGCTATGATGGAAAAGGGTTTCAGGCTTATTTCATTTTCGATTTCGATTTCGTTTTCGATTTCAAAGGCTATCCTCTTCCAAAAACTGACGGATCTTTTTGTCTTCCCAGCGTCTTAAAAAGCCATTTTTAAAGTACAGTTCAAAAACAACATATAAAGCGTGGCAAATAAGACCAATTCCCCAAAAGAAGGCAGTGACATAAATTTCCCAATGTGAAAAATTGGTCTCTCCTTTACCAAAAACGTTAGCAGAAACAAGAATAATTCCTGTATTGATTATTACAAAAACGGCCAGATGACTGTAAAAATGCTTTAAAATCTCAACTTTTTTCTGAGCTCTAAGATAATTTAAACTTTTCTTTGTTTCCATGGCTTTAGCGTTTAAAACTTTTATTATTTTTTTCTTCCTCCTCCATAAATTTTTTAATCTGCCGTTCTTCCCAATCCTTTCCAAAATATGAAAACCAATTAAAGGCTTTCATTGCCTGAAAGAACAATCCGATACCCCAACCAAAAGCTGCCCATAAAAACCAAGGATTTCGCAAACCATTTACATAATAATTCAATCCGGCCAATGCAGTTATAAAAATTGCATACGATATCAAACTGGTGTAAAATTTCTTTATTTTGCTTACCCGACGCTTTGCTTTTAGATATTTATTGTCGTTTTCGAAAGTATCCATAATTTCCATTTTTAATTATAAAGTAAAAATAAGCAGTGCACAACGCATTAAAAAACAAAGTATTCCGAACCGTGATTTTTACAGACTGAACTGTAATTATTGGTCTTTGTCCATAAACTCGCGAATTTTTTTCTCTTCCCAATCTTTTCCAAAAAAAGGATTGTAATTGAATGTTTCCGCCGCGTGACTTGCTAGCCCAAATCCCCACCCCAAAATTGGAAATATCGCCCACGGAAAGCCGGCTTGGGAGAGAAAATTGAGATAAATGAAAACAGGTATGAAAATAATATAGATACCGAGGTGCATGTAAAACACCTTTAGTTCATCTACCCTTTTCTTGGCGAGATTATATCGTTTTTCTGAAATAAAAGTTTCTTGTGAATTCATGATTTTTAAATTTTCGTCTAAAATAGGAATCGAGACCGTGAATTTTTTTCGATCCTGTTCAACGGAAACTGCTCGGTCTGTAAGTATTGAATAGCGATCTCGAATATTCCTGAGTCCAACTCCTGTGCTTTCCTTTAGAGTTTGTTTAGTTTGAATGTTGTTGGTAACAGTCAGCATCCCGTCTCCTTCGGAAATGGTAATGTAAAGTTTTTTTGCAGAAGTCACTTGATTGTGTTTCACGGCATTCTCCAACAATAACTGAAGGGACAAGGGCACTACTTTCGCTTGTGGATTACTAAGTTTTTTAGGAAAGGAAAAAACAATACTGTCTTCAAACCGAACGCTCAAAAGCGACATATAAAGTTCTGCGAAGGATAATTCTTCTTCAAGAGTGACCAATTCCTTATTTTTCTGTTCCAAAACATATCTGTACACTTTAGAAAGCGAAGTGGTAAAGCGAGTGGCAGCTTCAGGATTTTCCTCAATCAAACTGGTCAGCACATTTAAGCTATTAAAAAGAAAATGTGGATCGAGCTGATTTTTGAGAGCCTCAAATTTTGCCGAGGCAGTTCCTGCAATTATTTTCTGTTCGGTAACCTTTTTTTCCTGTTTGTTGCTATAATAATAAACCGCGTAGAAAATTGCAGTTACAACAACCGAAATAATAAAGCCAACATAATAATTGGCGATTTGTTCCCGCGCAAAAAACTCTTCCAAACTTCTTCCAAAAACCAAGGTTTCGGTTGAAATTCGGATAAAAAATAAGGTAAGTAACGTCAGCAGAATCCCTCCAAAGGCACCCTTTGATAAATTCTTCGGTTTAAAAACTTCATTTGGAAACCACTTCAGTAAAAACCTAAAATAATAGGCATTGACCAAATAAAGAATAACCGCATAAATCTGGTTAAAGACAAACCATCTTAAAATTTCCTGAGAATCTGAGAAGGTATAGCCATTGGCGTATTGGATAAGTGCCAGCACGATGAAAACTACGATACCTACGAAAAATGCTTTTATAAAATGCCTTAGAAGATCCATAGTTGTATTTTGGAATGTTTGGTAATGGTTTTGTTCGTTCTTTACTATAATCCGATTTTGGGTTTCAGGTTCCATCCACCTACGCTGAACCTGCCCGTCCGGTTTACGCGCTGTAGGAAGGCAGGCAGGGCTTCGGCGGACAAGGGTTTCAGGTTCCATCCACCTACGCTGAAGTTTCGGCGGATAAGGGTTGCAAGTTCCAAGTTGAAAATTTCAGGAGGAATCCAGCTGTCATTTTTATTCTCTATTTTTTAGGACAGAGGGATATTCTTAATGACAATTTTCCGCTAAAACTTGCTTCGCTCTTTCTAGATTAAACCTGGGATAGAACTCGCCTTTGTTTACATAAGTTTCTGAGATTTCAATAGCGCGTTCAATATCCTTGCAATAGGACTCCACCGGTTCTCCAAAATATTTGGCACTGCCAATATTCCATTCAGCTTTGGCCATTATCATACGTGGATTTTCAGGATCGATCGCCAGTGCTTTATCATAAAGTGCCGAAGCTTTGGGGGAATATAACATGCCGTATTGCTGACCATCAAAAACAATCCAAGCGGTATATAATTGTGCCTGGAGCACCATCAAATCGGGATTATCTGGAGAAAGGGCGGTTGCATCATTAATGAAATTTTGCGCTTTTTCCAATTGCTCAGAAAGTTTTGATTTATCCTTTTCACCAAAACTGTAAACCACATTAATTTGTGCGGCATAATAAGGAGGCAACCAATTATCCGGTTCTGCTTTGGCAATCCTTTCAAACATATTTGCAGCTTCCCACGGTTGATTGTCTTTCCATAAGCCGAAGGCTTTCTGCATTCCTTGTTCATATTTTGATGGCGCATTGGTATTTGCGCCAGATACTGGTTTGTTTTGTCCTTGCATTACCAAAACGGTTAAGAACAAACTGAGATAAGTTAGTACGTTTTGCATTTTGTTTGATTTTTAGTGGTTAATTCTTATTGGTTATCTGTTATCGGTTATCAGTTATTTGTTATCTGTTATTTGGGATTCGGGATTCGGATTTTGGTATTTGGATTTTGGTATTTGGATTTTGGGTTTTGGATTTTGGCATTTGGTATTTGATTCAAATTTCGTGAAAAAGATGGCGGCTAAAAAATTGAAACCGCCCAACTGTTGATTTTATAGGCTGAATTGTTTCTTTATCCTCCAACCTCTTCTTCCTGCTCTTCCTTGCGGAAGATTTACAGATTATTCAATTGATTATCCTTTTTATCATTACTGATTGTCCAAAAGAATCCTACCATAAAGAACTGATCCGAAGCCGGACGCAATTCTCTACTAGCAAAATTGCCGTTAGCATCTGGAGTATTTGCATATTGATAACCATTTATATTTTTGAATGCAAAAACATTGTTGACGGAGGCATATAATATTTTTTGAGAAGAGATCAGGTAAGCCCAGTTCAGACTGATGCTATTATAACTTTTGGTTTTTTCCTGAAGAAAACCGGGAGTATTCCAATCGGTATAAGGACGGCCGCTAGCAAATTGATAACTAAATCCAACTTGGCTTCTCCAATTATCTATCCAATATTTTCCGACTACTGAAACATTGTGCTTGTTCGCAAATGCAGGCGTAGCAGAAATTGGATAATTTTTATATTTCCTTTCGGTGTCCAAGTAAGAATAACTTACCCAATAATCAAAATTTCTGATGCTCTCATTATCGCGCCAGAACAAATCCAATCCTTGGGCATATCCTTCTCCAAAATTTGAAAATTTAGTATTTATTCCTGGTAAGGAATCATTATAGGCAACAAGATCTCTGTAGTTCTTCCTATAAATTTCTGCACGGAAGATCCTGTTTTTCGAATTATATTGATAGTTCAAAATATAATGTTGAGCGTGTTGTGATTCCAAGCGGTCGTCAAATTTGAGAATTTCATTTTCCGGTTGTTGGTAAAAATCGCCATAGGCTAAGGAAACCTGACTATTTCTGCCGGTTTTATACGCAAAGGATGTTCTTGGGGAAATCGTCACTTCATCGGACATTTGATTATATTCCGCCCTAACTCCCAATTTCAAAGCGATTTTTCGCGAGAAAATAATATCGGCTTCCGAAAAGGCAGCTGTTATATTATTGTTGAATCCAAGTTTTGCGTTCAACGAAGGCTCTTTGTAGTCTTCATCAAAATCGGTTAGGAGTTGTTCCATTCCAAAATTTAATTTAAAACGGTTGCTGAAATGTTTTTTGAGGTTCAATTTAAGATCTGCGGAATTTTGAACATCTTTAATATCTCTGTCATCAATCCCGACTTTTGTATTGCCTAAAGTATAACTTCCACCAGCAAAAATGCTCCAACCGTTACTTAAAATTTGACTATAACTTGTATTGGTATAAAAATTTTGGTTATTCAATTTAAAGTGGATTCCTTCCGGTTGGTTTATATCTTCCTGGGTCAATTCAAAATCGGAATCTTCGAAAGCACTGTATATTTTCAATAATCCATTCTCAAATTTTTGACGGAAAACTGCTTCTCCAGAAAATGTTTCAAAAGGTTTTTGCCAATCGTTTCTGCCTGGAAAGAGAGCAACATAAGGAGCCAAGTTCATATAAGCGGCATTTATACTCAAGGATTGTCCCTTGTTCCACGAAGTATTTGAGGAAGGAGAATCCCATTTTTTGGTATGGCCCAATCCTAATCCTACACTCATTATTGCAATGTCTGTTTTATCGTGTGTGGGCTCATCAATAGTATTCAACAGCAAAACGGAGGACAACGCTTGCCCGTATTCAGCGGAATAGCCTCCTGTTGAAAAAGTAATCCCATCAAACAAAAAGGGACTGTACCGACCACGGGTTGGAACATTATTGGCAGTGGGAGTATAGGGTGTAAAAACTCGAATTCCGTCGATAAAAATCTGGGTCTCGCCTGCATCACCGCCTCTAACAAACAATCGTCCATCTTCTGCCACGGTAGTAGTGCCGGGCAAGGTCTGCAGCGCACCGACAAAATCTCCCAAAGCACTGGCAGTAGTTACGATATCCAAAGGTTTTAGAACCGAAATCTTGCTGTTGTCGCCCGCGGAAAAAGTACCTGCCGACAGCGTTACTGTTTCAAGAGAATTAACATCTTCTCGAAGTGTGAGAGATAGGTCTTTCATCTTGGAGACCTCATCTTTTAATTTAAAGGTTTCAAAAGAGACATACGAAACATTTAAGGTTTGTTGCCCCTCCTCGGAAGTTTCAAATTTAAACTTTCCAGCATCATCTGTACTTGATCCGTCATAAGTTCCTTCCAGATAAACATTGGCTCCCATTATAGGAATTCCTTTAGCATCTTTTACGGTACCGGAGATTGTTGTTTGCGACAAGAGCATGGAAGGAAAAATTCCCAATAAAAAATAGATGACCAAGTTTTTCATTTTCTTCGAGATTGATTTGTACATCAAAGGTGAAAGTTTGGGTTCTCTTTTAATAATAAATGAAACTGAGTTGTGAAATTTTAGGGTTGAAGTGTTATTTGGATTGGGGATTAGGGATTGGGGATTGGGGATTGGGGATTGGGGATTGGGGATTGGGATTAGGGATTAGGGATTGATTGGGGATTGTTGATTTGGGATTTGGACCTATGATACAAATTTGAAACGGGGTATCGCCCTATTCAAATCTACCTGCCAAGAATACGGCAACCAGGCTCGGGAACCTTGGATTGGGACAATGAATAAGAACGTTTTATGGCTTGAGGATTGATGTCTCCGAGCATTAATAAGAATAAAAGAAGATTGCATCAATCATATTTTGTACGTATATTAGTACATCATAAAATACAATATTATGCAAATAACAACCGTATCCGAATTCAGAAAAAATATTAAAACTTACCTTGATAAAGTTGTAAAGAATTTTGAGACTTTGATTATAAGTCGTGGAAAAGATTCTGGAATTGTGGTGATGTCCCTGCAGGAATACAATTCCTTAATGGCTACAAATCACGAATTGACCTCTCGGAAGAATGAATTAAGATTAGATTCTGCAATTGACAAATTAAAGAGCGGTAAGACTTTTGAAAAGGACTTAATCGAAGATTAAATGAAATATACATTCGTTGATGAGTCTTGGGAGGATTATTTGTATTGGCAAAAAACAGACAAGAAAAAGCTGAAGAAAATAAATGAGCTTCTTAAAAGACATCGCTGGGAATCCTTTTGAGGGAATTGGAAAGCCTGAGCCTCTAAAACATAAGTACGCTGGATTTTGGTCAAGACGAATTGATAGCGAACATCGACTGATTTACCAATATAAAGAAGGAGAGATATCAATTGCGAAATGTAGATTCCATTACGACTGAAAAAGATCCTTGGTCACCCATAACTTAATAACCAATAACAATTAACTTCTTTTAAACGGCCTGATAATCAGTCGTGCAGCTTTGTCGAAATTGATGTAATTGTATGTCCAATTAAAAAAAGTGACCACTCTGTTCCTGAAGCCCACCAAAAACCATAGATGTACAAACATCCAAATAAACCAAGCAATTGCTCCACCAAAGTGTAGTTTTCCAAGATCCACCACTGCCTTGTTTCGCCCCACGGTGGCCATAGATCCTTTATCAAAATATTTGAAAGGTTCCATTTTTTCACCTTTCAGCATTTTTACAAAATTCTTGCCTAAACGCTTTCCCTGTTGAATGGCTGGCTGGGCAACTTGTGGATATCCTTTTGGATAATCTTCTGTTACCATCAGGGCAATGTCTCCCAAGGCATAAATATTTTCCAGACCTTCAATCTTATTGAAATGATCCACTTTATATCGATTTGCCCTTTCTACCACTGCAGATGCATTAATCCCGGCCACCGGCGCGCCCGTTACTCCCGCTGCCCAAATAAAAGTGGCCGTATCGAAAATTTTTCCATCCTTGGTAGTTACTGTAGTGCCATCGTAATCACTAATTAAAGTTCCTACGTGGACGTTCACGCCAAGTTTTTCCAGAAAATGGTGGGCTTTTTTTGAAACTTGCTCACTCATTGGTGGCAAAACCCTATCCTGACCTTCAATTAAATGCACTTCCATTTCATCTCCATCCAGTTCGGGATAATCGTTTCCAAGTATTCCCTTTTTAAATTCGGCCAAGGCTCCAGCCAACTCAACTCCAGTTGGGCCTGCTCCGGCAATCACAAAATTAAGAAAACGTCGGCGGTCGCTTTCGCTTGAGGCTCTATCGGCCTCTTCAATATTTTGCAATATCAAACTCCTGATGTTTAAAGCCTGAGGTACGGTTTTCATCGGCATACTATAATGTGCAATGTTCTCATTTCCAAAATAATTGGTTCGGGTACCCGTAGCAATCACCAAATAATCGAAGGACAAATCTCCAATGGAGGTAGAAATGCTATTTTCTTGCGTGTCAATATATTCCACTTCAGCAAGCCTAAAATGAAAATCTGTGTGTTTTATAAATATTTTTCGGAGTGGGTAAGCAATTGAATCCGGCTCCAAACCACCGGTAGAAACTTGGTATAGCAAGGGTTGAAAGGTGTGGTAATTATGCCGGTCAAAAAGCACGATCTGCACCTTTTCCCCTTTGAGCCTCTTTATAAAGGAGATCCCGGCAAAACCGCCACCAATAACAATAATTCGGGGTAAGTTGGTATCTGGAACATTCATAGTAGTGAAATAATAGACAAAAATACCTTTGTTTGAACCGTAAGTCTGAAATTTTGTGAAATTTGTAACAATGCAGAGAATAGGAGTACTAACCATATAGCCAATCAAAATCAACCTTTGAAGGAAAATCTGGAACATATATTTGTTAAGGAGCTGGAGGAGAACCAAAACATCGTGCATAAAATCTGTCGTTTATACACCAATGACCAAGATGCGCACAATGATTTGTTTCAGGAAATAACCATTCAGCTCTGGAAAGCCTTTCCGAAATTCCGGGGCGATTCAAAATTTAGCACTTGGATGTATAGAGTTGCTTTAAATACGGCAATTACGCTGTATAGAAAGTCGAAACGCAGCATCAAGACGCAGGACTTTGAAGGAGTTAGTTTTAGGATTGCTTCGGAAGAATATGACCATACGGAAGAAAAACAACTTTCTATGATGTACGGCGCCGTGAAGGAGCTGAACGATATTGACAAGGCGTTGGTCTTTCTTTATTTGGAAGATAAAAATTACAAGGAAATTTCCGAAACCCTGGGGATTACGGAAGTGAATGCTAGGGTGAAAATGAACAGAATAAAAGACAAAATACGAAAGATTTTAAATCCGTGAAATATTATGGATGAACTTGAATTATTAAAAAGTCGGTGGCATAACCAAGACCAAAAATTGCCACAATTGACTTACGAAGATATTTATAAGATGCTATTAAAGAGGTCTTCTTCTATTGTGAAGTGGATTCTCTTTATCAGTATTGGTGAAATAATTTTATGGACCGGCCTTGCCCTTTTGGTTCCCGAATCGAGCCAGAAATTTACCAATGAAATGGGATTACACCAAGTAATGCTCGTTTCCAATATTCTATACTATGTGGTTTTCTTTACTTTTATAATTCTTTTTTATAGGAATTATAAAAAGATTTCCGCGACCGATTCCATCAAGGTTTTAATGAGGAATATAATCCGCACCCGAAAGACGGTCAAATATTTCATCATCTACAACCTTGTAAGTGCAAGCATTATGCTGATTGGAATGAATATTTTTTATTACAGCAACCAAAATCGTATTTTTCAGGTGATGGTAAAGGATTATGGGGTTTTAGCCACCATGGACCAAGATCAATTTTTTACAACCTTTTTCTTGATCCAGTTTATAATTGGACTAGGTGTTATTGTTCTGATATTTCTTTTCTACCGATTTGTTTATGGCACTTTATTAAGGAGATTAAAGCGAAACTACCATGAGCTTGAGAAGATGGAATCCTAAAGGCTAGAAAATAGTTATTGAGTTACTATGTTATTTAGTTATTTAGACAGCGTACCACAATAACTCCAATAATTCATTAACCCAATAACCCCATAACTCAATAACTCAATAACTCATTAACCCAATAACCACTAACACATTATTCCTTAAACAAAGTAGCCCGTTTGCTCAGGTCCATAATCAATTTCTCTTCCTCTTGACTTTCCAAAAGTACGTTATAATCTTTCCAGAATGCAGCGTTATACGTTTTAGGTGAAAAGATATCTGCGGTCCATTCATTATCCTTTAATTCTTCTTGGATAAGTTCAGGATCTTGAACGATGTCGGAGAAAAGAATTTCCTGAACGGTAAAATAGTATTGTTCGCCTTTGTCAAATCCGGGAGCGGATTCTGTCTTAGTTCTTTCTGAAGAACGATCTCCAATATTCACGAGTTTGGGCGTTTCATAATAAATGTAATTGGGATACATTTTTCCATCGTATTCCCGATAGGTTTCTACGAGCTTATGGATAGTCTGTGTATCAAAAAGGCTTTTGCTTCTTTTCTTTTGAACATCGGAAGCGGCCACAAGTTCATATTCCACTTTCTTAATGGCGTAATTGTCGTAATAAACATAGATCCATCCTTTGGGCTCAAAGCCTTCATTGTAAATGTTGGGCGTATTCAAACCAACAAAATCAGCTCCTTTCGAAATTTTTATTTTATAGATTTTTCTTCCATTATCAACTAGAATTGTATCCAAATCAAATTGATGCTTTTCCAGCATATTCTTTCCGAACAAAGCACCCGTAGCACCGGCACTTCTGATTAAATTGAGTTTCCCCTTAAAAAGATTATCTAGCCCATTTACTCGGCTGTCATTCCATTTAATGGCATCTATCAAAGTTGAAGTATTTACGGAATTTCTGCTTACCACACCGGATTTTGGGCTACGGCCTATGCTTTTTAGATAGGCGGAATACGTGAAAAGACTATCTATATCACGAAGGTCATAACTTTTTCGCGTTTCATCCACGTTGATTTTGAGATTGTCCTTTGCCCCAGACCCATAATCGGAATCGTATAAAGTGATGGCAGCTTCTATCAACCATTTGTATTCTTTTTTGTTCCGCTCTTTATGTCTTAAAAATCCTTTTTGAAGATAGGGCTCTACGGGAAGGTTTTCTGGCAGTCGTTCAATGGCACGCACCATAATATCATTTCCTGTTTTAGGACGGGTATCGGCTACGAGTACAACTTCATCGAGGGATGCCATATCTTCCTCCAAAAAAATATCGGAAGCATTTTCGAAGTCACTGATCACTGTTTCATAACTTTTATAGCCGATGGATGAAATTACTAAAGTGTCAGACAAATTCTTTGTTGGTACCATCAAAGCAAATTTCCCATCGACATTTGTAATTGTTCCCACTGTGGTATTTTTGATATAGACGCTTGCACTTTCAATGGGTGCGTAGGTCATAAAGTCGGCGACTTTACCTTTTAGCTCTGTTTGGGCAAAGGTGGTTGCGGCGATGAAAAAGAATAATAGTACGGAAAGATTTTTAAAACGATATTGATTCATCTTAGTTGATAGATTTATAAAATTTATAGGATATCTAAATTTTGAAATAAAGATTTAATCAGAAACCAAAACCAATCTTGTCTTGGTCAAACAATTCACTGGCAAAGTTGGCGAATGGTTCTCTATCAGTGAAAAAATCAATTACCACATTAGAGTCGATAAACAATTTAGACACTATATTTTTTGGAAAGTTCTTCGGTTAATACCTGTTTGTAATCCAATGTGGTATCGGTTTTAATGACCCCTCTTAGTCTTTGAATTCGAGGAGTAAGCTGTTCAGGGTTGACCTTTCTTCTATCCGCGGTAACCAATTTGAAATAGTTCTCTACCATTTCCGATAGGCTCTGCCCTTTATCTTTAGCGTATTCCTTTGCCGTTTGGATTATCGCCTTCTCTATTGTCAATGTTAATTTAGTTTCCATTCTTTTATTTTAAAAATACGGGTTTGTTCTTATATATGCAACACGTATAAGGTAGGAAGGATTATAAAACTAAATACTTGTCTGGTATAATACCTAATGATTAAGTATGAACTAAAATTGTCACGTCGAGCCTTTCGTCTTCGCTCAAGACAGGCTAAAGTCGAGACGTTTTTGTTTGACCTTTCGACTGCGCCTGCCTGCTAACCGCAGGTAGGCAGGCTCAAGGTGACAAAAACTTATTTTAGTCATTTCAAAGGGATAAGTATATAAAACTATATGTAAATTGAACTATGTAGCCGGTTTATACTCCACTCCCTCAATGACCATTTTCGAGATTATCTCACGGAGAATCTCAGAAGTTCCTCCACCAATAGGGCCAAGTCGGCTATCGCGTAAAAGTCTTGCAAGCGGATAATCTTCCATATAACCATATCCGCCCAAAAATTGCAGGCATTCGGTCATAACCTCGTCGGATACTTTTGTAGAAATCAATTTGCTCATTGTGGCTTCCTTAACTACATATTCGCCCTCATTCAATCGCTTCGCGGTTACGTAATTAAAGGTTTTGCACACTTCAATTTCACTCGCCAATTGAGCCACACGATGTCTTAAAGCTTGGAATTTGGAAATGCTTTTACCAAAAGCGAATCTATCCTTCATATATTGGATTGTATATTCTAAGGCAAATTCACTTCTCGCGTGGGCATTGATTCCCATGATCAGACGTTCCAAAGCAAAATGCTGCATAATATATGGGAATCCCAAATTCTCCTCGCCCATCAAATTTTCTACTGGAATTTCAACATTGTCAAAGGCAATTTCGGCAGTGTCGCTTGCACGCCATCCCAATTTGTCGAGTTTGGTGGCGGAAATTCCCGGAGTATCACGATCGATTACAAAAATGCTGATTCCTTTGTTTCCTAGTTCGGGAGCGGTTTTTGCGGCAACGATCAAATAATCACTGTAAATTCCATTTGTTATAAAGGTTTTGGAACCGTTCAATACGTATTTATCTCCTTTTTTCACGGCAGTAGTTCTCATTCCTGCAACATCACTTCCTCCAAAGGGCTCTGTAATACAAAGACATCCAATTTTTTCACCAGTAATACTCGGAGTCAAATACTTTTCCTTTTGTTCGTGATTGGCTTCTTTTTTCAAATGTGTCATCGCCAGATAAGCGTGTGCCCACATAGCGGCAGCAAAACCTCCGGAATTGATTTTCTGAAGTTCTTCTAAAAAGATTACAGTATAAAAAAGATCGAGGTCCAGTCCGCCATATTCTTCAGATTGATAAATCCCGAAATATCCCATCTCGCCGAATTTCTCCCAAATGAACCGTTCGATATGTCCGGTTTTTTCCCATTTTTCAATATGTGGTACTACTTCTTTTTGAAGAAAATCCTGAAAACTTTTTCTGAAAAATTCGTGTTCTTCTGTAAAATATAAACTCATGTATCGTATTTTATGAATGTCTGAAAGCAAATTAAAAATGAATTCTAATGTCCGTTCGAGCGGAGTCGAGAACTTAAAAATTATGACTACCAATAGGTCTCGACTGCGCTCGACCTGACACAAGGGACATTATTTTACACCTTTCTCAATCGACAAATATAACTGAATTAGCCGTAACTTACTTTCACTCATTCCTTCAATTTTTTCGAGTTCCTGAAAGTCAGTAATTTTTTCTCGGAGGGTTCTATATTCCCAGATTTTTTTGGCCATTTCAAAAGAGATTCCAGGAATGGTGGCAATATCGGAAGCGGATGCTTGGTTGACATTTATTTTGACAATCTCTTTGGGTTGTTTTACCGTAAAAAGATTGAGGGCCCGCTTTACAACCGCTTCATCCAAACCATAAACTCCATAAAGCTGTGCGTCATTTGAAAATCCGTTTAGTTTTTCCCGAAAGGATATAATTCTTTTACTAAGGGCTTCGCCAATTCCGCTTACTTGTTGTAGCTGTTCTTCAGTAGCCAGATTCAAATCTATCTTTTGGTCGAACGGTTTTTCTACAAATCCCTTTTCACTTTTATAATCCTTAACATCATTCTTTGGCTTCGGATTAGTTATCCATTCTGGAAATTTGAAATACGGACTGATTTCATTCAACAGCGAATCGGAAACCTTCGTCACATTTTTAAAATCGGAAACGGAATTTATCCATTTCCCCTCCTCTCTATATTTCAGCAATCGGTCAATTTCCTCATTGGACATTCCGAGTGTATATCCCTTATAATCTGTAATATAGTTAGGATTAAAAGGAAATATTTTGGGTTTCCGATTCTCTATTTCAACAAGTCGAAGTGAATCCAATTCTCTTTGCATGGAAACAATTTCAGTTGAAGAGGTGTCCAGCAGATCTTCCTCAGAAAAATCGACAAACCAATAAACACACAACAATGAAATGATCAATAGCAACAAAAGCAAAATCCCACTTCGCTGTCGTTTGTTGAACGTGAAGTGGGATTTTAATTCCATAAGAATAATTCTATAAATGTTTCGACAAATCTTCTAAGCCATCATCAATGGCCTCGTGTTTGGTTCGGATTGCATTCATATAACGTGCTAATTCCTTGCGAATAACGGGAGTTAAAATGAGCACACCAATAATATTCGGAACCACCATTGCAAAAATCATCGCATCGGAGAAATCGATAACCGAGCCGAGGCTGATCACTGAACCAATCCAGATAAAGATACAAAACATGGTCTTATAAACGAGCTCGACAATCTTTCCTCTTCCGAAAAGGAAAATCCAACCTTGCAGACCATAATAAGACCACGAAATCATAGTGGATACAGCGAATAAAATAACAGCGATGGTCAAAACAATGGAAAAGTGAGGTATTACGCTATCAAATGCTACAGCTGTTATTTCCACTCCTTCATTTACTGCCACACCATACTCAATAAAGTTGTTATCGAAGTTGGTAATCACAATTACAAGTGCGGTCATCGTACAGATAACCACCGTGTCAATAAAAGGCTCCAGAAGAGCTACAATTCCTTCGGAGGCAGGATACTTTGTGCGAACAGCCGAGTGGGCAATAGCAGCCGAACCGACTCCTGCCTCGTTTGAAAAGGCACCCCGACGGATTCCTTGAATCATAACACCTACAAGTCCACCAGCAATTCCTAGTCCAGAGAACGCACCTTCATAAATCAGCGCAAAAGCATCGCCAATGTGCATATAATTTATTCCTAAAATAATTAACCCGGCGAGTACATAAATTCCCGCCATAAACGGAACTACTTTCTCAGTCACTTTTGCGATTCGCTTAATTCCGCCTATAATCACAAAAGCCACTATAATTGCTATCACTGCGCCAAACCACATAGATCCACTGGTTCCTTCTAATTCGAATAGTTTTACAAATTGCGCTGCTGCCTGATTCGCTTGGAACATATTCCCACCGCCAATGGAACCTCCAATAACAAAGATTGCAAAAAGGACAGCCAAGACTTTCCCTAGGCCACCCATTCCCCTTAAAGCCAACCCTTTCTTTAAATAGTACATCGGACCGCCATAAACCGTTCCATCAGGTCCTACATCACGATATTTTACCCCAAGGGTACATTCCGCAAATTTAGAGGCCATCCCCAACAGTCCGGCAACAATCATCCAAAAAGTAGCCCCTGGCCCACCAATAGAGAGCGCCACTGCCACTCCGGCAATATTACCCAAACCTACGGTTGCGGAAAGTGCGGCGGTAAGTGCCTGAAAGTGGGAAACTTCTCCATCGGCACTATCGTCACGGATGGTCTCTATTAAATTCTCTTGTTCATTTGGAGTCATGTCGCCATATAGGGTGTCGGCTCCATGTTTCTCGATATCCTCATATTTTCCACGTACCACACGGATTGAAGTTCTAAAACCCGTAATATTTATGAGCTTAAAATAAATAGTGAAATAAGTAGCACCACCAATTAGAACAATAAGGACCCAAGGGATTTGGAAGGTTTCTGAAAACGGTATCTCATAAAATATACCTCTAACAAACCAGCCTGTGTAGTCACTGAAGATGGTATCAATTTTTTCTGCAGTGGTTTGTTCTTGGGCAAAAGTTATAAGGGGAATTAAAAATGTGGATAGGGAAAGAAGATATTTCTTCATAGATGATTTTTTGATGACACGGGTTCAAAATAAAACGAAGCAAGTTGCTGAAAAAAAGTTAGAATTTCAAGGATTTATTCAGAAACTTGTTAAGATAATCCCAAGAACCTTTATTCCATCTTTCAAAATCAAATTGAAGTTAGACAAACTAATTCAGGCGCAAAACCCTAAGCAAGAGTGGGTTAATTTCAAAAATAAAAGGACTAGCTTCTTTACAGATCGAAGACAGAACTACGTTTGGTGTTTACTAAATCTTTAAGTTTCAAAAGAAAAGCCATAGTAAGATAAATGGCAAAGCCCGCGCCCAAGGTGGCGAACGATACATATATAAAGAATAAACGTACGCTTTTGGCACGCATACCCAATCTATCTGCCAAACGCGAAGAGACGTAAAACCCCCGTTTTTCAAGATAATACCGCAATGAATAAATAGCCTGCAACATAGCCGCAATTTACGGATTTTTAAGAATGTCTGCCATCAAAAAACTTGTTCCAAAATTTTGTATATTTAGAACACCAAATATCTGACCATGAGAACTAAATCACTCTTTATATTCCTTTATTTATTTTCCACAACCTTGTTTGCTCAAACGATTTCCATAACGGATCCCAATTTTAAATTAAAGATCATAGCTGATGGGGTAGATACCAATGGTGATGGGGAAATACAAATAAGTGAAGCTCTGGCAGTGACCGAATTGGATGTAAGATCACTCAGCAACGATCCCAATAAAATCTCAAGCCTGGAAGGCATTGAGCACTTCAGCAATTTGACTGAGCTCAATTGCTCTGGAAACCTCCTGACCACTTTAGATGTAACGTCCCTTTCGAGTCTACAATTTTTAAAGGCTTATTTTAATGAATTAACATCAATAAACGTTACTGGGTTGGTTAATCTTGAAAACCTGTGGGTTAATGGAAATCAGCTCCAATCCATAGATTTAAGCACTCTTGAAAACTTGAGA
Organism: Aequorivita sp.; assembly: GCA_034676445.1. GTDB lineage: Bacteria > Bacteroidota > Bacteroidia > Flavobacteriales > Flavobacteriaceae > Aequorivita. The sequence continues at coordinate 159,510 of JAUCCE010000002.1, forward strand.
TGGATTTATTGTACAGACAACCAATTAACAGTGTTGGACGTCAGTGCCCTTCAAAGTTTAGAAGTCATTTGGGCCGATGACAATCAAATACACACATTGGATCTTCTGCCCCTATCCAACTTGACATACATTATCCTATCCAACAATCAATTGAACCACCTTGACGTCAACCATCTAGGTGATTTAGAGATGTTATACGCATCAAATAATAACTTTGCTGCCATTGATGTTACCAATATGTCAAATTTGAGATTTCTGGATGTTGGAGGAAACCAGTTGGAGGAGATAGACTGCAGTTCAACAGGGGTGAATCATCTCCATTGCGACAATAACCCAGATTTAATTTCCATAAATGTTCAAAATGGAGTCATTTCCTATTCAGATCCAGACGGATTGGATTTTGGATTTCTCTTTTATAATTTACCAAGCCTAGAATCCATTTGCATGGACCCTGGGGAAGAGCAGGCGTTAGCAGATAGTGGTTACGACCCTGAAAATGTAGTGATATATACCGGTCCAAATTGTACACTTTCCAATACGTCGTTCAATGTGGCTAATACTTATGTTTATCCAAACCCAGTGGATTCCGACTTTAATTTATCTGCTTTTGAGAATATTACAAACTACTTTTTATATGATAGTTTAGGACGATCAATCACAGCTTCAACGGATTATCAATTTGTGAAAGCGAAAATAAATTCGCTTCAATCTGGTTTGTATTTTCTAAAAATTGAAACCCAAGATATATCCAGCGAAACACTACGATTTGTAAAGAAATAAGTCTTATTTTCTACTCACTATGGAATTTCCAATGGCGCATTGAAGACAGCGGTTTTTATCGCAGTACTCACTTTTTAATTGTAGAAAGGCTTGACTGTGATAGGCATTTTTGGAAATATTTCTCAAGGAATTGAATTTATCGACTATTCCATTTTTTTCGGAAGGGATTTCTGAAGCAATTTTTAATATTTCCTCTGAAACATCCTGTCCCTGATGAATTCCATAACTGAATTTTATAGGGAGAAAGGTATTGATTACCAATAAATCCATAAAACTTTTTGTAGTCCGTTTTTTACTTTCTTTGGAAGAAACACCGAAATTAAAATGAATATTCCAATATTCACTCGCAGATACATTTAACAGGGTATAAAAATCTTCAGCTCTATGGAAATTGACAATCTTAGAAAATAAATTGTCCTGCTGGTGATAAAGAGCTGCCAATTGTGCAAGACGGATGGTGGGAAAATTAGAAGGCCGCAACCGGAAAAAAAGCGGGGCAATAACTCCATCATTCCGAAGATGAAATTTTCTTTTTAAATACTCATAATCACTTTTCAATATTTGGAAATATCCATCCTCCCTTTCTCCTTGAAGAAGTCCGGCCTGGCCCATTAATAAAGCTTCCAGATTTTGTTGGTTGTTAGTGCATTTTTGGACGACGGAAAAATCAAGGGACTTTGCAATGCTAAAGAAGGATTCTCCATTGATGTTCAATCCAAAATTCTTACACAACATTCTGAACAATAATTCTTCCCAATGATTTTTAGTGGCTTTCAACTCTTGTAACAATATTCCCTCCTTCTTTTGTAATCGCTCAATATAAAGCCGTTCCAGCCAATTTTCAATTACAAAGGAATCTACATCGACGAAATCATTTTCACAATTGATCCATTTCTTCTCCTTCGAAAATAATTTCTGATATCGCTCCAGAGTGGTTTTTGAAACATGCTCTTTTAGTGACAAAGTTGGGATTGCAGAACCATCCTTTCTAAAAATTTCGGCGTCATGTTCCCATACTACGTGCAGGATTACATTGTCATAAGCCGAATCTGACTCATGCCCATGAGCATACCAGTCCGATGAATTTATATGAATTTCCAAATTCCCGGCCCATAGTTGTCCGTCCAATTCTATTTGGGCATTGAAGAAGTCGGGTCCCGAATTTAGATTGTGGGTCCCTTGATATTTAATATGGATTTTTTCGCCGTTTGTTGTACTGAAATCAGATCCATCAAGCTTTTGAAATTTCCACACATAATGAAGAAAATCCTCTTTCATAACTGCCCATATAATAATGACTTAGGACTTCTAGACGTAGAACGTAAGACAAATTAGTCTTCAAAGAAATAATATTTTGATACTATTTAGCTCCCGGTCATATAAATCCAAGTCCATTTGTTTCAAATGGATTAGTATAAAAATTATTATGGGGAGTTTTAAAGATGGGGACAGTAAATATAAGGAAAAATTACTTTGCTTGTGGCTCTTGCTTTTCACTTTTGTTCTCATCGTCAGCACGTTTCTGAATATTCTCTGAAATGGTATCCACGAAAAGAATCCGGTTCCACTTTTTTAATCGACGATATAGAACGGTATATCGAACGATGCCAATTCCCAAAAAAACCACACAAATAAATAAGGCCCCATAGCCCAACCAATGTATTCTATTAAGATCTTCTAATTGAAGTAAGGCAAGACCACCCAAAAGAAGATAAAGTGACGAACGTATATAGGATAACAACGTTCGCTCATTTGCCAATTTGGTTCGCTCCAAAGCCAAGATCTCATTAGTATTAACAGGGACAGGTTTTGTTCGTAAGAATCGAAAAAGTTTTTTTGCTTCGTTTTTCATAGCATCATAAAAGTACAAAGATTTTTTGGTGGTTTCCACCACGAATTCACTAATAAATATATGAAAATATGTGAGAATCTAAAGGAAATGAACAAAGAATAAGATGTCCATAACTTTTCAAATTATTTTTTAGAAAAAGAGATTTGAAAAATTAAATAATTGTCTCTTAACTAAGAATACACGAATTAATAGTAGCCTTGACAGAGAAAAGACCCAGGAATCAGGAACCAAGAATCAAGACTAAATCTGTACACAATTAACGTATCCATCCGAGCAACTACAGGTCGATTTTTTCTTGAAAATTGTTAGGTAGTAGGTCTTCCAATTTTTGGATATTCCAATCAGGAATATTTTCCAGTACGTATTGTAGCCATTGCCTAGGGTTAACATCATTGGCCTTACAACTACTAAAGAATGAATAAAGCATTGCACTGTTTTGCGCGGCATGGTGCGAACCTGCAAACAGATAGTTCTTTCTGCCAAGGGCAAGCGGCCTAATGGCGTTTTCAATAAGGTTGTTGTCCAGTTCCAATCGCGCATCAAGTATTACGGCCTCTAGTTTGTGGTATTGGTTTAGGTAATAGGCCATAGCCTTTCCAATGGCACTCTTGGGCAATACTTTAAGGTTTTCCTCTTCTATCCAAGTTTTGATCTGCTTGATCAGTGGTGCAATTTCTTTTAGGCGAAGTTCTTGTTTTAAGGCCAAGTCTTCTTTTGAAAGGATTTTGATCTGTTTTTCACGGGCATATATTTGACCAAACAGTCCTGGGCATGTTTTGCCCGCTTTGGATCATTGTCCTGTGCGTCAAAAAATTTTCTTCTGGCATGCACCAAACATCCTACAAGAGTAATCCCTTTTTGGTGCCCAATAGCATCATAGACAGTATACCCATCACATTGCAAGAAGCCTTTATAGTTTTCCAATATTTCTTTTGGACCTGCCCTGCCCCTTCCCTTTCGGTAATTAAAGAGCACCAGATTGTGCAATGGGCTGCGATAGACCCATTGATATCCTTGATGTGTGCTTTTGATCTTGTCTTTGTCCAATACTTTTATCGGGCTCTCGTCCGCTTGGATATAATCGCTGGAGATGACTTTCTGTTTTAGTTTGTTATAGAGCGGTTCCAGTAGCGTACAGCAACTGTTTACCCAGTCGGAAAAAGTGCTCTGGGCGGCGTTCCAGCCAAAATCACGTTTGAACATTTGTATTTGGCGGTACAAAGGCAGGTGATCTATGTACTTGCTTACCAATATGTGTGCTAGAAGCGATGCCTCGGCAATGGATTTTTCTATGGGACGGCTTGGAAGCTCTCCTATCAGGACACCTTGCCCATCTGCCTTGGCATATTTGGGGCGTATGGTACGGCGTTTTACCAAACTGGCAGGCGTATAATCCAGGGTCTCACTTATTTCTTCGCCTATCTTGACCAAGCCCGTTACGTCCTGTTCCGGGACAATGATAATTTCCTTTACGGGCAGGCCTTCCGGAAGCTGGTTGCGGCCTTGGTGCTTTGCCTTATTCCTGGAATATGTGATTTCTTCTTTGGCTATCGGCTCTTGCGGGGCTTCTTCCGGAATATCAAATAGAGTGGGCTGATCCAAGATAGGCAGCGTACTGGAAAAACGCTCGGACTTAAAGCCGTTTATAAGCTTTATCAGTTGATCGAGCTGCTGCTTTAAGGCCATGATCTCTTGCCTTTGTTTCCGGTTTTCTATTTGCAATCCCTCTATTGTCACAGCATAAAAATACGGAAAAAACACAGTAAAACCAAGGGTCTTAAGAGGTTTTGTACCTTTTTTTTCTGAGATAGATTGCCAATGGTGATCCCGTCAAAAAGAAGCACCAACTGCGGATAACTTAAAACCAAGCTCTTTACCGAACCATCGTAAAGTGGAACTTCAAAAGTACCCTTCTCCAAACGCTTATAGTACAATACAAAACCACCCGTACGCCATTGCAAAAGCTTCATCTTATTGTGAAGCTTGTTTACAAAAATATAGACCGATCCATCGGATGGTGCGGTCAAAAGTTCTGCCTCAACGATGCCGCAGAGACTATCAAAACTCTTGCGCATATCCGTGGAGGATAAATACAGCTCAAACCGAAAACTACTATCAAGACCTAACATAATATCTAATTTTAGAAATGCAAAACTAGATATCTAAACTAATGGGATCAAGATGCTGTTGCTCGGACGCTTACCAATTAACTACCTCCGGGCAGAATCAACGAGGTATAAAAAAACAAGTTCAATTAAAAACCAGAATAAAAGTTTAATCCTCAATGAAACCCTGCTCCCGCATCCATTCGTCATTATACATTTTTCCGACATACCGGCTGCCGTGATCGTGGAAAAGAACCACAACAACATCATCCTTGGTAAAATGCTCTTTTAATTGCAGCAATCCCTTAATGGCTGCTCCTGCTGAGTTTCCTAAGAAAAAACCCTCCGTTTTGGCGAGTTTTTGAGTGTAAATGGCAGCATCCCTGTCGGTCACTTTTGTAAAACCATCGATAATACTGAAATCAACATTTTCTGGAAGTATGTCTTCTCCAATTCCCTCGGTGATATATGGATAGATTTCATTCTCATCAAAAATCCCCGTTTCATGGTATTTTTTGAAAACACTTCCGTAGGTATCGATACCCCAAACTTTGATGTTGGGGTTTTGCTCTTTCAAATATCTTCCTACGCCACTAATGGTTCCACCTGTGCCCACACCCACAACAAAATGGGTCACTTTCCCATCAGTCTGCTTCCAGATTTCTGGTCCTGTACTCTGATAATGCGCCTTGGTATTACTGGGATTGTCATATTGGTTCACGTACCAACTATTGGGAGTTTCTTCTGCCAACCTTCTGGAAACGGAATAATAACTGCGGGGATCGTCAGGAGCAACATCTGTTGGACAAACAATCACTTCACTTCCGACAGCTCTAAGAATATCAACCTTCTCCTTGCTCTGCTTATCACTGATAACACAGATCATTTTATATCCTTTTACTATGGCGACCAAAGCTAGACCCATTCCCGTATTTCCGGAAGTTCCTTCAATGATAGTTCCTCCTGGTTTTAATCTTCCATCGGCTTCGGCATCTTCAACCATTGTTAAAGCCATTCGGTCTTTTACCGAGTTTCCCGGATTGAAAGTTTCATATTTGGCAAGTACCAAAGCGGGGATATCTCCAATAATTTTGTTGATTTTCACCATTGGTGTATTGCCGATGGTTCCTAAGATATTTTCTGCGTACTCCATAGATTTTTTTGAAGTTGCAAAGGTACGATTTATTGGGGAAAAGAAAAGACCCCAAAGGTTTTCTCCTTCGCTGAAAAAGCTTGTGCCTCCGCTAAAGCTTCGGCGACACGCGGACGGCGGACAAGTTTCAACCTCTGGGGTCTGATAACTTCCTGTTCAAATAAAATTTTACTTTATAATGGTAAATTCGGGGGCATTTCCATTTTCCGCATCCCAAACTAACTCTCCATTATACCAAAATTTAATTGCTCTTGTTTGATTTTTGGTTCTATAGATTTCAGATTTAATAGTATCTCTATCCGTTTCGTTCCAATCTATATAAGTTATAGGATATTCGTCACTTCCTTCGTAATTCACCATTACACCATATCTGAAAACCCCATCTTCATCCTCATAAAAATTATCGTATTGCCCAGCTCGTGTTTGTTCTCCATCAATTAAATAATATGTCTTGATATCTCTTTTTTTATAGGAATTGGGATTGTCGGGGTTAAGTAGATCCTCTCCTGCATTATTTTTCAGAGAAATATTGGCAGCCAAAGAAATTATTGTGCATCCGCAACCTTCGTCTTTACTGCATCCAATTGCCAAAACGGCGATGAGCGCAATTAAAATTGGTTTTATAATCTTCATAATTTTTGATCTTTAGTTTATTCTCACAAATGAAAAAAAAGAAAGTGAATATCCGAGAATAGCTATGTTAAATTTTGAGATGTAAAACTCCCTTTTATTTAAAAAAATCAAATGGTTTGATATTGAATTGCCTGGCTCACAATTAGTCAAACCGAATCGCCTTTACAGGGGAAATCTTTGTGATCAATATAGCTGCAACCAGAAGCATTACGAGACAAAGTACAAATGTGCCAAGATTCATAACTAAAATATAATCCCAACTCAAGTAAACTGGAGCTTCGGAAACGTAGTACGTATTTGGGTTTAAAGGAAATACCTTGCCGTATTTCTGAAGCAATAGCAAGCCGATTCCAATCAAATTTCCCCAAAACAACCCTACCCCAATCAAATACATTGCGTTAAATAGAAATATTTTACGAACGCTGCTATCGCTACTTCCCATTGCTTTTAAAATCCCGATCATTTGGGTACGTTCCAAAATTAGGACTAAGAGTGCGGTGACCATATTAATACCTGCCACAAGAATCATTATTCCTATAATTGCCAAAATATTAAAATCAAACAGATCCAACCATTCAAAAATGGAGGCGTATTTATCGCGAATGGTTTGGGTGTCCAATGTGCTTCCCGTTTCGTTGTAAACTTCATTTCCGATGGCTACAATATCATCGAAATCATTGACGAAAACCTCAAAGGCCCCGATCTGGTTTTCATCCCATTTATTCAACTTTTGGATATGCCGGATATCGGCAATAATATACTGTTCGTCAAATTGCTGAAAACCGCTATTATAAATCCCTACAATCTCGAATCCCCTACTCCTCGGAGTCTTGGAGACTTCATCATTTAAAAAAAACGTAGTTATTTTATCACCGAGTTTTAGATGGAGCCTGTTCGCCAAATATTCCGAGATTAGGACGTCCTCATTTAGCTCGCCTTTAAAGTCAGGAAGTTTTCCCTCAACCAAATAATCTTTAAAATATTCCCAGTCATAATCATCGCCAACACCTTTTACCACTACGCCTTCGAAATCGGTTTCTGTACGGATTACGCCACCTTTGGAAGCAGTGACCTGAACGTGTTTTATCCCATCAATATTTTTAAACTTGGGGTAAAACGGTTGATCTTTTGAAATAGGATTTTGTGAATCGTTGGAAAAATTGGTATCAAAATTGGTTATGATGATATCGCCGTTAAAGGCGGAAACTTTTTCACGGATTCTTTTTCTGAAGTCCGATACCCGTAGCAATGGAAACCAACATCATAATGACACCAATGGCAATGGCAGTAATCGCGATTTTAATTATCGGTGCCGAAATACTACTTTTATAGTCCTTTGAAGCAATGATGCGCCGAGCGATGAAAAATTCGTAATTCACTTGAATCCTATGAAGTTAACTTTTTTCAAAAATACAGTTTTATTGATTGTTCTGACTATTTTTTCATGTGGAAATGTTCCCCAAACCCCCAAAGGGGGGAACGCCCCCCCTAACCCCCCGAGGGGGAAATGATGGTGAAATTATTGTGGGAGCGGAGAAGTTTTATCTATATGCTGGACTTTTGAAGGGAAAAAATGTGGGGGTTGTTGCCAATCAGACTTCTATTGTGCACCAGGAATCAAATCGTGCGGAAATTTATGGCGAAAGAAATACTCCCGTGATTGATGCGCATTTAGTTGACTTTTTAATTTCAAAAAAGGTTTCGGTTAAAAAGGTTTTTGCACCGGAACACGGATTTCGAGGCACTGCTGATGCGGGGGAACATGTGAAGGATGGTGTAGATTCAAAAACAGGTGTGCCTCTCATTTCGCTTTATGGAAGCAACAAAAAACCTTCCATGGAACAGCTAAAAGGAATTGATGTAATGGTTTTTGACATTCAGGATGTTGGGGCTCGATTTTACACTTACATCTCAACCCTTCATTATGTGATGGAAGCTTGTGCGGAGTTGGGAATTCCTGTAATAGTCCTTGACCGCCCAAACCCCAATGGACATTATATCGATGGCCCTATTTTGGAAAAAGAATATCAAAGCTTTGTTGGAATGCACCCCGTTCCCGTGGTTCACGGAATGACGATTGGGGAATACGCAAAAATGATAAATGGTGAAGGTTGGTTGAATAATCTGGAGCAGGATTGGTCGAAACCAAAACTGTATTGCGACCTTACTATAATTAATATGAGCAATTATACTCATCAAAAGGAATATTCACTTCCAGTAAAACCATCGCCCAATCTACCGAATGACAAATCCATAAATCTATATCCAAGTCTTTGTTTTTTTGAAGGCACTTTCATAAATGCGGGTCGGGGAACGGAAATGCAATTCCAGGTTTTTGGCGCACCGAGTCTGTCAGCTTCAAAATACCCTTTTGATTACACTCCACAACCAAATGAAGGTTCAAAAGACCCAAAATTCAAAGGTCAACTTTGTCACGGCAAAGACCTTCGGAATGAACCGCGCTTGAATAAAATCAATTTGGAATGGCTTATCGATGCTTATCATGCCAATAGAAACCTGCCTGACGGCAAGGCAGGAAAGAAAGATTTCTTCAATTCATTTTTTGTGAAATTGGCAGGAACCAAAAAATTGCAACAGCAAATTGAACAAGGATTGTCCGCCGAAGAAATTCGGGATTCCTGGAAGGACGGGCTGGAGAAGTTTGAGAAGGTGAGGGAGAAATATCTGTCGTACCCTTGAAAAAAGTGGCAGTGGGCAGGGGCAGTTAGCGGTGAGTGGTTATCGGTTATCGGTTATCGGTTATCGGTAAAAAAACGACAATTCCCATAAACATCCTCGTGACTATGCGGAAGTTGTTACACAGAGATTCACGCAGGAAACGCAGAGATATGCAGAGAAAAAATAGTTCCACCGCATACTGCAAATGAGCACTGAACATTCATCACTGATCACTGTTCACTGATTACTGATTACTGATCACTGAATACTGATTACTGAACACTGCAGCTGCCTACTGCTACTTAATCAACCGTTTAATTTCCTCAACAATATTAAAAGCGGCCGGGCAGATTGCTACGTTTTTTAATGTAAGATTGGAAATCTGTTGGAATTTTTTTCGGTCGGTATGCGGAAATTCACGGCAGGCTTTTGGATGGACATCGTAGATGCTGCAATAATTATCAGTTCCCAGAAATTTACAAGGAACACCTGACTTCCGCACTGGGACACCCAGATTAAAGAAAGTTTTAAATGTTGAACCCACTGCGGGGTTCTGTAGGATGGATGCATTATAACCCCGCACTGCACTACGTTTGTGCGGGGTTATCCATATTAGACCCATTCTGGGTCATACCACAAAAAATAAAAATAACCGTAACCAATAACCTCGAAGAGGTTTAATATCGATAACCTCGAATACAACCGAAATGAAATGAAGGTTTTATTCGGGGAAAAACGAATCCATCTGTATTTAGAACTCCAGAGGAGTTCAACTTTTTTCAATTCAAATAATCAAAAAACATTCAAGGACACCCAAAATAGAAACTCTATTGGAATAAACAGGCTGATAGCTAATATGTTATAGATTACATCTTCTAAGTACTCAAAAATCTGCGGAAGTCAGGAAAAAATAGTTCCACCGCATACTGCAAATGAGCACTGAACATTCATCACTGATCACTGTTCACTGATTTACTGATTACTGATCACTGAATACTGACTACTGATCACTGATTACTGATCACTGATTACTGAACACTGCAGCTGCCCACTGCTACTTAATTAACCGTTTCATTTCCTCCACAATATTAAAAGCTGCTGGGCAGATTGCTACGTTTTTTAATGTAAGATTGGAAATCTGTTGGAACTTTTTTCGGTCGGTGTGCGGAAATTCGCGGCAGGCTTTTGGACGGACATCGTAGATACTGCAATAGTTATCCGCTCCCAGAAACTCACAGGGCACACTCTGGAGCACATAATCGTTGTCCTCATCAATGCGCAAATAAGTTTGAATAAACTGCTGAGGCTTCATCCGGAAATGCTTTGAAATCCGCTCGATATCCTTGTCGGTAAAGAATGGCCCAGTGGTTTTACAACAATTGGCACAGGTAAGACAATCCGTTTTCTGAAATTCCTTTTCGTGAAGATCCTGCATCAAAGTATCTAGGTGTTTTGGCGGTTTTTTCTTCAGCTTCGCGAAGAACTTTTTGTTTTCCGCATCCGCTTCTTTTGCTTTTTGGGGAAGTTGCTTTATGATGTTTTCCATAATAATATTTCTCTGTGTTCCCTGTGCCTTTATGGTGAATGTATAACCACGGAGACACGGAGGCCACAGAGGTACATTATTCTATCTCTTGACGAGGTTTTGCTATACAGAATCCAATTTTACTACTTGTTCTTTTTCCACATAATCCAAACAAGCAAAATACACGGTCTTTCTCTGTGTTCCCTGTGCCTTTATGGTGAATGTATAACCACGGAGACACGGAGGCCACAGAGGTACAGTATTCTATCTCTTGACGAGGTTTTTGCTTTACAGAGTCCTAAATTTACTACTTGTTCTTTTCCACATAATCCAAACAAGCAAAATACACGGTCTTTCTCTGTGTTCCCTGTGCCTTTATGGTGAATGTATAACCACGGAGACACGGAGGCCACAGAGGTACAGTATTCTATCTCTTGACGAGGTTTTTGCTATACAGGATCCAATTTTACTACTTGTTCTTTTCCACATAATCCAAACAAGCAAAATACACGGTCTTTCTCTGTGTTCTCTGTGCCTCTGTGGTAAAACCCTCCATCACAGAGGCACGAAGGACACAGAGTTATTATTTATTCATAGAGATATTTTATTTCTTTCAAAAGTCAAAATTACTATGTATCATCCGTTTCCTGTTATTCTAATCAGAATAATTTTAAAAACTCTGGCCAAATAACAATACTTTCGCAAGGAATTATCAAATTTAAATGCAATGCAAGACATTATCGGCACCGCTTTATTAGATTATTACCACGGAAATTATTCCGAAGATATTATTACTGAAACAAATATTTCGGAAGAAGACGAATTGCCCCTACCTTATCTTTTCAGGAGCTTCAAGGAAATGCCGAAGATTGAAAAGAAGGCATTAAAATCTGCAGAAGGGAAAATTCTCGATGTGGGTTGCGGTGCGGGCTCACATTCGCTTTATCTTCAAGAAAAAGGTTTAGATGTTTGGGGAATCGATACTTCGGTAGGAGCAATTGAAGTCTGTAAATTGCGAGGGCTCAAAAATGCAAGAAATATCGATTTACTCCAATTGAAAAATGAGAAATTCGACACTATTTTATTGTTGATGAATGGAACGGGAATTTTTCAGAACCTTGAAAACACTTCAACATATCTAAATCATTTAAAATCATTATTAAATCCCAAAGGACAGATCCTTATCGATTCCAGTGATTTACAATATATGTACGACCCTACCGAAGAAGGAGGGATTTTGGTTCCTGCCAACAGATATTATGGTGAGCTGGAATTCAAAATGAGTTATAAAGGAATGGAAAGTGAATATTTTGAATGGTTATATCTGGATGAAAAGCTGTTTGAAAATATATGTTCTGAAAATAATCTCAATTTTGAAGTGATTGCCCGTGGAGAAAACTTTGATTATTTGGCGAGGATTACGATTGAAAAATAGAAGATTTCTTTACTTTGTGTCCTCAGTGGCTCCGTGGTTAATTTTCACCACAAAGACACAGAGGGCACAGAGAGAGTTTACTCTAATTCATAAACCATTTCACCATTGATAAAAGTGGCAACAACCTTTGTAGCTGGGATCTCCTCTTCATCCACTTCCATTATATTTTTGTCAAGAACCGTAAAATCGGCAAATTTACCGACCTCGATACTTCCTTTTTCATTTTCCTCAAAGTTGAAATAAGCTGCCCAGATTGTCATTCCGCACAATGCTTCTTCTCTGGTCAATGCATCTTTCATCTGAAACCCGTCTTTAGGAAAATTTTCCAAATCTTTTCTCGCCACGGCGGAATAGAAAGTGTACATCGGATTTACGTGCTCAACGGGAAAATCGGTCCCCAAAGCGATTTTGCCCGCTTTTTCCAATAAGGTTTTATAGGCATAAGCACCTTTCATTCTTTCCGCTCCGACTCTATCTTCGGCCCAATACATATCGCTGGTGGCGTGGGTTGGTTGTACGGATGGAAGGATATTATTGTCGTGTGGGAAATAATCAAAACCTTCCGGTGATATTATTTGAGCATGCTCTACCCTCCAACGTCGGTTAGTTTGTCCTTCCAAAGCCTTTTTATATGCTCGTAAAACGGAAATATTTGCCGAATCCCCAATCGCATGCGTATTCATTTGAAATTCGGAAGCGGCCAGCTTCTCTGCCAAGTAATCCAAACTATCAGCAGGCGTAATCATTGCACCATAATGTCCCGGCATATCATTATAGGGCGCTCGCATTGCCGCACCTCGTGAACCAAGTGCACCATCAGCATATACCTTAAAAGAGCGAACATTTAATCTTTCGGTTTTATAAATACCTTTTTTTAAGTAGTAATCCATGTTTTCAGGACTATTACTGATCATAGTGTACATTCTAAGTTTGAATTTCCCTTGTTTTTGAAGAGTGTCTATAAGTTCGATGATATTTCTATCCAAGCCTGCATCGTCAACAGTTGTGAGACCATATTTGAAAGCAATTTTTTCCGCTTCCAGTAGTGCGTTGATGGAAACCTCCTCGGTTATATGAGGAAAGGTTTTGTTTACCAATTCCATAGGATTATCGATGAGAATTCCCGTGGGCTCTCCATTTTCTAAAAGTATTTCCCCTCCTTTTACTCTTGTTTTTCCTGTAATTCCGGCAAGTTCCAATGCTTTGGAATTTACCAATAGCGCATGTCCGTCTATTCTTCTCAAAGCAACAGGTGTATCTGGAAATAAGGAATCCAACATTTTTTTCGTTGGAAAACTTTTATTCTCCCATTTGTTCTGATCCCATCCACGACCTATGATGTAAGGAAGTTGTTTCTCTTCTTGAAAGGCCACCAATTTCCCTAACACCTCATCAAAACTTTTTGTTCCAACCAGATCTACATTTTGAAGCCCTAACCCCAATCCGTATAAATGCGCATGTGCATCAATCAATCCGGGAACAACTGTATTCCCTTTGGCATCGTAGGTTTTTTTGATGTTGTATTTTAGTTCAAGTTCGGGTTTTAAACCTATTTCGAGTATTTTCCCATCTTTCACTACTAATGCAGATGCTTTACTAAATTCTTTATCCAGGGTGTAGATCGTGGCATTTTTTATCAGTAAATCTGCTGGGAGTTTATCGGGAGCGCAGGCGATAACAAAAAATATTAATAGGAAGTAGATCAATTTCATTTGAAAGATTTTCATCAAAAATAAGCAAAGCCGTCATAATCGAAAAAAAGGAATTCACTCCAAAAAATTTGCAGAAACTTTGTAGTCTCTTTTTTTTAGCCATGCTCTTGAAAAAATGAAAAGTTAAAAATCACATCTTGTCTTTAGCGCATCTAAAACCGATGTGATTCATTCCGGTATCATAAACTGAACCTTGACGACCACTTGGTTTGTAATTACTACAATATTGAGGGCTGCATAAAAACGAACCGCCTTTAATGACATGCCGAATGGAAAATGGGTCATTAGTATCCCTCGTTTTATCAGGACCCTGTGGATTATTAGCAACCACTCCCTTGCAACACTCCGGGTTGAATTTTTCTGCTTCGAAAAAATCGCTACACCATTCCCATACATTCCCGATCACATCGTAAAGTCCATAAGCGTTTGGAGGAAATGAAGCCACCGGAGCACTCATAACATATCCATCATTGCCTGTGTTTTCGTAAGGAAATTCACCTTGGAAGAAATTGGCCAGATAGGTATTGTTTGGAGTTAGTTCATCACCCCAGGCAAATTCCTTCTTTTCTGCTCCTCCCCTTGCGGCATATTCCCACTCTGCTTCGGTAGGAAGACGTTTGCCTGCCCAGGTTGCATACGCTTGTGCATCCTCAAATGCGATATGTACAACAGGATAGTTTTCCTTGCCATTGATGGAACTGCCAGGACCTTGGGGTTGTCTCCAATTGGCACCGGACACCCAGCTCCACCACTGGGTATAATCAGTAAGCGAAATTGGGAAATTGGGAGGAGTAAAAACCATAGAACCTGGTTGCAAGCTAGCCTCATCCGGCCTTGGTGTTCCAAGTGGCAACAGAGTTTTCAATTCTTCCCAGTCCACAGGGCGTTCGGCCAAAGTTTTATATCCAGTGGCAGCTACAAACTCGGCATATTGCTTATTGGTAACTTCCGTTTTATCTATCCAAAAGTCGTTTACCATAACCTGATGAAAAGGAAGTGCGTCGTGAGTGTCACTTTGTTGGGCCGCGCCCATAGTATATGTCCCACCCTTAATAAACACCATTTCATCTTCATCTACTTTCAACTCAGATTCCAACCCCAAAAAAGTGCTAGGTTGTTTGACCTTCCATTCCCTTACGCGTTCTTTTTCCTTGCATCCGCAAAAGAGCAGGACCAAACAAATAAATTTAAATTTTCCCATAATGTAGATTTACTCTTCTTTCAATTCATAAGGATAGATAATTTTCCAATCCTGGGCCATATCTATAACGGTCCAATTTTTAGCTAAGGCTTCGTCAAGGCCTTTGTCCAATTTTCCCATACGTGCATCGCGATCATATTTCCATTCCCTGTCTCCATCCGTATGGTGCACATATACTTTAAGTGAAGGATAGGAATTGGAATCGGTCCATTGCAACATTTGAAGATCGCCATCCGAATTTCCAAAAGCGGCAATTGGCTTTCTGCCTATATATTGGTGTATGGCCATGGGCTTCCCCTCCTTATCATCTAAAAAACCAATTTCGGGAAGAATTCTCAATTTCGGAGAATTACTGTCGTTTAAAACGTATTCCAATTGAAGCGTGGTTCCAATTATATTGTTCTTAGGGATTCCATAAACATTTTCTGCCCAGGGACGCATAAAATCACTGCTTCCTCCGGAAACAATAAAGACGGAGAAATTGTTGTCTTTTAAATAATCAATGACCTCTAGCATCGGCTGGAAGATCATTTCGGAATATGCTTTGCCGCTTTTGGGATATTTCGCTGTTTCCATCCATTTTGAAACCTTACCGTAATATTGGTCGGTATATATTCCTGTGTGGGTTACCATCAATATTTTCCCGACACCTTGTTTACCCGAATTCATAATGGTTTCCATATCGCCATTGGCAAGGGCCTCAAAAATAGGATCATTTTTCATTTCCGGATTTTGTTTTATCATTTGGTTGGCCTCATCAAAGGCGTAGGCCAATTGAAAGTAAAAGGGTTGTTCGGTCCAGAGTGTACCGTCGTTATCAAAAGTGGCAATCCTATCGATAACGGGTACAAACAGAGGACTGCTGGAATCGGTAACTTTCTGGACAAAACCAATTATATCGGATTTTGATTTGCTGTCGTTCCAAGAAGGTAAAACTTCCTTTTTTACTGTGGTTTCCTTTTCCGTCTGCTTTGTTTCTTGGCAAGAAAGAAGCACCAAACTCACCACAAATATTATTATATTATGCTTTCTCATAAAATTAATATTATATTGTTAAGGTTCTATGATGTTAAACCAAAATTCGAATTGATCCATTTTTGACAAGAAATTGAAAAATGCCTTCTGGTCGCCTTCAATTGTCAATTTGCCATTCTTGATCAAGTCTTCAAAATTTGTCTCTCCAAGTGAAACTTTATCCAAATCACTTCTTTTTACGTGAATGGTAGAGGTGACGTTTTCTTTAACAAATTCCCCAACTCTTGGAATTACGGCTCCATTACTCACTACCACTCCCACTTTTTCGTTGGTATCTATTAGGTCTACATTAAAGTTGTATTTTAAATCGGAATTTTCGTTGCCTTTAAACTGCATTCCCAAATAATTGAAATACAATTCTGTTGACATTCCCTTGATGATGTCTGGCGAGGCAGTACCGCGGGTTGCGAGCGGTTTTATACCCTGGCGCAATTCCTCGGCCCCAGAGAGGTAAAAATTCCGCCAAGGTCCAGATTCGGCTTGATAACCCAATTGCTCGTAAGCATCGGCCAAGAGATACCGTCCCTGCTTATTGGAAGGATCCGCAAACACAAGATGTTTCATCACCTCGGCCACCCATCGATATTCTCCTTTTTTATACGATTCCACTGGATTTTTGGATCAGCTTTTCTGCTCCTCCCATGAACTCCACATAGTTCTTTGCAGCTTCGGCAGGTGGCAATGGATGTAAATTGGAGGGATTGCCATCAAACCATCCAAAGTACAATTGATATTGTGCTTTCGCATTGTGGCTCACCGTTCCGTAATAACCCCTGTTATAAAATTCTTTGTCAAGGGAAGGCGGTAACTTCAACATTTCCGCAATTTCAAGAGGTGTGTTACCTTGGTTTGCCAAACGGAGGGTCTGATCATGGATATATCGGTAGAGATCGCGTTGTTTTTCCCAATATTCATTGATAGCCGCATTGCCCCAAATGGGCCAGTGGTGTGATCCAAATGAAACCTCCGCTTTATCACCCCATTTGGTAATGGTTTTATCAATATACTTGCTCCATTTTTGTCCATTCCGGACTTGGGCTCCTCTAAGGGTGTACAAATTGTGAAGCGTGTGACTAATATTCTCAGCTTGGCACATGGCCTTTTGTTCCGGAAAATAGAACATCATTTCGGCCGGCGCTTCAGATTCGGGAGTGTAGATAAATTCAATTTTAACTCCATCTACGGTTTCTGTCTGTCCGGCTTCGTTGGAGATAATATTGGTTGCTTCATAAATTCCAGGCAAACCATAACCTGTGGTGGGTCCCAGACCACTTCCGTAAGTTCCTTTTTCATCTTTTGCCAAAAGATTTCCGTACATATAATAAGCCCGCCGGCTCATAGCATTACCGGCCATTACATTTTCACTTATGGAATGTTCGAAAAAATCCTTGGGAGCATAAATCTTTATGTTTCCATTTTTAACATCTGCTTCGGAAGCAATCCCTTTTACACCTCCAAAATGATCGATATGTGAATGGGAAAGAAGCACCGCTTTTACCGGTTTTTTTCCCAATTCCCTATCTACAAGATCCATTGCGGCCTTAGCGGTTTCTGCCACTGTCAATGGATCAATGACAATCCAACCGCTTTTCCCTTCGATAAAAGTCATATTAGCCAAATCAAAACCCCTTACCTGATATATTCCATCCGTAACCTTAAAAAGTCCGTTTATGGCATTGAGTTCACTTTGTCTCCATAAACTTGGGTTAGCTGTGGCAGGAGCCTTCCCTTTAATAAAATTGAATTGATCCATGCTGTAGGAAGTACTACCATCGGGAAGTTTGATAATACCTTCATCGAGGGTAGCTATAAAACCTTTTTTTGCATTGTTGTAGTCCGTTTGGTCTGTAAACGGCAGATAATCCAGAATAGCTTGATTGATTGCCTTGGTATAAGAAGTAGCCTCCTTTTTATCGGCATTCAACCTTTGGGAATAACTGCTTGCCACCGTAATAAAACTGACCCAGACCGATAAGAATAATATATTAGTAATTTTCATGACATCGATTTTTGTGAATTATCTATTTGCAAAGAGAAAAGGCAGACTTATGGCCTGCCTTTTCACAAGTGGTTATCTTCCACCCATTGTCATATTTTGTATTTGTTTTTGGGTGTCGCTCAATGACCAGCCCATGGTGGCTTGGCTTGGCGGATATTCTTTAAAGGTGGAAAGAAAGTTGACTGCATAGCCTTGGATGGCGACCAGGATATAAGATCTTTCCACATACCAATCGTAATATGTATTGGATCCTTTATAGGCTTTTTCAAACGGATCACGGCGTAAATTGAAAAGCAGGGGAGTACGCAATTCAATAAACGGTTCTAACCATATTTGCAATTGGTCTGCTCTGTTTTCCAAAAATGTTGCCTTCCAGTCGCCATATCGCAAGGCTGCAATTTCTCCCTCATCGGTGACATATATAAATCCTTTTCTCGGCGATTCATCTACTTTTCCAGTTATATAGTCTAGTTGGTTTACACCATCTATATAATTACGATAATTTCTGCCATTCAACGTTACCCCTTTTTTGAGCTGTTCACTAATATGTGGATTTCCGGCTACCGCGGCAAATGTGGGAAGCCAATCTTCGTGAGCCACAATTCCATTAAGCGTAATATTTGCGGGAATATGTCCCGGCCATCTTACAAAAGTCGGCGCACGGTAAGCTCCTTCCCAGTTGGAGTTTTTTTCTCCATTGAAAGGAGTCGTTCCTCCATCAGGCCAGGTATTGAAATGAGGGCCGTTGTCCGTGGAATACATTACGATTGTATTTTCAGCGATTCCAAGTTCATCCAACAAATCCAAAAGTTCACCAACGTGCATGTCGTGCTCGATCATACCATCGGTATATTCATCGTTTCCGGGATTGCGCTTATCATCTGCGACGTGTGTTCTAAAATGCATACGAGTTGCATTCCACCAAGTAAAAAACGGTTGTCCAGCTTTATTCGCTTCCTTTATAAAACGCTTGGCCTCGACTAGGGTTTCGTAATCTACGTTTTCCATTCTTTTCTTAGTAAGTGGTCCTGTATCCTCAATACGCTGTCCGCCTTTGCCATCCGCCCAACTGTGAATTACGCCGCGAGGCCCATATTTCTCCCTAAACGTTTGCCCGTCTGGGAAAACCATATCGGTAGGGTAATCAACGTTTTCAGGTTCTTCTTCGGCGTTAAGATGATAAAGATTGCCGTAAAATTCATCAAAACCATGCATGGTTGGAAGGTGTTCATCCAGATCCCCCACGTGGTTTTTACCAAACTGACCGGTAGCATATCCTTGGGATTTAAGAACGGTTGCCATGGTAACATCAGTTTTTTGCCAACCGTGAGGCGATCCTGGCATTCCTACTTTGGTCATTCCAGTTCTTACGGGCACGGTTCCACCAATAAACGCAGCGCGACCGGCCGTACAGCTTTGTTGCGAATAATAATCGGTAAAGCCAACCCCCTCCTCGGCTATTCTATCAATATTTGGAGTTTTATATCCCATCATGCCACGATTGTTATGGCTTATGTTCGTGATTCCGATATCGTCTCCCCAAATAACAAGAATATTGGTCTTCTTATTTTTTTGCCCAACCGAAACTAAGGGTATGAGCAGTATGCTCGCAGCTATAAGTAATTTTTTCATTGTTTTTATATTTATGGATTAAATTTAATTTACGGATACTTCAACTTGGATAAGCAGTCATATCCGCTCGATTGATTTTATAAGTGAAATTTGGATTCGCTTTAGTGAAAATCCAGAGTACATTTCCTCAATTAATTTTTATTTGGGAATAACAATGTAATGTTGAACCTAATTCCCCAATCCGGATTAAAAGGATTATTGCCGTAAAAAACTTTTGGACCCAGCGCGAATTGCACCAATTGTGGTCCGAAAGGAATGATCTGCGCATAGTAAGCCCCAACAAAACCACCAAAAATATCTCGTTATCCCAGCTTTGGGTGTTTTCGGATGCAAGGGTAAAAGAGCCTCCCATTTTGTTTGAATAGGTAAAGAAGGGTTGGAAAAAAGTGGCATTGATATCTGTCATCCCACTTCCAGCATACGACCAAGTATGGTTAAGGATTGCGCCATAGGTCATGGGACCCTGCAATTTCACAAGAAGCGCATTGGGTCCGGCCCCCCATTTGTCAAATCCAAGAACATCATCCGTTGCAGTAGGAACCACTAAAACGGGACCTATACCCCAAACAATTCCATTTTTGGCTTCTTTGGGAGAAAAGTAAAAACTCAGGGTAGTGTCGCCAAGACCGGTTTCACTGTTTCCCTTCCAGGTTACATCACTTTGACTTACAAAGGGAACAATAGCTCTGCTTATTACGTTCCACTTTTCACCAATGGAGAAGGGAATAACGGGTTGCAAATTCAAACCGTAACGGAAGCCTTCAAAGGGGCCTACGTTAAAGTCGAAATTGTTCTGGAATGGCACGCTGATCAAGGCAGCGGCTGGGTTCGCTAATTTCTTGGACAATTCGGCGACCGAAGGTCCTTGTTGGTCCTGGGCTGATAAACCGAATTGGATCAACAAAATTATAAAAGATAGAATTAAAGTGTTTTTCTTCATGATTTCGATTGTTTTTATTATTGATTTATAGTTTGATCATTCCTGGTTTTTGATTCCTTCTTTTTGAATTGCGGAACAAAAACAATTTGCCCCTCAAAGGTATTTAGAGCAAAATTTTGCCGCTCACCATAGGTTTTGGCCCATTTCAAATTGGCATATAGCATTTCGGGGAGCAACCAATAACCCGCACCAATACTGAACATATTACTTTTGTCTTTATGCGATTTATCCCAATAGACTCCTATTCCGGAGTCATCTCCCACTTGCCAAATATGCCCACCTTGCAGAGCTAAATCAAACCGAGGCGAAAAATATTGGCTAACTCCATACTCCATTGAAAGTCGGCTTCCCGGGGTTACTCGGGCATCTTTTATTTTTCCATGAAATTCGTAGGTGGGCATCACCATTATTGCTGTGGCTTTTTGTGGAAGAGGATAGAAATAAAAAGCAGATTGGATCAAATGCGACCAGTAGCCTAGACCTATATTGTCATCGGCACCGGTATTATATCGTCCCGTGGGAGCGACAAACATATACCCGGCAGTAATATCAAATTTCCCCAGTTCCCAGGAAAAGTAAGCGGGAGCTATGGCTAGATCTCCAAATCCGGCGGCACGGGCATCGATACCTTTGTCGTGATGGATTCTACCTAGAGCCGTTTCAATACCTGCTGTCCGGAAGCTCGGAGCAATTATAGCCATATATCGGCCCCCACCAAGCACTTCTAATTTTTCAGAGGCATAGGTGAACATCAGAGTATTGATATACGCGCTGATGTCAATTTTGAAAGGTACCGGTCCGAATCCATCAATTACATCTCCCTCTATATTTTTAAACCTGTCCGAACTAACGAAAATGTTATAATCCGACACAAAAAGTCCCGATTTAATAGGGTGGGCCAAATCACGTACGCCCAAATTCCCGGGACCATAATATCCAGATTGAAAAGGCGAAACCAAATTCTGACTAAAACCAACGATGGTAAAAAAGGACAAAAGAAGAAGGAGATAATGTTTTTTCATAATTTATGATAATTTTACTATGTTTAACAGTCTGTTTTTAATGCATCTTTCATTTCATTGAACTTAATTTAGATAGATAGATTAATTTTTGCTTTATGGATATGTATCAGTTGAATTTTAGACAACTCTTTATAGAAAAAGGGCTTGAATTCGAAATTTGATCTTTGTTCAATTTGGATTGATTGCTTTTTCTCTGAGGATAAATGTAGTAAGAGAGGTATCAAATAACAAAAACAGGGAATAATAGTGAAGTAAATCACAATTTTTGGGAGATAACATATTTTTAATTCGAAATCAAGATAAAATGAGATTTTTATGTACTTTAATAGAAATTCTCCTAAAGGAAAGTTTTGAGCTTGAAAATCGGTAAGCCGACAAAGGACCAAGAATAAGTGTTAATGTAAATAAAAACCAAAAAATAAAATCTCCTCAATTGACTGATAAGGAAAACAAGAATGTTTACATCGTCGAAGACATGGGCGTAACCCGTGCTGCTCTTATCTCGGTTTTAAAAAATGGGGGGTTCAAATTTGTGGGTTGTTCCAATAGGGCAGAAAAAGCTTGGTTGGAACTTCCCGATCTAAATGTTGCCGTTGTTATTATCGACGTCAATCTGGAAGGATCGAAAGATGGGATTTGGCTGGCCGAAAAGATCAGGAAATCGTTCAACTGTGCCATTATCTTTTTGACAGCTTATGGAAGCCAGGCAATTCTCGACAAAATACATACTACCGAGCCGGAAGGTTATATTATGAAGCCCTTCAATAATCCTACTCTGCTGTATGCTTTAAAAAAAGCCTGCTCCAATCTTCATAAAAAGAAACTGGAAAACAAGAACGAAAAGGATCTGCCAGTTGTGGTAAAAACCCGGAATGGAACCAATCGGATAAATAAATTCAATATCACCTATCTTCAGTCGGAAGGGAATTATGTAAACATAAACACCCCTACTGCTGTTCATTCCGTAAGAGGGAAACTGGATGAAATCTTGGATCTTTTGGATTTCAAAAATATGTATCGAATCCACCGACGATATGCCGTCAATTTCGAAAAAGTGCAATCGTATAATACCACACACGTTCGGGTACTTACCGATGAGAATTTGCCATATTCAAAATCTTATGCCTTTGATGAGTTAACCAAAAAAATAGAAAATGATTTACAAGATGAAAACTTTAAATAATTGGGATATATAAACGCTTTGATTTTGATCAAATAATCATTTTCGGATTACATAGATTTTCAGAGCAATAATGTATTGTTCCAAATTAGATTGGCCGCTTATTTCTAGATACCTAAAAATTTAAATTCTTTTTTTTTGTAATATTGAAACTTGCAATGAAGGCTTTTTTCTTTTTTTTTTCTTATCCTATGTGCAACCACCGCTAATACCCAAGACTTGGCGAGCGACCGGATAGCGCACGCTTATCCCATCGAAACCAGCAAGGAATTCAACAATCTGGATGCGGATGTAGCTAAGCTGTACGATGAAAACCAAGATGGACAAGGGTGGTCTCCTGAAGTACTCAAAACCTTGCAAAGTGCCCTCCAGTGGACGCAATTCAATGGAAACCAGGAGCAAAGGCTTCTTGCTCGGTTCTACATGCTTTTATATTACAATAATCACGTGGCGGACGATGACCTGATCAAATTCGGAGAGGAGTTATTGGCCGATCCTTTTTTTCTAGAAATGAAGGAAAGTGTCATAGTGCTCCTCTCTCTAAAGTCGGCATATTGGCGTAAGGGATTTTATCAAAAGCAACTGAACATTTTAAATGCGCTAATGGACCAAAATAAAAAATTCAATTATATTGGATTTCCCAGTTCTTATGCCTTTTACAACGAATTGGGCTTGGTGTATTACCATTTAGGGCAATATGAATTGGCTCGCGACAATTTCATTTTGCAATCTGCAATTTTCAATGCCGAAAAAGATTATTTCAGGACCAGCAGCATGTACAATAACATCGGCCTCACTTATTTCAAACAAAAATATAACGACAGTGCTCTAATTTATTATAAGAAAGCACTTCAGATACTTGAAAATAAAAAAATCAGGGACAATTTCTACTCACAAGATTACGTCGAACATTTTACAAATGTTGTAAGATCCAACGTGGTAAAACTTCATCCTTCGGGACAGAATATCTCCTATGCCACCAATGTCCTGAAAAAAGAATTACAATCCAGCAAAAAAGCCAAGGAATATAGTACAGCTGCCCAAGCGTACCAAAACTTATCCGAATTTTATTATGAATTCGATTCCATTGCACAGGCAAAAAGATATAATGACAGTTCGCTATATTTTCAGAAAAAATTTCCAAATCCCGTAAATAAGCAAAAAGCATATTTATTAAGGGCCAAATTGGCTTTAAGAGAAAATGAGAATGAAGAAGCATTAGAATATTTTATGCTTTCCGATGCCTTAAAAGATTCTTTAAACAGAGCAAAGGATGAAAAGAATTTCTCCGAAGCCACGGCAAAATACAATTTCGTACAGACGGGACAAGCTTTAAAGGAAAACAAAAAGCTACTCCAACAAAAAGTACAGGCCAACACCATCCAATTTGTTTTTCTATGCATATTCGTTATTCTAGGATTGATCATTGGATGGATGTTATTCAAATCCAGAAAGGCAAATGCACTTATTGCCAAACAAAAGGAAGAACTGCACAAGGGCCTAAAGGAAAAGGAAGTAATGCTTGATGAAATCCATCATCGCATTAAAAACAATTTGCAAGTCGTATCGGGAATTTTAGAACTGCAGAAAGGCAAAATAAGCTCAAAAGAAAATATCCAAATCTACGAGGAATCACAAGGTTATTTGCACAGCATGTCTATGATCCACGAACATCTTTATGAGCAAGATGGAGTTTCCAAACTTGATATCCAAGTTTATTTGAACAGATTATGCGAGTTGCTTATAAACAGCTACCCTAATATGGAAGTAGAATATAAAGCCTCTGCCCCAACGGCGCAACTGAGTATTAAAAAAGCTACCCCTCTGGCTTTGATAATATGCGAACTCATTACAAATTCTTTAAAGCACGCCTTCCAAAAAACCGGAAAAATAGAAATTGAGTTGACAGCCAAAAATGGGAAATACACTCTTTTTTACCGTGATAACGGAACTGGTTTTTTAGAAATTGACAACTCCAATTTTTACAATACCGGACTCAATTTGATAAAAATGCTAATTGAAGATCTTGAGGGAGAGGTTGAATTTTATAACGAAAATGGCTTCCATTGCCGAGCAATTTTTAAAGACTGAAATTTGATGAAAAGTCCAAATAGAATTTTATATAAAACACTCTAAAACTTTTAACCAATCTAAACATATCATGACAAACAACAACTCCATTCCCTTTATAGGGAAATTGCATCTCATTTTATCCATCCTAGCCTTGGTCCCTATCGCAATAGTGTACGGCACAAAATCTTTGGTTACCGAATTTTTTGAAATTGAGGTAAATACAATCGACACATCAAATATGTTGCGGGCTATAATGTGTTTATATCTGGCCGTATGTTTTGTACTGTTTTTAGGTGCGTGGAAATCAAAATATTGGAGAAGGGCAACCCAGCTCAACATTGTTTTTATGCTAAGTCTCGCCACAGGTCGGGCATTGAGTATGATTTTGGACGGTATCCCCACTCAAGGATATATAGTATCAATTATTGTGGAAGTCGTCCTAGGACTGTATTCTATTTATCAAATTAGGAAGTACGACATTCCATAGAATTTTTACTGAAGAACGGGGCAGAGCCACTAATTTGTGATGTTACCAATCAAACTTATAAGTAGCTCCCACCAACACCTGAATTCCCTGAACAGGATAATTCATCCATTTTTCATAATTATCGCTCAACAAGTTATTCCCTTTAATAAAAGCAGAAAGTCGGTCGGTAAAACGGTAGCCAAAATGAACATTGGCATCCACATATCCATCCAGTTTAACCTCATAAAAAAGAGAAGTGCCTGGATATCCAGCTGTGTTATATACCAAATCCTTACGTTCTCCTACATAGAAAATAGAAGCCCCACCAAAAAGCTGTTCGGTTATGTTGAAATTTGAAAATAACGAAGCTTTTATTGATGGAAGGTTCCATGCTTCGTTTTGAACATCGGTTTTGTAATTGTAATAATTCAAGTTGACTCCCAAAGAGAACATATCCGAAATTTCTGTCTGCAATTCAGCAAATATTTCTAGGGTATTCACATCATCATATACTACATTAAAAGAATTCCAGTTTTCGTAACCTTCGGAATCTGCCGTAATATCTTTTCTTTCATTCGCTTGGAATAACGCTTTGTTTTCATCTTTTCCATAGGAAGCCCTGAAATTATACGCTACGGAATTGGACAACTTTCCTTTTAATCCGCCAAATGCGTTATAAATTTTTTTGGTCGGAACAATGTATAATGTTGGAGAAATAAACGGATTTTGCTCCTTGAAGTTGTAATAGGAATTTTGTTGCAATCCGCCATCTACTCCACCATAAACAATAACGGTTTCATCCATTAAGCGGTAGGAGGCGTTCAATCTGGGGTAGAGCGAAAAATCCGTTTCGCTGTTTTCCGAATCCATTGTCAAATATCCAGCTACTCCTATTGAAACTGTAAGATCATCATTGACGAAAACAAGTGATGGAGCAACTCCAGCGTTCAAGAAACTGTATTTTATTCCAGAGGTCTTAAAATAATTAGTATCGAAATTTCCGTTTAAGTAATCGATATCGCCATCGACTTTCAAAGCTAGGCTTTCGAGAGGAAAAGAAAACTCAGGCTTCATCTTGATATTAAATTCCGATGAGGAATAAGCATCGCCCAAGTAACGGATATTCAATGAACCTCTTTCAAAAAAGGAATTCTCCAAGGCAATATTTCCACCCAAATAGCCTCCAAAATAAGTTTGCTTGGAATCAATATCTCCCAAATATTCAAAAGGAACAAACTCTTCGGGCAATCCATACCAATTGTATATTTGGTGCTCTAATCCGGCTTCAAATTTATAAGTTAGATCTTTCTGTCGATTCGTATAGTCCGCATCCAAACTTGTGTTGAAGTATTTATTGTCCAATTCTACTCCTTTAATATCTCCTTGAGAGGAATTATGACGAAAGAAAAATCCAGCATTTTCACTCGAACTGAGTTCGAAATTGCTATACAATTCTCCTAACATGGTGGAATAATTTCCAATACCGAAAGTTGCGTAATTGTCATATAATTTCTCGCGTTTCACCTTTTCAACATCCGTTGCTTTTCCTTTTGCCGGCGAAAAGGTGGAAGCCACGGGAACAGAGAAAATACTGTATTCAACCTCTTTCTTTTGTGTAGTGGTGGAATCATTTAAACTCGGAGTTTCCTTCACTTTAAAAGCATCAGAGATTGTCGGAGTATATGGTTTTACAATATTCACCACTTCCGTGCCGAGTTCCTTTTCTTGGGAAAAAGCAGAAAGGTTGAACAACAATGTTGATGCCAATGATATAAATACTATTCCTTTATTTGACATATTAATTCTAAGGTTTTTTAAGACTTTTAATTTTGGAATGGTCTCTGGAAATAAACCTCACAGGTCGCAGAGACCTGTGAGGTTTGATTCCTAATTTCCGGTTTCTACAGATGAGTTTGTTTTCGCTTCAGCATTTTTGATAACGGCCAATTCCGTTCTCGCCTCTTCCACCACATCGGGGAAATCGCTAAAATTCTTTATTACGTTATCTAAAATATAGGTAGCTTGATAGGCGTCTTTTAAAGCGTAAAAGTTCTTTGCCATCAATACCAAACCTTTGGCACCAAACAATTTATATCCAGAATAATCTTTCGCCAATCTCTGGATCGATGCATTTGAATCCTCAAACTTCCCTTCTTTATTTTTAAAATATGCGTCATAATAAAGAGCCTCGGCAGCAAGCTTTCCCGTGGCGGTTTTTAGAACTTCGGCATAAGCGGTTTTTGCTTTAGCTTCGTTGTTGGTTTCCATTGCGGAGCGGGCAATTATTATTTGTGCATCACTTTTAACCGCATTATCTATTTTTGGATTTTGAAGTACTTTTTCAGCATAACCAACTGCTTCGGAATATTGCTTCAATTCATAGGAAGCCTTCATCATATTGGACTGCGCGAAAACTATATTCTGTGGGAAATCCGCTTCGCTTTCCAAACGCTTTAAATAGGTTAAGGCATTCTCGTATTCTTTCTTTCCGAGATACAATTCCGAAATCCGCGCCAAGGCCTGTTCGGTAAATTCATTTCTTTCCCTATCCACAACATACTTAAAATGCGGTATAGCCTGATCGTTCTTTCCGTTTGAAAA
Organism: Aequorivita sp.; assembly: GCA_034676445.1. Lineage (GTDB taxonomy): Bacteria > Bacteroidota > Bacteroidia > Flavobacteriales > Flavobacteriaceae > Aequorivita. Next base: position 187,533 of record JAUCCE010000002.1, read on the forward strand.
ATAAATCTGGGCCAAATAAAAATGTGCCTTCATCGCATTCCGACCGTTTGGAAACTGCTTTAAATACGCCTCAAAACGGCTTTGTGCTTGAGATTGATTGTTCTCCAGATAGGGTTGTTCGGCTGCGAGGTAAGTATCGTCATCAAGTTCAGCATCACCTACTTCCACGTAGTCCAAGGTTTTTACCCAGGCTGCATATTCATTAACTTTCCCTTCGTCTATATAAATAATTTTTGCAGCGGCAACAGCCTGCAATGCTTCAGGTGTAGATGGATAATCCTTTGCAACTCTTTTGAAAAGTGCGAGAGCTTCATTGCTTTTCCCCGAATTGTTATGGATCAATGCCTTTTTCAACAAGGCCTTGGGAACAAAAATACTGGTTGGAACCTCCCGAACCAATTGGTCGTAAGCTGCAATACCTTCCTTGTTCATGTTTTGCGCCACGTAAGTATTTCCCAATTCGTACAATGCGTCGTCATAATAGACCGACCGGGGATATTTCTTTACAAAGGCCATCAATTCTTCCAATTTCTTCTCGGTTCTATCTACAAATCCATAACTGATTGCTTTTTGGAATTCGGCATAATCGTTGGCACCACCAATTTCAATGGCAGCATTGTAATTTTCCATTGCGGGCCAATATTGGCTGGTCACAAAATAACTATCTCCAAGTCTCATATAGGCATCCTTCTTTCGAACTTTGTCCGAAGTTGAAGAACCAACATAGCTTTTGAAATTTGCAATCGCCTCAGGATAATTCTTCAATTTGAATTGGGTGTAAGCCAAGTTGTATTTTAGGTTCTTAAATTCCGAAGTAGATTGGGCAGAAGGCAGTTGTTGAAATTGCTTGTAACCACTCAAGGCGTTTTCATAATTGCCAAGTTCGTAATCGCTTTCCGCTTTCCAATAAGTTGCACGGGCGGTGAAGTTTGGATTTTTGGGTTCTTTTAAACTTTTGTCCAAATATGAAATAGCTTCGTTGTAATTTCCTTCGTTATACAATTCGATCGCCCGATAAAAAGCCACTTTTTGATAGGCTGCCTTGTCATGGAAATTTTTATTGTTTTCCAACAATTCCATCGCTTCCTTATAATTTTTTGAAGTGATATAACTGTCTATCAACAGCGCTTTCAACTCCTCATTATTGGGATTTTTCGGATATTTCTCCATGAATGCGAGCAAAACCTGAGGGGTGCTTTTATAGCTATTCCCGATTTCATAGCTCAATTTTGCATAATTATAATAGGCATCTTCTTGGATTTCCGGACTGAAATCCATTTCAGAAGCATTTTTGAAAGCGTTTAGGGCTTCTTGTTTTTTACCCAATTTCAAATAACTTTCAGCCAAATGATAATACGCGTTCTGTGCGACATTATTTTTACCGTCGATTATTTTATTGAACTCACCGATGGCATTCTGGTAATCACCTTGTTGGTAATACGCGTATCCCAATTGATAATAATCGGTGTTGTTCCATTTGCCACGAGTGCCTTTATATTCTTTTAAATAGGGAATTGCTTCGTTGTATTGGCCCAAATTAAAATAGCTTTCGCCAATTATCTTTGAAAGCTGACTTTTTTCCTGTGGGTTGGATTTGTTGTATTGCTCCTTTCCCATTTCAATGGCTTTTTCAAATTTTCCAAGTTTGAAATTCATATCCGCCTGATAATATGAAAGATCTTCGGAATAACGGGATTCTCCTTTTACTTCCTCAAATTTTTGATTGGCTTCTTCATAATCATCACCTTCATAGGCGATAAACCCTAAATAATATTTGGCTTGTGAACCATATTTTTGAGAAGTGGAAACACTGTTGAAATAATTTTTTGCCTTATCGAATTGTTTCGCTTTAAAATAAACATAGCCGTTATTAAACTCAAAACGCTCTTGTTCGCTTCGGCTTAGATTGCTTTCGTCAACTTTATCATACCACTTTTGTGCTTGGGGATATTTTCCACTGTCGAAATAATAATTTGCCACATCCAGATATGCGGAATTGCGTTTTAAACTGGTTGGATATTTTTCTACGAATTCCTCCATCAACTGGTCAGCATTTGGCTGATTTAGTCGTACGGCGGCATTGGCAATATAGTAAGCAGAATCACTTTGGATGGTTGGATCGTTGCTGCTGTTCTTTACGTTTTCAAAAAGATTTTGGGCGGCCAAATACTGCTTGTTGTTATAAAACTCAAGCGCTTGGTTAAAATCGACCAAATCGTTGGTATAAATGGCAGTTTGTTGGGAAAAAGAGGAAAATGAAAGGAAAAGAAAAAGCGAAAAGACAACAAAATTCTTCATCATTATTTACAGTTTTTGGTGGCGTAAAGATATATTCTTAAATGTAACTTTTTTGCTATACTGTAAACTTTTAGAGTTTATTAACGAATGGTTTTTTGTCGGTTTTTCTTGGGAATATAACGGCGGAAATTGGGATTAAGTATGCGGGATTCCCGACATATTATCTTCTGAAGTTAAACCCTAAAAAGATACTTCGAGGCCTTTGGATTTTAGTTTAATGTTCGAAAGTCAATCCACTTACTTTAAAATCCGTAATTTTAAGCATTCCCAAAACCCAAAACCATCGCTATGAACAGATTCCTGATTTTCGCTATTTTATTAATTTCAATTTCCACCAGCGCCCAGCGTAATCCGTTTAAAAATCTTATTGAAAAAGATGGGAAAATAGGAATTGGAACCAAGGCTCCCGATGAACTTTTGACGGTAAAGGGGACCATCCATACCCAGGAAGTAAAGGTTGATTTGAATGGGGCCGTAGCTCCCGATTATGTTTTTGAAAAATATTTCACTGGTTTTTCTGAATCCTTGCCGGAATATGAAATGATTTCTTTAAAAGAACTCGAAGATTTTTTAATTAAAAACCATCATCTACCCAATATACCTTCGGCTACAGAAATGGAGAGTGATGGAATTTCATTGAAAGAAATGAATTTATTATTACTTCAGAAAATTGAGGAGCTAACACTTTATACACTTCAGCAACAGAAAGAAATCGATAAGTTGAAAGAAAAGGTTTTTGAACAATAAATAAGTAGCAGTTGGCAGTAGCAGTTGGCAGTAGCAGTTTGAGGAAATTCAGATTGTTTTGGAAACATTTCAAACTATTATTCTGAACTCTGACTTGAATAAACAAGTAGCAGTATTCAGTTGCAGTTCGCAGTAATTCACATTATTTTTGACAGAAGTTTGAGAGCACACTCAAAACTCTGAACTCATAACCCTCCTTCGGCGGGCAAGCTCATAACTCATTACTCGAAAAAATAAGTAGCAGTATTCAGTTGCAGTTCGCAGTAATTCAAGTTATTTTTGACAGATGTTTGAGAACACACTCGTAACTCTGAACTCATAACCCATAATTCATAACTCGAAAAAATGTCCAATCACGTTCTATATCTAAATGATGCTTCCATATTTCAAGGTGACAATCTCGTACTTGCCGATGTTACAATTTCGGTTGAAAAAGGGGAGTTTGTATATCTGATCGGAAAAACCGGAACAGGGAAGAGTAGTTTTATGAAAACGCTTTATGGCGATCTTCCGCTTCAGAAAGGGCAAGGCCATATTGTGGGATATGATTTGGCAACCCTAAAGGAAAACGACATTCCATTTTTGCGAAGAAAACTTGGAGTGGTGTTTCAGGATTTCAAACTTTTGAACGATCGCACAGTCCATAACAACTTGGATTTTGTGCTTACCGCAACAGGCTGGAAAGACAAGGTTGCAAAGGAAGCCAGAATCAGCGAAGTGCTTTCCAAAGTGGATATGAAAACCAAAGCTTTTAAATATCCATACCAACTCTCCGGCGGGGAACAGCAACGTATTGCCATTGCCCGTGCACTTTTAAATGATCCAGAACTCATTCTCGCTGATGAACCCACGGGAAACCTCGATCCGCAAACTAGTGTGGAAGTGATGGAAGTACTTCGGGAAATAAACAAAAACGGAAATACCATCTTGATGGCCACTCACGATTATGCACTATTGCTAAAATATCCTTCCAAAACCTTGAAGTGCGAGGATAATCAAATTTTTGAGGTGGTGCAGAAGACGGTGTAGATAGTCGGTAGTCGGTAGTCGGTGGTCGGTAGTCGGTGGTCGGTAGTCGCCAGACGGTAGTTATGAGCTAGGCCGAAGGAGGGTTAGGAGTTTAGGAGTTTAGGAGTTTAGGAGTTTAGGAGTTTAGGAGTTTAGGAGTTTAGGAGTTTAGGAGTTTAGGAGTTTAGGAGTTTAGGAGTTTAGGAGTTTAGGAGAAAAATAATTTATAAATTCCTAATCCCCAACGTTTCTATGGAGAAATCAATGTTACAATCACTATAGAAATAGTCGTGGCTCCAAGAGTCGTGATTCAATAAGTCATGTTTCAAAACGTTCCCGATGAAAAATCGGGATAGCTGTTTTTCCTGTTTCCCTTAAGTCGTGTTTCCCTTCCGTCGTGTTTCAAAAAGTCGTGTTTCAAAAAGCCCTGTTTCAAAACGTTCCCGATGAAAAATAGGGACAGGCTCTGTTTAATTCATTCCTCCAAAATACTGGGATCCCGAAGTCGAAGTTCGCATTCCTTTTCGAGCGAAGGGTTGATTTTTAAATGAATTCCTCCATTTGCATTTGGTTTTAAAACAGTGTTTTCTGAAAGTGTGATTCCTTTTTTGGATGTGAGTTCCAGGGTGGCGTTTTCAGTGAATTCTTGATTTTGAATGAGTACATCAGACAAAGATGTCAATTTAAAATCCCACCGGCTAAAGCGTTGGTTTTCGATTTTTACTGGTTCTTTTTCCGCAAACATATCAAATACCATTTTCACTGCTTTCCCTGTATTCAACATACCAGCGCCATAAAGTCCCTTGTAGGGTTTGTTTGCTTCAATATCATCAATATTGGTTGAGGTAAGTTTTATAATGGTTTCCACTTCCTCCGCTGGAAGACAGGGATAAAGTGAAAACATAAGTCCTACAGTGCCAGAGATCAAAGGAGCGACACTCGAAGTTTGGTTAAATTCGGTAACCTCCACTTTATTATGGAGCGTCAATTCATCATATTTAAAAATACCGATGGCAGGGCCGAGAATGTCTATTTTATCATTTAAATTTCGGATACTTTCAGAATAATTACGAGGCATTTGGGTAGTATCGTTATTTTTAAAACCCGCTGTCCGGCTTAAATAATAGCGGATGTTTTCGGCATAAAAAGAGCCTTTACCCTCTTCCACTTTAATATTGTCCTGATAATTTGCATACCGATGGGAAACCGAGGAAACAGAAATAACCTTGTCATAGGATGCGGGATAATAAAAAACATTTCCCTTTCCTTCAGAAAAACTCTTGTTATGTCCAATGGCAACCACTACAGTGCCATTCTCCAACATTTCATATATGGCCTGTTGCGCGGTTTCGTAATATTTGGTTGTTCCCCAACTGCAATTGATCACCTTCACGCCCATTTGTGACAGCTCTACCAATTGTTCCAGAGTATCGAAATGTCGATAATTGGTGGCATAGATACTGCAATCATAGCACACGCCGGCAATTCCATACGCATTATTTCCTTGGCCGGCCGCCGATTCCGCAACCGAAAAACCGTGCCCATTGGCAAGATAAGAAGGCTGGACAATTTTGGTTTTTCCTGCAAATTCGATGTCCAAAGAGTCGATACTTCCGTCCGAAATACCTATAATAATATCGCGAGAACCTGTGGTGTAATACCACGCTTTTGGTACTTCCAAAACGTCCAGATAATCTAGATTGACCTGCGCCCCAAGATTTTCGCCAATGGTGCTCGTCAGTCCATAGTCATTGGGCTCAAAGATTTTTTTGTCTTCCTCGGCAATTAATTCCCCAAATACAAAAAGATTGGGTGCGTTTGTTAGCAAATCGTCCATCAAAGCTTCCTTATCGGCGATTACGAAGAATGTTCTCTTGAGATCGTGTTTTCTCGCGTTTTTCCAGGTTTTTTTAAAGGTCTTGACTTTATATTTTTTTAATATCGATTCCAATTTGGCATCTTTTCCAGAATAAACCAGATATTCACCTTTTTTATCAAAGGAAGGAACAAATGCAGTGTCACGGGCCCTTAAATAAAACCACGCCTCTTTTTGGGCTTGGACCGAAAAGACGGAAAGAATTATTAAAAAAACCAATATCAGATTACGCACGGAGATTACTTTTTCACAAGGTACTTATTTTTTAAAAATTAGAGAATCCAACAGCGTTGAATGTGATATGAATTCCGTCCAAATATTTTACAGCCCATAAAGATTGCTGTATTTTTACAATTTGAATTTTGTGAGTTAAAATGATTTCAATACTTATCCCCACCTATAATTACAATGTTGTCCCGTTGGTAAAAGCGCTTGACGGGCAAATACACCTTTCCCATGTTGATTACGAAATAAGGGTTTATGATGATGGATCCAGTAATCCGCCTGCAGAAAATGAAACCTTACAAACTTTCAAAAATACGTTCTATGTGAAACTCGATAAGAACATTGGTAGAACGTCCATACGCAATTTAATGGCCCAGGAGGCTAAATATGATTGGCTTTTGTTTTTGGATGCCGATGTTCTTCCGGAAACAATAGAATTCCTAGAACATTACGTAAACGCAATAAAAAACAATGATTGCGATGTTATTTCTGGCGGCATAATTTATGACGAAGTGAAACCGGATCAAAAAAAAATTTTGAGATGGCATTACGGAAAGGAACGAGAAGCAAAATCTGTTGAACTTAGAAAAAAGGAACCGTATTTTATATTTTCCTCGAATTTAGTTATCAAAAAACAGATATTCCTGGAAGCCAATACGGTGCTCGAAAATTATTATGGTCTTGATAATGCTTTTTCGAACCAATTAAAAAAGATGAAAGCAAAGATGCTTCATATTGATAATCCGGTAATCCATTTTGGTCTTGAGGAAAATGACGAATTCATAAAAAAAGCTTTAAAGGCAGTTGAAACCACAGTTATTCTGGAGGATAAGGGAATAATGGATCCCAATATGCGCCCCCTACAAAAAAGTTATAGGAAGCTAAAAAGGCTTTATTTGCAAAATATCTTTAGCCTTATTATTTCGGGTTTTAAGAAAAAAATGGAACATAATTTCAGATCGGAAAAACCCAATTTGTTCTGGTTCGATCTGTACCGTTTAGATTATTATATCCAGTTAAAGAAAAAGCATAATGCCTGAATTTTCGGTAATTATCCCTTTATACAATAAGGAAAAGGACATAGAAAAAACTATGGCAAGTCTCTTTGCACAGCGTTTTTCGGACTTTGAAATTATTGTGGTGAACGATGGTTCGACCGACAGCAGTGAAAAGGTGATCAAATCATTTACCGATCCAAGGATAAAACTTTTCAGTAAAAAAAACGAAGGCGTAGCAAAAACTCGAAATTTTGGAGTGGGGAAAGCCTCAGCCCAACATATAGCTTTTCTGGATGCAGATGATCATTGGCATCCAAACCATCTGGAAAACTTGCATAACCTTATTGAAAAATTTCCCGAGAAACAATGGTACTGCACTGCCTACGAAAAAAAGCACAATCAAAAATTGACTACGGCAATGATTTCGCCCATTATGGAAAAAAAGGAGTGGAGCGGCATTGTGGACGATTATTTCAAAAACAGTCTGATCGATGCGCTTGCTTGGACTTCTGCAGTTTGTATGAAAAAGAGCTTTTTTCAGAAACTGGGAGGTTTTGATGCTACCATTACGAATGGTGCCGGAGAAGACACCGACCTATGGATAAGAGCCGCGCTTGCTTCCCCATTGGTTTTTAGCACACGTATTTCGGCAAGACATAATTTGGACGGCAGCAATAGAATTTCACATACTCCAACAAAGAATAGAGTGTTTATGAATCCTGATAATTATGAGGAAATTGCTCAGAAAAATCCATATTTAAAAAAGTATTTGGATATCAATAGATTTTCATTTGCCATTCAGCACAAATTAGCTAATGATTTGGATTCATTTAAAGAATACGTGAAAAAGATAGATTTGAACAACCTAAACTCAAATCAACGAATTCTTTTGAAACAACCGCGAAGCATATTGATTTTCCTAATTCGAATCAAAGTACTATTTGAATCTTTTGGAACTCGTTTGACCGCTTACAAGTCTTAAATTTACGTCGTCACCTTCAGAGGAAAAACGAAATTAAATTGAGTTAGAGTTTGAAATAATCATTCTTATTTTTTCAATAAACGAATCATCCAACAGAATGTCTTCTTTATCATTTTCTTGCTTTTGAAGAAAGAGATGGTGTTCAATCTGTAATGCTGCGGTTATTTGCGCAAAGTAGAAAGCATCCCGAATATTTCTTTCTTCCGGAAATATTTCAATCAAAATTGGATTTTTCCCATAAATAATATTGGCTATTCCAGCGCCATGGGTTGCTATAATAATTTCCGCATTGGCGAATAGGGCTACTTGCTCAATATAATCCAGCTCTTCTAAAGCAATAGATTCAAAATCAAAATCGGAAAGTTTTTGAATTAGATATTCCTCATTCAATATTCGTCGTTCAAGGGCACTCTTTCTCGAAATAATAAAGTTCTTGGGAGTTTTCTGAGGTTTAGGCTGCAACCGTTCCAATCTAGTGTGAGCAAGAGCATTGAGTTTTTTTAACACTTCAGGAATATACACGTTTGTAAATTCCGATTCAGAATTTCGGATATGTGGAAATGAAACAATCAAGGCATTATCTACCTCCAAATTTTCTCCTAGGGTTTTGGAGATAATATTTGTCTCGGGAATATTAAAAAGAAAGGTGATCGATTGTTTTATAAAGGGAAGGGCTCCGTCTTTGACAAGAATTTTATAGTCATTAAAAAAGGGCTTCCCATAGACCAACAAAATTCGGGTAAGTGATTCTGTTGTCCAATGAAAATAATTATTGTCAAGTTTATTAAGGAGTGAAATTACGTTCTTTTCTTTCTTTTTCAGCAAAAATCGCTTCAATAGAACCAAATGATTGCTGCAGAGAATATTTAGATATTCCTTTTGAAAAAGGGTACTCTCCAGGATAACCCTATTTTTAGAATCCAGCACAATCCCTTTACTTATTATACTCGCATCTGGGATAATAGCATAAAAAAGATCGTCACTTTGGAAGGTTTTAAATTTATCCCAATAGGCATTTCCTTCAAAATGAAAATGGGATCGGTCGATAACAATAGTCTGGGATTTTTCTAGAATTTGAATTTCGGAAGTTTTGTTTTTCCGGAAATCACGTATTTTTAAGAATGGATAGCAAACACCACTCACCACCCCATTTAACCAAACAAAAAGTTTAATCCGCTTGTAGTGAATTGCCAAATCCTGTTTCTTTTATTTTTTATACTCTAGATATTCGTCATAATCCCGAATGTAATCGCTCTCTAGGAATTTTCCCGAGGAAAGAACCAAGCAAACAGAACCGGAAGAGAAGTTTTCCAATTCCCGCCAAATTCCAGTTGGAATTAGAAGCCCACGATTGGGTTTATTCAGGACAATGGATTTCTTGTTTTCACCATCGTTCAAGATAACTTCAAAGCTTCCGCTCAAGGCTATTAAAAACTCGCTCTGTTCTTTATGGGCATGTGCACCACGATATTCGCCACTGGGAACATCGTATAAATAGTAAACCCGCTTCACCTCATAAGGCAAAAAACCCTCTTCAACAACAGATAGGTTCCCTCGAGGATCGGTTATTTTTGGAATTTCCAACAGTTCTATTTTATCGACATTGTTACTTTTCATCTTTCAATAATTTATCCCATTCTTCGGCTATATTTTCCAAACTTAGATGGTCTATACTTTTTACACTATTTTTTTTACATCTTTCGTACAATTCCCTGTCTGTAACCATCCGATCCATGGCTTCGGCCAATGCGGTGACATTGAAATTCTCCACCAAAAGTCCATTCATTTCATTTCTAATTATCTCATTGGGTCCACTCACACAATCTACCGAAACCACAGGAGTACCAACGGATAACGATTCTACCAAAGCCCGCGGAAAACCTTCGTATCTACTGGTAAGAACCGTAAAAATGGCATTTTTAAGATATGGATAAACATCTGGCTTAAAAGATACAAATTGAACTTCTTTGGAAATTCCAAGTTTATCTGCATTTCCTATCAATTTTTCACGGTCATCACCACTACCCATAATCAGTAAACGAATATTCCTTTCCGGCAAACAGGATTGGCTGTAAGCATCCAACAAAAGACTTAAATTCTTGACATCATCCTCTAACCTACCAACAAATATGATATATTTTCCTTCTACTTCATGAGCGGAACCACTAATTTCCATTATTGGATTGTAAATAGAAACAGCTTTATCCGTAGAAAATTGCGTATTGATTTCCTTTGCAATATGTTTTGAAACTCCAACAATCTTATAGGATTTTGCTATCATTTGCTTTACAATCCATTTCTTCTTTGGCAGATACAAATCTAAATTAGCACTTCGGATAACATAAATTATTTTGAATCCCTTGTACAAATAATCTAAATAATACCACTCCTTGCCAGCCGAAACCCGAGTTCGATTATCAATTATAAAATCAAATTTTTCATTTTTAAAATACGCCCGGAGTTTTTTGAATCGTCCTATCCGTTTAATTAGAGAATCGTTTTGACTTTTAATTTCACCCAAATTGAATAATTTTCCAGAATATGAATAATCAATTAGATTATTCAGAATTACGATATGGACCTCATAGCCTTTCATCTCCAGCATCTGGGAAAGCAGTGCCGTAGAACGTTCTGCCCCACCCTTTCCCAAAGAAATTGACACCAGACATACTTTCATTCTATTTTTTCGAAGCATCGTAGATTTTATAGTATTTTTGGAAAACCACTGACAAAGGTAAGTTATACCAATTTAAATATATAATGTCAGGCTTATTCCCAAATGAGCAAGGGCAATCGCCAATTCAATCCTTTCAATGTTGAGAACAACTGATCTGTTTAATTATAAAGTTGCATAGATGAAAATTCTCTTGGTAGGTGAATACAGTAGGTTGCACAACTCTTTGAAAGAAGGTTTGCAGGCGCTTGGTCATCAAGTGACCTTGGTTTCAACTGGCGACCAATTTAAAAAATTTCCATCAGATATTCTTTTGAAGCGACGATACCATTCGGGTTTTTCAAAAAAAATCAAGGTTGGCATATACAAAATGTTCGAAATCGACATCACGTCGATTTCGTTAAAAAATCAATTCTTCAGCCATAAGGAAGAATTTAAAGATTTTGATGTAGTGCAATTAATCAACGAAAGCCCATTTTCAATTGCTGCAAAAGAAGAAAAGGAGATTATTTCGTTTTTAAAAAAGAATAATAAAAAGCTTTTTCTCCTTTCGTGTGGAGCAGATTACAGCAGTATAAAATTTGCTTACGATAAAAAATTGCGCTATTCCACCCTAAACCCATTTTTTGACGGAAAGGTTTCTGAAAAAGATTCGGATCCGGCACTAAAATATTTACGGCCTGAGTTTGTTTCATTGCACAAATTTATTTTTGAAGAAATGAACGGAGTAATTGCTTCTGATTTGGATTATCACATTCCGTTAATCGGAGTTGAAAAATACCTCGGACTGATTCCTAATCCAATCAATACTTCTATTTTAGAACAACCTCCATTTCTCATTGATGATAAAATCGTCATCTTTCACGGAATCAATAGAGGAAATTATTTCAAAAAAGGAAATGATTATTTTGAAGCTGCTCTTCGCAAGATAGAAGATAAATATAATGCGAAAGTTGAAATAATCACGGTTGAAAGCGTGCCGTATTCGGAGTATATTTCAGCATACAATTCGGCCCACATTCTTTTGGATCAGGTGTTTTCATACGATCAAGGTTACAATGCATTAGAAGCAATGGCTAAGGGAAAAGTGGTTTTTACCGGTGCAGAAACAGAATTTTTGGAATATTATGGATTAAAGGAAAATGAAGTTTGCATAAATGCGCTTCCCGATGTGGATTATTTATTCGAACAAATGGAGGACCTCATATTAAATCCACAAAAGTTAATTGCTATTTCAAACAATGCCAGGAAATTTATTGAGAAGGAACATAATTACATTTCCATCTCGAAAAAGTATTTGGAAACTTGGGAAGATAATTAGGACAGTATGGCCACTAATACACGAATTTAATTCTAAATTATTCATGAATTCTAAAAGGCTAAGCCACGAATACACGAATCTACTTCAATAATCATTCGTGTATTCGTGGTAAAAACAACATTCTTAAAGCTAGTAGATTATATCTAATCTGAAAAAAAGAATGGCCACTAATGCACGAATCTACTCCTAAAATTATTCGTGTATTCGTGGTAAAAACAACAATTCCTACAGCTAGTAGATTATATCAAATCTCAAAAAAAATGGCCACTAATACACGAATTTAATTCTAAATTATTCGTGAATAAGAAAAGAATAAACCACGAATACACGAATCTACTTCAATAATCATTCGTGTATTCGTGGCGAAAAATCAAAACGGAAGTTCAATAGTTTCCGGATCAATGAAATCCTTTGTATATGGGTTTTCAAGATAACTTAACGGCGGTTTTTGAAACTGGAGAATATCTTCCCTTTCAATTCCATACACCGACCAATAGTTCGCTTTTAGCTGCGCAAACATATCGTCGTTCCAGACCCCAAAAAGAGGACGGTTCGGAACCAATTCTATAGGTCTTGCTTCAACGGTTATTCCATTTTGGTTTTCTTCAACTTTGAATTCAGGTTTGTACTGCAAAATATAATCGTCATAATGAAAACGGGCATACAGCTCCTCAAATTGAATTGGATGCAAGGTGTGGCCCTTCATTTTTTCAAGGATATCTCTTTCTTTTTCACCGATAACGCCACCATCACGAAAACAAACAATAATCCCGAAACCATTGACCCCCATTGAGAACAATAAGTTGACGGTGTCGTCACGATAGCTAAAAATATCCGCAGAATATTTAAGTGGAAAAACAGCGATGCTCCAAGGTTTTCTTCCAACAAAAGAAACGGGAGCTATCAAGGATTGGAGCATTAAATGAAAATTTCCAAACCGCTCCTTTAAATAAGGTGAAATTAAAAACTCCTTTCCCTGCCTTTGCAAGCGCTGTTTCTCATAGATCATTTCATAATACAGCAACCCGTAAACTATTCTGCCTGTCCACTGAAAGATCTCCACTTCCTCAAGTGCGGACATACCTTCATATCCATTTTTAAACGCATGCTGCATCTTTAAATCCAAGGCTTCAAAAGCTTTTATAACTTCAGGGGAACAGGGCAATTTCAGGTCGGAATATTTATAAGATTTAGCCTTGTCCATCATTTCGATTTTTTCATCGCCAAACTTAAAATGTTCAAGTAGCCATTCTGGAAAAACAGAAATTTTGTCATTTGTCAATGCTCCCGAAAGAAAACAAAAATGGTCATCAAAAATTAAGTCGTCGAAGGGATTAAAAAGCGAATGTGCCATAGGAATTCAGTAAATGCAGATATGTGAAAATTCGCGACAAAGATAATGATAACCGAACGTCATCAAAAAAGTAAGTGTGCAATCTATTTGGAATCTTGCTCTATTTCTTCCACTTCCTTGCTTTTTCCGCCACCTCTTCTAAAGTATCGGGAAACCAAGTATAAAACCACCAGGAAGTAAATTATATATCTTAAAAAATGGGCCATAACCACTCCTTCAATTCCGTATATATCGGTGAAATAATAGGCAAAACCATAAAAAAGGGCAAGCGACATAATTTCCGTCACTATAAAATTGATCACCAATTTTTTAGCCAGAAACTGATGTGCCAATACCAAAGAAGCTAGGCGGACAAAATCTCCCATCAGTTGCCATTTGAAAAGTGCGGCCATTTCGGTTTGACCGGGATATATTAAATCGATGATGACATTCCTAAATAAGAAAACCAAAATCATACCTCCCGCAAAAAGCGGTAGAAGGGTTTTATATATTGAGATTACTTCCTTCTTAAAATTACTTGCAGTATAAATGCCAGCAAATTTAGGTATCACATACAGGGTGAAGATGGAACCCGAAAAAACCATATAGTTATTGGAAATAAAAGTCATGTTAGTCCATATACCCGCATCTCTTCCCGAAAGCTTATCATCTAACATACTTCGGATATCTATTTCCACAATCGGCAAAAGAATGGAGGAAATAAAAGACATTAAGGTAAAGGCCAAAAGCGCCTTGGCCATTGGAGCTTGAAGTTTCAGGTGTTTAAACTGAATATATTCCCGAAGAACCTTATAAAAAACGGATAGCATCACCGACACCTGAACCACGGGAGTAAGAACTATTGCAATCAATACACCGTTTAGGTTATACTGAAAAAGAAAGATTACCGTAAGTCCTGCACTCAATAAATAGCTTATCAGGTCTATTTTGACATATTTCTTATATTCGGAAAGACCATTTATAACTCCATTAAAAACTCTCTGAACCGCGATAAAAGGGATAAGCACACCCGCTAATTTCACGACAAAAGCATAATCGGAAGTGGAAAATAAATAGGTGCTAATTTCTGAAGAAAAGAATAAAAGAACAGGAGTAGTGATCGACACTCCAATTATCAAAAAAACAAACACTGAGGAAAACAATCGCTGTAGGTTCTTTTCTTCCGTTTTATATTCAGCAATATATTTTACTACTCCATTAAACATTCCCAAGGAAGCAACCGAAGTCAGCAATTGGGTGAGACTTCTAAGCTGCCCGACTTTGTACTGACCTACGGGACCAATATATTCGGTCAATAAACGCTGAATCAATGCCGAAATAAACAATCGGACCACAATCGCCCCAGCATTTAAAGAGGTCATCTTTAAGAGCAGATTATTTTGTATGAAAGCTGGGATTTTCAAAATCGGATCTGAGGTTTCAGGTTGCATCCAGCTTCGCTAAAGCTTCGGAGGACTTGGGTTAAAGGTTACAAGTTGCAGGTTTTAGTATTTGGTACTTGCTACTTGGTGTTTGGTATTTGGTATTTGGTATTTGGTACTTGGTACTTGGTATTTGTTATTTGGTACTTGTTATTTGGTACTTGGTATTTGGTATTTGTTATTTGGTACTTGTTATTTGGTATTTCTCCTTTCTCTATTCTATACTTTCTTTTCTGGATTTTAATAATCATTCAAAACTTTAATAACCCTTTCCACATCTACCTCAGCGAGCACAGGACTTATCGGGATACTGATTATTTCGTTATGTATTTTTTCGGTGATTGGAAAAGACAAATTCGAAAATTCCGAAAGTGCCTTTTGTTGATGGGGCGGAATGGGATAATGGATTAAATGCCCTATTCCATTTCGGTCCAAATAATCTATGAATTCATTTCTGTTTTTTACACGCACGACGAACAGATGAAAAACGTGGTTTTCACTGCCATCATACTTTGGAAGGACGATTTTTTTATTTTTTATCTCCGAAACATACCGCTTGGCAATTTCCCGACGGCGGTTGTTGTCCATATCCAAAGTAGGCAATTTGCAATTCAAAAAAGCTGCTTGCAGTTCGTCAAGTCTTGAATTGAATCCTAAAAATTCATTTACATATTTGCTTGAAGCACCGTAATTCCTGAGTTTCGATACTGTTTCGGCCAAGGCATCATCATTGGTCGTAATGGCTCCGCCATCGCCCAAAGCTCCGAGGTTCTTAGTGGGATAAAAACTAAAACCGGCAGCATCTCCAAGATTCCCAGATCGTTTTCCATCACCGTTTTCTGCGCCATGAGCTTGGGCGGCATCTTCAATTACAAGAAGATTATCTGATTTCGAAATTTCAAGAATTTTTTCCATTGGTGAAAGTTGTCCGTACAAATGGACAGGCATGATCGCTTTCGTATTTTTGGTTATGGAATTCTTTAATGAAGTAAGGTCGAAGTTGTAATTATCCAAATCAGATTCGACCAAAACAGGTTTTAATCCTGCTTGTTTTATTGCCAAGATTGTGGCGATATATGTATTTGATGCCACTAGGACTTCATCATTTTCCTTTAATTTTCCAAGGATTTTATATCCTTCCAAAATCAACCGCAATGCATCCAAACCATTTCCCACTCCGATACAGTGTTTTGTGTCACAATATCTAGCAAAATTTGCTTCAAATAATTTCACCTGATTTCCGAGCACGTAATGTCCAGATTCGAGGAATTGCTGAAAACTTTCATGGAATGAAGGTTCAAATCGCTTGTTTACCGCTTTTAAATCCAAAAAGGGAATCATATTAAAACATTCTTTAAAAGTTGATGGTTCTCTGTTTTGATTTCATAAAAATCGTGGACAATTCCCCGTCCGCCGAAACTCTCTTTCCAGTGCATAAGTCCTTTGTTGACTTTCATTCCTTGAGATTCGTTTGAAATTCCGAAATCGAAATATTTTTTATGTGAAAAATGTTGCAATAAATGATGAAACAGAAAATCCAGACCTCCTGTTTTTCTCCCAATCTCATTTGCCGAAATATATTGAGCGTGTGCCACTTCATTAGTTTCAAAAATCGTGGTTCCTGCAACGATTTTCTGGTCTTTATAAACGTTGAACTGTTTTATATTCTCAGGAAAATACGATTTCAATAAATTTATTTCTTTCAAAGAATGAACCGGTTTTTCGCCGTAAATCTGTTTTAAATTGGGTTCGAGAACTTCTTTCCAAAAAGAATCAAAATTGGACTCTTCCCTAACCTGTAATTCGTTTTTTACTCCTTTTTTAATCCCTCTCAACCGATTTGAGGATTCAATTTTCAACGGATTCGCATTAAAAACACTGCAACTTAGATCGCGCCGTACAAGCTTCGCTTGCAAAAGAAAGAGCAGATAATCCATCTCATCACTGGGCAATGTATTGTAAATCTTTGGAAGCAATTTCAAATTCAAAGTGGATATTCCCTCCGAAGATAGAAAGGCTAATAAACTTTTAAAAATATCCAAGGTTTCCAAAAATGTAGTTTTTTCACCGAGAACCAATCCACCATAACTCAATCCTTGATGGGAATGGAGCACTCCATCTTTGATATTTGCCGGAAGTACGGCCACAAGTTTTTTATCATCAAAAGCGATCAAGGAATAATCCTCAAATCTATCAGAATGATAGTCCATAAAATCCCGCTGGAACAAGAAAGTGGCATTTTTTGCCTTCTTCACAAAACCGTCCCAGGCCGATTTATCTGTGGACTTATATTTTCTTGTTTTGTAGGTGTTCAATTCGTTTGGATCAATTTTATTTAGTCAACAAATTTACAGTATTAAACCAGACCTTAGCTTTGTGATCTAAGGACTTTGCATATTTTCTAAATATCAATACTTTTCCGTAACAAATATAATATTAATTCAAGTGCACTGCTGTCATATAATCAATGGAAGGCATCTTTGCAACTCTGGCACGCCTCCCAAGACAACATCTGACGCATTCCGATGATCTGTGGCACACGTGGGAACGATCGGTGAGAGGCCCTACATAAGGTCAATGTTTTTATGGGTTTCTAAGCTTTGCACGAACTTGGGAGCGAGCTTTTATCGGTAGAACTATGTAGAATTAGTTTGAAGGTATCGTTCCATTGGGATTTCATTTATACATTATACGATTCAAAAAAAAAACCGCATTCACCATAAAAAATTTTCCATTTTGCCAAAAGGATCGGAAAATCACATCATCTACCAAATAAACCATGCTTCCTCTCCCCTTTTCTGCTTGGGCAAAAACGATTGAGTTTTTAAAGAGTTGCGACAGTTAATTTTATTCTACAATTATTAATACATTTGTAATACACTGGTAAAGATAATTTTAATGAAAACGGTTAGAAAATATACATCCTTCCATGATTTAAAAGCTTCAAAAAAGAAGCCGACAAACTATGAACTCAGGTTAAAAAAACATACTGATTTCGAAAAGTTTATCATAGGTCTACAAAAACTTTCAACTGGCAAACCAGATCACGCTATCAAGTAGTGGAGCAGAATTTGAAAAATAGATTGTTAGCGGTTTGTAGCTTACTAGAAAATATATGATACCGTATATATTGTTTTACGCAATTTGATCAAACTGCCGAACAAAAAAAACAGAATATGGAGAAATGGAATGAATTATGTTTTATACTGTCAGAAAGTATTCCATCAAATGCATCTGAACAAGTTTTTGAATTAAAAGTAATCCAAGCGTTTGAAAAATTGGGTTGGAGTCATTTTAAACGAGAAATTTCGGTTCGAGAAAACATACAATTAGGAGCTTCTAACAGAATTATGCCTGACATTATAATAAAATCTGACGAAGCAAATCTGTTCGTAATTGAAGTAAAAAATCCTTCTGCCGATTTAAAAAATCCAAGTTATCAAAACCAACTTTCATCTTATATGCGAATGTTACGTCTGGATTTTGGAATCTTAATCGGAAATGAAATCAAAATTTTTGTTGACGGCTCATTGGTCGATTCAAATCAATCTGAACTTTTAGAAAGAATTTCATTCAAAAAAGACAATCCAAAGGGCTTAGAATTTATAAATCTGTTTCAAAAAGAAACTTTCAGTTATGAAAATATTAAAAGATATATTCAAAGAAAAATCGAGAGCATAAAAGAAAACCAAACCGTTGAGAATTTAAAAAAAAAGAAATCACAACAAGTGAATATTCTGACTTTTTAAAAAATGAACTGAGAAACAAACTTTTAAGAGAACACCGCGAAAGTGTGGTTGTCAAAGTTTTGGAGGATTTTAAAATAAAAGTTTATGATTCAACACAAACGGAAATCCAAAGAACAATTTATGCCCAAAGTCCAATAAACGATCTGGACAATTACAACGGAACATCGAAAAAACTTGAATTATCAAAAATCTATAAAAAAGTTCCTGTTTGGTTTAACAAACCGAATCAAAAAAACAGTCAAATATTAATAAACTATATGAAACTCCGAGAACAAAAAACACCAGTCACGTTTTTTGAACTCGAAGAAGCTTGCAAACGAATTGCTAATTTTAGGAGCAGCTACCAAGCAATGAAAACAATTAGCGAAAGAAATAATGCAAAAGTCTTTGACGAAGTGGGTCGAATTATTTCACTTTGGGAACCTGGAAAGAGTTTTGTGGAAAAAGAATATGAGAAATTCAAAAGAAGAAACAGCGGATAAAAAACTGCGTAGAACACCGTTGTTTGGAACAGCCGTTGCGCTCAACGGCTATTACAGACCATCCACAAATAATGAGGGTGAAATAACAGAAAAACCGGACATCGATATTTGGTACGAACCAACGTATGAAAACTATTTCAATATTTTGAAAATACTAAAAGAATTGGGATATGACATTACGGTTTTTAAAAACGAACAAAACCCAAATCCACGCAAGTCCTTTTTTAAATTGAATTTTGAAGATTTTTCCTTTGATATCTTACCGGAAATAAAAGCACCAATCAATTTTTCTGAAGCCTTCCAAAGAAAAAACACCCTTGAGCTTGAAGAAACAAAAATTCATTTTATGAACCATCTTGACTTAATTGAGGATAAGAAAGCAACCGCTCGACTAAAGGATTTAAAGGATATTAAAGAACTGAAAAAAATAAAAGGCAAAGAATAACGATTCCAAATTGGTTTATAATATTCTAATTCACAAAAAACACCGCATTCGCCAAAAACAGTTTTCCATTTTGCCAAAAGGAGCGGAAAAGCACGTCATCTACAAGATAGACTACACTTCCCCTACCCTTTTCAGCTTGGGCAAAAACAATGGAATTCTTTAAAGCTGCTTTGGCGGTTTCACCTGAAAATCCGGCAACACTTTCGGGATCTCCTTTTATGTAGCCTACATTATATCCATCATTCAAAAATCTATACGAATCATTTCCTAATTTGAGAGTGAAATAAGTGTCGCCATAACCAAAAGCCAACGGATGGGTATTGTCCAGGCTTATCTTATAAATACTACCGGTAATCATATCTTTGGTGCTTTCCATTTCGCGCTGGGCATAGGGAATGAGGTTTCCTTCGGAAATTGAATCCTTTTCCTTTTCAGAACAATTTTTCACCAAATCAAAACCTTCTTTTCCTTCAAAGATACCGACAGCATTGCCCATTGCTATAAGTTTTCCTCCTTTGTCAATCCAATTGGAGAGCATTTCAAAAACCTTGTCGTCTATAATGGATTGATAATAACCATCGGGCATAATCAACACATCATAATCTGACCATTGAATTTGATTTATATCGCTAGTATTAATGGAAGTAATGGGATATTTCAGTTGGGTTTCAAAAAAATGCCAAAGGGTTCCGTAGTTTAACGGAGAAGTACCTTCACCTTGTAACATGGCTATCTTCTTGTTTTTAATCAAATGCACATATTGCGAACCAAAATCTGTTCCTTTATCTGCGAAACTGGTTGATGACGCATATAACTGTCGGTCAAGCCTATTGGCGATTTCAATAAGCTTTCTATCAAAATCAGGATTGTTTTTATTGTCGCTTCGGGTAATTATCAGACTTCCACGCCCAAATTCGTTACCTCCAAAACTGAGCTCGTTTTCAGAAAAGCGAACTTTTATATCGCTCTTTAATAATTCCGAAAGAAATTCAGCATCTTTTAAACTGTTCCATTTTGTGATATATCCTGCTGAAGAAGGGACGGGCGAATTGTTAACTGAGTTATTGGAAGCATTAGAATTGGCAGAAACCAAAGTAGTACTTGCCACGGCTTCCAATCCAAAAGCAAAGGGAAGGCTCCAAGCCGTAATATCATACGTTATTGGGGTTGTTAAGTGGGTCTTCGGTTCGAACAAAACCTCGACCATTTTGCCCTTTGGTTGATTTGTACTCACTACCAAAGCATCTTTAGCGTCCATGAGCCCTTGGAAGATCCACTCGTATAATTATATCCTTTTACTGTTCCTCCATTTGCAAATCCGTATTTTATTTCTTGTCTATCCAACATTTCGGTAAGGAATTTAATGTTGTCGGGATTTCCTTTTAGGACAAAACTTTTATATTTCAGGTTGTTATTCTGGAAAAATTCCCTAAAATGCGAGTTCAGGGCGGCCACATTTTGCGAAGCCACCTCAATTGTTGAAAGCCCGGCAACAGTATGGTGGGTCAATCTGTCAATTAGGGTAAGCTCAATACCTTCATCATTGATAATTCCCAAACCGGCTTTGCCGTGGCCGGCTTGCTCATAAGTCATCCCAATCGCGCCCATAAATAGCGGATAGGTATCGCCATAACTCGGGTAGAGCAGATCAAAGCTTTCGCGGGTAAAGAAAAGCCAGCCGTTTTCATCAAAATGTTTGGCGTTATTCTTTCCTATTGTATTTTGAAATTCCCGTTGCCAAGGAGTAAGCATTTCGTGATAAGGCTCTGCGCCGGGAGCAAAATAGTAGGGATTGTTGATAAACTGCTCGTGAAAATCTACGTGAATTTGTGGCATCCATCTGTTATAAACCTTCAATCGTTGTTGAGTTTCCACCTGACTTGCCCATACCCAATCCCGATTCAGATCGAATAGATAATGATTGGGGCGTCCGCCAGGCCAAGGCTCGCTATGTTCCGTGGCATCTTGCGAAGTATTGAACGGTATGGCCTTAACCTGATTGTACCAATTTACATATCGGTCACGACCATCAGGATTTACATCTGGATCCATAATGATCACCACATTTTTTAAATAATCTGGATGTACCGTAATGAGTTTATAAATAGTATTCATCGCGGCCTCGCTGCTGGAAGCCTCATTTCCGTGAACATTATAGCTTAGCCAAACGACGGTTTTTTCGGGTGAAGCGGAGCCTTCCAGAATTCCGATATTTTTTAAATTGTCCGTCCGTATTTTTTCAAGATTCGCAATATTTTCTTCGGAAGAAACAACCGCATAGGTCAATCTTCGTCGTTCGTTTGTTTTTCCATAATCCTGATATTTGACCATCTTGGAATTTGCGGCAACGTGTTCAAAATAAGAAACCACATCGGCGTGCCTGGTAAATTCGGTTCCGATCTCATAACCCAGAAATTCCGAGGGTGACTTGAGTTGTGCTAAAACAAGAAGTGGGAAAAACAGAAAAACCAGCAGGAAGTAACGCTTCATTTTAAGAGATTTTAATTGCAGGCTAAAACTAAAGAAAGATTTTTAAAACTAGACATTTTGAAACACGACATTTTGAGACACGACTTTGAAATTGGATAGTTCGGAATATTTTTTCTCACCACGAATACACGAATGTCTATGTATTAGACGGTTGGAAACAGGACGATTTGAACCACGACTCTATAAAACAGGACCATTAGAAACAAGACATTAAATCAACTGTCGTGTTTCCAATCGTCGTGACTAAAACGCCAATAATCAGACCGTCGTGGTTCAAAACGCCGTGACCCGAACCGTCAAGACCGTATGCCTTCACTCAAGATTAACGTATCTTTAAACCCACGACCCATTGAAAACGGTTATTTTTGTTTCAATTTCCAAAGAACCTATGCCAACCCATTCCATTCCTTATCAAGACACCGGATATTTTTCAAAGCTCATTTGTGATTATCTGGAAGAAAAAGATGCCTTAAAACCATTCTACAACCGGTTTCCCTCTTTAAAAAACTTCAAACTCCAGATTGCGGAAAAGCAAAAGGACTTCAGCGAGGAAAAAAGACATTTGCTGGCCAAGCGGATAATGTTTCAATATGGCAAAAACTCGCTTTCGCAATCCACTTTAAGCAATATCGATTTACTGAAGGAAAACACGACATTTACCATCACTACCGGTCACCAATTAAATCTTTTTACCGGGCCTCTCTACTTCCTTTATAAAATCTTTTCGGCAATCAATCTCTGTGACGAACTTGATAAAAAATATCCAAACTTTCATTTTGTGCCGATATATTGGATGGCTACGGAAGATCATGATTTTGAGGAAATAAACCATTTCAACCTTTTTGGAAATAAAATAGAATGGGATAGAAAATCTTCAGGTGCCGTGGGAGAACTTTCTACGGAAGGTTTAAAAGAATTAAAGAACCATTTAAAAAAAGAATTTGGCGAAAGTGAGAATGGAAAAAAACTGTTGGAGTACTTTTCTGAGGCTTATATAAAAAACAATAATCTTGCCGATGCCACCCGATATCTTGCCAACAAACTTTTTTATCACCACGGTCTCGTGATTGTAGACGGGAATGATAAGGAACTCAAAAAATGTTTCATCCCTTATGCAGAAAAGGAATTAATAGAAAACCTCAGTTTTAAAGAAATTTCGAAGACTACGAAGAGATTGACTGATCTGGATTTCCCTGAACAAGTCCATCCACGGGAAATCAATTTATTCTATTTAAAAGAAAATATGCGAGAGCGGATTATAGAAAAGGAGGGCCGTTTTTATGTAAATGAAACCGACATCTCCTTTTCAAAAAAAGAAATTCTTGCCGAGCTCCACGAAAACCCAGAACGATTTTCCCCAAACGCATTACTTCGACCTTTATATGAAGAAGTTATTCTGCCAAATCTTTGTTATATAGGCGGCGGTGGCGAGTTGGCATATTGGTTTCAGTTGAAGGATTACTTTGAAAAAGTGGAAGTTCCATTTCCTATTTTATTGCTTCGAAATTCTGCCTTGCTCGTGCCTAAAAGACTTTCAGAAAAGCTGAGAAAGCTCAAATCCGGAATTGAAGAAATGTTCCTGCCACAGCACGAGCTCATTACCCGACATACCTACAAGAAATCCAAAATCGAGATCGATTTCTCTAAACAGAAAAAGTATCTAACAAAACAGTTTAGGGAATTATACAAATTGGCCGAAAAAACCGATGCTTCCTTTCTCGGCGCTGTGGGAGCACAAGAAAAAAAACAATTGAACGGTTTGGATCACTTGGAAAAACGACTGTTGAAGGCCCAAAAACGAAATCTTTCCGATGAACTCGATCGTTTGCGAAATATTCAGGACGAATTGTTCCCAAACCAGAGTTTGCAGGAACGCCAACTTAACTTTTCAGAATTTTATTTGGAATATGGAGAGGATTTGTTGGATTTGTTGAAAAATGACCTCGATCCGTTGGATATGCGGTTTAGTGTTTTTGAGCTTTAATTAATCCAATAACTGTCTCAAAACTGATTTATGGGTCTGTTCGAATGCAGTCGAGAACTTTTAGCCATTGACCATCAATAAAGGTCTCGACTGCGCTCGACCTGACAAACCGCCAAATTCCCATTTTTAAAACAGTTGCTTATTTAATCCGTGAACCTGCCTGCCGGCCAGGCAGGTTCGTGGCAAAAACCCATTATTTAAAATTCTCTTTTTTCAATTTCCCATTCCCAATTAAAAAAGTATTTTTGGCTATGCAAAACAACGTCCTTATTTTAGATTTTGGTTCGCAGTATACCCAATTGATCGCCAGGCGAGTACGGGAGCTGAACATTTATTGCGAAATCCATCCTTATCACTCTATTCCAGAAAACCTTGACCTTTTTAAGGCAGTAATACTTTCGGGCAGTCCCTTTTCCGTGCGTGCGGAAGATGCACCCCACCCCGATCTTTCCCGAATCCGGGGTAAAAAACCCTTATTGGGAATATGTTATGGCGCCCAATATATGGCACAATTTAACGGCGGCAGTGTAGAACCTGCCAATCTGAGGGAATACGGCCGCGCAAAACTATCGATGATAAAATCCGGGGAGGTTTTCTTTGAGGGAATTCCAGAAAACACCCAGGTATGGATGAGCCATGGCGATACTATTGAAAAACTTCCAGAAAATACAGTAAGATTGGCCAGCACTCCTGAAGTTCTAAACGCGGCTTTCAAATTTGAAGGAGAGGAAACCTACGGCATCCAATTCCATCCAGAAGTTTATCATACCACCCACGGCAAGCAACTGCTGGAAAACTTTTTAGTGAAAATTGCACAAGTAGAACAAGCTTGGACGCCAGCAGCATTTGTAGAAACCACGGTACATGTCCTAAAAGACCAGATTGGAGATGACAAGGTGGTATTAGGCCTGAGTGGAGGTGTGGATTCTACCGTAGCGGCCGTTCTGTTGAACAAAGCCATCGGTAAAAACCTATACTGTATTTTCGTAAACAACGGCTTGCTCCGAAAAAATGAATTCGACAGTGTGCTCCATCAATATCGTGATATGGGCCTGAACGTAAAAGGCGTGGATGCTTCCGAAAGATTTTTAAAGGCGCTTAAAGGCGAAGTGGATCCCGAACGCAAACGCAAAGCGATTGGAAATGCCTTTATCGAAGTTTTTGATGATGAAGCCCATCAGGTTACAGAAGTAGATTGGCTAGCACAAGGAACAATTTATCCCGATGTAATTGAAAGTGTTTCAGTGGCGGGCCCATCGGTGACCATAAAAAGCCATCATAATGTGGGAGGTCTTCCAGATTTTATGAAATTAAAAATTGTGGAACCTTTGCGAATGCTCTTTAAAGACGAAGTGCGCCGCGTAGGAAAGGAAATGGGAATCGATCCCGAATTGCTCGGCAGACATCCCTTCCCCGGACCTGGACTGGCCATTCGAATCTTGGGTGATATTACTGCCGAAAAAGTTCGTATTTTGCAGGAGGTGGATTTCATATTTATCGATGGCCTGCGAAAATGGGGATTATACGATAAAGTGTGGCAAGCAGGAGCAATACTACTTCCTATAAATAGTGTAGGTGTAATGGGTGATGAAAGAACCTATGAAAAAGTGGTCGCCCTACGGGCGGTAGAATCTACAGATGGAATGACAGCGGACTGGGTAAATCTTCCGTATGAATTCCTTCAAGAAGTGAGCAACAATATAATAAATCGCGTGAAAGGCGTTAATAGAGTAGTCTACGACATAAGCTCAAAACCGCCTGCCACAATTGAGTGGGAATAAGTAAAAAGAACCTGAGCCTATGTTTTGCAAATCAAGAAAATCAATCCTCAATATGTTGAAGTGTTTTATCTACATTTCGGTAATCATTCTTTTTACGGTCAGTTGTGGTTCCGCAGCCCAGCAACAAACATACACCAGTAATGCAGTGCAGCAAGGCGAAACGGCTTATAGCATAGCTCAGGAATACAATATTTCTGAAAGCACTCTTTACAACCTTAATCCCGATGCAAAAAATGGATTAAAGGTAAACAGTATCCTCATCCTGCCTTCCAGAAAAGGAGCCATCGATAAAAGCAGCGGCTCTAAATACAGAGAACACAAAGTGAAGAGAAAAGAAACTCTTTACGGGATTGCACTGCAATATAATGTAAGCGTTGACGATATTAAAAGGCTGAACAAGGAATTGTATTCCCGGGGTTTGAAAACCGGCGAAAAACTGATCATCCCCATAGTTAAGGATGAGAAAGGAATGATCAATCCGAATATTGGAGGACTTCTCCCTGGCACTCAGGAGCATACCGTACAGCCTAAAGAAACCAAATTTGGAATAGCCAGAAAATTCGGGATTTCCATTGCAGAATTAGAAGATTTAAATCCAGATTTAGGTGAGGAACTTAAAATGGGCACCGTACTTATTGTTCCAGACAAAAAAATAATCGACAACGCAGAAATAGATGAGGATAATTTTCAATTTTACGAAGTTAAGCCAAAAGAAGGGTTTTATAGGTTAAAAGTAAAATTCGGTCTATCTGAGGAAGAAATTATTGCGCTTAACCCGTATGCAAAAGATGGATTGAGAGAAGGCATGGTTTTAAAAATCCCGAAAGGGGATAGTTTCGTTGCAAAAGACGACATTTCAGTTGTCGATCTCGAAAAAAGGATTGACAATAAGCGCATGAAGACAGTTGCGCTAATGCTTCCTTTCCATTTAAACAAAAGTGTAAGCGATTCAACACAAACCAATGAAGATTTGTTAAAAAGAGATCCAACCTTGCGCATAGCCCTCGACTTTTACAGTGGAGCCCTTATGGCTGCAGAATTCGCTAAGGAGCAAGGCATTCCGGTGACCTTGGATGTTTATGACACTGAGAAAAGCGATAGCAAGGTTGCCTCGATAATTTCAAGTAAGGATTTTCAAAACGTAGATGCAGTTATTGGCCCGCTACTTCAGAAAAATGTTGAAAAAGCCTCTTCGTTATTGGAAAGAAACAAAATTCCTGTCTTTTCGCCCCTGAGCAACCGGGATATGGCAATGAGCCAAAATCTTTTTCAAACCCTTCCCACAAATTCAGTTCTGGAGAAGGTGATGATTCAATATCTCCGAGCACATGCCTCTGGCAAAAACGTAATAATCATTTCAGATTCAAAAAAACAAAAACAGCGGGAAATGTTACTTGCTGCCCTGCCATCTGCACGTACTTTTACACCTAGAAACGATTATATTCAATCCGCAGACATTTCAGCTTTGGTTTCGGAAGGAATGGATAACTGGGTAGTGCTGGAAACAGAAAATCCTGTTTTAGTGAGCAGTGCAGTTGGTGTTCTGGCCGCAATGCCGAGCAATTACAAAATACGACTTTTCACACTTAACAAAAATGATGCTTATGAGTGGCACGAAGTTTCAAGTTCCCGGTTGGCCAAATTGAACTTTACCTTTCCAGCGGTTAACCGAACCGCCTCTGATGAAGCACTTGAACCCTTTGTAATCAGTTATAGGAATAAATACGGTGTACTTCCCAATCGATTTGCCATACGTGGTTTCGACGTTACTTACGATGTACTGTTGCGTTTAGCTTCAGAAAAAGATATTTATGACGCTATTCTTCCCGAGAGTGAAACCGTTTATATTGAAAACAAGTTTCGCTACGAAAAAACAGGAAGTAAGGGCTATGCCAACCAAGCTGCTTATATTTTGAAATATAATAAAGAACTTAAATTTGATATTGTAGAATGAGCACTTCAAAAGTAACATACCTCGGAAATCTTCGCACTGAAAACGAACATCTAAAATCTGGCAATAAGTACATTACCGATGCTCCAACAGACAATCAGGGAAAAGGGGAGGCATTTTCACCCACCGATACAGTAGCAACAGGATTGGCAAATTGCATGATTACGGTTATGGGCATCAAGGCTCGTGATATGAAGGTGAATATGGATGGCACTACGGCAATGGTTACCAAAACTATGGCCGCCGATCCAAGAAGAATTTCCAAAATTGAGGTTATATTGGATTTTCCTGCTGGAATTGATGACCGATCTAAAAAAATTCTTGAAAATACTGGAAGAACCTGTCCAGTTATGCAAAGCCTTCATCCAGATGTGGAAAAGGTAATTGTTTTTAATTGGGGATAGGGAGGGTTTCAGGTTACAGGTTACATCCACCTACGCTGAAGCTCCGGCGGACAAGGGTTACAGGTTTCAGGTTTAACGCCGACAAACAACACATTTTTGATTTCATAATATGCAACTTCTTTTCGTCTTTCTCTTTTCATACTTATTATTTCCTCAACCCAATTCAGAAAAAATACTTTGGACGGAAGGTAAGAAGCTTACGTGGGAAGATTTTCGTGGAAAGCCGTTACCCAATGCTCGTTTTGCAGCTAGTACCAATACAGGAATCCATTTCAAATACTCCTATACCATGGAAGATGAAGGAGTAAGAGTAGAATATTCCGTTGAAAGTTTTTTCAATCCTCAAGAATCTTGGTATATTCCTGAAAAAGTTTCACAAACCGTGTTAAACCACGAACAGACCCATTTCGATATTTCTGAATTACATGCGAGAATTCTTCGGAAGAGAATGGATTCTAAAAAATTTACCAAAAACGTAAAAACTGAAATCGAAACTATTTATATTCAGGTGGAAACGGAGCGAAAAGTCATGCAAAAGAAGTTCGATGCGGAAACTGAGCATTCCCTTGATATCGAAAAGGAAATTGAGTGGGAGAAACAAATCGCCAATAAACTAGCGGAATATGAATCTTGGAAGTAGCCCAGACCCCAACCATCTCATTGAATTGGCCAACTATAAAATGCCCTTTGGAAAATATGAAGGGTATTATTTGGTGAATATTCCCGAATACTATTTTGTGTGGTTTCGACAAAAAGGATTTCCAGAAGGAAAACTGGGCAGGATGATGCAGGAAATGTACGAATTGAAATTGAACGGACTTGAGGGTTTACTCAAAAAACTTATTAAGAAATAAGATTCTCAGGCAATACTTAATCAAACGACCAGGCTGCCTAACTTAATCGAAAGTTCCCCTCTGCTAAAAGGAAAGGATGATGAGTCTACATCAATTGAAGAAATTTCTAAGTTATCTGTGGCCTTTTACCCGAAGATATACTTCCGAGATAAACGGAAATCTGGAGGTTACCTATATTAATGGAAAAAAAGTATTGGATAGTGAAAACGCAAATTATTCCTATGGAAAGCTTCAAAAAATATTGGAACTTGGCGTTAAGGAAATAGATTTAGCGGGCGTTGAAAACATCTTGCTCTTGGGAATGGGCGGTGGGAGCATAATCCAGTCATTGCGGGAGAAATTTCATTATCAGGGTAGAATAACTGCTGTAGATTTGGATCCAAAGGTGATTCAAATAGCAAAAGAAGAGTTTTCAATAATTGAAACAGACAAACTTAAGATAATTCAAAAAGATGCTTTTGCTTTTGTAAAAGACACTTCTGAACATTTTCAATTGATTATAATCGATCTTTTTATCGACACTAAGGTCCCTCCTATATTTTACGGAGATGAATTTTGCGATAGCGTGTCAAATCTCATCGATAAAAATGGTTTTTTTATTTTTAATATGGGCATAAATGTTCACAAATCGGCGGAGGTTAAAAAATCGCTACAAGCACACTACAAAGAATTGTTCCATTTTAAAAAAAGTCCCAAAGGATTGGAAGTGCTACTTATAGGACAGAAATCTGTTTAACACAAAGACCTCCTCAGCCCTTGAATTGACCATCTTAAACAACCCCATTCTACTGATCGGTATCGATAAGAGTCCTTTTAAAAGCATGTATTTCTTCAAAACCCTCGATTCCCAGCACTTCAAGCAATCCAGTTAAAGGAAGCACACCTGCTTTATAATATTCAATCAGAATATCCCTGTTGATTTCGGCAAATTGCTGATCATATGCCTGCTCAAAATTTATTTGGATAACCTCTTCCGAAGTCAAGCTTACGCAGAGCATATTATTGAATCTATCAGCAATGGAAGGATCGGGAGTACTTATCAGTAAAGTTTTTTCATTCCCATCAAGGTTTCCAAGCTTTATGGACAGGCGCTTTATTTCATCCAACGCAATAGATCGCTTGTTTAAAAGGATTTTATCGGATAACAATTCCAATGTACCTGTGTTTTCCTTTCTTTGCTTTTCCTGCTGCTTGAAGCTTTTTAAAACTATATAGACGAAGAATATTAAAAACAATAAAATTGAAGTTTCATACAGAATTTCCAGGAATTTCGTTTGAAGAAAAGCATTGATCACAACCAATATTAAAACAATAGTCAAACCACAAATAACAACTAGACTGCCTATTGAACGTTTCTCTTTTTTTAATTTCTGATATGTTTTAAAAGTTCTATCTCTCAATTTTCAGCCGGTTAGAGGTCATAAAGATAAATAGTTGCATTTCTATATTGGTATCATATCCTCTGTCATCCATAATTCATCCCAATAAAATGGAGCAAGAAATTTCACTCTGCCTTTTTCGGTGGGTATTTCTAAATTATAAAGAATGATTTGGGGAATTTTTCAAATTAAATAGGAGTGTATAAAAGATTATGCTCTGCTGGGTAAACACAATTCCTGATAATGATAGCGGCAATGTGAAAATTTTAATATACTACAGATAAAGATTAAACTTAAGATACCGAGGCCCCGAATGCGTATCCAATTAGTTCATTTCCAACATATACATCAAAGCCAATAATTCGGTGTTTTTGCACGGTCTTTTTCATCCATATTTGCTGGGTTTCAATTTCATCAATTGGTCTGAGGAATTTTACCGTTCTAAAAAACCATTTTACGGATTTATCGACTGCATTTTCGAGATATAATTTGGACATTGAAATAATAACATCAATTGTTGTAAAGGTGTTTTGTGGATTAGTATAAGTTATGGTTTCTTGTTCATAGTCAATAATGCAGTATTTGTTGATTTCATTTTCATTGAATGAATAATTCGATTCAATTAGTTTGTCGGTATTCTCGATAATTGATCCGAAAATCCTATTTGTATCCTTTTCTAAAATGAAGCTCACTACTTCGCCCTCCTGATTTTGTTTTTTATCTGTAAGAAAACATGTCATATTATGATGGGTGATTTTCCTTATATTTAATTCAAAATATTGCCAATTATTATAGCCTAGAGCATCAAGGTTCTTTACAATCTCCTTATAAATATCAGTTCCATGGACATAGTTTCTATCCCCTTTAAAACTAAATTCCAATTCTATTTGTTTCATTGTCTAAATTTTATCTGACACTTCAGGTTTTTCTTATGATCTACAGCAAAATTTCCTGAAACAACTTCCTGCGGTTTTACGTCCTTTATAACGACGCTTCCTATTAAAACTTTAGCATTATTTCCAATTTCAATGCTATCTGAAACCATTGCTCCTCCTCCAATCCAGACGTCATCGCCCAAAATACAATTTCCTGAGATAGCCGAATTTCCCGAAAGCAAAGTTCGGTCACCTACTCTACTTCCATGCCCAATTCTAACCTTGGTACTTATTACCGAGTCATTACCAATGACTGTATAAAATGCTTGATAAGGTTTTTGTATGATGGCTCCAGTCAAAACTCTGGTTCGATTACCGATTTTTACTCCTCCGGCATATTCAAGACGAAACAATTGCCCATCAACAATAGTTCTTTGCATACTTTTAGATCCAATAACGGTAAATGGTTCTATTTCACAATCATCGCCTATAATTGTGTTGGATTCAATGATGGCATAATCATTAATGTAAACATTTTTTCCAATTACCACATTCTCTCCAATCTTCGATGTAGGTGAAATTACTGCGGTTTTATGAATACTACTACCATTAAGAGGAGTTATAAAGTTTTCATTAACCATGAAATTATGTAACATATAAAAATCCTTTTGAGGATTTTCGCTCACGATCACACCTTTGGACTCACTCACCTTTTCAACGAGATTGTCAGTTGTTATTACAACGGAAATAGAAGGAATGCTATTAATTGTATTCAAAGACTTTAAGTCATTTGCATATGCGACGGTACTTTTCAGCTCCTGGTCCTTTGCATAAGTGTACAAGAAATTACCTTCTCTAACTATTTGACTGCGATTAAAAAAATGGATAGGATTCACAGTATTCATTATTTAAATTTCTTTCAAATCCATCCATCCCCTAGGTGATAATGTCCTGATGGGAGTTCGTTGATTTATAGGGTAAATATATGAAAGACTTGGTAAATATCGTCCTACTTTAATTCATCCGTGGTTATTTTCTGTTCAAATACTTAAAAATTCCTAATTTTTTCCTGCTATTGAATGTTTAAAGGGAAGTTTTATTTTACCATTTATAATGGTTTACCATTTGTCCAAGGTTCAGAAATAAACAAAAAAAGAGAATCCGCAATTCTTGTCAATTAGCTATTGTGACGACTTTGAAGAATTGACAATTATTTTTCATGGAGCTAGCGAAACCAAAAACCAATTAGAGAAGATTTTTTTTGATGTTCTAAAGTTCCAAGATAACTTGACCTCCTTTAAAAGCACCAAAAACAAATCGATATGTTCCCTATGTGTTCTAAAAGAAAGTATAGCAGCCCGCAAGGTTAACTTGTTATCCAAAACCGTAGAGGAAATAAAGATTCTACCGTCCTTTTGGATGTAATCCAAGACCTTTTTATTCTGTTCGTCGTTGTCATATTTGTCGAGTTCCAGCCTAAAAGCTACTATACTTAAATCGGGATCGCAAATCACTTTATAGCCAAGTGCAACAAGTTGGTGGGATAAGTATGTGGCAAGCTGAAGTTTTTCGTTCAGATAGTTGGAAAAAGCCTGTTCCCCATATAATTTTAAAGGAAGCCACATCCGCAAACCTCGAAAGTGCTTACTCAATTCGGGAGAAAGGTTGGATGGAGATAATTGACCTTCAATATTGGCATCACGCATATAATTCGCGGTATAACTATGTGCAGCTGCAAGGTGTTTTATATTTTTTATCAACACGATCCCGGAGCCATAAGGAAGAAACATGCCTTTGTGCGGATCTAGTATTATGGAATCCGCTTGTTCAATACCTTTTAGCTTTTTTCTTCCATGCTCGGTCAGCATAAAAAATCCGCCGTAAGCTCCATCAGCGTGAAACCAAAGTTCATGGCTCTTGGCTATTCTTCCCAAATCCTCTAATGGATCTACTGCGCCGACATCCGTAGATCCTGCATTTGCAACCAATAAAAAAGGTTTTAAACCTTCCTGCTCATCCGCTTTTAATTGTTCTTCGAGTCCATCAATTGAAATCTTAAAATGGGTATCCAAAGATATCTTCCGTATGATTATCGCTTCAAGTCCAATTATTTTCAGGGCTTTGTAAATACTATGATGTGATTGTGCTGTACAATAAACCACACTTTTGGATATGTCGGAACCGAGAATGTTTTTATGATTTTTGGCCGTATGAAGTGCAATAAGGTTTGCAATACTTCCTCCTGAAGTCAGGTTTCCACCAAAACCTTCGGAATAACCCATTAGTTTCCCTGCCCAATCTATGAGTGCATCTTCCATCCTAACGGCGCCTGGAGAGGCATAAAATTCACCAGCATATCTATTTGTCACGGCGGCAAGATAATCTGCAATGGCAGAACTAAAAATCCCTCCACCTGGAATATAGCCCAAATGACCTCCTGAAGTAGGGTTAAGTCCAGTTTGTAAAACTCGTTCCTCAAAAAAATCCAAGATGTTATCCAAGGAAGCCTTTTCATTATCAATCTTAAAGAAAGAATCAGCGTCTGTAGCAGGATGGGTGTTATAATAAAAAGCCTTTCGCTCTGGAAGGGTTTCTAAAAATTCCTCAGAAAAATTATTTATCTTTTCAAAAAGAGCTTTCCGTTTCGAGGCTGTTTCTTCAAGTTCAAAAACACGCGTTGGGAGATTGGGATTTTTGTCTAACATGTGGTAGAGATTGATAACTGCAAAATTAAACCATTATCGACAAATCTGGATAGCAATTAGTAGTCTTATGTTTTAAGGTAAGCTGAAAGTCTGTTTCATTCGTGAAATCCTATTGTAAATTTTTGCACGATTATTATCAGGGAACGAATAGATTCGTGATGATTCGTGAGATTCGTGGCAAAACTTATAAAAACCAACCAGATACGAAATGAAAAAAAATCATCGAAAACTATTAACGATATTCCTCCCGCACTTCATCGCTATTCGCAAAACAAACCGGCGATGAGTTTTGAGGGAGGGAGTTTTTCGCTTCAATCCACTTACTCATATATTTAGTAGCCTGCAAACTTTGATGTTGTAGCACTTGTCCAATAAAATTTTCTTTTCGGTGCTTTTCAAGATTTTGAGAAAGAAAAGCAATCCGTTTTATAAAATCTTCGGAAAAAATTTCTTTTTTAAAACGACGTGTAATAATTTCAAATCCGTTTTTCTGCGCTTTGTTCCATAATTCCTCTTCGGAATATAGTTGTACTGCAGACTTGACAAAGTCTTCATTTGAAGAAATGATTTCTCCGCCAAACGGCAAATTTCCACACAATCCCTCAGCACCAACTTCGGTGGTTATTGATGGCAATCCGATACGCATTGCATCTACCAGTTTTCCTTTTAATCCCGCACCAAAACGGATAAACGCCAGTTGGAGTCGATATTTACCCAGTGTATTTTCTAAATCTTCTACCCAACCTTTTATTAAAAAACCTCCCTGTTCATTGTGAAGTTCGGTGATTTGTTGAGGAGCATAAGCTCCGTAAACATGGATTTCAGCGTTTGGAAGTTGTTCTTTAAGGGCTGGCCAATGCTTTTTTAATTGAAGAACCGCATCTACATTGGGCGCATGTAGCAGATTCCCAATAGAAATAAAATTCTTACGCTCTTCAAATGTCACTAGGTTTTCTGAGATATTTTCCACCAAAAAAGGAAGATAATAAAGGATATCGGAAGAAATCTTGAATGTACTTTGAAGCAGTTCCATTTCATATTCTGAAATAATCAAGGAAAGGTCGCATCGAAGAATACTGGCAATTTCCCGTTTCGCTATTTCCGAAAACAGATTGGCTTCAGCAATCGGTTTGCCTTTTTTCACAGCTTCCTCCCGCGCCTTCCTAAGAAAATGCAAATCTTCGGTATCAAGAATTTTTAATGCATTCGGACAATTTTCGGAAATGCGCCAGCCAAACTGTTCCTCAGTTATGTAACGGTCAAAAATAACGATATCAGGATTTAATTCCTTAACCAATGAGTCGAAAGAAGAATCATTCAGAAGTATGTTTTTAACTGAAATATCCTGCTTTTGAAGATTGATACTTCTTTCAGAAATAACGGCTGTACTTGCAAAGTTTATTTTAAAATTCTCCTCTT
Source organism: Aequorivita sp. (assembly GCA_034676445.1). Taxonomy (GTDB): domain Bacteria; phylum Bacteroidota; class Bacteroidia; order Flavobacteriales; family Flavobacteriaceae; genus Aequorivita. The sequence goes on from JAUCCE010000002.1 coordinate 222,955, forward strand.
GAAACAATTTGACCAACTGCATCATTCTTCCTCCAGCGGCTGTGGTGCTTGGCTCTGGAATGGTGTGCCCTATGATAAGAAGATTTTTCAATTGTAGTTTTATTCAAAGATACGGATTTGCAAGAAGCGGAAAGTTCCCTTATAAATCCTTCATAGAAATAGTTGCCGTTTTAATAGAGCTTTGCGTTCCGTCCACATTCGTCCATGCGGCATAGAGAGAATTATCCGCAAGTTCCAACTGTGGAGTACCACTGGAACGATTAAAACTTGATTTTGAAATGGTAACAGGAAAACCTTTAGACCCATCTGCCGAAACGCGCATCGTCTGAATCATTGTTTCATCGCCAACATTTTCAACCCAACTCACAACAGCTGTATTTTCCGAAATCATAACCACATCAACCCCACCCATAGTATCGTTGTTGTTTATCTGAATTGGCATTCCAAAAGTTTCGCCTTTATCCTCTGAAAAAGCAAGCCGAACTTTGGGAAGATTATTTACAGCCGTAAACCAAGCCACCGCGACATTATTTTTATACGAAGCTATTGTTGGGCCGCTAACAGGACAACCAGAAATTTTCCAATCATCATTATAAACTGTCTTGGGCTGCGAAAATGAATCATCGAAAAAACCAATACGGGCAATGTCCCTGACTTCGGCATCAGTTCTGTCCCTATAAACAAACACGGGCGCATTATCGATGGAAACCATTGATGTCTGGCAGCAGTCGCAAACACGATCATCCAATTCTACAGAAGGTTCCATAGTACCATCTGCGTGGACCACACGTCCGCGCAACGACATTGGCGGGCCACCGGGAGTATCGTGGCCAGCGGTTTTAACAATAGTATTCCTTCCATCCAGCCAGATTACATAAAAAGAAGATTCACCATAAGGAACTGCGGAAACAAAACCATGCTCACTGGCAGTTCCGTCATTATGTAAAAGAATATCCTTTTTCCATTTATTTGTCTCCCAAGAGAATACATTGATTTTTACATCGTAATTATCTTTAGCATTTACAGGATTTTGAAGATGATTTATCAGGATATTCCCATTGTTTTCAGCAATGATGGGAAAATCTGCGATATTAATAAACCAATCATTTCCTGAATTTACTTCAATGGGTTCTGTCCAATCTCCGTTTTCGAGTGTAGAAAAATATAATAATGAAATGGAATCTCTTTCTTCTACCCAAGACATAAAAAGCTTCTTGTCATTACCAAAAAGTCTCGGATACGCGCTATTGTCTGTGGTAGGATTTTTCAATAACGATATAATTTCGGTAGTTGAAGCCATCTCGGGTTGCGTTGAAGCTTCCTTTTTCGCTTCATTTTTGCAGGAAACAAGAAGAAGAATACCCGAAAAGATTATTGGAATTAATTTTAATAAATTCATAAGTTGACTATTTACGCTATTTTCTTAGACTGTTAATCATAAAGCGTTGTAAGATTTCTAATTAAAGATTTCTCCGTGAAACTCAGCGGTCCTCTGTGAAACGCTGCGTTATAGAAAAGGTGCTGCCCAAAGTTTAACAAGGGGATAAAAAATCATACTTCCGTCCTCACATATCATTTAAAATCCATAAATCTCACACATCAAACCTAAATTAAAAAACGCAGAAATGGCGCCAAACAAAAGCATACTGCTTACAAAAAGAGTGGCAAGAATAACAATTTTGTTGGTTGAATGATAGTTGAAATAGTTTAATACTATTTGAAAAACCAAGGCAACGGATTGAGCTATCATCATTCGTTGAGCGCAAACAAGAATGGGCTCCTTATAATAAAGAAAATACGTCGCTATAATCAGGACAATGTAAGCAGCCGTAATCCCAAACAAAACGGTTTTAGGGAATTTGAATCTCTGGGAGTTTGTCATGCAAGTTGTTTTACCTCAAAGATAGCGAATCGGAAACAGAATTAAAATGACAAATACCTTCCCGGAAACAAATTTCCAAGAAGGTATTTACGTCATTTGGCTAATTAGTGGAAGTTAAAATTTGCTTCCAAAAACATTTTATGAACTGGATTAAAAGAAATAAACGGGCAAACAAAAAACAAAGTTTTGTCTTTGATTTATCTTGGACAAAATGTCGGTGTTGGACCAACTACGTTTAATTAACACTACTCAAACATTCATTTCTAGGTCTCCATTCTTAATTGAAACAAATCTAAGAGAACCTATCGCGTGTTTCAATACACAATTAGAATTTGGCAGTTGTCACTTAGTATTCGGAAATGACAAAAAGATACCGAATACTAATTAGAAACAGTCAAATTCTAAAAATCGCAATGAATTCCTAAAGAGAATGTTAATTTAGCTAAATTGATGAAAAATCATTTTTTAATATCATTTTGCTTTTTAGCCCTATTGTCGAATACATACGGACAAATAAGGTTGGATCCCCATATTGACAAAATTCCGTTGGTAAGTAATCCCAATGTGGAAGCATTGCGGACAAATGCTGAATCGAGTTTTGAAGACATAAGGAGCAGGGGCAATTGGAAACCTTATGACTCTACCTATGTAACCGAGGGAAAAACAGCCGTGTGGTTGAAATTTGAAATGGAAAACAGGTCTAATGATACTCTCAAAAATTTTCTATTCAGTGAAGAACATTTTGTAATCACATATCAGCAAAACGGTTCCGATTTTCAAATTTCCAGAAATGGAGATTCTTTTTCCGCCATCCCAACGTACAAATAAATCGGAATACTGGTTTACGGAAATAAAATTGTTACCCTTTCAAAAGTCATTGATTTATATCAAGCTGGATAGCAATCAGCTAAATCAGGCTCCAAATTATCCTTCCTTGTTCTCCGAAATCGGGTATTGGGAATTTTCCAATAATATCCAGAAGGAGGAATCTAATTCCATAGGATTTATTTATTTCTATATCATTTCGCTCATTTCAATTTTTATGTACGCTTTGGTGTTCTGGCTGCAAGTGGGCCACCGACTTTACCTCTATTATTTGGGATATTTGTTTTTTCAAATTGTTTACGGATTTGAAGTCCTGCGTACTACCTCAGCTTCCGTAGGCAATATTTTTGCATATATTCCAAGGCTATCTTCGGATTTTTTCCAACCCACACAATTTATTTTTATTGCCTTTTACATTTTTTTCATCTCCAAACTTTTAACGGTGGAAAAATATGACCGGTTACTGGCCAAAATTCTTTTGTATCTGGGTATCGTTTGCTTAATTTATGCCATCTCCCATTTTATCCTAAATCATTTCTTTTCAGGATTTTTGTTCGCCGACACCCTTTTTATGGTTGCGCGGGCAATTATTCTACCTTTGAACCTAATATTGATTTTTTGGATAATCTTCAAGGTAAAACATCCGTTGCTGATCTATTTTATTTTGGGGCAATCCTTCTTTTTCATTGCAGCCGTGTTAGCCTCTTATCTGGGTTATATTGACATTTTCGCCGTTCCAGGACATTTTTTCAATTTCACCCAATCTCCAAATATTGTGTTTCAAATAGGTTTGCTGGCCGAAGTATTTTGTTTCTCTCTGGCCTTGGGGCAGAATGTTATTCTGCTTCAATTGGAAAAGGAAAAAACAAGCGAAGAATTGATAGCTCAACTTCAAGAAAATCAACTTTTACAGATAAATATGAACCGCGAACTGGACGAAAAAGTACATAAAAAAACCGAAGAGCTTATCCATCTCTATACAGAACTAGAACAAGAACGAGAACAGAAAATAAAAGATGATTTTATTCAAAAAATTAAAGAAACTGAAATGGTGGCTTTACGATCCCAAATGAATCCGCACTTCATCTTTAATAGTTTGAATGCTATAAAGCACCTAATAATGACTTCCCGAAATGATGATGCGATAATCTATTTAGATGATTTTTCAAGTTTGCTTCGAGAAATATTACAGAACAGTGATCGTCAAAAAATTACCGTAGAAGAAGAGCTTGAGATTTTAGAATTATATCTTTCCTTGGAACGAAATAGAATGGGAACAAATTTAAATTTTAGCATACAAGTTTCGTCAAAAGAAGAACTTTCACAATTTCAAATTCCCCCACTGTTATTACAACCCATTGTAGAAAACGCCATCTGGCACGGATTGCAACCGAGTTTGAAAGCGGAAAAAAAACTTAAAATCATTTTTGACACTTCTGAAAATCTAAAAATAACAATTGAGGACAATGGCATAGGAAGAACAGAAAGTGCCAAAAAGAAAAAACTGCATAACTCCATGGGTGCTAGTATTGTCCAAGATAGAATAACGCTATATAATCACTTAAACGACCAAAAGATTTATCTTAAAACTACTGATCTTGAAGAGGACGGATCTGTTTTAGGAACAAGAGTTACATTAACCTATTATTATTGAACCATGATAAATATTATTATAATAGATGACGAAGAACACTGCACGAAGGTGCTGGAAAATCTGATCAGTAAAATCCATTCGGATTATAATATAACCGGGATTTTTACCAATCCGTTGGTGGGATTGGAATTCATTAAGAGCAACCCGCCCGACTTATTGTTCCTGGATATCGAAATGCCAAACCTCAATGGTTTCACCCTGCTCGATAATTTACTGCCTATAGACTTCGATGTTATTTTTACAACGGCCTATGACCAATATGCAATCAAGGCATTTCGGTATAGCGCAATCAATTATTTACTGAAACCCATTACCGAGAAAAACATTGTAAAAGCCCTGTCAAATTGGGAGAAACGCAGAAAAAAGACCAGTGCCAAACAATGGCAATTGTTACAGGAGCAATTAAAGGATTCGAAAAAAGAATGTTCGCAAATAGCGTTGCCAACCGGTGTGGGCTATCAAATAGTTGAAATAGAAAATATCGTTAGATGCCAATCAGACAGCAATTACACTAATATTTTCTGTAAAGACGGAAACAGAGTTTTGATAAGTCGTACTTTAAAAGAAATTGAAGAACTTTTAAAAGACCATGGTTCCTAAGAGTTCACCAATCTCACCTCATAAATCCTCAATACGTCAAAGGAATATTAAAGCAAGACGGTGGAAGTCTTGTCATGAACGATAACACGGAAATTCCCATATCTCGACAAAAATCAAAATCCATCAATGATATTCTCGATGCGATGCTGAGGTTTAAGTAAATCAAGAAAAAATAAATGATAAGCCCCACTCCGGCAAGGAAAACAGCACTTCCTTGCCTTTTCTATTTACCTGCCGAAGGAAGGTTCAAGTCACGAGCTATCGGGAGACGGACGATTTAATAAACCTGCCTGTACTGCCTCTGGCAGGCAGCTCCCAAATCTGTCACACTGGGCCAACCTGCGGTTCAGGCAGACGCATAATAGATTCTATCGGCTCGATGTGCCCAATTCCGAATCCCGAATTCCGAATTAACAAATTAACAAACCTGTACGCCCTCCTACGGCGGGTAAACCGGAGGAGGATCGACGGAAATCTAAGGTTTGCGAGTGAAACCCCAAAGCGGAGCGTTGGGGTTTTGTACCGAGCAACCAAATTCTAACCCAAACCTACCATTCACTCATTCGCCATTGCCAACACAAGGGGCATTCCCTAGCTTTGAGGTATTAACAATAGGCGGCATTAAGTTTTTAATGAATATTGATTAAAGTCAAGACCTAAAGAAATGTGCTTAAAATTCCTTTAGGATATTTTTCAGACGTTCAGATTTATCTTTTGCCAAAGAGCAATGAAAAAAAAATCTGATTAATTAATACTGCGTTTAAAAAATTTCTTTAATCCCTCATCCCTATATTTTGTTGAGATCAATTTTTTCGACTCACGTCGTTACCCCTAAAAAAAAAATTAGGAAGACTTATATCCCAATGAGCCATTTGAGCCTCAATGGTATGTGAGAAATAAGAAATTAAATCTGCTTTTTAAGTGAAAAAGGTATAACTCAAGTTTTAAATAAGAATGATATGAGAAGCAATTACAAAACAATACATAAAGTGGATCATAAGCTTTTGCTCCTGCTGCTTCTTCTGCCCCTCGGCATCGTCGCGCAGACCACACTAAACGCCAGTGGCGGCAGCCACAGGTTTTCCAGCGGGGTCTATGAATATTCCATAGGCGAAATGACCGTGATAAGCACCGAGGTCGGCAGCGACATAATCGTGACCCAGGGCGTACTGCAAATAGAGGACGTCTCCCTGGGCATGGAGGAACAGTCTTCCCTTATCCAAGGTCTCTCGGTATACCCCAATCCCACAAAGAACAAGGTCTATATTAAACCTTCGCTGGGGAAATCAGGTGAATTTTCCATGAAGCTGTATGATCTTTTGGGAAGGCTGATCCTGGAAAAGAAAACATTTCTGCATTCGGGCCGTGAGGAGCAGGAACTCGACCTCTCCCTACTCTCGGACGCCACCTATATGCTCAATGTGGAATTCATGGACGGAAACGAGCGGTACCACAACAGCTACAAGATCCTGAAATACAGTGGCCGATAAAATATTCCAAAAAAGACTTTGTACTGACTCTCCGCAAAACAATAGAAAATGAACGTACTTAAAAACCCAAATTCCAATATTATGAAAAAACATCTACTTATTTTAGCCTGTTTGATGCTCTCGGCGGCAAGCCTTTACGCCCAGGCACCGGAAAAACTGAACTACCAGGGAATTGCCCGAAATACAAGTGGCCTACCCTTCCAGGACCGAAACCTCGGTCTGCGAATCAGCATCCTCGATGGCGGCACGGTCGTGTATGTGGAGACCAACAACATTTCCACCAACGCCTTTGGCCTCTATAAGCTCGCTATCGGTGCGGGAACGCCTACCACCGGAACTTTTAGGAATATCGATTGGAGCAGTGGGAACAAGTTCATTAAGGTGGAGATCGATCCAAACGGTGGCACCAACTACACCACCCTTGGCACCAACGAGCTGTTGAGCGTGCCTTATGCGCTTTATGCCCAGACTACGGGCTCAACGGGGGGAAGCGATCCCACGGGGCCTGCCGGGGGCGACCTTACCGGCACCTACCCCGATCCACAGATCGCACCCAATGCCGTGACCACGGAAAAGATACAGGATGCCGCCATTAGCTCAACCAAGTTGGACAACGGTGCGGTTACCGCTGCCAAACTAAACCAAATGGGGGCCAGCAGTGGCCAGATCCTCAAATGGAATGGTGCCACTTGGGTGCCTTCGGAAGATGAAATGGGTAGCGGCGCAGCTGACGATTGGGGAAGCCAAGTCGTGGAATCCAACGCCACACTTGAGGGCGAGGGAACTGCCGCAAATCCGCTCGGACTTGCCGACAATGCAGTGGTCACGGCAAAAATTGCCGACAATGCAGTTACATCCAATAAGGTAACCGATGGCGCCATAGGCACGGCCAAATTGGATGATGGCGCCATTACCTCGCCAAAACTGGACGGCATGGGTGCCATAAACGGCCAAGTGCTGAAATTTAACGGCACCAACTGGATCCCCGCCACGGATGAGACCGGAACCGGTGGCGGCACAGGAGATGATTGGGGGACCCAGGTAGCCCAAACCACAGACCGCCTCAGCGGAGATGGAACTACCGCCAATCCCCTGGATATTGCCCAACAGGGAGCAACCAACGGCCAGATCCTTAAATGGAACGGTACCGAATGGGCACCGGAGAATGAAACTGCCGCAATGGGCGATGATTGGGGAACACAGGTAACGGAAACAGATGCTACCTTGAACGGGGACGGCACAACAGGAAGCCTCCTGAGCATTGCAGACTATGCCGTGGCCGCCAATAAACTTGCCTCTGGCGCGGTAACCACTCCTAAAATTGCCGACAATGCCATCACTTCTCCAAAAATAGATGGTATGGGTGCCACTAACGGACAGGTATTAAAATTTAACGGCACAAACTGGGTTCCGGGCACGGATGACGGCGGCACGGGAAGTACCTATACCGCTGGCGATGGAATCGATATTTCCGGCACCAATGAAATTTCCGCAGATCTGGGTACTGACATTGAAACAAACGAGCTGCAGGATGCAGCCGTGACCACTCCAAAAATTGCCGACAACGCCATCACTTCCACAAAACTGGATAACATGGGCGCCTCAAATGGCCAGTTCCTAAAATTTGACGGGACCAACTGGGTGCCGGACAACGTAACCGGTGGCACGGGCGACAATTGGGGAAGCCAGGTTACCCAAACCACAGACAGGCTCAGCGGCGATGGAACCTCAGGCAATCCGCTGGACCTTGCCCAGCAGGGAGCGAACAACGGACAGGTATTAAAATGGAACGGCACCGCTTGGGAACCGGCCGATGACGAGACCGGAACAGGTGGTGGAAGCGGTGACGATTGGGGAAACCAGGTCGTTGAAAGCGATGCCACCATGGATGGCGAAGGAACAACTGCCGATCCCCTTGGAGTTGCCGACAATGCTATTACAACCAACAAACTTTTGAACAGCGCAGTTACCAGCGAAAAACTGGACCAGATGGGCGCCTCAGCCGACCAGTTCCTAAAATGGGACGGGACGGCTTGGGTTCCCAGCAACGTTACCGGAGGGAACCGGGGACAATTGGGGAAGTCAAGTGGCTGAAACCGATGCCACTCTTAATGGAGAAGGAACAACTGCCGATCCCTTGGGAGTTGCCAACGATGCCATTACCACCGATAAACTTGCCAACGGCGCGGTAAACGGAGAAAAGATCAACGATATGGGCGCCACTACTGGACAGGTACTCCAATTTAATGGAACTACCTGGGAGCCTGAAACCCTGAGCGGTGGCGGTACCGGCGACGACTGGGGAAACCAGATTGCCGAGACCGATGCCACCCTTGACGGGGATGGGACCACTGCAAACCCATTGAGTTTGGCCGATGCAGCAGTAACAGGTATCAAGATAGACCAAATGAGCGCTGCCACCGGTCAGGTACTGAAATGGAACGGCACCACCTGGGCACCCGCCGATGACGAAGAAGGAACCGGCGGCGGAGCGGGAGATGATTGGGGAAGCCAGGTAGTTGAAACCGATGCCAGCTTTGAGGGCAACGGTACCGCCGCAGATCCACTCGCTCTGGCCGACAATGCGGTGGCCACTGCAAAAATACTGGACAATGCCGTAACCGCGGAAAAGATAGAAAACAATGCCATCGGCACCCTAAAATTGGACGACGGTGCGGTAACCGCTCCAAAAATTGACCAGATGGGCGCCCTAAACGACCAAGTATTAAAATGGAACGGAACAAACTGGGCACCCGCCGATGACGAAGCGGGAACCGGTGGCGGAACGGGAGATGACTGGGGCGCACAAGTAGTAGAAACCGATGCAACCTTAACGGGAGACGGAACCACAGGAAATGAACTGGGCCTTGCTCAAAACGGTGCCACGGATGGCCAGATCCTTTCTTGGGATGACGGCAATAGCGTTTGGACACCAACAAACCAAACAAACTCTGGAGCAGCCTTTTTTGAAGCCGATGCAGACAAAATAAGCTACGCCGAAACCAATGATTTTGGGAAAAACCTTTTAATAAATAGCGATCAAGCCGATCATAACTCCGGGAATGAATATAAAATGATGTTCCTTCCGTCTAAGGAAGGAGCTATTCGTGCTGGGAAAATTGGAAATGATTATTGGAACCTGACCAATATAGGAACTGCTAGTGTGGGATTCGGAAGAAATACAACAGCTTCGGGAGATCTTTCTACGGCAATGGGAAATACTACATATGCCACCGCTCCAAACGCTACCGCCATGGGTAATTATTCATTGGCCTCCGGCACTTCCTCCACTGCAATAGGCAATTTAACGCTAGCCTCGGGTGAAAACTCAACCGCGATGGGAAATGAAACAGAAGCAATTGGTAAAAACTCCTCAGCAATGGGGTTATATACCGATGCTATTGGCGAAAACTCCACCGCAATGGGGAGGAGTACGGAGGCTTCGGGCGAAAATTCCACCGCAATGGGGAGGAGTACGGAGGCTTCGGGCGAACACTCCACCGCAATGGGATATGGCACACAAGCCATTGCTTATAACGCAACTGCAATAGGGTTTTACACTAGCGCCACCGACTCTACCTCTACTGCAATAGGATATTTTACGAATGCTACGGGTAAAAACTCAACCGCAATGGGAGGTCTAACCAGAGCAACTGGCGAATCATCAACGGCAATGGGATATAACACTGAGTCCTCTAGCTTTACCTCCACCTCAATGGGATGGAGAACCGAAGCTTCGGGCAGCTTTTCTACCGCAATGGGACAATATTCAAAAGCCGCGGGCGAGTCTTCCACTGCAATGGGGAATAATACACAAGCCATTGGTAATAATTCCCTCGCTATGGGGTCTGAAACAAAAGCCGTGGGTAATAGATCTTTCGCAATGGGATTTAGGTCAGAAGCTAATGGACATAGTTCTATTGCGATGGGAAATAGGATAGTAGCGGATGGATTAGCGTCTACTGTAATAGGCTCTAATGTTAAGGTGACTCAAAGAGGAGCCATGTACCTCGCGGATGATAGCAGAGGAGATAATGAAGTGGACCTGCGTACCACCACCAACCGTTTTTACGCCCGATTTGCCAATGGATATTATTTATATACCGACCCAACAGATTCCTTTATTGGGGTTAAAATAGACGGGGGCGGCAACTCCTGGTCCACCATCTCCGATCGCAATAAAAAAGAGAACATCCAATTGGCAGAAGGCGATTATTTTATCGAGAGTATCAAAAAGATGCCCTTGGGCAGTTGGAACTATATTGGGCAGGACAAGAAAGAATACCGCCACTGGGGCCCAATGGCGCAGGATATGTACAAGTATTTTGGCAATGACGGCATCGGCACCATCGGCAACGACACCACCATCGCCACCGCCGATATTGATGGGGTGATGATGATTGCCATTCAGCAGTTGGCAAGGGAGAACGACTCCATTAAAAAAACAAATAATATTTTGATAAATGAAATTGCCGTGCTTAAAAAAGAAATGAAGCAACAAGCGCAAACGCTTGAGGCCAAAATCGACAATTACGCTGAGGAAAAGCAAATTCTGGAAGCCAAAGTAGAAGACTTTGACCTTGTAAAAATGGAAATGGAGGAACGATTATCACAACTTGAGAACTTGCTTATGCCCAAAACAGAGAGGAAATACACCAAAAGATAAGGGTAGTCGGAGTTTAAATAACCTCCCTCCCGCGGCTTGCCAGTCGCTAAAAGGCAAGCTATTACATAATTAATAATTAAGAGATACCATTTTTATTTCAAACATTCAATTCCCCAGTTTTCAATAGTAAATATGTTTAACTAAAAAAACGAACAATGAAAACAATACAAAAAACCCTCTACGTGTTTATGCTGGTCTGTCTATTGGTAGTTGTGGGCTGCAGCAGGGATGATAATTCTGGAGACCAAGATGAGGGAGGCCTATTAACACAGGAAGAGCTGCACCGCATAGAAAATATGATCGTACAAATAATCCGTGATTCAGGTCGCGATTTCCCCCAATACGACCAACCTCGACAGCTACCAGCAAAGAGAGGTGGTTTAGATCCTTTTTTGGAGGGTCCGAATAATTATTTGGAAACAATAAACCAACCGGGGGAGCTAAAGCTTCGGTTGTGGTTGGACGATGAAGGAAATATTATTCCCTCTCCCACTTGGCAGGAAAACAATCCCAATTATTGTTCGGATGAAGGTCGAAATATGCGAGTAGCCCATAAAATGCTAGAATTTAAAGTAATGTATGATCCCGAATTCGGAATATCGAATCCAGATCAATTTGCCTACGGAGTACAACTCAACCTTATCGAAATTGGAACCACAGCAATTAAGGAATCCGTCTGGGTCGATCCCATAATTGACAATTCCAACAATTGGATCAACGCTACCTTAAATTCAGCCTGGGAACAGATGCTGTTGCGTGCCACCATTGGAGGAGCCATAGGTCCTTGTGAGGGTACCATTGAAAATCCCTATCCGCCACATACCTATGATTTAACCATCGACGGTCAACGATATGTGGGTGAAGTTGAAAATGTGGCCTTGGCCGATGGCTATTCTGGTATGGCATTTACCATGCGAGAAAATGGGCTGAACCAAACAGCATTCTCCTTAGCTGGGGACGAAATAGGGGTAACAGCCCTTTATGAATATCCAGATGGCCAAGAAGGTAATGTTCCTTTTGATGAAGATGGAGAACAATCTATATTCGTTATAACACTTGCAGCAAGTGCAAACTCCCCATTTTTCTCCTATTCAGGAAATTCCAAGTTGACTATTGGAGAAAAGATACCCCATCCTGACGGAACGAGTTATTTTATAGAACTTAAAGTAGAATTTGAAGGTGTTTTAGTTTACACTGTCGAAGGAGACGACCATCACGTCCCAGCTTCAGGAACTATAAAAATCAACTTGCCCCCTATCCCATAGATATTAAAAAAGTCAGAGATTAAAGTGTTTAAATTAGGTTTCAAAAATTTTCAAAATGTATAATTGAAAAACTCTACAAATAAAGAAAGAGATGTAAATTCCATAAAAACCAAATACTCACTCAAGTCTGCCAAATACTAATTGTGCATTGCGCTTGCTCCTTTGTTTCCATAAGTTTGCTCCCTAAATTAAGTGAAATGGTGAAAACTGAATTAAATATTCTCGAAATATTTCTTCAAATAAAACACGTTATATTAAATTTCCAACAAACCCAAAACAAATAGGCTTTTAATCTATCATTTTGAAACACGACAACATCGTTTTCAAAATTTATTCTTCCCCAACTTAATCCAAAATAATACACTGACCTATTTTTTCATTATTATAATCAAATAATTTCAGGGCAAGGGTCAACAAATTATAATAAACAACATTGCTGTGTTTATTATGACACTAAAATTTTAAACATTTTTTTAACCATAATTTCTAATCACAAAAACAAATGAAAAATTTTAAAAAACCAATCTACGTAGTTCTGATAGCTTTTCTTACAATCATGATCAGTTGCAGCAAAAGTGACGATAGCGGACCAGTTGAAGGTGAAAACCCGGGTTTTCTCGGATCGTATGATATTACTATAGATGGCCAAAGATATTCTGGAACTGTGGGAGATGTAAATGACGAGGATGGTGATACTGGTTTTGCTTTAGCGACCTTTCAGCAGGAAAGTGGTAAAACGATGGTAGGCTTTGCCTTAAATAACGATGATATACTTGTAAGTTGTGGATTTGAATACCCAAATGGCCAAGAAAACAATATTTCTCTTGATGAAGACGGTGACTCGGGTATAAGCTTTATGCTAAACGCTATTCCCAACACCGGTTATTCTGCCAGATCAGGAACTGCAAAGCTAAATATTCGAGAAAAAATAAATGCTCCAGACGGCTCAGGTTCTATCATAGCTGCAAAAATTGAATTTCAGGGTACTTTTGTGTACTATGACGCCAACGAGGTTGAAAAAACTGCCCAAGTCTCCGGTACGCTCCAAAATAATTTAATGGGACTATAAAAGAATTAGTCGCGTCCGACTAAGACTTAAGAATTTTGTAATATTTTAATCGGACACTAATGAAATAATAATAATAATAATAATAATAAAGGAAATGCTGCCAAATTAAAACCAACCGTTTTATAGTTATTGATGCAAAAAATATTTGGCAGTATTTCCCTTTTATACTTTCTGCGGAAGAAATAATGAGAACAAAGAATCGGGTGGAAAAATCATTGAAATTTAACTTACCTCTGAATCCACTTTAAACTTTGAACAACATCAACTTTTCACAATTTTTAGAAAAATAAAATCTCGAAAACTTTCAAAAAAATTACGTATCTTAAAGCTTTTAAAATAAATGAGTTACTATCTTATTTTTTAAATACCAAAAACCATGAATGAAGAAATAAATCCACAAATTCCATCGGAAACTTCAACGGTTGAAGAAGGAAAAACAATTGCTATTATTGCCTATATCACAATCATTGGGCTTATAATTGCTTTTATCATGAATAATGATAAAAAGAATTCTTTTGCGGCCTTTCATATCCGCCAAGCTTTGGGAATTGGACTTTTTGGGCTGGCACTTGGTATTGTGAGTTATATACCATTTATCGGATGGCTCATAAGTATGCTTGGGTCAATATTAATATTAGTTCTATGGATAATGGGATTGATAAGTGCAATAAACGGCGAAAGGAAACCTGTTCCTGTTATCGGGGAGAAATTCCAGGAATGGTTGAAAGGTATATAAATCAATCTTTCGACATTAATTTAACCTGAGCTTGGCTAAGAGTTCAGAGTGACAATTAATCGACCTCAGCATTAATAAACCCTTCGGCTTTGGTTTATCATGAGCTTGTCGCAGACCTTAGGGTGACAACTAAATTACTTCTGCATATAAATCAAAGTCTTCGGCAGCTGTTATTTTTACATTGAAGAATTCCCCAGTGCGCAAATAGTTATCTTCCGCATTGATCAATACTTCATTGTCAACATCCGGGCTGTCAAATTCTGTTCTTCCCACAAAATAGCCACCCTCTTTTCTATCGATAACAACTCTGAATTCCTTACCTATTTTCTGTTGGTTCAGCTCCCACGAAATCTGTGATTGGATTTCCATAATTTCATTGGCTCGGTCCATTTTCACATCTTCCGGCACATCGTCTTCCAAATTGTAGGCGTACGTATTTTCTTCGTGGGAATAGGTAAAACATCCCAAACGTTCAAATCGCATTTCCCTTACCCATTGTTTTAGTTCAGCAAAATTTTCTTCTGTTTCACCTGGATAGCCTACGATTAAAGTAGTCCTGATAGCCATATCTGGAACGGCAGCACGGAATTCCTCCAGTAATTTAGTCGTTTTCGCCATAGTAGTACCACGCCGCATTGACTTTAAAATGGAATCTGAAATGTGCTGAAGAGGAATATCAAGATAATTGCAGATTTTGGGTTCGTTGCGCATCACTTCCAAGACGTCCATCGGGAACCCTGTTGGGAAAGCATAATGCAGTCGGATCCATTCTATCCCTTCAATCTTTACGAGCTTTTGAAGCAATTCGGCAAGATTTCTTTTTTTATAAAGATCAAGTCCGTAATAGGTTAGATCTTGTGCGATCAATATCAATTCCTTTACTCCTTTTGCGGCAAGTTTTTCGGCTTCGATAACCAATTCTTCCATTGGCTTACTTTTATGCTTCCCGCGCATTATAGGAATGGCACAGAACGAACAAGGTCGGTCACAGCCTTCCGCAATTTTGAAATATGCATAATTTTTCGGAGTTGTGGTTACCCGTTCCCCAATCAATTCATGTTTATAATCCGCCCCCAAAGCTTTCAACAACCCGGGAAGCTCCGTTGTTCCAAAATATTCGTCCACATTCGGGATTTCCTTTTGAAGATCTGGTTTATATCTTTCGGAAAGACAGCCCGTGACAAATACTTTATCGACCAAACCATCTTCCTTTTTTTGAACATATTCCAAAATAGTGTTGATGCTCTCCTCCTTGGCATTATTGATAAAACCACAGGTGTTGATCACCACAATATTTCCCTCTTCTTCGTGAACCACTTCTTTATTGCTTGCACGAAGCTGGCCCATCAGTACCTCACTATCATACACATTCTTGGAGCAACCAAGGGTTACAACATTTATCTTATTCTTTTTTAGTGTTTTGGTACGCATCTTTTCTAATTATGAATTCAGAATTATGAATTTATTAATTTAAATTCAACCCAGTCTTTCAATTCCGAATTCTGAATTCCGAATTCTGAATGGAAAAGGCGTGCAAAGATACAACCATTTTAAACTAAATCTATTATGAATGGTCAAAGCTAAAACTTCAATTTATGAAACGTTTTATCTCACTCCTATTCATCCCCTTGATTATTAGTTCCAGTTGCTCCCAATCTGATGAACCTACCAATGACAACTCTCAAACTCCTTATTTCCCACCCATTAATTCCGAAGTATGGGAAACGGTTACCCCAGAATCTCTAAACTGGAATACAGCACTTTTGCCAGACCTAAAGGATTATTTAAATGAAAAAAACACGGATGCTTTTATTATTTTGAAGAATGGCAGAATCGTGGTGGAGTATTATTTTAATGATTTCACTTCTGCAAGTCCTCACGCGTGGAATTCCGCAGGAAAAACACTTACAAGCGTTGTCGTTGGAATGGCCCAACAGGATGGCTACCTAAACATCAATGATTCCACATCAGAATATCTAGGTGAAGGGTGGACGGTTATGACGCCGGAGCAAGAGAGAGCAATTACGATAAAAAATCAACTTACCATGACTTCTGGCGGGGATTATACGGTTCCAGATACTTCTTGTACAGATCCCGAATGTTTGAAATATTTGAACGAACCGGGTACCTTTTGGTTTTATCACAACGCATTTTACAGCCTGCTTCAAACGGTTTTGGACGGTGCAATTCCTGAGGGTTTTGATACGTATTTTGAATCCAAATTAAAAAACCCAATCGGGATGTCCGGTACTTGGCTTCAATTCGGCTATAACCGGGTATTTTTTAGCAATGCCCGGTCGATGGCCCGTTTTGGAATATTGAATTTGAATGGTGGCAATTGGAATGGAGTGCAATTATTGAATGAAAATTATTTTCAAGAAATGACAAATACTTCACAGGAACTGAATAAATCCTACGGTTATTTATGGTGGTTGAATGGAAAAGAAAGCTACCGACTTCCGCAGAGCACCAGGGAATTTCAAGGAAAATTGATTCCAAACGCACCTGACGATTTAATTGCCGCCTTGGGAAAAGATGACCAGAAACTTTATATCGTTCCCAGCCAAAAATTAATTGTAATCCGAATGGGTGATAGTGCCGGAAATAGTGTTCCCGGACCTTCGGGCTTTGATAACGAATTATGGGGAAAACTGCGCGAAGTATTTAATTATTGACCGTATTTTCTTTCTCGGCTCTCTACATCCTTTAAAACTGCCCGCCTCAAGGGATACTGCGACATATTTTAATTAACTTTACATTCTTAAAAATTCAAAAGTTATTCAAGATGAAAAAAATCACTTTCTTGCTGGCCTTTCTCTGCGTTGGCCTTTTGTATTCGCAAAAAACAATGACCCCAGAGCTTCTATGGCAGGTAAAAAGAGTAAGCCCAATGGGTATCTCCACCGATGGAAAAGTACTATTTTACAAAGTAACTATCCCAAATATGGAAGAGAATAGCTTTGATTCAAAATATTACGCAATGCCAGTGGGAGGTGGAAATTTCGCCGAAATCACTAAAGAAGAAGCAAAAGTAACCGACAAAAACCTTTCTCCTGATGGTAAGTATTTATTGATGCACAAACCCGTTCATGTTAAGGACGTGCTTGGAAAGGATATTTACAAGGATTTGCCCAAAAGTGATGCCTACGTTTTCACAAGTCTTGATTATAGACATTGGGACCATTATAATGACGGCACTTACAACCACGTTTTCTACAAAGATGTAAAGACCGGAGCTGAAACGGACATTACCCCAGGACAACCTTACTACACTCCACAAGCTCCATTTGGCGGAGATGAGGATTATGTTTGGGATCCAAAAGGCGAAAACATCTATTATGTGAGCAAGAAATTGGCCGGAACGGAGTATGCCACAAGTACAAATACGGATATCTATAAATATAACTTGGCCAATAGAAAAACCGAAAATATCACCATAGACAACAAGGGATATGACACAAATCCTGCTTTTTCAAAAGAGGGAGCGTTGGCTTGGTTGCAAATGAAGACAGAAGGTTATGAAGCCGATAAAAATGACATTATGGTACTTCAGGATGGAGTAAAACAAAACCTTACCATGCAATGGGACGGCACCGTCAATAGTTTTATTTGGGCAAACAATAATAAGGATATCTATTTTACGGCTCCTGTGGATGGGACAAACCAGATTTTCAAAAGTGGACCATCCGGGGAAAACCAGAAAAATACCAGTGGTTGAACAACTTTCCAGAGGTCAGTTCGACGTTACAGGCATTGTGGCGGAAAACAATGGAAAGCTTATCGTAACCAGAACGGATATGAACCACGCTACAGAAATTTTCTCTTTCGATTTAAAAAGTAAAACATTTTCAACTTTGACTCAGGTAAATACTGCATTCTATGGAAATTTGGATTTACCCCAAGTTGAAAAGCGAATGGTAACTACCAAAGATGGCAAGCAAATGCTCGTTTGGGTAATCCTTCCTCCCAACTTTGATAAAAACAAAAAGTATCCAACTTTGCTTTATGCTCAAGGAGGACCACAATCGGCTCTTTCTCAATTTTATTCCTTTCGATGGAATTTTCAATTAATGGCCTCCGAAGGGTATATTATTGTTGCTCCCAACAGAAGAGGAATGCCCGGACACGGAGTTAAATGGAACGAAGCCATCAGCGGCGATTGGGGCGGAGGCGCGATGCAGGATTATCTGGATGCTATCGACGATGTTTCAAAAGAACCCTATGTCGATAAAAATCGCTTAGGAGCCATAGGCGCAAGTTTTGGAGGTTATTCGGTGTTTTGGCTGGCAGGAAATCACGACGGTCGTTTTAAAACTTTTATAGCCCACGACGGAGTTTTTGATACCCGCTCAATGTATGGCACCACTGAAGAATTGTTCTTCGTAAACCACGATATGGGTGGAGCGTATTGGGAAAAAGATAATGCCATTGCCCAAAAGGCTTATAATGAATTTAACCCTATTAACTATGTGGATAAATGGGACACTCCTATTATGATTGTTCAAGGAGGAATAGATTTCCGTGTTCCAATTGAACAAGGATTGGAAGCATTTCAGGCTGCACAGCTTAGAGGCATCAAAAGCAAACTGCTATTTTTCCCTGAAGAGAACCACTGGGTACTTAAACCTCAGAATGCGTTGGTATGGCAACGTCAATTCTATGATTGGCTAAAAGAAACTTTGAAATAAATTTTCATATAAAATCCGCAGATTTTTCTAAATAGTCTGCGGATCTCCTAATTCAGCAAAATTTTCATGAAAAATATCCTTTTCATATTCGCCGCAATCATAATGGTTGGGTGTAATTCCACTTCAAAAAAAAAAAAAATCTGATAAAATCGCAGAAGATATTAGTCAGGATTCGAAGTCGGTTAATCCAGAAAAACTAAATGAGACAGCACCCTATGAAGAATCTATTATGCTCATAGGAAAAGCTGACCGCAAGGGTTTAGAAATGAAAGAATTTAGCGATTGGTTCGATCCAGGTTACAAGGATTATACACCGAATAAGGAAGTTATCGAAAAATTGAAACCCTTAATAAAGGATGTGGACATCACATTATTTATGGGAACTTGGTGTGAAGATAGTCACCGCGATGTTCCACATTTGTACAAAATACTGGACGAATTGAATTATGATGAATCGAAGATGATCGTTTATGCCGTTTCGGAAGAAAAGACAACTCCGGAGGGATATGAAGATGGTAAAAATATAATCCAAGTTCCAACAATCATCTTTTATAAGAATGGCAAGGAGTTGGGACGCATTGTTGAATACAGCATCTACACTGTGGAGCAGGATATGCAGGACATTTTAAGCGGAAAAGATTATAAAAACCCGTATTCGGAATAATGCATTGGGCAGGGCGATAATTCTTTGTAATTTTGCCGATTGAAAATCAATGATGAAATACGAATCTCTTATAATTGCCGTAGATTTTGACGGAACAATCGTGGAAGACCAATATCCAAAGATTGGAAGGCCCATAATGTTCGCTTTTGACACTTTAAAAAAACTCCAGGAAAAGGGACATCGACTTATTCTATGGACCTATAGAAAAGGAAGAGCCTTAGATGAGGCTGTTGAATTTTGTAAGAAAAACGGAATTAATTTTTATGCCGTAAACAGTAGCTTTCCGGAGGAAGAATTTGACCCAACCCATAGCAGGAAGATACATGCAGACCTTTTTATCGACGACCGTAACTTTGGAGGGATGAAAGATTGGGGAGAGATATACCTCACTTTGGTTGGAGATAACAATGACCAGCTTTCGAGAGCAAAAAAAACGAGAAGAGGCTGGCTTCCTTTTTTGAAATAAATTCTAATGATTATACCCAAAACCCGAGAAGAAATAGAACTGATGCGTGAAAGCGCCTTGGTAGTATCCCGAACATTAGGGATGCTCGCAACGGAAGTAAAACCTGGTGTTACCACCAATCAACTAAACAAAATGGCCGAAGAGTACATTCGTGCCCAAGATGCTCTTCCCGGATTTCTGGGATTGTATGATTGTCCTTCTACCCTACTCACCAGTGTGAACGAGGCAGTAGTCCATGGGTTGCCGAACGATGTTCCTTTAAAAGAAGGAGATATCGTCGCTATCGATTGTGGTTCTATTAAAAATGGTTTCTATGGGGATCACGCTTACACCTTTCCAGTTGGTGAAATTTCTCCGGAACTAAAAAAACTACTACAAATTACCAAGGAATCCCTCTATATTGGAATCCGAGAATTCAAGGCTGGAAACCGTGTAGGGGATGTGGGATATGCAATTCAAACCTATTGTGAAGCACAGGGCTATGGCGTTGTGCGCGAATTGGTGGGACATGGTCTTGGCAGGAAAATGCACGAAGATCCTGAAATGCCCAACTATGGGCGCCGTGGCCGTGGAAAAAAATTCATTGAAGGAATGACTGTCGCCATAGAACCCATGATAAACCTTGGCACGCACAAAGTAAAACAATTAAGCGACGGCTGGACCATCGTTACTTTAGACGGACAAGCCAGCGCCCACTTTGACATGATATTGCTTTGGTGAACGGAAAACCCGAATTGCTGTCCACCTTCGATTATATTTATGAAGCCTTAGGAATTGAGAGCGATGAGGAGAAGGAGTTTCGAAACTAAATAAGTGTTTTACTCTGTGTTCTCTGTGTCTCAGTGGTTAAGTTTTTAACACAGAGACACAGAGAACACAGAGGAATAAGTAAAATCGTAAATTCTCTTGTTCAAGAAAATCCTAAATACCATCCCGCGTCCGTTGCTCATTCGATTGAGTTATCTGGCACAGCCGTTCTTCGCCTTTTTTCTTAAAGGAAATAAATTTACCGATCCCATTAACGGCAAATCCTATCGAAAGTTTTTACCGTATGGATATGAAAACCTTCGTGAGAATGTTCTTTCTCCTGGAACCCTTTCCTTAGAACGTCACCGACTGTTTTGGTTATATCTTAAAAACGAGACTTCATTTTTTACTGAAAATCTAAAAGTCCTTCATTTTGCACCGGAACAGGCATTTTACAAAAGGTTCAGGAAAATGAAGAATCTCGAATATATCACGACCGACCTTAACTCCCCAATCGCCGATGTAAAAGCGGATATTTGCGATCTTCCATTTTCTAATAATGAGTTTGATTTTATTATCTGTAATCACGTTTTAGAACATATTCCAGACGACACCAAAGCGATGCAGGAATTGTATCGTATTTTAAAACCTGGTGGACTGGCCATACTTCAAGTTCCATATAATTCCGATTTAGAAAAGACCTTTGAGGATGATAGCATTACCGATCCAAAGGAACGCGCCCGCATTTTTGGGCAGTACGATCACGTTCGGGTATATGGAATGGACTACTTTGAAAAACTCAGATCCATAGGCTTTAAGGTAGAAGCCGTCGATTATACCAAGAAGTTTTCAGACCAAGACATTCAGAAGTTTCGGTTGGCTTTGGGGGAATTGATTCCTGTTTGTCGAAAATGAAAAACTTCTGTCGTTTTTGGGTCATTTTTCATTGTTGCGTTAAACCTATTCCGGCATCATTTTTTTAAAACCTTCGGTAATAAAAGTATTATGATGGTGGATGGAATCTGTATAAGTTAAATAGGCTTCTATATTGGGAAGTTCCTTCAGCAATTTCTTCGATTTTTCTATGCCAAGTGCCATAAAGGAAGTGGCATAGGCATCAGCTTCGCCACAGGTGGGTGCAATGACCGTGGCACTTGTAACATCGCTCATTTCCGCCGATCCGGTCAATGGATTCAAGGTATGAACAAACTTTTTTCCCGTGAGGGAATCAACCCTAAATTTTCTGTAATTTCCAGAAGAAGCCATACCAACATCTTTCAACCTCACTGAGGCATCATAACTCCGGTTTTCAAGATCGGATTCGGGAGTTTCTATTCCAACGGTCCACAGTTGATCCTTATCAAGGTTTTTCCCTTTTGTCAAGATTTCACCTCCAAGTTCAATCAAATAATCCTTGATTCCTTTAGAATCCAGGTATCGGCCAATACAATCAACTCCATATCCTTTCGCAACAGCATTGAAATCAAAATATATCTGTGGAAATTCCTTTTTAATAGTACCATCCTTTTTGAGCTCCACCTTTTGGAAACCCACATACTGCATCAGGGAATCCAAGGTTTTTTTATCAATATTTTGAAGCGGTTTTACGTCTCCAAATCCATAGGCATTCCGAAGCACACCAATTGTTGGATCGAAATACCCTTCTGTTTCCCGATTGATTCTTTCGGAAAGCTCAAATACTTCACGAAAATTAGAATCGACCACCACGGTAGAGTCGCCACGGTTGATTTTCGAAATATCACTATCAGGAATATACGTACTTAAGGAATGGTTCAAAGCATTAATGACCGAATCAACTCCAGTTTTAAGATCCCCTTGGTCCTGTGAATACACTTGGATGTGATAAGTAGTACCAAAAGCTTCACCTTCTAAATAATTATGGGATGGAGGATTTTTTCCACAAGAATAAAGTATTCCAACAATAAGTAAGATTAAAACCTGTTTCATTTTATTTCTTGTAAACCATTATATAACAATGTGTAATCCTCATCCTTTAAAACGGGTTTTCCATAATCATCTCCATGACCCAAGCCCACACCGGCATAATATGTTTTGGCATCAAACTTTTTGGCGTGTTCCTTTATAGTTTCCATCAATTCCGGATCATAAGCATTCACATCCTGTGGATAGGATATCGCCCGAACTATTATAAAACTGAGTTCCTTATCTTTAAGAACCACAAATTGTGGATCCCGTTTAAGCTTGGAGTTAACGCCTAGAAACTCGTAGCCGTCAGTCTCCAACAGTTTCCCCACAATATTCATTGCCAGATTATGCAGCTCTTGTTTGGTAAGTTTTTCACTCATATTGAACACAAATTTAAGCCTTCGCGCTTAATTTTTACACTTGGATTAAAAAAAAACCGCCCCAATTTATGCGGAGCGGTCTTATTAACTAATTGGAGTGGATTATCCTCCGAAATCGTCAAAACGAATATTCTCGTCAGGAATTCCGAAATCCTCACCCATTTTTTGAACCGCCTGGTTCATCAATGGAGGTCCACAGAAATACAATTCAATATCCTCAGGAGCCTCGTGGTGATTCAAGTAATTGTCGATCACAACTTGATGTATAAACCCTACAAAACCATCACCCTCTTCATCGTTTATATCCTTTTTCACCTTCCAGTTATCCTCTGGAGCAGGTTCGCTTAAAGCTAGATAGAATTTGAAGTTTGGAAATTCAGCCTCCAATTCTTTAAAGTGTTCTAAATAGAACAATTCCCTCTTTGATCGTCCGCCATACCAATACGTAACTTTTCTACCGGTTTTTAGGGTTTTGAAGAGATGATATAAGTGCGATCTCATTGGGGCCATTCCAGCACCACCACCAACATAAAGCATTTCCGCTTCGGAAGGATTGATGAAGAATTCACCATAAGGACCGGAAATAACGACCTTATCCCCTTCTTTACAATTAAATATGTAGGAAGATGCGATTCCGGGGTTTACGTTCATCCATCCACCTTTGGCGCGATCGAAGGGCGGAGTAGCAATACGGACGTTCAACATAATCTCACGTCCTTCAGCTGGATAAGAAGCCATAGAATAAGCCCGTTCGGTAATTTCCACGTTTTTCATTACTAATGGCCAAAGTTTGAATTTATCCCATTCTTCCTGAAATTTATCGGGTCTTTCATGCTCCTCAGGGTGAGCTGTGATATCCATATCTTCAAACTTAATCTCACATGGGGGGATTTCAATTTGAATATATCCTCCTGCTTTATAACCCATATCCTCAGGAATTTCAACAACGAATTCCTTAATAAAAGAAGCTACGTTATAGTTCCGTACTACGGTTGCTTCCCATTTCTTAATTCCGAATACTTCTTCGGGAATGGTAATGACCATATCCTGCTTCACTCTTACTTGACAGGCAAGACGGATTCCATCTTTCAATTCCTTCCTTGTAAAGTGTGGCGTCTCGGTTGGAAGTGCAGCACCTCCACCGTCTAGAACATGGCATTCACATTGAATACAGGTTCCACCTCCACCACAGGCAGACGGAAGAAATATTTTCTCCGCTCCTAAGGTTGATAATAGCGTACCGCCACTTGAAACTTCGATTACTTTTTCATCATTGATTGTAATCTTTACCGGACCCGATGGTGATAGTTTTTCCTTTGTGAATAAAAGCAAAGCCACCAACAATAAGGTCAAGACCAGTAATGAAATTACCGTTACCGCAATTACTCCAAGAGTGCTTATCTCTAAAAACATACTATTGTTTTGTTAAATTTGAAACTTCTGAAATTGACACGGCTCCAGTCATTTCCTTATTTTTTTCAGGATTTTCCTGTTCCACCTGTTCTGTATTTCCGCCAATTTTACTTGGATCCCCTTCCAAGGAAGTGGTATCTTCATCTCCTCCGGTCAACATACCACCAAAGCTCATAAAGCCGATGGCCATTAACCCGGTGATAATAAAGGTAATACCCAAACCTCTTAGAGGCGCAGGAACATTTGAATATCTGATTTTTTCACGAATGGCCGCAATTGCCAAAATAGCCAAGAACCAACCTATCCCCGAACTTATTCCATAATTAAAAGCAAGTGCCAGGGAAGGGATCTCACGAGACTGCATAAACAAAGACCCTCCCAAAATTGCACAGTTTACGGCGATAAGAGGAAGAAAAATACCTAAGGAATTATAAAGTGCAGGTGAGAATTTTTCAACTACAATTTCAACTAGTTGCACCATTGTAGCAATGGTAGCAATGAAAAGGATGAAAGAAAGGAATCCAAGATTATAATCGGCATACTCAGGACCGAGCCAAGCCAGGGCACCATCTTTTAGAATATATTGGTCCAACAACCAGTTAAGGGGGACTGTCACCGCCAATACAAATATTACTGCGGCACCTAAACCAACTGCGGTGGCAACTTTTTTGGAAACAGCCAGATAAGAACACATTCCCAAAAATGTGGCAAATATCATATTGTCTATGAAGATCGATTTAAAAAATAATTCTACGTGTTCCATTTGTTCAGTAATTCAGTTAAGTAATCCGTAAATTAAAAGATGTCCTACTTCACTTTTATTGTTAATTCCTTTATTCAATTTGATAATATAAACCACACACTACTGCGCACTCACTTCTAAATCACTCCGCCTCTACCAGAGCTTTATTTCTAGAACGTTGCACCCAAATAATAATTCCGATAACAATCAAGGCCATTGGCGAAAGCAACATAAATCCGTTATCCTCATAACCTATTGAATAAAGTCCTGTTTTTTCGATTGGATCGCCCAAAACTTTATATCCAAGCAATGTTCCTGATCCAAGAAGTTCTCTGAAAAAACCAACAATAACCAGAATAAGTCCGTATCCAGCGGCGTTTCCAATTCCATCCAAGAATGACCTCCAAGGACCGTTTGCCAATGCAAATGCCTCAAACCTTCCCATAATAATACAGTTGGTAATAATAAGACCAACGAAAACTGAAAGTTGTTTACTCAATTCATAGGAAAAAGCTTTCAGTATTTGATCCACAAGAATTACGAGGGTTGCCACGATAACCAATTGGGCTATAATCCGAATTTTTCCTGGGATAACATTTCGCAAAAGCGAAATAACAACGTTACCAATAGCCAAAACAGCCATTACGGAAATTGCCATTACGATGGATGCTTTTAATTGCGCGGTAATGGCCAATGCCGAACATATCCCCAAAACCTGAATAGTAATTGGGTTATTGTCCGCGAGCGGATCGAGGATTAGTTTGCTATCTTTTCTTGAAAGTAATGCCATATTCTTAAATTTTGTTTGTTATAAATAACAGTCAACTTTCTATCACTGAATCGAATCAGAAACCTTCACAGTATCCTGAACTGTTTCTTGCATTTCAGTCTTCGGTGATTCATTTATTAATTTCTTTAGATATGGGATGTAAAGACCCACATCTTTTCTGATCATTGCGGTTACACCATCTCCTGTAATGGTTGCTCCTGCAAGAGCATCTACCCTATGATCATCTTTTCTCTTGTTGGTGGGATCATTATTGCCTTTGGCTACATCAATTCCCTTAAAAACATCACCACTCATAATCTCCTCTCCTTGGAAATCGTCCATAAAATAACGCTCTTTAATGTTAGCTCCTAAACCTGGAGTTTCACCTGCGTGATCGAAATAGACGCCGTGAACCACAAAATCGGAATCAACTGAAACAAATCCCCAAATGGCATCCCACAGACCTTTTCCTCTCATTGGGATTATGTAAAGCGTTTTGCCATCTTTTTCACCGACGAAAAGAGGAAGTCTTCTTTCATAATTGGGATCGGCTTTTGCCATATGCTCCTCTTTCTTAATATCAATAAGGTAAGCATTCGGATCTTCGGTAACCTTATCTCCTTGAAAAACCAATTGATGCGTAATGTATTTATGAAAAGCGGGCTCAACCTCAGTTGCGGGAACAAAGGATACATCACTAGTTCCTTCGTTCGTGCTAATTCCCATTGCATACAGAATATTCTGTTGCTTTTCAAAGCGTTGGTTTTCTGCAATTCTTCCGCTAAGGCCTTGTGCAACCCCGGCTAAAAGACTTCCAACCACCAGCACCATTATTACGGCAAATAGTATGGTATATGAATTTTTATCAGTAAATCTTGCCATTTCTAAGCTGTTTTAACTTTAATTCGTTTCATTCTCTTTCTAATATTACCCATAACCACATAATGGTCAATGGTTGGCGCAAATACGTTCATCAATAGAATGGCCAACATAACCCCTTCCGGATAGGCGGGGTTGAACACTCGGATCATTATGGACAAAAATCCTATAAAGAATCCGTACCACCATTTCCCTTTGTTCGTTTGTGTCGCCGTGACCGGGTCGGTGGCCATATATACTATACCGAATGCTAGACCACCAAAAAGTAATTGATGCCAATATGGTTCACTCATTAAGGAGTAAAAGCTATTTCCCGGTTGGATCCATCCTGCATTGACCACCCCATTAAAAATTAGTCCCATAACCAACGCACCTATAACCGATGACAACATGATTCTCCAACTTCCAACTTTTGTGAAGATTAGGAACAAACCTCCTAAAAGGATTAGGAAGGTGGAAGTTTCACCCACGGATCCGGGGATAAAACCCCAAAACGAATCCCAAAGGCTGTAGATCGTGTCATGGTTCTGAGCCAAACTTCCCAAAATTGTTTCTCCGGATATCACATCAACATTTGCACCGGCAGCCAGTTGTTTAGAGTTTTCAACCGCTCCATGGACCCAAACTTTATCACCGCTCATCCAAGTAGGATAAGCAAAAAACAGGAATGCACGAATGGTAAGGGCAGGATTCAAAATATTCATCCCCGTTCCTCCAAAAACTTCTTTTCCAATCACAACTCCAAAAATAATTGCAACCGTAAGCATCCATAAAGGAATATCAATTGGAACGATAAGTGGAACGAGCATTCCGGTTACCAAGTATCCTTCTTCTACTTCATGTTTATTTATAATGGCAAAAATAAATTCCACACCAAGACCAACAACATACGAGATTATAACCAAAGGTAAAACGGTCCAAGCCCCCAAAATAAAGTTATCCCAGGTGAAGAAATTACCCAATGGATCTAATCGTAAGCTGTTGTCAATAGCAGCATAATGTTGATATCCGGCATTAAATATTCCGAAAATCAAACAAGGAATCAACGCCATTATGACGGTGTTAATGGTCCGCTTCAAGTCATCTGCCGCGCGTACGTGCGATCCCGAATGAGTAGTTTCATTCGGAGTGTACAAAAAAGTATGCAGCGCATTGAAAGCAGGCGCCATATTGGTTCCTTTATACTTTTCCTTTAGCTTATGTAAATTCTGTTTCAATCCCATAGCGGTTATCCTATTTCTTTATACATTAAATCAAGACCGTTCCTGATGATTTGTTGATGTGGCTGTTTGCTCACGCAAACAAACTCGGTAAGTGCGAAATCCTCTGGTGCCACTTCATACATTCCCAAAGCTTCCATCTGATCTAAATCCTTTACCATGCACGCCTTCAACATTTGAAGTGGATACATGTCCAAGGGAAAAACTTCTTCGTAAATCCCTGTAACGACAAACGCTCTATGTTCCCCATTTGTATTGGTATCCAAATCGTACACTTTTTTCGGGGTCAACCATGAAAAAGTCAATGCTCTTGAGGTTGAAATTTTATTGAAAACGGGTTTGTTCCATCCAAAAAGTTCGTAATCATCCCCTTCAGGAATTACAGTCACCGTATTTGAATAATAACCCAAATGTCCTTTTGGAGAAATTGTTGTTCCCGTAAGGACGTCGCCACTGATTACTCGCACATTTTCCTCCTTAAGACCGGAATCATATATAAAAGTAGAAACTTCCGAACCGATTTTGGTTCTGTAATACTTTGGAGTTTTAACCTCTGACCCAGAAAGGGCTACAATCCTTTCGGCATTGAATTTTCCAGTTAGCAAAAGTTCACCGATGATAACCAAATCTTGGGGAGTAATTGTCCAAACCACCTCTCCTCTGTTAACGGGACGTATTTTATTTATTTGGGTTCCAACATTTCCAGCTGGATGTGGACCTGAAAAGGTATGAAGTGAAATATCTTTCAATCCTTTAAATGGAGAATCACTTACTGTGGCAATTCCTACATGCACTTGACCTTTGGTCAGTTTACTTAATGCCGTTACGGCAGCCTGCAACTCCCTTTCTTTTTTATGAAGGGAAAAATCATAATCGTTGGCCAATGGTGCAGAACTGAAGGCCGAGATAAAAATATCTCGAGGCTCTTGATCTGTGTTGGCTACTACGGCATAAGGACGCTGAATAATAAACGGCCAGCAACCAGCTTCAAGTAGACGGTTTTTAATTGCCTCTGCACTGGACGATTCTGGATTCAAAACACCAAAATCTTTATAAGAATCCTGTGTATCTGCTTCAATAATAAGATCTGTAATAACTCGTTTCGCTCCTCTTTCAATCTTGGTAAGAGTACCACTCACAGGCGAAACAAACTTAATCAGCTCGTTACTTTTAGAGTGAAAAATGGTATCTCCGGCCCTCAGTTTTCCCCCCTCTTTAATTACCATTCTGGGGGTAATCAAATGAAAGTTGGAAGGTTTGATAACGAAAGTTCTAGATCGTGGCGCATTGGAAAGGATCTTTTCGGCTTCGCCTTTTAAATTTATGGTAAGACCTTTTTTAATCTTAATGTCTTTGGACATATCTATGGATATTAATAATGCCTTTATAATACCCCTAATTTGGCGAAATAGCTCGCACAAAATCTGGAGCGCACAAATTTAAAAATTAAAAAGACTATTGCACAACAAATGGGTATAATTTTGTGCGTTAAAAAAAGACGTAAGAGTGTTTTAAGGGTTTTGGAGGAATTTAGCAAGAATTCTCTTCCATAAAACCCAAATCTCCCTCCTTCAGCGAAATTTTGAATCTCGCTGAGGTTTCCAAGCGCTTTCTAAAAAATCCACCTTAAAACAAAACCTCTAGGAAATCCATTTTTCCATTTCACCCCTACTATCTGCTTCGGGCACAAAATTTGTTTTATATTAGCTTTTTAAATTTTGATCATGACCAGAATACTCCAATCTACTCTTTTTTTTCCTGCTTTTTACGTTTCCCCTTTTTTCCCAAATTCATGAAAAGATTGAACCATCCTATATTAGTACGGTACAATTCCGGGGCACAACAGATCAAAGTCAATTACCCATAATACGACTGGGAGATCGAGTCCAACTTTCCTTCGATGCACTTAATGGAAAGGAAGAGGATTTCTATTATACCATTACCCACCATGATTTCGACTGGTCTCCCAGCGATCTTTCCAAAAGTGAATTTCTTGATGGCTTTGACGATGTTCGAATAACTACTTATCAAAATTCCTTAAATACCCTGCAAATTTATTCACACTACACCTTAACCATTCCCAACCGTGACACACGGAGGCTGACAAAGAGCGGAAATTATCTATTGAGCATTACCAACAGTGATGGCGATCTGATTTTTACCCGTAAATTTATGGTAATCGAGAATATCGCCTCTGTGGCGGTCGAGATCAAACGTTCTCGAGACCTTAAAAACATAAACGAAAAACAGGTTGTACAATTCAGCGTAAACTCTCCCAATCTTCTTTTGATTAACCCAAAGCAAACGGTAAAGACCTTGGTTTTACAGAACAGCAATCTCAAAACAGGAATTACGGATCTAGTACCTCAATATACAATGGGAAATGAATTGATCTACAAATATGACAAGGAAGCATCCTTTGGCGGCGGAAACGAATTTCTTTCATTCGACAATAAAGATGTCCGAGCTGCATCCAATGGCATACGTTCCATCTCTCTTAGCGATTTGTATGAAAATTACCTTTTTACCAACTCACCAAGATATAATAGACCTTACACTTATAATCCCGATATTAATGGAAATTTCGTGGTTCGAAATATCGATGCCCAGAATCAGGACATAGAAGCAGACTATGTGCGGATGCATTTCAATCTTCAATATTTTGATGATCTTGCCGACAGGGAATTGCATATATATGGCAATTTCAATAACTGGGTTATTGATGGTAGCACTTATATGGAATACGACCCAAAAAGCGACACCTTCCGAAACGAACGTCTCTTTAAACAAGGATTTTACAACTATAAATACGTGGTCGTAAATCGAGATGGCACTATAGACGGAGGAGCCGTGGGCGGCAATTTTTGGCAAACCGAAAACGATTACACTGTACTGGTTTATTTTCGAGACCTTGGAGCGCGCTATGATCGGATTATTGGAGCAGGAGGTGCAAATTCCATTAATATCAGTAATAATTAGTCTTCACCATGAGATTATTATTAGGATGCACAAGCCCGGAAGGGCCTAAGACCCTAAGGATGGGTGTAGTCCATCCTACTCAAGACAAGCTGAAAAAGCCCTGAAAGGGCGCAACACCCTAAGGATGGGAGTAAGCCCATCCTACTCAAGACAAGCTGAAAAAGCCCTGAAAGGGCGCAATACCCTAAGGATGGGAGTAAGCCCATCCACTTAACGCAAGACGAACAAGCCCTGAAAGGGCGTAATACTTCTCCTCTTAAAAAAACCACTCTCAAATTCTCCTTAATAATTTTTTCAATAATCTATCTTCACCTAGAATAAGAAGTCTGATTTCTTACTATTTTCGTTGTGATGAAAACCAAGAAAAAAAAATTCAGTAGCAGGAAATCTCTTCAATATAGAGGTACTGAATGTTTAAATTGTGGACATCCACTAGATAGAAGTGATATATATTGTCCGTATTGCTCCCAAATAAATACTACAAAACATCTAACTGCCAGAGATTTTTTCTCAGAATTTCTTAGCAGCATTTTGGTCTATGATTCCCGATTGCGAAGCACCCTAAAGGATTTGTTGTTCAAGCCGGGGGTAATGAGTAAAAATTTTATTAAAGGACAACGATTGAAATATGCCAATCCCTTTCGTTTCTTTTTGAGTGTTAGTATTATATTTTTTCTGATGAACGGTCTGATTAATACGGTAACCAATTCTCGGAATACTAATTTTTTGAACTTCAACGTAAAACCTATTAACACTCCATTGGATTCGCTTTTGGTAATTATACCGGAACAGGATCTATACTTCAGCAAAAAAGACTCCATAACCGCCGAAAATCTTGGCATCCCATTATACTTTTCGGAAAAAACATTGGATTCTTTGCCTTTTTTTGACGGTTACATTAAGCGCAGTACCATGTACATGCTTTATCACCAGGGGCATCAAACAGAAGACCCATTAACTGCCTTGGGAAAATTGGAACATTCACCCACGATCACAAACGAATGGACCTACTCCCGATCTATTGCTTGGAATAAAATTCTTGACGACCCGAATGCTTATATTGATTATGTGATCTCCAAGATCCCTTTTTTCCTATTCTTCTTCACCCCATTCTACGCCATCTTCTTTTGGTTATTGTATTCGGGAAAAAAGTACACTTATATGGAACACATGATTTTCGTCTTTCATATTTTTAGTTTTGTCTTCCTAGCCATGTTGCTCTTCTTGATACCCGATTCTTTCCTGAACAATTTCTTTACGCAACTTCTCTTCTATATTATTGGCCCAGTTTATTTTTATCTCGCACTTAAGAAATTTTACGGACAGAGCTACTTGTTGACGTTTATAAAATTTGTATTTTTAAGCATTATTTTTAATATCGGCTTCTTCGTTGCTATAATGGTTTTTGTAGTAGGAAGTGCCGCAATTTATTAATCTATGATACAACAGGTAACTCAAGGAATCAAAATTTCGGTAAGGACTGAATATGGAGGTGCTCTAGAAAAGGATGGCATGTTCCAACACGCCTTTGCCTATACCATATCTATTGAAAACCAGAGCAAGGACACTGTGCAACTCATTTCACGCCATTGGAAGATAAAAGATTCTCTAAATCATCCAAAAGTAGTACAGGGTGAAGGGGTGATAGGCGTAAAACCCATTTTGTTGCCTGGCGAAAAACATTCATACAGTAGTGGATGTTTGCTCGACTCTCCTATAGGAGCTATGCGTGGCCACTATAATCTAGTTAATTTTGCCACTGCCCAAAAACTTAAAGTGTCCATTCCTCTTTTTAATTTGAGCGCACCTTTTTCTATGAATTAGGCTAAGGCGCTTGATTTACTGGGCTTTCTAAACACCAAAGACTGACGTACTAATTCTTCCTGTCTGTAAATCCTCATACCGCATTTCGATACCGCTATTTTTTATTATTTGCGTAATGCTCTTGGTTTTCACGAAACCTCTATCCATTATAAGATTTGTTTCAAGATTTCCCTCTCCAGCTGTTTTATGGAAATGAAGGATTTCTTCTCTGGAAATATTTTCGTTCTCATTCAAAAAATCACTAAACCATTGCTCTCTTTTCAATTTTATATTTTCTGGATACAAGGGTGAAGAAGACCAAATTTTTGGAACAATAGGCTCTTTTATACTGTGAAGCTTTTCGCCATCCCAAACCAGCGTAACCAATTCAAGTTTCTTTATCCACTCCACCACCACGGCCGTGAAAGGTTCGATGTCACTAAAATCATATACTGACAAAGTTGATCTTAGATCTTTCGCGATCAAAAAATCCTTTACCACTAATCCCCTACTTTTACGATAATATGGTTTCCGTTTGTGGGGTTTAAAACCTCCATTCATTAAACTAATGGCGCGATTCTTTTCGCTAATTCCAATCCATGTACCGCTGGCAACGGCGTCTTTAGGATACAACAGCTCTATGGCTTCTTCTTTATAAACCTTAGGAGGAAACGTATCCCGACCAGGAGCTTCATCCCGATTGGATGTCAATATAAAACCATTGTTGGATTTTGGGATAAAAGTAACGGTACACATTTTTAAAAAGTATTCAGTGTTCAGTATTCAGTATTCAGTAAAGCTAATACATTAAGTAAAACTTGTTCGAACAAAAGGAGAAAATTTAACCTTATACAGAGAAACTGCGTACTGCTACTGCCAACTGAACACTAAAAAATTTGTATCTTTGCACCCTTATAAATACATAAAATAAAAAGTTATGGGAAATGGATTTTTTAAAGTGCCAGTTGCTGTAAACGAACCTATTAAAAGCTATGCGCCAGGTTCTGCAGAGCGCGAAGAGGTACTTAAAACATACCGAGAAATGTACAAGGCAAAAATAGAAGTGCCTTTATTTATCAACGGAAAAGAGGTCAAGACCAAGGAAACCGCAACCATGTCACCCCCGCACGACCACAAGCACGTGTTGGGAACCTATTATAAAGCTACCAAGAAAAATGTAGAAGAGGCTATTTCAGCCGCTTTGGAAGCACGAAAAAAATGGGCTGCAATGCCTTGGGAACAACGCGCAGGGATTTTCCTTAGGGCGGCCGAGCTGATTGCAGGACCCTACAGAGCAAAGCTTAACGCAGCAACGATGCTTGGGCAATCAAAAAACATTTATCAAGCCGAGATTGATTCAGCGTGTGAAATAATAGATTTCCTAAGGTATAACGTTCAATATATGACGGAAATTTATGCCGAACAGCCAGAATCTACTTCAGCAGCTTGGAATCGTATTGAATACAGACCATTGGAAGGTTTTGTTTATGCCATTACCCCTTTTAACTTTACAGCCATTGCTGGAAACCTTCCTTCAAGTGCTGCGTTAATGGGCAATGTGGTTGTGTGGAAACCGAGTAATACTCAGGTATATTCAGCCAAAGTCCTTATGGATATATTCCGTGAGGCAGGAGTTCCGGCAGGGGTTATCAATATGGTTATGGGCGATGCTGCCATGATTTCCGATACCCTTATGGCAAGTCCTGATTTTGCTGGGGTCCACTTTACAGGATCCACCGGTGTTTTCCAAGGTATTTGGAAAAAAATCGGCGATAACATTAAAATTTACAAAACCTATCCACGCATTGTCGGGGAAACCGGAGGTAAGGATTTTATCGTTGCACACGAATCCTCAAATCCGAAGCAAGTGGCAACTGCAATGAGCCGCGGGGCTTTTGAATATCAAGGCCAGAAATGTAGTGCCGCCAGTCGATGCTATATTTCCAAAAGTATCTGGGAAGATGTAAAAAATCATTTGATTGATGATGTTCGCTCCTTTAAGATGGGAACCCCAGAGGATATGGGCAATTTCATTAATGCCGTAATCAGCGAAAGTTCTTTTGATAAGCTTGCGGGCTATATCGACCAGGCCAAGAAGGATAAAAACGTGGAAATAATTGTAGGAGGTGGCTATGACAAGAGCAAAGGCTATTTTATTGAACCTACTGTTTTGGTCGTGAAAGATCCAAAATACACAACTATGTGCACGGAATTGTTCGGGCCTATTCTTACTGTTTATGTCTTTGATGATAAGAAGTGGGAAGAAATCCTACACTTGGTTGATGAAACCAGTGAATACGGCCTAACCGGCGCAGTTTTCAGCGAAGACAGATATGCTCTTGAAGAAGCAGTTAAAATTCTTGAAAATGCTGCAGGTAACTTCTATATCAATGACAAACCTACTGGTGCTGTAGTAGGGCAACAACCTTTTGGTGGAGCCAGGGCCAGTGGAACAAATGATAAAGCCGGAAGCAAGCAAAACCTTTACCGATGGATTTCTCCAAGAATGGTCAAGGAAACCTTTGTTTCGCCTACAGATTACAGATATCCTTTCTTGGGATAATTTAAATGAATTTAGATTTAAAAATCCAGTAAGGTTGATCTTACTGGATTTTTTCATTTATGGCTTCAGGTTTCAGGTTTCAGGTTGAGCGTGAATGATCAAGGTTGATTATAACCCGGGACAAGTTTCAGAAGTTCTAGATGATTTTTCAAAGATTGATTTTTAAACAAAAGCCAAAATTCTAATTCAATTCTCATACAACATTTGAGATTGATTCCTCACTATACTTCTTCGAAAATATTTCGGCAAAAGAAAGCCTTGGAAACAGAATAAATCTGAATTTCAATTTAGGTAAAAACGCAAGGATCCTACATATATTTGGATTTGCGCCGTATTCCTTCACTTTTCCAACATAAAAAAACCCCATTTGAATACACAAAATGGGGTTTTTATCCTAAATGAAAATTAGGTTATTCGTAATTCTTATCTTCATTAATGCTAGAGAATTGCGCATTCTTGGCGCTGTTTTCGGCATCTACCACCATCACTACAAAGCTTAAATTCTGACCTACATAATTGGAAGGAACCGTAAAGGAATAATCTTTTGTAAACATCTCAAAAGCAGGAAGATTGGGAATGGCATCTCCAAATAAATTGGAAAGTGAATTTCTCAAGGCATCATTATGTACATAATCTGGAATAGGATTACCCAAACCTTCATAAGGATGGCCGGGAGTTTCATTGAAATAATTGGCCTGTGGAGAGACAACGCCGTTTTCAAGAAGGTAAACAACTAATTTATCACCAGGAGTTGACCCATTTTCATATACTACTTTTACACTTACGGTAAGGTTTGAACCAGTAAGTTCTGAATTGATTCCAATGGAAACATCCGTGTTATTTCCAGCCATTGCGGTAACTTGTTCCAATAGATAAGGTCTAGGCCAATCTATGGTTCGATTTAATCTTGCTTTCGGAAATCCATTATTAATATCAAACATTTCCTGTAGCTCAATGATTCTAGGAAAATCGAGTGGATCCGGAACACCGGCAGATTGCTTATGGATAGCCACGACCGCTACATCATTCGTAACATCCCGAACTTCGTCAATTGCGACTGCTACGCCAGGACAATAGCCGCACCAAGTACCGGTATAATCCTCAATAACCACTTTTCGTTTAGGAATGAATACCGAAAATTCCTTTGTAGCAGAAGTGAGTGTTTCATCATTTGCTTCGTAAGTAGCCTTCACATTAAATGCACCAGGAGTTGGCGAAGAAAAAGTATTGCCAGAAATAATCTCATTATTTACATAAAATGTCGCGTCAGCAGAAGTATCCTGACCTTGGTTGTCTAATAATTTAAAAGTAATCAATTGGTTGCGTAAGGCTTTTGGCACGTCAATGGTCAAAACTCTTTCGGTAGGCTCAAGAACCTGAAACTTCAGAACATTACTCGTAATGTCGTTGTATTTGGCCTTTACCGAAAATTCGCCTGTTTGGGTAAATTCATATATAGATCCTGAAATTTCCTCGTCGTTAACATATAACTGAGATTGGGCCGTATAATCTACTTCATCATTACCCAACACAGTAAATGTTACAGTCGAATCAACACCTACAACTTGAAGTTCACCAGACCCGGCATCACTTTTGAGTGTAAGTGTGAGTGCAGTAGTTGGTCCATCAATGGGATCCTCCTTTTTACTACACGAAACTATTGCCAAAAGGGCAATTATAGCTAAAAATTGAAATGAAAACTTTTTCATAAATGTATTATTAAAATAAAAAAGCGAAGGTAACCTAATTCTAAAAAATCGTTCCGTTTTAAGTGTTAAATGAACAACTTTTCCCCTCTAAGCATCTTGATTTCATTTAAAAAACCTAATATTGCTCCTTTAAATTAAAATCTCAAATCTATATCTATATGAAAAAACTGTTCATACCCCTACTATTAATGGTATCTTTTGTAGCGATTTCACAAAATGAATTGCCGAATATCGATTTACAAACAATCGATGGAAAAACATTTAATTCCCAAGAACTCGCCAAAGAAGGAAAGGTAACAATTATTTCGCTTTGGGCTACTTGGTGTGTACCTTGTTTGAAAGAACTTGATGCCATTAATGAAATCTATCCTGATTGGCAAGCGGAAACCGACGTTGAATTATTTGCTGTTTCGGTAGATGATAGCCGAACCGTAAAAAGAGTGAAACCACTTATCAATGGGAAAGGATGGGACTATACAATTCTTCTCGACACCAATAACGACTTTAAACGTGCTTTAGGTGCGGCAACCGTGCCGATGACACTTTTAGTTAAGGACAACAAAATCGTTTTCCGTCATTCTGGTTACAGCCCGGGCGCGGAATATGAACTTTATGAGAAAATAAAGGAATTTTCTAACTAAAAGTATATAATCAAACCCAATTCAATGAAAAAATTAATTCTTGGCGCCTTTATGATTATGGGCGCCGCCAGCTTTTCGCAAGAAAACGGCTACTTTTTTGGTGGTCTAGAATCTAACTTACAATGGCTTCTCGCCGACGAGAAATTTGATTTCCCTGCTCCCGAAGAACAATTTCGGGCCAATAATTACTTCCAACTGAACTATAGCCTTGGTAAATTTACCGCAGGAGTTCAATATGAATCTTACCTCCCTGTTGCTCTATCAGGATATTCTCCCATCTGGGACGGAAATAATGGCATTGGAACTTATTATTTAAATTTCAAAAATGAAACTCTTGATGTAACCGGAGGATACTTCTATGAACAATTCGGAAGCGGTCTTATCTTCCGTACGTGGGAAGATAGGCAGTTGGGTATAAATAACGCCCTAAAAGGTCTTCGGGTCAAGTTCAGTCCAAGTTCTGTTTTCGATCTTACAGGAGTTTTCGGACAGACAAGAAACGGTTTTGATGTTTCCGAAGGCGTAGTCCAAGGCCTCGATTCAAATGTAGACATTAGCGAACTAATGGGTATTGATGCTATTGAACTTAGATTTGGCGCAAGCTATGTTGGACGATATCAATCCAATGGAAACAGTGACACCATTCCATCAATAGTAAATGCCTATGGAGGACGATTGGATTTCGTGGCAAATAAATTTTATGGAGGTGTAGAAGCCATTACCAAGGACCCGGACGTTCTTGTAAACGACGGAATTGTAACTTCACCTCAACTTTTTGATGGAACCGCTCTTCAGGTAAATTTGGGGTATGCGCAAAAAGGACTGGGAATAAATACCACCTTTAGACGCCTTGAAAACTTTTCGTTTTATTCTGACAGATATGCGGAAGGAAATCAATATAATGAGGAGTTAATCAACTACGTTCCAGCAATTACCAAGCAGCACGATTATATGTTGTCAAATATTTATGTATATAGTGCACAACCACGATTGCTTTTTGATGAATACGAAGAGCGAGCTGGAGAAGTTGGGGCACAAGTGGATATATATTACTCCTTCGATAGAGAATCATCTCTTGGAAAAGTGGGAACCAAACTTGCAGGAAATTTTTCGTATTGGGGAGGCCTGGATGCTGATTTTAATATGGCAGACCAAACCTACGACGTAAAATTCATCGGCAATGGCAAAAGATATTTCAGAGATCTGAATTTGGAAATCAAAAACCGTTGGTCATCCAAATGGAGTTCAACCGTATCTTTCCAGGACGTAATTATAGACAAAAGTGTTTCCAAAGGCGGTATAGTAGGAAATCAAGGCGATATCCATGCCCAGATAGCTGTAATAGAAGGAACGCGTCGTTTTGAAGGTGGAAAAGCAGTCACTTTGGAATTGCAACACCTTTGGACTGCTCAAGACGATAAAAACTGGGCAGCTGGCGTTGTTGAATATAATTTCAATTCCTCATTTTCAGCTTTTGTCGCAGATGCTTGGAACTATGGTGGCGAAAAGGAACTTCATTATTATAATTTTGGCGGAAGCTATTCTAAAGGAAGAGTTCGCTTTGCAATGAATTACGGCCGTCAGCGTGGAGGTTTGATCTGTGTGGGAGGCGTTTGCCGAGAAGTGCCAAAAAGCACAGGAGTTTCCGCAAATTTGGTGGTTACTTTTTAGGACAACCTCTTATAGTTATAAAATGAAAGAAGGTCGTGGAAATCTGATTTCCACGACCTTCTTTTGTTTTTAAAAAATCTAGGTTTTACTGAACCACAATTTTAGTTGTTTTAATGGCGCCACCATTATTCTTGAATTGAACAATGTAAGTTTGTGAACTCAAATCTGAAACATTTACATTGTGGTTTCCACTTTCAAAGCGAGCTTGTTTTACCAATCTACCTTGAATGTCGTACATCATCATTTGTACAGGTTCGTTTACCGTCAAAACCAACTGATCTCTAACTATGGTGGATTGGACAGAAAGGTTTACTTTGCTTACCTCATTAACTCCCAAAGTAGGATTATAACGATAGGTAAAGGTTAGGGGAGTCCCAATTTCGACCATACTAGATGCACTTTCATATTGTTTGAAAGTAAACACAAAATCAACGTTATCCACTCCATTTCCCGGGTCATCACTGTATAAATGATTTCCTATTCCCGTAGTTTCACCAGGACCTATTATTGCAGCGTCTTCTGATGCTGGCGGTACTGTTGAACCCAACTCAATACCAAAGTAACATTGTACCCCATAGCACAATTGCTCAAAATTAGGATCCTGGGCATTTGTCTCGCTTATATATTCAATACGTGAATAAATCGTTTCTGAAGTATTATCATTAGTAACAAAAAACGCATATTCCGCCTCAGGATAAGAAGTAGTTCCAAATTCGATAATATCTCCATCGTGTAGTTCATTGCCCCGATCGTCCTTAACCGTGTATTGGGCACTGGCAATAGTTACAGTCCCCAAAAGGCTTAATAAAAGTAATTTTAATTTCATTTTAAAAGTTTTAGAATTAATGTAAGTTTGTCTAAGTCAGACAAAAATAGAAATAATAATTAAAAGACCGAGACTCTTTAGGATTTGAACCTGTCATATTTAACATTTTTATTCAACAAGCAAGGTAATATATCTATTTTTGATTTTTAAGTTCATGAAAGTTTCAAAAAATCAACTTAAGCTCTATAAAAACGAGAATCCAATTATCAAGAATCTCAATTTTTATCCCATATTTCTTTAAACATCATTGATAAACTTTAACAACAACTGCCTTAAAAATACTATTATAGCCTTTATCTTTACTTTTTAAATATTACATTTACAACCCCTAATTTATTCACAAATTCTAAATTTTACTATTATGCTTAGAAAATTATCCTTAAGTCTGCTGTTTGCTTTTTTCGCCATTGCAAGCTATGGGCAAACTATTGTATCAACTTCTCCTGAAAACAGGAATGTCGTACTTGAAGAATTTACAGGAATCCATTGTGTCTGGTGCCCCGAAGGTCATGCGGTCGCTAAGGCTATACAAGATGCCAACCCAGATCGTGTTTCCTTAATAAATATTCATACTGGAGGTTTTGCTGTTCCCAGTGGTTCACAACCTGATTTCAGAACTCCGTTTGGAGATGCCATTGCCGCACAATCAGGATTGACTGGTTATCCATCAGGCACCGTTAACAGACATGTTTTTCCAGGAAGAGGAATGTCCACTGGTTCTACGGCAATGGGACGAGATAAGTGGACCATTTCCGCAAATGACATAATGGCCATGCCTTCTAACGTTAATGTTGCTGTTGAAGCTACTCTTGATGTTCAAACCAGAGTTTTGGTTGTACATGTGGAAGCCTATTACACAGGAACTAGTACACAGAACACAAATTTATTGAATGTTGCACTCTTGCAGAATAACACCAAAGGACCACAGACAGGTGGAGGGGCAGGAAACAATTACAACCACATGCACCGTTTGGTAACCTTGCTCACTGGGCAGTGGGGTGAAACCATCAGTACTGTATCCGCCGGCACCTTTGTGGACAGAACCTTTACTTATACCATCCCTGCCAACTATAACAACGTACCTGCAATTCTAGAAGATATGGAGATAGTTGCCTTTATAACTGAAACTCATCAGGAAATATCGTCAGGTTCAAGAACACTTCCTACCTTTACTGGAATTGTAAATGCCAATGATGCCGCCGTAACCAATATAGAACCAATTGAACCCATTTGTATCGAGACTTTAGCTCCAACTTTTAATTTAAAAAATAATGGTCAAAACACTTTGACTGAGTTGACTATCACATACACTATTAATGGCAATAGCCACACATACAACTGGACCGGAAACCTTGAGGCCTTGAGGAATGAGGATGTTCAACTTCCGGAAACGCCGTTTACCATGCAACAGACAAACACTCTAGAAATTTCTATTCCGAATGACGATGACAATTCTAATAACTCTCAATCCACTACTTTCGAAAAAGCTGTAGAGGCTACAGGTACTATAGATATTGAGATCAAAACTGATGCTTATGGATATGAGTTTAGTTATAACATCAAAAATGCTAATGGAGTTATTATAGATAGTGGGAGTAATCTAGGAAATAATAAAACTATCAATAAGCGAGTGAACTTGGAAGAGGATTGCTATACAATTTCTGTATATGATTCTTATGGTGATGGGGGTACCAGAATGATCGTTAAGGATTCTGACCTCACAGAAATATTCAGAGCAGTTGGAAACTGGGGAAGTAAAAAAACAGCAGCTTTCCATAGTAATGGAGTTTTAGGG
The DNA here is from genome assembly GCA_034676445.1 of Aequorivita sp. Classification (GTDB taxonomy): domain Bacteria; phylum Bacteroidota; class Bacteroidia; order Flavobacteriales; family Flavobacteriaceae; genus Aequorivita. The sequence continues at coordinate 265,044 of JAUCCE010000002.1, forward strand.
ATAGGACAACCTCAATTTGACAACATCAGTATTTATCCTAACCCTGCCCACGATGTTTTGAATATTTTAAATGCTGAAACCGCAAACCTTGAAGTATTTGATATGCTTGGAAGAAGGGTTATTTCTAAGCAAAACATTGATATGAATGAACAATTGAATGTTTCAAACCTTACCACTGGAACTTACTTTGTGAAGATTTCCAAAGAAGGAAATGTGACTACTAAAAAGTTCGTTGTTTCAAAATAATTAAAGTTTTCCTCTAATTGAAAAACCCCGATATTTTCGGGGTTTTTTTATTTTGAAAGCTGAAATTCTCTAACTTTAGAAAGATAAAACACCCATTTAAAAACCCTGTCCTTATGAAGTATTCCATCCGTGATGAAAAAGTCGTTTTTAACGATCATTATAAAGTTGTCAAAGCTCAGGTTACTTATGAAACTTTTAAAGGTGACGAAATAAGCACCAAACGCCTCGCATTTGAACGTGGGGATTCTGTGGCAATTATTCTTTTTGAAAAGGAAACCCAATCCATTCTTTTGACCAATCAATTCCGTTATCCTAGTTGCAAGCACAATAATGGATGGTTGCTCGAAATTCCTGCAGGATCCCTTGATGAAAATGAAGATCCAGAAGATTGTATAATTCGCGAGGTAATGGAAGAATTGGGATATAAAATCACCTCTCCCGAGCTTCTCTATACCTTTTATACTTCTCCAGGGGCCTCAACCGAGCGGATATTTCTGTTCTTCAAGGAAGTTTCACAAGGTGACAAAACCGAGACAGGAGGAGGAAAGGAAAATGAGAATGAAGATATACAATTAGTCAAGATTCCGATTTCAGAAATACCGGCCAAAATCCCGGAACTTAAAGATGCAAAAACCATTTTGGGTTTGCAGTGGTTTTTATTGAGTCGGTAGACGGAATTCGGTAGAACGACTACCTCCCATCTATCCCCTGAACTTTAACGGTAAATGCACCACGCTTTTGGTTTCGAAAAAATCTTCTTCAAAATATTCTTTAAGAGGAAAAACAGTCGCTTTCGGGAATAATTTTAATTCTTCAGATAAATCACCTCCTTTTAAATAGAGAATCCCGTTTTTCCTTTCGTGGATGCTTTTCTTTGCTATTTTTCCATTTACCCAATGAACGAAAGTATCCATTTGAGCCACGGCCCTACTTATTATAAAATCGTATTTTCCTGAAATATTTTCTACCCGATCATTGGAAGTTTTTACATTTTTCAATTGCAGCCCCTCCACTACTTCCTCGACTACCTTAATCTTTTTTCCGATACTGTCCACTAAATGAAATTTAACTTCAGGATACAGAATGGCCAAAGGAATCCCCGGAAAACCCCCGCCCGTACCAACATCTAAAATTTCAGAGCCTGGCAGGAATGGCTGAACCTTGGCGATTCCCAAGGAGTGCAACACATGACGAAGATACAGCTCATCAATGTCCTTTCGCGATACGACATTGATTTTGGCATTCCAATCCTCATAAAGCCTTGCGAGCGACATAAATTGTGTTTTCTGTTCATCAGACAATTCAGGAAAATATTTCAATATCAATTTCATAAAATTTAATTTAAGAGACGAAAGTATGGTATCTTTGCCAAAATTATGGTTTTGGGTGTAAAGAATTAGTCCTAAATGAGACTAATTCTATTTCCCTTACCCATTTAAACACATACACTCCCTATTTTGACATACACAAATCTAAATTTCTCCCGAATCGACAGTGCCAAGTTCTTTAGAACCTTAAACAAGCGCGTTAACGAATACTTCAAGGAAAACAATATCTCCCGAACAGGGAATTGGAAACTTCACCTTAAAACTATTGTGATGTTCTCCCTATATCTTACCCCCTATTTTTTAATGTTGACATTAAATTTTCCGGGCTGGGTCCAGTTGCTTTTCACCATAGTAATGGGTGTGGGAATGGCAGGTGTGGGCATGAACGTAATGCACGACGCCAATCACGGTTCTTATTCTTCCAAAAAATGGATAAACAAAATAATGGGCGGCAGTATGTACATTCTTGCCGGAAATGTTTACAACTGGCAGGTGCAGCATAATGTACTTCACCATACTTACACCAATATCCAAGGCCATGATGAAGATCTGGAAGCCGGAAGGATCCTTAGATTTTCACAACATTCAAAATGGCACCGCTTTCACAAGTTTCAGCATTATTACAGTATTTTCCTCTATGGACTGTTAACCTTCAATTGGGTGCTCACAACGGACTTTTTCCAGACCAAAAGATATTTGGCTAGGAAACTTTCCTATGGCGAATTTCCAAATCCATTTAAGCAGTGGAGCATTTTGGTCGTGACCAAGATTATTTACATTTCACTTTGGATCGTTATTCCCATCTTGTTTTTCAATATCGTGTGGTGGAAAATCCTTATTGGTTTCTTTGTAATGCATTATGTGGCAGGTCTCATTCTAAGTGTCGTCTTTCAGCTTGCCCACGTGGTAGGGGATACAGAAATCATGATGCCCGATGAAAGTGGAACCATGAAAAACACTTGGGCAATCCATCAATTGTTTACCACCACCAATTTTGACACAAAAAACAAAATCATAAACTGGTACACCGGTGGTTTGAACCATCAAGTGGAACACCATATTTTTCCGAATATCTGTCATATTCATTATAAAAATATTGCAGAAATCCTTAAAAACACTACCAAAGAATTTAATCTACCTTATAAAGAATACAAAACCACTCGCTTGGCTATCATCGCTCACTTCAAGCATTTAAAAGAGATGGGGATGAAACCAGCAGTAACGGTATAATCATTATGGACAACAGACTTTCAAAACGTGTGAACGAGATGGAAACCTCGGCCACCTTGGCTATGGCTGCCAAAACAAGAGAATTAAAAGATCAAGGCATTGATATTATAGGACTGAGCCTTGGGGAACCAGACTTTACGGTTCCGGAATTTATAAAAGAATCTGCTATTCAGGCCATCAAGGACGATTTTCATTCCTATACTCCCGTAGATGGTTATGCCGATTTGAAGCAAGCAATAATTACCAAATTCAAGAGAGATAATAATTTAACTTACAAACCATCGCAAATTGTAGTTTCCACGGGCGCGAAGCAATCGTTGGCAAATCTTACCATGGTTTTACTGAATGAGGGTGATGAAGTACTGCTGCCGGCCCCATACTGGGTGAGCTATGCAGACCAATGCAAAGTTGCTGGGGGTATTCCAAAAGAAATACCCACAACTATTGAAACCGATTTTAAGGTAACGCCGGCAGCTCTAGAGGCGTCAATTACTTCAAAAACGAAATTGATAATGTACAGTTCGCCTTGCAACCCAAGCGGATCTGTTTACAGCGAGAAGGAATTGCGGAAACTTGCCAAGGTCTTGGAAAAGTATCCCGAAATTATTGTTATCAGCGACGAAATATATGAACATATAAATTTTAAGGGAAAACATTTTTCAATGGCTCAAATTGAGGAAATGTACGACCGCACGGTAGTGGTAAATGGAGTGTCAAAGGCTTTTGCCATGACCGGATGGCGAATTGGATATATTGGCGGAACCGGAATGGATTGCCCGTGCTTGCAACAAAATGCAGGGTCAAGTAACCAGCGGTGCCAATTGTATTGCACAACGGGCAACCATCACAGCATTGGAAAATCCACCCAGCAAAATTAAGTTTATGGTAGATGCCTTTAAGGAAAGAAGAAAAATCATTCTTAATTTACTTTCGGAAATTAAGGGAATTAAAACCAATAAACCTGAAGGAGCTTTTTACGTATTCCCTGACGTTTCCTATTTCTTTGGAAAAACATTGCGCGGGAAACATATCAATACCGCATCAGATTTTTCCCTTTATCTTTTGGAAGAAGCCAAGGTAGCGACTGTTACCGGCGAAGCTTTTGGAGATCCAAACTGCATTCGACTTTCGTATGCGGCTTCGGAAAAGGAAATAAGAGAAGCTATAAAACGGATTAAAGAAGCATTAGAGCAGTAGAATCGAAAACTTAAATATTATTAACCGTCCCAAAATTGATTTTGGGACGGTTTTTTCTATTGGTTTCAAATAGTTTAAAAGAAGCACAGGATTATACGTAAAAATTTACGTGAAGAAGTAAAATAGACGAATTAATTTTAGTTTATCCCGTTTCTCTCTTTGCGAATATCTGTACTTTCGACACGAGTAATTTTATGAAAAAACAACCCTAAACGATGAAGACTAAATTTACCTTATTTTTATTTTTCTTTACTATTCTTTTCCAGATCCAAGCGCAGGAAAAAACAAAAGCCACCTACGTCGGTACGGTAGGATCGGTAATGCATGTACCCTCGATAGCTTCCCAAACCAATTTGGCGCCCGCAAGGACTAAAGAGCGCGTGATGCAAGACGGAAGGGCTTCCAAAAATTTGATAATTCCAGGAAAGGATCCCCAAACCGAAAACGATTATTTCGTAAGAAACCCGAATAAAATGGAGCAAACTCGCAGTGGAAGGACTCCAAATCTAGTTTTTGAGGCAGCAGCCACCAGCTCGCAACCTACGGTATCCTTCTATTGGCGTAGGCCCAAATCATGCGGTAGTGGTATTCAACACAGGTTTTCGAATTTTTGATAAAAGCGGAAATCCCCTAACCGGGCAATTAAGCCCTAACCCGACCATTTTTCCTAATGGAGGATGTTGTGACCTTACCATTTCATATGACAATGCTGCTGACCGATTTGTTATGACCTTTTTGGGAGCCGGAGCGCAGATTGCAGTTTCGGATGGTCCTGACCCACTGAACGATGGTTGGTATGTTTATACAATTCCACAGATAAGTGATTATCAAAAGCTTTCGGTTTGGAGCGATGGATACTATTTAACAGATAACACCTCTTCCGTAAATAAAGTCTACGCAATGGAAAGAGCCAAAATGCTTAATGGTGATGCAACCGCAAAAGTGATCGGTTTTCCTTTACCGGGAATTGCAACAAATGGTTTCTATAGTCCACAAGCTTTAAATGTAAGCAATAACAATCTTCCAGCTCCGGGCGGTATGCCCATAATATATTTGCAAGACGATGCGTGGTCTGGTGTTTCAGAAGATCACCTTAAACTTTGGACTATAGATGTCAATTGGACTATTCCTTCCAATTCTACCATTTCTGCACCTGTTGAATTGATCACGACTCCTTTTATTTCAGTGTTTGATGGGGGAAATTTTGCAAACCTATCCCAACCTGGTGGTGGCTCAATGGTCGATGCACTTCAGGCAACTATTATGAATCAAGCACAATTCAGAAAGTTCGGCGACCATAACTCGGCAGTATTCAACTTTTGTTGTCGATACTGATGCCTCAAACGGTAAACTAGCTGGAGTGCGCTGGTACGAGCTGCGACAACCTGCCGATGGACAGCCTTGGTCCATTTACCAAGAAGGAACTTATACTTCTCCCGATGGAAAACACGCTTGGCACGCAAGCATGATAATGGATGGGCAAGGTAACATCGGAATGGGATATACCTCGATGGCCGGTCCCAACTACTCCCGATCCCACTACAAAAAGATTAAGTTCATATTATACGGGCCGTTATGCTCATGACCCTCTAAACACCATGACCATCGCTGAAGAATTAATCGCAGCGGGAAATCAAAACATTCCATCAAACCGGTATGGAGATTATAGTAAAATTGATATTGACCCTTCAAATGACAAGGAATTTTGGTTTAACAATGAATACATGAATAACGGAAGAAAAAATGTGGTCGGAGTATTTCAGATTGCATCAAACTTTAGCCACGACATTGGAGTGACAAGCATTGATGCCCCAGTTTCTGGAACGCTTTCAAATACAGAAACAGTTACCGTTACCATTTTTAACTATGGACAAAACAGTGTTTCAAACTTTCCTATAACTTTTAAAGTGGACAACGGTCCAGTGGTTTCTGAAATTTTCACCGGAACAATTGCATCTGCCACAACAGCTGAGTACACTTTTACAGCTACTGCAAACTTAGGAAATGTGGGACAAACCTATTCTATCACGGCCGCAACCAATTTGGCAGATGATGAAGAACCTGCCAACAATGCGCGAACAAAATCTGTAACCTATTTACAACCCAACGATATTGGCGTGAGTGCAATTATATCTCCAGTTTCGGGATCCGATCTAACCGCTAGCGAACCCATCAAAGTTATCATCAACAACTTTGGAGGAGAACCACAATCGAATTTCGATGTATCATACAATCTGGATGGAACAATAGTAACTGATGCCGTGTTTGGACCACTGGCTGGAAATTCCCAAATGTCCCACACATTTTCACAAATGGGAAATTTTTCTGCTCTTGGAAATTACAATCTAACCGCATATACTTCCTTACCTGGAGACAGCGATACTTCAAACGATGCAACTACGGTAACAATCACCAAACAAAACTGCCAGCCTTCGGGTGATTGTTCCTATGGCGACGGATTGAGATTATTCAAGGTAACGGACATTAATAATCCTTCAGCTTGTGAAGGTTATGCAGATTTCACACATCTTGTTGCAGGAATGGAACCCGGCTCCACCAATGATTTGACACTAACCACAGGTTACGGAAATCAATATGTCCGTGTGTGGATTGATTTCAACGATGATTTTGTATTTACGAATGACGAACTCGTAATAGATAATATTGTAATAGCCCCAGGACAGAATGGTGGAAATTTCACCATCACTACAGATTTAGTTATTCCTGCAGATGCCGCATTGGGTCAACATATTACATGCGCGCAAAAACAAATTGGAATGGTCCGGTACCTGATAATGCATGTCGGGAAACCAATTTTGGAGAAACTGAAGATTACAGTGTTCAGATTGGAACTATTGGTATTGGCGACAATATTTTCGACGAAAATGCACTTACCATCTTGACTTTAAAAAATAACATTTTCGACATTACTTTAAAAACCAGTAACTCTTCTGAGGATTTAAATCTTTCAGTTCATAATACGCTTGGGCAAAATCTGCTATTCAAAAAGATCAGAAATAACGGAAATGGATATCATTACCTACTGGATATGAGTTATGTTTCGAAAGGAGTTTACCTAGTCCGTATTGGAAACAGGAATAACGGATGGGTGAAACGGATTATTGTAAAATAGATCTACCCCTTATTTTAATGAAAAACCCAAAACGCAAAATCGTTTTGGGTTTTTTTTGAACTCGGAAAAATCACCAGTAAAAATCAAGAGTTATTTTTCTAATATAATTTCCCGAAAATCAATCTGAAAACGACCTTTTTGGAATTTGCCACTCCGACCCGGCTCAGCATGACAAATTTGGTTTTTGGATTTTGGAATTTGGAATTTGGAATTTGATGTTTTTCCTCATCTATTTCTCCAGAAAAAGGGAGTCAAAAGAATAAGAACAGTGAACAGTTCCAATCTACCAATTAGCATTAAGAAGCTGGCCCACCACTTAGCGGGACTGGGCAAGCCGGAATAACTATCCACAGGACTTAGACTTCCCAATCCCGGGCCAATATTGCCGAGAGTTGTAGCGGCACCGCCCAATGCCGAACTAAAATCCAATCCTAACCATGAAAAAACAAGCGTCCCCATAATGAAGGAAAGCATATATAGGATAAAAAACCCGAGGATATTAAAAACAATGGGGCGTGGAACAGCTTTCGTATTATATCTAACCGGCAGAATGGCGTGTGGATGTAAAGTTCTTTTAAATTCAAGCACACCATTTTTTATCATAATCAAATGTCGCATTATCTTAATTCCTCCCGAAGTAGAGCCGGCACAGCCCCCGAGGAACATCATTCCAAAAAAGAAAATTGTCAAGAAAGGAGTCCACATAGTGTAATCGGCACTTACAAAACCGGTGGTAGTAATTACCGAAACCACCTGAAAAAGAGCATGCCTCATGGAACTTTCAAAATGTCCCCAAACCATGGGATGATTGATTGTGGAAATAGCTACATCCGCTTCAAAATAAATTACCAAGCCTGAGATTATGGTCAGGCCCAGAACCAATAAACCATAGGCTCGAAATTCTTCATCCCTAAAAATCTTTTGAAATTTTCGCTTGAAGGCAAAATAGCTCAACACAAAATTACTACCGGCCAAAAACATAAAGAAAATAATAATATACTGAATCATCGGTCGGTCGTTCCAGAAAGCGACACTGGCGTTTTTGGTTGAAAATCCTCCTGTGCTCAATGTGGACAAGGAATGATTAATTGCATCAAAAAAGCTCATTCCCGCAATTTTCAACAATATTGTTTCGGCTAAGGTATACCCAACATAAATAAGCCATAAGCGTTTGGCGGTATCCGTAATGCGTGGATGCAGTTTATCGCCTGTTGGCCCAGGGGATTCGGCGGCAAAGAGTTGCATGCCCCCAATCCCTAATAAAGGAAGAATGGCGATTGCCAGAACAATTATTCCCATTCCACCTATCCAGTGGGTGATACTTCTCCAAAAAAGAATTCCCTTGGGAACGCTTTCAATATCTTTCAAAATAGTGGCACCAGTGGTGGTGTATCCGCTCATCGTCTCAAAAAACGCATTGGTGAAATTAGGAATTGCCCCTGAAAATATATAGGGCAAGGTGCCAACAAGTGCCATGAATATCCATCCAAAAGCAACTATAATATACCCCTCTCTTTTTTGGACTTCCTTTTTATGGTTTCGAGTCAAAAACATTATAATTCCCCCAGCGCCCAAGGCAACCAATCCAGCCGCCAATATCTTGTCCAATACACCATCCTCATAATACCAACTGACTCCTGCGGAAATCATCATAAATCCGCCGTTAACCACAAATAATAATCCCATTAAATGGGAAATAATTTTATAGTTGATTTTGGAGAGGGTATTCATTTAAATAAAAAGTTTTTCAACTTTGCCAATAGATTGAGGCAGACAACACACTACTACCCTATCCCCAGCTTGAATCTCGAAATCGCCGAGAGCTATAATTCCTTCTCCATTTCTTATAATCCCGCCAATAATAGCTGAGATAGGAAAATTGAGATTTTTAATTTTTTTATTGCACACCCTAGAGTGTGGTGTCACCCTAAACTCTAATAATTCCGCGTTCATATTGTTCAATTTGGTCATTGCCACCACTTCCCCACGACGCACAAATCGGAAAATATTATTGGCCGCCAATAATTTTTTATTGATGAGCGTATCGATACCGATAGAATGGGAGAGTTGAAAATAGTCCATATTTTCAACCAATGCTATCGTTTTTTTCACCCCTTTCGATTTTGCGACCAAACAAGACATTATGTTTGTCTCGCTATTTCCGGTAACTGCGATAAAGGCGTCCATTTCCTCAATTGATTCTTCTTCAAGTAAATCTACATTTCTGCCATCGCCATTAATTACCAAACATTCGGGAATATCATCGGCAATTTCAAAAGCTTTGTCCTTTCGGCTCTCAATCAATTTAACCTTAAAATGGCTTTTACATAGATCCTTAGCTGTTTTAAATCCAATTTTGCTCCCGCCCAGAATCATGACATTTTTGATTTCCTGTCTGCTTTTTCCAGTCAGTTTCACAATTTGATCCACTCCATTTTTCAAGGTTGTAAAATAAACCTGGTCACCTACCATAAATTCGGTATCCCCTCGAGGAATCAAAGTATATTGGGTGCCATAACGCTGCATGGCAAGCGGCACATATTTTAAGGTTGGATATAGTCTAGCAACCTCCTTAACGGATTTTCCCACAAAAGCAGAATTGCGAGAAAGATTCAGACCGATCATTGTCAAGGCCCCATTTTCAAATTCATAAGTATCGTTAAATGCACTTTGGCTAAGAAGCAGCTCAATCTCATTGGCAGCTAAGGATTCTGGAGAAATAAGCTCGTCAATTCCAAATTTCGCAAACCCCACTTCTTCTTTTTTATCTATAAACTCTGTATTTGAAATTCGCGCAATGGTGCGTTTTGCCCCGAGTTGCTTGGCGATAACACATACAGTAATATTTGTGGTCTCGCTGGAGGTTACTGCAATCACCAAATCAGTTTCGTCAACGTGCGAATCCTTCAGCACAGAAATAGATGTGGCATCTCCACGAATTACCCTAATATCCAATTGAGAGTCGGCATGGGCCAAAAAATCCCGATTGGGATCTATAAGTGTTATATTTTGGGATTCAAAAGAAAGTAATTTGGCAAGATGAAACCCTACTTCTCCTGCACCGGCAATGATAATTTTCATTGATTTTCTATTTGATTTCTAATCCTTTCAATATAAAAGATGTCATTTTTATTCTTCTTATAATGAAATTATTCCTCCGCAAAGATAGATAAATTAGAAGCACTGATAATAAATACAGGGAACACCAAAATATTTATATTACCTCTTGTGCATCTTGACAAGATTTTGACAATATTGCCTAAACCCTAAACGGATAATCGTCAAAATCTTCATTTCATCCTTTAGGAATGCGGAAAAAAATGAAAATTTTGCTCTCTATTTTTCTATTTGCGCCAATATTCTCTATGGATTTATATTTAAAAAAAACCGGATATCATTTAATAGTTAAACCCCTTTTTTTTAATTGAATCTGGACATTTTTAAAGGATGAAATCAACATGTAAGGCAGCTCTTTAGGTTTCGAAATAATATCCATCTTCCTATTAAAAATTATGTAATTTTGCAGGCGAAATTTTATGGAAGAAAAAGTAAAACCTTATAAAGATTCCTCGGAAGGAAAAAAGAGACAGGTTGAACAAATGTTCGATACTATCTCTGAAAACTACGACGGAATGAATAGAGTCATCTCTCTTGGCTCTGATGTTTCTTGGCGGAAAAAAGTCATAAAAATAGTTGCTGCCAAAAATCCAAAAAACGTTCTTGATATTGCCACGGGAACGGGTGACCTTGCCATTCAGTTTGCTGAAAAAACAGAAATTCCCGAAATAATGGGTCTTGACCTTTCTGACGGGATGCTTTCAGTTGCCCGCAAAAAGGTTTTAGGAAAACCAATTTCCAAAAAAATAAAATTTATCCAAGGAGATTCGGAAGCGCTCCCTTTTGATGACAATTATTTTGATGCTATCACCGTTTCCTTTGGAATTCGGAATTTTGAAGATCTTGAAAAAGGACTCTCAGAAATTTTAAGGGTGCTTCGCAAGGATGGGATTTTTGTAATCCTTGAAACATCCGTCCCCACAAAGTTCCCATTAAAACAGGGATATCATTTTTACACAAAAAATGTATTGCCGCTAATGGGGCGATTGTTTTCAAAAGACAAAGTTGCGTATCAATATTTAAGCGAAAGCGCCTCGGTTTTTCCTTTTGGTCAAGAGCTCAACAATATTTTACGCAAAATCGGGTTTAAGGAAGTGGATAATAAGCCACAAACGTTTGGCGTTGCAACCATTTATACGGCTACCAAGTAATTTTTATGAAGAAACTATTTTTTGTCTTTGCTCTATTTTTTACAGCGAACAACGTTCAAGCACAATGGTTTTTTAATCATTAACGCTTGGCAAACCTCGAGAATTTCGATAAAAAACGTTTTACCTGGGGATACTTTCTGGGCTTCAACTCTTACGATTTCAAATTTGATTATATCAATCAATATGCCGATGGAAATACGGATATCCTTGTAAAAAGTTCTCCGGGATTTAACGTGGGACTTGTTGGCGACATGCGAATCAATGAATACTTTAATCTACGCCTAGAACCCGGTTTATACTTTACGCAGCGCGATCTTACCTTTCCCGGATTTGAAGAAGAAAGAAATTATTTGCGCGAGGTGAAATCCACATATATCCATGTTCCGTTATTGCTTAAGGTCTCAACAAAAAGGCTGAACAATATTAAACCTTTCATCATTGGTGGAGTTTCTACTTCCCTAAACCTTTCCAGCGAGCAGAAAAATCCGGATGACAACGAATTTGGGAAATTTCGAATGACGAACAGCACCAATTATTTTGAACTGGGATTTGGAATCGATTTCTACTTGTTCTATTTCAAATTCACTCCTTCCATCCGCGGGGTTTTTGCCTTTAGTGATGAATTGGTTCCCGACGACGACCCGAATAGTCCATGGACAGGGAACATTGACAAATTATCTACGCGTGGGGTTTTTATCAATTTTACTTTCCAGTAATCCTTCTAAACTCATTTAGTAAAATAGCCGTGGCAGTGGCCACATTGAGGCTTTCGGTCTTCTGTATTTTTCCGAATCGCGGGATGCTTATTCTATGAGTTATTTTTTTGGCTATATTTTCTGAAATCCCATTCGCTTCATTTCCCATAACTATTATTGCATCCTCGGGGAACACTTCAGAATAAATACTGTTTCCATCCATAAAACCTCCATAAATCGGAAGTTTGGTTGTGTCCAATAAACTGGAAAGTGTAAGATAATGTATCTGCACCCTGGCCAAGGATCCCATACTTGCCTGCACAACTTTTGGGTTATAACAATCAACCGTATCTTCAGAGCAGATCAATTGTGTTACTCCAAACCAATCGCAAAGTCGGATAATAGTGCCCAAATTGCCAGGATCACGTACGGCATCCAAAGCGACAACCAAACCTGAATCCAAGTAGGATTTTTTATTTGGTATTTCAAAAACAGCGGTGGCCGTATTAGCGGTTTTCAAAAAACTGATTTTTTTAAGCTCCGCTTCTGTCACCAAAAAATGGTTATCAAAAGAAACCTGTGAGGCATCTGTGGTAAATATCCATTTCAGTTTTAAGCCCGCGTCGAGCAGCTCGGAAATCACTTTTGGTCCTTCGGCAACAAAAAGCCCCGCCTTGTTCCGATACTTTTTTTGACCAAGGCTGGTTATTAATTTTGTTTGGCTATTGCTGAGCAAAATATAGTATTTTTGAATCACTATTAAAGGCACCTCCATTTGAAGTACACCCTCACAAAAATATCATTATTTATAGTATTATTGGGCCTATTATTTTCCTGTAATGCCGTAAAGCGCGTTCCAGAGGGTAAATTTCTACTTACCGACAATACTATTTTGGTGGATAGCGTGAAAGTAAAAGATGCGGGACTTTACAGTCAATTGGCGCAAAAACCCAATCCTACCATTCCCTTGATTGGATTTCCGCTCGGACTTCATATTTACAATATGGCCGATCCTGAGCCGGATTCCACATTTAACCGCTGGCTCCATAAAAATCCAAAACGAGAAGAAAGATTAATAAAATGGCTATCGAAAAAACAGGTAAATGGAATGGACAGCACCTACGTCAGTCTCAACAATTGGCTCAAAAAATCAGGAGATGCACCTGTAATAATCTTAGACAGTAAAATTGCAAAATCTACCGAGCGCATAAAAAGATGGTATAACAGTTATGGATATTTCAATAATGAGGTTACTCACGAAATTATTCCAAGCAATAAAAAGGAAAAAAGAGCACAAATAATTTACAAGGTTACAAGACACCAACCCTATTTTGTGGGAGATACCATTTTGGAGAAAATCAGTTCTCCCGTTGTTGATTCCCTGTTCCAGATAACCAAGAAGAGATCTTTTATCCATCCTGGAAATAAATATTCCGCGGGGGATATGGTAAATGAACGAGACAGACTTACTATTCAATTTCGAAATTCGGGACTTTATTATTTTAATCAGGAATACGTCGGCATTGAAGCAGACACGGTCAACACCAACCACAAAGCAAACCTGACCTACATTATTCCTGATCGCAAAATAACCACGAATGACAGCACCTTTACAGTTCCTTTCAAGGTTCATACCGTTGATGAAGTTCGGATTGTGACAGACTACACCTATGAAAACCGAGACAAGCAGTTTCAGGATTCCATAAATTATAGGGGATATAAACTTTTTAGTTATGGCAAAATGCGGTATCGGCCCAAAGCTATCACGGATGCGATTTCTATAATTCCAGGAACAATATTCAAGGATATTGACCGAACCTTAACCTACAACCAGCTTAGCGACCTTCGAATTTTTAAATATCCAAACATCAGTTATTCTGAAGTAGTGACAGATTCTACTGAGAATATCCTAAACTCGACCATATTATTAACTCCACGGGAGCGATTTACATTGGGAGCCGATTTTGACGCCTTTACTTCCACTATCCAGCAGTTTGGAATCAGTTTTAGTGGAAATATGATTTTTAGAAATATCTTTCGCGGCGCCGAGATTTTCCAGATTTCGGGTCGGGGAAGTTTAGGTGCTTCAAAGGATGCCGCGGACAGGAGTAGTGGATTTTTCAATATCTCTGAATTTGGGGGCGATGCCAAACTGACATTTCCCCGAATTATATTTCCTATAAATACCCAAAAACTTATTCCAAAATACATGTCCCCCTCAACCACATTAAGCGTTGGGGCAAGTGCACAAAACAATATTGGACTTGATAGGCAAACCGTAAATGGGTATTTCAGTTACAATTGGAAACCTTCAAAAATCCTAAATTACCAATTGGACGCTCTCAATATGCAATATGTAAAAAATCTGAATACGGTAAATTATTTCAATGTTTATAGAAATAGTTTTGACCAATTGAATGACATTGCCCAACAAACAGAATTTCAATATCCAGGTACAATAGATCCATCTTATTTTACCTATAATGACAATGACGAATTGGAGTTAATAATTCCGGAAGGAGCAAATGGGTTTATTAACGATGTCCTTGACGGGAGTATTGACCCCTATGACACCAATGGCGATGCATACGAAATTGTGGACAATATCGGCGAGAGGAAAAAACGGTTGACCGAGGACAATTTGATTATTGCATCCAATATAACGTACACTCGGGATACACGTGAGAATATAAAAGACAACAATTTTTCCAGAACCCGCATTAAGTTTGAGGCCGCAGGGAACGTCCTATCAGGAATTGCGAATCTTGCAGGAGTTCAGAAAAGTAGTGAAGGCAATTACGAAGTGTTTAATGTTGTCTATTCGCAATATGCAAAAGGCGAAGTCGAATACATAAAGCACTGGGAATTGGATTACAACAATGTGGTAGCAGTTCGTGCTTTTACGGGTTTGGCCATTCCATACGGTAATAGCAACAGCATCCCTTTTACTAGAAGCTATTTTGCAGGAGGAACCAATGACAATAGAGGATGGAAAGCCTATTCACTTGGCCCGGGCAGTAGTGGAAACAAAAACGAATTTAATGAAGCGAATTTTAAAATAGCTCTCAACGCAGAGTATCGATTTACTATTTTAGGAGCTTTCAAAGGCGCTGTCTTTATGGATGCAGGCAATATTTGGAATCTCTGGGACAATATCACAGATGAGGAATCGGTATTCAACGGAATTTCCGATTTGACCGAGTTGGGAGTTGCCACAGGTTTTGGGCTTCGATACGATTTTGGATTCTTTGTATTTCGACTGGACACTGGATTCAAAACCCACAATCCCGCAAAACCTGAAGGAGAACGTTGGTTTAAAGAGTTTGGCTTCAAGAATGCTGTGTATAACATAGGAATTAACTACCCCTTCTAAACCATATAAATTTGCTATTTTTGTTTGCTGAAACCTTCTGATTATTATTACAGGAGATTATAATTTTAGTATCTTGATCCTGAACAAATTTCAAATTACATTTTTACGAATATCGTTTAACATTTTTATCCCAAAAATATGAGCCACGGAATTAAGCCGGGAGTAGCTACCGGAAAGGAAGTTCAAAGAATACATCAATACGCAAAAGAAAAAGGGTTTGCCATGCCTGCGGTGAATGTTGTGGGTTCGGATAGTATCAATGCCGTTATGGAAACTGCAGCTGCCCTAAACTCACCCGTAATAATTCAGTTTTCTAATGGCGGCGCCCACTTCAATGCCGGAAAAGGTCTTTCAAATGAAAATGAAAAAGCCGCTATTGCAGGAGGTATAGCGGGTGCAAAACATATTCACGAATTGGCCGAGGTTTATGGTGTTACGGTAATCCTCCACACCGATCACTGTGCAAAAAAATTATTACCTTGGATTGACGGCCTGTTGGATGCAGGCGAAAAGTTCTACAAAGAAACCGGGAAACCGCTTTATAGCTCACATATGATAGATCTTTCCGAAGAACCTATCGAAGAGAACGTTGCAATCTGCAAACGTTATTTAGAGCGTATGAGCAAAATGGGAATGACTCTCGAAATGGAACTTGGAATAACCGGTGGTGAAGAAGATGGCGTTGACAATACCGATGTGGACTCCTCTAAACTATACACCCAACCAAAAGAAGTTGCTTATGCCTATGAAGAACTTTTAAAAGTTAGCGACCAATTTACCATTGCCGCCGCTTTTGGGAATGTTCACGGTGTTTACAAACCTGGAAATGTAAAATTGACTCCCATCATCCTGAAAAATTCACAGGAATATGTGCAGAAGAAGTTTAATACGGACCATAATCCAATTGATTTTGTCTTTCACGGCGGAAGTGGTTCTTCCTTGGAAGAAATCCGTGAAGCGATTAGTTATGGGGTTATTAAGATGAACATTGACACCGACATGCAATTTGCCTTTATGGAGGGTATCCGAGATTATATGATAAACAATCTAGAGTATTTAAAGACCCAGATAGGAAATCCGGAGGGTGCCGATCTTCCAAACAAAAAATATTACGACCCCAGAAAATGGCTTCGTGAAGGAGAACTTACCTTCAAAAAACGCCTGGAACAAGCTTTTAAAGACCTTAATAATGTGAATACTTTATAGTCCAAGCCCCTAGCCCCTAAAGGGGAAACGAACTTGTACATATTAGAAGAAATATAAAAAAACCACAAACAGAGAAGTGAGAATAGAGCCTTGAAAATTTAAAATTATTTATTTTGGTGGCGCTCATAACTCATAACTCATAACTCTTAACTCAATTATGCCTTGGTTTAAACGAACAAAAAAAGGAATCCAGACCGCTACCGAAGACAAAAAGGACGTCCCCAAAGGACTATGGTACAAATCCCCCACTGGAAAAATTGTGGATAGTGCGGAACTTGAAAAGAACTTTTATGTAAGTCCGGAAGATGGTTACCACGTCCGGATTGGCAGCAGCGAGTATTTCGAGATTCTGTTTGACGAGAATAAATTTAAGGAATTGGATAAAAATCTAACCTCCAAGGATTCCTTAAACTTCGTAGACAAGAAAAAATATACCGACCGACTTGTAGAAGCTGAAGAAAAGACAGGCTTAAAAGATGCCATCCGAACGGCTGTGGGAAAATCAATGGGTAAAGATTTGGTCGTTGCCTGTATGGATTTTAGTTTTATCGGCGGATCGATGGGAAGTGTTGTGGGTGAAAAGATTGTGCGCGCTGCACAGTATTCTTTGGATAAAAAAATTCCGTTGTTGATTATCTCAAAAAGTGGTGGTGCGCGGATGATGGAATCAGCTCTCTCATTAATGCAACTTGCCAAAACCAGTGTAAAACTTGCCCAACTAAGCGAAGCAGGAATTCCGTACATTTCCTTATGTACCGACCCAACTACTGGCGGAACCACTGCCTCTTTTGCAATGCTTGGCGACATAAATATTGGGGAACCCGGAGCCTTAATTGGATTTGCCGGGCCACGTGTAGTTCGCGATACCACAGGAAAAGAATTGCCAGAAGGTTTCCAAACCTCAGAATTTTTATTGGAGCATGGATTTTTGGATTTTATTACCCATCGTCGCGATTTAAAGCGTAAAATCAATCTTTATTTGGATTTGGTTTTGAACAGACCGTTACGTGAGAGGGTTGAAAAGACAGCATAGAAAAACTAGTTTCTTTGAAAGGGGCAACCTATCATAACATAAGGCAACGCCTTATGAGTACGTAACACGTCCCCTGTCTAAAGCCTTGAAAGGGAGGCATAAATGACGGCCGTTCCATAATGTGGTTCAATTATTACGTCCTTTCAGGGCTTTGGGTGCTCAGGGATCCGCGTTGCCTGATGTCAGGATATTACGTCCATTCAGAGCTTTGAGATATTTCACCGACAATCGAAAGGTTTTTTAAAAAACTGGACACGGAGCACTAAATACTGAATACTTTTTCTATCTTTGCGCCTTTGATTATCAAAACGGTAATCAGTACATAAAAATCATTTTAATAATATTGGCATGTATTTATCACAAGAAGTAAAAGAGAAAATTTTTGAAAAACACGGTAAATCAAAGACCGATACTGGTTCTGCTGAAGGCCAGATCGCTTTGTTTACGCACCGTATCGAGCATTTGACAAAACACCTTAAAAACAATCACAAGGACTACAACACAGAACGTTCCTTGGTAATGTTGGTAGGTAAAAGAAGAGCGCTTTTGGATTATCTAATTAAAAAAGATATTCTACGTTACCGTGCAATCGTTAAAGAATTAGGATTACGTAAGTAAAATAAAAAGGAGCGTTTAAAGCTCCTTTTATTTTTATTTCCAGAAACCGGAGATTTTATAAAGAAGGCTACCCTATAGTTTTTCATTGGTCAACCACAACAACACAACAACACTGCAATCGAAAACCGATTGTTGACCAAATATTAACGTCCTTCCTGCTATTGCCTTAATAGGTAAAGGCTTGTAAGAACAAATGAAAAACAAATGATACCTAAAGTATTTAAAGAGGTCATTGACCTAGGTGATGGAAGAGAAATCACCCTCGAAACCGGAAAATTGGCAAAACAGGCCCATGGTTCTGTTGTTGTACAATCCGGAAAATGTATGTTGCTCTGTACCGTAGTTTCCAACTATGAGCAAAAAGACCTGGATTTTCTACCTTTAACTGTAGATTATCGCGAAAAGTTCGCCGCTTCCGGTCGTTATCCTGGTGGTTTCTTCAAAAGAGAAGCAAGACCAAGTGATGGCGAAGTATTGACCATGCGTTTGGTAGATCGCGTTTTGCGACCGCTTTTCCCAAAAGATTATCACGCCGAAACACAAGTGATGATCCAGTTGATGAGCCACGACGAAGACGTAATGCCAGATGCAATGGCTGGTTTGGCAGCTTCTGCAGCCATTCAACTTTCAGACCTTCCATTTGAATGTGCCATTTCAGAGGCACGTGTAGGAAGAATAAATGGTAAATTGATTATCAACCCATCCAGAAAACAATTGGAAGAATCTGATATCGATATGGTAATCGGAGCTTCCATGGATTCCGTTATGATGGTTGAAGGCGAAATGAAGGAAATTTCTGAAGAAGAAATGGTCGAAGCTATCAATTTTGCACACAAACACATTAAAAAACAATGTGAGGCCCAAATGAGATTGGCCGAAGCATTTGGCAAAAAAGAGGTTAGAGAATACCCTGCAGAACGCGAAGACGAGGATCTAAAAAAGAAAATCCACGATATGGCGTATGATAAAGTGTATGCCGTAGCTCATTCGGCTTCCGCCAAACACGAAAGAATGGCATCTTTTGACGCCATTAAAGAGGAGATTAAAGCCACATTTTCGGAAGAAGAATTGGAAGATTTTGGAGAATTAGTTTCAAAATATTATTACCAAGCAGAAAAAGAAGCCGTCCGTGATCTTACCTTAAATGAAGGATTGCGATTGGATGGAAGAAAAACAGATGAAATCCGCCCAATCTGGTGCGAGGTTGACTATTTGCCTTCTACCCACGGTTCAGCAATTTTTACTCGTGGTGAAACACAGGCATTGGCAACGGTAACTTTGGGAACTTCACGCGAAGCCAACCAAATTGATATGCCATCGTATGAAGGCGAGGAAACTTTCTACCTTCACTATAACTTCCCCCCTTTCTCAACCGGTGAAGCCCGCCCAATTCGTGGCACATCCCGAAGAGAAGTAGGTCACGGAAACCTTGCACAAAGAGCCCTTAAGGGAATGATCCCAGCGGATTGTCCTTACACTGTTCGCGTGGTTTCGGAAGTATTGGAATCTAACGGTTCTTCGTCAATGGCAACAGTTTGTGCCGGTACCATGGCCTTGATGGACGCTGGGGTTCAATTGAAAAAACCCGTTTCAGGAATTGCAATGGGATTGATTTCCGATAGCGAAACTGGGAAATACGCTGTTCTTTCAGACATTTTAGGTGATGAAGATCATTTGGGCGATATGGACTTTAAAGTAACCGGAACCGCAGATGGGATTACCGCTTGCCAAATGGACATTAAGGTTAAAGGTCTTTCGTATGAAATTTTGGTCAATGCTTTAAAACAAGCTGCGGCTGGAAGACTTCATATTCTTAAAAAGTTGACCGATACTATCGCACAACCAAATGCGGAAGTGAAACCACACGCTCCAAAAATGGTTACCGTTACTATTCCAAACGAATACATTGGTGCTTTAATAGGACCCGGTGGAAAAGTGATCCAAGAACTTCAAAAAGCCACAAAAACTACCATCGTTATCAACGAAGATCCAGTTACCGAAGAAGGTATAGTGGAAATTCTTGGAACCAACCAGGAGGGAATCGACGCCGTAATGGCAAAAATAGATTCTCTGACCTTCAAACCAGTAGCAGGAAGCGCTTATCAAGTGAAAGTTGTTAAAATGCTTGACTTTGGTGCTGTTGTAGAATATACAGATGCTCCAGGCAATGAAACCTTACTTCACGTAAGCGAACTTGCGTGGGAACGCACTGAAAACGTTGACGATGTGGTACATATGGGAGACGTTTTTGATATCAAATTTATCGGTTTCGATCCTAGAACGAAAAAAGATAAAGTTTCCCGTAAAGCTCTTTTACCAAAACCTGAAGGTTTTAAAGAACGCCCTCCACGCGATGATAGCCGTGGCGACAACCGTAATCACAGCCGTGATAATCGTGGACGCGACAGCCGAGACAATCGCGGACGAGATAATCGGGATAACCGCGATAGAGATAAAAAGAGAGATTAATCACAAGTTATGGGTTTTGAGTTATGAGTTCGGAGTGGATAACTTATAACTCTGAACCCATAACTCTGAACTGGAAAAACGCCTTCAACCTAATTAGGGTAGAGGGCGTTTTTTATTTAGAAAACGAACTAGGTTTCATAGTATTAAAAATACCATAATAACACGTTAAACTATTACTATTAAGCTGATTAAGACTTGACATCAGCCTAATATTTCTTTAATTTTAAGGTTTGAAAAAATAATGTTGAACTTTAAAAAAGAACGATTATGTCACTAGTTAAATGGAGAAATCAAGACGAAAACTTTCCTTCTTTCTCAAACTTTTTTGATGATTTCTTTACCCGGGATGTTTATAATGGAAATTTACGGGGTGCTAATTTACCCGCGGTAAATATTTCGGAAGATGATACCAGTTTCGAAGTGGAAGTGGCTGCTCCGGGACTTAAGAAAGAAGATTTTAAAATCTCTTTGGAAAATAATTTACTTACTATTTCAGGTGAGCATAAAACTGAAAATGAAGAAAAGGAAGGAAAAAAAATTAGCCGAAGAGAATTCAGTTACACCTCCTTCAATAGAAGTTTTACCCTTCCAGAAACCGTAAAATCGGATGACATAAAAGCCAAATATGAAGACGGAGTATTAAAATTGGAGCTTCCCAAAAAAGAAGAGGCCCAAAAACAGCCTCCTAAACAAATTGACATCTCGTAATGTCTTTAAAATTGAATTAATTACGCCTTCCAACACTTATTGTTTGCATTTGAAGGCGTTTTTTTAACTTCCAAAGAATGAGATTTAGATCGAACTGACCTATTTATTAGCCCGCAAGCGTGAATGTGTCTCTACTTTCTAATTCGTTCTCCGGTTCCACTGTAATACCAACCCAACCGTACCAATGCTCTGGGCAGGATTTAGATTCACACCAAGTTTAAGTCCCATTGAAAAGCGCGAGCCTAACAAATATTGAAATTTCGCTCCAATTGGAAAGCCGATGGTTCCTTCGGAAGTATTGCCGTTTCTACCGCTATAAGTTTTATAATGGAAATAACCTGCACCAATGAAAATATCGGTGAAAAAGTTTTCATTTAAGGGATAACTGCGGCCATACGTCAAATTTATTTCATAAAAATCACTGCTATTTCCAAAAAACTTACCTTCAGTGCCACTACCTCCCTCCAAACTAAAAATATTCTTGCCGTAATCAAAACTCAAGTCTGCACAAATGGTGACTCCCGAATTTTCCCCGCCATATATTCCCAAAGGGCTTATGGAGAACGAGCGATAAGCAAACGATTTGGAATTGACTTCCTGAGCCATAAGCCCATAGGTGCTTAACAAGAGCAACGTTCCAAAAAAAATAAAACTTCTTACCATAGTATAATCTTATTAAGTTGCTTCCTAAGATTGAAGATAATACAATTCGTATTAGCTCCCACGCAACCTTTCTAAATTTTCCAGACTATAGATAAACACCTAAATCCATTCATCATGAAAATTTTGCACATAAGTCTTCTTCTTTTATTAATCTCTATGTTTTCCTGTGAAAACGAGCCCATAGATAGAGCTGATCCTTCGAAGGTAATTGCCGTAGATTCGGAGTTATATAATCTCATTCAAAGAGCGGCGGGCAATGGCTTTGAAAATGAACTGACCTGCATTGATTTTAATTACGCCTTCACATTGGTTGTTTATGACGAGGATATGTTTATTATCGCAGAACAAATAATTAGAAGCGACCTAGAGTTTAGCGATTTTCTAGGAGGACTTGACGATGGAAAATCGATTAGCCTCAGTTATCCAATAACGAGTATTCTGGACAATGGACACCCTTTTGAAATAAGGAACAATGAAGAACTTAAGGCCGCACTCGACCAATGTGTTGAAGCCGATACGGTAATCTCTTGTACAACTATTCTCACTGAGACCTCCTGCATTTGGAAAATAACTCATTTGGATGGACCAAATAATCAATATGAAGGGGCCTACTTCGAGGTGAGCCCGTACGGAAATGCAGGTTTATATTTTCAGGACCATTCCTTTGCGGGCACTTGGATAACTTATTTTATAGAAAATGATTTGCACCTGAACATTTTTATTACCGGGGATGAAGAAGTAAGCGCGGACTGGAATTTTGACTGGAAAGTTGTAAACTTTGATGAATCGCAAATGGAAATAGAAAATGGTACAGATCGTTTTTTACTCGTCAAAAGTTGTTTGGAGTCTTGTAGAAAGATACTCTTTGAAGAGTGTGAAACGGAACCGAGCTCTGGCATTGCAATATTCGACCTCGAAAGTTATTTTGATTGCTTCTTTCCTTTTACGGGAATTTCAGATCCCTCAATTGTATCCTGGAACTATTATGAGACTGAGGAAGATATGAATGCGGGAATAAACCCAATTGAAAACTTATTGTTCAACAACATTTTAAACCCCCAAATTATTTACGTTAGATTTGATGATATAACTACTGGCGAAATGGTGACATCGATAAGCATAATTTTAAAGGCCATAAAATGCTGATTTTTCTGAAATATCTAAAAAAATTATAGTAATTGACTGAAAAAGAACTAATAAAACAGTGTATACAGAACAACCGAACAGCTCAAAATGAATTGTTCAGGAGGTACAAAGACATCTTGTTTTTCACCTCCTTAAAGTATTGCAGGAATGAGGCTGATGCAGAAGATAATCTTCACGATGCGTTTATTACTATATTTCAGAAAATTAAAACATTTGAGCATACAGGATTCTTTGAAGGCTGGATGAAACGTATAACCATCTACAAAGCCATTGATAAGTACAAAGCACCAAAGCCAGTATGTATCGAAATAAACAATGACATCCTAGAAGAATCTATCGAGATTGACGAAGACACTGACATTTTGCTTGACCAATTATTAAGGCTCATTCAGGGACTGCCAGATCAATACCGACTTGTTTTTAACCTTTATCAAATGGATGGTTTTTCGCATAAAGAAATTGCCATACTATTGAATATTTCCGAAGGCACTTCAAAATCAAATTACCATCGGGCAAAAGTGATTTTACGGGATAAAATCTTTGAAATAAACAAACCTCTTAACCCAAAAACAAATAAAAAATGGGAAAAAAGAAAGACATAGGAGCTTTTATTGAAAGCAAATTGAGCGGAGGAAAAAACGTTGCCAACGATAAAGTTTGGAACAGGATAAACCAATCTTTGGACCGAAAAAATTATCAACCAAAAAGGAATCATTTTTATTGGGTTGCGGGTGGAACAGTTCTTCTCTCCCTTGGCATATTTCTATTGATAGTCAACGAAAATTTTCACCGGTCAAATCTTCCTGTCGAAGAGAATAATAAAACTATTACCATCCAATCTGAATCTTCATCGAAAAAAACTCACGATCAACCTACAATTGGGATTTCAAAAGAAGATTCCTTGAACTTTAAAAAAGGGGAGGAAATACTTTCGGAAACCAAATTAGCAGAAGAAAATTTAGTGAAGATTGAAACTGAAAATTCTTTAAAAACAACAGGGTCTGCCAAGAGCAAAGATTCCGGAAACAGATCGAAAAAAGACAAACCATCTAATGAAAGTAATGATCAAAATTTTACTGTTTCCACAAAATACTATTATTATAACAGTGAGGATGATAAGCAAATGGTTACTACCGACAAAAACAAAATTGACAGTCTGATGTCTGGAAAACAAGAAACTTTGGATTCAATCGAGGCCAAAAAAAACGACAGCCTCCCTCGTAAAACAAAACCATAATGGTTCTAAAAAAGGTAATTCTTAAAAAAAACTTAAAAGAATATGTAACCTTTTTTCTCTTTCTACGTATAACCTCATACAGAAGTTTAAACCTTAATCTACAGGACAATCTTTAAATGAGACAACTCAAAATCACAAAGCAGGTTACCAATAGGGAAACCGCTTCATTGGACAAGTATCTTCAGGAAATTGGAAAAGTTGACTTAATCACCGCTGATGAGGAAGTAGAATTGGCACAGCGAATTAAGGCAGGTGACCATATGGCTTTGGAAAAATTGACCAAGGCCAACCTTCGTTTTGTCGTTTCGGTAGCCAAGCAATATCAAAATCAGGGCCTTACGCTGCCCGATCTTATAAACGAAGGAAATCTTGGTCTAATTAAGGCGGCGCAACGTTTTGATGAAACACGTGGCTTTAAATTTATTTCCTATGCTGTATGGTGGATCAGACAATCTATTTTGCAAGCGTTGGCAGAACAATCCCGAATTGTTCGTTTGCCCCTGAACAAAATTGGAAGTATCAACAAGATAAACAAAATGTACGCTTATCTGGAGCAGGCAAACGAGCGCCCACCTTCTGCCGAGGAAATTGCCAAGGAATTGGATATGACAATCAATGATGTAAAGGAATCGATGAAAAATTCCGGTCGCCATGTATCGATGGACGCCCCGTTAATTGAAGGGGAGGACAGTAATCTTTACGACGTTTTGCGAAGCGGGGAATCTCCGAACCCAGACCGTCTTCTTTTGCACGAATCCCTTCGCACAGAAATTGAACGCGCATTGGAAACCTTGACTCCTAGAGAAGCTGACGTTATTCGTTTATACTTCGGACTTGCGGACCAACATCCTATGACCTTGGAGGAAATTGGAGAAACATTTGACCTAACTCGCGAACGTGTTCGCCAAATAAAGGAAAAAGCTATCCGCAGGTTGAAACATACCTCAAGAAGTAAAATCCTAATGACCTATTTGGGATAGTGTCACCAAATTATATGAAAAAACCTCCGGCCAAAAACCGGAGGTTTTTTCTTTTGCAAATCTTCCTTTAGTCATACCGCTCAACTCCTCCACTCCTCAACTCCTCCCCTCCTCAACTCTCAACTATAAACTTATAAACCCTTAAACATCTAAACTCCTCCCAATTCTCTTACCTTTGCAAAAACTTTTAAAATGAGCCATACAATTCTTGCCCCCTCCCTACTCGCAGCAGATTTCGGCAATTTACAACGGGATATAGAAATGATCAACTCCAGTGAAGCAGATTGGTTTCACATTGATGTGATGGACGGAGTCTTTGTGCCAAACATTTCTTTTGGAATGCCAGTTATAAAAAGCATAGCCAAACATGCCAAAAAACCTCTGGATGTGCACCTAATGATTATCGATCCAGATCGGTATATTAAAGATTTTGCAGATTTGGGAGCAAATATTCTATCTGTCCATTATGAGGCCTGTAACCATCTTCATAGAACTTTGCAGGCAATTAAACTGGAAGGAATGCAAACCGGAGTTGCCATCAACCCCCACACGAATGTTTTGCTATTGGAAGATACTATCAACGATATCGATTTAGTGTGTATGATGAGTGTAAACCCAGGTTTTGGTGGACAAAGTTTTATTGAGAATACCTATAAGAAAGTAAAACAACTTAAAAAAATCATTGAAGCAAACGGCGCCAAAACAAAAATTGAAATCGATGGCGGGGTCACGGATAAGAATGCCAAACAATTGGTCGATGCCGGTGCAGATGTTTTGGTTGCAGGTAGCTACGTTTTTGGAGCTTCTGATCCAACCAGAACCATCCGAGACCTAAAAGAATTAGTGAAATAAATTCAACAGAATGTTCTTTTCCAATTCCCACAATAATTTACTGGATGTCTTGATTATCGGTGCCGGCCCCATCGGAATAGCTTGTGCTCTGGAGTGCAAGAAAAAAGAACTTAGCTATCTCGTGGTAGAAAAAGGAACGCTCACCAATTCCATTTACAATTATCCTTTGAACATGACTTTCTTTTCCACTTCGGAAAAATTGGAGATTGACGGCATTCCATTTATTAGCACAAACCCCAAACCTCATCGAAATGAAGCCTTGGAGTACTACCGAAGGGTAGCTACTTCCAATGATCTTTGTATTAATTTATATGAAGAAATCTTAGCTGTAAAGAAAATTGATGACCAGTTCGAGATTATATCGAATAAATTAAAGTATCAAGCTAAGAATGTAATTGTAAGTACCGGATTCTTTGATATCCCAAATCTCTTAAATGTCCCTGGGGAAGATTTGCCCAAGGTTATGCACTATTACAAGGAACCCCATCCTTTTGTTATGCAAAAGGTAGTTGTAGTGGGAGCGAGCAATTCATCCGTAGATGCCGCCTTAGAAATATGGAGAAAGGGAGGTGATGTAACAATGGTGGTCCGCGGTTCAGAAATTGGCGAACGGGTAAAATATTGGGTGAAACCAGATATTGAAAACCGCATAAAGGAAGGTAGTATAAAAGCATTTTTCAATTGCGAAATTGAAAGAATTTCTGAGACCGAGGTTTTTATTAACACGCCGGATGGCCAAAAAACCTTACCGAATGATTTCGTGATTGCACTCACGGGATACCGACCGGATTTCCAGTTCCTGAAGAAATTGGGAGTCCATCTATCCTCAGACGGGAAAAAGCTTCCGTCCTACAATCCTGAAACTATGGAAACCAACGTTCCGGGATTGTACTTAGCCGGAGTAATATGTGGTGGCATGGAAACCCATAAATGGTTTATCGAGAACTCAAGGATTCACGCTGGGTTGATTGCGGAGAATATTGGAAAGTTTTAGTAGATAGTGACCGTGGGCGGTTATCTTCATCTTCGCTGAAAAGGCTCCTGACTTCCGCAGATTTTTGAGTACTTAGAAGATGCAACCTATAACACATTAGCTATCAGCCTGTTTATTCCAATAGTGTTTCTATTTTCGGGTTCCTTGAATGTTTTCTGATTATTTGAATTGAAAAAAGTTGAACTCCTCTGGAGTTCTAAATACAGATGGATTCGTTTTTCCCCGAATAAAACCTTCATTTCATTTCGGTTGTATTCGAGGTTATCGATATTAAACCTCTTCGAGGTTATTGGTTACGGTTATTTTTATTTTTTGTGGCATGACCCAGAATGGGTCTAATATGGATAACCCCGCACAAACGTAGTGCAGTACGGGGTTATAATGCATCCATCCTACAGAACCCCGCTCGGCTAATGCTTTGGCGACACGCGGACGGCGGACAAGGGTTATCGGTTATCGGTTATCGGTTATCGGTTATCGGTTATCGGTTATCGGTTATCGGTTATCGGTTATCGGTTATCGGTTTGAGCATGCCTGAATAAGGTTGCCTTTTTTCTGGTTAATAATTTATCTTATATCTCGGTTTATGCTGATTGGTTAAGCTATCAACATAAGTTTCAAATTCTGTTGGTTTCATTTTATTTAATGAACCATGTGGTCTTTCATTATTATAAAGATATATCCATTTGGACAGCATCTTATTGGCCGTTTTAAAGGGTATGTCTATATTTTCAAAGTTAATATATTCATTCTTTAATATTCCGTTCAAGGATTCAGCGTGTGCGTTTTCCCAGGCCTTTCCTCCCATACTTGGATTTACCTCGGTACGCTTATAGTGCGACTTCATTATATCGCTTCCATACTGGGATCCTTTGTCAGAATGGAAAACCAGCTTCTTGAGATCTTCATCGCTCATACCTCGGATTGACATCAGAAAGGAGGGTTCTACAGTGTCTTCAACCCTCATAGTTGTTGAGAGCGACCATCCTTTTATATACCTCGTATAAACATCTAATACTAGCGTGAGATAGTAATGATTCCGGTATCCAATGGGGATATAGGTGATATCGCTCACAAATAGCCGATTCTTATCCGTTATGACAGTTCCACTGATCAGGTTGTTATAAAACCGCTCTCCAGCATAGGTGGTCCTTTGGTAGTTGCGTTTGCGGGGTATCCTAAAACCGTTGTCCAACAGAACCTTTTCGGTACGGTCACGACCAAGTCCACAGGGCTTGATCTCATCAAAAATCTTCCGGCAGCCCATCTTTTTGTGGTTCACTCTAATTTCCCTGGCCATTTCAATGATCGTACCTTCCTTTTCAAATAGGTTCCTGGCTCGGGCCAAACGGCCATAAAAACCTTGTTTTGTAATTCCTGCCATTGCATAGATATCGTTCATCTTATGGCAATGTGACGACTTGTTCATTCGGAAATCCTCTATGACAGCCGTTTGGACTTTTTTTCAATATCCACCCCAAACTCTTCTGAAGCTACTTCAACGACCTTTTCCAGATAATCGATCCGAAGCTGTTTCTGGCCCAAGGACCTCTCCAAAAGTTCAATCCGACTTTGGAGATCGGAATTTTTCTTTGATAAACTTTTCTGTTCCACTATCACACGTGTCTGTTTTTTATACATCTCTGAGTACTTGTGAAGCCACTTGTAGACGGCAGTAGGACTCAATCCATAAATTTTGCTTACCTCGGATACTCGTATTTCTCCGCGTTCAATCTGCTTTACGAGATCGAGCTTCAAGGATAAATCGAAAGTACGTTTTAAATTCTCTTTTTTCATGTTAAATTGAATGATGAAAAAAGGCAACCTATTTTAGGCTTAATCAGTTATCGGTTATCGGTTATCGGTTATCGGTTATCGGTTATCGGTTATCGGTTATCGGTTATCGGTTATCGGTTATCGGAAAATAAATAAAAGTGAACAAACTTCCTCAATTATCTCTTAAAATCCATTAAAATTTTAAAATATTGAATATTTGTAAGTTCAGTACGTTTTTATTTCAAATAAATACAGCCCTACAAAACTGAATTGGTATAATTCTGCAATCCTTAATTTTTTTCAATTAATTCCATAAAAAAATCCCCGGCGCAAAACCGAGGATTTTTCAAATAATAAATGATTTTAACTATTGGTTAAAAATCAAAAGTGTAAAACTTATCCCAGAATAATCTAGTTTCAGGAGTATCTCCACCTATCGCAGTAGCTGCAGCATTGTAGCTAGTGGTATTCAAGGTTTGTTCCTGTGCTGGGTAGGTATATCTAACTGGGAACCCAGACTCAGCACTTGCAGGCTTTGTCAAAATTGGATAATCCAAACGACGTACAGATAACCAAGCAGCGAAGGTTCTGTTGTAAAGACCTAACCAGGCTTGCGTTCCGATAACTTCTTTCCATTTTGGATCGGAAGTACTGTTGGCAATTGCAGTATCGTAATCAACTAGAGGGTTAGCCAAATAATCGCTTAGTCCCTCAGCATCCCAGAATTCAAACGAAGCAGTAATAGCTGCATCGTAATACTCTTTTGCATTACCAGCGATATTGTAACCACCTCTTGCTGCCGCTTCGGCCTTTAAAAACTCAACCTCAACGAAGGACAATAAAACTCCTGGTTCAGTTGGATCAGTTAGACGAGCATTCACCTTAACGTTTCCAGCGTAAGGAGATGGTTTTCCTATTGATCCTCCTTTATAAAGGTATACTGTAACTATATCTTCAATGGCAGGCATTTGGGTGATATTTTCAATATCAATGGTTTTTTCTCCCATTGCAGTAATAACTCCCAAAGAAATACGACCATCAGGCCCTTGCAGGTAAGCTTCGTCCACTCCTACTACCGGTAGCGGGTCTAGTCCAATGTTATCCTTAAAAGTAATGGTTGTGGTAGTACCTGATGTAGATACAGACACAACTTCGCCTAATTGCAAATCAACTTTACCAGCGAAATACTTTTCTATCCTTGGATCATCAAGTTCTTTCATTTTTTCGATGATAGTCCTTGCTGCTACATAATCCTTTCTACCACTTAAAATTAAGTTGTCGTTCATAGGATTATTGTTAGGAGCCGCTGCAGAATATTTGTAACTTCCATTATCTGCATTACTTTGAAATACACCTGCTTCAAGAGCTGAGTTTACGGTAGTTGTAGAAACTCCTGGATCGACATCGGCCAAAACCATACCCATTCTTAACTTAAGAGAATTGGCGAATTTTCTCCATTGATCCACGTCTCCACCATAAATAAGATCTTGACTCGCAGTGAAAGAACCATTGCTAGCGTTCAGTTTACCTTGAGCTGCAGTTAAACGCACAATTAAATCAAGATAAACAGTTTTAGCATCATCGTACTTAGGCAAAAGATTTTCAATGTCCAATGCTTCTGTATAAGGTATATCTCCATAAGTTTCTACAAGATTACTATAGGAAAAAACTGTCAGTATCTCTATAATGGCCAATTTATTTTCATTGGCTTCCGAAGTTATCGGATCCTCATTGGCTGCAATTATTTGAGAAGCTTCGTCCAAATTCTTAAGCACATCTCTATACATTTCTCTCCAGTGATTATCAGGAATCGCTCTGGTTACTTGATCATAGTTACTCTCGTCCGTATAAGTGGTCTCTTGCAGATACTGCACCCATAACCTATTGTTGTTTAGGTTAACGTTTGGCGTAACAAATTGATCGGCCAATTGCTTTTGTGCAGATGAGAAGAGACTCTCACCACTTACCGCTGTAGGGTCCTTTATATTTTGGTTCAGTTCCTCTAGGTTATCTGAACACGATACGGTCATAACTGCCGCAGTTAGAATTAAAATCAGTTTCTTCATTTTTCTATAGATTAAAATTGTGCTTTAATGTTAAACCCATAATCTTGGGTAGTTGGCAAAGATCCCGTTACGTATCCTTGTAGGTTTCCAGAAGTCAATCCAGCTTCAGGATCAGCATATGGAATATTCTTAGAAATAATCCAAAGGTTAGATCCAATTACGCTAAACTGTAAACCAGTCATAAAGGTGTTATCCAAAAATCTTGATGGCAAAGTATAAGTAAGTGATACCTGACGAAGTTTAACATAGCTAGCATCATAAACAAATTCCGACTGAGGATAAGTTGCATAACCAAATGGACTTTCCACATTGGCATCTACCCTAGTTGTGTTTGGTGAACCATCTTCATGTACTCCTTCATTGATAAAACCACCGCCTTCAGAAAGTGGATTTCTAACAGGATTCCCTAAATCGTTTGTAAAAGCAGTATTGGCATAAAGACCGGTATTCTCTCCATAATATTGATCTAGGGAGAAAAGACTTCCACCTTGCTGAACATCAATCAAGAAATTGAAAGCCCAACTTTTATAAGTAAGAGTGTTAGAAAAACCTCCAATCCAATCAGGATTTACATCACCAATAATATTGTTTGATGTTAAGGTGGTCATATAATAACCATCCTCATCAACCAATCGCTGTCCATTTTCGTGGTACAGATAATCCTTTCCGTAGATAACTCCATAAGGCTGACCTTTAACAGCATTGATAGAAACACCGCCTTGAAATCTTCCAAGCTGAATAGCTTCTACTCCTTCTGGCAACTCCAATACCAAACTCTTATTTTTGGAGAAGTTTGCAGTAAAGCTCCAATTAAAGTCATCTGTTTTTATTGGAGTAGCGTTTAAAGTTACCTCTATACCCTTATTTTCAATCTCCCCAGCATTCAACAGTTTTCCTGTGTATCCGGTTGCAGCAGAAACAGGAGCTGTAACGATCTGATCGATAGAGTTAGACTTGTAGTATGCTACGTCGAAACCAATTCTGTTTTGAGCGAATCGCATTTCAAGTCCTGCCTCATAACTTTTAGTTCTTTCAGGCTTCAAATTTGGGTTATTCGCCGTAATTGGAACCGATGTACCTATGTCATTATTGAAGTTGTATTTTCTATTAGACAATCTATCAAATGGAGCACCGTTACCTACTTCTGCATAGTTCAAGCGAAGTTTACCAAATGTAATGGCGTTTACGTCCAGTAATTTACTAAACACAAAACTGGTAGAAACAGAAGGATAATAGAAAGCACTTTCATCTACAGGCAGTGTTGAGAAATGATCTCTTCTAATAGTTCCATCTAAGTAAACTGTATTGGCAAAACCAAAGGAAGCACTTGCGTACACCCCATCGACACCAATTTTTTCTGCTTGTTCAACAGGTTTGGGCAATTCTCCTTTACTGTTTTGTAGGGAATAAAGATTTGGAAAAATAAGACCTCCTGAAGTTGAAGATGTTATAGAATTAAACTCGCTTCTACGGATGTTTGATCCTAAAATACCAGCAAAGCTAAGGTTTTCAGAAATGTTGGTGTTGAAGTTAAACATCAAGTCATAGTTTGTTTCTGTTGCGGTAATGTCTCTTCTTAAATATCCAGAATCAACATTTCCACGAGCAACACCAAATGGGGTTGCAACAGAACCTATTGCTCTACGCTCTTCTTGGTACTCATTATAAGTATCTGTAGAAACCCTACCAGTAACACTTACCCAGTCGGCAAGTTTGTAATTAACATCAAAGTTTCCGATAAAACGGCTTCTTCCATCATTTTGGTAGTTCTCATAACGAGTCCAGTAAGGGTTGTCCCAAAAAATTGGAGGAGCTCCTGGCTCGGATGACGCCGGGTTCCAGGTCACGTTCCTTCCGGTAGCAAAATAGATATCCTTTTGCTGTTGAAGATCGACGTTGGTTTGAAACCACTGTTTCATCATACCCACAACGTTATCATTATAACCAGTAGAGTTACGTCCCAAAGCATCGGTTTTGATGTAATTGGCAAACCCACCCACAGTCAATTTGTCATTCACATCATAAGTTCCGCTAAAAATAAAATTATGACGGTCAAGTTGGCTATTAGGCATTAATCCTGCCTGATCCAACTTAGTATAGGACATTCTATACGATCCATTTTCCAATCCATTGGAGATAGAGATAGAATTCGTAAAAGTAACCGGTGAATTAAAGAAAGTAATTGGACCGTTTTTAGCAGCTACCCAAGGACTCTTTTGCAAATAATTAGGTGACTCCGGGTCAAACGATCCTGGCATATAAACCATTAGATTTGGATCGAAAGGGGCTCCATAAGAAGCATCTTCAGTATATGGATAAACCACATCTGGAACGCCATCTCCATTTACGTCATCATCAAAGAAATACGAATCCCCATTTGCTCCGTAGAATGCACCATAACCTCCACCATATTGTTTTTGATAGTCGGCAAAAGTACTCTTATCGACAAAACCAACTTGCGCATTCGAGTTGAGCGTCACTCCCATACCTTTAGCCTTTTTCCCTTTTTTGGTTGTAATGATGATTACACCATTCGCAGCACGCGAACCATAAAGAGCAGATGCAGCAGCACCTTTAAGTACGTTAATAGATTCGATATCATCTGGATTAATATCCGCAGCAGCGTTACCATAATCATAATATCCACCCGAGGCTTGACCTTGAGCCGATGAGTTTGTATTACGGTTACTGATTGGCACTCCATCAACGACGAATAGAGCTTGGTTATCTCCTGTTAAGGAAGTATTACCTCTAATAACTACGTTGGTAGAACCACCGAAGTTATTATTTCGTCTAATTTGAAGACCGGATACCTTTCCAGAAAGTGCGTTGGTGAAATTACCGCTCTTTACTGCAGAGATATCTTCTCCTTCTACCTCTTGAGTTGAATAACCCAAGGATTGTTTCTCACGGGAAACACCAAGTGCTGTTACTACCACTTCTTCCAGAGCAGATCCTGCTTCATGGAGACATTGATAGTATTTGATGTACCAACCGCAATTTCTTCGGTTTCAAAACCTACATAACTATAAACAAGCGTCTGGCCTACACTCGCCTCGATGGAATAATTTCCATCAAAATCCGATTGTGTTCCAGTGGTCGTCCCTTTTATAATTATGTTCACTCCAGGAAGCGGTAGTCCATTGTCATCTGTGACCGCACCTGAAATCATTTTCTCCTGTGCAAAAGTGAGCTGCACAATGAACACTAGCAAAAGTGTTAAAATTCCATTAAACTTTGTTTTCATTTTTTTTGTTTGTTTGAATTAGCATACCAAATTTGACGATAAAATGTTACAAATCCAATTTTTATGGGAAGTAGATTGAAATCGTGAAAGCAAAATCTTGTAAATATTAAACCGATTTGCCATTTCCTTTTTACTCTTACTCAACCCAAACACCTGATTTCATAGGAGTTCAGGAAAAATAAATCAGATAATTTTCACTTTTTATCGCTCAAAAAAAAAAAAATTTTTTTTTCAACATTTTATTAACATTTGAACTCTCGGACGATAATTAACTCAATTTCCCTCAATATTCAATCTGTACCGACTTAAAAACGAAATTGAACCAAACGTTAAAAAAATGATAAAATTGTAAGAAAGAGACTTGTTAAGGCATATCCACTCAAAAGAAGTGATGGTTTATTTCTTACTCGATACTTCGCCCTTAAAATGTTGAGAATTATTTTTGAATAATACATTAAAGGTTGTTAAGCTTCCATAGCATCGGGTAATGTACTGCTGAAGATCAATTTTATCCTGTTCCGCCAAATCCTTGGTAGCATTTATTTTCTGTTCCATTACTCGAAGCCTGTCCCTTAGCATTACTATTTTGTGGAAAAATGTATCGATCGGGATTTCCTTTATGGACAGATTTTTGTCCTCAGGCTGTAAAACCATAGTTCCTCCTTTCCATTTATCGGCTATGGGGACTATTTCGCTTATTCCGTTCCACTTTTTGAGGATGTCGCGAAGGCTTTTCTCTACATCGTAAAAGCTTACCGAATCTACTTCATCTTCGGCGGCTTCAATGATTTCAAAATCATCGTCCACGGGAATCGTCTCCAACCCGCTGTCAATAAAAGTTACCCAATACATTTTTGCGGTTACGTTGGTAACGACGCCTTTTCCAAATTCCGTGTGATTTATTCGTGAACCTATTCCTAGTATTTGTTTCATTTTTATTTCTCATTAATATTAATGAGTAAAAGTAATGAAAGATGGGTAAAAAACGACTGGGGATTGGGATTGTGAAATGGGAATTCGTTAATTCAAGATTCGGGAATCATTGATTCGGGATTGAGGGGTCGGAATTTGGAACCTGCCTGCCAGAGGCACGACAGGCAGGTTTGGGATTTGGGTTCTTAAAAAATCACCATAATAACCTAAAAAGCAAAACCATCCAAATTCGAAAACTTGGATGGTTTTCATCAACCCTAAATGGGTTGTCATCTAAAACTACTTCTTCTTAGGAGTAGGTGATGAGGCCTTTTTGTTATCCTGTTTTTTACCCATTGGAGATTTTGCAGGTTGTGGCTTTTTGTTTTTCTTATCGTCTGACATAACAATATTTATTTTGAATTAGTACAATAAAGGTAAAACGGGAATTAGCCAAATTATCCACTCGTTAGCGAAAGTTTAACACGAATTTTTTAAGCTAAAAAAGCGTTACATTCTGCAGCGCACTTTCTACAGGCTTCTGCGCAATCCTTACAATGTTGTGCATCGTGCTTGCCGCATTCGTCTGCGCACATATTACATATCTTCTCGCAGTATTTAACCAGTTCGGAAACTTCCTTAAAATTCATCACCAAAAGTTGGTTGACGGTGCTACAGACTTCGGCACAAACCCGATCCAGGCGAATGCATTTCACCATCATCTTTACGTTGTCCTCATCAAGGCAAGCATCAGCACAGTAATTACAATGGTTGATGCAATTGCCCAAAGCGTGTATCAGTTTTTCGTTTCTCATAATATTACATTTTGAGATTCAAATTACTAATCCTCTGCTAGTCTTTATATTAAGAAAAGGATAAAATCTTCATATTTTTTCCTCTTGTACGACAAAAATGGTCCTTTTAATGGCCTCCATCTTTGTGATCATCTACCACCTGCGGATCTCGGTATTTGCAGCATTCGTCGATTGCGTTATAAACCTCATCTTTCGCCTTGATTTTTTCGGTATCGTGACCGCTGTCGGCAATACTTTGTTGAATTTTGTTTAGATCGGTCTTACCTTCATTGTAAATCAACTTTAATTCGTGCGTATCCACATTCCATGTAGCCGATTTCACTCCTTTTGCCTGAATCGACGCTTTCTCAATTCTCTCTTTGCACATTCCACAAACGCCATCAACCTCAATGGAGGCGTGAGCATTTTTATTTTGGGCAAAACCCGTGATTCCAAAAATCATCATTCCAATAATTAAAAGTACTTTTTTCATAATTGTCCATTTTAAAGTTTAGTTTTTCTCTCTGTGATCTCTGTGGTGCTTTTTACCGCAAGGACGCAAGATTATTAATTTAATCTATATCGTAAACCCGCATAATAGGAACTTCCAAAAATAGGTCCATACACGTAAGTTGTGTCAAAATTTGAACCAAAAGGATTATCACTTCCTATAATGGGATTATTTTGTTTCACATTGGTAATGTTTTCTCCGCCTACATACATCTCAAAATTGGATGAAAACACTTTGGTTATCTGAGCATTCAAGGTTGAAACGCTTGGTGAAAATTCTGAAAGTCCAATCGTATTCAAATAACTTTCTGGGGAAGCGAATCGCTGCTCTCCAACATAATTGAAAGTTGTGTCAAATTTCCAATTCCCTCCTTTAGAGCCGATTCCGGTTTCATAAGACGCATTCGCAAAAAAACGATGATTGGGAGTAAGCGGATTTTCCTTTTTTCCGCTTTGATAAGTGGTTTCTACATCATAATATTTATACGCCAATCTTAGATCAAAATGTTCAAAAACGTTGTAATTGAATTCAGCTTGAAAACTATTGGAATAACTCTCACCTTCCAAATTATAAAAGCTTATTTCCGATGGATTTTCCCAATCTACCACAATTTGGTTTTGAAAATCGGTTCTATAAAAATCGAAAGTTATATCTGCCTTCCTGTTAAAAAGGTTAAACCCTTGCATATAGGATATCCCGTAATTCCAGGCAATTTCAGGATCCAACCCATAAATCTTTCCTCCATTACCTATTATATTTATATTTCTGGAACTTGCGAATAATTTTTGGTTCTCAGCAAAGATGTTAGCACTGCGTTTCCCTCTTCCGGCGGAAACCCTAAACGCCGATTTTTCCCAAGGGGTATATCGCATATGAAACCTCGGTGTAAGAAAAGCTCCCAAGGTATTATGGATATCTCCCCGAAGTCCCAAACTTAAATTTAGATCGCCCAAATTATCAAAGTTGTATTCAAAAAATGCGCCCACGGAATTTTCCACTCGATCAAAATTTTCTGTTAGCACCAATTCTTCATAACTGTCATAGGTGCCATCCACTCCGGTTTTAATTTTATGGCGAGAATCACTGATAATAGAATTATATAGCAAATTGACATATACACTGTTCTGCTGGATGTTGTAGTCGCGCAGACCAAAATAAGATTCCTGATTGTGATGGCTATATGCCAATTGCACACCGCCAGTTCGCCATGGAAGATCAGGGTTAACAAATCCAAATTTTCCCGAGGCATCAAAACTCTGTGTCTTAATCTCACTTCCCCAAGCATTTGTTGTTCCGCGATCTGTTTCAGGGTTGAAATCTAGTTGACCGGTCTGCTTTTCATCATTCAAATATCTAATATTAATGAAACCCACGTATCCATTCTCTTGATCGGTATATTGCCAGCGGTTCATTACGTTCACTTGTTTCATTAAAGGAGCATCCAAAAAGGAATCGCCGTTTTTATCAAAATCGGTATCGCGCATATTACCGTGAATATACAATCCTGTGCTCCAACGATTGCTGACTTTGGTATTCAAATGTGTATTCAATTCCAATCGACCATCACCGGAGCCATACGCATTCACAAAAAGACGATCGTCCGTAAGCGGTTTTTGAAGCTCTGCATTTATCTGTCCAGCAATACTGGCATAACCATTTACAACACTTCCAGCTCCTTTGGTAATCTGAATGCTCTCTACCCAAGTGCCAGGAATAAAACTTAAACCATACGCTTGTGACGCTCCGCGGATGCTCGGAACATTTTCAGTAGTAATCATTATATAAGGACTCGTAAGACCCAACATTTTGATTTGCTTGGTTCCTGAAATGGCATCGGCAAAATTCACATCTATAGAAGGATTGGTCTCAAAGCTTTCCGCCAAGTTGCAACAAGCGGCTTTTAATAGTTCGGAACTGCTCACGTTTATCACATTTTGCGATTGCAAAAAAGAACGCGAGCTTGCCTTTTGGCGCGAAGCGATGGTTACCTCATCCAAATCGGAAGTTGATTTTAAGGAGTGAACTATTCTTTTAGGAGAATTGACTGAAATGGTATCGGTTTTGTATCCAATAAAACTAATGACCAATTTCTTGTATTCCGGTTTATATGAAATTTCGAAATTTCCTTCAAAATCGGTAACCGTCCCGACCGAAGTATCCAACCAATACACATTCGCACCAGCAAGAGGAACTTCTTTGGTATTGATAGTTTCAGTAATGTGTCCCGTTACTTTTTCCTGGGAAAAAACGAAGAAGGGGAATAGTAGGATTAGTAATAGTATGTTTTTCATGTTTTTCTTGACTTAAGACAATAAGACGTAGGACATAGGACTAAAGGCCGATCTTTTCCACATTTTCATTTCGTCTCATTCTACATT
The DNA here is from genome assembly GCA_034676445.1 of Aequorivita sp. Taxonomy (GTDB): domain Bacteria; phylum Bacteroidota; class Bacteroidia; order Flavobacteriales; family Flavobacteriaceae; genus Aequorivita. The sequence goes on from JAUCCE010000002.1 coordinate 304,104, forward strand.
TTTTTTAGTTCCTATTTTTTAGAATTGGTCTAAGGAGCCAGATTTCCAGCTTTCTCGAAGGACAAGTCCTACGTCTCATGTCCTATAGTCTTAAGTCCTTCAACCTATCTCCTTTTAAATTTTCGCACTGCGTAATCGCAACGCATTTGCAATTACCGAAACCGAACTGAAACTCATCGCCAAAGCAGCAATCATTGGCGATAGCAATATTCCGAATACGGGAAATAAAACACCGGCTGCAACTGGCACTCCCAGTGTATTATATATAAGTGCGAAAAACAGATTCTGTTTTATATTTCGCATAACTTTTTCGCTTAAATGAAAGGCTTTTACAATTCCGTGCAAATCCCCTTTTACCAAGGTAATCCCCGCGCTTTCTATTGCAACGTCGGTTCCGGTTCCCATTGCGATACCTACGTCACTTTTCGCCAGCGCTGGAGCATCGTTGATTCCATCTCCTGCCATTGCAACCTTCTTACCTTCGGATTGAAGTTTTTCTACCATTGCTAGTTTGTCCTGTGGCAATACGTCTGCTTTAAAATCCGAAAGATTCAATTCTGAAGCAACTGCTTTTGCAGTGTCATGGTTGTCACCAGTTAACATTATTACCTCAATTCCCTTTTCTTTAAGTTCCGTTATAGCTTTTTTACTGGTCCCTTTTATTTTATCTGAAATAACGACATAGCCTTCAACCTTCCCATCAATTGCCAGCATAGGAACTGTTTTGCCCTTCTGCTGCTCTTCCGAAATTTTATTTTTCATTTTTTCCGAAAGAGAAGCCTTCGATCCTTCCATCATCCTTTCGTTGCCCAAGGCAATTTTCTTTCCGTTGATAGTTCCAGTAACACCTTTTCCGGTAACCGAATTGAAATCGGAAGTTTTCAAGAATTGGGCGTTTTTCTCTTTACCATATTTCACCGTCGCATCGGCGAGTGGATGTTCGCTTGAACTGTTTAAAGAAGCTATATATTGAAGCACTTCCTCTTCGGAATAATCTTTGGAGGCGCCCACTTTTTCAACGGAAGGTTTTCCCTCTGTAATAGTTCCGGTTTTATCAATTATCAAGACATCAATCTTACTCAAGGTTTCAAGAGATTCCGCATTTTTGATAAGAACTCCATTTCTGGCTCCCATTCCCACTCCGACCATTACGGACATGGGAGTTGCAAGGCCGAGCGCACAGGGACAAGCAATAATAAGAACTGCAATGGCATTGACCAATGCGTAGACATAAGCGGGTTCTGGGCCAAAAATTGCCCAGACTATAAATGTTATAATGGAAATTAAAACCACAATAGGCACAAACCAACCTGAAATTTTATCGGCAAGTTTTTGAATCGGCGCCCTACTTCGGCTGGCCTTGTTAACCATTTCGATAATCTGGGAAAGCAAGGTGTCGCTACCTATTTTTTCGGCAGTCATCACAAAAGTCTGTTTCCCATTTATGGTTCCGGCGCTTACTTTGTCGCCTTCACGTTTAGAAACTGGAACAGGCTCTCCGCTAATCATAGATTCATCTATCGAGGTTTCCCCTTCTTCGATACTTCCATCGACTGGAACTTTTTCACCTGGTTTTACCCGAAGTTTATCGCCTACCTCAATTTTGTCTATGGCGATTGTTTCCTCTTGTCCATCAACAATACGAACGGCTTTATTGGGAGCCAACTTCAATAATTCCTTTACTGCGGAATTGGTCTTATTATGGGCGCGAGCTTCCAATACCTGCCCCATTAAAACCAAAGTCAAGATCACTGCGGCCGATTCAAAATAGACGTGAACTGTTCCAGATTCTGTAAGGAATTGTTCAGGGAAAAAGTTAGGAAATAGCAATCCGAAAAGACTGAAAATCCAAGCCACTCCTGCACCGATACCGATTAGAGTGAACATGTTCAAGTTCCAGGTTTTTATGGAACGGTATGCCCGTTCAAAAAACATCCATGTGGCGTAAAATACCACCGGAATAGAAAGTGCGAACTGGACCCAATTCCAATATTTCAGGGACATAACGTCATAAAGAGGATTGTTTGGAACCATATCCGACATTTCAATCAAAAAGATTGGAAGCGTGAATGCTACTGCGATCCAAAACTTATTTAGGAGAGATTTATAGGTCTTATTTTCTTCAGATTCATCCGGTTCCATGGGAACCAAATCCATTCCACAAATTGGACAGGATCCGGGTTCATCACGAATAATCTCTGGATGCATTGGGCACGTATATCCTCCCCCTGACCCCCTCCCGATGAGGAGGGACGCTTCTTTTACCAAATCCATGCCACATACAGGGCAATCGCCAGGCTTGTCATAAGTTTTTTCACCTTCGCAGTGCATGGGACAGTAATAGGTGCCTGGCCCGCTGTTCTTTGCTTTATCCGCTTCCTTTTTTGCCTTGTGTTTTTCCCCGGCTTTTTCATCTCCTAACTCGGATATAGAATAACTTCCACCATTTTCCTCAAGAGCCTTCTGTAGGACTTCTAAAGAAAGATTCTCTTCCGATTCAATTACCGCTTCTTCTTTATCCAGATTTACCGAAGCTTTAGAAACTCCATCTACTGAATTTAAAACTTGTTCCACGTGGTTTCGACAGCCATCGCAAGTCATTCCGTAGATTTTGTAGGTGTGCGAATCCCCACCCCCGGAGGGGGTTTCTTGGCATTGAAATATATTCCTCCGCCATATCTTTAAAGCTTTTTGAAAACTCAAGGAATGTGTTTTTCATTTCTATACGCTCCCTTTTCAGGTTTACAGAGGCTTTGGAAACATTTTCAACTTGTTAAAGTCTCCTCACGTGGCTACGACAGCCGTTACAGGTCATTCCGTGTATTTTGTAGGTGTGCCAGTCCCCCAACCCCCGGAGGGGGCTTTCATTTTCAGGCTCCTCTCCGCTGTGGCGGGGACTTTCCTTTTCAGAAATACTATAACGTCCTCCATCATCTTCTAAAGCTTTTTGAAAAACCTCCAAAGGAATGTGCTTTTCCATTTCTATAACGGCTTCCCCTTTTTCCAGGTTAACGGAAGCTTTCGATACATTTTCAACTTTACTTAAAATTTCTTCGACGTGGCCGCGGCAGCCGTTGCAGGTCATTCCGTGTATTATATATGTGTGTGTCATTTTGAATCAATTAAAATTAAAACAAGAAATTTCAGAAATTACGGCGTTAAATCCATTCTCAATAAAAAAACAAGAATGGAAACAAAAAGTCGAATCCATCGCAATTTCTTGATGGATTAAATCGACTTTAGGCCAGTATTCAAAAATTGTTTGCATAAAAAATGATTTGATTAATGTGAAAAACTCCTGAGGATAGTGCAGTTGAACTCAAGAGAGATACCCGCCTTGCGCCTCCGCTATAGCTTCGGCGGCATGCGGACGCGGGTATACGCCTTCCGTCAAATCAGGAAAGTATCGAACAGAATATTTAAATCCTGTTCGAGAGGTGGCGGATTATAATCCGCAAAGAAGTTTTGATGTATTGAAGCTATTTCAACTTCATGAAGTACAAATATGGATACAAAAGATGCAATAAACGTCTTGTTGAAGCAAATATCAAAAGAGACTTTCGCAAAATTATCATCCGTAGTTATTTTGGTAATATGATTTTGACAGCAATGATCTTCTTGAACATTTTCGATTTCACAGGAAGAATCCAAACTTTCCCCCATTCCACAGGAAAGATGTTTTTCACCAATGGTAATTTCAGAAGCCATTTCCATACCGCTGCAAAAATGCTGGGCATACGCAATCCCTGAGCTACTTGCGAGCATAAGTAGGGATAGAAATATGGAAATTACTTTTTTCATATAAATACGAAAGTACGAATTTTTAGGAGTCTAGGAGTCGATGAGTTTAGAAGTTTAGGAGTTTAGGAGTTTATAGGTTTAAAAGTTCAACTGTCAACCTTCATCCGTCATCGGTCATCTGCCATCAGTCATCCGTCTACCGACTATCAACTACTGAATCTCCTTCTCCACTCTTCCGCATTTCAGCATTTTATCGCCAAAATAAGGATTTAGGATATTTTTTCCGCTGCTGATCCAATAAGCTCCTTTGTTGTTAAAAGCCATTGGGCAGTATTGTTTGTACAAAGTACCTGACGTCAAAGCTCCGGCTAGAACGTCCTCCATTCCCATGCTTAAAGACTCAAAATTTTCACGCTGAACGCCGATGTCGTCAGAATTGGCTATACTAGAAGCTGCTTTCCGGAATATTTCATTAGCATTAATATCATTGAGCATAGGCTCAAGATTTGAAGCTTCCACAGCAGCAGCTTTTGCGTCGGTATTTACCAATGCATTTTCCACCTGAAGATACTGTTTGAAAGCAGCCTCCACTTTCGGATCTTCAAAAACAGCATCCATTTCAGCAACTTTGTAAGTTTCTTTGGGCGAATCTGCAGAATTATCTACGGTTTCCACCTCTAGGTCTGTTTCTTTTGAATTGTCTTTACAAGAGAAAATCGCAAGGCTAAAAAGTGCCAAAAAAAGAATTGATAGGTTTTTCATCGCTTTAAAAAAAATTAGAATTGCAAATATACCAAAATCATCTGGATTTTTGCTTCTGAAAATAAAAGGCAGGAAGCAGAATAAGAAGAAACAATGGTTGGATAAGAAACCGTCGCACATAGAATAAAACCAATAGATTCTCGGTGAAATATGAAGAATAAATAAGAAAACTGAAAACCAAGATAAACAGTACAAACAAAATAATATACAACAAGATGGAAAGTTTGATTATTCCTCTATCCAAGAAAACCAACCAAAGTATGGCGAGTGAAATCAGCGTGTTTAGAAAGTAACGCAAAGCTATGCCCAACAAAAGGGAGGAGCGATCCATTTCCGGCAATGGCATGGTCTTGTAATCCATTTTAAAAAACTCGAGAAGTGGATCATAGAACAAACTATCTTCAAAACCACGGATAAGAAGCAGAAGAATGCAACAAATTACAATGCCAACTATTCGAAGAAGCCGTTTCACTTAGACGGTTTTGCGTTCAACGTCCGTACCCAAACAATCCACAGTATAAAAACCATTCCATAGATTACTGCAGGAAATACTACGGAATGGAGCACTTCCTGGTATTCAGGATATTTATTCAAGGCAATGACCAATAAAGCTATCCGTAATATATTGACTACATAAATCAACACCGCACCTGCCAATAGAAACAAAAATGTTTTTTTGAATTTTTCGGCGAAGGAAATAATAAAAGAGACAAAAAGAATAATTACACTGGCTGCATTACAGCCTTCCACAATATTGACGGCATATTTATTATCAATAACTACAAGCATTCCCTTTCTTAACGAGCTGAACTCCAACGATGCATCGTAGCCAAAGGAATTTAGGAGAGCCGCAGTTTGCCGAGCCACAAGATTGGTAAGATAATCGGGAGGAAAACCACTATTGACAGAAACCTTTAAATAATATGCATATAGTGCGCTTAACACTAAATAAGTTCCTAAAAACAGCACCACAAACTGGATGACTGATTTGTATTTTTTAAAAAGTTCTTTCAAGGATTTTGTCAATATTTTTAACAAATATACAGTATTTGTTGTACGGAGAAAGTGTTTGTTTTCAAATACCTTTGAACTAGTAATTCTAAAAAAAGAACATCCTATGTCCTTCACAACTCTGAAACCAAAGATAACCACCCTAATAGCAAATGAAACCGATAGCATTGACGATCGATTAAAAGAAGTTTGTGAACTATTACAAACGAATATCGGCTATTACGATTGGGTAGGATTTTACTTTGCAAATGAAGCTGAAAAGACTTTACATCTTAGAGCCTTCGCAGGAGAACCAACGGATCACACGGTTATTCCTTTCGGAAAAGGCATTTGTGGTCAAGTGGCGGTTTCCAACTCAAATTTTGTTGTTGCCGACGTAAAAGCCCAAAATAACTATATTGCTTGTAGTGTTTATGTGAAAGCTGAGATAGTAATTCCATTGTTCAAAGATGGCAAAAACATTGGTCAAATAGATATTGACTCCCACATTGCCGACCCATTTTCCGCAGAGGATGAGCGATTTTTGGAATGGGTGAACGAAGAGGTTGCGAAGATACTTTAGTTCTGTTTAAAGAAAATTTTGGCCCAAATTCTTCGAGAATTCCAAATAACGAATAAGAACCAAATCTTAAATTCCAAATTCCAAAGTGGGATTTTTAATGGGAATTTGGTTGTTGGAATTTGGAATTTCTCTCATTTTGGAATTTGCGAAGCCTACATTCCCGTCCTAATCGCTTCCACCGGATCTAACTTCGAAGCAGAAATCGCAGGAAGAATTCCGGAGATCAGACCTATAACGGCCGAAATTGCGGTTCCGATAAACATATTCCACGGCGAGAGCACAAATTGGAAATCACCCGTAAATTGAGATGCAATTATTGAGACAATATATACCAAAACCAAACCGATAAGCCCTCCAATTATAGCAAGGATAACAGCTTCAAACAAAAACTGGTAGAGAATAAATCTATTTTTTGCCCCCAAGGATTTTTGGATTCCGATCAAATTGGTTCGCTCTTTCACACTGACGAACATAATATTCGCAATCCCGAAACCTCCAACTAAAAGAGAAAACCCGCTGATAATCAATCCGATAATATTCATACTGTGAGTTATATTATCAATAAAATCTGTAAGTCCCTGCATTTGGTTTACAAAGAAATTGCTGATCTGATCAGGTTTCAACCCTCGTTTTGTTCGGAGTTGCTGAGTAAGGATCGCATTAAACTCGGCATTATCTATTCCTTTTTTGGGTTTAATCACTATTTGGGGAAAAGTAGCTTTGTTGTTATCGCCATAAATCCTTCGCACCACATTTACGGGAAGGTAAACTGCCGTATCCTTGGAATTACCGAATAGTCCGGAACCCTCTTTTTCCAAAACCCCAATTACTGAAAATTTTCTTCCATAAATCCTGACTTTCTTTCCAATGGCATTGGCGGAGCCACCAAATAGTTTGTTGGCAATTTCATTTCCTAGCACCACCACCATGGATCCGCTATTTGATTCCGAAGCATTAAAAAACCGTCCTGCGTCAAATTTGAGTGCCTCAATAAAGTAATAACTATCCGTTACTGCACCAATTGGAACATTATCCACTTGGTTATCCTCATATTTCACAGTTTCGTTGGGTACATTAAGAGTGAAGGTGGCGTAATCCAGATTAGGAGTATTCCGTTCCAAATACTGGTATTCATCATAAGTTACATCGGGGAATTGTTGCCATTTCCATTGGGGAATATCGGTAGGTCCAAAATTGACACGCATAATGACAATCGTATTCTTATCGAGTCCGCTTATGCTTCCTTCAATTTCCTTTTTCAATGAGTCCACAGCGGCCAGCACGGCAATAATGGAAAAAATCCCAATGGTTACACCCACCAACGAAAGAAACGTCCGTAGCTTATTGTTGGTGAGCGCATTGATGGCGAAGTTGAAACTTTCCTTTAAAACCCTTAAATAAATCAGCATCTATAAGATTTTCTTGTTAAATCTACCGGAATTTAAGGATTCGAGAAAGCTTGGAAAGCCTATTTAACCGGTTGATAAAAGTATGACGTTTTATACGTGCTTACGTTACAAATTTACTAATCAATTATGTACTTTTGCATCTTTCCAAAAAATGACATTCAAATAGTTTCCCAAATGAGCAATTCGAAAAAAATCACTTCGGCATTAATTTCTGTTTTTAGCAAGGAAGGCCTAGCCCCGATAGTGAAAAAATTGAACGAACAAAACGTAAAAATATATTCCACAGGAGGAACCGAAAAATTTATAAACGACTTAGGAATTGACGTTATAGCCGTGGAAGATCTTACCGATTATCCTTCAATCCTTGGAGGTCGTGTAAAAACCCTCCATCCAAAGGTTTTCGGGGGAATTTTGAACAGACAGGACAATGAGAATGATGTTGCTGAAATGGCCCAATTTCAAATTCCTCAAATCGATGCCGTAATTGTGGATCTATATCCTTTTGAAAAAACGGTGGCTTCAGGTGCTTCGGAAGCCGATATAATAGAAAAAATAGACATTGGCGGAATATCACTTATTCGCGCTGCAGCCAAAAACTTTAAGGACACTATCTGCGTTTCTTCCGTGGAAGATTATGCTGAATTCCTGGAATTGATTTCAGAAGATAACGGAATTATTTCTCTAGAAAACCGTAGAAGATTCGCTGCAAAATCATTTAATATTTCTTCAAATTACGATACAGCGATTTTTAATTATTTCAATACCGATCAAAAGCTTCCTGTTTTTAAGATAAGTGAAACCAACGGCCAAGAACTTCGTTACGGCGAAAACCCACACCAAAAAGGATTTTTCTTTGGAAATTTTGATTCAATATTTGATAAACTCCACGGAAAGGAATTAAGCTATAACAATTTGCTAGATGTTGACGCTGCGGTAAATCTGATGGGAGAATTTAAAAATGAAGCACCTACTTTCGCCATTCTAAAACACAATAACGCTTGTGGAATAGCACAGCGCCCTACCTTGCAAGAAGCTTATTTAGCAGCCTTGGCAGCCGACCCTATTTCAGCCTTTGGCGGAATCTTAATCAGCAATACCGAAATTGATGAAGCTACTGCAAAGGAAATTCATCATTTGTTTTGTGAGGTAGTTATTGCTCCCTCCTTTTCCCCAAATGCTCTGGAATTATTAAAAGAGAAAAAGAATCGAATTCTATTGGTTCAAAAAGAAACTGTATTACCTGAAACAACCGTAAGAACTTGTTTAAACGGCCTCTTGGTTCAGGATAGGGACAACATTACGGATACTAAGGAAATTTTAACGTCGGCAACAAACAATAAACCCAGTGCCACTGAGTTAGAAGACCTATTGTTCGCATCTAAAATCTGTAAGCACACCAAAAGCAATACAATTGTTTTGGCAAAGGGAAAACAACTTTTTGCGAGCGGCACCGGCCAAACCAGTCGGGTGGATGCCTTGAGACAGGCCATCGACAAAGCAAAATCCTTTAATTTCGACCTTGATGGAGCGGTGATGGCCAGCGACGCGTTTTTTCCGTTTCCAGACTGTGTTGAAATTGCGAACAACGCTGGAATAAAAGCCGTTATTCAGCCGGGTGGATCTATAAAAGATGAATTGAGTATCGACTATTGCAATGCAAATGAAATGGCCATGGTATTTACCGGAGTCCGACATTTCAAGCATTAAATTTTATTACATTTGATGAAATCAAACTTAAAACCTTAACTTTCAACACTACGAATTATAAAATATGGGATTTTTTGACTTCCTAACTGAAGAAATAGCCATTGATCTTGGTACAGCGAATACCCTGATTATCCATAACGACAAAGTTGTTGTGGACGCGCCCTCCATCGTTGCCCGGGATCGTACAACCGGAAAAATAATTGCAGTAGGTCGTGAAGCGGCAATGATGCAAGGAAAAACCCACGAAAACATTAAGACCATACGCCCATTAAAAGATGGTGTTATCGCCGATTTTGATGCCAGCGAGAAGATGATAAATATGTTTATCAGCGATATTCCCGCTTTAAAGAAAAGATGGCTAAAGCCTTCACTTAGAATGGTGGTGTGTATTCCAAGCGGGATTACCGAAGTGGAAATGAGAGCGGTGAAGGAAAGTGCAGAACGTGTTAACGCGAAGGAGGTCTATCTGATCCATGAACCTATGGCCGCGGCTATTGGAATTGGAGTTGACATAATGCAACCCAAAGGGAATATGATTGTTGATATAGGAGGTGGAACTACTGAAATCGCAGTAATCGCACTTGGAGGTATTGTTTGTGACAAATCAGTAAAGATTGCTGGAGACGTATTTACCAACGATATCGTTTATTATATGCGAACCCAGCACAACCTCTATGTTGGAGAAAGAACTGCTGAAAAAATCAAGATCCAGATCGGTGCCGCAACGGAAGATCTAGAAGCGCCACCAGATGAAATGGACGTACAGGGTCGTGACTTGCTAACGGGAAAACCAAAACAGGTACAGACTTCCTATCGCGAAATTGCAAAAGCTTTGGACAAGTCCATTCTCCGAATCGAGGATGCTGTGATGGAAACACTTTCACAGACTCCACCGGAACTCGCAGCCGATATTTACAACACTGGAATCTATCTTGCCGGTGGCGGATCTATGCTCCGAGGTTTGGATAAACGTCTTTCACTTAAAACCGATCTTCCTGTTTATATTGCCGAAGATCCTCTTCGCGCCGTTGTACGAGGAACGGGAATTTGTCTGAAAAATTTAAGCAAATACAAGAGTGTCTTGATAAAATAGGGGTTTTCCATTCTCAGTGGTTTAAAATCAAGAAAAACCATGTTAAGCACGAAGGGCGATGCAGCAGATTATTTACTTTTTTATTCGAAACAAAAACTTCCTGTTGTTTGCAGTGCTGTTTATTGTCTCGATACTGCTAACAATCCAAACGCATAATTACCATAACGATAAATTTATCAGCTCGGCCAATGCTATAACCGGAGGTATCTTCAAATTTAAAAATAATCTAACCGACTATTTCTATCTCGGAACGGCAAACGAAAAACTTCTGGAAGAAAATCTTCTGTTGCGACAGGAATTGGAAAAATACAGCAATCTGGCACCGATTCCCGCTTTGGATACTACGGCACTTCCAAAATTTGAATATTTATCGGCGACTGTCATAAATAACAACTATTCCAAAACCAAAAACCAAATTACATTGGACAAAGGCAGTAGGGCCGGTTTAAAAATAGATATGGGTGTGGTTTCAACAAATGGTTTAGTTGGAATTGTCAGTGATATTTCAAAAAATTATTCCACCGTTCAATCCATTCTGAACACCAAAAGCAGAATTAATGCAAAACTGAAAAAATCCAATCATTTTGGAACTTTAATTTGGAACACCAAAGACCCGAACGTAGTTCAATTAATTGACATTCCACGATTGGCAAAGATTGAAAAAGGTGATACCATTACTACGGGTGGAAGATTTACCATATTTCCTGAAGGAATCCTAATTGGCAGTGTTCAGGATTTCCATTTGGATAAGGATGATAACTATTACTATGTCAACATAAAGTTGTTTAACGATATGACCAGTCTTCAATACGTTTATTTAATCAAAAACAATCAGGCTGCTGAAATATTGAACCTAGAGAAAGGAGTGGAAGATGCAAAGTAAGGAAATATTAATTAATTGCGCTCGTTTTATACTCTTGGTATTCTTGCAGGTATTCTTATTGAACAATATCAATTTACTGGGTTACATCAATCCCTATTTATATATTTTGTTCATCCTTTTATATCCCTCGAGCGGCAATCAAACCCTTTTGATATTTCTGAGTTTTTTACTTGGCCTTTCCGTCGATATTTTTGAGGATTCGGGAGGGGTTCACGCTGCTGCCTGTGCATTTGTAGCCTATATCAGACCAGTTGTCTTAAAATATTCTTTCGGTATAAGTTATGAATATAATAGCGTAAAACTTGAAAAGGCTGCGCCGACAGAGAGGTTTATCTATGTTGCATCCATTATCTTCATCCACAATTTTGTAATGTTTGCTTTGGAAATTTTTAGCTTTGAGCATATATTGTTGTTGCTAAAATCGACGTTATTTTCAGGAATATTCACTCTTGTTTTGATTATAGGTAGTTTAATTCTGTTCAATAAAAAAGTCTCATGAGAAAAGTCGTGCTTTTAATGCTGGTTCTCGTTAGCGGTGTTCTGTTTACCGCTAGGCTTTTTTATTTGCAAGTTTATGATGGCGCCTCGGACTCATTGGATCAAAATAGCGCCATCAAGATAATGTACGATTACCCACAGCGGGGATATATGTTTGATCGGAATGACAAACTGATGGTATCCAACCAACCATCGTATGATGTAATGGTAATTCCCAGAGATGTAAAACCACTGGATACTTTGGAGTTTTGTGGACTTTTAAAAATCACTAAAGAAGAATTAATAGAAATTCTTCGTAAAGCGACTGTTTATTCCCCTAGATTACCTTCAGTTGTGGTGCCCCAATTGAACAAAGCAGATTATGCTTCCCTTTCAGAAAAAATGTACAAGTACGAAGGGTTCTACATTCAACGACGTTCCCTTCGAGAATATCAGGTAGATCATTCAGCGAACGTAATGGGCTATATCGCCGAAGTCAACAACGCAATCATTGAAAAAAACCCATATTATCAAATGGGAGAATTGATTGGTACTGCAGGAGTAGAAAAAGAATACGAGGATGTGTTGCGAGGCACAAAGGGTGTAAAGTATATCCAAAAAGACCGATTTAATAGAGACATAGGCCCTTATAAAGAAGGACTCTACGATACGTTGCCAGTGAGAGGAAACGATATTCAACTGACCATCGATGCCACGCTACAAAAATATGGACAGGAATTGATGGTCCATAAACGAGGAGGAATTGTTGCCATTGAACCTTCCACTGGTGAAATCTTGGCCCTTATCACCGCTCCAAGCTATGATCCTGCTTTGTTGGTAGGAAGAGACCGTTCCAAAAATTTCACAAAATTGTGGTATGACACCATTGGCAAGCCCTTATATGACAGAGGGCTCATGGGGGAATACCCTCCCGGATCACCCTTTAAAACCCTTACAGGCCTAATTGCATTGCAGGAAAATGTTATCCAAACAGATGAACGGATCAATTGTCCTGGAGGATATTATTATAACGGCCGTAGATTAATGAAATGTCACGGCGCCCACGGACCTATTGCCATGGTGCGGGGGATTGCCCAGTCTTGTAACACCTATTTTGCAACGCTTTATCGCAGATCTATAGACAAGTATCCCACGCCTCAAGAGGGTACCGACCATTGGAGAGCACATTTGGCCAGTTTTGGCCTAGGGGATTTTATGGGCTATGATTTACCAAGTGGTAAAAGAGGATTTATCCCAGATTCAAAGTTTTACAACCGATTTTATAATTTCCCGAAATATAAATGGTTTTCAACTGCCACAATCTCAAACTCCATTGGTCAGGGCGAAATTTCTCTAACGCCTATGCAAATGGCCAATTTTACCGCCATCATTGCGAACCGCGGATGGTATTACACGCCCCACGTAATTAAAAATATAATTGGGCCGGATACCATTCCAGCAGCCTATAAGGAAAAACATCATACCACTGTTGAACCCCAATATTTTGAACCAGTAGTTGAGGGCATGCATGAAGTTTACGAAGGAGGTACGGCATCCTATCTGAGAATACCGGGAATTGAGATTTGCGGTAAAACTGGTACAGCCGAAAATTTCACTCGGATTAACGGAAAACGGGTTCAACTTACCGACCACTCCATATTTGTGGCCTTTGCTCCAAAGGACAACCCAAAGATTGCCATTGCAGTATTTGTAGAAAACGGCTATTGGGGTTCTCGCTGGGCCGGAAGGATTGCAGGCTTAATGATTGAGAAATATCTAAAAGGAGAGATTACTCGGACAGATATGGAAAAATTTGTGCTCGAAGGAAGTTTGGAGGCCGAATACGCCAAGCCTTATAGCGGTCAACCTTTTAGCATAAACCGTTAATGAGTGGCAGCAGAACATACTTACGCTTCGACTGGCTGATAATATTTATTTACGTGGCTTTGGTATCCATGGGGTGGGTAAATATCTATTCCGCCTCTTTAAGTGATACCGCACATGGCTATTTCGATTTCAGTCAGATTTATGGGAAACAAATGACATGGATTATATTAAGTGCCGTTCTAATAGTTTTTGTACTTGCCATAGAAGCTAAGTTTTACGAACGTTTTGCCAGTGTTATCTATATAGTATCTATAGTTTCACTTTTAGGGCTATTTGTCTTTGGAAGAACGATCGCAGGAACTACTGCCTGGTATGATTTTGGAGGATTTAGTATTCAGCCCAGCGAATTTGTGAAAGCTACCACTGCCCTGGCACTCGCAAAATATGTGAGCGACATTCAAACAAATATGCACGAGTTTAAGTACCAAATTGGAGCTTTTCTTATCCTCGCCATTCCTTCCCTTTTAATTATGCTACAACCTGACCCTGGAAGTGTATTGGTTTATGCCGCATTTATTTTCCCTCTCTATCGGGAAGGACTTCACGGGTCATATCTACTATTAGGTCTTTTTGCAACTATCCTGTTTGTAGCTACCCTTGCCTTTGGCTCAATTTGGGTAATCTTGGGAGTATTGCTCATAGCGGGATTGATTTATTTTAAAAATCGAAAACGGAGACCAAACCTTATTAAATACCTATTAATTGTCATCACATGTTTTGCCTTTTCATTTTCGGTAGACTATATTTTTGACAATGTTTTTAAACAGCACCACCGGGACCGATTCAACATTGTATTGGGGAAAGAAGTGGACGCTCGCGGAATTGGTTACAACACGCACCAAAGTGAGATTGCCATCAGCAATGGAGGTTGGCTCGGAAAAGGTTGGACGCAGGGAACACAAACAAAAGGAAACTTTGTTCCTGAACAACATACCGATTATATTTTTAGTACCGTAGGCGAAGAATGGGGATTTGTGGGAAGTATGGTGGTCATTTTATTATTCGTCGGACTTATAACCCGGATCATCTACCGGGCAGAAAAACAAAAAAACCAATTTGGACGAGTGTATGGATATAGCGTTGCCGCAATACTCTTCCTCCATTTTTTTGTAAATATCGGAATGGTTTCCGGTATTTTCCCTACCGTTGGAATTCCACTTCCATTTTTCAGTTATGGAGGATCTGCACTTTGGGGCTTTACGATTCTGCTATTTATTTTTGTGAAATTGGATGCGGCGAATTATCATCATTCGTAAAATGTCCTAAATTATCAGTTTTTGAACATATCCAAAGTCAAAAAAATACGCATAATTTCACGGATATTCTTTTCTATTTAAAATTCTGCACTTTTTTATCAATTCGTTAAGTGGTAATTAACAATCCTCTAAAACTATCGCTACGGTTAATGGGTAACTTTGCTCTCTATAATAATTTTTAGATTTTGCAAAGACCACCTTTTATGATCTCATCACAATACCGAAAAATATTTTTCTCGATAAGCCTATTATTATGTTTTGGGATAATTACCGCCCAAGAAACTAAATACAATCGATTTTCCGCTGAACTTACCACGGGAATACACGTTCCATTATCACCTAATAACGAAATTTCTTCTTCGGATTATATCGCCTTTAAACAGTTTCAAATTTCGGGTCGCTATATGATTTCGAATAAATATGGATTAAAGGCTCATTACGGCTATAACAAGTTTGACGATCCAAATGATTCTGAAAATGGAATTACCTTCCATCGTATTGGTCTTGAAGGTGTAGCCAATATTAATAGGTTGTTAGAGGTAAATCCAGCTGGGCGTAGGCGTTTCAATCTTTTAGCACATGGAGGAGTTGGCCTCAGTTTTGCAAAAGCCAATCTTGGAAACGGAACGGATCATATTGGTAACATTCTTTTAGGTTTAACAGGAGAAATTAAATTGAATAACCGTTTCTCCTTATTGGGAGACGTGACCTACCTAGCCAATTTTAGACAACATACTTACTTTGACGGTAAATCGCTACCAAATAATGATTATAAAACTGGAAGTTTTGTAAATGTAAGCTTGGGAATAATGTACAGTTTTGGCCCGAATAAATTTCACGCAGACTGGTATTAATCGTCGCTTAGAAGTTAGGCATTAAATTGACCTTTGATATAGAGGTCCCTACCCTCTCACATCCATTGCATCTCTTAAAGCATTTCCTATAAGCATAAAGGCCGTAACAAGGCTCATAATAGCCAATCCTGGAATTAGTGCGAGATAGGGTTTACCTAAAATAATATAGGCATAATGATCCTTTATGATACCTCCCCAACTTGGAATGGGTGGTTGCGCCCCGATTCCCAAAAAGGAGAGTCCACTTTCTATCAAGATTGCGCTCGCAAAATTTGCTGCAGAAATAATAATTACGGGAGCCAGGCTATTTGGCAAAATGTGCTTCGTTATAATCCTTAAATCACGGAATCCTAAAGCTCTTGCCGCAGTAACGTATTGCATCTGCTTTACTCCCATCACTTGTCCACGGACCACACGTGCAACCTCGACCCACATGGTCAGCCCCACCGCAATAAAAACCTGCCAAAACCCCTTGCCAAGGGCTAAAGTGATGGCTATCACCAAAAGCAAGGTTGGAATGGACCAAGTAACATTAATCAACCACATTATAGCCGCATCCACTTTTCCACCATAGTAGCCCGCAATGGCTCCCAAGGTCACCCCGATTATCAATGAAATAAATACGGCCACAAACCCTATGGCTAGTGAAATTCGGATTCCGATTAACATTCTGCTCAATAAGTCCCGTCCGTATTTATCCGTTCCCAACAGAAACTTTTTTTCCGAAATATATTTATTTGAGATTTCGTTTGCGGACGCAGCATTTGGAAAAAGAGAAAGTGGATATTCCTTTTGTAGTCCGGCGGTTCCATCAGGTGTGTATTCCGTAATCTCTATTGCTCCTGCTTTTACGAGATAGTTGGAAATAGGAATTTCAGTATCGACATTTTCTTTTCCGAAGAAGAAGACAGAGAATGGATTTTGGTCTTTCACCTGGGCAGGGATCGTTAATATTTCTACCTCGAATCCCGGATTTTTGGAATGTATTGAAAGATGCATTTGGTTTGCATTGCGGGAATTGTCCGGAGCAAGTGCATAAGCGAAAATAGCAAGTAGTACGCACAGAACTAAAAACCCAAAACTAAAAACGCCCCAGAAGTTTTTTTTGAACTTTTGGAGCGCAATTCCAGTTAATGAGGTAGATGTTTTCACATTTCAAATTTACTGAAATTTTAGGCTACTGCTTATAAAATATTACAGCTTGTATTTATCAGAATCTTGCCACGTGTCAAAGATCCTCTGTATATATCTCCGGCTATCTGCGGTATTTCTTGAATTACAACCAGAATATTTAAGTAGAGCCGTATTTTATTGGGGTGGAACTTGTATAAGAATAAAGCTTGGAGTAAATCAAAATAGGCGTGGAACTATTGATCGACATTACATCCCCATAAAATGAAAATTGTATATTGTACGGATTTTTGAAGGCAACAAAAGTATGATAAAATCCAATGTAACTTTTTGGATAGGCTTGGATGAAACTCCCCTCCCTCACTTGCACCTGGGCAATTAAAAGAGAGAAATGAAATATATTAAACCCGTCGTATTATTGATTTTGAGTGTTATCATTGTTTCAAATAGCCTAAAAATCGGTATATTTTGGGACAATGTTCTTTTCGCTTCAAAAGTTGGAAACGATTTATTTCAAAATGGGATTTTTAACTGGAGCGCTGTTCCTCTAAACCATGATGCCGGCCATCCTCCCTTCCTCGCAACTCTATTGGCAATAAGTTGGAGTCTTTTTGGAAAATCCTTATCCAGCTCACATTGGATAATGTTTCCTTTTATTTTTGGTTTATTGTGGCAACTTTTTGATTTTGTAAGTTTTTTTGTAAAAGATAAATATTTAAAAATTGCAGCCTTTGTCTTAGTTGTTTCTGATCCCACGTTATTATCCCAATTTGTGTTGGTAGGACCGGAAGTAATCCAATTATTCTTCTTTTTCTTAGCACTGAATTCAATATTAAAAAATAACTTTTATCTTAAAATTGTAGGTCTGGCCTTTTTAGGAATAGTAACCTACAGAGGGATGATGCTTTGTGGGGGATTATTTATTATTGACTTAGCAATAAACACTTTAATAAATAGAGTTAGCTTTAAACGTTTTTTCTCAAGGAAAACGATTTTGGCATATTTAATTGGAGCCTCGCCTGCTTGTTTATATTTGACTTGGAGAGCTGTACATAAGGGATGGCTAATTTCACATCCATTGGAAATTTGGGGGAGCGCATGGGAATTCTCTTCATCTCTTGATTTCTTGACAAATTTTGGAAGAAACATTCTTGTACTAGGCCATCAGTTTACAGATTTTGGAAGGATGACCATAATACTATTTATACTTATTACATTTTTTGTTCACCGGAAAAAAATAAAATGGGAAAAATATAATTATTTATTGGTTATTGCTGTTTTCTCATCAATCGTAATTTCTGTTACGAGCTTGCTTATTAAAAACCCGATGGGTCATCGGTACTACATCGTATCCTATCTTTCACTAGCGCTACTGTCTTTTTTGCTTATCCAAGAATATCGAATTAAAAAACTTATATATATAGGTCTTTTATCCAGTTTACTCTTAGGTAATTTAATTGTATACTCTGATTCCTTTGCCCAGGGATGGGATTCATCCTTAGCACATTTGCCTTATTGGAATCTCCGAAAAAAGGCCATAAAATATATGGAGGATAACGAATTGCCCATTTCCCAAACCGCATCCTTTTTTCCCAACACCTCTTTAATAGATGATGTAGATTTAAATGGGGATATGCGTTCTTTTACAGTGTTTTCGGGAACCGAAAAGTATATATTTTATTCAAATGTTTATAATTTAAGTAATGAAGATTTAAAAACCCTAAGTAGCAATTACCAAATTTTAAAATCATTTAGGAAGCGCAATGTTCGAATTGAAATAATGCAGCGAATGGATGAATAACAAGCACACCAAAAAAGAATAGACCTACGGCAGGCAAATAAAAATCGAAAAAAATTAAGCCGGATATTTATCAAAAAATAAATATTCCATTCCATTGTTGTCCGATAAAAGTATTGATTAATCCTGAAACCCCATCAAAATCCAAGTCCGCCGCGGCGGACATCATATGATTCTTAACCGGACAATACTGATCCCAATCGTATTTCTATGTCCGATGTGTGTTCTTTTAAACTTCTTCTCTATAATACCCCAAAAAATCACAAGAAAAAAGTCCAACAAGATTATTGAAAATCTGAAGGACTTTGACTTAAACTTTTGTGACTAAAATAAAAGAAGAATATCTTCCTGCTAGAAAGTAGAATGCTACTTAATTTTTAATATCCGCTACCTTATCCGCATTGATATTACTCATTTTTAGATCTTCGAGTACGTGAACTGCCTCCTCTACATAAATATCCTTGCTCATATTTTTATGCCAACGGTTGCGTTTTTCCATCAACGTAGTGTCCTTGGCCATTAGCGCCACTTCATAAGGCAAGGATTCAAATTTTAGATGATTGTTGTATTTGTCGATAGAATCAAATCGTTTTGTTTCTTCTTTCCGCTTGTCAATTTCGGCACTGTAGGCATCAAAATTTAAATTGACTACTTTTTCATCACGACGAACTTTTATCCATTTGGCATTATCATCTATCAATTGTAATTCCTTATTATGCGCCATTCTGGCCTTAGCTTTCTTGATAGTTTCATCATAATCCAAATATCCGTTCCAAGGAGAATATTTTGCGGGTGCAATTTTATCATACGGTAATGGATTGTCGTAATCCTTTTCGCCTATGTCTATATAACTGTAACGATCGGGCATAACCACATCGCTCTTCACACCCTCCAATTGGGTGGAACCACCATTTATACGATAGAACTTCTGGGAAGTAATTTTCAACGCTCCCATATCGCCCATATCATTATTCCGTAACCATTGGTTTAAATCTATAAGGTTTTGAACTGTGCCCTTACCATAAGTTTGTTTGCTTCCAATAATAATGGCCCGCTTATAATCTTGCATTGCTGCAGCCAGAATCTCGGAAGCGGATGCAGAAAGTTCGTTGACCAAGATAACCAAAGGACCATCCCAAACAACTTCACCACCTTCATCTTCAAGAACTTCTTTTTTATTTGTAGATGCCACTTGAACTACAGGCCCTTTCTTAATGAAAAGACCGGCAATATCAACGGCGGTTCGCAATGATCCACCACCATTGTTGCGAAGATCCAGAACGAGACCTTCCATTCCCTGTTCTTTCAAACGGATAATTTCTTTTTTCACATCCGAAGCTGCGTTTCGTTCTTTATAATCTTGCATATTAAAGTAGAACTGGGGAAGATTAATGAGCCCGAATTTATGGTCGTCTTTTTCGATTACGGAAGATTTGGCATAAGTTTCCTCGAGTTCGACCACATCCCGGGTCAATACTTTGTCTGAAATAGTTCCGTCTACATTTTTGATAGTCAGTGTTACCTTGGTTCCCTTTGGCCCCTTTATAAGCTTAACAGCGTCATCAATCCTCATCCCAACAATGCTGACGGCTTCTTTTTCCTTATCCTGTTTCACTTTTAAAATAACGTCCCCAACTTCAATTTTTTCACTTCTCCAAGCAGGTCCCCCACTGATTATTTCAATAACAGTAATGTAATCATTTTTCTTTTGAAGCCGCGCTCCAATACCTTCGAGCTTACCCGACATCTGTAGATCAAATCGATCTTTTTCTGGCGGAGCAAAATAATTGCTGTGCGGATCAAATTCTGTTACAATGGTGTTGAGATATATTGCAAAATAATCCTTACGTTCCAAATCCTGGGTAAAATCGAAATACTCATCCAAGGATTTTTTAGTGGTTTCACGAGCCTTTGCTTCAAGTTCGGCAAGGGATTGCGGCACAAATGGCTCCGTGGATTTCTTTTCTGATTTTTTTGATTTGCTCGTATATTCATCGGAATCGAATTCATCACTGTCACTATCTGAATTTTCATCAGAAGCACTTATTCCCTTCTCCATATTTTTCTGGTCTTCCACAAGATCATAGTAACCCGAGAGCGTCGTGAATTTTAATTGCTGTTTCCAGCGCTCGCGCAATTCTTTGGAATCTTTTGCAAAGCCTATATTGTCATAGTCCAAATTGATGGATTCCTTTTTGGAGAAATCAAAAGGCTTGTCGAGTATCTCGGGATATAGTTTTCTAACTTCTGCCATTCGTTCCAAAAAACGACTGTGTACCAAATCGAAAAAAGAAAGGTCCTTTTCCTTTATCTGATCATCAATTTCGGTTTTATACTTACTAAACTCTGCAATATCGGAAGCTAAAAAGTAACGTTTCAAGGGATCGAGACCTTTGATAAAATTCTCATATACATCTGCCGAAAAGGCATCATCCACAGCTTTTGGGTCATAATGCCCTTTTTCAATGACATAGGTAACCAAATCCAAGAGCAATTTATCCTTGTCCGGATCCTTAAATTCTTTTGTAGTAAAACTACAGGAAGCCACTGCCACAAACACGGCAAGGAATAACACCTTAAAATTCTTTTTTAAAATCTGCATACTCTTCTCTTATCTTAAATTCTTGGAAACGCCTAAATTATACAAAAAACCGTGCCATAAAAATTCAATGGTAATAATATTTTGTTAAACCACTTTTTGGAGCCATCGTTTGTTATTCTTAAGGCTCAAGAGCTTCGGAACAAGATTAATAAATGTATTTTAGCAACATAAAACAAATTTAGATTTTAATGAAAAAACGTCCCCTCATTTTAGTAACCAATGATGATGGCATTAATGCTCCTGGAATACGGGCACTGATAGAAGTGATGAACGATATTGGCGATGTTTGCGTAGTTGCTCCAGATTCTCCACAAAGTGGAATGGGACACGCTATAACCATTAATGATGCGGTTTACTACAACCACATTAAAGTGGGAAATGATAATCCGCAATTAGAATACAGTTGCAGTGGAACACCGGTGGATTGTGTAAAACTGGCTGTGAACGAAGTTTTAAAACGAAAACCCGATCTTTGTGTAAGCGGAATAAACCACGGCAGCAATTCATCGATAAATGTAATTTACAGCGGCACAATGAGTGCTGCCGTAGAAGCTGGAACCCTTGGAATTCCCGCCATAGGATTCTCTCTTTTGGACTTTTCTCTGGAAGCAGATTTTAATCCGTCAAAAAAAATCGTAAAAGCTATTGCCCTGCAAACGCTTAAAAATGGTTTACCAAAGGGAGTGGTGCTCAACGTAAATATCCCAAAATTGAATAGCTCTGAAATAAGGGGAATAAAAGTTTGCCGACAAGCAAACGCCCACTGGGAAGAAAAATTCGATAAACGAACCAATCCCCTGGGCCGTGATTATTACTGGCTTACAGGAAAGTTCGTTAACGAAGATAAAGGAAAGGACACCGACGAATGGGCACTGGAACAAGGATATGTGTCGGTTGTGCCCGTACAATTTGATCTTACTGCACACCACGCCATTAATGAATTAAACAGTTGGGACTTGTGATTTTTGAGAAAGAAACGTGTCCGCTGATGGAGGGAGCAGAGATAGAGAAATTGGCAGTATTCAGTAGCAGTTGGCAGTAGTGATTAGTGGTTGATTTAAAGAATTATTGACTGTTTTTTTGGGATTGTACATTAATTAATTACGATTAACAGTAATCAAAGAAGTCCATGCTCAAACTCATAACTCATAACTCATAACTCATAACTCATAACTAGAATATATGAAGCCACACATTAAGGAAGTTCTAATTGGCCTCGTGATAGGCTTGGTTGCTAATTTAGCAGGTATTTACCTTTATATTTATTTCTTTTCAGAACAGAGTCTCGAAGTAACGCTCCAGGCTTCAGTGGAAGATGGTTTCCTCGGAAGTCTCATCGCTCTGGGAGCAATCCTAAACCTATTGACATTTTTTGTTTTTCTGAAGAAAAGACAAGTTTATAGAGCACGAGGAGTATTGCTTGCCACACTAATTGCGGCCCTGACAATATTGATTTCAAAATTTTATGGATAAAAAATGACTTTCCCAAAGATGTTCTTACCTTAGTAAACTCATAATTGAACTTGATGAAACGCGCAGTATTTCCCGGAACCTTTGATCCAATCACACTTGGACACATAGATATTATTGAACGTGCCCTTCCTCTTTTTGACCAGATTATCATAGCGATTGGAGTGAATGCGGATAAAAAGACGATGTTCTCTTTGGAACAACGAATCCAATTTATTGAGAATACTTTTAAGGACGAATCGAAAATACGCGTTAAAAGTTATTCAGGTCTTACGGCACACTTTTGTATTTCTGAAGAGGCGCAATTTTTAGTTCGTGGTTTGCGAAACACCACAGACCTCAACTATGAACAACCCGTTGCCCAAACTAATTTTCAGATGGCGAAGGTGGAAAGTATATTCCTTGTCTGCTCTCCCCAGGTTTCAAATATATCTTCGACTATAGTGAGAGACGTAATGCGTCATGATGGAGATTATTCAAAACTTGTTCCTTCTTCCGTAAAAAAGTAAATCCAATTTTTAAATTATCCCAAGTCCATTAACAAAAAAACCTCCCAGTTTCCTGGAAGGTCTTTAATTCTATACCTTAACAATCTTATAGCGCGGCTACGTGCTTGGCCATATTTGATTTTAAATTTGAGGCCTTGTTATCATGGATGATATTCTTCTTGGCCAATTTGTCAATCATTGAAACAACAGTAGGGAACATAGTCTCTGCTTCCTTCTTATCTGTAAGCTCCTGGAATTTCTTCATGGCGTTACGAGCCGTTTTATGCTGATAACGATTTCTCAAACGTTTTGATTCGTTGCTTCTTATTCTCTTTAATGCTGACTTGTGGTTTGCCATTGTGTTCTTGTTAAATTCTAAACTTCTGTAGTCCGTAGGGGAATCGAACCCCTGTTACCAGGATGAAAACCTGGCGTCCTAACCCCTAGACGAACGGACCATTTATTTTCAAATGCGGATGCAAAAATACAACTATTTTTGAATCACACAAACCTAAACTGAAAATTTCCTGTTTTATTTAATAGGCCTTAGCAAAAAGCACCTTTTTTGCTGAAGGATTTCCTGTAACCATACAACTTCCACTCTCATTTTCTGAGTCTAATGGAATACATCTTATGGTAGCTTTGGTTTCATTTTTAATTTTTTCCTCCGTTTCAGCCGTTCCATCCCAATGTGCGGAAATAAACCCACCTTTGGACTCCAAAACTTCCTTAAACTCATCATACGAAGAAACCTCCGTTGTATGTTCTTCTCTATATTTCAATGCTTTCTTATACAAATTGCTTTGTATTTCATCCATTAATGTCAATACTTTTTCAACTACTTCTTCCTTGTTCACAAACTCTTTTGTAAGCGTATCCCGTCTTGCCAATTCCACTGTTCCTTTTTCAATGTCCTTAGGACCAATTGCAATTCGCACAGGCACTCCTTTCAATTCATATTCATTGAATTTCCATCCCGGTTTTTGAGTATCACGATTGTCGAATTTCACTCTAATTCCTTTGGAACGTAGTTGTTTCATTAATTCTACGGCCACTTCGCTCACTGCTTTCAATTCCTCTTCACTTCTATAGATGGGAACAATAACCACTTGATCTGGGGCTAAATTTGGCGGTAACACCAAGCCATTATCATCGCTATGAGTCATTATCAGCGCTCCCACCAAACGGGTAGAAACTCCCCAAGAAGTTGCCCAAACATAATCCAATGAACCGTCCTTGGCGGCAAACTTAACATCAAAAGCTTTCGCAAAATTCTGGCCTAAAAAGTGTGATGTTCCTGCTTGCAGTGCCTTCCCGTCTTGCATCAGCGCTTCTATGCAATAGGTCTCCAACGCTCCCGCAAATCGTTCACTCTCAGTTTTTGTACCCTTTACCACTGGAATAGCCATATAGTTTTCAGCAAAGTCTGCATATACATTCATCATCTGTTCTGCCTCTGCAATTGCCTCTTCTTTGGTGGCGTGGGCAGTATGTCCTTCTTGCCATAAAAATTCAGCAGTACGTAAAAATAGTCGGGTACGCATTTCCCAACGAACCACATTGGCCCATTGATTTATCAACAAAGGCAAATCCCGGTAAGATTGAATCCACTTTCGATAGGTATCCCATATTATAGTTTCGGAAGTTGGCCTAACGATCAACTCTTCCTCCAACTTTGCATCAGGATCTACAATTATCCCACTTCCGTCCTCTGCATTCTTCAATCTATAGTGAGTTACTACGGCGCATTCTTTAGCAAAACCATCCACATGGCTCGCCTCTTTACTGAAATAGGATTTTGGTATAAATAGCGGAAAATAGGCATTTTGATGACCCGTTTCCTTGAACATGCGATCCAACTCGGCCTGCATTCTTTCCCATATAGCATATCCATAAGGTTTGATTACCATACAACCCCGCACTCCAGAGTTTTCGGCCATATCGGCCCTGATTACCAATTCGTTGTACCACTTTGAGTAATCTTCTTCTCGTGTAGTTAGTTTCTTCGCCATAGTTCGGGTTTTGGCACAAAAGTTGCAACCTTGTTAAACCATTAGTTATTGTCCGCAAAACTACTTATTTTTATGAAGTCAAACAATTATTAAAACTATAGATATGTTCACCCAGAAAATTACCATAAAATCATTCACGATACCCTTCCTGATAGGGCTATTTGCTGTTATGATGGTCTCATGTGGAACACAAAACAAGGCTTATAATCAGAATGATGGTATTTATGCTTCCGGGGAAAGAGCCTCGCAAGAGAATAATACTTCCAACGAACCAGTTCAATACGAGAGATCCAATTATTATAAACAGTATTTTGAAACCAAAAAGAACGCCTACGGAGATCTAGCCGAAAGTGATGAAGACATCATCTTTACTGATATTGATGCCTATACTACCTCCGAAAGAGTCGATGACGAAGGAAATATCATAATTGAGGAAAATTATGACGATGCTTACGGCTCTTGGGGAACTAATTCAGATGATCTCACGGTTAATATATACAACAATTATGGCGGTTATGGTTTCGGGTACTGGAATCGTCCATACTATGGCTGGTATGGTAGCTATTGGGGATATCCCTACTATAATTATTATGGACCTTATTGGGGAATGAGCCTTTCTTGGGGATGGGGTTATCCTTATTATGGTTACTACTACCCTATGTACTACGGTTATGGCTACGGATACCCTTATTATTATAACTACCCTTATTATAATTATGACCCTATTTCCTATAATCGTGGAAGAAGAAATACAGACTATAGCAGAACAGAAGCCCGAGGCCGGTCTAATAATGCAACCACACGAAGCTCCTATAGTAGAAATGAAACCACTCGTCGTATAAACCGAAACAATGTGAATGTACGCTCAAATAATTCTAATGTTCGTTCAAATAACCCGAATGTAAGGACGAACTCTAACAGTACAATTAGGAGTAATCGTACTACTAACCCTCGCAATGTTAGAAGTAATTCAAATAATAGGACTATCAGAAGTACACCTTCCAGCAATACCCGTAACAACAGCTCCATACAGAGTGGAAGCAATAGAAGTTCCACCCCGAGAACTTATTCAACCCCCACTCGAAGCTCAAGCCCTAGTACTATTAGGAGCTCCAGCGGAAGTAGCGGACGAAGTAGCGGAAGTAGTGGTAGTCGCGGAAGAGGATAATTATCAATCCATTCTAAGAAATGATTAAAAAATGTGCCACACTATATTTGGGATACAATCCAAAAATGGTGTGGCACTTAATTTTAAATGAAGCAAATTACAATCGACCCATGAAGGCAATATATCTTTTATTTTTTTCGATGCTCACTGTATCAATCTCAAACGCTCAACAAATAACTGACGGTTTAAGATATAGTCTGGAACAAAATCTAGGAAGCGCGAGATTCACGGCGTTAAGTGGTGCAATGGGCGCACTTGGTGGTGATTTTTCTGCAATGCGGGATAATCCAGCCGGAGGAGCGGTCTTTCTACGCTCAAACATTGCGATCTCCACTTCCTTGCTAGATGTTAAGAATACCTCCTCATATTTCAATCATTCCGAAAGAAGCTTTTCAGATGATATAAATTTGAACCACATGGGAGGAATTTTTGTTTTTGACAACATTGATGAAGATTCCAGTTTCAAAAAATTTACAATTGGAATAAATTACGATATGTCCCGTAGTTTGGATAACGAAATTTATATGGCAGGACGTGGAAACAACTCAATTGGAAATTTCTTTCTTGATCAGGCCCAAGGAATTTCTTTAAATCTTTTACAGCTACAGCCAGGTGAATCGATTTCAGATTTATACCGCTATCTTGGAGGGACAATGGGTTCGACCGCACAGAATGCGTTTTTAGGTTATCAGGCCTATTTGTTCGATGCCCTGGATCCGAGTGACCCTTCAAATTCCTCATATATTTCAAACATTAGTGGAGAACGATTCAATCAAGAATATCTATATAATTCCCGAGGATATAATAGCAAATTCACCATAAATCTCGCTACTCAAGTGACCAATGACTTCTATTTCGGCGTAAATTTAAATACCCACGCTATGGATTTTGTCCGGAATACCTACTTTGTTGAAACCAATAACAATCCAGGATCCATCGTTACCGGTATAGGTTTTGAAAATAATCTGTCCGCAACCGGCGCAGGTATATCAGCACAATTTGGAGCCATTGCAAAAGTCGCCTACAATTTTCGGTTTGGTCTGAACTGGGACACTCCAACTTGGTTTAGGGTTTCAGAAATGACATCGCAATATCTCGAAAGTCAGAGACTGGTAGATCAACGAAAAATAACTGCAATTGTTGATCCGCGGGTAATCAATGTTTATGAGGATTATGATTTAAAAACTCCAGGTAAAATTGGAGTAAGTGCCGCCTATATCTTCGGCCAGAGTGGTCTAATCAGTTTTGACTATTCCTATAAGGATTATTCCAATATGGAATTTAAACCAACCTACGATGCCCATTTTAGAGAATTAAATAATTCCATAAAAAATACTTTGAAAGGAGCATCTACCTTTAAGACTGGGGCGGAATATCGCATCAATCAGTTGAGCCTTCGGGGTGGGTTTCATTTTGAGGAAAGTCCATATAAAAATGATGAAACAATGGGGGACCTGATTGGTTTTTCCTTTGGAACGGGTTATAATTTCGGAGGATGGAACCTTGACCTGGCTTACTCAAGATCAGAACAGGATAGGGAGATGCAATTGTATTCCGTTGGGTTTACTGATAAAGCCACAATAAATACCGTTTATAGTAATTTTATCCTATCCTTGGGATTTGATTTCTAGAAGATGAATTGATTCTGATACAGTATTGTCCGGATGATAAGAAACATGATACGCGACCATTCAAAAAAACAGGGGTACCATTGCTAATAATTTTTGATATTCACTATGCATCTTGACTTTAGGCATGGAAGTTTGTATCTTTAGATTCTTCTTTTCAGTACTCTCATTTAAGATTTGGAAGTGGTTTCTGATCTACGACGGATATTTTTCCAATGACAACTAAGTATTCTTTTTAACACGTTCCTGAATAAATGATTACCCGGACCCACCCGGGACTTAACTGGAGTTATCTAGGACTATGGTATGGAGAAACTATGTTTTAAATTCGTGTTAGGCTACAAGAAATGGAACGCGGATGACGCGGATTTTACGGATTGAAACGGATAAAAAATCTGTGTACATCCGCCCGATCCGTGTCATCTGTGTCCAATAACGTTAGGCTACAAGAGACGAAACGCGGATGACGCGGATTTTACGGATTGAAACGGATAAAAAATCTGTGTACATCCGCCCGATCCGTATCATCTGTGTCCAATAACGTTAGGCTGCAGAGGATGGAACGCGGATGACAGGGATTTTACGGATTAATGCCGATAAAGATCTGCGTCATCCAAATTAATGAACATTGGATGCGAGCCCAGTAGAGGATTCGACCGGATACATGCATTATCCACCAAACTTAACACCGTTTATATGGAGTTAGCCGGATTAAATCTCTTCAGGACTTTGTTACAAAAAATCAAAAATTACCGTAACCAATAACCGAGAGGAGGTCCAATATCGATAACCTCAAAACCAAAAAGCCCCGCAATTCGCGGGGCTTTTGATATTTTATTCATCAAGAAGTTACCGTTTCATGGCAAAGTGTCCCTTGTACTGGTACCCCTTTCCGTCCAGGGTATAGTCCACGCGGAACCAGTAATCGCTCGAAGGCAGCGGGTTCCCGTTGTAGGTGCCGTCCCATCCCGGGCCCGAGGGGCTCAGCTGTTTGAGCAGTTTCCCGAACCGGTCGAAGATATAGATCTTGGCACTCGGGTCCACCTCGTTCATTCCTATGAGGTTCCAGGTGTCGTGGTAGCCATCGCCGTTGGGCGTAAAGTAGGGCATGTAGTCCAGCACCCCGATGGTGATGGTCACGCTGCCGCAGCCATTTTTATCCCTGATGGTGATGGTGTGCGGCCCGGGCGATACGTTCTCGAAGATGGTACCGTCCTGGAAGGGGCCGTCGTCGAGCTGGAACTCATAGCTGCCCGGCCCGGTGGCCCATACCTCGATGGTATGGCTGTCGGAGAAGGGCAGGGTGATCTCACCGGCACCATAGGTGAACGGTGGCGCGGACACCACCACCGTTGTGGTGGCCCAGGCCTGGCAGCCGGTGGACAGGTCCGTTACGATGACCGTATACTCCCCTGGCCCCACGGCTGCGGTCGAAGGGCCGTTCTCGCCCGGCAGCAGCACCCCGTCGAGCATCCACTCAAAGGAATACAGGTCGGGATCCAGCCCGGTATCGATCAGGGTCCCCCCGCCCATCGGGTTGCCGTTGGCATCCACGCAGAGGGTGTACTCTTCCTCCAGGAAGATGCCCGGCAGCTCGTTGACCTTGAGGATGACCTCCACGATCTCATGGCACTGGGGCTCGTAAATATTGTCCTCGTTGGTGACCCTGGCATAGATCACCTGCGGGTTGATGGTGTTCACGAACGGGAACACGATGGGCTCGATGCCCTCGATGGCCTGCTCCATGCTCTCGTAGTAGGCCAGGGAATAGACCAGCGGGTCCTGGCCGCCAAGGATCTCGTTCCTGAGGTCCACCACCTTCTGGATGCTGAAATCCTCTAGGTCGAACTCCGCAAAGCCATCGCTTGGGGGAAGGTTGTCGCAGATCTCGAATGGCTCGGCCGGGGCCGTTGCCACGGCGCCCTCCTGTACGATCAGCTCAAAGCTCTGTACCCCGCCGATAGCGCAACCGCTGTCGCGGTACGCTATCCGGGGATAGACCATCTGCGGGTTCTCGGTGGTGCCGAACCGGTCGCGGTTCCAGTGCTGCTCCACGTTCTGTATCGGGTTGGTGCCCGTCTCGGCATCCACGGGATCCAGGTAGAAGGTTACCTCGAAGTCCAGGCGCGACTGAAGGGGCCCCAGGATCTCGGGTATCTTTTCGGTAAGGTCGAACAGGGACAGCTCCGTGCCGAACTCGCAATGGATAAAGGGGCTGATCTCCGCACTGTCGTCCGGCAGCGGGTTTACGATAAGCTGCAGCTCCACGATCTCAAAGCAGCCGGTGGCGGGATTGGTGGCCCGCACATAGATGGTCTGCGGACTGCCGGTGTTCGGATAGCTAGCCGGGTCCTGGATCGCGGTGGCGGGATCGCCCTCCACGGCATCGTTATAACTTTCATAGTAGGTAAGGTCCCAGCTGCCACCGTGTAGGATCTCGGCCTCCCGTAGGGTCAGGTCGAAGAGCTCCACCCCGTCGTCGGGGCCGGGGCCCACCACGATGTTCTCATCGCAAAGGACCAGGGGCGCGGGGGTCGCGGGCTGTGGGTTCGGGAGCACGCGCAGCAATAAATGCGTATATGCGATACAGCCGCTGTTGCCGTCCAGCACCCGTACGTATACCCGTTGCGGGTTCTCGGTGTTCCCGAAGGCATGGTCGGGATCGATCCGGTCCACGTTGTCGATGGCGTCCTGTTCGGTCAGGAAGTAGGTCACCCCAAGTCCGGGGGCGCCACCGGTTATCTCCGGGTTCTTCACGGTCAAGTCGAACACGGCAAAGCCGTCGTTGGGCTCGCCCAGGTCGTCGCAGATCTCCAGGGGCGTGGGCTCGTTGATGGCCGGTCCATCGGTCACGACCAGGGTGAAGTGGCCGGTGCCATGGCACTCGTCACCATCGGTAAAGGCCAGGCGCACATAGATCTCCTGTGGGTTCGAGGTATTGGTAAAGGCCTCCGGCCCCACGATGGGGTTGTCCCCGGTATCGGCACCGTTCTGGGTGGTATGGTAGGTCAGGCGCAGGTTCGTGCGGTCCTGGTCCCCGTAGATCAGGTCCTCCTGGACGGTAAGGTCGAACACGGCGGTCCCGTCCCCGTCGGGGTCGCACTCCACCAGGTCGGGAAGGTCCACTGGGACCACCGGGCTCGGCGACACGATAAGTTCAATCGGAACGATGACATAGCAGCCCGAGATATTGGGCGGCAGGCCGAAGGTGGCACGGGCATAGATGGTCTGCGAGAAGGCGACGATGTTCTGGAACGGGGAGGCCAGCGGCAGGGTGCCGTTCTCGGCATCGAGCAGGGTCTCGTGGTAGGTCACCACGATGGCGGGATTGCCGTTGGCGATCTCCCCGTCCATCAGGGCCAGGTCAAATTCGGCAAAGCCGTCGTTGTCGTCGTCACACAGGACAAAAGGGTCCGGGGCCACTGCCCTGGGCACGGGCAGTACCACCAGGGTCAGGGTGGTGGTGGCCGTACAGCCGGCGGCGCTGAAAACGCTTACCTGCAGGGTATAGGGGCTGATCCCCTGGCCCGCACCGTCCACGGGGTTGCCGTAGGCGCCCGGGTCTGCGATTGGGTTGTCGTTCTGTTGGTCGGCCACGGTCTCATAGTAGCGCACGGTCAGGGAGGCGTTGCCCCCGGTGATGGTATTGTTGTTGGCGGTCAGGTCGAATATCGATATCCCGTCGGTATTGCTGCCGCTCTCCTCATCGTCGCAGAGCACCATATCCTGCGGCGCCGTGATGGCGGGGAACTCCCCGACGATCAGCTCAAAGCTGCTGATGCGGAAACAGCCGGTCACATCGTTCTCCAGGCGTACCCAGATGGTCTGTCCGGAGCTGGTGAACGAGGTCGGGTCGGTGATGGCATTGGTGGGCACCAGGGCATCGTCCAGGGCCGTGTGGTAGGTAAGGATGAAGTCCGGGGACTGGGTGCCGTATATGAAGGGCTCATTGTCTGTCAGGTCGAACTCCGCACTGTTGCCCCCGTCAGGGTCGCAGGCAACAAGGTCGCCAAAGCCATCGGCCGGCGCATCGGGGATGGGGCTCACGATGAGCTCCAGCTCCCGGATGACGTGGCATCCCGTGGCAATCTTTTCGATCCGCACCCAGACCATATCCAGGAAGGGGGTATCATTGGTGTAGGGGCCGGTGATCTGGTTCAGGGGCGAGCCGATCTCGGCGCGTGTCCGCGTGGTGTAGTAGCGGATGGCCAGGCCCGGATCGCCGTTGGCGATCTCATCGTCCTTTTCGGTCAGGTCGAACTCGGCAAAGCCGTCGTTGTCGTCGTCGCACACCACGAGCGGGGTGGGCGTGATGGCCCTGGGCACGGGGAGCACCACCAGGGTCAGGGTCGTCCTGGACGCGCACCCATCGCTATTGAAGACGCTCACCTGCAGGGTGTGCGGGGTGATCCCCTCGCCGTTCCCGTCCACCGGATTGGTATAGGTGGTGGGGTTGGGGATCGGGTTGCCGTTCTGTTGGTCGGCCACGGTCTCGTAGTAGCGCACGGTCAGCGACAGGTTGCCGCCGGTGATGGTGGCGTTGTTGCTGTTCAGGTTGAAGACCGATACCCCGTCGGTATCGCTGCCGCTGGCAAGGTCATCGCAGAGCTCCATGTCCGCGGGCGCCACCAGGACGGGCAGGCCGGAGACGATCAGCTCAAAGCTGCTGATACGGAAGCAGCCGGTCTCGTTGTCCTCCAGGCGTACCCAGATGGTCTGTCCGGTGCTGGTATAGGCGGTGGGGGAGCCGATGGCATTGGTGGGCACCAGGGCATCGTCCAGGCTGGTGTAAAAGGAAATGAGGAAGTCCGGTGACTGGTCCCCGTACACGAACTCCGTGTTCTCGGTGAGGTCAAACTCGGCACCGCTGCCATCCTCCGCATCGCAGGCGAGCAGGTTCCCGAAGCCGGGGGCCGGGACGTCCGGTACGGGGTTCACGATAAGCTGGAGCGGGACCACGGCATAGCAGCCCGTGGCGGTGCGCTCCACGCGCGCCCATACGGTATCGAAAAAGGGGTTGTCGTTGGTGTAGGGGCTGAATACCTGGTCCAGGAGCGAGCCGATCTCGGCCAGTGCCCGTGTGGTGTAGTAGCGGATGGTCACATCAAGCTCCCCGTTGGTGATCTCGATGTCCTTCTCGGTCAGGTCGAACTCGGCAAAGCCGTTGTTGTCGCCATCGCAGACCTCCAAAGGAGTAGGGACGGCGGGAACCGGAAGGGGGTTCACCACCAGGGTAAGGGTGATGGTGGCGCTACAGCCAAAATTGTTGGTCACCCGCGCCACGATGGTCATCGGGTTGAGCGGGGCGGGTGGGATCTCCCGGTTCCGGTAGGCGCGGGGGTTGGGGATGGGGTTGTCCATGGCCTCATCGGCATAGGTCTCGAACCAGGCCACCGAAAGGGAAAGGTCGCCGCCGGTGATCTCCAGGTTGCGCGTGGTCAGGTCGAAGGTGCTGATCTGGTCGCTGTCGCTGCCGCTGGCAAGGTCGTCGCAGAGCTCGTAGGGCAACGGCTGGATCGGTACGGGTACCGGATCGACGAACAGCTCCAGGGGAACGATGTCATAACAGCCCTCCCCTCCGTTGTTCGGGGCGGTATTGGTGTCATTGCCCACCGCAAGTACATAGATTATCTGGTGGAAGGGCACGGTGTTCTGGTAGGAGGCCGGGTTCGGGATGGCGACCGAGAAATCCGGGGCGGTAAGGGCAAGCTGTCCGGCAGCGATCGCATCCGCCTCGGTCTCGTAATAGTAGATATCGTATTGCGTCGGATCCATGGTGCCGAGCATCTCGGGCTCCTTTACCGTAAGATCGAAGATCTGAAGGCCATCGGTATCGTCATCGCACAAACGCAGGGGCGTCGGGACCACAAGGGTGGGGCTATTGCGGACATATAAATAAAGCCTAATGATAGCATTACAACCGCTAAGACCTTGGATACGAGCAAAGACTACATCGATAAATGGATCGTCGTTAATATAAGGGTCCAATAGTTCATTTAAATCGTTCTGGGCATCCAGTTCGGTTGGGTGATAAGTAACTACCAAATTGGGATCGCCCATAGTAATATCGTCGTCGGCATCGTGCAGGTTAAAGGGAGCATAGCCATCGTTATCCGTATCACAAACAATCAAAGGAGCCGGATTGGGATTGGCATTTGGAGGAAACTCCATTATAATTTCAAACTGGGTAACCGCAAAACAGTCTGGATTAATCCGGTTTTCAACCCTGGCATAAATAACAATCTGGGGAACCGTCACGGTATAAGGCTGAGGCAGGGCATTGTCTCCCGTATCCGCATCTCCAGGATTATCATGGTACGTTAAATTGAGTAGATTCGGATTTTGACCATTTAAAATATCGGCAGAGAAAATCGCCTGTAGATTCAATTGCTCTTCTCCGTTGTTATCCTGATCGCATACATAATAAGGACTCGGAGGCGCAGTGGCAAAGGCAGACACCAGTGAAATCTCAAAAGAATCTATGGCATAGCAGGTGCCGTTGTCATTTTCAATTCGTACCCATATAGTTTCACTGCTTCCACCAATGAGATAGGCATTGGCCGGAACTATTGGATTTGCGTCATTGTCGGCATCCTGTTGCGTATGGTGATAGGTAATGACAAAGTTGGGATCTTGAGTTCCCAGCACTACAGCATCATTTTGGGTCAAGTCAAAAATTCCAGGGGAACTACCATCATCGCAGATCCCAAGATCTTCTGCAGGGCTTGCAATCACTGGCTGAGGGTTAAAGAGAATAGTAACGCTATCCGTTACATCACATAGAGCGCTAGAAGCAATCACTGAGTAATCACCTGAATTTGGGGCAGTTACAGTGTAAGTATCGCTGGTAGCCCCAGGAATTATCACCCCGTCTAAAAACCATTCATATGTCAATCCGATTTCCCCGCCGGTATCCGCAAACAAAACTATATCGTCTTCGCTACAAGTTTCAACATCATCACCCAAATCAACCTCTAAATCAGATTCGAGGGTTACGGTCACTTGTCCTGGGTCAGAAGTAACTATACTCCCATCACAATTGGTATATTCTGCCTGCGCCACAAAGGTTGTTGTTTCAGTAACACAAACATCGATAGAAGGACCCGTACCAATTGGATTTAACAGATCCGCACTATCAAACCACTTAATTTCCACATTCGATTCACCATTGGGCGTAAAGCGCCAAGCTTCCTCATGAGCCGACCAGCTACCAGTGTTTCTACCTGGAGGAGTATAACCTAAAGTGGCATCGGCATTTTGAATCCCGATGACCCCATTTCCATTCATCCAATCATTACAAGGAGTTCTATCCTTCACAAAAACATCAATAGCATTGGTTGTCTCATAGAGAATCATTTGATAGGTCTGTTCACCTACGCTTGTATTACAGGAAAATTGTCCAAGCTTGTACATATTAAAGACCAACATCCTACACGGATAACTACCTATAAGCTCGTAGTTAATAGACCAGCCGGGGAAAGAATGGCCGGCTCCCGGATAAGTATCTTGTAAAACCCCAAAAACACCAAGCACAGCACGAGGATCGGAACCTATTCCCGTATAACTACCATTATTGCCAGGTACCGGGCCAGACAAAGGATATCCAGCAGCAGTGTTGGGGGAATATCTTCCGTTTGGAACCTCTCCTACAATACTAAAAGTAAGTGCTCCATTTGAACTAATTAAAGCCCTGCTGTAAGGTTCTCCAAAAAAACAAAAATCAAAACCCAAATCTATTGTCTGAGACCATCTATCATCTGCAGTAATACTGGTAGAACCACTTCCACCTGTAAAAGGGAAGGGTGGGTCATAGGGAATAGAGGTCACCTCATAACTAGTAGTCTCGCCTGTATGGAGATATTCAGCTACCAAGGTTGTGCAAGGGTCTGAACAAGTTACTGTAACATCACCCCCCGTGTCGATTCCTCCAGGTTCGACATTGGGGCACCCAGGGCCTTGGGAATAAAGGGACAGCGATATAATAAAAAATAGAAACCCTAGATATTTTTTGGGGCATAAGTTTGTCATAATATTGAGAAATGTAATTGCGTGGGGGAAATTAAGAAAATTTTGTGAATACACTCAAAGTACGGAAGGAAATTATGAACTTTAGACCACCTTTAACAGTTTGCGATTTCGTATCTTTGCACCCTGTCTAAATAAGAAAAGTTTTGAAATTGATGGATTTAGAAAAAACTCTTAAAACCATAGACGCCATGGGAGATGATCATATAAGTGGATCTACTGAAACTCCTTTGCGTTCCGACGCTTTTGATCTAAGTGATATCGAGAAGATTGCCTTAATCAAAAATGACGTCCAACATATAATGGAAACCTTAGGCTTGGATTTAAGTGACGACAGCCTAAAAGGCACCCCAAACCGCGTGGCGAAAATGTTTGTCCAGGAAATATTTGGAGGACTTCACCCAAATAGAAAACCGAAAGCTTCCACCTTCAGCAATAAATATAAATATAATGAAATGCTGGTGGAGAAAAACATTACCCTTTACTCAACCTGCGAACATCATTTACTGCCCATAGTAGGAAAAGCGCACATAGCTTACATCTCCAATGGTACCGTGGTTGGTTTATCCAAGATGAACCGAATTGTGGATTACTACGCCAAAAGACCCCAGGTTCAAGAACGGTTGACCATGCAAGTTGTCAAGGAGCTGCAACAAGTTCTCAATACTGAGGATGTGGCCTGTATAATCGATGCTAAGCACCTTTGCGTAAATTCTAGAGGGATTCGGGATATTGATAGCAGCACAGTAACTGCTGAATTTGGGGGCGCGTTTAAAAATCCTGAAACGAAGAGAGAATTTTTGGATTATATTAAATTGGAGACGGATTTTTGAGGGATGGATGATGTTGGGTGCTGGATGACGGGCGCTAGATGACGGATGACAGGTGTTGGATGACAGGTGATGAAAAATAAATATAGCTAATTGAAAATATATGGAAGCTAAATTCAAATTTGAAAAGTTACGTATTTGGCAAAAAGCAATGGATTTTGGAGAAGATATTGATAAAATGTCTACAACATTTCCTAAAAAGGAAATTTACAATTTAAGTTCACAAATATGCATAGCATCAGATTCGATCGCTTTGAATATATCTGAAGGTTCCATTTTCCAATCAAATCCGGAACAGAAAAAGTTTTTGGGTTATGCCCTCCGCTCTTTAGCCGAAGTAATAACTTGTTTTCATAAATCCAAAAGAAGAAATTACATTTCTGAAATTGAATGCGATAAATATTATGATGAAGGCTTCCATTTAATGAATATGATGATTGCTTTCCGAAATAAAATAGAATAATTTAAAAACCCTCATCGAACATCCATCATCAAACATCTGTCATCAGACATTCGTCACCAAGCATCTGTCACCAAGCACCCGTCATCAAACATGAACAACCTTCACATCTACAATTCGCTAACCAAAACCAAAGAAAAATTCATTCCGATTCACGAAGGTGCGGTGGGAATGTACGTCTGCGGCCCTACTGTATATAGCAACGTTCATTTAGGAAATTGCCGAACCTTTCTTTCCTTCGATCTTGTATTTAGGTATTTAAAGCATCTCGGATATAAAGTCCGCTATGTTAGAAATATCACGGATGCTGGACATTTGGAAAATGATGGGGAAAGTGGAGAAGATCCGATTCTGAAAAAAGCACGGATTGAACAATTGGAACCTATGGAGGTTGTTCAGAAATACACTGTTGATTTCCATACCGTTTTGGCAAAGTTCAATGCGCTTCCACCGAGCATTGAACCAACAGCGACTGGACATATTATTGAACAGATTCAGATTATAGAGAAAATAATTGAGGAAGGATTTGCCTACGAAAATAATGGTTCGGTATATTTTGATGTTTTAAAGTTCAATGAAACTCACCATTATGGAAAGCTAAGCGGCCGGAACATTGAGGACATGATTGCAAACACTCGTGAACTTTCTGCACAAACAGACAAGAAAAATCCACAGGATTTTGCTTTATGGAAAAAAGCCGAACCTGAGCATATTATGCGATGGCCTTCGCCCTGGAGTGTTGGTTTTCCTGGATGGCACTTGGAATGTACTGCAATGAGTACTAAATATTTGGGCGACAATTTTGATATTCACGGTGGGGGAATGGATTTGAAATTTC
This sequence comes from Aequorivita sp., assembly GCA_034676445.1. Taxonomy (GTDB): domain Bacteria; phylum Bacteroidota; class Bacteroidia; order Flavobacteriales; family Flavobacteriaceae; genus Aequorivita. Next base: position 342,196 of record JAUCCE010000002.1, read on the forward strand.
CACATCACGAATGCGAGATTGCCCAAGCCGAAGCCTGTAACAATATATCGCCGGTAAATTATTGGATGCATGCCAATATGCTTACTTTAAACGGAAGAAAGATGTCAAAATCTACTGGCAACTTTATTCTTCCAAACGAGATGTTCACTGGTGAAAACGATATTCTGAAAAAACCTTTTTCGCCTACCGTTACCAAGTTTTTCATGTATCAGGCCCATTATCGCAGTATTTTGGATTTCAGCAGTGAAGCTCTGGAAGCTTCAGAAAAGGGGTTTAACAGATTGATGGACGCTTACCGAATGTTGGATGGGTTGGAAACTTCGGAAAAAACGAGTCTTGACATCCAAAGCTGGAAAAAAGCTTGTTATGCCGCAATGGACGATGACTTTAACAGTCCTATTCTGATTGCGCATCTTTTTGAAGCGGTAAAGTTTATAAACTCAATAAAAGAAGGGAAAGAAAAAATTTCAAAAGAGGATTTGCAAGTCTTGAAAAAAACCATGCACGACTTTTTGTTTGAAGTTATGGGACTTCAAGATGTTTCATCCGAAATTTCCCTTGATGGTGAAAAGCTCTCTGCCGCAGTAGAACTTCTTATTGAACTACGGGATCAAGCCCGTGCAAATAAGGATTTCGCAACGAGTGACAAAATTCGGGACCAGCTTTCAGACAAAGGAATTCAATTGAAGGATGGGAAAGAAGGGACGACTTTTCAATTGATGAATTAAGGAGTTATGAGTTAGGAGTTCATTTGGAACCAAGAAACAGGACGGTTTGAAACAGGACTTTTTGAATCACGACGACATCGACGGAGAGATTAAAATAAAAATCCAATGTTTGAAAGTAACGTTTTCCTTCTATTTCTTAATTTATTCTCACTTACCGATCACCGATCACTGATCACTGATCACTGATTACTGAATACCGAATACTGAATACTGAATTTATGAGTTATGAGTTCATTTGGAACCAAGAAACAGGACGGTTTGAAACAGGACTTTTTGAATCACGACGACATCGACGGGGAGATTAAAATAAAAATCCAATGCTTGAAAGTACCGTTTTCCCTCTATTTCTTAATTTATTCTCATCTACTGATCACTGATTACTGATTATTGAATACTGAATACTGAATTTATGAGTTATGAGTTCATTTGGAACCAAGAAACAGGACGGTTTGAAACAGGACTTTTTGAATCACGACTACATCGATGGGGAGTTCAAAATAAACAATTTAATGCGCGGTAGTAACGTTTTCAATTTTAATTCATCGGGAAATGAGTTATGAGTTATGAAAAAATTATAATGTTTTTAGGTAGTATTTTCGATTTCGATTTCCATTTCGATTTTAATTTGACCTCATTATGAGTTACGAATTTAAAAAAATCATTGTTTCGCCATTTATCCTATTGATACGTGGATATCAAAAATTCATTTCTCCTTTCACTCCCAATACTTGCCGCTACTCTCCTACTTGCTCACATTATACAGTTGAGGCTCTTGAAAAACACGGTTTGCTGAAAGGTGGCTGGCTTTCTCTTAAGCGCATTGCGAGTTGTAATCCTTGGGGAGGCTCGGGTTATGATCCAGTGCCCCCAAAAAAGAAATAAGTTCAATATCCGCAATACTTTTCGGCTTTTGCTATCTTTACGCAGCGCAAAAAAAACTCCAATATGCACTATTTGACAATTACCTGGAATCCTTCTGAAGGCATTGATTTAGGCTTCTTTATGATTCGATACTACAGTCTTATGTTCGTGGTTGCCTTTACCCTAGGATATATCCTGACCAAAAAAATCTACGAACGCGAAGGTCAGCCCCAAGAAATGCTGGACAAGCTTTTTATATATATGGTGGTGGCCACTTTGCTTGGAGCACGATTGGGACACGTTATTTTTTATCAACCCGAATTATTCGTTCAAGATCCACTTTCAGTTTTTCTTCCAATAAGCACCGTACCTGAATTCGAATTTACAGGATTTCAAGGGTTGGCAAGCCATGGAGCGGCAATCGCATATGTTATTGCTATGATCTATTATAGCAAAAGAGTTATTAAAAAGCCGTTCTTGTGGGTTATGGACCGCATCGTTATTGCGGTAGCTGCCGGGGGAATTTTTGTGCGTATCGGAAATTTCATGAATTCCGAAATTATTGGAAAACCCTCAGGCGATTTTCCTTTGGGTGTCCGTTTTGTGCATGAGGACATTCGTCCGTATCAGGCCGTTGAAGCCACCGGAATCCAGAATCCGTCAAAAGCTTATGATGCCATTGTACACAATCCACAATTTTCGGAGTTGCTCAACAGCGTTCCTTTTAGACATCCCGCCCAACTTTATGAGGCCGCGGGCTATTTGATTGTTTTTCTCGTTTGTTGGTATCTCTACTGGAAAACCGAGCGCAGGAAACAGATTGGCTACATTTTTGGAGTATTTTTGATCCTTCTCTTTATGGTCCGGTTTTTAGTTGAATTTGTAAAGGAAAGTCAAGGTGGATTCTTGGAAGATGTACTGGGAGTATTTTCTACAGGGCAGTGGCTGAGTGTTCCTTTTATTATTGCAGGAATATATATTATGTGGAGAGCTTCAAAAAAGGCTCCTTATGTTGAGGATCGGGAAGCTCCTCCAACTCCCAAAAGCCCCCCGACCCCCTAAACCAACTTACCCCCGGCCCCCTAAAGGGGGAGAGTGAAAACTTTGGAAGTTTTTGGATCGCAAAAAAAACATATGCTTCTTCATCCCTAACCCTAAACCCTAAAGGGGAAATATAGGAAGTGAAAAAAACCATTTAAAAGATGAAAAAAATACTTGTTTCAATCGCTATTGTCGGTTCTCTTCTTACTTTTTCCAATTGCAAGGACACATCTAAGTCAGAAGGAAAAAGTCTTACGAAAGAAATAACCTTTACAAAGGAAGGGGAGCTTACTTTAATGAAATCTGAAAGCGATTCCATCATTGCCACTCTTGACATCGAAATTGCCGATGATGAATACAAAACACAAACTGGCTTGATGTATCGCCACTCCATGGACAAGGATCAAGGCATGCTTTTTATTTTTCCCGATTCGCAACCACGATCTTTTTTTATGAAGAATACTGAATTCGCCTTGGATATCATTTACTTTAATTCAGAAAAAAGAGTGGTCAGTATTCAAAAAAACGCAAAACCTTATGACCAAACTTCCCTTCCTTCCGAAGAACCAGCGCAATACGTGCTGGAGGTAAATGCGGGACTTTCTGATAAATGGAATCTTAAAAAGGGCGATAAATTTCAGTTTAATCGAGAAGATTGAGAATTGATTGATTCAAATAATAGTAAATTAACTTTCATGATATCCTCATGGTTAAGGTTATATAAGATTATGAATGCCAGAATATAACCACTTCTAATTCCTAGTATCTCAACTCAAATATTCCAAAGTCTACCTAAGGATAATCGACACATCCTGAATGAAAATCCTTAATTAAGCAACATATTTCGCCATGGATAATTATCTAAATTCAAACCAAGGGGCAAAAAACATCTATTGAAGAAGTCGTTTATAAACGATTTGAACCGAACGGAAAAACTTGGGTGAAGCTATTGATGAGGAACTTACAATTAGAAATAAAATAACGCCAGATTACCTGACAATTCCCTATTCAAAACCAGTATTGTCCGGATAAAAATCATATTATGTCCCTACAGGACCTTTGCTTATCCGTATTTTCCTGCCACCAATATTATGTCCGCCGCGGCGGAGCAGTATGCGGTTACGCATTAAATATCGGTAGGAAAATAGAACCGCTCCTAGGCCTCAATCCGCCACGGTGGAATGGATATAATCTAGTGTTTCCCGTTTAATCATTATTTTTATTGGCAACAAGCATTCAGAACAATAGATAGCAATAAAAAAAGCAGGCCATCATTACTGATGAACCTGCTTTTTCCTTATAATTATAAAGTCTATTAACCCTCTAAAGCTAACTCTTCCTCCGTCTTTTTATCGATCAGATCCTCAATTTTCTTACGTTTTACGGTATCATACATAATTGGCGTTGCGATAAACAATGATGAATATGTACCTACCACGATACCCACAATGATTGCAAACAACAATCCTCGGATGGATTCTGCTCCAAATAGGAACATAGACAACAGCACGATAAGTGTGGTAAACGAGGTATTCATCGTTCTTCCCAAGGTACTGTTCAATGCGACATCAATAACGCGGTTCAATCTCCAACCCGGATGTTCTCCGAAATATTCTCGGATACGGTCAAATATAATTACCGTATCGTTCAGGGAGTACCCAACCACGGTAAGAATCGCCGCAATAAACGATTGGTCAATTTCCATACTGAATGGCATAAAAGTATAAGTTAAGGAGAAAACCCCAAGCACTATAAGTACATCATGGAAAATTGCCACTACAGCACCTAAACCAAATTGCCATCTTCTAAATCGTAACAATATATAAAGGAACATCACAATCAAGGCTCCCAAAACGGCCCAGAATGAGTCTCTCTTAATATTATCGGCAATGGTTGGACTTACTTTATAGTATTCCATCCTACCAATGGTTTTACCTTCTTGGTCACCCACAAATTCCTGATAGGTCATACCTGCTGGCATGTCCTTTTTAACGGTTTCAAAAAGCATGTGTTCAATTTCCTCATCCACATCCGTTCCAGTTTCCTCCACCTTGTATTTAGTGGTAATTTTCAACTGGTTATTCCCTCCATAAGTTTTTGCTTCCGCACTTCCGAAGGTAGCAATCAGATCGTCTTGAATTTCAGCAGAATTCACATCCTTAGCAAAACGAACCGTGTAGGTACGTCCACCAACAAAATCCACACCTTGGTTAAGTCCATTGGTAAACAGGGAGACAACGCTCACTAAAATCAAAATGCTTGAAACAATATATGCTGTTTTTCGTTTTTTTAAGAATTCAATATTCACATTGGTGAAAAGATTCTTGGTAGCAGGCGTTGAGCAGGCAAGAGGTCTTCCGTTTTTGGTATAGGCCTCAATGAACAATCTGGTTACGAAGATGGCAGTAAACAGCGCGGTTGCAATACCAATCAATAAGGTTGTTGCAAAACCTTGGATTGGCCCTGTTCCGAAGACCAAAAGAATCAATCCGGTAAGCCCTGTTGTTATGTTCGCATCCAAAATTGAAGACAAGGCGTTGCTGAAACCGTCTCTAATGGCATCCTTTTGTGCTTTCCCTTTGGCGAGTTCTTCCTTAATTCGTTCAAAAATCAGTACGTTCGCATCCACGGACATCCCTATGGTAAGAACAATACCCGCAATACCAGGTAGCGTTAGAACTGCACCTAATCCTGCCAATATTCCGAAGATGAAAAGAAGGTTCACCAACAATGCGATATCGGCAAAAACTCCCGCTCTTCCGTAGTATCCAATCATCCATAAAAGCACCACTATAAGGGCAATCCCGAAGGACATCATACCACTATTAATAGCTTCGTGACCAAGTGTGGGCCCTACTACTTCAGCCTGAACAATCTCAGCGGAGGCTGGCAATTTACCGGCACGAAGTACGTTGGCCAAATCCTGGCCCTCATTTACCGTAAAATCCCCAGAAATCTGGCTTCGACCACCAGCAATAGGCCCGGAAGTTACTCCCGGAGCGGAGTAAACAATATCATCAAGTACAATTGCAATCTGACTTTGATTTTGGTAAGCATTACCTGTCATTTGTTCCCAAACCTTAGCACCTTGGCCATTCATCTGCATTGACACCACCACTCTACTCATCTGGTCGTATTCCTGTCTAGCATCAACAACCACACTACCACCAAGAGGTGGAACGTCATCCCTATTTCCTTTTAATGCGTATAGACCCGTTGTTTCTTCTCCATTTAATTGTTTGTTAGCAACTGGTAAACCCCAAACAAATTTGGCATAACGCATATCAGTAGGCAATAGTGACCGGATTTGAGGCATACGGAGATACCCATTAATTGTTGCGGTATCTTTTAGTCTAAAAGTTGCAATTACCGGACCTCCTTGAGACCCAAGGGAAACCATTCTAGAGAGGATTGGGTTGGCCTTGTTGTCCTCTACCAAAGTATCTTTTACATCCTGGCCCCCTAAAAGCTTGCTTACATCATCTTCTTCAACCTGGGCGGTGTCTACAACGGTTTTTACCGTATCGGCTACAACTACTTTATCTCCCTTGGCCGTTTCAATTTCACCCGCTTTGTTATCAGCAGCCTGTAGGAAACCTGCCATTTCATCAAATTTATAAACATCCCAGAATTCAAGTTGGGCGGTACTTTGAAGTAGTTTTGTAACTCGGCTAACATCCTTTGCTCCTGGAAGCTCTACCAGAATTCTGGCAGATTTACCCAATCGCTGGATATTTGGTTGTGTAACACCAAACTTGTCAATACGTTTTCTCAGAACTTCAAATGCTGAAGTGATCGACTCGTCAATCTTTCTTTCAATGATCGGTTTTACCTGAGCATTGGTCATAGTTGGATTGATGTTATCCTCTAAGTTCTTATTGAAGAAAATATCCGGAGAGGCAAGATGGTTTTCTCCCGGAAGGGCTTCAAATGCCTTAAAGAAAGATTCAATGTAAGTATCCTGACTGGTTTTTTGTAACTCTGTGGCCTGTTCCAGCGCTTGGTTAAAGGCAGGATCCTTGGTGTGGTTGGCAAGACCTTTCAAGATATCCTTAACTGAGACTTCAAGAATAACGTTGATACCTCCTTTAAGGTCGAGACCTTTATTTAACTCCTTTTCTTTGGCGGTGTTGTAATCAATTCCCAGAAAAACGGGATCCACTCCAACGGAATCAAGATAGCGGGTTTCGGCAGCTTCTCTTAAATGGGGTTCGTCCGCGGAATATTTGCTCTGGGCAAACTCCTTCGCATTACTTTCTACCTTGCTGGCAACAAACGTAAAAGAGAGCTGATAAATACTTACCAATCCGAAGAGAACGGCAAATACAGTAATTAATCCTTTATTTTGCATGTGTATATTTTTTGGTCAGATTTTTTTTACCCCGATTCCAAATTTTTCAAAACGGGAGCGCAAATATATGATTTGCTGTTATATCTAACAATTAAGATTATTTATTTAAAAATAAATTTTGGGAAGATCGAGATTTAGAAGTAAGAAAAGATCTTCCTCTATGTGAAACAGATTTTCATGATCTCGATTCTGGTTAGTATTTTTCTTGAAAATTTATCGAAAAGATATCTATTTATTAATCTCGTGAATTTCAAACAAATTCTCAAAAACCCTAGCAAAGAGGGCCAGCCCGCACTTCGGGGATCTTATGTTCAAATTGGGTTATTAATTCGGGAAGATGAGGATAGATAATAGGATCTATCCTTTCAAAATTATCTGTTGGATTGAAGTAGATTTCCGAAGCAGTTAATGCCAACCTGGGTTTTAGATACTGATCTGCAAAAGACTTAACCTCCACAAGCAAGCCTTGAAAACCAATATCAGAGCCTGAATCGGTTTGGATTTTAATTACTTCTAATCTGTATTTTTGGGAATTGTCTCCGAAGGGAAATTGAGAAGGATCACCCTTTTCATTAAAAGCGGTGTCGCCCAAATCAAGCTTATTATGTCTGTAAAGTAAGTTTTTAATCACCCCAACATCCAAAGCACTGTAATAGGTAAATTTCACCTTTCCGTCAATGACGTCGGAGATTTGAACGTCCTCGACTCCAATCGCAGTTAATTGGGCCGTAATATCGGAAATGGCAACTTTTGCTTCTTCAGCTGAAATGGAATTGGTGTTGAAACGGACAACAATCTCTTGGTTTGAATCCATTGACGATTGCTCCATGCCCGCTCCACAAAAAGCGAGGACTATGATTAATCCAATAAAGTACCATTTCCAGTTCACGCGCCAAATATAAATAAATAAAGACTGTATCACTACAGTCTTTGAAAGAATATAGTGTGGTATTTTGGAAAGGACTTAAGACGCGAGGACTTAAGACGTAGGACTATTCCAGTGGTCACTGAAAGAATAGGTTCGAAAATATTTTGCTGTATTTCCTATACGTCGCATAAATACAAACTATTTAATCTTACGTCCTACGTCCAATCGCCCTATGTCTCTTTTTAAAACTCCAATTCAAAATAGAGACTACTTTCCGGATGGCCTTCGGTAACTTTCTCCCCTTTCAGAATATCCCCTGTTGTATTCAGAAGTTGCATGTTTATTCTCCAATAACCAGTCATATTAAAAGATAATTTCCCATTGTACATTTTTGTAACCGAGTCATACGTCAAGTCTTGATTGTTGGGTGAAGGATGGTTTCCCATAGACGGCATCCGTGGATCAATAACTATTTTATAGTTTTCAACCACTGGAAAGTTCATCATATCTTCCATTTTATAAAGCACAGCTTGAAAATCATTGATAGCCACCTGTGGTTTTTTGGGATTTACGAATGCTAAAACATAACGAACCTCATCACTGCCTGTGAAAACCTGGGTTTTTTTCATGCCATCGGCAGGTTGCACAACAGAAAGTCTTTGGGTTATGCTGTTTGCTTGTCCTTTAAAATTATAATTCAAAGTCAACTCCCAATGCTCCATATCATTTCCTGCCATTTGAAAAACGATATGTCCTTTGTAAACGGTATTGTCAACAACATTCTTCAGGGTGCTATATGGACCGGAATGGCTCATGGACTCCATTATCATCATCGGCATCCAAGTAGGCTCCGCATTGGAAATGTATTTATTGCCGGCCTTATCCAAAATCCGGATGGAAAATTCATTATAGCCAACTTCAAGTGTTGATTTTTCAGAATAGATTTCTACGGTATGGTCAGTTTCAGAAAATTCATAGATTTTATGGAGTCCTTCTACGGGATTGGGCTCTGTTGCGTCCCCATCATCCGTTGAACAACTGATAAATGAAGTTGAAATAATAAGAAACGCGAAAATATATTTAATTGTTTTCATCTTTATATGAGATTTGTTGTTTTTATTTGATTGAATAAGAAAGAGTTAAATAAATGTTTCTTCCCATTCTTGGAATATTTTTCCAATCGGTATAGGAAGAATAATAGGTGTCCAGAATATTTTCAATTCCTGCCTTCACGAAGAGATCATCCTTATTTAGGAAGAAACGTTTTCCGAAGCTTGCCGAAAGAGTGGCATAGGCTGCAGTTTTGGTTTCGCCATAAGCGGAATTGTAATTAACTTGCTCTCCTGCCCCACGGACAGAAAGTGAAGCAGAAAATTGGTTTTTATAAAAATCGACACCACTATGATAGGAAACGGGACTAATCAATGGAAGGTTTTCGCCATCGTTATCCACCCCTCGATGATATGAAATTCGACCGGACAATTTAAATGCGTTTGAAATTGCATATCGACCTAAAAGAGAGGTATTGAACAGTTGGGCGTAATCCAAGTTGCCATACACCTTAACGCCATCGGCACCAATCGCCATCGGACTAAGTGAAGGATCGATGGTTCCAATTATATAATTGAAAACACGGAAATAATTGGCCTCTGCCGTAATTTCAAAAATTGGTTTTTCATAGGTCACCGAAAGATTTACTTCCACCGAGCTTTCGGTTTTCAAATTTGGATCACCAATATAGTCGTGATTGTCAAAACTATTAAACAGATAGAATCCATAACCTTCGGAAACGGAAGGAGCGCGTTCGCCATAAGACAAGCCACCGTTGAAATGAAAATCATTTAGCATTTTATGGTATTGTGCCGAAAAACTTTTCAGAAAACGGGAATTTGTTCTTTCCATTTCTGGATAGAAAATCTTTAAACTGTTCAGTCCAAAATCATCTGCAACCGTGTTGGAATGAAATGTCAATCGCGAAGAAAGTTTCACCGAAGACCCATCAAAAGAAATATTGTCTTCGCCATAAATTCCAAAATCGAAAGTGTGCACATCAGGCCAAGTGAGCATAAACATCAATGCTTCATTGCTGTTTGCAGGATACATTGTCATTTCTGCCAAGGATTTATTGAAATAACCATCTACCTTAAAAAAGAACCGGTTCTTCTCCTTCGTCAAATTGGCTTGGGTATAAAATCCGACAGTCTCGCTCCATCCAGGCATATCCATATGGACAGGCACATTCGGACGGTTGGTATCGTCCATCACATGCTTAATGGTATTATAATACAACTTGGATTCCCATTTACCAAAACTTCCAAACAAGGTATCCTGATTAAAGCTAACCGATCCAATTACCGCCCGCGCCAACGAAACGTCCATCGTCAATGCAGGATAACCCACATCTCTGGCTTCGTCATATATTAAGGTAGCGGAAAGAGATTTATCTGGAGCAAGCTTATATCCTGAATTCATTGAAAAATTATACTTTTCAAATTGGGAATAATAAATCTCCTTCTCACCTCCAGCCTTGTAATTATCAGCTTTCCGATAAATAACGTCGGTATTTAAATAGAATTTTTCTTCCGAATAATTCAACTCGCCACCAAAAACCCGCAACTTGTTGTTGCTTTCAAAACCACTTTCCAAAGAACCAGTCCATCCTGTAGATTTAAAATTACTTTTATCCAGTTTTAGGTTGATACCCCCACCGATAGAATTCCCAAAGGCCGCGCCCTGTTGTCCGGAACCAATTTCCGCTTCAGAAAGATTCGAAACATCCACATAGGAAGTAACCGGATCCATCTTATCAGTGCACGCACCAAATATTTGCATTCCATCAATGGTTACTGCCAAGCGCTCAGACGCCATATCGTTCATTGTCGGTTCCCAAGCGTAAGCGCCGCGTTTTACCATATTGATGCTTCTGGAAGATTCCAAAAACTCGTCCAAAGAAGACATGGGTTTATGCTGCTTTTTATGGTCCAACTGCTTACCGGCAGAAATGACCACTACTTCGTTCAAGTTTATAAGCTTTAAGCTGTCGACGGTTGTTTCCTGCGCCTGGATTCTCTGTACAAAAGCACCAAAAAACAAGGCACACCATAGGCACCCCATCAGTATCCCCTGGATTGGAGACACATAATTAAATGATTTCATCCTGTTGTTGTTTAGATAATTTAGAAAAATGATTCTTCAGTAATTCCTTAAGAAATCCTGAGGATCCTATAAAAAATTATCCCAAACGCGGAGGGTGTAGAATTTTTGATGAGAAAAGCGAAGTGTGAAATACTGGTCTATAACCAATCTCTTCGGCAATGGAAATTTCAGTTTCGGTCGCAAATAGAAACTCCGAAACATCTTCTAAAATAATTACTTGTGGAATTTCCGTTTTTGTTGTCTTACCGCCTAAAGGATTTTTATCATCCTCTCCTGCTTCCTTAGCCAATTCCTTGCTCAAATGACATTTCCCGTTACAATGCATTTCCGGCTTGTCTTTATTTTCACAAAGCACATTGACAATGTAATCGTAGTTAACCATATAATCCACAATTGGCCAAAAGGGTTTGGCGAACATAATGAAGGTTGCTACTAAAAGGATTACGTTTTTCACATTGCAAAGATAAAAGGTGTTAGGCGTATCTAAAATGATTATTATCACTTTGTAGAAATAGACTAAAAAAGTACTTAAAACTCCGAAACACTAACTAATTCAATGCATTACCAAAGATAACCAAATCAAAATTATTTGTGAACTTTTTTTTGTTGATAATTTATAATTTACTCTTTACTAGCTTATTAACAACCATTCTTGACAACTTTTAATTTTTGATTTCAAAATCAAATTTCTATTTCCCTATATTTACATACTTTAAAAATATTTTGAATAACTACCAAAAATCCCTGTAGCCATGCCAGTAAAAACGATTGATTCTGCTCCTCAAACCTTTACACAAGACGAGGCTTTTAATGCCTCAGTTGAATATTTTAAAGGTGATGATCTTGCTGCCCGAGTTTGGGTCAACAAATATGCCTTAAAAGATTCTGACGGTAATATTTATGAAAAAACACCAGACGACATGCACCGTCGTATTGCAAGCGAAATAGCTCGTATTGAACAGCGCTATGCAAATCCATTAAGCGAGGAAGATGTTTATGATGCAATCAAGGATTTTAAATATATAGTCCCTCAAGGCAGTCCTATGGCGGGAATTGGTAATCCTTACCAAATCGCCTCGCTTTCCAATTGCTTCGTAATTGGCAATGACGGCGATTCCGATTCGTACGGAGGAATCATGAAGATTGACCAAGAGCAGGTGCAGCTAATGAAGCGTCGCGGTGGCGTGGGCCATGACCTTTCACATATCCGCCCCAAGGGATCTCCGGTAAAGAATTCTGCTTTGACTTCAACGGGAATTGTTCCGTTTATGGAGCGATATTCCAATTCAACACGTGAGGTGGCCCAGGACGGTCGTCGCGGTGCCTTGATGTTGTCCGTTTCGATAAACCATCCAGATTCGGAAGATTTCATCGATGCTAAGATGGAACAAGGCAAAGTAACTGGTGCGAATGTTTCCGTTCGAATTGACGATGCTTTTATGAAGGCAGTAAGAGATGGAAAAAATTATACCCAGAAATATCCTATTTTCAGTCAAGACCCGAAAAATATAAAGGAAATTGAAGCGGGAAAACTTTGGAAAAAAATAGTTCACAATGCTTGGAGGTCCGCTGAGCCGGGAATTTTATTTTGGGACACCATCATCAAAGAATCCATACCAGATTGCTATGCGGATTTGGGCTATAAAACCGTCTCTACAAATCCTTGTGGAGAAATCCCACTTTGTCCTTATGATTCTTGCCGTTTGTTGGCGATCAACCTGTTTTCTTATGTTGAAAAACCTTTTACAAAAGAAGCTTCCTTCAACTTCGATCTTTTCAAGAAACATTTGAATATTGCCCAAAGAATAATGGACGACATAATCGACCTTGAGCTCGAAAAGGTGGATGCCATCATTGCGAAAATTGATGCCGATCCGCAATCGGAAGAAATAAAAGCGGTGGAAAGAAACCTTTGGCTGAACATTCAAAGAAAGGCATTAGAAGGCCGTAGAACTGGAATCGGAATTACCGCGGAAGGTGATATGCTCGCTGCACTTGGAATTAAATACGGTAGCGAAAAAGGAATTGAATTCTCCGTCAAAATCCACAAAACATTAGCTCTTGAGGCCTACCGAGCATCCGTAAATACAGCTAAGGAACGAGGACCATTCAAAATATTCGATTCCGAACGCGAAAAGAATAATCCATTCATCCTTCGATTGAAAGAAGCCGATGAAAAACTTTATTTTGATATGCTTGAATACGGTCGCAGGAACATTGCTCTTTTAACCATTGCTCCCACCGGCACTACAAGTTTAATGACTCAGACTACTTCTGGTATTGAACCGGTTTTTCTTCCTGTTTATAAACGAAGAAGAAAAGTGAACCCAAACGACCAAAACGCACGAGTGGATTTTGTGGATGAATTAGGGGATAGTTGGGAGGAATACGTAGTTTTTCACCACCGTTTTAAAGAATGGATGGAAGCCAACGGAATTGCAACAGACAGAAATTACTCTCAGGAAGAATTGAATAAATTCGTTAAAAAGTCTCCTTATTATAAGGCAACTTCCAACGATGTAGATTGGATGAGCAAGGTAAAAATGCAGGGAGCCGTTCAAAAATGGGTAGACCATTCCATCTCGGTAACCATTAACTTACCAAATGATGCCACCGAGGAATTGGTAGGTAAATTATATATGGAAGCCTGGCAAGCGGGATGCAAGGGCGTCACCGTTTATCGCGATGGTTCTCGCTCCGGGGTTTTAATTTCAAATGATGAAAAGGAAGAGGAACAAGAAACAATGCTTACCCCGTTTCCAACAAAACGTCCTGAAGTATTGGATGCCGATGTAGTTCGTTTTCAAAACAGCAAAGACAAATGGATTGCTTTCATTGGGTTGATCGACGGAAAACCTTATGAAATATTTACAGGTTTCTCTGATGATGAAGATGGTATCCTGATTCCAAGATGGGTGAACCAAGGATATATTATCAAGGCCAGAAATGAGGATGGAAGCTCCCGATACGATTTTCAATACAAAAACAAAAGAGGCTATAAAACTACCATTGAAGGACTTTCACACAAATTCAATCCGGAGTTTTGGAACTATGCCAAATTGATTTCAAGTACACTTCGCCACGGAATGCCGATTGAAAAAGCAGTGGAATTGATAAACAGCTTACAATTGGACAGTGAAAGCATCAATACCTGGAAAAATGGTGTAGCAAGAGCTCTAAAACGCTATGTTGCCGATGGCACGGAAGCTAAAAAACAGAAGTGTGAAAACTGTAATAGTACTTCGCTTATTTATCAGGAAGGTTGTTTGACTTGTAAGGATTGTGGCTCGTCGAAGTGCGGGTAGTAAAAAAGACTTAAGACTTAAGACCGCTGCGCTAAAAGACGTAAGACTTTCGACCGCTTCGCCTTGAAGACTTAATATTGAAAAACCCCAAAGGTTTCAAAAACCTTTGGGGTTTAATTTTGAACTTTTAAATTTTATAACTTACAGCTCCAGCAGATCGTTCACTTTTCGAACTCCTTCGGCACTTTCTTTCATATGTGCTTTTTCGGCATCGTTCAAATCAATTTCAACGATTTTTTCGATTCCGTTGCGTCCCAAAATAACTGGGGCTCCAAGACAAATATCTTTCATTCCATATTCACCATCGAGCATTACTGAACAAGGGAACATTTTTTTCTGGTCGCAAGCAATTGCTTGGACCAATCCGGAAACGGCAGCACCGGGAGCATACCAAGCAGAGGTTCCTAGTAACTTAGTCAGGGTAGCACCACCAACTTTAGTTTCTTCCAATACTTGGTTTAATCTTTCCTTTGAAAGGAATTTGGAAACCGGAACACTATTTCGGGTGGCCAATCTTGTCAAAGGAACCATTCCGGTATCGCTATGGCCACCGATTACCATTCCGTCCACATCACTAATCGGTGCGCCCAATGCTTCCGCCAAACGGTATTTGAAACGTGCGCTATCCAAAGCACCACCCATACCGATGATCCGGTTTTTAGGTAGGCCAGAGGTTTTGTGAGCCAAATAGGCCATTGTATCCATTGGGTTGCTCACCACGATAAGAATAGTATTTGGAGAATGTTTCACAAGGCTGGAAGACACCTCTTTTACTATACCAGCATTGATTCCTATCAATTCTTCACGTGTCATCCCAGGTTTTCTTGGTATTCCACTGGTGATAACACAAATATCACTATCGGCCGTTTTGGAATAATCTCCGGTAACACCAATAATTCGAGTATCAAAGCCGTTTAATGAAGCGGTCTGCATAAGATCCATGGCCTTTCCTTCAGCAAATCCTTCTTTGATATCCAATAATATCACTTCACTTGCAAAATTTTTAATGGCGATATACTCGGCACAACTAGCACCCACAGCACCGGCGCCTACAACTGTTACTTTCATATTATAAATTCTTAAATGTTATATTAAATTATTACTTGTTATTCTTTGGAAAACCGAGGATGGAACAGCTTTAAAAACCAGTAGGAAATAGAACTTGCCTATCTCATTATGAAAAACTCCAATTATCACCCAAGATGGATGCAAAAGTACAATAACTGCTCAGATTATTAGAAAATAAGACTTAAAAACGAAAAAGAATCGGCGAGAAAACAAATCAGCATCCCCTAAGGAGGGTATTTGCTCCAAAATATAATTTTAAGCATCCTGATGCGATAAAAATAATTATAAATCTTAGAACCTCTAAATTATATCTAGTCCTTACGGGACATCTTTAAGACATATCTCTTATTGCTACCGGTATATTGTCCCTACGGGACTTTTTTAAGTATTCTTTAAAAATGTTGAGGTGGGATGGTCATATTTTTTTTGTCCCGTTAGGGACTTACTATGGGTAGCAATATTGGCACAAACCGATTTCTGTGCCTTTAGGTACAGCATATATTTCGGTATTGACCAATTTTTATATTGCGTACCTTACGGCACGCATATTAAAACACAGATCTTATTGCTACCGATATGTTGTCCCTACGGGACATTTTTAAGGATTTTAAAAAATTTAATCATGAGTCTGTCGCATTCCTTGTCCCTAGGGACTTACTATAGGTAGCAATAATGGAGCAAACCGATTTCTGTGCCTTTGGGTACAGCATATATTTTGATTTTGGCCAATCTTATTTATATGCTTTTATATTGTGTACCTGCCTGCCGACCGGCAGCCCTAACGACATGCGTATTAAGACACAGACCTTATTGCTACCGGTATATTGTCCCTACGGGATCTTTTAAGTATTCTTTAAAAATGTTAGGGTGGGATGGTCATGTTCTTGTCCCGTTAGGGAGTTCTTATGGGTAGCAATAATGGCACAAACCGATTTCTGTGCCTTTGGGTACAGCATATATTTTGATTTTGACCAATTTTATTTATATGCTTTTATATTGGGGATCTAACGACCTGCGTCTTAAAACATATCTTTTTGTGCTACCAGTATATTGTCCCTACGGGACATTTTTAAGGATTTTAAAAAATTTAATCATGAGTCTGTCCCATTCCTTGTCCGTAGGGACTTACTATAGGTAGCAATAATGGCACAAACCGATCGCTGTGCCTTTTAGGTACAGCATATATTTTGATTTTGGCCAATCTTATTTATATGCTTTTATATTGTGTACCTGCCTGCCGACCGGCAGCCCTAACGACATGCTTATTAAGACACATTTCTTATTGCTACCGGTATATTGTCCCTACGGGACTTATTTAAGAATTCTTTAAAAATGTAAAGTTGGGATGGTCATATTTTTTGTCCCGTTAGGGACTTACTATGGGTAGCAATAATGGCACAAACCGATTTCTGTGCCTTTAGGTACAGCATATATTTTGATTTTGGCCAATCTTATTTATATGCTTTTATATTGTGTACCTGCCTGCCGACCGGCAGCCCTAACGAAATGCGTAATAAGACACATTTCTTATTGCAACCGGTATATTATCCCTACGGACGTATTTAGATGGGATTCTATTTTCCTCGATAAGTTTAATGCCTAACTACATAAATATCCACTGCTAAGAACATAATATGACTTTTTACAAGACAATAATGACTTTTAGCCTATCCATTCCACCACAGCAAACTAACTTATTAAATTCCGAAATGCAGCCCAATGGAGGCATTGTCATATTTCGCAAAATTATAATCTACGTTAAGTCCAAAGAAGCCTAGTCTCAGATTTGCTCCAATGGTTGCCCGAACATCGGAAACTTTATTTTTCACACTAAAAGGATCCTGAAAAGAAGCCGAATCCTCATCAATAGGAATTCCCGCGATGACCGTATAATTTCCCAAAACATCAAAGTTTGAGGTGCCAGATACATAGCCAAGTCCGCCGTAGAAATTAATTATCGGCAATCTTGTGGATGCCTGAAGCTGAAACAACCAAGAACTCAACTTTAAATCGAAATGTTGATCTGTTCCCGAAACAATTTCGTGATTGGTAAAATCATAGCTCGCACCCACGTTTGAATAAGCCACTAGTCCTGAGATTGCTACTGGAAATATTTTTTCTCCAGGGATCCAACTTGTAAATTCATGTTGAAGACCCACTCCAAAAAGTCCAACTTTTACATCTTGTTGATCTATTTTAGGGAAATATCGCAATTTCACTTCGGTTCCTTTTAGAATTCCCATCCTCGCTTGCAAAAAAGCAGTAGGCATGAAATTCATGTTTATAGAAGCAAGTCCTTGCGGCAGTTTGAACTCTACCTCTTCAAAATCTTCACCATTCCGAACCACCGAATAAACTAAAACATCTGGATCATTTTCACCAAATGCTGTAGCAACTTGTTTTACCGTACTTCCATCCCGAAACTTTAGGTTGTTATAATCTGCAGTATTCAAGGTAAAAGACTGCTGTTCCTTTTTCACAAAAGTGACATTACCTACAATTGAAATATCAAATCTCAACGGTTTTTTCACTTCTGCAGTCTGAATCCACCCATTTGCCATATTATGGATCATTCCTTCCGCTGCCGGAGAAACATAACCAGTTGCAAAACGTTGCGCGTCCTCAATACCCGCAGCAATAAGATCTTCAAGATTTTCCTGAGCCAAGGCAGACCCACCGGTCATTAGCCCCAATAAGATAAGTAGTTTTTTCATCCGTGTTTGATTTTTGTGTTTTAAAGGAAATCCTGCGAACCCGTTGTTCGCGGGTTGGCAGGATAGTTTACAAATTTTTAGCGGGGATTCAAAAATAAAGGGCCGAAAGAGCCCTTTATTAATATTATAGAATCAAAGATAAAAATTTAATTCACATATCAGCAAAATCAATTATGCATCAATGTGCGCATAAACTGCATTCTTCTCAATGAACTCTCTACGAGGTGGAACTTCATCTCCCATAAGCATAGAGAAAATCCGATCCGCTTCTGTTCCATTATCTATGGTTACTTGTCGCAAGATTCGGAACTCTGGATTCATAGTGGTATCCCAAAGTTGTTCGGCATTCATTTCCCCCAAACCTTTGTATCGCTGAATTGAAGCCCCGCCACCCATTTCTAGATTAATCTCATCCCGCTCCTTTTCACTCCAAGCATAAACCTTTTTTGCTCCCTTTTTCAAAAGATACAATGGAGGCGTGGCAATATAAACACAGCCTGCTTCCACAAGTTCTTTCATATAACGATAGAAAAATGTTAGGATTAAGGTTGCAATGTGGCTTCCATCCACATCCGCATCACACATAATCACCACTTTGTGATAGCGTAATTTATCAAGGTTCAAGGCTTTGGAATCTTCCTCAGTTCCAATTGTTACTCCTAGAGCCGTATAAATGTTTCTAATTTCTTCATTTTCAAAAACCTTGTGCTGCATGGCTTTTTCAACGTTGAGGATTTTCCCCCGAAGTGGAAGAATAGCCTGAAAGTTTCTGTCACGGCCTTGTTTTGCCGTTCCACCCGCAGAATCTCCCTCCACAAGAAACACCTCACATTTTGCGGGATCCTGTTCAGAACAATCTGATAATTTTCCAGGTAAGCCACCACCGCTCATCACGGTTTTACGCTGCACCAATTCACGGGCTTTTCGGGCAGCATGACGGGCCTGGGCCGCCAAAATAACTTTCTGAACAATAATTTTTGCATCATTTGGGTGCTCTTCCAAATAATTCTCAAGCATCTCAGACACAGCTTGACTAACCGCCGACATAACTTCACGGTTTCCAAGTTTGGTCTTTGTCTGTCCCTCAAACTGGGGTTCTTGAACCTTAACCGAAATAATAGCGGTCAAGCCTTCGCGGAAATCATCACCAGCAATCTCGAATTTTAGTTTGTCGAGCATTCCCGAGGCATCGGCATATTTTTTCAAAGTTCGCGTTAACCCAGCACGGAAACCGGCAAGGTGGGTTCCTCCTTCGTGAGTATTGATATTGTTTACATACGAATGTAGGTTTTCATTGAATGAAGTATTGTAAACCATTGCAACTTCTACTGGGATATCATTCTTTTCACCCTCAATAGAAATTACATCTGCAATAATGGATTCGCGGTTGCCATCCAAATAGCGAATAAATTCCTTTAGTCCTTCATCGCTATAGAACTTTTCAGTGGGAAATTCACCTTTCTCATCCGTTTCACGCTTATCGGTAAGATAAATGGAAATCCCTTTATTCAAATATGAAAGCTCTCGTAACCTACTGGCGAGCGTATCATAACTATATTCAATAGTTTGGTGAAATATTTTTGGATCGGGCCTAAAAGTCACGATGGTACCGCGGGAGTCTGTTTCTCCAATAACCTTCACGGGATACATTGCTTTTCCATATTCGTACTCTTGTTGCCATATTTTCCCATCCCTGTGAATGGTGGCCGTCAAATGTTCTGAAAGTGCATTTACAACAGAAACCCCTACCCCGTGCAATCCCCCGGAAACCTTATAGGAATCCTTGTCAAATTTTCCTCCGGCGCCGATCTTGGTCATTACAACCTGAAGAGCGGACACGCCTTCCTTTTTATGAAGATCCACAGGAATTCCACGACCATTGTCTTTTACGGTAATTGAGTTGTCCTTATTTATCCAAACCTCAATAGTATCACAATGCCCGGCCATAGCCTCATCGATGGAGTTGTCGATCACTTCATAAACCAAGTGGTGCAGCCCTCGAGGACCAATATCTCCAATATACATGGAAGGGCGCATACGTACGTGTTCCATTCCCTCCAATGCCTGGATCTGATCGGCACCGTAACTACCTTTATTTTGTTCTTCGCTCATATAAAATTATGTAAGATTTTCAATTTTTTCAGCAATGCACAAATATAACGAAATCCCCAATAAAATTAAGGGTTTACGCTCTCTTGAGCTGTTAAGTTATTAACAAAAACCTGTGGAAAAGCATACTTTATAACGCTATATAGCCCCAAGTGAAATTCTCACTCGATTATCCATTCCGATGAGCGGAACTTAGTCGTCTTTTTATCCTTTTCCCCCATAAATTTTAAGGCACATTAAACTTTTTATAAAAAATTTTGTCATAACTTTCCATTCTTACTTTTAAAATTTAAGGACACCGATATGAAAAGACTACTCTTGATATTTTTAATAATTTCATTTGTTCCCAAGGTTCAATCCCAGGATTTCCCAAAAATGGATGTATCGCCAATGGATCTGGCAATCGCACGTTCCACTAAAAATGGCCCGCCAATTGCACGTGTTATTTATAGCCGTCCCCAAAAAAAAGGACGTGATATTTTTGGAGGATTGGTTCCCTATAATGAAGTTTGGCGCACGGGGGCGAATGAAGCCACCGAGTTAACGTTGTACGTTCCATTGATGCTGGGAAAAACTCTTTTAAAGCCCGGAAACTATACTCTCTATACGATTCCAAATCAAGACAAGTGGACCATTATAATCAATAGCGACACAAATGTATGGGGCGCTTTTAGTTATAAAAAAGATAAAGATGTAGTTAGGATAAATGTGCCATGCATGGCAGCGGCAGCTCCTATAGAATCACTCTCAATGATCTTTAGACCGGAAAGCAACGGCACCACACTCCTAATAGGATGGGACGATGAATATGTGGAGATTCCGTTTAAAAACGCTCCTTAGTATAAGTAAATTTCGCGCTAAGGTATATTGAGATATTTATGCGTTTGAAGAGAAACTTTCCATTTTGGATTCTGCATCACATAATCTACAATTAGGGGAGCCATTTTTTCACGCTTGCTCCATTCGGGTTGTAGATACAACAAACAATCATCATTTACCTTTGCGGCCTGTTCTTCCGCAAAACGAAAATCATCCTTGTTAAACACAATTACTTTGAGTTCATCAGCTACGCTATAGATTTCTTGGATAGGCAATTTTATCTTTTTAGGTGAGAGACAAATCCAATCCCAAGTTCCGGTTAGTTTATAGGCACCCGATGTTTCAATATGGGTGTTCATTCCTCCATCCTTAAGCATTTTTGTCAAGGGTCCCATATCATAAGTAAGTGGCTCTCCACCAGTAACAACAACTGTCTTGGAATATTTTGAGGCATTCTGGACCATACTTTCTATGGATGTCGGTGGATGCAGTTCCGCATTCCAGCTTTCTTTAACATCACACCAATGACAGCCAACGTCACAACCTCCAACTCTGATAAAATAAGCCGCTGTTCCCTTGTGGAAACCTTCGCCTTGGATGGTATAAAACTCCTCCATCAATGGCAATACCAGGCCTTTATTCACTAAATCTTGTACTTCCTTCTTCATGGCCGCAAAAGTACTTTAAAAATAAATTCCAAATAACAAATTCCAGATAACAAATTCCGAATTCCAAATAACAAATTCCAGATAACAAATTCAAGAAAAACAAGGTTAAAACAAACTACCTCGGGGCAGAGCCCACAAGGTATTCATCGCGATAGCTATCGGGACCAAAAAAAGTAAAATTCCAAATTCAAAAAAAAAAACAAAACCAAACGAGTCAGAGCCTCGGGGAATTAAACCCAAAAAAATTAAAAATGAATCTGATTTAAAAATTGCATAATATTTATTGGAATTTGGTTCTTTAAAATATTAGGGATTTATATTTTCTTACATTTGAAGAAATTTTCGAAGCAATGGCAGACAAGGCTGCTTTTTCAGAACTCATACAAACTGGTTATAATACCAAGGGAGATTTTATAACCCTTGGCACGGCGATGCTCGACGGAGAAACTGTTGAGAATGCCTTTGTGAAAATTCCCTTGAAAACCTTAAATCGGCATGGACTTATTGCAGGAGCCACTGGTACTGGAAAAACCAAAACGCTTCAAATAATTGCTGAAAATCTTTCTGAAAAGGGAATTCCTGTATTGTTGATGGACGTCAAGGGCGATCTTAGTGGAATTGCAGAGCCTGGAACTAGCAATGCTAAAATTGAAGAACGTCACAAAGCAATTGGATTTCCGTATAAACCCCAGAGATTTCCCGCAGAGATTCTTTCTCTTTCCGAACAAGATGGAGTTCGTCTTCGCGCCACCGTTATAGAATTTGGCCCCGTATTACTTTCACGGATTCTCGATTTAAGTGATGCCCAATCGGGAATTGTTTCTGTGATTTTCAAATATTGTGATGATCATAAAATGCCCTTGTTGGATTTAAAGGACTTCAAAAAGATTTTACAATACTCCACAAATGAAGGGAAGGATGAGTTTTCCAATTCTTACGGCAGAATATCCACTGCTTCTACCGGTGCTATTCTGCGGAAGATAGTTGAACTGGAACAACAGGGGGCAAATCTATTTTTCGGTGAAAAATCCTTTGACCCACAAGACCTGTTACGTTTAGATGAAAATGGATTGGGATATATTAATATTATTCGATTAACCGATATTCAAGATAGACCCAAGCTTTTTTCAACTTTCATGCTCAGTTTATTGGCTGAGATTTACGCCACTTTTCCTGAGCAAGGCGATAGTGGAAGGCCGGAACTGGTGATATTTATTGATGAAGCACATCTCATTTTCAATGAGGCCAGTAAGGCTTTACTCAATCAGATTGAAAGTATCGTAAAACTGATTCGATCTAAGGGTGTGGGCCTTTATTTTGTTACCCAAAACCCCACCGATGTTCCCGATGCTGTGTTGAGCCAGCTAGGTTTAAAGGTCCAACACGCTTTGCGGGCATTTACGGCGAAGGACAGAAAGGCTATCAAATTAACGGCAGAAAACTATCCCGTTTCCTCCTATTATAAAACCGATGAAGTTTTAACCTCACTTGGAATTGGGGAAGCTTTAATTAGTGCCCTAAGCGAAAAGGGAATTCCAACTCCTTTGGCGCACACCATGTTACGAGCTCCGATGAGCAGAATGGATATTCTAAATGATAATGAATTAAAGGATCTCTTGCGAAGTTCGACACTTATTCCCAAATACGATAAAACCGTGGATAGGGAGAGTGCTTACGAAATGTTGACAAAAAAAATCGCTGAAGCCAATTCAGAAGAGGCAAAGGAAAAATCCCGAAAGGAAACGCAAGATTCCAAACGAGTGCCGGCTCCCCGAACTTCAAGTAGCAGCCGGAAAACAACCAATCCGTGGATCAAGACCCTGTCGAGTCCTACAGTTATCAGAAGTGTACTGGGAATTTTGGGAAAGATGATGAAATAGTTGGTAGTCGGTAGTCGGTAGACGGTAGACAGTTGTAGTGGCAGTATCCAGTTGCGGTTGGCAGTAGTACTCAGTAATCAGTAATCAGTGGTCAGTAATCAGTGATCGTTGATTTGATTAAATGAATTATTGACTATAACTTGAAAATGTAAAATAATTAAAAACCGTCAACCCTAATCAGGGATATTCAGTAGTAGAAAATAAATTAAACAATAATTAAATCCTTAAATGAAAAAGACTCTATTTCTTGGTGCCCTTGTGGCCATATTATTTGTACAATGCGGAAAGGACAATGATCAATTCCTAATAAAAAAAGGTGCTATCGGCAACCTGACCGATCATACCAAAATGAAGCAATTGGATTCCATTTTTAGTTCAGATTCCATTGTAAAAATACATTCTTCCCCAAATGCATTAGAAACTCAGGGAGAAGTGGAGATCTATGAAAAGGGAGGTCAAAAGTTATTGTTGCTCTCCCCAAAAAATGAGACTGATCCAAATTCCAATATTACCGACATCATGGTCTTTGATCCACGATATAAAACGGAAAAAGGAATAAATTCCTCCAGTACATTTAAGGATTTCAAGGACAATTACACCGTATCAAACATACAGCGTATAATTAATGGAGTCATGGTGTTTTTCTCCGATACGGATATTTATCTCACCATAGACGCCAAATATCTATCCGATGAAATAAGGAACAATCCGGATGCTAGTGTAGAGGCCAGTCAAATTTCGGATTCGGCACCAATCAAGTATTTCCGAATTGGATGGCAGGCTGAATAAAGTATTCTTAAAACCAGCTAAGATTTTGTTAACATCTATTATCCAATGGATGCTTTCTTATAATTTTAGTCAATTAATCAACCAAAATAAATTATTATGATCAAGATTTTAGGTTTTATATTGACTATTGCAGGAGGTATCGTCTTGGTGATGGGCGTATTTGGAGCTTTTGGAAGTTTGGATATTGGAATCAACAACTGGGCGCTCATTATTCTGGGAATAGTATTTTTCTTTGCAGGCATTGGTCTTTTGAAAAACCGAAAGGACACCGATCAAATAAAATAATAATTGACACGTATCGAATTATTCAAACTATATGTTTCATTTAAATATTTGAATTATGCCAGATCCAAGAATTAAAGACGAAGACAAATATCAGGCCCTTCGGGACAAAGGATATAGCAAAGAGAAATCGGCCCGAATTGCCAATACTGAAGACTCAGGAAAAAAAGGCGGAAAAGCCAAAAAATATGAAGACCGTACCAAGGAAAGTCTTTATGATGAAGCAAAAAAAGTTGGGATAAAAGGAAGGTCTAAAATGAGTAAAAAAGAGCTTATCCACGCTTTGCGGAATAATTAATGGTGAAAGATTTTTATTTCTTATTTGAGCCATAAAAATCGGTACATCAAGAATTTCAATCCAAATCAAAAACCGAGCTTTTCTTAACTTCCGGGGAAGATTTTTGCGTCCTATTGAAAACTATTCCAAACTATCGATTTTATAATCTAACCTATGCCCAATTCAAAAGTTATTCCTCCACAGATTATACGGCAAATCTTTGTCATTTTGCTTATTCTCTCAATTGGGAGTTTAATTTTTAGGGAGTTACTGCCCTATTTAACAGGTGTTCTCGGAGCTATCACATTATATGTTATCATGCGTAAATGGATGCGGACACTTGTCAACAAAAAAAAGTGGAATTCCTCGCTTGCGGCGGGGGTTTTAATGCTTGGATCATTTATTTGTATTTTATTGCCCATTACTGGAACAATTCTAATGCTCGGCAATAAAATAGGCAAGGCAGTTGAAAATTCAGGAGAAGTGGTTCACGCATTAAAAGATCAACTGTCAAAAATAGAGGATAAGTTTGGATATGATCTTAATTCGGAAATAGACGCTTCCGCCATAACCAACTGGATATCCAATCACTTGGAAGGATTGGTTGGAGGAACTTTTAATGCTTTTATTGCTGTAGGATTAATGTATTTTATGTTGTTTTATATGCTAACCAACAGAAATGAATTAAAAGAATCATTGACAGAATATATTCCGATGAATCGGGCCAATTTAAAAGAAATTGGCAAAGAAGTACAGATGATGGTTCGTTCCAATGCTTTGGGGATACCCTTGGTGGGATTGGCTCAGGGAATTGTGGCACTTATCGGATTTTTAATCTTCGGAACGGAAGATCCATTTTTTTGGTTCGTTATAGTGACCATTTCAAGTATGGTTCCCTTTGTGGGAACCTTGCTCGGAATTCTTCCAGTTTTTATTGTAACGCTATCTGCCGGCGATACCTTCGCGGCTTGGGGAATATTAATTTATGGATTTGTTGTGGTAGGGATGACCGATAATGTATTTCGGCTTTACGTTTTAAAAAAGACTCGACAATGTCCATCCATTAATTACCTTAATTGGCGTAATAGTTGGGGTGCCACTTTTTGGTTTTATTGGCCTTATTTTCGGACCCTTGCTAATAAGTTTATTTATGGTTATAGTAAAAATATATAGGGAGGAATATGGCAAACGAATCCCAGCCACCAACGAGGAAAAATTATAGAAAATATTTCTAAAATCATAGATTTATTTCATTTGAAATCATTGTTGTACGGTTAAGGATCATATTTTGTCCGCTGCGGCGGACAAAATGCCGTTAAGCATTAAATATGGCTAGGGAAATAGAACCCTATCAAAGTCCAAGTCCGCCACGGCGGAATAGATGTGGTATGGGGTTTCATGGTTAATCAATACTTTTATCGGACGACAATGATTTGAAATAAAAAACTACATCGTGAAATGCAAGTATAAATTCCATTTCCCTGCTTTCCTTTTGTAATCGGCATGTTCACAAAAATCACTAAAACCGACTTTCCACCAAAGAAACCTATGATGGTTTGGGATGGGGAATGCTTGTTTTGCAAATATTGGATAACCAATTGGCATTCAAAAACCAAAAACAAAATTGAATATATCACCCTGCAAGAAAAAGCTTCCTACTTTGAAGACATTCCTTTGAAAGAGTTCAAAAAAGCATCCCGCTTAATTGAAACAGATGGTAAAGTTTATAGCGGACCCAATTCCGTTTTTAGGCTTTTTACTTATTTCGATAAAAACCATACCTCCTGGCATCGTTGGTATACCAATAGTAAATGGTTTGCCGAAGTATGCGATCATACTTATAACTGGATTGCAAAACATCGTCCCTTTATGTTTGCAATGACAAAGGTTTTATTTGGGAAAAACCCACTATCATTAAAACCATATTGGTTATTAATTCTGCTATTATTTTTGTTGGCTGTTTTTTGTATTGGCCGTTTTTTATAACAAAATTTTAAACTTTGAATTTTTCTAAAAGTGTATCTTTAAAACAAAAACTATGTCATTAAAAGGAAGTTTATCAAGATATTTTAATCCCGGAAATCGAGATGATGGTACTAGTGAGAAGAATCACGCAATAGATCCATCTACCAAAAAATATATGGACGAAGAGGTAATCAACGTCAAGAACGAAGATGTTGAGGTGGTTTTGGATAATGAAGAAGCCATTAATAAGAAATTTAGCGGTCAAATATCCTTAGCCAAATATACCGAGCTTGGAAAAATTATGATCGCAATGTTGAGAGACGTGAAAAATGGTGTTTATCCCGAAGTTCCTTGGTTCACAATTGCAACTTGCGTTTTAGCGCTGCTTTATTTACTAAACCCGATGGATTTAATTCCAGATTTCATCCCAGGTATAGGATACGTAGATGACCTTTCAGTCCTCGCCATTGGAACAGGTTGGATTGAAAGTGACCTACATAAATATTTGGACTGGAAAATAAAGGAAGGAAAAGGAATTTAATTATTTCTTCGCTGCTCTCGAGCCAATAATGTATTTTTTAAAAGCATGGCAATAGTCATCGGTCCCACACCACCTGGTACGGGAGTAATGAAGGATGCTTTTTTGCTTACGTTTTCAAAATCCACATCTCCGGTAATTTTATAACCTTTTGGACTGTTGGGATCCTCTACTCTGGTTATTCCCACATCAATAATAACCACATCGTCCTTTACCATTTCGGCTTTTAAAAAATTAGGAACTCCGAGGGCAGAAATTATAATATCGGCTTGGGCTGTAATCTGTTCAATATTCTTCGTGTTGCTGTGCGTAAGGGTTACCGTACTATTTCCCGGCCAACCTTTTCGGCTCATCAAGATACTCATTGGACGACCTACAATATGGCTTCTGCCAATTACCACCGTGTGTTTTCCCTTAGTTTCCACATTATATCGCTGAAGCAATTCAAGAATGCCGAAGGGAGTGGCGGGGATAAATGTACTCATATCCAATGCCATTTTTCCAAAGTTTTCGGGATGAAAACCATCTACATCCTTACTGGGATTCACCGTGAGTAGAACTTTTTGAGTATCGATTTGTGGAGGTAAGGGAAGTTGGACGATAAACCCGTCGATATTGTCATCTTCGTTCAATTCCTTAATCTTGTTAAGAAGTTCGAGTTCACTGGTAGTATCCGGCATTCTTATCAAAGTAGATTCAAAACCCACCCGCTCGCAAGCTTTAACCTTACTGCCCACATAAGTGAGACTAGCCCCATCGTTACCAACCAGAATCGCCGCAAGATGTGGAACTTTTTCGCCATTGGTCTTCATTTTTTCAACTTCGGCAGCAATTTCATTCTTTATGTCGTTGCTTATTTTTTTTCCGTCTAGGATTGTCATTTTTTAAAAGTCTTCAGTGTTATTGATCAGTGGTCAGTGGTCAGTGGTCAGTGGTCAGTGGTCAGTGGTCAGTTAAAATAAATTCATTCTGGTTTTACTCCAAATTTTTGCGGATTTAAAATCATATAATTGATTAGTTTTCCTACTTCTTCGGTTTCGGCCATTAAAGTTTTATAGTTCTCCTCATTTATATATTCACATTTCCAAGCATATTCTAACCACACTTGTGTTTCAGTCCCGAAGCTTCGGGATCGGCATCACTGTCAGTCAATTTACTAGAGTATTGTCTTGGATAAGATCTTTTTCTATAAGATTCTGCAATATTTGCAGATACACTGCGTGAGGAACTCGTCGTATTTGACAGTTAATGAATATCTTTCTTCTTTTGGAAAAGTCTTGGATACTTCAAAAATTTCCATTGCCAATGCGAATCCTTTCTGATATGCCAATAAAGTTTTAAAACTCATGAAATTAATATTTTCTACTGAAAAACTAACACTGCGGTTTCTAATGCTAACCGAAACTGAATATTGCCATTTCATTTCAACTGTCTACTGCCGCTGAAAACTGCTACTTAATTGTTCACTGCCAACTGCAACTGAAAACTGCCACTTATTTTAACGCATCTTCCCCATCATCTGCATCATCTTCTTGCCACCGCCACCTTGCATCATTTTCATCATTTTGCTCATTTGGTCAAATTGTTTCATCAACTGGTTTACTTGTTGAACACTAGTACCACTTCCTTTTGCGATTCGTTTTTTTCGACTTCCGTTAATTATGGAAGGTTCGGTTCTTTCCTTTGGAGTCATGGAATGGATTATGGCTTCAATTCCTTTAAAGGCGTCGTCGTCAATATCCACATCTTTTAATGCTTTTCCAGCTCCGGGAATCATTCCGACCAAGTCTTTCATGCTTCCCATTTTCTTTACCTGCTGAATCTGACTTAAGAAATCGTCAAAACCGAATTGGTTTTTGGCAATTTTCTTTTGAATTTTCCGCGCTTCTTCTTCATCAAATTGCTCTTGGGCTCTTTCCACAAGGGAAACAACGTCTCCCATCCCAAGAATACGGTCGGCCATACGGGCTGGGTGGAACACATCGATAGCGTCCATTTTTTCACCCGTTCCAATAAATTTAATAGGCTTATCAACGACACTTTTAATGGAAATTGCAGCTCCACCTCGGGTATCTCCATCCAATTTGGTTAGCACTACTCCATCAAAGTTCAATCTATCATTAAATGACTTTGCGGTGTTAACAGCATCCTGTCCTGTCATTGCATCCACCACGAATAGTGTTTCCTGTGGATTGATAGCTTTGTGAACATTTGCAATCTCGGTCATCATCGCTTCGTCTATGGCAAGACGACCCGCTGTATCCACAATTACAACATTAAATCCATTCTGTTTTGCGTAGGCAATCGCCTTTTGGGCAATATCAACCGGATTTTTATTTTCCGGCTCGCTATAAACCTCCACGCCGATTTGATCACCCACAACGTGCAATTGGTTAATCGCCGCAGGACGGTAGATATCACACGCAACCAATAAAGGTTTTTTGGATTTTTTGGTTTTAAGAAAATTCGCCAATTTTCCCGAAAAGGTAGTCTTACCACTTCCTTGCAATCCCGACATCAATATCACGGTAGGAGCGCCGCTCAAGTTGAGTCCGGCAGTTTCTCCGCCCATCAATTCGGTAAGTTCATCCTTTACCAATTTAACCATCAATTGGCCAGGTTGAAGCGATGTCAAAACGTTTTGGCCGAGTGCTTTTTCCTTGACGGTATTGGTAAATTCCTTGGCTATCTTAAAGTTTACGTCCGCATCCAAAAGGGCGCGGCGCACCTCTTTCAATGTTTCGGCAACGTTAACTTCTGTAATACTGCCGTGTCCTTTTAAAACGTGCAGCGCCTTATCAAGCTTTTCGGTTAAATTATTGAACATATCTTAAATTTCTTTTTTAAGGAATGAATTCTTTCGCTATCTAACAATCCTAAGACAACTGTTAATGGAGCTACTGAGTTCGAGGTGCAAAGGTAACATTCTGGAAGGGAGTATCAAAAAAATAAGCTGACTGAATCTTCCCGTTTTTCACTGCCAATCACTCGCCTTATTTAACCTATCCATATCGCTCGCATCCAGTTTCAGTTTGGGAGCATCTATAATAGATTGGAGCTGTTTTAAACTGGTAGCACTCACGATTGGCGCAGTAATGGTCGGTCGCGCCAAAAGCCAGGCTAAAGATACAGTCGCCAAAGTGCTGTTGTGTTTTTCTGAAACCTCATCAAGAGCTTTTAGAACTGCAAAACCTTGGCTATTAAGGTATTTTTCAATTCCACCACCACGTGGACTTTTACCCAGATCATCTTTGCTTCTATATTTGCCCGTAAGAAAACCTGAGGCTAAAGAATAATAATTTAAAACACCCATATTGTTATTTTCTACGATTGGTCTTAAGTCCCTTTCATATTTTTCACGCTCCATAAGATTATACAATGGCTGTAAAGTTTCATATTTTGGCAAACCATCCGTTTCCGAAGCTTTCAAAGATTCACGAATGCGTTCCGGAGACATATTGCTCGTTCCAATAGCTCGAACTTTTCCTTCTTTTATCAGTTGTTGATAGGCCGAAAGCGTTTCTTCCACAGGTGTAGTTTCATCA
Source organism: Aequorivita sp. (assembly GCA_034676445.1). GTDB lineage: Bacteria > Bacteroidota > Bacteroidia > Flavobacteriales > Flavobacteriaceae > Aequorivita. Next base: position 373,160 of record JAUCCE010000002.1, read on the forward strand.
TCAAAATGAGTTTGATAAAGATCGATATAATCTGTTTTTAAGCGCCGAAGCGAATCCTCCACATTTTTAAGAATACTTTTTTTGCTTATGCTTTTCGGATGTTCTTTTGTTTGGGAACCGGTTTTTGTAGATATAATGATTTTATCACGATTTTTTCTTTCGGCCAACCATTTACCGATTATCGTTTCCGATTCTCCACCCGAATTACCGTCAACCCACCACGAATAGGTATCTGCAGTATCGATAAAATCAAAACCTGCATCGATAAAGGCATCCAATATTTTAAATGATTTTTCTTTATTTAAAGTCCATCCAAAAACATTTCCACCAAATGCAATTGGATTTACGAAAAGCTCGGAATTACCAAGTCTTCTTTTTTCCATTTTAATTTTATTTTCTGTTTTGCTTTAAATATATAGGAATGGAGGCTTAAAAACTGTGAATGAAATGGTAAATAACCACAGTGTCCTATTATTTGGTTATACGATTAAATCCAAAATATAAATCGAAAAGGAACTTGATTTTCCCAACCCAAAAATTTCTATTTTTGAAACCATGAGCATCAATTGGATTTTACTTATAATCGGCGGCCTGTTTGAAACAGGTTTTGCCATAAGCTTAGGAAAAGCACAACATTCTTCAGGGAAGGAACTTTGGCTTTGGCTAATAGCCTTCGCCATTTGCGTGAGTATTAGTATGTTTTTACTTTATAAGGCAATGGGAGGCGAAAAGGCAATTCCCGTGGGTACCGCTTATGCAGTGTGGGGAGCCATCGGCGCGGTGGGAACTGTAATTATGGGAATAATTTTATTTAAGGAACCCATTACTTTCTGGCGCATGTTTTTCCTCTCTACTTTAATTGTATCAATTATTGGATTGCAGATGGTGAGTAGTGAGGGGTGATGTTAAGTTTAGATTCCTTAATTCAGGTTTCGAAACCAGTATTGTCCGAGAAAAGAAACAAGACCGTTCCGATAAGTCGGGACTTCAGGAACCAAGATCCAAGACTGAAACGCAAAATACTGAAAATGTATCCTTTCAAATTTAAAAATAGATGAACATGCTATATTTTCGGTTTTGTTATTGAACAAAATTAAAAACGAAGGTCATATGTAAGAGACTTCTCGAAAGTCTTTGTTGGCTGGGCCTTTACGAGATCATAGAACTTTAATCGGACAACAATGTTTCGGAATTATACCTACAAGGTCAAAAAAAGACCTTGCAGGAAAATTAAAGATCTCGGATTTTATAAAGATTAACGAATGAATACTTAGATTTTTTCGAGTTGGATTTCAAACCCGGTTCCACCATCGGCAAAGCTCAGGATAAACTCCGCCGAAGGACGATTTGGATCTTCATCCGGTAAGTTTTGTTCTTTCTTCGGTTTTTAGATTTCAAACCTTGATTCCCGAGCCCATCGGCAAAGCTCAGGATAAACTCCGTCGAGGGACGATTTCTTCTACTTATTATTCTCAATCACATAATTCAAAACCTTGGTCATCAAATGTACCCGGTCTTTTCCACGGACGTTGTGTTCGTGCATTGGATAAATAAAGAAATCCATTTGTTTTCCATTATCAACAAACGATTTTATTAAGGAAAGGTCGTGTTGCATAACAACCACGGGATCCACGGATCCGTGGATGGTCAATAGTTTTCCGGTGAGATTTTGGGTTTTGTTGAGCAAACTGGCAGTTTCATATCCTTCGGGATTTTGTTGTGGCGTATCCATATAGCGCTCGCCGTACATTACTTCATAATATTTCCAATCGGTAACAGGTCCGCCGGCTACTCCGGTGGTGAAAACTCCTGGATTACGAAGCATCATTGAAACGGTCATAAAACCTCCAAAACTCCATCCGTGAATGGCAAGTCTGTCGACATCTACATAAGGAAGGGATTTTAAATAGTCAACTCCCACTAACTGGTCCTTTAATTCTTCTGTTCCCAATTGTCTGAAAACAACGGATTCAAAATCAAATCCTCTACCTGCCGATCCTCGATTATCCAAAGTAAAAACCAAATATCCCTGTTCAGCCATCCAGTTCATCCAAAGAGAAGCGCCGTCGTGCCACGAGTTTTTAATCAATTGAGCGTGGGGACCACCATAAACATAAACCAGTACAGGATATTTTTTATTGGGGTCAAAGTCCGAAGGTTTAATCAATCGCGTGTATAGGTCGAAACCGTCATGGGATTTTAATCTTCCTATGGTTGTTGCTCCCGTTTTGTAATCCGCTAACGGATTTTCAGCGTTTATAAATGTGGTCAAAACCTTCCCTTTATTGTTGAGCAGTCGCGCTACATTGGGTGTATCGTGACTGGAATATTGATCGAAAATATATTTTCCATCTGAAGAAACACTGGCGTTATGAGTACCGCTGGTTTCGGTAAGGCAAGTTTGTTTTCCGTTGGAAATATTTACTACATATAATTTGGTATCCAATGGAGATTCACCGGTTCCTGAGAAGTAAATCATCTTTCCTTTCGTGTCGTTTCCAAGTATTTCATTCGTAACCCATTTATTATTTGTCAACTGACGGACAAATCCTTTTTGGGTATTGCATAAATACAAATTCATAAAACCGTCCTTTTCACTCATCCAAATAAAGTCTTCGGAAGAATCGGAATAGAAATAAGCTGGATGTTCGGGTTCCGCCCATTTTGGATTCTTTTCCTCTAAAATAGTTCGTACCAAATTTCCTGTAGAAGCATCAAATAGACCGAGTTTAATATGGTTTTGGTCACGGTTTACTTCGGCGATTAACACATTCATTTCATCTGGAGTCCACGAGAGGTTGGTCAAATAATCATCAATATTTCCGGTAGGACTGATAAATACGGTTTGTTCTGTGGCAAGATTGTATATTCCAACCTTAGGACGTTCACTTTTCTGTCCTGCCATTGGATACTTTATTGACATCAATTCTCCAGGAGTAGGAATTATATTCAATAGCGGATAATCTGCAACGTACGTTTCATCTTTTTGATAAAAGGCGAGCAAATTTCCCTTAGGCGACCAGAAAATTCCATTGGTAATTCCCATTTCACTTCGTGCAATTGCTTGACCTGAAACAATATTTTTATCAGCGTTGTTTGTTACCGCTACAGTTGTTCCATCAGCTTTCTGGATATAAAGATTATTGTCAACAGTATAAGCAACATTTCCTGTTTCGGCTTGCAAAGTTGCATTTTCTGCGGAATCATCTACCTTGGAAACTAAGCTTCCTGTTTTAGAATCGGAATCATATAAATAGTATTGCTTTTTATCCTCGAGATAAAAGGAGTTTTTATTTTTCCATGTCAAGGCAGAAAATCTTTTAAAATCCGTTCCCAAGGATTCACTAATCTCCGTTATTGAAACTTCCTGACCTTTCTTTTCTGTTTCTACATCACCCATTTTAAGAGTAGTTCCCTTATCGATATATACATAGGAAGTCGTTCCTGGAATCCATTGGAAACCGCTAATATGTTCCGGATAAAATTTGCCGTATTGCTGCATTACGGCATCTTCTAATGTGAGCTCTTTTTGTTGAGCATTGATGTTTAAAAAACAAAAAAGGAGAACGAGAGGGAGAAGATAATTTTTCATCTATAAAATATTTGATGCTAAAATTAAAAGAAATAATGGGGAATGGAGGTAGGAATTTTTAATAAAATGGACAGAGAATAGAGAATAGTTGGAAGATTTCTCAGTGGTCAGTGTTCAGTGATCAGTGATCAGTGATCAGTTGTTGATTTGAGCATGCCTGAATAAGGTTGCCTTTTTTCTGGTTAATAATTTATCTTATATCTCGGTTTATGCTGATTGGTTAAGCTATCAACATAAGTTTCAAATTCTGTTGGTTTCATTTTATTTAATGAACCATGTGGTCTTTCATTATTATAAAGATATATCCATTTGGACAGCATCTTATTGGCCGTTTTAAAGGGTATGTCTATATTTTCAAAGTTAATATATTCATTCTTTAATATTCCGTTCAAGGATTCAGCGTGTGCGTTTTCCCAGGCCTTTCCTCCCATACTTGGATTTACCTCGGTACGCTTATAGTGCGACTTCATTATATCGCTTCCATACTGGGATCCTTTGTCAGAATGGAAAACCAGCTTCTTGAGATCTTCATCGCTCATACCTCGGATTGACATCAGAAAGGAGGGTTCTACAGTGTCTTCAACCCTCATAGTTGTTGAGAGCGACCATCCTTTTATATACCTCGTATAAACATCTAATACTAGCGTGAGATAGTAATGATTCCGGTATCCAATGGGGATATAGGTGATATCGCTCACAAATAGCCGATTCTTATCCGTTATGACAGTTCCACTGATCAGGTTGTTATAAAACCGCTCTCCAGCATAGGTGGTCCTTTGGTAGTTGCGTTTGCGGGGTATCCTAAAACCGTTGTCCAACAGAACCTTTTCGGTACGGTCACGACCAAGTCCACAGGGCTTGATCTCATCAAAAATCTTCCGGCAGCCCATCTTTTTGTGGTTCACTCTAATTTCCCTGGCCATTTCAATGATCGTACCTTCCTTTTCAAATAGGTTCCTGGCTCGGGCCAAACGGCCATAAAAACCTTGTTTTGTAATTCCTGCCATTGCATAGATATCGTTCATCTTATGGCAATGTGACGACTTGTTCATTCGGAAATCCTCTATGACAGCCGTTTGGACTTTTTTTCAATATCCACCCCAAACTCTTCTGAAGCTACTTCAACGACCTTTTCCAGATAATCGATCCGAAGCTGTTTCTGGCCCAAGGACCTCTCCAAAAGTTCAATCCGACTTTGGAGATCGGAATTTTTCTTTGATAAACTTTTCTGTTCCACTATCACACGTGTCTGTTTTTTATACATCTCTGAGTACTTGTGAAGCCACTTGTAGACGGCAGTAGGACTCAATCCATAAATTTTGCTTACCTCGGATACTCGTATTTCTCCGCGTTCAATCTGCTTTACGAGATCGAGCTTCAAGGATAAATCGAAAGTACGTTTTAAATTCTCTTTTTTCATGTTAAATTGAATGATGAAAAAAGGCAACCTATTTTAGGCTTAATCAATTTGAAAGAATTAATGATTGTCTTTTGAAAATATAAATTAATTAAAAACCGGTCAACTCTAATCAGGAAAGTTCAAAAACGAATGAAAAAGCGAATAATTTTCAAAAATTGAAAATTTGGTTCTTTCCCTGATACAATTACCACAAAATCTCAATTATCCCATTATAGGAAACATAGATACTTTTCCTTAATTTGGACAAAAGAGAATCATTCGCTTTATAATGAGCATGATGAAATAAATGCCAAAACTATATAATTATGGATGCATTAAGGTCTAAATATTTCCCCTGAGATATTATTGGCTTTGAGCAATCTCAATATTCTAGATTGCGCGATAGTGGAGTTTCATGAAGTCATGTTTAATTAACCACTTTCAAAATCTGAATGATATCAGTAGATTTGAGAATTCGCGGCTCCTTATTCTCTAAAAACTGAAAATCAAGATTTAAAAATCTAAATTAACCTCTTTATCCATTTAAAGTGTTTAAAAGGAACATATTTCAATGATAAATCAAACCAAGTTGGTGAGGTTAACACTGCTCTTTTATGGCTAAATGCGAGGAAACTCTCTTGGCCATGATAGTGGCCCATTCCGCTATTGCCCACTCCGCCGAAAGGCAGATTATGGTTTCCTATATGCAATAAAACATCATTAATACAAGCGCCACCGGAGGTGGTTTTTGACAAGACTTCTTTTGCTTTTTTATTTTTTCCGAAATAGTAAAAGGCTAGTGGTTTTTCGTTTTTGTTGATGTAATCTATCGTTTCTTCAATATGCTCAAAGGTCATTACCGGCAAGATTGGGCCGAATATTTCCTCTTGCATAATCGCAAAATCTGGTTTTACCTCATCAATAATTGTAGGTTCCATAAATCGCTCTTCTACATCGATTTTTCCACCTGAATGTATTTTCCCTTGGTTAAGCAATCCCGATAATCGCTCGAATGCGCCATCATTTATAATTCGGGGATAAAATCGGCTTTGCTTAATATTTTCTCCATACATCGATTTCACGTTTCCGGCAATTTTATCCAGTAATTCATCCTTTATGGAATGGTGTGCAAAAAGATAATCGGGCGCGATACAGGTTTGGCCCGCATTGATTAATTTCCCCCAAGTGATGCGTTTGGCGGCGATGTCAATATCTGCATCCGCATCAACGATACAGGGGCTTTTTCCACCTAATTCTAAAATCACTGGCGTCAAGTTTTCAGCTGCTGCTCTCATCACAACTTTCCCAACTTTTGGACTACCGGTGAAGAAGATAATATCGAAAGCTTGTGCAAATAAAACCGTGTTCGTTTTTCGTCCGCCCTGAACCACCGTTATATAATTAGCATCAAATGTTTCGTTAATAATTTCTTCCATTACTTTAGCGATAGCTGGCGCATCTGGTGAAGGTTTTAATAGGGCACAACACCCTGCGGAAATAGCCCCAACCAATGGATTAAAAAGCAATTGGAAGGGATAGTTCCACGGTGCAACTATCAAGGCTACACCTAGAGGTTCAAAAAGTATTTTACTCGATGAAGGTTGCAAATGAATTGGAGTTGACACTTTTTTCGGCTTTGCCCATTTTTTTAAATGCTTAATATGATTATCGATTTCACTTGTAACAATGCTGATTTCAGTCAAATAAGCTTCTTCCGGAGATTTATGTAAATCCACCCATAACGCCTGTTGAATCCTTTCTTGATATTTCTGAATGTTCTGTTTAAGCTTTCGTAATTGGGTTAGCCTAAAGTCAATATCCTTAGTTTGGTGCGATGCGAAAAAAGCGCGTTGAGCGGCTATAAGTTTAACGATTGTATCTTCTGCTGTATCTATCATCGGAATATGTTTTAAGAAATGTATTGTTTTTTGGGTATTTTGCAAGTAGACTTGGCTTGATACTTTAGCTCCCAGCCATAAAGGGAGCCTGAACCGTCTATCGATTAAAAATGTACGAGTTTCAATTCTCCCCTTTAGAGACTGTCCCCAATTTGCTTCGAGTGGTCAGGAGTCAGTACCTGCTCCCGCCCTCCAGATGACAAAATATCGAAAATTCAATATTTTAAAAAAAAGCAATTTTAACGAGAGGCAAAATCAATTACGTTTTTCGCCCAGTAAAATGTTCCATGGTTTTATAGATTCCCAATACGCTTCCTGCAAACCAATCGAAGGCTTTAATCGATAACATGGCCTGCCCGAATCTAGTAAATCTATAAAGATATCCCGGAAGTGTGAGTCTGATTTTATTTTTCTCTATCGCTTTAATAATGGTAAGCGCGGTCGCTTCGGGCTGAAGAATCGGGATTTTGGACTGGACTCCATCAAACATTCCCGTATTGATATAATAAGGCATTACAGTTGTTACCTTTATATTCCTTTTCAATTGCTCCATCTCAATTCGCAAACTATCGGACCAACCAATCAACGACCACTTACTCGCAGCGTACACCGACATCTTGGGATTTGAAATAAGACCTCCAGAGGAAGCAATATTACAGATATGACCCGAATTCTGTTTTAGCATATCTTCTAAAAATGCACTAGCAATCAACATCGGAGCATTTGCATTTATCTCCATTGTTTTTAGGATGTCGGTTGTGGAATGTTCATGAAAATATTTCCCCACCACAATTCCGGCATTATTTATAAGCACGTCAACAATTCCTACTTCGTCTTTTACTTTTTGGGCAGTTTCCTGAATTTCTTTAACCTTGGAAATATCTACCACAAATCCAATAATATCACCTTTGGAATTGAGTTCAGAAATAGTTTCTTCCATTTGTCGTTGATTGATATCCCAAATTATCACTTTGGCCTTACGCTCCAATACCAAACGGGCCATAATCTTACCAATACCTGATGCCCCGCCCGTTATTAGAACAATTTTTCCTTCCAATTTTCCCATTAGTCAATTTTCTATATAAAGCCTAAATTATAGCTCAGCTATAAAGCTGCTGCTGCGATCACGAAACTTCCGGAACCCAGCAGCCACGGTTTTAGCTATTTTCCTTTGGATTAATACTGCGCCAACAAATAATTAATCAAATCAGTTGTGGTAACAATTCCCACCAAAATTCCTTTGTCAAGCACAGGAAGGGAATGAAAGCTCTGTCGCGAAAGGATTTCCGCCGTTTCCTTTATGGTGCTGTCAACTTCCACGAATACTGGAATTCGTTTCATAACATCAGGAATACCGAACATTTCATAAATTATAGGAACGTCTATCGAATCATTTTCATCCAAGTCGGCGAAACTAAGCCTCAATAAATCAGTTTGACTAATCATACCCACCAGCCTTTTATTTTCGACCACGGGAATATGACGAATATTGTGACGATTGAACAATTTTTCAGCTTCGTATAATGACTGCTTCGGACTTAAGGTAATCAGATCTTTGGTCATAATTTCGGACACAGGAACTTTTTCTTTCATAATTGATAAATTTTTAAATAATTAAACTCTTCTCATTGAGGTAAAGTTAAACAGGATTATCTGTTCTAATTATGACATTTAGCATTGTGAACAAGATTTAGCTGAATGAGTCAATTGTTTTCTTAACTCATTAATTTTCATTTTAGTTCTAAAAATGCTTTAAAGAAGAAGGTTCGAGTCAAGATTATTCTCGTTAAAAAAAGACCCGTTCGCATTCCGATATCCTTTTAAAAGGAAATTTCTAGTTGACACTAAAACTGAATTTATTCTGAAGCAGATAACTATAACCCACCGTAATAATAACGGTTAGAATTTTGGAAGGGGTAGGATAGAATCCAAGGAAATCGACAAAAAACTTCATCAACACATAACTGAGCAACAAGGCACCCATTGCCACTAGTAAATATCTAAAAAACTGCACTTTCCAAGGCAGGATCGAATCTTTAAAAGTGATATATTTTTGGAGTAAAAACCCAGTAGTAAACGTAATGGGAAAAACAACAAACAAAGAAGCTATGTGTGGGCTTAGTACCACGAAATTTAAGTCCACATCTTGTTTGGCAAAGATAAAATTGTAGAAAATAAAGTAAAGAAAGATATCGAATACCAGATTACTTCCGCCACAAACGGCGTACCTATAGGTTTTCAAAGGCAGAAAAAACCTAAATAGAAAATAAAAAGAATCAATAAATTGGGATATAGCCTTTTTCATGTGAAAGTGTGCAAAGATAGAATAAGGAGGTGGAAATCGAAACTGAAATCAAAATCGAAACTTGTTCGCCGGAGGAGGATCGAAGGTGAAGACGAAGTTGATGATGAAGATGAAGTTGAAGATGAAGATGAAATTGAAAAACGTTGTGATTTTATCCCTCCCGAGTTATTGGGATTAAGGATAAAGCTAGCGTTATTTAAATAATAATCACTTTTCTCATTCTCCCCTTTAGGTCGGGAGTTCAACCTTACCCCCGCCGTAAAGGGAGCTGAATTCGCCTTTCAATAGAAAAAAGAACAATATCAATTCTTCCTTTAGAGCTTGCCTGAACTAGCTTCGGGGAGGTCGATGTTCAACCACTGCCGAAATCGAAATCGAAATCGAAAATGAAGACGAAGATGAAGTTGAAGATGATGATGAAGTTGAAAGATGCGAGATCATCCATTTCCCCCTAGGTGCAGAGGAACCAGACAAATCGGAATAGAGAACTTTTATTATACAAATTATCGACTTGCAATAAGCATTCTCAAACTTAATTCGTTTTAATCCAACTCGCCTGGAGCACTTTATAAGATGAATTACTTCCTGATGAAATATCCAAGATTCTCGGTGCAATAAAATCTTTGTGCGGTGAATAATTCAGATCGCTTTGCGCGATCTCATTTATCTTTCCATTGGAAACTTTAAAAGAAAAACTTTTAAAAGGTTTACCATCGGCTTTTAAAACTACGGCGTAATCTCCGTCCACTTTTGTTAACTCATTTATGGTAAAATGTTTCGGGTTTTTCTTATCCGGAGAAACTAGTATAGAGTTGAATGGTTGCCAATTTTTATAAGAAACTATTTTAGGGCTTTCGCTTAATGCAATTTCAGAATTACCTCTCATAACTGATACAGAAATCTTTGCATTTTTAGCATTCGGTATTTCTCTTAAATTCGTCCACCAGTTAAATTTTATAAGATCGTCTGAATTATCCGGATCAAAAGAAAAGTAGGCAAGATTCTCCCAGGGACCGTCGCGCAAATATAATGTTGATGGATTGTAAGGATCGTTTGAAGATTCTTTTTTTAATTGAAATGGAAAGTGAGTAACCACCATGCCATCTGCTTTAATACGAATAATGAAGTCTCCTGTTTTCTTGAGATGAACGATGCCCGGTCCGTCAGCAGTAAGAAGTCCGAATGGCTTAAAATTATCCAGTTTTTGAAGTCGCAAGTTACTGGAGAATCATGTTTTTCCCTCCGCAGAAGTAATTTCAAATTCCATTTTGGAATCCTCATCTGGCGGAAAAAGAACAGGAATGGCTTCTATCATAAAACCACCACTTTGCTCGTAAAATTTCAAGTTCATTAAAGAGGAATAATCAACGGCAGGGGAATAATTTTGTGCCTGGGCGAATATGGACACAAAGAATGCTACTACAAAGAGAGATGAATTTTTCATAGTTTCTGATTGATATTATTTAGATAGAACGATAAAAATTTGTCTAATAAATTTACACTCTTTCAGCGAGTTAGCATAGATTTATTATAAAATATTTGGAATAAAGTCTCTCTGAATTTTTATAGTACACAGATCTTTCATTTAATCAAACAGATCGAAATTTCTATATTATAGAAAGGACATCAGACAGATTTAAAACAACTTTTTCCCCAGAAGAACTATTCAATAAACCAACCCAGAGGAAATGCCTATAACACTGAACTTTCCAGAAAGTTCCATTTAATTTTAACCTAGGTTCCATTTCCCAAATATCCAAATTAAAGTAGGAGCTTAGACTTTCTAAAAATCATTTCATCAGCATCCCATAAGGACGTTGGATTTTTTCTTCCAATTCCAAAATGCTAAGGTTGCGGACATTCCTGCTGAACTCCTTTCCCTCGAAAAAGATCAAAAGTGTGGGAGCAGAAAAGACGCCGAAACTTGCTGCAATTTCAGGTAATTCGTGTGACGATATTTCTTCAAATTTTATCCCAGGAAATTTTTGGGAAATTAAATGATTAATCTTCGGTTTTAAGGCTACGCAAATTCCGCAATTTGGAGCGGAGAAATATAAGGCTACACCTTTTTCGGAAGCAACCAAATTGATAACTGAGTCTAGAGTTTGCAAAGGGTGTTTATCAAAATTATTTTCCATAAAGTAACGTAAAATATTGACATTATCAATAACGAACTTCTTATCCGATGATTGTAATAAGGTTTGCAGTTAAACACTATTTACACATATCTAACTTAATTAAAGCAACTTATGTCATTTCCATAACCTAAATTCAAAAATATTATTTAATTTTCCAAATAAAAACATGCACCCCTATATTCCTCATTTGCTCTCCGATATAGCGGCAGCCCATCAAGAAGTGCCATGTGAAGATATTCATGACCATGCACACATAATTTTATCGGACGAACAGCTTTTTGAAGAGGTTGAACGTTATGTATTCGGAGGAGAACCTATCCACACCTTTGGCTATTATTGCGGGCTGCAATCCCTAGATTTTCCACCAGCAGAGCAACTTGAAAATGATGATCTGCAAAAAGTATGTATCGCATTTAAACAAATGATGGAGACCTGGAATCTGTCAATTGACCTTCCGGATAATCTACCATCGCCAATTGCATATTCACTGACTGTGGGTATGCTCAATACCAAAACCGACATTCCTAAAATGGGGTTGAGGGTGTTTGACTTCTGTACCGGATATGCGCCGGATTGCGATTTGGGATCCTACTGCCCTTGCTTAAAATTTTGGAATGATGATGAACAATACCCGCCGTTTGATATAAACGAAGATGAAATGGAAAGCAAGACAAAAGACCACGATTATTTGGACGAGGACGAATTGCCTTTTTAAAGCTCCTTAACTAAAAAAGAGGATTGAGCAAATTCAGAATTTTGAATTCAGAATTATGAATCCTACCACAGTGGGCAAGCTCCGAATATGAACTTCCCTGATTAGCGTTGACCGGTTATTAATTATTTTACATTTTCAAAGACAGTCATTAATTCTTTTAATCAATCACTGAACACTGGACACCGAGCACTAAGCAGAGTTGTCATCCGTCATCCGTCATCCCTCACCACTCACCACTCACCACTCATAACTCCAAAACTATCTCCGTCCATTCCCACCTCTCCCTTTCGAAGCAGCTCCTGCTCTACTCCCAGTATTCCGTCCACGGCTGTGGCGTCTGGCTTTTTCGAGTTTCTTTTCTTCCTCGGCAGCTTTTACATCGGCCATGGTTTCGGTGAGTTCAAAATTTTCCAATGTTTTGGGCTGAAGGCGTTCTCCGATCAATTTTTCAATATCCCTTAAATAGCCAACTTCATCAAGACTTACCAAAGAGATTGCCTCGCCGCTGGCTCCTGCTCTTCCCGTTCTACCTATTCGGTGTACGTAATCTTCCGAAATATTAGGAAGTTCAAAATTGATAACGTGGGGCAACAACGGAATATCCAAGCCTCGGGCAGCGATATCGGTCGCTACCAAAACGCGAACCTTGCCTTCCTTAAAGCCCGAAAGTGCTCTGGTTCTTGCACCTTGGCTTTTATTGCCGTGGATTGCAGCGGAAGGTATCCGTGCCTTTTCCAATTTTTCACTCAATCGGTTGGCCCCATGTTTGGTTCTTGTAAAAACCAAAACCTGTTGCCATTTTCCTTCAGAAATAAGTTTTATTATTAGATCCGTCTTTTGGACCTTATCGACCCGATACACGGTTTGGTGTATTTTTTCGACCGTAGTGTTTTCCGGCGTGGCTTCCACCATAACCGGATGGTGCAAAAACTCGTTGGCCAGTTTTTTTATTTCCTTAGAAAATGTTGCAGAGAACAATAGATTCTGTCTTTTTGAAGGCAACAGCGCAAGTATCTTTTTTATATCGCGCAAAAATCCCATATCAAGCATCCGGTCTGCTTCATCCAAAACAAGTATTTCAACTCGAGAAAGCGAGAGAGCTCCTTGTCCATGAAGATCCAATAGTCGTCCTGGGGTGGCTACCAAAATATCCACTCCGTTTCGTAATGTTTTAATTTGTGGATTGGCTCCCACGCCTCCAAAAACGACCGTAGATCGCAGGTCTGTAAATTCGCTGTATTCCCTAAACTCATCCTCCACTTGGGCAGCGAGTTCACGGGTGGGAGTAAGTATAAGTGCACGGATCGGCCTTTTTCGCAAAGCGGGTTCGCCATTTAATATTTGTAACATGGGCAAAGCAAAACCAGCGGTTTTTCCACTTCCGGTTTGTGCCGAGGCCAGTACATCTTTTCGTTCTAAAATTAATGGAATTGCTTTTTGTTGGATAGCCGATGGAGTATCATATCCTTTTTTGCTAATAGCTTTTAGCAGGGCATCGGACAGCCCAAGAGATTTAAATGTCATATATGTGGTTTCTGGTTCCAAGTTCCAAGTTTCAAGTTTAGCTGGGTCACCAATGGCTTCACGACTTTTGGTTCTACTCCTTGGAATTTGTTTTTATTTGTTTTAGACCGCTGCGCTTGGAGATAGTATATCGCGGCGCTTTTAGAATTCGGTCCTTTTTAAAAACCATTAAAACTAAGAAGACGGTTTTAATAAGCGGCGAAGGTACGACTATTTTTCTGCGTGGGCGTTTTTATTATTATATAGTCTGTCCTACCAAGTTGTGAAACGGCTGTAAGCCCTAAGACCTGCTGCCGGCAGGCAGGTCTGAGACTTAGAATAAGCTCTTAATAGATCGATAATTAAAAAACGGAATTATTTCAATGTGGTCTTCCAATGTGAATAGGCACGCCAACTGTTTCCAAACGACTTTGATGCCGACTATCGTCTGGCGTTGGCTTATGGGTATAGGTGTCAGTACGATTTTGAGGATTGCGGAATTGGAATGCAACTCACCCGCAAATTGGAGGAACAATCCCCAAACAACTTGGAAATTATGAAACTCAAGACTGTTTTTATGAATTGGGGCGAGTGGTATTTTTATATTTTATTTTTATCCCAGATCAATTAAGCTAATCCCAAGTATCCTTCTCTCGAAAATTTTCTTTGTCTACCTTTACCCGTATAAACCTAAAAGTCACTAAAATGAAAATAATTACATTCCATTTAAAAACATTTTTGCTCACCGTGACCCTTTTTATGGGTGGCATTATGATTTCACAGTCACAAACATTTGAGTACAAAGATTCCGGCACGGATTTCATCCTTTACGATCTCTCCATTCCCGCAGGACAAAACTCCATTGCTTATGCAGCGGGCTCAAAATTCACCTATGACACTGAGGGAATTATCATTAAAACAGAAGATGCAGGCGAAACATGGCAGACTATTTATCCTATTGATGGAACTTCTAGCAGTTTTGAGAAAATTGAATTTGTAACAACCGAAAAAGGTTTTGTTGCTGGTTACGATCTTTTTATGAAAACCGAAGATGGTGGCGAAACCTGGACCACGCTTGACGTTGGCACGAATGTTTATCTTTACAACAATCTTTCCTTTTACAATGAAAATATCGGTTTCGTTTCGGCACAACTTGATGAGGAACCTTATTTCGCAATTTACCTTACCACAGACGGCGGCGACACTTGGACCGCTGCTTCGGAGATTGAAAACGTGGGCGCCTTTAGCATAGCCTATGCTGATGAAACTACTTTATTTGCAGTAGGTGCGGATGAGCGCATTGCAAAATCAACCGATGGCGGAGATACTTGGACGGCGATTTATTCAGGAATTATCCAGAATTATTTTATTTCAGTTTTCTTTAAAGATTTGGAAAACGGTGTAGTTGCTGGCGAAGATGGACTTATAAAAACCACCCATGATGGCGGAGAAACTTGGAGTGATTTTGCTACAGGCTACCATCATTTTTATGCATTGGCATATAAAGGCGACCAAATAATGGCCGGTGGCACGGATACGGATATCTATTTTTCTGAAGACAATGGAGATACTTGGAGTCTTATATTTCCCGGAAACGGCCAAAATCAATTATACGAAATTGGATTTTTTGAAGATGGCTCGGGACTTATTGTAGGCTCAGGCGGAATTGTAATCAAGTTTGACGATGTTTTCTTAGGAACTCAAGATCATCAAATTTCGGAAAACGGACTTATCAGTTTTTACGATTCAAATTCAAAAACCTTCAATATTCAATCTAAAAATGAAAAAATTGAAAGCGTTAATATCTATTCAATAACTGGACAATTGGTGGGGAAATTCGAAAATGATTCCAATAATTTCAGCACTGAAGTTTCTGGATATTCAAACGGTATTTATTTGGTAAAGGTTGGCAGCAATAACCAAACTAGCAGTTTGAAATTTGTAAAACAGTAGGGAAACCTGTTTTTCCTGACTTCCGAAAAAGGACACCCAGTTTATATGAATTTGAATGTTGAACCCACTTCGGGGTTCTTAGTGAGTAGAGGCGCTACATCCCCACACTGCACTGCGTTTGTGTGGGGTTATCAATGTTAGACTCCTTCGGAGTATTACATAAGAAATCAAAAATAGATGCAATGCCAACCCCGGTGGGGTTTAATACGGAGAACCTCCAATACAACCGAAATGAAACGAGGTTTTAATCGAGAAAAATGCCAAGAGGGAAATTTTATTCTACAAATTATGAATTCTTTCCATAACCCATTCCACCATTAAATCGCATTTATGATTACCAAATTCAAAGATGGAAGTATCGTGGGTGGATTGGAAAAGTTCTTCCTTTAATAGCTTTTTTGCCCGGTGCAGGCGTACCTTCACATTGCTGTCGGTCAATTTCAGACTTTCGGCAATTTCAGAATTGGACAAGCCTTCAATTTGATGGAGCACAAAAATCACCCTGTATTTTTCCGGCAAGGAGTCCACCGCCCTTTCTACCAGGGCCCGGGTTTCCGATTTAATGGCTTGTTTTTCTGGATTCATTTGATTTATATCTGGAAGGTGAAACACATTTTCAAGACTTTCCGTTTTTCCATAATTCTCAGATTGGCGTTTCCGTTTTCTGATAAACTGCAAGGCTTCGTTAATGCCAATTCGGATAAGCCAGGTTGAGAAAGAGGATTGGTTGTTGAACTGCTCCAGCTTGAGATACGATTTAACATAAGCTTCCTGCATAATATCGCGGGCATCATCTTCCGAGGATACATAACTTCTCATTACCCTAAACAGTCGCTGATTATAACGTCTGATCAAAATTTCGAATAGTTCTTTTTCTCCATCAATAACCCGCAAGATCACCTGCGAATCGGTCAGTTTGGTAAGCGCAAGCCTGTCTGATTGAATTGCTTTCATATTTGCTGTTTCTCTTTAGATGCCATCGTTTCCTTAAAGTTACAAATTTTGTAACCAAATCCATGGGCTGGCATCAAACCGAAGAAAACAATAAATCAAAATATTATGACATCAATAACAAACAGTACGGAGATCAACAAAATACAGACCCTAATGAAATATGTATTTGTAATCGTGCCTATAGTAGCGGGATTGGATAAATATTTCAATATCCTGGTGCAATGGGATAGCTATTTGGCGCCCTCCACATTGGAATTATTGCCTTTTAGCGGAGAGACTTTTATGAAAATTGTAGGGATAGTCGAGATTATTGCCGGTCTTATTGTTGCCTTCAAAACGCGAATAGGGGCTTATATCGTTTCCATCTGGCTTTTGCTTATCGCACTTAGCTTGATCTTTATGTGGTGGCATCCCGATGTTGCCGTTCGGGATATTGTGATGGCAATCTCAGCTTATGTTTTGGCGAGACTGAGTACTCCCACAACTGTCTCGGAATAAGAATTTTCATTGTTCATTTTGTTTAGAAACCCCTTCTTCTCTAGGTTTGCAGAGATTGAGGGGGTTCTTTTTGTATCTGAAAAAAGCCATATATAGACCCATGAGGTGTTGATTGGACGGTTGGCAGAAATGCCATATGGAAACGGATAAATGAAAATAGAAAACAATTTATAATGTACCTAAAGGCACAGAAATCATTTCATTCAACATTTTTGCTACCAATATAGTGTCCCTAAAAGCACACGAAAAAGGCGAAACGAACAAAATCTATTCAAAGAACAGAACAGCCAAAATACCATTGAGGAAAACAAAACCAACAACTCCAAATCTAACATAAACAAATCTTAAACTGTCCCGTTAGGGACAACATATCGGTAGCAATAAAAGATTAGCTTAACTAGCGTGCCATTAGGTACGCGATATGAATGCAAAAATGATTAGAAAACGAAATTGCATATACTGTACCTAACGGCACAGAAATATTCTCCCTCATCATTTTGGCTACCAATATAGTGTCCCTAAAGGGACAGAAAAGAATAAAACAAATAACATTTTTAAAAAAATAAAGAAGGGAAACAACACGCAAACTGTCTAAAATATCCTATCGATAAAATCCCAAATTGTCCCGTTAGGGACAACATATCGGTAGCAATAAAAGATGAAATGTTCAGAAAGCGTGCCTTTAGGTACGCGATATGAATGCAAAAATGATTAGAAAACGAAATTGCATATACTGTACCTAACGGCACAGAAATATTCTCCCTCATCATTTTGGCTACCAATATAGTGTCCCTAAAGGGACAGAAAAGAATAAAACAAATAACATTTTTAAAAAAATAAAGAAGGGAAACAACACGCAAACTGTCTAAAATATCCTAACGATAAAATCCCAAACTGTCCCGTTAGGGACAACATATCGGTAGCAATAAAAGATGAAATGTTCAGAAAGCGTGCCTTTAGGTACGCGATATGAATGCAAAAATGATTAGAAAACGAAATTGCATATACTGTACCTAACGGCACAGAAATATTCTCCCTCATCATTTTGGCTACCAATATAGTGTCCCTAAAGGGACAGAAAAGAATAAAACAAATAACATTTTTAAAAAAATAAAGAAGGGAAACAACACGCAAACTGTCTAAAATATCCTAACGATAAAATCCCAAACTGTCCCGTTAGGGACAACATATCGGTAGCAATAAAAGATGAAATGTTCAGAAAGCGTGCCTTTAGGTATGCGATATGAATGCAAAAATGATTAGAAAACGAAATTGCATATACTGTACCTAACGGCACAGAAATATTCTCCCTCATCATTTTGGCTACCAATATAGTGTCCCTAAAGGGACACGAAAAAGGCGAAGCGAACAAAATCTATCCAAAGAACAGCCAAAATACCATTGAGGAAAACAAAACCAACAACTCCAAATCTACCATAAACAAATCTGAAACTGTCCCGTTAGGGACAACATATCAGTAGCAATAAAAAAATAAGCTTAACTAGCGCGCCGTAAGGCCTGCCTGCCGGTCAGGCAGGTAAGCAATATAAAAAACGGTTTTTATGCAACCCGCAATTAAGGCCAGTTATATGGTAGCACCCAGTTTCATTTTAGATGTTTTATTTAAAAACCAATTTAAAAATAATTAATTTGCCTCCCTTTAATTATTCTATCTAAAACTTATGAAATCCAACCTTCTATTACCCATTTTCATTCTCTTATTTTGTAATGCAGTACTAAGCGCCCAAGAAACTTATTTTCAAATAGACCCTACATTAACTCCCGACGGACATACCATAGTTTTTAGTTACGATGGGGATTTATGGAAAGTTCCTTCAAACGGCGGAGACGCTTCCAGACTCACAGCCATGGAAGGGGAAGAAACGTTGCCACGGGTTTCTCCAGACGGAAAATGGCTGGCGTTCAGTTCAAATCAATATGGGAATAAAGATGTTTATGTAATGCCCATTGAAGGCGGTGAGATCAAACAGCTCACCTTTCACAATGCCGTAGATGATGTGGATAGCTGGTCTTGGGATTCTAAGGATATCTATTTTACCTCCTCACGTTACAATCGTTTTAGTGGATATAAAGTGGCAATTTCAGGAAATACACCCGTTCAATTGTTTGAAAATTATTTCAACAATGTCCATAACGTTGTTTCCCATCCCAAAACTGATGAAATATTCTTTAATGAAAGTTGGGAAAGCAAAATGTTTACGCATCGCAAACGCTATAAAGGAGCCTATAATCCTGATATTAAATCCTACAATCCGAAAACCAAGGAATTCAAAAAATATACTGATTATATAGGAAAAGATATGTGGGCAACCATCGATAAAAATGGAAATATTTACTTCGTTTCTGACGAAATAAATGGCGAATACAATCTTTATACTTTTAGAGGAAATACAAAAACAGCCCTGACAAATTTTAATACTTCCATTGGTTGGCCACAGGTTAGCGCTAATGGAAACAAAGTGGTTTTCAGTAAAGACTATCAGATTTTCTTATACGACGTGGCTTCCAATAAAACCGAGAAAGTTAAGATTCAAATGAATGTTAATAACACGCTTAATAAATCTCAGGATTTTAATACAAAAGAGGAAGTCACTTATTTCTCCGTATCACCAGATAATGAAAAAATGGCTTTTATTTCTCGTGGCGAATTATTCGTTTCCGACATAAAAGGGAAATTCATTAAAAAAATAAATACCAATCCCGATGAGCGGGTCAAGGAGGTGAAATGGTTGAAGGATAATCGCACCTTACTTTTCAATCAGACAGCGGCCGGTTACACAAATCTTTTCACCATTCCAGCCGACGGGACGGGAACCGAAAAAAGACTCACCAACGAAGCAAAAAACGATGTCAATATCAGTTTGGACCATAAAATGGAAAATGCTGCCTATATAAGTGGTCGGGACGAATTACGGCTACTGGATCTAAAAACATTCAAGAGCACTACGCTTTTAAAAGATGAATTTTGGGCACTCAGTCCCACCGTTCCCCAATTTTCACCCGACGATTCCTATATTTTATACACCGCATTTCGCAATTTCGAGCTGGATATCTTTGTTTATAATATCGTCACACGAGAAATTACCAACCTAACAAATACAGGGATTACCGAAAACAATCCAACTTGGTCTTCCGATGGAAAGTACGTCTATTTTGAATCTAACCTAACAGAACCCCGGTTCCCAACTGACCAAGCCGATACCCACATTTATAGAATAGCCTTGGACACTTATGATACCCCTTTTAAATCCGATAAGTTTCAGGAAATCTTTAAAAAAGAAGACGAAAAAAAGGATAAGAAAAAATCTGAAAAGAAAAAGGAAAAGAAAAAGGATAGTATTAACAAACCGATTTCAATAACCATCAACACAAAAGATTTGATGGAGCGTATAGAGCTGATTAGTCCTGAATTCGGTTCCCAGAGCGATGCCTATTTAATCTCAAAAGATGAAACCACTTATGTTTATTATTTCTCAAATCACGATAAAGGAAAGCAAAACTTATGGCGAACCATTATTAAACCTTTTGAAAAGAACAAAACTGAAAAGGTAGATGACAAGGTTATTAAGGACGGTCAATTAGAACAAGTAAAAGACGCTTATTATGCCTTATTAAATGGCACCTTCCACATTATGGACCTGGACAAAAACGAGCTTAAAAAAGTTGAAACAGAAACCACATTCCGAAAAAATCTCGCCAATGAATTTAATCAGATGTTTTTTGAAGCCTGGGCAGGTTTCGAGTCCAATTATTACGATGAAAATTTCCACGGAGAAAATTGGCAGGAGCTTAGAGATAAGTACGCCCACTTTTTACCATACATTACAAAACGTTCGCAGTTGAGTTTGTTATTTAACGATATGCTTGGTGAGCTAAACACTTCGCATTTTGGTTTCTATACATCTGGTAAGGAAGACGAGACTTTTTATGGCAGCTCTACTTCAGAGATTGGAATCCTTTTTTTCGAAGAAAATCCTTATAAAGTAGCGCATATTGTCAACAAGGGCCCTGCGGATATCACAGGAAAAGATATTAAACCCGGAGACATTTTAACGAATGTAAACGGTAAAACGGTAGATGTAAAGAAAAATAGAGAATACTATTTTTCCGAGCCTTCTTTGGATAATGAAATGCAATTAACCTTTAACCGAAATGGCAAAGACATAACCGTAAACATTCACCCAATAGCCTCCAAAGATTTTAAAGATTTGCTTTACGATGAATGGGTAGACGAAAACCAGGAGTATGTAGATAAGAAAAGTGATGACAAAATAGCCTATATCCACATGAAAAATATGGGTGATGGTGAGCTTAAGAACTTTATGAGAGAAATGGTTTCTGAAGCCTACCATAAAGATGCCTTAATATTAGATTTAAGAAATAATACCGGTGGAAACGTGCATAATGCAGTATTACAATTCTTATCTCAAAAGCCCTACACCCAATGGAAATATAGGGAAGGGAAATTATCACCGCAACCCAATTTTACACCTTCAGCAAAACCGATGATCCTCCTTATTAATGAGCAAACCTTAAGTGATGCCGAAGTTACCGCTGCTGGTTTTAAAGAATTGCGATTAGGAAAAGTAATCGGAACCGAAACCTACCGTTGGATTATTTTCACCTCCTCCGCTCGTTTGGTAGATGGCTCTGCCTATCGATTACCTTCTTGGGGCTGCTACACTTTAAGTGGAGATGATTTAGAATTGACAGGTGTACAACCGGACATCTACGTAAAAGAAGATTTTAAAGATAGAATCCAAGGAAACCAACCGCAATTGGATGCCGCGATTTCTGAAATTTTGAAGGAATTGAAAAAATAAAGGATTTTTAAACTGATTAGAAATTTACGAATTCCATATGCTGTACCTAACGGCACAGTAATCGTCGCTAACAACATTTTGGCTACCAATATTATGTCCCTAACGGAACAAAGATACTGCATGGATAACCTCAAATCGAATTCAAACAATGATTCGGGCACTGGTGTTATATCCCCCAAGGAACAAAAGTATTTCTTATGGGTAATCTCAAAATGTCCCTTTAGGGACAACATATCGGTAGCATAGAAAATGAAGTAATCGGAAAGCGTGCCGTTAGGTACGCAATATAAATGCAGAAAGATTGGAAAAACAAAATTCCATATCCTGTACCTAACGGCACAGAAATTTCCTTCCTCAACATTTTGGCTACCAATATTATGTCCCTAACGGGACAAAGATACTGCATGGATAACCTCAAATCGAATTCAAACAATGATTCGGGCACTGGTGTTATATCCCCCATGGAACAAAAGTATTTCTTATGGATAATCTCAAAATGTCCCGTTAGGGACAACACATCGGTAGCATAGAAAATGAAGTGATCGGAAAGCGTGCCGTTAGGTACGCCATATAAATGCAGAAAAATTGGAAAACAAAATTATATATGCAGTACCTAACGGCACAGAAATTTCCTTCCTCAACATTTTGGCTACCAATATTATGTCCCTAACGGGACAAAGATACTGCATGGATAACCTCAAATCGAATTCAAACAATGATTCGGGCACTGGTGTTATATCCCCCAAGGAACAAAAGTATTTCTTATGTAAAACCCCAAAATGTCCCGTTAGGGACAACATATCGGTAGCATAAAAAATGAAATGTTCAGACAGCGTGCCTTTAGGTACGCCATATAAATGCAGAAAAATTGGAAAACAAAATTATATATGCTGTACCTAACGGCACTGTAATCGTCGCTAACAACATTTTGGCTACCAATATTATGTCCCTAACGGAACAAAGATACTGCATGGATAACCTCAAATCGAATTCAAACAATGATTCGGGCACTGGTGTTATATCCCCCAAGGAACAAAAGTATTTCTTATGGGTAATCTCAAAATTTCCCTTTAGGGACAACATATCGGTAGCATAGAAAATGAAGTAATCGGAAAGCGTGCCGTTAGGTACGCAATATAAATGCGGAAGATTGGGAAAACAAAATTATATATGCTGTACCTAACGGCACAGTAATTGTCTCTAACAACATTTTGGCTACCAATATTAAGTCCCTAACGGGACAGAAAAATGAATAAAAATATTTTAAGAAAATGGAGAAAATAACATTTAAGAAAACCCAAACCTATTAAAATATCTTAATAACAAAATCCCAAAATGTCCCGTTAGGGACAACATATCGGTAGCAATAAATGATTAGTTTTAACCAGCGTGCCGTTAGGTACGCCATCTAAAAACAGGCAGAAATGGCAAACACATATACGCAAATACATATTCAAACCGTCTTTGCCGTACAGGACAGGCAAAGTCTCGTAAAAAATGAATGGAAGGATGATTTGTACAAATACATGACAGGGATTATCCAAAATAACGAACACAAAGTATTACAGATAAACGGCATGCCAGATCATGTCCACATTCTTTTTGGCATGCGACCAACTCAATCACTTTCAGAGTTAATGAAACAAGTAAAACAAGATTCATCAAAATGGATAAACAATAAAGGGTTTGTCAACGGAAAATTCTCGTGGCAATCAGGATACGGTGCATTTTCTTATTCAAAATCAGAATTACCAAGTGTCATAAATTATATAAAAAACCAAGAAGAACATCATAAGAAAGTAACATTTCAAGATGAATATTTACGTTTATTAAAGGATTTTAATATTGAATTTGATGAACGTTATATTTTTAAACCGGTTCAATATGATATTTAGGGAGAACATCAAAATAGCATAAAAGTCAAAGGTTATGACGGCAGTGCGTTCTTATTTACACAATATAAAACATGAATCTATATCCTGTTCCTAACGGCACAGAAATTTCTTTCCTCAACATTTTGGCTACCAATATTATGTCCCTAACGGGACAGAAAAACAAATAAGACCGACAACCTATTTAAAAAAATAAGCAAAATAACATGAAGGAAAACAATACCATCAAACCCTAGAAATACACCATATAGAAAATCCCAAAATGTCCCGTTAGGGACAACACATCGGTAGCATAGAAAATGAAGTGATCGGAAAGCGTGCCTTTAGGTACGCGATATAAATGCAGAAAGATTGGAAAAACAAAATTCCATATCCTGTACCTAACGGCACAGAAATTTCCTTCCTCAACATTTTGGCTACCAATATTATGTCCCTAACGGGACAAAGATACTGCCTGGATAACCCGAAATCGAATTCAAACAATGATTCGGGCACTGGTGTTATATCCCCCAAGGAACAAAAGTATTTCTTATGGGTAATCTCAAAATGTCCCTTTAGGGACAACATATCGGTAGCATAAAAAATGAAATGTTCAGACAGCGTGCCTTTAGGTACGCCATATAAATGCAGAAAAATTGGAAAACAAAATTATATATGCTGTACCTAACGGCACAGGAATCGTCTCTAACAACATTTTGGCTACCAATATTATGTCCCTAACGGGACAAAAGATACTGCCTGGATAACCTCAAATCGAATTCAAACAATAATTCGGGCACTGGTGTTATATCCCCCAAGGAACAACAGTATTTCTTATGTAAAATCCCAAAATGTCCCGTTAGGGACAACCCATCGGTAGCATAGAAAATGAAGTGATCGGAAAGCGTGCCGTTAGGTACGCCATATAAATGCAGAAAAATTGGAAAACAAAATTATATATGCAGTACCTAACGGCACAGAAATTTCCTTCCTCAACATTTTGGCTACCAATATTATGTCCCTAACGGGACAAAGATACTGCCTGGATAACCCGAAATCAAATTCAAACAATAATTCGGGCACTGGTGTTATATCCCCCAAGGAACAAAAGTATTTCTTATGGGTAATCTCAAAATGTCCCGTTAGGGACAACATATCGGTAGCATAAAAAATGAAATGTTTAGACAGCGTGCCGTTAGGTACGCCATATAAATGCAGAAAAATTGGAAAACAAAATTCCATAGGCTGTACCTAACGGCACAGAAATTTCCTTCCTCAACATTTTGGCTACCAATATTATGTCCCTAACGGGACAAAGATACTGCATGGATAACCTCAAATCGAATTCAAACAATGATTTGGGCACTGGTGTTATAGCCCCCAAGGAACAACAGTATTTCTTTATGTAAAATCCCAAAATGTCCCGTTGGGACAACATATCGGTAGCATAAAAAATGAAATGTTCAGACAGCGTGCCTTTAGGTACGCCATATAAATGCAGAAAAATTGGAAAACAAAATTATATATGCTGTACCTAACGGCACAGTAATCGTCGCTAACAACATTTTGGCTACCAATATTATGTCCCTAACGGGACAGAAATATGTTCCCCCACCTAATCTCAAAAATGTCCCATTAAGAACAAGATATCGGTAGCATAAAAAATGAAATGTTCAGAAAACGTACCGTTAGGCCAATATTAAGTCCCTAACGGGAAAGAATAAAATCTAAATTACTGCCAAGTAGAAATGTGAAACATTTCAATCCCAAAAATGTCTCCAAAAAATTGTGGGAGGTTATTTTCAACATTCCGTACCTTTATAATCTCAAAAAATCTTCACATACAATATGGATATAGAACAAATCTTTAAGAACAACCAAGTTTGGGTAAATGAAAAACTTGGTGTGGATCCCGATTACTTTACTAATTTGGCCGATGGTCAAAATCCCGATATTCTTTATATCGGTTGTAGTGATAGCCGCGTTACCGCCGAAGAAATTATGGGTGTAAAACCCGGCGACGTTTTCGTGATGCGGAATATTTCAAACATGGTATCCAATCTCGACCTCAGTGCGATGAGCGTTATCGATTATGCCGTAAGCATTCTGAAAGTAAAAAATATCGTTATTTGCGGTCACTATGGATGTGGTGGGGTTAAGGCTGCCATGCAATCAAAAGATTTGGGAATTCTGAATCCGTGGCTTCGAAATATTCGTGATGTATATCGCTTACACAGAGATGAGCTAAAAGACATTGAAGACGAAGAACAGAAATACAAAAGACTTGTAGAACTCAATGTCCAAGAACAATGCGTAAACGTCATCAAAACGGCTGATGTTCAAATTGCCGTGCGACAAGGAAGACTAGCCGTTCACGGTTGGGTAATGGATATGGCCACTGGGAAATTAATAGACCTAAAAATAGATTTCGAAAAAGTCCTTAAAGGGATAATGGAGATTTATCATCTTGATAAAAATGTAATTGAATCAAAATAGATTTAACTTAGAATTAAAATTAAAAATGCCGCTTTCTGTGATAGAGAGTGGCATTTCTTTTAAAAAGGTAACCAGAATATATTTCAGCCAGTAATCATACTGAAAAAAAACACTACTTTTATTAAACACTTAAATCTCAGCTCTATGAAACGTCTTCTTCTATTTCTTTCTATTTTTTTATGCTTTCACACGCTATATTCCCAAGCAGAAATAGAAAAAGTTTCCAGTACAATTACAAAGGAAAAGATAGAAGGGCATATCTTCTTCTTGGCAGATGATTTACTAAAAGGTCGAGAAACTGGCACTCCAGAAAACAAAATTGCCGCTTCCTATTTAGCCAATACGCTGCGTGGTTACGGAGTGAAACCTGTTAAGCAACATTTGACAAATTCTGATACGAAAAATTATTTACAGGAAGTTAAACTCCAGAAAACCGCTCCCCCAAATAAATTCTCTCTTACTATTGGTGATAAAGAACTCGAAAATAAAGTCTCCATTATAAATAATGAAATTGACTTTGACGGATCGGCAATATATCTTGGCTATGGTCTTGAAAGTGATTATTCGGGAAAAAATGTCTCTGGAAAACTTGTGGTTTTAAAATCTGGTGGACCTGATGTTACGGATCCTCGAGCTTCCTATGGATTGATTTCGCAAAAACAAAAATTAGCAAAAGAACATGGAGCAATTGCTGTGGCTGAGTTACTGAATACCGATCACAACATCTGGGGATTTATTGACGAAAGTTTTAATAGTGAAAAGTTGGAAATCGAAACGGATGTCGCAAAAGAAAACCTCGAAAAAGAGCTTCCCTATATTTGGGTTTTGGATGAAAATCATAACTATGCGAAATCCCTGAATTCCAAAGACAAACTGACGGGGAAATTGAAGTTGGGAGCAGCGGAAAAATCTGAAGTAATTTCCCAAAATGTAATCGGAATGATTGAAGGAACGGATCCAGTATTAAAAAATGAATTCATAATTTATTCAGCGCATTACGATCACGTAGGAATCGGCAATCCAGACGCAACCGGAGATACTATTTATAATGGCGCCCGTGATAATGCCGTAGGAACAACCACCGTTTTGAGCATGGCAGAAAACATGGCGAAATATCCGACCAAACGTTCTGCTCTCTTCATCCTATTTACCGGCGAAGAAAAAGGATTGTTGGGAAGCCGATTTTATGTCGAGAATCCCGCCCTGCCCTTAAACAAAATGGTGTATTGTTTTAACAGTGACAATGCTGGTTATAATGACACTTCCGTAATTACTGTAATTGGCCTGACCCGAACGACAGCGGAAGAGGACATAAAAAAAAGCCGCTACATCTTTTGGATTAACGGCTATTGAAGATCCCGCGCCCGAACAAAATCTTTTTGACAGAAGCGATAACGTTATGTTTGCCTCAAAGGGAATCCCTGCTCCTACTTTCTCCCTCGGGTTTCGGACTTTTGATGGCGATGTTACCAAATATTACCACCAAGCAGGAGACGAGGCGAATACTTTAGATTATGATTATTTGGTGAAGTTTTTCCAAAGCTATGTGTTGGCCGGCAGATTGATTGCAAACAATCCAAAAACACCGACTTGGATCACTAATGACAAATATGAAGCAGCTGGTAAAATACTTTATGGGAATTGATTTTTCAATTCAGAATTCAGAATTGAAAAAGTTACATCCGCTCCGGAACCTGAATTCCTAACAACGCAAAAGCACTTTTTATAACCTCAGCCACTGCACTTGACAACTTCACCCGAAAAGCTTTTTCCGTTTCATTCTGTGTGGCCAGAATCGGTATGTTTTGATAAAAACTGTTGAATTCCTTTACCAAATCGTATGTATAATTGGCTATTAATGCCGGACTATAATTTTCAGCTGCCAATTGAATGGTCTCGGGATATTGTTGCAATATTTTTATAAGTTTCTTTTCTTTGGGATGCATTGTCCCCTCGGCGGAGTCTATACTGAGCGTAACCGATGTACTCGGAAACCGGTCACCGAGCGGAGCCGAGGTTCCGTCACCGAGCGGAGCCGAGGTGCCGTCACCGAGCGGAGCCGAGGTGCCGTCACCGAGCGGAGCCGAGGTGCCGTCACCGATCGAAGTCGAAGCAGCCTTTCTCAAAATAGACTGAATCCGCGCATAAGTATATTGAATGAACGGCCCAGTATTTCCTTGGAAATCGACACTTTCCTCTGGATTGAAAAGAATTCGTTTTTTGGGATCTACTTTCAAAATATAATATTTCAGAGCTCCAAGACCAATCATTTTATATAGTTCTTCCTTCTCTTCTTCTGTGAAATCATCTATTTTCCCTAATTCCTCTGATATCTCACGGGCAGTTTCTGCCATTTGTGAAATAAGATCATCGGCGTCGACGACCGTTCCTTCCCGGCTTTTCATTTTTCCCGAAGGAAGATCCACCATTCCATAACTTAGATGAAATAGATTATCCGCCCAAGCATAACCTAGTTTCTTTAAAATCAGAAACAGCACTTTAAAATGATAATCCTGTTCATTTCCTACGGTATAAATCATTCCTCCCACATCGGGATGGTCTTTTACACGTTGCACTGCCGTACCCAAATCCTGGGTCATATAAACAGCCGTACCATCATTTCGCAGAACGAGTTTTTCGTCCAGCCCTTCTTTGGTCAGATCACACCAAATAGAACCGTCATCCTTCATAAAAAAGACGTCTTTCTTAATCCCTTCCTCGATGATGTCTTTTCCTAACAAATAAGTATCACTTTCATAATAATAGAAATCGAAATCAACACCAATGGATTTATAGGTTTCTTCAAAACCCTTGTAAACCCAACCGTTCATTTTGTTCCAAAGAGCAACGACATCTTCATCACCTGCTTCCCATTTTCTGAGCATTTCTTGGGCTGCCTTTATTATTGGCGCCTGAACTTTTGCTTCTTCTTCTGTTTTACCTTCAGATTTTAAAGCTTCTATTTGTTTCTTATATTCCTGATCGAATTTTACGTAATAATTTCCAACAAGCTTATCTCCTTTAAGACCGGTGGAATCGGGCGTTTCACCATTTCCAAATCTTTCCCAGGCGAGCATACTCTTACAGATATGAATTCCCCTATCGTTAATAATCTGGGTTTTATAAACTTTTTTCCCCGCAGCTTTTTCAATTTCAGAAACGGAATATCCAAGCAATACATTTCGGACGTGCCCTAAGTGAAGAGGTTTGTTTGTATTGGGCGAAGAATATTCAACCATTAGAGCCTCATTTCCTTGTGGTACATGACCAAAAGTTGAAAAATCTTCTACAGAATTGAAAAAATCCAAATAATAGGAATCGCTCAAAACAATATTCAAAAATCCCTGAACCACGTTAAATTTCTCTACTTCCGAAACATTTTCCAACAAATAATTACCGATGGCTTCCCCAATCTGAGCGGGATTACCTTTAACTATGCGAAGCATGGGAAAAACCACGGCGGTAATATCTCCCTCGAAATCTTTACGAGTGGGCTGTAGCTCGACAGTTTCCAAATTGGCGTTGTAAATTTTTGAAACTGCCTTCTTTATTTCAGATTCTAATTTTTGGTGAAGATTCATTTGGATATGCGATTATTTAAAAAGAAATTGTTCGTGTAAATAACTATTAATCATTGTTTACCCTTTGTGCCTATTGACCCTAATTAAACTAAAATGAACAAAATCTTCATTTATTTACCTCATTCCTAAAGGATGAAATGAAGATTTTGGCGATAATCCCTTTAGGGTTTGGGTAATATCGTCAAAATCTGTTCAAAATGCACAAAGGATATTATTCATTTTAAACAGGATGTCCTTCGCTAAAGCTTCGGAGATCGAAGGCAAAGATACACGTTTTTAAATTTGGGGAAGTTTGGAAATCTTTATCTTTATGGTAAAAAATGCTACTTCACGTTTCCTATTCAGATAGCGAAAACACTCGAAAAATAGATACCCAACTCGGAAAACCTTTCACATTGAAAGAACGTCTCAAGATGGGTGGAATTGGCTCGCCCAAGCTGATAATGACAGATGCAAGTCTCCAGATCAGTAATTTGATGAATCTGGATAACAATAGAAATGTATGCAATATCGAAATGCGACCCAAAGGAATAATTGTAGGATTCCGTAGCGGTCTTGATTCGTATGCGCTGATTATTCCCTACTATAAATTGGTGCTTTACAAAGGAAAACCAGAGGAGTATTCAATTTATATGGATACATATTTTGTAAAGATCCAAGCTCATTCAGACGACAATGATATCCATAAATTTATGAAGAAATTACTTCAAGCCAAAGGCCAAGCCGACAATCGCAGGATTGAAGATATTTAAAGATTTCTCAATAAAATCAACGTTTATTTTTTATCAATACTCCAGCTACTAGAGCGAGAACTCCGAGGCCGATCATTGCCAAAGTTTGATTTGAAAGCCCTTCTTTCGCATTGACTTCCAGTGGGCCAATACTCACAACTTCTTGAGGAACAAAAGCATTGTACAAGCCAATAATGACCAATACAACTCCAATAATCATAAGGACTAATTTCAAGATTTTCATAATAATTTGGTTTTAGGTTCAGGTTTAAAGATAAGCCTTTAGAAAGTACAAAATGACAATCCTTAACGGCTTTTTAACTTTCGTTTAACCTGAATGGATTATCTTTAGACAAAATCTAACGCTTGAAAATTCTACTTACTGGAGCCAATGGATATATTGGCATGAGATTGTTACCTGAACTTTTAGAAAATGGCCATGAAGTGGTCTGCGCCGTCCGTGACAAAACCAGACTTCCGTTAGATCCCGAAACCACTAGTAAAGTATCGGTTATCGAAGTGGATTTTGCTGAAGAAATAAACATTGAATCATTCCCAAAAGATATTGATGCCGCGTATTATTTGATACACTCGATGAGCAGTTCCACCACGGATTTTGATGAAATGGAGGCCCGTTCTGCCGAAAATTTCAATAAATATATGGCGGGAACCTCTGTTAAGCAGGTTATCTATTTAAGCGGGATTGTAAATCAGGAGCAACTTTCCAAACATCTTTCTTCCAGGAAAAAGGTAGAGGATATTTTATATAAAGGAAAATATCACCTTACTGTGCTTCGGGCTGGTATAGTAGTGGGAAGTGGAAGTTCCTCATTTGAAATAATTAGGGATCTATGTGAGAAACTTCCCATAATGATTGCGCCGAAATGGCTAAAGACCAAAATCCAACCCATTGCCATTCGAGATGTGATTGCATTTCTTTATGGAGTTTTAAATAACGAAAAATGTTTTGGCCAGTCCTTTGACATTGGGGGACCTGATGTTTTGACCTATAAAGAAATGTTATACAAATATTCCAAGATAAGAGGTTTAAAACTCTGGATTATCCCAGTTCCAATAATGTCGCCGCGATTATCCTCTTACTGGCTGTATTTTGTAACCTCAACTTCCTATAAACTTGCCGTTAATCTAGTAGATAGTATGAAAATGGAAGTGGTGGCCAAAGACAATAAGCTTCAAAAAATATTAAATATCCAACCCATTACGTACGAAGAAGCTATTAAGAAAGCATTTATCAAAATTGAACAAAATCTTGTGGTTTCTAGCTGGAAGGATTCCTTGGTGGCCGGCCGGATAACGAATTTGAAAGAATACATCCAGGTACCGACATTCGGTTGTTTAAAGGATCGAAAAGTAGTGAAAATAGACAATCCTGAAAAAGTTTTGGACAATATCTGGGCTATTGGCGGAACCAACGGCTGGTATTATGGCAATAGGTTGTGGCAAATACGAGGATTTATGGACAGGCTTGTCGGCGGTGTTGGCCTCCGTCGTGGCCGTACGGATCCCCACAAAATCCACACGGGCGATGCCTTGGATTTTTGGCGGGTGCTTTATGCCGATAAAGAAAATAAGCGCTTGCTATTATTTGCCGAAATGAAACTTCCCGGCGAGGCTTGGTTGGAATTCCGTATTAATGACAAAAATGAATTTATACAAACGGCAACCTTTAGACCAAAAGGAATTTGGGGCAGATTGTATTGGTATGCCATGCTGCCATTTCATTATTTTATCTTTGACGGGATGATCCGGAATATCTCAAAAACAGAGAAGGTGCTTTTGGGGAGTCGGTAGAATTAGACGGTAGTCGGTAGACGGTAGACGGTAGTCCGTAGTCGGTAGTCGGTAGTCGGTAGTCGGTAGTTGGTAGACGGTAGAAACTCGCTCTGGTTTCATAATCTATAACTCTTAACTTATAACTCTTAACTCATAACTCATAACTCATAACTCTTAACTCTTAACTCATAACTCATAACTCTTAACTCCTTCCCTCCTCTTTCGGAAGAAAAACTTCGGCCATCATGCAGCGTGCACTTCCACCTCCACAAGTTTCGATGGTTGTAAGATCACTGCTGAGGATTTCGCTAGATTGTTCAATAATCCTAATCTGTTCTTTGGTCAAACTATTGTGGGCGTCCGTGCTCATTACCAAGTATTTTTTATCCTTTCCCTGCACTTGAAGCATATTACCCGCAAAATGGTGCATTTGAGCTTCGGTAATTGCAATTATTGTCTTTCCGTCCTTTTTTAGATTTTGAACCACATTTTTCTTTTCGGCAGCGTCATCGATGGTGTCCAAACAAATTACGCAGAATTCCTCTGCCAAGCACATCATAACATTGGTATGATAAATAGGCAATCGTTTGCCATCAACGGTTTGATTTGCAATAAAAATGACCGGGGAATATTCAAAATCCTCACAAAACTCGATCAACAACTCTTCATCCGCTCTGGCGGAAAGAGCACAATAGGCTTTCCGATTAACCCGGTCCATCAAAATACTTCCGGTACCTTCCAAAAAGAAACCGTCATCTTCAGCCGATGTGTAATCGTAAACATCCTTAATTATAAAACCTTCTTCCTCCAAGCGAATCAATACTTCCTCGCGACGCTCTCTTCGTCGGTTTTCGGCAAACATCGG
Source organism: Aequorivita sp. (assembly GCA_034676445.1). GTDB lineage: Bacteria > Bacteroidota > Bacteroidia > Flavobacteriales > Flavobacteriaceae > Aequorivita. Next base: position 406,297 of record JAUCCE010000002.1, read on the forward strand.
ATAAAGTGCTATATCTCCATTTTCATGAAAACTGATCCAATTGTTTGGAAAGATAGAATCTGGGGTATCCATTCGAAGATCGTCATTTTCAACAATTACATTAACCCCCACTGCCCGGAGTTTTTCTACAAAGGTGTCGAACTCGGCTTGGGCCTTTTTGTTGATCTCGGCATTCTTTAAATCCAGATCTTCCTGGAAGTAATTGTTCACCGCCGTCTGTTCGTTCATCCTGAACGCCACTGGGCGAATCATTAAGATAGTATCTGTAATTTGGGCCAATTGGATTAATTTAAGGATTGCAAATTTAATAGAATTTTATGTTGAAAAAGCCATTTTAATTGGGTAAATTAGTTTCAGAGAATAGGATTCCGTCTTCGGAAAATAATTTATTTCTTCAATAAAATTTCGATTCAAATATAGGCTGTTTTTGTTCATTCTAAAACAATAAGATTATGGATACACTAAAGAATTTGAAAGATGAGCTTACCGAAGAATACCAGACCACAAAAGAATTTTTAAATTACTTCCCAAAGGACAAAAATGATTATGCACCGCACGAAAAAAGCATGAAACTTATGCCTTTGGCAAACCATATTGTCGATATTTTTGGTTGGCCAGGATTAATATTAAATACCGATTTTCTAGATTTTTCCTCAGGTTATTCCCCACAAAAGACGCATAACAAGGAAGACTTAAAGGATTTTCTTGAAAAACAATACAAAAAGGGAATAAGTGCTCTGGAAAATGCGAAGGAAGAGGATTTAAAACCAAACTGGAGTATACAGATGAACGGACAAAAATTAATGGAATGGACCAAGTATGGTGCCATCAGACACGGTCTTAACCAAATAACCCATCACAGGGCGCAGCTTGGCGTTTATTATCGTTTGTTGAATATTCCAGTGCCAGGTAGCTACGGACCTTCGGCGGATTTTCCGAATGGTTAATTATTTATTTTTAGAAATAAAAAATGAATGATTAGAGAAATATCGAGGTAAAATGAATTCAGGCGATCTTCATTCCGTCGCCATCAGGAAGCCTATCAAGATCATACAACAGGTGTTTGTAGAATCGCTCATTAAAAATTCCAGGTTCTACACAGCCTAAAAGAGTTGCTTCCAAATCGACATAATTTAGCTTTTCGAGCAAGGCATCGCCGAAATTTCGCAAATCTATGGTAGAACTCGTTAGTGGTTTTGAATTCCAAGTTGAAATTGTCTTGGTTTCATAATTTATTTCTACATCCAATACGCCAAAAGAAAATTTCAAAAAAGATTTATGAAACTTTTGAAACTCCTCATTGGGCTCAATACGAAAATCACAACTATCCTTAATAAGCAATTCAATTTCCCTCAATATCCTCTCGTCACCACCTTCCATAACCTTTTATTTTGGAAGCTAAGTTACGTCGAGAAAAACCTGTTGGACGAATAGTATAGCGTGTTTAGCTAAAATTTAACCAGAATATAGAAAAATGGTTAAGGATTTTAGGAAATTTTTAATTTTCAGTCTCAAACCTTTGGCTTTCCCAATTTAGATAGCCTCCATCCATATCGTAAATCTCCTTAAAACCTAAATCTTTCAATATTGCGGCGGCACGGGCACTCCTTTTTCCACTTCTACAATAGAGATAGACAGGCTTGTCTTTATCCAGTTTTTGAATATTCTCGACAAAGTCATCATCGGTAACACAAATATTCTGTGCATTTTTTAGGTGTCCCTCCTTGAACTCCTCAAGGGTACGGACATCTATTAATTGATGTGAACCATTATCATAGACGGCTTCCTTTACTTCCTGCGGGGTAATGACCTTTATATCAGAACTCGTGTCTTTACAAGCAGTGAAAAAAACCAAAAACACTAGCGCTATGAATGATATTAAATTTCTTTTAAACATATTCCTTACTTTATAAGTTCACCCTTCCAGGCCATTATTCCTCCAATCAAGTTGTATGCGTTTTTAATTCCCAAGGCATTGAACAGTGCGCAGGCCTGTCCGCTTCTCCCCCCGGAACGACAATAGATATAATAATTTTTGGAAGCATCGAGCTTTTGCGCTTTCGCATAGAATTCTGATGTATTTTGAATATCCATTACAATTGCGCCGGGAATAATACCTTCCTCTACTTCTAGGGGTGTTCGCACATCAAGTATTACGGCGTTGTTATCACTTTCAAGTTTTTCGCACCACTGTTGTTGGGTTAAATCTGCCATTCGAATAAATATTATTAAGAATGCAAAAATAAGGAATCATTACGAAGTAGAGATGCTTGAAAAGTAATTTCGAAATTATTTGAAAATGCCCTGTAAAGCCTAAATAGGAATTATATTTGATCTTTGGAATAAAGAAGCATAGTGGCCCCTGTAGATTTTAAAATAACATTCATCTCATTAGATTAACGGATGTCAGACAAAAAGTCCAAGCAAACAAAAATCCTTGTCATCGACAATTACGACAGTTTCGTTTATAATTTGGTTCATTATTTAGAAGAGCTAGATGGTGAAGTAACCGTAAAACGAAACGATGAATTTTCTTTAGAAGATGGAATGGTTTTCGACAAAATCCTTCTTTCCCCAGGACCTGGAATTCCGGACGAGGCGGGACAATTGAAGAAAATAATTCGGCGTTATGCGGATACAAAACCCATTTTCGGGGTTTGTTTGGGACATCAAGCCATAGCGGAAGTTTTTGGCGGAAAACTGGAAAACTTAGATCAGGTTTTCCATGGAGTATCCACGAAAGCAATAATCCTGTCGGAGAATGAAACTCTTTTCAAAGGTCTGGGAAAGGAAATAGAAATTGGAAGATATCATAGTTGGATCGTTTCAAGAGAAGAGTTTCCCGATGTTTTGGAAATTACCTCAATTGATGAGAAGGGTCAAATCATGTCCTTTCGCCATAAAATATACGATATCTGCGCAGTGCAATTCCATCCCGAAAGTGTTCTTACTCCGAAGGGAAAACAGATAATTAGGAATTGGGTGAGGGAATGAAGGGTCAAAATCCAAAATCCAAACCTGCCATGTCGTACCTGCCTGTCGTGCCTGCCTGTCGTGCCTCTGGCAGGCAGGCCTCTGGCAGGCAGGATCCAAAATCCAAACTTCGAAAAACAATCGCAGAATTCAAGATGGAGTTTCGATTTCGTTTTCGTTTTCGATTTCGATTTCCCCAGCTTTAACCATAATTTGGCAAGAGTTTAATAGCGATTCTTGTTTGCTTTGATTAATTTAGGCTTTAGAATTTTAACCAGAAAAGAAGAAGTTATGGAAAGGAAGTTTGAAAGAAAAACAGAACAAAAAAACCCCACAAATCCAACGGGGAATGTGAATCAAAAAACAAACAAATTTGATATTGATGAAAAGACCATCAAGAAACAACAAAATAAAAAATAATGGGAAAAGGAGATAAGAAAACAAAGCGGGGAAAAATAAGTATTGGTAGTCATGGGAAACTGAGACCAAAAAGAAAAAAATTCAATGTGCGCCCGACCCCCGTAAAGGATGCACAGAAAAAGGAGGCCTAAGGAAAGTTTAAATTGAAATGGTCATTTTTAAAAACTGATCCTTTTTTGAAACTTTAGTATTAAACCTCCAAAAAAGGCGATTGAATACTCATATTGGGTTTCAATCGTCTTTTTCTTTTTGCAAAGGAATTCCAAGATACGCAGTTGAAATCCTATATTTGCAATTCATTTTTAATCACTTGCATGAAACTAGCTGTTTCTGGATTTTCCAAAAAATCAAAGACTCAAAAAATCGAATGGCTTGTAGCAAACTATCTGCAAAAAAGTCCGGATTCCATTCATATTCTAGAAAAATACTGGAATGAAGATGCCAATTTGCAGCAACTCCACGATGATTTTGTTGAAAACACCCTTTCCAATTATTATTTACCATTTGGTCTGGCGCCCAATTTCCTGATAAACGGAGAGATATATGCATTGCCCATGGTTACCGAGGAAAGTTCAGTGGTGGCCGCCGCGAGCAACGCCGCCAAATTCTGGATGGATCGGGGTGGATTTAAAGCGGAAGTGATTTCCACTACAAAAAATGGACAGATCCATTTTAACTTCTATGGCAGTGAAAAAGATATGGAAGAATTCTTTGAGGTCGTAAGTCCTAAACTTCGCAGTAGTATCCAATCTTTAGAAAAAAAACATGCAATCCCGTGGCGGCGGACTTTTAGAGCTTTCTTTAGTTGATAAATCGCATATCTTGGAAGGATATTTCTACATCCATGCCACTTTTGAGACCTTGGATGCTATGGGCGCAAACTTCATCAATAGCTGTTTAGAGCAAATGGCACAAACCTTTGAGAAGGAAGCCAAAGGCTTTGAAGCCTTTCAAAACACAGATGTCTTTCCCGAAGTGGTAATGAGTATTCTTTCCAACTATGTGCCCGAATGTTTGGTGCGCGCAGAGGTAAGCTGTAAAGTAGAGGATTTAACTACAAAACATCACGATGGAAAACAGTTTGCGGAAAAATTTATCCGGGCCATAGAAATCGCAAAAACCGAAACCCGTCGCGCCGTTACCAATAACAAGGGAATAATGAACGGTGTGGATGCTGTGGTTTTGGCAACGGGAAATGATTTCCGCGCTGTAGAAGCTGGCGTGCATGCTTATGCCGCAAGAAATAGCTATTACGGAAGCCTGACACACGCAAAAATAGAAGACGATATTTTCACATTCTGGATCGAATTGCCGTTAGCTATCGGAACCATCGGCGGCTTGACCTCCCTTCACCCGTTGACAAAACTAGCTTTTGAGATTCTCCAAAAGCCCGATGCAAAACAGTTAATGCAAATCATGGCCGTAGCCGGACTGGCACAAAATTTTGCCGCCATCCGATCCTTGGTAACTACAGGAATTCAAAAAGGACATATGAAAATGCACTTGATGAATATGCTCAATCAATTGAAAGCTACAAAAGAGGAAAAAGGAAAAAGCGATGGTGTATTTTATTACGAATACCGTTTCGCATAGTGCGGTGGTGGAGTTTTTGGAGAAGGTTAGGGGTTAGACGATTGACGATTGACGATTGACGAAATTTAAAAAATATTACGTCTTTATTTGCACTTTTCAATTCATAATCTTCTATGGAAATTATATGGTCAGATAGAGCGTATTTCAGTTATGACAACAACATTCATTATCTATTAAATGAATGGTCTGTTGAAGTGGCGAAAGGGTTTATTGAAAAAACTGAAGAAGCGGAAAAACTATTGTTGGAAAACCCTCATTTGGGAAGATTTGATGAAGACCTAATGTTATATAAGTTATTAGTAGTTAAACAGATTTACTTATTCTACGAAATCCACGGAAAGCACATAGTTATAATAGATTTCTGGAACAATTATAAGAAGCCATATTGGCTATAGATCATATTTTTTTTGAATTTTATCCTGAACCTCCTTGCTCGTTTTAGTTTTTCCATCTTTATAATCCTGTCTTCCTTGTTCAATTCCCGCTAGCATCTCGTTTTCATAAGTCTCCTTGGGAAACAATAAAGCGGTAAGGATTTCAACCTCTTCACTCGTAAACGCATTTTCTCTCAACTTTCGATACATGGTAGGTTTACTGATGCTCAACCTTTTCACGAAAAAATCCAATTTATAGTCCGAATTTTCGATTAACTTTGGCAAAGTTTCAATATAATGATTGTATTCTTTAACTAAGGCTATCATTTATTAATCCTATTTCGTTTAAATAATATACCAAATTTAATTATTTTTTTGAAAAAAACCTTTCATAGCAACGGAAAATTACTGCTCACCGGGGAATACGTAGTGCTCGATGGTGCAACAGCACTCGCCATTCCCACAAAATACGGACAGTCTTTAGAAATTGAATTTTCGGAAAAAGAAGGTATCCGGTGGAGCAGCATCGATGAAGATGGAGTGGTATGGTTCGAAGAAACTTTCGATTTGGAGAACTTTAAAACTGCAAACCCAGAGAATAAATATTCAAAAACACTTTCAAAAATCCTTCGCGAAGCCGGAAAGCTAAATCCCAGTTTTCTTGTTGATATCAATGGAATTCAGGTACAAACAAAACTCGATTTTCCTCGGAATTGGGGTCTGGGCACTTCTTCAACCCTAATAAACAACATTGCACAATGGGCAAAAGTGGATGCCTTCACCCTACTCGACATAAGTTTTGGCGGTAGCGGATACGATATAGCAGTCGCTCAGAACGATTTTCCTATTTTATACGAAATAAAAGAAGGCAATCCTCGCTTCAAAGAAGTCCGCTTGCCTTGGGATTTTAAAGAATCCTTGTTTTTCGTATATCTAAATCAAAAACAGGATAGCAAACAAGGAATTGCACATTATAAAAATTCTAATGTTTCCGAAGAGATAATCCAACAAATCTCTATTATTAGCAATCAAATTTTAAGAAGCACTTCACTTTTGGATTTTGAAAAATTGATGGATTGTCACGAAACAATAATTTCTGAAACAATAAAACTTCCAACTATCAAAGCCGCACTGTTTAAGGATTATCCCAAAACCATCAAAAGTCTTGGTGCGTGGGGTGGAGATTTTGTACTGGTGACGGGCACTATTTCGGATATGGAATATTTCAGAAAAAAAGGCTTTAATACGATTATTCCTTTTGAAGACTTGATTCGGTAAAAGTTCTAGAACTCGGCATAACAACTTCTACCGACTAACGTCTACCGTATACCGTCTACCGACTAACAACTACCCCGTTTCAAATTACAAAAATTCCTTTAAAGCGAAGAAGGGACTTTAAGGTTCAGGAATTTGTATAGTTTAAATTCTTATTTTGGTCACGGGTAGGAACCACATAGTCAACTAAAACAAAACCAAATGAAAAATATATTAATCATTGCATTGATCTTGATATCAGTGACAATTTTCGGAATTCGAATCTACAAAGGTGTGATCTTAAAACAAAATGTCACCGGCTTTTTAAAAAGAGCAGCCGATGCCAATAGTATAGATCTTGCAAATGGAGAATTGACAAAATCTATTAACTACCTGGAAGCTAACAACCTTACCTCGGGCTATACTTCAATCTTATGGAAGACCCCGGATGAGGATATTGGATTTTGGTATGAGAATCTTAAAGCAAGTCAAAATGAGCTCCAGAATCTCAAACCAGATAGTGCTTTAGAAAAAACAAATGTCTTGATGAAACTTCGGGAGACGTTAATAGATTCTGGAGAAAAATCCAGGGTTACCATGCCGGAAGGTTTGGCGGTATATCCAAATAACCTATTGTGGGCAGCTTTACTGAGCATCGCAATTTTTGCTGGTTTTACTGGTTTTATTATTCTTGTTGTGGAAATTGACAAGAACTCAAAAGCGAAGTCGACTATCCATAAAAATTAAAATCTCATTCAGGTCTTGTTTTTAAACCCTTTAACTTTCTTAAATTCTTCTCCAGAAAATTAGTTCAATTTAATCTATCCCGCCTATTATGGATAATAACTACTTCAGAAGTGAAGAAATCCTTCAAGAATATCTAAACAAAATCGAGCGGGTTTTTAATACCGATTCAATAATCAAGGAGGACATCGGGAAGTCGAAAATCCAAAAATATTATCGGGACAGCAATCTGGGCTACAACCTGGTCCATTCTAAAGATGGGATCGGTCCATATGGCCATCAACTACGATGGTATCTTTAATGAAAACGGGTATTATCAACAGGTGAAAGAAATAGAAACGCACCAAAAGCCCAATTTCAAAATTCTGGAACTTGGTTGTGGCAAGGGATTTAATTCGTCTTATTTGGCGAGTTCCAATCCAGGATCAACTTATTTCGGAATTGACATTTCCGACAAGCATTTATCGTATGCACAAAAGAGGTCCGAAAATCTAACTAATCTAAATTTTTTATATGGCGATTTCCACAGTCTGGAGTTTGATGACAATACATTTGATATTGTATTTGAACTTGAAAGCGTGTGCCATTCCGATGACCCAAAGACCGTGCTGGGGGAAGTCCATAGGGTTTTGAAAACGGGAGGAAAATTCATCCTGTATGAAGGTTTTCGAACCGCCACTTATGAGGCCGCAACATCCATTCAAAAAAAGTCCGCATTGCTCATTGAAAAAACGATGGCAGTCAACACCGGCCACAACATCAAGGAATGGCTAAAAATTGCGGAATCCCTGGGATTTGAAACGACCTTAAACGATGATATCTCATTGGCCATAATGCCCAACTTGAAACGATTTCACCGGTTGGCAAGAAAGTATTTCAAAAACTACTTTTTATCAAAATTCATTTTGGCCCTCTTGCCCAAAAACCTGATCAAGAATACAATTGCCGGATTACTTATGCCGTTTTCCATAATGCAAAACGTTCAAAGCTATAATCGGATAGTTTTGACAAAGAGATAATAGAGTTGAAGTATCTTGATTTTTGTCGTCATCGCTTTTAAGGATCCTACATCTTTCTTAAACCAGCAATCGTTTTTTTCGTGTTTTTCAGATTGAAAAAACTTTAAAAATAATTCCATCAAAATAATCCACATCCCTAAAAATGAATTAATTTAGAGTAAGATTTTTGATCTGAACGGAGTACAAACTTACTTTAATGGTGAATGAAAGATTATTCGTCACTTTTCCGCAGAAAATCCGCAGCACAACTTACCAAAGACGCCGAAACATCCTCTCTTAAAAGAACATTGACAGCTTTCGACCTAACCATGTTGGGGATTGGAGCGATTGTTGGAACGGGTATTTTTGTACTTACCGGGGAAGCCGCAGCGGGAACGCCGGATGCCCTTGGCGCAGGTCCTGCCATAACCATTAGTTTTATTATTACAGGAGTGGCCTGTGGTTTTGCGGCGTTATGCTATGCCGAATTTGCCTCCATGATTCCCATTTCCGGAAGTGCATATACTTATGCCTATGCTTCCTTCGGCGAAATTGTTGCCTGGATCATAGGCTGGGACCTTATTTTGGAATATGCTATTGGCAATGTGGCCGTAGCCATTGGATGGGCGGGTTATTTTAAAAATTTCCTGAACGGACTGGGGCTTCACCTTCCAGGTATTTTATCAGCCTCCACCGGAACAGAACTGGTACTTTTAGATGGAGAATGGCAACCCTTGACGGCAGCTCTGAAAACACAGATTGGCAATACTTGGGAAACGCTGCCACACGTTGTTTCATTGATGAATTTACCCGCATTCATCATCACTTTTGTGATTACCGTAATGTTGGTAATAGGGATTAAGGAATCCGCAAGAACAAATTCCTTTTTAGTATTGATTAAATTGGGCTTGGTGGGATTGTTCCTATATTTTGGATTTCCACATTTTGATCCCGGAGAACACTGGCAAAACTTTGCACCAAACGGCTGGAACGGTATTATGACGGGTGCCGCCCTGGTGTTTTTTGCTTATATCGGCTTTGATGCCGTAAGCACCACTGCCGAAGAAACCAAAAACCCCCAACGCGATCTGCCCATCGGAATGATAGCGGCATTAATAGTTTGTACCGTCCTGTATATTGCTGTTTCCGCAGTATTGACGGGAATGGTGCCTTTAAGCGTTCTTGCCAACGAGCGTCCCGTTTCCGCAGCTCTGGACGCGGTGGGGGAAAATAAGGTGGCTTTCCTTATTTCCCTGGGAATTACACTAACGATGCCCACCGTTTTGTTGGTTATGCAGTTGGGTCAAATCCGTATATTCTATTCCATGAGCCGCGATGGCTTATTGCCGAAAAAATTCAGTTTGGTCCATAGAAGGTTCAAAACGCCCGTTTATTCCACCATAGCCGTAGGATTATTGGTAGGATTTTTAGCTGCTTTTATGGATATAGGAGCTGTGGCGGAGCTTACCAATATCGGAACCCTCTTTGCTTTTGTACTCGTGGCAATCGGGGTGTGGATACTGAGAGTACAACAACCGGAAAGAACCCGTAAATTTAAGGTTCCCGCTTATAAATTTGTCTGTTCGGGAGCAATTCTTATTTGTAGTTATTTGATGCTTTCCCTTCCCCTGATAACCTGGTTGCGGTTTGTTATCTGGATGACCGTGGGATTGGTCATTTATTTTATTTATGGGAAAAGACATAGTGGGTTGAATGATTCAGAGCTAATGAATCCAGAAGATAAGAAATTGCAATAAGGCAAATTTAATTTTTCTTGCCTCTCCCGAAAGCTATGGGGACTAAAGAGAGGAAAAATTCTCCCTTCTTTTATGGCTGGGAGAAAAAATAGAGCATTCTTGCTAATCACTGATTTCAGTTGAATTACCCCTTCCACTCATTATTACCCCGATCAATATCCGGCAGTTGATGATCGGCATCCAGGACGATTTGCTTTAGCTTGGAAGTTGTATTTACGTGGAAAGTGGCATCTTTTCCATATTTCCAAATATCTACGGGAACAGTGAAGTTATGGGTTTTGCCATTGGTTTCTTCTATGGTTACCAAAATTGGCATTACCATTTGCTGGTTATTTGTTACCGTAACATCGGCGCCATTGGATTCCTTGTTTTCTGTGTATGTTACTTTGGTAATAGCTTGATCAAGTTGCCAATTGTTGTGGTACCAGCCTTGCCAAAACCAGGTCAAGTCCTCTCCCGAGCCGTTGTCCATGCTTCTGAAAAAGTCCTCCGGTCTTGGGTGTTTGTATGCCCAATTTTTGATGTACTGTCTAAAAGCATAATCGAATTTATCGTGTCCCAAAATCACTTCGCGAAGCAGTACCAAACCAAAAGCGGATTTAAAATAAGCCAAGGGATGGACAAATTTATAATTCTGGTCGTCGGCAGGCGTCATTAACGTAGGACCGTTTTTGGCATCTTCAATTACTTGAATAATTTCATCGGCAGGGTTTCCGCCGTTCGGAGCATATTCCCCATCGCGTTTTGGAGCCAATTCGCCATTATTGAAATCGGCTTGTGCATAGACATTCATAAAAGTGTTGAAACCTTCATCCATAAATGGATTGCGTCTTTCATCCGAGCCAACTATCATTGGGAACCAAGTGTGGCCTATTTCGTGGGAAGCCAATAAAAACATCATATACGGTTCCACATCCCAATAATTAAATGCCAATCCGGGAAATTCCATCCCTCCTACCGATCCAGCGACACTGGAGGCTACTTCATAAGGATATTCAAACCATCGTTTGGAATAATCCTCAATGGATGCTTTCAACATTTCCGTGGATCTTGCCCAAGCTCTTTTGTTTTCGGTGGAAGCAACCGGATAAACAGATTGAGCCAATGCAGTTTTCCCACTGGGAAGATTTATTTTGGCAGCATCCCAAATATAATCGGCAGACATTGCCCAGGCCACATCACGTGTATTCTCCATTTTGAAATGCCAGGTTACATTTCCAGAACTATTTTTAGTAACGGGATTTTTCAACTCCTTTTCACTTCGTATAAAAACTATTTCATCAGATTTTTTGGCCTTTTCGAGTCGGTCCAGAGTTCTATTGTTTAAAATTTCCCTTTCATTGACCAAGATTCCGGAACCCACTACAATCTGGTCTGCAGGAACGGTGATTTGGTAATCAATAGTTCCATAATCCAGGTACATTTCACCGCCACCAATAAAAGGAAGGGTGTTCCAACCGTAGTAATCATCATAAACACACATCCGTGGATACCAATACGAAAATTCGAAAATCCGACCATTTTCATCATCCATATATCCCGAACGGCCGCCGCCACCTCTGGGTTGGAGCACGTATGAATAATCAATCATCAATTGAATTTTCTCCTTTGGCTTTACAACGTTTTCCAATCGAATCTGCATCCTTGTTCCATCCACTATAAAAGGTATTTCACGCGACTGCCCGTCCTTTGTAAGTATAATTTTATTGATCGTATAACCTTTGGAATCATCCGGCTTTAGGTTCGGATTTCTCATTGCATTTCCACGAGCTTCAGCTTTGGCTGTATTCTGGTCCATTTGCAACCAGAGAGCGTGCAGTTCATCGGGACTGTTGTTGGTATAATCAATCGTTACATCTCCGTGCAAAAGCCGTGTCTCCACATCAAAAGCGACTTTTATATTATAATCGGCCTCATTTTGCCAATAGTCGGCACTGGGTTTTCCACTGGCACTTCGGAAGCTATCGCCTTTGTGTTTATAGAAATCGGGAACAAAGATTTTTGAAGGATCATATTGTGATTTTGCCGAAAAGAAAATCAAACAAAACAGCACGGACCATAGAAGGGAATGCTTCATAATGACGGAATTGGGAATTAGTTTTTCGAAGGTAACTATTCTGAAAAAAAATATTTATCAAATTTCTTAAAAATTTAAAAGAAGAAATTAGGGCTTACAAACGCTACAAGGTGAATAACCCGAAGATTTAGCTTCCGATTTGGTCGTTTTGATCTTGCTCTTTTTCAAGTAATGGCAGGTTCCACGATGGTATTTGGTTCCCGACTTGGTTATATATACAACCTCATTTACGGGATGTGTGGAAACAAGGGGCGGCACAATGGAAGCCGGAGCAAAACTGGGAAGAATGGCGAAGGAAAGAAACAGAAAAAGAGTAAGTAGTTTTTTCATATAAAGAATTTTATTCCCTATCAGCCTGAAAGACAAATATATTGAAAAAAGGTTGAAGAATGCTCTAACACTTTCCATAAATTGTAGCATTTAGGCTCTTTCGGAGCATTTAGACAATTCAATTAAACTCGAAGTAAAGAAACAACTAAGTTTTATTCAAATGTGCTTCCTCTTCATCACTATATTTGCCAAATGATCATTCTCGAATAAGCATCCTGAAGATAGCCTCTTTCGATTTAAACAAACTACACAATGGATCAAGCATATATAGAAGACGAAACTTTTAATAAAATAAACTTCACCAAACATTCCTTGGCACGAGGGGAATATGACAACTGTGTGTTTTTGGATTGTGATTTTTCAAATTGTAATATTTCCAATTATATTTTTACGGATTGTGAATTCATTGGTTGTAATTTAAGTCTGACGATTATCGCCGGAACAGCCTTTAGAGATGTGAAATTCACCGACTGTAAAATGTTGGGCCTACGATTTGATACCTGCAACGATTTCGGAATTACCTTCAGTTTTGACAATTGCATTTTAAACCACGCTTCTTTCTACAAACTAAAGCTTAAAAAGATAAGGTTTAAAGATTCTCAATTGCAGGAAGTCGATTTCGCGGAATGCGATTTGACAAATGCCGTTTTCGAGAATTGTGACCTTTCGGGAGCCATATTCAGTAATACAAACCTTGAAAGAGCCGACTTTCGAACTTCCCACAATTATTCGTTGGACCCAGAAATCAATCGAATCAAAAAAGCGAAGTTCTCTCTTCCTGGCATTCCGGGATTATTGAAGAAATATGATCTCGATATTTCTCTGGAAGAATTGTGAATTATGAATGTAGGGGAATTGCGACATGGTTTAGTTGGAAGTTTCTATACTGATTACGAAGGTAATAAGGTCTGAAAAGAAGTTGCTTGGTTTTGATTACTAAGGTAATAAGGTTGAGCCAAAATTTATTAGGCTCAATTACTGAGGTAATTAGGTTAAACCCGAATTTACCTGTAATAGTTATGGATATAATAAGGTCATTTGAATCCATCACAAATTCAATTTTCCTCCGAATAAAATCCCTCTTTGAAGGAAATAAATTTATCAAGATTGTTTTGCGCTTTTCCCAATCATTAAAAGACTAGCAACCTTATTAAAACTGATAATTGCAAAGAACAATTTAACCTTATTACCTTCCGATCCACAAACTCTTTGACCTGAAAAAGTTTATTAAATAGTTTAGTATACAGGATTTTGAATGTCCATAAACACAATTTGCAGTTCAAATCCAAATGTAATGAGGATAAATAAAAACAGTTAATGTCTGTTCACTGAAGCAAGTCTTTTGTCCATAAATCTGCTGAATTAGAAACGGATGAAATTCATCTTCCGAATCTTATGGCTTACCTAAGGAAATAAATCCATCAAGTTTGTTTGGTGCCTTTCCCAATCATTAAAAGACTGTCTACCTTATTACCTTAGTAAAAAATTGATAATTGCAAAGAACACTTTAACCTTATTACCTTCCGACCCACAAACTCCTTGACCTGAAAAAAGTTTCTTAAATAGTTTATTATACAGGATTTTGTATGGCCATAAACACAATTTGCAGTTCAAATCCAAATGTAATGAGGATAAATAAAAACAGTTAATGTCTGTTCACTGAAGCAAGTCTTTTGTCCATCATAAATCTGCTGAATTAGAAACGGATGAAATTCCCCTTACGAATCTTAGGCTTATCTAAGGAAATAAAACTTTTAAAGATTGTTTGGTGCATTTCCCAATCATTAAAGGACTAGCAACCTTATTACTTTAGTAAAAAACTGATAATTGCAAAGAACAATTTAACCTTATTACCTTCCGATCCACAAACTCCTTGACCTGAAAAAAGTTTATTGAATAGTTTATTATACAGGATTTTGTATGGCCATAAACACAATTTGCAGTTCAAATCCAAATTCAATAAGGATAAATAAAAACAGTTAATGCCAGTTCACTAAAGCAAGTCTTTTGTCCATCATAAATCTGCTGAATTAGAAACGTATAAAATTCCTCTTCCGAATCTTATGGCTTATCTAAGGAAATAAAATTTTTAAAGATTGTTTGGTGCATTTCCCAATCATTAAAGGACTAGCAACCTTATTACTTTAGTAAAAAACTGATAATTGCGAAGTACAATTTAACCTTATTACCTTCCGATCCACAAACTCCTTGACCTGAAAAAAGTTTATTAAATAGTTTATTATACAGTATTTTGTATGGTCATAAACACAATTTGCAGTTCAAATCCAAATTCAATAAGGATAAATAAAAATAGTTAATGTCTGTTCACTAAAGCCCGTCTTTTGTCCATCATAAATCTGCTGAATTAGAAACGTATGAAATTCCTCTTCCGAATCTTACGGCTTATCTAAGGAAATAAAACTTTTAAAGATTGTTTGGTGCATTTCCCAATCATTAAAGGACTAGCAACCTTATTACCTTAGTAAAAGATTGATAATTGCGAAGTACAATTTAACCTTATTACCTTCCGATCCACAAACTCTTTGACCTGAAAAAAGTTTATTAAATAGTTTATTATATAGGATTTTGTATGGCCATAAACACAATTTGCAGTTCAAATCCAAATGTAATGAGGATAAATAAAAACAGTTAATGTCTGTTCACTAAAGCAAGTCTTTTGTCCATCATAAATCTGCTGAATTAGAAACGTATAAAATTCCTCTTCCAATTCTTTTGGGTTATTTAAGGAATTAAATCCATCAAGATTGTTTGGTGCATTTCCCAATCATTATAGGACTAGCAACCTTATTACCTCAGTAAAAAACTGATAATTGCAAAGAACACTTTAACCTTATTACCTTCCGGTTTACAAGCTCCTTGACCTGAAAAAAAGCTTTTTAAACAACTTATAGACAAGATTTTGAACATCCGTCCAATTGTCCTATAAATTTTGCTTAGGCATTTTCGCTTTTCGGAAATTCTGGGCTATTCCTAAATTTTATTGGTATGGCCTCTTCGGTGCCATAAATCTTCAATTCCTTTATATCCGCAGGTAAATTGAAGCCTTTATTGAAGAGCTCTTCTTTCACTTCCCTGATAATAAGTCCGCGCAGCACCCGGGAAGCCCGTCGGTAATCCTTGGTATCCACCCAAAAAAATACTTTTAAATTCACCGTGCTCGTTGCCAATTCATCTTCGATAACAAAATTCTCGTGTTCTGCATCCCGGACAATCTCTGTGTTTCTATCCAGTATATCCTGTATCACTTTTTTTGCCGCCGAAATATCGTCCTCATACCCGATTCCCACGGTAAAATCCACCCTGAAAAACCCATCGGCGGTATAATTTTCCACAGGCTTGGTCAAAACATCACTGTTTGGAATATAGATATCCCGACCGTCAAAAGTTTTGATATGCGAATATCGAAAGTTCAACTCCTTTACCCTTCCGAAGATTTCATCAATTTTTATCGTATCGTTAATATTGAAAGGCCTATTGAATGCGAGAATAATCCCGGCCAGAAAGTTCTTTCCTATATCCTGAAAGGCAAATCCCAAGATTATGGCGCCACCGCCCACCGCGGTCAAGAGTCCGGTGGCAATCCCATTTAAACCCGCCACTTTAAGGGCCAACATGATGGTTATTATAACCAGAACTATTTTTATGGCCTGTGCCAAAAACTTGGCCATCAATGGATCCTCGGATTTTTGCTGGAACCTGCGCTTGTAGAAATTGGTAAGCAGTTGGGCGAGCAGGACTCCTAATATTATAACCAAAATCCCCAAAGCAATTCGGGGAAGCACGGAAAGCAATTCCTGATAATATGAATTGAGCGAATGTTTTATGGTTTCTGATGGTGATTGTAAAAGAAGGGCCAAGAGCATATATTTTCTTTTAAAGATAGAAATTCTACACTAAACATGGATAGAACAAACTATGAAGTAGCAGAAATAGTTGGCGGAATGGCACCTGACTTCCGCAGATTTTTGAGTGCTTGGAAGATGTAATCTATAACATATTGGCTATCAGCCTGTTTATTCCAATAGTGTTTCTATTTTGGGTGTCCGTGAATGTTTTTTATTATTTGAATTGAAAAAAGTTGAACTCCTTTGGAGTTCTAAATACAGATGGATTCGTTTTTCCCCGAATAAAACCTTCATTTCATTTCGGTTGTATTCGAGGTTATCGATATTAAACCTCTTCGAGGTTATTGGTTACGGTTATTTTTATTTTTTGTCCCAGAATGGGTCTAATATGGATAACCCCGCACAAACTTAGTGCAGTGCGGGGTTAAATGCATCCATCCTACAGAACCCCGCAGTGGGTTCAGCATTTAAAACTTTCTTTAATCTGGGTGTCCCAGTGCGGAAGTCAGGAAAGAAGGGCCAAGAGCATATATTTTCTTTTAAAGATAGAAATTCTACACTAAACATGGATAGATCAAACTATGAAGTAGCAGAAATAGTTGGCGGAATGGCACCTGACTTCCGCAGATTTTTGATTGCTTGGAAGATGTAATCTATAACATATTAGCTATCAGCCTGTTTATTCTAATAGAGTTTCTATTTTGGGTGTCCTAGAATGTTTTTTGATTATTTAAATTGAAAAAAGTTGAACTCCTCTGGAGTTCTAAATACAGATGGATTCGTTTTTCCCCGAATAAAACCTTCATTTCATTCCGGTTGTATTCGAGGTTATCGATATTAAACCTCTTCGAGGTTATTGGTTACGGTTATTTTTATTTTTTGTGGCATGACCCAGTATGGGTCTAATATGGATAACCCCGCACAAACGTAGTGCAGTGCGGGGTTATAATGCATCCATCCTTCAGAACCCCGCAGTGGGTTCAACATTTAAAACTTTCTTTAATCTGGGTGTCCCAGTGCGGAAGTTAGGAAAGAAGGGACAAGAGCATATATTTTCTTTTAAAGATAGAAATTCTACACTAAACATGGATAGATCAAACTATGAAGTAGCAGAAATAGTTGGCGGAATGGCACCTGACTTCCGCAGATTTTTGAGTGCTTAGAAGATGTAATCTATAACATATTAGCTATCAGCCTGTTTATTCCAATAGAGTTTCTATTTTGGGTGTCCTTGAATATTTTTTGATTATTTGAATTGAAAAAAGTTGAACTCCTCTGGAGTTCTAAATACAGATGGATTCGTTTTTCCCCGAATAAAACCTTCATTTCATTCCGGTTGTATTCGAGGTTATCGATATTAAACCTCTTCGAGGTTATTGGTTACGGTTATTTTTATTTTTTGTGGAATGACCCAGAATGGGTCTAATATGGATAACCCCGCACAAACGTAGTGAAGTGCGGGGTTATAATGCATCCATCCTACAGAACCCCGCAGTGGGTTCAACATTTAAAACTTTCTTTAATCTGGGTGTCCCAGTGCGGAAGTCAGGAAAGAAGGGACAAGAGCATATATTTTCTTTTAAAGATAGAAATCCTACACTAAATATGGAAAGATCAAACTATGAAGTAGCAGAAATAGCTGGCAGAATGGCAAATAAACCGTAAAACCTGATTTCCCCAAGAAACCTTTTCTGTTGTTTGTATTGAGTCTAAATAAGATTACCTTTGCGGAGAATAGACGGTAGTTGGTAGACGGTAGACGGTAGAGGGTAGAGGGTAGAAACATAAAAATAGGACACGAGAAAATCTAAAAATAAATCAACAATGAACAAGTATTTAAAATTCGGCTTGATGGCCTTTGTTACAAGTATTTTTATTTCCTGCGGGAATGCGTCGAAGGAGGATATGGTTAATGTTTATACCCATCGTCATTACAAAGCAGACGACGAGCTTTTTGCACAGTTCACCAAAGAAACCGGAATTAAGGTAAATATCGTAAACGCCAGCGCGGATGAATTGATACAGCGATTGGAAACAGAAGGCAAGGATTCCAAGGCAGACGTTTTGATTACGGTGGATGCCGGGCGTTTATACCGTGCGCAATCCAAGGATTTGTTGCAACCGGTGAGCTCAAAAATATTGGAAACCAACGTACCCGATAGGTTTCGCGACAAGGACGGCAATTGGTTTGGACTGACTTATAGAGCACGGATTATCGCCTATTCAAAAGATCGGGTAAATCCTGAAAACCTTAAAAA
The DNA here is from genome assembly GCA_034676445.1 of Aequorivita sp. Classification (GTDB taxonomy): domain Bacteria; phylum Bacteroidota; class Bacteroidia; order Flavobacteriales; family Flavobacteriaceae; genus Aequorivita. The sequence goes on from JAUCCE010000002.1 coordinate 424,941, forward strand.
CTATGAAGACCTTGCAAATCCGGAGTGGAAAGGTAAAATCGTAATCCGTTCTTCGGAAAACATTTATAACCAATCCTTATTGGCTTCAATAATTGTTGCCGATGGCGAGGAAAAAGCGAAGGAATGGGCTGCCGGGGTAGTTGCGAATTTCGCCCGAAATCCCAAAGGTAGCGATCGTGATCAGGTGAAAGCGGTGGCTTCAGGTGAAGGGGATATTGCGGTGGTAAATACGTACTACATTGGTTTGATGCTTAACGACGAAAATGAAGAGGAGCGTAAAGCTGGAGAATCCGTCGGGATTATTTTCCCAAACCAAGATAACCGTGGCACCCACATCAACATCAGTGGCGCCGGGGTAACCAAATATGCTCCGCATAAGGAAAATGCCATTAAGCTTATCGAATTCCTTTCAGGAATTGAAGCGCAGCAGACCCTGGCAAACCTCAACTACGAATACCCAATCAACCCAGATGCCTCAAAAGCAAAAATTCTAAAAGAATGGGGCGATTTTAAAGCGGATGATGTGGAGCTTATAAAATTGGGAGAGCTAAATAGTGAGGCGGTGAAGATTTTTGATGAAGTGGGGTGGAAATAGTATAGTCGGTAGACGGTAGACGGTAGACGGTAGTCGGTAGACGGTAGTCGGTAGACAGTAGTCGGTAGACGGTAGACGGTAGACGGTAGAGGTAGACGGTAGACGGTAGACGGTAGAGGTAGACGGTAGTCGGTAGACGGTAGTCGGTAGACGGTAGTCGGTAGACGGTAGTCGGTAGTTAGTAGCAGTATGCAGTAGCAGTTGGCAGTGGTGTTCAGTGTTCAAATATTAATGACTTTTCTCTACGTTCTCTGCGTCCCTGGCCGTCTGGCAGGCGGGTCTGTGATGGCTAGGAGAAAGTTGAGGAGTTCATTATTCTTGGATTTAAAAAACAGAAAGATTATAAATGGCAAAAAAGACCACCTATTGGTGGAATAAGTGGACGGCGGGGGCGATTGTGATATTGTTGTTGGTATTGACCCCAATCTTCACCATCCTCATCGAACTTTTCCATAGTCCGGGAGAGCATTGGGGACATATTGTTACCAACTTGCTCCCCTCCTATTTCTCGAATTCCCTGATATTGCTTGGCGGAGTGGGCTGTGGCACGTTTATTCTCGGGGTGAGCATGGCGTGGTTTGTCTCGGTTTATGATTTTCCTGGCCGTAATTATTTTGAATGGTTGCTTATTTTGCCCTTGGCATTCCCTTCGTATATGATGGGATATAGCTATGTGGGAATCTTGGAATACACTGGCCCGATCCAGGCATTTTTAAGAAATAATCTCGGCATCCATTTTACCGGACCCATTATCGATATTATGAATATGCCCGGCGCCATTTTTATACTGTCCATCAGTCTTTTTCCCTATGTGTATGTGATTTGCCGCGCTTCCTTTATGCGCCAATCCAGCGAACTGCAGGAAGCAGCGCTCTTATTGGGAAGCAACCGATGGCGGGTGTTTACCAAAATCGCACTTCCCATGGCAAGACCAGCCGTAGCTGGAGGAATCGCCTTGGTAGGAATGGAAGTGCTCAACGATTATGGAACGGTGAAGTATTTTGGTGTCGACACTTTTACCTCGGGGATTTTCAGGGCCTGGTTTTCCTTTGGCGATATCAACACTGCCATCCATCTTTCCGCAATCTTGACATTGATTGTTTTACTGTTGATTTGGCTGGAAAACTTCCAAAGAGGCAGTCGCAATTGGACCACCCAAAGTGCAAGTTCCCGACCGGCACTGAGGATTGTCCCAAAACACTGGAGCGGTCGATGGCTATATACCGGACTTTGTGCCTTTGTGCTGATGATCAGTTTTATTATGCCGCTGTCCCAACTTTTTTATTGGGTTGCACTCACTTGGCGAAATGTGGTGGATTCGGAATTCGGGATTCTTATACTGCGGAGTTTTTCCCTGGCTATCGGGTCAGCAGTGGCAATAGCGATCTTATCAATATTCCTGTTGTACGCCATTCGGTTGAGTCCGCTGCGATGGACGCGGCACATTGCCCGAACTGCCTCTATGGGATATGCAATTCCCGGAGCGGTTATAGCGGTGGGTGTAATGATTCCGATGATGAAGTTAGATCGGTTTATCTCTTGGGTCACTGCCGATCAGGTAGGAATGATACTTTCCGGAACTTTGTTTATTATGGTAATTGCTTATATTGTACGTTTTATGGCCGTTGGCTATAACGCAATTGACGCGGGATTCCAGAAAACGGGCGCTAGCGTAAACGAGGTGGCGCGATCTTTGGGAGCTTCACCTGTAAGGACTTTGTGGAAAATAGACTTACCTTTGATACGGAACAGTATTGCCGCAGCAATTTTGCTCGCTTTTGTGGATATTTTGAAGGAATTGCCCCTGACATTGATTTTAAGGCCCTTCAATTTCAACACTTTGGCAACAAAAGCATTTGATATGGCAACCAACGAAATGATAGCCGAATCTGCCAACGCATCGCTGGTAGTAGTGCTTACGGGAGTGATTCCGATTATTGTATTGAATAGGGTGATTAGTAGACGGTAGTCGGTGGACGGTAGTTGGTAGTCAGTAGTAGGTAGTCGGTGGACGGTAGTCAGTGGTCAGTGGTCAGTGGTCAAAAAAAAAATATTTTGGAAGGTTCGAACAAAGAATTTGGAATTTGAAACCAGAAACTTGAAACCTGGAACTTGAAACTTGAAACTTGAAACTTGAAATTAAACAATGATGTCCCTTATAGAATTAAGCAACATTAGCAAAAGATACCGCACTGCGGATAAGTATGCCGTGGATGGGGTTTCGTTTTCCCTTGAGAAAGGGGAAATCCTTGCGCTTGTGGGCGAAAGTGGTTCTGGAAAGACCACTTTGTTGCGATTGATCGCTGGCTTGGAACATCCCGACGGCGGAGAGATAGAATTGAATGGGGAAGTTATTGTAAGCGGAAGAAAATCCCTGCCAACCAATAAACGGAAAACGGGAATGGTGTTTCAGGACTATGCCCTGTTCCCCCATCTTACCATTTTTGAAAATGTTGCCTTCGGTTTAAAAGGATTAAAGAAAAAAGAAACTGAAAAACGGGTTTATGAAACCATTGAACTTACCGGTCTAAAAGAAGACGTAAAAAAATATCCGCATCAGCTTTCGGGAGGACAGCAGCAAAGGGTGGCATTGGCCAGAGCCCTTGCCCCCCGTCCGGAACTGTTATTGATGGATGAACCTTTTAGCAACCTTGACACCATTCTCCGGGACCAGGTGCGCGAGGAAGTCCGGCAGATTATCAAAACTATGGGAATCACGGCCATTCTCGTAACCCACGACACCAAGGATGCCTTTTCCACGGCCGATAAAATTGCGGTGATGTTGGACGGAAAACTACTTCAGATCGATACGCCCGACACGCTTTACAATGACCCAAGTTCTTCCTACGTTGCCGAGCTCTTCGGGAAATCCAATAATCTGGAAGCCATAGTAGAAGAAGGAGGATTCAGTACACCTTTCGGTTTTGTTTCCAAGGTTCCCGATTGTCCCTTTGCCACGGACAGTGAAAACTGTAAGGTAAAACTCTTTTTCAGGGCAGAGGAAACCGATTTCTGCAATGCCGAAGAACCGCATCTCTGCGGAATGGTGGAGCAATGCACCTACCTTGGCGACCATATGCAATTGAAAGTCTGTTGCAACCGATGCACCCAATGCGAAAAAGGTTCGCCCGAGAGAAACCTCCTCGAAAACCAGAGCATTCTCCTAAAAACCTCCGTGCAGACCTGGAAACCTGGCGATATCGTTCGGTTTAAGTTGAAGAATTTTAAGGTTAAGGAGACGGAAAATTTGTAGGCGGGAGAACTGGGAATCAGGAAACGGGATAAGACGGCAGACATAAGACATAAGTCCTTCACTCGGGCCCGCCCGAGATCGCGAACTTTATCTAACTTGAGGGTTCAAATACTGCCACGAATTGCACGAATTTTCACAAATTCACTGATTCGTGGAAAACGAATGTGTAATCAATCTGGCTTTGATTTTCACGAATCTAACCGAGATGCCTGTGGTGCCTTGGCAGGCAGGCTTTCAGTCTGTTTTAAGTACTTTAGTTCAAAGGGGTTTAGTTATATATTTATAAACCTATGGAAAGCATAACCCATTTATTATCAGATTATTATAAAAGCAGTTAGATGATAGTCCCTCGGTAGGGCGCCATCAGCCCATAAAAAGTAACTGAAAAAATGAGTTATATAAGAGACATAATAAAAGGAAATAGGAATCAGAACAACCAGCCAGTTTCAAAGACCAAGAGGACTTTAATATTAAATCTTTGATTGGAAAAACCAACTTCAGCATTGCCAAAATTGGTTTTAATGCCAATTTATTTTTATTTTAGACTTGAAAATAGAAAACAAATTGGTCAACATTAAAACGTTACACTATGGAAAGATTGGACCCTCCTTCCTGTGAAGTCTGTGGACAGAATCCCGTTCCGAAAATTGATTGGAATTACATCGCTTCTGAAATTCGTAGTGTATTTATGCTGGAAAAAGGATTTCTGCATTCGGTCAAGCAACTTCTTTTTCGACCAGGAAAGACGATAAAAACCTATATCCAGTCAAATAGAAGGAGTCTGATAAAACCGATCGTTTTTCTGGTACTTTCCTCTTTGATATACACCCTCATCGATCATTATTTTCCCTTTCAGGCCAAATATATGAGCCACGAGGGCGAAGTGCAGAATTATATGACGGCCATCGCAAGATGGATAACCGAAAACTATGGATATAGCAATCTTATCATGAGCATTTTTATCGCCGCTTGGATTAAAATATTCTTCCGCAAACACTCCTATACCATTTTTGAAATTGGAGTGCTGTTGTGTTACGTAATGGGAATGGGCATGCTCTTTCTTGGGTTTTTCGGTTTTTTTGAACATACCCTGAATATAACATTGGTCGTAGTAGGCACCCTTATTAGTTTTGGCTATGCCGTCTGGGCCATCGGCCAGTTTTTCGGGAACAAATGGTCCAATTATCTTAAAGCTGCCTTAGCCTATTTCTTGGGATCACTCTCGTTTACCATTACGTTTATTGTGATTGGAATTGTACTGGAGATGGTATTTGGAGGGAAATAAGCCCGTTTTCATTTCGATATTGGCGCAAAGTCGGAGACTTTGTACAGCTCGTTACTTATCAAATCCAGACTTGTATTCATTGGAATTCAATTTTAACTAAAATCAATGGAAGCTTCCAAGGCTCCAAATCCTTTTTCAGTATCAGCGATTATTCCCCTAAGACTTCATTAAAATCTTTTTTGGGTCATGCCATTATTTTAGGCCTGGTTCATCCCGACTCCCACTTTGTTCCTCCCTTATTTGTTTCCATATTACAGTTTTCTACGAGGTTATCTTTTTGAATAAAGCCAAAAAGGTTCCTTTTTACCGCGACAGTGTAGGCTCTGCAGAACTATATCAAGTCACTTTCAGAGAACTATAAATAAGCTAAATACATATCTACTGTATTTATGGTACGCCATACCTATGTTATAAATACAATATACATACGCTATACCTATTGTATATTTCACAGATTATCATTAAGTTAGCTGTATCTAATTAAAAACTTTAAATTATGGCACGGCAAAAAGGAATAATGAAGTTATCGGGAACTATTGGAGACATAAACTTTTATGTAATCAACGGAGTTGGATACGCTCGTAAGGCTGGGGGCGGTTTTAACGGTAAGGCAATCAAATCCAGGAAGAGTATGGTGCGAGTGCGGGAGAACGGATCTGAATTTGGGCATTGCAGTGGGGTGAAGAAGAAAATGTTGCAGGCTTTTCGGCCGTACATTTCAAAGAGGGAACGCGGATTTCACGGCGACTGTGTGAGTTTGTTTATGAAGCTTAAGGATTTGGACAAGGTTTCAAAACGTGGGCAACGTAGTGTGGAAAAAGGCTTGCAGACGCCTCAGGGAAAACAAGCCTTCCGGGAGTTTGGTTTTGGAAAACCGATGGAGTTTTTGGATGACCTATCCTATCGTTGGAGTTTCGATGAGGCCGGCCAACGCTTGGAACTCCCCTCTTTTAACCGTTCCCATTATAGCAGTTTAAAAGAAGTGACCGAAATGAAATTCAGTCTTTATCTGGTCGATTTTGATTTTGGGAAGTTGGAGTTCGAAAAACATTTATTGGATGAGAAAACCATTGTTTTGGAGGAGAAAAATCCCGGGGTGGATTTGTTTCCTACCTCTGTGGTTTCTGTGGGGCATACTGCTGTTTATTATGTGGGGGTTGAGATGGTGGGCGGGACCGACAATAATATGAAGAAGGTTTTGGGGATGGGGGTGGTTTGAGGGTGTTATCAAACTAATTATGATATTTGGGGAAATAACCCTCCTATCGGAAAATCATAAACAAACCCACCAAAGGATTTTTTTAATTTAACATTTATTTATACATTAGCCTTTCTCCCCAGAACAATGGCATGCTTTTTCTGTATGCACATTATAAATTAATACAATTTATATGACAGAATTGGATTATTTGAATAATTCAATATGTCTGCCAATAAAAAATTTATCTATGCTTGGAACACTGTTAAAAATTGGCCAATGGCAGAGCCAGGGGAAGAGTGAGTGGGATCGGTTTTTGGAATATCCCGAGCCTCCTACCACTGACAAACACGGTAATCGTCTGAAAAATTTTAGCCTACGTGTTATTTTCGACTTGGACAGGCAAGAGGTGATTATCGACAGAAATAATTTAGACGAATATGACGAAGAGAAAATAACACAAACCCTTCCTTTAAAGATTAAAGGAGGAAATAACAAAGCTATATACACCTCTGTCCCTGGCAAAAAAATCACCCAAATTTTTAAAACTTTCTTTGGAAAAGAAGATAACGATACAGCTGAAACCGGTGAGCTGGAAGAAGCTATATTAAAATTTGATCCAAAATTACTTAAAGAAGACTTCAAAAAGCTGTTGGACCAAATATTTCTATTGAAAGAGAATTTTTTGGAGCAAACAATGTCGGATACTAAAAATGAAGTGGACATAAAATCGATAGAGAACAGATTTGAGCTCAATCGGGACGAGAAACTTATTTTTTTGGTTGTTTATTTAAAATCCACTGAATTTGGGTATGACTTACCAACCGCTTTTTCCGAAATTCCTGAATACAGAACTTTTATAGAACAACTTTATTTTGGCAAGGAAGAGAATTCCAAAATTAAAAATAAAAAAACCACAAAACTTTGTTACGCCAGTGGTGAAAAGAGCGAAAATGTAAGCGAATTAACTTTGGACACCAGATATAGTTTGAACAAAATGTTTGTTACCGAAACAAAAAATTATGCATCAGTTTTCGATAAAAATAAATTTGGACTTAACTATCAGGTAAGTGCTGAGAATCAGGAATATTTGGATTACGCCTCAAACTATCTTCTAAATCAAGGATATAAGGTGCGAATAGCGAATCTTGATCACGTTATAATACCACAGTTTCTACATAAATCAAGTGTCGACTTAGAAATGGCCCTGGAAGGCATTCAGCGTAAATCTGACTTGTTATTTAATCTAAAGAAATTGGATGCGCTCAATAAAAACATTCGAGACTGGCTGAAGCAAGATGACGAGGTTTTTTGGATCAATTTTATCGCTTTTGAGTCCGACGGGAATTTTTTTAAATCCACAGAGGTCATAAAAGATGTGAGTACATTTCATTTAGATAAATTGTTATTATCGTTTTATGAAATCAACAAACGTTTTCAAAAATATGATTTTGTGAATTGGGAAGCGGTTATGACCGATTATGGCGAGCCCAGAAATTTAAATTTTAATTCCCTTTATCCCATTATTCCTTTAAGGAAGGATAAAGAGAAGAAGAACAAAGCATTAGATCTGTTCAAAACCATTTTAGAGAATCGAAAAGTTCATCAGGATGTTCTCTATGAATACTTTACCGAATTGATTTTATGCCATTATTATTCTCGTTACACTAGCTATACGAACGTTAAAAGTTATGGAAAAGACTTTTTCTATTTCGCCGTTCGTGACAGCGTTTTCAAATATTTAGCCTTTTATGAATTATTAAAAGAATTAAATCTTATCGATATGGAGGAAACAAATACAAACACAGAGGAAGTTAACCAATACGACAAAGTTGAGAATGACTTTTTTCATAAAATGAACTATAATCAGGAACAACGGGCAATGTTTTATCTGGGCAGAATGCTTAATAGCGTGGAATATTTACAACAAGGAAAAAACAAAACAGTTGTCCAAAAGGTCAATTTCAACGGTATGGATAAGGATAGCATTCAACGTTTGCGCATTGATCTAATAGAAAAAGCAAAACAGTACAATGCAATGAACAAAGTTGTCTTTACTGACCAAAAATTCGGAAAAGAATTTGATTTCAACAATTGGAGCTTAAATCCTCAAGAAGCTATCTTCTTTATGCTGACGGGATATTCCTTTGGAGCCGGAAAGAAAAATGAAAGTAATACAATCAACGAATAACCAACCTTAAAAATCGAAATAATGAGCAGCATTAAAAATTCATCAGATTTTCTATTTATTTACGAAGCCATACAATGCAATCCCAATGGCGATCCGGATCAAGAGAACAAGCCCAGAATGGATTACGACATCAAAACCAACTTGGTGACCGATACACGGGTAAAACGATTTATAAGAGATTATTTGACCGCGGTCAATGAAAATGAAGTGGTTTTTGTCAATATGGAGGGCAATAATAAGGTTAGTGTGGACAGCAAACTAAAAGCGGTGGTCAAAAGAACAATGGAAAATGAAGGAGAATTAGAAGCTGCCTTTTCAGAAAACCCGGAAGCATTAAAAGTTTACAAAGATATTATTGCAAAAGAAAAAGATTCTGAAAACGTATGGAAAGCGATTACAGATAAAAAATTTAAACATAAGGATGTAAATTACGAGCTTCTCGCTTATTTGGTAAAACAAAAATTCATTGACATTCGGATGTTTGGAAGTGCATTTGCCGTAGGAGGTTTTACCAAGGCATATACTGGACCCATTCAGCTAAATTGGGGGTATTCCTTCAACAAAGTGGAACTTATGGACTCGAGCTCTATTGTAACCATTATGAACGATGACAGCAGCACCTTCGGGAAAGATTATCGCCTACACTACAGCCTATTGGGCTTTAACGGGACCATCAATGCACCGGCTGCCCAATCTACTGGTCTAACCGAGGAAGATGTGAAAATCTTTAGAGATGCCATCTGGGAAAGTATTCCTGCCAATCCTACCCGTTCCAAGTTGAATCAATATCCTAAATTATATGTTGAGGTAATCTATAATGAAGGAGTGTCAAACGGGCAGTTTGGCGATTTGCGAAATTATGTAGAAACAAAGCCTGTTGAAGGAATTAATGACAAACAAGTTCGAAAATTCAAAGATTTAAATCTGAATTTAGCTCCATTGAAAAACCTATTAAACGAAAATACAGACAAAATAAAAGATGTTATAATTCGCACTTCCGCCGATTTTGAATTTTCATTGTAACAGAAGAGTTTAATTTAAAACAATTTTGTTATGGAAATACTGAGTTTTAAAATCAGCGGAAAGATGGGGCACTTCAGGAAGTATTATGCCAATAATACGGCCTTTAGTTTTTCCATCCCACCGCGTACAACTTTAATGGGAATCGTTGCAGCTGCTATGGGATTGCCAAAAGATTCTTATTATGAAGATTTGGCCTCAGAGAAAATACATTTCGGCATCAGGGTACTCAGTCCATTAAAGAAAAGTTTTCATCGGTTGAACTTTTTGAGCGTCAAGTCAATTGGAGACTTCTCAAAACATTGGTCATCTGATTTACGTGGTGAAAACGGTAGGATACAAACGCCTTTCGAAATAGTATCGGGATGGAATATGGCCAAGGACCAAGTGGAATATCAAATCTTTATTTCCCGCAGTGAACTTGGCGAAGAAAGTTTTGAGAAGGTGAAAAACCACTTTCTCACCAATGAGCCAGTTTTCAATATTACTTTGGGAATCGCTAATTTCAACGCAACTATTTCTGAGGTTCAGCTATTTAATGAAAGTGAAATCACTGAAATCGAAGATAAAGGTTTTGTCTTGATTCATTCGGCTATTCCAGTGAGTGTTGTAGAGGAATTAAAATTCAATCGTGATGAGTACGAAAATTACAATTTCATAGAAGAAGATATGCTTCCTGGAGATTTTATTGGAAATGGGAACAGAGAAGTGCGGAAAATGAATAAACTGCTTTTTTCCATTACTCCCAATCCTGTGCGAGTAATTTTAAAGGTTCCTTACTATCAATTGAATACCAAATCGGGAAAATTGAATATTCAATTTATGGATCTATGATATTTTATTCCCACAGTAAAAAGGATGAAAAGGAACAAGTTTTTGGATCGAAAGAACTAAAAACACATATTTTGGGTGTGAAGGAGAAAGCTCTTTTTCATTTAGCTGACAATGTGGATTTGGGTTTTCCTGCGGAAGAAATAAAAGAGTTTGTTGAACTGACCGCCAATCTCCACGATTTGGGCAAATACACCTCTTATTTTCAAAATTATTTGCTCCAAACAGAGCCAATCCATCAAAACTTAAAACAACACGCACGGATTGGTGGGTTTACTGCCTTTAATCTATTGGAAAAGGATGATAAAAAAGCCTTATTGGCGTTTTACTTAATCTTCCTTCACCATAGCCACCTGACTAATTTCTCAGAAGTTGCTACCAAGTTGGAAGTAGGATTGAGTGATATTATCAAAAGTCAACAAGAAAATTTAATACCACATTTAAAGCAAATCGAGAATGATTTAGATATTGTTGGTCTGGGTGAGAACATATTTTATACAGATGAAAGAAAAATCAGAAAAGGATTTAGAGTCTGGCAAAAGAAAGACGCAAGCATTAAAGATTATTTCTTGATCAATTACCTGTTTTCCCTACTAATTGAAGGCGATAAATTGGATGCGTCAGACACTTCTCCATATTCCTTGCAAAGCATTATTCCAGATGCCGTGGATAAACGATTTGGGAAAGTTTCTACGAAGGATATAAATATTCAAGATTTGGATGATTCCGAGCTTCGGAATTATTGTCGCGCCGTTGTTACATCGCATCTGGAAGATAACGCTATTTTAAACCAGTATATTTTCACCTTAACTGCTCCTACGGGAATTGGGAAAACGATGACGGCATTGGATTTTTCCTTAAAATTAAAGGACAAAATAAAAAGAGAGCATAATATTGAATCACGGATTATTTATGCATTGCCCTTCATAAATATCATAGAACAGGCGTTAGCTGAGTATGAAAAGACGTTAGAAACGCAGAATGTCAAAATTTTGGGCCATTATCAATATGCCGATATTTTTGGACAAGATAAAGATAAACAAAATGGTGAAGTCCACAATTACAATCAGAAATTGATGGCCTTGGATACTTGGCAGGCTGATATCGTAATTACCTCCTTTGTCCAGTTTTTTCAAACCTTGATTGGCAATCGCAACAAACTTTTAAAAAAATTCAATCATTTTGCCAATGCTATTATTATTTTAGATGAAGTGCAAACTTTACGTTTGGACCAGATGCCACTCTTGGGAGCCTCCCTTTTTTATCTCTCAAAATTTTTAAAATCCAGAATAATCTTGATGACGGCCACCCGACCGAAAATTTTTGAATTGGCCGACCAAGAAATATTGAATAAATTGGGTGAAAAAGTAAACCCAAAAGAATTACTTACCACTTATGAAGTGGTGTTTGCGCGTTTTAAAAGGACGGCTGTTTATCCACTTTTGGAAGAGGTTTTTGACGAGCAGGAAGAAACAATTGAAAACTTCATTTCCAACATATTTGGCGGAAGATGGGAAACTAATAAATCCTGTCTTATCGTTTGTAATACGGTTAATTTTTCAATTGAATTGCACCGAGCCATTAAAGAATACTTGGAAGAAAATTCTTTAAAAAATCCAATTCATTATTTATCAACCAATATTATTCCAGCAGATCGATTCAACAGAATTAAAGCTATTAAAAAACAATTAGAGGATGGAAAAACTCCTATTTTAATTGCTACCCAAGTAGTAGAGGCTGGTGTTGACCTTGATTTTGATATGGGTTTTAGAGATATAGGACCAATAGATTCAATCGTTCAGGTTGCCGGCCGTATCAACCGAAATAATAATCCCAACAAAACACACGCCCCGCTCTATATTGTAGATTTCGATTCAAAAAAAACCATTCGGATTTATGGCCGTCTGGCATATATGCAAGCGAAGAAAGCATTGGAGCAACAAGAATGCTTTAAGGAAGAAGAATATTTAAAATTAATTGAAACCTATTTTAGTGGCATTTCCGACAAAAGTTCATTTCGTGATTCGAGAAAGTTTTTTGAATCGATGCAAACCCTTAATTATGACAATGAAGACAAAAATACGAATCCTGTTTCCGCTTTTAGAATCATTGAAGAATCTGATCGATATGCAAGTGTGTTTATAGAAGTGGATTCGGAAGCCAGCAAACTAAGAGATAAATACTTGCAAAAAATTCTTGGGGAACTCAGTTCTGAAGAATTCAATAAAAAATGGAAATTACAATTTCAACAACATATTATTTCCGTTCCTAAATATTTATGTGAAGATTTAGATTTGATCAATGAATATGAAGAGAATATTTTAGTGGTTCCCCAAGAAGAAATTGACACAAAATATAATTTTGCAACCGGTTTGGACCGGAGCAAACAACAAGAAAACAGAAGTTTTGTTTTTTAAATTCCCATAATAAAAAATTAAAAATGACAACCTCAACCACCCAAAACCTCCAAATCTGCCGCATAAAATTCCCGGAGATAAGGTTGCAGACCCGCGATGCGCATAAATTGCGTGGTTATTTCGGGAATTTGTTCAAACAGCACTCCCCTATTTTGCACAACCATTATGAAGATGGCAGGTTTCGGTATAAATATCCCTCTGTTCAGTACAAAGTCATCAAGAATGTCCCCACACTCATTGGCATCAATGAAGGTGCGGAACTCTTGCCCAGCTTGTTCCTCAATATCAAGGAACTGGATATTGATGGAGAGAAATTTGCTGTGAACACCAAAAACATTGAACTGAAGAGCGAGGAAGTTGGTTATAGCCAAAACTTGCACGAATATGAATTTGTTACTTTATGGATGGCGTTGAACCAGACCAATTACACCAAATATAGCACCTTAAAAAACGAAACTGAAAAACAGGATATGCTCAATGCCATTCTTGTGGGGCACATCCTGAGTTTTTTCAGGAATACAACTATTGAATTAGGATCTCATGAGCGCTTAATGGCGAAGGTAAACGTGCAGGAGAAGAGCACCAATTTTAAGGAAAATAAGATGGTTGCTTTTTCGGGCAGCTTTGTGGTAAATGCATTGCTTCCTGAGGAGATTGGTCTTGGGAAAGCAGTTTCCCGGGGGTTTGGGACGATAGGAATTGTGAAGGTATAAATGGCAGGTTTAATGAATGATTGTTAAAATGTGAAGGGAATTTGAGTTTGATACTTCAATCATTGAACCATTTAATTATTCAACCATTTACCTTTCAGCCGTTTGGATAATTTCATTATATTTATACAAATAAACTCAGCAAGATATGGAAATTACCATTTCAGGAAAGGATAAAAAGCGCTTACTACTCATTGAGAAACTGGCCATGGAGTTGGGATTGTCCATAAAAAAGAGTCGTTCCCAAAAAACGGAAATCAGCGAAGAAAACCCAGAAGAGCGCGCTGAAGAACTCTATCAATTGATGGAGGAAATGGCAGCTTCAGGAGCTTTTCAATCCATTAAAGATCCTATAGCGTGGCAACGGGAAATCAGAGAGGACAAACCACTTTATGGAAGGGAAGACTGATGGAAATCATTCTGGACAGCAACGTCATTATTTATTTTTCGGATAATCGAAAGAAAAGTCTAAGAAGCTGGTTAAAGCATCAGGCCCTTACGGTTTCGGCAATCAGCCAGATAGAAGTTCTTGGTTTTCACAAAATAACGGAAACTGAGAAATATCTAACAACACACTTCTTTTCAAAATGTCGTGTAGTGGAAAACAATCCGCAGATCATCCAAAAATCGATCCACTTGCGCCAACAAAAGAAAATGAGTCTGGGCGATGCTATTATGGCGGCAACCGCAATCACGGAAAAATTACCCTTGGTAACGGCAAACACCCAAGATTTCAAACATATCAAGGATTTGGAATTGATCGATCCGTTAACGGTTTAAAACGGCAACGGAGAAGATGATTGAGACGCTAAATAGCTGAATCACAGAATTATGGAATCATTGAATTTGAACAACCAATCCAATGCAAATCTTTATAAATACTTACGGGACCTACCTACACGTAAAGGATGAAATGTTCGAGATTAAAATTCGGGAGGACAAGGATAAACCTGTAAAGATAAACCATATTGCAGCCCATAAAATCACCTCATTTGTGATGAGCAAGGGCGCATCGCTTAGTACCGATGCTATTGCGTTGGCACTAAGACACAATATTGATATTGTAATTGTTGAGAACAATGGGCATCCCATGGGCCGGTTTTGGCATAGCAAGTTGGGCAGCACCACAAAAATAAGAAAGGAACAATTAAAAGCTTCCCTAAATGCAACTGGTGTGGAATGGATAAAAGCCTGGCTCGCCGATAAGCTGGAAAATCAAGCCGATTTTTTGCAGGACTTAAAAAAACATCGATCCCAGCTTCACGAATTCCTGGACGAAAAAATTGCCTCCATCCTTGATCTACGGCAAAAAATACTTCAGAGTAAAGCAGGGGATATTAAAGAGGTGGACGAATCGTTTAGAGGCTGGGAAGGCTCTGCCGGACGTCATTATTTCGATGCGCTCTCTAAGTGTATGCCCGATGCCTTTGCATTTAAAGGCAGGAGCTTTCGTCCTGCGCAGGATGAATTTAATGCCATGCTCAACTATGCGTACGGCATTTTATACAGCAGGATAGAGCGTGCATTGATGTTGGCAGGTTTGGATCCTTTTGTTGGGTTTATGCATCGGGATGATTATAACACAAAAAGTCTGGTATTTGATTTTATAGAGCCATACCGTATTTATGCAGATCGTTTTGTGTTTCGGCTGTTCACTGGGAAGAAAATTAACAAAGCGCATTTCAGTGAATTTACTGGAGGGTTTTCTTTAAATGAAGAGGGGAAGGCTTTTTTTGTAGCGCCCTATTTGGAGTATTTGGACAGTGAAAAAATTAGATATAAAGGAAGATTGCAAACTAGAATGAATGCCGTTCAATTAGAGGCCCATCGATTTGCAAATAGTTTAATAGCATAAAGAAAGGGGAATGATAATCTGGGTTTTATACGACATCAAAAACGATGCAGCACGAACTTTCGTTTCCAAATCCTGTTTAAAGGCGGGGCTATACCGAGTTCAATACTCCTGTTTTTTGGGAACATTAAACGACAATGAAAAGGACATTTTGGAGCTTCAAATAGAAAAGGTAATCAATGAGGAAACGGACAAGATATATATTTTCAGAATGAACAAAGAGCAATTAAAAGGGTGTACTATGATGGGACAGGCAATTGATGAAAAGCTCGTGACCGATGAAATAAAATCCCTCTTTTTCTGATGCAGAGCTTTTATCCCTCCCAGATCATTGAATATTTGTATTGTCCGCGTTATACATATTTTGAATATGTACTAAGGATTCCACAGTACGAAGAAAAATTTTATAAGGTAACCCGAGGTCGTGAGGTCCACAATGAGAAATTAGAGCGCAACAAAGATTATTTGCGGAAGAAAATTGGAGTTGTGGATAAATGGACCGACCAGTATTTGGGAATGGAAAGATTGCGTGGGAAAGTGGACGAGGTGTTGAAACTTGAGGACGGAACTTTTGCACCACTTGATTACAAATTTGCCGTTTGGAAGGATAAGGTTTACGACACCTATAAGCAACAACTGTATTGCTATGCGGTTTTGATTGAGGAGAATTTTAAAGTGAAAGTGGAGAAGGGATATTTGGTATATACCCGGAGTAAAAATAAGTTGATAGAAGTGTCCATACCTTCGGAAGCTAAGCAAGAAATTATAGCGAGTATGCGCCAGATGCTTGATATTATAGGGCAGAATAAGTTTCCAATAGCCACCAAGTTTAAGAAAAGATGTGTAAATTGTACCTATCGGAATATTTGCATCAAATAGGTGGTTCCGGGAGGCAATTTATTTATTCACACAAAAAAAACGGGCTTATGGCAAGTAGAGAGGCTGCTACGCAATACGGAACACTGCTGATATTTGAGTATATCTTGTTCTTTGACATCTTGAAAACGAGGAATTTAAAAGATCGGAAAAGTTGTTTAGGTACTGCTATCGTTGGTTTGTGGGATCGAATCGGATTCCCAACCATTCCATTTAGAAACTAGGATTGAAACCTTGCCATTAAACTCCAAAGGAAAAACACAATCAGGATTCCCAACCATTCCATTTAGAAACTAGGATTGAAACTTGATTTCGTTTTGATTAATCAAATCTACGAATAATATTCCCAACCATTCCATTTAGAAACTAGGATTGAAACATAGATGGAGATTTCAATGCTATAATACGTCTAAGATTCCCAACCATTCCATTTAGAAACTAGGATTGAAACTGAAGGCATTATTCTTATCGAGCGCGGCGTTTAGATATTCCCAACCATTCCATTTAGAAACTAGGATTGAAACCAGTCAATGCCGTTCGCAATAAACGCATCGTGCATTATTCCCAACCATTCCATTTAGAAACTAGGATTGAAACATCCCTTCTGAACCGCTACCTTAAATTTCAAATAATTCCCAACCATTCCATTTAGAAACTAGGATTGAAACGAGTGAATGAAAGTGTTGACAACAGGAATATCGTAAGATTCCCAACCATTCCATTTAGAAACTAGGATTGAAACCGGCAAAATACGCCAAGGAAAACCCAGACACGACCGATTCCCAACCATTCCATTTAGAAACTAGGATTGAAACTACCACTTGACCCTGATGTACCTGATGAACCACTTGAATTCCCAACCATTCCATTTAGAAACTAGGATTGAAACGCCATAAAAACCAACCAAGAGAAACTCGATCTATTATTCCCAACCATTCCATTTAGAAACTAGGATTGAAACTGGATGCGCAAATATGGTTGGTAATGCTATCGACAATTCCCAACCATTCCATTTAGAAACTAGGATTGAAACACCTTTCAGAATGTTGATGGTGGTAGTCAAAGTATATTCCCAACCATTCCATTTAGAAACTAGGATTGAAACCTAATATTTAACATTTGGGCAAGAAAGCCAGCCCAATTCCCAACCATTCCATTTAGAAACTAGGATTGAAACATATTATGGAATACACAGGAGAAAGTTACAGATGTATTCCCAACCATTCCATTTAGAAACTAGGATTGAAACAGACTAAATGGTATTAATACTAATTGGTCGGAAATTGGATTCCCAACCATTCCATTTAGAAACTAGGATTGAAACGTCGCTTTTCCTTCAATTAAGCGGACAGGATAAGAATTCCCAACCATTCCATTTAGAAACTAGGATTGAAACATTACAGGGCAACCAGCAGCCCAAAACGAAGTCATAATTCCCAACCATTCCATTTAGAAACTAGGATTGAAACGTGACCAACTATGGATGGACAATTATTGATGGAGGATTCCCAACCATTCCATTTAGAAACTAGGATTGAAACTTTGATAACTATAATGAAATGTATTGTGTGTATGTTATTCCCAACCATTCCATTTAGAAACTAGGATTGAAACGTTTCATATCGTTTTGGATTTTGCCTTTTGGGCTGATTCCCAACCATTCCATTTAGAAACTAGGATTGAAACTTAGTAGTCATTCCTACTAAATGCGCAAAAGGAGCAATTCCCAACCATTCCATTTAGAAACTAGGATTGAAACAAAAACAGCCATGGTAAGAGGAAGTTTCAAAACTGAATTCCCAACCATTCCATTTAGAAACTAGGATTGAAACTTTTCAATGAATTACGCATTGGGTACACCCCAACTGATTCCCAACCATTCCATTTAGAAACTAGGATTGAAACGATAATTAATAATCAGTGTAAAAATCCGAACCGCTAATTCCCAACCATTCCATTTAGAAACTAGGATTGAAACTAGTTGGCTGGATGATTTCTTCGAGAAGATGGGAGAATTCCCAACCATTCCATTTAGAAACTAGGATTGAAACCGAACGTGAGATACCAAAACAATCATTGGATATTTAATTCCCAACCATTCCATTTAGAAACTAGGATTGAAACATTGTAAAAGTATATTTCACGCAAACGATGTAAGAATTCCCAACCATTCCATTTAGAAACTAGGATTGAAACTAAGCGGCCAGAAATATTTTGGTGAGGCCGTGTTTGATTCCCAACCATTCCATTTAGAAACTAGGATTGAAACTCTGCACGGCGTTATTGAGCTGTGGAAGTTCAGAATTCCCAACCATTCCATTTAGAAACTAGGATTGAAACTGGTCTGCGCCCATTCTTCTGTCGTGAGGCTGTCGGATTCCCAACCATTCCATTTAGAAACTAGGATTGAAACTAAATGCTACCTCTATGGGCATCAACTTCACCCGCATTCCCAACCATTCCATTTAGAAACTAGGATTGAAACAATTTGGCTCTTATTGTCTTTGCCATATTAATTGATTCCCAACCATTCCATTTAGAAACTAGGATTGAAACTGTATCCGTCCATAGGCGAAATTATAAGCCGTCTGTATTCCCAACCATTCCATTTAGAAACTAGGATTGAAACCGCAGTTTCTCCCACCCAAACTTCTTGATCCAATTAATTCCCAACCATTCCATTTAGAAACTAGGATTGAAACACCTGGATAAATTCCAAACAAAGGTAGTGAGCTTATTCCCAACCATTCCATTTAGAAACTAGGATTGAAACTCCTTAGTGGTTTCCGTTGTGGTGGCTTCTGTTTATTCCCAACCATTCCATTTAGAAACTAGGATTGAAACAAATGAAAAAACCCGCTAAAATTGCGGGTTTTAAAATATTCCCAACCATTCCATTTAGAAACTAGGATTGAAACATCGCTATTTCAATAAGGTTTAAACCAATCCGCTGATTCCCAACCATTCCATTTAGAAACTAGGATTGAAACTGGAGGTAACCCTCCCGTTCATCTGTCTTAACATTTATTCCCAACCATTCCATTTAGAAACTAGGATTGAAACTGTCCCATCGCTCGATGTCTGATTGATCTTTTCCTCATTCCCAACCATTCCATTTAGAAACTAGGATTGAAACAGTTTGAAAAAACACTGTGTTTGAAAATCTTCTTCTTATTCCCAACCATTCCATTTAGAAACTAGGATTGAAACTGGTCTCGGCTATTGATAACCCGTAGCGCATCGGTATTCCCAACCATTCCATTTAGAAACTAGGATTGAAACGTTTTTATTTGTATCATAATCTTTTAAGTTTGAATAATTCCCAACCATTCCATTTAGAAACTAGGATTGAAACAAGAATACGGCACATCAATCCTACAACTGATATTGAATTCCCAACCATTCCATTTAGAAACTAGGATTGAAACATGGAAATGGACAACGCCGAGCTAACAAGAGTTATAATTCCCAACCATTCCATTTAGAAACTAGGATTGAAACACGGTATGCCAAAACTTTCCTGTGTTGTCCGCCCCGATTCCCAACCATTCCATTTAGAAACTAGGATTGAAACGAAGCCTCGCTTGTGGTTTTGGAATATATAACCAAATTCCCAACCATTCCATTTAGAAACTAGGATTGAAACGTGCTAGGCACCTCGGTGATCTCACCTTCCCAAGAAATTCCCAACCATTCCATTTAGAAACTAGGATTGAAACCTATTTCTTCTCTCAAAATAAAGAAGCGGTTGCTTAATTCCCAACCATTCCATTTAGAAACTAGGATTGAAACCTATATGGTTCATTCCTGGAACGCCACAAAATTAAAATTCCCAACCATTCCATTTAGAAACTAGGATTGAAACAGCTCTCGGCACTGGTACACATCAATGAGCAATCTATTCCCAACCATTCCATTTAGAAACTAGGATTGAAACATGTCTTTCTTTTCGGTTTCATTCACCCTTTCAACCGTATTCCCAACCATTCCATTTAGAAACTAGGATTGAAACGCGTATTGTCCATTGGGGATGGTGGCCTACTGGCCGTTATTCCCAACCATTCCATTTAGAAACTAGGATTGAAACGCACAACGGTCCCAATAAACTTCCTGCCCTTGTTAAATTCCCAACCATTCCATTTAGAAACTAGGATTGAAACTAATCAAGGAAGTAATAATTATATTTTTGGGTATAGTATTCCCAACCATTCCATTTAGAAACTAGGATTGAAACCGATTATCTTAAATCACTTGGCAAACCCATTAACATTCCCAACCATTCCATTTAGAAACTAGGATTGAAACATCAGGTAATTTTCAGCGGTAGGCGTTTCGTTATTTATTCCCAACCATTCCATTTAGAAACTAGGATTGAAACATTCAAGAGAATACGAGTGGGCAGATATGTCCCTAATATTCCCAACCATTCCATTTAGAAACTAGGATTGAAACTATAATTCGCGAAGCCCAATTACTTCGGGGGTAGGATTCCCAACCATTCCATTTAGAAACTAGGATTGAAACGAAGAATCCAAAGTTACTAAAGAGCAAAACGATAAAATTCCCAACCATTCCATTTAGAAACTAGGATTGTCCCTCGACTCCGCTCGGGAACCGATGGCCGGTACTCAATTAATATTATTCCCATTCCATTTAGAACCTAGAATTGAAACGAATAAAATGAAGGATTACGCCATACAACTAAACGATATTCCAAACCATTCCATTTAGAAACTAGGATTGTCCCTCGACTCCGCTCGGGAACCGATGGCCGGTACTCAATTAATATTATTCCCATTCCTTTTAGAAACTAGGATTGAAATCCGTCTGAAATTAACATGGCATATTTAATAAAAATGCCCGAATGGAGAAACTATCTGGAACATGGGAAGTACGATCTCCAATATCCTTTACGTCTGTGAGATAATTTCCTTTGAAATAATTGCTTAGGAGCTCAACTTATTTCAAGGTCCTGATAAAATATTCCTGATCCAGCCCTTTTCTTTCTCTTTCAATTATCCTTACCAAATTTGCAAGGTCGGAATCATTTATTTTATCTATATCAAAGTTTTGTACTTGATTATTATACCGCTGCCTATTGCCATATTGCTGGATAAGTGCTTGGATATTTGAGGGGATAAAAAACTTGGCTTTCTCCTGAAGATGGACCTGATATTCACTTAAAAAAATACCTATGCCAGCCATATCAAAATCACCGTAATGTAGGTATGGATTCGGAATCATTTTTAGCCAGGAAATCAGATCTTTATGCTGGCTTTGTGGATAACGGGAGATAAATAATGGCTTTATGCTTGTAAACAGATATCGCTGTTCGTGTAGATGGCGAAAGTTTCGGGCATTCTCCACACCTATGATGGTGATATCTTCTGGAATCCTAAAGTTCTCATAATCATAAATAAAACCAAAACTGCCTTCTTGTGGATGTATTGTATATTCCTTAGAATTTAAGGTTCCATTTATCACATCAAAAGAATTGATTAGAAATCCTTTAAAGGCTCTTTCCCTAGAAGTTTTAGAGTCGGTCGCTACTTTTACAAAGTCGGCACGGCTGGACTCCTTGTCTTCCAGAGCAGCAACATAATCCCTCAAATTGTGGAACCTGCAATTGATTTGAAAGAAAATCTGAAAGTGATTCTTCGTTTATTAGGGTTATGGTTTTTCGATGCTTTCCTCTTTGAAGTAGGATGTTTTCTGCAATCAGTTCATTTACAACCATACTTTTGGCGGTACTGGCCGGTAGGGTTTCACCTTCAATAAGCCGTAAAAGTATCCTAGCTATTTTGGGAGTTAGCTTCATTAATTCAACACTTTCGTATTCATTTTTATCAATCGGTTCACTTTGGTGAGGTATCTCTTGGGGTTGTTTCGCGATTGTTCCTTGGCAAGTTTATAAGTGTATTTATAATCTGTTGCGTTTTGGCTGGTCGGGGAACCATTGATGAGCAATATATTTCGCTCATTGGCAAACTTCAAGATTCCCCTTACATTGTTGGGGTGCAGTCTCCCTATTTCATCCATCATACAATGCAATTTAAAATCTTTGATCTTTCTTGAGGCGCTATCCTTAAATACATTAAGCAGTAGGATATTTATAATGGCTTTTACCAAAACGTCTGTTCCTTCACTCCCCACATTGGATAGTTTCTCCACCCATCCGGAATCGTTGTCATTTTCGACTACCCTGAATTGCAGATCAAAGGATTCGGATAAGGTTAAGGTAGTGGTCTTGGCTCTTTCCAGTTCTTTTATTAACTGCTTTACCAAATCAACAGCCCTTTGGTTTTTTGAGGAAGAGTCTGATGTGCTGAAAAGATTTACCTGTCCCAACTGCAGACTGTTTTCATCATTAAAATCCTTTATTTCAAGTAGAAGTGAGACAATGGGATTGGAACTCTTTTGCGTGCGCATCTCCATTTCCTTAATGGCTTCCACAAAGTTTTTATGCAGGAAGTCATCATTGATCTTTTTGATGGTCTTCTCAATTTCAGCTTCCTTGGAAATCAGTTCGGTGGTCTCCCTTCCTATTTGATTGATAATACCCCCAAACCGTTCGTTCACTCGTTTTTGATATTCCTGAATTTTATCTTCCTCGATAAACTCTTTAAGATTCAAGGCAAAATTGAGATAATCTTCCTCATTACTGAATTGGACTCGAAAATTAAATACGTTATTTTCATTAAACTTTCCGGAGAAACCATTGATGACCCTCTGAAGCTCTTGAACATTTTAAATTCCCGTATAATGCTTATTATTAATTTCAGAAATAAGAAAAGTTGCCTTTTCGAAAGAATCCTGCTCTTCTTCATCAGAAGATTCCTCTAGGATTTTATCGATATCAATAAAGGCTTCTGATATCTTAAATTTATCAAATTCTGAAATATCATTTTCAAAGAGGTTAAATTCACTCTCAAGAGATTTTATTCTTTCTATTTGAGATCGTAATTTTTTCTCAGCTTTAGAAAGTTCTTTCTTGTGGATATCAGTAATTTTAAGTTGTTGTTGTTCCAAAGAAGCCTTTTCCGCTTTCCATTCCGGAAGGAAATCGAAAAGCTCCCTTTTATCCTTTTGATATTCTATGACAGTTTTCTCATTTTGCTCTATAAATTTGAGGGAGTTTTTAATAACAGACACTTGCATTTCAATTTCCTCAAGCCTTCTTCTATCCGCACCTTTGTCCTCCAATTCGTTCAACTGTTTGTTTTTCAAATCCTCAATTCGAAGATTGGATTGTTTTTGGTGTTTGAGGACAGCGGTTCTTAGTTCCGAAATCTTTTCATTCTTGATTCCTTCCCAACTTTCTATTTTCTTATCCCGTTCGGTTTCTTTTAGTGAAATTCTTCGGGAGATGTTCTTCTGAACTGCTGATAGATTATCTGATGCCTTTGATAGGCCATAGGAGATTTTTTCCAGTTGTTTTTCAATTCCCTTTACTCTATTATTTTTTTCTGCTTTTGATTTCGTAATCCATTCTTCCAATTCAACCGAATTTCTCTTTTGTTTTTCTTCATTCTGATTCAACTGATATTCGTTATGGGCGATTGAATCATTTAAAGTTTTGAGTTTTTTGGTGAAAGCAATCTTCAATTTATTTTGTTCCGTTTCCTTTTCTTCCCCTATTAGGCGGATTCCTTTGTGGATTTGCTCCAACTCCTTTTTTAAATCCGCAATTTCCTGTTGATATTCCTTTACACTCTTAATTTTGTTCTCCAGAACCTCTAAATTAATCTGAATGCCAAAAAATGATCCCACTTCTCCTTCAGATTTCTGTGGCTCTAAATGGGAATGGAACAGAATATTGTCATCGATGACCTTACCTATAGTGCTTTCCCAATTAGGAACATTTTTGTTTAGCCATCCATAAAAAGAATCTTCGCTCTGGCGGATTTTGGTCTCAATTTTTTCTATGGCTTTTTCAACTTCCTTTCCTTTGCCATTTGCTTTGTCAATTTCGTTTCTAAATTTGGAGGAGAGTTTATCATCATCCAGCTCCCATTCTTTCTTAATATTCTTGATTTGATGTTTGGCATCGGAAATGGTGGATTTTCCTAATGTTATTTTTGCAAGAAGTTGCTCTTGAATTTCTTTGCGTTCCGTTATTTCACTTTCAAAGAATATTTGGTGTTTTAATTCAGCCTTTTGTTTTTCAAGGGAATGCTTGTCCTTTTCAATTGTTCTTAATTCATCCGTGGCAGCTGTTTCTTCCGCTGCGGAAGTATTGTTAATTTCTTTTATTATATTTTGATAACTGCCAAAGAGTTCCTTATTGGCACGTATGAATTCCTGCTCCAATTGATTGATTTCCGATGTTTTGTTATTGGAATAACTTTGTTTTTCATTTTCAATTTGCTTGATGCGCGATTCATATTTAGACTTGATATCCGTAAATTTTGAGGTTAGCAGTGCTTTTTCCTCTTCCAAAGAATGCTTATCCTGTTGCAGGGAATTTTTCTCGGCAACCTTGGATATTAAATCTCCTATCCCAATTCTCTCATACTCTTGTTGTTTTTTATAAGCATCAGCTATCTGTTTTTTGAAGTAATTAATATCTGAAATTAGCTTCTGCTCCCTCTTTTGATGTAAATCTTTGATCCTTTCAAATTCCTTAGCTAATGTATCTTTTGTTTGTGATGCGTCTGAAATCTTTATTTGGAGCAGTGGTTTTTGTTCTTCCACAAATTCCATTCGTGCCAATAGGTTTCGAAATAAAGCAGTTTTTTCTTGATTAAGAAAATTATGGATACGATACTGATCAATAATTCCCTCCGCCTCTTTTCTGATAGGTATTTCTCCTTTTCTATTCTTTCTGAACCAAATTGAAATATCATTAAGCTGACTTTCGAAATCGCGAAGATGATTTTTGGAGTAATTCTCAAGATCGATGGTAAACTCCTCTTCATTCAGGGAATTGATAATGGTGTCCTTGATAAACTTAGCTTCCAAATTGGAGTTTAGGAAGACATTCTGAATGGTACGCGGGATATTTTCATATTGTCTGCTTTCAATAATCGAATATTTTCGATATTCAGGTTTGAGAGATTTATTATCGCCATAAATTATCCTTCGGAATTCGTCGTAGCTACTAATAATCGGGGTATAGTAAATTGATTTTCCGAAGGCACTGCGGATTTGTTCCCAATTTTCGAGCGCTCGATTGTGGTCATCGATAAAAAGTTCCTGTTTATAACCTGAATCAAAAAACCGAAATGCCGCTTTACCATTCACTTTATAGCAGAGAACGCTAAAGGGAACTCCATCCTTCATTACCTCATAAATGATATAGGAATTTTGATAGGGAAAATAGTAATCATCATATCCTCTTTTTTCCCTCGGGATTCCGAGCTTGGTTTTATTGGCATTGTAAAAAAACAAGATGGCACGCAGAAGGGTACTTTTGCCCACTCCCTGAGTGCCAATTAAGTGAACATTGCCATCCAGTTCGATTTCAGCATAGGCTACGGAGGCACTATTTATAAAAATAACTTTATTCAGGTATCTCATTTTCTACTTCTTCAGGAATGTTAATGGCGGTGACCAATTCTTTTAAATAATTAAAAGAGGTAAGCACTTTATAGGTCTCGTTCATCTCATTCTCCAATGCCACAAAATCGTCCTTTACAAGTTGCTCGATAACCTTTTTCACCCGTTCCGAATAATTCTTTTTATCAGCCCCTATCCGTTTTAGATTATCCAATTTGTTCTTTAAATCTGCATTGTTCTTTAGCTGATTGGTTATCTCCGCAGGAGAAAACCGAAAACCAATATCAAAAGAGGGATCAAAGGTTTTTAAAAAATCCAGTAGATCAATCCAGCCAAATGCCTTGTTTAGCTTTCTATCCAAATCTGAATTACTTTCCAATCGGGTGAAATAAAAATATTCATTTCCGTGCTCCAAATGATAGTTGATGTGATGGAAATACTTCTGCAACTCATAAAAAGTTTCCTCTTCCTCGAGAACATTGTATAGCATCCTTATTTGATCATCCGGACTGTTGGAGCAGATAAATCGGCCACGACGAAGTATCTCGAAAATTTCAGAGGTGTATTTTGTTTTCATCTTTATTTATTTTGGATAAACCATAGCATATTCCACTCCATTTAGATTTTCATATTCACCGGCAATTTCGAATTCCCGATCATAAAGTGAGATAAGCTGACAATATATAGTAACTCTTTCCTCAAAACTTACTTCTTTGTTGAAGTTGTAGTTTGCGATAAAGCGGAATAGATTGTCGCCAGTGGCCAAAAAATGGTTGCGAACTTCTTCGAGATTGATTATCACCTCCTCCTCTACGTTGTTGTCGAGAAAATCGGTGGCTATGGTTTCCGCAAGTTGGGCAATGGCGCGGACTCTTGTTTTGAAATTAGTAGCAACTTTTTTAATAGTTTCAAAAGCTCTTTCTTCGTTGACAATAAAGTCCAATGAAAGATTAAGTGGTTCACTTTGCCTCCGCTCAAAAATCAGAGAATTGTTTTTTGATAGATGTTGTTTGATATCGGTTTCAGCTTCAATGGTAAAATGATCTTTAAGATATTTCAGTTTGCGAAGTTTTTCCAAGAACAATCCCTGTTGTTTTATTTGGTTTAGAAAATTGATTATCTGTTTTTCAATTTCTATAAGATTGTGGGAGCATTCATTTAATTGACTTTTCAATTCGGTAATAATCCGTTTCAATTCCTCATCTTGGGAAGTCTTAAAAAAGACTGGCTGATTTTCATTAATTAGTTCTATGGCTTGACCACTGAGCTTTTTTACCATAATCCTCTTCTCATCGAGATGCTTTAGTTTGAGCTGTTTGTTTTTAAAATTAGGTTCATTTTTAAAAGTGTTGTCCACTTTCCGTCTTAAGTCTATTACACTACGAATGGTTACGATGCCTATTTTGCGGAAGGTCCTTTTTTATCTCTCGTAGATAGGCGTGCTTTCTGTTTTCGCTATTTTCATTTAAGAAATAAACCATGTTTTCCTGAATAGATTTGATATTCCCATCAATGGACGCAAGGTTAATCTCTTCGTTAACTTCAAGAACCTGTTCGAAAAACTGTAAATACAGATCGTCAATTTCTAGCAAGCCGCCATTCTCCCTCAACACACTTTTTTCTATCAGATAATCTATACGCGCTTCATCATAATCCACCAATTCTCTAGCATACGAAAGCTTAAACTCTAATGACTTTCGCTTTCCAAACATTTCATAAAGCAGCCTGTCCTCACGCTTTAAAGCCGTAAGCAACTCCTTGATGTCGTTGAATGATTGAATGTGCATGGGACTAATTTAAGAATATTTTGGGAGAATGGGATTTCAGGTTGGCATTTACCGAACTCATGAGATATCAAAAACATATGGAGATCTAAAAAAAAAAACTCATCATTATGGATGTTTGTGCTTAATGAATACCTACAAGGTCTTGGAGACCTTGCAGGAATGTAAAGGAATACCTACATGATCTTGGAGACCTTGAAGGAATGTTAAGAAAAATAAACCTAGACTTAATAAAAGTAACAATTATCATATATAAGAATAGGGTTAAGTCGGTTTCGTTTTCAAGAATTACTCCTTTTTTAAAGTTAGTTGGAGCGGGATGCTGGATGTTGGATGCTGGATGCTGGATGTTGGATGCTGGATGCTGGATGCTGGGAGATGGGGGTGGATGCTGGATGCTGGGAGATGGGGGTGGATGCTTGATGCTGGATGACGGGTGGCGGGAGATGGGTCATGGGCCCCGATAAATTTTCTTTTTTAACTCATTTATTCTTCTAGGAACTTATCCATTTCCTTCATTCAAAACCCAATTCGAACCTAAGTCTTGCCCGATATCCGGAAATTACTTTTTACATTTATGGTTGTTGCTAAGGGCAACAACAAGATTTAATAATCTCAATATTTATGAAACATGGAAAACCCATAATCAATTAAAGCGCTTTTAAAAATCTACTACGATGGTTTTGCCAAAAAAGAAGATTGGGAAACAGTCATAGCCGACGATTTTAAATATGTGGACGGGGATATGTCAAATCGGGTTCTCATTTTGGGGAAATCCTGATATATTTCAGTCAATGGCAGATTTTCAAAAGTGTCCCAACAAATGCGCGTTAAGGAAATAATTGTGGATGGTGAGGATTTCTAAATTTATTATAGGCACATACCTACAAGGGGGCCTGTGGCGACACCTTGCAGGAAGCATTCGTTCAAGGGGTGTGCGCGACCCTTTGCACCTTGGCAGGAGTTATTGGGAACATCGCTTAAAAGCGGAACCCTGGCAACACCTTGGAGGATAGATCTGCCAAGAAACGGTTTTCGAAAATTTCCATAAAGCTATATTAATATCGACTTTTAAGAGGTGTGCCTTTTGTAGTTTTACAGGATTTTAAGAATACATGCAACACAAAAAACGCACTCTGGTAATCCTAATCTTAGGGCTGCTTTCTGCACTTGGACCGTTTTCTATTGATCTATACTTGCCCGGATTTCCAGAGATAGCGCGGGATTTGAATTCCACTACCGGACGAGTTGCCCTTTCGTTATCGAGTTATTTCGTTGGAGTGAGCCTGGGACAAATGATCTATGGTCCTTTATTGGATCGATTTGGCAGAAGGATTCCGTTGTTGGTGGGCCTGTTCATCTATTTATTTGCTTCGGTTTTTATTGTCTATGTAACTTCTGTAGATTCCCTTATACTCGCCCGCTTTATTCAAGCGCTTGGAGGCTGTGCGGGGATGGTGGCGGCACGGGCTTTGGTCCGCGACCTATTTCCCGTAACTGAAACTGCAAAAATATTCAGTCTGCTTATGTTGGTTATTGCCGTTTCGCCAATCGTGGCCCCAACTCTGGGCGGATTTGCGACGGCACATTGGGGCTGGGATTCCATTTTTATAATCCTAGCGGTGCTGGCAGCACTAAATATCCTTTTGGTTTATTTCTGGCTTCCATTGGGCGCACCTCCAGATACCTCAATGTCCTTAAAACCCAGACCCATCTTTAACAGTTTTTGGACCGTTTTTAAGACACCTCAATTTTACACCTATACCTTAACGGGATCTTTTGCCGCGAGCGGTTTATATGCCTATATCGCTGGATCTCCCCATGTGTTTATGGAGCTATATGGCGTATCTGAAAAACAATATGGATGGATTTTTGGCATTATTGCCATGGGCTTGGTTACTGCGAGTCAGATAAATACTCTTCTCCTAAAAAAATATACGAGTCAACAGATTGTAAAAGTCGCGCTTATATGCCAGATCATTGCTGGTGCTCTTTTATTTTTCGGAACTATTTTTCACCTCATCGAAATGTACTCAATGATTGTTTTGGCATTTTTGTTTTTAAGCACGCAGGGTTTTGCTTTTCCCAACACTTCAGCCTTAGCCTTAGCGCCTTTTGAGAAAAGTGCCGGGACAGCCTCTGCACTTATGGGGGCGCTGCAGCTAGGAATTGGTGCACTGATTACTGCTTTAGTGTCTATGCTGAGCGATGAAACTCCTCTCCCGATGACAGGGGTAATGTTTTTATGCGCCATTGTTTCTTTGGGGATGCTTTTTTTGGGGAACCGAAGAATCAAAATTCCATTCTCTTGGAAGTCTAAGCCATTATAAAATAAGTTTACAAGAAAGATCGGAAAGTGTTGGAAATAACTCATCCCCTTTATATTTTTTCGAATCTTATTCAATGGAGATTATCTCCCTAAAGAAATAATATGCCGCGACTACCCTATCAGTTCTGTTAGAATTTTTTTCTACTTTTATAAACAAAAACCGATATGGAGTTAGGAATAGGAATGTTTGGCGATCTTACTTTTGATCGTCAAGAACAAAAATACCAATCGCCGACCCAAAAATTTCAGGAAATCATTGAACAGGTGAAATTGGCGGATGAACTGGGAATCGATATCGTTTCGCTTGGCGAACACCACCGACCCGATTATGCCATTTCTTCGACGGAAATAGTACTGTCTGCCCTCTCTGGCGTTACTAAAAACATAACTTTAGGGAGTGGGGTAACCGTTCTCAGCTCCACCGACCCCGTTAAGGTTTATCAGGACTATGCCACCTTAGACCTTCTGTCCGGCCAAAGGGCAGAGATTATCGCGGGGCGTGGCAGCTTTATTGAATCCTTCCCTCTGTTCGGTTACGACCTAAAGGATTACAACGATCTGTTTGAAGAGAAACTGGACTTACTTATACATTTGAACGAAAATGAGAACATCAACTGGAAGGGAAAATTTCGAGCACCAATAATTGATCAAACGGTCTATCCAAGACCGGAGAGACCGTTGCCCATTTGGATAGCGGTGGGTGGCACTCCCGAATCTGTACTTCGCGCTGCCCGATTGGGGTTGCCTATTATTTTTGCGATCATTGGTGGCATGCCAAAGCAGTTTAAACCTATTATCGATTTTTATAAGGAGAAGTATGTGGAGTTTGGCCATGATCCGGCAGAAATGCAGTTGGGCGTACATTCGCACACTTTTATCGGCCAATCGCAAGAGGCTATTTTAGATGAATATTTTCCCTATTATGCGGCCCAGATGGATCGGATAGGAAAGGACCGCGGGTGGAGCCCCTATACCAAAATGCAGTTTCAGAGCGGGATGAGCCCGGAAGGCGCACTTTTTATGGGCGATGCCAACCAAGTGGCGGAAAAAATAATCCAAACCAGTGAATTATTTGGGCTCACTCGTTTTATTGGACATTTGGATGTTGGGGGTCCTCCCCACAACGCAATGATGAAGGCCATAGAATTGTTTGGCTCGAAGGTAATTCCCCAAGTGCGCAGGGCGCTGAATTAATGAGGGTGCCTTCATAGATTTCGGCTATGGGATAATCGGCAGACAGAAGTTGCCAAAAGCAGTGTGTTTGTACTGAAATTGCTCGGAAGTTTCTAATCTCACAGAAGTTTGGGGTTTTTGGTTACATTTAGTAGACGGGCTAAAATCATCAAACCCTTACCACCCCACGAAAACCCCTCGAAGCATAATAAGAATCCGCACCGTTGTGATAGATAAAAACCTGTCCGTATCGGAAATCGGCGAAGATGGCACCGCCAAGGTTTCTAATATTTTCTGGGGTCTCTAACCAACTCGAGGTCTTGGTATCAAAATCACCAAAGGTTTGCAGTTTTCTGTATTGGGTTTCGTTCATTAGGTCAATTCCCATTCGTGAGGCGACATCTTTTACATTGTCGGCTGGTTTGAATTTCTTTCGGGCATCCCAGGCCTTTTTGTCGTAGCAGAGGCTCCTTCTATCTTTCGGACTTTCCTTGGAGAAGTCGCAGAAAACGCAAACATCCAAGTCCTCGTCATATTCCAAAAGATTCGGTTCTCCACCGGTGCGTTCCATGTGGTGGATGGACCACAGTTCCTCTGGGTTTGCGGCAAGTTTTGATTCTAATTTCTCCCAATCTATATTTGGGAATCGTTCTTTTGTGGCGTGAAATCTTCCTTTTATGGTTTCAAGGATAGCCTGTTGTTCTTGGGTAGATAGTTTTTTCATATAGATAGAAGTTTATGGGATAATATTTAAAAAGCCGTAGGACTCAGGTCTTATTTTAGGACGAATAAATGATCGTTTAAATACAAATTTAGCAACATTCTTTTTATGCAATTTAAAAGATCTTGGAGGCTTCAGAAATGGGAGAATACCTACAAGGTCTTGGAGGCTTTGCAGGAATGGAAATTCTATGATCCGGTAAGAGTCCACAAATAATACCTACAAGGTGTTGGAGGCTTTGCAGGAAAGGGGAGAATTTTATGATCCGGTAAGATTCCACAAATAATGCCTATAAGGTCTTGGAGACCTTGCAGGAAGGGGATAATTTTATGATCTGGTAAGATTCCACAAACAATACCTACAAGGTCTTGGAGACCTTGCAGGAATGGGAGAATACCTACAAGGCCTTGGAGACCTTGCAGGAATGGGGATAATTTTATGATCACTTATTATTCCATAAATAATACCTACAAGGTCTTGGAGACCTTGCAGGAATGGGGGAATTCTATGATCGTAAGAGTCCACAAATAATACCTACAAGGTCTTGGAGACCTTGCAGGAAGGGGATAATTTTATGATCTGGTAAGATTCAACAAATAATGCCTATAAGGTCTTGGAGACCTTGCAGGAAGGGGGGAATTCTATGATCGTAAGAGTCCACAAATAATACCTACAAGGTCTTGCAGACCTTGCAGGAAGGGGATAATTTTATGATCTGGTAAGATTCAACAAATAATGCCTATAAGGTCTTGGAGGCTTTGCAGGAATGGGATAATTCTATGATCGTAAGAGTCCACAAAAAATACCTACAAGGTCTTGGAGGCTTTGCAGGAAGGGGATAATTTTATGATCTGGTAAGATTCAACAAATAATGCCTATAAGGTCTTGGAGGCTTTGCAGGAAGGGGATAATTCTATGATCGTAAGAGTCCACAAATAATACCTACAAGGTCTTGGAGACCTTGCAGGAAGGGGATAATGATTCTTTGAGGTGATTAAATTTTTGGTGGCAATAAATTTATCGGAAATGCTATTTAAACCTCACTTATTTCCCTATCAAATAGATTTGTGCAATCTTATCCACCCAAATTCCCCATCGCCTCTTCCATATCAATTCCGGTTTGTAACACGGGTAAAAAGAGATCGCCGAGATTTTCCACGCGTTCGGGCATGTTTTTGATGGTGAAGTCGAGGATTTCTAGTTTTGAATTTATTTCGGACCATTCCAAGGGAGCTGATACTGAAGCGCCCTTTTTGGGTCGGACGCAGTAAGGAGCGGCAAGGGTTTGGCCACGTCGGTTTTGGAGAAAGTCCAAGTAAATCCTGCCATTCCGCTTGCTTAATGCACGCTCCATAGTAGTGATTTTGGGGAGTTTTTCTTTTATATAATAGCAAAGGAGTTTGGTAAAATCGCGTGCTTCATCATAGGTATATTTTCCGTTAAGGGGAATGTAAATATGGATTCCCGACGAACCGGAAGTTTTTGGATAGCCTTCAATTTTCGCCATATCCAGCACTTCTTTTGCCGCCAAGGCCACTTCCTTAACTTGCGAAAAGGTATTTTTTTCGGAAGGATCAATGTCGATTACGGTGTAAGTGGGATGTTCCAGATCCTGTATAACCGAGTTCCAAGGATTAATTTCTATACACCCTAAATTGGCCATATACAACAATGTCGCTTCATTTTGGCAAAGCAGATATTCGATTTCTTTTTTTGAGGATTCGGAATAGATCTTAAAGGTTTCTATCCAAGATGGAAGAACTTCATTGTCCTTTTGGTAAAAAGAGGGTTTGTTGATGCCGTTTGGATGACGGTTGAGGTTTTGGGGACGGTCTATGAGATAGGGCAGAATATAATCTGAAATATGTAAATAATAATCGATCAGATCGTATTTGGTGTAACCGGAATCGGGCCAATAGACTTTGCCGAGGTTGGAAACGGGGACGGGGATGCCGTTGACTTCTAAAGAAGATGAAGGTGAAGTTGAAGATGAAGTTGAAGGTGAAGTTTTTGTTTGTTTGGGGGAGTTTTTGGCAGATCGCTGGGGAACTATTTCCTCGGGATTCTTATCTTTTCGAAGTCCTTTATAGACGGGATGGCGCATTACGCCGCTATTTGTCCATTCGGTGAATTTTACTTCGCAAATGAGTTCAGGTTTTATCCAATGTGGCTTTCTTCCTTTTAATGGAAGTTTTTTTTCAAAGGGGTTTTTGTCGGTTGCCAGTTTTTCAAATTTCTTTACGAGCTTCTTTTGTTCCGAAACAGAAAATCCCGAGCCGCAGTTTCCTACGTAAGTCAGTTCGTCTCCCCGATACATTCCCAAAATGAGAGAACCGAATAAATTACCACCGGTCTGAGAATCGGTATAGCCACAGATAATGGCTTCTTCGGTATTGACATCTTTTATTTTTAGCCAGTTTTCACTCCTATATCCCGGCACATAAGTGGAATCGGCTTTTTTGGCAATTACGCCTTCCATTCCAGCTTCCACGGCACGTTTATACAAGGTTGGACCCATTCCTTCTATATGATCACAATACAGAACATTATCTAAACCTTCCAGAATTTCGGGCAAGAGACTTTTGCGCTGAACTAAAGGAAGGTCTATGGTGTCCATTCCGTTGAGGTGCAACAGATCAAAAACCTGATATTGCAGTTGTCCTTTGGTTTTTACAGAATCATATTTTTGAAGTTTCTGAAAGTCGTTTTTCCCTTCGTCATTTACTACTATTACTTCTCCATCGAGTATGCAGTTATGGGGAATGTGTTCCAAAGCTTTTTTGATGGAGGCGAATTTTGAATTATAGGAAATCCCATTTCTGGAATAGATATCTACTTGGCCGTCATTTATATTTGCCATTACTCGGTATCCGTCCCATTTCAGTTCAAAAACCCAATCCGGATCCTTAAAGATTTTTTTTGCCGGCGAAGCCAACATGGGCTTTACATATTCATCGAGATTTAAGGCTTTTCGAACGCGTGCCGACTTCTTTCCTTCCTCGACAAATATCTCGGCATCATATTCCAGATCGGTGGAATATTTATCCTTCTTTTTGATGAGCAGCCATTGGTTTTTCTGTTCCCCGCGTTGGGTATGCACCAGAGCAAAAGTTCCTTTAATCTTTTTTCCGAAGAACTCGATTTTTAAATCCCCTTTATGAAGTTGGGCTACGGGATTGGATGTCCCGTTGCTTTCTATTACATTGTACGTTCCCTCATCCCAAATATCCATAACGCCCGCACCATAATTGCCCTTGGGAATGGTGCCGTGAAAAGTGAGGTATTTTACAGGATGGTCTTCGGTTTGGATTGCCAATCGTTTATCATTTGGATTTTGGGAAGGACCTTTGGGCACGGCCCAACTCTTTAGAACACCTTCCATTTCCAATCGAAGATCATAATGCAATCTTGTGGCCTGATGGCGCTGGATTACAAATCGACGTTGGTCCTCCTCTCCTATTTCCCACTTCGGCGAGCTCATCACATCGCCCTTGGGTTCGGGAGTTTTGTCGAACTTTCGTTTCTTTTTGTAATCTTCTAATGCCACGGTCTAGGAAGCTTTGGTTTTTTTCTTTTTCTCCAGACTGGCTTTGAGTTTTGCCATAAGATCGTCTGCCTGGGTTGGGGTGGTGTCAACTTTTTCAACCTTAGTTTTTTTACCCTTCGCTTTAGCTTCAATTATTTTCATCAATTGTTTGTTATAAACATCTTTGTATTTATCCAGTTTAAAAGGTTCGGTGTAGTTTTCAATTAAAGTGAGGGCCATATCCACTTCTTTTTTTGAGACTTTGGTGGACGGCAGTTTTAGATCGGCAGGATCGCGAATTTCATCGGCGAAGCGGATAACGTGCAGCACCAATGCATCTTGATAGACGCCAATAAGACTAAGATTTTCCTTTTGGCGCATCACAAAAGTAGCAACTCCGAGCTTTTTCGTTTTCTTAAGAGCATCTCGAAGCAGGTTGTAACTTTTTCCTCCTTCTTTTTGAGGCTCCAGGAAATAGGGTTTTTTGAAAAGTAAGTCGCTCACTTCATTTTCATCAACAAATTCCTCTATGTCGATGGTCTTGCTTTTTTTCATATTGGCACTGGCGAAATCCTCGTCCTCCAGGATAACATAGCGGTCATCATCTGTTTTATAACCTTTTACAATATCTTTCCATTCCACCTCCTTGCCCGTGTTTTCATTTACGCGTTTATAGCGGATTCGCGCATTGTCGTGCACGTCGAGCATATCGAGTTCCAGTCGGCCTTCCTCTGAGGCACTGTACATTTTTATGGGGATTGACACGAGGCCAAAACTTATTGAACCGTTCCAGATTGAGCGCATAGGATGCTGGGATTAGGGATTAGGGATTCGGTATACGGTCGTTTTGAACGACCTCATTTTATACCATTTTCTTTCAAGTTTGTATAAATTTATAACTTCCTTTTATGAAGTAGGGAAAATTTCACTTTATTTTAACCACTGCTGCGGTTAAACCTTTCTGGTAAACACATTTTTCGAATCCACGACCCTTGAAGTAATAAAATGAGGAGCCGATTGGTTTCTAATGATAATAACCTCATCAATTGAAAATGAAATGACTCAAAATCGCAGACTTTGCGCACATTAAAATTTCAATCGTAGCTATTTAAACAAAAACTCCTTTACCGTAAGTACCGGGATTTTGGAATTTTTAAAATCTTTTTTGTTTCGGGTTATTATAATGTCAACTTGATTTTCGACAGCGGTATAATATTGTAAACCATCTTCAAAATCTGGAAAATCATTATCGCTTAAAGCCAGTTGGACTATTTTATCATCCAAACTTAATATTTCAACGAGCACCTTCAATTTCCTCAATATTTCACGAGCCTCCTTGGCCGACTTCAGCTTTGTGAGAATATAGTTTGTGTTTGCGAATGTCAAATAGGATTATAGCAAAACCAATTCCTTCCTGTCTGCTTTAGAAAACAAATGGGCTGCTTTGTCATAAAATTCGTCTCGCCTTGAAAGCAAGTCGATTACAATATTTGTATCAATCAATAATTTGCTCATTTGTATTTCTCGATTAGATAATCCGTATAGGCATCTTTATGGTCAAAGTACTCGGGAAGTGTTACAACTCCGCTAAAACTCCGAACCAAGGGAGTTATATTGGATTTATTTTCTTCGATTTTGGTGAGACTAGCCAAATAGGATTCAATAAGTTTTGACAGACTGGTGTCCTGAGCTTTGGCGTATGCTTTGGCCCTTTCTATAACCGTGCCGTTCAGGCTTAAAATGAGTTTTTTGTCCATAAAAAAGGTTTACGTATAAAAATACCGATTTATTATGTGATCAAGAAAAAGATTTTTAGTTTAAGATATTTCAACAAAATAAATTATTGGATTATTTCCATTTAACAGGAAAGTTTCCATTTAACTACTATTTTTTGATACATTTGTTTTTCTCTTTAATTTATAAAGATGCACCAACAACTTTTTGCAATTGTCGACGTAGAAACCACTGGAGGTGGAATCGCTGGAAATAGGATTACGGAAATATGTATTGCGTTGCTGAAGGACAATGTTGTGGTGGACAAATATACTACGTTAATAAATCCGGAACGGGAAATTCCGCATTATATCACTGCGCTCACAGGAATTGACAATAGAATGGTTGAAAGTGCACCTCGTTTTTTCGAGGTTGCGCAAAAGATTGACGAATTTACCCGGGATGCCATTTTTGTAGCGCATAACGTAAGTTTTGACTATAATGTGATTCGCGGGGAATTTCAAAATATAGGACAGGGATTTACCCGGAAAAAACTGTGCACTGTCCGACTTGCCCGTAAATTGATTCCCGGGATGTTGTCTTATAGTTTGGGCAGACTCTGCGATACGATTAATATTCCCCATTTAGACCGTCACCGGGCAGAAGGCGATGTGGACGCAACGGTGGTTCTTTTTCAACGATTACTTTCATTGGATACCAATTTTCAGGTTTTTAATTCGTTTTTAAATCCGCGATCAAAACAAGCTACGCTCCCGCCCCACCTGCCTTCCGAACAAATTGAGGATTTGCCAGAGACCGCTGGGATCTATTTATTTAAAAACCAAAAGCACAAGGTAATTTATGCAGGAAAGGCCAACAACATTAAGAAACGGGTTCTGAGTCATTTTTATGACAAGAAATCGAAGGAATATCATCTGGGGCAGGAAACGCATTTTATAGATTACGAACTTACAGGAAATGAACTTTTGGCTTTATTGATGGAGTCGGAAAATATCAGAAAACACTATCCCAAATACAATCGCGCGCAAAAATGGCCTGCCACTACCTATCAAATTATCAATTATGTAAACCAACGCGGTATTATACAGTTGGCATTGGCCAAGACGAAAGTTCAGCACGATTCCGTCGGCACTTTTTACAATCGAACCGAGGCCACTGAAAAATTGGAAGAAATCTGTGAAGATTTTAAATTGTGTCCGCGATTTTGCTCTCTTCAAAGTAATGTAGAACACTGTTCCCATTACCGAATCAAGAATTGTGAAGGGATTTGTGACGGAAGTGAAACTGTAGAGGAATACAATGAGAAAGTGAAGGCTGCCATAAAATTTCTAAAACAAAACAAGCCAAGTTTTGCCGTTCAGGGAAAAGGCAGGACTCCAGATGAAATTGGTTTTGCATTGGTGGTTGAAGGACAGTATAAGGGTTTCGGATTTTTTAATCGCGATGAATCGATTTCAAGTGTGGATGATTATGAACCGTTTTTGAAAATGCAGGTTGCAAGTTATCATACGCACGCTATTATTCGGAGTCATCTTAAGAAAAATGGGGAGGCGAATGTGGTGCGGTTTGATTGCGTTTCTAGTAGTTATTCTGAGGAGACTTCTAAAGAGGTTGCTATATTTGAATTATTTGGGTAATGGCTCAAAGTCAGAGACTTTGGGCAGCAAGTGAAATAGTATTCCAGAGAGGCATTAGATTCAAAGTCGCAAACTTTACGCCCCGAATTTGAGAAAATCAGTATCTTATTCCACCAACCAGACCTGTTATGATTAGAAATTTTACGCTACTTATTTTCCTCATATTTTCCCTTAATCTATTCGCCCAAAACTTTGAAAGTCATTGGCAGGAAGTTATTAAATTGGAAGAAGAGGGCAGTATTAAAACCGCTTTAATCGAAGTCAACAAAATTTACGACGAGGCGAAGAAATCCGATAATGACCTACAGCTTATTAAAACCTTTTTCTTTAGGTCAAAATACATCCAAACCCTTGAGGAAGATGCACAAAGTCTTATTATTCAAAATCTTCTGCAAGATATGGAGGCGGTTAAGTATCCAAGTAAAACAATGTTGGAGTTTATCTATATCAGTTGTCTAAACACCTATTTAACTAAGAATGCAGTCGCAATTATAAGACGAACTCCGCTTGAAGAAAACACCACTACAGATTTTTTAACCTGGACCCTTCCGGATTTTAAAAAGGAAATTGACAATTATATATCTAAGGCTCTTGGGAAAAAGGAGTATTTGAAAAAGATACCGTTAAAGGATTTCCAGATTATTTTAGATTTTAATGATCTCGAAGATTTGGAAAACAAGAGTCTGTATGACTTTTTACTTGACAAATACATCGTTCTATATAATCACAGCATAGATCTATCCAACCATTCCATTAAAGATTATAAAACTTCAAAAAACTATCTATTTGGCAATTCTTCGGAATTCCTATCAATGGATTTTGATTCTATAGCTGATTCTAATTTTAAAAAAACCAGCCTTATATATCAAGAAATAGAAAGGACACATCCAGACAACCCCGAGCTTGTTTTGAATAGAATGGACTATTATAACCAGTCTATTTTTAACGAACCTCTGTCATACCTTGAAACACTCAATCAGTTTCAACCGACTGTAAAAGATACCTCAGTATTTCAAGAGTTACAGTTGAAACGGGCAAATTTATATATTCAATTGGCTTCCAAGGAAAAGAATCCCAATTTCAATCAGAAGGCAAAAACTATCTTGGACAGCATTTTAAGAACGGAGTCGAGAAGCAATGTTTATAAAACTGCATTTTTAAAAAATGAAGCTCTCAATAGTAAGATCTTAAAAATACAATTAGAAGATTTTATCTATGAAAATGAAAACGTAAGAGCCTTTATAAACTTCAAAAACACAGACAGTTTGCATCTAAAAATTTTCCGACTAAATCACGATTTTTATTTAAAGAAGGATTCTTATAAGGAAGACAATCTTATAACTTCCATCCTTCAGAATCGTACAGCAGATAAATCAATTTCCTATAAACTTCCGAATAAAGACGACTCTTTCGAATATTCTACCGAAGTTTTACTTCCTTCGTTGGAAAAGGGATTCTATGCGATAGTCTTTGCAGCTCAAAAATCAGATTTCGAAGATGGTGAGGTTAAAGATTTCGATTTTTTTACGGTTACTGATCTAGCAATTCTTCAAAATGACCAGAACAACAAGGATTATTTTCAGGTAATAAACCGAAAAACCGGAATGCCCATAAAAAAGGCTGAGATTGATTTTGATAAAAGAAAGAGCAAGACAAATAAAAACGGAATTGGACAGATTAAGAGAGAAAAAAGAAAACCCGATGACAAAAATTACAGCTCTTTACAAGTTACAAATACAAATGACACGCTAACCGTAGGTTTATATAAAGGGTATTACTACAAATATGCCAAGGATGACTACGAAGATTTTAATGGAAAAGTTCAATTCTATTTGGATCGCGCCATATATAGACCTGGTCAGAAGGTGTATGTAAAGGGAATTGCGCTTCAAAATAAAAAGAATAAAAAGAGTGTTGTTCCCAACTTGACTGTTTTCGTTGAAGTTTCCGACTCAAATTACAAAACCATCAAAGAACTGGAAATTCAGACCAATGAATACGGTTCTTTTTCCTTCGACTTTATACTGCCCAAGAATATTACAGGCACCTTCACAATTAAAGCCGATGAGCCGGATGATATCGAAAACGACCCCTTGTACAGCAGGTGGCGCGATGAACATAAATTTTGGGATTACGTGGACTTCGATTATTCAGAAATGGAATTTGAAGTAGAAGAATATAAACGTCCCACTTTTAAAATTGATTTCGTTCCAGTTAAGGACAATGTGGTAGTAAATCAAGAAGTAAGTGTTACGGGAAAGGCCACTTCGTTTTCGGGCATAAATTTAAACGATTCGAAGGTTACATATCGAGTAGAGCGAAAATCATATTCCAATTATTGGCGCACTTATTACCCTGAAGAAACCAAGACTATAGCGGAAGGAGAAACATTCACTGAAAGTGATGGAACTTTTAAAATCGATTTTAATGCAATCCCGTACTCCAAATTTGACAAAAAAGATTTACCGATTTTTCAATATACCGTATTTGCCGATATAACAGATGCCAGGGGAGAAACCCAAAGCGCGGAAGTTACCGTTAAATTGGGCTATCACAATCTCACACTAACCGCAATAATGCCCAATATTGTAAATACGCAAAAAGAAAATATTCTAAAACTCAATAGCACCAATCTCAAGGGAGAAATTTTACCTACAAAAGGAAAAATTGATTTCTATTTTAAATCTGCATTGAGTCCTAAGGTTAAAGATCGTGTATTTCCGAGTCCTGATATTCCAGGCTTTACTAAGGAAGAATTTGAAAAACTCTTCCCTTATGAGAAAAACATTGACGATGGAAATTCAGAAATACTTGTGTTTTCAAAAGAAATTGATACTGAAACGGAGAAAGAAATTTCACTGAATTTCTTAAAGTCCAAAGCAATAGGAAAATATAAGCTTGTTTTTTCCGCAACAGATTCCGCTAATAATTTGATTGAAACTTCGTCGGAATTCACCCTCATTCATTCTGATGAAGATCTTGTGGATAAATTATTTACGATAAAACGAATAAATAAAAATCCCTTTGCTGATAGATATGTTGAAGTGGAAATCCATTCTCCTATTCATACTCTTTTTATAAATGTAATGACACCAGAGGATTCTTCTTTCTCCTATAAACAGATAACTCTTAAAGATGGTTATGCCAAAACCAAAATAACATTCGACAGAAAAAACACTGAGAATCTAACCTTCGGCTTTCAGTCCTTTTTTGAAAATCAGTTTTTTGAGGAATCTTTATCTATCGAAAAAGAGAGTGACGCGGCTATTGAAATAGCAATAAGGAGTTTTAGAAATAAAATTGAACCCGGCAGCCACGAAACTTGGAGTTTTTCAGTGAACCAAAACAACAGCAGTATGCGTGCGGAGGTGCTTGCTTCCATGTATGATAGCTCATTGGATCAGTTTACCAAAACAGATTGGGAAGCTTTAAATATTTACAGTTATTACGGACGTTCCTATTACTCCCGTATTTCTGATCTCAGTTCAGAAAAGAGTTATATTACCTTAAGAGGACTTAATCCATACCTTCCACAATTTTATTTCACCCAAAAATATGTGGATTTATTTTGGTTTGGTTTCGACTTTACAAATCCTAGAGGAGTAACGGGCTATCAAAACGGAAAGAAACAAATTTCGATAATCCCCCTGGGAGCAGCCACTGTTTATGGCATAGTCACCGATGATACTGGCTTGCCGCTTCCTGGGGTTAACGTAATAGTAGAAGGTACAAGCCGAGGCACTCAAACTGACTTCGATGGATATTATTCCATAGATGTGGTCCAAGGAGAAGAACTGGTGTTTTCAAACGTTGGTTTCGATAGTCAAATAATTCTTGTTGATTCTAACGAACACAATATTTCAATGGAAAGTGGAGACGCATTGGAAGAAGTGGTGGTTACAGGTTATGGTGCGACCGAAAAAAAACTTATGACTTCTGCAGTGGTTTTAGTTAACCGAGAGGAATTACTCGCGGGAAAAGTTTCTGGGGTATTAGTTGCTCCGGCCGGTGGAACTCCCGGCGCAGGAAGTTTGATACGAATTCGCGGGAATTCATCCATTTCCTCTAAATCTCCTTTAGTGATTATAGATGGCGTTCCCATGAGTTTTGACGAGAATTCCGGTAATAGTATTGATGAAAATAACATAATCAGCTTAACAGGTTTAGATCCTAACAACATATCCAATCTTTCAATATTAAAAGGAGAAGAAGCCGTTTCCTTATATGGATCGAGTGCTGCTGATGGTGTAATCATTATAACTACCAAAAGCGCCTTGGAAGAATTGACTCAAATAGAAACCCGGAAAAACTTTGATGAAACCGCATTCTTTAAACCTCATCTCAGAACGGACAGAAATGGAAATATCAGTTTTGATTTTACAAGTCCCGAGGCGCTTACGCAATGGAAACTGCGTTTGTTCGCTCACGATAAACAAGGTCAATCTGGTTATCTTGAGAATTTTACAATCACACAAAAAGAACTGATGATTGCGCCAAATATGCCGCGGTTTTTTAGGGAAAAAGATAGTATTTCAATTTCTGCTCGAATCTCAAATTTAACTTCCGAAGAAAAATCAGGGATTGCGTTATTGCAACTCTTTGATGCTACGACTATGGAAGCTATCGATTTGGAAATGGGCAATAAGATAAA
Source organism: Aequorivita sp. (assembly GCA_034676445.1). GTDB lineage: Bacteria > Bacteroidota > Bacteroidia > Flavobacteriales > Flavobacteriaceae > Aequorivita. The sequence continues at coordinate 468,222 of JAUCCE010000002.1, forward strand.
TCAACGAACTTTTAAAACTACCTCCAAAGGAAATGACATAGTCACTTGGTCATTAAAGATTCCTGAAGGCCTGCAGGGTGTACAATATAAAGTTGTTGCAAAATCTGGCAACTTTACGGATGGTGAGGAAAATCTAATTCCTGTTTTGACCAATACAATCTTGGTAACTGAGAGCATTCCTCTTTGGGTAAAAGGAAACACCGAAAAGGAATACAGTTTTCCACAACTCAAGGAGAATACTTCTACCACCCTAAAAAATCAGCAATTGACTTTGGAATATACTTCCAATCCCACTTGGTTGGCTATTCAAGCCCTTCCCTATTTGATGGAATATGAGCACGACTGTTCCGAACAGGTCTTTGCGCGTTATTACGCCAATTCGATAGCTGCGGATATTCTAAATAGCAATCCTAAAATCGCTGCTTACTTTAAAAATAATAAAATTGAAAACTTGGTATCCCGACTGGATCAAAATGAAGAATTGAAATCCATTATTCTTTCGGAAACTCCGTGGTTTAGGGATAGCCAGACGGATGAAGAAAAGAAAGCGAGAATTGCACTTCTTTTTGATTTGGATAAATTGGCAGAAGGCCAACAGTCCACTTTCGACAAATTAAGCAATCAGCAAATGTCCAATGGCGGATTCCCTTGGTTTGAAGGCGGTGAACCCAATGAATTCATTACACGACACATTGTAGCTGGTTTCGGAAAAATGACCAAAAGAAAGGATGCATCTATTCAAAATTATAGGATTATTACCGATAAGGCTCTTGATTTTATAGATGGAAAGTTTTTAGAAAGAAATAGAAAAAGAGAAGAATCAGATAAAATTACATCGTTTTTAAATACTGTAGAAACACACTATTTATACGCACGCAGTTTCTATTTGAAAAGCAATCCTCCAAATGATTCCTTACAAGGAATTATTACCAAAAGACTATTCGAATTAAAGAAAAACTGGTTGGATAATTCACTTTATCAGAAAACACTCTTAGCGATTATTTTACAACGATTTGGAGATTCCATTACATCGAAAAAAATAGTGCACAACCTAAAAGAAACAGCCTCCAATAATCAAGATTGGGGAATGTATTGGATTGAGAACAAACCCGGTTGGGATTGGTATACCGCTCCCATCGAAACGCAGGCAGTGTTGATTGAAGCCTTTGCAGAAATTGAGGATGATAAGGAGTCGATTGATGCAATGAAGGTGTGGCTGCTAAAGAATAAACAAGTTAAGCACTGGTCATCTACAAAATCAACTACCGAGGCCATAGATGCCATGTTGAGATACGGAAGTGATTGGACGGACCTCGAAGATCAAACCGAATTTAAATTGGGCGATTCCAAGGCATTAAATCAAAAACTTCGTACCGCAGAAAAAGAGGCTGAAACAGGATATTTTAAGGTGAATTTTGTCAGTGATGAAATTGAGAAGGAAATGGCCGATTTAACGATTACGAATAATTCTGAAGTTCCCGGGTTTGGAGGATTTTATTGGCAGTATTTTGAGGAGGCTGACAAAATCAAGTCCAATTTTGACAAACCTTTGAGTATCAAAAAGGAGCTTTATCTCAAAAAGAATACGGTTGATGGTCAGCAACTCCAAAGAATCACAAAAAAAAATAGTTTAAAGCTCGGCGATCTGATTACCGTACGTTTAATTGTTTCCACAAATGAGAATATGGAGTATGTCCATTTAAAGGATATGCGAGCCTCCGCTTTTGAACCGATAGATGTCCTTTCAAAATATAAATATACCGATGGCCTCGGATACTATATGAGCACCCGTGATGCCGCTACACATTTCTTTTTCGACAGATTGAATAAAGGCACCTATGTTTTAGAATATGACGTAAGGGCCAACAATATCGGGAATTTCTCAAATGGTATTTCAAACATTCAAAGTATGTATGTACCGGAATTCGGAGATCATTCTGAAGGGCTACGGGTTACTATTTTGGAATAGATAACGTAAACATTTCCTAAGCCAACAAAATTGCAAGGTGCCGAGAAAATTAGACCCCAAAGAGGTCTTCGAGACCTTTGGGGTCTAATATTCAGTTATAGAGTCTTCAGTAATTCCTGATATTTTATCTCCTCAAAACTTCTTATAACTTTATCCGCCTTGGAATAATCTTGATTGGCGGAATGGGGACTTTTAAAACCAACACAATAAATTCCGGCAGCTTTGGCAGCGGCGATACCGTTCGTGGAATCTTCGATGACCATGCAGTTTTCTTTATTTTCTCCCGCCAAGTCTGCGGCCTTGATAAAAATTTCGGGATGTGGTTTGGATGCTTTTAAATCGGCTCCACTGATTTTGGCTTTAAAATATTGGTTTAGATCGAAACGGTCAAAAATCCGTTCGATGTTTACCATTGAGGCTGAAGAGGCCAAAACTAAGGTCAGATCATTGCTATAATAATCCCTTATCAGGTCGTGAACTCCATCCAAAAGCGCCAGATCACTATCATTTTCAAATAGATATTTAAAATGCTTTCGCTTTAGGGCCATTAAGTCCTCAGGTTTTTTGTCCAACTCAAATTGGTCGCGAAGGGTACGGCAAATGGGCAAGGTAGCCTGACCCGTAAAGGAGTTATAAAGAGAATCGGAAACATCGATTCCGACATCATCGAACATTCTAAAATATGATTTCCGGTGCAACGGCTCGGTATCGACAATTACACCATCCATATCGAAGAGAACAGCTTTGAGGGTCATAGGTAGATTTGAGATTTGAGATTTGAGATTTGAGATTTGAGATTTGAGACTAGAGTTTTTCTGGTTTTAGATTTTTTGGTTTGGTGGGTGCAGTTTCAGGTTGAGTTTTCAGGATTGTCCATCTCCAATTAGAAAAACCTTCTAGAAACTACAGACTGCCAACTACAGACTACCGACTACCGACTAATTCCGATAAAAGCTCAAAAGAACGCAGTCTTTTTTGGTGATCAAAGATATGGGAAACAATTATAAGCTCGTCGATTGCGGTTTCTTTTATGAATTTATCCAATTTTTCTCCTACTGTTTCCTTGCTCCCAATAAAAGTATATTGCATCATTGTAGCAATGTGTGCTTCTTCCATGGGATTCCAAATTTCGGACATGTTTTCAACTGGTGGCGGAAGGGGTTGACGGGTATTTCGGATAATGTTCAGCATAAATTGTTTCATACTTGTCGATAAATATTCTGCTTCCTCGTCAGAATCGGCCACTACTACATTCACTGCCGCCATGGCATAGGATTTATGCAATTGCTTGGAAGGATTAAATCCATTTCGGTATAATCTAAACGCTTCATGTAAATGATTTGGAGCAAAATGGCTCGCAAAAGCATAAGGCAATCCCAATTCCGCTGCGAGTTGGGCGCTGAAAGTACTCGATCCCAAAAGATATAAAGGCACTTCAAGACCTTCCCCTGGAATGGCACGAACCAAGCTTCTACTGTTGGTTTTTGAAAAATATTGTTGCAGCTCCAATATATCTCTTGGGAAATCATTTACCGTTTCCATTCTCTCACGCCTTAGCGCTCGGGCGGTGGGCTGATCTGTTCCCGGTGCGCGGCCCAGTCCGAGATCAATCCTATTAGGATAAAGCGTTGCCAAGGTTCCAAATTGTTCGGCAACAATCAAGGGCGCGTGGTTGGGAAGCATAACGCCCCCTGAGCCTACTCGCAGGGTTGTGGTGCCTTGGGCCACGTAGCCGATCAATAAAGGGGTTGCTGAGCTCACCAGACTATCGGCATTGTGGTGCTCTGAAATCCAAAAGCGCTTATAACCCAATTTTTCCACGTGCTGGGCAAGGGAAAGACTGTTCTCCATTGCCGATTTATGTGAACTCCCTTGAATTACGGGCACCAAATCCAAAACGGAAAGGGGAATATTGATATGATTTTCTTTTTCAGACATGGGTTAAATTTTTAATTCGTGATGTCCAATAAGGGACATAAGACATACGACATAAGACTTAAGACAGAAGACTTTTTTAGGAGGTCGGTTATTATCAACTTTCTATTAATCAAATTGTTTTAAGTATTTGTTATCGTTGGCTCAATAAGATAATAATTTTTTTAGACACTAATTTTTTTCTATCGGATTTTGGCTCGCTTGTATTGAAGCGGCCAATCCATATCTTCATTCATTTCATAGGCAAAGTGATGAGGAAGATAAGGTTGGCGAAGACTTTCACGGGCGTAGAGAATCAAATCTGCCATTTCGTTTTCTAAAATTTCTTCAGATTGCTGGGCCGTTGTAATTTGTCCGACTGCTCCTGTTAAAATGCCCGCTTCCTTTTTAATTTTTTCTGCAAAACCTGCCTGATAACCTGGGGACGTAGGAATTTTTGCGTGAGGTACATTGCCGCCGGAAGATGTATCGATCAAGTCAACGCCTAAATCTTTTAAATGCTTTGCAAGTTTTACCGAATCTTCCACCGTCCATCCCCCTTCGGTCCAATCGGTTGCCGAAATCCTTACAAATAATGGCTTTTCATTTCCCCATTCTTTTTTTACTTCAGAAGTTACTTCCAATAACAATCGGATACGATTGTCAAAACTGCCGCCATATTCATCCTCCCGCTTATTGGCCAATGGCGAATAAAACTGATGAAAAAGATAGCCGTGGGCGGCGTGGATTTCCACCACATCGTAGCCTGCTTCTTTAGCACGACGGGTAGCAGCCACATAATCATCTTTTACTTTTTGAATTCCATCCGTATCCAAAGCTGTTGGTATGGACTCTCCCTCACGAAAAGGCAAAGCAGAAGCAGAAACGGTTTGCCATCCATTCTTTTGATCTGGTGCTATTTTTCCGGATCCATCTTGGGGTAAATGATGACTGGCCTTTCTTCCGGCGTGGGCCAATTGGATTCCTATCAATGCATCTTGGGAATGACAGAAATCTACGATTTGTTTTAATTTATCGATGTGTCCATCCTTCCAAATCCCCATATCGCCATAACTGATCCTTCCTTCTGGAGAAACTGCTGTAGCTTCCTGAATAATCAAACCAAACCCACCGGTTGCCCGACTTCCAAGATGCACCAAATGAAAATCATTGGCAAAACCATCCGTGCTGCTGTACATGCACATAGGTGAAACTACCATTCGGTTTTTGAAGGTTGTATTGCGAATTTGAAGAGAAGAAAAGAGTTTTGTCATGGTTAAGTTTTAATGTGAAATTTCTTATTGGACTTAGGACGGTAGGACATAGGACGTAAGTCCTTCACTCGGGTCCGCCCAAGATCACGAACTTTATCTAACTTGGATTCAAAGTACCGCCACGAATTGCACTAATATACACGAATTCATTCTTTCTTGAAAATGATAACGCAAATGAGGGTGGCTTTGATTTCACGAATGGAACAGACCTGCCTGTCGTGCCTTGGCAGGCAGGCTTTCAGTCTGTTTTGAAAACCTTTTAACATTAGTACAGCCTAGTTTAGTCATATCTTTATATGCAAATTATTAATTATCAGGCTATTGCAAAAGCATTTAGATGATAGACCAGCGTTTTTAATTGAAATTACTTATTGGTATTAAAATCCATAGTTCTGCGTAGCAAAAATATGAACAAAAGCCTTGGAAAGTGACTGATTTATAGGGTTTATCATATTGTTAACCTTTGCGGGGTTTATGACGGTTGGAGGCATGATGGGCGGCAGTAGGACATTTGGAGTCACGACTAAAGGGAATCATGACTGAAGGGAACCAGGAAAAAGGAGGGATTCTCGCAAAAACGCAAAGCCGCAACGCTTGTATTTGTGCGTCAGAACGAATATACCGAATCCGAAGGATTCCAATATTTATAGATATAATAGATGTTGACGAGTTTTGACCCCGATGGGGTCATATCCTTCCACCGCATCAAATTGCTATAAATATATGATCCCTTCGGGATCGGTTTAGCCATGGTTTTCAGCTCCTATTTCGATTTCAAAACATAGAACTATACCCTTTGAATGAAACTAACACAAAGAAAGCAAAGCCGCAAAGCTTGTAGTCGTGGGTCAAATCGTCTTGATTCAAATCGTCAATTTCGTCGTCTTCATCCTCACTTACAAACATACTTTTCAATCATATATCGTGTAATGGGTTTGAGGGATTTTCCGGTTTCAGGATGTTTTCCGAGGTCGGTGAAATATTCCAATTCCCCTTTTGCATTTTTGCCATACCAGATTTGTGCATTTCCATCAGAATTAAAAAATTGGGTATTGCAATCGGGCTGAATTTTATTGAAATTTTCCACTTGGCGCTTATTGAATAAAAATATTTGTCCGTTCTCCAATTCTCGGGAATCAAAATCAGCTTCCACAAATTTATTTCCGTTCCACTTCATCCACTTTTCCTTGTTTATGAAGTCAAGGACAAAATATGCTATTAAGCATCCTATAATAATTAGGACCGTAGTTCGATTTCTTCCCAAGAAACTTCCCATAGAGAAAGGTTTTTTCTTTTCTGGGGTTTTTGAATCCTTTTCATTTTGAAGAACCTTTTTATCCTTGCTATTCCTTATCTGAAAATCACTAAAATCCTCATACCCTAAAAATTTCGCCAAACCATTGCGGACGGCCTTTTGTTTTAATTCGATTTCCTCTCCTTGTGAAGCTGCGTTGAAATAATCCCGAAGCCTACGCTCTCCAAATTGAAAGTTCATTTCTTGGTCGATATAATCCGAGAGTTTCTCCGCTGCGCTGGTTTTTGAAGGTGTTAAAACCCCAATTTCCAGCTCAGTTGCCATTGCTTTTTCGAAAGCTTCCAAAATCAATCTGTTGTGCATATCGCTCCTATTCTTCAAGCATTTAAAACTACAAAACCCTTTTGGGAATATATGGAAATTCTTTTCCAAATCCTTTCCAAAAGGTTTCCAAACTCTGTGCGGCCCTTTTCATTCTTTTGAATCGGTAATTGGAATATGAACCAAATCGGTTTTGAGGAACATTCCATTATCACAATAAACTGAAGGATATAAAATAATGACTCTTTGAGAAGTAGAGCCGTCATTTTATTCCTGCAGCACTTCTCAATCACTCTGGGCCAGCGCACCCGGTAAGCACCCTATTGTTCAACCCTAAATTAAAGAAAAATGAAGAAAGTCATTTACATTATGGCTATCGGACTGTTTAGTCTGATGTATTATTCCTGTACGCCCCAGGCAATTACCGACGATGCGTCGAATACGCAATCCTGTTGTGGAGACGACATCCATTTTCCACCGCCTCCATCTAATGGAACAAACGGCGGTTGATTGTGGGCTATTAAAAAATAGTTACTTTTAGAGGGATGAAAATTCAACAACTTCCATCCCTCTTTTTTATATTCCAATATATATGTTTTGGAATAATTTTCAGCTTTCCATCATTTTCTCAAAACACAATAGACAGTACGAACTTCTACGGAAAAATTTTACTCCATCCCGACAAAAATTCAGATCTAGCTGCAGCCTTCTCCTATCTTGAAAAATCCGTCCATGAAAATCTTGGAAATGGAGATACATTAAAAGCCGTAAAAAAATTACGGTATATAACTATAGGTCAAATAGAAGTGGGGGCGCTTTTTGCTGGTGAGGAAACCGCTACAAGAGCATTGGAACTCCTGGAGAATCTGCCCGTGAATCCCTTAATTATTGAATCAAAAAAGGGACTTTACAACGACCTGGGAATGATCTATAGAATTCTGAAGGATACAAACAACGCTTTCAGATTTTACAATGAGTCTCTCAAATACTGCGTGAGCGCCAAAGACAGTATGATCGTTCTCCATAATAAGGGAAATATTTATCACGATATGGGCAACTACAGTCTTGCCGAAAAACAGTTCCGTGATCTTTATGAAATTAGTCTGGCCAATTCCGACTCCTTAAACCAAGCACGGGCACTAGATAATTTAGGCTTTTCCCAATCGAAGTTGCTCCATCCGGATGCCTTGAGCAATATGCTTGCAGCTTTGCAAATGCGTATTCAGATGAATGATCTCTCAGGACTCTACTCAAGTTATTCGCACTTAGCCCAATATTATCACCATCATTCCCAAAAAAAGGAAGCTATGGAATATGCCGAGAAGGCCTACCGAATAGCCCACAGCATAAATAGTCCTTCCTATATCGAAAATTCCCTGGCCAATTTATTGGAAATTAGGGAAGACCCAATTTCACGTGAGTATATTAAACTCAATGACAGTATAGAACAAGCGAAACTGCAAAAGCGGAATAAATATGCAGGAATGCAATACAACCTTTCAAAAGAGGAGAAAAAAACAGAGGAAAATAAACTTTTGCAGGAAAAAGAAAAAAGAAAAAAACAGGGGTATCAATATTTGGGGATATTATTATTCTTCGCCATTGTAGCAATTTATTTCATTCAACGGGCACATAACAGAAGAAATACCATCAAACAAATCTACAATACGGAGACTCGTATTTCGAAAAAGCTTCACGACGAAGTGGCAAATGATATGTACCATATAATGACCAAAATACAGCATTCATCCGCTGAGTCCGAAATTTTATTGGATGATTTGGAAAAGATTTATAAGAAGACACGCGATATCAGTAGAGATAATGCGGCACTAGTTCTAGAGGATGACTTCGGAATGCAACTTAAGGATCTTTTGCAGAGCTATCAGCAAGAAGGTACTGTTATTACTACACAGAATATTTCCCAAGTGGATTGGAACGAAATTTCCTCAATTAAAAAGACAACAATTTATCGATTGTTGCAGGAGATGATGACCAATATGAAAAAACATAGCAAGGCCTCACAGGTACTCATTAGTTTTACTAAAAGTAGAAAAAAATTAATGATCAAATATGTGGACAATGGTGTGGGTTGTAAGTTAAAAAACAAAAATGGGCTTAAGAATATGGAAAACCGTATAAAAGCAGTAAAAGGAAGTATTATATTTGACACGTCTCCCCAGAAAGGATTTAAAATAATTATAACAATTTAGACTATGTTCAAAAAAGTTTTACTTTCTGAAGACATCGACACTATCAGCCAGGGGATTATGTCGGTGATGGAAAAGCTTCACATTGACGAGGTACAGCAAACCCAATATTGCGACGACACATATTTGAAAATCAAAAAGTCTGACATGAATGGGTTTCCGTTCGACCTGCTGATAACCGATCTTTCTTTTATGCCAGACCACCGAAAACAGGAACTAGAATCGGGGGAAGAACTAATCAAAAAAGTGAGAAAGGAATTTCCTACACTTAAAATCATTGTTTACTCCATCGAAAATCGAGTAGAAAAAATACGCACTTTAATGAAGGATCTTAAGGTAAATGCTTACGTAGCAAAAGGTAGACGGGGATTGCACGAATTGGAAGATGCTATTTTAGCTGTAAATAGAAACAGCTCTTATATATCTCCAGAACTGAACAAAAGTATAAAGTCGAAACCGTCCGTTGAAATTATCGACTATGACATTGAATTGCTACAAATGCTCTCTGAGGGACATTCACAAGATCAGATAAGTCTCTACTTAAAAAAGAAAAACATCAAGCCCAGTAGTTTAAGTGCATTGGAAAAAAGGCTTAATGCCCTTCGGCATCACTTTGGCGCAAACAACGTTGTTCATTTAGTATCCATCACCAAGGATTTAGGACTCATATAGCGGAATTGGTGAAAATATTGACATTTTCACACCTCAACTGCTCTATTGCGTTAAAAATAAATTTAAAAAAGATAGGCCGAATATGGTAACCCGTAAAGAATGCTGGATTACTTGTTTTAACTTTGTCTCGGCTCCATTATTTGATTGATTCTGGGGAGGATCATAGTAATGGGCCAGTTTACCAATCCCCTATGATTGATTTCGTAGGGGATTATTTTTTGGGAAAATGAAAACCGGAAAATGGGAAGTTTTGAAGTGAGATTCGAGAGGAGAAATGTACCCTTCGAAAATGTTTAATTCCGAAAAGGATAAAAACAAGTTTGCAATAGCTATTATAGATGGACTTAGAATGAAAATCCAAAAGAGCCTGTAATACCAAATTTACGGGCTTCTGGAGAATCGAGATAATTGCCTCGGAAGTTGAAGTCTAGTCTAAAAACCCGAAAAATATTCCCGACTCCTACACTCCATTCCCAATAGATATCTTCGGGAGCCTGATATACAATATTGGAAGCATTCAAATCGATGTTTTCTTGTGAAATGGTGCCGTAAACCGCTCTAAAACCAAGAACCTCTCTTAGATTCCACTTGCGGATAATGGGAATCCGTGAAAAGATGCGGCCCCCAAAATCGTGTTGCATATAGAGCGAGGCGTAGGTATCACTAACAAATTCGTAGTAATCAAGTTGGGTAAAAGTATTGTAGATACTCCAGTATGTTTGGTTTCCAGGAATAGGGTTTAAAAGGCTCAAGGGAACCGCTCCAAATGTCTTGCCCACTTCTACTGTAGAAAATAAACGTCCGAGTCCTCCGATATTCCATGGTCTGGAATGATAGGCCTGTAGTCGTTTGTATTCAAAATCACCTCCCAAAACATCCTTAATACCATAGCCGTATCCTAAATAGAACGAGGAAAAACCACCCTCATTAATAATGGTCCGTTCCACGCCATAGCCTGATGTTTTTCTACCGGGAGTATAGAAAATTGCTACTTCAATTTCCGGCTGGCTGAGTTCACTTTTTATTTCACCAGTAAAGACACCATCGTCCATTACTTTATAATCGATACTAAAGGTTTCGGTAGCAGATTTGAGGGTTCTGTATGAACCTGTGAACTTGAGAACAAAGTTTTTCCAGGGTTCAATGTCAAAACCTATTGTACTTAGGTTGATACGGGATAACCTATCATTTGTCCCCACAGAAAAAAGAGTAGAACTTGCTAAGTTTCTACCTAGAACGTCGTTACTATTTGTCAAGCTGGCTCCTGTTTGTTCCACGTCGCGGCGATTGCCCCCAAACACGGTCAGTCTTGAGCGCCGATCCAATAACCATTTGCCTGAAAGACCATATTTAAATCGGTTATCCTTAAAACCATAAGCCCCAAAGCCTTCCAATCGCCAAGGGTCGTTCTGTCCAAAATAAGTCCTTCCACCCAAACGAATACGCAGGCCCTCCGCCTCATTATAGCCAAAAATGGAATATATGGGACCGATATCCAAATTATTGACTTCGTAGTAGCCACTTGCCAAGGTAGCTGTCAAATTATACAGGGTCTTAAATCGGGGAATAGTTTTAAGAGTGTCGAGCATTTTATATACTCCCTTTTCATCCTTGCTAAGCTGTTCCAGTCGTTTTTCATCCCAAAAGTCATCGGGCCGGTTGTAAACATCATATTGATAGGGATCCACCTGTTCCGCATAAAACTTTTTATCCTTAGGAATATCAAAAACATAATTGTCGTATAGAGTGGTGCGTTTGCCATAAATTCCCTGGGCCTTTTCCTTTTTTCGCAAACTGAAATCGCTCATAAAATAATCCCGTGTTATCAGAAAAATGGAATCATTTAGAACATCGAATTTTTGTTCAATATACACATCGCGCACCCAGTTTATATTAGCACTCTTGGAAGAATGTAGATTGATTTCCTTTATTGCCCAAGTGGTATCGTTTACCCAAAAGTCACCTTTAAAAGTCAGTTCATTCTTTCTACGTGGATAATAAATAATATTATAGCACCACTTATTGTCGCGAAAGGCACTATCCTGCAATACATAGTTATAAACATCGATTCCGGTTCGCGACAAGGGACTTGTAAAGGCCTTGTCAAAGAACTTTAGGTAATTGTCATAAACGTCATATTCGCTGTACAGGTCTTTGATAAAAGCGATAAGAGCCTGGTTATTATCAAAACCGGAATTCTTATTGCCTATTAGCTCTTCCTTTTCGGTATTCATAATGTTGTCGCCATATACCTTGGAATAGGACTCATTTATGAAAATGGGTAAATAGGTTTTTCCCGTTACGCTGGAAGTATCGGTCATATCAAAGATGAACTCCATTCCGTTGAAGATTTTGCTTTTCATAAAAGCGCTATCTATGGTGTTCAGGTCGAATTCAAGTTTTTCGTACTTATCGTATTGATATTGCTTGAATTTCTTTACTCCATTTTCCCTTCTATTCTCCCATATCTTTCTCAGGATATCAATTGCGGGGTTATTCTTTTTGGAGGTTTTTCCAGTAAATATTACCACTTCATCCAACGCTGATGCAGCTTCATCCAGCACCACTTCCATTTTGTAAGTAGTTCGCTGGGTGAGTTCAACTTCTTTTGTAGTATAGCCGATAAAAGAAAAAATTACTGTGTTGTAAGTCTTTGCGCTTTCCAGGTAAAATCGACCGTTTTCATCAGAAATGGTTCCTTCTTGGGAATCTTTAAAAATGACATTGGCAAAGGCAATGGGTTCTCCTGAAGCATCTTTGATGAGACCGCTAATCTTAGTCTGGGAAAATACCGAAGCACTTAATATTAAAATTGAAAATAATAGAAGGTGCTTCATAAAGGGGAAGGATATTGGGTAAGAAATTACAAATAACAATGAACAAATTCCAAATAAAAAACAAAACTCAAAAAAGAAAAATCAAAAAAGCACAACCTTTCAATCTAAGATTTATCAATCATAGCTGAAAGGATTTTAAGTTCTGTTGCTTCTTGAATGAAAGCTTTGCAATATCGTGATTCGAAAGTACATTTGTTTCATTTATTAATCGCAACCAATAAACACTTTCTTTTGCTTCCTTTCTACTTATTTTAACACAGAACTTGAAATCCTTTTTGCTCAACGCCTCATTGGCCTCAATATAATTTGAACCAATAGAGCCCGAAGATCTTATCAATTGTTTTGAATCCTCAACATTTGCAATTGTCATTTTCAAAGACTTAATAAAAACACGAGTGTCTTTTGCAAACAAAAAAGTACGTTCTTCCAGATCATAAAGTTTGCTATTTGAAGATTCAGACATTATCTTTTTGAAGTTTGAAGTTTTGTTTTTTTGGAATTTGGAATTTGGAATTTTTTCATTTATAAAGTACCTTCTTAACCGCCTTAACAACATCCTCACTGTTCGGCAGCCATTCCTTGAACAAAACAGAAGAATATGGAGCTGGAGTATCGGCAGTATTTATTTTAATAATCGGAGCATCCAAGTAGTCAAAAGCTTCGTTCTGAACTAGATAAGTGATCTGTAGCAACGTTTCCAAAAGGCCAGGCTTCCTCCAAAATAACAAGTCTGTTGGTTTTTTTGACCGATTCAAGGATGGTTTTTTGGTCCATCGGGCGAACGGTGCGCAGATCGATAATCTCACATTCAATTCCTTCCTTTGCCAATTCTTCAGCTGCTTTGTAAGCTTCCTTTATAATTTTTCCAAAGGACACAATGGTCACATCTTTACCTTTTCTTTTTACCTCGGCAACTCCAAGAGGAATTAGATATTCTCCTTCGGGCACTTCTCCTTTATCGCCGTACATTTGTTCACTTTCCATAAAAATAACCGGATCGTCATCGCGAATGGCACTTTTTAAAAGACCTTTGGCATCCGCAGGATTGCTGGGAACCACAACTTTAAGTCCAGGACAGTTAGCATACCAACTTTCAAAAGCCTGACTATGCGTAGCGGCCAATTGCCCGGCGGAGGCAGTAGGACCACGGAAAACAATGGGAATATTAAATTGCCCGCCGCTCATTTGTCGCATTTTTGCGGCATTATTGATAATTTGATCAATGGCTACAAGTGAAAAATTAAAGGTCATAAACTCAATAATGGGTCTATTCCCATTCATTGCCGAACCGATTCCTATTCCAGCAAATCCATTTTCTGAAATGGGCGTATCGATAACGCGTTTTGCACCGAACTCATCTAGCATTCCTTTACTGGCTTTATAAGCTCCGTTATATTCGGCAACCTCCTCACCCATTAAATATATGGTCTCATCCCGGCGCATTTCCTCGCTCATCGCTTCACAAACTGCTTCTCTGAATTGTAATGTCTTCATTTTTCTAAATTGAAATATTAAATAACTAAATCCCTAGACCTATCGGAAAAGGACAACAAAAATAAAGCTATTTATTGATTTTTGCCCTTCATTTCCGCAAATGTGTTATTGAGTATAATTTAGGATCTTTTACTGTGAAAATCGTTTTTATAGTACCTTAATCCCCAATCCTTATAGAAAGATTTTCAAGTGATTTCACTCTAGCTCAATAATTGCCACTCTTTTAGAGTAATTCTATTTATTAAAAATAATTTGGTTAACATACTTTTAACACTTAGATTTAAGGTTTAATCAATCCCCGCATGAAAAAAACAATACTCCTCATATTTTTTTTGTTAATCCTCTCCTTTTCTTATGCGCAACAGGGGAAGATTGATAGTTTGCGAATAGAATATAAAATCGCGAAACAGGATTCCATCAAACTAAATATCTTAAAAAAGATTGCAGAGGAATCGTTCTATATAGATTCAAATTCCTATAAGAATGCTGCAGAAGAATTACTTCACCTTGCCAAAAAGACGAATTCCCAACTTTATATTGCAGATGGTTATAATGCGCTAGGCCGTTACTACAATAAAGTGGGAGCAGATGCAAAATCTAAAGAGTTTTATTTAACAGCATTGAACAAATATCGACAGATTGGAGATAAAAAAGGAGTAGCTCTGTCTTATGGTAATATTGCGACCATCTATATTGGGCAGAACGAAATAGATTCCATTCGAAAGTATTTGCAACTATCTATTGCAATCAATAAGGAAAACTCCTTTTCAGAAAATCTTTTTTTCAATTATTACAATCTCGGAATTGCGGAAAGCAACCAAAATAACTCAGAAAACGCCATCACCAACATTCATGCCGCACTTCATTATGCCCAAAAAATAAAAAACCAAAGGTATATCGCCTATTGCAACTCCATGATTGGAGTGTTGTATTTGGAGCAGGAAATGTTCGCGGAAGCTGAAAAATATTTAATAAGTGCTTCGGAGGAACTTCTGGAAATGGAAGATTCATTTGGACTGGCATCGCAATATGTCAATTTAGGGAAACTATATTATGAAAGAGATCAAGACTATCCTAGGGCAATCGGTCTATATAAAAAAGCAATATTCCATTATATGAAAGTTGGCGACTCGGTAAATTCTTCGGTTGCAATTGGAAATATAGGTAGAAACTTTATTCAATTGGAAGCTTTGGATTCTGCTCAAATATATCTCAAACGATCTCTCTTGATATCTGAAAGATTAAACAACCCTAGTGAACTGGTTCGCTCGCTCACAAATTTGGGGGAAATAGAATTTAAGAAGGCAAATCCTGAAAAGGCCAAAATATTTATTAACCGAGCGCTTTCTCTGGCAAAATTAAATGGATTTCAAGAAGATTATGGCGAAGCATTATTGCTCCTATCGGACATACATGCAAATGAGAAAAACTATATGCAGGCTTATGAAAATTTAAAACTCCATAAAACCATAAACGATTCCATCAAATCTCTGGACACCAAACAGATGATTGTTGAAATTTCAAATAAATACCAAAGTGAGAAAAAAGAAAAAGAAAACCTAGCCCTTAAACAACAGAATGCTGAGCAGGCACTATTGATGGAAAAGGAAAAGAATCAAAAATTGGCAATCGGAAGCGGCTTAGCCATTGCCTTGGCAGGTTTGGGAATCTTCTTTGTCGCCTACCGAAAAAACCAGCAACAAAAACGCGAAATCGAAAAACAAAAGAACCTTGTGGAAGATCTGCAACGGGAGCTTCATCACCGATTAAAGAACAATTTATCCTTTATCGATTTTTTTATAACCCTTGCCAAGGGCAAATTTCCTGATCCGGCATACCGGGAAAAACTGGACGAACTCCAAAACCGCATCAACAGTATGTTTGAGGTCCACAAACAACTTTTCAAAAAAGAAGATGTGACCAGCGTAAACGCCAAGACCTACATTTCGGCATTGGTGGAAAACGTCAAAAAAGCCTATACAAGCCCCAATATAGTTTTGGAGGAAAAAGTGGAGGAAATCAATTTAAGAGCGGATACATCCTTTCCCATTGGATTGATCGTAAATGAATTTGTGACCAACAGCTATAAATATGCTTTCCCAAATGGAGAAGATGGAATTATCACCATTAATTTCGAGGAGGGAGCAACCGATTACCATTTACGATTAAGTGATACGGGAAAAGGATTGCCATTGGATTTCAACATTGACAATTTAGATTCCTTTGGCATGGAAACCATAAAATTATTGACCCAGGAATACAATGGAACTTTTAAGCTGGATGGAAGCAATGGGTTGAAAATGAAAATTACGTTTCCGAAAGTTGCGGCTTGAAAGTCCCCCTAGCCCCTGCCTGCCAAGGCACGACAGGCAGGCCCAGAGGGGGAAAATGAGAACGAAATTGAAAGTCGTGCGAGTGCCTAGAGGGGAAAATGAGAACGAAAGTAAAAATGGAATTGATGACTGTAACTATCGGAGAAATCGAGACCAAAGAAAAATCTAACGTCTAACATCTCAAATCTAACGTCTAATATGAAACCAAAAGCCCACATATTGATTGTTGAAGACAAAGCTATTTTGTATAAACGTCTTTCTATGGCCCTAAAGGAAGAGAACTACAGCGTGGATGGATTTGCGCCCAGTGTTGAAAAGGCACTGGAACGTATCCAGTTTAAAATCCCAGATATTGTGCTTCTCGATATTGATTTGGAAGGAGAGCAGACCGGTATTGATCTAGGGAAAATTCTTTACACAGATTATAAGATTCCATTTATTTACGTTACCGATTACGATGACAATGAAACCTTTTATGAAAGTCTTCAAACCCATCACGAGAACTTCTTGGTAAAGACTAAACCGCATTTGGATACGAAACAAGTGGTGAGGGCCATACAGACAGCATTGCATCGTGATAAAAGACCATTTGAACCGAACTTAAAAGATGCCTTGTTGTGTTTCACCAATTATATCGGACAAACCAAAGAGCATAACAGTACCCAAGTTTCACAAGTGCCAGTGCCATTCGAGGAAATAGTATTGATAACCACGAATTCTACCGAAATAAACGAGCGCAAGTCGCAGGAGAAAGGCCGGCCCTGTTTTGAGAAATTAAAGGCCAATTATACCCGAGTGGAAAACTGGAAAAATCATTCCTATTATCTACCTATCTCCCTAACAGATGTAAATGGGAAACTTCCACTCAATTTTATCCGGATCAATGAAAGTGAGATTGTCAATCTCGGCCATCACGCCTTGGAGGGACGTATAAACGGTAACCGAGTAAAAATAGGGGATCATATTTGTCATATCTCAAAAACCTATAAGCAGGAGGTGGAAAAAAGGTTTGAACTGCTTTATACCAAACTGAAATAGTAAATTCTCATTGGGATTGGCAGGATTTTCATTTTTAGTTTTAATTAGGATAATTAATATTCACTTTAGCAATGTTAATATCAAAATGAATTGAATTTACAAAGGCAATTACCAACCTATTTACTGCCTTATTAGGGTTATTTAATTCTGAAAAACATTAATTAATCGTACAAAAAATTATACAACATGAAATCATCCTTCCTCCTCATCTTCGCTCTTTTCGCCCTTACCCTATCTTCTCAGAATCAACTTATCGATATAAATGCCAATCCGTATAATGAATGAAATATCGTTACCAATAATTCCCTAGGACCTTCGAGCTTTTTGTATCAATACAAAAAAGCGCGCCCTTTCACTTTAAATCAGAGTCTTAAAGCATTAAGTTCGAATGCGGAAGTTCAAAATATTACAGTATTATTAGATCTTTTTGCTGGCAATCAATTCACCACTAACCTGTTAACAATAAAACGCGATGTGAACAACACACTGGTCATCACAGCAAAAATCGAAGGGTATCAAATGGGATTTTGCATAATAACGGTCGATAATGAAGGAAGAGTATACATCCGAATAGAATTACCGGAAAATAACCAAAGCTTTAATACTATTTATAATTCTGAAACTGGAGAATTATATCTTGGAGAAATAGACAATTCCCGAATTCCAGAGCCAAGTTGTGACGTATTGGAAATCCCAGAAACCGAAATCCCACCACATATCAATAATGATAGACAAAATACTGAGGTCGAGCAAAATGAACAAGCCTTAAACAGAGGTGTAAACACTATAGCTGAAATAGATATTATGGTAGTTTATACGCCTGCTGCAGAAAATTATGCCATTGCTAATCACGGAGGGATGAGTAACGTAATTGCCACAATGATGGCCACTAATCAAACTGTTTTCGACAATAGCCTTGTGGGAGTCAATATAAACCTAGTCTATTCCCAATTAATCAATTACACAGAAACTGGTGATTCGAACATCGATTTAGAAAGGTTACAGCTTCGTGACGATGGCTTTATGGACGAAGTGCATCAATGGAGGGTTGATAATAATGCAGACTTAGTTACCTTGATAACCACCAACCAAGACGTTGGTGGAATGGCTTATGTACCAGGAAATCCTGCAGGTTCTCCAAACTACGGATTTAGTTTATTAACGATACCTTCAATCGTTTATGGGCCATATACTCCTGTTCACGAAATCGGTCATAATATGGGCTGTCACCACCATAAACTTCAAAACATGCAACCAGGACCTGGTATTTTTGATTACTCGGCAGGATGGCGATGGACAAGTACCAACAACGGAAAGTATTGTTCAGTAATGACCTATGGTCCTGGAAGTTATTTTCCCGATGGAATCAACCATTCACGTGTCCCCTATTTTTCAAATCCAAACATCAACTACATCGGCACCCCCACTGGGCATGCCGTTGATGGCGACAATGCAAGGACCATTCGAGAGACAAAACACGTAATTGCCGCATATAGTGAAAACTTGATTGGATGTTCTGGTGGAGCTCATTGGCCAACAACAATATTCACTCCAACCCTTTCCGTTCAGACAATCCCATCCTATTCGGTGTACTATACAGTTCACAATATTGTGGAAGGAACCGTGTATTACTGGTCCTTTTGTGCGGATGATGGAGGGAGCGCCCCGTTTGATTCGCAGATAACCTTAAGGCGAAATGATGACCTCAGTATAATTTCATCTAATGACGACTTTTGCGGAGATGACGCAAAAATCAAATGGACCGCAACATTCACTGGCCAAGTTAGAGTTTTAGTAAACGAGAGTTATTGTCAGGGCTATTCTGGAGTACAAGCAACTTTGGCTTTTGGCATAGACACCTCCACTATTTTTTATGACATTACCACCAGTGCCGAACCAAGCGCAGGAGGCACTTCCACGGGTGACGGAACTTATGGTTTTGAGGAGAATGTATTGGTTAGCGCTAGCAGCAACACTGGCTACGAGTTTATTAATTGGACGGAAAACGGAATTGTGGTTTCAACCAATGCAAATTATTCTTTTAATGCCCAAACCGACCGTGTTCTTATTGCAAATTTTGAATTGGAAACATTTCAAATCACTGCCCAGGCAAATCCAACAGATGCAGGAACAATAATTGGAGCAGGAGTTTATACCTACGGTGATAGCTGCATCTTATCTACAACTGAAAATTCTGGTTACACATTTATAAATTGGACTGAAAATGGAACTGTGGTTTCTACTGATGCCAACTATAGTTTTATAGTAACTGAAAATAAATCCGTAGTCGCCAATTTTGATTTGAATACTTATAATATTTCAACTTTTGCAAGTCCATCAGATGGAGGCACCATAACTGGCGGAGGAAACCATCAATATAACAGCACTTGTAATCTTTTCGCTTCTCCAAATCCAGGATACGGCTTTGTAAATTGGACTGAAAATGGCACTGTCGTTTCCGCAGATGCCAATTACAGCTTTACCGTTGTTGATAATAAGACGTTGACCGCAAATTTTGAATTGGGAACATTTCAAGTCTCTGCGGAGGCAAATCCAACAGATGCAGGAACAGTAATTGGCGGGGGAAATTATACTTACGGAGACAGTTGCACCTTATCGGCAACTGAAAACCTCGGCTACACATTTATAAACTGGACCGAAAACGGAACCGTGGTTTCCACCGATGCCAACTACAGTTTTACCGTTGAAGATAACCGAAATTTAATCGCAAATTTTGACGCGAACTTTTTTGAAATTACCGCAACCGCAATTCCCACCGGTGGAGGCAGCATTGCCGGGGCAGGGCAACATTTGTTCAATGAGCAATGTACACTTATTGCAACAAATAACAGTGGGTACGGATTTATCAACTGGACCGAAAATGGGACGGTAGTCGCCACGGATAATAATTACAGTTTCACAGTTATTCAAGACCGAAATCTAGAAGCAAATTTCGCTGAAGTGACGCTCATTCCTGATCCAAATTTTGAACAAGCTCTTATCGACTTGGGCTATGATGATATTGTAGATGGGCAAGTGCTTACTGGCAATATTCAAAATTTGACAGAACTAAATATTTCAAATAAAAGTATTACAGATCTTACCGGAATTGAGAGTTTTTCAAATTTGGAAGTGTTGAATTGCTCAAACAACAATCTTACACAACTAAATACAAGTCAGAATACGGTACTGAAGAATTTGAAGTGTTTTGAAAATCAGCTTACATCTTTAGACACAAGTTTTAACCCATTATTGGAACAGCTTAATTTTCGCAATAATGCTATTACGTCATTTAACGTCAGCCAAAATCAGGCTTTACTCGGACTTACCTGTGGGAATAATCCCTTATCCACAATCGATATTTCACAGAATGTGAATTTGCAAAGTCTAAATGCTTATAACTCCACATTGACAAGCATCGATCTGAGCCAGAATATAAATCTTTCAGGACTCTCGGTGGCAGGTAATTCCTTAACCGATCTGGATGTTTCAAACAACCCATTATTGCAGGTGCTCGAATTTATCTTTAATCAGATCACGACAATAAATCTCTCCAACAATCCCAATATCACGGCACTCATCGCCGAATATAACCAATTGTCCGAACTCGAAACGGGTAATATGCCAAACTTGGAATTAATAATCTGCTCCAGTAATAGTATTGCCGAACTTGATTTCACCAACAATCCCAATCTTGAGCATTTGGAATGCCAAGATAATGCCCTTATTACTATAGATTTAAGAAATGGTCACAACCCCGATATTACAACTCTCAATGCAACCAACAACCCACTTCTTACGTGCGTTTATGTAGACAATAAAAACAACATACCTTCTAATTGGAATATGGACCCAAATGCCAGCTTTATAGAAACCGAAGCCGAATGCGAGGCACTTGGTATTGATGACTTCCAGTCCAATCTTTTTTTCCTTTATCCCAATCCCGCAAAAAATTCCTTTTCAATCACAAGCAAATCCGCAGTAGAAAAGGTTTCTGTTTACGACATTTCAGGGAAATTGATAAAAATATTTACCGAGCAAAACGAATATGATGTTTCAACTATTTCGAAGGGATTGTACTTAATAAGTATTCAAAGCGAAACAGGCACTTCCAATAAAAAATTAATTATTGAATAACTTCTAAAATCCTATTATGAAAAAAATCATACTCCTTAGCCTTTCCGTTTTTTGGGCAATTACGGCAATAGCCCAAGTGCCCCAAACGGAACGCGACGCACTAATGGCTCTTTACAACAGTACCGATGGTCCAAACTGGTTGGACAATACCAATTGGGGAACCGGAAATCCGGTTTCCACTTGGTATGGAATCACAGTTGAGAATATTGAAGGAAACGATCATGTTACTTGGTTAAATCTACCAAACAACGGACTTGTGGGTATCCTGCCTCCAGAATTGGTGAATCTAACAGAATTGACATTCTTGGGTTTCTTCGACAATCAGCTATCTGGTAGTTTGCCAGTTTTTATTTCCGATTTCAGCAAATTAACTCTTCTGGCACTTGATCATAATAATTTTGAAGGGAACATCCCACCAGAATATGCAAATCTAACGGCCATGGAAAATTTATATTTCAGTGCGAACAACCTTACAGGAGAGGTCTCGAACATCTATTCCGCTATGCCGAATTTGGAACGATTGTATTTGGACGGGAACGGTCTTGAAGGTAATTTGGATTTAAGTGCCAATGAAAATGTGAGGTTGCTTTATCTACTAGATAACAATCTCTCAAAATTAGATCTCAGGAATGGAAACAATCAAGGCATCGATCATCTATTGGTAAGCCACAACCCAGAATTAACCTGCATTTTCGTCGATGATAAAAACAATATTCCTGCCACTTGGCAAAAAGACGAAACGGCGAATTATGTTGAAACAGAGGCGGAGTGTGATGCCTTGGGCACCGAAAACCTTAACACAATCAGTTTCAACCTTTATCCAAATCCCACAAGTGATTTCTTTATACTAAACTCTAATTCAGAAATTGAATCCGTTGCTGTTTATGATATTTCTGGGAAATTGATCAAAATATTTACTGAGCAAAAAGAATATGATGTTTCAGGAATTTCAAACGGAATTTACTTAATTAATATCCAAAATAAAAGGGGCAGTTCTGTGGAAAAATTAATAATCCAATAGCGATTGGATTTATTCCCTTGCCCTATACCACATCATCAAGAATTGGGGAGTTACTTGGTGGTGTGGTTTTTTTAATATGGGAAAAATGGCCGCATAATTTTACTGGAAAATATTGGAGCTTAAATTAACTTCATATCTAAAAAACCGTAAAAGAAAAGTCTTGGTTGATTAGCTTTTTAAGAAAGACCGGAAAAGATTGACAATTAAAGAAGATCACCTCTGAAATTAATGACTCGATCTATTCCACTTCAATAGTTAAGCTTGTACTATAGTCAACAATTGCAGTTCGAGATTTATAAATCCCGGGTTCCATTCGTGGCATAAGCTTGACAACTTTTATCACCTCCCGTTTCACATCTTCTAAAGGTGTTTTGACCTCAATGTTTTGCACTCCTCCCTGCTCATTAATCTGGAACTTTACAAAAAAACTTTGTGGCCCTGGAGGAATTCCCGCCTGTGCCAGACTGCGATAATCTATGTATTCCGTAATAAAGTGATCTATGTTTTCCGTTGAGCAATTAACAAGCATCTTTTTATTCTGATCCTCACATCCAGGGAAAATAGGCGCATGGTCTGCCATCGCCATAGAAATGGATTTATTGCCAATCGATATGTTGTCTTCTCTGCTACTCCTTGCAACCACACTCTCCTTAAGTGGTTCTCGGGAAAGTTTATTACTCGTCAAAACCTCAAAGGAATAATTATTTTTGTAACCCACTTCTACGGGAACGTGATTTCTAAACCCAGGTTTAATGCCTTTTAAATTCTGAACTGCAAAATAAACATCGTTCTCAATTTTTTGATGGGGAGCGACAACCTGAATATCCTCTATATTTCCATCTTTCCCAACCACAAAAGAAACATTGATATTTTGGATTCCATGCTTTATGGGAAGATGAGTATAGTCCTTGGGATTGATTCTCGCATCCATAAAATCCTTGAACTTGTCATTAAAACATTCCCTTAGCTCCGAGGCATTCATATTGTACGGACAACCGATGAAAATGGGTGGTATTTGAGTGTTCGTAAAATTTACAACTCCGCTTTTGAAAACAATTTTTGGCTTTTCTTCAATTACACCCGGCACTTCAATTGTATTGGCTATCAAATTTTTTAAATTTTCAACATGTGGATTTGATCCTATTTGGGAAGCCATTTCCAGATGGGATAAAGCTTCCATTCCTTCGCCCGAAGCATAAAGAGAACTCGCGGTAAAATAATGATGGGAAATCTCGAGATTATTGAGCGCCTTGTTTAAAACGGTGGGTTCACTAATAATTTTTTGATCATTCTTCAGGGTATCAAGGACCCCAAAAATATGATGAAACCCAGTGGTGATTTTATATCCCAATATAGAATCTTTCGGATTGAAATCTTCCAGCGAAGCAGTTTGAAGATACAATCGCATCACACTGTCTACACTTCTTTCCTGAAAAAGATCGTTTTCAGAAATCAGTTGATCAACTCGTTGTCTCGCTATTCTGTCCTCGGGAAATTGTGAAAGGACTTTATTGTATATTTCAAAAGCTTCTCTGTATTCCCCCGAATTATAATGGTTTTCGGCATTTTGCAATAATGCACTGGATTCATCGACGGTTTCTGGATTATATCCATTTGCAAAATAATATCCACCACCGCCCAATAACATTAATATCAATAAGACAACCACTATAATCAAAGGGCTCATCTTTTTCTTTTCCTTCTTAGGAACAATGGGAGCTATAAAGGATTCCGATTTAGGTTTGACACCGTTCGGATCCGGGATTTTGGAAGGAGGGCTATTTTTATTTTCAATTAATAGATTTTTTTCAAGCTCTTGAGAGGAATTAATATCGTTTTTGTAATCCTCTGGAGATTCAATTTCGTCGCTTTCATTTGGAACAGCAGCTCTTTCAGAAGGATTGATGTTTAAAGTTTCTAAATTAAATGGAAAATTCCTTCCCAAACTGAGAGCGCTGGAATAATCTATGCCAGTTTTACCCGTGATTTTATTCCCATTAACATAGGTGCCATTTGTGGAATTTAAATCTTCAATAAATAAATTTTGACCATCAAAGGAAATTCTACAATGATTTTTACTGACTCTATTAGTGGGATCATCGACTGAAATAGTTGTTTCACCAGCAGAAGCTTTGGGATTTCTTCCCACGATAAAAATTTTGGTCTCCATCACGTTAAATCGTTATTGAAAAATTAAGGAAACAAACCTTCTATTTCCTGTTATTACCATTGAGTGCTTTCACAGCTTTATCTTTAGGATTAAAGTTGTAAAAACATTTACAAACCAAAAAATATCCCTGAAAATTCACCTCTTTTTGGTGATAATCTCCCTAATAAAAATGATATTTTAGTTTGATGTGCAATTTGGATTTAATTTTTTTCTGGGGATTTAAACAAGGAACAAGAAACAATTGTGGTAATACCATATTCAAGATAACCATTCGATTATCGACATAAAAACACCTTTCCATCCGAGATAAATTTATACAAAATATCCTTCCCGTCCAAAACGAATTAATAATATAATAGAATTTTGATATTCTAAATTATTTTCCAGTTTTCAAAAAAAGAGAAACCTCCACAGCCTTTAGCTTAGGCTGTGGAGGATTAGTAAAAGAATTATCTCTAGATTATGTTTCTCCGAGAAAGTTTAGGGCCACAAAACACGCTTATATTTTTTCTTAGCCCTTAGTAATGTAAAATTCTCAGTCCTTTACAAATCTAATTACTGAATTTGCCCCATAATTTAGCAAATAAGTGCCAACGGCAAGATTGCTGACATCAATTTTATTGTTTATGGCATCCAGTTCCTTTTCAAATAATTTTTTACCGGTTAGGTCGTAGATTTTAAACATCGTACTTTCCTTTAGATTACTGATCATTAAATAGTCTGAAGCTGGGTTTGGTGAAATGGAAACAGTGTTTTCCTGAAAATCATTAACGGACAAGGCACCACAACTGATTTCAGCGAAATATAAAAAATCTTGACCGGTATAGGAGGTGAATGCGGATGCATTGGTTGGGATGGGATCTCCAAAATTTAGACCAGTGTAATAAACAACATTAGTGCCAGCAGACGTATTTACATTGCTCTGGTTAGTGCCAGAACCGTTATCGTCATAAATCGCCATTATCCAATAATCACCTGCCGGTAATTCAACAGGGGTAATGGGAAGGCTCATAACACCAGTGCCAACAGTTGAAATTCCAGTATAAGTAACAAGGTTATTCGGCACGCCTCCGTTATCATTGTAAATTGCCATTTGGAAAAGAGATCCTGTTCCGTTACCGATCATGTTCAAGGAATGTAAAACACCTACTTCCGAAAGTGTAAAATGTACTCCCAATAAATATTCGGGAGTAAAATTGCCCATTGTAAAATCTGGATCAGAGCCGTCGGAATTACCTATATTACAGTCCTGCGAGAACGCAGAGAATGTCATAAAAACCATGGTAATAAAAAAAATAGTAAACTTTTTCATAATATTCATTTTTAGTTAGAAATCATTTAGTCACCTCCAATTTAGTAAATATTTTCAAACTAAAATTTTAAATATGCAGTTTTTATTCTATTATACTCCAGAAAGGATTATGAATTTCTTTGAAAATAACAGAAGTCAAATAAAAAACCGCACTGCAAAACTAAGTTCGAAGTACGGTCTACCTATGTTAATTATCCCATATTAGGAATAAACCTATTTATTTTAAACCACGTATCTGCCCTTTCAATTCCTCCATAGACTCCTGCAATTGACGAAGCAAAGTACTGTCTGATGGTTCATCGACGCCAAAAGTTAGTTTGCTATTGACTTGCCAAAGCTCCAGAATATCCCTCACTTTAACATCGATTGGGAGATATTCGCTATTGAGTGAAATGAGTCTGATATTTTGTGGGTTATTCGGTACTTTTTGTAATTTCTTTACCAGAACTGAATCCTTAAGAACCACGATATAAATTTTACTATCCGAAGCCTCTGTTATATTAGGTACGGCACGACCCAGAACCCATTCATTCGGTCTTATATTCGGCATCATACTATCTCCCTCAACCTGAAAACCCCGGTAGGACGCATTTCTATATTCCGGCAAGGGTATATTAAAACTCGGAAGGGATTGGTACCAACCAACATCCTGGATATTGTTGGGATAACCGGCGGCAGCTTTCTGATTTACCAGAACAATATTATCATTTCCGCTGGAATCTAAGGTTACTACCAACGGAGAAACATCTCCACTCCGGGTATTGATATGCTTTTCGCCACTTTCTCCAAATAACCATAATGGATTGATTTGGAATTGTCCCATAAGGGTGGCAACGATTTTCCCCGAGATCTTGGTTTTCCCCCGTTCAATATCGGCAGTAGTAGATCCGGCATCCAAAAGCTCTGCAAAAGCTTGTTGGGTATAGCCAAATTCTTCGCGTAACTGTTTGAAACGCTTGGCTTCAAGTGAAATTGTTCTTTCCATCCGCTAAAAATAGCAATAATTGGAATGTTTCCAAAATTTAATGGACAATTTCCTATAAAAAATTACAAGAAATGGTAAAAAATAATTGCTTAAAAATAATAAGCAATCATTTTTTTAACTACTTTTGCGCACTATTAATCACTAATTTATTTTCACAATGAAAAAAATCTTTTTATCACTTGCTGCTCTTGCATTAGTTGCTTCTGTTTACTCTTGTAGAGAAACCACTAAAGACAATGCTGAAGACACTGCAGAATCTATGCAAACTGACACTGAAAATGCACTTGACAACGCAGGAGATGCGATTGAAGATGCTGCTGATGCAACTGGAGATGCTTTGGAAGATGCAGGAGATGCTGTTGAGCAAGCTGCTGACGACACAAAAGAAGCTGTAAAAGACGCTACTGACGGACAATAAGCAAAATCTTTGCTATCAAAACAAAAGCCTTTTCATAATTTGAGAAGGCTTTTTTTATTGGACATTTTTCGTGATTCTGAATATTAGCTTTCAACTTAATGCTTTTTAATACGGCTATCTTAAAAGTAGACCTAATAAATCAAGATTCGTTCTTCGATTGATTAATCGGAACTCGTGTCCAATTTTGTGACTTCGTCTTGGCATTCTCTTTAGCTGTCACTCCGAGAGCGTCTAATTTCTTTCTTTGTTGCTTTTTTTGATGGGATATAAATGGATTCGCAGTTAATTTAAATTCATATTTTAAATGATGAACGAAAACTGGATAAGGCTTCGTCGGTTTCCATTTGTTCTTGGTGAGTGCTATTCGTAAAAACGTTAAATCCGGATTATCGACATCCGGTTTAAAGCGGTTAAGATTCTCAATGTATTTGCGGTAATAACCTTTGAACAAAACAAAACCAAAATCGAAGCTGTTCAGCCTTTTATAAAATTCATCAATATCAGATTGGATCATACCAGCTCTCGCTGGGTTTGCAAATCTCTCTCTGAATTCAGTTATTAAATCGTCAAACTTCCTCTGTTTTTCGTAGAGAGGTTTTATTCCGAGGGAAATTATATTTAATAGGAAATCAGACATTGCCGTTAATCGGTATTATTTATTGCAAATTTACGGAATTGCGAAGAAAAAAGAAGTATTCCTCTGTTTTGAAGAAAGCTCCGTGGACAAAGATCAAACTTTTCTTGAAATCGCGGGCTATAGTTGACTAGTACGCCAAAGAAAAAAATCCCAACAACTTGATAAACAAATTGTTGGGATTTCTAAAAGTACTGATGGCGGGACTTGAACCCGCACGCCCGGGTATGGGCACAGGATTTTAAGTCCGGCGTGTCTACCAATTCCACCACATCAGCATCTCGGCTACGCTCGATACAGGCATCTCGGCTACGCTCGATACAGGCATCTCGGCTGCGCTCGATACAGGCATCTCGGCTCCACCCTCGATACGGGGTCGCGCGACTGCATTGTTAGGGCAGCTCCATGGGTTGTAATTTTTACAACCTGGACTTAACAAAAAATGCCGATACTCATCGGCATTCTTGCTGAGCGAAAAACGGGATTCGAACCCGCGACCTCCACCTTGGCAAGGTGGCGCTCTACCAACTGAGCTATTTTCGCATTTTTATTTAAAAGAACCTAAGCGACCTCCTATCCGCCGCGGCGGATGGCGCCCTACCATCCCGATACCTATCGAGGAGAGCTATTTTCGCATTTTTATTTAAAAGACCGTCGCTCAGATATCCAAGCGGGTGCAAATTTAAAACTTTTACCCGAATGGCAAAGAATATTGAGTGGAAAATTTCATTTAAGTCGCACCATATCCCTTCATATATCCGTTTATCCATATTTGGCCCATATTTCGCCAATCAAATCGACATTTTAGTCCCGGAATATAAACTATTTCTTCACTTTTACAGAAGCATTCCGCTGCAACATACGCCTAATTTCATTGAGTTTCATCAATGCTTCAACTGGAGTCAGAGTATCGATATCAATATCGAGAATCTCCTCTCTCAGCTCCTCGAGCAAAGGATCATCCAGTTTAAAGAAACTCAGTTGCATCTCTTCCTTGGAAACGGCCTTCATTTCCTCGGTCAATTCTTCGGAGGCGTGACTTTTCTCCAGTCTTTTTAAAATTTTATTTGCACGAAGAAGCACTGCTTGAGGCATTCCAGCCATTTTGGCTACGTGTATTCCAAAACTGTGCTGACTTCCTCCCGGAACCAATTTCCGAAGAAAAAGCACGTTGTCTTTCAATTCCTTGACCGAAACATTGTAGTTTTTGATTCGGGCAAAAGTTTCCGTCATTTCGTTCAACTCGTGATAATGGGTCGCGAAAAGCGTTTTTCCGCGGGATGGATGCTCGTGCAAATATTCGCTGATTGCCCAAGCGATTGAAATTCCATCGTAAGTGCTTGTACCTCGACCTATTTCATCCAAAAGAATCAAACTTCTTTCCGAAAGATTGTTCAAAATACTCGCCGTTTCGTTCATCTCAACCATAAAGGTCGATTCGCCCATCGAAATGTTGTCGCTGGCTCCTACCCTTGTAAAAATCTTATCCACGCAGCCCATTCGAACTGCCGAAGCGGGAACAAAACTTCCCATTTGCGCCAATAAAACAATCAAAGCGGTTTGCCTAAGGATGGCGGACTTACCACTCATGTTCGGTCCAGTAATCATAATAATCTGCTGGTTTTCTCGATCGAGAAAAACATCATTGGCGATATAGGGAGCATCTGGTGGAAGTTGCTTTTCAATTACGGGATGTCGCCCTTCCTTTATATCCAGATCAAAAGAATCGTCAAATAACGGACGTGTATAATTGGCATCCTTGGCTTGGGTTGCAAAAGAACACAGACAGTCCAACTGAGCTATCAAGGCCGCATTTTGCTGAACAGAATCGATATATTGAAGCATCCACTCAACCAACTTTGCGAAAAACTCCTGCTCCAACGCAAGTATTTTTTCTTCGGCTCCAAGTATTTTAGCTTCGTATTCCTTTAGTTCTTCGGTAATGTACCGTTCTGCGTTTACAAGGGTTTGCTTCCTGATCCATTCCGCAGGAACCTTGTCCTTGTGAGTATTTCGGACTTCAATATAGTATCCAAAAACATTATTCGAGCCGATTTTAAGCGAGGAAATACCAGTATTCTTGGTTTCCCGCTCCAACATACCTTCTAAATAGTCTTTTCCATTTGCGGAAATATTCCGAAGTTCATCCAAGCTTTCTGAAAATCCTTCGGCAATAGTATTTCCTTTTAGAATATTCACGGGCGCTTCTTCAACAATCGTTTCCTTTATTTTGTTCCGAAGCAATTCGCAATCGTGCAATTGTTCTCCAATAATTTTAAGCGATTCATTTTTCGAATTCAAGGCCAAAACCTTAATGGGAACGACCGCCTCCAAAGAATTTTTAAGATGTATTACTTCCCGCGGATTCACTTTACCGGTTGCCACTTTTGAAATCAGGCGTTCCAGGTCGCCTATCCGTTTTGTGTATTGCTGTATTTTACTCAATACTGTAGGATTATCGAGCAAAAAACTGACAACTTCGTGACGCCTGGTTATCTTGTCGATATTTTTCAACGGAAGTGCCATCCAGCGCTTCAGGAGTCTTCCGCCCATTGGCGAAATTGTTTTATCGATTACATCCAGAAGAGTCACGGCATTTTGCTGATTGGAATGATACAATTCTAAATTGCGAATGGTAAAACGATCCATCCAAACGTATTCATCTTCCGCAATTCTAGAAAGTCGGGAAATATGTTGCAATTTGGTATGTCGTGTTTCACTTAAATAATGAAGTGCGGCACCGGCAGCAATAATACCATCCTCTAAATGGTCAATCCCAAAACCTTTTAGGTTTTTCGTATTGAAATGTTTTGTTAGCGTCTCGAAGGAATAATCACTTTGAAAAATCCAGTCTTCCAGATGGAAAACGTGATATTCATTACCAAAGGTTTCAGCAAACAGTTTTCTTTTTTGTTTTGAGAAAAGCACTTCCGAAGGACTGAAATTCTGGAGTAACTTGTCCACATATTCCGCAGAACCTTCAGAAACCAAGAACTCTCCGGTGGAAACATCCAGAAAGGAAACTCCGATATTTTTCACTGTTGCCGACCCTTTCGATGTGCCAAAATGGACGGCAGCCAAAAAATTATTCGATTTTGATTTTAAAATATCGTCATTAAATGCTACCCCAGGGGTGACCAGTTCGGTTACACCACGTTTTACGATGGTCTTGGTCATCTTGGGATCTTCCAATTGGTCGCAAATAGCAACACGGCAACCCGCCATAACCAGTTTTGGCAAATAGGTGTTTAGGGAATGGTGCGGAAAACCGGCCAATTCCATCTTATCGCCTCCATTATTCCTAGCGGTAAGCGTGATGTTTAATATTCCAGCAGCGCGGATGGCATCCTCTCCAAAAGTTTCATAAAAATCGCCTACACGAAACAACAGCAAAGCATCGGGATACTTGGTTTTGATAGTGTTATACTGTTTCATTAACGGGGTTTCCTTCTTCGACATAACTCAAAATATTCTTTAACCGATAAATGTAACGAAAATGTGCTTTTATTAAAAATGAAGTGAGAGCGATTTGTTGGGTTTTATCAACAATTATTCTTGGGGTTTTACGCAGAGTCTCGCAGAGGAAATGCAGAGGTTCGCGGAGAAAATTAATTTTTCATTACTCCTCCGGCCAACTTCGGGTCTCCGCACCTTTGCGTCCATTTTTTGTTAAAAGGGAATCTCCTATAATCAACTTTTAAAAATTAACTTTGTCCTCTATGAAAAACAGAAAGCTAAAGAACAGCGAACTCGAACGTATAAATGCTGATGAATATAAAGCTTCGGAAAAAACTCCGTTGATAATTATTCTGGATAACATCAGAAGCTTGAACAATATCGGTTCTGTTTTCCGCACTGCCGACGCTTTTTTGGTAAAGAAAATTTACCTCTGCGGAATCACTGCGCAACCGCCACATAAGGACATTCAAAAAACTGCTTTGGGTGCAACGGATAGCGTGGATTGGGAATATGCTGAAGATGTTATGGATGTGGTTTCAAAGCTTCAAAATGAAGGCATTTTTGTAATTTCCATTGAACAGGCAGAACAGGCGGTTAACCTCAACGACTTTTCCGTACAAAAAGAACTGACCTACGCTATAATCTTCGGAAATGAAGTGAAAGGGATACAACAAAAAGTTGTTTCGGCCAGTGATGCGGTTATTGAAATCCCACAGTTTGGAACAAAACATTCTTTAAATATCGCCGTAAGCGTGGGAGTTGTGGTTTGGGATTTGTTTGTGAAGCTCAGTCGGTAGTCGGTAGTCGGTAGTCGGTAGTCGGTACTCGGTAGTCGGTAGTCGGTAGTCGGTAGTCGGTAGTCGGTAGTCGGTAGTCGGTAGTCGGTAGTCGGTAGTCGGTAGTCGGTAGTCGGTAGTCGGTAGTCGGTAGTCGGTAGTCGGTAGTCAAAAATAATTTTTCTAATCAAATCCTATCGACTTATTTTGATTGAACATTCCTGATTAGAGTTGACCGGGTTTTTACATTTTCAAAAAATGGTCATTAATCACTAATCACTGAACACCGAGCACTGGGCACTGGGCACTGGGCACTGAGCATCACTGCCAACTGCTACTGGATACTGCCACTCTTCTCTCTATTCTCTGTTCTTTGTTCTCTTCTCTTTTTTTCCCTCTTTCAAAAAAACCGACTCGTCAACAATTCCACGTGAATTAATACGATGCTGAAAACTCCGAGAACGATTGCAAACTTCAGGATATTATGAAGCACCATATAATGGGTTTTGTTTTTTGAATACCACAAAACCGCTAAAAACACAGCCAGCCCGGCGATGCTTGCGTAAAAATAGAAATCCATATATCCTATTTCATCTTTAAATTTTGTGATAAGCAATAGGATTGGAACGAGGGTCAGGATGCTTAAAACCGTCAACATTCTTTTTGAGGTCTTTTCTCCATAAATTACCGGAATGGTATTGTAGCCGTGCGTAAGATCGCCTTTTATATTTTCGAGATCTTTTACCAATTCCCTCATAGCAATGAGTAAAAACAAGAAAGTGGCGTGGACAAAAATTACGATATCAAAATTTCCATAATGCACGAAAATTGCGAAGAACGGAACCACGGCAAGAATAGCAGCGGTAATGTTTCCAATGAAGGGGTATTTTTTCAGTTTATGGGAATAAAACCAAAGCATAAAAATGTAGACCGAAAAAAATAAAACTGCCTTAAAGGAAACATAACTGGCAAAAATTACGGACAAAAAATTCAGTAAAAAGTACGTCGATAGTTTTGTGCGTTGACTCACAAGCCTATCCAACATAGTCTTTCGCGGTCTGTTTATCAAATCCTTTTCACTGTCGTAAAAACTGTTTATAATGTAACCGCTAGCAATTGCAGAAGATGAGGCTAGCACCAACATCAGCAAGTTTACATCAAACAGAACTGCCCTTACAGGTAAATCTGGGGCCAGAATATAAATACTGGTAAGGTATTGTGCAATTACAATAATGAGGATGTTATAGCCACGAACCACAGAAAACAAACTGAAAAACTTAAGAAGAAATAGTTTTTGTTTTCTGGTAAGCATAAACTAAAAGATTGAAGAGGTTATCGAGAAGAAGATTTTCACATCAGTCTGAGCTTTTCGATTTCGCTCAAGATAGGCTAAAGTCGGGAACTATAGAATCCAAAATCTAAGGAGGCTTCGAAGGCCCGCCAGAACAATTATTTTGTGTCGAGGCTCGACCAAACAGACAAATTTTTAAAAATTATAGACCACCTCCAGCTTATAATTTTTCAAAGCCTTTTTCGCCTTATCGATATCTTCAGTAAAGCCGAGCATATAACCGCCTCCACCAGAACCACATAGTTTAAGGTAATAGGCATTGGTGTCGATTCCCTTTTTCCAAAGCTTATGGAATTCAATTGGAATCATAGGCTTAAAGTTGTCCAGTACAACTTTCGATAATTGTTTAATATTACCGAATAGTGATTTTACATCGCCCAAAAGGAAATCCTCTACGCAGGCATCGGTATGTTTTACAAATTGATCTTTAACCATCTTTCGAAAGCCCTCCTGTTTCATATTTTCCATAAAAATCTGAACCATCGGGGCAGTTTCTCCTGTGTTGCCACTATCCAATAAAAAGACAGCTCCCTTTCCATTTGCGGTTTGGGAAGGAATTCCGGCAGGTTCGATATTGTCGCTGGAATTAATAAGTATGGGTAAACTCAAATAACTGTTTAAGGGATCCAGACCGGATGATTTTCCGTGAAAAAAGGATTCCATTTCAGCGAAAATGGCTTTTAGTTTTAATAATTTATCACGTGTCAAATTCTCCAAAACGGTGATTTTATTATTGGCATATTTGTCGTAAACTGCCGCTACCAACGCTCCACTACTACCTACTCCATATCCTTGTGGAATACTGCTGTCAAAATAAAGTCCTGCTTTCACATCGGCTTTCAGGGCTTCCATATCAAAAGAAATCATTTCTGGCTTTTCTTGTTGTAAAGTATCCAGATATTCCGCAAAACGCTTTAATCCAGCATTTGATTTATGGGTTGCTATAGTATGGTGCCTATCAATCTTCAATGCACCTTTATAAAAATTATAAGGAATGGAGAGACCTTTGGAATCCTTAATGATTCCATACTCACCGAAAAGAAGAATTTTTGAGTAAAATAAAGGGCCGTGCATAAGCTATTGGTTTATAAACCTAAAAGTACAGTTTTTATTTAAAACTGAAATCAACGGCAAAGATAACTATTTTAACAAATAACTGTTCAAAATTATTCATGAATAAATTTAATAAAAACCCTCAAACTACTGTAATCAAGGATGGTATTAATTTTTGATGACCTTTTTAACTTATTCCGATATGATAGTATAAACTATGCAAATCATGAAATATTCTATCTCTCTGTTAATTCTAGCTGCTACAACCTCCATCCATGTTTCCTGTTTAAACAGCAACAATGGAGAAGAACAAAACTTCCAAAATGAGCAGTATTTAAGCGAAAATCAAAACCGAGCTAAACCAACTGGAAATGAACAAATTGTAAAAAAGGATACAATTATTTATTTCAACAATGTGGATTCTCGAAATGGAATGATAATGTCAAGGATCCCTCTTCCTTCCACGTGGAAAAAACAAACCAAGGGAGACTACAGCTATATTGGGCCAAACGGCGTTAAAATTTACCGAGAACGCACCTCAATGTTTATGTTTTCCAATGATCAACAGACAAACAACATTTATCAACAAAGTGGTGTGCCAATTCAATTTCCAAAATCCGTTGACCAAGTGATAAACGAACACTTTATCAGTTATGCCGATAAAATAAATCGAAAACTAGTCAAGCAATATCCCATCCCTCAAATTGCCAGATGGGACAAACAACATGACGACCAATTGTATAAAAGCATGCCATCCCAAAAAACCTTTAATGTTATGGGCCTCGAATGGCAAGATCCTGATGGCACCAAGTTCCTTACTGTTCTTCACCATTTTGTGTCTTATGATAATTATGGAGGATATTGGGGCCTTATTTATACCATACTTGAGGCTCCAGAAATTGCTTTTGAGAAGGCAAAAAGACAGTATATCAACGGACTTTTAAATAAGCAGACAAATCCTCAATGGATTCAGATGAACAATCAAAATGATATGCAAATTGCACAACAAAGCAATGCCGACCATCAAGCAAGAATGGCCGGTATAAAAGCCATGGGTGATCAAGGTACCGCAAACCACAATGCACGAATGGCGGCGATGGATCAAAATATGGAGAGCTGGCGAGCCAATCAAGCAGCAGATGATAGGAGCCACAATCGAGTTATAGACAATATACGCGGTGAGACCAACGTAAGCAGCTCAAATACTGGCACTACCTATAAAGTTGAAACAGGAGCCAAACAATATTGGATTAATGACCAAGGTGAATATATAAAAAGTGATAACTCATTTTATAATCCAAACAGGGATAAAACAATAAATAATCAAACGTGGATAGAATATGAAGAGCAACAATGAATAATTATGAATTTCAGAATTTTCCCCGCACCCAAACCGACTTCATCTAAGATGTACTCTCCGTTTTTACAATATTGGGAGAGTTCATTTTTTATGAATTGTAAAACTTTTTCCTTTTCCTCGTCCGGATAGAGCAAGTGAACATTAGCGCCTGCATCTAGGGTAAAACAGGCATTGCTGCCCGTTTCCTGGCGAAAATTCCAGATCCGATTGATTATTTCCAGCGTATTCGGTTTCATCAAAATGAAATAGGGCATAGAAGTCAACATCATTGCATGAAGGGATAATGCTTCACTTTCAACAATTTTCACAAACTCTTTAATGTCTCCATTCTTTAGAATTGGAATCAGTTTTGAAAGATTGTCATTCGCCTGTTTAAAACGCTGTTCGGCAAAGGGATGGTCGTGCATAAGCTGATGTCCCACAGTACTGCTGACTTGTTTTTCTCCTTTATCCACCAATAAAATACAATCCTTATAATTTAAAAAGCACTCGTGGATTTCAAAAGGATATTTTATTCCATAAAGGTTGCTGCTGCCTTCAATTTCTGGATGTTCGCCCCAAACGATAAGCGGACCTTCTAAACTTCGGCAAGCACTCCCCGATCCCAATCGTGCCAACAAGGAAGCTTTTTGTATTTCGGCTTCGGTCAATGGCCGTGAAGCATTAGTAGCTGAGGAAAGCCGAATCTCCAAATCCACCAAACAGAGAGCCAGCGCACTCATTCCACTGGCAGATGACGCAATGCCGCTACTATGGGGAAAACTATTGGATGTCTCGATTCTGAATTTGAAATCGTTTAAAAACGGCAAATACCTTTCTATTCTTTTAAAGAAACTATTGATTTTTGGATCAAAGGATTCTTCTCTTTTCCCGTCTAAAAATATTTCAAACTCGAATGGGCTCGAATTGCTTTCTGAATTTTTAACGTAGGTGGAGGTCTTTGGCTCGAAGAATAAGGAAGTCTTGGTATGGCAATTTTTTAAGGTAAAAGCTGATCGAAGCATTCATCGGCAGTTGTTCCCCATATTTTCCCCAATATTTCACCAAAGCAATATTACTTGGAGATTGCCAGGACACTTTTCCTGAAATAAGATTTTTGGAATTATTGGAACCCATAAAAAGATCTCTGGCCATAGCATATTTATAGGAAGACAAAAGTAAAATTCTTTTTGATGATAGCGATGGGATTTGAGAAACGTTTCCCATCTTCAAAATATGCGGGATTTAAATACAGTCTCATCAACTCATCAACTCATCAACTCCTCAACCTCTCTAAATCGTTTCAACCAATTGAATTCACATTTAAAAACACCGAAAATCCTTATGATATTCGACCCCAGGCTCAAAGATTTAATATTTCCCGATTTTTTGATGACCTTTTTTTTATCTCTCGTTATACTATTGAACAACGTGTAGACTGTAATCACTAATTAAAAAATATTTAATTCCCGTAAATTATTAGAA
The DNA here is from genome assembly GCA_034676445.1 of Aequorivita sp. Classification (GTDB taxonomy): domain Bacteria; phylum Bacteroidota; class Bacteroidia; order Flavobacteriales; family Flavobacteriaceae; genus Aequorivita. The sequence goes on from JAUCCE010000002.1 coordinate 505,676, forward strand.
TCATGATTTTATGTGATAAAATTTGTATATTTCCATACATTTTATATGGAAGAAACATTAAATCAGGAACATTTTTTACTATTGGATGCTTTTTTGACCAATAAGGAGATTCCTATGCAAGAATTTTACGTAACGGAATATCGCAAGACCAAGTGTTACATCCTTAAAAATGGGGGCACTTTGGAGAATTCCAAGGATATTTTTCAAGAAGCTTATCTCGCATGTTGGAAAAAACTTAGTACAAAAAAATTCAAACCTAAAAATAGAGCACAGATAGAAGCCTATTTATTTACAATTGCCAAAAACAAATGGATAGACCAAACCAGAGGTGTAGGAAGAACAAAAATAATTTCAATGGAAGAGAGATTTTTACAATCTGCCGTTGATGAATCAAACCAAACAAATGAAGTAGAAAATAAAGATTTAAAACTGTCCATAACGCTGTCGGCTTTTGAGAGTTTGGGTCAAGCCTGCAAAGACTTACTTACCCAATTTTACTTTTATAAGTTGCCACTGAAGATTATTGCCGGAAAGCTGGGCCTAGAAGAAGCTTCGGCAAAAAACAAAAAATATAGGTGCATTCAAAAATTACGAGAGATTGCACTTGCCAAAGAAAAAGCACAATGAATCCCCAGATGAATATATTAACCGAAGAATGGAATGTTATTGAGTCCTACCTTGATCAAAATGAGGATAGGGAAAAAACACTCCTATTGAAAGAAGATCTTGATCAAATCCCCGACCTTGACCAAAAAATAGAATACGTTAAAAAGATGAGGGAAGAGATCGAGGATTGTATCCGAATGTCGAAAATAAAAGAGTTCCATAAAGGTGTTTTAGAAAATGAAAAAACAGATTCCAGAAAACGTGGGACGAAAAGATTAAAGCTCCCCGTTTTCTTCTATTCAGTTGCCGCCATATTGCTTGTGTTGATTGGTATTTTCTGGATGTTCGACAGCAATACTTCCGGAGAAAAAATATTTGCGGAAAACTTTAAGCCAGACATTGGCCTTCCTCTTAAGATGAGCTCCATAAGTTCATACGGATTCTATGAAGGAATGCTGGACTACAAACAGGAGAATTATGAAGATGCCATCGTAAAATGGAATGTTTTATTAAAAACAAATCCAGACAACGATACCCTGAATTATTTTTTGGGTGTGGCAAATTTGGCTCTTGGGAAAGCTGATGAATCTTTGGATTATCTTCAAAATCAGGATCGTTTTAAGGGAGGAATGTTTGAGGTAGATGCAGCCTATTATGCCGCATTGGCAAAAATAAAAGAAGACAAACTTGAAGAGGCCAAGGTATTTTTAAAAAATAATCCCTCTACCCGGAATACAAACTTACTGAAGGAGCTTGAAAACAGATGAAGTGTCTTACGCAAATATTAAGTATAGTATTTATATCCTGCTTGCTTGGTATTGTCTCAGCTTTTTCACAAGAAAAGATACTGACTGTAAATGAAATTCGAACTTTAATTAGTCAAGATTCCCTCCAAAAAGCCAAATCCGTTGCTTCTAAAAACATCGAATTTTATAAAGGCCAGAACCAATACGATAGCTTAATAGAATACATTCGATTTGAGGGCAATTTTAAGCTCAACAACGGCAATACCCAAACAGCCATTGCCAATGCAAAAAAGCTGACCGATTATGTTACTGCGACAAAGGATCCACACCTAATAGCACTGGCGCTTAAACAGATGGCCTATATCTACGATAACGCCGGACTATCCGGAAAGGCCTACGATATTATGTTGGATGCCGTAGAGCCTACCTCCCATATTACCGATCCCAAAAGCACTGATGCTGCTTCCGTGCAATATAGTTTGGGATATTACAAGCTCAAGGTTGGCAATTTTCCCGCATCCAAAGAACATTATTTTAGGTCTTTGGCACTTCTTAAAAAAAGTACCGATGAGGATTATGTTTTTTACAATCAAGTCTATGTTTCATTAGGCGGACTTCTTTGGCAAGAAGCCAAGCTGGACAGTGCTCGCTATTATTTTCAGGAAGCCCTGGAGGTACTCAAAAAAACGGACACCACCGATTTGAAAAATAAATTGTTCCGGCCTAGCCTCATAAAATTGAATATGTCGGTTTTGCTCAATGCTTTGGGCCGAAACAAAGAAGCCATTACTATTTCGTATGAGGCCATTGAGGATTTGCAAAAGTTCATAGAAACAACGACGGATGATTTTTACATAAAACAAGCCAAAACTTTCATATTTACCATCTTGGACAACCTTGCTTCATATCACAACACTTTGGGAGAATATAAGCGAAGCGAGGAGATAATGGAATATTCGTATGCCCAGAAACAAAAGGAGTACCAGGAAAATGACATAAACCTTATTATTTCCCATGTGATTTTGGCACAGGCAAAGACAATAAATCGAAATTTTGAGGATGCCGCAAAACATGCCGATATGGCATTGGAAATTTACAAAGAAAAACCAGATGAAGATACCTATTGGAAAGCGGCTGCCTATTCCGTAAAAGGATCTATCTATGAGGGAATGGGCAAAATGGAATTGGCCAGGCAATATTTTGAAAAGGGCGATCAAGTTTATCGAATTTCCTCTGGAGGCAATTTTTCAAAGGATTTTTTGGATCACTTCATTCAACTGTCAAGATTCTATGTAAAGATTGGGGAAGACGAAAAGGCCATTGCAACGGCCAAGGAAGCGTATGACTACCTTCATGCATCCAGTTTAAGAAACACGCTTCAGGAATTTCACCATATTCAAAATCTCGCCAAAGTATATTATGAATTAAAAGACTATGAAAACGCCTTAAAATACAGTGAAGAAGCCATCAAGTTCAATCTACTAGCAGATGGAAATAAGATGAGTGGTGTGGATTCCATTTTGGTACAGTATCGGAAACCAACAGCTATCTTAATAAATACTGCTTCTAAATATAAACTTTCACATAATAGAACACCGGAAATTTTAAAGCAATATCTTGGCGAAATAGATCAGGCCATTTCCATTCTGGACCAACGCAAAAGGGTAGTTACAACACACGAGGACATAACCTTTCTTATCGCAGATAATGAAGATCTTTTCAATTTCGCAAAGAAACTTAAGTTAGAACTTTATGAAACAACAAAGGATGAAAGCTATTTAGACCAAGTCATTTCCCTTCACGAATCGGCTATTTACAACAGAATCCGTTCCCGTCTTAGTCTTCGTGAGAATATATACTTTAAAAATGTTCCTAAAGAAGTCTTGGAAAAGGAAACCCAGTTAAAAAACAATATTTCTAGTACCATAGAGAATACTGAAGAAGGAATTAATGCATATATAAACGCTTCTGAAAAATGGGATTCTTTTGTAAGCTCACTTCAAAAGGACTATCCAGATTATTATAAAATGCGGTATGGAACCTTGGAAGAACCCATCAAGAAACTTCAACAAAAAATTCCCGAGAACACAACTGTTGTCCGTTATCTTTTTATTGAGGATAAATTGTACGCTTTTATAGTTTCCCATTCCCAAAAAAATATAGTCTTGCTCGATAATGCTGCTGTGAAAGCAAATATTGAGAAACTTGCTGAAGAAAATTTCTCGGTAGAGGAGAAAAGTCCCCAACTTTTTGAGCTTTATAAATCACTCTGGCAACCGTTAGAAGAGCATATAAAAACCACAAAAATAGTTGTGGTACCAGATAGAGAATTGTTCAACCTCAGTTTTGAAATGCTGACTCCCAAGCCCATCAAGGATTTTAAGGAATTCACCACAAACAGTTTATTGGCGAAATATGACATCTCTTATAATTTCAGTTTGTTGCTATATAAGGATAAAAGAAAAGTAATTGATTACCCAGAAAACTATGTGGGCTTTGCACCTGGTTTCAACAATGAAATGAAACAGGAATACCAAATTGGGCTCCAGGACTCCGTGAATTTGGACAAGATGTATTTAACATTGCTGCCCCAACCCTTTAGTGAAGATCTGATAAAACATTACGCAAAGACTTTTGATGGGGATTATTTTATGAACGAGAATGCGAGTAAATCACTTTTTGTAAATAATGCAAGAGAGCATAAAATAATCCACATTGGCACCCACGCAGAATCCAACAACATTAGTCCCGAGCTCAGCCGATTGGTATTTGCCAAAAATCCGGGAAACAAAGAATCCTATAACGAAAACTCGCTCTATGTTTATGAAATTTACAATATAGATCTATCGTCAAACCTTGCAATATTGACCGCATGCGAAACAGGAAAACCCACCTATCAAGCGGGCGAGGGCGCCATCAGTTTGGCCCATGCTTTTAACTATGCCGGCAGCGAAAGCATCTTGACTAGTCTATGGAATATTGATGAAGTTTCCAGTTCCCAGATTGTAGGGTATTTTTATGAATTTCTTGCCGACGGTCTTCCCAAGGATGAAGCTCTTAAAAAAGCAAAACTTCAATATTTGTCCACGGTTGAAGGTCGGGGTGCTGCTCCTCAATATTGGGCCGGATTGGTGCTTGTGGGTGATACTGCTCCAATCCATTTACAAACTGGTGTCAATCCTATTTGGTGGTGGATTATCGGTATAACATTAATAGGAATTTTATTCTTTTTCTTTTTAAGAAGAAAGAAAACCGATATAGGATAATCCAACTGCTTGCAGACCGTTTTAAGTTGTTTTTTTTCAGGATTTAAGTCATGATCAGTGATCAGTGTTCAGTAATCAGTAATCAGTAATCGGTGATCGGTAATAAAATAATGACACTTTTCTCTTTTTTCTAAAAAAAGTGATGACTTTTTACAATAGTGTCGTTATACAAATAGAAAGCATCAAAAATTATCTGTAAAAAGTTTTAAAACGTTTTTTAAATAATATTAAAAAATCACGGGTCCGGCGGAGGTTTATTTTGAGGAGGATAAATACTGCCAAAAGGATATTTAATTTTAAGATTAGAATAATTCATTCTTTAAAAGCCTGTGAGACCACCCGCAAGGAATTTCATCGCTTTTCAGCAAAGAGAGTTTCTTGTGGGTTTTTTGTGCCGATTAGTCATTTGTTGACTTTTATATGCCGGACAAGTAGCTTTCTTCTTACAATTCCATTTCCCTGCATTAAAAAATAATCTTCAACCATTGATGACCTTTTTGGATTTTACCGATATAATAACAGAAGCCCAAATAACTGGGTAATTTCAAAATCGTATAAACCACAAAAATCTATATTATGAAAAAATCTCTATCTCTTCTTTTAGTACTTACGGGAATCCTTTCAGGATTTTCTCAAAATCCCGAAATTCTCTGGCAAAAGACGATTGGTGGCAACGACATCGATCTGGTAAATGCTTTTGAAGCCACTAGCGATGGAGGATACATAATTGGCGGATATTCCAAAAGCGACATTTCTGGAGAAAAGACCGAAAATAGCAGAGGAGGGACGGATATCTGGATTGTCAAGATTGACGATTCGGGAAATATAATGTGGCAAAAAACCTATGGCGGTAGCGGTGAGGATTCTATGTTTTCCATAAAACAAACCTCGGATGGTGGATACATTGTTGGTGCAGCATCAGATTCCAATATCTCCGGCGATAAGACCGAAAACTCGCGTGGTGGATTGGATTATTGGATTTTAAAACTAAATAGTTCGGGAGAAATTGTCTGGCAAAAAACCTACGGCGGTGCCCAACCTGAATTTTATGCGTATGTGGTGCAAACCACAGATGGCGGGTATTTTGTAGGTGGATATTCTGAAAGTGACGTGAGTGGGGACAAAACCGACCCTACCAAAGGCCAACGGGATTTCTGGGTGCTAAAACTTGATAGTTCAGGCGAAATAGTTTGGCAAAAAAGTATTGGCGGTAGTTTGCTTGAACTGCTTACGGCAGCCTTTCAAACCGCAGATGGGGGCTTTCTTGTTGGCGGGTACTCTTCCTCAGGAATTTCTGGGGACAAAACCGAAAACAATAGGGGTGAAACGGACAATTGGATCGTAAAACTTGATCCCAGCGGAAATGTGACTTGGGACAAAACTTATGGAGGCAACGCCAGCGATGTGCCGCGGGATATCATTCAAACAGCAGACGGAGGATACTTGGTAGGAGGCTATTCCAAATCGAATATTTCGGGAGATAAAACGGAAAACTCCAGAGGTGACTATGATTATTGGGTTTTAAAATTGGGCAGCAATGGGGATTTAGTTTGGCAGAAAACAATTGGGGGCAGTGCTATAGATTACCCTCGAAATGTTGTGCAATTAAACGATGGAAATTATTTGATTGCGGGTTGGAGCTATAGCAATATTAGCGGAGAAAAAACCCAAAACAGTCAGGGAGCTTCCGATTATTGGTTGGTGAAACTGGATGTCTCTGGAAATATTCTATCACAAAATTCCATTGGAGGCTCAGAATATGAAAGCGGAACCTATATTATTGAAGCGTCCGACGGCAATTTTGTTATGACCTGTTCTTCAGATTCCAATATTTCTGGCGATAAAACTGAAAACAGTAGAGGTCTAGATGACTATTGGGTGTTCAAGACTACTCCAGACATTTTGGGAGTTCCAGTAACCAGCTTGGGTTCCTCCATCAGTATCTATCCCAACCCGACGAACAATAATTTTACAATTGATCTGGGAAGGGAATATTTTGATGTTAATGTGCAGATTTTAAATACTCTAGGTCAAATTATTACCTCGGAAACATACACTTCAGCAAAAACTATTGAGCAGGAAATAAACACTTCCGCAGGAATCTACTTTGTAAAAGTAAGCACAGTTAAAGAAGGATCGATCACTATAAGAATTATAAAACAATAGATTTTTCTATTAGCCCGCAAGGTTGAAATCAACCGGAAATGCTCCTGAAATATGGGGCATTTTTTATTCGAAGCTTATCGATGGCATCTTTTGTAAAATCAAAACAGAAACTTTTATATCATTCAGCACCACACAAACAGTTTCCGATTTGGCGCATACTTCATTCCACATCCAACATCCAACATCCAACATCCAACATCCAAAATCCAGCATCCAGCATCCAACATCCAGCATCCAGCATCCAGCATCCAACATCCAGCATCCAACATCCAACATCCAAAATCCAGCATCCAGCATCCAACATCCAGCATCCAGCATCCAGCATCCAACATCCAGCATCCAACATCCAACAGCCAACATCCAGCATCCAACATCCAGCACCCTTAACTTCCCAATTTTTATTTTAAGACAATTTTATGATTTATAAATTTGATTTAATATATTGCCTCTCATTATCGATCCCAAAAAAGTATTCACTGACTTTTCAAGAGAAATAAATTAAACCTAAACAATTGTGAGTTTGACTTGCAAGTTGAGTTCTATTTAAACCAATTTTTAAAGAAAGTAAGATGAGATTTATATTTCCCATACTCTTCATAATCTTTTCTCAAATAATTCACGCACAAAATTTTGTTCCAATTGACACTTCCAATATCACTTATCGGAAAAATTTAAAAACTTTATATTCAAAAAGGGTTTCAGATCAATCGCAAATCTTTCAAAAACAAATAACCAATCCCAAGGTTAGGAAAGAAGTAGTTTCAATCTATAACGAAGTAACCGAAGGATTTAAGGAAACAATTGATAAAGGATATTTTGTAGAAGATAGCTTGTATCAAAATGAATTGGATAAGATTCTAGAAAACCTAAGAAGTAATAATCCAGATTATGCTTCTCTAGAAAACACTCAAATCCTTTTGTCTTATGGCACAGCCCCAAACGCATATGCCGTTGGAAATGATATCGTCGTGGTTTACATTCCTCTTCTGAAGAAAATAAGAAACCAATATGAATTGGCTTATATCATCAGTCACGAAGTCGCGCATAACATTTTAAAGCATTCCTATAACGGGATAATCGCCAATGCGTCCTTAAAGCAATCTGAAGATTTGATCAAAAAAACCAAGGAACTTAAGAAACAGAAATACAATCGAGCGGGCGAATCCATAGCCTTGTATAAAAACCTGATATATGGCACTTCCAAAAACAAAAGAAAATTGGAGCAGGAGGCTGATTCATTAGGGTTTATTCTGTTTAAAAACGCCTATAAAGACTATCAATATGAAGTGGTAAAAACTCTGGAATTATTGGAAAATATAGATAAAGAAAGTGATTCTATAAGTGTTGCGGACTATGTTTCACTTTTTGAAACAGAGCAACATCCCTTTAAAAAGGAATGGATTGTCAACGGGGAGTTGGAAAGCTATAAATATGACACCACGCCGAAATTTTGGACTATAGATTCCTTAAAATCCCATCCAGATTGTGAGATAAGAGCCGAGTTTATAAAAACCAATTTTAAGGTTCAGGAAAATAAGCTTCAGGAGGCCTCTGCAGAATTTAAAACAATTCAATCCGCTAGCAAATACAATGATGTTTTGGGATTGTATGTCATCGAGGAATTTGGAAAATCCCTTTATGAAACGCTTTTACTTCTTAAACATGAGCCTGAAAACCAATTTCTTCGAAGTTTGGCTCACCGAAATTTGGTCAAAATCCAAGATGCACAAAAATCATATACGCTGGACAGATATTTGGACAGACTCAATCCGCAAAATTCCGACAGTTATAACACCTTCTTATATTTTATAAGAGAACTGCGAAGAAAAGAAATGAATGAATTGATTAACCTATACAAAGCCTAACCCCCATGAAACAAACTTTTACACTTCTCTTCCTTTTTATACTTTCAAGCTCCTTTGGTCAAATTCAAAAGCTGCGCGAGTTTTCCTCCGGTAGTTTTATCGATTCCCGAATTATTTATGAAGATAATAACGACGATGTTTTCGGATATTTTCTTCTTTATGAATTCGACAGAAAAAGCAGGGAAGTCTATGATATGGAATACGTTGTTATGGATAAAAATCTCAATAAAATTACATCGGGAACTTTTACCGAAGGAGTCTATAAAAACTTCATGATTAAAACGGGGGCGCGACTTTCGTTTGTAAAAAAGATGAACAACCAAATATTTTTCGGCATTCACGATAACCTTGAAAATGAACTCTATTTAAAAACCCAAATTACATCAGATTATTTCCGGGAACGATACCGCAGGATTAACCTAGACAACTTTTCGCTTTCTAATGCCTTCGTTATACAGGACATGAATATTTCTGATATTGAAGTCAGCGCCGGAGATTCATTTTCTTTGCGCGAAATGAAGGAAAACCAGACCATATATCCTACAAATGGCGGAAAGTTTGTGCTTTTTACCCCTTCAACCTACAAGACACCATTGATCATATCTGGCAATAAAGATTATCATAGTTTGATAAAAGCAGGAGTAAAATCCTTTTCTGTTTTGGATGAAAACTTAAACGTGGTTTGGAGCAAGGATATCAATCCAGACAAAAAAGATGCCGGTGCTTATACGGTTAGAACCTCTGATAATACTACCTTGGTAATGGAGAGAAAAAACCTGAACAAAAAGGTAAAGGAATTGAAATCCTATGAAATATACGATTTACAGTCAGGAAAATTAATTGGAACAATCGATGAAAAGGATCCGAATTACAAAATGAGAAATTTTAAAATGGAGCTAATGGATGATAAGATAATCGTTTACAATTTCTTACATGAACTTAAGGACAAGGATTATACCTACGAAAAAACCTTGGGATATGCCAAATTGGTTTTTAATAAGTTAACTGGAAAAGAACTTAAACGTGATTATATGTTGTGGGAAGACTTAAATCAGCATCTTGAATTCAAGGATAAGTATGGAAACATTAATAAATATGGAAGAATTTTCTTTCAGAATTTCATCGACTTGGGAAATGGAAATTCCATTGGTATTGCCGAGGGATATAAAATGGCTTCAAATTCAGAAGTATTGGACTTATATATAATGGAATTCGATCCTCAGATGAAGGTGAAATATTTTAAAAAGATCGAAAAAGTTACCAATTCAATTAAATCTGTGAAAGTATCCGGACAAACACTTTACAGCTATGGAGCATTCGATTATTACTATTCCCAAAAATTGGATGAAGACGGAAATTATGTAATCCTATACGCCAATAATGAAAAAGAAGGTGGAAGAAATAAACGAAAGAAAGATCCATCTTGGGTACTTGGAATTGTTACTTATGTGGACGGCGAATTCGAATTTGATAAATTAAATCTCACCACTACCGACGGAATGATAATACCATTAAAGGCGAAAAACGGTTCCATTCTTTTGCAGGAATATTCAGAAAAGAACGGGGCCGAAATGCGTTTGGAAAGAATAAATTATTAACCGTATTACAAGCAGAAACCATCCCAAATGAAATCCGTGGTTAGGATGCTTTAAAAAAAAAATAAAACCTATCCCTTTACCACTGCCAACGGCGTCAACTCCACTTGAATCTCCACCAGGTCTTTTTGCAAGGCCATCACTTCCTCAATATCCTTATAGGAACTCGGGGCTTCATCCAAATCCTTCTTATGGCGAAGGGCATGGAGCACGCCCATATCTTTTAGATGAGCCACTTCTTCCTTGAGATCTAAACTCCTTCGAGCTTCGGCGCGACTCATAACGCGACCGGCCCCGTGGGAACAGGAATTAAAGGACAGTGGATTCCCCTTTCCTTTTACTAAGTATGAACTGGCCCCCTGAGACCCAGGAATCATCCCCCACTCTCCTTTTTCGGCGCGGGTGGCCCCTTTTCGGTGAACCATCAATTTTTCGTCAAAATGGGTTTCCCAAGCTGCAAAATTATGTGGCTTATTGATGAAATTTGAAAATTCTACCGAAGGCACCACTTCTTCAAAAGCATCCTTTACCCTTTCCATCATCAGCTTTCTATTTTGCAAGGCAAACTCAATGCAGAAATTCATTTCCTTGTAATAATTATCATATTCTTCAGTGCCTTTAACAAAATAAGATAAATCTTTGGGTACATTGTTTCCACGTTTTTTAGTTTCTTCCACCGCTTTTTTATGATAGTGGTTCGCCACGGTATATCCAATATTTCGCGACCCGGAATGCACCATAATCCAAATATACCCGTCGGAGCCTTTTTGGATTTCGATAAAATGATTTCCACCGCCCAAGGTGCCCACTTGGTATCTTCCTCTTTCATATTCCTTGGAAACAATCGGCAAATCCTCCTTCAATTCTGGCATCCATTTATCGTCTTGTTTTTCTCTGTGATGGTTAAACCCAACAGGAACGGTTTCTCGGATTCTGCCCAATATTTTCTTTAAGTCCTCCAAATCTATTTCCTCCAGATTGGTTCTTAAAGAACACATTCCACACCCAATGTCCACGCCCACCGCATTTGGGATAATGGCATCTTTGGTGGCCAAAATTCCCCCAATTGGCATACCATACCCTTGATGCGAATCGGGCATAATGGCGATATGCCTAAATGCAATGTCCAAATTGGCCAAATTCTTGGCCTGCTCTAAAGCTCCTTCTTCAAGATTATCCAACCATAATTTGATTGGAATCTTCTCTGTTCCAATTTTTTGTATCATAGTTAGAATATACGAATGTTTTTGGTCAAATGCAAGTTTGTGAAATAGACGTAAGTCCTTCACTCGGGCCGGCCCGATATCGCGAACTTTATCTAACTTGAGGGTTCAAGTACTGCCACGAATTGCACGAATTTTCACAAATTCACTGATTCGTGGAAAACGAATGTGTAATCAATCTGGCTTTGATTTTCACGAATCTAACAGACCTGCCTGTCGTGCCTGCCTGTCGTGCCTCTGGCAGGCAGGCCTTGGCAGGCAGGCTTTCAGTCTGTTTTAAGTACTTTAGTTCAAAGGGGTTTAGTTATATATTTATAAACCCATGGAAAGCATAACCCATTTATTATCAGGTTATTATAAAAGTAGTTAGATGATAGTCCGATACTTAACCGAAAATATCTTCTATCCTGTATTTTCCATGGAAATGTTTAATTTTAAAGCCAAAATAAAACTTCGATGAAGATAAGTAAAACAGGTTTCGGTGTTATTTTTATAATCTGTGCTGGAATCATATTTGCGGTTTTGCACGAGTTTGGACTATTTAAAGAATATATCCATATCCTCCTAATTCCCGCATTAATGATCGCATATTCCTTGGGACAGTATTCTGAAAGGAAATTTGGGAACTCGAAAAATGAAGATTTAAAGGAGTAACCTAAATCTTTAGCACTACTTTTTAAAGCCGTCTCTGACCTGACAAACTTTTAAACCCTAAACTTTTAAACTTCTAAACTTTCACTACCGCACTACCAACAAAGGCATGCTCCTATTTCTAATCAATAAGTCATTGGTGACACTTCCCACAAACAAAGTGGTGATATTATTTCCACCTCTAGCCGAGACGACCACAATATCAAAATCACCTTTTTCGGCGTGAATTTCAATCGCTTCAACTACCGACATATCTTCCCTATCGGTATATCGGAAAGATACTTTCTCGGGAAGTTTATATCTCCTTCTAAATTGCGCCACCTTTTCTTTTAAGTGAGCTTTTGTCTTATCAATTGCCTTTTCAGTATTGATATAAGGAAAGAAAAACGAAGGAATATTATACACGTGCAAGCCTTCAATTTTACCGCCAGACCGTTCCACCAAACTTTCTGCAACCCCGAAGCATCTTGCGGAGGCAGCACTAAAATCGGTCGGGACCAATACATTTTGCATTTTGTGCTTAGCTTCCTCCGGCACTAACAACACATGTGCCTCGAGCATTCTCGCCAATTTTTGGTTTAATGCCCCAGTGCCCTGCAGCTCATCCTTATTGCCCACCACCACAATATCAATCTTATACTCCTTGGCAAGATGACTGAGAATACTTTCAGTGTAATCATCTGTGGTTATGATTATGGAATGGGGCACTTTTGCGGTGTAATGCCTTTCAACAGTTCGTTGCAAGCCACGATCCACTATATCTTCGAGAGTGATTCCTTCCTCAAGGAACTCATCATAAAGGTCGTAGAGTTTATATTGCTTAATATTATGGGTGAAATATAAATGTTCGATATTCCACACAGTACAAAGAAAGCTTACGTATGCTAACAGGATGGAATCCATTTCGGTGAGGTCCAAAGCCACCATCAATTTTAACTCGTTTTCTAAATTTATCTTCTTTGTCATTCTTTAATGCTTAAGAGTTTGTGGGAGATAGGTTTAATCGGTCTATAAATCGGTTATGGTGGGTTTTTTCTTGGGTTTTTCTTCGGGCTCAATCTTTTTTAAATTTTTTGCCTCCCTTTCTTCATTTACCAATTGAAGGACGGTTTTACGATAGGTCTCCCGTTCCAAAAGCTTGTCCTTTCTTTCCGATTTTTGATAATCTTCATTCATTCCCTTAAACAAAGAGAAACACATCATCACCAAGAGTATGGCAAATGGCAAACCGGAAATTGTCACCACGGTCTGCAAAGCATTCAGACCACCACCATACATCAACACTGCTGCTATAACTCCTGTTGCAACTGCCCAAATCACCCGTTGATAACGAGGAGTTTTAATCTTACCTCCCGAAGTAATACTATCAACAACCAAAGCACCAGAATCGGCTGAAGTGATGATAAAGCTACAGATTAAAATCACTCCCAAGGATTTTAATACAATTGCCAAGGGGAATTTGTCGAAAAACACATAAAGCGCAGTGGATATATTATCGTTTACGGCCGCAATCATTGCAGTATCTCCCAATAAAATATCGCGCATTGTTGTTCCTCCAAAGGCACTGAACCAGAGAAAAGTCACTAATGCAGGCAAGATTAAGACACAAAGAATGAATTCCTTAATCGTCCTTCCCCTGGAAATTCGTGCGATAAACGTTCCAACAAATGGCGACCAGGAAATCCACCAACCCCAGTACATAATAGTCCGCGTTTTCTGCCAATCGGTGCCCTGGAGGGATTCGGTCCAGGTTGACATATCGACAAAGTGTACCAAATAGCTTCCAATATTCTGAATATACGATTTAAAAATAAAGGTAGTCGGACCTAATATCAAGACGAGCAAAAATATAGCTGAAGCCACTCTAACGTTGAGCTTGCTGAGCATTTGAACTCCTTTGTTCACACCACTAAAGGCGGAAATAGTCGCCGCTAAAGTCACACAAACGATAATGACGACTTGATAAAACAATGAACTCGGCACTCCAAAAACATGGGTAAGGCCCGAGTTGATTTGCCCCACCCCAAAACCAATAGTGGTTGCCAAACCGAAAAGTGTGGTTATAACCGCCATTATATCGATCACATCTCCCATCCACCCGTGGATTCTATTTCCTAAAATTGGATAAAAAGCAGAACGTAGCGTTAGGGGCATTTTTCGGTTAAAGGTAAAATAGGCCAGGGAAAGCCCCACAACCGAATAAATTGCCCACCCGTGAATTCCGTGGTGCAGAAAAGAGAAGTTAATTGCTTCTTGCGCAATGAGCGAGGGTTCATGGCCAGCCAAACGGGGTGGATTCAAAAAATCGCGAACGGGATCGGCAATACTAAAAAGAACAAGACCATTTCCTATACCCGCACTAAAGAGCATGGCAAACCAAGCCCACAGACTAAATTCGGGTTTTGCCTTTTTGCCTCCCAGCCGAACCTTTCCAAATTTACTAAAGGCCATATACAGACAAAAGACGATAAATAAATTTACGGCAAGCGTATAAATCCAACCTCCATGATTGGAGACAGCAGTTTGTGCAATTCCGAAATAGTGTTCTGCTTGTTCCTGGAAAATAAGGGTAAATCCGACGCTAAAAATGATGACCGCAATGGCGGAAAAAAACACCGTTTTGTTGACTACTAGACCAAGAAATCTGGAGGTGGGATCTTTTCTAGCTACTTTAATGGACATAAAAAATTAGGTTTTTTGAATAAAATAAATTCAATCCAGTTCCCTTAAAAAAAGGAAATTCGGAGAGTTTCTAAATGAGAAGATGCTGTAATTAAAAAATTCAGCCCAAACCTCTCAACGAGATATGGCGTTGGAAAAAAGTGGGAAAAAGAATATTAGAAAACATTTCTCTTTCCAATAAATTTAAGTAGGGAGATTTCATAGGAATTGTATTGTTTTTATATGTCAATATAATAACATTTTTTATAGGATGACCAAATTTTCTAGGTCTATTTTTATTATAATGCCATAGATTTAATCTTTAAAATCGAACTTATTTGGATGATTTCCATATTAGAAAAATAGAAATGAAAATTATGAAGATTATAAATTCCTAATCCTCTCTAAGAAGTTTTTCCGGCAAAAAATCCTATCTTTCCCCAAAGTTTAAAACTCCATCTTAAATAGTCGAAAAATGAAAAACCTGACCGTATTCTTTCTGCTTGCCCTTCTAACTTCAGTTGTTCAAAGTCAATCCTTAACCGAAAAAGAAGTTACTGGAACTTGGCAGATTATCAATGTGGTAGATCCCGGCCATAACGCAAAACAGGCGAATGACTTTATCGCAGCTTATATTGACATCTATCCAGATCATAAATTTCAATTAAGAATGAAATCAAAGGGCGAAAACTCAAAGAAATATTCCGATTCCTTCAAACACACAACTTGGACTTTTAACCGAGACTCGCAGACAATTGAACTAAACGATGGAAAATCTCCCATTAAAATTTCAAAAAGCAATGATAAAATGTACTTCGAACTTCTGGATAGCGGGATGAAGTTTGAGGTTGTAATGCCTATGTAAATGTTTAAGTAAATCCCCTCGTTTGTTCTTTACATTAAATCCGTTTAAGGACATTTCATCATTTCCTTCATACCTTTGAAAAACTCAAATCTCATGAGGTACTTTCCCATTTTATTTCTCTTTCTTATTTCCTGTAAACAGGAAACAAAAAATCTTTCGGCACAACAGATCATCGACAAAACCATTGAGAAGGCAGGGGGCGATGCTTATGAAAATGCCGATATCCAATTTACTTTTAGGGACACAGATTACACGAGCCATCGAAAAAATGGAGAATTTGAACTCACCCGCAGTTTTACCGATTCCCTTGGGGAGGTGAAAGATGTTCTCGACAATTCCGGTTTTAATCGCTTTAGAAATTCAGAAAAAGTAATTCTGGCGGATTCTACCGCAAACAAGTATTCCAATTCTGTTAATTCAGTACATTATTTTGTGCAACTGCCTTTCGGATTGAATGATGAAGCCGTTCAAAAAGAATTGGTAGGCGAAACAGAAATCAAAGGCAAAAAATATTACGCCATCCAGGTAACCTTTGACCAAGAAGGCGGCGGCGAAGATCACGATGATGTTTATATGTATTGGATAAATAAAGAGAATTTTACAATAGATTATTTCGCCTATAAATTTTATACTGATAAAGGTGGAATCCGGTTTAGAGAAGCGTACAACCCGAGGACCGTTGGAGGAATTCGCTTTGTGGACTACAAAAATTATAAAATTGAACCTTGGGAATCGGTGGATTTAAAAGACTTGGGCGAATTGTTCAACAACGGAAAGCTCGAACTGTTATCTGATATTAAAACAGAAAATATTTTGGTGGATGGTTCATCAGAAGAATAAAACCCGTTCTCGAATAACCTCAGATAAATCCCGTTAAATCCCCAATATCTCTGTGGCCTCTGTGCCTCCGTGGTTATATAGTCCACCACAGACCCGCCTGCCGGACGGGCAGGATAACAGAGAACACAATGTTTAATATCTGATACTTATGAAAAAACTACTTCTCCTTTTTTTTCTTGATCACAACACTAAATGTTATCTCACAAACCGAAGCCGCCGACAAAGAAGCCATCCTTTCTGTTTTAAAAGCACAAGAAAAAGCTTGGAACCAATTCGACCTTGATGGCTACATGCAAGGTTATTGGAAGAGTGATTCCTTAAAATTTTACGGCAGCAAAGGTCTCACCAAGGGTTGGCAAAAAACCTTGGAAAACTACAAAAAAGGATATCCTTCAAAAGAATACACCGGCACTTTAAAGTTCACCGTTGACGCAATTACCAAAATTGAAGAAAATTCCTATCACGTAATGGGGCAATATCATTTGGTCCGAAATGTGGGAAATGCAAAAGGGGTATTTCTGATTATTTTCAAAAAGATTGAGGGCGAATGGCGAATTGTTGCCGATATGAGTTGTTGATCCCTCTTTCCGAAAGTGTAACTTTGCTACAATGGAGATATTGATCATAGAAGACGATTTGCGAGTAGCTGAACTTATTCAGCGTGGACTTGAAGAACAAGGTTTTAAAACCACCTTAGCCTATGATGGCCTTTCAGGAAAGAAATTGGCCGAGCAGCATACCTATGATTTGGTTATCACTGACATCATTTTACCAAAAATGGACGGCATCGATTTGTGCAAGGAAATAAAACAAAGCCAACCTCACCTTCCCATTATTATGCTCACGGCCCTTGGAACTACCGACGACAAAGTAGAAGGTTTTGATGCCGGTGCGGATGATTATCTTGTCAAGCCTTTTGAAATGCGTGAACTTCTAGCGCGGATTCGGGCATTGTTAAAACGTTCCAGCAATTCGGCTAACACAGGAAGTCTGTTGACTTATGCCGATTTGGAAATGAACCTCAACACAAAAGTTGTAAAGCGCGGTGAAAAGGAAATCCACCTAACCCCCAAGGAGTTCAATTTTTTAAAATATATGCTCCAAAATCCAGGGCGTGTGCTGTCAAGAGTTGAAATTGCCGAAAAAGTTTGGGACACCCATTTTGATACGGGAACGAACTTTATTGATGTATATGTGAATTATCTTCGGAAAAAAATCGAAAGGGATTTTGACCAAAAATTGATTCATACCAAACCGGGAATGGGCTTTATCTTGATGGCGGAAAAATGAAAATACGTACTCGGCTCACCCTTCTTTTTACCTTAATCACTGCCACCATCTTATTGGCATTCGCTTTTGTAATCTATTATTCCGCTTCCGAAAATAGAGAAAAGGAATTTTATATCGCCCTAAAAAAAGAAGCCGTTACCAAAGCAAATCTGTTTTTTGATGCCAAAGTAAATGCCAAAACCCTCCAGGATATTTACCAAAGCAATAGAAAAGTTTTAAATGAAGTAGAAGTTGCCATCTACGACAAAAATTTTCAACTGCTCTATCACGATGCCGTGGATATAGACCGGGTAAAGGAAACTCCGGAAATGATTGATGAAATTTACAAAAGTGGCGAAATGCAGTTTCATCAGGATGATTGGCAAGTGGTGGGAATGCTTTACAGTTTCGAAGGTGCAAAATACGTCATCACGGCCACGGCATTGGACGAATACGGGTACAACAAATTGGAGAGTTTATACCGAACTATCCTACTGGTCTTTATAATATCGATAGTTATCATTTATTTGGCAGGGCGATTTATTTCTAAAAAAGCATTTCAACCTATCGCAGCAATGACTGAAAAAGCGAGAGGAATTTCAGCCAACAATCTCGACCTCCGACTTACCTCCAACGGTAGCAAAGATGAACTTTCGGAATTGGCCAATACCTTTAACCAGATGTTGGACAGATTGGAGAATTCCTTTGAATCGCAAAAAGATTTTGTCTCCAATATTTCCCACGAAATGCGAACACCCTTGGCTGCCATAATTACGGAATTGGAACTGTCGCTCAACAAAGAGCGGACTTTAGAAGAATACAAATCGGCCATTCGGAATGCTCTCAGCGACTCGCGAAAACTCGCGCGCTTGTCGAACAATCTTTTGGACTTGGCAAAAGCCAGTTACGACCTTTCTGAAATCTACTTTAAACCTATCCGAATCGACGAACTTTTACTGGATGCGCGTCAGCAGGTGCAAAAGGCAAATGCAAAATATCAAATCGATATCCATTTTGAAAACGACCTTGACAGCGACGATGAGATTTCGATAAATGGAAATGAATATTTACTAAAGACCGCCTTTATCAATCTTTTTGAAAACGGTTGTAAATTCTCAGAGGATTCAAAATCGACCGTTTCAATCCAGCTTAAGAATGAGAAAATAATATTAAAGTTCACCGACAAGGGCATCGGCATTCCAAAAGAGGATTTGCAACATATCTTCACGCCTTTTTATCGAGGTGCCAACAAAGAATTCTCAGAAGGCAATGGCATCGGACTTCCGCTTACCAAAAAAATCATTGAACTGCATCAGGGAATTATTTCGGTTGCATCAGAGGAGTTGAAGGGAACTGTATTTACCGTAAAACTAAAGAATATCCAAAACACTTGATTTTTGGTCTTTGTTCCGCTTCAGATAGTTTCGCATTGAAGAATTTTTATCTCTGTCATAACAGATTACTAATCCTCCTCTTTTGGTGGATTCTGCTACACAGGATTTATTTGGATTTGTCCTCCAATTGCTTTCAAAACTTTCATTATTGTATCGAATTGTGGTTTAGCACCATCAGATAATGCTTTGTACAAACTTGGTCTGCTCAACCCAGTTTCTTCCGCAATTTTCGTCATTCCGATTGCCTTTGCAATATGCCCAATTGCATTTATTATATCTGCATTGGTTCCTTCTTCCAAAACAGTATTAAGATATTCGGCAATCATTTCTTTGTTTTCCAAATAATCCGCAATGTCAAATTTTGAAGTTCCCATTATTCTATTCATTTAATTTTTTCCAGATTTCCTTTGCCTTTTTAATGTCCCTCTGTTGAGTCGATTTATCTCCGCCAATTAGCAGTACAATTATTTTGCCGGCCCTCTCAGTAAAGCAAATACGATAACCTTTCCCAAAATTTATCCGCAGTTACCGAATTCCATCACCCACTGTTTTACAGTCACCAAAATGCTCATCTGTTTCCAATTTTTGAATTCTAAACAAAATCTTTGCCCTGGCTTTAAAGTCCTTTAGCCTCTTTAACCATTTGTCAAATTCAGTTGTTTTCTCAATAAAGAACATTTGGCCTGTATCTAACTGGATACAAATCTACTTAAAATTTCGAAATCCTATTAACCTCTCAGGATGTTTATTCCAAGTCATTTGTCTTTTTGACGACTCAAAAAATGAAGATTCAAAAAAATAACCGAAATCTTTAGCACTACTTTTGGAAGCTACTTCAGGCCTCCTAAACTCTCAATCCACCAAACTCCTCAACTTTACTTTCTAATGAAATTCTAATATTTTTCTATTCCTTCTCTAATCCCTTTATCTGTAGATGCTCGTGATATTTGCAACCGATTAAAATAACTCGGGCACACGATGCGATTTCAAAAACTCTTTTTAATTGTAATTCTTCTTTTTGCTGCTTCTTCCCAGACAGAAGCACAGGAAATTTATACTTTACAGCGCGCATTACAAACTGCCAAAGCCCATAATCCAGTTTTAAAAACGGAAAAATTCAACCTCCGAATGGCGGAATCGGATATTGTTTCGGCAAAGTTGCGGCCCAATTTTATATTGAGCCACGAATCCCTACAGGTGGTAGAATCGGGTGAATTTGCCCCTGAAACTCCTTGGTACAACAATCAAAACCGGGAAATGCTTTGGGAAATATCAAAGCCCATTCAAATCGCCGGCCAGCGAAAAAACAAGATTGCCGTTGCCACAAAGAGTTTTTCCCTGGAAGAAAATTCATATTCAGAAATCGAACGCAACTTATTCTTGGAGGTTGCTACCAAATGGCTGGATGTATGGCAATTTCAAAAACAACTTCAGATTATCGAAAGCGCCAAGAGCAATATTGACAGTTTACTTTATACAAATCAAGTTCGATATAGAAATCAAGTGATTACCCAAACCGATTTGTTTCGCACTGAATTATTGGCAAAACAATACGCCATTCAACATAAAACGGCACAACAAGAAGTACTAAACCATCAAAAGGAATTCGGTTTTCTCTTGGGAATGGAAAGAGACATAAAAATCGACACTTCCGATACTTTCTTGGGGATGCTTCCTGAAAATCTAGAGCAATTGATTGCCCAGTCCTTCAAAAACAGGAGTGATTTGCAGGCCACAAAATCGCTTATCGATGTTTCGGAAAGCAATATAAAACTTCAAAAATCCCTCGCCTATCCGGAGCCGGAAATTGGGGTTATTTACAATTCCCAACATTCCGTGCCCCATTTGGGATTGTCCTTTAGTTTGGATTTACCGTTTACAAATAGAAACCAAGGTGAAATTCAAAAATCCCATCAGCTTAGGGAACAGGCGGAACAGCAATTGGCAACCTTGGAACAGCAAATCCAAACAGAGGTTTCCACAGCGTTTTCAAATTACAAACTGCAACAACAGAACATTGAGGAATTTCAGTTGCTTTTAGAGCAGTCGCAAACCATTTTAAACAATGTAAAACACGCCTATTTAAGAGGTGGAACAACCATAATAGATTTTCTGGAAGCCCAGAGAAGCTGGCTGGAAACCCAACAAGAATACTTTGAAGCAGTGCATTCCTTTAGGTTGAGTTATGTGCAGTTGCTTTATACAACAGGTTTAATCAATGAATTGGCATTATGATAAAAAAATCAGTCTCGATATTAACATTTCTACTTATGCTGGTCGCTTGTGGAGGAAAGGAAAAAGAAACGACCCAAGCCCAAAATACAGCTCCAGAAGTTAGCCAGGACGGAACTGTTATAACTTTTCCAGATACCGAAAGCATTGCCTTTTTTGAAACTGAGAGAGTGGGCAATAAAAACATTGAAGCGACCATAACTGCCCCTGGAAGGATTGTAGCCACAGTATTGCCTTCCGGAGTTGGAGCGTCGCAGAATGTAATCCTATTCGACAATCCTGAGTTGTCCAGCAATTACAGTCAGATTCTACAACTGCAAACCAATATTAACCAAATCCAAAATGTCAATATCAAACAAAAACAACTGGAGTTGGAGCGCACCAAAGACCTCCTTGCCCACGGTTCGGCCACGGGACAGGATTTATTGAACGCGGAAACAGAATTATCCATTGAAAGGAGCAATCTGATTAATGAAAGGTCGGCGTTGATAGAACACGAAACCCAATTGAAATCGGCTGGTTTTAATGCCGAAACCTTACGACGGGCAAAGGCTGGCACTGCCTTTCTAATATGTGATATTCCAGAAAATCACATAGGAAAAATAGAAGTAGGCCAAAAAACGGAAGCAAAATTCACCTCTTTTCCCAACGAAACGATAACCGGAAAGATAGACGCCGTGGCCGATATGGTTGACCCAGCTACGCGAATGCTGAAAGTGAGGATTGAAGTAGAAAACCCTTCCCAAAAATTAAAAACCGGAATGTTCGCCAATGTTTCCTTTGGGTTGAGTGAAGGCAATTTTATAAGCGTAAGCGAAAATGCTTTGGTAACCATACAAGGGCGCCATTATGTTTTTGTAAAGACTTCTCCTACCGAATTCAAACGACGGGAAGTGCAGTTAGGAGCACATATGGGAAAGCGGATTATTGTTTTTAGCGGATTGGAAAACGAGGAAGAAGTAACCGTTGAGGGAGTGCTCCAGCTGAAGGGGTTGTCGTTTGGGTACTGAGAGAAAATGAAATCGAAATCGAAATCGAAGATGAAGATGAAGATGAAGATGGATGGATAAGTAATTCAATACTGAAAACCATCTTGGCTAGCCTTAAGGGAAAGATTTTTCTCAAATGGAATTCATTGAGAATTTTTCTATCCTTAGTCCAGATAGCTATCCGGAGGGAAAAGAAAAATTCTACTGACAATTTTAAACTTTAATAACCCAGCAAAATGTTACAAGCACAGATTTACATAGATAAGGACGATTTAAAAGAAATGAAACCGCTTCATAAGTTTATTATGCGGTTGTTGATGGAAAATGGAATTACCGGCGCAACAGCTTTTGAAGGTTTTTCTGGCTATGGAAAACATCAGCGACTAAAACAACCTGGATTGCAATTTTCATTTGATGAAACCCCTTTACTCATCACTTTTATCGATGAGAAAAATAAGGTAAAGGAAGTGTTAACCGAATTGCGAAAGCTGTACAGAGGTGGGTTTATTGTGACAATGTCCGTAGAAGAATGGTAAATTATGATTAAAAATCTCCTTATATTTTCTTTGAGAAACCGGTGGCTAATCGTTGGGATTAGTCTGGCTTTGATGATTGGTGGATATTACAGTTTCACACAGTTAAAGGTAGAAGCCTATCCCGATATTGCCGATACCAATGTGATTATCGTCGCCCAATACCCAGGTCGTGCCGCCGAGGAAGTGGAACAGCAAGTGACTATTCCCATTGAAAGAGCAATTCAGAATACGCCCAACGTTCTCGACAGAAGAAGTAGGACTATTTTTGGCTTGTCCGTGGTACAACTCACTTTTAAAGATGGCACGGACGATTATTTCGCACGTCAGCAAGTTATGGAAGGTTTGGCCACTGCCGAACTTCCCGATGGGGTAACTCCCGAGTTGGCGCCACTTTCAACTGCCGTTGGAGAAATCTTTCGATATGTGGTAGAAGCTCCTGCCAGTTTTTCACCGATTGAAATCCGGGATTTACAGGATTGGGTTATCGAGCCCTACCTTTTGCAAACTGATGGGGTGGCAGATGTTACCACATTTGGTGGGCCGTTAAAACAATACCATATTCTTATCAATCCGGATAATCTTCGCAAATATGATTTAAGTATTTCGGATGTTGAGGATGCCGTTGCCGCCAACAATCAAAATACGGGTGGAAATATCATCGAGCGCGGGGGTCAGGGCTTTGCCGTTCGTGGTCTCGGGGCGCTTATAAATGAAAAGGATATCGAGAACATCGTTCTAAAATCGGAAAAAGGGGTTCCTATTTTTTTACGCGATGTGGCCAGTGTCGAGGTTGCTCCTCCTCCACCGAGCGGTGTTTTGGGATATAGTATTCCCAGTGAAAACCTCGATGTAAAAAATGGGGTGGAAGGAATTATCCTACTGCGGAAATTTGAGAATCCCAGTGAGGTATTGGTAGAGCTAAAAAAGCGAATCCAAGAATTGGAAGAACACGAATTGCCGGAAGGGGTAAAAATCAGAACTCTTTACGACCGAAGTTTCCTTATTGACCATTCTCTAAGTACTGTAGCCACTACGCTGTTTGAAGGCGTGAGCATTGTGGTCATCATTCTTGTTTTCCTCTTGGGAAGCGTGCGAAGTGCCTTGGTGGTGGCCATTACGATTCCCTTCTCCTTGCTTTTTGCCTTTATCATAATGAAATTTACGGGTATTCCGGCAAACTTGCTTTCATTGGGAGCGATTGATTTTGGAATTATCGTGGATGGCGCGGTAATTATGGCCGTCCATCTTATTACGAAATACCGGACCGCCACTGCCGAACAAAAACGAAATGGGATTGTGCAACTTACCCTTCATTCGGCCCAAGAAGTAGGAAGGGAAATCTTCTTTTCTGTCACTATTATTATCTTGGCTTATTTGCCAATACTTCTAATGACACGGGTAGAAGGAAAACTGTTTTCGCCAATGGCACTCACCCTGTCATTTGCCGTAATCGGTTCTATGGTGGCAGCGCTTACCTTTATTCCTGTGCTGATATCCTTCGTGTACAACAAAGCGATGCTAAACCCTGAAGAACCTGTGAAAGTCCGGGAAAATCGATTTTTTGTTTTCCTGGAAAATCAATATGCCAAATCCTTGGCTTGGTTTGTAAAGCGGTACAAAGCAACCGTATTGATTGGATTCGGAATTGTATTGGCGATGATTGCCCTGGGATTAAATCTGGGAATGGAATTCCTTCCTGAACTGGATGAAGGCTCAATTTTCCTACGTGGAAATTTCCCCGTGGGCATCAGTATTCAGGAAAATGCGAAGTATGCTCCTAAAATCCGGAGTATTATTTCAAAATATCCGCAGGTAGACAATGTAATTACGCAGACGGGAAGAAATGACGATGGTACCGACCCATTTCCCGCAAACCGAAATGAAATTCTCATCGGGTTAAAGGATTACAAACTGTGGAGCGACACAATTACCAAAAATCAATTGGTGCAACGTATAAGTTCCGATTTGGAAAGAGAATTCCCCAGCGTTACTTTTTCTGCCGGCCAGCCGATTATCGACCAAGTGATGGAAATCGTAACCGGAAGTCCAGCGGATTTGGCAGTTTCGATTGTAGGAACTGATTTGGTTATGATGCGAAGCAAAATTGACAGTATCGCCACCATAGTTAGAAATATGGAAGGCAGTGAGGGAATTGAAATTGAACAGGAAGGTACCCAAGACCAACTTGTTATCAATGTTGATAGACAACAGGCCGCACGGTATGGCATCAACGTTTCCGAAATACAAAATATGATTGAAGCGGCAATTGGAGGGAAAGATATTTCGGTGCTTTACGATGGCGCCAAGCGATATGATATTGTAATCAGATATCTCCCGGAATACCGAAATAACATAGACGAAATAAAAAATCTCCTGGTTCCTTCTGCCAGCGGGGGATTAATACCGATGGAACAACTTGCCGAAGTGAGTTTTAAGGAAGGACAGACCAATATTTCGCGATACAACAACAAGCGAATGATAACGCTAAGCACGAATATCAGGGACAGAGACCAAGGTGGATTTGTAAAGGAACTTCAGGAAAAAATAGACGGAAACATCGAAATTCCCAAAGGATATGAATTGGTATATGGCGGACAGTATGAAAACCTGGAACGTGCGGGGAAACAATTGGCCTTTACCATTCCGTTGACATTGTTGATAGTGTTTATATTTCTATTTATGCTCTACAAAAACATCAGCAGCACTTTAATAACAATGAGTTGTGTTTTTTTCGCCTTAGCCGGCGGTGTGGTCGCGTTGTTATTGCGAGGATTCTACTTCAATGTTTCAGCGGGAGTTGGCTTCGTTTCCATCTTTGGAATTTCGGTAATGGCCGGTGTGCTGTTGGTTTCGGCATTAAACAGAAATTCTTTTGCACAAAATATCTTAACCCCAAAACTCGTCACCGAAACCTCGAAAAGCCAGTTTAAAGCAGTACTGACGATTCTGATTCTGGCGATTTTTGGCCTTGTTCCCGCAGCGATTTCCAGCGGAATCGGTTCGGATGTACAACGACCTTTGGCCACAGTTATCATCGGCGGATTAACAAGCACCTTGATTTTTGCTCCCATCTTGATTCCACCTTTGTATTGGTGGGTTAATGGGAAAGCAACTGGAAAGAAGAAGATTGAAGAGAGGTTATAATTGGCAGAAGGAGTTGGCAGTTACAATGGCAGTAAGGAGAAGTGGTAGTTGGCGGATGAAATATCATCTTCGGGCCTCCAAGGGTATCATTTATCCGGAGAACCTTTGGTTAAGATAAAAGCAAAGGCTTCCATATTCCGCGTATGTTCAAAAACCACCTTCAAAACTCCAATGATGGGGAGGGAAATTATGGCCCCCACCATTCCCCAAAGAGCCGAAAAGAGAATAACACCAAAAACGGTTATAAACGGATTTAAATCTATCTCATCACCAATAATCCAAGGAGTGAGAACGTAGTTCTCGAGAAGTTGGGCCGCCGCGATGACTCCTATCACGATCAAGGCAGGGGTGTTTCCAGCATAGATATAAGACAATAGAACGGCGAGCCCTCCACCAATTAAATTTCCCACATAGGGAATAATGGAAAAAAGCGCGGCGAACAAAGCTAAAAAGAGAGCATAGGGTACAGACCCCACGGTAAAGCCCAAATAATAAATTCCGAACAAAAGGACCATTATCTTACTCTTCCCCAACAAATATCCGCTTACCACGGCCGCGGAATCTTTTAATAACAAGCCCATAGCATGGGGATTGGACGATAGTTTTTTAAAGAACCCAATGAAAAGTTTCTTCTGCATTAACAAGAGAATAATATATATCAAGATTATGAAAGATTGCGACAGCAAATCCAAAACCGAGGAAAAGAAGATTTTGGCAAAATTTTCCGCTTTTTGGACCAATTTCTCGTTATTGGTAAAATAATCCTTGTAATCCCAATGCAAGTGCTGGTTGGCCCATTCGGCCAGAATGTTTAATTTATCCGTAAGTTTTTCGCGTATGGTTGGCCAATCGTTTGCCATAACATTTACCTGTGAACCAATCAGCCAAATGAGAAGACTTACTACAACAAGTAAAAGAACCAAGGAGAGACTGATAGATAGCCATGGTGGAAATTTCCAGAATTGCATTTTTTTATTGGGCTTGTCCAATAAGATTGCGATGATAGCCGCCACCACCAATGGCATAAGTAGGCTATAACCAAAATATAACAAGGCAATGATGCCCCCGATTATCAGAAGAGCTTTGATTAGGTATGGTCCTGAAATTTCTATTTTCTGGTCCGACATTTACAGTGGTGGTTTCCTGTAAATTTAAAGGAATTTAAAAGGCCACAAGAAAGAGTTGTCTTAAAATTTTATTGGACATTCGTTTTTTACGACCGAATACTTTCCCAACAATAAGAAATTTCTCTCCTAATTCCCCCCAACCCGTTGCCACAAATCCCCCAATAATCTTTTGGCATCGCTGCGGTCCTTTGGTTCCTCGATTACCTTCAATTCCCCGTTTTCCCTTTCTAAAATATAGCTAAAAGCATATTTTTCGGAGTTGGGATCCACACTCATCAACCCAAAACGAAGGTCGTTAAAAAGCAATTGGCCATCGCGATTGGTGATGGTGTACCAGCCTTCCACCACTTTTATCAGCCGTTGGATTTTGTCCTCATTTCTAAGATTTCCCAAAGCGTCGTGATTTTTGGGATGGGAATGGAATTGAACAGGTTTTGTATCGAAAAAAGAGTAATTCCCTATCAAAAATGAATCTTCCGTTTCCACATTGGCCGTCCAAAGGATGGTGTTAAAAGGGCTGGGTTTATTTTGAAGAGTTATATAATCAATTCGCTGCTCGGAAAGTTCATTTTTAAATTTCTGATAGGTGATTCCTTTTAAAACTATCGTCAAAAGCATATACGCACTACTGATAATCAAGCCCAGATTGTTGAATCGTCTTCTCTTGATACTTCCCCTCTTTTGAAGCATTGCCAAAATGAGAAATATCAAAAATGGAACTGTGTAGAGCGGATCGATCACAAAAATATTCTTGTATGCCAAACGGATTTCAAAAGGCCAAAAAAGCTGGGTTCCCCAAGTTGTATGTGCATCCAACAATGGATGAGTGACAAAGGTCAAAAACCAAAACCACCACCATTCCTTTAGAGTGGCCCGTTTATCCCAAAGAGCGAGCATCCAGGCAAAGAGCAAACCGACTACAACGGCAAAAACTATGGAATGGGTGAATCCTCTATGAATCTCGAGTGCGGAAACAGTATCTGTGAAAAAACCGGCGGCGACATCAAGATCGGGAATGGTCCCGGCAATAGCTCCAAGGACCATTGCTTTATTTCCTATCTTTCTCCCTAAAACCGCCTCGCCCACGGCAGCGCCCAAAACAATCTGTGTTAATGAATCCATTCCCCCTAGCCCCCGAAGGGGGTATTTTTAACTATTTGTAAATGTGTTTTACTTAATAATTTATTCATTGTAAAGGTTCTAATTTATTTTTTAAATCCCAATTTAAAAGTCCCCTTTGGGGATTTAGGGGATTAATCAACTATCTCCATTTTCTTCAACAAAAAGGAAGCATTCATGTTTTGACAGATTCCGGGTTTAAAAGTATAGTCAAAATACAGTTCCCCGTCAATGATCTGAGCGTCGAAATAATAGTTCTTTACTTCGGGCATTTCTTCCGCGGCGGCGCATAAACTCAGGTCGTGGGTGGCAATTATTCCTGTGGAATTACTGGCAACCAGCTTTTCGACAAACTTTCTAGAACCAATAGCTTTATCGGTACTGTTTGTTCCTTTTAAAATTTCATCCAAAATGATAAAATAGCGATCGGTTTTTATTTCATCAACGATGAATTTCAGGCGTTTCAATTCGCTAAAAAAATACGATTCATCATCGGTCAAACTATCCGTTGTTCGCATACTGGTGATAAGTTTGATGGGATTGTATTCAGATTCTTCAGCACAAACGGGAAGACCGATATTTCCCATTACGATCTGAAGCGAAACCGTTCTTAAAAATGTGCTTTTCCCCGCCATATTTGCACCGGTGACAATAAAAAATTCTTCCGAATTTATCTGAATATCATTTCTTATCATCGTCGATTGCTTTAACAATGGGTGTCCGGCGCCTTTCAAATCCAAAACGGACAAATTATCTGTCAACTTTGGAAAAACGTAATTGGGGTGGTTAAAGGCGAAATTGCCCAAACTGTTATAGGCATCAAAGAAAGTTATGGCATCAAACCATACGGAAGCTTGAGGCCCATAAGTTTCAATCCATTGCTCAATATTATAGCCTTGCCTAAGATCCCGAAGCAAAAAGCCATTTGCGAGCTGACCGAAAATCATAATATTACCTTGCTCCAGCGTATCCAAATATCTTGCGAACTTCCTTAAAACTGTTGAAGTCTTATAAGAGGTATTTATCACTTGGTTCCGATTGTGAACCATTAATTCCGCGGCAAATCCCTCATTTTCAATTTCCAACAACAACTTGTGAAATTGTCCGAAAGTGCTTTGAATCTTGGAAGCCTGATCTCCTAATTCCTTGATTCTTTTTCCATAGCGACCACTAATTCCAAATCCCACAAAAAGCCAACCCAAAGTGAAATATCCTGAAATAACTCCGAAATAATTTCCGATGAACAATCCCAAGGAAACCAATGAGAAAACTATGGAAACTGGTTTCACCCATTTGGGTACAAATTTCTTATAATTCTTGAGCCAAGTAGCCACTTCTTCCGATGGAACTTCTGTTTTTACCTGTGCCGCTATCGCAGAAAATTGCTGACGCCATTCAGGTTTTTGCGCCATTTCCTTTATCGCTTCTTGCTTTTTGGCAATATCTTGGATTGAGTTTTCAGTCAAAATTTTTGCCAGAAGATCGGAACCGCTTTCCAAGGCGGTTCGATTCATATATTGAAAAAAGGAACCACGGCCGAAGAGATCGATATCCTGACTGTAGAAATGCAGCGGATCTTTATATTTTTCGCCGGAAGGTAAATGATGAAAATTGCGGTTCAACACTTGCAGTTCGGTTTCATTCTGGTCAATTAGAGTTGTGGTTAAATCGCGTTCATATTTTAATCGATTATGTCTTGTGACCAGCAAAACAAAAAGTCCGATAGTAACCAGCACAATTGCAATCACTGCGGCAACTTCGCTCACTGTGTTTTCTAAAGCAAAATAGATAGCCACACAGGCAGCAATAAAAACCAAAAGTCGAATGGTACTGGAAAGAGCAAGTTTTCTCTTTAGTAGCTTTAGCGTTTGAGAATGGGTTTCTATTTGGGATTTATAGAAATCTGATGGATTTGTCATAAGTTGAGTTTAAAATACCTACAAGGTCTTGGAGACCTTGCAGGATAGGTCGAGATTCCTGCAAGGTTTTCAGAACCTTGTAGGTTTAGATATTTTCCAGTTCGAATTGAAGTTTTTTGGTGAGTGACTTCACCACCAAATTATAGGAATGATTAATTAATTCCGAAATCAGAGCCGGTGGCAAATTTCTCCCTGCCCGTCCGGCAGGCGGGTCAATTTCTACAGTATTCCAATGTTTTTTGTTCATATGATAGCCTGGAACGATAAGTCCGTCATATTCCTCCCGTAACTCAATGGCTTTTTCCGGATCACATTTTAGATTGACAGTTGCCGGATGGGCGTCCAGACCGGCAAGTGCAAAGATTTTGCCCATTACTTTAAACACCAAGGTATTTTCCCCAAAAGGAAAAGATTCGGTGACTCCTTTTTTTGAAAGGCAATAAGTTCTGAAATTCTTCTATGTTCATAATTGTATGTATTTTTCAGACCCCAAAGATTCAAAAACCTCTTTGGGGTCTTGGAGACTTTTGGGGTCTTGTTCGTTGGATTATACGGATTGCTTCGTGCCTCGCAATGGGTGTTCTTAAAACTATCCGGATACTTTAATCCATACCCAAAAATCCGGTCCATAGACGAATGGGAAAACAGAATTATCCCGATCAACGTAAAAGTTTCGCCAAGGTAAAACATTCCCGCAAGTATAAATGCGATCCCGATAGCCTTATTGTGAAACAGGTTATAAACCATTGCCCCCACTTTTGTATTAAAAGCATACCCAATCATTGAAATATCGGGTAGTAAAATTAGTATAGGAAACCACCACCAAGCAAAATTAAGTTGTGAGAAAAGGGCGATGCCAAGAAGGAATTGTGCTAGTTCTTCGATTTTTAGTGTGGATTTCATTGGATAGAGATTTAGCCTTTAAACAAGACTTCACAGGTCTTTGAGACCTGTGAGGTCTGAATTTTGAGATCGCTTCGGGCCTCGCAATGCGTATAAAACGGGTTTACTCGGCGAAGCATCATTATGAAACGACGCCATTTGAAGATTCAGCAAATAACTTCCATCTTCAATGGAATCGGGAACATATATCATTTCTGTAATTGTACAATCGTTCCGAGGGTTTTCGGGATAATCCCAAAACGCTTTGTGTGCCAAAAGTTTTCCATCGTCATGTTCTCTATCAACGGACGGAAGGTCTATCAATAAATGCTTCACACCGATTTCCCTTAAAAAAAGAGCTGCCTTCTCCTCCAAATACGGCCAATTGGTATTGGACCAATGTTTGGACTTTTTGGAAGCCTTGTTCGGTTGTGTTCGTATTACTATAGCTTCGGGCGTAATTCCATTTAAAGCTTTGGAAATACTTTCTTTGGAAATGATTTGATCCTCACCAACTTGTTCCGGGGCAACCGTGATGACTTCGGCCATAAAGAAAAATGTTTTTAAGGCGTCGTTTACTGAATGGAAATCCTTGGAAATATGGCCCAGACATTCCGTATGTGTACCGTGCGCGTGTGGATTGAAAAATACATTGTTGAAATTGACCGAGCCGCCTTCGGAAATTTTCCCAATCCAATCGCCCATTCGTACAGGTTCTATATTGGGTTCGTTTTGGTACCAGGCCAACGGGTTTTGCTGTGATGCTTGTAACGGAATTGAAATGTCCAGAGGTTTGGACAAATCGATTTCTATTATTTTATCTTTTTGTTGAATGGTGGTTTTCACAGACTGGGAAAATTGAGGTTTAAAGATACAATTCTAATTTTATTCTTCGCGTTAGACCTAACAGGTCTTTGGGACCTGTTAGGTCTTGCAATCATTACACCCTAAACAAATCACTCGCAATTCCATCACCGAGAAACTTTGCCTTTTTTGAAATCTTTAAATTTCCATCTTTCAGGATCAAAAGTTCGTTTTTTAAAGGTTTGAGCGCTTGTTCCATTAAATATTCCAGAAATTCCTCACCAAATTCAGCCTCAATTTTTTTTAGGGAAACTCCTTTTTTGGTGCGAAGACCAGTCATTATATATTCATTGTATTTATCTTCTTTCGAAAGAATTTCTCTTTCTAACGGAAGTTCCCCAAGGGCAAGGCTTTTTATATATTTTGTGTTGTTCGCTACATTCCAACTTCTACTCTTTCCGTCATAGCTATGGGCAGAAGGGCCGATTCCTAAATAAGGTTTTCCTTCCCAGTAGGCGGTATTGTTTCTCGACTCGAATCCTGGTTTTCCAAAATTGGAAAATTCGTAATTGTCGTACCCGGCTTTTTCGGTTTCTGCCAAAAGGATTTCGTAATGCTGTTTTGCAACTTCTTCATCTACAGGCGGCACGATTCCCTTTTCAATAAATTTCTTTAAAGCTGTTCTGGGTTCGACGGTAAGGGCATAACAGGATAAATGTGGCACATCCAGATCCAAGGCGATTTCAAGGTTTTTACTCCAACGTCCGGACGACATTCCAGGAATTCCGTATATTAGATCAATACTGATATTTTCAAAATATTTTTTGGCCTCCCTAATACATTTCAGGGCTTCGGTAGCAATGTGGGCGCGGTTCATCAGTTTTAAATCTTCTTCAAAAAAAGATTGGATTCCGATGCTTAATCTGTTGATTCCAACTTTTTTTAATGATTCCAATTTGGTCGTGGAAAGAGCTTCGGTTGTAATAAGGTCTTCGACTTCACTTCGGCTTCGCTCAGCAACCACGCTCAGACTTACACCTATAAGATCATCAGGATTGGCTTCGAGGGTGATTTCGGGATTGTTGGAGATTTGATAATTTGAATAGATGGCCTCAAAAATCTGTTGCAATTCTTCGGAAGTCAATAAACTTGGAGTACCGCCACCGAAATAGATTGTTTCCACTATTCCTTCTAATTCATTTTTCCGCAAACGCAGTTCCTCACAGAGGGCATTTACCAAATCACCCTTCTTTTTAAGAGAAGTAGAAAAGTGGAAATCGCAGTAATGGCAAGCTTGTTTACAAAATGGAATATGGAGATAGATTCCGAATGAATCACCCTTTATTTCAGATTCCTGCACTTTCATTATTATTTAAAATTATCGGGGATAACTCCCTATGAAGAAACCATACGTTCATAAATCACTATGGGATTTCCTTTTATAAGTTCAAAAATACCTATAAATTTACCCATACAGCATTTTCCTGAACCAATAAACAAGTAAAAATCATCAACAAAATTTCTTCCATGCAAAAATACTTTTGGCTTTTTATACTTCTATTCCTTTTCAATCCGTGGCTTTTCGGGCAGGAAGGAGAGGAAAAACTAAGAGTGGGCTATGCGGGTTCTGAACCCTTTGTCTTTCATGATGAAAAGGAAGAAGGTATTGTAATCGATATTTGGAAGGAAATAGCATTTGGCATTAATAGAAATTTCGAATTTATTGAATTCCCATCTGTTGAAAGTGGCATAAGTGCTATTGACCAAGGAAGGTTGGATATTCTTATTGGCCCAATTACCATAAACTCTTCCCGCGCCAATCTGGCCAATTTCTCGCAACCTTATTACAATACGGAGCTGGCAATTTTGGCACCGGTTGTAGAAACAACATTTTGGGAAAAAGTAAAACCATTTTTATCCTCAACATTTCTGTATGCCGTGCTTGTATTGCTGATTATACTAAGTATCGTGGGCTTTTTGTTTTGGGCCGTAGAGGGTAGAAAATATCCTGATGATTATGGAAAAGGCGTGGTTAAAGGAACAGCGTCGGGCGTCTGGCTGGCCGTGGTAACAATGACCACTGTTGGCTATGGTGATTATGCCCCTCGAACTCCAGTAGGCAGGTTTGTTATCGGTTCCTGGATGGTTATTTCCTTGATTCTGGCCACTTCTTTTGTAGCGGGAATTGCCACTACCTTTTCAAGGACTTCCAATGATGATAAGACCATCACGAGTTTGAACCATCTTCAGAATAAAAAAGTTGCGGTTCCCAACTATAAAAAGATCATAAACAAGATAAAGGATGCCGAAGGTACTCCAGTGCCGGTAAAGGATGTTTCAGAAGGCTATAATCTGTTAATGGATAAAAAGGTAGATGCTCTTATTTACGATGAAATACCATTGCAATATATTTTTGCTGCTGATAAAAAGGATGAATTTGTACTGAGCAAAAAAAGAATTGAACCGCAGTATTATGGTTTTCTATTCCCCATTGGAAGCAAGCTAAAAAGGAAAGTCGATCTGCAGATTATTAGGTTACAAGAAAATCAAGAAATTTCACACATTGTGGAAGATTGGGTTTCTCGAAAATAATTTTCTCCCCTAACCCCTCCAAAGGAGGGGAATGAATTTGCGTTTATAAAAGTATGGCGGGACGACTTCCACTGTCCATTAAACACTACCCAACTCTATCCTCGTTATCCTTTACAAAAGCTGTCCAACCGGTATAACTTTTTCCAATTTCTATTTTTCCTGAATTGTAGAAGTGACAAACTGCCGCGGCAAGTCCATCGGTGCTATCCAGGTTTTTTGGAAGTTCTTTTAAGTTTAATAAACTCTGTAGCATTTTTGCCACTTGTTCCTTGCTGGCGTTTCCGTTTCCGGTAATGGCCATTTTTATTTTCTTAGGGGAATATTCCGTTATGGGAATTTCGCGCGAAAGTCCCGCTGCCATTGCCACTCCCTGTGCCCTTCCCAATTTGAGCATGGACTGCACGTTTTTCCCAAAGAAAGGTGCCTCAATGGCTATTTCATCAGGATTATGGGTGTCGATCAATTCGACGGTCCGTTCAAAAATGAGCTTTAGTTTTAGGTAATGATCGTCGTATTTTTTCAGTTGCAATTCATTCAGTTGCATAAACTGCATCTGTTTTCCCACAATCTTTATCAATCCGAAACCCATAATAGTGGTTCCCGGGTCGATTCCTAAAATAATTCTTTCTGATTTCATTTCCGTTCCGAAAACCTCTCCCCTTCCCTAAAGGGTGGGTTTTCTACATTTAGGATGATAAATGAATTTGCTTCCTTTAGGGTCGGCGGAAACAAATTCATTAGTATTTTAGCCCAATGGCCGCATTTCACAAAACTAAACAATATCTGCTTGCCCTCGCCAAAGTTTTGGTGGTCGCTCTAACTTTTGGATACATTTTTTATCGATTGAAAAATAACCCGGATTTGGATTTTTTTGAATTTGCCAATAATACCCTTTTAAAAGGTGGAATGACTAGTTATTTTTTATTGTTTTTTCTTCTTCTGGCAACATTCAACTGGTATTTTGAAATCTTAAAATGGCAAAGCTTGACTTTCACTATCGAAAAAATAGATTTTAAAACAGCACTAAAACAAACTTTGGCTTCCTTAACGGTTTCCTTAGCTACACCCAATCGGATTGGCGAATACGGGGCGAAAGCGTTATTTTTTGGCAGAGGAAACCGGAAAAAAGTGGTGCTTTTAAATTTCTTTTCAAATGTAGCCCAATTAGCCGCGACTGTGCTGTTTGGATTGATAGGAATGTTTTATTTTATTTATAATTATGAAATATCCTATTCCTCTAAAGCCCTTATCCTCTTTGGAATTGGACTGTTATCCATCGGAGTAATTGGATATTTTTTAAGAGAAAGGGAATTGCTTCTGAAGGGATTTTCAATTGCAAATATCTTCCGGTTCTTTCAAAAACTTCCAACTTCCCTTAAACTAAAAGTTTTTGTATTTTCCATTTTTCGATATCTTATTTTCAGTGGAATGTTTTATGGATTGCTGCTGTTTTTTGGAGCTGAGATTCCGGCTTATTCTGCAATGGCTTCAATTTTCGGAATGTATCTTCTAGTTTCCATAGTTCCAACTATTTTCATTTTCGATGTAGTAGTCCGTGGTGGAGTTGCAGTTTGGTTATTTTCCTACCTCGGAGTTCCAGAATTGATCGTTTTATCCACAGTGCTGGCAATGTGGATTTTTAATTTTGTTTTGCCATCCATTTTGGGAAGCTTCTTCGTTCTTACCTACCAACCTGCTTCCCGATGATCGCCACCCTTCTGATACTCTTTGCTCTGTATTTTTTCTGTATGCTGGCTTTGGTATTGGGTTTTAGGAGAATTTCCACCTTTGATGGGATAATGAATGTGCCAACCACCCACTTCAGTTTAGTGATTCCATTTCGCAATGAAGCAGAAAATCTTCCTTCGATCTTAAAAAGTATTTCAAATTTAAATTACCCACCAAATCTGTATGAGGTGTTTTTTGTAAACGATGATTCGGAGGACGGTTCTGAGGAAATCATTTTTCATCACATTCAAAAAGGCGAAATTTCAATTCAATTAATACAAAACAAAAGACTGTCAAATTCACCTAAAAAGGATGCTATAACCGAAGCAATATATCATTCAAAATTTGCTTGGATTGTCACCACGGATGCAGATTGTGAGCTTCCTAAAAACTGGTTGAAAACTCTGGACGCCTTTATTCAAGTGCAATCGCAGAAAGGGAGCAAGAACGAAACAGTAATGGTTTGCGGTTCGGTTATTTATAAATCCGACAACAGTTTTATTCAGTATTTTCAGCAGATGGACAGCTTTAGTTTACAAACTGTGACAATTGGAAGTTTTGGTTTGAAAATACCCATCCTCAGTAATGGTGCTAATTTGGCTTATCGGAAGGATGCATTTCTTGCTGTAAATGGATTTTCAGGAAACAATCATATTGCAAGTGGAGACGATATTTTTTTAATGGAGAAAATAAAAAAAGCATTTCCTCAGGGAATAAAGTTTTTAAAATCGCTGGATGCGTTAGTTTCAACAAAACCTCAGTATAGTTGGGGTGAAATAATAAATCAGCGGATTCGTTGGGCTTCAAAAACAAGTAAACAAAAAAGCCTAATCTCCATATTTCTGGGGATATTGGTTGTGCTAATAAACTTATCGTTCCTACTTATTCCTTGTGCAATCGTTTTTGATTTTCAGAATTTCTTATTTTATTTATTCATACTTCTCATAAAAATTCTTTCCGATTTGATGGTAATCCAACATTCGGCATCATTTTTTGGTCGAGGTATTTCTTTACGGAAATTTCTGGCTCTTCCCTTTGCCTATGCTACTATCGTAATTATTGTTTTTTTTAAGAGCCTGCTCGGAAAATATTCTTGGAAGGGGCGGGCTTTTTAAAATCGGAATTAACTTGATAAAATTTTTTACCTTAGCTCACCCTTAATATTCACTTATGAAATCATTTCTTCTAGTATTTTGTTTTTTTCTTCTTGCTATTTCAGTGCAAGGACAACAAGAATATATAGTTGATGGCGAAACTTATAGCCTTAAAACAGAGGTGGACGGGCCAATTACCCTGCTTTGGAATACTATTGATGGAAAGTACCGATACTTTTTAAAAAAAGGAATCCAAATTACAGAATTGAAAAACACAAAGCAGAATGGAAAATATCAAGAAGAATATAAGGCTGCTTTAAAAGAAAAAACCGCTGATGCCAATATTCCAATTAAAAAGGTAAACTTGACTCTTCCCAGTTTACACGCGTTTTTTGTGGAATACAACAAAATTAAAGATCCAAATTATGCAGATGCCGAGAAAAATATCGATCTGCAATTTCGTCTTGGAGCTTACGCTGGGATAACCAATAGTATTTATACCGCGAACGTTGAGAATAAATTGCAGCCTGTAGTAGGTTTGGAGTTGGAAATGATAGATGCAGTGAAACTCAAACGGCACGCCATGGTGCTTGGTTTTAGACATACGTTTGAAAGTAGCGAATACAAATATTCAGCCTCCCAATTCTCATTAAACTATCGTTTTAAGTTTGTGAAAACTCCGAAACTAGACATCTACGTAAATGCAAAATTTGCTACGCTAACCTTTTTCAAAAATGAAATCACCTATTCACAGGAAGGAACTCAAAAAACTGAAAAGGAAACCGGAAGCGATTTTTCTGCACCTTTAACCTTTGCAATCGGAGCAGATTATAGAGTTGGCAAGGGTTATATTACTTTCGGCTATCACGATATCGTAGGTTTAAATGTGGACAACAACAAGGAATTTCCGATCGATTTCTCGCTGGGTTACAAATTCAACCTATAATCAATCAGTCTGAACAATTACTGGCAGTGTGAACTGCGTTTTCACGGGAATACCTCGTTTGTAGGCCGGGGCAACAGGCTGAAGTGAATCTACGCTATTAAAAATCAACATTTCCAGATCGGGGAATTCCTTTTGAAGCAAAGTGTCCATTTTTATCTCCAAAATTGAAAGCCGTCCTGAAACGTTAACTTCAAATTTCACTTTTACCGTATCATAAATCTCCCGTACGGCGACCATATTCTCATTGCTGATATTCTCGTAAAGCTGAGAGCTGATAGTATTTATAAAACAATTTTTCTGAACCGCTTTGTCAATTTCATTTTTACAGTCAGGAAATGAAGGATATTGATCCACATCTTTCCAATTGATCGTTTCCATTTCATCCTCAAAAATAGCTTCGGAAGAAATTTTTTCCGTCTCAAAAAACTGGCAGGAAGTTGCCATTAAAAGAAAAATAACCAATAAAAGACGATACGTCATTTCAGAATAGATTCAACTTGAAAAGTACAAATTTACTGAAACATACACGATTAAATTTAAACCTAAGCTGGAGCCGTTTTAAAAAGATTTTATGGCGACACAAATTCAAAAAAAAAAATTAAGGATATGACCCCAAAGTTTTTGAAACTTTGGGGTCTGGAGGACGTCAATCCGCTGAAAAATGAATTTCTTTTTTCAGATCGCTGCACCTTTGTTTTGCGAGATTTCGCATTCTTCTTGTTTCTCCAAACTGTTTTAGATAATTTTCATAATATCCTGTTTTGGAAACTGTTAAATCTGAAACGGATCGGGCTTCAACTTGGAAACATAGTAGAATAAAAATAGGAGTTAAGATATTTTTTATTTATCTGGACTTGCGGAAGACCCCAAAGTTTTCCTCCTACGCTAAAAAAGCTTCGGCGGACAAACATCAACCTTTAAGGTTTGTGTGGTTGAACCTGGCAAAAGACCCCACAGGTCTTCGAGACCTGTGAGGTTTGATCATTATTTAACATCAAAAACAATAGGCAGAGAATATAAAACTCCAACCTTTTCACCTCTCTGCTCACCTGGTTTCATTTGCGGAAGCATTTTTACCACGCGGACTGCTTCTGCCTCAAGCTCAGGATTTTTGGCCCGTGCTCGGACATCCACGATATCTCCGTTTTTATCTATTTTAAATTGAACAGAAATGCGTTGTCTTCCCGTTAGATTTAGATTATCGGCAATAGCAGTATTGAAATTTGAATTGATGAATTCGGCGATTTTGGTGGACATACAATTTTTCACGGTTTCGTTATCACCAGAGCATTCCGGATAAGTGGGAACTTGATCTATAACGGAATAGGGAACGTCGGTAATTGCCTCCCCTCCCATTATTGTGTCTATTTGAACAACAACATTTTCTTTCCCTTGAGCTCTCCTGTATTGTTCTATTTTAGCCTCCTCTTGTTCTTTGATTTTATTCATTATTTCGGATTCTGATTGTTGAATATCTTGGCCGTCCTCAGCTTTTGGAACATCGCTACAAGCCGTGTAAAACAACATACTAAAGACTATCGGCACCAGTAGTAAGAACTTGAACTGGGCAGCTTTTTTTGATTTCGATTTTTTTAACATAACGATTCGTTTTTTAATTAATGACTGATTGAAAAAAGTATTGACAAATGAAATTTGCTCCGTTTGAAATACTTCGGAAAGCAAGTTTTGATAATATTGTTTTTTATCTGTTTCCTTAGTGATTGCCGCATCGGCTATATATTCGTGAAGAAGGGAAATCCTGTTCTGAAACATATAAACCAAAGGATTAAACCAAAACACGATCCGCAATAATTCGAAATACAACAAATCCAAAGAGTGTTTTTGTTTAATGTGAATTTTCTCGTGGGCGATGATGCTCGCTTTGTTTTTTTCGGAAATGTTTTCACCCAAATAAATCGTGTTGAAAAATGAAAATGCACTATCGGTTTCTGGCAGAACAATATATTTAGTTTCGTTTATATTTTTCTTTATTCCTGAAGATTTCAACGCGAGAATCCTTTTAATCTTCATCAGAAACAATATGGAGCTAATTATAATTCCTATAACCCATAACCCTTGAAATATTGAGAACCAAGATAACGAGCTGCTACCAACTTCAGAAACTGAATTTCCGAGAATTACGGCCGGCAATTGAATAACGTATTCTTCTGGGACATTTTGTTGGATAAGATTAAGACTTATAAATGGTAAAACCAGAACGATAATCGGAGTAAGTAATAGATAAGTCCGGTTCCAATTGAAGAAAGTTTCCTTCTTCAGAAAAAGATCATAAACTGCCAAAAACAAGGCTTGAAATACGAGTATTTGAATAAGAGTGTGTATCATGGCTTCGAATTTTCGGAGTTGATTTCTTTCATTATGTCTTCCATTTCCTGAATACTGACATCATTCTTCTTCATAAAAAAGGAGACCATACTTTTAAAGGAGCCTTGGAAATATCCATCCATTAATTTGTTTAGCGATTGATTGCTGTATTCTGATTTCCTTACTTTGGGAAAGTAAATATGGTTTCTGCCCTCTTTTCTGTAATCGACAAAATCCTTGCTTTCCAATATGCGTACAATAGTAGAAACCGTATTATAAGCCGGTTTGGTATCTGGCAATTCCTCTATTATTGAAGCTACATTGGCCTCTCCCAATTTCCATAGAATCTGCATAATGTCTTCTTCCGCTTTTGTGAGTTGTTTCATTTGATTAGACATGAGATGTTAGATGTTAGATGTTAGATGTTAGATGTTAGATGTTAGATGCTTGGTGTTAGATGTTAGATGCTTGGTGCTTGGTGTTTGGTGTTTGGTGTTTGGTGTTTGGTGCTTGGTGTTTGGTGCTTGGTGTTTGGTGTTTGGTGTTTGGTGATTGGTGTTTGGTGATTGTAACCTAGCTATAGCAAATATAACTAAAAATATAGTTTAAACTAAAGATTTAGTTGTTAAAATTATGAAACTATCCTCTCAGGGGCCCCCGAGAAGTATTCTAGAATGAATTCAGTAGAGGAATAATTGAAAAACTGGAAGTGAAAAGGTAGGATTAGTCAACCTCAAAATCTATCGGAAAGGTATAATATACACTAACTTTTTCACCATCCTTCTCACCCGGCTGACTAGCAGGCAGACTTTTAATGACCCTAATTGCCTCTTTCTCCATGTCAGGATGGGAAGCTTTCGCAGAAACATTTGCAACCTTTCCAGTGGAATTGATAACAAAATGTACAGTTATCTCCTGCATTCCCGATAGACCCAATTGCGAAGCCAATTGAAAATCCAGGTTATCCACTATATATTGTGAAATTTTGCCCATCATACAGGTTTCCAATATTTCATTTGACTCTCCGGTACAAGAAGGATAAATGGGCACCTTATCCACTTCATTGGAGGTATATCGCTGAACTGATTCATTGGCATTTAACGCCAATTTTTTTTCCTGGGAAAATGCATTCGTAGACAAACAAAATGCTAAAATGGATAAAAATAAAAAATAGTTTGAAATTCCTGTTCTTAGAGTCCTCGGTAGCATAATAAAAACTTTAAATTGATTAAAAAATTAACTCAATGCTAAACGCTGAGGACTCGTAATTAGCACATTAAAGTTCAAATATATATTATTATTTCTATTAAATCAATAATTTAGATGTTAATTTTTTAATGTATTCTGAATGTTGACTAAAATGTCCGATTTTTTTGAACCGCGAAAGCTAATTTTAGCTAAAACAATTTACATCCAAACGGTCTTTTCAGCAATGGAAGTTTTTCTCGTGCCTTCGGGTAGTTCGCCGTCGTATTTCCCCATATAGAA
The DNA here is from genome assembly GCA_034676445.1 of Aequorivita sp. Lineage (GTDB taxonomy): Bacteria > Bacteroidota > Bacteroidia > Flavobacteriales > Flavobacteriaceae > Aequorivita. The sequence goes on from JAUCCE010000002.1 coordinate 547,748, forward strand.
AAACCCAAGGCAGCGCTCTCCTTCTTCAAGATTGACAAACTCGCCCAAATGTTCTTTTACCCCGGGGGAAGACCAATAACTTCCTATTTTCATTTCGGAAGCGGTAAGCCACATGTTTTGAACGGCAATTGCAGTGGAGGCAATTTCTTCCCATTCCGGTACACTTTCTTTTGGATCGCGTTGAAAACAAATAGCAATAACACACCCTGCCTTGGTTGGATTTTCTTTCATTTTCTGATAACTGCGCTCTGAAAATTTATCCGTAGTTTTTTTATAAGTTTCGGCCATAAACTCACCCAAGGCCTTTTGTGATTCCCCATGGAAAACTTTGAAACGCCAAGGTTCGGTGCGTCTGTGCGTGGGGGCCCAATTGGCCGCTTCTAGAACAGTGGCTATTTCATCTTTTGTAATCGGTTTCTCATTATATTGAGCAGGAAATACCGCACGGCGGTTTCGGATAATGTCTTTAATCATGGATATTATTTTGGCTCGTGAAGATACTAAAAGTTGGCCCCTTTAAAAAGACCAACTTTTAGCATTCAGATTTTTTTTAGAAAAGAGGTCTTACTCTCAATAATTAAGAATTCAAACAGAAGTAGTCGAGAAAAGAAATAAGAAAATTCGAAGTTTTAAACCCTATATTTTCTTCACAAAATCGGTAATAATCACAATTTGCTGACCATCCACGCGGCCTTCAATATATTTTTCATTTTCGTGGTCCAAGGAAATCCTTCGTACCGCTGTTCCCTGTTTGGCAACCATGCTGCTTCCCTTCACTTTTAAATCTTTTATAAGCACAACGGAATCTCCAGCTTCCAGGATTACCCCATTGCTGTCTCTATGGACAAGAGCATTCTCATTCTTTTCTGCAATGCCCGCTTTTGCCCATTGTGCGGTTTCTTCATCCAAATACATCATATCCAACAAATCCTGTGGCCAACCCTCAGATTTCAATCGGTTCAACATTCTCCACGCCATAACCTGGACAGCAGGAACCGTGCTCCACATACTATCGTTCAAGCAACGCCAATGGTTAGGGTCAGTTTTATCGGAATCCTCAATTTGTTCTTTGCAAACCTTACATATATAAATTGCGGCATCCGCTCCATTCGAGTGAGAATCTGGAATTTGAAAAACCCCAATATTTTCTGTGCTTCCGCAAAGCTCACATTTACTGTCGCTTCGCTGTTGTAACTCTTTTTCCATAATGCTTTAACATATTTCGGCAAAGATAGCGGTTTGATTGAAAATACTTCTGGAAAAACAAACCTTAAGATTGCGGAATAAAAATTGAGGCATGAATTTAGTATTTTTATAAATCTCAATGTTCACTTAAACCTCGGAAATTATGAATTCCAAAACTACACTGTCCTCGTTTTTGCCATTGAGCCTAGTCTTTATTCTGATTTCTAGTTTTTCAGGTTTCGGACAAAATAAACAACCAAATTTGGTTTCTTCCTATAAAGAATATACGGAATTGCCTCGTGAAATAGCATACGCCCATTTGAACAAAACCACTTATTTAAAAGGAGAAATATTGGGTTATACTGCGTATATTTTCGATAAAGCAAATCACAAACTCTCCAAGACTGCTACCAATGTTTATTGCACACTTTCGGATGAAAACAATAAAATTGTGAAAAACGAAATGATTCTGGCCCATAATGGTGTTGGTAGTGGATCGTTTCAAATAGACAGTTTGTTTACTTCGGGAAAATACATTTTTAGAGCATATACCAACTGGATGCGGAATTTTGATGAGCAAAATTATTATGTGCAAACCATCCAAATCCTAGATTCCAACACTGAAAACATTCCACAAACTGAAGAAAGAAATTCAACAATTGATGCGCAATTTCTTCCCGAAGGTGGACATTTTGTAACTGAGGTAACAAACTCGGTTGGTGTAATTGTAAAAGATAATAAAGGCTTAGGGATTCCCTATATGTCGGCAAAAGTGGTAGATTCAAAAAACAACACACTTACCAATTTTAAAACAAATGGTTTCGGAATTGGAAAATTCATCTTTACACCCCAGCGTAACGAAATCTATAATGTGATTTTGGATATCGATGGTTCGGTTCAAAAATTTCCTATTAAAAATATCGAGAATGATGGGATAGCAATCACTATGAACGATGTGGATAATAAGGTTGCACTATCCTTTAGAACCAATCAGTCAACATTAAAACAAATAAAAAATCAGAAGTACACCTTGGCAATCCATAACGGAGAAGTTTTAAAAACAGTCGATTTTACCTTTGGAAAATCTCAAGAAGTGGTCAAGGTTATAAATTATGAAGACTTGACTTCGGGCATCAATATTTTTACTCTTTTTAATGAAAATAACAATCCCATTTTAGAACGACTTTTCTTTAAATATGACGGAATTGAATTGTTATCAGCCGCAAATCCCAGCACATCGGCAATAAAAGATTCCCTTACCATTACAATTCCTCTTAGTAAAATCGATAAAAGATTATTCAATAATTTTAGTGTGTCGGTGCTCCCAGAGGAAACAAAATCCTATAATCCCAACAATAATATAATTTCTGAAACCTATTTACAGCCCTATATAAAAAGTTATGTGGAAGACGCAGCTTATTATTTTACGGATGTTACCCGGAAAAAGAAATTTGAGCTCGACAATGTGCTCTTGACGCAAGGCTGGAGCAGTTATGACTGGAATACTATTTTCAATCATCCGCCAAAAGCAAATTACGAATATGAAAATGGCATAAGTTTTAGAGCGAATGTCAATAAAAATTCCCGTTCAGATTATATGATGTACGCCACCATCAATAATGAAATGGAGCTGTTTGATTTAGAAGAAGGTGCTAAAGATTTTGGCGCCGTCGGCCTTTATCCAATGGATTCTGAGGTATTAAGATTTAGCAGCGTCAAGAAAAACAACCATATTGAAAGACCTAATCTATACTTGCAATTTTCTCCGTCACGAATTCCCGATCTAAACCAATCAGGAGGAATTCCTCCCTTAATCGAAAAAAGAGTAACCGACACTTATTCCGCTCAAAATATTCTGAAACCAAGTTGGGAGAATATGGAAGAACTTGAAGAAGTAGTGATCCAAGGAAATAAAAAACTGTCCCGAGAAGATCAATTGACAAGAACTGCTTTTGGAAAAGTGAAAATTATAGACGATCAAACCCGAAAGTCTTATGTTTATTTCGCCGACTTTATCAGGAGCCAGGGATTTAAAGTTTTCGAATCAGGGGGTAAATTAGTTATTTACAATCCGCGGCCAGTCTCATTTGGACAGGGTGCTACGATTACCTCACCCGGAACACTTTCTGGTTCCTCGAACACCTTTGTTAAACAGAAGACTGTAATAGTCTATTTAAATAACGTTCCGCTAAAAAACACCGATTTTTTGTATAAATATACCCTAGATGATATAGATTATATAACTTTTGATAAGTCAGGAACAAGTGAAGGAGGACTGGGAGCAGCAGGAGTAATAAAGATTTATACCGATCCGCTGAAAGCACAAAGCAAGATGGGGAGAAATGTTTCTCAGGATATTAATGTGCCCTTGACCTTCAGTAGCCCAAAGAAGTTTTATGCTCCCGAATATTCGTCATACAACGGTCCATTCTTTAGAGATTATGGCGTGATCGATTGGTTTCCAAACCTGACGGTTACAGAAAATGGAACCTTAAATTTTACAATTGCACGGCCCAAAATAAATAACATCTCAATTTTTATCGAAGGAACGGCAAATGATGGAAGTTTTATTTCAGAAAGGAAAAATATTTCTATAGAACAACCGGATAAGTCCACACCATAAATAAAAATTCTTTCAAAAATAATATGTTTCTGAGAAATCCTTTTTCCGAAGCACCTACCCTAAATTTAATATTCGAACGAAACATTTTTCAAAAAAAGTTTGCTCTATGTTTGTAGAATTAGAATATTGGTTCTACATTTGTAGAAATAATTTAATCTTTTAAAGATGACACTCTCAAACGCCGAAGAACAATTAATGCAATTCCTCTGGAAAAAGGAACGCGCTCTAATGAAAGATTTAGTTGAAGCCTATCCTGAACCAAGACCGGCCACAACTACAGTTGCCACTCTTTTAAAACGAATGCATGACAAGAAATTTGTGGACTACAAACAACTTGGACGTTCCCGTGAGTATTTTCCATTGGTAAAAAAGAGAGATTACTTTTCAAAGCACGTCAATGGATTGATCAAAAATTTCTTCAATAACAGTCCTTCCCAATTTGCTTCATTTTTCACCGAAGAAACCAATCTTTCCAAAAAAGAGTTGGAGGAATTGAAAGCTATCATCGATTCAGAAATCAATAAGAAAAATCCTTTAAAATAGGTCATTTTAAAAACCTTAATAAAATTAGATCTTCAAACAATATAATATCAACAGCTGATTAAATGATTATGGAACTATATCTTCTGAAGTCTACCGTCATTCTTGCCATTCTTTACGTCTTTTACAAGCTTGTTCTGGAAAACACCTCCATCCACAATTTTAAACGATTTTATTTACTTGGAAGTTTAGTGGCTTCCCTCGTAATTCCATTTATAACCTTTACAAGTTATGGGAAAGTTTCCGCCTTTCATACAATTTACACGGAAGGAATTCCGCAGTTGACCGTTGATAAAACCATTGAAACTATAAATTATTGGCCATTTGTTCTTTGGACAATTTACGGATTGGGCGTCTTGTTTTTTACCGTGAAATTTATCAGAAATCTTTTCAGTTTAATTCAACAAATTCGGAAGAACCCAAAACGTCGAGATGGGGGTTTTATTCATATTCTACTGGAAGAAAACGTTATTCCATATACTTTTTTTCGGTACATATTTCTGAAAAAAGAGAATTTTGAATCGGGCAATATTCCTGCTGAAGTACTGATTCACGAAGAAGCTCATGCAAGGCAGAATCACAGTTTGGATATTATTTTGATTGAGATTTTGAAAATCGTATTCTGGTTCAATCCACTGTTTTATTTCTTAAAAAGAAGCATCAAGCTCAACCATGAGTTTCTGGCCGATGAAGCAGTCTTGAAAAACGGTTTTGAAACCTCGGCTTATCAAAAATTATTAATGGCATTCTTAAATCCTAATAATCAGACTTATACTATAACGCCACAGTTGGCACACTCAATTACTTACTCATCCATGAAAAAACGATTTTTAATTATGAAAACAAACACTTCCCGCCGTACAATTTTATTCAGAAGCTTATTGATTTTACCGCTCTTATCTTTTCTGATTTATGGGTTTAGTTCAACGGAAACCATTGAAATGGGCAATGATAACAGTTATGTTTCAACAAATGGTACTATTGAGGATATTCAGATAGAAATTGACGAAAACTCCAAAATTTACTTGAATGGCAAACCGGTTGTTCTTTCCAATTTAAAAAGTGAGTTGGACAAACTGAACAAAAGTTTAACCGTGGAAGAAAAACAAAAATACCTTTCAGCGCGCATTGAACTTGAAAATAAAGACAGCCTTAATATTGCTGAGGAGATAATGGACATATTACATTCTTGTAATGTAAGAAGCCTGAGTTTTGGAATTTTAAAAAATGAAAGAGACGCCAGACTTAAAAACATTCCTCAAAAAAACCCAATGGCCGGCAAAACCGTGGAAGAGGCTGAAGTATTATACCAACAGCATTTAATAGACGCCAAAAAATTGATGAAGGCTAACGCTAATGTGAAAAAGGATGAAAACAACCCATGGTCGATTGAAGTTCAAAAGAACGAAGATAATCCACAGTCGATCGAAGATCAAAAAGACGAAAGTAATCCCTGGTCTATTAAGGTTCAAAAAAATGCCACAAGTAAAGAGATAATCGACGAATTGCGGAAACAGGAATAAACAAAAGAGCTGGAGAGAAATATTTAAATCCCACTAGGGAAGCAATTTCGACACATAAAATAATTTTTAGCCAATTCATAAAAAATGCTTCCAAAGCTTTAAACTTCGGAAGCATTTATTTATTTCTGAAAGAAGAACGATCGCATTTAACAACAAACAAACTATTTCCTGACTTCCGCAGATTTTTGAGCACTTAGAGGATGTAACCTATAACATATTATCTATCAGCCTGTTTATTCCAATAGTGTTTCTATTTTGGCTGTCCTTGAATGTTTTTTGATTATTTGAATTGAAAAAAGGTTGAACTCCTCTGGAGCTCTAAATACAGATGGATTCGTTTTTCCCCGAATAAAACCTTCATTTCATTTCGGTTGTATTCGAGGTTATCGATATTAAAGCTCTTCGAAGTTATTGGTTATGGTTATTTCCTTTTTTTGTGGCATGACCCAGAATGGGTCTAATATGGATAACCGCGCACAAACGTAGTGCAGTGCGGGGTTATAATGCATCCATCCTACAGAACCCCGCAGTGGGTTCAACATTCAAAACTTTCTTTAATCTGGGTGTCCCAGTGCGGAAGTCAGGTGTCGCAGTTTCACCTATTTCCATATCAGTAAGAATCCGTGAAAATCAGTCCAATCCGTGTTATCCGCGTTCCATAATTTTTTGAACACGGATGACACGGATACTGCGGATGGTCGCAGATTATACAAGTTTAAATAAATGATGTCGCAGTTTCACCTATTTCCATATCAATAAGAATCCGTGAAAATCCGTCCAATCCGCGTTATCAGCGTTCCATATTCTTTTTCCTGACTTCCGCAGATTTTTGAGTACTTAGAAGATGTAATCTATAACATATTAGCTATCAGCCTGTTTATTCCAATAGTGTTTCTATTTTGGGTGTCCTTGAATGTTTTTTGATTATTTGAATTGAAAAAAGTTGAACTCCTCTGGAGCTCTAAATACAGATGGATTCGTTTTTCCCCGAATAAAACCTTCATTTCATTTCGGTTGTATTCGAGGTTATCGATATCAAACCTCTTCGAGGTTATTGGTTATGGTTATTCCCTTTTTTTGTGGCATGACCCAGAATGGGTCTAATATGGATAACCACGCACAAACGTAGTGCAGTGCGGGGTTATAATGCATCCATCCGACAGAACCCCGCAGTGGGTTCAACATTCAAAACTTTCTTTAATCTGGGTGTCCCAGTGCGGAAGTCAGGAGAACTGGAGAAAAACATTTAAATCCCAATAGGGAAGCAGTTCCGCAACATAAAATCATTTTAGCAACATTTAAAAAATGCTTCCTAAGACTAAAACTTCGGAAGCATTTTTTTCTGAAAGAAGAATAATCGCTTTAAATGATTCAAACTATTACTTTTTTAAAGATTTTATAAAAACAAAACATCTTCAGATTTAAAGTTCTGAAGATGTTTTAAGTTTATAAATCCGCATTTTACAACTTATTCCAAGTATCGTTCAAGATATTGACATCCGGTACTATTTTATTCGGATCAAATACAACGCGTTGAACTTCTTTAGTTGTTTTTAATAAGTGTGTCCAACTATTTCCACGTTGCCAAATTTCCACCGGAAGCGAAATGTTTTCTGTAGTGTTATCCGCATAAATCACTTGCAATTCTACTGGCATAGGGATTTGCCCATTATTTTCAAGAGTGATGAGATAGCCTCCCGTATAAGGTTTAACTGAAGTAATTCCAATATCTATATTTCCATTTCCATAAAACCATCCTTTCCAGAACCAATCCAAATCTTCACCAGCGGCGCTTTCTATATGATTGAAAAAATCATTGGGTTGTGGATGCTTGTACGCCCAAGTTTTGATGTAACTTTTAAAAGCATAGTCAAATCGTTCGTGGCCCAAGATGTATTCACGAAGCAGATAAAGGCCTGCAAAGGGCTTGTAATAGGCCGTATAAGCTAAATTACGGGCATTTGCAACCTCCGGAGAAGTATCTATTCCTTCCCGCGTATCAGATTTTAGATAGGGGATCAAATTTCTGGGTCCTTCCATTCTTGTATCGTATTCTCCTTTATTGAAAGCTACCGTACTATAATGGTTAATAAAGGTATTTAGACCTTCATCCATCCACGGGTACCGGCGTTCGTTGCTTCCAACGATCATTGGGAACCAGTTATGGCCAAATTCGTGATCGGTCACTCCCCAAAGACTGGATCCGGTGCTTCTAAAGGAACAGAAACTTACTCCGGGATATTCCATTCCACCCACATTGGCTGCTACGTTAATGGCGTTGTGATAAGGATAAGGATAGTAGGTATTTGAATAAAATTCAACTGCTGCTTTTGTATATTCCGTTGAACGGTTCCATGCATTTTTCCCATCGCTCTCTTTTGGATAAACCGACTGTGCAAGTCCTGTTTTGCCATTACCTAGATTCATTTTTGCCGCATCCCAAATAAATGCTTCGGACGAGGCCCAGGCAACATCGCGGGTGTTTTCCATTTTAAAATGCCACGTTAGCATACCACTGTTTTTAACGTGGGCAGCAGGTTTTCCAACCTCATCGGGTTTAATGATGTAAACGGTCTTATCACTTTTTTCTGCTTGGGCCCAGCGCTCTTGTTGGGTTTTGGTAAGCACTTCCTGCGGATTTTGCAATACTCCTGAGCAGACCACGGTCTGATTTGCGGGAGCTGTAATCTTCACATCAAAATTTCCATATTCGCAATAAAACTCGCCTGCACCCAAATACGGTTCGGTATTCCAGCCAACAACATCATCAAAAACGACAACGCGGGGATACCATTGGGCAATGGCATAAATGGTTCCATCCTTAACATCCAAACGACCCATTCTGTCCATTCCGTGAACGGGAACCTTAAATTTGAAACTCATCTTTATTTCCACTTCTCCACCTTTTGCGGCAAGAGGTTGATCCAAGAATACTTGCATCCGCGTATCATTGATTAGATATTTGGATGAAGTGCCAGTTTTGGTTTTGGCAGAAACAGCTGAAAGTTCGAATCCACCTTCAACATCACCACTATATCGATTTCCTTGAACCGGAGTGGTTAGCGTACCTCTGGAATTTTCGGTGAATCGGTTCTGCTCCACGTACAACCAAATAAAGTTAAGGGTTTCGGGACTGTTGTTGGTGTAATGAATGGTGACATTTCCTGAAACAGTCTCCGATTTTTCGTCCAACGTGGCATCCAGAATATAATCGGCACTATTTTGCCAATACTCGGGCACCGGTTTTCCCGAAGCGGTTCGGTACACATTTCCTTGACGATAGGTGAACTGATCAAACAAATGTTGATTTCCATAATCGACTTCCTGCGCAAAGGCTGTAAAAGAAAAAATAGAAATTAACAGAGTGAGAAAAAGACTGCTTTTGAAATATTTCATCGTTTAATGTTTTTAATAAGAAGAGACAGCGAAGATAGTGAATTGAGGGGAAAAATCTTTAACCTAAATAGATTTGAGTTATTGAAAAATACTCTTAGAGGGTATTCAGCCCGAGGAGTTCGAGAAAAGAAAGAAGCCCAAATTTGCAATAGCAAAGCATTTAGTGCAGGAATATTGATTATTTTGCATTAGGCATTTCGTTATTGCAATTTTACGTATTATTTTGAATTGGTAACAATCTTCTCTCCTACTAACTATCCCGAAGCTCTTGTATATAACTGCTGTTGAAACCCAATAAAAGTATTTCTGATTTCTTCGATGCTTCCTAATTTGGTTTTTGCATCTGCTATTGCGTGATATTTTAGGACGAGTAAATCCCCTAGCTTGCTGTCGTCTAATTCCTCGACGCCTAATTGTATATATTGACTCAACACAAAGTTTAAGAACTCCTGTTGCTCTGGATTGTAATCATTCAGATAAACTTTTGCTCTCTCTGCTCTGCTTATTCTAGGCGTCAGGTTTTTACTATATGCAATAAAAGCCAATACGTCGAACAGGTCACTATCTTCTCCTTGCACCAATCTGCGCAAATCTTCTAATTGAGCAGGTGTGTAGCCTTTTTCTGAGAGTTCTTCAAGTAGCCTTCTTCGTGTACTTGGTAGACTCCATATCTCTCTTAATTGGTCTTCGCTTGTAAATAGTTCAGGGATATCACCAAATAGACTTTTTATAAATTCTTCTGCTGAGATAGGTTTTCCATCGGAATTCCAAAAGGAGGTTTTAATCATCGAGTCTATTTCTAGCGTTTTCTTTTCTGATAATTTTATTTTTATGAGTTCTCTAGGGGGTTCTTCACAAACACAAGGATCATTCTCACATTTATAGCAAAGTGGTTCCGGTTCTTTTACACAGATACACGGTTTTTCTCCGCACTCTTTACATTTCCCTCCGTTTCCACCTCCTGAAGGTTCTGCTGGGTCTAAGGGTTCACCATCCCATTCCGGGTCTTGGAAGTGTTTATGGGCTTTCACAAAATCGTAAATAGTGAAGTAATCCTTACTGTCAAACAATCGTGTTCCGCGTCCTACAATCTGTTTAAATTCTATCATTGAATTTATGGGGCGCATTAAAACTATATTCCTTATTTCAGGTGCATCTACTCCGGTGCTTAACTTTTGAGAAGTTGTGAGAATTGTTGGGATGCTCTTTTCGTTATCTTGAAAATCCCTTAGGTGCATTTCTCCAATTTTACCATCATCTGCTGTTACCCTGTGACAATAATTTGGATTCTTGCTTATGGCATATTGATTGATTAAATCCCTAACAGCGGCGGCGTGTATTTGGGTAGCACAGAAAACCAAGGTCTTTTGGGTTTGGTTGATGCTGTCCATAAAAAGCTTTACACGATACGCTTCCCGTTCTTTGATTTCTATAATTCTATTAAAATCCGCTTCTGTGTAGGTTCTTCCGTCCTCAACATCTCCAGATTCTATGTCATCATCGGAGGTATAGGTATATTCATCTAAGGTGGTGCTTATTTCCTTGACTTTAAATGGCGTTAGAAAACCATCGTTTATTCCTTCTTTTAAGGAATAGATATAGACTGGTTCTCCAAAATATTTATAGGTGTCTCCATTGATATCCCGTTTTGGGGTAGCCGTTAATCCTATCTGAACAGCAGGACTGAAATACTCCATAATAGCTCGCCAAGAACTTTCATCTCTATTCCCGCCACGGTGAGATTCGTCTATAATTATTAAATCAAAAAAGTCAGGTGGATATTCTCCAAAATAGGGAGAGTCTTCAGGACCACTCATAAAGGTTTGAAATATGGTAAAGAAGATATTTCCATTTTTAGGAACGCGCTTCTTTTTACTTATTTCTGAAGGAGCAATACGCACCAAGGCATCTTCTTCAAAAGCATTGAAGGAATTGAATGCTTGGTCTGCCAATATATTTCTATCTGCTAAAAATAGAATTCGCGGACTTCTACTACCATCACGTCTTAGGTTCCATTTGGCGTGAAATAATTTCCAAGCTATTTGAAATGCAATAGCGGTTTTACCTGTTCCCGTTGCAAGTGTTAATAAGATACGGTCTTTCTTCTCTGCAATGGCTTCTAATGTCTTTGTAATGGCATTTTCTTGATAATATCGTGGTTGCCACGTTCCACTTCTGTCTTCGAAAGGAATAGCAAATAAACGCTCCTTCCAATCGGCAATTTCAACCTTGTATTCTTCTTTTGGAATAGGAAAGGTCATTTCCCATAATTCATCTGGTGAAGGGAATTTTGAAACGTCACCTTCTGTGGCTTCGTCCATATCTACGCCGTAGATTTTTAAGCCATTTGTAGCGTAGGTGTACCGGATATTAAGGCGTTCCGCATAATCTTTGGCTTGACCTAAACCATCTGTATAATATAAACCGCGTTTTTTAGCTTCTACAATGCCGATCCGTCGGTTTTTATACTCCAAAACATAATCGGCAAAAATGGGTTTCGCACGTTTTCCGTGACCTATCAAACGGCCTTTGGTAATAGGAAATTCTAAACGCAAACGCGAACCTTCAACAATACCCCAACCCGCTTCTTGTAAAGCGGGGGTTATTAAATCGTGTTTGGTTTGGGCTTCGTTCATTTCAGAATAACAGATTGTTTTTAATGTTGCTTAATTGTTGATAACTGTTGGTTAACTTCTCTAATCCCCCGTGAAATAAGGAGATGGAACCTTCCAATGTGTGTTGCTTAATTTGTCATTAATGTTTCTTAAACATATATAGCGCATCTACATCTCGTTGCTTCTCGCTAATACGCTCTAAAATTTCATTATTAATATATCTCATTCGTGTCTGTCTTGAGCTTTGTTTATTTCTAGTTTATTGTTAGATATGCTTGATCGGGATGATTTATAACTTCAGGGTATTTATAATCTAGGGAAACTCCTAAAAGTGGTTTGATATATTCATTACTAATATAGTTATCACCTTTATTCAACAATAAGGCCAGCTCTGACAATCGATATGGCCTCAACCTACACAGGGACAGTATTATAGATGAAATTTTTTCTTTATTAGATTCACGCTTCTTTAAATTTAACACCTGATTTCTTAGATCAATTGGTAATTCTAAAACTAATTTATTCTTATCAGTATTAGAAGTTTTAATATCCATTGGAGGTTCATCATTAAGAGCCGAAGGTTCATCATTAAGGACAATAGGTTCATCATTAAGAGCGAGAGGTTCATCATTAAGCATTTCACCTGCCAAATAATAAGTGCCCTTTTTATCACCCTTTTTTAATAATAACCGAAAATCACAAAGTTGCCGTAAGTCCATAGTAGCGGAAGGTGTATCTACATCCGAGATTTGACGATAACTAAAATTATTTATAGCACCTAATTCACGCACCAAAATTAAAGCTTGCTTTTGCTCGTCATTGAGCTGATAACTTTCAAAGCCTTTTAACCAGTTCAAATCATCTTCACTTAAAAAGTGATGTAATAAAAGATGCGCAGTGAACTGATTGCCTATACGGTCAGATTCAAAAGTAGGAGGTGCAAGCTGAGCTGGTTTTAATAATCTTTTACTGCTACCTATTAAATGCTCTTTGTTAATAGCAAATTCCAATCGCAAACGTGAACCTTCAACAATACCCCAACCTGCCTCTACTAAAGCGGGGGTTATTAAATCGTGTTTGGTTTGGGCTTCGTTCATCTTATAATAATTCCTTTAGAGCTTTTACAATTTCGTCGATTGTGTGAATAGAGGTATTTAAAGCCAGTTTATCTGCTAAGGTAGGACTATATTTTAGTACGTCATTTTTAGAAATTTTATGCCATATAGGAAGGATGACTTTGTGTCCATCCATTTCTCTCGCAACCATACCGTTTAGCTCATATTCCGTCCAGTTCTTCCTTATAAAATTTTGTGAGACAATTACAATTCCATATTTGGATCGGGATAATCCAATGTCAATCTTCTTTCTTAAGCTATCACCGATTTTCAACTCAAATTCATCATACCATACTTCCAAGGATTCTGCTTTTAATGCTTGGGCCAATTCTCGAACGAAATCATCTTTATCCTCTGAAGCGTGAGAAATAAAGAAATCAAATTCCTTGTCGATATTAGATTCTGCCTTATTTTCACTATTTATATTAGGAGAATAGTTTTGATTTAATAAAAGGTCTAATTGCTCTTTCTGTTGGTCTATTGTCATTTGCAAATCTCTTTGTAGCTTCAATGTATTTTGTTGTGTCTTTTTATTCTCCTTTTCCTCCGCTTTCAATAACTCTATTTTTTTTCTCCCAAGGTCTACGGATTTTTTAGCCATAGTGGCCTGATAATCAGAAACTTTCTTTTTGGAGTCATATATGGCTTTTTGGTAGGTTTGAATCTGCCGATTTTTACTGCTCAAACTTGAAGCAGAAGTATTTTTATTTATCGTACGATTGACACTATCAATTTTTTTACTATTGTCAATTTCCTTTTTAGTCTCCGCAGCAATTTTCTTTTGCAAGTCGATTAAATCCTTTTCTATTCGATTTACATGATTTTGATAATAAGAAATATTCATTCCTTGGGATTTAGATTAGTGCACAATTTTAATTTAATTCAGCCCGCTATCATATAACTGTCACATAAGATTTCCTTTGTAAATTAAGGTTCTTACAGCCTTTCTCTTTTAAGATGAACTTACTTGTCACATTAGAACCCATTGCTCAATAAATTTTCAATAATGTTCTCCCGGTTCCGCAGCTAATTGTAAACTTTCAACCTCTTGATTCGTCAACTCTCCCGCAAAAGCCTTTTGGAGAATGGATTTTTTGAGTTCTTTCAAACCTACCAATTTCGTTGAATATAATTTATCTAAGTCTTCAATTTCACTATCTAAAGTAGAAATAACATCTAAAACTCTTTCTTGTTCAAGTAAAGGAGGAAAAGGTATTGGAATAGAGTTTAACATTCTTTGATTTAATTTTGGTTGAGCCATTCCACTTATATAATCATCTAACCTTATTGAGTTTAGGTAATATTCAATAAATTTCTGGGAGGTCATTTCATTGAATTTAAGAACGTGTGCGTGATTATTTACCCAAGTCTTTCCAGAGATTGAAAAAGCTATAGGATATGTACGTGCTAAAAGATTTGCTCCATCTTCAGATATTAGAAGAAGGTCTTCATCAAAAAGATAATCAGCAACGTAATCAACAATACCAGAGGCACCATAATAAGGTATATCTCCAGGTGTCCTTTTGCTTTTCGTTATCGGCACTCTTTTACTATCTAAATTCAAGCAAATGTCACCTAATGTTTTCTCCTCCCATCCCTCACCTCGCTGGCTAAAGATTTCGTTCAATTTAGACTGAAAGAGTTCCTGAGCATTGGCAATATTTTTTTCAATATTTGCGATGGCTTGGTCTATGGCTTCAAAAGCTTCGTCTAAAATGGATACGATTTGTTGTTGTTCTTCATAAGTTTTTGGCAGATAAATTGAAGTTCGCATAACGTCCATTTCGCTAACTGCTGGATAACTTGCGCCTCTTTGTAAGCGTTCCATCCTTTTCATAAAAACTTCGGTTTGAAGAAAGTAATAAATAAATCTAGAATTTATAAAACCTACTTTTGGTCTTAATACGGAAAATCCAGTACTGCAAATCTGATTGTGATAATCTTCGTTAATTACTGTAACTCGTTTTAATGTTGGTCTCGTTGTAGCAAAAATAACGTCATCTTTCTTCACTATTTTCTTGGCTCTACTTGGCGCATTACCAGAATTAATTGTAGATGTTTCCGTGACAGACAAGCTCTTCCGACACACCGAGCTCAAGTCTATATATTCGAAATTCTTATTTAAATTTGTTTGCCATTTTATATTTGAATTTTTATCACAAACACTACTCAGTTTTGTCTGATACCATCCCTCTCTCATATCAACTCATTTATAGATTTTAAAACCGTTACAGAATCGGTTTCCATTTTTGAAAACGCAAACCATTTTTTACCCAAGTCCTTTAGAGAAGCACCAATATGATACACTTCTTTTTGGTCCAAAATTAAAAAACGATCGTGGGCTTTGGCAAAGGCCACTGCTTTAAAACTGGGATATTGGGCATTGGCTTTGTCTATATCCAGTTGCAAGGTTTTATTTATTGTTTTACTCAAAATGTAAACGTTTACTTCTTTTTTCTTTTTGGTTAGTTGTGTAATAACACTGTCATCCACATAATTATCAATTAACACAATTGAGATTTCTGCTTTTTTAATAAGTTTATTTACAAAGCTGTATGCATCAAAGACTTGTCCGTCAAAAAACACGCCTTGTTTGCTCGTTAACGTTGGTGCTTCCAAGGCTTTAAAAACTCGCTCAAATTTACTGTTGGTTTCCAGTTTATGGAGTGTAAAGTCTTCAGATAATTGCAGCAATTGTTGGTGGTTGCTTATTGTTTTGCGCATTTGTATAAAAGCGTTTATTATTTGTATGCTCACCGCAATTGCTATATCGCTTCTTAATACTGCCGATAACATACTAACACCTTGTTCGGTAAAAACATAAGGCAGTGTTCTTCTTTTTGCGGTCGCAATTTGCGACTGCAAATCAATCGTTTTATCTGTGGTCGCAAATTGCGACTGCAAATTCTCCCATTCTGTTGTAGAAAGTTGAAACATAAAAGAAGAAGGAAAACGCTTATCGTTTCTTTTTACCTGTTCATTTAGCCTTTTGGTTTCCACATTATATAGTTCTGCCAAATGATAATCTAACATTACCTGTTCGCCACGGCAAGTGAAAATTCTATTTTCTATTAAAACAGGAGCTATTTCATTTTTATCACTCATAGCAACTCTTTTTTAGATTTTAAAACGATTATGGAATCGGTTTCCATTTCTGAAAAGGCATATGGTTAATTACTTGAATGTTCTAGGCTTTTGAACCGGTCACAATTTGCGACCGGTTGGGTTGCTATTTCGTTTTCATCTCTCATATCAACTCCTTAATCGCTTCCAATATAGAACTCGTTTCCATATCCAATGCTTCCATTTCAGCCAAAATATCCTCGGGACTGCGCAAGGGTGCTTCTTCTGGCGTGTTTGGGTTTTTTACGCCTAAGTCCACTTCGACTCCGCTCAGTGACCGCGCATCTACATTCCAGGATTGTTCCGTTTCTGGCCCTTTTCCAGTTTTGGTTACTGAGCCTGCCGAAGAAACAAATTCCTCTAAATCTTTATCATTTAATGGGTTGGTCTTTCCCATATTTCTACCAGGGTTTAACTGGTAATACCAGATATTTTTAGTGGGTTCTCCTTTTTCAAAAAACAGCACTACTGTTTTTACGCCTGCACCTAAGAAGGTTCCGCCTGGCATATCCAATATAGTGTGGAGTTTACAGGTTTCTAGCAATAACTTCCTCAAGGCTATAGAGGCATTATCGGTGTTGCTTAAAAATGTGTTCTTAATTACTATAGCTGCACGCCCACCTGTTTTTAAACTTTTTAAGAAATGTTGTAAGAACAGAAATGCAGTTTCTCCTGTCTTGATATCAAAGTTCTGCTGAACTTCCTTTCGCTCCTTTCCTCCAAATGGTGGATTGGCTAATATAACGTGGTAACGGTTTTTCTCCTGTATGTCCCGTATATTTTCTCCTAAGGTATTGGTGTGGATGATATTTGGGGCTTCGATGCCGTGGAGTATCATATTCATTATCCCAATTACATAGGCGAGATTCTTTTTTTTCTTTTCCGTAAAAAGTATCTTCCTGTAAGGTTTTAAGGTTGGAAGTGGTTTTTTCCATCCTGTCGTACATATAGTCGTAGGCTTCACATAAGAAACCACAGGAACCTGCTGCCCCGTCGTAAATCTTCTCACCCATTTGGGGCTTAATGACTTCAATCATCGCCCTAATAAGTGGTCTTGGGGTGTAATACTGTCCGCCATTACGCCCGGCATTCCCCATATTTTTAATCTTGGTTTCGTAGAGGTGGCTTAACTCGTGTTTATCCTTTGAACTACGGAAGGGTAATTCATCTACATATCCTAGAATCTCACGGAGAATATATCCACTTTGGATTTTGTTTTTAAGCTCTGAAAATATTTCGCCTATTTTATATTCTATGGTCTGTGGGTTATCTGCTCTTTGTCTAAACCCAGCCATATATGGATATAGCTTGGTATCCACGAATTGAATTAAATCTGGCCCTGTCAATGCTACGTGATGATCCAGTTCGACTTCGCTCACTGACCCGTTTTTAAGTTTTTTAGGCATTGCCCAATTGTTCCAACGGTACTCTTCGTCTAGTATAAAGCTGTATTCCTTTCCTTGTAACGCGGCTTCGTCTGCTTTGTCTTTTTCTAAATCATCCAGATAGCGCAGAAACATTATCCACGAGGTTTGTCCTATATAATCTAGTTCACTATCTGCTCCGGCATCTTTAAACAGGAGGTCATCTATATTTTTGAATGTTTGTTCGAACATTTATTTTCTTAATTATTATATTAGGTGTGTTTTTTTCTTGTTGAATTCGGCCTAACATATTAGCCTAAATAAATTTGTAACACGCTGAAAACCTACAAAATGACACATAAATCATCCTGATGCGTTTAAACTTCAGTTATAAGCCTGGGGAGTGGGTGAAACATTGAAGCTAAAATTAACATTATTTTTTGTTTTCCACCTACTCTTACAGATTTACTGACTATATTCTTCTATTAATCGTTATAGCTCCAAGTAAACCCTTCCGCGGATTCCAGAAATAATGCATTACTTTTCCCTTTTTGAAGTTTATGGAAAGTGGGGATTTCGAGAATTTTATGGGTACCTCAGTGGGAACCTAAAATATGTACTAAACTCATTAGTGTCGTATTAAAACAAAAAAAGCCTCTCCACTTCGGCTCCGCTCAGTGCAGGCTTCAGGAAAAGCTTCTCATCGGTCTATTTCTAAACCACATCCCGAAGTAAATTCGGGACAACACAACATTATTGCTCTCTCTGTGTGAAAGAGACACCCGACTTCTCGGGTGTTTAAGCGGTCTGGACGAGACTCGAACTCGCGACCCCCTGCGTGACAGGCAGGTATTCTAACCAACTGAACTACCAGACCAAGTTTTTCAATCCGCCGTAGCAGACCTCAACAACAGTTGAGCAAAGTGAAAAATTGTTACTTTACTAATTTTAAGAACTCTGTAATCTTTTGGCTCAGCGACCCTCCCGAAACAATCGGGATATTCTAACCAACTGAACTACCAGACCAAGTTTTTCAATCCGCCGTAGCAGACCTCAACAACAGTTGAGCAAAGTGAAAAATTGTTACTTTACTAATTTTAAGAACTAATGTCTTTTGGCTCAGCGACCCTCCCGAAACAATCGGGATATTCTAACCAACTGAACTACCAGACCAATATTTTCAATCTGCAAAAGCAAACCTCAACAACAGTTAAGCTAGGTGAAAAATTGTTACTTTACTAATTTTAAGAACTAATGTCTTTTGGCTCAGCGACCCTCCCGAAACAATCGGGATATTCTAACCAACTGAACTACCAGACCAATATTTTCAATCTGCAAAAGCAAACCTCAACAACAGTTAAGCTAGAAAAAAAAAAAAGAAGAAGTGAAAAATTGTTACTTTACTAATTTTAAGAACTAATGTCTTTTGGCTCAGCGACCCTCCCGAAACAATCGGGATATTCTAACCAACTGAACTACCAGACCAATATTTTCAATCTGCAAAAGCAAACCTCAACAACAGTTAAGCTAGGTGAAAAATTGTTACTTTACTAATTTTAAGAACTAATGTCTTTTGGCTCAGCGACCCTCCCGAAACAATCGGGATATTCTAACCAACTGAACTACAAAGGGGGAAATTTCTTTTAGAAAATCTTTGGCCCGCCCCGAAATCGGGATATTCTAACCAACTGAACTACCGGACCAAGTTTTCAACCGCCGTAGCAGACCTCAACAACAGTTGAGCAAAGTGAAAAATTGTTACTATACATTTTGAGACTACTCTCTTGCCGTGTTAAGCGGTGGCAAATATACCACTCCATTTCATTCCCGCAAACTATTTTATTGAAAAAAATAAAATATTTCATCTGAATCCTTTATCTCCATTTCCAGTTAAAAATTAATAGCTGTAAAATGCTTACAACGATTCAAATACCAAATACCAAAATCCAAAATCCAAATACCAAAATCCAAATCTGCCGGAGAGCAGGCACCAACTCATCACCCGTCATCCAGCACCCGTCACCCGACTACCAACTACCGACCACCAACTACCGACCACCAACTACCGTCTACCGACTACCGACTACCGACTACCGACAACCGACTACCGAAACTATCCAAATTTCTGTCGTTCTACCAAATAGGTAGTCAAGATCTTGTTGAAACTTTCATTGATATCCGTTTTTACATACTTTATTCTGTATTGCGCACAGCGCAGCTCAAGCTCCCGGAAGTACTCTTGCACAGCTTCTTCATACTGGTGTTTGATATTCTCAGCATATAGATTGATGTGATCTCCTGTTTCTACATCCACAAAACGCTTGGGGCGATTGGTGAAATCAAAATTGACTTCGTGCTTTTTATCAAAAGTATGGAACAGGATTACTTCGTGTTTGTTATATTTTAAATGTTGGAGGGCCTCAAAAAGTTTTTCGGCCTCCACATCGCTCTGCAACATATCGGTAAAAAGAAAGACTAAGGATCGACGCTTTAATTTTTCGGCAATTAGGTGCAGATGGGCATAGGTTTCAGTTGTGGATTTCTCCTTAGAGGAATGCAAGGCTTCGTTCAGCTTTTGAAGAAGCATTTGATGATGGCGCTCGCTGCCCTTTTCGGAAGCATAGAATTCATATTCTTCACTATAAATACTCATTCCCACGGCATCGCGTTGGCGTTTCATCAGATTCATAATGGCCGCCGATGCCAACACCGAAAAACCTATTTTGTTGAGTGAATTAATATTGAACCGCTTCAATTTTGGGTAATGCATGGAGCTGCTGTTGTCCACAATTAAGTGGCAACGCAGGTTGGTTTCCTCCTCGTAACGCTTGGTGTAAAGTTTGTCTGTTTTCGCGAATAGCTTCCAATCTATATGCTTGGTACTTTCGCCACTGTTATAAATTTTATGTTCGGCAAATTCGGCAGAAAAACCGTGGAAAGGACTTTTGTGCAACCCAGAAATAAAACCCTCGACCACTTGTTTTGCAAGTAGTTCAAGATTCTTAAAACCCACAATCTCATTTATTTCTTTTTCTATATCCATTTTGTCATCCTGAGTATTTCGGCTTTGCTGAAGATAAAATCCGCTGAAAGAAGGGAAAATCAGTTTTGATTATTCAGTTTTTTTAAGAATAAACTTATCGGCCAAACCTCCATCAATAACATTTCCAGAACCATCCAGCAGCCAAACTTGGTTTTCCCCGACCTTGAGCTGCATAGGCTCTCCATCCGTTTTTAGCGAAATTTTTGATCCCTTTTCATCCCAAGTAAATTCCCCTTGTTGTTTGTATTCGTCAACTTTTGGCTTTCCCAAATAAGTCATTGAAAGAGTATAGGTTTTATCGGAATTCAGTTTCAGAATTGTTTTTATTCCTTCACAATCCGCACAAGGGGTTATACCTTCATAAACTCCAGCCCAATCGAGTGAATTTTCAGAAGTGTGTATATCAACTTTCGCCGCACTAGAATCCACCGCTATTACATTTTCTTCAGAAGACACCTTTTCCCTCCCTTCGTTTTTGCAACCAAGGAATAGTCCCATGGAAATTATTAATAGTATAAGACCCTTTTTCATAGTTGCTTTTTTTTTTAAATTAGTCGTGTCCGACTAAGACTTATGACCGCTCTGCTGAAAGACATAAGTCCTTCACTCGGGCCCGCCCGAGATCGCGAACTTTATCTAACTTGAGGGTTCAAGTACTGCCACGAATTGCACGAATTTTCACAAATTCACTGATTCGTGGAAAACGAATGTGTAATCAATCTGGCTTTGATTTTCACGAATCTAACAGACCTGCCTGTCGTGCCTTGGCAGGCAGGCTTTCAGTCTGTTTTAAGTACTTTAGTTCAAAGGGGTTTAGTTAAATATTTATAAACCCATGAAAAGCATAACCCATTTA
The DNA here is from genome assembly GCA_034676445.1 of Aequorivita sp. Taxonomy (GTDB): domain Bacteria; phylum Bacteroidota; class Bacteroidia; order Flavobacteriales; family Flavobacteriaceae; genus Aequorivita. The sequence continues at coordinate 569,131 of JAUCCE010000002.1, forward strand.
TTATCAGATTATTATAAAAGTAGTTAGATTATAGACATACGACTTGTATCTTAATGGCTTGAAAATATAGGTCAGATTAATTGATAATGTTTTCTAGTTTTAAAATACCAGGGGAAAACATAGTAGCAAGGCGCCACTTAATAAAAAATATCTTAAGTGCCCGTTATCCTTGGCTAAACAGAATTTTGCAATGTTTTATTTGGACACCAATGAAAAAAAATAGTTTTTAATATCCCAAAAAAGTATTTATTTCTTTTTCTTTAAAACGTAGAAATTTGCCAATTCTCCCTTTGCCACATTCCCTGACATATCCAACAGCGTTAATTCATTCTGGCCAACCTCGAATTTAATGGTATACTTGCCAGCTTCCAGAACTACGTCTGAACCGTTATCTTCCCAGGTAAAATTACCATTTTGCCGAAACCTAATATCATCTCCGGTCTTCCCTAAATAGCTTTGCGACATATTGAAAGTTTTATCGGTTTTCAGTTCTACAGTGGTTTTAATGCCATCGCAATCCGCACAAGGCGTTATTCCTTCATAAATTCCCGCCCAATCGAGTGTTTCCTTGTTGTTTTGACGATCTGCCTTTGGGCTTACGGTTTCTATGGGGCCATCAAAGACCATTTCATGTTTTTCCCCGCTCTTACACCCAAACAAAACGAATGTGGCGATTGCTACTATTAATGCTGATTTTTTCATCTTTATATCATTCTTTAAAAGAAGATGAATTGCCCAAGTCAATCATCTTCTCCCCGATAAGCTACCGGGATGGTTAATAAATTACTATTTAGACAGCTAAGGTATAAATGGGAGTTTAAATATTCAAAGTTTATAATAATTCTTTTCTTTCTTTATAATCCCTGATCGAAGGTCGTTACCAATCTCCTATTTAACTATTTTATCCACTATTCCATAGTCGATAGATTCTTTCGCTCCCATCCAATGGTCACGATTAAAATCCTTCATTATTTTTTCAAACGATTGACCGCAGTTTTCTGCTAAAATCTTTGCACTTATCTCTTTTGTCTTAAGGATTTCCTGTGCGGTAATTTCAATATCGCTGGCAACTCCTCTCGCTCCGCCACTTGGTTGATGTATCATTACCCTTGCGTGCGGCTGAATAAACCGTTTTCCCTTTTCACCTGCAGAAAGCAAAATACTGCCCATGGAAGCTGCCAAACCACTACAAATTGTGGAAACAGGGCTTTTAATCTCGCGCATGGTATCATAAATAGAGAATCCCGCGGTAACATAGCCTCCCGGACTATTGATGTAAAATTTAATTTCGTCGTGGTTGAGTGCATCCAAATACATCAAGCGCTCTACAATGTGGCGGGCACTTTTGTCGTCTACCATTCCCCAAAGAAACACTTTCCGCTCCTCCAGCAATTTACCATCTATTTTATCCTGTACTTTATTTACTTTACCCATTTAATAATTTCTCTGTTAAGTTACAAAATTTCCAATTTCAATAGGAGAGAGGGGACCTCAATAAAAGGATGTGATGATAAACAACCCTAACCCCGTTTTTGAAACTGTATAAAAATAACAAAAGGCTCAGCAATAAGCCAAGCCTTTCATTGTTTTATTTTTTTGATAATGTATTACAAAAGCGTGTCGATTGCCTCTGCATATACATTTTTAGGGGCAACACCAACTTGGCGACCCACTACTTCCCCATTTTGGAAAACCAAAACCGTAGGGATATTTCTAACACCGTATTTGGCTGCAAACTCCTGGTTCGCATCCACATCAACCTTTCCTACAACGGCCTTGCCCTCGTATTCCTTGCTGATTTCCTCGATGATTGGACCTACCATTCTGCAGGGTCCACACCAAGCCGCCCAAAAATCAACCAATACCGGTTTGTCGCTTTTTAAAACCGTTTCTTCAAAGTTTGCGTCTGTTATTTCTAATGCCATAATCTTGTTTTTAATTAATTCACAAAAGTAGTGAATTTTTATTCGAAATCTTGTAGCCCTAACATACGTTTAGGAAATGGAGCTATTGGTTATTTCTATTCCTTACTCTGTGATTTTTTAGAGTTATTCCTTTGACTAGATGAAAATCGATGCGATTTTTAAAAATCAATTCAATTTATACTTCACCTGTTCCTTTTGAAGCTGCTCCAGTAATTCCTTTGAAATATTAATCTTGTGTTTCCGACTGGGCATAGACAACTTGATTTTTTCCGACTCTTCATATACCACGAAAATTAATTGTTTATCGCCTTTATGTGTTTTTAATATATCACTCAAAAGGTCGATCTTTCCATTCTCTACTTCTTTCAATGGGAGTTTCAGAGTTAGTTTCTTTGAATAATTTTCCATTACGTCGTGAAGCAACTGAAAGCTATTATATTGAAGTCGTGGCTCTCCTTTTTTCCCAGTATCACGATTGGTCCATCCTTCCTTGACTAAAACCCTTCCGAATATAAAGGAGTTGGGAACAAGGAAATGACGCCATTTTAAATATTCCTCTCCAAAAATTTTGAATTCATAACTGTCCTCATAATCTTCCACGGTAAAGATGGCCCAGCCTTTTCCGGCCTTAGATTCCCGGTGCTGTACATCACTGACTACGCCACCAAAGCACATTTCCTTATTCAGGAAATTCTCCAAATGATTAAAAGCAGAAACCATACAATTGGTAAAGCTTTCCATTTCAATTTTGAAGTCGTCCAACGGATGACCGGAAATATACACACCGACAACCTCGCGTTCTTGCTTCAATTTTTTCATGGTTCCCCATTCCTCACAAGGGGGAACCTCTGGTTCTGGAATTTGAACTTCACTTGCCTCCCCAAATAAACTTACTTGGGCGGAGTTTTGGGTTTCTTGATATTTTGAGGCATAGCGCAATACTTTTTCAACGAACATAATTCCATCGCCGTCATCGTGAAGGTATTGGGCTCGGTGGGCATTAAAGCTGTCAAAGCCTCCAGCCAAAGCTAGGTTTTCGAACGCCTTCTTATTCGCTGCCCGCAGATCGATCCGTTTGGCCAAATCAAAAATGGATTTATATTTTCCATCCTTTCTGTGCTCGACAATAGTTGCAACAGCACTACTGCCTACACCTTTCACTGCACCCATTCCAAAGCGAATTGCTCCTTGGTCGTTTACCGTAAATTTATGGAAGGATTCATTGACGTCTGGCCCCAAAACCGTAAGTCCCATTCGCTTGCATTCATCCATAAAAAAGGTGACCTGCTTTATATCATTCATATTATTGCTCAGAACAGCAGCCATATATTCTGCAGGATAATGTGCTTTTAAATATGCGGTTTGATAGGCAATCCAAGCGTAACAAGTAGAATGCGATTTATTAAAGGCATAACTGGCAAAAGCTTCCCAATCCTTCCAGATTTTTTCGAGCTTTTCAGGATCGTGTCCTTTTGCGGAAGCTTGGGCAATAAACTGCGGTTTCATTTTGTCCAGCACGTCTTTTTGCTTTTTACCCATGGCCTTTCGCAAAACGTCGGCTTCACCCTTGGTAAAATCGGCCAATTTTTGGGAAAGCAACATCACCTGTTCCTGATAAACCGTAATTCCGTAGGTTTCCTTTAGGTATTCCTCCATTGCGGGAAGATCGTATTCAATTTCCTCCTCACCGTGCTTTCTTTTTACGAAACTCGGAATGTATTCCATCGGTCCTGGACGATAGAGTGCGTTCATAGCAATCAAATCTGCAAACACAGAAGGCTTCAATTCCTTCATATATTTCTGCATTCCCGGAGATTCATATTGAAAAATTCCAATGGTTTCTCCACGTTGGAAGAGTTCGTAGGTTTTCACATCATCAAGTGGAAAAAAATCGGGTTCCAAGTCGATATTGTGTTTGTGCTTCACCAATTTAACGGTGTCCTTTATCAACGTAAGCGTTTTCAACCCCAGAAAGTCCATTTTCAGAAGACCTGCGCTTTCAACCACGGAGTTGTCAAATTGGGTTACGTATAAATCGGAATCCTTGGCAAGGGCAACCGGCACAAAGTCCGTAATGTCGCTGGGAGTAATAATCACTCCACAGGCGTGAATTCCTGTATTTCTTACTGACCCTTCAAGAATCTTCGCTTGATTAATGGTTTGCGCTTCTAGATCTGATCCTTCAGCGAGGTTTAGAAGTTCCATAACTTTTGGAAGTTCATCAGAGCGGAAACGTTTCCGCAATTCCGCATCACTCAGACCGAAAATTTTATTCAGCTTGGTCATATTGGGAATCAATTTCGCAATTCTATCAGAATCATTTAGCGGCAGATCAAGAACGCGCGCCGTGTCTCTAATAGAGGATTTGGCGGCCATAGTTCCATAGGTGATAATTTGTGCCACCTGATTACTGCCGTATTTTTGGATCACGTAATCCATTACCTTACTTCGGCCTTCGTCATCAAAATCGATATCTATATCGGGCATACTCACACGATCCGGATTCAGGAAACGCTCAAAAAGCAAATCGTATTTAATAGGACAAATATTGGTTATCCCCAAACAATACGCCACCGCACTTCCTGCAGCCGAACCCCGTCCCGGACCCACAGAAACGTCCATGCGCCTTGCTTCGGCGATAAAATCCTGCACAATCAGGAAATAACCTGGATAACCCGTATTTGCAATTACTTCCAATTCGAAATCGAGTCGTTGCTTAATTTCGTTTATTCTTTCGGAAGATTCAATTGGGATTTCCGCATTTGTCAAATCCTCGAACGATACTTCCAGCAATTCTGGATACCGTTTTTTTGCGCCTTCATAGGTCAAATAACGCAGATATGCATTTTCTCCACGCTTGCCACCATCGGCATCTTCCGGACACAGAAATTTCTCAGGAATAGTGAAATTGGGAAGTAGCACATCCCGATGCAGGACATACGATTCTATTTTCGAAACAACTTCTTCTATATTCAAAATAGCCTCGGGAAGATCCTTAAACAAGGTCTTCATTTCATCCTGGCTTTTGAAATAATATTCTTGGTTTGGCATTCCATAGCGATATCCTCGGCCACGACCAATTGGAGTTCCTTGTTTTTCGCCGTCTTTTACACAAAGTAGAATATCGTGTGCATTGGCATCCTCCTTATTAATATAATAGGTGTTGTTACAAGCCACGAGTTTCACGTGATTGCGTTTGGCCATATCCACCAAAACCTCATTAACGCGGTTTTCATCTTCTTGGTTATGGCGCATTATTTCAACATACAAATCTTCACCAAACTTCTCCTTCCACCAGATCAATGCTTCTTCAGCTTGATTTTCTCCAACGTTCAATATCTTTCCGGGTACTTCGCCATTAACACCACCGGTCAATACAATAATATCTTCTTTATATTTTTCGATTACATTTCTATCGATGCGTGGCACATAATAAAACCCAGCAGTGTAGGCAATGGAAGCCATTTTCGCCAAATTGTGGTATCCGTTTTTGTTTTTAGCCAGAAGTACTATTTGATAACCATTATCCTTCTGGGATTTATTGAGATGGTCCTCGCAAACAAAAAATTCGCAGCCCACAATTCCCTTTAATTTCTTTTCAGAATCCTGTGGCGAAAGTGATTTATTATAATTGTTCACCGCCTGCACAAAGTGAAAAGCCCCCATCATATTGCCAGAATCAGTTAAAGCTACCGCTGGCATATTATCAGCCACAGCCGCATTTACCAAATCCGCGGTACTGGAGGTAGACTGCAATATGGAATATTGGGAGTGGTTGTGAAGGTGAACAAAAAGCGCATCTTCCAAGGTGGCTATATTTTCCTCAATTTCCTCCGTAGAGATTTCTTCCGTCTGGGAAGCAGCCAATAACTGCTCTCTTATTTTTTGTGAAGCCTTTTTTAGATTGATATGCTTTAGCCCAATCAACTCAATTGTTTTCGGGTTTGCTTCGGAAAAATGATCAAAATAATCTGGCTGAACGTCCAATTCCTCCACCGTAAAAATCTGACGACGCATCAACTCTAGAAAACAACGAGTGGTCGCCTCAACATCCGCAGTTGCATTGTGCGCTTCGGCGAATGGCTGGGTAAACAGGAATTCGTGGAGTTCTGTCAAGGTAGGCAATTTGAACTTTCCGCCGCGACCTCCCGGAATCTGACATAGTGTGGCTGTGGTTTCGGTACAGGTATCCAAAACCGGAAGTTTTTCCAAAGAATTCTCAATTCCCAATCTATAAATTTCCGCACCCATAATTTTAAGGTCGAAATCTAGATTGTGCCCAACAACAAATTTTGTCTTTTTAAGCGATTCGTTAAACAGTGAAAGCACCTCAGTAAAGGGACGGCCCTCCTTTTGGGCCAGTTCGGTGGAAATACCATGAATCTTTTCGGCATCGAAAGGAATATTGAATCCCTCAGGTTGGATCAAATAGTCCTGATGTTCTACCATATTTCCCATTTCATCGTGCAATTGCCAGGCAATCTGTATACACCTGGGCCAATTGTCGCTATCGCTAACGGGAGCCTTATAATCTTTAGGAAGACCAGTTGTTTCTGTGTCGAAAATCAAATACATGAAAGTAGCTTTAAAAGTTTCAGGGAATTTTGGATACCCTTTAAAAAATCAGGAACCAGTTCAAAACCAATTTGAATATTAACGCATCGCATCAAAATCAGGGAATTTTTCACTTGGAACCAAGAAAGTAAAAATATAAAATTCCAGACCCTTGGGGAAGGAAAAATGGAAGGAGTTATTCACAAAAAGACATTCCAATTATATCCAATTCTTCGGGTGAAGTTTACTCTTGAAAATATCATTCCAAACGCTTCATACTCTTGATTGGGATGAATAAAACATTTTCCGATTTTTTTCACAAAACCACATCTGCCACTTTGTCACCGTTTCTTAAAAACGTATCTTTGCCGTCCAAACCGAAAAATCAATTGGTTCGGTTTGCTTTTATATTACATTATGGAAAAAGTTATAGACGAAGCACAACAAGGAAACACCTTGGTACTTGAATCCAAGGGAGGGAATTCCAAAAAATTATATATTGAAAGCTATGGTTGCCAAATGAACTTCAGTGACAGTGAAATTGTGGCTTCCATCTTAGCAGACCAAGGTTACAACACTACAGATTCATTGGAAGATGCCGATCTGGTACTGGTAAATACCTGCTCAATCCGCGATAAGGCCGAGCAAACGATCCGGAAACGATTGGAAAAATACAACGCCGTAAAGCGAAGCGATAATCCAAAAATGAAAGTAGGTGTTTTGGGCTGTATGGCCGAGCGCTTAAAGGAAAAATTCCTGGAGGAAGAAAAGATCGTCGATTTGGTGGTTGGCCCTGACGCCTATAAAGATATTCCAAATCTATTAAAGGAAGTAGAAGAAGGTCGTGATGCGGTAAATGTTATTCTGTCAAAAGATGAAACCTATGGCGATATTTCGCCAGTGCGTTTGGGCGGAAATGGGATTACCGCTTTTGTTAGTATTACCAGAGGTTGCGACAATATGTGCACCTTCTGCGTAGTTCCCTTTACCCGTGGCCGTGAACGTAGCCGTGACCCTCATAGTATTATTGCCGAAGTAAACGATTTAGGTGAAAAAGGCTATAAGGAAATAACACTTCTTGGACAGAATGTGGATAGCTATCTATGGTATGGCGGAGGTTTGAAAAAGGATTTCAAAAATGCCTCTCCAATGCAACAAGCAACTGCCACCACATTTGCTCAATTACTGGAGATGGTAACCTTGGCACAACCAAAAATGCGCATCCGATTTTCCACCAGCAATCCGCAGGATATGACAGAGGATGTGCTGCATACTATGGCAAAATATGACAACATTTGCAACCACATCCATTTACCGGTACAAAGTGGAAGCACTCGGATTTTAAAGGAAATGAACCGGCAACATACCCGTGAGGAATATCTTGCATTGATTGAAAAAGTACGTGAAATTATTCCCAATTGTGGGATTTCACAGGATATGATCATCGGTTTTCCAACGGAAACGGAAGAAGATCACCAACAGACTTTAAGTTTGATGGAAGAAGTAAAATATGATTTCGGATTTATGTTTAAGTATTCTGAAAGACCAGGAACTTTGGCAGCCCGAAAACTGGAGGATGATGTTCCCGAAGAAACAAAGAAAAGAAGATTGACGGAAATAGTAGAACTTCAACAAAAGCACAGTGCCTACCACACCAACCGAACGGTGGGCAAAATAGTGGAAGTTTTAATTGAACGGGAATCCAAAAAGAGTGATCAGGAATGGAGCGGAAGGACACCGCAGAATACGGTTGCGGTTTTCCCAAAGGAAAACTACAAATTAGGAGATTTTGTAAATGTGAAGATTACCGATTGTACTACGGCTACACTTATAGGAGAAGCCGTGGGATATTCTGAGAATCATTAAAATAATAAACATGAGATTTCCGCCCAAGTTTATCTTGAGCCTGCCTGCCCAACGGCACGTAGGCAGGCGGAGTCGAAAGGCGGGAAGTTAATATGGAAAGCGTACAAGCAACAAAACAACGATTTGGAATAATAGGCAACGACCCAAAGCTAAATCGTGCCGTGGAGAAAGCCATTCAAGTGGCACCGACGGATATTTCGGTATTGGTAACAGGTGAAAGCGGAGTGGGAAAAGAGAGTATTCCAAAAATAATCCATTCTCTATCACACAGAAAACATGGGAAATATATTGCCGTAAACTGTGGCGCAATTCCCGAAGGAACCATTGACAGCGAACTGTTTGGACACGAAAAAGGCTCCTTTACCGGCGCTACCGCTACACGAAGCGGTTATTTTGAAGTTGCCGATGGAGGTACCATTTTTTTGGATGAGGTGGGCGAATTGCCATTGCCCACCCAAGTTCGTTTATTAAGAGTTTTAGAAACGGGTGAATTCCTAAAGGTAGGTTCCTCCGGCACCCAAAAGACCGACGTCCGAATTGTCGCCGCTACCAATGTGAAAATGGTGGAAGCCATTGAAAAAGGAAGATTTCGCGAAGACCTTTATTATAGATTGAGTACAGTGGAAATCAATCTGCCTCCTCTTAGAGAAAGACGTGAGGACATCCATTTGCTCTTTAGAAAATTTGCCGCAGATTTTGCACAGAAATATAAAATGCCCACCATCCGGTTGGATGACCGCGCGGTCGATTTGTTGCTACAGTATCGATGGGCTGGAAACGTACGTCAATTGCGAAACGTGGCAGAACAAATTTCGGTATTAGAGCAGAATCGTGAGATTTCATATCAAACGCTGAAACACTATCTTCCTGATATGGGCAGCAATCTACCCGCAATTGTCAATTCCAAAAAAGCTGAGAGTGATTTTAGTAGTGAAAGGGAAATACTTTACAAAGTACTTTTCGATATGAAGCGCGATGTAAATGACCTAAAAAAACTCACTTTGGAATTGATGAAAACTGGAAGTGCGGCAAAAGTTAAAGAAGAACAATCATCGCTCATCAATAAAATTTATTCTGAAGAAAATAATGTAGAGGATGAGCTGGCGGCCATCATAGAAGAGGAAAACAATGGCAATTCCTCAGATGTCGAAGTTTTCAGTATCCCCGAACACGCAACAGACTCGCGTCAGGATAAATATGAGTATGCCGAGGAAATTGAGGAGGAGGAAAATCTATCTTTGCAACAGAAGGAACTGGAACTCATTAAAAAGTCTCTAGAAAAATATAAAGGAAAACGAAAAGATGCAGCCGACGAACTCGGAATTTCTGAAAGAACCTTATATCGAAAAATTAAGCTATATAATCTATAAACCAATTATGAAGCTTATAAAAATCAACATGAGGAATATGTCAAGAATAGCTTCCTTTTTATTTCTTCTTGCCATTCCCCTTCTTTTACAAGGTTGTGGTGCCTATTCCTTTACAGGAGCTGATATAAATTACAATACCACCCGGACGGTCCAGGTGAATTATTTTCAGAACAATGCCCCCATTGTAGAACCGGGAATTGCAAGGGATTTCACTCAAATGTTACAGGATCTCTTGCTTAATCAAACCAGTTTGAGTTTGGTAAACAACAATGGCGATTTAGTTTATGAAGGAGAAATTACACAATATTATATCGCTCCAATTACGGCAACCTCAGATAGCAGAGCTGCACAAAACCGACTTACGATTGCCGTTAATGTCCGATTTTATAACACCAAAGATCCGTTAAAGGATTTTGAACAAAATTTCAGTTTTTATTATGATTACCCCGGCCAAACCCAATTGACCGGTTCGAAACTTACGGTTGCTCTGGAAGAAATTTTTGAACGGCTTACCCAGGATATTTTTAATAAATCACTGGCAAATTGGTAGTATATTTATTACCCCTAACCCCTAAAGGGACAAACTAATTTTGCTCTCTTTAGAGGGCTAGGGTTATCTCCTTCGCTTAGGGTCGGTGTCATCGCATCCTTATAGAGTTGGATAAAATTACAGAACAATGAAACTAGAACATTACACATATCTTCTCGCCAATCCACAGAAAATCACTTCTGAGGATCTGAATGATCTGGATATTCTTGTTCAAAAATACCCATATTTCCAGAGCGCAAGAGCTTTGCAACTTAAGGGATTAAAAAATCAGGACAGTTTCCGTTATAATGATGCGTTAAAAATCGCTGCCGCCCATACTGCAGATCGCGACATTCTTTTTGAATATATTACCTCCGAGAAATTTATTCAAAACGAAATTTCGCAGAACATCCTCCAACACGATTCTTCCGTGATGGAAATAGATGTGGTCTCAGAAGACGTTTCAGAAAAGATACGAGTGGAAAAAGACAACGAGTGGAAAGCTGAACGGGAAAAGGCCGATGCCATTTTAAATCCGGATCTCTTCCAAAGAAAAGTTGATTCGGTGACAAATCTAGTCGCCAAAACAGAAACTATCACCGAAGAAAAAAAGGAAGAATCCGAAGAAACTTTGCTAACGGACACACCTCTGGAATTCACTAAAAACGACACTCATTCCTTTTCAGAATGGTTAAAGCTGACAAAGGCAAGACCAATTGAACGTAGGGAAAAAATTTTCCAGAAAGAGGAAACGCCCTCCGTTTCTCCAGAAAAAAAGGACTCAACTCAGGAGAACATTGAGAGAAAATTTGAATTGATCGACAAGTTCATTCAAGAGCGTCCTAAAATAAACCCAGTCCCATCAGCGGGTAGCTCTTCGGAAACTTCGCACAAAGAAATTAGCAAGGTCGGTGGAAAAGACCAAGTTGTACCCCATTCACAATCGACTGATTCTCTGATGACAGAGACATTGGCAAGAGTTTATTTGCAACAAAAGAACTATAAAAAGGCAATTCAAGCATATAAAATATTAATTTTGAAAAATCCCGAAAAAAGTGGTTTCTTTGCAGACCAAATTCGGGCAATAGAAAAATCGATTAACACAGAAGAACAATGAGTACGTTTACAATATTTTTAGTTTTGATAATGATAGTGGCCTTTTTACTAATAGTGGTCATAATGGTGCAGAACCCAAAAGGCGGTGGTCTTTCCTCTTCTTTCGGAGGTGGCGGCGGTGCCCAAATTGGTGGTGTACAAAAAACAAGTGACTTTTTGGACAAGAGTACTTGGACACTTGCAACCATAATGCTTGTCCTTATTATGTTTTCAAACGTATTTATTATGGGCGGAAAAAGCTTGGAATCAAAAACTTTTGATCAAAACGCTATCCCGGCCGTTCCTACAACTGAAACGCCAGCTCAGCCAGTGACAGAAAATCCAGAATAATTTTTCTTATAAAATATTTTAGAAGATGCCGATTCATAAAAGAGTCGGCATTTTTTTTGTTCATCTTGTAAGCAAGAAAAACAAATTCGCAGGTATTAATAGAATGACCTTAAGGAGTTATCTCCCATAAAAAATTGGCTATACATTATTCATTCCGACCAATTCTGACAAGCTGGCATTTTTATTTCCGGAAACTGTCAGTTTTGGGCAGTGGCACAGTTTCTGCCAATTAGCCACCAGAACATTTAAACTTTAGTTTAACCAGCTTGCCCATTGGCAAGCACCTAAAAAATAAATTCAAAAATGGCATTAAAAATTCAACCACTTGCAGACCGTGTATTGGTTCAGCCTGAAGAAGCAGAAACTAAGACCGCATCAGGTCTTTACATTCCCGACTCCGCAAAAGAAAAGCCTCAGCAAGGAAAAGTAGTAGCTGTGGGCAAAGGAAAAGAAGACCACAAAATGACCGTAAAAATTGGTGATACCGTACTTTACGGAAAATACTCAGGCAGCGAGCTGAAATTTGATGGCAAGGACTATCTTATTATGCGTGAGGATGACATTCTTGCGATAATCTAAATTCCAAAAACAAAGCACCAAATTCCAAACTGTGGAATTTGGAATTTTATTTTTGGAATTTCCTGAACAAAACATAACTTGAAATTCATTAGAAAAATAATAATCACACTTCCGAATTTCTTCGGAATAAAATAATAAAATTTATGGCAAAAGATATAAAATTTGATGTAGAAGCCCGTGACGCTATTAAGCGTGGCGTTGACGCATTGGCAAACGCGGTAAAAGTAACTTTAGGCCCAAGTGGTCGTAACGTTATTATCGGTAAATCCTTTGGTGCACCTCAAATTACCAAAGATGGCGTAACCGTTGCAAAAGAAATTGAACTTGAGGACTCTCTTGAAAACATGGGCGCTCAGATGGTAAAAGAAGTTGCTTCAAAAACCAACGATCTTGCTGGTGATGGAACAACTACCGCTACTGTTCTGGCTCAAGCAATCGTAAAGGAAGGTATTAAAAACGTAGCTGCCGGTGCAAATCCTATGGATTTGAAACGCGGTATTGACAAGGCTGTTGCGGCAATTGTAGCGAACCTTGAAAAACAAGCCACTACTGTTGGCAATTCTTCTGAAATGATTAAACAAGTTGCTACTATTTCTTCAAACAATGACGAATTGATCGGCGAACTTATTGCCAAAGCTTTCGGAAAAGTGGGCAAAGAAGGTGTTATAACTGTTGAAGAATCAAAAGGAACTGAAACTTATGTAGATGTTGTTGAGGGAATGCAGTTTGACCGTGGATATCTTTCTCCATATTTCGTAACAGATGCCGAAAAAATGCAAACTGAATTGGAAAATCCAATGATTTTGCTTTACGACAAAAAAATCTCTTCAATGAAAGATTTACTGCCTGTGCTTGAACCAGTGGCCCAACAAGGAAAATCTTTATTGATTATCGCTGAAGACGTTGACGGTGAAGCGTTGGCTACTTTGGTTGTGAATAAACTTCGAGGTTCATTAAAAATCGCAGCGGTAAAAGCTCCAGGTTTTGGTGACAGAAGAAAAGCAATGTTGGAAGATATCGCAATCTTGACAGGTGGAACCGTAATCTCTGAAGAGCGCGGCTTCACTTTGGAAAATGCGACTATCGACATGTTGGGTTCTGCAGAAACAGTGACCATCGATAAAGACAATACGACTATCGTAAACGGTGGTGGCGAGAAAAATAACATCAAATCTCGTGTTAATCAAATCAAGGCTCAGATTGAGACAACTACAAGTGATTACGACAAAGAAAAATTGCAGGAGCGTTTGGCCAAATTGGCTGGAGGTGTTGCTGTTCTTTACGTAGGAGCTGCTTCCGAAGTGGAAATGAAAGAGAAAAAAGATCGTGTTGATGACGCACTTAATGCCACTCGTGCAGCGGTTGAAGAAGGCATAGTTGCCGGAGGTGGTGTTGCTTTGATAAGAACTCTTGAAATCCTGAAAAAAATAACGACGGATTCTTTGGATGAAACCACTGGGGTAAACATTGTTGCTAAAGCAATTGAAGCTCCTTTGCGTATTATCGTTGAAAATGCAGGTGGCGAAGGTTCTGTAGTAATCAACAAGGTTTTGGATGGCAAGAAAAACTTCGGTTATGACGCCAAATCGGGACAGTATGTTGATATGCTAAAAGCTGGAATCATCGATCCTAAGAAAGTAACCCGTATCGCGCTTGAAAATGCGGCCTCGATTGCTGGAATGATCCTAACTACGGAATGCGCTTTGGTTGATATCAAAGAAGAGCACGGTGGCGGTGGAATGCCAGGCGGAATGGGCGGAGGAATGCCCGGAATGATGTAAATTCAGTTTTCAGTACGCAGTAATTCAGTACACAGTAAATCAATAAACCTCCCAGATTTCTCGAAATCCGGGAGGTTTTGTATTTTATTTACCTCCGTTCGCAACTACTTTAATAATTACAAATCTGTTGGCCTTGCATAAAAAAGCTGTTGGCAATTCTTGGATTCTTGCATTGCTCGGATAACCGATGGCAGAGGTTCGGCGAGCACTACATTATAATCTACCTCACCGAGTTCCGGTCTTATCGGATAGGCCAATTTTTCTTTCTCGGTGCTGAATTGGGAATCGATTCCAGGTTTATTACCACGTGGATCCACACGGAACCATCCTGTCTCGGGCAAATAAACTGCATTCAATCCGTGAAGCGCATATCCAGATTCTACTGTTCCCTTTCTTAATACTTTTTGATAACAGAATCCAGCGGGAATATCCATTCCGCGTAACAGACTCGCCAACAAATGAGATTTGGCAAAACAAATCCCTCCTTTGTGTTCCAAAACATCTTCCGCATTAATGGTAATTTGTTCTTCTTGGGTATCAAAAGAATGCGCAACTTCATCACGGGCCACTTCAAAAGCCATTTTTGCACGCTCGCGATCGCTAGAAGCATGTGCTTTAATATACTGTATTTTCTTCTGGATTAAAGGCGTATGAAACTCTATAACAGGAGGTAATTCTTTTAAATAATCTTTTAGACTTGCTGATTCTATTTGTAATTTCATAACTCTGTTGGGGTTAATGGGAGAGCATAATTGTTTAACGTTTCAAGAAAAAAGAGCTAAAAATTATAACTATATTGATTGAGATTCAGGTTCCCTCTTTAATTTAAAACCCATGCTTTTTCTTTATGCCCTCCTTCACAATATCCCAATCCTCAGCGATTGTTTCCCCAGCTATTAATTTTCTGCGCCGTTCATCTACTATTTCGTAATGGGATTCTGGCACCTGAGATGTATAACCTGTACCATTTATTATCCCGAAAATTTTTTCTAAATAATCGAGATTTCTGTCGTCCTCAATAATTTCTGAGAATTGAGCTTTTAATTTTTCTCTCAGTTTTGTAGCTTCCATAGTTTCTCCGTTTTACTCAAATATACTTCAATATATTTAAAATGTTACCTCAACCTCCTTCAATTCTCCACCTCTATCAATGGTCACAATCGCCGTTTGGCCCTTTTCGAATTTTGAAAGACTATTCATATAACTCATCATATCAGTAACATCCCAATCTCCCATTTTTACTACCACATCTCCCTTTTGAAGTCCTGCTTTTTGTGCGGGTTTATCTTCGCTAACTCCATCAATCCGCATTCCCTTTCCTCCGAAAAGATAGTCGGGAACAACACCCAAGGTTACTTTAAAATCGGGAACGACTTCGCTTTCATTTTTCGTTTTCTGAAATGCTAGTTTTCCTTGACTGTCCAAATCCTTGATAATATTGAAGATATATTCCGAAACAACTTTCATTCCCTCAAAATTCACTTTTTCTATATCATCAGAAGGTTTGTGATAATCCTCATGCTGACCGGTAAAAAAATGAAGTACGGGAATATCAGCCAGATAAAACGAAGTATGATCGCTAGGACCTACTCCACTTTCGTTTTCAATAATATTCAGATTTCCGGCATTTGCGTTGACAATTTCCTTAAATATTGGAGAAGTACCCACGCCATATACTGCTAAAGTGTTTTCCTTATTGAGCCTGCCTACCATATCCATATTTATCATATAGGTCACTTTCTTGGTATCTATCGTAGGATGTTTTACAAAATAATTAGAACCTAACAAACCCTCTTCTTCACCCGAGAATGCCATAAAAAGATAATTGTTGTTTTTGGGAGCGTTTTGTTTGCTGAGAGTATCTGCCAAATGCAACATCATCGCAACTCCACTTGCATTATCGTCGGCTCCATTATGGATTGCAGGCCCTTCCCGATATAGTGAGCCCTCGCCACCCATTCCTAGATGGTCGTAATGCGCACCTATTACCACCGTGTTTTCGGCACCATTATCCAAATAGGCAATTACATTTTCACCAGTTCGAGTGCTATCACTTGTTTCAGAAGTGAATTCTGCTTCTTGATGGGGATTTTTGCTCGCTTTAAAGGTAAATTCCTGATAGAAACCATTCACTCCTTTTGGCTTAAGCTTTAATCCTTCAAATCTTTTCGCGATATATTTTGCTGCTTTCTTCTCATAATCGCTTCCAGTTTTCCTTCCACCCAGGCTATCATTCGCCAAAACAGAAACATCTTCTTTCATTGTTATAACAGGAACTTTTGCTTCCTTACAAGAAAACATCAGTATTATCAGAAATATCATTGTAATTAAACGCATATCAGTATTTTTACACAAAAGTACATTAATACAGGATAATTTCGATCTCTTGCATTTTGTCTTGAGCTAATTTTGACTTTTTCAAGTACCTCTTAAAACCAATTATATTAAACAATGAAGCTAATTTATACTCTCTTGATAGTTTCCATTTTTACTGCTTGCAAAAACGAAGCAAAAAAAACGGATGACAATAATATTGAAACAACTGATAAAACTGACTTCACCAAGATCGATCCTAAAACCAAGGATACTTTAATTTTCCCTGAGGAAAAACATTTTAAAAACATCCGTCAAGTAACTTTCGGCGGTGATAATGCTGAGGCTTATTGGAGTTTTGATGACACGAAATTGGTGTTTCAAAGCAATTATAAAGATTGGGGCGTAGATTGCGATCAAATGTTCCTAATGGATTTTGACGATACTTTTAGAGATTCAAAACCTAAAATGGTGAGTACCGGAAAAGGAAGGACTACCTGCAGTTATTTTTTACCCGACGGAAAGCACATCATATATGCCAGTACACACTTGGCCGATGAAGCTTGCCCTCCCGTGCCTTCCAAAAACGATGGGAAGTATGTATGGCCCATTTATGAAGGCTTCGATATTTTTGTTGCTGATTTGGATGGAAATATCGTAAAGCAGCTTACCAATGAACCGGGTTATGACGCCGAAGCAACCGTTTCACCCAAAGGAGATAAAATTGTTTTCACCTCTATGCGAAGTGGAGATTTGGAACTTTATACCATGGATATTGATGGCACGAATGTAAAGCAAATTACCAACGAACTTGGTTACGATGGCGGCGCTTTCTTTTCCCCAGATGGCACCAAACTTATCTTCCGTTCCTCAAGACCCAAAACTGAGGAAGAAATAAAACAATATAAGGATCTGCTTGCTCAAGGTCTGGTACAGCCAACCGAGATGGATCTGTATATCTGTAATGCCGACGGGAGCGAACTACGTCAATTGACCGATTTGGGAAATGCAAGTTGGGCACCTTTTTTCCATCCTTCGGGAGAAAAGATTTTATTCTCCAGCAATTTTGAATCGAAACGAGGATATCCTTTCAATCTGTACCTAATTGATATTGATGGGAAAAATCTGGAGCGGGTAACCCATAGTGATACTTTTGATGCGTTTCCTGTATTTTCGAACAACGGAAAATATCTTGCCTTTTCTTCCAATAGGAATAATGGTGGCGGCCACGATACCAATCTGTTTATTGCAGAATGGGTGGATTGATAAGGTAGTGAAATTCCGAAAAAGTGAAATTCCAAATTCCAAATTCCAAAAAGAAAATAAAAATAAAAACAAAACGAGGCAAGGCCTCGGGGAAATCGAAAAGGATTAAAACTAATAGCCTGTGAGGAGTCTTTTCAAGTTATCAAAAATTCCACTTCTTTTCGCGATAACTTCTATTGCGTTTTATCTCAGCTTTGCCTACGATTTAAATCGAAGTGATTTCGTAAAGCTAATTTCACTTTATTCTGCACTTTTTTACATCGCCTATCTATATATAGAGAAGTGGAAACAAAGTTTTGGACTATTAGTGGGATTTGGAATTGCTTTCCGGCTCATCTTCCTCTTTGCCATACCAAATCTGTCACAGGATTTCTATCGATTTATTTGGGACGGGCATTTAATGGCGCAAGGAGTAAACCCCTATTTATTTACTCCCAAAATGTACTTTAACGATCTCTCAGTTTCTCGGGAGATTCTTATTCCAAATGCGAATAATTTATATCGTGGAATGGGAGCGTTGAGCGGTAGTCATTTCAGTAATTATCCGCCAATAAGCCAATTCTTCTTTACGCTTGCTGCGCTCATTGGAGGGAAAAGTATTCTAGGTTCGGTAATGGCTCTTCGAATTATGATAATTCTCGCCGATGTCGGAATCCTTTATTTCGGAAAGAAGATATTGAAAAGGCTAAAACTTCCCGTTAATAATATATTCTGGTACTTTTTGAACCCCTTTATAATAATTGAACTTACCGGAAATCTTCACTTTGAAGGAGTAATGTTATTTCTCTTTATTTGGGCGCTGTATTCATTATTTAAAAGAAAGTGGCTTTGGGCCGCTGTTTTATTTGGGTTTTCAATTTCGGTGAAGTTAATTCCGTTGTTGTTTTTGCCCTTGCTTTATAAATACTTCACCAGTAAAAATAAAATTCCGAGAGTATTTGAAAGCATAGAAGTCTCCGTCAAAAAATTAAATGAATTTTATATAGTGGCTGGATTAACCGTATTTATCACTTTCCTTCCATTTCTTTCTTTGGAATTTATTCATAACTTTTCTTCCACAATTGCCCTTTGGTTTCAGGATTTTGAGTTCAACGCAAGTATGTATTATATAATTCGATGGATTGGTTTTCAGGTTGTAGGATATAATATTATAGGAACGGTTGGAAAGATTCTTCCCATAATAACCTTGCTCGCCGTGATTGGCATTTCTTTCTTTGGACGAAACAGCAGACGCCAACAATTATTTACCTCAATGCTGTTTGCTATATCAATTTATTTATTGCTTTCCACCACCGTTCATCCTTGGTATATTGCCACTCCTCTTTTATTATCCGTGTTTACAAAATATAAATTCCCCATCGTTTGGAGTTTGATGGTCATGCTCAGTTATTCGGCTTACGGGAAAGATGGCTTTGACGAAAATCTTTGGTTGGTTGCTCTAGAATATATTGTCGTGATTGGGGTGGCAGTTTGGGAAATATATTTATCACCCGTAAAAACATCGCGAGTATCAAAAACTCAACAATCTATTAATTGAGCCATCATTTTCCTACCATTTCAAATTAACTTTTCTTTGGCCTTTATAAAAATTGGGTATGGCTATCTTTAAAATTCATTTCTTAAAATAGTTCTTATGTCCATCTTCTCAAAAATCAAACAGACACTTCATTTAATGAAAAATATCGATCTGGAAGCGCTGACAGATCTTTCACAAAAAGTTGATCTTTCAGAAATAATGAAAACCGTTGGAGAACTCGACGATCGCCAATTGCAAGGTCTGATGAAAATGTTAAAACACAAAAGTGGAAAAAAAGGACAGCACAAACTACCTCCAATTTCCGGTGATTTTTATGAACTCAGTTCGAAGTTAACTCCAGAACAACGGGACCTACAATTAAAGATTCGCAATTTTATGGAAGATGAAATTCGACCTATTGCCAATGAATACTGGAACAGAGCTGAATTTCCCTTCGAAATTATTCCTAAAATGGCTGCACTGAACATTTGTGGACTTACCATCGATGGCTATGGAACACCGAATGAAAGTTTCGTTATGGAAGGAATTATAGCCATGGAAATGGCGAGAATAGATGTGTCAATCTCGACTTTCTTCGGAGTTCACAGCGGACTGGCTATGAGCTCAATAGACATTTGCGGCAGCGAGGAACAGAAACAGGAGTGGCTTCCCAAAATGGCGCGAATGGAAGTTATTGGAGCGTTCGGACTAACAGAGCCGGATGTTGGCTCTGCCGTAGCGGGCGGAATGGGAACTACCTGCAGACAAGAAGGAGATGAATGGATTTTAAACGGGCAGAAAAAATGGATCGGGAATGCAACTTTTTCTGACGTTACCGTTATTTGGGCCAATGATGAGGCTACAAACCAAGTAAAGGGATTTTTGGTGCGAAAGGGAAATCCCGGTTTTAAAGCTGAAAAGATCGAAAACAAAATGGCTCTACGTACGGTTCAAAATGCGTTGATAACGATGACAGATTGCCGAGTGCCTGAAAGCGATCGACTTCAGAAATGCGATTCATTTAAGGACACCGCAAAAGTTTTGAAAGTTACCCGTGCCGCCGTAGCTTGGCAGGCAGTTGGTTGTGCGCGCGGGGCTTATGAGAGTGCCTTAAAATACACCAAAAAACGCGAGCAATTTGGCAAGCCTATAGCTTCCTTCCAACTAGTACAGAATCATTTGGTGGAAATGTTGGCAAACTTGACCGCTATGCAAACCTTATGTTTCCGTCTTTCCGAACTTCAGGATGAAGATCTTTTGACCGACGAACACGCTTCATTGGCAAAAGTATTCTGCAGCCTTCGTACTCGGGATGTTGTTCGCAGCGCCCGTGAAGTAATGGGAGGAAACGGAATCTTGTTAGAATACGATGTGGCAAGATTTGTCGCAGATGCAGAAGCAATTTATAGCTATGAAGGAACCAAGGAAATAAATACGCTAATTGTTGGAAGAGCCATTACGGGATATAGTGCATTTGTTTAGAACTCATTTTTACGGTGAATCCGTTTAAAGACTTAAACCCTTCCAGCGTTTAAAACGCTGGAAGGGTTACCATGAAAATCAGAAAAAATATATTATACTACTCCTCCTCGCCGTCATAATCTTCATATAGAAAATCGTTATAAGGAAAACGGGTTGTGTGGATTTCCCTGACTTTTTCATAAACCAATTTTCTAAAGGCTTCGAAATTTTCCTTGTTCAGGGCAGATATAAAAATGGCATCCCCGTTCATTTTGGCCATCCAGGTCTGTTTCCATTCCTCTAGGGTAAAATGGGCCTTGGTTCTTTCGGTCATTAAATCATCGGATTTAATTTTTTCAGGATGGTATGCAT
The DNA here is from genome assembly GCA_034676445.1 of Aequorivita sp. Taxonomy (GTDB): domain Bacteria; phylum Bacteroidota; class Bacteroidia; order Flavobacteriales; family Flavobacteriaceae; genus Aequorivita. Next base: position 590,109 of record JAUCCE010000002.1, read on the forward strand.
CGATCTTATTGAAAACCATAACCGTTGGTTTGTCGGCACTTTCAATTTCCTTTAAAATTGTGTTCACGGAGTCTATATGGTGCTCAAAGGAAGGATGCGAAATATCCACTATATGAAGCAATAAATCGGCTTCGCGGACTTCATCCAAGGTGCTTTTAAAAGATTCCACAAGCTGGGTAGGCAGTTTTCTGATAAAACCTACTGTATCTGTTAGAAGAAATGGAAGGTTGCCAATTACCACTTTCCGCACGGTTGTATCCAATGTGGCAAAAAGTTTATTTTCCGCAAAAACCTCACTCTTGCTCAGGGCATTCATTACTGTGGATTTTCCCACATTTGTATAACCCACCAAGGCAACTCGGACCAACGCCCCACGATTTCCTCGTTGGACATCCATTTGGCGGTCAATTTTTTTCAATTTATCCTTTAACAGCGAGATCCTATCGCGTACAATCCGTCTATCTGTTTCAATCTCCCGCTCTCCTGGACCACGCATACCAATACCTCCACGTTGACGCTCCAAGTGAGTCCACATACCTGCCAATCTGGGCAGCAAGTATTCATATTGAGCCAATTCTACTTGGGTCCGTGCATAACTGGTCTGAGCTCTTTGGGCAAAAATATCAAGGATTAGATTGGTTCTATCAATTATTTTAATATCAAGGATACGTTCAATATTCTTTTGCTGGGCAGGTGAAAGTTCATCATCAAAAATAGCGACTCCAATCTCATTTTCGTCCACAAATTTTTTAACCTCTTCCAGTTTTCCCGTACCAATAAAAGTTTTGGGATTGGGAACCTCAAGTTTTTGGGTAAATCTGCGTTTTACCTCCCCACCGGCGGTAAAGGCGAGGAACTCGAGTTCATCCAAATATTCTTCGCTCAACTCTTCGTCTTGGAATTGAGTAATCAAGCCAATAAGTATGGTGTTTTCGTACGAAATTTCTGTTTGGTCTAACATAAGTATATTTATAGAGCAAATGTACGAAACCCCGTGGAAGGCATTTCCTTTCTTTACAGCTTATTAACTAATTTATTTTGAAAACAAAATAAAAAGAAAGATCTATCGTTACCCGCAAGGTCAATAGAATAGGCCTTATAAACCTTAAACCCTTTGACCTGGGTGCTTCACATTCAATGATTAACACCTTCCTCTCTCCTTCATTCCTCTAAAATTTGAACCAAATAAATTAAGACCCGAAAATAATTTACAAAGTTCGCCCGTATTTCCTAGCTTTGAATGTTAGAAATTTCTTATATTCGGCTGTTAAAAATTTTAACTTTAAATACGATAATATCTCAATTGAATCTTTATGAAGAAAAAATTACTTCTCTGTTTACAAAGTTGCTCCGATTTATTGAAGGTCAACTTTGCGCGAAACACTTTCTTGCTTATCGGTATGTTTGTGATATCCCTTTCGGGCTTTGCCCAAGGACCGGGACATCCCAATGTTGATGCAGGAGAAGACATAGTGTTAGAATGCAACGAAACTTGTACCGATCTTACTGCTGAATACCTCTACACTGGTGATACCAGCACCTATTCAGTCTCGACCATTCCTTATGATCCACCCTTCCCTTTTACGGGAGGAACACCTATTGATGTTACAGACCCCTATAACGTTGATGATAAATGGTCGACAAGAATCCCGCTACCCTTCGACTTCTGTTTCTACGGGCAGACATATACGAATATGGTTGTAAGTACCAATGGAGTTGTTTCTTTTGATCCGCAATATATACCGGGCACTTTTAGCGCTTGGAGTTTCGACGAATCCATTCCAGATCCTAATTTATTCAAAACAGCAATCTTTGGTGTTTATATGGATATTCATCCTTCTCCCACTGATGTTGCGAATGGGAAAATGAACTGGACAGTTTTTGGGGATGCACCTGACCGTACAATGGTGGTGAATTTTAATGATATTAAATATTTTTCTTGTAACAACCTAAATCTTACTACGCAAATAGTAATGTACGAAACAACCAATGTCATTGAAATATACATTAAGGATAGATTTTCAGGTTGTTCTTGGAATAGCGGTAACGCCGTAATAGGGATCCAAAACCAAACAGGACTTATAGGCGAAAGTGCTCCGGGAAGAAACACAGGCGACTGGGCTGCAACCCACGAAGCTTGGAGATTTACTCCAAATGGTAATTCCAACGTGGTTTTTTCTTGGTTGGATGCCGATGGCAACGAAATTGGAACTGACACCACCATTAATGTTTGCCCTACTGAAGAGGTTACAGTATATACAGCCCAAGCTATCTACACAAATTGTAATGGCGATGTAGTAACCGTAACCGATGATGTTCAAGTTACCTTAGGCGGAACTTTTGATGCCTCTGTGGACCTAGGGCCAGACTTGGTTTTTTGCGATGTAGCTTCCTATGAAATCGTCCCAGAAATTGAAGGCGATATGACTGGAGCAACATTTTTATGGAGTCCCGGAGGTGAAACAACCGAAACAATAACCGTAACAGATTCGGGAACTTATACACTTGAAATCACGAAAGATGGTTGTACTATTTCTGATAGTGTCGATATTCTGTTTCTTATAGGCCCCTGCGTTATAGAACCTGAATGTGAGGGTATAGATTTTGTTGAAGATTTTGGATCTGGTCAAGGCCGGGCTGAAAGTCCCTATACAAATTACACCTTTAAACCTACCGGACAGATTGATGATGGCGAATACGCACTTGTCAGTACTTCTGCAGATTTAAATACGGGATGGTTTACTGATATGCAGGATCACACTGGAGATGTGGATGGCCGAATGATGTTTGTAAACGCATCTATACTTCCAGGCGAGTTCTATAGACGGACAATCGCCCTAGCCCCAAACACCGATTTTACTTTCAATGCTTGGATAACCACAGTTTATGATATAAATACCGGAATATGTCCGGACGGTGGAATTCCGGCTAACGTTATTTTTAGAATAGAGGATGTCAACGGGAACACAATTGCTCAAACCAACACCGGAGATATTGAAAATGGAACGGTGCCGAGATGGTTTGAATACTCAATAAATTTCAATACCCAAAACAACACCGACATTCAGCTTGTCCTAATAAATAACTCGGGCGGTGGCTGTGGTAACGATCTTGCAATAGACGATATCACCCTTAGACATGGCACCACTCAACCGGTTATTGTTACTCCACCGGATTTAACCGAATGTGCGCCGGTAGGAACTCCTGGAGTTTTTAATTTGGAAAACCAGATTCCAATTATATTGAACGGTCAAAACCCCAATTTGTTCAACGTGTCCTTCCACACAGATGAACTAGAGGCACAGGCCAATGCAAACCCAATTGCAAACCCAGAGGCTTACGAAAACGTGAGTGACCCCGAAACAATATACGTACGCGTTGAGAATGTAGATCAACCCTCTTGTTTTAGCATTGTATCTTTTGAGCTGAACATTGAGGATTCGATCGCCATTACGACCGATTTACCTAGTGATATTCAAATCTGTTCAACGGATCCCTTTCCAACATTGGATGCAACCCCTACCAATGAAGGCATCGACCTAAGCTTAGTAACTTACGAATGGAAAGATCCTGCAGGGACCGTAGTTTCAACAGATGCTACCTATACCCCAACAACAGATGGAATGTATACTGTTACTTTGGAATATCCTCCTTGTAGTATGGAAACCTTTACAATAGATATAATAGTTACAGATCCTCCACTACTTGATTTGGGACCAGATGAGACCATATGTGATGGCGCTTCCTTTATAATTATACCGGTTATCACAGGAGATACTACTGGGATAACTTACTTATGGAGCACAGGAGAAACTACACCGACGATTGAGGTAACCGCAAGTGGAATTTATACTTTGGAAATAACCGTGGGTAACTGTAGTGCAACTGACAGTATTGAAGTTACAGTTTCGGATCCTATCATTGTTGACCTAGGGGAAGATTTTGACAGTTGTTTTGATGAAAATACTGTTTTAACCGCCACCGTAGCGAATCCCGAAAATATGACCTTTGAATGGTATTTGGATGGAATTCTTCTAACCGACCAAACCGACCAAACATTGGTAATCTTTCAGGCAGGCGAATATAAGATAATAGTAACCGACATGAATGGCTGTACTGGAGAAGATATGGTTATTGTTGGGGTTCGTGATGATCTAGTAGTATCAGTAGATGCTGATTTCCAAACTTGTCCGAACGAAAAGCACACACTTACCGCAACCACTTCAGAAGAAAACGTTAGTTACCAATGGTTTTTGAACGGTAATGTAATTGAAGGAGCAACCAATAGCACCTTGGAAATATCGTTGGAAGCTGGCTTAATGGGTGCACAAACCTATATGGTTGTTATCAACTCCGGTGGTTGTACAGGAGAGGCTTCTGTGGATATTACCTTGTATCCTGTTGGCAACTGTGTGATTTCACAAGGTATTTCTCCAAATAACGATGGATATAATGACTTCTTGGATCTCACCTTCCTAAATGATAGAACTGGAGTTAAAAAACTTCAGATCTTTAATCGATATGGAACTCAAGTTTATGAGCAGATCAATTATACCAACCAATGGAAGGGTCAGACCACAGATGGGAAAGAATTGCCCACAGGAACGTATTTCTACGTGATTGACCTTGCAGGAAACGATGCCGTCTATGGACAACAGGCCACCGGATGGATTTATCTTAACCAAAAGGCTAACTAAAAATCATGAGATACTTTTTAACTATCAAAAAGATAAAAATGAAAAAACACATATATATCCTAATAGTATTGATGACGGTTCTGCTCTTTCAGGAAACACAAGCACAACAAGATCCGCAATACACCCAGTACATGTACAATATGAACGTGGTAAACCCTGCTTATGCGGGGTCGAAAGAAAGCCTGTCTCTTACAGCCCTATATAGAAATCAATGGTCTGGAATGGACGATAATCCAACAACTTTCACCTTTTCGGCCCACTCGCCGATTGGAGAAAAAGTAGGTCTTGGATTGTCAGCAATTAAAGACGAATTGGGACCTGTAAAGGAAACAAATGTTTTTGTTGATTTCTCCTATACCCTACAAATGTCAAACACACTAAAATTGGCTTTAGGTTTAAAGGCAGGAGCAACTTTTCACGATGTGGGACTTTCCAGTCTTGATTTACAAGATCCAGGAGATCCCTTCTTTTCGGAGGACATAAAAAACACCTACCCAAATATTGGGGCGGGAGCTTATCTTTATGGAGATAGGTTTTATGTGGGCCTATCTGTTCCGAATATGTTGAAATCTGTTCACTTAGACGAAAATGGTATTAAATATGGTTCAGAAACAAATCACTATTTCGCAACCGCCGGTTATGTATTTCAGGTTTCAGACAATTTTAAGCTAAAGCCTTCTGTAATGGTAAAGTCTGCATTTGATGCACCCGTGTCTTTTGACGCAAACCTGAATGCTCTATTCTATGACAGATTTGAACTTGGTGCATCTTATAGACTGGACGACTCCTTTAGCGGTTTGGTCGGATTTCAAGTAACTCCGAACATCCGCATCGGCTATGCTTACGATCACGTAGTGTCGGATATAAAAACGGTAGGACCGGCTTCGCATGAAGTAATTCTTACTTTCGATGTGTTCTTTAAACCACGTATCCTACGTTCACCAAGATTCTTCTAATAACCTAATTAATTTCATTTAAGATGAAAAAAATATATACTATACTTCTACTTCTCGCGGTCGGTACGACAATGGTTACCGCTCAAAACAGCCAAACCAAAAAGGCGGATCGTTATTATGACCGTCTTCAATACACCGACGCAGCCGAGGCATATTTAAAATTGATAAAAAAGGGTGAAAGCAGTCCATACGTCTTTGAACGATTGGCAAACAGCTATTACTTTGTGAATGACACCAAGCAAGCCGAAGCCTACTATAAAAGAATAATAAAAGGGAAAGATGTAGATCCTGAAACGGTTTATAACTATGCTCAATCCTTGAAAGCTAATGGCAAGTTTGGCGATTACAACACTTATATGAAACAATTCGCCCAAATGAAACCATCAGATTCTAGGGCCGTGGCGTTTATGAAGAATCCAGACTACCTCCCTAAAATTATAGACGAGAATGCACAAAAATACACTGCAACAAATCTGGGCGATTTAAACTCCAAATACTCCGATTTTGGCGGAACGGTAAAAGGAAACGAATTCTACTTTGCCTCTTCCAGAAATACCAATCGTAAAACCTACGGATGGAACGAAGAGCCGTATTTGGATATTTATAAGGCCTCAATTATTGGAGGGGTTGTAAAGGATGCAGAACTTCTGAAAGGAGACGTTAACACCAAATACCACGAAAGTAGTCCAGCTTTTAGCCCAGATGGTAAGCGCATGTATTTTGACCGAAACGATTACTTTAAAGGAAAATACAAAAAGGACGATGAAGGTGTTAACCAATTAAGCATCTACTATGCGGAAAACATCAATGGAAGATGGACCAATATACAATCCGTTCCTTTCAATGATCCAGAATTTTCCAACAGCCATCCTGCTTTGAGTCCAGATGGAAATACGTTGTATTTTTCTAGCAATCGACCAGGAGGTATTGGAAAGGCGGATATCTATAAAGTTTCCATTTCTGCCAATGGCACTTTCGGAAAACCTGAGAATCTTGGAAGACCGATAAACACCGAGGGCAATGAAGGTTTCCCCTATGTGGATTCAAACGGAACGCTTTATTTTAGCAGCGATGGCCATCTTGGGATGGGCGGTTTAGACGTTTTTGCTGCGGAAGCAAAAGGAAACGGTTTCGGTGAAGTTAAGAACTTAGGTCTTGGCGTAAATAGCAGTTCGGATGATTTCGCATTCACTTACGATCCCAGCAAAGCCGAGGGTTATGTATCCTCCAATCGCACTGGTGGAAAAGGAAGCGATGACATCTACAAAATCAATAAAATTGAGTCTTGTGAAGTCAACCTAATTGTTTTGGTCGTTGATGCCAATACCAATTCGCCAATTGTTGGCGCCCGCCTTGACATCTTCGACAATATGGAAAATAAACTAAAAAGCAAATTGACCGGGAATCAAGGTAATGAGCGATTCGAGCTTGCTTGTAATCAAGCTCATGTAGTACAAGCTTTCAAGGAAGGCTATGAGAGTAATGCGGAAACCGTCGCTTCTTCTAAAGAAGGAGAAAAAAAGATACGTATTGCCCTACGTCCAGTGGAAGAATTGATTGTTGAGGACAAAGTAGTTTTGAACCCGATTTTGTTCGATTTTGACAAACACAATATTAAGCCACAAGCTGCCTTCGAACTGGATAAATTAGTGGATATAATGAAGAGAAATCCTGAAATGGTTATTAAAGTGGAGGCTCATACCGATAGTCGCGGAAATGACGATTACAACATGAAGCTTTCTGATAAGCGTGCACAAAGCACCGTTCAATATGTTGTTTCCAAGGGAATCTCCAAAGATAGGATCAGTGGTGAAGGGTTCGGAGAAAGCCGACCTGCCGTTAAATGTGGGGATAACTGCACAGAAGAACAATACCAGCAAAACAGAAGATCAGAATTCATAATAGTAAAACGATAACCAGTTTTCCATAAACTGCTAATCAACCAAAAAAAGCTCCCGCATATTCCAAATATGGAAAATGCGGGGGTTTTTGTTTTAAGGTGAAATGTATTCCTAATAGGATTTAGGAAGCAATACCGATTATGATTTAAATGTCGCCTAAATGCTCCTTAAAATCTATATCGGCATTATACCTTATGAAAATAAACACGACATTATATATTTAAATCGGACTTCGCCCGATGTTATTATATGCCGTCCTTTCAGGGCTTTAGGGTTCTATATCACTGAGCCTTGAACCATATTTAGATATTTCGCCCTTTCAGGACTTGAAGGGCTCAGGCCCTCTTCTTCTCATCGGGCGTTGCCACTATGTTATTTTATGCCGCCCTTTCAGGGCTTTGAGGGTTCTATATTACTGAGCGTCACTCGATGTTAATATCTTACACCTTTGCAGGGCTTTGAGGAAACTTGGATTCGTCGATCATCAGGCTTTGTTGGATGTTAGTATAATACTGCTCTTTTAGGGTAAATTGTCTCACGTTTCAAAACCCAAATCTTCGATTCATTCACACAAAAAAACCGTCTCCAAAGGAAACGGTTTTAACAACTTCAGGAAGAATCCTAGAAAATTTCGATTTTTGACTCTTCTATTTTTTAACCTTACTTACTCAATAGTAAAATTATCAAAGTGGAGATCGTAGTTAGCAGATTTTCCGATCTTCAATGCGAAAAAGTTACCCGCAGTATCAGTAACATTCAGATCGTTGATTGTAGATAGATTTAAAGTAACTACAATCCACTCTCCGCCCGTATTGACACTTCCGTTATATTGATTGTTTTCCGCTGGGGAAAGGGTTTTACTAGAAGAAATATCCTCAAGATTGAAAGCATAAAAACTACCATCGGTTTTATACACATTCAAGGAAACCGATTTATCGGCAGTTCCTTTCATATAAAAAGAAATCTTGCTGTATTCGGTTGGTAAACCAGCTGTTGCCAATGAAGTAAATACATAATCGTTTCTGTCGGTAGTACTCGGGTTTGTTGCAATCTTCAATGAGGCACTGTCATCAATTCCCGTCCCTGCACTTTGGGTTGCGTAGCTCTGGATTCCAAAACTGTTCAAGCCTCCAAGGAATTCTTGCCAGTTTTCAAAATCTGCTCCTGCAAAAGCAGGCATAGCATCAGGAGAAGGACCATCGCCGCCATCGCCGCCGCCATCACCATCGTCGCATCTTGCACCGTTCATTTGCACATCATCTGTATCTCTAATAAACAATTGGATATCATTATTAAAAATGCTCAATATAGCTGTCAGCTCTCCATTACCTTCGGGAAGGGTCATATTTTTAAAATCAGAGAAACCACTATTTCTCAAGATAACGGTGTTTCCATCACAATCTTCCACAGTTCGGTTCACGCTATATGTGTCATTCAAGTTTCCGTAGTGTTCAACTCCAGCAAAACCATCAGGAAACTGAACATTTTCAAATTTAACCAAGGTCGCAAGATACGCTGGATTATTTTTCTCGGTCAAAGGAATTACAGTAGGTACAGGTTCCGTGCTTGTGGTAGACCGGTAAATACGTGACTGGAAATCCTCTGCACCAATTCGTCCAATCTCATTTCCTTCACGGGTACCAATTGAGGGAAGACCTGCATATTTTCCTATATACAAACCATCTACACGGAAGTAAATTTTTCGGCCTGGCTCCATCTTAGTATATAAGTCTGTGGCATTTACAGAAATAACTACTCCAGCAGTAGGATTTTCAGGAGCATCTTGAATGAAGAGCTGCTTATAGATGTTTCCGGACTCGTCGCTGGATACTACGTAAGCTTCCAAAAACATCTCATTGTTAGAACCTTCTCCGGTCTCAATTCTTACCGGTTCATAACCGCCAAACATTGCTTTAACTGATACAATGTCCGTATTTACATTTACGTTTGGTTCTTCAACGTTCATTTCCGGTACATTATAATCGTCATCGTGTACACAGGAAGTGGCTATTAATCCTATAAAGAATAGGAAACTCAAAAATTTGATGTTATTTAATTTTTTCATCTGGATAAAATATTTGTTTTTCAATGGATGTTAATTCGCCCGTTTCTTAATTAACTGCTGGGCCTTTCATCTTATTATAAAATTATACTTTTTTATATTATTAAAATCTAACGTAAACATTCAGGTAATAATTGGCACCGTATCCGTACCAATATTTTGGCCCAAACACACGAGTATCGTGCGAAGCATCTTTTGAAAGAGTTCTATAGTTGGCATTTCTGCCTTGCTCAAAACCACCTGTTTTGTATTCCTTATCAAAGATATTGCTGACGCTGGCAAAAAACCCAACATAATAGTCTTTAATTTTCCAGGATTTTCCTCCTACCAGATTTACAAGCACGTAATCATCGAATTTTTCCTGTTTCAACAGGGTACGAGCAGTTTCTGGATCATAATCATTAAAAGGAATTCCGTCACTGTCCATGTAAAAGTTTTTGGTTCTCGCTAGTGGTGAAACATCTATATAAGCATTATTGAAATAATTGACCGTAGCTCCAAACCACCAGAAAGCGGGATCACGATATTCGAATCCAATTTGGTATGCCTGTTGTGGTCCTCCAGCTACTTTATAATCCTTAAGATATGATTTCCCATAATCAACAGAGGTAATTCTTTCAGTAGTTCCTTGATAGACATCCCCTCCAAAGTCTGACGTAATGTATAGATTTGGATTGTTGTCGTAAGTGTTTTGTCCAAATGCAGCAGCACCTTTTAACTTAATGGTTGGAGTAACCTGCGCTTCGATGCCAAATTCCCCGCCAATGTTTCTTTTGTCCACATCCGTAAGAACCTCTTGTAGAAAAGCGGTAGTTGAACTTCTACCTTGTACTGAGATTCCATCAGCGTAATAGAAGGAAATTTCTGAAGCATCTTGCAATAGCGTATAATATCCTGTCAATCTCGCTTTAATGAATGGAGAACGGAAAATATAGCTTCCATCAATGTTAATGGACTTTTCTTCAGTCAATCCTTTAACAACCGCATTGGATTGCCTTGAATTGGAAAAAGAGTTTCGCAATGACGGTGGATCTGTAAAATAAGAACCGTTAATTTCCAATGCGTGTCTACCTGTTATTCTATAAGTTGCACCGGCCTTGGCACCATAAGTTGTAAAATCCAATTTCTCACTTTTTCCGAAAGATTCGTTATCATTTGCAAAAAGTCCGTTTCTGTACAATCCATTTCGCTGGTAAGTCATTTTTCCGGCCTTTGCTGCCACATAAAAATCTACGGCGGAATATGCAAATTGGGCCTGAACAAATCCACCATATTCGGTAGCATCAAATTCGTAATTGTATTTGAAGGTATCTCCTTTACCTACCACCCTATTTGGATTATTCAAATCATTTTGTGCAGAATCGCCCTGATTAAAAGTATCAACGTCCAGGTATCCATTTCCGCCCAACAAATCGATCATATTGGCGAAACTATGTGAGTTAAGATTCTTGTAGTTTACGGCAGCAGTCAAAGCAATCCGATCCGTCAACCTTGCATTCAAGATACTGTTCGCCATCAATTGCTTATCGTCATTCCGATCTTCATATAAATAGTATCTGGAAGTCCCACCATAAAAAATGTTGGTTTCATAAATGTCCTGCCAGTTTATCTGACCGTCGTTCACAAAAGAGGAATAAGCTCTATATGCGCCCTCATAGTTTGGCCCATTGGGGTCTGCCATAAAGTAGCTCGGCAATTTTTGGTAATAAGAAGGATCTGGGTTTGGGGCATTGTCATAACCCAATCTACTGTTTCCAATTTTCCCAAATTGATACCCTACGTTTGTGTTTAATTCTATTTTATCGGTTATATCCCAATAATGGTTCAGCATAATGACTGGCTCTTCAACTTCCTTTATTCTGGAATTGCGCATCTCACCATCCTGTTCACCCCAATAGGAGTTGTACCTTATTCCCTTTAAGTCATAAACCTCTTGGGTATTGGGAGATGATTTTCCTCTTCTATTTGGGGTATAAAAAGCAGTGAGGTTAAGACTATGATTTTCACTTAACTTTCTTTCAACAGAGGCAAAAAATGAATTGGCATCATAGAGAGTTCCTTCATTATAACCTTCATCTGCAAAACGTCTTGACACCAAAACCGAATAGGCCCATCCATTGGCCATAAGTCCGCTGCTGTATGACCCCATAATACGCCCGCGGTAACTTCTATTACCGGCTGCATAGGAAATTCTTCCCCCTTTACGGTATTGGGAGGCACGCATGATTATATTGGTTGTTCCCGCAAGATCTCCAAAGTTGTATTCATTGGGAGAAATTCCCATCGAGAACATTTGATTTCTTTGAACATCGTTCAGACCTCCCCAGTTGCTCCATTGTGGTCTGCCGTCATAAAGTTTGTTCATTTCCAAACCGTTGATCAAAACTTTTCCATCTTCGGAATCATAACCTCTTGGTCTGAAAAAGGTTGCGCTAAAATCAAAAGAAGCCGCGTTCAAAAAAACATCTTTAGATGCCTGCAACAGCCCGGAAACATTATACGAAGTACCGTCGTCGTCGTCCAATTGATCGTCTGAAAGGCTAATAACCCCTATTTGGGATTCCACCTCTGCCAAGTCTACTGCCAACAAAATGGGAGCAACTTGGGTACTCTCTCCTGCCTGGACGGTTATTGGAACTCTTTGGCTAAGATATCCCGATTTGGAAAATAGAAGGATTTGTTCGCCTTGGGGCAGATTTTCTCCTGAAAGGACAAAAACCCCCTCGCTGTCTGTTTGGGCATTAAAGTTACTTCCCAGAAGCCTAACTTCTACTGCGGGAATGGGTTCGCTGGAATAAGTGTCGAGCACCTTTCCCTTTACAGCAGTATTCTGGGCAACAGTTGTAAACCCTACCAAAAATACTGTGCAAATGACTAAAATGAATCTGTTCATTCTCTTTGTTAAATTTATATGATAACTTTGTTTAAAATTGCAGAGAGCAAAACTACATTTTTTAAATGAAAGAAGTACTTTTGAACTTGATTTTGTTAAAATTAACATAACTAAATTTATTATTTTTAAAATGAGATTTTCAAAATATTTACTTTTCGTCATAATATTCTCAAGTAGTATAGCTTTTGGTCAAAAGGAAAAGCAATACAAAATAATTACGGTAGCCTTCTACAATGTGGAAAATCTATTTGATTATGAAGACGATCCGCTCACGTTTGATGAAGAATGGACACCCGAAGGAAAAAACAGTTGGACAAAAGAGAATTATGAAGATAAACTTTCAAAACTTGCCCGAGTAATTTCAGAAATTGGTGCAGATGTGACAGGCTCCTCTCCAGCTATTATAGGAGTTGCGGAAGTTGAGAACCGAAGGGTTTTGGAAGACTTGGTAAACGAAGATGCCCTAATTAATCAAGATTACGGAATTGTACACTTTGACAGTCCTGACCGTCGCGGGATAGATGTAGCTCTTCTTTATAAAAAGAAACTATTTACGCCCACCAGTTACAAAGCCCACGAGCTAATACTTTATGATAGCCAAGATCGCAGCAAACGGATATATACCCGGGACCAACTTTTGGTAAGCGGAATGCTAGATGGCGAAATGATCCATGTTATAGTTAACCACTGGCCTTCCAGATATGGTGGGGAAGAGCGCAGCAGACCCAACCGTATTAAAGCTGCAGAACTCAACAAAAAAATTATGGACTCTCTGTTCAGTGAAGATCCATACGCAAAAATTATCACCATGGGCGACTTGAATGATGATCCCACCAGTCCGAGTATTAAGGATGTTCTCAAAACAAAAAGCAGCCGAGATAACATGAAAATGAAAGAATTTTATAATCCAATGGAAGATATGCACAAAAAGGGAATGGGAACCTTGGCATATCGCGATGCTTGGAATCTTTTTGATCAGATAATCATCTCGACCGAGCTTGCTAAAAAAGACTACTCTTCCTACAGATTTTACAAGGCGGGAATTTTCAACAAAACATACTTACAGACTCCACGGGGGCAATATAAAGGATACCCTTTTAGGAGTTATGCCAACGGTTATACCGGTGGATATAGTGACCACTTTCCGGTTTTTATCTACCTCATTAAAGAAATAAATCCCAATAATTAAACATTTTTTTTTTCATGAAAAAAGGCGTTCGAATATCCGGACGCCTTTTTTATTTTATTAACCAATAATGTTCCTTTCCTTTCTTAGTTGAACCACAGGTTCCAAGGAATTCTACTTAGCATCAATATTAGTGCAATGACGTAGAAGATAGATAAGGATTTGAATTTTTTATGCGAAAGAAGCCTTTTCTTATGTTGTGAATATCCGATGGTGATAAAAACTGCTGCGAGAATCATTATCAAGGGATGTTCAACAGCAAAAAGACGCGAAGTGGGATCTTTCATAACTGCACCCATACCTAAATTTGAAATATTTTTCAATCCCCAAGGAGAAACAAAGTATAATATCAGTCCTATGAGTACCTGTATATGTGTTACGATAAGAGCAAAAAGTGAAATCCTAAAATCTCTGGCTCCGTATTCTCTTTTGGCAAAGAAACCGGCAAGCGCATTGAAGGTTGCGAGCAATACAATGAGGAGCACCAGATAAGCCCAATAGGAATGAATAAATTGAATAGTTGTTTCCATTTTTAAGTTGATTTTTGAAGTTTTCCAAAGATAGGACTTATAAATAAAAAATCGCTTCAAAAATTATTTGCAATTTTTAAAGTATAAACGATGATTGAGAGAGATGACGTATAAATTATGAATAAAGGGACTCTGCAGACCCATCCTTCCTTAAACTCTATAGCACGTATCTATAATTCCCAACGACCGCCATCAACTAAAAACCCTCCCGATCAAAATATGATGGGAGGGTTTCATTATAAAAAACTATTTGGTTTATTTCTTAACCATAAGTTTTGATATACTACCAGTTTCACTGCTTATCACAACCATATAAGTAGCTTTTGAAAGATTGGAAACATCCAATGTCATTTCCGAAGAAACCTCTCTAAGATCGACTGTTTTGATAAGTCTTCCTGAAAGATCATAAATAGAAACACTCTCTAGTTTTTGACCTTGGGGATTGACCAAATTCATTTGTTCTCCCATCGGGTTTGGATAGAGGGTAATTCCAGATAACATTACGTTTTCTCCCATGTCCAATCTTAGTGGAGGAGTACAATCCATTCCACCATCTTGGATAATCCAATTATAAGGTGTTCCGGTCATAATGTTCCTACCGGCCTCACCAGCGCAGTACTTGCTCTTGCCACCGTGAAACTTCACGTTGTGCTTAAGTGGAAGGGTGCTCCAGCCGTTCAGCAAGGAATCGTAATTAGCTGTTGAAAGGGTCACATTTCTAAACATATTGGTCATGTTAGTAACTTTGCTCACGTTCCAACTACCAAGATCTTGGTCAAATGAGTTGGCATGAAAGAACATCTCATTCATTGTCGTTACATTCCCAACATTCCAATTCCCAATATCCTGATTAAATCTCATCGCAGTCCTGAACATTTTATTCATATTGGTGACTTTGCTGACATCCCATGCCCCTATATCCTGATTAAACAAAGTTGCACCGTGGAACATATTTTCCATATTCTTCACCTTACCAGTATCCCACGAACCAATATCCTGATTAAAAACAGAGGCTCCTCCAAACATACCGTACATGTCGGTTACATTGCTCACGTTCCAATTGCCAACAGGTTGATTAAATTTTCTGCCATATCCAAACATCGAGTTCATATTAGTTACGTTACCAACATCCCAATTTCCGACAGCTCCATTAAACTCCATAGCAGTCAGAAACATTCTGTCCATGTTAGTTACGCTACTCACATCCCAAGAATTTAAGTCTTGGTTAAATACAGTAGCTCCATCGAACATTCTACCCATGTTGGTTACATTACCAACATTCCAATTCCCGATGCTCTGATTAAATACAGAAGCACCACCAAACATACCAAACATGTTTGCTACACTGCCAGGATTCCAACTTTCGATGACCCCATTAAAACTTCTGGCATAGGCGAACATTTCGGACATATCGGTAACATTGCTAACATTCCAACCATTCAACGACTGATTAAATATATAAGCAGTTCTGAACATGTTTTTCATATTGGTCACGCTACTTACATTCCAAGCATCAATATCTTGATTAAAAATAGTGGCACCATTGAACATATCTGCCATATTAGTAACGTTGCTCACGTTCCAGTTTCCAATTGGATAATCGAAAACAGAGGCCCCGCCGAACATACCAGCCATATTGGTAACGTTGCCGACATCCCAAGCGCCAAAACCGGCATCTCCATTAAAGTTTCTTGCGAAAGCGAACATTCCGAACATATCGGTAACCAAAGAAAGATCTGGGGTGTCTGTCGCATTACTAACAAGATTCGTACAGCCCATAAATGCACTGTTCATAGAGGTCCAAGAATTGGTTCCCCATTGCTCTATCGACTTAATTTTCAGGCGACTTGTACCAGAATTATTAAAATAAATACGGGGGAAAGCACCATCTATTTTCACGGTATAAATGCCAGGACTTGCATAGGTATGCATAGCATTGCCGGTAACTCCCATATCCGTATTACCATCTCCCCAATCGACGCTATAATTATATCCCCCTCCAGAAGTTGGAATTGTTATGGTCTCATTTGTTGATGTAGTACGCCATGTGGTTATAAATGAATTTGGATCTACAGAACCGACCAACCAAACATAATTGGTACCTCCAAAACAGTTGTCATCCACATAAGCGGAAGTCGCAGTATCGTTTCCTCCTGGATCATTATAACCTGGAGCACCCAAATCGAGGGAATAATTCTCAGCAACTTCCTGACAATTTGGAATTCCCCAAGTTGAAGCCCACGCTGTATGAGTAATGGTTAAAGGATCGCTAGTATTGGGATTGGTCGAAATAGCATAATCCGAAGGACTGCCTCCAAATAAAAGAGCTGCGGCTTCCACCCCACTGTAAACGGCTGGATTGGTTGTCCAGTTAGGACCATCATTGGTGTTAAATGATCCGACATAAGTTGCGGTTAAGGCCCGGTTAGATGTCCCAGAATTGCTGTTCGCTTGTCTGATTGATGCTTCTTGAATTTGGGACTGCAATTCCAATGATACCGGAGTATTATTAGAAACGTCTGCGGAGCGAACTTGTGAGTTCATGGCTGGCGCAAATGCGAAAATTGTGCATATCGCGAAAATGCACTTGGTAATTTGTTTCATAACATTTTTAATTTAAGATTAGTTCCGCAAATATAATCCTAAAGCCAGCAGGTTCAGAAAAAAATAGTTTTAAATTTATGTTAAATACTGAGAAAATGAAAGCAGTTGTCCATTTTAGAGGACTTTTCCCCTAAAATAATTTAAAATCACTGTTAAAATTAATTCGGTTGTTTTTAGAAAACTTCCAAAATAATTTTACTCCCGAGTAGGGTTGTCTGAAAAATTAAAGATTTCAGAAAGCGATACAATCCAGTTTTTCCTTTAAAGAAGCCTGGGTTGTAAAATAAGAGTTCTGCAATTCGGTTGGAAGTGGTTTAGAAAACGGGGTGTCATCTTGAAAAGGGTCTACTTCTTTTCCGTGTTTCCAAAATCTGTAGCAAACATGGGGTCCACTTGTATTTCCTGTCATACCTATCCACCCAATTACATCACCTTGGCTCACATATTGTCCTACCTTAACATTCCGAGCTTTCATATGTAAATATTGGGTCTCGTAGGTTCCATTATGTCGAATCTTTACATAATTTCCATTTCCTCCCCTAAATTCGGATTTTGAAACCACCCCATCCGCGGTAGCTAAAATGGGTGTTCCCACGGGAGCAGCAAAATCGGTACCTCTATGAGGCCTAACTTTATAGCCATAATATTTTATTCTTCGGTTGAGGTTGTAACGGGAAGAAATCCTACTGAATTTTACCGGGGCCTTTAAGAATGCCCTTTTTAAGTTATTGGCCAGCTCATCAAAGTACCCAGAAATCTTTTCCGGGGAATCAGCATCGAACTTAAATGCATATAACGGCTTTCCCCGATGCTCAAAATAGGCTGCTTTTATTTCTTTCAACCCACCGGGAATTGTATCGTCAATAAACTTTTCGGTATAGATTACCTTAAAACGATCTCCAGGCTGTAATTTGAAAAAGTTAATAGTCCACGCATAAATACTGGCCAATTGATCGGTCATATATGGACTTAGATTTTGTTCTTCCATCGTAGCGGAGAGTGAGCTACTTATAACCCCGGAGGCTTCACGATCCTCATAACGAACAGGTTTTTGACGGTTGTTTATGGAAATGGAATCGCGAAAATCCACTACGGCATAGTCTATTTTATTAGTTTCATAAATAAAAACCTGAGTCGCATTTAAAGAATCCTTGGAATTTAGCAATACATATGGTTTGCCGACAACCATTTTTCGTACGTCAAAACTATCCCTAAACTTGGTAGCCACTTCCATGATTTTATCCTGGGAAACTCCGTTGGCAAAAAGAATATCGCCAAAAGTATCACCATTTCTAATGGTATCGCGAACCACATTAAAATCGTTCAGTATATATCCGTATTGCTGTATTATGCGCTCAGATTCTACTTCTGTAGATTCCGGACTATCATCCACTGGATTTTCACAAGCTGTAAAAAACGAGATTGCAAATACTGCTAAAGTTAAATTTTTGAATGAGGGGAATTTCAATATTTCAAATTTTTATAATTATCCGCTTTAAGGCTTAACAATGAAAACTGGCTTAAAATATGCAAATCCTTCATCCTAAATATCTCTCCTAAAAAATAATTTTTAGGAAAAACAAATGCCGCATATTCTACTTCGATTTTCATTAAACCGCAATAATAAATATTATTTTACAATTATCTTGAAAGAGTGTTGCAAACCTTTAAACTCGGTTAAGGTTGCCTTGAGTGAACCTACGGCCAAATTGGCTTTTATAAGTAACGGGATTTTATTGTCATCATCACTTATCCAAACAGTTAGGCTCTCCTTTTCCTTAAAAACACGACCGGATTGAACATAAGGCCGGAAAATGAGGGTCTTAATTTCGCCAAAGTTAGTGGCTAAATTTTCCCTACCCAAAAACTTTAACTGGAATTTGAAATTCTCCTTATCGAAAAACATATTCATTTCTATTACATCACCTTCCTTTATTGTTTCTGTGTTCAAATGGTTCCGGAGGTAATAAAAGGCAGAGATCATGTCCTGAGTCTCTTTGGGAAACGAAAAAACCGAAGTTTCATTGTGCTTTTTGTCATTTACTGTTGCCTTTTTAGAAGTATGGTCAAAATCCACGACAACGTCCTTGGTGTATCCACCTTCATCAATCTTTCTGATAAATCTATAAGGAATATTCTTTTCTTTATCTATATAGGATTGATAATCATCCTCAACCTTAAAAAACCAGCGAGAGACTCCTACTGTTTTTCCATATCCGCGAACATGATATACATCCTTTCCTTTTAAGGTAGCACTGTTTACTTCAAGAGTGGCATAACCTGCGGTTACAAATCCATAATGGACCCTGAATTTGAACCATTCTCCATCTCCATACGCATCTTTTTGCGCAAATGATGACGAAACAATAAAAAGCATAAAGATGATTGGATGTATTTTTTTCATCTGAATAAAATATTTGAGACATAGGAAGATGGAATGCCCCAATCTACATCTTCGGTTGGTGTACAATTTGTTAATGGGCATTTCATAAGATAGCAAGTTCTTTTTTTAAGGAAATTACAATTACTGTTCCAAAAAAATAAAAAGAGTTTTAAAGTAAAAAAAGGGCGCAAGAAAAGGATTCGGAAAATTCTCCACTATTCCCTTGCGCCCCAATGGCATTATTTAGTTTTAAGAAGGATTACAGAGTCCCTCTTTGTTCCTGCTCACGTTCTATTGATTCGAAAAGAGCCTTAAAGTTACCAGCACCAAAACCCTTTGCTCCCATTCGTTGGATAATCTCAAAGAATAACGTAGGCCTATCCTGAACGGGCTTAGTAAAGATCTGCAATAGATAACCTTCTTCATCAGCATCAATAAGTATTGACAGCCTTTGGAGCTCATTAATATCTTCCTTCATTATCTTCATATGATCGCCCAATCGTCTTGGAATATCATCATAATACGCTTGTGGAGGCGGCGGTAAAAACTCAACCCCGCGAGACTTTAGGTCTGCCACCGTTTTAATTATATCATCGGTTGCAACTGCTAAGTGCTGAACGCCCGGTCCTTCATGAAAATCGAGATATTCTTCGATTTGCGATTTTCGCACCCCTTTTGCAGGTTCATTAATTGGGAACTTGATTCTTCCATTTCCATTGCACATTACCTTGCTCATCAAAGCAGAATATTCCGTGGTAATCTGTTTATCATCAAAGGATAGGAAATTTACAAAACCCATAACATCCTCATACCACTTAACCCACGTGTTCATTTCGCCCCAACCTACATTCCCGACCATATGGTCAATAAACTTGAATCCTGTAGGAGCCGGATTATAGTCAGACTTCCATTCTCTATAACCTGGAAGGAAATGTCCGTTATAGTTTTTTCTTTCAACAAATAGATGGACTGTTTCTCCATAGGTATAGATTCCACTACGTACTACTTCGCCGTGTTCGTCCTTTTCAACAGTTGGTTCCATATAGCTTTTTGCGCCACGTTTGGTTGTTTCTTCATAAGCAGCTCTTGCATCCTCAACCCACAGGGCAATTACCTTCACGCCATCTCCATGTTTTACGATATGTTCATTTATTGGGGATTTGCTGTTTAAGGGTGAAGTTAGTACCAATCGGATTTTATCTTGCTTTAATACATAGCTTACCGTATCCTTGGAACCTGTTTCCAATCCTTTATAGGCATACGATTGAAACCCAAAAGCAGTTTTATAATAGTGCGCGGATTGTTTGGCATTTCCCACATAAAACTCTACGTAATCTGTTCCCAACAACGGCAGAAAGTCCTCTGCTCCTTCAAAAATCTTTTCCAGGCCATACTCGACCGACTTAATTTCTTTACTCATAATATTCAATTAGTTTATTTGACGATTTGTTGATTAGCGGATTAGTCACAATGATGACCATTAAATGCCATCCCGCTATTCTTGATTTTCTATCTCTTTTTGCTTGAACTTATAATTTTATTCAAGATTTTCAATATACCATTTAATTTAAGTAATTCTTCGTTACAATCGGGGTAGCCTTCAATTGCCTGACATAGAAACAACCAGTATTCAGTTTCGTCGGCCTCTTTCATTGCAATTTTCATTTTATGAATAAAATCTGCATTGCTCTCTGCATTTTTGGCTTCTTTCGCATTCGCTCCAATTGAAGTTCCTGATTTTAGTATTTGATTGGCTAAAACAAACTTTCGTCTTTCCTCCAATTTCTTCTCCGCAAACAATACAATTGCTATAGCAAATTCAAATGTTTCTTTTAAAATAAGATTATGCTTATATCTTTCACTAAATGAAAATTGCACCATATCCAATGAGTTTATTTTAGATTAGAATCGATTAATTATTTAATTACTTCAAAACTTAGACAATTCTTTATTTTTATCTGTACACTATCCACCAATCCCGCAACTGCTAATTGGCTAATCTACAAATCAACTCATTCATTAATTTAATTATCACACCTGTAAATTGACAAATTCGCCAATCAACTCATTCGCTAATTGTCAACTACTCAAGCCAACTCTTGTAATACGTTCCATCAGAAAGTTTCATCCCATCTTCGGTAACCTGTAAAGGCTTAAATGTGTCCACCATTACGGCAAGCTCATCGGTTTTTGTCTTTCCAATACTACGCTCTGCCGCACCGGGATGGGGCCCGTGAACAAATCCGGCCGGGTGAAGGGTTATCTGACCTTGTTTTATATCATTACGGCTCATAAAATCACCGTCCACATAGTATAACACCTCATCGCTGTCAATATTGCTATGGTTGTATGGAGCTGGGATACTGTCGGGATGATAATCATACAAACGGGGTACAAAACTGCATATAACCATGGCATCGGTTTCAAAAGTTTGGTGCACTGGTGGTGGTTGGTGAATACGTCCGGTTATAGGTTCAAAATCGTGGATGGAAAAAGCATACGGATAATTATAGCCGTCATACCCCACAACATCGAAGGGATGCGTGGCATAGACCATCTCAAAAATATCATCATTCTTTTTCACTTTTACTACAAACTCTCCCTTTTCCGTGTGCGTTTCAAGTTCTTCTGGCTTCCTAATATCACGTTCACAATAAGGCGAATGTTCCAATAATTGGCCAAACCAGTTTCTATATCTTTTGGGCATATAAATAGGATGGCGGGAATCCACTATAAAAAGACGGTTGTCCTGTGTATCGAAATCGATTTGATAGATAATGCCTCTGGGAATTACCAAATAATCCCCGTATTTAAAATCGAGATTTCCTAAGAATGTTCGCAATTTTCCACTGCCTTTATGAACAAAGATTACTTCATCCGCATCCGTGTTTTTATAAAAATAATCCCTTAGTGATTCTTGGGGGGCTGCGAGGATGATACTACAATCACTATTGGTAAGCACTGTTTTCCTGCTATCGAGGTAATCCTTTTCGGGTTTTATCGCAAAACCGTCAAGTCTAAGTGAAAGCATATTATTCGAGCTGGCTATTTTGGGTGCCACGCTGTATTGCTTTCTAATTTCCTTTACTTGAGTTGGCCTACTCTCATGATAAATGTTGCAGTACATTCCGTCAAAACCAACGGTGCCAAATAGTTGTTCGGAATATAAACTTCCATCCGGTTTTCGGAATTGGGTATGGCGTTTAGGAGGTATCTTACCTAGTTTATGATAAAAGGGCATAATTTTAAAATTTATCCCACAAATATCGAAAAAATTATCTTGAATTGGATAAATGAAATGCTAAATGCGCCAGTTAAAGGCACTCTATGCTGTTTCGAAGATAATTTCATCAGTTTAAAAACTAAAGGATTGCAAAATACCACAATAATAGGTTATGATTATCATATACTTCCTTTACCCCTAAAACCGATATCCCAAAGCCACATACCATGTGCTTTTATCGAGCTCTGGAGAATAGGAATATTTAAATTCCATTGGCCCCAAAATTGTTTCCAATCCATAACCAAGAAAATATCCAGTATATCCTATTCGGTCAATCCATTGATCTTTTTCAAAAAGATCATTTCCAACGTTAGCAATGTTGGCTCCTATATTGATATGATTTTTTTTAAGGATTTCATAGTCCAAAGTGAGGGACGACTTAAGATAGGTATTTCCACGAAGTGAAATGGCTTCATATCCCAGAAACGGGATAATATTGTTCATTTCTTTAAATCCATATCCCCCAAGTGCAAAATCGAGAGAGGTAGTTTCAGGCCCTCCCAATTTGAATCCTCCCTCAGTGGTAATATGGACCGAAAATTGTCTGAGAAAAGTATGGGCATAACCCATTTTTGCCTTGGCGATGGAAAAGGGTTTAAAGTCCTCATTCAGACCATTCGCAAAAAGATACCAATGAAAATCTCCCGAGAAATAAGCTCCCTCTTTCGGGAAAAAGCTATTGTCATAACTATCATATTTCAAATATCCATAAGCACTGTAATAATTGGTACTTTCAAATATAGTTCGGGGCAGGTTGTTGCCAGCGGTACCAATTGTTTCGGATAAGTATCGCAAATATTTATGCTCCGCTCCCGCACCCAAAATAAAGGTTCTTCTAAAAGGTGTTTCAAAATATAATTGATTGGTAAAATCACTATATTTTATAGATAACTTATTTATAGGCAGACTCGTAGATAAGGGCAAATCTACATTGACAAAACTGAGTGGCACTCCTGTTTCAAAAAAATGATATTTAGAGTTGAAGCCTAAACTCCAATAGTATCCCTTGTCTATATAATACTCAAAATTATAGCGCAAATTGTCCCCTGCAATAAGATCTAAGGAAGCGATATCATTATTTGTTATCAATCGCTTTCGGGTAATATTAACTAGCGCTGCCGTGCGAAAGAGATTATCATAGTGCGCTCCGAAACGCAAAAACATTTGTGATTTATTCTCTCGTAGATTTACCTGTAATTTATTTTGGCCTTGGGCATCTGTTATGAATTTATAATTGATGCTCTGAAAGTTTCCTGTGGCAGAAAGATTGTTGATACCCTCACTAAATTCAGAATAGGACATTTTAGCGGGTGTACGCAATTTCAATTTTCCCAAAACATAACTTCGGGTGTATTTTTTGTTTCCGATAATTTCCACATCATCTATAACAAGGGTATCGCGCGTTTCAAAGATCATTTTTTCTCTTTTTGACGGTTTCTGAAGTTGTGCAATCTGCTCCAGTTTCTCCATATAATTTATTGCACTTTCCTCTCCCGATTCGATAATGCTGTGCCCTGAATCAAATGAAATAGCGCTGAAATCCTTAATATCCGGATGAATATATACATCGGTTTTTTCTCTTTTCTCAACCATATCGCCAATGGTTTTAAAATTATTGATCTGCACCAAAACTTGAAATGCCGACTGCAATCTATCACGGCTCTTCAAGCTATCCTGCACGTCAACCCCAATAATTATATCCATTCCCTTTGCACGAACTTCATCTACTGGATAATTATTTATCACGCCACCATCTATCAAAACCATATTATCAACTACCACCGGCCTGAATAAGGATGGTAACGCACCACTGGCCGCCACGGCCTGAGGAAGATATCCATGGTCTAAGATGACTTCTTTGCCAGTTTCCACATTGGTCGCAATACAAAAAAATGGAATTGGGAGTTTGCTGAAATCAGAAATATTGCTCACGTGACTGGTAAGTCGCGAAAGAAGATTATAAACGTTCTGTCCTTTTGAAAGCCCAGAGGGAATACCAATTTTAAAATTCTCAAATGGCAACACAATGGCATATTTTTCCGATTCTCTCTTTTCATAGAATGTTTTGGAACCTCGCGGAATTTCGTCCTGTATCAGGGTTCTGAAATCTGTTTGCATGAAAATGCTGTCCAGCTGATGGGCAGAATACCCAGAAGCATACAAAGCTCCTATCATTGCGCCCATGCTGGTTCCACCAATATAGTCTATCCGGATTCCGGCTTCCTCAATTACTTTTAATACTCCAATATGTGCCAAACCTTTGGCCCCACCTCCACTCAATACCAACCCAACTTTAAGGTCATCGCTCTTCCGCTCTTGCGAAAAAGAAATGCCTGCAATCATTATAAATACTATTAAAAGTATTTTTTTCATTGAATTGATTTTTTAGGAGGACGTAGGACAGTTGGACGTAAGACGTAGGACAAAATGTTGGCGAAATAGAATCCGGGAAGCCGTATGTTCTTTTAGTCCTACGTCCTAAGCCTGTCTGCCGGCCAGGCAGGTCTTTTAGTCTTACCTCATTTAGGTTTATGTTTTTTCATCAAAATGTTGGACTAGTTTTTTGGCCCGACTTTGGCCGACAATTTTTGCAAGTTCATCAAAGCCGGCGCTGGCAATCCGTTTTTTGCTTTTAAAATGGCCTAAAAGCTCGACAATTGTTTTTTCCCCTATTCCCGGAATTGACTCCAACTCTGTATCCAGAGCTTGTTTACTTCGTTTGCTTCGGTGAAAAGTAATTCCAAAACGGTGGGCCTCGTTCCGCAATTGTTGGATTATTTTTAAGGTTTCACTTTTCTTGTCCAAATACAGCGGAATGGGATCGTCAGGATAAAACAATTCTTCCAGACGTTTCGCTATTCCAATAATAGCGATTTTTCCACGTAAACCCAATCGATCCAAGCTTTTTAAAGCCGAGGAAAGCTGTCCTTTTCCCCCATCTATGATGATGAGCTGCGGCAATGGTTGCTCTTCTTCCAATAATCTTTTGTAGCGCCGATAGACCACCTCTTCCATAGAAGCAAAATCGTCAGGCCCTATTACTGTTTTTATATTGTATTTCCTATAATCCTTTTTACTGGGTTTTCCGTTTTTGAAGACTACGCAAGCAGCCACTGGATTACTACCTTGAATGTTACTATTGTCAAAACATTCAATATGTCGAGGTTCTTCGGAAAGTCGCAAATCCTTTTTCATCTGGGCCATGATTCGCTTTTCATGGCGTTCAGGATCCACTATTTTAGCTTGTTTAAACCGCTCCATTCGGTAGTATTTCGCATTTCTTTCAGAAAGATCCAAAATGTGTTTTTTATCGCCCAGTTTTGGAACATGTATCTTTATTTCTTCCCCCAATTCCACTTCAAAGGGTACATAAATTTCTTTTGAAAACGAATTGAAGCGTTGGCGAAGTTCTACAATTGCCAGCAGTAGAAGCTCCTCATCAGATTCACCCAATTTCTTTTTAATTTCCATGGTATGCGACCGAATGATTGCTCCGTGGGAAATCTGAAGAAAGTTGACATAGCCGTAACTTTCATCAGAAATAATGGAAAACACATCAACATTTGTTATTTTGGGATTTACAACGGTGGATTTGGATTGATAGTTTTCCAAAATATCGATTTTTTCCTTGATGCGTTGGGCCTCCTCAAATTTCAAATTTTCGGCCAACTGCTTCATCTGCGTTTTGAACTTGTTTAAGGATTCCTTGAAATTACCCTTAACGATATTTCGGATGGCCTCAATGTTCTCCATATATTCTTTTTCGGAAAACAAACCTTCACAAGGACCAAGACAATTTCCCAAGTGATATTCGAGGCAAACCTTGAACTTGCCAGCCTTTATATTCTTTTTTGACAGATCGTAATTGCAAGTCCGCAATGGATATAATCCCCGTATTAAATCCATTAAGGTATGCACCGTTTTCATACTGGTGTAAGGTCCGTAATATTCTGAACCGTCCTTGATTACCTGCCGAGTGCTAAATACGCGTGGAAAACGCTCCTTCTTTATGCAGATCCAGGGATAGCTTTTGTCGTCTTTTAAAAGTACATTGTATCGAGGCTGATAATTTTTTATCAGATTATTTTCTAGTAATAATGCATCTGTTTCCGTTTCAACAACAATATGTTTGATTGTGGCGATCTTTTTTACCAGAACCCGTGTTTTGTTATTGTCAAAATTTTTGGTGAAATAGGACGAAACTCTTTTTTTTAAGGTTTTTAGCTTTACCAACATAGAGCAGTTTCCCATCCTTATCATAGTATTGATAAACACCTGGAGAATCTGGAAGGGTAGAAATTTGAAGAGTTATTGAAGCACTGGTCATAGCCTCAAAGATACTTGATTGCATCTTTTATACGAAATGTTAAGGATGAATATAATAGATATTCGGTTGAAAGCTCTGGGTGCTTTATTGAATTGGTACAATCGCCAGATTATGATAGGCCTAGAACATATCATCATCCCCTTTTTTTACATTTCTATACGCCATGAACGGAACAAAGCGGAGCAATATGGATAACAAAAAGAAGCTGTTACAAAAATTAAATTGAGGCGGTTTAGTTTTCACTTGGGCCGATACTTTTTCAGTGATTTAGGGTTTTGGTACAAATCGGCCTCTAGGGATTTTTCCTTTCTGCGCACCGTGCAATCCAAACTTTATTTCCGCCTTTCCCATTCCTTTGTGTGTAAAGACAATTGAAATTCAGATAGGATTTTATGTGTGTAAAGCGACTTCCTTTCGCTAGGTAAGGACTTTTGCAACTCCAAGTTGTTATCAATATGTCATTAATATAGGATATAGTATATTGCGATAATTATGAACCAAAACTTTTTAAAATGAATAAATCTACAATTATTGGATGTTTATCAGGCATTCTCTCACTATCCCTAAGCGCCCAAAACACTCAGCTCTCCAGGACGGAAACCAGGTTGAATCCTGCGAGTATGAAGACCCAAAATAAGTCAACTGCTTCTCTTGACGAACTGTTAATACGTCGCGCAAATATAGGAATGCAACTGGGTCCTGTGTCTGCGCATTTTTCGATTGAGGAGCTGAAAATACTAAAATCATATTTAAATTCTGAAGCTGGCCAAAGAGATGCCACAGAAAATCTTGGGCTGCCCAGAAGTTCTGGATCCCTTACAACTGTTTATGGTGTGGACAATCCAAGTACAAATCTTATTGGCTTTGGACCAACAACTCCAGAGGATGTCGAAGTTTTTGGATCTTCTCCTATAGTTTATAATTTTGAAGATGCAGGCGCGATTGATCCAGAAAATCCAACTACGGGATATGTAATCGACGATTGGGGAGAATTCTATTCTTTCGATGTTGAATCTGGTTTCTATACCCACTTAGGCACCATTGAAGGTTGGTGGCTTGATATGGAGTATGACAGGACCACAGGTATCCTTTATGCACTTTCAGAAGGAAAACTTTATACAATAGATCCCATCGCAGTAACTGCAAACTTAGTAGGTACTTTGGGAATACCAGCTGAATACTTTCCAGCCACCCTTGCCATAGATGGGAACGGAGTAGGATATACCTTTGAGATGGTAGATAAAGGTTTCTATTCCATAGATTTGGAAACTGCGGCAACAACCTATATAGGTAATATTGGCTATAATGCTAATTATAGCCAAGGAATGGCTTATGACCCAACTACAGATGTGGTTTATATATCTGCCTTTAATGATGATACTTTCAGTGCAGAATGGCGCTCTGTAGATTTGACAACAGGAATGTCAACTTTAATTGGCCAAATAGTTACACCTGCCGAATTTACACAAGTTGCTTGGGTATCATTTGGTGAAACTCTTGATCCCCCAACTTGCGAAAGACCAACCAATCTTGCCGTATCGAACATTACGTCAAGCTCCGTAGATTTGTCTTGGGATACTGAACCTAATGCAAGTAATGGTTATATCTGGTATGTTTTTGAGCGTGGTGATAGCCCTGTTACAGACACTCCGGTTGCAACCGGAACAACCCCAGCAGGCACAACGACGGCAACAGCAACAGGTTTGGCGAGCGGGTTAGCCTTTGATTTCTATGTACGTGCCGACTGTGACACGGATGGATTGAGCCAGTTTAGTGGTCCAATAAAGTTCTCTTCGATTCCAGCCTGTGGGGGCAAATTTTATGATACTGGCGGTCCAAATTATTTTTATGGCGACAATGAGGATATAACCACTGTTATTAGCCCAGAAGTTGCTGGAGATGCAGTGACAGTTACCTTTATCAGCTTTGATGTGGAGGACGAATTTGATGCGCTGTATGTGTATGATGGCCCTGACACCAATTCCCCCATGATTTCCAGTGGAAACCCAGCAACCTATAGTGGTTTCCCTGCGGGTGGATATTATGGAATTGATAATCCCGGTCCATTCACATCTACGCATTCCAGCGGGGCGCTTACTTTTGTGTTTTTAAGTAGCGAATTCGGAATGTACCCTGGTTGGGAGGCCGATGTAACGTGCACTGCTCTTGGTACAGACGATAACCTTATTGAGGGCTTCTCTTTCTATCCCAATCCAAATAATGGAATGTTGAACCTGAAAAGTGTAAATAACATAGAGAACGTTACCTTTTATAATATTTTAGGTCAAAGGGTAATCACACGAATAGTAAATGCAACCACTTCCCAGCTTGATGTATCCACATTAAAGACGGGCATTTACTTTATGAAAGTAACAGTTAATGGACAATTGGGTACTTATAGAGTAATTAAGAATTAGTAGTTATAATAATTAACATTAGAAAGCCGTCTCGATATTCAAATTGGGACGGCTTCTTCGTTTTCACATTTATCCACACTCTTTTCAGACCAACTGAAACAATTTTCCCGGTAAAGGTCTAACCACACCTTTAAGTTCCATATTCATCAAGACCGTTGCAACTTTGAAAACGGGCAAACTACATTCAAGAGCAATGATATCCAGCAATTCCTTTTCCTTTTCTTTCAAAAATCGATAGATTATTTTTTCATCTTCATCAAGTTCCACAAAAAGTTGGGTCTGACGCGGTTTCTCAGTCTTCTTCAACTCCCATCCTAAGTGGTAAATTATGTCTGCTGCGGTTGTTAGTAGATGTGCTTTTTGTTGTTTTATCAAATTGTTGCAACCTTTACTCTGTGCATCCGTTGCCCTGCCGGGAAGGGCAAAAACCTCGCGATTGTATGAATTGGCAATATCCGCAGTAACAAGACTCCCGCCTTTGTCTGCCGATTCAATAACAATGGTTGCCTCGGAAAGACCAGCGATAACCCGGTTCCGTTTTAAGAAATTTGTTTTCTCAAATTTATCACTGCTCCAAAATTCGGTGAAAAACCCTCCATTCTCCTCTATCTTTCTAGCATATTTCTTGTGATCCTTGGGGTAGGTTTGGTTTAAACCATGCGCTAAACATCCAATGGTTTGTAGTTTGTTCTCGATGGCTGCTTTATGGGCACAAATGTCAACACCATAAGCCAAACCAGATACAATCACTGGATTTAACGGAGATAATTCTTCAATTAGATTTTGACAGAAAGCATTTCCATAACTGGTTATTTTTCTAGTGCCAACAATGCTGATTATTTTCTTTCCAACCAAATCGATATTTCCACGTTGAAAGAGAAGAATGGGGCCATCTAAACAGTGCTTTAGATTTTCTGGGTAGTTTTTATCTTGAAAATAACTCCACTCTACTTCATTGTCCTCTATAAATTTAAGTTCTTCATCAGCCTCCTCTAGTTGATATTTCATATTTATTTCTCTTAGACGGACAACTCCAATGCCATCAATTTTGGCTAGGTTGCTTTTTTTCTCATTAAAAATCCCTTCTGCAGAACCCACTTTTCTCAGAAGTTTTTTGGCAGAAATATCTCCCAGATTTGGAATCCGTTGTAGGGCAAGAGTATAACGCAGTTCGTGTTTAGACAGCATAGTCATTGAGTTTCAGTGGGGAGGAAAATTAAAAATACAATAATTTTTCTATCCGAAGATAAACAGTTCATAATCAAAAAGAAGAGAAGCATTAATACCATTTCTATTCATAGCCAAAATTGTATGACCAAAACACTTTAATTTGCAGTAAATCATCTTAAATTCAATCCCTTTCGAAAAGGATAAAAAATCTATATAAAATTTGTATGTTCGTTTAAACTACCTAATTCCACCCGCTACATAAACGGAACCTATATGGATTTTTATTTTTCCACAACCTACCCAGATTCCAATGACCTCACTTGGGTAATCTATTTAATTACTATGTTATAATTTAAATTATTATGAAAACAACTCTATTCTTATCCCTTACACTATGTTTTTGCGTTACCCTGAGTTTTGCACAAACCTATCCTTTGGAAAAAGTCTGGGTAACCTATACCAACAATCAGGCACCACAAGGACCTGATTTAAACAATGGCATAGCCACGGATTCCGAAGGCAATGTTTATATCACAAAGGCTCATAACGCCACCGAGCTGCCAATGGAACTCGGCTCCCTTTCCAAATTCTCATCGGATGGGGAATTGTTGTGGACCACGAGTACTTTTGGAAACGCAGAGGGCTTGGTCATCGATAATTTTGGAAACCCTATTATTTCGGGATACACTCCTTTGCTCAGTGGCATCGCTACTGCCGGTGCCTTTCAAGAAGACTTTGGCGGGGGGAGTATCGACGGATATTTGATGAAGTTCAATCCCGAGGGAGAAAGAATCTGGGGCACTTATTTTGGAGGCTCTGGCAATGATGTATATTTTTCTCTTCCTAATGGGTCAGCCATTTACTATATCGGGCTGGCTGTTACTCAAGACAATGACATTATATGGGCCACATATATGCAAAGTGAAGATATGGCCACAACAGATACTTTTCAACCCGAAAAGAATGGTGCAAGCTATGTATTGTCAAAATTTTCGGCAGCGGGCATGCGGGAATGGACCACCTATTACGGAACAGAGGATTCTAGATACAGCATAACCGGAATACAGACGGACAGTTCCGGTATTTACATTTCTGGAGCCGTTGAAAACCGCACCAATCCCAATTCATATTTTGACACTTTTGGGGATTACATATTCCAGGAATATAAACAGGAACTGTTTCTTTCCAAATTTGATTATTCTGGGAATCGGGAATGGAGCCGTTATTTTTCTGGAAATGGCCAAAATACGGCTAAGCGCTATGGACTCCTTCTTAACGGTAGTTATTTATATCTGGCACTCGCCACAAACAGTACGGATCTAGGCACCATCGGCACCTCCTTTCCGGACTATTCCGTTGGTTTTCCTGGATTGCTGGCGAAATTTGATCAAGATGGTACTTTTATCTGGGGCACTTATTTGCCACCCACCGTACACCCAGTCTACACCATGCCCTCTGTTATCCCCCAAACCGACCAAGGAATCTATGTGGTGGGAGCGACAAAGGCAATTCCCAACGGCCCTTTGGAAATGTTTATACCCGAGAATGAAAATACCTTTGACCCCTACGTTATGAAATTTGATGAAAACGGGATTATGGAATGGGGCAATTATGTGGGAGGCAGTGACGGAGAAGAATACGGATATATGGGAATGGCATTGCATGAAAACAAAATTTATATTCAAAGTCAATCCTATGATGGTGGAATCATTTCAACGCCAGGCGCTTTTCAAGAAAATCCAAATTCAAATAATAACAATACTTTTCTTGCTCGCTTTGATTCCGAAACAGTTGGAATAGAAAGTAATGTTTTATCTTCATTTTCGGTCTATCCCAATCCAGCCAGCACTGAATTGTTTATTGCTGTTAATGAAAAAGCATCCCATCCGGTAACGATTGAATTACATACAATCACAGGGCAAAGAGTCCGCTCTATTAGTTTAAATGAAAAACAAGGTTCAATGGATGTGAGCACTTTAAGTTCGGGGATTTATTTCTTGAGTTTGGAAGACCAGGTTCAGAAAAAAACCAAGAAGATTGTTATTGAATAGTTTAGTTCCAAAAAGACAAAATTTATAGAGGTTGTTAATAAATTCCAATAACAAAAATTGGATACGCTCAAAAATTGGCTAACTTTGTTTTTATGCAACTCTCCAACTACATAGCCGATTTATTATACCGCTACGAATGCGTCATAATCCCTGGATTCGGAGCATTTCTCACTCGAAATCAATCCGCTAGGATAGACGAAACTACCAATACATTTTATCCACCTTCGAAAGTATTATCTTTTAACAGACAACTTCAGGTCAACGATGGCTTGTTGGCAAACTATGTTGCTTCCGTGGAGAAATGCTCTTATGAAACTGCACTTAGCAGAGTGCGAAATTTTTCTGCCCATCTAAACTCAGAATTAAATACTGGGAAATCAATTTCGCTTAAAAGTATTGGTGATTTTTCCTTGAATGAAGAACGTTCCATCCAATTTGAGCCAATCCATAAGCAAAATTTCAATACTTCTGCTTTTGGTCTTTCCAGTTTTGTTTCTCCGCAAATTAACCGCATCTCTGAAGAAACATCAAAGACGGAAGAAAAAGCTCCTATTGCCCTGGCGATGGAAAAAAGAGCTTCCAGGCCCTATTTAAAATACGCCGCTATTGCTGCTATTGCGGTTTTGGCGACTGGTTTTGGGGGAATGAAACTTTATGAAGGCCAAGTGCAGAAATATAATTTTGCAGAACGTCAAAAAGCTAACTCTCTTCTAGAAAACCAAATTCAGGAAGCTACTTTTGTTATTGAAAATCCACTTCCGGTAATAAACCTTCAACTGGCAAAACAAGTTGGAAAATATCATATCGTGGCGGGTGCATATAGAATGGAAGAAAACGCAGATAAAAAGATAGAGCAGTTGCGTGAAAAAGGATATTCTCCAATGAATATAGGAGTTACCCGTTATGGCTTGCATCAGGTAATATATGCCAGCTTCAAAGAAAGAATTGATGCTCTTAAAAAACTTCACGAAATTCAGCGGGACGAAAATCCGGATGCTTGGTTATTGGTCCAGGAAATTGAATAGTAGCACAAATTATTACCTTCCTTAAAATCCCAAGATACACCCTTCTCTAGTTCATTTCTTATACCTGATAGAAACAATCACGGGATTATATATTTAAATTGGTATTATTTCTAGAGTAAGACATTTTTATTTTCCCTTCTCTTTTATTTCTTCGGTATATTTGCGAAAAATTACCCCATTTCTATTTTAAAGCCAAAATATGACAGCCAAAACTCCAAGTGAATCGCTTACAATTATAACCGACCTGGTCTTGCCCAGTGAAACCAATCCCATTGGCAATATGTTTGGTGGCGAATTACTCGCAAGAATGGATCGTGCAGCCAGCATTGCGGCGCGAAGACATAGCAGACGCATTGTGGTTACTGCCTCTGTAAATCACGTGGCATTTAATAAAATGATTCCTTTAGGAAGTGTGGTCACCGTCGAAGCGAAAGTTTCCAGAGCTTTTTCGAGTTCCATGGAAATATATATGGATGTATATATTGAAGACCGAGAAAGTGGAGAACGAAGCGTTTCTAATGAAGCAATTTATACATTTGTAGCAGTTGATGAAACGGGAAGGCCGGTAAGAGTTCCAGAGTTAATTCCTGAAACTGACCTTGAAAAACAACGTTTTGAGGCTGCCCTTCGTCGGAAACAATTGAGTTTGGTATTGGCCGGAAAGATGAAGCCTAGGGAAGCAGTGGAATTAAAGGCTTTATTCAAATAAAAAAATGTCCAGATTTAATTATTTTCAAGAATGCTGTAATTGGTATTATTCAAATAACAGCAAGGTATCTTCTCATTTTAACTAAATTGCAATCCAACAACCTCCTATGAACATCGCCATACTTTCCCGTGGGGAAGCATTATATTCTACCAAAAGCCTTTTCAATGCTGGGAAAGCTCGAAACCACACTATGGAAATTTTGGATCCGTCTTATTGCAACCTTTCCATCGAAAAGGGAAAATCACATCTCTATTTCCAAGGTGAAAAAGTGGATTACATCGATGCGATAATTCCCAGAATTGGAGCTTCAAACACCAATTTTGGTGCAAATGTTGTCCGCCAATTTGAAACGATGGGAATCTTCTCAGTTGCTTCTTCCGAAGGAATCATAAACAGCCGAAATAAGTGGACATGCTTTCAAATATTGGCAAAAAATCAAATTCCAATCCCCAAAACTCTTTATGCGTCCTTTTTCGAATATGAGGAACAACTCGCAACATTTAAAGGAAAACCCGTAATCATCAAACTTTTGGAAGGAACTCATGGCGAAGGGGTAATCCTCACCGAAAATCCTCAAAATGCTTTGGCAACCATAGAAACATTGTCCGCAGCGGGAGTAAAATTTCTGCTTCAGGAATATATTGAAGAAGCAAAAGGCGCAGATGTTCGGGCCATTGTTGTTGATGGCGTGGTTGTGGCGGCCATGAAAAGAAAATCCAAATTTGGAGAGTTTAGAAGCAATTTGCACCGTGGCGGTACTTCTGAAAAAATCATATTGTCATACCTTGAGGAAAAAATAGCCATTAAAGCTGCCAAGGCAATGAATCTCGGATTTTGTGGCGTAGATATCCTACAATCCAAAGATGGGCCACTTGTGCTTGAAATAAATAGCACTCCAGGTCTTGAGGGAATTGAGAACACTTCGGGTAAAAATATTTCAAAAAGTGTGATCGGCTTTATTGAACGGAATAGGAGTTGGTAGATGGATGCTGGATGCTAGATGCTGGACGCTGGATGCTAGATGCTGGATGCTAGATGCTGGATGCTAGATGCTGGATGATGGATGATGGATGGTAGATGCTGGATGATGGATGCTGGATGCTGGATGCTGGATGATGGCAGATGATGGGTGATGGATGTACGGATGACAGATGTAATGGCACGATGTATTTTTCAAGTTTTAATTTTCCTTACCTAAAGAAACATCCCATTTTTTAATAGTTTGGTATTTGATATTTCTTCTTGTTCGGAATTTGGAATTTGGATTTTGGATTTTGGATTTTGGAATTTATTTCAGTTTTGGAATTTTTATTATTTATCTTGCAATAACCAAATGGAATATTATAACCTAAATCAACAAATTGCCAGATGAAAAGAAATATCGGAAGAATAGACAAAGCTGATTTTCCACTTTTAAATTTATTTGATATCGAAGTGAAAACCGATACGGGAGCTTATACTTCTTCCATACATTGCAAAAATGTGAAAGTTGAGGACGGATATTTGAAGTGTAATTTTCTGGATGAAAGTCACCCAAGCTATCACGAAAAGGAAATTGTATTTGATGAATATGATGTAAAAGTCGTTAAGAGCAGCAATGGTCAATCTGAACCTCGTTATCGGATTAAAACCGAAATTGTTCTTTTTGGCAAAACCCACGAGATATTCTTAACGTTGAGCGACAGGGAAGAGATGCGATTTCCTGTACTTTTGGGTCGAAGTTTTTTGAGTAAAAAATTTATAGTAGATATTAACAAAACAAATCTTTCCTTCAAACTAAAAACCAAAAATGAACATTAAGATATTATCTGCAAACGCAAATCTCTATTCTACCAAACGTCTTGTTGAAGCCGCCAAAGCCAGAAAGCACGATGTGGAAGTGGTCAATCACTCCAAATGTGATATCGTAATTGAAAAGAGGAATCCGGTAATTATGTACAAGGGGCAGAAATTAGGTCATACTGATGCAATTATTCCCAGAATTGGTGCATCCGTTACTTTTTATGGAACAGCCGTAGTTCGTCAATTTGAGATGATGCACGTTTTTACGACTACCGAATCCCAAGCGTTGGTGCGATCGCGTGACAAGCTGAGAAGTTTGCAAATTCTTTCCCGTGCGGGATTGGGATTGCCAAAAACGGTTTTTACAAATTATTCTAAAAATGTCAAGGAAATTGTGGATCAGGCGGGCGGTGCACCGGTTATAATCAAGTTGCTGGAAGGGACTCAGGGCATAGGTGTTATTTTGGTAGAAACCCGAAAAGCAGCAGAATCCGTAATTGAGGCCTTTAATAATCTTCAGGCCAGAGTAATCGTTCAAGAATTTGTGAAAGAAGCAGGCGGAGCAGATATTCGTGCCTTTATCGTAGATGGACAAGTAGTTGGCGCCATGAAAAGACAGGCCAAGGATGGTGAATTTCGTTCCAATCTGCATCGCGGTGGAACTGCCACCGTAATCAAGCTCAGTGATGAAGAGGAAACCGCAGCCTTAAAAGCAGCCAGAGCGCTAGGCCTTGGAATTGCAGGTGTGGACATGCTACAATCAGATCGTGGGCCACTTATTCTGGAAGTGAATTCATCACCAGGTTTGGAAGGAATAGAATCAGCCACAGGAAAAGATATTGCGAACTCAATCATCAAATACATTGAGCGCAACGTGTAATCATGGCAAAAAAGGAAGAACGAGATATAGTAATTTTAAACGAACGTATTGCCCTTGGCGAAAGTAGAAGGCTGGATTTCAGTATTGCCAAGCTCTATACCACTACCAATGTCGAAATCCCGATCATTATTGAGCGTTCCAAAATTCCGGGCCCCACAGTTTTGATAACTGCGGCAATCCACGGTGATGAAATAAACGGAGTGGAAATAGTGCGCCAATTAATAGCTCGCAAATTAAATAAACCCAAGCGTGGAACAATTATTTGCATACCCATTTTAAACGTGTTTGGTTTTTTGAATGGCGACCGTTCCTTTCCGGATGGTCGTGATCTGAATCGGGTGTTTCCCGGTACTAAATCGGGTTCACTCGCAAGCAGAGTTGCGTATCATTTTACGAAAAAAGTTTTGCCACACGCCGATTATTGTCTTGATTTTCATACGGGAGGTGCAAGTAGGTTTAATGCTCCCCAAATCAGGATAAGGCAAGGGGATGACCGTTTATTGGAACTTGCCAAAGCCTTTAATGCACCTTTTACGGTCTATTCAAGCACCATTGAAAAATCATATCGCAATACCTGTAGGAAAATGGGAATCCCAGTATTGTTGTTTGAAGGAGGAAAAAGTCGCGAAAGCAACAAATATATTGCAAAAGAAGGGGTAGATGGAGTGATCCGATTTTTGGATTATCTCGACATGTTAGGGAAAAGAATTCAAGTTCCCGTTCCCGAACATAATACTATTATTATCGAAAAAAGCAAATGGGTGCGAGCCCAAAGAAGTGGCCTGCTCCACATTAAAATCCATTGCAATAAACACGTGGAGAAAGGGGAATTTTTAGCCACCATTACGGATCCTTACGGCAAAATGAGGTTCAAGGTTACCTCTCCAAACGAAGGTTATATAATTAATGTAAACCAATCACCCATTGTAAACCAGGGAGATGCAATATTTCACATTTCCACGGTAAATACCGCCAATGTCGAAGATGAAGAAATGGAAGATTAAATCCATATCCTTCCAAAAAAATCTGGGTTGAAAAATTAAAATTTCAAATGCCTTCTAAAATCCCACAGGGTTCTTAATTTTGACTTATGACCCACAAATCTACTTTACGAATAAAATACAAAAAACTGCGCGAAGATTTAACAGATGATTCTGTGGAAGAAATGAGTCTTCAGATTGCCAACCGCGCATTAAAACTTCCTATTTGGGAAGGAACGTACTACCATATTTTTCTTACCATTTCACATAAGAAGGAGGTGGACACCAACTATCTGATGCATATTCTTCAAGGAAAGGAAAAAAGCATCGTGATTTCAAAAGCAGACTTTGCAACTCACGGAATGAACCACATTTTACTTCAGGAAAACACTGTTTTAAAGATTTCGGATTATGGGATTCCTGAGCCTGTTTCCGGAATAGAAATTTCCCCAGAAATATTGGATGTGGTTTTTGTTCCCCTGTTAGCTTACGATCTAAATGGACATCGTATTGGTTATGGCAAAGGTTTTTACGATCGATTCTTGGAAAAATGCAGAAAAGATACAGTTTTTGTAGGCTTATCTTTCTTTGAACCCGAGCCCAAAATCTTTTTTGAATCCACTGACATTCCATTGGATTATTGCATCACTCCCAAAAAAACCTTTGATTTTAAAAATAACCTTTTATCTTTATAAGGTTAAATAATTATTAATCAACCTATACAAAATGGAAACAACCAATAACCAACCCATTGGAACGCCGCCAGACAATAATTTAGTCTGGGCTATTTTATGCACTGTTTTATGCTGTTTACCCTTAGGCATCGTATCAATTATTAAATCTACTAAGGTAAAGGAATTATGGGCTTTAGGCGATTATGCAGGAGCTCAAAAAGCCGCAGATGATGCCAAAAAATGGGCTATCTGGGGCGCTGCGATCGCCGTCATAATTTGGGTGCTTTACGTTCTATTTTTTGTAGTTATTGGATTCGGTGGAGCTTTCTCAGAATATTACTAAACTTTTGAAAATAGCCCTCATTTCAATTTTGTTTGGGGGCTTTTTTCTTATTTATTATTTTTTTAATCCTACCAAAGGTTTTTTTCTGCCCTGCCCAATGTATTATGTTTCGGGATTTTACTGCCCGGGTTGCGGTTCGCAACGTGCCATTCACCTTTTGCTGCACGGCAATATTAGTGGAGCATTTCGGTTCAATCCATTAATGGTATTGACATTGCCAATTTTGATATATGGATTGGGAATCACGATCATCAACTGGATATTCGGCACGAGTTATCGATTTATGCTTTTTTACAGCAAACTCTTTATTTTCGGTTTTTTTGGATTGGCAATTCTATATTGGGTACTTCGGAATCTTCCATTTTTCCCCTTCAATCTCCTTGCGCCCCCAAGTTAAAATATGCGATAAGAAATACAGGAAAGATTGGTTTATTCCTATTACCAATAAGAAGTTTTGATTCCGATTTTTATTTCTTCGGAAACGCTTTTTTATTGAAGATCAACAATAGAACCACCCCAACGCTGATTGCAGAATCGGCTACGTTAAAAACCGGATCAAAAAATGTGAAGTATTTTCCGCCCCATATCGGGATCCATTCCGGCAAAGTTCCATTATATAAGGGGAAATATAGCATATCTACCACTTTTCCATGGAACAACGTTCCGTATCCACCTGCTTCCGGAAACAGAGTGGCCACCTGCCTGTGGCTATCGTTAAATATAATACCATAGAAAACGGAATCAATGATATTTCCCAAGGCACCCGCGAAAATAAAGGCAATACAGAAAATCAAAATTCGGGAGGATTTTCTTTTGATGGAATCCCACAACCAATATCCAATTCCACCTATGGCTGCGATCCTAAAAAGTGTTAGAATAAGTTTCCCATAAGTTCCGGGAATTTTTGCACCCCAAGCCATTCCCTCATTTTCAACGAAAAGTATTCGAAACCAATCGAAAACCCGAATTTCTTCTCCCAACATAAAATGGGTCTTGATATAGATTTTCGACACTTGGTCTATCAATAAAATCAGAAGGATAATTGCGGTGGCTTTCTTTAGGCTCATTTTAATTTCTATAATTTGCTCTGCTCCAATTAACTTCTGAAGAACTGTATTCATTTAATTTTAAATCCTAATGAATTATACCTCAGCTGTAATAGGAAAAAGAAGTCCATTTCCTTAAAGTTCTCAAAGCGAGCGCAAAAATAGGAATATTATTTGGTTTGTTTGATGGAAATATCCCTGTTCCTTCATTGAACGAAAATCTCCAATATTAGTTCTATCGAAATCCAAAAATTAATAAAAATGAATTCAATATTCAGAAAAGAAAAACCCCAATAGTTATTCCCTTTTAAAAGTAAAAATACCTCCACCCTGTTTGAGCACCATTATATGTTCCGAAGGATTAAATTCTAAAACAACACCGGCAGCATCAAATTTAAATTTGTCCTTTTCGGTGGGCTCAAGTGGAAAAGAGGGCTGTCCGGTTGCTTGGGCAATTAAAGTCGAATTTTCCTTTGTAATGGTGATTTTCAACGGTATTTCGGCAGAAGAATAAACCCCCAAATATTTATCTAAATCTTCCGAAGTAAGTGTAATATCGATCAATTCCGGAATTTCATAAGGCACGTTATACACCGCGCTTAAAACGGCAATGGAAATATCGTTATTATTAAAGTTAGTGCCGTTTGAAGTCAGAGCATACGAAACATTTCCATCGGGAAAGTGAATGAATACAGAGGTAAATCCGTCGATACCACCAGTGTGTCCGAAGCCTTGTCTATTTCCAAACGGAAATTGAAAAAGTCCCATTCCATAATGTTCCTTTATATTTTCCATTTGTTTCAGGCTTTCTTCCCTCACAACTTTTCCGGCAAACAGTGCATCACTGAATTTAACCAAGTCAGTGGGAGTGGAAACGATACCTCCAGCACCGAGTGGCACCGAAATATCAGTTTCTGGCTCCAGCTTCCATTCTCCCAGCCATTTATACGATTTACTCTCGTTTTTCTTAACGTCGATTTCACCACCGAAATAAGTGTTTTTAAGATTTAAGGGCTTGGTTATATATGCCTTTAGGATTTCGGAATATTGTTTTTTAAATGTTTTTTCAAGAATAAAGGAAAGAAGCACATAATTTGAATTGCTATATTCAGATTGGCTATCCGGCTCAAAATCACTTCCACCTTTTATGATTATATCCATCATCTCGTTTTCAGTTTTCGGACTTGTGTTCCAAGTCAGATAATCTGCATCACTGGTGAAATTATGGATTCCACTTCGGTGATAAAGCAACTGTTGTACTGTGATTTTGTCTCCCTTCGGAAATGCAGGAAAGAATTTATCGATTGTTTGGTCCAAATCGATTTTGCCCGCTTCTACTCCTTTAAATACCAAAACAGCCGTGAAGGTTTTTGAAATGGAACCAATTCGATATTTCGTATTTTCATTGGCTTTTACTTTATTTTCAACATCAGCAAAACCAACGGATCTGGTATAAATTATCTTACCATCTTGCGAAACGGCAAC
Source organism: Aequorivita sp. (assembly GCA_034676445.1). Classification (GTDB taxonomy): domain Bacteria; phylum Bacteroidota; class Bacteroidia; order Flavobacteriales; family Flavobacteriaceae; genus Aequorivita. The sequence continues at coordinate 631,493 of JAUCCE010000002.1, forward strand.
ACTTCCCATAAACTTATTGTGCGTTTCAAGAGCATCAAAATACGCATCCAGTTTAGCATTATCAAAATTTTGGGCAAAAGATATAGTTGCCAAAAGACCAAAAAATAGGAAAAGAAGAAGATTTTTTTTCATTGGGAATCAATTAAAAGTTCGACCACATCGAATTTAGAGAAAATATTTATTGATTCCCCGCAAAATATCATAAAGCTGTTAAGAGTAACATTTTAGGAACTTTTGTATGAAGTCTCTAATAGCAAATTCTGCGAAATCAGCGTAATCCGCGGGAAATCTTTCCCCCAGAGTTTTGTTCCCGCTGATCTCGCAGATATTCGCAGATCTTTTGGAATTTAAAAAAAATATTTATTGATGGCCCGCAAAATATCATAAGGCAAAAAATAGTGACATTTTAGGAACCTTATATAAATTATCTAATGGCAAATTCTGCGAAAATCAGCGTAATCCGCGGGAAATCCTTCCTTCCGATTTTTATTTCGAGTTTATTTATTTCCCTGTACCAAATACCAATCAATCCAAGAATCTGCTTGTTCGGCGGAATTGGGACGAAGCACGATTTGACGTTTATTGTCCAACAAAAAGATAGTAGGAGTTGCAAACACGTAATAGTCTTTAACAATAGGACTATCCCACTTTTTATAATCGCTGGTGCTGATGAATGGAAAAGGAGTAACAAATTTTTTAAAGGTTTCCTTATCTTCATCCAAAGAAACAAAAACAACCTCTACCCCATTTTTTTTCCATTCCTCATAAAGCTTGGCAATTTGCATAAGTTCAGGTGCGCAAGCGGGACACCAACTCGCTCCAAAAACCAGGATGGTATACTCGCTATTTATGTCGGACAGTTTTTTAGGAGATTTTGAAGACGGATAACCGGGAGCAAAAACATCACCGCTAAATTCAAAATCTGGTACTGTTTTCCCAACTTTCATAGTGCGATAACTTTCCAATTGCGAAGCAAGATCTTCGTCAATGATGCAATGTTCCTGATTCAAAACCTTTAGGGCCAGATATTCCGAAGCTTTAAATAAGCTACGCTTCTCAAACAATTTGAATAGAAAGCTTGTTATTTTATTTAGCTTTTCAGGGTCATTGGATAGGTCGTCAATTATATAATCGATAGAGGTTTTCATTTCGGCATAAACCTCATCCAATGAATTCCCACTATTTTCAATTAACCAAAATTGACTTTCGAGAGTTTCCCTTAACAATCCACTTTTATAAAGTCTGGCATCGGCATAATCCAATTCCCTAAATGCTTTTATTGTAGCGGGAATTTTATCGGTCTGATATTGGGCCACGTTCGACACCGAACTGACCAATTTGCGCAAAGGCAAATACCAGCTTACATACGAGTTGCGGTCTAAACCTGCTAAAAACAAGCTATCCGCTGTTTCTATGCGTTGTATTTCATTTTCTATTGCTTTGCGGGGTAGATTATGTTTTGCAAACAGGGAATCCTGTGTATAGATTTTGGCCAAATAATCCCACGCACTCAGTGCTTGTTCCCGGCGTGGATGTTCCGAAGCATATTGGGCAAATAATTGATTTTCCTTGCCCGACAGAACAGAAACATTTTGTGGTGTACTTAGAAGATTGCCTTTTAGTTGAATATCTTCCTTCTCAAGCACTACAAAATAGGCCTTATTGTCTGCTGCAGAAAGGTAACCCATTCCCAAATCCTTCTTGCCAAAACCCAAGGTGAATTTGCCTTCTTTCGAAACCGTGGTACTATCGATGGTGTAAACACCAAAATCCTCAAAACCTACTACTTTCACGTTTTGCCCTGCCAAAGGAGGAAAACTTCCCTTAATATTATATTGGGCAAAGACCTTAAGTGAAAGAAGAAAAAAAGGAAGAAGTTTAAAAATGTTTTTAAAATTCATACGATGAAAAATTTACAAGTTTGAATAAACCTGGCTTGAAATACTGCTTCAAATTTATAGGTTTTCCTTAGCAATCCATGCCAAATTTAAAGTCAGTTTTAATTAAAAAAAAAAAACAGTATTATCCGGTTAAGAATCATATGATGTCCGTCGCGGCGGACATTATCTTAATTGTATTGCCTTGACTACCAATATTTTGTCCGCGACAGCGGAAAGTATGCCGTTAGGCATTAAATATGGGTAGGAAAATAGAATCCCATCAAATTCCAAGTCCGCCGCAGCGGACTAGATGTGGTATGGGATTTCAGGATTAATAATGCTTTTATCGGACAACTATGAAAAAAAACAGAAAGTTTATAAAGCATTAACCTTATAAACTTTCCGCTTTCAAATTTTAAACTTATTAATCCTGAATACAACGCACACTGTCACCGGTTGCGCGGTGGCTGCTAATCACATAGGCAGTGGTTCTGAAAGAAAGGAAACGAGAATAGATACCTCCTGCTTCGTTGGATAAGGTACTTGACCAATAGTTGCCACTGGAACCCACACCGGAGAATGAGCCATCCATATATGTACGTTGACCGGCCACGGGTAACTTAAGTGGAGAGCCAAATGCACCGGCAGCATTGTTACTGCTCCAGCTTGTGCGTTCCGACTCCCACTCTGCTTCCGTTGGCAAACGATATCCAGCAGGGCAAGGATTATTGATACCATTCACCCCTTGCCAAAGGTTATCATTTTGCGGAACGCGCCAGTCAAATGGGCTATTGGGATTGATTATAAAATCACCATGTCCTGGCGTGTCACTACTGCTAAGAGTAGTGGTTATGGCCGATGTTCGTTTTTCATGTCCATCAGTTCCTCATCCCCATTGGTATAAATCGCCATAAGCATCGGCATCGGTACTTGAGGTTGCAACCTGTGAGGCTCCCAAATTCCTATCCAGCCATGTTTTTCCAGTAGTTGGATTTACTACGGTGCCAACACCACCTCCGCAATCACTTGTCTCAAGGGTAATAACATTAGAGTTAACACTCGTGCCAAAACTATTGCTGGCCCTTACCCTATAGGAATAGCTAGTTCCACAAGTCAATCCACTAACGGTATAGCTTAATACATCGCCAACCTCTTGGTTGTTATATATCCAGGTACCGGTAAAATCGGATGAAGTGTTTACATCTAAAAAATAAGTAGTTGCTCTTGCACTTGCTGTCCAATTGGCAACAAAGCTTTCCTGGGTAATGTCAGTAGCTGCAGTAGCTGTAAATGCGCCGGGCAATTGGGATCCAGCTCCACTTTCGGCCCAGGTAGGAGTATTGTTAATAAAGGTTAGAACATCTCCCTGATTTCCGGCCGTAACGACTACCCATCCTGTACCATTCCAATACAACATTTCACCCGCTACGGTGCCTGCAGGGATTGCATCAACCGTTTTGGCATGTAAAGCATAAGGTACGCTTAGCAATTGGCTTGTACCGCTAATGCTATAGTCTGTTCCACCGCTGGGATCGGTTTCTGTTTTTATAAAATATGTATTGCTTGCCCAGTCAATGTTGTCAAAACCAGTTCCACCACCTATTTCAATACTTACCAAGCCATTGACATTGGTGGTAGGCGTTTGGGTTTCGCTGTAAACTACTGTGCCGTTTGCGGAACCTTCTAAAATGCTAATCTGCATTCCAACCTGCGTGTTGGTTACCAAAACGTCATCGCTATCGCGAATTACGGCCTGATAGCTCATTTTATCGGGGGTTTGAGCCCATAAGGAGGAGTTGATGAGTAGCGTTAATGCGAAGATAAACGCAGCTTTTAAAGAATAGTTTTTTATTTTCATGGTTTGTGGGGATTTAATGTTTACTGATTTTTAGTTTTTGATTATTTTAAAGCTTTTTAATTCTTTTTCGCCCTTCCTTACTTTTACAAAATAGGTAGCAACAGGAAGATTACCTGTAACAATTCTTGTGTAATTTTCTGTAATCTTTTGGTTTTGTAAAAGCCTCCCGTGGATATCGAACAATTGAAAAGTAACGGACGAAAGATCTAGGTCTTTAATATCCAATGTAAGATAATCGGCTGTAGGATTGGGATAGGCGGCAATTGAAATATTTATGCCTTTTATATCCTCAATTCCAAGTGAATAGATTTCGAATGCATGTTGCACTCCTTGTGCCACCGAACCCGTTGATCCCGAGTTTGTGGTGTAGGCAATCTGGCCAACGGAATAACTCGCCGAACCTCCGCTGCCAGAGGCATCGCCACCGGTGGCGTTAATGTTTTCTTGTGCCTGCAATCCCGTTAGTCCCAGTCCTAACAAAAATACTGCACATAGTTTTAATCGTTTGTGTCGCATATTCTGACTTCTAATTAATAATGGTTAATACTCGCTTTTATAGCTTTTGGTTGGTCGAAAGCTCCCATTAATAGGCATCAAAAAATATTGGATAAAATCTATATTTTTCAATTTCCAACATCCAAAAATTCCTGTTTATTCTAGTGTTTCAAAGCAAAAAGAGCTCATTCTCGACAAAAATATATATTCAGGGACACAAGGCCTTTTTATATTAGTTAAAAAGGTTATCAATGTCTCTTTTTTAACAAAGTCAAATTGGATAAACAACTTGAAGGTAGAATATTGGATTGAGACATAATTGAAGATTTCTAGTTAAGATGAAATCCAATATTTTTCTTGGGAGATGAGAGTTGTAAAGATGTTCAAGGATTATCAGGTGAATAGATAAGCACAGGTTTTAAAAGTTGGTCTACTAGAACTACCTCGACACAGTGTAAATTGAGCCATCGTCGAAAAGCGCAGGATGAACACTTCGACTCTTCTCAACACGGCGCTTCTCGCCCAAAATCTTCAAATTAAAAATCCCAACCTCTTTCAAGATCGAGAAAGAAGAAGGGGGAGCGGTACGGATATAAAAAACCTGTCGCTTTTTATACCAGCACCCCTCACGGTCACGTGGGCCAACATATCGAAACCAAATGGAAAATTAGGCGAAAATTAAAAACCTCAACCAATTAAGATTGAGGTTTTCAAGTTGGCCCACTAGGGCTCGAACCTAGACTCTTCTGGACCAAAACCAGACGTGTTGCCAGTTACACCATGGGCCAATTGCATATTGCGGTGCAAAATTAATATAAACTTTGGCTTGTACAAATATTTTTACATAAAAAAGAGCTTTGGTTTCCTTTGCCTTAAATTCAGTTCAAAAAAATATCGTAACTGATTGTGCGTTACCACGTATTAGATACTTCGCAGTATGCATATTATTGCTAAATTCGCAGCAACAAAATTTTTACGAGCTTATGGGGTCCTTTAATTTTACCAAATGGAATAAAATCACCGGCTGGCTGGTCTTTGCAATTGCATTGACAACCTATTGGCTGACAGTAGAACCAACTGCCAGTTTCTGGGATGCGGGTGAATATATAACTACTTCCAGTAATCTGGAAGTTGGCCACCCTCCAGGAGCACCCCTTTACCAATTGATTGGTGCGGTTTTCTCCATTTTCGCCCCAAATCCAACTTATATTGCGCTTGCCGTAAACCTAATGTCCGTATTTGCCAGTGCATTTACCATCTTGTTTATGTTCTGGTCACTTTCCATCTTGCTGACAAACATGATTTCAAAACATCAGGAAATCAACAAAACCAGTGCAATGGCGATTTTGGGAAGTTCAGCCATTGGAGCCTTGGCTTTTTCGTTTACGGATAGTTTTTGGTTCAATGCCGTGGAAGCAGAAGTTTACGCAATGGCGGCCTGTTTAATGGCTATTTTGTTCTATAGTGCCCTACGCTGGGAACGCGAAATGTTCGAGCCGCGAGGAAATCGATGGGCCGTACTCATTGCATTTATTATAGGACTTTCTTTCGGGGTCCACTTTATGGCTTTGTTGACCATTCCGGCAATCGGATTTTTATATTTCTTTAAGCACACAGAAACCGTTACGGTAAAAAACTTTATCGTTGCCAACTTTGTTACGGTTGCCATTCTCCTTTTCATCTTCATCTTCTTATTGCCGATGTCGATGAAATTCTTTAGTGCATCTGAGGTGTTTTTTATCAATACAATCGGACTTCCTTTCAATAGTGGAACTATTATCGCCGGACTTATTTTCATCGGCGCTTTTTATTACCTGTTGCGTTATACCAGAAGAAAAGATTACGTAAAACTCAACACGCTTGTCCTTTGTATCTTGTTTATTTTTATCGGATTTTCAAGTTGGTTGATGCTCCCTATTCGCGCCAATGCTGGAACTGTTATTAATGAGAACAATCCCGATAACGCTCGTGAACTATTGGCTTATTACAATCGCGAACAATATCCGGAAACCCATCTTCTCTATGGGCCTAATTTCACTGAATCGTATGTGGGTCTGGACGAGGATGATCCTTATAAGGATGATAAGCCCAACTACGAAAAAGACGAGGCTACCGGCAAATATGTGATTGTAAACAATTATAAAAATGCCAGTCAAAATACCGAGAATGCCCAAAAAGGTTTTCTGCCTAGAATGTGGAGCACGGAGCACAGTGCCAATTATATGGAATTTACCGGCGGTTTGGAGTTTTCTGTGAAAAGTGAATATCTGGATGAACCTAGATTGGTGGAGGAGGTCAACAAATTCAAACAGGCTTATAGACAAGGACTGGTGGATACAGCTGATTACGATAAATTCCTTAAGAATTTCGGCCAATACTTAAATATCCAAAGACCTACATTTTTTCAGAACATGAAGTTTATGTTCGAATTCCAATTCGGCTATATGTATTGGCGTTACTTTATGTGGAATTTTACGGGCAGACAGGACGATATTCAAGGACGATATGACGATCTGCACGGCAACTGGATAAGTGGTATAAAGTTTATCGACGAACTCCGACTCGGAAATCAGGACCATCTGCCGAGCGATATGAAAAACAACAAAGCTAGGAATACCTACTTCTTCCTTCCGCTGATTCTTGGAATTATTGGCTTGGTCTTTCATTATAAAAACGACAAAAAAAGCTTTTGGGTATTGCTGGTATTTTTCCTTTTTACGGGACTTGCCTTAAAAGTTTACCTAAATGAAAGACCTTTTGAACCACGAGAACGGGATTACGCTTTAGTAGGAAGCTTCTATGTATTCGCAATGTGGATTGGTTATGGCGTCTATGCTCTTTTCGATTTGATGAAGAATTATTTAAAACCGAAAGTAGCGCTACCAATAGTCTTAATAGCAACTGCATTCGCGGCCCCCATTCTTTTGGCCACACAAAACTGGGACGATCACGACCGAAGCAACAGATATACAGCTCAATCTATGGGAAAAATGTATCTCGATTCCTGTGATGAAAATGGAATATTGTTCACCATTGGCGACAACGATACTTTTGCGCTTTGGTACGCTCAAAACGTGGAAGGATATCGTCAAGATGTTCGAATTGTGAATACCAGTCTCTTCCAAACTGACTGGTACATAGACGATATGAAGAAAAAAGCCTTCACTAGCGATCCAATTCCATCACAGTTGACACACGACAAATACCGATGGGGTACCCGTGACTTTTTAGTGTATCAAAAAACCTCAAAAGATACCGTGGACATTAAGACGTGGATGAATTTCGTAGCCAATGATACTCCAGCCACACAAATAGAACTTCCGAGTGGGCAGATTGCAAACACTTTTCCTTCAAAGGTGATTCGTATTCCGGTGGATAAAGAAACCGTATTGAAAAACGGAATTGTCGATCCAAAGGATGCAGACAAAATCGTTAGCGATATTTATATAACATTGAAGAGCGATATCATTTATAAAAACCGAATGATGATGTTGGATATTATCGCCAATAATAATTGGGAACGCCCCATTTATTTCAGTGGCGGTAGTTTTGGGGATGATGATTATCTCTGGATGAAAGATTATCTACAACTTGATGGTGTGGTTTATAAGCTGGTCCCAATAAAAACTCCTCTTAGCAAGAACAATCCGTTTGATATGGGTAGAATCGATACGGACAAAATGTACGATATCGTAATGAATTGGGATTGGGGCAACAATGGTAGCCCAGACATTTACCACGACACAGAAACACGCAAAAACGGAATAACCTATAGAAGCAATCTCGCCCGTTTGGCCGAAGCTCTTATCAATGAAGGAGAGAATGAAAAAGCCGAAAAAATCCTCGATTTGGCAATGGAAAAAATGCCAGTGAAATATTTCGAATACTATTCTCTGTTGGAACCATACGTTTTGGGTTATTACGAATTGGACAAACCTGAAAAGGCAAGAAAAGTATATGAGGAAGTCACCAAAATGTACCAGGAACATCTTATTTATTACAACAGTCTTAAGTTCAGCAGACAGCGAAATATCGCCCAAGATATTATCAGTGATATGGAGCGCTATCGAAGTTTGGTGAAAATCGCCGTGATTTACGATGATGAAGAGTTTGGTCGTGCCGAGGCGAAAAAGTTCAATGATTATTTAAAGATGTTCCGTCATTTCTATTCTCCAGATGAAGAAATGGATGTTAATAGGGATATTCCTAAAGACTCTTCTATTGAAATGCAATTGGACTCTACTCTTTTTGACAAGATAGAACAGGAACCAGTGAAAAAGGAGGAAACGCCTGTAATCGATTAGGAGTGAAATTGCAGATAGTTAAAATGCCCAAATTCATTCAGTGGTTATTCCCTGAACGAATTTGGGCATTTCCAAATGAAAAGGATTCTGTTTATCTCACTTTTGATGACGGATCAATTCCCGAAATCACACCTTGGGTACTTGATGAATTAAAAAAGCACAAAGCAAAAGCCACTTTTTTTTGCATTGGAGATAATATTCAAAAGAATCCTGAAATTTTTCAAAGAATACTTACTGAAGGTCATTCCGTGGGCAATCACACTTTCAACCATTTAAACGGCTGGAAAACTCCTACTTCGGAATATGTTGAGAATGTTTTGAAATGCAATGAAGGGATGCTTGATGCTGGAAGAGGGATAACGGATGACACGGAAAATCGTATCCCGATAGCAATCGGGACGTCAATCGTAAATCATAAATCCCTCTTTCGGCCTCCCTACGGCAGAATCACTTCAAGACAAGCCAAAGCACTGAAGAAATTAGGTTTCAAAATAGTAATGTGGGATATTATCAGTTACGATTATGACGCAGATATTTCCGAAGAAAAATCTCTTCAAAATGTTCTAAAAAATCTCAAGCCGGGAAGTATAGTCGTATTTCACGATAGTCTGAAAGCAGAAAAAAACCTTCGGTATGTGTTACCGAAAACGTTGGAATTTATTTTGGAAAAAGGATGGAAATGTGCTTCAATTCTGAATTCAGAATTTCAGAATTCATAATTAATCTAAACATATTCATTGACCAGGTCCACCAATGTATTGGCGTCCTGTTCTCCGCTTTGACGCCATTTCATTTCGCCATTTTTGTAGATAATCAAGGTGGGAAGATCTCGGACCCGCAAGGCTTCAGCAAGTTCCTTATTTTTATCCACGTCTATTTTTATCACCCTTGCCTTTTCACCAAGAGTAGCGGCAACTTCGCGAAGCACAGGATTCATCGACGTGCAAACTTCATCGCTGTCAGAATAAAAATCCAACAAAACGGGAACACGGGTATCAATTAATTCTCCAAATTTTGACATACGCCTGTGGTATTTAGGTAATCAACAGTATACAAATATAACATTTCTGGAAAATTATACAGTATGCTGTCTCTTTTTAAGTTGAATAACAGTAATCTCGGGCCAAATCCCAAACCTTCCGGGATAACCCAGGTAGCCAAAACCACGGTTTACGTTGAGATATCTTCCAAATTCTTCATAAATCCCGGCCCAATTTTTATACCTATACTGGATTGGGCTCCATTTCACTATTCCAGGAATCTCCACGCCAAACTGCATTCCGTGGGTATGACCGCTTAACGTAAGGTGAAAGTTTCGCGGATCTGTCTTTACTTTTTCCTGCCAGTGCGATGGGTCATGACTCAATAAAATCTTGAAATCGGAATCTGAAATCCCTTCACTTGCCTTATCAAGATCACCTGCTTTAATGAAACCGTGATCGCCCCAGTTTTCTACGCCTACCAATGCTATTTTCTCTCCATTTCTCTCTAGATAACGATTTTCATTCAATAGCAAGTCCCAGCCCATCTCCTTTTGGATATCCTTTAATTTTTGAAGATTTTGAGCTTTTTCCTGACTGCTGTTCCATTTTACATAATCGCCATAGTCGTGATTTCCCAAAACAGAAAAAACTCCATCCTTGGCTTTTAAAGTTGCAAATAAACCTTTCCAATTGTTAAGTTCATCGGCTAAATTATTGACCAAATCGCCAGTAAAAAGGATTACATCACTTTTCTGTTCATTAGCAAGATTTATTGCGTATTCCACTTTATGCCGATTGTCAAAACTGCCACAATGTATATCGCTCAATTGGGTAATGGTATATCCATCAAAAGCATCGGGAAGGTCATCAAATTCCAAGGCATATTTTAAAACCCTATAATTGTATTTTCCCTGGATCATCCCATAAAGTAGGGATGCGAAGGGAAGAGCGGCAATCCCTAGAGCTATTGTACTTACAAATTTTCTTCGCGAACCCATAAATGGGGTATCTGTACTTCCAGCTACCTTCATAAATATTCCGAGGAAAAAACGACCGATATCCTCTCCGAACATAAAGATGATAATGATCAATTTGGGAACAAAAAAAGTGAGAAAGATCCCGAAAACATACATGGCCCTTATTCCCAAAACCTTGCCTGCGCCGAGAGTATAAAATTCATAAACCAAAGCCACAAGAATGGAAAAGGAAATAAGGGCATATAGCCAGTGAATCCAGGAATTTCGGGTAAGAGTCCGAACCGCCTGAAAGGCATAAATTTCAACTAAAATGTAAACAGCAAAAAATAGAATCCAGCGCATAGAAAAGATAATCCCCAAAGTTAGTGAGTTCGAAATTAAGCAGATTACCATTTACTTATATTTAACGGTTTTAGTATCTTTCCAACCTATTTATCCCCACTATGAAGAAACAACCTTTTGTTAGTCTAGCTTTATTGATTACAATTTCAATTCTTCCTTCATTTCCCATTTTTTCACAGGAGAATCAAACAGGAAAAAATCTTATTTCCTACGTCAATCCCTTCATTGGCACTGCCGGTCATGGTCATACCTATCCAGGAGCGACAATGCCTTTTGGCATGATGCAGTTGAGCCCGGACACCCGCTTGGAAGGTTGGGATGGCTGCAGCGGATATCATTATAGCGATGAGTACATCTATGGTTTTTCGCACACTCACCTCAGTGGAACAGGGGTTAGTGATTATGGCGATGTGCTTTTGATGCCGACCAATTCCGTAATCTTCAATAATGGTGCGGATGCTTCGACAGGCTCAGCACAGGCTCAAGAAGGATATCGCGCCCATTTTTCACATGAAAATGAAAGTGCTTCTCCCGGATATTATAAAGTTCTTCTGGATGAAACAAATATTGAGGTGGAACTCACGGTTTCAGAAAGAAGTGGAATCCATCGTTATACTTTTCCGAAGAATTCCAAACAGATTATAATCTTGGATCTGGAACACAGAGATCAAGTATTGAGTGCCGAGATAGATGCAAAATCAAAAACCGAAATTTCTGGACATCGACATTCCAGGGCTTGGGCAGAAAATCAGATGTTGTTTTACAATATCCAATTTTCAAAACCTTATAAAGAAGTGCAATATTATACGAATTCAGAGGAGAATAAATATAAAGCTGCTTTTGTATTTGAGGCTTCTGAAGGAAACATGATTGAAGTAAAAGTGGGAATTTCTGCAGTCGATGAAGCTGGCGCAAAGAAGAATTTGCAAACAGAAATCGGGGATAAATCCTTTGAACAGGTTAAAACTTTTGCTGAGGAAACTTGGGAGAAACAACTCGAAAAAATCAAAATCGATGCTTTGGCTTCGCTCAGCAACCGAGAATATCAAGACAGAAAAACCGTTTTCTACACTGCGCTTTATCATACCATGATTGCGCCTAATATTTACCAAGATGTTGATGGGCGTTATCGCGGAATGGATTTAAAAGTCCACCACACCGATGATTTTACAAACTACACTGTATTCTCACTTTGGGATACATATCGCGCGGCACATCCACTCTACACGATCATTGAACAAGAACGCACTGACGAATTTATAAAATCGCTTTTGGCAAAATATGATGAGGGCGGAATACTTCCTATTTGGCCTTTGGCGGGCAACTACACACATTGCATGATTGGCTATCACGCTGTTCCCGTAATTGCCGATGCTTACTTAAAAGGAATTCGGGGTTACGACGTTGAAAAAGCTTACGAAGCCATGAAACATAGCGCCACACAGGATAAATTAGGTCTGAAAAGCTATAAAGAGTTTGGTTTTATTCCCGTGGAAGATGAAAGCGAATCGGTTTCAAAGACTTTGGAATATGCCTACGATGATTGGACAATTGCTGAAATGGCAAAGGAATTGGGCAAGATGGAAGATTATAAACTCTATACCGAAAGAGCTCAGTATTATAAAAATGTTTACGATCCCGCAACGAAGTTTATGCGAGGCCGCTTCCGAAATACTTGGTTTGCGCCTTTTGATCCTTATGAAGTCAACTTCAATTATACCGAAGCCAATTCGTGGCAATACAGTTTTTACGCACCTCAAGATCTTTCGGGACTTATTAATTTGATGGGTGGAAAAAAACAATTTGAAACCCAACTGGACAAACTCTTTACTGCAGAAACAGAAACTTCAGGTCGTCAACAAGTGGACATTACCGGTCTAATAGGCCAGTACGCCCACGGAAATGAACCGAGTCACCATATGGCCTATCTATATAATTTTGTAAATCAACCTGCTAAAACCCAGGAACGCGTCCACGAAATTTTAACTACCCAATATCACAATGCTCCCGACGGAATTTCAGGAAATGAGGATTGCGGACAAATGAGCGCTTGGTATATTTTCAGTGCAATGGGTTTTTATCCGGTAACTCCGGCAAGCAATGAATATGTTATAGGAACACCATTGTTTGAAAGCAGCATAATAAACCTTGAAAACGGAAAAACTTTCGAAGTAAATGCCAAAAACATTTCTGATAAAAACATTTATATCGCATCGGCGAACTTGAATGGGAAACCCTTAAACAGAAGCTTTATATACCATAATGAGGTTATGGATGGCGGAAAATTGGTTTTAAATATGACAGATCAGCCTTCAACATGGGCAACACAAGATGATCAGATTCCCAAAACCGAAATAACCGAAAACATTATTGTACTAGCACCGTTTATTTCAAAAGACGAAGTAGCCTTTAAGAACAATACTGAAATTTCTCTGGAAGTCGCGGTTGGAGATCCGGAAATCTATTATTCTTTGAATAACTCAGAATTCAAAAAATACAACAAAGCTTTCACGCTTTCTAAGGAAACAGTTCTGAAAACCTATTCTGAAAAAAATGGAAAAAAGAGTCCGATTATTACCACTCATTTTTATAAAATTGATCCCAACCTCAGCATCACACTCGAAACGGAATATGCCAACCAATATAACGGTGGTGGCCCCAATGCCTTAATAGATGGCATCCACGGAGCTAATGATTTCCGCACCGGAACTTGGCAAGGCTATCACGATTTGGACTTAAAAGCAACGGTTAATTTAGGCTCGAAAAAAGAAGTGAAAACGGTAATAGTCAACTTTCTGCAGGATCAACGTTCGTGGATTTTTTATCCAACGGAAGTTACCTGCTGGGTTTCAAAAGATGGAAAAGATTTCACCGAACTGAACACCCAAAAAATAGACGCGACAAAACCTACGGAAGAAGTGGAAATAGAAACTATTACATTCGACATCAATAAAGATGTGCAATACATAAAAATCCAAGCAAAAAACCTAGGCGATTTACCGAAGGGACATCTTGGATATGGTGGAAAAGCTTGGCTTTTTGTGGATGAGATAGCAGTTAAGTGAAACAAGACTTAAGGGAAACAAGACTTTTTGAACCACGACAAAACCTTTAATTAAAACTCCCGGACTGGAACTAAACCTAACAGCTTTCAACTAGTCCGCCGGAGCTTTTTCGAAGGAGGAAAACCTATTAGGTTTGAAAACAAAGTAAATTTATTTTAAACTGAAACCACGAACTCGAAACTAGAAACCACGTATATGAAACGTCGAAAATTTATTCAAAACGCCTCACTTTCCACTTTGGGAATTGCTGTAGGCAGTACTGTGTTCGCTTCTGAACCAAACAAGCTTATTGTGCAAGATGAAGATCCTCTGGAATATTTTGCTCTCGGTCGAATTCCTCTGGTAATAGCCACGTGGGACGTCAAAGAGAGCACCGAGGCAGCCTGGAAAACTTTGCAAGAAGGAAAATCAGCCCTTGATGCGGTGGAACAGGGCTGCAGAGTTGAAGAAGCAAACGCCGAAGGGAAATCGGTTGGGATCGGGGGTTTGCCTGACAGAGACGGAAATGTAACGCTGGATGCCTGTATTATGGACAGCAAAGGAAATTATGGCGCGGTGGTTTATCTTCAAAACATTCTTCATCCTATTTCCGTTGCCCGAAAGGTAATGGAAGACACACCGCATGTGATCTTAGCTGGGAAAGGCGCAGAACAATTCGCAATTTCGGAAGGTTTTGAGCCTATAGATTTACTCACAGAAAAATCTAAAAAAGATTGGGAAGAATGGAAAAAGACATCCAAATACAAACCCATTATCAACATCGAAAATCACGATACCATCGGGATGCTGGCGATCGATAAAAATGGTGATATTGCCGGCGGATGTACTACCAGCGGATTGGCCTATAAAATGGCCGGACGTGTGGGAGATTCCCCAATAATCGGGTCAGGATTGTTTATTGACAACGAGGTTGGAGGTGCAACAGCCACTGGTTTGGGTGAGGAAGTTTTAAAAACAGTTGGAAGCTTTTTGATAGTGGAGTTAATGCGCCAAGGAAAAAGTCCGCAGGAAGCTTGCGAAGAAGCTATTGGTAGAATTATAAAAAAGAATCCAGATTATAAGGATTTCCAGGTGGGATATATCGCCGTAAACAAGAAAGGCGTAACGGGATATTATTCCATTCATGATGGTTTTTCAGTAACTGAATATCAGAACGATAAAAACGAGAATATTCCTTCCGATTTTTATGATAGGAACTAAACCCTCTGTGCCCTCTGTGTATTCGTGGTGATTTACCACAGAGGCACAGAGGGCACCGAGACACACACTACTTATGACCGAAAAAAAATCCTTCCGCGCTGCCTTTATCACTGTTACCGTTCTATTTTTCCTTTGGGGATTTATCACCGTTTTGGTGGACAGTCTCGTACCTAGATTGCGGGATGTTTTCGAGCTAAGTTACTTTCAGGCTGGCTTGGTACAGTTTGCTTTCTTTTTGGCGTATTTTGTTATATCGGTTCCGGCTGGAGCTTTGTTATCAAAAATTGGTTACCAAAAAGGAATTATCGTCGGTTTGGTAACTATGGCCGTAGGTTGCCTACTTTTTTATCCGGCGGCTTCTGAAAGAGTGTTTTGGATATTCTTGGTAGCATACTTCACACTTGCGGGTGGAATAACTGTGCTTCAAGTTGCAGCCAATCCGTACGTTTCTGTGTTGGGAAGTGAGGATGGTGCTTCCAGTCGCTTAAATCTTTCCCAAGCATTCAATTCCTTGGGAACTGCTATTGCTCCTTTGATCGGGGCATCATTTCTTTTGAGCGACACTATAAAATCTTCCGAAGAAATTTCTGTTCTTACCGATATCGACCGAAGTTCCTATTACGTTTCTGAAGCTTCTGCAGTTCAAACACCATTTTTATACATAGCGGGATTTATCGGTTTGTTGGCGCTTATGTTCATCTTCATAAAACTTCCTAAAATCTTGGAAAAAAGTCCCGTGGGTGGATATGGGAAGCTTCTTAAAAACAAAATTGTAATGTTGGGTGCACTGGGAATATTTGTCTACGTAGGTGCGGAAGTTGCCATTGGCAGTTATCTGGTGAATTATTTTATGAGTATGGATCTTTCGGCAATAATTCAACAGAACGCCACTATGAATTATATTGCCCAAAGTTTATTGAATACCGATTTAAACTCCATTGACCCAAAAGCGATCGTTGGTGCTTTCATAGTGTTTTATTGGAGTGGCGCTATGGTTGGACGTTTTATCGGCGCATATTTAACCCGAATTATTAAACCGACAAAAGTTCTTTCGGTATTTGCATTTTTGGCCGTATTGATGTTACTGATCTCAATGAATACGGATGGGCTAACGGCAATGTGGTCCATTTTGGCAGTAGGGCTTTTCAACTCTATTATGTTCCCAACAATTTTCGCTTTGACCATTGATGGTCTGGGCGATTTAAAACCCCAAGCTTCGGGATTATTGTGTATGGCGATTGTAGGAGGTGCCGTCATCCCACCGATGTATGGATTTTTAACGGATAACATCGGATTTAAGCTCGCGCTCATCTTGCTTATAGCTTGTTATGGATATATTGCTTTCTTTGGAATTATGAAGAGGAAGAAAGTTGTTCTTTCGTCTCATTAGCACCACAAAGACACAGAGGACGCAGAGATATATGAGGTCTGGGTTCAAAAGATGATACAACTCTGTGCTCTTTGTGCCTCCGTGGTTATTTTTTTGCTACAGACCCGCCTAGCGGACGGGCAAGGCACAGACACAGAGTTCATTAATTTTTAACAACACCTTCCTTAGCACCTTAGCGTCTTTGCGCGCCAATTTTTAAATCAAGAATTTGAACACAATTACCAAAACCATCAAAAACAAAGGCAAACTCAAAACAGCCAAAATCCCCAAACAACCTTTGGTAACGATTCTTCCCACTTTTTGATTCCTTCCACTTTTGGTCAAAGGAATTCCGATTTTTCGGGAAATGTTGGATTTTGCGCGGGAGATGCCCAACAACCGATTCCAAGAAAACCCCCCTTTATTCATAATTTAAAAAGTATAGGTTTTCACTTCTGAATTTTCATTGTCAAAAAGAATCGTAGCTGCTTTTGAAGGAGGGTTGTCGGAACCTCCAATAAGAGATGGATTTGAAGGATATGATCCATCTTCATATATAAGTTTTCGCCATTTTCCACTGGAACGAACCTTTAAAACCTTCCAACCGTTTTCGATTTCAACTTCGGCATATATTGGAGGTTGCATTTCTGTAAATTCAGTAATGGGTCGTAATTCATCATCTAGCAAAACCATATTGCATCCCCCCGAACCACAGAAGTAGTCCGTGACAAAATTTAATAAGATCTCTTGCTTTCCGTCGTTGTTCAGGTCGATTTGATATAACTGGAATTTTCGTTGGTCTTTGGGTATAACTCTTAGATCCCTTTCCGTTAGATAATCCGTGAGAATATAATTTTCCAATCGGTCCAAGAGTTTGGCAAACGCTGGATCGTTTTCCGGCCCATCTTCATCAAACAGTTCTAATGGTTCCGTGGAAGAATTTTCGGATTCCCGATTTTTACAGGAAAAAATCAAGAGTCCCATAATTACCAAAACAATCGCAACAATTTTCATTCAATCTAAATACTACTCCGCAAAAACCATTTCACCCTTGCTTTCAAGTTCCTTAAAGTGCATAACAAGCTCCAAAGCATCCGGAATCACATCGCTGCAACAGATTATTAATGAACCTTTTTTAGCATTTTTAATGGCGTAGGTAATCGCCTCCTTTTCAGATGGGATAATCGTCGTTTTTTTATTTGGATCCTTCATTTTGATCCCTTCATCCAACATGTGGATAAGCTCCTGTTCCGATTTTCCACGAAGATTCTTATCCTGACGGATAATGATTTCGTCAAACATTTCGGCGGCGATACTTCCCAGTTCTCTTGTATCCTCATCTCTTCTATCTCCAACTCCCGCGATTATTCCTACTTTTACCGTAGCTTCAAGGTTATTGGTGAATTTTTGTAAAGCACGCATTCCAGCAGGATTGTGGGCGTAATCCAATAAAATATTGAAGTTTTCAAATTTGAAGAGATTTAATCTTCCAGGGGTTTGCGAAGCGGATGGGATAAAGCTCTCCAACGCCATTTTCATATCTTCAATGCTAATGCCTTTAACGTTTGCTGCAATAATAGCCGGAAGCACATTCTGAATCATAAAAGGTGCTTTTCCCCCATAGGTCAAAGGAATATTTTCCGCTTTCATCACCCGCATTTTCCAGGTTCCACGGCATAGGGTAACATATCCATTCTCATAAATTGCAGTAATTCCTCCGAGCTTTTGAAGTGCCTTAATTCGAGGATTTTCCTCATCCATAGAGAACAGAGCAAGATTACAGGTTATGGCCCGTCGCATTTCATATACCAAATCGTCATCTGCATTTAGTATGGCATAACCATTTGGCAGAACGGTTTCTGGAATTACCCCTTTCACTTTTGCCAATTGATCGATAGTATGGATTCCTTTTAATCCCAAGTGATCGGCAGCAACGTTGGTGACAATGCCCACATCACATTTTTTAAATCCGAGGCCGGCACGAAGTAATCCACCTCTGGCACATTCTAAAACCGCAAAATTCACGGTGGGATCTTTTAGCACGAATTCCGCACTCGCCGGACCGGTACAATCTCCCTTCATCAGCAATCTGTTTTGGATATAAACCCCATCACTTGTGGTATAGCCTACGCGATATCCTTTCATTTTTGCCATATGGGCAATCAATCGGGTGGTTGTAGTTTTTCCATTGGTACCTGTAACCGCAATGATAGGAATTCTTCCTGTATCACCTTGTTTGGGAAAGAGTTTATCCACTACAGGAGCAGCAACATTTCGAGGCAACCCACTAGTTGGCGCCAGGTGCATCCTAAAACCAGGTCCGGCATTTACTTCCAGTACGGCCCCTCCCGTTTCTTCCAGAGGTTTACTGATATCTGTAGTCATTATGTCGATTCCGCAGATATCAAGATCGATTATTTTTGAAATCCGTTCGGCCATGGAAACGTTGGAAGGATGCACAATATCGGTTACATCTTCAGCAGTTCCCCCGGTACTCAGGTTTGCGGTATCTTTTAAAATAACCACTTCATCTTTCAACGGAACAGAATCTTCGGTATAGCCAATGGCTTCCAAAATTGTCCGCGTAAGATTGTTTATGGTAATTTGGGTCAGCACATTTTCGTGGCCATAGCCTCTTCTTGGATCGCTATTTTCTTTGTCCACTAATTCCTTAATGGTCGATTTTCCATCGCCGATAACGTGAGCGGGAGTACGTTTTGCAGCGGCGACCAAAACATTGTTTATAACCAGCAGACGATAATCTTCACCCGTGATGTATTTTTCGATAATAATTTTATGCGAAACTTCCTTAGCTGCTCTAAAGGCAACCAGGGCATCTTCATAATTTGTTATGTTGACCGTAATTCCGCGACCATGATTCCCATCGATGGGTTTTACCACCAAGGGAAAACCGACGTAACGACATGCCTCTTCCAAACTACTTTCCCTGGCTATAATATCGCCACGCGGAACCATGACCTCTGCTTGTTCCAAAAGAAATTTGGTATCCTCCTTATCGCAGGCAAGCTCTACGCCAATGCTGCTCGTCTCCGAAGTAACCGTAGCTTGAATTCGTTTTTGATTTGCCCCATAACCAAGTTGACAAAGTGAATATTTATTCAGACGTATCCAAGGTATCCCTCTGCTTTCAGCCTCTTCCACGATAGAGCCCGTACTTGGCCCAAGTCTTTCGCTTTCACGAAGTTCTCGCATACGCTGAATATCGGCTTCAAGATCGTAATTATCTCCAGCAATCAGGGCTTTACAAATATCAACGGAGGCTTGTGCGGCATAACGGCCCACATTTTCCTCCATATAGCTAAATACAACATTATAAACTCCCTTTTCACCATAGCCTCGAGTTCTTCCGAAGCCTGTGTCCATGCCTGCCAAAGTTTGGATTTCAAGGGCGATATGCTCGATTACATGGCCCATCCAAGTTCCTTCTTCTACTCTTTGGAAAAATCCTCCAGGCTCGCCAACGGAACATCGATGACTGTACATACTGGGAAACATAATTTTTAGCCTATCATTGAAACCTTCAATTTTATTGGAAGGCAGATCTTCCATTTCTTCGAGGTCCAAGACCATGACAATTAATTTATGACGGCGTATGGACCAGTAGTTTGGTCCCGCATGGCATTTATTTCCCTAATTCGCATAAGTGGTAGTTTAAATTTTCAATTTCGGATTTGATAAATATATAATTAATTTCAATAACATTTACTGTATTTTTGTCTTCAAATTAAATTAATTCATGAGCGTAAAAGGAATTTTAATCCCCATCGGTGGAAATGAAGATAAAGGAAATGGGGAAAATGAAAGATATACCCTAGAATATATTCAGGAAGGTATTTTATCCCGAGTTTTAAAGGAAAGTGGAGGAAAACAAGCAATGATTGTTGTGATTCCCACCGCCTCGAGTATTCCTGTGGAAGTGAGCAGGAATTATCGGGAAGCCTTCGATAAGCTGGGCTGTGAAAATATCCATATCATGGATATAAGAAGTCGTGAAGATGCTGAAACTCCAGAATATCTGGAATTGATGAAAAAGGCAAATTGCGTAATGTTCAGTGGAGGCGACCAATCTAAGATAGTAAAATATATAGGCGGGAGCCTTTTAGATGAAATAATCAAGGAAAGATATAAAAATGAGAAGTTCGTCATTGCAGGAACCAGTGCTGGAGCCATGTGTATGAGCGAAGAGATGATAACCGGTGGAGGTGTGCAAGAGGCATTTACCAAAGGAGCCACCACCATGGGAAAAGGTTTAGGCCTTATTCCAAATTTCATTATCGATTCCCATTTTATCCGTCGTGGCCGGTTTGGACGGTTGGCAGAAGCCGTTGCTAGATTCCCCTTAAAAGTGGGAATTGGTTTGTCTGAAGATACCGGTCTGGTAATTAAAAAAGGAAATAAATGTGAGGTAATCGGTTCAGGAATGGTTATCCTTTTTGATCCCAGACGATTGATCCATAACAATCAAGCAGTGGTAAAAGAAGGTTCCCCTATGTCCATTACCAATTTGAAAATCCATATTCTCGCCAATGGTGATCTGCTGAATATCAAAAAGAGAAAGGTCGTTTTTTCGCCCATGCATCTTAAATTGACAGATGCGGAGACGCTTTGATTTAGACGGTAGACGGTAGACGGTAGACGGTAGACGGTAGACGGTAGACGGTAGACGGTAGACGGTAGACGGTAGACGGTAGACGGTAGACGGTAGACGGTAGACGGTAGACGGTAGACGGTAGACGGTAGACGGTAGACGGTAGACGGTAGACGGTAGACAAAAATAAAAAAAACGCACTTAATGGCGCAGTATTTTTATTTAAAAGTTTTTCTTTTCAGCTCCCAAGTTAAAATCAGAATATGTATAAAGTCGTGGTTCCCTTCAGTCGTGATTCTTGATTCCTTCTAGCCTCGTTTAATTCCTCATAACTCTGAACTCATAACCCTCCTTCGGCGGGCAAGCTCATAACTACTTCCCACCATAAATCAATACCTCCTTTTTACCTTCGGCCTGCCCGCTGTGGTGGGATGTTTTGCACGCACGGTACATTCCTTCGGTATTGAATGGCATGGTAATATTTCCTTGGGCATCAACAGCAATCAATCCGCCATCGCCTCCTATTTCCAGAACACGCTTGTTTATTACTTCGGATGCGGCTTCTTCCAAAGTCATTCCCTTGTATTCCATTAAACAGGAAACATCGTAAGCCACAACACCGCGGATAAAAAACTCGCCACTACCAGTGCAACTCACCGCACAGGTTTTGTTATTGGCGTAATTTCCAGCGCCAATTATTGGACTATCTCCCACCCGTCCCCAGCGTTTATTGGTCATTCCACCAGTTGAAGTTGCCGCGGCTATATTCCCATTCTTATCGCAAGCCACTGCTCCTACGGTCCCAAACTTACTGTCCTTTTTGTCACTGTGATCCAGTTGAAAATCATCACTATCTTTAATTTCCTGCCATTGTTGATATCGGAATTCATCATAAAAATAATCTGGCGACTCCAATTTATATCCTAAACTATCTGCAAATCGCATCGCTCCCTCTCCGGCCAAAAAAACGTGATTGCTTTTCTCCATAACATCCCGCGCCAAGGAAACCGGGTTTTTAATTCCTGTAATCAAGGAAACAGCACCCGCCTTCAAATTCTTGCCTTCCATAATGGCCGCATCCATTTCGTGAGTCCCATTATGGGTAAAAACACTGCCTTTCCCTGCATTAAATAACGGAGAATCCTCCAGATTTAGAACTGCAATTTCGACCGCATCCACTGCGGTACCTCCCTTTTCCAAAATAGCATATCCTTTTTCCAAGGCATGGTTAAGAGCGGTTTTGTAGTTCTTTTCTTTCTCCCTGGTCATTAATCCTTTAATCAATGTTCCGGCACCTCCGTGGATTGCTATACTGAATTTTCTATTTTTCATTACCTTTATTTATTATTGCAAAAGTACGCTTTGGTTTTAAATTTAAGGTATTTACATAGTATCTAAAGGGTTCTAATACCACCAGAAAAAAACTTCGGCGGAAAGTGGAAGTTTTTAAATCTTTTCCCCCCCCCCCCCCCCAATTTTCTTTTTTCCATAAAACCATTTATTTCCACAGGGTTCTTACTATTTTTGAAAACAAGAGAAAAACCCATTCATCCCAAAATTTTAATATTCATGTCCACCCAAAAACGACTGTTCCTTCTTGATGCCTATGCCTTGATTTTTCGCGGGTATTATGCACTTATAAAAAATCCCACCATAAACTCCAAAGGCCAAGACACTTCAGCTATTCTCGGCTTTATGAATTCCCTTTTTGATGTAATCAGAAGGGAACGCCCCGACCATCTTGCCGTATGTTTTGACAAGGACGGAAGTGCCGAACGCACAGAACTTTTCCCGGACTACAAAGCAAATCGCGATGCCACCCCAGATGTAATCAAGCAATCCGTTCCTATAATTCAGGAAATCATTAAGGCAATGAACATTCCCTGCGTGGAACTTTCAGGCTTGGAAGCCGATGACATAATTGGGACCCTTGCCAAACAAGCAGAGAAAGAAGGATACCAGGTTTATATGGTAACTCCCGACAAGGATTTTGCCCAATTGGTTTCAGAAAACATTTTTATGTACCGCCCTGCGCGAATGGGAAATGCCATTGAAATATGGGGAATTCCAGAAGTACAAAAACGTTTTGGAGTGGAGCGTCCAGAGCAGGTGATTGATTTTTTAGGGATGATGGGAGATGCAAGTGATAATATTCCCGGATTACCCGGCGTAGGAGAAAAAACGGCAAAGAAATTCTTGGAAGAATTCGGTTCTATGGAAAATCTATTGGCAAATACACACACGCTGAAAGGTAAAATGAAAGAAAGGGTTGAGGAAAACGCCGAAATAGGAATTCTTTCCAAAAAGCTGGCAACAATCTATACGGATTGCGATGTCACTTTTCACGAAGAGGATTACCAACTATCCATGCCAGATGGTGAAAAAGTTCAACAGATTTTTGAAGATCTAGAGTTTAGACGACTTAAGGAACAGTTTATCAAATTGTTTTCTTCAGAAGTATCAAACGAACAACAACGTGCGGAAAACTCATCCATACGCGACAATACCCAGCCAACCGCTTCCAACGATATTGCCGGAGGTGGACAGTTCAGTCTGTTTGGAGGTGATGGCGAGCCAGTAGAAATCAAGGATTTTAGTTCCAGGAATACAATTGAAAACACCGAGCATTTTTACCAGACCGTACTTCCGGGAATGGGGAAAAAACTGTTTCTCCAAAATTTGATGAAGCAGAAAAGTGTATGCTTTGACACCCAAACCACCAGTACGGATTGTTTGGAAGCCGAATTGGTGGGGATCGCTTTTTCTTGGGAAAAAGGAAAAGGATTTTACCTTCCCTTTCCCGAAAATAAAATGGAAGCCCAATTATTAATAGAGGAATTGCGGGATTTTTTTGAGGATGAAACCATTGAAAAAATAGGACAGAACTTGAAGAACGACCTCAAAATGCTGGCAAAATATGATGTTAGTGTTAAAGGAAAACTCTTCGACACCATGCTGGGACATTATCTTATCAATCCAGATATGCGACACGACATGTATGTTTTGAGCGAAACCTATCTCAATTATACCCCAATTTTGATCGAGGAGGTTATTGGCAAGAAAGGAAAAAACCAAGTGAATATGCGGGAGGTGCCGATGGAAAAACAGACCGAGTATGCCGTAGAAAATGCCGATGTCACTTTTCAATTGAAAAAACATTTTGAAAATGAATTGGGACAGGCCAACACCCAGGAACTTTTCGACACCATTGAAATCCCCCTATTGCGAGTGCTGGCAGATATGGAAATGGAAGGGATCAACCTTGATAAGCAATTCCTCGGATCGCTTTCCGAAGTTTTGGACAAGGATATTCTTCAACTGGAAAAAGACATATACGAAGAAGCAGGAGAAATCTTCAATATTGCTTCTCCAAAACAATTGGGAGATATTCTCTTCGGGAAACTTAAACTGATTGAAAAACCCAAAAAGACCAAAACCGGACAGTTTTCTACTGCGGAGGATGTGCTTTCCGTATTGGCCAAAGATCATAAAATCATACGAGATGTACTGGAATATCGGGGACTGGCAAAGCTGAAAAGCACTTATGTAGATGCCCTTCCCAATGAAATAGCCAAAAGCACCAAACGGGTCCACACGGAATATATGCAGACCGTAGCTGCCACCGGCCGCCTGAGCAGCAACAACCCAAATCTTCAAAACATTCCTATTAGAACAGAACGCGGACGCCAAGTGCGGAAGGCCTTTATTCCACGGTCAGAGGAATATGTATTGATGGCTGCGGATTATTCACAAATAGAACTTCGCATAATTGCTGCTTTAAGTGAAGAGGACAATATGATCGAAGCCTTTAAAAATGGCGAGGATATTCACGCATCTACTGCTTCCAGGGTTTTTGGAGTTCCCCTCCCAGAGGTTACCCGCGAACAGCGCAGCAATGCAAAAACAGTGAATTTCGGGATTATTTATGGTGTGTCTGCATTTGGATTGAGCAACCAGACCGATCTTTCCAGAACGGAAGCCAAGGATTTGATTGAAACCTATTATAAAACCTATCCCAAACTCCGGAATTATATCAGTGAACAAATTCAATTTGCCCGAGAAAACGGTTATGTACAAACGGTTCTGGGCAGAAGACGGTATTTAAAGGACATAAACGGAAGCAACCAAGTGGTTCGCGGTGCCGCGGAAAGAAACGCCGTAAATGCGCCGATACAAGGAAGTGCAGCAGATATCATCAAGATTGCAATGATAAACATCCATAAAAAACTGGAAGAAAAAGATTTCAAAAGCAAAATGCTGCTTCAGGTTCATGATGAATTGGTTTTTGATGCTTATAAACCGGAATTGGAGGAACTTAAAACTCTTGTAAAACACGAAATGGAAAACGCATATAAGTTGATTGTTCCTTTAGATGTAGATTTGGGAGTTGGAGAGAATTGGTTGGAGGCGCATTAAACGCTATCGCGAAAATTCCAAAAAAATAAACTCCAAACCTGTCCGCCGGAGGAGGATTCCAAAAAAGGGTATTTTCTGGTAGATTTTGAGACCTATAAAGGCTTCAATCTTGTGGGTGTAACCGCCTGGCACTCAGATTGGACATGATAATTCTGTGTATATCGATTTATTTTCTTCATCACCCTTATGTCTCCAATTCCGCTTTAATTTTTTCCATAAAGTTTGGATCTACAGTAATATCGGCAAAATTGATATGGGTGTAGATTTCAGGCACTGCTGCAGACGAAAATGCAATGGGAAATATCTTTAAAAGTTTCTCTACATATCGTTTATAGGCCAGATCCATTTCGTTGCGGCAATGGTCCTTTTTGTAATATTCTTCGGAAATTATGGGAATAAAATATTTGGAATCCACAATTCCCCACATATACTTTGCGGTGAATGCTTCCCCTATTCCAATGCTTTTTTCATCAAAAAATATCGAGAGTTTATCGCCATTCGGTTTCCTAAATTCCCGGAGGGGACTAAGCACGTTCTTTTTCACCCAATCACTATTGCCGTGGGAGTAACTGAGAAAAATATCATATTTTTGAGAACCTTCAGCCACTCCCGTCACCAAAAATTTATAGTCAAAACGCCACGCTAAAAGACACGCAGTTGTCATTCCCACAAGGGTCACTCCAATTGGAATAATCCTGTCAAAGCTGTAAACCAACGCTCCGTAAATAGCAAAGAAAACGATTCCTATAAGAAAAGATAATCCTGCCAGAGTCTTAGGTTTGGTCTGCAAAGATTTTACATATTTGAAAAGTAGAGCCAAAACCACAACGATAAAAAAACTGAAGAAAAGTGTTTGTCCCAAAAGTATAACGATGGAATCCAATGGTTGTTTGGCTATTTTCACTGCTACCATTCTTTCATTTAAGGCCCAGGCCATTAAATAAGTTCTAGGAGTTTCAAATTCTTGCAGAAAATCATTTTTTAAATCGCCCACCAAAAGAAATTTATCCTTAATATCCAAAGAGGGCGCATTTATATCACTACCTATAAATTTTCCTTTCCCACCTTTGGTTCCAGCTTCAACAAAAGAAAATGTTTGTGATTTAATGGATTCCGCTGGTCCTAAGGGCGCAACAAATTGCTGAAATTTTACAGGAACCTTGGCATCAACATTATCTGCAGCCACTCTAGTGACAATGGATTCAATTGCGATGGTATCCATAAAAGCTCCATTTAAATAAAGAAGGGATGGATAGGTGATTAAACCTTCATCTAAAACGAAACCTGCATGTAGTCTACCACCCACGAAAATACTGTCGTATAAATCGGTAGCTTGCTCCACGTCATTGGCTTGAAAACCCAAGGTTTCATTTTCATAATATTTTTTAAGGTTATACACCGCATACACATCAATTCGGTGTGCTTTTAAATTCCTCAGTGTAGCTGTTAGATTATCTAATCCGATGGTGTCCTTGGAAAAGGAAATATCCAGGACTATCGCCCGTGGGTCTTGATTATTCTGTTCACTTATTTTGTCTACTGTATTAAGGAAAGAAGAAATCCGCTCCCTAAAAATTTTTAAGGAAGCATCCTTACTGGGCAGGTCCGGCTTTTCTATGTTGATTACGACAATTTTTCCGCTCAACTTATCCCCCGCGGAACTGTTATCCATATAGAGCATTTTATAAATGTCTCTATCCCATTGTTTCCAGAAGCTGGTTAAGGCAAGGGTAACTCCTAAGATGACAAAAAAGGCGAGTAGATAAACCGCTAGGCGCTTAAGGGTAAGAAGATTCATACATCAATCATTGCTAAATTCATGGGCGAAATCATAATACTGTTTTGCTGTTTCCGGAACTTCCAATAAATCGTATGACCAACCCAAATATTTACAGATAGCAACCAATTTGTTTTTAATGTCCCATACTAAATCGAAATCCTTATTTTTCGTGGCATAGCCTAAATCATCTATTTTCTTATATAGTTTATTTTCCAAAGTCTTAATTATCTCCTTGGCATACCCTTCACCTTCAATTTTACCATTAATGTCTCCAGAATGGATTAAAGCTTCTGAGAGATAGAGATTAGTTTCAGTGGTCAATAATCCCTCGGGATTGGTTAATTGATGATATTTCAAAGCCTTTCGAAGTGGCTCAATTGCTTTGTCTGATTGGCCGTTTTCCAAATACAGTCCACCCAATAATGTATAATGGTCGGCCAATTCCTCTTTTTGTGTAGGATCACGATTATCTAAATCGACCGCTTCATCATTTTTAGTTGATTCGTTATCAATTGCTTTTAATGCATCTTCATACGTCTCATATACAATGGGCTGACCGATATTTGAAATATATTCCTCTCCAGCGGAGACCAATGTTTTTTTTGAGGAAAAGAGTTGTCTTTCATCCGCTTTTCCAATACTATCAATTGGGTTTTTGGTTTTTTCGATGATTTTAATTGGGACTTCCTCAATAACAGCTATGGTACCCTCCTGAGTAGAAAATTTCATCTTCTTACTTTTCTCATAAGCTTCAACCTCAAAAATAGTTCCCTCAGCGTGTGCCCACGTATATCCATTTCCCGCTTTGTAAAAGCTAAGTTTTTCTTTTACATCGTGCAAAAAATGCTGTACACTTCCTCTTTTTATTTTTGCAGTTATCCCGTTATTTTCGATAGTAAGCGTTAAAGTAGAATTGGGCCTCATTATTTGTTTTTGACCTTTGCAAAGAATCGAAATACTGGTACTATCAGGGGTTTTAAAAGTAGTGCCCGAATTGTAAACTTTATTGGGATCAAAGTTTACCGGACCATTAAATGGCGAAGCATTGGGAACTAGAATAATTAGGTTAACCGATTCGGCCGGCTTCCCTTTATAGAGCATGCCCACAATTTGGAATTGGGCATTTGCAGATAGAGAAAGTAAAAAGACAAGAATTGTTAAGTAGGCAGAGCGCCCACAAATTCCTGTGACGAAAACATTTTTTTTCATAGATCAGCCTATTTAGAAATGTTAGTGAGGAGAAATTAAAGATACGATAATTCTAGAACAGTGTATTCATAAATTCCAATTTAGTGGATTGATGTTATGGTACTTACCTATGAAATTCGTTTACATAGCGCATTTTACAAATGACTCTACCTTGTTGTTTCCAAAAGTTCATTAAAACAAGAATATTTCAAAAATTGAAAAAAATGTGAGTAGGGAAAATTGGTTGGAGGCTCATTAGACGATCGCGAAAATTTCCAAAAAAATAAATTCAAGTCCCGTCGGATGAAAATTCCCGGAGGTCGTAAAACTATAATCCTTAAAAAAGCAAAAAGAGTCTTCCATATAGAAAGACTCTCTTGTTTTATCAAAATTCAATTTTGCTTTAATCTCTGTGCAACACAAATTCAACCATTCCAAGAGTTCC
Source organism: Aequorivita sp. (assembly GCA_034676445.1). Taxonomy (GTDB): domain Bacteria; phylum Bacteroidota; class Bacteroidia; order Flavobacteriales; family Flavobacteriaceae; genus Aequorivita. Next base: position 660,404 of record JAUCCE010000002.1, read on the forward strand.
TGCAGCCATAGTGGTTTTTAGGGTATCGTTGTTTAAATAAATGGTTGTAGTGGTGGTATCCTCTTCTGGATTATCGGGAATAGTAGTAAGCTGGTCGCCATCGAGGGTATATTTCCCTGAATTAACGATGCTTCCATTACAAGAAACAACCATTAAACCGTTCACTTCCTCAACCTCCACAGCGCTCAAAGTCAATAGATAATTCCCATCGGCGGTAAAGCTACCGTGACCCTCATAACACGGAATTTCATTCATAATATTCCGATCTGCTGTTCCATCATTATTGAAATCGATCGGAATGGTCGCATTTAGCTCCACTAAAGTCCAACTGCCAACAATCCCTTTTTGCGAATTTCTGTCATCATCTGAAGAACAGGATGCCAATAACACTGCCGTAAAAAATACAATCATTAATCGTTTCATAATAGCTTGATTTAATTATTACTTATCAAATTAATAGCAATTCAAAATCAGGAACTATTGTTTTACCAAAGGTTTATGGGTTTTTAGAAAGACTTTAACTCTCCAAGGATTTTTCGAAAATTCTAAAATTTTTCCTTTATAATAATTTAATACCTTGAGTGACAAAACTAAGTTTAAAGCGAAAATGGAAAAAATATCGTATTTTTAAATAAAAAATAGTGATGGTTGACTACAAAAAATACATAACTATTGATCCGCACAAACGATTCGGAAAACCAATAATCCGTGGAACCAGAATATCTGTTTATGACGTTTTAAACTGGCTAGCAAACGGAATGACCAAGACGGAGATAATAAGCGACTTTCCTGAATTGGATGAAAATAGTATAAACGCATGTCTGTCATTTGCCGCAAACAGAGAGAATAGGTTTAGAATTATCTCGTGAAACTATTGTTCGATCAAAATATATCCTTTCGTATTACGGAAAAAGTTTGTTCTTTTTTCCCAAACTCAAAACATATAAAGAATATTGGACTTACTGATGCTTCCGATTTCGAAATCTGGAAGTATGCAAAAATACACGATTTCACAATTGTAACCTTCGATGCCGACTTTGCAGATATTGCGTACATCAAAGGTTGTCCACCTAAAATTGTTTGGTTACGAACAGGAAATATGACAACCAATGCAATTGTCGAAATTATCGAAAAACATAACACCACTCTGAAAGAATTCTTGGAAGAGCCAGCTTATAAAGAAATTGCATGCTTGGAAATTGAATAAACCTATGCTCAATAACAAGAAGTAAATTTGGTGACAAGATATTCAACTTAGTTTCCTAAATTTTATTTTGTTCAATGTTTTGGCAAAGTGAGATTTGGTAAAGCTTGCGGAGAACTACTCCACAATCATGAATTTCAGAATCCAGAAATAGATAATCTGTATCTTTATAGAATATTTCCTAAAATGATGGACAACAGCAACAAACTTATCTCAAAAAAGAAACCTACGTATCCAATTTCGGAGGCTCTTTTAAAATATTTAACCCGTCACGGCCGGACAATTCAAATCCCGATTTATTATGATGATTTACTGAGGTTTCACGGTTCAGTTTCCATCTATGACAAAAATGGAAAGGACACCTTGTGGGTCAGTGTGTACTATTCTGAATTTGAGACCAAGGAAATAAACCATAGCTTAAAAAAGATTTATTCCCTGCTACAATCTGATGGAAGCTCAACCATTTTACCTTATCTAAATATAGATAGCGTGGATTTCTGCACCTTCGGCAATTCAAAACCTTTTCGGGTGAAAGTGCGGAATACCTTAAACGATAATTATATGTACCTCTACATTAAATCGGCCGATGCTTCGCGTATTTATGGGTTGGAATTGGAAAGCATCCTTTCGCCGAACAGTATCAATTTCCTTGTTCATAAAAACACCTTGATCGAGGAACATATCATCGGTATTCCAGGCGACGAATTTATCGACAACCACTTGGATCATTGCAACGAAAGAGACAAACAAGAAATAGCCAAAGAATTCGTAAAATTCAACGAACGTTGCTTCGTGAGGCTTTTGGGCGATATGCGTTCCTATAACTACGTAATGGTTCTTACCCATGATTTCGATAGAATTCAATATCGAATCCGCGCCATCGATTTCGACCAGCAAAGTTATGAAGGAAATATAAAAGTGTATAAACCCCAGTTTCTAAAAGAGAACAATAAACTGGTAGAAATGACCTTAAACCTATTACAACCATCCTCCATAGATCAATATAAAAATGAAGAGCGGTCCTTATTGGCAAAACGGGCAACCAGTGAGAAAAAACGATTAAAGCGGTTGATGAACTGCATGAGGAAAGATGTAATTTCATCTGAAGAAAAAGTGCATCAACTGAAAATGGGGCTTTTCGATTATACCGGAGATGTCAATTTCAAAAAATCCACTAATATGGGAGAGATTTTATATAGTGCCTTGGACTTTGTCATAAGAAATTACAAAAATGAAAATCCATACCTAATAAGAGATCAATCGGATTCTTGATGGTTTTTCTAAAACTTCAACTAAAATTACTCCTACAATTTCTATCATATTTTGTATAGAAACATCCAAAAAATTCAATTAATATAGGATGTATTCAAACTTTTAAAAATTTTCTAAAATATAATTTCGACTGCAATAGGGTTTTCTATCTTTACACCCATTAATTAATCTTTAACCAACCGTCTTCATGATGAAAATTAAAAAAGTTCTAGTTGCCAATCGTGGCGAAATTGCCATCAGAATTTTACGAGCCTGTGCCGAAATAAATCTAACCACGGTTGCAATCTACACTCATGAGGACCGCTACTCACAACATCGTTACAAAGCCGATGAATCCTATCAAATTGGTGAGGATAATGATCCCTTAAAACCGTATTTGGACGGAGATGCCCTCATCGCAGTTGCAAAAGCGAAAAATGTAGATGCTATCCATCCCGGATATGGCTTTCTATCTGAAAACTCAGATTTTGCCCGTAATTGCGCAAAAAATGGAATTATTTTTATCGGTCCAGATCCTGCGGTAATGGATGCTTTAGGCGACAAAATAACTGCAAAAAAAATAGCGGAAAAATGTGGAGTTCCTATTATTAAGAGCAATAAAAAAGAACTTACCTCTTTAAAAATCGCAATCTCCGAAGCTCATAAAATCGGCTACCCTCTAATGCTTAAAGCTGCCCTCTGGAGGGGGCGGACGCGGAATGCGCGTAATAAGAAACGACGAGGATCTTACCAATAATTTTGAATCCGCACGCAGTGAATCGCTCAATGCCTTTGGAGACGACACCATGTTTTTGGAAAAATATGTGGAAGATCCAAAGCATTTGGAAGTCCAGATTGTAGCAGATAACCACGGCAATATTCGACATTTATTTGAGCGCGATTGCTCGGTGCAACGAAGACATCAAAAGGTAGTAGAGATTGCGCCATCCTTCAATGTATCGCAAAAGGTAAAAGATTCACTTTATGAGTATGCAGTTAAAATCGCCACTGAAGTGAATTATAACAACGTGGGAACCGTTGAGTTCTTGGTCGATAAAAATGACAATGTCTTTTTTATCGAGGTAAATCCGAGAATTCAAGTGGAACATACCGTTACCGAAATGGTGACGGGTATTGACCTTATAAAAACACAGATATTTGTTGCAGGAGGGTACAAACTTTCGGATAAGCAAATAAAAATATACGATCAAGATAGTCTATTCACCCACGGATTTGCGATGCAATGTCGTTTGACCACGGAAGATCCGGAAAACAATTTCACTCCGGACTACGGTACCATAACCACCTATAGAAGTGCTTCTGGAATGGGTATTCGTCTTGATGCTGGAAGTATCTATCAATCGTATAGCGTAAGTCCATTTTTCGACTCTATGTTGGTGAAAGTTTCCGCAAGTGGTAGAACTCTGGATGGAGCCGTGCGCAAAATGACCCGCGCACTTAGAGAGTTTCGTATTCGAGGTGTAAAAACCAACATCCATTTTCTTCAAAATGTTATTCAACATCCAACATTTATTGAGGGGAAGGCTACGGTTAACTTTATTGCAAATACTCCATCTTTATTCGAAATAAAACTTCCGCAGGATCGAACTTCAAAAATCGTGAATTACTTAGGCGAAGTTATCGTCAACGGAAATCCCGACGTGAAGACTTATGATAAGAACAAAGTTTTTAGGACACCAAAAATTCCCAAATTCGATACTTTAGGAGCTTTTCCGAAAGGAACCAAAGATTTATTGACAGAGTTGGGTCCGGAAGGATTCAGCACTTGGTTAATGAATGAAAAAAAGATACATTATACGGATACTACAATTCGCGACGCCCACCAATCACTACTTGCCACTAGAATGCGGACTTATGATATGACCGAAGTTGCGGAAAGTTTCGCCAAAAACCATCCCAACACTTTCAGTATCGAAATGTGGGGCGGTGCTACCTTCGACGTTTGTCTTCGATTTTTAAATGAAAGTCCGTGGACTCGCCTTCGTGAACTGCGTGAAAGAATTCCAAATATTCTTTTTCAAATGCTACTTCGGGGATCCAATGCCGTGGGATATAAGGCTTATCCAGACAATCTAATTGAAAAATTTATCGAAAAATCCTGGGAAAACGGAATTGATATTTTCAGGATTTTCGATTCGTTAAACTGGGTAAAGGCAATGGAACCTAGCATCAATTACGTGCGCAACAAAACGGGAGGATTAGCCGAGGTAGCCATAAGTTATACAGGTGATATTCTTGATCCTAAAGAAACAAAATACACTTTAAAATATTATACCCAACTTGCCAAGGATCTCGAAAATGCCGGTGCCCACATTGTCTGTATTAAGGATATGGCAGGTCTGTTGAAACCTTACGCCGCTGGAGAACTTGTCTCAGCTCTAAAGGACACTCTTAATATTCCAATTCACTTGCACACCCACGACACCTCCTCTATCCAATCTGCTACTTATTTAAAAGCTATCGAAGCGGGCGTCGATGTTGTAGACGTCGCTTTGGGAGGAATGTCGGGACTTACCTCCCAGCCCAATTTCAACTCCATTGTTGAAATGATGCGCGACCATGAGCGGGAACACGAATTCGATATCACCAAACTGAATGAGTTTTCTAATTATTGGGAAGATGTTCGGGAAAAATATTATCCGTTTGAATCGGGTCTAAAATCAGGAACTGCCGAAGTATATCAGCACGAGATTCCAGGCGGACAATATTCCAACCTTCGCCCCCAATCTGAAGCTTTGGGATTGGGTGATCGTTTTGATGAGGTAAAGAAAATGTATGGTCTGGTAAATGAGATGTTCGGAAATTTGATCAAAGTTACCCCAAGCTCAAAAGTAGTGGGAGATATGGCCATCTTTATGGTGACCAACAATCTGCAACCAGAGGATATAATGGAACGCGGAGAAAGCTTGTCCTTTCCTGAATCGGTAATCAGTTTCTTTAGAGGAGATCTGGGACAACCTTTAGGTGGATTTCCAAAAGACCTTCAAAAGATTATTCTGAAAAATACTCCTGCTTATACCGAAAGGCCCAATGCCCATTTAGAGCCTATAGATTTCGATACGGAAGTCAGTGCTTTTAACAAGAAGTTCCAAAAGAACTTTTCAAAATCTCTTGAATTCGAAGATTTCTTATCGTACAGCTTATATCCGCGTGTGTTCGAAGATGCACACGAGAGATATAAACTCTATGGAAATACAGCAATCCTGTCTACGGAAAATTTCTTCTATGGAATGAAACTCCAAGAGGAAGCCACTATTGAGCTGGAACCTGGAAAATCGATTTTGGTAAAACTTCTTTCGGTCGGAATTCCGAACGAAGACGGGATGAGGATTGTGTTCTTTTCCGTAAACGGTGAAAATCGTTTTGTTGAAATAAAGGACAAATCCATAGTCGTTAAAAAAGAAGTAAACATAAAAGCCGACGAGAAGGATAGCAACCAATACGCCGCACCATTGCAAGGAAGCCTATACAAGATATTGGTCAAGAAAGGTCAGAAAATCCATAAAAACGATCCGTTATTCATCATTGAAGCCATGAAAATGGAAACCACCATTACCGCAAACAAGGAAGGAAAGGTGAAATCCGTAACCCTAAAACCGGGAACAATGGTTATGAAGGATGATTTGGTGTTAACCTTGGAGTAAGGAGGGAAAACGAAATCAAAATCGAAAACCAAATCGAAAATTATCCGCCGAAGGAGGAGCGAAAATTTTCTTAACGACGGGGGAGTTATAAGAACAATTAAACGAAAATACCTGACATGGCTGTTGATCCAATTCAGAATTCAGAATTATTCTAGTCTTATATCTTAGGTCTTTCAGCGCAGCGGTCTTAAGTCTTTTCTGAAAGAAAATTTAATTGTCACCCCCTTGCTTTTCAAATAAATAACATTACATTTGCACCCCTCTTAGACAAAATCTATTTGTTTGAGGGTGAGAAAACAATGATTTATTAACAATTGACAAAAACTAAATGGATACATTAAGTTACAAAACAGTATCTGCCAACAAAAACACCGTTGTAAAAGAATGGTTGGTGGTAGATGCGGACGGCCAGGCATTGGGTCGTCTTGCTACCGAAATTGCAGTATTACTGCGCGGAAAGCACAAGCCAAGTTTCACACCCCACGTAGATTGCGGTGACAACGTAATCGTAATCAACGCTGGCAAAGTAAATCTCTCTGGAAACAAGTGGGATGACAAAACCTACATCCGCCACACAGGATATCCTGGTGGACAACGTAGCCTTACCGCTGCAGAGATGTACAAAAAAGACCCCGCAAGGCTTATTGAAAAAGCTGTAAAAGGAATGCTTCCCAAAAATAAATTGGGAGCAGAAATGTTCAGAAATTTAAAGGTTTATGTTGATGCCAATCACGGCCAAGAAGCACAAAAACCACGAACTATTAACCTTAACTACGGCAAATAATGGAGACAATTCACAAAATAGGCAGAAGAAAAACTGCAGTTGCACGTGTTTACCTTAAAGAAGGAAGTGGCAACATTACTATCAACAAGCGCGAGTTTGAAAATTACTTTCCAACAGGGACGCTTCAGTATAAAGTAAAACAACCTTTGGCCCTTACAGATAACGAAACCACTTTCGACATTACAGTAAATGTATTTGGAGGAGGAATCACCGGACAGGCAGAGGCTATTCGTCTTGCAATTTCGCGTGCTATGTGTACGCTCAATGATGAAAACAGAGGAATCTTGAAACCAGAAGGTTTATTGACAAGAGACCCAAGAATGGTAGAACGTAAGAAATTCGGACAGAAAAAAGCCCGTAAGAAATTCCAGTTCTCTAAACGATAATGCTTCGACTACGCTCAGCAACCTTAGTTCTGGACGTTTGTTGAATAAAATATCTTGTACTGTGCCGTATTTGTTTGCGGCACAGCACAATTTAAAGTTCATATTTATTATTAATCAAAAAGCTGTTATCCCGAACTTGATTCGGGAGGTTAGTTTAGCATCTAAACCAAATCCGCCACGGCGGGGGTTGCTATCCTTTCACAGAACGTAAACTAAAACAAAAATGGCAAACAGAGTAGAAGTTAAAAACTTACTTGACGCTGGTGTGCACTTTGGCCACCTAACCCGCAAATGGAACCCAAACATGGCGCCGTACATCTATATGGAGCGCAACGGGATCCACATTATCAATCTTTACAAAACTGCTGCTAAAATCGATGAGGCCAATGAGGCTCTTAAGAAAATAGCTGCCAGTGGTCGCAAGATTCTTTTCGTTGCAACCAAAAAACAAGCAAAAGACATTGTTGCTGAAAAAGCAAAAGCTGCCAACATGCCGTACATCACAGAAAGATGGCCTGGGGGGATGCTTACAAACTTTGTAACTATCCGTAAAGCTGTTAAAAAAATGTCTTCTATTGACAGAATGAAACAAGATGGTACTTTCAACACCCTTTCAAAAAAGGAACGTTTGGCAGTGGATCGTCTTCGTACAAAGTTGGAAAAGAACCTAGGTTCCATTTCTGAAATGAGCCGTCTTCCGGCAGCACTTTTCATCGTTGACACAACCCGTGAGCACATTGCTGTTGCTGAAGCATTGAAATTGAACATTCCAATCTTTGCAATGGTGGACACCAACAGTGACCCACGTGTTATTGACTACGTAATCCCATCAAACGACGATGCTTCAAAATCTATCGAAGCTATTATGAGTGTCATTTCAGAAGCTATCATCGAAGGTCTTTCCGAAAGAAAATCTGGAGGAACCGAAGATGAAGGTGATGAGGAAAAAATGGAAAAAGCAGCAAAGAGAGAAAGAACTTCAAAACCAGCTAAAAAAGCAAAGGCTGAAGTTCCATCAACCGACAAAGAAGATGTTGAAGCCATGGAAGAAGCAAAAGAACCTGTTCGCCTAAAATCGAAAAAGGAAGTTCTTTCCGAAGAAGAATAATAACGAATTTTTAAAATTAAAAGTCGTTTGGTTCTTTTCTACATCGAAAATAAACTAAACGACTTTTTTCAATATTAAACGCTAAAAATTATAGAAAAATGGCAAAAATAACAGCCGCAGAAGTTAACAAACTAAGACAGGCCACAGGCGCAGGAATGATGGACTGTAAAAAGGCATTAGTTGAGGCAGACGGAAATATGGAAGAAGCAATTACCATCCTTAGAAAAAAAAGGACAGAAAGTTGCTGACCAAAGAGCAGATCGTGATTCAAGTGAAGGCGTTGCAACTGCAAAAATAAACAGTGATCACACAAAAGGAGTTATCATTTCTTTAAACTGTGAAACCGACTTCGTTGCCAAAAACGATTCATACGTTGAAATGGCAAACAAAATGGCCGAAATCGCTTTGAACACATCTTCAAAAGAGGAGCTTTTGTCTTCAGATTACGACGGAATGACCGTTGCAGAAAAATTGACCGAGCAGACCGGTGTTATCGGTGAGAAAATAGAGATTGGTGGTTTCGAAATTTTGGAAGCTCCTTACGTAGGCTCTTACGTTCACGTTAACAAAATTGCTGCCTTGACCGGTCTTTCAAAGAAAGTTGACAATGCTGAGGAATTGGCAAAAGACGTTTCTATGCAAGTTGCATCTATGGGTGCTACCACGCTTTCTTACAAAGATTTTGATGCAGATTTTATCGCAAATGAAACCGAAGCCAGAATCGCGGTTATTGAAAAAGATAATATCGAGTTAGGTCGTTTGGGGAAAACCAAAAAAAATGTGCCTAAATACATTTCGAGAGCACAATTGACTCCAGAAGTTTTGGCACAAGCGGAAGAAGATGCAAAAGCTGAATTAAAAGCCGAAGGCAAACCAGAGCAAATCTGGGATAAAATTCTTCCTGGAAAATTAGAGCGTTTTATCAGCGACAACACTACGCTTGATCACGAAAAAGCATTGCTTGACCAAAATTTCATTAAAGATGAAAAGAAAAGCGTTGCCGATTACGTAAAAACGTATGGTGATGTTGAAGTTGTTGGCTTTAAGAGAGTTTCTTTGGCCTAAGCTTTTAACGGGAAAGGACTTAAGACGAAAAGGCTTATAGACTTAAGACAAAGGAATATTGAGAAATTGCTATTCCACAAGTATTTTAAATAGAAAGAGGCTGATTGATTTTCAGCCTCTTTTTTTTATGGAAAAATGTTAAGGTTGATTACTCTTTGATGAACTTCTTTACTGCCACCTTGCCATTTTCATCAGAGAGATTCAAGAAATAGAAACCACTTGAAAGGTTCGAAACGTTTAGAGATGCTTGTTGCTCAAAATTTAAATCATCGGTCTGCAACAATTTGCCTTCCATGTTGAAGATTTTGGCCTTCACCTTTCCTGTACCGTTTGTCGAACTTAGAAACAGTTCGGTTTTAGCTGGATTTGGATAGATTGCAAATTTTGAGCTTAACTCATTGGAAATGGACAAAGGTTCATTACCGTAGATAGCCTGGTCGTTTTCCCTGAATAACAAAAGGAGACTGAATATTAATTTTCAGCCTCCTTTTTATGAAAAAACAACTATAATTATTCCTTTACTATCTTCTGAACGGTTCTTTTTCCTTCGGAAGTAATTTCAGCAAAATACACTCCCGTTTTCAAGCTGTCCAAATCTAATTGAAGTTTTATAGCCTTTGGAATATTTTCCAAAACATTTCTACCTAAAAGATCATAGACAACCACTTTTTCAATCTGGGTAGAACCTTCAACATTCAGCAATCCTGTAGTTGGGTTGGGATATATTGAAATTTCTGAAGCGATCAGGTCTTCTGTTCCCAAATTGGTATTCACACCAAAAATCGTTTCGTAGGTATTGCCTCCAAATTGAGCGGTAATGGTATGTACTCCGTCCATTGAAGTATTGTCAATAGGGAAAAGCCATTGTGCCCAAGCAGCACTAAAATTTGGCCAAGGAGAATCGAAGTTGTAGTCATAAAGTACGCTCCCATCCGGTCTTTTCACGGTTATAGTTGTCCTCGCATTGCTCTGTAAATCCCGATAGAAAATTCGGAATCTTACCGTTTCGCCCGGAACAAAATTGAGTTCTTCATAAGTGTTCTCGACTATTCCACAATCCGTATCAAAATTATCTGAATTATGAGTGGAAAGCGTCAAGATTTCAGGAACATAATAAGCGGGTTGGTCAACCCACCAACTGTCGGCATTCAAGCCATTGCAAGGTCCCTCATACGGATCTATAAGACCTCCCGTAGAATCGTGCACTTCAAAGTGAAGGTGCGGAATGTCGCTACTTCCTGAACTACCCGCTCTTCCCAAATATTCCCCAGTATCAACCGAGTCACCAATGCCCTTTGACGTAGTACTCCCATTTTGAAAATGCCAATACCAAGATCGCGATCTGTCTGGGTGTTCTAAAATAATACCATTCCAGTTCGAGTTTCCATTGTTGGAACAATTTCGGTCATAGTGGCCGTCCTTCTTTTGAACGATAACTCCTGGGGCAGCGGCTATGACTTCCATAACGTCATCATCCATTTTTTTCCAAGGATATGGCCAAACCACATAATCAGTACCTTGGTGGTTACCTCCTGTCCAATCATAAGTTCTTTCACCGCAATTATAATCCAATAAATTTCCATTGGAAGTAAGGTTATGATCTACCTGATTGAAAAGAGAATAATATCCATAATCTCCAAATCCATCCTTTGGACGAAAAGGAAGAATAAATAACGGATGGGTTGTCGTTCGATTTAGAAAAGCTTCGGGATTTGCTTCCAGAATTGCTCGTTTGTTTTCTTCAATTTCATCAATTACACTCAATCGTTGCTCCTCAGTAATACATTCCGTCTGAGGAGCTGAAATAGGATAAAAGGAAACTGGTAAAGGCCCGATTTCTTGAGCGACTATACCAGAAGATCCAACTAATAATAAATAAAGTAAAGAGGTTTTCATAGATTTGAATTTTAGTGATTAATGGTTGCTTATTATTACTATAACGGATGTTTATAAAAAGGTCATCAATAAAATGTGGGTATTCGATTTTTTCCTCTTGATTTCTACTATTACTACTTTTTTTCAATAACTTCCACCGCATCAAAATTTTTCTCTATTTTTGCCACAGCAAATCCAAAATATGCAATACAAAAGAATTCTTTTAAAATTATCGGGAGAGGCCTTAATGGGCGATCAACAATATGGGATTGACCCTGTTCGTCTTAGGGAATATGCTCAAGAAATAAAACAGATTACAGAAAAAGGCGTAGAAGTAGCCATTGTAATTGGTGGCGGGAACATTTTTAGGGGATTGGCCGGAGCCAGTAGCGGCATGGATCGTGTGCAAGGTGATAACATGGGAATGCTCGCAACGGTAATCAACGGTCTTGCCTTACAGAGCGCTTTGGAAAACGAGGATGTACCTACTCGTTTGCAAACAGCAATTAATATCAATGAAGTGGCAGAACCCTTTATTCGTAGGAAAGCGATGCGCCATTTGGAAAAAGGTCGTGTAGTGATTTTTGGTGGTGGAACGGGAAATCCTTATTTTACAACAGATTCCGCAGCCGTTTTAAGAGCTATCGAGATTAAGGCCGATGTAATTTTAAAAGGAACCCGAGTGGATGGCATCTATACCAGTGATCCAGAAAAAGATAAACTTGCAACAAAATTTGATTTTATAAGTTTTGAAGATGTCCTTCAAAAAGGACTTAAGGTAATGGACACAACCGCCTTCACATTAAGTCAAGAAAACGAATTGCCGATAATCGTGTTTGATATGAACACAAAAGGGAATCTGTTAAAGGTGATTTGCGGAGAAAAAATTGGAACGAAAGTGAATTTGTAAAGGAATTGCCACGAATGCACGAATTGAATTATTTATTTATTCATGGCAAAAGAGAAACCTCTAAAATGATGGTTCACGTGGTAATATCGGGACAAATGCACATTTGTAAATGTTGCTACAATTTTATAAATTTTTATGATTCATTCGTGCATTCGTGGCAAAAGATAAATACTGATTTTTAAATCCTTAATTTTGGAATGGCTTCTTTTTGCCTAGTATAATAATTAAACACTAAATTAGCCCGGTTATCGAGCGAAGTCGAGATATGGAAGACGAAATAGATTTTATAATTGACAGCACCCGTGAGGCGATGAAAAACGCGCTGAAACACTTGGAAAAACAATTTGCAAATATCCGTGCCGGAAAAGCTTCTCCCGCCATGGTAGGTAGCGTAATGGTCGATTATTATGGCAATCCAACTCCGTTGAGCCAAGTAGCGAACGTAAACACTCCTGACGGAATGACAATCAGCATCCAGCCTTGGGAAAAAGCAATGATTTCGGAAATTGAGCGTGGAATTCACCTTGCAAATCTTGGATTTAACCCAATGAATAATGGTGAAAGCGTGATCATCAATGTTCCCCCATTGACAGAGGAGCGCAGAAAAGATTTGGCAAAGCAGGCAAAGGCTGCCGCTGAGGAAGCAAAAATCGGGGTTCGGAATGATCGGAAAAACGCCAATAATGAATTAAAGGGACTTGAAATATCCGAAGACCTTAAAAAGAGTCTGGAAGAGGATATTCAAAAAATGACCGATCAACATATCAAAAAGATTGATGAAATATTCGCGGTAAAGGAGAAGGAAATAATGACGGTGTAAATCATATTTCCGTTAAACTAATTAAAACAAAGCGGCTATAGTGCCGCTTTATTTTTACTTTTAACACCGCAATTTCATTGATATAAATTCCATTTCAACCCGGCTCTTTTTTATGCGAAAAATCTTGCTTCTTGTCTTCTTTTTTGCTGGATTTATTGCTTATTCGCAAGTACCGGCAATCGAGACAGGAAAGGATACAATTTCTACTATTAAAGAGGAAAAAGCACACCCTCTATCCACAGGTTACTTTCCCATAGGCTTTTTCGATATCGACCTTAAAACCCTTGTAAAATACAATAATTATGAAGGGGTTCGCTTAGGTCTAGGCGGTCTCACAAATGACAAACTTTTTGAGAAATACAAAATTGGCGGCTATGTGGCATACGGTTTTATCGATGCAGAAACAAAATATGGTGTTAGTGCCAGCGCCCGTCTTAATAAGCAAAAACTAACATGGATTAAACTCGCCTACACCGACGACATTAAGGAAATTGGCACGTTTGACTTTTTAACGGACGGACGAGTATATTCTCTCTTTGAACCACGTTCCATAAACATTATCCAGTTTTATAAATACCAAGAATGGTATGCCAATCTTTCCAGTGAAATAACCCCCAAACTGCTTTCAGAATTTCGTATCTCACATAGCAAGGTGGAAAATATCGAAAATTACTATTTTATTGATGACGATAAACTCTATAACAAATACCGACTCTCCGAAGCCTCGCTTTCCTTTAGATATAGCCCAAAAACTGCTTTTTTCACCAATGAAGATGGAACGAAAGAATATTTTGATGGCCTTCCAAAGATAAGTGCCCAGATTACTCAAGGAATAAGGGGTATTGCAAAAAGTGATTTCACCTATACCAAATTCGGTCTTAAGTTCGATTATTACATAAAACGTAAAAATCTTACTTCTACCAATATCATCTTGGAAGGATTGCTCGCCACAGGAGATGTGCCATTAACACATCTATTCCATTCCTATCCAAACCAACCCAATAAAGCTGAATGGACAGGACGGTTTTCGGTAGCGGGCGTTCAGAGTTTTGAGACAATGCACTTTGGAGAATTCTTTTCAGACAAGGTAGCCATGATTCAGATAAAACACAATTTGCGACGTTTTAAACTATCTGAAAAATGGAAGCCGGAATTGGTTCTGATAACTCGGCATGCATTGGGAGACATGGGCGATACGAATCGGCATTTCGGAATACCTTTCGATACTTTGGACCATCTCTACAATGAATCTGGGGTTGAGCTCAACAAGATCCTCTTCGGATTTGGATTGAGTTTTGCGTACCGCTACGGTTATTATAATTTGCCCGCATTTGAAAATAATATGTCGTTTAAATTTACTTTCAATTTGAAGATTTAAAAGGGATTTAAAAATCTAAGTAGCGAAAGGCAACAATTATCCCAAAAGATTTTCCACGGATATATCTTCATCCAACTCTTCCCAATGGATACCTTCACCCTTTCCAATAAAACGCCATTTTTCTAATTGTTCTTTTGTAGCGTTCCTTAATTTGGCGAACCATTCTAATGGTACGGATAATTCCCGGCCATCTTCCAACTGAATGATCATTTTTGTTTCCGTAAAAGACAGGTCTGTGGCGAATCGTGATTTATTTATTGTCGAAATACTCATCCCATTTGATTTTAAATAGCTCTACATTGTTGTCCACTAATTTACGGATTTCATTTAAGTCTGATGCATTGATCCCCTTGAACGGACCAACTCGACTTCTTCGATATTGAATTTTGCAGTATTGTTGCCCTTTTCAACGTGAATGTGCTGTGGTAAATGTTCGTTACTGTAAAAAAAGAAGCGATATCCTCTAATTCTCAACACTGTTGGCATAAATCAAATATAGCTTAATTTTTGGAATCTTTGAGAAGTGAATAGTTAGAATTGAGGACAAGGACGAACTTATCATCTGTTCGAAATAGATTATAAACGTAAATCAAAAGAAGCTAGAAACAACCATATCTCCCTTCGCTCATCACAAATTACCTCCAAAAATAAATCCCCTACTTATTGAATATCCTTACCTTTGCGCATCTATAAAAAATTGCTTTGAACAAACTTTTCAGCATTGGATTTTGGAGTGTCGTCGCCCGTTTTATTTTGCGAAACCGTACAGGGATTTTAATAGTTATCGCAGTGATAACCGTGCTTCTTGCCCTACAATGGAAAAACATGCGCTTCACTTATACCGAAGCAAATCTATTGCCGGACGACCATCCGGTAAATTTGGAATATGATGAGTTTTTAAAGCATTTTGGGGAAGAGGGAAATCTTATTGTTATTGGAGTAAAAGATTCCTCTATTTTCACACCCAAAAAGTTCGAGGCGTGGGAAAAACTTTCAAAAGATCTGGGCAAATTCAGTGAAGTAGAATTTACTCTTTCCGTTGGAAATCTTAAAAAACTTCAAAAGAAAACAGATACCACAGAATTTGAACTGGTACCTTTTATAAAAGATTCCATTTTTACCGATGCAAGCCTAGCGGAATACAAGGATCAACTTTTTAATAAGCTACCGTTTTACGACGGACTCATCTATAGTCCCGATAAAAAATCCATTCGTTCTGCAATCTATCTCAAAAAGGACATTGTAAATACTTCCGAAAGGAAAGATTTTGTAATTGAAGATCTTATCCCATTAATTAAAAACTTTGAAAAAGAAACTGGCATTAAGGTCCATACTTCGGGAATGCCATACATTCGAACGCTAAATTCACAAAGTATTGTTGATGAAATCGGACTTTTTATTGGAGGAGCATTATTGGTCACTTCTTTGATATTTTTCTTCTTTTTCCGATCATGGCGCGCAACCTTTATCTCTATGTGCACGGTGATGATCGGAGTGATGTGGGCTTTCGGATTTTTGGGACTGATGCACTATGAAATAACCGTTTTAACCGCTTTAATCCCTCCGTTGATAATAGTAATTGGAATTCCAAACTGTGTTTTCCTCATCAATAAATACCAACATGAAATCCAACTTCACGGTAATCAGGCTAAATCGCTACAAAGAGTTATAACCAAGGTCGGAAACGCCACTCTAATGACCAATCTCACCACCGCTTGTGGTTTTGCTACTTTTATTTTGATTAAAAGTGAGTTGTTAAGGGAATTTGGTATTGTAGCTTCCATAAACATAGTCGCAATATTTTTGCTCAGTCTGCTCATAATCCCAATTATCTATAGTTATATGGCGGTGCCAAAATACAAGCACCTAAAACACCTCAATAAAAACTGGATCAACAAGTTTGTAAATTGGATTGAGCGTATGGTCCGGGATCGTCGAATAACCATTTACATAACGGCTGTCTCCCTTCTTTGCCTCAGTATTATAGGAATCTACAATATTAAAATTTCGGGAAGCCTTATCGAGGATATGCCAAAAAACACTGATTTTTTTAAGGACATCCGTTTTTTTGAAAAGGAATATGAAGGAATTATGCCGCTTGAAATAATGGTGGATACCAAGAAGAAAAAAGGTGTTATGAATCTTTCCACCTTAAAGCGGATGGATGAACTTCAGGAACATATCAGCGAAATTCCTGAATTTGCACGACCTATTTCCGTAGTAAATCTTGTGAAATATTCAAAGCAAGCTTATTACAACGGAAATCCAGATTATTACCAACTTCCCAACAACCAAGAGAAGAATTTCATTCTTTCCTACGCCAAAAACAGCAACACAAACACCAATCTATTACGCAGTTATGTGGATACCACCGGCCAGTTTGCCCGGATAACAACTTTTATGAAAGATACGGATCCGGATAGATTCAAGCGAATTGAAGAAGATCTTCACAAGGAAATAAATAAAGTTTTGCCTCCAGATCGCTATGATGTTTCAGTAACGGGAAAGGCCTTGGTTTTTCAAAAGGGAACGCATTATTTGGTGAACAACTTAATCCTCTCTCTTTCATTGGCAATTTTATTGATTGCAACCTTTATGGCCTGGATGTTCCGGAGTTTTAAAATGATCGTTATTTCTCTTATTCCCAACCTTTTGCCTTTAATCATTACGGCTGGAGTTATGGGATTTGTTGGTGTTCCTATCAAGCCTTCAACCATTTTGGTCTTTAGTATCGCCTTTGGAATTTCCGTGGATGATACCATCCATTTTCTGGCGAAATACCGACAGGAATTGGTAGCAAACCATTGGAAAATAAAAAAATCGGTTTACGCAGCTCTTCGTGAAACCGGAGTGAGCATGTTTTATACTTCCATCGTGCTCTTCTTTGGATTCTCGGTATTTACAATTTCTAGCTTTGGTGGTACTGTAGCATTGGGAGCCTTGGTTTCCATTACGCTTCTGTTTGCTATGCTGTCAAATTTGCTGCTGCTTCCTACACTACTTTTATCCCTGGAACGAAGCATCGCCAACAAGGAAACCATGCGGGAACCGACTATTGAGATTTTGTCCGATGGTGATGACGATGAGGAGAATGAGTAATCTTCAAATCGATCCGCGCAGGAAATAATCTATCCTTTTTCAGTATAATTTCCTAGTTGGAATCGGGAGCTTTTCACTTTTTTTGAATTTTATTTAAAAGTATCTTTACACCCTCAAAATAATACGAATGTTAAATAGAACTATAGACCAATTGTTAAAAACCGAACCTACCCATCACGAAGTAATAGTGCGGGGCTGGGTGCGCTCTTTCCGAAGCAATAGATTTATCGCCTTGAGCGATGGATCCACAATCAAAACACTGCAATGTGTGGTGGATTTTGAAAATTTTGATGACGAAATCCTCAAGAAGGTGACCATCGGAGCAGCAATTGAAGTAGTGGGGATGCTTGTTGAAAGTCAAGGTCAGGGCCAAACGGTAGAAGTACAAGTTTCGAAACTGACTGTTTTGGGAGAAGCACATCCAGATGATGTGAAGTTGACCATTCTTTCCCCAAAAAGACATTCCCTAGAAACCCTTCGGGAACAGGCCCATTTACGAATCCGCACCAACACTTTCGGGGCCGTAATGCGAACCCGCTCCAAGCTGGCATTTGCTATTAATGAATACTTTCATAAAAATGGCTTTTTCTATATGCATTCTCCTATTATCACAGGAAGTGACGCCGAAGGTGCAGGGGAAATGTTTCGCGTTTCTGCACTCGACCTAAAAAACATTCCTTTGGATGAAAACGGAAAGGTAAACTATAAGGAAGATTTTTTTGGAAAAGAAACCAATCTTACGGTTAGTGGACAATTGGAAGCTGAAAGCTACGCAATGGCACTTGGAAAAGTTTATACTTTTGGACCAACCTTTAGAGCGGAAAATTCAAACACCAGTCGCCACTTGGCCGAATTTTGGATGATAGAGCCAGAAGTTGCTTTCAATGATCTAGATGCCAACATGGATTTGGCCGAAGATTTTATAAAATACGTGATTAAATTCGCATTGGATAACTGCGCTGATGATCTGGAATTTCTCGAGAATCGTCTGTTAGAAGAAGAAAAGAATAAGCCTCAAGATCAACGAAGTGAAATGAAACTTCGAGAGAAACTTCAATTTGTATTAGAAAACAATTTCAAACGAGTAAGTTATACCGAGGCTATTGATATTCTAAAAAATTCTACCCCGAACAAGAAGAAAAAATTCAAATATATCATTGAAGAATGGGGTGCGGATCTTCAAAGTGAACACGAGCGCTATTTGGTTGAAAAGCATTTTAAATCGCCCGTAATCCTTTTTGATTATCCCGCCACGATAAAAGCTTTCTACATGCGCCTGAACGACGATGGCAAAACGGTTCGGGCCATGGATGTCCTTTTTCCCGGAATTGGAGAAATTGTTGGTGGATCACAAAGAGAAGAACGTTTTGATGTACTTCTTGAAAAGATGAAAGCAATGAATATCGACGAAAAAGAGTTATATTGGTACTTGGATCTGCGCAAGTTCGGAACTGCCGTTCACAGTGGTTTCGGACTCGGGTTTGAACGGTTGGTACAGTTTACTACCGGGATGGGAAATATTCGCGATGTAATCCCTTATCCACGTACACCGGGCAACGCTGATTTTTAGAGATTATTGATGTTTGATGACGGAAGACGGATGAAAATTTATAATCAAAGATATTTCGGTCATCTGTCATCAAATACCGATCTACTACCAATTTTATGAAGAAGTAAACAGAACTATGTTAAAGCAGCAGTTAAATCTTAAGCTATCACAGAAATTATCTCCCCAACAAATTCAGTTGATGAAGATGATTCAACTTCCTTTGCAGGCTTTTGAACAGCGTATATCACAGGAAATGCAGGAAAATCCAGCATTGGAAGGTGGTAAAGAGGAAGCGGAGGATTACGACAGCGATTTTGACAATGAAAATTATGAGGATGATTACGATGAAGGCATCGAAGTAATTGAAACCGACATAAATGTTGATGATTACTTAAGCGATGATGAGGTTCCCAGCTATAAGCTTTCGGCAAACAATTATAGTGCTGACGATGAGGATCGGCAAATACCCTATGCCGCAGGAACTTCTTTTAACCAGCACTTACTTCAACAGCTCAACACCTACCGTTTAGATGACGAAGAAGTAGAAATTGCCAAATTTCTCGTAGGAAGTGTAGATGAAAGTGGTTATATAAGAAGAGAAATAGAAGATATTGTCGATGATCTGGCGTTTACCCAAAATGTATATACTTCAGAAGATAAGGTTGAGAAAGTACTGAAAATTGTTCAGGAATTGGATCCTCCGGGAGTCGCCGCGCGCGATCTTCAAGAATGTTTGTTGCTTCAATTGGAAAGAAAAGAACCCACTCCTTCGGTTACCTTGGCAATTGATATTATGGAAACTGCTTTTGAACAATTCAGTAAAAAGCATTACAAAAAACTTATCCAAAAATTTGATATTTCCGAAGACCAGCTTCGAGAGGCCATTCGCGAGATTGAAGGTCTTAATCCCAAACCAGGAGGAACCTATTCCGGAAATAATAGAATGGTTGAACATGTAGTTCCCGACTTTGCCATCAAAATAATTGATGGAGAACTCGATTTGACCCTCAACGGTAGGAATGCACCCGAACTGCATGTTTCGCATGATTATACCAATATGCTGAAAGGGTATAAAGAATCTAAGGATAAATCGAAAGAGCAGAAAGAGGCGGTGATGTTCATCAAACAAAAACTCGATGCTGCCAAGTGGTTTATCGACGCAATAAAGCAGCGACAACAAACCTTGTTTGTGACCATGAACACGATTATGCACCATCAAAAAGAATATTTTTTATCGGGGGATGAGCGGAAATTGAAACCCATGATCCTAAAAGATATCGCAGATAAAATCAATATGGATGTTTCAACGGTTTCACGTGTTGCCAATAGTAAATATGTGGATACACCCTATGGAACAAAATTGATAAAGGAGTTTTTTAGTGAATCGATGAAAAATGAAATGGGCGAAGATGTTTCAACCCGAGAAATCAAGAAAATCCTCGAAATGACAATCGCCGATGAGGACAAACGAAAACCTCTTACCGATGACAAGCTGGCAAAAATATTATTAGAAAAAGGATATCCAATTGCCCGGAGAACCATAGCCAAATATAGAGAACAGTTGGATGTTCCAGTTGCCCGGCTCAGAAAAGAAATTTGATGAAGGTATTCCTGAAACTTGGTTCCATTCTTTTTCATCCTCTACTTATCCCCATAATGGGCACAGCCATTTATTTCTATATAACCCCAAGGTTTATAGAACAGGAAATGGTAATCGCCAATCTTTTTGCGCTTGCAATCATTACGGTTATCATCCCAATTGTTGTGTTTTTTTTACTTAAAAGCTTGGGGTTTGTAGAATCCATCTATCTAAAAGAAGTTAAGGAACGAAAGTTTCCATTGATGATCCAATGTGTATTGTTCTTGCTTATAATCAAAATGGTTTTTAATCCTTATGATAATCCTGAGTTATACTATTTTTTTGTCGGAATTCTCTTTTCTGCCTTTGCCGCCTTGGTGATGGTATTATTCAAATTAAAAGTAAGTCTTCACCAAATAGGAGTCGCTGGGATGTTGATGTTCTTGGTAGGTCTGAGCGCCCATTTTAAAATAAATCTGTTACCGGCCATCAGTTTCTTCCTTTTTGTAAATGGATGGGTAGCCTCCTCCAGACTACAAGCAAATGCCCATAGCTATTCGGAATTAGGAGTTGGCCTCTTGATTGGCGCCCTTCCCCAGTTGATTTTGTTTAATATGTGGTTATAATATGTAGAAAATGAGACCAATCTTGAGCGTCTTTAAATCTATCTTGTCGCCCTCTACTGTGTAAGCATCCTTAAAAAAAGGATTAATACTATAAGAAGCGAAAAAATTAAAGGTGCTATATCCAAAACTTAGGGTAGCGGCCAGGCGTATTGGATTAAACTCAGGAATTTTTGTCTGATTCACGTTGTTTCCCGGCTGTTTAAACGTAGATTTATACCAATAGGCATAACCAATTCGAGCGCCCGCATAGATCCTCCAAAAACTGTATTCTGTGGGAGTAGAAGTGCGCCATCTAAATTCAAAAGGCACTTCTATCATTGCCATTCCAAAACGGTTTTGTGTATAATCCACATTTCCATCCAAAATTCTAAATATAGAATTCCCTTCAGAATCTTCTCCAATAAATAAATTTTGCCCAAATTGATCATAGGCCAATCCCAATCCCACGGCAACGGCCAGGTTTCGTCTTTCATTAATAGGCATGTCACGCAGAAATCCTCCGTGAACTCCTCCAGTAAGGCCTCTGGAATTCACTCCAGAAGGAGCGTTCATAAGTAGATTGTAGGTTATACCGAAATAAAATTGATCCTCACGATAGCGTAAATCGACATTATCTTCCCCTATAACTTTTTGGGAATCCTCTTGGGAAACTCCAATTATAGGAATTAAAAACAAGAGCCAGAAATACCGCATTTTAAGAATCCTATTCATAGATTATACCAATTTAAATATATAATGTCGTACTTATTTGGTAAAGTATAATACCGATATAGATCCTCCTTCAGCAGATCATAACCGGAATTAAAGATAAGTGTATTTTAAGATAATAGGAATAAAAAAAGCGCCTTGCCCAAAAATTGGAGACAAGGCGCCATAATGATTCACTTAAATAGGCTATTGGTTTATCTCATTACCAGGAGTGGTTATATAGATAATTTTCAACATATTAAGATCACGTAATTCCTGCTTAATATCGGTAACCATACCGGTATTGGTCTTTTCATCAACTTTCAGGGCCACCATCACTTTGTCCTGCAATTCAGGAAGTAATTTTTGACGCGCTTCGGTCAATGCAAACTTTAGATTGGAAAGATCCGTGTATTTATCACCAATTTGTATTTTAGGTTCAGTTCCATACTTTTCCTGGTATCTCGCACTAGGTTTTCCAGCATAGATATAGACCGACCTATCCTTTTTCAACTTCTCAACTTGATCAGCTTTGGGCAAATTATTTTGAACCAACAAATTATCGTCCCGCAAAACTGTTACCACCATAAAAAAGAACAGTAACATAAATACAATATCCGGAAGGGATGCAGTAGAAATCGGGGGTAATCCGCCGTCTTTTTTCTTTGTAAACTTAGCCATTTATAAATTTTTAAGATCCAGATTTTTTTGGTTCTGCTTCGGATAATTTCTGAGGAAATAATTTCTGGATTTTTTCAAGTTTTTCTTGCAAAGCATCCTTGTTTCCTTTAAAACTACCTTCATCCAGTGCCTTAGTCATTTCAGTAAATTTCCAACCGTAGAGTCTCTGTGATTCCCTATCTCTAAGATAGTTATATGCCGCAACCAATTCATTTTGAACGGCAATGTACATCTTATAAGAAGTAAGCCTATCATTTTGGACCGAGATTACTGCTTTATCAGGATTATCTGATGATTTCGCACTGTGCTTATTCGGATTGTCGGGCATTCCGCCTTTACAATAATCGCAGTATTCGGGAGATCCTTGGGGTGCTCCTCCGTTGTCTAGAAAATTAATTGCAGCTTTACGAAGATTTTTGAGCTCCATAAGGTTTTCATTAACCAAGAGTTGATCCTGTCTATTTACGTTCACGATAAACAAGTTTTTCTCCTTAATTTTTGGAGGATTCACAATATCTTCTATTGGCGGCAATTGTCTCGCAATACCTTTATCCTTTTCGATGGTAGTCGTCACCAGGAAAAAGATAAGCAACAGGAATGCGATGTCTGCCATAGACCCTGCGTTAACCTCAGGTGTTCCTCTTCTTGCCATAATTATTTAGTTATTTTCTTAACCCCGCTGAAAATCATTGATGCGATAGCCAATGCAGCCATAATGTAAAATACATATAGACCGGTGTCTACCCATTTTGATCCACTAGGAGAAAGCGATATTTCACGCATTTGCATTGGAGTACCATCTGCCAACAGATAAGAAATAATTACAATCAACAGAAAAGCTCCAACTGAAATCAAGGTGTTCTTAATGTTTCCTGAGAATATTCCCTTAATAACAAAAAAGAGAACAAACAAAATAGTTATGGCAAAGGTAATATACGCCACGTACAGGAATCCGTTAAGACCGTCTCCAGTAGCAGCCACCTCTGCATCACCTTTTGCGATGATCATTGCAAGAAAAATAATTCCTGCAACACTAAGGAGCATTGCTACTATTTTTAATATTTTATGTAATGCCATCTTGTGGTTTGTTTAGATTTTATTTTTGGTTTTGTAATCGAATAACATATCGATCAATGTAATGGAAGCATCCTCCATACTGTTCACTATACTATCAATCTTAGCGATGATATAGTTGTAGAACACTTGAAGGATAATAGCCACGATCAAACCAAATACAGTTGTCAAAAGAGCTACTTTAATACCTCCTGCCACCAAAGATGGGTTCATATCTCCCGCGGCCTGAATTTTATCAAAGGCGATAATCATCCCGATTACCGTACCCATAAATCCGAGCATCGGTGCCAAAGCGATAAATAGTGAAATCCAGGACACATTCTTTTCCAGTTGGCCCATTTGTACACCGCCGTAAGCTACAATTGCCTTTTCGGCCACATCAATACCTTCGTGGGCACGGTCGAGTCCTTGATAATAAATGGATGCCACAGGGCCCTTTGTGTTTCTACAAACTTCCTTAGCAGCTTCAACTCCACCACTGTTAAGAGCGTCCTGTACTTGCTGTGCCAATTTTTGGGTATTGGTTGTAGAAAGGTTGAGGTATATAATTCTTTCAATAGCAATTGCCAAGCCAAGGATTAAACACAATAGCACGATCCCCATAAAACCAGGACCACCCTCTACGAAACGTTCCTTAATCTCCTGATGAAATCCTTTACTTTCATCAGTTGCTGGAGCTGGTTCGTCCTGTATAAAGGTGACAGTAGCTGCTGTGAGCAATACTTGTGAACTTGTTGGCATTGTTTGCGCCGTTGCGGCATTCGCGTTTAACGAGCCTGCAAAAATCATTGCGGCCACCGCCATAAAAGAGAATAATTTTTTCATTGCTATCGACTTAAGGTTTGATTTTTAGTTAAGGGTTTAAAGATATAAAATAATTTAGTTAATCTACAAGAATATTAATCTACACTGCATGCTACAGTACTTTACTTTTGAAAAATTAAATATGAAATCGCAATCTGGTTTCTTCTAGGGAACGATATAAACGACACAAAACAGAACTTGTTGTAAAATAATCTTCATTTTTTATTCAACTCTTATACCAACAAGTTTAAAATCGACTCTTTAAAAGGACTATCTTCCTTTTATACTTCCGAAGTACAAAGCCGCTGATCCCAAAAGGGTGGCAATACATTACATCCAGCAGCTATCGCTGCTACATTTGCTCGTTCAAAAATTTGCTCAAGCAAGCTTGGACAAAAGGATTAGCTTCGCTGATCCCAAAAGGGTATGCTGGAAATACATTACATCCAGCAGCTATCGCTGCTACATTTGCTCGTTCAAAAATTTGCTCAAGCAAGCTTGGACAAATTTTTTCTCTCACAAATGTATTCGCAGAGAGGAAGGGATTCGAACCCTCGATACGCTTTTGGCGTATACACACTTTCCAGGCGTGCGCCTTCGACCACTCGGCCACCTCTCTAATTAATTTTACCCTCACAAAATCTCCGGGATCAAAAACCAGATAATATTTCAAAGACTCTAAGAAAAGGCTTCTCATTATTAACAAAAAAAGCACTTTCTCTAATCGAGTGCCAAATATCAAAAAAAAAAAAACCACCCATAAAATAATTTAGATGGTTTATTTAATTCATTTCCCCCCGAAGTGAAGTTTCAAATATGGTTTTAAAGCTGGTAGCGGATATATTCTGTCCCAACAAATACATCAACTTGGCCAAAGCGGCTTCGGTTGTACAATCTTTCCCACTAATTACACCAATCCGTTTGAGGTCCGTACTGGTTTCATAAAGCCCCATATTTACCCCTCCCCCAGAACATTGAGTTACATTTACAACAGGAATTCCCTTTTTGATAACAGATTTTAAGGCCTCTATAAACCATTTGGCATTGGTAACGTTTCCTGTTCCATAAGTTTCCAGTATCAAACCTTTGAGATTTGGATAGGACAAAAGATGTTTTATAGCTGACTCCTTCATCCCAGGAAACATCTTTATCAATAGTATATCTGTCTCCAAAGTTTTGTGGACCACTAATTTTTTGCGACGATTAGGTTCGTAAAGTGCTTTTTCGTTTACCACAAGATGAACACCGCTTATCACCAAATCGGGATAATTAAGGGAAGCAAATGCCTCAAAATGTTCCGCATTGATCTTAGTTGTACGATTGGCTCGATATAGTTTATACTCAAAATATAAACATACCTCTGAAATTTTGGACTCCCCTTTTTCCCGGAGCGAAGCAATCTGAATAGAAGTGATCAAATTTTCCTTTGCATCGGTTCGTAAATCTCCAATAGGAAGCTGGGAACCGGTGAAGACTACTGGTTTCCCAAGATTTTCCAACATAAAGCTCAATGCCGAAGCTGTGTAGGACATAGTATCGCTACCGTGAAGCACAACGAAGCCATCCATTTTTTCATAATTTTCCTCAATAATCGTAGCAATGTCTACCCAATATTTAGGATCCATATTAGAGCTGTCTATGGGATGCTCGAAGGTTGTGGTGGTGATATTGCAGTCCAACAATTTGAGCTCAGGAATGTGGTTCAATAATTCATTAAAATTGAAATTGCGAAGTGCACCGGTATCAAAATCCTTGATCATCCCGATAGTACCACCTGTATATATAAGGAGTATGTTTGGTTTTTTTGTCATTTTGTTTGTACCTGAAAATTTATATTCCAAAAACCATTTTGGAGTTCTCAGTTGTTGTTCGTGCTATTTCTTCTGCCGAGACTTCATAAATCTCTGCAAGCTTATCACAAATATAGGTGAGATAACTACTCTCATTCCGTTTTCCTCGGAAAGGTGCAGGTGCCAAGTAAGGCGAATCCGTTTCCAAAACGATATGCCGCAGCGGAATTTGATTCAAAAATGCATCAATTTTTCCGTTCTTAAAAGTAACCACACCGCCAATACCAAGTTTCATATTAAAGGAAATGGCTTTCTGGGCTTGTTCAAAGCTTCCAGTAAAACAATGAAAGATTCCGAAAAGTGATTCATCTCTTTCAGTCTCCAACACTTCAAAAATTTCATCAAAAGCCTCACGACAATGAATTACTATCGGCAATTTGTATTTCTTGGCCAATTGGATTTGTCTTTTGAACGCAATTTTCTGGATTTCCAAAGTAGAAGTATCCCAATGCAAATCGATCCCTATTTCACCAACGGCATAAAAACTTCTTTTCTCGAAATATTCCTCCACGAGAGCTAATTCTTCCAAATAATTTTCCTTTACCGAAGTGGGATGCAGCCCCATCATTAGAAAAACATTCTCTGGATATTCCTTTTCCAAGGAGAACATAGCTTCAACATAAGTGGAATCGATAGCAGGGATAAAAAATCGATCTATTCCTCGATTGAACGCCCTTTGCATCATCTGAGCTCGGTCTTCTTTAAAAGCTTCACTGTATAAATGGGTATGTGTGTCCGTCAACATGGTCACAAAGCTACCAATTTTGTTTGCTATCTTTACTCAAAAAAGTTGATGCAATTACGAAAATTTATTGAAGCTCACGGATTCTATCGTGTTCCCCTAAAAAAACTTATCACCGGACATTATCTATTTATCGCAAAAATAAACGGAGTAAAAGGCAACTTCATTCTCGACACTGGGGCCTCCACAAGTTGTATCGGTTTTAAGGAAAGTTCTCATTTTTCATTAGTGAGTGAGGACAGTATCATTAAGGCTGCTGGAGCGGGAGCAGTAAATATGGAAACCATGATTTCTTTAAAAAACACATTTGCCATCAAAAATTGGAGAACCAGAGACATGGACTTTGTACTGTTTGATCTTTCCCACGTTAATGAAGCATTAGTACAGGCAAATGAAAATCCGGTTCATGGAATAATTGGAGCCGATTTCTTAAAACATCATCGAGCTGTAATCGATTACGGGAGAAATTGTTTCTATGTGAAATAGAATAAAGACTAAAACGGGTTTTATTCGATAATTTAAGTAATTTTATATCTGACTTCAAATAAAACAAACCAAATTGAAGAAACTAGTTCCTTTATTCCTCATTCTCACTCTGCATCCATTCTTAGGATATTGCCAGGATCTAGTTCACTATAAAAATATTGTCAATTCCACTGATGATAAAGAGCAAAAACTGGCTGCTCTTGACAGTATATTGATTAGAACTTTTTCCACAGATCCTAAAGCCTTTATTGATTATAGCTTGCAATATATTGAACTTGCCGAATCAATGGACGATATTGAAGGGGCTGCACGCAAAGCGATGAACCTGCAGCGACCACTTTCAAATTATGCCAGTAATCCAACGGAGGCGGTAACGATTATTGACAATGTTCTTGAGAGGAAGGACAAAATCAAGGACAGCCTTTTGCTAGGTGGACTTTACTTGAAGCGAGGAAGAGCCATGGCCAAAATCAATTTAGAAAATGCCATTGAAGACTACACCATTGCTCTTGAGAATTTTGCTGTTAACGATACGCTCAACAAAGCCGATACTTATCTATTTAGAGGTCAAGCCTATTCGAGTATGGGGAAATTCGTCGATGCCAGTGAAAATCTAACCCAGGCCTATACTCTTTATGAATATAAAGGTGAGTATGCTTATATGGTTTATGCCCAACAAGGAATAATCAACATGTTTAGCATGAATGGATTTTATGACAAGGCGAAAAAAGAACGGGATCTGCTCATAAAAAAAATGAAATTACTTCATCTGGATACATTTCTTGCTGGCGAATATTATAATCAGGCTATCGATTACAAAAAAATGGACAAACGGCAACTCGAGTATGAATCACTGCTAGAAGCTGAAAAATTGTACGACGAAAATCCTTCGAATAAATCAACATTTATTGGAATCCATTCCATGTTGATTGTGTTTTATTGTGAGGACGGGGAATTTGATGAGGCAAAAAAACATTTGGATTTTCTAGAAGCTTTGGAATATAATTTTTCAGGAGATACTCCTTCTGAAATCAACTATTTAGGAGGAAAGGCAGAATATCTTAAAGCCATTGGGCAATATGAGTCTGCCCTCGCACTAGCTGAAAAAAAGCTGCAACTCGCCGAACAATTGGGAATCGAGGATGAGATTATGGCAGCCCATAATTTAATGGCCGAAATATATATTCTTACTGACGAACCTTATAAAAGTATAGAAAGTACTCGAGCAGCATCAGCTATAAAAGATGCCATCTACAATAAAAGTACTGCAAATGCCCTGGTATATTACCAAACCTTATACGATATAGAAAAGCAGGGGAAAAAACTTATAGAAAAGAGCACCAGTATCCGTCTTTTGGAAAAGGACAACGAAATATTCAAAAAATTGATTCTCTTTGGAGGTATTGCCATTCTATTATTCTTTGGAATTATTTTGCTTTATCGTAATCAGCTACATTTAAAAAGCCATAAGGTACTTCAGGAAAAGTTCAGCCAGGAGCTATTGGTTTCCCAAGAAAATGAACGAAGGCGAATTTCAAAAGATTTGCACGATGGGATCGGCCAACAACTTTTGGTTCTCAAAAACAGACTTATGCGGGATGGCGACGGCGACACCAAAAAATTAGTAGATAATACAATTGAGGAGATCCGAGAAATATCTAGAGATTTATACCCATTCCAACTTCAGGAAATGGGCATTACCAAGGCTATAGAATATACCATAGACCAAATTGACGAAAATACCTCACTTTTTATCTCTTCAGAAATAGATAATATAGACAATGTGTTTTCAAAGGATGGAGAAGTAAATATTTATAGGATCATTCAAGAAAGTCTAAGCAATATCATCAAACATGCCAAAGCAGGGGCAGGAAAGGTTTCGGTAAAAAAATATGCAGATAATGTCCTAATTTCAATTAAGGACAATGGACAAGGTTTTGATTTTAGCGAAAAATACAAGGATTCCAAATCTTTAGGTCTCAAAACTCTTTTGGAGCGCACTAAGGTCTTAAAGGGTCAAATGAAAGTTACCTCCAAGAAGAATAATGGTACCTTACTAGAATTTCAATTTCCAATATGAGCGCAATGATAAATCCATCTATAATAATCGCGGACGATCATCCTCTATTGCTAAAAGGATTGACCGACTTTTTAGTTGAAAAAGGATATAATTTAATTGGAAGTGGAAAAGATGGGCGAGAAGCTTATAATCTGATAATCCAAGAACAACCGGATATTGCAATACTGGACATACAAATGCCTTTTATGTCTGGGGTTGAAATTGCCCAAAAATGTAGAAATCAAAATATCACTACAAAAATTGTATTGATTACCCTACACAAGGAAAAGGAATTATATCAAAAGGCGAAGGAAATGAACATCTTCGGATATATCCTAAAGGAATTTGCGCTTGAGGAAATAGAAACCTGCATTCAGACGGTAAAAAATGGAAAACCATTTTTCAGTGCCAAACTGAAGGAATTGATTGGAGTAGTCTTTACCGAAGATAGCGACCTAGACAAACTCACTCCTTCAGAGAAAAAGATCTTAAAGTTGATTGCACAGGACTTAACGAACAAAGAGATTGCATCCAAACTTTTTATTTCCTACCGAACGGTCGAGAAACACAGATCAAACATTATAACAAAACTCGAACTTGAGCCGAAAACAAACAGTCTTCTAATTTGGGCGAAGGAGAACCAAAATAAACTCACCTAGGATTATTTAAACTTCCTCAAAAAATAAATGAAAATTACGTGTTCCCACGTATTTCATTTTATGATTAAACCTTGCATCTTTACACCACGAAAGAATTGGAAACTACATATTCGATTTTTAAGTGAAGTTGTTTTCTTATTCTTATTCTAAATCAGATAAAAGTTCTTGTTTTATCTTAAAATGAATTATTCTAACTAACCAAAAAAAAATCCGGTCTTTCGAGACCGGATTTTTTCATTTATATATAAACCATTTCCTATAATTCCAAGGCACGTTCAACCTGGTTATCCATCAAAAGCTCTTCTGGATTTTCCAATGCTTCTTTAATGGCAACCAAAAATCCGACAGATTCCTTACCATCGATAATTCTATGGTCATACGAAAGCGCAACAAACATAATCGGGGCAACGACAATTCCTCCATCACGGACAATTGGACGCTCAACAATGTTGTGCATTCCTAGAATTGCAGATTGAGGTGGGTTGATTATTGGAGTGGACAGCATACTTCCAAATACACCTCCATTTGAAATGGTAAATGTACCTCCAGTCATTTCGTCAACGGTAATTTGTCCATCACGTGCCCGCAGTGCCAGTCTTTTTACTTCTTCCTCAACTCCTCTAAAACTTAGGTTTTCGGCATTTCTGATTACAGGTACCATCAAGCCTCTGGGTCCAGATACAGCAATGGAAATATCCTTAAAATCATACGTAATCATATAATCTCCATCGATCATGGAGTTTACATCCGGATACATTTCAAGTGCACGGACAACCGCCAAAGTGAAAAAGGACATAAATCCAAGACCGACACCGTGTTTGTCTTTGAATCGCTCTTTGTACTTACTTCTCAATTCAAAAATTGGAGTCATATCTACCTCATTAAAGGTAGTAAGCATCGCAGTTTCGTTTTTTGCAGTAACTAAACGCTCGGCCACTCTTCGACGAAGCATGGATAATTTTTTTCTTTCGCTGCCCCTACTTCCTGAACCTGGTGTTCCCATTGAAGGTACGGCGCTTACTGCATCTTGTTTAGTTATACGACCGTCACGGCCGCTACCCTTAACATCTTTTGCAGGAATTGATTTTTCATCCAAAATTTTCTTTGCAGCAGGAGAAGCAGTACCGGTAGCATAAGTTTTGGTCTCTTTTGCTTCAGCTGGAGCAGAAGGTTTTGAAGATTTTTTCGGTTTATCTTCCGATTTCGTCGTTTCCTCCTTTTTGGCTTCTTTTTTATCTTCTTTTTTAACTGAAGACTTTTCATCACCACCGGGCTTTTTTGCATCGGTATCGATAAGACAGACTACTTGACCTACCTCCACGGTATCGCCTTCCTCGGCTTTCAGGGTGATAATTCCACTCGCTTCGGCTGGCAATTCTAAGGTGGCTTTGTCGCTGTCTATTTCGGCAATGGGTTGATCCTTTTCTACATAATCTCCATCGGCTACTAACCACGATGCTATTTCTACTTCGGTAATAGATTCTCCCGGGGACGGGACTTTCATTTCTAATGCCATAATTCTTATTTTTAAACCTAACTTATTTTTATTCTCTGCACTTCTTCAGAAAAAAATAGCTCAGACAAATTTTTCTTATTTTATTGTATTTAATAACCTTTTCTAAAACTGTAACTAGTTGTGGCTTCCCTTTCGATTTGAACAAAAAATATTCAGAAGCCAACATGATATAAAATTAGGGAATTGCTTTTAGAAAAACTATTCCATATCCTTGTCGAAAACATTTTCAATGACTTTTACATGTCTAGCCTTGAAACGAACGCTACTTCCCGCTGCCGGAGCTGCATACATTTTTCTACTGCACACCCTAAAGTCACGCGCTTCATCAAAATGCATCAACATATGAGAATAAGCTCCCATATTTCGAGGTTCTTCCTGAGCCCAGACAATATCATCGGCGTTTTTGTATTTCTTTATTATATTTCTGATCTCATCTTTGGGCAACGGAAATAATTGCTCAAGCCGTACCAAGGCAACATCATCTCTTTTTAGTTCTTCTCTTTTTTCCAGAAGATCGTAGTAAAATTTACCCGTTACAAAAACAAGCGATTTTACTTTCTTAACTTTTGCTTCCGTATCATCTATTAACATCTGAAAACTTCCGTTGGCCATTTCTTCCTTGGTCGAAACAACTTTTGGATGTCTAAGCAGACTTTTTGGGGTAAAAACAATCAAGGGTTTTCTGTAATCACTCTTTATTTGTCTTCTAAGAAGATGGAAAAGGTTCGCTGGTGTAGTTACATCGGCTACAAACATATTATCCGTTGCGCACAACTGAAGATAACGCTCCATTCTTCCGGATGAGTGCTCAGCTCCCTGGCCTTCATAACCGTGGGGCAAAAGCATAACCAATCCGTTTTGCAGCTTCCACTTATCTTCTGCAGCCGAGATATATTGATCGATCATAATTTGCGCTCCATTGCTGAAATCTCCAAATTGAGCTTCCCAAATAGTCAAACTCCTCGGACTTGCCATGGCATATCCATAGTCAAAACCTACTACGCCATATTCCGAAAGCAAGGAATTATATATGTAGAATTTTCCTTGATCTCCTTTTAATTTATTCAATAGACACACTTCTTCCTCACTGTCCTCAACCGTAAGTATTGCATGTCTATGGGAAAACGTTCCACGTTCAACATCTTGACCGCTCATTCTCACATCGTGGCCTTCTTTTAAAAGTGTACCGTAAGCAAGCAACTCGCCCATGGCCCAGTCTAGCTTATCATCTTTGAAGTACATGGTATGTCTTGCCTCAATAAGTCTTTCAATCTTTTTTAGAAATTTCTTATCCTGTGGCAGCTGCGTGATTACTTCTGCAATTTCATCAAGTTCCTTAAGATCGAAGGTGGTATCGATAGGTTCAAGCATTTTATCCCTTCGGGCGTACTCATAACCTTGCCACTCATCCTGCATAAATGGAGTGATGGTGGTCTTGTCTTCCTTACGGGAATCCTCAAGATTTTCTTCGAGCTTAGCCCTATATTCCTGCTCCATCTTCTCGATATCTTCCTTTTCGATTACACCTTGCGCAATCAGTTTTTCGGAATAAATATCACTTGGATTCTTGTGTTTAGAAATAGCCTTATAAAGCTTGGGCTGGGTAAATCGGGGCTCATCACCTTCGTTATGCCCATATTTTCTGTAACCCAACAAATCGATGAACACATCACGACCAAATTCCATACGGAAATCCAATGCGAACAATGTTGCGTGAACAACCGCTTCTACATCGTCTGCATTAACGTGTAATATAGGCGAAAAGGTCACCTTGCCCACATCGGTACAATAGAGTGATGACCGCGCATCGAGATAGTTTGTGGTAAATCCTACCTGATTGTTTATTACAATATGGATTGTTCCCTGGGTTTTATAACCGTCCAATTGTGCCATTTGAATTATTTCGTAAACAATTCCTTGGCCTGCGATGGCAGAGTCGCCATGCACAATAATGGGCAACACTTTATTGGGATGCTCCTTATGATGATCATCTTGTTTAGCTCTGGCAATTCCCTGCACTACAGCGCCGACTGCTTCAAGGTGGGATGGGTTGGGAGCGATATTTAGATTTATTTCCTTACCCGATGGGGTTTTTCGTTTTGAAGTCCAACCTAGGTGATATTTCACATCGCCATCAAATACGACCTGCTCATAATCCTTTCCATCAAATTCGCTGAAAATATCTTTTGAACTTTTTCCAAAAATGTTGGTAAGGGTACTCAAGCGCCCTCGGTGGGCCATTCCCATAACAAACTCTTCCACACCTCTTTCCGCAGCATTCTCAATTAGGGTATCAAGTGCAGGAATCAGACTCTCTCCTCCCTCTAGTGAAAAGCGCTTCTGCCCCACATATTTTGTGTGAAGGAAGTGTTCAAAAACAACTGCTTCATTAAGTTTTTTAAGGATATGTTTTTTGTGTTCAGAAGAAAAATCTGGTTGATTATCGTTGGCGTTCAGCCTACTCTGAATCCAATCAATTTCTTTAGGGTTTCGAATAAACATATATTCCACCCCAATGGAGTCACAATAAATCCGATCAAGATGTTTGATAATATCCTCTAATGTAGCTTCGCCAATTCCAATAATTTCGCCTGCCTTAAACTTTTCCTTCAAATCATGCTGCGAAAGTCCAAAATTTTCTATTGCCAAAGTTGGACTATACTGTCTACGTTCACGAACTGGATTGGTTTTTGTAAAAAGATGGCCTCGGGAACGATACCCATCAATTAATCTTATTACTTGAAATTCCTTGACAACATCGGCACAAATAGCTCCAACATCATAATTCTCATTCGCCGGAGCAGAAACTGGTGCAGACTCGGGGGCATCAAAAAAATCACGATTGTCAGGTTCAGAACCAAAATCAAAACCTTGGAAAAATGCTCTCCAACTGGGTTCAATGCTATCTGGGTATTGTAAATATTTTTCGTAAAGTTCTGCGATATACGAAGGATGTACCGCATTTAGGAATGAGAATTTATCCATGATAAATATACAAAAAGGACTTATTTATTTAAACGGTACAAAAGTACAATAAATACCTTAATTAGTGGGATTGATAACATATATTTATATTTTGCAAATCGTCTAAATATCTACAATGAAAAAGACTAAATTCAAACATATCGTCAATCTTTTTCTGGTGCTGTTTTTTTTCCTTTTCCTAAATACTGTTCAGGGACAGATTGACAACTATCAACCCCAGTCTCGAATTCGGTATGGAGGGGGAATTGGACTCAGCTTTGGAAATGGCACTTTCAGCGGATCCATTTCTCCAAGTGCCATTTATCAGTTTGACAAAAACTTTGCATTGGGAATAGGTTTAAATGCCGCCTATAGCAGCTGGAAAAACCATTACACTTCGACAGTCCTGGGCGGAAGCGTGATTGGACTTTACAATGTAATTCCAGAAATCCAGTTTTCCGCAGAGTTTGAAGAGCTAAATGTGAGCCGAAAATATGAATATATTGACCGCAATCTAAGAGAAAACTACTGGTATCCGGCACTTTATCTGGGCGTAGGGTTCCGCGCCGGCAACTTTACAATGGGCATACGTTATGATGTTCTTTACGACAAGGAAAAAAGTATCTATGCGGAACCGTACGCGCCGTTTGTAAGGATTTACTTTTAAACGTCCCGTTGCATCAATTTTTCACCAAACTTTCGAAGAAGTTCCTTTTTCTCTTCGGCAATAGATACCTTATCCAATAAGGAATAGGCTTCATTGCTAAACTTTTCAATTTCCATTCGTGAAGCTTCAGCTGCTTCTGAATCGTTAAAAATCTTGGTTACTGTCTTAATCTTGTCGCTCGGATCGGCAGGATAGATGCTAAAAAGATGGGCGAGCTCTTCCGCTTGCGAAGGTGTTCCTTTCTTTTCTGCGATTAAGTACAAAAAGGTTTTCTTGTTTGAAATGATGTCACCTCCCACCTGTTTTCCAAAAGTTTCAGGGTCTCCATAAACATCCAGATAGTCATCCTGAAGCTGAAAAGCAATCCCAAGATTCTTTCCAAATTGATACATTATTTCCTTATCCCCTTCGGAAGCATTCGCAACGATGGCACCCATTTTCATTGCTGCACCCAATAATACCGCAGTTTTCTGTTCAATCATTTTAAGATATTCAGCCACTTGCACGTTTTCTCTGGTTTCAAAATCCATGTCAAATTGTTGACCTTCGCACACCTGAAGAGCTGTTTCGCTGAAAAGTCTGGCAAGCTCCTGAAATATTTTCGGTTCGTAGTTTTCGAAATATTGATATGCCAAAATCAACATGGCATCTCCTGAAAGAATTGCCGTGTTCACATCCCATTTTTCATGAACCGAAGTTTTCCCTCTTCGCAACGGAGCTTGATCCATAATATCATCGTGCATCAATGAAAAATTATGAAACAATTCTACTGCCAACGCCGCCGGAATAGCTTTATTAAAATCGGTTCCAAAAAATTCGCAAACCATTAAAGTGAGTGCGGGCCTAATTCGTTTTCCTCCCAACGATAAAATATATTGTATAGGCTCATAAAGTTGTTTGGGTTCTTTTTTGCCAACAGCTTGGCGAAGTTGTTCTGTGAGCACTTCATTATATGTATTTAAAACTTCCATCGCAAAAAATTTTGGCTAAAGTAAACCAAGCGGGACAAACGTCCACATTTTAATAGCTGAAAATTGGCTGATTGTTAATTGGACGTTAAATCTCATAAACCAAGGAAACTTTTTTTGTTTCAATAGTTTCCACGACGTATCTTCGCACCCTTATTATGAAGAACAAGATAATTCAAAAAGCTACCGGACTCTTTTTAAAACTTGGTTTTAAGAGCGTGACGATGGATGATATTGCCGAGGGACTGGGAATTTCAAAAAAGACCATTTACATTCATTTCAAGAATAAAACCGCTCTAGTAAAACAATGTACCTTCTCAATGTCTGAACGTATAACAAGCGGGATTGACGATATTTGCTCTCTAAATCAGAACCCAATCGATGAACTTTTTGAAATAAAAAAGTTTATAATGGAACAATTGGAAAACGAGGAATCCTCACCTCAGTATCAACTGGAAAAATATTATCCCGAGATAAGCAAAGCATTACGCCAAAATCAGTTTGACAAAATGATGGAATGCACCCAAAGGAACATTGACAAGGGCATAAATATGGGATTATACAGAAAAAACCTCGATCCTGAATTTATTGCCCGTGTATATTTTGTTGGAATCACTGGGATCAGGGATCAAAAACTATTTCCAATCAAAAAATTCTCAACCAAATATATTACCGATGAATTTCTAGAGTATCATTTGAGGGGTATTGTAACACAGCAAGGCTTACTGAGTCTAAACAGATTTATAAAAGAAAACCAAACCGATGACGAATAGATTTTTGATTTTCAGTTTTCTACTGATTTTCCCATTATGTTTTTCCCAGGAAAAACAATCCTACAGTTTCAGCCTTGAAGAAGCAATTAATTTTGCTTTGGACAGTAATTATACTTCAATAAACGCTCGTCGTGATATAGCCAAAGCCTTAAAACAAAAATGGGAAACAACCGCAACGGGCTTACCACAAATTGATGGGAATATTGGATATAACAACAATTTAAAACAACCCGTAACGCTTATACCTGGAGAGTTTGGAGGTGGCGATCCCGGAACCTTTATTCCGCTTAAATTCGGAACAAAACAAAATGCAAATGCCGTTGCCACTTTAAACCAATTAATTTTTGATGGGAGTTATCTTGTAGGATTGAAAGCTGCAAAAACATTTTTAAGATACTCCGAAAATGCAAATGAAAAAACTCGATTGGAAGTAAGAAAAGGCGTTATCAATGCCTATGGAAGTGTGCTTCTAGCGGAGGAACTGATTGACATTTTTGAGAAAAACAAGACTAATCTTGAAAAAAACCTAAACGAGACGCGTGCTATTTTCGAAAATGGTCTTGCCGAAGAAGAAAGTGTGGAGCAACTTGAAATTACCTTTTTGGAAATAGATGCACAATTAAGAAATAGCCGCAGAAGTTACAGCATTGCCAAGCAAATGTTCAACATTGCCCTCGGCATAGACGTAGAAACTCCCGTTATTTTAACTGACGACTTGGACGAACTTGCCAATGAGAACATCAGTCTGTCATTAATGGATACCGATCTCAATTTCGAGGAGAATGTAGATTACAAGATAGCGAATAATCTGGTAGACCAAAGATTCTTAGAAATGCAGCTGGAAAAAAGTAAGGCTCTTCCGCGACTTTCGGCTTTTGTAAATTATGGAACTTCGGCAAACAGTGAAGATTTTAGTTTTTTCAACGGTGATCAAAAATGGTATCAATCCTCCGTTTTTGGAGTTAGCATGCAAATCCCAATTTTCAGCAGCGGAATGAGAAGTGCCTCTACCCAACGTCATAAAATTGCACTGGATCAGGCAAAGACAGATCTTGAACAAACTAAGGAACAATTAAAACTTAATTTGACCAGTGCGAAAAGCAATTATCAATTTGCGATAGAAAATCTTGAAAACTCCAAAAAAAATCTAGAGCTGGCTGAACGGATTGAAAACAAAAATCAGATAAAATTCACTGAAGGCTTATCTGATAGTTTTGATTTACGACAGGCCCAAATTCAACTATATACAGCACAGCAGCAGTATTTTCAAGCAATGCTAAACGTTATCAATGAGAAAGCCGATTTGGAAACGGTGTTGAATATTCCAAAGTTGCGTATTAATGCGAAGGATGTTGGAAGATGATTCCCAAAAAGTTTAAATGTTTAGAGTTTAAATGTTTAGAAAACCTAGAATAAGAAAAATTAAAAAGTGGAAGATCGAGAAAAATTTTAAACGCTGAGGAGTTTAAATGTTCATAGCATCTGAAATAGGTGAGCAAAAAAATAGATGTGACCCAAATCCTTTATTCTTAAATCAAAAATAAAAATCATTAAAAACGCAAAGTTATGAGAATATTTTCTTTTGAAAAATTGAATGTTTGGCAGAAAGCACGTCAACTTTCCATAAAAATTTACAAAAGCACCAAAAGTTTTCCAAGTGAAGAAAAGTTTGGACTTATAAGCCAGATGAGGCGGGCTTCAATTTCAATATCGTGGAATATTGCGGAAGGAACCGGAAGACATTCTTTTAAGGATAAGGCTCGA
Organism: Aequorivita sp.; assembly: GCA_034676445.1. Lineage (GTDB taxonomy): Bacteria > Bacteroidota > Bacteroidia > Flavobacteriales > Flavobacteriaceae > Aequorivita. Next base: position 699,397 of record JAUCCE010000002.1, read on the forward strand.
TTTACAGAGATAGCATACGGTTCAACATTAGAATTATTAAATCAGGCTATCCTATCAAATGACTTGGAGTTTCTATCTGATGAAATTTATCAGGAAATACGAAAGGACATTTCAGAGATCGCTGCAATGTTGGACGGTCTGTATAAAACCCAAATTAACAATCAATAAAAGGGGTTAAAAACGAAAGAAAAAAGCTTGAATTTAAGCAGTATAAAAGATCGCAAGGAAAGTTAGGAAAAGAATTATAAGCCATAAAAATCGTCCTGCCTGTTATCCATAATAGCATATAAACTTTTAAACTTATAATCATATAAACTTTTACCCATAACCTCTTCTCAACTAATCGACTTATAGACACATCGACTTAACAACTAAAAATATGAAAAAAATATTCCTGATTTTCCTAACTTCAATAATCCTCATCTCTTGCGGTGGCGATACCAAATCCGTTGATCAAATAATTGACTCTGGAAACCTTTCGGCCGTTAAAGCGAAACGTGCCGAGCTCAATCAAAAACAACGTGATCTTAAAAGTGATTTGGACAAACTCAACGAGTATATCGATTCGCACGAAAAAGAAGAACGTCCAGCTCTGATAACTACGGAAATCATTAAGGATACGATCTTTAAGCATTATGTGGAGGTTCAAGGAAACGTGGAAACCGATCAAAACGTAGTATTGAATGCAGAATATTCCGGTATTCTCACAGATATCTATGTGAAGGAAGGTCAGAAAGTTTCCAAGGGACAACGCCTGGCAAAAATAGATGATGGTGGACTTTCAAGTCAGGTGGCACAACAGGAAGCGCAATTGGCTTTGGCAAAAACCACCTTCGAACGTCAGGAGCGTCTTTGGGATCAAAAGATCGGTTCAGAAATCCAATTTCTTCAAGCAAAAACCAATTATGATGCGGCAAAAAATGCAAATAAACAACTTCAATCCCAATTGGCTAAAACCATAATCACCGCACCCTTCAGCGGAATTGTGGACCAGGTAATTTCAGATCCAGGACAAGTGGTTATTCCCGGGCAAACTCCAATAATCCGATTGGTAAATTTGAACGATATGTATGTAAAAGCATCCGTTCCGGAAAACTATTTAAAAAACATACATAAAGGAACGCAAGTAATTGTAAATCTCGCGTCAATCAATGAGGAATTTACCGGAAGGGTCCGTCAAGTAGGAAACTATATCAATCCCAACAATCGGAGTTTTGATATCCAGGTGGAAATTCCCAATAAAAATGGATTGGTAAAACCAAATATGATTGCTACTGTGAAAGTCAACGACTACGAAGCGGAAAAAGCCATTACTGTTCCCGAAAATATTTTACAGGAAAACTCCGCTGGAGAAACAATCGCATTCCTATATATACCAATAAACGATTCCATCGGGGAGGCAAAACGTACAATTATCGAAACTGGCTTGTCGTATGCAAACCATACCGAAGTAAAATCTGGTCTAAAAGAAGGCGATACCTTAATTAAAGAAGGTGCGAAAACCCTTCGTGATGGGCAACGAGTAATCATCAAAAACTAAGAAACTTTTGCAGCATGAGCAAAAATCCGTATAAAGAATTTAGCATTTCCTCTTGGGCCATAGACAACAAAATGACAGTTTATGTCATCATGGCTATCATCCTGTTTTTGGGCGTATTTGCCTATTACAGTATGCCGCGAGAGGCCTTTCCAGAGATTATAGAGACAAAAATTTACGTAAGTTCCATTAATCCCGGAAACTCTGCCGAGGACGTGGAAAAATTTATTACGGAGCCATTGGAGGAGGAATTTAGAGGTGTGGCCGGAGTTAAGGAAATAACTTCCACAACTCTACAGGATTATTCCATTATAATCGTCGAATTTGAAGAAACGGTTGCAATACCGGTTGCAAAACAACGGGTCAAGGACAAAGTAGACCAAGTAAAAGCTGAAACAACTTGGCCGGTGCTTACCAACGGTGCCAAAGTAGAACCTAATGTTTTTGAACTGAATTTCTCTGAGGAATTCCCCATTCTGAATATCAATTTAACTGGCGATTATCCCATTCAGCAATTAAAAGATTACGCTAAATACCTTCAAGATAAAATAGAGCTTCTTCCCGAAATCAAAGAAGCCACCATCCGCGGAGTTGACGATAAGGAAGTTGAAGTGGCCGTCGATCTTTATAAGATGTCCGCATCACAAGTGAGCTTTAACGATATAATCAATGCCATAAAAGGAGAAAATGTTACCATTTCCGGCGGAAATATCATCACTCACGGAGTCCAGAAAAATATCCGAATTACCGGAGAAATCAAAGACCCGAAGGAACTGGAAAAAGTGGTTGTAAAAAGGGATGATGGAGTTATTTTCCTAAAGGATATAGCCACTATAAAATTTCAGGAAAAAGACCCTACCACCTATGCCCGGGAATATGGCCAGCCTGTGGTAATGCTGGACGTTAAGAAACGGGCCGGCAAAAATATGATTGAGGCCGTTGCACAAATCAAAACTCTCTTGGCTTCAGAACAGGAAAATTATCTCCCGCAAGGTGTAGAAATAACACTGACAAACGATCAATCTATCAAAACCGAAAACCAGGTTAACGATCTGGTAAACAACATCATTTTTGGGGTGATTCTGGTAGTGCTCGTCCTAATGTTTTTCCTAGGTTTCAGAAACGCACTTTTTGTTGGATTTGCCATCCCACTTTCAATGCTGATGTCGCTTTCAATTCTTTCAGCATTCGGCTTTACCTTGAACACTATGGTGCTTTTCGGCTTAGTAATGGGCTTAGGAATGTTGGTGGACAACGGAATTGTGGTAGTAGAGAACGTGTACAGCTTGATGAGCGAGGGCATGTCACGAAAAAAGGCCGCAAAACAAGGAATGGGCGAAATTGCTTGGCCTATTATTGCTTCCACCGCAACAACCTTGGCAGCATTTTTCCCATTGGGTCTATGGCCTGGAACCATTGGAAAGTTTATGATCTATTTCCCGATCACTCTTTCGGTAGTGCTATCCTCATCACTTTTTGTGGCGCTCATAATAAACTCCGTGCTTACTTCAGAATTTATGAAGGTGGAGGAAGAAGCTCTTTCAAAGAAAAAACTTATTCGTTGGAGCTTGATCCTTCTAGGAGTCGGAATCATATTATTGATAGCAGGATTCGTATTGGATGTAGCCGGCCTCCGTGGATTTGGAAACCTAGCCATTCTAAGCGCAATCATGCTCTGGTTTTATAAGTACGTATTATCGGGAGCTGTAGACTATTTTCAGTATAAATCCCTAAAACAATTGGAAGATGCCTATGAAAGAACATTGGCATTCGCCCTTCGTGGAAAAAAGGCTTATATCTTTCTTTTCTCAACCATAGCCTTATTGATCTTTTCCTTTGTCCTGGTCGACATCATTAAACCAAAAGTACTTTTCTTCCCAGAGAATGAGCCCAATCAGATAATTACATACATAGAATATCCGCAAGGGACTGATATTGCGAAGACCAACGAACTCACCCAGAAAGTGGAAGAACGGATTTATGACGTTATCTCAAAATACGACGATAACGGCTATAATTATATGGTTGAAAGTGCGATTTCACAAGTAGGTCAAGGCGCAGGAAACCCAATGACGGACGGCGGACAAAGTAGCGACATGCCCCAAAAAGGAAAAGTCACTCTTTCCATGCGCGATTTCCAATTGCGACGTGGGGTAAGAAGTAGTGACGTTCTGGAAGAAGTACGGGAAGCCGTTAAAGGTTTTCCTGGAGCTTCCATCATTGTTGAAAAAGATGCCGCCGGCCCTCCAGTGGGTTATCCAATAAACATGGAATTGCGAGGGGATGATTATGATGAAATGCTCCGAACCGCAGAAAACCTACGAACATTTATTGAAGGTTCAGGTATTGCAGGTATTGAGGAACTCAAGATCGACGTAAACAAAAACAAGCCGGAAATGAACGTTACCGTCGACAGGGAAAAAGCTGGAATTGTGGGAATTTCTACCGGACAGATCGGTCAAACCCTTCGTCGCGCCATTTTTGGCGAAGAGGCTTCTACCTATAAAGAAGATGATGAAGATTATGAAATCAACGTTCGGTTGGCTGAACAATATCGTTATGACGAAAGTGTACTTTTCAATCAACCCATCACGTTTCGAAATAATCAAGGGAAAATTGTACAAGTTCCAATTTCTTCTGTTGTTTCTAAAAATAACACTTCATCTTTCAGTTCCATAAAGAGAAAAAACCTGAAACGTACAATCACAATTTACTCAAACGTGCTGGGAGGTTATAACGGTACGGAAATCGTAAACGACCTAAAAACCGAACTTCAAAATTATGACCTTCCACGTGATATCACCTTAGCCTTTACGGGCGAACAAGAAAAGCAAGCTGACAATATGGGCTTCTTGGTGCTAGCATTGTTCTTTGCCTTAGGGGGAATTTTATTGATTTTGGTTGCTCAATTCAACTCTCTTTCCAAACCCATGATTATTTTATCATCGGTAGTGCTCAGTTTGGCGGGAGTATTTTTGGGAATGGTGATTTTTCATATGGATTTTGTCATCATTATGACGATGATGGGAATCATTTCACTTGCGGGAATTGTTGTAAATAATGCCATCGTTCTTATAGATTACACCCAAATTCTTATAGATAGAAAAATGTACGAACTGGAAATGGATGAAGATGACATGCTTACCAAACGCCAGTATTTCGATCTGATAGTTGCCGGTGGAAAATCGCGTTTACGTCCTGTTTTATTAACGGCAATTACAACCGTCTTGGGACTTATCCCTCTGGCAATTGGATTTAACATTGATTTCTTCGGTCTGTTCACCGATTATAGTCCCAACATTTATATTGGCGGGGACAACGTAATCTTCTGGGGACCACTGGCCTGGACGGTTATTTTCGGACTTACTTTCGCAACTTTTTTAACCCTGATTGTGGTTCCGGTAATGTTCTATCTCGTATTACGCGCCAAAATTAAAGTTAGAAAAAGACGTAGAATGAAGGAAATCAAGAAGATCAAAGCACAACAGGCTATAAGCAGTGATCGGATTGCCTAAGAAATGGAACAATTTCCTTCCTAACTAAATTATTCAGAAGTTCAGACCCCAAAGAGGTTTTGAAAACTTTGGGGTCTTGAAGCCTTTTTCACTGACTATTTACACATAATATTACCCTTAATCCCACTCGATTGTGCTATTACTTCTTAAATTTGCACCTCAATTAAAATCAGTTATTAAATAAAGAGGTTTCTGCTGGAGTTTATATTGAGCGGAGTCGAAATACGGGAAGTATTATGTACAGAACACACAACAACGGCCAACTACGTGCCACAGACATCAATAAGGAAGTGACTCTTTCAGGCTGGGTCCAGCGAACTCGGGATAAGGGTTTTATGATGTGGGTCGATCTTCGTGACCGATATGGAATTACCCAACTTATTTTTGACGAGGATCGGAGTTCAAAAGAATTGATGGAAAAAGCTGCTGATTTGGGGCGCGAGTTCGTTATTCGGGTTAAAGGAACTGTCATTGAGCGACAGTCAAAAAATCCGAATATGCCAACGGGTGATGTGGAAATCTTAGTTTCTGAACTTAAGGTTTTGAATGAATCACACACGCCACCTTTCACAATCGAGGATGAAACCGATGGTGGTGAGGATCTTCGGATGAAATACCGATATCTTGATATTCGAAGAAATCCCGTTCGTGAAAATCTGATTTTTCGTCATAAGGTTGCAATTGCGGTAAGAAACTATCTTTCCGACAAAGGTTTCATTGAAGTAGAAACCCCATATTTAATTAAATCTACTCCTGAAGGCGCACGCGATTTCGTGGTACCTTCACGGATGAACGAAGGACAATTTTATGCATTGCCACAATCTCCACAAACATTTAAGCAATTGCTGATGGTTGGAGGAATGGATAAATATTTCCAAATAGTGAAATGTTTCCGCGATGAGGATTTGCGAGCCGACCGCCAACCAGAATTTACCCAGATAGATTGCGAAATGGCTTTTGTAGATCAAGAAGAAATCCTGAATACTTTTGAAGGACTTACAAAGCATTTATTAAAGGAAATAAATGGGGTTGAAGTCAACGAATTCCCAAGAATGACCTATGATGAAGCCATGGCGAAATATGGAAACGACAAACCGGATATCCGCTTTGAAATGGAGTTTGGCGAGTTGAACGAAGTTGCCCAACATAAAGATTTCAACGTATTTAACCAAGCGGAATTGGTTGTTGGAATAGCGGTTCCAGGAGGTAATAAGTACACCAGAAAGGAAATTGACAAACTTACTGATTGGGTAAAACGCCCACAAGTAGGAGCATTGGGAATGGTTTATGTCCGTTGCAATGACGATGGAACCTATAAATCATCCGTTGATAAATTTTACTCTGAAGAAGATTTGGCAAAGTGGGCAGAGGCGACTGGGGCAAAATCTGGCGATTTAATTTGCGTTCTTTCGGGAGATAAGAATAAAGTAAGACCTCAGTTAAGTGCCTTGAGAATGCATTTAGCGGAGGAACTGGGATTAAGAAATCCAAAAGAATTTGCTCCCTTATGGGTAGTTGATTTTCCATTGTTGGAATGGGATGAGGACACCGAGCGTTATTACGCGATGCACCACCCGTTTACCGCTCCAAAACCAGGGCAGTTGGAACTTTTGGCAACAAAACCTGGAGAAGTAAAGGCCAATGCTTACGATTTGGTTTTGAATGGAAATGAAATCGGCGGAGGTTCCATTCGGATTCACGATCGGGAAACCCAAGCGAAAATGTTTGATTATTTAGGATTTACACCTGAAGAAGCAAAAGCACAATTCGGCTTTTTGATGGAAGCCTTTCAATATGGTGCTCCTCCACACGGCGGGATTGCCTTTGGACTGGACAGATTGGTCGCCATTCTAGGTGGACACGAAACTATTCGAGATTTCATTGCATTTCCAAAAAATAATTCGGGTCGGGATGTAATGATTGATGCACCTGCGACAATCGACGATAAGCAATTGGAAGAGCTACATCTGAAAGTTCAAATAAAGCAAGAAATTAAACAGACCTGATAAGGTTTATACAACTTTCTCGTCTAAAAAAAGATAAATTAAAAAGATGAAATATTTTTTAATCATACTTTTCTTCATTGTTGTAATAGGAATGGGAATTGGTTTCTATTTGAAACAGACCGATCCCGCAACGGGCGATTTACTTATTGGTTTGTCATTAATGGCCGGTTTTTTCGTATTGATGCCCGCATTTGTCTATCATCGATGGAAAGACAGAAGCGTTAAGGACTATATGTTGAATAAGGAAAACATAATGAAAATGCACGATTATCAAAACAAAAAAGATTAGTAAAAAATACGATATCTAAAAAACATTGGTTTGTTTAACAAATAAAATTGGATTTGTTATACATTTGTATTTATAATTAATTTATTTTTTATTACAATGGAAGGAACAGTAAAGTTTTTCAATGAATCTAAAGGTTTTGGTTTTATTACCAATGATGAAACCGGAAAAGACATTTTCGTACACGTTACCGGCTTAAATGGCGAAGCGCTAAGAGAAGGAGACAGAGTAGAATATGTGGAAGAAGAAGGAAGAAAAGGACGTGTTGCAGCGCAAGTTCGCGTTATTCACGACTAAAAAGACTTATAAATTAAGGAATTTAAAGCCTTTCGGAAACGGAAGGCTTTTTTAATTAAGGTTGCGCTTTTCAATAAAAAACCTTTTGAGCAGTTGTGAGGCTTCTTCAGCCATTATCCCTCCAACCATCGTTGTCTTGGGATGTATCTTGGTACCCAAAACAATACATCCTCGCTGTTCGTCCCTTGCGCCATAGACAATTTTTGAAATCTGGCTCCAAAACAAGGCACCCGCGCACATTTGGCAAGGCTCAATTGTTACATAAAGAGTGCAATCGGTCAAATATTTTCCTCCTAAAAAATTTGCAGCCGCAGTTATTGCCTGCATTTCTGCGTGTGCCGTAACATCATTCAAGGTTTCTGTGAGATTATGGGCCCGAGCAATAATCTGATTGTTTATCACAATCACCGCACCAATAGGAACTTCGCCTTTCTCATAGGCCATCTCAGCTTCCTGAAGTGCCCGTTTCATAAAATAATTGTCGTCGTAGGGGTTTATAATGTTCAAGGCTTTAGGTTTCAGGTTATAAGGTCAAAAAAGTTTCCGAGTTTCGATTTCATTTTCGGTTTCGGTTTCGATTTGGATTTCGACGTCCATTTCCCAGGTTAGTCCCCCTGACCCCCCGAGGGGGAAAATGAAAATAATATACGGGATTATTAGTAGTCGCACCCAAATCCTCCTGTGAAAAACGAGTTTCGATTTCTTCCAGTGATTATCGCATTTCCCCGATAGCTATATGTTTCGTATTCGTTTTCGATTTCATTTTCCTTTTCGGTTTCGATTTGGATTTGGATTTGGATTTCGATTTCATCTTCCTTGCACGAAATTACAAATAAACGAATTAACAAATTACCAATAACCGTATCTTTACAATGTGATAGAAAATCTTTTAAATACGATTCGATCTCCCAAAGATCTTCGAAAAATTCCTCAGGAAAAATTGCCAATTCTAGCGCAGGAACTTCGTGAATTTATAATAAACATCGTAGCGACCAAGGAAGGCCATTTAGGCGCAAGCTTAGGAGTGGTTGAGCTTACAATTGCTCTTCATTACGTGTTCAACACACCCGAGGATTTGCTGGTTTGGGATGTGGGCCATCAAGCTTACGGCCATAAAATCTTGACGGGTCGTAAAGAGATTTTTGACACCAACAGACAGTTAGGCGGTATCAGCGGATTTCCAAAACGGGATGAGAGCGAATTCGACACTTTTGGCGTTGGGCATAGTAGTACGGCAATATCGGCAGCTTTGGGAATGGCGATTGCCTCAAAATTGAAAGGGGAAATCAAAAAACAGCATATCGCAGTGGTTGGTGATGCCTCCATCGCCAGTGGAATGGCTTTTGAAGCTCTAAATCATGCGGGAGTAACGGATACTAATTTATTAATAATTCTTAACGACAACGCCATCGGAATTGATCCAAGCGTGGGCGCCTTAAAGGATTACTTCACCAAGGTCAAAACAAATGGAGATTCCACTTCCGACAATATTTTTGAAGCTTTAAATTTGAATTATTCAGGCCCCATTGACGGACATAATTTGGATTTAGTAATTTCTGAATTAAAACGTTTAAAGAAGGTTTCTGGCCCTAAGCTTCTACATATTATTACCACAAAAGGAAAAGGATTAAGACAGGCCGAAGAAAACCAAGTGATTTACCACGCTCCAGGCAAATTCAATGCACTTACGGGAGATTTAACGCCAAAAAATGAGGAAGCGCTCCCACCAAAATTTCAAGATGTCTTTGGTAAAACTATAGTGGAGCTGGCAACAAAGAATGAAAGTATAATCGGTATAACCCCAGCAATGCCAACGGGAAGTTCCTTAAAATTTATGATGGATATATTTCCTGAAAGGGCTTTTGATGTAGGGATTGCTGAGCAACACGCCGTTACTTTTGCAGCCGGAATGGCAACCCAAGGTTTTAAGGTTTTTTGTAATATTTACTCAACGTTTCTACAACGTGCTTACGATCAGGTTATCCATGATGTCTGCTTGCAAAAAATACCAGTTATTTTTTGTCTGGACCGTGCGGGAATTGTAGGAGAAGATGGGGCAACACATCACGGGATTTTTGATTTGGCCTATTTGAACTGTATTCCCAATCTCATCATTTTTGCGCCCCGTAATGAAGTGGAATTACGCAATATTATGCACACCGCCCAACTAGGATTGGAATTACCCATATTTATCCGCTATCCAAGAGGTCGAGGAAGTATTCTAGATTGGAAACTTCCTTTTGAAAAAATTGAAATTGGCAAAGCCGAAGTTTTGAAGGATGGTTCTGAAACGGTTATACTCTGTTTGGGAACTACCGCCACAAATGCTTTAAAAGCTATTTCACTACTCTCTTCTGAAAAGCAAAACACTATTGGATGTATTGATATGCGATTTCTAAAACCATTGGATGAAGAAATGCTTCACGAGGTTTTCAAAAAATATAAGAAAATTATAACTCTCGAGGATGGAACTGTGAAAGGGGGACTAGGGACTTCGGTCGCCACTTTCGCCGCAACACATGATTATACTTCCAAAATTGAAATTCTCGGAGTACCAGATATTTTTCCGGAACATGGCACTATTGATGAATTAAAAGATTTAATCGGTATTTCAACTGAAAAAATTCGGGATCTGCTGGCACTTTAATCCATAAAAAAGGAGGCCCTTCTCTGACCTCCTATTCTTAAATTTAAAATATTCAATCCTATTTTATTACCAATTTAGTTGTTTGGGAGTAACCTCCTCCTTCAATATTAATAAGATATATTCCAGCTTTTAGACTACTTACATCAATATTCTTGGTTTGATACATGTCAGCTTCAATATTGAAAACTTTTCTGCCGTTCATATCAAATATCGATATGTGTGCTTGCCCCACATCAAATCTTGATTTCGCGTTCAACTCTCCTTGTGAAGGATTGGGGTAGATGATAAAGTTATTCTCCACATTTCCACGATCACCAATTCCTAGTTGACACTCTTCCGGGACGTCAAAGGCACTCGTACCATCCATTTTGTTGTTTGAACTCCCTTGATTAGCACTAAGTCCAAGACCTCTTTTAGCAAATGCTCTCCAAATCAAACATCTATTTGCTCCACCGTTGGCAATCTCATCAGCTTGAAGGATGGCATCACGGCCATCCACAAAACCAGGGCTACAGGGCTGCAGTTTCAATCCATCTACAACTAATTGGAGTGCCATATTATTTCCTCCCTGACCTTCGTAAATATCAGGATCAAACCCGTACTCATCTATAAATGCCCAAGTCATATCCCAAAGCATAGTCGCCCAAACCGAGCCAACCCCGTGAGGCGCCACTTGGGATTTAATGTTATTATAGGTGAAATTATTTTGTGTAAAATCCGTAGTATATGGCTTAGTTCTCAGACCTAGCCCACCAATGCCTTGACCTAAAACGTATGGACCTATTCCACGAGTATATTCACCAAGATCACCAGGTTTCAAGGTGAGCATAAGAGCAAAATAGTCGCTCCATCCCTCACCCATCTGTTCTTCATTAAAAAGACAACCCGCGCTAAATCGACCTCCTGTAAGGCGTACGGATATACCGTGGCCATATTCGTGGACCACAATTGTATTATCCAAATCTCCATCCCTCATATCCAGGTCTATTCCCGAACCATCATCAACTATAGTAGCATTAATGGTGGCACCACCTTGCAGAGAAGCAATAAGAGCCTCCCCATCAATTTGATAAATCATTATGGCAGGAATGGTTATTCCAGGATCATCACCTCCCATAATAATCGGATCTCCCCAAACATTATTGACCATAACAACAGCAACTGCTCCGGCGTTTTGGGCCTTTTGAACCTTTAATACAAAATCACAGCTTCCTCTTCTTATAACCGCAATGTTTCCCTGCAGACTGGAGGCATTTATAACCTCATCACAACCATCATAAGGATCTTCGGAAGTTCCCGAATTATCATCTTCTAACAAAACCAAATTAGCAGTTATGGGAGTGGTAGGAACATCAGGCCCAAATTCCGAAGGAATCGTATAATAGCTTCCTGCCAAAGGTCCGTTGTTGACCGTTAAAAAAGACCCCATAACCTGTCCACGTGCGGACCAAAGATACATTTGCATTCTTCCAGAAACACCATCTGGTCCGGTGGCGAAATTGGCATTATTTAAACCACTGCCATCTTGGGCGTCGGCGAATACAAAATCCCCTTGAGACCCTCCCCGACCGTAATTATTTGCTTGGAAATTCCCGCTCTCTTCATCAAAACCGTATTGGTAGAACACATCGTGCATGATGTTGTTCATATAAAAAAGATTGGTGATGGCACCGTCCATAAAGTTATATGGGTCATCGGGCAAGTTAAATGGAAAATCAAATTGTAAATTGGAACCTCCTTCAGCTTGGTGGCCTGCTCCATTAGTTCCCGCGTGGTCTTCACGAGCCAACACATTATTTCCTCTGGTAGTGGTAAAATCAGCTCCTGGGGCTCCATTTGTATCGTGCCATCCATAAGGAGAAGCAAGAGGATTTGATGGATCTGCAACCAACTGATGGGTTCCTTCATTAGGCCCAATTAGCGGAATTGGAAAAACTCTATAGCTAGGTGTTGCTAAATTTCCTTGTGCAATCTGACCCTGACTTACGTTCGGAAAAAGAATACTTTCTGTACCGGCGTGAGAGTGCGATCCTTCACCAAAATTACAGCTTAATACCCAATCATCAGTTGCCAAAATCTCACCAGTCATCGCATCCACTCTTACGCTGTAATAGTGGCTTCCATCCAATAGATAAATACTAAGATCCCAAGCCAACTTTAAACTTTCATCTTCATTTACCCGATGATAAACCAATTGAACGGGAATATTTTCCAAGGAAATATTTCCTTTTGAAAAAACATAAGTGTTATAATCGCCAGTTTCCAATAAACTTAGTCCCGAAGCAGACTCGATTCCGAGGCCATTTGTCGCTCTTGAAATAGCGGCCAATGCCGTAATTGAAGGAGAAGTAGTGTTGATCTTTTTAGAAAGATTATCAACAAAGGAGAGCTTCGCACTTAGTACTTGCCCCTCCTTGATTACAAAAGGAGAAACGGAATTATAAATTTTTATTCCTTGATAATGCTGATCCACATATACATTGTAAGCTTTTAAGCTGCTTGAATAACTTTGTGATGCAATTGATACCTCAGCGATATCTTTCTGTTTTAATGAAGAACTCCTCTGCGCACTCTGTAAATAAGAATTCACTGTAGCAGTGAAATCTTGGCCAAATGAAAGATTCACAGCCAGAAAAACAAACAAACAAATAGTTTTTTTCATGTACTTTACATTTAAATTTTTTAATGGATTCAAAATCAGAAAGGTGGATTCCACAAATGGTTGGTTTTAACCTTATAAATTAGGAATTCCCAAAAATATCATAAAACAAGCTATAATATCTCTTCTTATTCCTTTTTAACATTTGAGAGCTATTTTAAAGATTGCCTTTTACCTTTTGGAATATCTGAACAGCACTGCCATCGGTAAGTCTGGAAATGTAACTACAGCACTCCATCAAATACCCATAAACCGAATCAAATTTTGTAATGGTTGGCGATACTGTTCGTAACAACAGTGCATCATAGGGTCTTTTTTCACCATTATGAAAGTTCTCAAAAGCAGTCGTGAACGCATCGAGAAGTGTCGATAATATATTATATCCCGCAATTTCCTTTTCTCTAACCTCCTTACTTCGATATATCTTTTCGACACTTATTTTGATAATATCTGAAATCTGGGCCTTATATTGACTAGTGGCAAGGAGTGCCTCGGAAAAGTTTCCCTTCAGGATAGATTCTTCATTAGCGATGAAAATAGCGGTTGCTTCGGTCACTAATGTATTTATTGCCAAAGACCGGAGATATGCCAATCGGTTTTGCGGGGTTTCCAATTGATAATATACTTCCGATTTTAAATTTCCCCGAACCAGATTTATCAGGTACTCCAAAGCCATTTCCTCCTCAATCAATCCAAGGTTGATACCGTCTTCAAAATCGATAATAGTATAGCAAATGTCGTCGGCAGCTTCAACAAGATATGCAAGAGGATGACGCGCGTACGAATTGTTTTCCTTTTTTAAGAGTCCCAGTTCTTCCGCTACCTCATTAAAAAATGAAACTTCGCTTTGGAAAACTCCAAATTTTTTATCTCCAACATGATTGGAGGGTTGCTTTGGAAGAGATTCCTTAGGATATTTCATAAAGGCTCCTAAGGTGGCATAGGTAAGCCTGAGACCGCCTTGCACTCCATCTTTGGATTCAGTTAAAATTTTGAAACCGTTGGCGTTTCCTTCAAAATCAATTAAGTCTTGATATTCCTTTTCACTGAGATAATCCCGAAACCGTCTGCCACTTCCATTTAAAAAATAATCTCCAATGGCTTTTTCCCCACTATGACCAAAAGGCGGATTACCAATATCGTGAGCCAATGCCGCGGCGGCAACTATACCACCAAAATCGTTAAATCGGTAACCATATTCTTCCGACAATTTCGGATATTTTTGCAGAATAGCTTTTCCTACCTCTCTTCCTAAAGAACGCCCGACAACGGAAACTTCAAGACTATGTGTAAGACGCGTATGAACGAATGAAGTCTTTGAGAGCGGAATAACTTGGGTTTTATCCTGCAAACTTCTAAAAGCCGAAGAGAAAATTACTCTGTCATAGTCAACTTCAAATCCCAATCGGGTTTCATTTTCCTCCGTTCGCAACCTTTTGGTTTTGTCCCCTTGTTTTCTGAGGGACAGCAATTGTTCCCATTGCATCATATCGTATTGGATTTTGACGCAAGATACCAATTTCACCAAGCAATTCAAGGAATTTCTTAGAGCAACCTAAGTGATTTCCAATAAATGGGAAAGGGAAAATAAGGCTCGATAAAAAGAATCTATAACAAATGCAAAAGCTGAAAAATGACTACTCCAATCTTCTAGGATTTCCTATTCAGAAGATATCGATAATCTTCAAAACTCAAACCTCCTGTATAAATTTTAATGGATTTTTCTATAAGTTCTCGGGCTTGATCAACAGTATACCCAAGACCAATGGCATACTTTTCAATAAGAAAACGCTCGTGGTCGTCTATGACGTTATCCGCAAAAATGATTTTAAACAAATCATGCATCCGTTCTAATCTTCGTTCGGCTGAATTGGGAGGATTTATAGGATAGATAGTTGGATTCTTTAAAATCCGGTCATATTCCCGTTCATCAATATCCAATTTCACGGCAAATTGCTTCAACAACTTCTCCTCTTCCATTCCTAATTTTCCATTCACCGTGGCCATATTGGCAATTGACGCAAAATGGCTCAAATTTCGGGAATGTTCCCCGCTTTCAAATAAATCTGTAAATGACATATAGTAGTTTTAAGTAAAAACAAATATAGAATTTGTATTGGACATTTACGAGTAACGACCGCTAATGAAGTAATATTTATTTAAGCCATTCTTTAAAATAAATCCCCTAAACTTTTCTTAATTGAAAGGTTCCCAAAATTCACTTTAATTATTTTTAGGTGATTTTATAATATATGAAACAACCACTTCTTGTTTTTAACGACAAAGGAATTTATTGCAAACAAGCTGACGTATATATAGACGCTTGGCGCCCCGTCGATAAATGCATCGTCACCCACGGACATGCCGATCACAGTCGCTGGGGCCATAAACAATATATTACCCATCACAACAATGTTCCCATTATAAAGCACCGTTTGGGTGAAATTGAAGTAACTGGGAAAGCTTGGAACGAAACTTTTACAATTAACAGCGTAAAATTCTCCCTCCATCCAGCGGGCCATATTATTGCGTCTTCGCAAGTTCGGGTAGAATATAAAGGAGAGGTTTGGGTTTTTACGGGAGATTTCAAAACGGAAGACGATGGCCTTGCCGAACCTTATGAACCTATCAAATGCCACACTTTTATTACTGAATGCACTTTCGGACTTCCAGCATTTAAATGGGAACCACAACAAGAAGTATTTAAAGATATTAATGAATGGTGGGCAACCAATAAGGCGGAAGGAAGGACTTCAATTCTTTTTGGATATAGTTTGGGAAAAGCCCAACGATTGCTCAAACATTTGGACACTTCCATTGGAAAAATTTACACTCACGGTGCGGTGGAAAACATGACAGAAGTTGTTCGTCCGTATTATGATCTTCCCCCAACAACCTTAATTACTAAGGATACTTCCAAAGAAGAAATTAAAGGAAATATTGTCGTCGCACCGCCAAGCGCACATGGCAGTACTTGGATTAGAAGGATGGTGCCATTTGTAACAGGTTCGGCCAGTGGATGGATGACTTTTCGAGGAGCGAGGAGACGCCGAGCCATTGACAGGGGTTTCGTACTCAGCGACCACGCCGATTGGGAAGGTTTGTTATCTGCAATTGATGCTACCGGTTGTGAAAAGATAATTGCCACCCACGGCTACACAGATATTTTTGCCAGATATTTACGTGAAGAACTCGGTTATGACGCCCGAACTGAAAAGACCCAATATGAAGAAGAAAGTTCCGAATCTGATAAAAAAATGGACACTTCGACTCCGCTCAGTGACCGCACTTCGACTCCGCTCAGTGACCGCAATTCGGCTCCGCTCAGTGACCAAAAATCAGAATTTCAAGAAACTAATATGAACATTGATAAAAAATTGGAAAATGAAGATTGATTATTAAAATGCGGGCCACAAATGAATCCCCTCCTTTTTTCAAGTAGGGGTGGCTCGCTTGCGAGACGGGGTGGTTAGAGTCCCGCTTTTTCAAGGAGGGGTGGCTCGCTTGCGAGACGGAGTGGTTTTAACCATCTCCTGCAAAGTCTCAACTTGATCATCGAAGAAGGAAAACTTTGTAGATATACAACCAATTTGGAATTTCAAGCCTAATACTGAAAAAAAATAAAACGATAAATCCCCCCTTTGGGGGTTAGAGTGACTATGAAGAAATTTGCACACCTCATAAAAAAGCTCGACAGCACCAACAAAACCAATGAAAAGGTCGTGGCGCTCACGGAATATTTTTTGCAAGCTGATGATAATGATAAGTTATGGGCCATCGCAATCCTTTCCCATCGTCGTCCGAAACGTCCGGTAAACACAACACTTCTCAGACAATGGGCCACGGAGATTAGCGGGATTCCACTTTGGTTGTTTGAGGAAAGCTATCATATTGTTGGCGATTTAGCTGAAACCATTGCGCTGATTTTACCAACTTCCGAAGAACATTCAGATAAATCACTTTCAGATTTTGTTTCTGGAACCATTGCTCTTCGCACCTTATCAGATGAAGAAAAAAAGAAATACCTCCACGAGAATTGGTTGGCATTAAACTATTTTGAACGCTTCGTTTTTAATAAAATCCTTACGGGAAGTTTTAGAATCGGCGTTAGCCAAAAATTGATGACACGGGCGCTTGCTAAAGCCACCGGAATTGATGAAGATATTCTAGCCTATAAGCTAATGGGTGATTGGACGCCTGAATCCACCACTTATAGAAAATTGATCCTTGAAGAAAATGAGGAAGATTACCTCAGTAAACCCTATCCGTTTTATTTAGCTTATGCTGTGGAGGACAATTTTCAAGAAGATCTCGGCCCAATTTCCGATTGGAGTTTCGAACATAAATGGGATGGCATCCGAAGCCAAGTTATAATTCGTAATAGCGAAGTTTTTGTCTGGTCGCGTGGGGAAGAATTGGTCACGGATAAATATCCTGAATATCAAGAATTTTTAAAGGTCATTCCCAATGGGACAGTTTTGGACGGCGAGATTTTGCCTTTTGGTGAAGGAGAAATCGGTAATTTTAATGCGCTTCAAACAAGAATAGGAAGAAAAAATATTTCAAAAGCACTTTTAAAGAAAACTCCAGTCATTCTAAATGCTTATGATCTGCTGGAATGGGAAGGGAAAGATATCCGCGAAAAACCTTTTGTCGAAAGACGACGAATTCTGGATGAATTGATCTCAGGAATAAATTCTTCTGAAATAGGATTGTATTTAAGCGAAACGATGACGTTTAACACTTGGGAAGAGGCTGCAATAGAAAGAGATTTCTCTAGAGAAAAACGCAGTGAAGGTTTAATGCTAAAGCGCAAGGATTCTCCGTATTTAGTCGGAAGAAAAAAAAGGAGACTGGTGGAAGTGGAAAATAGATCCTTTTACCATTGACGCCGTACTAACTTACGCCATGCGAGGCCACGGCCGTCGCGCAAATCTCTATACCGATTACACCTTTGCTCTTTGGGATGAAGGCGATTTGGTCACTTTCGCCAAAGCTTATTCCGGTCTCACAGATGCCGAATTTCGGCAGTTGGACGCTTGGATAAAAAAACAACACCCTTGAGCGTTTTGGTCCTGTGAGAAGTGTAACTCCCCACCACGTTTTTGAAATCGCCTTTGAAGGAATCGCCGAAAGCACCCGCCACAAAAGCGGCATCGCCGTCCGTTTTCCCAGAATGCTGCGATGGCGAAAGGACAAACCGATTGAGGAAGCGAATACTTTGAGTGATTTGAAAGCACTCATTCCGAAGTAATTTCAGCTTTGCTGAAATTGCTGAAGGAATCTGTTTATCGAAGGCACAGATTTTTAAAGTAGAAATTATGAGATTGCTTCGTATCTTCGATATACAGATTGTTTCGCTTCGCTCGCAAATATGGCCGGATACACCTACATAACCACCAATAAAAACAAGACAGTCCTTTATGTAGGTGCTACCAATGATATTGTGCGAAGAATAATGGAACATAAAACCAAAATTTATAAAAACGCATTTACGGCAAGATACAACTGTGATATTTTGATTTATTTTGAGGAATTTGAATGTGTAAATGACGCTTTTTTAAGGGAAAAACAATTAAAGGCTGGGAATAGAAAAAGGAAAGAAGCTTTGATTAATGAAATGAATCCCGGCTGGCATGATCTTGCTCTAAATTGGTTTGATGAGAATTGGGAACTGAGAAAAAGGTGAATTAATCTGATACGGATTGCTTCGCTTTGCTCGCAATAAACTTGGAATGAAGAAAAAATCAGGTGCAGATTGCTTCGCTCCGCTCGGAGTGGATGGTGAGATTGCTTCGCTTTGCTCGCAATGGTTTGCCAAAAACAACTGGACCCCCTTCCCCTTCCAAATCAAAACCTGGAAAGCTTTTCTCGATGGAAAACACGGCCTTCTCAACGCCCCAACCGGCAGCGGAAAAACCTATGCACTATGGATCCCAATCGTGCTTCAATATTTAAAAGACAATCCCAATTATAAAACAAAACATCAAAAAGGTTTAAAGGCAATCTGGATTACTCCTCTCCGAGCTCTTTCGGTGGAAATACAACAAGCGGCACAACGATTTGCTGATGATTTGGGAACAGGATTGACCGTGGGAATTCGTTCTGGCGACACTTCCCAAAACGAACGGGCAAAACAAAAACGTCAAATGCCCGATTTACTAATTACTACACCTGAAAGTCTAATGCTTTTATTGGCCAGCAAAGGATACGACAAAACCTTTAAAGACCTCACCGCCATTGTCGTAGATGAGTGGCACGAATTGCTGGGTAGCAAACGCGGGGTGCAGATGGAATTGGGATTGTCACGGCTAAAAACGGTATCTCCCAAACTTAGGATTTGGGGAATATCTGCAACCATTGGAAATTTGGACGAGGCGATGGACGTTCTGCTCGGGGTACGATTCCCGCCTTCGCGGGGAAATTCAGTGCTTATAAAAGCGAAGCAGAAAAAGAAAATAGAAGTCCGATCGATTATTCCGAAGAAAATGGAAACCTTTCCTTGGCGAGGACATTTGGGGTTACACCTTTTGGAGGAAATTATTCCTATTATAAATGCCAGCAAAACCACCTTGATTTTCACTAACACGCGAGGGCAATGCGAAATCTGGTTTCAAAAAATATTGAGCGCGCATCCAGAATTCGCCGGAGAAATTGCAATGCACCACGGAAGTATTGCCAAAGACACGAGGCTCTGGGTGGAACAAGCCATTCGCAATGAGTCTTTAAAAGCTGTTATCGCTACTTCAAGTTTGGATTTGGGAGTGGATTTTGCGCCGGTGGAAACGGTTATACAAATCGGCGGTCCAAAAGGAGTTGCCAAGTTTTTGCAAAGAGTGGGACGAAGCAACCACAGGCCTGGCGAACCTTCAATCATCTATTTCTTACCCACCCACGCTTTGGAATTGCTCGAAGCATCAGCATTGAAGCGAGCCGTAAAAGAAGAAGTAGTGGAAGACAGAATGCCGTATCTCTTGAGTTTTGACGTTCTGATCCAATACCTAATTACTTTGGCAGTTGGGAACGGATTTTATCCGAAGGAAATTTTCCCAGAAATTAAAAGTACGTTCTGCTTTCAGGGAATCACAGAAGACCAATGGCGCTGGTGTCTCAATTTTATCACGTTGGGAAGTCAAAGTCTTCAGGCTTATGACGAGTACAAAAAAGTGGAGGTGATGGAAGACGGACTTTTTAAGGTTGAAAGTAGACAGGTTGCAATGATGCATCGTTTAAGTATCGGCACCATTGTCAGCGATTCAATGTTGATGGTTAAATATGTTACTGGCGGGTTTATCGGCACTATTGAGGAATGGTTTATCAGTAAGTTAAAACCCGGAGATAGTTTTGTCTTCGCAGGAAGAACTTTGGAATTGGTGAGATTGCGCCAGATGGTTGCACAAGTGCGGAAATCCAAAAAGAAATCTGGTAAAGTAGCCAGTTTTTTAGGTGGAAGATTACCGCTTTCTTCTCAAATGAGTCAGATTTTAAGAGAAGAAATGCAGAGCGAAGCGGATCACAAAAGAAATACGCCAGAATTAAAAGCTCTCGCTGATATTTTTGATCGGCAGGAAAGAGAAAGCATAGTTCCTGGTGAAAATGAATTCTTGATTGAAACCTTTAAAACCCGTGATGGTTATCACTCACTTTTTTATCCCTTTGAAGGACGATTTGTTCACGAGGCAATGAGCAGTTTATTGGCATATCGCATTAGCTTGCTCTCTCCTATTTCCTTTTCACTAGCTTACAATGATTACGGATTCGAGCTTTTAAGCGATCAATACTTGGACATTCAAACCATCCTGGACAACAATTTGTTTTCACCAGAATATCTTTATGACGATTTGTACAAAAGCTTAAACTCTACCGAACTCGCCCGAAGAAAGTTTAGGGATATCGCTGTCATTAGCGGAATGGTTTTTCAGGGATATCCAAATAAAGTAATCAAGACCAAACATTTACAAAGCAACAGTCAATTATTGTTTGACGTATTTCGAGATTATGAGCCAGACAATCTTTTATACCTCCAAGCATATCGCGAAACTTTCGAGCATCAATTGGAAGAAGGGCGATTGCGAAAGGCATTGGAACGAATCAATTCGCAAGAGATAATTTGGAAAAAATGTGAAAAAGCCACGCCTTTTAGTTTTCCGATTATTACGGATGGACTCCGTGCGAAACTATCTTCGGAAAAATTGGCGGATAGAATTAAGAAGATGACACTGCTTTTGGAGAAGAACTAGAACTCCAAACCTAACAGTTTCAAAAACCTCTGTGAGATTTTAGGCAAGGTTGAATTTTCACTTATAAGTAAAGGTGTATAATTGGTGAATGTATTCACCAAAAAGACGCATTTTCGGTGAATACGTTCACCAAACATTCATTAAATACTGTTTAAAAACCTTGAATGGTTTACTTCTATCTTTGCAGCATGTCTATTGAAATTCAAATCAACTCTCAAAATTTCATTCTTCATCCAAGCGGTGCGATCTATTGGAAGGATAAAGAAATGCTTTTGATAGCAGACGTTCATTTGGGAAAAGTAGCCCATTTCCGAAAACACGGTTCGCCAATACCCGCAAATGCTGCCTATAAAAATCTTGAAGAGCTTACCGAAATAAGCAATTTCTTTCAACCAGAAACTATTTGTTTCCTAGGTGATCTCTTTCACAGTAAAATCAATGAAGAATGGAACGATTTTGAGAAATGGGTGGAATATACAAAGGTTGATATCATTTTGATTTCAGGCAATCACGATATCATTCCTCAATATTTATATGAAGAAATTGGGGTAAAGGTTTATGATGATTTAATAGTTGAAGAATTTTTATTGACCCACCACCCTACACCATCTGCAGATTTATTTAATTTTTATGGGCATATCCATCCGGGCGTTCGTTTAAGAGGAGTTGGGCGCCAATATTTGCGGCTGCCCTGTTTTTATAAAACCATTAACAGCCTAATACTCCCTGCTTTTGGTAACTTTACGGGGAAACATATTTTAAAACCTTCCAAAACCGATGAGGTTTTTGCCATTGTAGATGGAGAGGTAATTTGTGTTTCGAACTAATTCCAATCCATATCCAATGAAAAAAACTTTACAAATCGCAAATATAATTGGCTTTGTGCTGGTAGTTATTGTCAATGCCCTTGGAGGTTCTGGTGCCATCAACGATACTACCATTGCCGACATTTCCAACGCAAATCACAATTTATTTACACCTGCGGGATACGCATTTTCTATCTGGGGATTTATTTATTTATTACTTCTCGGATTTATCATTTATCAAAGTCGGAGTCTATTTAAGCCAGTTAGGGATGATGAATTTATTCTAAAAACCGGCTGGTGGTTTGTGCTCTCTTGCTTTGCCAACATTATGTGGATTACTTTCTGGGTTTATGGTTATATGGAATATTCCATTTTAGCAATTTTCGTCTTGCTTTTTGCTCTATTGAAAATTGTTATGAAAAACCGAATGGAGCTTTGGGATGCGCCCATTTCGGTCATCGCATTTCTCTGGTGGCCTTTTGTTTTTTATAGTGGATGGGTAACGGTGGCCTCTATAGCGAACGTTTCAGCTTATTTAAAAAGCATCGATTGGGAAGCGTGGGGCTATAGCGAAACTTCGTGGGCAGTAACAATGATTATTATTGCCGGTATTATCAACTTTGTAGTAACTTGGAGAAGAAACATGCGCGAATTCGCCCTTGTTGGAGCTTGGGCTCTAATTGCAATCTGCGTGGCGAATTGGGAAATTAATTCAATAGTAGCCAACTCAGCTCTGGCGGTAGCAATAGTTTTAATTATCAGCAGCGGCTACCACGCATTTAAAAATCGCGCTACCAGTCCGGGAGAAAAACTCAAAGAGTATCGCAAAAAAGAAAGTTAAAACGCTATAGAGTTTCCTGCAAGGTCTCTCAGACCTTGTAAGTATTTCTCCAAATAAATAACAAACCTCATTCAACAAGATCAAACCTACAAGGTGGCTGGGCAACACCTTGCAGGATAAAAAATGGTCAATCTACATTCAGAAATCTAAAATCAATCAAACCATTCTAAGAAGTAACTGTTTTTTGGAATTTGGTGCTTTAGATTTGGAATTTATTCTACACCATCCCCTTAATATCATTCCCCCAAGTAGGATACGCAAAAATCATAGCTTTCAGTTCATCGGTTGTCAATTTTCCGCACATTGCCAAAACAAAAAGATTTATCATTTCTCCTGCTTCCGAAGAAATTATGTGTGCGCCCAAAATTATGTGCCGTTTCTTGTCCACTATGGTTTTATACGCATAAACGTCGTCATTCAATCTTTTGGCGTTGAACCATTTCGGGACACTTTTATATTCAACTACAAAATCGTAGCCTTTTTCTCTGGCTTCTTTTTCAGTAAGGCCAATAGTTGCAATCTGTGGAATGGTAAAAACAACTGAAGGTACCGGCGGAAAATTCATTTTGGTATTGTTTCCTTTTCGGATATTTAATGACACAATCCGAGCTTCTTGGGAAGAAGTTGGAGTTAAAGGCAATGCTCCACTTGCCGACACATCTCCACAGGCATAAACTGAAGGGTTCGTGGTATTTTGAAGAAACTCATTCACCGAAATCCCCTTTTTCCCATAAGCAACATTTCCATTCTCCAAATCTAGGGTATCAATTGAAGGCACTCGGCCGGCGGTATTAAAAACCATTCTCGTATCCACCGAATCGGTTTTTCCATTCCGTTCAAAAAAGACCCGGTAATTCTTTTGAAGCTTTTCAACTTCCGAAACTTGGGCATTAAAAATAAATTTGATTCCTAACTTTTCTGAAACCTCGGAAATATGGGAAACAATATCCTCTTCAAATCCTTCCAACGGATTTGCTCCAGCTTCAATTATGGTGACCCTTGCACCACATCGGGCGGCAATATGTGCAAATTCCATCCCGATATATCCGGCGCCGACAAAGACAATGTTTTCTGGCAATTCCTCCAAATCCAAAAAATCGTCACTGATTTTTAAATAATCGCGACCTGGAATTTTCAACTCTATTGGCTTTAACCCGGATGCAATGACAATCTTTTTTGCCTTCACCGTTTTACCTTCTACGGAGAGCGTATTTTCATCGATAAACTTCGGGGACTGATGGTACATTTTGATTCCCGCTTCTTTTAAATTTCTTTCCGTGACCGCAGGAACAGCGCTTGTAAAAGTGGACTTATATCTTTGTAACGCCGGCCAATCAATTTGTGGGGCTTTTACAATTCCTTTTCCCTCTAAGTGTTTTGACATTTGCCAAGCCTTTGTAATTCCCACCAACACTTTCTTTGGATCACAGCCTCTGTTGGCACAAGTACCCCCATATTCCCGATTATCGGCTATGGCCACTTTCATCCCCTCGGCGGCACAATCGTAAGCCACGGTTTTTCCGGCGGTGCCGGTTCCTATTACAAAAACGTCGTATTCCTTTATTGCCATATTTGAAAGTTTTCAGACCCCAAAGGTTTCAAAAACTTTGGGGTCTATTGAGGTTTCAATTCCTACCAATTTTAAAAATACCAATTCACCTCCCCGAACTATGTTAGTAAAATGATAAAGTTGATATTAAAAACCCAACAGATCTTTGAGACCTGTTAGGTTTGGATTAAATTTGCCCCCTCAATGCAGAAAAAATTCGCTCGCCCATTTTATTCCCAGTCTCTTAAAGTTAAGAAATTGCGGGAAGCTATTGCCAATTCTGAAAGTGATATAGACGTTTCAGGTCTTATTGGATCATCTTTATCCATGGTCTTGGCGGAAACGTTTAAACCCGAATCTTCAAGTGCGGAATTGCCTTTTCTATTAATTCTTAATGACAAAGAAGAAGCCGCTTATCATTTAAACGATCTCGAAAATCTTTTAGGAGATCAACACGTATTGTTTTATCCAGGAAGTTATCGCCGGCCTTATCATCCCGAGGCTTCGGGAGAAGAAACCGATAATGCCAATATTTTACTGAGGAGCGAAGTTTTAAATAGAATCAATTCCCGTAAAAAACCAGCTTTTATCGTCACTTATCCCGAGGCCTTATTTGAAAAGGTGGTAACAAGAAAGGAACTGGAGGCCAATACTCTAAAGATTGCTTTAAATGATAAGCTCTCCATCGACTTTGTAAATGAAGTTTTGTTTGAATACCGATTTAAACGCACCGATTTTGTAACCGAACCCGGAGAATTTTCGGTAAGGGGAGGAATACTTGACGTATTCAGTTTCAGCAACGATGAACCATTCAGAATCGAATTTTTTGGAGATGAAGTCGATAGCATCCGCACATTCGATGTAGAAACCCAGCTTTCCCTTGAACAGAAGAAAAAGATTTCGATCATTCCCAACATCGAAAACAAAATCATAGACGAGCATCGCGAGTCTTTTCTAAAATACATTGCCTCCAAAACGGTTGTTTTTATTACAAACGAATCGCTTTTTATAGATGCCATCGACAACTTGTACAAGAAAGCAACCGTAGCTTTTGAAGCGCTCGATCCTATTATCAAGCGCGCCAAGCCATCAGAATTGTTCTGTACAGGCGAAATGCTCCATAAACAAATACAGGATTTCACTACAGTTCACCTCAGCTCAAAAGGGAATAGGAATTTAAAAGAGGTTTCCCCTGAGGCTCCCCTCCCTCGGGGAGGGGCTGGGGGTGGGATTTCTTTTTCAACACGCCCCCAACCTTCCTTCAATCGGCAATTCAATTTGTTGATCGAAAATTTAAATGATAATACAGAAAAAGGGTATAAAAACTATCTTTTCTGCAGTAGCGAACAACAGGCAAAACGGTTTCGGGATATTTTCAGGGATTCAGACCAAAATGTGGAACAGTTTGAAACCATAGTCTTTCCGTTGTACCAAGGATTTATCGATGATGATCTAAAAGTAGTTTGTTATACCGATCACCAGATTTTTGAGCGCTACCATAAATTCTCTTTAAAGAATGGCTATTCCAAAAAACAGGCTATTACCATTAAGGAATTCGGCAATCTCGAGGTGGGCGATTATGTTACCCATATAGATCACGGAATTGGGAAATTTGGAGGTCTCCAAAAGATAGAGGTTGAAGGAAAGATGCAGGAAGCCATCAAACTTTTTTATGGAGATCGGGATATTTTATATGTCAGCATCCATTCACTTCACAAGATTTCAAAATACAATGGCAAGGATGGGAAAGAGCCCAAGATTTATAAATTGGGAAGCGACGCCTGGAAAAAACTCAAACAAAAAACCAAAACCAGAGTAAAGGAAATCGCCTTTAACCTTATTGAATTATATGCCAAACGCCGGACCTTAAAAGGTTTTGCTTTTGATCCAGATAGTTATTTGCAGGCCGAATTGGAATCTTCCTTTATTTATGAAGACACGCCCGATCAAAGCACAGCCACGGAAGATGTAAAAAGAGATATGGAAAACGAGCGTCCTATGGATCGTCTGGTCTGTGGGGACGTTGGATTCGGAAAAACGGAAGTAGCTATCCGTGCAGCTTTTAAAGCGGTGGATAACAATAAGCAAGTGGCCGTTCTCGTGCCAACAACCATTTTGGCCTTTCAGCATTTTAAAACCTTTTCAGACCGGCTTTCCGAAATGCCGGTAAAAGTCGATTATTTAAATCGTTTTAGAACGGCAAAGGAAAGAAGAACGATTTTGGAAGAATTAAAAAATGGAAAACTCGATATCGTAATCGGCACCCACCAATTGGTCAATAAGGCTGTAGAATTCAAAGATCTCGGTCTTTTGGTGATCGACGAGGAACAAAAATTTGGAGTTGCCGTAAAGGACAAACTGAAAACCATTAAGGAAAATGTCGATACTTTAACGCTCACCGCAACACCTATTCCCAGAACGTTACAGTTCAGTTTGATGGCCGCTCGCGATCTCTCGGTAATCACCACACCACCGCCAAATAGATATCCCGTGGAAACGCACGTAATACGGTTTGCCGAGGAAACCATTCGCGATGCAATACGTTATGAGATTGAACGTGGCGGACAGGTATTCTTTGTCCATAACCGAATTGAAAATATTACCGAGGTTGCTGGAATGATCCAGCGTTTGGTTCCCGATGCCAAGGTGGGAATCGGTCACGGCCAGCTGGACGGAAAAAAACTTGAAGACTTGATGCTCCGGTTTATGAACAACGAATTCGACGTATTGGTTTCTACAACAATTATCGAAAGTGGATTGGACGTCCCAAATGCTAACACCATCTTTATCAACAACGCCAACAACTTCGGTTTGTCCGATTTGCATCAAATGCGCGGACGTGTGGGAAGAAGCAACAAAAAAGCATTTTGTTATTTCATTACACCCGAATATTCAGCAATGACGGACGAAGCGCGAAAACGAATTACAGCCCTAGAACAATTTTCAGAATTGGGAAGCGGCATAAATATCGCGATGAAGGATTTGGAAATCCGTGGTGCGGGCGATCTTCTCGGCGGGGAACAAAGTGGATTTATCAACGAAATTGGTTTTGAAACCTATCAGAAAATATTGGCAGAAGCTATTGATGAACTGAAGGAGAAGGAATTCAAGGATTTATATGAAGACGTCTCCTCCGCTCCGCTCGGAGACCGATCGCTGATGGGAACCGAAGGTCGAGGCGACCGTAAATTTGTGAAGGAAACCACTATTGACACCGATTTCGAACTTCTTTTCCCGGATGATTATGTAAACAACATCACCGAAAGGCTCAATCTTTATACGAAATTAAACGAGCTTAAAAATGAAGCCGAACTTCAGAAATTCCAAAAGGAATTACTGGACAGATTTGGGGAATTACCAAAACCTGCGGTTGATTTACTGAATAGCGTGAGGATAAAGTGGATTGCAATTTCCATGGGTCTGGAACGTGTTGTGATGAAACACAAAAAGATGGTAGGCTATTTTGTTGCCGACCAACAAAGTGGATTTTTTAATAGTCCTTCCTTTAACAAAATACTTCAATATGTTCAAACCCATCCGAAAAAAGTGACCATGAAAGAAAAGCAAACCCGGAATGGATTGCGATTGCTTTTGACTTTTGAAGGTGTTGGTTCAGTGGATAAAGCGCTACAGGTTTTGGAGCCTTTTAAGGAATAACGGTTCCAGACCCCAAAAGGTCTCAAAGACCTTTGGGGTCTTTACTTAAACAAAATTTTGAGATTGCTTCGTTCCTCGCAATGAATGTCGGGCAAATGTCGGGTGAAAATCCCTTGAAAATATTGCCTTATATTTACTGTCATCGTACTATTGCTTTATCAAATAACAGATTATGCAACAACCAGAACTTGGACAGAAAATCCTGGCACTTCGTAAGCAAAAGGGACTCACGCAGGAAGAACTTGTGGACTTATGTAATATTAACGTAAGAACTATTCAACGGATTGAAGCGGGCGAGGTCACGCCAAGAAGTTTTACTCTAAAAACCATTTTAAATGTATTGGGAGAGGATCTGGAAAATCTGAGAGAACCAGAATCCACATCAATTGAAAACTTCAACTTGGAGGCACCAAAATTTTCAGCTTTCTATATAAAACTTGCCTGGATATGTGGTTTGATTTATTTTCTAATTGGGTTTGTTGAGTTCGCCGTGGATTATACCCGATTTTATGAAAATGAACTCATCATATCCAACGGAGCGTACATCAGCATGAAATTCACTACTATGATAACCTATATTTATTTTCTGTGGGGCTTTGTTTTGAGTGGAAAATTATTCAATAATTATTTATTGAAAATTGGTGCTTTCTTCCTAATTGGCACTACTATTTTGTTTCACGGTTATGATATGATTTCCTTGTACTTCCAACCGTTTTATATTGAATATACATTGGCTGTTCAATCCATTTTCTGCGGAATTGGATCTGTTATTTTCGGAGTTGCAATAATGAGATTGCTTAAGCCTATGGGAAAAATATCTGAAATTGCCGGTGGATTGGAAATAGCAAGTGGGGTTCTCCTTATTTTGGTTTTTTTGGCATGGCTCGGCCTTATCTTTTTAATCCCAAGTATGCTTTTACAAATTATTCTGCTTTACAAAATTGGAGAACTTGTAAAAAAAGAAACCGCTGCTTCACCATCATATTAAGAATTTGTGAAAGATAGAGCGCTCCACAAAAGAATGATAACTTTGCATTTTCAATTCTTTGGTTATGCTCAAAAAGCTATTATTTCTACTGATTCTTAGTCCTTTGGCCGTTTCTTGTCAAAATTCCCTTTCAGGTGAATTTTCTCCCTCCAAGGATTACGACTTCGTTATTCTTTATCGCCTAACGCCATCTGGAAAAGTTTACACAACGAATACCAAAGTAGTTGATGGAAAATTCAATATAAAATTGGATTCCGTAATTTCAAAAGGCAGTTACAGACTGGTGTACAATTTGCCCGAGAAATCGCACTACTTGGACATTATCTATGATGGGAAATCGGCTATTAACTTCACATTTTCCGAGAAATCAGGTGTGGTTTTCAGTGATGAACAAAATAGAATGTTATCTGAATATTTAAAAAAGATGGATTCCATTATAAAGGAACTCGATTCTGAATTGATGCGTGAAAATCCAAAAGATGATGAAATAAGCAACCTTTTAAAGAGCCAGATAGAGCTTCAGAATAAAGCTGAAAAGGAATCTAAGGACTCTTTTGCATCTCTATTTATTAAGGCCAACAAACCTTATATTCCGAATGGCTTCAAGAACAGAAATGTTTATTACGCCGAAAAGAAAAGCAATTATTTTAAAAATTTTGACTTTGAAAATGAGCAGCTTCAAAGTTCTTCTTTTCCCTTAAAAAAGATTACCTCATATTATGACGAATTTATCGCGGCCCAAGGTGCTTCATTCTATCGTTCGCTCATAAATGATATTTATTTTGAACTTCGAAATTGTGACCTCAAGTTTCAAAAAACAGTCTTGGCCGATTTTTGGCAGATTTTGGTCGACAACAATAAACACAATGCCGCCAACTATTTAGCGGAAAATTATCTTATTGAACTGGCCAACTCGGCCAACGATCCAGTTTTAGCTGAAAAAATAGAATTGTTTAAATCTCTTTCAATCGGGGCGAAAGCACCGGATTTTTCTTGGGAAAATGAAGACGGCAAAGAAAAAACGCTCTATACAACGGAAGGGTCGGAATATTATATCTTGGCGTTTTGGAGTTCGGAATGTTCCCATTGTATGGAACAGATGCCCGTGTTAAATGAAAAAATGAAAAACATTTCCGATCAGAAAATAAAAGTAATCGCCATTGGATTGGAAATGGATGAACACCATTGGAAAGAAACAATTCCGAACCTTTCCCAATTTATTCATCTTATGAAAATCGGAGAAGATCGTGCAAGTATTACCTTAAAATATAATATCACGGGCACACCAACTTTCATTGTTTTGGATAAGGATAAAAAAATTATCGCCAAACCAAGGGGAGAAAAAAGTCTATTTGGGATTATCGATCAATTGGATGTTTATAAGGAATAGGACTTTATAGTTTACATGGAGATTCCCGCCGAAGTTTATCCTGAGCCGCAGCCGAAGGGCGGGAATTCAAAAATGATAAAAGGCATTTATAAAATGCTCAAGACTTTCTGTTTTTTGGTTTTTTAAAATGGCAATTATGTCAAAACGTACTTCAACGTCCAATTCGTTAGAAACGACATATTCATTCGCCGCTTTTACCAAATTTTTGATTTTTCCGGGTGTGACAAAACTTTGAGGATCGCCGAAAAAATCGCTGTTACGGGTTTTTACTTCTACTACTACAAGGGTATCCTCTTCCTTTTGGGCAATAATGTCTATTTCCGCCTTATCATAAAAGAAATTACGACGTAGGATTTTATAACCGTTTTTAATGGATATCGGGCGGCTATTTCTTCCCCTATTTTACCCAGTTCGTTGTGTTTGGCCATAATCCTTAAAATTCCAAATTCCAAAAACCGAATTCCAAATTCCAAATTTGAATTGGGATAAATGTAATTGGGATTTAAATATAAATTAATCCATTCGCATAAAAACATAAACCAAAACCTTTGGGCCAGATGAAGTTCCTTGGTATTTCTGGCGCCTGGATTCCTCAGGAATCTCCTCAAGTTTTAAAGTTGTAGCATTAATTTGGATAATCCTAAATTCCTTTATGGGTGGAAATGGACTATCCCGATTAGGTCTACTATTCGCCAAGTCGAGTTTTAAGGTATTTCCCTCCACATGATATTTTCCGATGGTATAATGATTAATTGTACAGCTCCGGTCATACCAGCGCAAAGTCATTTTATTATCCGATGAAAAATGAATGCGGTCACTTTCCTTTGGGCACACATTGAAATAATTTACAAGCTGCTCATGGGAGCCATTTTCAATTGTGCCGGTTTGTACGAAAGCCCAATTTCCCCACAAACTACCCGGAAGTGGTTGTTGAAGGGTTACGCAACTTGAGGTAACTGTATAAATTAGTATTATAAGAATTACATTTTTAAATTTAAAATTTCTCACAGGCCAAACTTTAAGGATTAAAGAAATTACCAAATATTACAAGATTTCAATTAGTCAATTTTTCAAAATACCTTGGAATAAAAGATAACCATTTGATTTCACAAAAGTTAAAAGTACGAAATTGAGGGTTAAAAGGATGGACACTTTAGTAAACAACGGGTTTTACTAATTAAATGAGCCTTATAAATGAGAAAGCAGTATTTCTAGATTGAGAGAAAAATACGAAGAGGTTTTCTCAAAACTAGGATTTTATCAATTTGTCAGGTCGAGCCTGCCTGCTGGCAGGCAGGCGCAGTCGAGACCTAATCGATTCATATTGGCTAAAGTGGAGGAGTTTAAGCAAACACATCAGATTATTCAATCTCACTTAGATTTAATTTACAGATTTTAAAAAAATGAGCCTCAATTCATTATGAGTCACTTCCAAAGTTACCTTCCTTCCCAAAATTAATGCTCTATTATCTTCAACATGTCCGGATGGAAAACTAAAACAAATGGGATAATTGTATTCCTTCACTGCATCAAAAATGATTTCCTCTGCCGTTTTTCCGAAAGGAATAGCATTGTCGTGCATATCTGTCATTCCGCCAACAACCAACCCGATCAAATTATCGAGCATTCCATTGCGTTTTAAATTCATCATCATCCGATCGATATGATATAAGTACTCATCCAAATCTTCAATAAAAAGGATTTTCCCATCGGTATTTATGGAGGAATTACTTCCGCATAGAGAATATAATATAGAAAGGTTTCCACCCACAATTTCACCTTTCGCTTTGCCGGTTCTATTCAAATTCGGTTTGGTGTGGGGGGAATTTGCGATGGAATATTCTTTCCCAAAAAGTGCATTGTAAATGGTTTCGACTGTTTCCGCTGACTTCTTCTCAACTCCCAATAAGATTTGGGCGTGCAAGGTTTGAATTCCGAGATTGTGGATATGTGAATGTAAAACGGTGACGTCACTATATCCAATAATCCATTTAGGGGATTTCCTAAAGTTAGTGAAATCCAGTTTATCGATTATACGCACCGTTCCATAGCCGCCTTTTGCGCACCAAATGGCTTTAATGTCTGGATTATCCAACATCTCCTGAAAATCCGAAGCCCGAATTTCATCACTGCCGGCGTACTGATTTTCTTCGGCGTCTATCGATTTTCCCCAGACAAGTTTAATTCCCCAATTCTCAACAAATTCTTTAGAAGCTTCCAACTCTTTTGATGAAATTTTTCTTGCTGTGGAAACTACTCCGACTAAGTCTCCTTTCTTTAAATTTGGGGGTGAGATCATTATTTTTCAAAATTTCCTTAAAGATATAAATCTTGATGGTTTAGAGAGGCAGCTTTCCTCTTTTTACTTCCGAAAACCGTACCTTTGCGCTCTAAATTTCGATTATGGAATCCACCGATAAATCAGCTTCAAAAAACACCGCCACTAACCCAAAACGTTATACTATTACCGCGGCTCTGCCTTACACTAATGGCCCCGTTCACATCGGCCATTTGGCTGGGGTTTATGTTCCCGCAGATATTTATGCACGTTACCAACGTCTTCAAAACAAAGATGTGGCATTTATTTGTGGTAGCGACGAACACGGTGTTCCCATTACCATTAAAGCGAAAAAGGAAGGAATTACACCTCAAGAAGTGGTGGATAAATACAACGCGATAATTAAAAAGAGTTTTGAGGATTTCGGAATTTCATTTGATAATTATTCCCGTACTTCAGCTAAAATCCATCACGACACCGCTTCGGAATTTTTCAGGAAACTCTACGATGATGGAAAATTCATTGAAGAAACGACTGAACAATTATACGACGAAGAAGCCGACCAATTTCTGGCAGACCGCTATATAATAGGAACTTGCCCAAAATGCGGCTATGAAGAAGCCTATGGCGACCAATGTGAAAAATGTGGCAGCAGCCTAAACGCGACGGATTTAATCAATCCAAAAAGTACCATTTCAGGTAATAAACCTATTTTAAAAGAAACAAAACACTGGTTCTTGCCTTTAAATGAATATGAGGATTTCTTAAAACAATGGATTCTCGTGGATCATAAAAAAGATTGGAAGACCAATGTTTATGGACAATGCAAAAGCTGGATCGACGATGGTTTGCGTCCAAGAGCCGTAACCCGGGATTTGGATTGGGGAATTCCAGTTCCTATTGAAGGTGCAGAAGGAAAAGTGCTCTACGTCTGGTTTGATGCGCCTATCGGATATATTTCGTCCACGAAAGAATGGGCCGGGCGAGAAGGAAAGGATTGGGAGCCATATTGGAAAGATGAAAATACCAAACTCCTTCATTTCATCGGGAAGGATAACATCGTTTTTCATTGCATTATTTTTCCGTGCATGCTAAAGGCGGAAGGAAGTTATATTCTTCCGAACAATGTTCCAGCTAACGAATTCTTGAATCTTGAAGGAAATAAAATTTCTACAAGCAAAAACTGGGCAGTTTGGCTGCACGAATACTTGGTAGATTTTCCAAATCAGCAAGATGTGTTGCGATATGTATTGACCGCAAACGCTCCCGAAACAAAGGACAATGATTTTACTTGGGCCGATTTTCAAGCCCGGAACAACAACGAATTGGTTGCCATCTTCGGTAATTTCATAAACCGAGTCATGGTTTTGACCGATAAATATTACGACGGAATTGTACCTGAACCCTCTACTTTTTCTGAAGTTGACGAACAGACTTTAAAAGAAATGAAAGCTTATCCGGAAGTAATTGCCAGCTCGTTGGAGCGATATAGATTCCGCGAAGCGCAAGCAGAAATGATGAATTTGGCGCGTTTAGGAAACAAATATCTGGCCGATGAAGAACCGTGGAAAACCATCAAAACTGATGAAGAGCGCACAAAAACCGTAATGTACGTTGCTTTGCAGATTTCAACTGCCTTAGCAATTTTAAGTGAGCCGTTTTTACCATTTACTTCAGAAAAATTGAAAAATATGCTCACCTCGGCTCCGCTCGGCGACCAATCCTCGGCTCCGCTCGGCGACCGAGCATCGAGCGACCGTTCCCCGAGCGGAGCCGAGGGGCACTTAACATGGAACGACATTCCCTCAAAATCAGACTTACTAAAACCTGGACATAAAGTTGGAAAAGCAGAATTACTTTTCAGCAAAATTGAAGACGAACAGGTTGAAGCACAATTAAACAAATTGAAACAGACTAAAATGGATAATACAGAGAGTAATAAAGAGATTCCTTCGGCTGAAAAAGCCTCGGAATTGGCCTCGGAATTGGCCTCGGAATTGACACCACAAAAAGAAACGATCCAATACGATGATTTCGCAAAACTCGATATGCGTGTGGGAACAATAATAGAAGCTGAAAAAATGCCAAAAGCCGATAAACTTTTGATATTAAAAGTTGATACGGGTCTCGACGTGCGGACCATCGTTTCAGGTATTGCAGAGAGTTTTACGGCGGAAGAAGTTATTGGAAAGAAAGTAACTGTCTTGGCAAACCTAGCCCCAAGAAAACTTCGCGGCGTGGAAAGTCAGGGAATGATTTTGATGACAGAAAATGCGGAAGGAAAATTGGTCTTCGTAAATCCAGGGGAAGAAGGTGTTAATAATGGAGCGACTATAAACTAAATTAATTTTACTTTAATAAATCCTTCTGTAGAACAGCTTTTTTCTGATCTGCAGAAGGATTTGATTTTTTCTGAAATGACAGCGATTTTAAATTTTATCACAAACCAAACCCAACTTCCTAAAAAAAGTGTCGAAAATACCGTCAAGCTTTTAAACGAAGATTGTACAATTCCGTTTATTTCCCGATACCGAAAGGAATTGACCGGCGATCTCGATGAAGTACAAATTGGAGAAATCGTAAAATTTAAAGAACAATTTGAAACTCTCGAAAAACGTAAAATTGCAATTCTTAAATCTTTGGAAGAGCAAGAGGTCTTAACGCCGGAACTTCAAAAGAAGATTGAAGAAGCGACCGATTTAATTGCTTTGGAAGATTTGTATTTGCCCTACAAAAAGAAGCGAAAAACAAAGGCAGATACCGCTCGGGAAAATGGTTTGGAACCTTTGGCAAAAATTATAATGAGCCAATCCCGAAACCTCGGAGATTCTGAAATTTCTTCGCTTGCTTCAAAATATATAATAGGTGAAGTAAATTCAGAAGAAGAAGCTTTGGAAGGTGCACGCCATATTATTGCTGAATGGATCAACGAACGCACTGATATTCGAAATATGTTGCGACGAGAAGTGGAGCGGAATGCAATCATTTCAACAAAAGTGGTCAAGAAGATGGAGGGAGATGAAAAGGCGCAAAAATTCCGCGATTACTTCGAGTGGAATGAAGCTTTAAACAAAATACCTTCGCATAGATTATTGGCTATTCTCCGCGCCACTTCAGAAGGGTTTATCCGTCAGAAAATAGAAATTGACGATGAGAAAACTATAGAGCGTATTGAAGAAAGAATTATAAAATCCAATGACGCAGCTTCAAAACAAATAAAACTGGCAATTGAAGATAGCTATAAACGACTTTTATTTCCAGCACTTTCAAATGAAGCACTTTCTGCCGCAAAGGAAAGAGCGGATGAAACTGCCATCAACGTTTTTACCAATAACCTAAAACAATTGCTGCTCGGTTCTCCTTTAGGCGAAAAAAGAGTCTTGGCAATAGATCCGGGATTTCGCTCTGGTTGTAAAGTAGTTTGTCTTGACGCCCAAGGCGGATTGCTGCACAATGAGACAATTTTTCCACATCCGCCAAAGAGTGACACTATCGGAGCGATGCGAAAAATTAGTTCCCTGGCAGACGCATATAAAATTGAAGCGATTGCCATAGGCAACGGTACTGCTTCCCGAGAAACAGAGCAATTTGTAAAAAAAGTACATTTCAAAAACCCAATCCAAGTTTTTGTGGTGAGCGAAGCCGGGGCTTCTATTTATTCAGCTTCCAAGATTGCGCGAGATGAATTTCCAAATTATGATGTTACTGTCCGAGGTTCAGTTTCCATCGGCCGTCGTTTGCAGGATCCGTTGGCAGAATTGGTGAAAATTGATGCAAAATCCATCGGCGTGGGGCAATACCAACACGATGTGGACCAAGCAAAACTCCAAAAATCCCTAGATACTACGGTTGAACTTTGTGTGAATGCCGTTGGCACCAATATCAATACTGCCAGTGTTCCACTGCTAAGTTATGTTTCCGGAATTGGTCCCAAATTGGCTGAAAATATTGTGAATTACCGAGAAGAAAATGGAGCTTTTACTTCCCGTTCCGAAATTAAGAAAGTTCCTCGTTTAGGTGAAAAGGCTTTTGAACAAGCAGCGGGATTTCTTCGTGTTCGGAACGGAAAAAATCCTTTGGATGATTCATCCGTACATCCAGAGAGTTATTCCGTAGTTTCAAAAATGGCAAAGGATGAAAAAGTTGAAGTTTCAGAATTGATTGGAAATAAAGCGCTTCTTCAGAAAATAGATTTATCAAAATATATAAATGCTAAAATCGGACTTCCCACTTTAAAAGACATTATTAAAGAATTGGAAAAACCCGGCTTAGATATTCGCGAGGAAGCCAAGGTTTTCACCTTTAACCAAAATATTAAATCCATTACTGATCTTAGGGAAGGGCAATTGCTTCCGGGGATTGTAAACAATATTACCAACTTTGGTTGTTTTGTGGATATTGGAATAAAGGAAAGCGGTCTGATCCACGTTTCCAATCTTTCAGATTCCTTTGTGAAAGATGTCAATGAGCACGTTCACCTGCACCAACAGATTGTGGTCAAGGTTTTGGATGTGGAAGTGGAACGGAAACGGATACAGTTGAAGTTGCATAAATTGAATGAAAACTCTTATTACGCCATAATTCAATTAACACTTCCAATAGGAGGGATCAAAAGGCAGTTGGAATCCAATAAAATTTCAACTCGCTAGACCCCAAAGTTTTAAAAACCTTTGGGGTCTTTAATTCCAAAATTAGCTGCGGGCCTCATTTTGTAAAATCATAAGTTAATTTTTCAATTTACGAGGGTTAATAAAGTAATTTTGCCGACTTTAATAATCCCTTCATTTTTAAAACTATGACAAAGCCCAGAATCGCCCTTGTCATTGGAATTGTCTGTATTTCCATATTTCCCATTCTGGTGAAGCTTAAGTTGTCGCCTCCCATCATTTCTGCATTTTACAGAATGGCGATTGCGGCGGCCGTGTTGATTCCCTTCACTTTAATATCGGGAAAATTCAAGATTCCTTCGGTAAAAATGCTGATTCTAACCATAGTCTGTGGCTGTATTTTCGCCCTGGACGTAACAGTTTGGAATATCTCCATTCAGGAATCTACGGCTACGCAGGCCACACTTCTCACTAATCTTTCCCCCGTTTGGGTTGGAATTGGATCATTTTTCTTTCTGACAAATAAACCGACACGGAATTTTTGGATTGGCACCATTATCGCCATTTTTGGAATGATAACCCTAGTCGGCTTTCATTTTTTCGTGAATTTAGATTTTAACCTAGCTTTTATTTTTGCAATTCTTTCGGGCGTTTTTTATGCCATTTATATGTTAGTCAGCAAGTTTGTGCTTTATGAAGTAGAGGTATTACCTTTTATTACGTTGAGCACGTTTACTTCAGCAATTTTCCTGGGAATACTAAGCTATTCCATGAACGAGCCATTCACTGGCTTTAGTCAAATAGGCTGGATTTCATTAATGATTCAAGGATTGGTATGTCAATTAGCTGCTTGGCTGCTATTGGGTTATGCTACGAAGCATATGCGCGCTACCCGAGTGTCTGTAAGCCTTTTGGGCCAGGCGGTTTTAACCACCCTCTTTGCTTGGATGTTTATTAATGAAGAAGTCACTTTTCAAATGATTGTAGGTGGCGTTATTCTTCTGTTCGGAATCAGGGTTTGTTTCTATACGAAGACAATTCCTATTATTGGAAAAGAAATAAAACCTGAGCAAGTCGTTTCAGAAAGTTAAATCAATTTCGTTGAAATAATCTTTACGGGGCAAGCTTTTGCGGCTTGCTCACAAGTTTCCAACTGTGAATTATCCGTGATTTTTAAAGTAAAAAACCCTTTTCTTTCTGTGGAATGTAGCAAAACGGTCTTTCCATCTTTTTTCGACATCCTGAAATACGCCGGTGCTACTTCTACACAATAGTTGCATCCAATACATTTATTTCTCTGAAGCGTTACTACTACCATTTTTTAAGAAGCTACAATTTTATAAAGTTTGTCCGCTTTTCGTATTCTAAAAGGAAGTGGAATGGTACAGGAATCCCCTTTTTTAGCCGTGGAATTGTTTTCGTCATTGACCAGCATTTCCGAAAGCTCGAATTCCTGTGCGCCCGTAGTTGGGCCGGTGACTAGAATGGTATCTCCCAGATTCAAATCAAAGGCTTCAATTTTAAACTGTCCAATTTTTGTCTTCGGGAAATAATGTTCTCCCTTTCCTATATAAACTTTTTTCTGGGTTGCCTTTGAACCATCCACATCGGACCATTCGCCCAATTTTTGACCTAAATAGTAGCCACTCCAGAAACCTCGATTGTACACTTTTGCCAATTCATCCATCCAATATGCCACCTTTTCGGGGGAATAAGTCCCATCATAATAAGAATCGATTGCCTCGCGATAAACCTTGGTTACTTTTGCCACATATTCAGGAGCACGACCGCGACCTTCCAATTTTAAAACCTTTACACCAGTTTCGATGACCTGATCCAGAAAATCTACGGTGCAGAGGTCTTTTGGCGACATCATATACTCGTTGTCAAGTTCAATCTCAAAACCGGTTTCCTGATCGATAACGGTGTATTTCTTTCTGCAGTTCTGCTTACAAGCACCACGGTTGGCAGAAGAATTATGGGAATGAAGGCTTAAATAACATTTCCCGGAAACTGCCATACACAGTGCGCCGTGTCCAAAGATTTCCACTTCCACCAAGTTTCCAGAAGGACCCTTTACTTGCTCCTTTTCAATTTGATCGACGATCTTTTTTACTTGGCCCAAGCTCAGTTCGCGGCTCATCACCATAGTATCTGCAAAAAGTGCGTAGAATTTCACCGTTTCGATATTTGTGATATTTATTTGAGTAGAAATATGTATTTCCATTCCAATCTGTCTGGCATAGGCAATCACCGCCTGATCCATTGCAATTACCGCAGTTAATTCTGCAGCCTTTGCAGCATCCAACAAGGTTTTTATCAAGGATAGATCGTGATCGTAGATAATGGTATTAAGGGTAAGATAGGTTCTAACGTTCTTCTTTTTGCAGCGTTTTGCAATTTCGGGAAGGTCGGCAAGCGTGAAATTAATACTAGCTCGTGCTCGCATATTCAACTGTTCCACTCCAAAATACACGGAGTCGGCACCATTGTCCAAAGCGGCCTGTAGCGATTCAAAATTTCCGGCCGGAGCCATCAATTCTATTTTTCCCGAAGTTGTCATAGCTATAAATATTTTAAAAAATGGCTTCAAAATTCGGCCTTGCTTTCTTTTTAAACTATGATATTTGTTAGGTTTTATCTTTTTAAGATCCTATTCCCGACAATCATGCCTTAAATATAAAAATATTCGTGCTTAAAATAGCTTTTCACCCAGTTTACAAATATCCATTGCCAAAGGGCCACCGTTTTCCGATGGAAAAATATGAGCTCATTCCCCAACAATTGTTATACGAAGGAACTTGCCGGCCAAAAAACTTCTTTGAACCCAGAATGCCCAATGAAGAAGATATACTGGCCGTACATACCAAGGAATATTATGACAGTTTACTAAACCTTTCCATTGAGAGGCGAGCGGCCCGAAAAATTGGTTTTCCCTTATCTGAAGCATTGATTGAACGAGAGCTTCGCATCGCCCAGGGAACAATTCAAGGTTGCGAATACGCTTTAAGGAATGGGATTGCGATGAATATGGCAGGTGGCACCCATCACGCCTATACCGATCGAGGGGAGGGTTTTTGTATGTTTAATGATCAGGCAATTGCTGCTCGGTATTTGTTGGGTAAATATGGTGATAGTAATGAACAGATTACTTCGCAAGGAAGTGAGGATAACTCCGATAAGCAGATTACTTCGCCTATAAATGAGAATACCAATGACAAACAGATTCCTTCGCTGCGCTCGGAATGGGTTATTAAAAAAATATTGATTGTAGATCTCGACGTGCATCAGGGAAACGGTACTGCAGAGATTTTTCAAAATGATGATTCCGTTTTTACCTTCTCAATGCACGGAGCGGGAAATTATCCTTTTAAAAAGGAAAAAAGCAATTTGGATATCGCCGTTCCCGATGGAAGTGGAGACGAAGTTTATCTTCAGAAATTAAAAGAAACCTTACCTGGTTTAGTTGAGGAGCAACAACCAGATTTTATCCTTTATTTAAGTGGCGTGGATATCTTGGAAACCGATAAACTGGGAAGATTGAATTGCACAGTGGAAGGCTGCAAAGAGCGGGATCGGTTTGTGCTACAACTTTGTCATGATTTAAATATTCCAGTTCAAGTGAGTATGGGTGGCGGCTATTCGCCAAAAATTAAAACTATTATTGAGGCACACGCGAATACATTTAGGGTGGCGCAGGAGATTTATTTTTAATTTTAATATATTACAAATACAATCCCATTTTTATCTTCCAATACGGCATCTGCTCCTCAAAATATTCAAAATACGGTTTTAACGCTTCGGGGTTTTCCAGTCTTTCTTTGGCTTCCTTTATCTTCTGGATTTCTTCGGAAGAAATAAATTGATAAAGATCAATTTCTGCTCCAGCCTGATTCATCTTTATAAAATGACCATAAACCGAATCTTCCGAAAGTCCACGTCGTTTTGCGATTTCCATAACTGAGAGATTTTCTTCCACAAACATTTTATAGCTGCGTTCGTGGGTTGATAATTCACTCTCCAATCCATCCAAATGCCTATTGATGACTTTTAGAAAATCATCGGCGTATTTTTCAAGTTTTGCTTCCCCTACTCCAGAAACTTCTGCGAATTCTTCTCTAGTTCTTGGTTTTTTATATTCCATATCCTCCAAACTGGCATCACTAAAAACGATATAGGCAGGCATACCTATTTCATTTGCCAACTTTGACCTAAGAGTTCTCAATTTGTCGAACAGGTCAGCTCGTTTTCTAGACGACTTTTCTGTTTTATCGGTTTTTACTATTTCAGTTTCCTGAAGAACATTTGCCAAACGGACTTTTTTGTTTTCAAATAAAACCTTTTTTGCCAAAGGCGTTAATAACAACCGGCCATTTTCATGAAAATAGATTTGAAGAACCCCTTGATTTAAAAGCTGAATAACATATTGCTGTAGATCGCGCCACGAAATATCCTTTGCTGCGCCAAAAGTCTTAATGTTTTGATACCCCTTATCATAAACCTGTGCATTTTGTGCTCCTCGAAGCACATCCAACACCATCCCCAAGGCTTCTTGTTCTTTTAATCGTGCTACTGCGGAACATACTTTCTGGGCGATGAGGGTACCGTCGAAATATTTTGGCGGTGTTTTGCAGATATCACAATTGCCACAATCCTCGGTTATATGTTCGCCAAAATACCCCAGCAATGCCCTTCTTCTACAGCTCAGTGCTTCGGCGTATTGCTGCATCCGTTCCAACTTGGCCAGTTGGTAGGCTTCGGTTTCCGTGCCCTCAGCAAATTTCCTGAGCATAATTACATCCGCAAAACTGTAGAATAAAATTGTATGCGAAGCCAATCCATCTCTTCCACTTCTTCCAATTTCTTGATAGTAGCCTTCTATGTTTTTCGGCATATTATAATGGATTACCCACCGCACATTGCTCTTGTCTATTCCCATTCCAAAGGCGATTGTTGCCACGATAATTGGAGTTCGATCATTGAGGAAATTATCCTGGATTGCAGTTCTTTCTTCCGAAGTAAGTCCCGCGTGATAAGCTTCGGCTTTATAGCCTTTTGACTTTAGAGTGGCAGCAAGTTTTTCAGTGCTTTTTCTACTTAAACAATAAATAATACCACTTTGTTTCCCGCGCTGGGCGAGAAAATTTAAAATCTGTTTGTTGCGGTTCTGTCCAGGTCGCACATCCAAGTAAAGATTGGGCCTGTCAAATGATGCTATAAAAGTTTTTGCTTCAGGAATGGCGAGTTGGGTTGCAATGTCTTCTCGTGTGGGACGATCGGCAGTTGCAGTCAAGGCAATCAAAGGAACTTGGGGAAATTGTTCTTTCAAGCGCTTCAACTGTGTATAAGCGGGGCGGAAATCGTGGCCCCAGCTGGAAATGCAATGTGCCTCATCCACCGCGAAGAGACTTATTTCTATTGCTTTTAAAATAAAATATAGCTGTGGCAAACTTTCAGGAGCCACGTATAATAACTTCAATTCCCCGTTTTGAAGGTTTTTCAAAACCTCTTGCTGTTCCTCATAAGGCTGGGAACTGTTAAAAAAAGATGCCTCAATTCCATTCGCCTTAAGTGCATCTACCTGATCTTTCATTAAGGCAATTAGAGGGGAAATAATAATTGCAGTTCCCTCCAAAGCCAATGCTGGTAACTGAAAACAAAGCGATTTTCCACCACCCGTGGGCATGATGGCGATAGTGTCCTTTTGTTCTAAAACATTATTGATAATTTCCTCTTGGTTGGCAAGAAAATCATCATAACCAAAATGGGTTTTAAGAAGGGATTTAATATCGGTTTGCTGGGTTGTTGCGGAAGTATTCATGATGGTAAAAATAAGAATAATATTGGCGTTTGTCCCGGCCCTTCGGTACGATCCCGATAAAAATGCATTTTTGCATTTTTATCGGGATCACTCAGGGACCTTTGCTTTAGATTTTTTAATAATCATTTTGATTCGGTGCGATTACTCAGGGACCTTTGATTTGGATTACTAATTAACATTGTGTCAAAAAATATTCACTCAGTGATTTTTGCTTTGAATATCTTTTTTGAAAGAGCTTCTAATTCCTTTATTTCCCCATTGATTAAAGCTTCCTTTTTTTTCTTGACCACTTTTTGATTTGATGTTCTCTATTTGTCCCCTCGGCTCCGCTCGGAACCTGTTAAATTTATTTAAAAAAATGGAGATGAATAGCTCTGCTTAGTATCTTCTGACTTTGTTTGAAGAATGAGAATCATTTTGGCAAATTGACAAATCATGTAATTCCTGATATTTTTTCCGCACTAATGCCTCTTTCTTTTTACGGCTCCAGTTCTGAATTTGCTTTTCGCGGTTGAAGGCTAGATCAATTCGTGAATATTCTTCATAATAAAACAAGGAAACAGGTAATCTTTTTGCCGTATAATTAGCACCCAGCCCAGCCTGATGATCCAAAATTCTTTGCTCCAAATTTATGGTGCTTCCAGTGTAATAGGTGTCATCACAGCATTTAAGTATGTACATATATCCAATGGGCATGATTTTTAATTAATTAAAATGAAAAGATAAATAAGTCCTCGGCTCCGCTTGGATACCAGAGAAAGTTCCGGTGTCCGAGCAGAGCCGAGGACAAAGGATTATTTACTTAACATCAACAACTCATTACAAAAAACCTCAGTTATGTAATGTTTGTTACCTTCCTTGTCCTCCCAGGAACGGTTGGTCAGTTTTCCTTCAATAGCGATTTCCTGGCCTTTGGTCACATAGCTTTCAACAACTTTTACAAGTCCGCCTTTTACTATTACATTGTGCCAGTAGGCTCGCTCTACCTTGTTGCCATCTTTGTCTTTGTAACTGTCATCAGTGGCCATTGAGAATTTGGCCATTTTGTTGCCATCGGCAAAAGTTACGATTTCTGGGTCTTGGCCCAATCTTCCAATCAACTGTACTTTGTTTCTAAGTGCGTTCATGATTTCTAAAATTTAAGGTTAAACAATTGATACTATCGAATTTCATTTGATTCGACAGGACAAACTTATGACAGCATCCAAATGATAGTCGGTTATTAACTATTTAC
This sequence comes from Aequorivita sp., assembly GCA_034676445.1. Lineage (GTDB taxonomy): Bacteria > Bacteroidota > Bacteroidia > Flavobacteriales > Flavobacteriaceae > Aequorivita. The sequence goes on from JAUCCE010000002.1 coordinate 743,755, forward strand.
TTTCGTTTATATTCGCTTGTAAGCGTTTGTAAACGGATAATGCCCCGCCATTGCTGGGAAAATCAATTATTTAATGTTTTAATGTTTTTGTTCTTTTTGCGTAACTTAACCCTATAAAAATCGTTTTTCGTAAAAAATCCACTATGCAACGCAACAGATTGGAGGCATTTAGCGATGGAGTTTTGGCCATCATCATTACAATTATGGTATTGGAATTTAAAGTGCCCAACGGAACAGATTGGGAAGCATTGAGTCCTGTACTGCCAAAATTCCTAAGCTATATTCTCAGCTTTATTTATGTGGGAATTTATTGGAATAACCACCACCACATGATGCATACAGTTGAGAAGGTAAATGGAGGCATCCTTTGGGCCAATTTGCATTTGCTGTTTTGGCTTTCATTGGTTCCGTTCGTAACGGGCTGGTTGGGAGAAAATCATTTTGCGGAATTGCCCTTGGCCATGTACGGCGGCGTCCTTTTGATGGCGGCCATAGCCTACTATATATTACAAAATAAAATATTATCTGTTAAAGGAAAGAATTCATTGTTGAGACAAGCCATTGGAAAGGATTTTAAAGGGAAAGCCTCCCCCATTTTTTATAGTGTTGCCATCATTTTTTCATTTTTCATTCCCTGGATTTCTATTATCCTTTATGTTTTCGTGGCTCTCATGTGGTTAATTCCCGATAAACGAATAGAAGTAATTTTTGAGGAAAAAGAATAGTCACATCTTTTGTTTTAGTAGAAATTATTTCCAACAAAAAATCCCGGAATTACCAGGATTTATTACTTTTAGAAATGTCCTAAAGTTTTAGGAAACGATAAATATACCACCAATTGCCAGCACCTCATCCATAGTAAGTGGCTCGTCAAAGGCTTCGGTTACAGCCTTATCACCACCTTGGGCTCCGAATAATCCACTTAAGTCGACACCACCCTGAACTGTATTGCTCTCAGGAGTTGATCCGCCATAAATGGCAGCGAAAGGGGCGGGTAATGTATTTTCAGATTTGGTTATCCAACCTTTTTCTCCCCGCATTCTCCTTACTTGTGAAGCGTGGCGAGCTTCTACGGAATGAATCTGTAGAGCATAGGTCAATAAATCATTGTCATTGGCCAACGCACCTGCTTGACCTTTGTATGCACGAACACCTGTATCCTCAAAACCCTGTGCGAGTTCCATAAATGTGGGATAATCATTGAATGGATCTAAAGCTAACCCTCCGGGAGCACCCGTAAAATCGAATACTGGTTTCATATCACCGTCTTGTAAATTCAATGCGGCGAGTAAAAACTCCACGTGAGCATCCTCATGTTTTGAAATAGTGGAAAAAACAGTTTGGTCCGCTGCGGGAATAACTCCGCTATCCAATCCCATTTGGTAAAATTCACGTTCCAAATATTCCAAGGTCAATGCAAATTGTAGCACTTCTGTTGGAGAGGCCATCATCATATTTGCAAAGGCCATGGAACTGTTTGCAGCTTTTGATTTATTACTGGTTGATGCAAGTGCAAAAGGAATGGATGCCAAGGCAACATTTTTGCCTACATTTTTAAATTGTTGAAAAGAGCCTCTTCTAGAGCTTTTTTCCCCTAATAATTTATCATTGGAGAGAATATCTAATATTTTTATAAAATTCATAATAGTGTTTTTTAAGATTGATAATAAATTTATGATGTGGGTAAATTATTCGCTGTGAAAGGAGTTTTTATAAATCCGGTCGCGACAACTTCAGCAAGGATTTCTTCAGGGGAGGCAGCGCGATCAAAAGCTTTATCTGTACCTATTCCAATTAGAATATCGTCACCCGCAAAATCCGTAGACCCAGGATTGATCAAATCCCTAATTGCGGAAGCATGCCTGGCTTCAACCGAAACGATTTTGCCTGCTAACAATAAATAAGTCTGTCCGGCAGAATCCGTGGCATCAATTAGTTTACCGGCTCCATTATATGCTCTTACCCCGGTATCCTCCAAAACTTTTGAAAGTCCAAGAACGGCCTCTCTACTGCCAAAATCAACGGAAGAAAAATCAAATTCCAAATCTGGTAAAATCTGGTCTGGGTTTACAGCCGCATTTATTGCGGTTTTAAAAAATTCTTTGTGAATTACTTCGTGATTGTAAATATCCTTAAACAAGGTTTTTTCAGTTTCAGAAGCACTAGAATAGTAACTTCCTTCTATCACTTTGGTGTAAAATGCCGCTTCCAATTGTTCTAAAGCATAGGCATAATTCAATATTCCCAAATTCCCACTTCCCAAATCGAAAGTGTCGGAGGGTTCGACCATGTCATCATCGTTACTACAAGCTGTCATCATTAATAGTCCCGAACCTAGCATAACCGTGCCGCCAATTTTCAAAAATTTTCTTCGACCATTGAAAGCCGGTGATGCCTTTTCATTTTTTATTCTGGTTTTCATACTAATTTTGTTTTTGATTAAGGTTTAAATTTAACAAACAGAAGTGTTTAATAAATTTTTATTTAGGTTGAACATTTCACAAAATTTCATTTTATCGAGTAGATTGTTAAGAAAAACACATTTTAGTATTATTAATATTGAATTTATTGTAATAATGAAATACTAAAATTTGCGATATAAATCGCATTTCGATTTATTCCGTGAAGATTCTTGCAGAAAATGCCTTTTCTAAAAAAATGAAACAGTATTCATCTAAGGAATAAAAAAACAGGAAGAATGCCCCTTCCTAAGGAAAGAATTTTGAGAAAAGAAAAAAAATTGGGAATTCTAAAAAGGTAATTCTAAAAATTGAGGGTGTAAATGAGACTCAAAGAAAGGTTTCGATCATTTTATTATAACGTAATCTCCTAGAAAGTTTTGATAAAATAAATAGGAAAACGAGCTTACCACGTCTGTCCCTTAAGTTTCATTGCGGCATTTAAAACATCGCGTTGACTTATTTGTCCAACGAGTTTACCATTTTCTAAAATAGGAAACCGTCGGTGCTTGGATTCGAGAAACTTATTGGCAGCATCCAACACGTGCATATCTCCGTCAATAGTATCCACATTTTTTATCATATGTTGATCTACTGTTACATCTTCCATTGGAAGATTGTGATAGCGACAATCACTGATTTCTTTCAAACAATCTCCTTCAGAAATGATGCCGACCAATTCATTTTTATCATTAACAACAGGACCCCCGGAAATATTCTTTTTTAGTAAGATCTCGATAACCTCTATAACAGGTTGCTCAGGTCTGAATGTTATCAGATTTCGCGTCATGTAATCGGAAACTTTTATTTTTTCTGAAAATCCTTTCCGAGTCTTAACTCTTTGGCCAATAAAACTTTTAATTCCCATAATATTAGATTTTTGCGAACCTGTAATATAGTGAATTTTATAGTACGAAAACGACATGAAAAAAAATGCTTACGATAAAAATTGTATTTTTAACAAAAATTCCACCCCCATGAAAACCTTCAATGCGATTTTATCATTAATATTCATTGTTGCATTGTCCTATTATAGTTTTTTATGGATTGATGCCCCATTACGACGAGCATGAAAACATATCCGCTACCAAATTCTCAGTAGATAGAGCGCTGACCCCTCTTGAAGTAATTGCAAAAGCACCACATTATGTTGGTTCGGAAGCTCACGCCGACGTACGGAAATTTTTGATTGTCGAACTGGAAAAGTTGGGAATGCAGCCTCACATCCAAGAAGGTTTTAGCCTAAATCCAATTGCGAAAACTCTAAACAAGCCAATAAATATTGTCGCGCGAATAAAAGGTTCCGATAGTAGAAAAGCGCTGTTGTTGCTTTCACATTATGACAGTGCCCCGGTTCCTTCCTTCGGAGCCAGTGACGATGGTACAGGGTTGGTAACGATCTTGGAGAGTTTACGAGCTTTTTTAGCTTCGGGAAAACAACCAAAAAATGATATTATCATTCTCTTTTCCGATGCCGAAGAGCTAGGCCTGGATGGTGCTAAGCTGTTTGTAAACGAACATCCGTGGGCGAAAGATGTTGGTCTAGTTCTCAATTTTGAAGCAAGGGGTACTAGTGGCCCAAGCAATATGATCGTGGAGACAAATGGAGGAAATTCCAATTTAATAAAGGAATTTATTAAGGCCAACCCTGAATTTCCCGTTGCCTCTTCCTTGATGTACAGCGTTTATAAAATGCTTCCAAATGATACGGACTCGACCATCTTTAGGGAAGATGGAGATATCGATAGTTTTTTCTTCGCATTTATTGACAGTCATTTTAACTATCATACTGCCAATGATTCCATGTATTTTCTTGACTGGAACAGCTTGATGCACCAAGGAAGCTACTTACTTCCCCTACTTCATCATTTTGCCGATGCGGATCTTTCATCATTAAAATCGGATACGGACGATGTGTATTTCAATTTTCCTATGGTGAAGATGGTCAGTTATCCATTTTCCTGGGTTATACCCATGTTGATTTTATCCATATTGGTATTTGTGTTCCTGATTTTTTTCGGATTTTACAATAAAAAGTTAAGGGGAAAAGCAATTGCAATGGGATTTATTCCCTTCCTACTTTCACTTATAATATGCGGATTACTCGCATTTTTAGGCTGGAAATTATTATTGATTTTGTATCCGCAATACCTAGAAATCCAACAAGGATTTACCTATAATGGCCATTGGTATATTATATTCTTTGTCTTTATTTCTCTTGCCATAACTTTCGCCATTTATAAAAAGTTTGTCAAGAAACACGACGAAAGTTCATTTTATGTGGCCCCAATATTTTTCTGGATAATCCTAAATATTATAGTTGCAATATTCCTAAAAGGCGCTGGATTTTTTATCATTCCAGTATTTTTTGGTTTGTTATCCTTTTTCCTGATGCTGAAGCAAGAGCGGCCCAATGCGTTGCTAATGACATTCTTGGCAGCACCTAGTATTTTTATTTTTGTTCCGCTTATACAATTTTTCCCTGTTGGATTAGGACTTAAAATGCTATTTATAAGTTCCGTTTTTACTGTATTGCTTTTCGGACTTATGTGGCCCATTTTTTCGAATTATAAACGAAAAGGTTTGCTTTCAGGACTCTGTTTGTTATTGGCAATATCTTTTTTTATTGTAGCCCACTCGAAAAGTGGTTTTGATGTTGAAAGGAAAAAACCAAATAGTTTGATTTACTATGAAGACAAAGATTTAGGAAATGCATATTGGTTAACTTATGATAGGCAAATTGACGAATGGACCCAACAATATTTGGGTGAAGATCCGGAAAAGGCCACAAAATATCTGGGTGATGCTTCCTACAATAAGTACGGCATCAACTACACTTTCGCCGCTGAAGCTCCTAAAAAATCGATTCCAGATTTTAAAATAATTTTAGAACACGATTCCATAATTGCCGATTTACGAAATGTATATTTCATTATCGTTCCACAGAGAAACGTAAACAAAATTGATCTTTATAGCACCGACGAAGTTTCCTTTAAATCTCTTGAATTCAATGGAAAAAAAGCAATGATCGAAGAATCCTCCAGTGAATATAGGGGAACGAAAAACTCGGCTCTAATCAACTACTTTGTTTCAAAAGGGGATTCTTTAAAAGTGAAATTCACTTCGGAAAAAAATATCCCCATTTCATTTAAAGTAATGGAATATTCCTTCGATTTAATGGACAACCTACAATTCGATATCGAAAAACGATCAGATTATATGATGCCAAAACCATTTGTCATTACGGATGCCATAGCGGTTAAACGTACGTTTTCGGTTGATTCACTGAATAAAATCGTTAATGACACTCTTGTTGACGAATCTCAACCTATAAAAGATACCCGTCTTCGCGGGCATTCGTATGAATAAAACAATAACCATCGCCGGACTCGGATGGCTCGGGCAGCCTCTTGCCCATCGTTTGATAAATCTGGGGTATTCTGTAAAAGGTTCGGTGACCTCTCTCGAAAAAGCTACTCATCTGCAACAACACGGTTATAATGCCTTTCATGTAGAAATTTCAGAAATGGGAATCACGGGTGAAATTGAAGCGCTGCTCAAAAATACAGATTGCTTGATTATTATGATTCCGCCCGGTCTCAGAAGGAATACTGGAGCAGATTTCGTGCTCAAAATGGCTCATCTACGGGAAGAAATAAAGAAGCAAGAGGTTTCAAAAATCATTTTGGTGAGCAGTACTTCAGTTTATGATGATTCACAAGGATTGGTTACCGAAAAAGATAACCCAAAACCTGAAACTATTGCTGGAAAACAATTGCGACAGGTGGAAGAACTTTTTATCAATACCAGTTCATTTAAAACCACCGTGGTTCGTTTCGGGGGATTGATTGGCGGCAGCCGAAAGCCCGCGAGATATTTAGCGGGCAGAAAAGATTTGAATGATGGGAATGCTCCGGTAAATCTTATCCATAGAGACGATTGCATTAATATCCTCGTAGAAATTATCAAGCAAGATGCCTTTGAAAATATCTTTAATGCCGTAAATCCGCATCACCCCAAAAAGTCCGATTATTACATTCAAAAAGCTGCGGAAATGGGTTTGGAACCACCAACATTTGCCCAAGGAGATTCAGATGAAATTTTCAAACAAGTGGATTCGGAGAATTTGAAAAAGGTTTTGGGATATGAGTTTAAAAATAAGCTGATGTAATTTCTGGCGTCCCCTCCAATGTTGAAGTTTAGGAAGAAAATCTATCGTCAAAAAAGCTGTCCCAAAATTGATTTTTATGTCTGTTCGAGCGCAGTCGAGAACTGTTAATCACTGACAATAAACAAGGTCTCGACTGCGCTCGACCGGACAACTCGACAAAAATTCAGTATTGACACAGCCACTGTTCTTTATTTCCAATAAGAATGGTGCATAAAGTTACCGCTTCAATACCTTCTTCACACTAGCTCCATTTTCAGTTTCAATGGAGAAGAAGTAAATCCCCGATTTTAATCCTGAAATATTCACTTCGGTCTTTTGCGAATTACCTTTGGTTTCCTGAATCCTCCTTCCCTGAACATCATAAATAGCAATCCTTTTTATAGCTGAGTTGGATTGAATATGAACAACATCATTCGCCGGATTGGGATATACTGCAACTTGGGACGGACCAAAACTATCCATTCCTAAAACTCTGAATGTAGTCAATGCTTCATTGGTCTCCACAGGAAAATTATAATCGAAGTAAATATTGGCCTGCACTCCAACTTCATCAGTAGTAGTCAAATCGCTATTGGTTTTTATTTTAAAGAGAATGTTTCCGTGACCTCCAGTATCAAGATCAATGCTTTGGAAATAAAATTGGGCCACATTGTCAATAATAGTCGTTTGCATGTCGTGGGAAGCACTCAATATTTGTAATGTGTTCCGATCAAAATCCGTTGGATTTATTTCCATGGTGACCACTACAAATTCAGCGGGAGCGGTACCTGTATTTTCAAAATTGATCACATAATGAAGATATTCACCAATGTATGTTGAAGGCACCATTTCACCCTGAACACAAATAACATTATTTGGATCGTATGAACCCACAACTATTTGATCTAAAGTAAAACTGTTGTCCAGCGGAGTTTCATCACCGGCAACTGGATTGATTTCTGCCGAGAATACTAAAACATCATCAATATTAACAGGAGGAGTATCGGTTGGACTGTTTACAGCAAGGACTATCGCAATGGTTTCGGTTTGGTAAGGCTGTAAGTCTGTAAAATTGAACGTCAGCATTCCGGCGTTTTGGATATCCGGAGTTGTAGTTGAGGATACAAAATCCAAACGATCCCCGTCATAACTAAACTGCACATCACCTGAAAGGGTTTGATTTCCTTTGTTTTTATAAACTACAGCATACTTAGCTTCAAAGCCGGGTCGTGCCGGAATTAAGGGCGCAATGACCACTTCAAGATCTGGTCGTATGCCATTCGCTTCAACACAAAAATTTTGTGTAATAATACTATTGTCAATTATAGGAATAAAAATATTTGCGGGCGAGGGACTTACATTGAAGTAGCTAGGATTTTCTAGATTTGGCCACAGCGAGTAGGTTCCCATCTGCCCGGCGTATACATTATAGATTCCTTCACTATTACTGTAAGCAATTGCATTAGTGGGTACACCATCCAGGTCTATGTTAAAACTCGTAAAGGGTATGTTGCCATCCCCTGCATCACAACCATCGCCTTCATCATCAAACTTACTCACTCCTGTGATTGTATTTACACCACCACCGGGCGATAACGTACAGAAAGATGTTACCGGATAGTCAGTTCCTGCAAATTGCTGGATTTGTAATACTTGAAATTCGTCTGCACATACGTATTGCAAGTTGGGATTATTACCAAATCCCCAATTTTCCATCCAACTCCCTTCATCCATATTTGCGCTTTCATCGCTACCATTTTTTATAAAAACAGTTTCAAGAAGTGGATTTTGAGCAATATATAGCGCTGTTAAGTGTGTATTTAAAGTACAGTCTAAAGTTGTAAGTGAGGTGCTCCAAAGCGACAAATGTTCTAAAAGAAGATTATTTGATAGATCCAAATCCGACAAATCATTATAACCACAATCAAGATAGGTAAGATTCGGGTTATTGGAAGTGTTCAAACTGATCAATTGGTTTCTACTGACGTTTAAGGTATCCAACAGAGGGTTTGAGCCAAGGTCTATAGATGTGAATGAATTTCCCTCTAAACGGAGATTCTTCAACGCGATACAACTACTCAAATCAAGGGTTCCCAAACTGAAATTATTAACAGCCCGCAAGGTCTCAAGATTTGGATTATTGGAAACATTTATCGAAGTAAGGTTATTTCTATTTGCTATCAACGAAACGAGATTCACATTAGAACTTACATCCAATGAAACTAAACTATTATCCGTAATTATCAAATTCACTAGATTGGTAAATGCCTGTAAACCTTCTGTATCGGAGATATTGGCGGCATTTAAATTTAAATCAGTGACCGCCAAGGCTTCACTTACCTGAATTTCTCCATCGCTATTTGTATCCACACCTTCGGCAATAAGTTTCGCCTTAAAATTGGCATCTGGAATATTGACAATTTGGGCACTAACAAAACCGGTATTTAGCAGTAGGAATATTAAAAGTAAATTTTTCATGGTTGTAGGTTTTCAATAAAATTAATAGTGTTTTTTCAAATTAGGATGTGTCAATTAGAATTCGCCTTATTTCATTTAGAATTCGCTACATCGTCCTTAAAATATTTTGTAATCGTTCTCTTTTTCTTTGGGCAATGGCCAATTTGCTTCCATCTGCCATCACTACATAGCCACCATCACTTTTAATATACGACTTTAAATATTTCAGGTTGATCAAATGCGATTGATGGATGCGCTCAAAATTGTGCTCGGCCAAAAGCTCTTCATATTCTTTCAATGTCTTTGCTATGAGAATTGGTTTATGGTTTTTGATAAAAAATTTGGTGTAATTATCCTGGCTTTCACAACGTGTAATGTCACTTATATCGAAAAGATGGATTCCGTCCGAAGTTGATAGCGCAATCCGTTTAAAATTATCTACGTTTTTTCTGATGTTTTCTAAAAGAAGATCAATATGGGAAAAATCCGTTTTTCTTTCCACTACCGTTTCAATCTTTTTTATTACTTTTTGAAGTTCTTCAGGATCTACGGGTTTCAATAAAAAATCCAAAGCACTAAACCTAAAAGCTTTAATGGCGTATTGCTCGTGGGCAGTTATAAAAACAATATTCGAGGTGATTGCATTGTTCTTTTCCGCCACTTTTTCAAGGATGTCGAAGCCGGTGCCATCGTTCAGTTGAATATCCAAAAAGACCACTTGGGGCTGCAAGGTATCCATAGCCACGATACCCGAAGCCACGCTATCGGCTTCTCCTATTATCTTAATATTAGGAGCAAATAGCGTAAGGAGCTTTTTCATTCCTTCTCTTAGATTTTGGTCGTCGTCTATTAAAATTGCGTTGATCATAAATTGGTTACTTCGTGTTGTTTAGTTAGTTGCGTATTGTAACGGCAGAGTTAATTTTACTTTCGTGCCGGTTATTTCAGTATTATTTTTCATTTCTTCAATTGCTATCAAGGCATCCTTTCCGGTGGTTTCGGCAATCATTTCCAAACGTTTTTTGATAATGCCCAAGGCCATAGACTTATGCGCCAATACAGAATTTTCTTTGTTCCTTTTTGATTGATTAATTCCCACTCCGTCATCTACAATGGTACATAACAAAGATACATCGGTCACCGAAAAGGCAATGGAAATATTCCCGTTTTGGTTTTTGGGAACGATTCCGTGAATGATGGCGTTTTCAATAAACGGTTGAATCAATAAAGGTGGAAGCGCTACGTCATCCTCAATATTTGGATCTTTGGTAATGCTGAAATTAAATTTATCATTAAACCTAAGTTGCTCCAGTTCCAAATAATTCTGGAGACTTTCAATTTCCTTGTCTATGGGAATCAACGACTCTTTTGAATACTCCAGAGTTAAGCGCATTAATTTTGAGAATTTTGAAAGATACTTAATGGCAGAGTCAGTTCCATTTTGGACTATAAAACTAGAAATAGATCCTAAACAGTTAAATACAAAATGAGGATTCATCTGTAGGTGTAAAGCCTTTTGCTCGTATTCTGCCAATTCTTTTTGTAGCGTGAGTGTCTTTTTTAACTGATAACGATTGTAGATTAAAAATCCAATTCCAAATAATAATAAGATTATCAAACCCCCGAAGACCAATTTTAAATTAGTGCTTTTCGCCTCTTCTTTTAACAATAATTCTCGCTTTTGGCTTTCTTCTTTTTGCAGTAATTCTTTCTTTTCAAATTCGTAATTCATCGCGGCTTCTACTGCTTTTCGAACGTCATTTTGCTTATAAAGGCTATCCTTCCCTGCACTGTACTTTTTAAAATGAAGCAAGGCTTTATCTGCATTTCCACTTTTTGAATAGATATCGCTCAGTAATTTCTCTGCTACAACTATTTGTTCCAACACCTTTGTTTCAGTGGCCAGAGCTAATGCGTTATTTGCCGCATCCAAGGCTTTTGATATATTATTTTGGCTATTGTGAAATTCAGCTAGATGAAGATAGGTATCTGCCAACCCAAATTTATCATCAATCTCTTTAAATGTAGTCACTGCCTTTTGCCAATTCTCCAAGGCCATATCGCGATATTTCCTTGCATTATAATAGGCTCCGATATTGTTGTACCATTCGCCCAACGCCCGCGGATTGGGATGTGTATCAATACTATTTTTAGCAGCACTGTAATATTCAAACGCCTCGTCCAATTTGTCTTTCTTAAAGTAAATATTGGCAATATTGGTTTGGGTAATTCCGCTATTGGGATCCTCTAGTTCTTTCTGAATTTCAACCGCCTTCAGAAAATATCGCAATGCTTTTTCTGGCTCGTCCTGTGATTTATAAACCACCCCAATATTATTATAAATCTTCGAAGTCGATTCTTTATCATTCAGTTTCTCATACACTTTTGCAGCTACCAAATAATATTCAAGTGCCTTGGCGTAGTTGCTCTGTTCCGAAAAAACAATTCCCATACTTGCATAGGCTCTTGCAATACCTTGGTCAATTTCATTTTTTGTTGGAGCAGTTTTGGATAATTCCTCAAAGAGCGATTTTGCCCAGACAAAATGATCCATCGCTTTTTCATAATCGCCAAGAATAATATAGGCAGTTCCCATATTTAGATAGGCAGTTCCCATTTCCGCTTTCAACTGTTTTTTTTCGGCCAATTTGAAGGCTTTGTCACCAAACGAAAGCATTTTATTGGGATCGCTATATTTATATTGGTTGGAGATAGCGTTGTAGAGCTGCACTTGTTCCAAATCGTTCGAAGTTTGGGAAAGCTTATTTTGCAAGCTATCCAGTATCCTATCCTGCCCACGAAGATTTGTAAAACATAGAAACAGAACAACAAAAATTACAGGCAACCTCATATATCCGTGAATTTAAGAAACGAATGTATTTGAAACAAAACAATTACGGCGATTTGATTTAGAATTTGAAGGATTTGATTTAGAATTCGACCTTCAATGAAAAATCTTGTTACTTTATTATGGGATTTTTTCAGAGGATAAACTCAATATTCTAACAAAGTCTCAATTCTCAAATAAAAAAAATGGTCATCTCAAATGCTGAGACAACCATTTTTCAGTAGAAAATATTTTAGACTCTTACCAGATACGCACTCTATCTTCTGGAGCTAAGTACATTGGATCGCCTTCTTTAATATCGAAAGCTTGGTAAAAAGCATCGACGTTCAACAAGGGTTGCGTAGCTCTCACCAAACCGGGAGAGTGTGGATCCGTTTTTACTTGGTTACGCAATGCTTCGTCACGGGCTTTGGTACGCCAAACAGTAGCCCAGCTCATAAAGAAACGTTGTTCAGGAGTGAATCCGTCAATGTTGTCAGGACGGCCATTTTCCTTATAAAAACGTTGCAGACCATCATAAGCAGCAAGAACTCCACCAAGATCGCCAATGTTTTCACCCAAAGTGAATTTTCCGTTGATGTGAACGCTGTCCAAAACTTCCACATTGCTATATTGCTCTGCTAGCTTATCACCTCTTTCTGTAAAATTCTCAAGATCCTTATCGGTCCACCAGTTTACTAGGTTTCCGTTGGCGTCAAAACGCGCTCCACTGTCATCAAATGCGTGAGAGATTTCATGCCCGATTACTGCACCCATTCCACCATAATTTACGGCTTCATCTGCTTTATAATCGTAAAAAGGTGGTTGAAGAATTGCCGCTGGGAATACGATTTCGTTATTGAACGGATTGAAATAAGCATTCACGGTTTGTGGGCTCATTCCCCATTCGGTTCTGTCAACAGGCTCGTCTATTTTATCAAGGTTATCTTTAAAACCCCAAGCTCCTACTGCTACCATATTGTCATAAAAAGTATTTCCTTCCTTTACTTCCATAGAGGAATAATCTTTCCATTTATCAGGATATCCAATTTTTACGGTGAATTTATCCAATTTTTCAATTGCTTTCACTTTGGTACTATCGCTCATCCAATCCAATGCGTTGATACGGTCCTTATAAGCGGCGATTACATTTGCAATCATTTTTTCTGCTTTCGCTTTGGCTTCCGGAGGAAACATTTCATCAACATAAAGTTTACCCAAAGCTTCACCAACACTTCCATTTACCGTTGCAAGAGCTCTTTCATTTGCTGGTTTTTGTGCTTTGGTACCATTTAGGGTAGTAGCATAAAAATCGAAGCTAGCTTTTTCTATTTCTGTAGTCAACATTTCTGCAGAACTGTTTAAAGTTGACCAACGGATAACAGTTTTCCAAGTATCAAAATCTGGTTTGGAAAACATTTGATTTAGCATCTCCATATATTTTGGCTGCATCACAATGACGGTATCAAGGTTCTTGGTAACACCCATATCTTTAAAAGCTTGTTCCCACTTAATTTGGGGAACCATTTTTTGCAATTCAGCAATGCTTTTTGGATTGTTGAAGTTCCTGAAATCACGGCTGGCTACTTTATCCAATCTCGGAGTTGCAAGTTTGGTTTCGAAAGCAAGAATAGTTTCTCCTTGTTTACGGGCAGATTCCTCAGAATCACCCAAAAACTGGAGCATTCTTGTAATGTAATCTACATATTGCTGACGGATTTTAACCGAAGCAGGATCGGTATTGGTATAAAAATCACGATCAGGAAGTCCTAAACCCCCAGGGGTAATATAAGCGGAATTCATCGCACTATTACTTGGGTTGGAAAAAGCGGCAACACCAATAAAAGGCTGTGAAACTGAAACTGCATCTTCACTCAACAATTTTTGAAAATCCTCCATGCTGTTTACTGCAGCTATTTTTTCAAGAACCGGTTTCAAAGGCTCTATGCCGACCTTATTTCTTGCTACGGTATCGAGCTCGGTTTCGTAGATCATCAGCGCCTTTGCTTGATCAGTGTTTGGTGCGTACTTTCCGCTTTCTTTTGCTTTTGCAAGAATATTCAATACATCTGCGTCAGTCTTTTTTCGGAGAATGGTAAACCCTCCCCAGCTAGTTTGGTCATCTGGAATTTCGTTGTGTTTCATCCAGTTACCATTCACGTAGTTGTAAAAATCGACCTTCGGACTTACAGTTGTGTCCATGTTCTCCAGAATAATTCCGTGAGGTTCTGTGTCGGCTTTGGCCATTTCGGTCTTTTCCTTACAAGAAGCGACCACAATCATAATAACTGCAAAAGCGAAAGCAGGTTTTAGAAATTTAGTTTTCATTTGTTCTTACTATTTGTTTTTAGTTGAAGATGAAGTGCCCGAACCATGCACCTTCTGTTGATTTATGTTATTAATGGGCAATTAAATTATTTATATTTTGAAAATTAGCACTTCGGAATATGTCGTAAAATGAAGTGATTCGTTACATATTTCTGTTCTTTTGATCCTCGAGCTCTAAATTAATTATCGAATCTTTGAAGCCTTCCCGTAATTTTAATTCCTTTTTCTCATTCTCTTTTCTTTGAAAATCGATTTTATCTTTTTGAAATTTCTCATTGAGGTGAACGATAAGGTTGCTAACAGCAGTATTCATCTCCATTACGGAGTTTTGCAAATCGGCCGAATCTAAGGTCCCACGATTAGCGATTTGGTTAAGAAGTTCGGCTCGTGTTTTTAAAACAAGTAACCGACTGCGAATTTGATTCGTGTTTAAGGTATCTGGAATTTTCTTGAATATTGAATCGGAATACTCCGTAAGTTGATCAGAACGGTTTTTAAGCGCTTGGAAATTGCTGCCATTAAGCTTTTTGGTTACTGCAAGAATATCTTCCAAAACTCCCCAATGAATGGCTTGCTCCTTTGCAGGCACGGAAAGTTCAGGAAAGCTATAGTTTGTATCGCCAAAAACAATACCGGATTCGTACTGGGTATCCTCATTTTCATTTCCTTCGGAAGAATCTTTACAAGAGAAAGCAATCCCTATAAGCAATAAAAGGAAAATTATATACTTCATAAAATTTTTAAGGCACGCAAAGATACTGGTTATTAAACAAATGACATATTTTTTTTTAACCTCCGAAACACCTGAGAATTTGTACATTTGCAACCTATTTTTTAGAAAAAATTATGAAGAAGCGAATTTTGATTATTGGAGCCTGTGGCCAGATTGGAACGGAGTTAACTATTTTTCTGCGCTCCAAATATGGCAGCCATAAGGTGATTGCAAGTGACATCAGGAAGGGGGATAAAGACTTAATGAAGAGCGGTCCATTCGAGATTTTGGATGCAATGGATTATGATGCCATTCAGGAAGTAGTTATTCGCCATGAAATAACCGATGTTTATCTAATGGCCGCAATGCTTTCCGCCACTGCAGAAAAATTTCCAATGAAAGCGTGGAATCTTAATATGAATTCTCTATTTCACATTTTGAACCTGGCAAAAGAGAAAAAAAATAGAAAAAGTATTTTGGCCTTCGAGTATTGCCGTATTTGGTTCAACTACACCCAAAACCGATACGCCACAACGCACTGTAATGGAACCAAGCACGGTCTATGGCATCAGCAAACAAACTGGCGAGCGCTGGTGCGAATACTATCACAACCGATATGGAGTAGATGTTCGCAGCATCCGATATCCAGGACTTATCAGCTACAAAACTGCTCCAGGTGGCGGCACTACAGATTATGCGGTGGATATTTATCACAAGGCATTAAAGCACAAAAAATATGTATGTTTCCTTAATGCGGAAACCACTCTTCCTATGATGTTTATGGACGATGCTATTCGCGCCACCGTAGATATTATGGAAACTGAAAAGAAAAATGTAAAAATCAGAAGCTCTTATAACCTTTCCGGTATGAGCTTCAATCCCGAAGAAATTACCGGAAGTATTCAAAAATATATTCCTGAATTTACGATAAGTTACGAACCAGATTTCAGACAGGCAATTGCCGATAGTTGGCCTCAAAGTATTGACGATAGCGAGGCCCGGGCAGATTGGGGTTGGAAAAGCAAAATTTCCTTAGATGAAATGACGGAAATTATGTTGGAGAATTTGAAGGAGGAATATCTGTAGAGGTTCGAAGGTTTCAGGTTTATAGTTTCAGGTTTCAGGTTTAATTTATGATAGGTTGAGTTATTGTTAATTGAGCATTGAAAATTGAGCATTGATCATTCTTTCAACTCCACTTCCATAATATTTGCCATTCCTTTTTTTCCTTCATTGGAGATATACAGGGTGCCATCTGGATCAAAGGTCATTCCTTCAGGTTGGGGAAAAGATTCTTGGTTTAATTTATGAAGTTTCAATAACTTTCCATTTGTATCCATTATTAGCAGACGTGGATTTTTTCCGTCCAGAATATAAATATTTCCATCGGTAGGATTGAGGGCTATTTCAGAAGGATAAAATTGCGCCAGCCTATCATTTTTTGAAGACGAACCCTCAATCTTAAAGATTGGATCATCAAGTGGAATCTTGAAAACCGGCTCTGGCTGAACTTTTTTTGAATCTAAATCAAAGGCATAAATACCCTTAAACGCTTTACTGTTGGGATCCACATCCTTGACCGCAAGCAGTAATCTATTGTTGGCAATATCGGCAGTAAGAGATTCTAAATTATTCCTGCCCGAAAAAGGTGCTTTATATTCCTTTGTGTGAAAGTCTGGACTCATATAATTGTAAACCTCAAATATCTTCCCACTGCTCTCCACTATATATGCAATACTGTCCACAATAGCAAGACCTTCATAATCTCCCGATTTGGAAAAATTTATTTTTTTCTCAACCAAATCTGTATCGAGATTATATATAAATAAGATTCCTTCCTCATCCTGGACACAGGCAATTTTATTCTTCGAAAGATAATTGATACCTGAAATTTCCTCCAATTCCTCTGGCATGTCCCACTTCCGAATTATGGTGTAGGTTTCCTCTTTCAACCTAGGGTTTAAAGCGGGATTTTCATAAGCAAACCATAGCGCACCAACCAGGACCAATACCCCAATAATAATCAAAGCAGAAATCATATTTTCCCTCATAGCAATTGCACTTCTTCTAAGTTGAACAAAAAATAATAGGGTATAAATTAGTGGAAAAATATAAGCCGATGACTTAAAATTTTGATAAAAAGAAGTCAACTGTTTATTTCCATTAAAAAACATTTCCTAGGATAAATTCGTAAGGCCATATAAAATGAGGTAATTTTATAAATCTGAACAAAGAGAATTGAAATTCAGATTGATTTTTTTATATCGAATAGAATGAAGAATACCATTATAAAAGCCAATTTAAAATTAATTCAAGACAGAATAAACAATGCTTGTGAGCAATCGGGAAGAAACATTAAGGAAGTAAAATTGCTCTTGGCCACCAAAACCGTTTCCGCAGAAAACATCCAGATTGCTATCGATGAAGGATACACTATACTGGGTGAAAACAAAGTGATGGAAGCTCAATCGAAGTATGAGCTTTTAAAGGATAATCCTTGCAAGTGGCATATAATTGGCCATTTGCAGACCAACAAAATAAAATATGCACTGAAGTTTGCCGATGTAATTCAATCTGTGGATCGATTGAAATTGGCTAGCAAGCTCCAGAACCGATGTGAATATGACGGAAGGGATATCGATATTTTTATTCAGGTAAATACTTCTTTTGAAGAGAGCAAATTTGGAGTTTCTCCTGAAAATGCCATTGAATTCATCAAACAGGTTTCCGAATTCCCACGCTTGCATATCAAAGGGCTTATGACCATTGGTTTGCTTTCTTCCCACGATGAAAAGGTGCGCGACTGTTTTAAATTGTTGAAGGAAATTCAATTAAAATCCCAAGCTCTGAAATTGTCAAATGCTTCCTTTGAGGAGCTTTCAATGGGAATGTCCAACGATTTGGAACTCGCCATACAAGAAGGCAGTACAATGGTTAGAGTAGGAACAGCAATTTTTGGACAGAGACCATTTCCGGATAGTTATTATTGGAACGAAGGGTAGAATAGAGGTGAGACCTTCCTACCGGCAGGCAGGCGTGAGAGGTGAGAGGTGAGACTCGAGATACTTAATCCAAATAATAAGGCAAAACTGTTCTTCACGAATTTCGACATTTACTAAGATAATAAGGTAAGCAGCCAGAAATCCTTGATTCAGAATTGTGCCAGGTGATTTATTTCGGGAAAACAATATGTTCCTCCTCCGAGTAGCAGGAAGAATTCGCTCGTTTACAAACGAAAATTTATAATAGACGAAAACCTTATTACCTCAGTAATCAAGCGAAGAAGCTTTTGTCAACCTTATTACCTTCAGGTGAGGAAAAGAATACCCTTTTTAATTTGCGACTTGAGATTTTCGCCTTAAGCCAATTATCTCAAATAAAATTGTATAAAAAACAAGCCGCTAACTATTATGAAGTTAAAAACAAGCCGTTTTTAATAAGATAATAAGGTAAGAAAGTTCTTCACGAATTTTGACATTTACTAAGATAATAAGGTAAATAGCCTGAAAACCTTGATTCCGGAATAAGCTAGACAATTGTGACTTGAAATTTGGATTTTGGAACCTACTTGCCGGCAGGTTTGGATTTTGGATTTTGGGATTTTGGATTTTGGGATTTTGGATTTTGGTATTTGGAATTTGGAATTTGGGATTTGGGATTTGGGATTTGGTATTTGGGATTTGGTATTTGGTATTTGAAAAGTATATATTTAATACCTTTAACAGCAATTTTGAAAATTCTAAAGATGAAATCATTCCCAATCAAAACTCTAAGTGTTTCCGTTTTCCTAATTCTTTTAAACTTTTCACTTCTGGCTCAAGGGTTAAGTGGTGCCCAGATTGACAGTCTAGTCCAAAAAACCATGAAAACTTTTGACGTTCCAGGAATGGCAGTGGCAGTTTTAAAAGATGGAAAGGTTTATTATAAAAACACCTATGGCGTTCGTTCTATAAAAACAGGAGCAAAGGTGGATGAAAATACCCTTTTTGGAGTGGCCTCAAATACCAAGGCATTTACAACAGCGGCTCTCGGACAGCTTGTGGATAAAGGCAAATTACAATGGGATACCAAAGTAACCGACATAATTCCTGAATTCAAACTTTACAATCCATACGTTACTAGCGAATTTACCGTTCGTGATCTGGTTACGCACCGCAGCGGATTGGGATTGGGAGCTGGGGACCTTATGGTGTTTCCCGCATCAAATACCACTACTTTGGAAGAGATGATCCATAATTTACGGTATTTAAAGCCGGTTTCCTCCTTCCGCTCAAAGTACGATTACGACAATTTGCTATACATTGTGGCAGGAGAAATAGTAGCCCGCATTTCGGGGAAATCTTACGATGATTACATCATTGAAAACTTTTTCAAACCATTGGGAATGAATAGGTCAAAGCTCTCCATTCCCGCAATTGAAGCAGATGCAAATCGAATTGATGGTCACGCTCCCGTAAATGGAAAACTGGAAACAACAGTTGGAACATTTACCCAAATCGCAACTCCTGCTGCTGGCATTTATGCTTCGATAGACGATATGAGCAAATGGGTTCAAGCTCAATTGAATGATGGAAAATACGGCGAAAAACTCCAAGACAGTCTTTTTAGCGAAAAAGTCCACCGCGAAATGTGGACACCCCAAACCATAGTTCGAAGTGGAAGTGGCCCCTACAATACACATTTTTCCTCTTATGGATTAGGATGGTTTTTAAGTGATGTAAACGGGTATTTTCAAGCCACACATACAGGTGGATTACTGGGAATAGTGAGCCAAGTGACGATAATTCCTGAACTGGAACTGGGAATAATTGTACTTACAAACCAGCAATCTGGAGCGGCGTTTTCTGCAATAACCAATTCGATTAAGGATAGCTATTTTGGAATAAAAGGAGAAAATAGAATCGAGGAATACAACGAACGCCGGTTGGCAGGAGAACGCAAGGAAGACAGCATCAATATTGCAGTGGATAATGCAATAAAAGCACAGTTAAAGAGTAAAACTCCAAAACCGAAAGAAGAGAATTACATAGGAGAATACCAAGATCCTTGGTTTGGAAATGTTTCGATAAGCGAACAAAATGGCAAACTGCACTTTAAGGCAGCAAAGGTTTCCGATCTTACTGGCACCATGACTTTTTATAAAGGAACAACTTATGTAGTACGTTGGAACGATGCCTCATTAAAAGCAGATGCGTTTGTGAATTTTAGTTTGAACACAGAAGGAAAAGCAGAGGGGTTTACGATGAGTCCCATTTCGCCTTTGACCGATTTCAGTTATGATTATCAAGATTTGGATTTTAAGAGAATAGATAAAAAATAGATTCATCTAAAACCATTTCTAATTTAATGGATTTCAATATTTGATATCTAAAATTTCAAGTTTTCTGATTTCACCCCCAAGCTTAAAGTCAATTATGTCCCCTTCCTTGTGGCCCGTCATTGCCACAACAATAGGTGCAACAAAGGCGATTTTTTTCAATTTTAGGTCAGCTTCATCCACACCAACGATTTGAAATGTATTGATCATTTTATTGGCAAGCATCCGGTAGGTTACGGTTGCTCCAAAACGAACCTCATTCTTGGGCTGTTGTTCGACATCCAAAATTCTTGCAGATGCAATACGCTCTTGTAGCAGATCCAATTTTCCATTTAAAATGGCTAATTCCCGACGACGCTCCGTTTCATCGGTAATCGGAAGCTCGGTAATCTCATTTTCCAAATTCGTTCTTTCAGAAAGCAGCTGCTCCATACCAAACTGGGTAACGTAATTAATCGCACCCTCAGGCAAAGCTGCCCTAGAGGGAATAATAGGAGTTTCTTCTTGGTCTCCCTCTTTTACAAAACCTCTGCTCATCTTTAAAAAAGTTTAAAAAAGAAAGTTAACAATTTTGAAAGGATTTATAAAAGATAGGAAATTTTTAAAATAAACGGTATCAGCTTAAAGCCACTTCTCTATTCTTCCTCATCACCCTTCTTCTTGTTCTGATCCGATTTAATATCTTTGTATCTTTCGATAGCGTCTTCACCGGTAGGTTGATCGGGAGATTTTTTCATCGTTCCGTTTTTTTGTTTTCGATATTCTTTCTCCTGTTGTGCATTTTGCTTCTCAGCATCTTCGGGTTTTTGCTGTGAATGTTTTTTCTCGTTGGATTTTTTATCTTCTTTCATGGCTCTCATAAATCAATTAAATAAAGATACGCCAGAATCATTCACCAATATTCCTCTATAACAAAACCTTGGCGAAGTCTTTAAAAATAATTAACTCAAACTGTTTTAATGCCTCAGTTTCCATTTTTAATTTAATTTTGTTCTATGAAAATATTTTTAACGTCTCACATCCGAAAAGCAAAACCTGCAGATTATCCATTTGTTGCACCTCTTATAGTTCACGCAATGGAAGATTTAGCCTGTACATTTGCCAACACAAAAAAGCTAGAAGAGACCTATAAGTTGTTCGAGTATTTTTTCCAAGAAAGAGCGAATCAATACAGTTATGAAAATTGTTTGGTTTATGAAGAAAACGGTGAAATAGCAGGTTCCATCATCGCTTATGATGGAGGGTTATTACCAGAATATCGAGAACCATTTATCCAATATATTGCATCCCGCTATAACGTAAGGGATTTGGTGATTGAGAATGAAACCATGCCTGGGGAGCTTTATATTGACACCATAAGTGTATATCCCGATTTTCAAGGGAAAGGAATTGGCAAAAAACTTTTACAGGCAATCCAAATTCAGGCAAAGCAAGAAGGTCATAAAAAAATAGGCTTATTGGTGGATGTAGATAACCCCAACGCCAAAAAATTATACACGGCCTTAGGTTATAAAAGTGCTGGTTTTAAGCAGCTAGGCACTGGAATTTATGAACATTTACAACTTGACTTAATCTAAGGTTCATCTACACTCGCCTCACGAGCAAGATCGGCCTCGTCTTTCTGCTTTCCAATTTTACTGTCCAAATAAAGAAGAGATTCATCGGAAGCTTTATCACCACCGGCAATTTTGAGTTTATCCAAAAGATTCATTACCAAGGTTTCTTCTTCTATTTGTTCCTTGACGAACCATTGAGCAAAATTCCAAGTGGCCCAATCTTTTTCTTTTTGGGCAAGTTCTACAATTCCATAGATGGCTGTGGTGTTGTCCACTTCGTGCTGAAATAATTTCTCAAAACATCCCTGAAGAGTTTTGGGATCTGCCGGAGGAGCTGCCAGAGCGGTGACTTTGGCCTTTCCGCCTCGGTCTTGAATGTATTCAACCACTTTCATCATATGGTTTCTTTCTTCTCCAGAATGTCTGTATAGTAAATCTGCCACTCCAGCGTATCCTTCACTATCGGCCCAGATGGCATAGGAAAGATAAATTTGTGCCGCATGTGCTTCTTTAGTAAGCTGTTTGTTTAAAATATCCTCAATCGGTTTTGAAAGTCTGTTGGTGTCCATATTCTTAATTTTAGCTCTAAGGTAATTATTTCCAAATAAAATACTTTACGCCTTAACATTATGTTATCGGAATTTAAGGATGACAAAACCATAAAAAGAAGTGACTGGTTTAAATAAAAATTTGATTTATAACCGAAAGTGATTTGGGCCTTTTATAACCTTGAATGTGGAGTTTATAATATGACAACAGAAGTTCCAGCAGATTTGAACGCGAATTTTTTGAAAGTTTTATAGATCCTATATCGTACAAACTGGAATTAAAAAATCTTTTTAAGTCTTCAACAGTTTCGCCCTCCAAACAATATTCACTGGTCTTGGATTCCTGGAAATTACCATCCAAAATATTAAAATAGCTATAATCTATATTAGAAGCATCGGGATAAAACCCAAGAAAATGGCTAACGCGAAGTAAAAAATAAATATGAAAATTTGCCACGCCATCGTTTTCGTCTAGCCACAATAAGGAGTCCTCGAGAAAGGCATAAAGCATTGGATTGGCCTCTTCTTCCCGAATACAATTCCTGAGCATTTCTGCCAAAAACAGAACCAAACTAGATTTTACAATATTTGTATGTAAACTTGTATAGGGCACAGCAACTTTAGCTTCCTTAATATATTCTAAGGTTCCTTTATTTTTATGGCTGGCAATAATATCCAACTGAGTTAATGGTTGAAAATAAGAAGTCTTTAAACTGGATTTTTTTGATTTAAGGATATTGCGAAGCAAATAGGAATGTATTCCATTGCTTTCTGTGTAACAAGAGACGATAAGATCGGCCTCGGAATATTTAATGGCCGAAAAAACGATGGCTTTCGTCTTGACAATCATTAACGGATAATCATTATTTTTGAAACTTTGGTTTCAGCATAATCTTCTGTGGTAACCAAAACAAGATAGACTCCAGATCGGACTTTGTACTTCCCAAAAGCTGTTGTATCCCAAAGTACACTTCCTCCTTTTGAAACGGTTTCAAAAACTAAATTTCCTGTAATATCCGTAATTTTAACGTTCGCTCGGGCAGTGAGTCCATCGATTGTTACGTCCCCACTAAAACCCGGACGTACTGGATTTGGAAAAGCATGCAGATCGCCTAAGTCATCGCGCGGAGTCGTGGCTGTACCTTTATAGGCCACAAGACCTTGTGTAGTTGCAAAATAAACGACACCGGTAAATGGATCAATAGCAATATCCTGGACATTATTGGTAGGCAAAGGAGAGTTGTCTTTAGTAAATCTCAAAATGGTTTCTTGCCCATCGGCGGAAAGATAAAAAACTCCTGAGCTAGCCGTAGAAATCCATTTATTATTGGATCCATCTACCTCGATCGCAGTAATGGATTGCTGATATAGTAATTCTTGGGCAACTCCGTTTTCAAGTATAATAATGGGCTGGGATTCCGGTCGGGTGCCTTCCTGAAAGAAACTGCCTGGGCTGTAAACCACTCTTAGACCACTCAACGTTCCTATCCATAATCTATTTTGGGCATCCACCGCAAGTGCTCTAACGTTTGCCGAAGGAAGATTTCCGCTACCCTGATTTTCTCCAATCTTGTTCATATTTCCCGTTGACGGATTGTAGCCAACGACCCCATTGAAATAAGAACCGAAAAAGACATACTCCTCCTTAGTCAGCACAAGTTTGGTCAAGGCCAAATCTCCTGCTGCATTTATGATATTTGACAAATCAATTTTTTTAAATTGCCCGCTTGGAGATAATTTTATTAATCCTTTGTCCGTCTTGCTCTGGACAAACCAAAGGTTTCCTTGTTTATCAAATTGGGAACCAAAAATTCTGATACCTGCATCGGCAGTTCCACCGCCAGTTACTATTTGAACTCTCTCTAGAGGACTATTTGTTTCGTCATAAAGAATAGAGGGCTCTTCATCTTCTATTTTTAGTAAACCTTTTTGAAAAGAACTCATAAAGACCTCCTTCGGGTTACTGGGGTTTATGGAGACTTTCATCAAATCTGTAGGTTCCCCATTTACAGCCGCACTTAGATCCCGATAAGAGATATTGTTCCATATTGTATCTTTTAAATGGCTTATCCCATAACGCGAAAGCGGATATGGGTTAAAATTAATAGTCGTTTCCCCAAAACTTACCCACAACTGTCCTGCGGAAGCATCGAGGGCAAAAGGTCTGTTCCGAATGGGACCATTTGGCAATATTTGGGTTGGCAGGATACTTCCAAAAGGAACGATTAAAAGACCATCTTCTTGGGTTCCTAAGTAGGTATTGGTTCCAAAAGCAAAACCTGTATTCAGATTCAAATTGAAACCTTGTACATTCCTTATTTCTGTTTCAATCAAAAAACCCGGAGAATATACCTGAACCGAATTGGTAGTTGCAATGGTCAATAAATCATTTGATTTTTTAAAACTTTGAATATCACTCGAAAAATTTTGCATAGTCGTTACATCCCCATTGGGCGTAAATCTTAAGACCGTATTCGAGCGATTGGCCGTGTAAAGTTCTCCGCCCAGATTCTCCAATGCTTTATATCCACCTCCCATAACCGTGGTCCAGTTCCGGAAATCGATTAAGTTATTGTCTGCAACTCTTGCTCGCCGCATTCCTTCAGATTCACTCGCTGCAAAAATAAAGGGTTCTTGAACTGTGGTCTGAATTATATTTATCTGGCTACCTCCATCTCCGATAAAAAAGGTATCCCCAAACTCGAGCCGCGCAAGATTGTACATTGAAATACCATATTTGGTCGCAATATACAGGTTGCCATTATGCTCATTAAAATTGTTGATTCGTTTCCGGTCTGGTGGAATGGTTTGTTTTTCTTTTATATCCACTACTTTTACTACATCTGTTTTTCCGTTGCGTACTATATCGATAAGTCCATTTTCATATCCAATTACCAGGAGACCGTATTCCTTACTATAATGGATAGCCGTGATAAACTCACCTGAGAGTCCATTTACGGTGGAAAGGGTTTTTATTTTATGAGAAGACAGATCGTAGGTAAATACGGCATTTTCGGCCGCAACAAATATTTTGTTATCACCTTGCGAAATATCCTTAATGGAACCATAGGAAAAGTGCCCGACCCATCGGTCTTGATAATTTTGAGCTACTCCAAGGAGAGGTAGCAAAACAAATAAAACAGCGACCAGTCGCCTCATATAAATAGTTTTGATTATTAACACGCTAAAATAGTATTTATTGCGGGATCTCTGCGGAAAAATGAGCGCACATATTTATTGAAGCGATAAGAGCATCAGATTTTATTGAAGTTGATGATTCTTCGCCTGGACGAGACCAAAATTAGCTCTTCACATTAAATTATCAAATAACTATTCTTATTTCCAAATATGGATAAATTTTCTAATGTTTTCTCTGTTGAGTTAAATCATTTTTCAGGTCTTTTAATGGAAAAAGATACTGATGAAATACTCAGCTGTGGGCAAAGAGCACAGGCATTATTGTCGTTTTTATGTTAATTTATATAGATTTGATTAATCGAAATAAAAATATTCCTTTGTTAATTATGTTTTTATATATTTGTTCTAGATCAACCTAAACCAGTTTTCCTAATGAATACCAGATTACTACTGTTGGTGTTTTTCTTATTTTTTTTAGGAAAGCAGGAAACCCATAGCCAATTCGGCTTTTCTCACGAGGTGGGTATTATAACTGGTCCAGTTGTTTTTTATTCTGATTTTGGGCAGCGCTATGATTTTGAAACCAACAGTAAAAATGTCGGATTCGGAATCGGACTCATTCACTACCTAAATTTCTCATATAGAGCGGATTGCAACTGCTATACTCGGGACACCTATTTTAATGATCACTTTAAGCTCCGAAATGAATTAAATTTTCACAAAACAAATTTTGAACATTACGGAGAATGGGTTAGGCCAGAAAAAACATCTCTAATGGCCAAGCAACTTCGGGCCATGTCTGGTTCCACCACAGTTGTCGAACTCGGCACACAACTCGAATATTTTCCCTTTAGCATTCGCGATTTTGCGGCTGGTGCATATAAGATTGCACCTTTTATTAGTTTTGGAGTCCACTGGGTAAATTACGATCCCGAGGTTACATCATCACGCGGACAGTTAAACACCCCCTATTCCACTCCTGAAAAATATATGAATGCCTTTCAACAAGAACCGGCTTCTACTTGGGCCGTGGTTGGCAGTGTTGGCATACGTTACAAACTTACGCATATGAGCGACCTAATGTTGGACAGTCGATGGACTTACTATTTCACGGATTATATGGATGGTCTCAATCCCAGCCTTGAAAACAATGGAACAAGACCCGTCCCCGAAAACAAGGCAAATGATTGGATTTATTGGTTGAATGTTGGATATATTTATTACATCAACTAATCCTAAACTTCTTTCTTTCTTTATTTGTTCGAAAGACCTATCTCACCATAAAACCGTTAGAATTGTTAACCTATTGCCTGCTTTAAATCTGCAATTAAATCATCGATATCTTCAATTCCCACACTCAATCGGATCAGGGAATCTAGTACACCAATTTTTTCGCGTTCTTCTTTTGGGATACTGGCATGGGTCATACTCGCTGGGTGGCCGGCAAGACTTTCTACTCCGCCTAAACTTTCGGCCAAGATGAATATCTTTAGATTTTCAACAATTTTAATAGCTTCCCCAAAATTGTTTCCTTTGGTAATGAAAGAAATCATTCCACCAAAATCCTTCATCTGTTCCTTCGCTATTTTATGATTGGGGTGGTCTTCAAATCCTGGCCAATATACTTTTTCAATTTTTGGATGTTTTGCCAAATATTCTGCAATTGCTCTTCCATTTTCACAATGTCTTTGCATTCGCACGTGGAGCGTTTTCAACCCTCGCAAAACAAGAAAACAGTCCTGGGGCCCACAAATAGCACCACTTGCGTTTTGTATAAAGTATAGCTTATCTGCCAAATCTTTTTCTTTCACTACCAAGGCGCCCATCACTACATCACTGTGTCCTCTAAGATATCTTGTGGCACTGTGCATTACAATATCGGCCCCAAGACCTAAAGGTCGCTGCAAATAAGGTGAGGCAAAGGTATTGTCTACCGCTAATAGAATTTGATGTTTTCTGGCAATCTTTGCTGCCGCTCTAATATCTATTATATTCATCATTGGGTTGGTTGGGGTTTCTACCCAAATCAGTTTGGTCTTGTCATTTACGTAGCTTTCGATTCTCTGGGCATTTTCCATTCCAATAAAGTGGAACTTAATGCCGAAACCTTCAAAAATCTTGGTAAACAATCTGTAGGTTCCACCATAGAGATCGTTGGTAGAAATCACTTCATCTCCTGGTTTTAAAAGTTTCATCACCGCATCTGTCGCAGCAAGCCCGCTGCCAAAAGCGAGTCCGAAATTACCGTTTTCAATGCTGGCAAATGCCTTTTCTAAAGCGGATCGGGTCGGATTTCCAGTGCGTGAATACTCAAATCCCTTATGGCCCCCTGGAGTAGATTGTGAATAGGTGGTAGTCTGATAAATCGGTGGCATAACGGCACCATAAGCCGGATCTACATTCTCTTGCCCGCCATGTATTGTTTTTGTGTTGAATTTCATCTGCTTGAAACATTTAATTCTTAAAATTATGAACTAAGGTGAATTTTACGTTTTGATCCCAAAAATTTATCAAAACTGACTCTTTTTCACTATTTAATATAAATTTCACAATAGCTGATAACAAAGTTATTACTTTTGAAAATGCAAATGTAACAGTTCCCTTTGTGATTGCTAACCAGCTATTTCCACTAACTTATGAATAACAAAATTATAACCCTGCTCTTGATAGGATTGCTCAACGTAGCATGCAATCAGGAAAGAAGTATTAAAATAAACGCGGAAAGTCTAACTGAAAACGATTTAGAAATCTGCAAAAATGCTAATTGTCCCGAAATCACCATTAACTATTTACAAGTGCTGGGAAATGGTAAAGCAGCAGAAAAAATAAATGAAAGAATAAACAATTTCGTTATTTCATCTCTCGCACTTGGAGCGGACGAAAAACCGGCAGCAAAGACAATTGACGAAGCAGCAACCAATTTTATTGAAGCCTACAATGCTGATAAAGCCCAATTTCCCGATATGGCAGGAGATTATTTCGCGGAGATTTCCGTAACCGAAATTTACAACTCACCTACCCATATTTGTTTAGAAATGCGGCAATATTTATATACAGGTGGAGCTCACGGTAATGGAACCACTTCATTTATAAATATCGATCCGGATTCCGGAGAAGAGCTTACCATGGACGAACTGTTCAAAAATAAAAAAGAATTTACTGCCTTTGCAGAGAAGAAATTTAGAGAGCAGCAAAAAATTGATCAGGGCGAGTCCTTGAATGCTCCGGGATTTTGGTTTGAAAATGATACGTTTTACCTTCCGAATACAGTGGGATTTACCCAAGACAGTCTTATTTTTGTTTATAATCAATATGATATTGCCAGTTATGCAGATGGACCCATCGAACTGAAAATGTCATTAGATGAAGCAAAACCTTATTTAAATATCCATTAATTCCCTACATTCGGAAAAATCTATTTTCAATGCAAAAAGTTTATTACCTATCAACCTGCGAGACTTGTAAAAGAGTAATGGATGAAATTGAAATCCCATCTTCTTTTATTAAACGTGATATAAAAGCAAAGGGGATTACAGTTGAAGAGCTAGAAGAGCTTGTGAATGTGGCTGGAGACTATGAATCTCTTTTCAGCAGAAGAGCAAAATTATATAAGGAACGCGACCTGAAGAACAAGAATTTATCTGAAGAAGATTTTAGAAATCTCATTTTAGAACATTATACGTTTCTCAAGCGTCCTGTAATAATTGACAGCGGAAGAATATTTATAGGTAGCACCAAAACAACGGTTGCTACGGCAAAAGAATTCATTCATTCCAAATAATGGACAAACGGTCTCTTGCTCTTCTTGCCGCAACGGCCACTGAAACCATCTATGGTATTAATCATACAGTAGCGAAAGGTTTGATGCCACACGTAATACAACCTTATGGGTTTATAGTTTTAAGGGTTGGAGGAGCTGCAATTCTATTTTGGACCCTCAGCCTATTTTCCAAGTCCGAGAAAATTGAAACCAAAGATTGGTGGCGAATTTTTGCCTGTGCCCTTTTTGGGATGGTTCTTAATATGCTGATGTTTTTTAAAGGCCTCAGTTTATCGACTCCCATAAACAGTGCAGTTTCCATGACTATTACTCCAATTTTACTTCTATTGTTGACAGCATTAATTTTAAGGGAACGGATTACTTGGATCAAATCTTTGGGAATTGTTTGTGGGCTTTCAGGAGCCTTGGCACTTATTCTCTTTCAAGAAAAAACCCAAACCAATGCACCAAATATTCCCTTTGGAAACCTATTATTCGTCCTAAACGCCATTTCATATTCCTTCTATTTGATTTTAGTGAAACCCCTTGTGGCAAAATACAAGGCCATAACACTTCTGAAGTTTTTCTTTCTTATCGCCTTTTGCATAAACCTGCCAATAGGATATTCTGAAATAATGCAAGTGGAATGGTTTCAGTTAACTTCCGCAGAAATTTGGCAAATGGGTTTCGTCGTTGTAGCCACTACATTTCTGACCTATCTGTTTAATATTTTTGCGCTGAAACAATTAAGTCCCTCAACAGTGGGAGTTTTCATCTATTTACAACCAGTGGTGGCAACTACTTTCGCCGTTCTGGTAGGAGCCGATATGATAAACGCACTTCGAATAGGAGCGGCCTGTTTGATTTTTGTGGGTGTATTTCTTTCAACCAGAAAACCAAAAATACCTGTCTTACAAACCAAAACCTAAGCTGGGTCAAGATCCTGTGGTCGCACTCCCGCTTTACGGGTATCCTCTTTGGAAAGAACTTTAAAATCGTCTGTTCTATCAAAGGCGTTAAATTTATCCAATAGTTCCTTTGGAAGACCTGTAAGTTTTCGGGTTTCCAAATCTATCCAGCCTCCCATCATTTCGCAACGGGCAAAGTTCTTCCCCTTTTCATCATAAAAATTGTGAAGAAACATAAAATACATGCCATCCTCTGAAAGCCCCTTTAATTGTAGAGATACGCGAACCGGTTTCCCGGGAAAAACCTCACGGAAATAATACATCTGTTCATAAAATGCCACGGGACCCAAATTGAAACGGACCAATTGTTTTTGATCCAATTCATTTTCCATTAAAAAACTCATCCGTGTATGGCTCATATAATCTATATAAGCACTATTCCTCAAATGACGGTTGGCATCCACGTCGCTCCAGCGTATTTCGAATTGTTTGGTGTACATCTTTAAATTTTAATACAAATTTAAGCTACTTTTGTTATGCAAGCATAGCAAATATGTTTAGTTTGTGTTAAACTATTTTTGAAATATGCCACTAATTAAGAGCAATTATAAACCCAGACTGCTATTCAGAAATGGACATTTCTCTACAATATATTCTGCCAAACTGAGACCTTCACCCGCATTAATTCTTCAGCGGGAGCGATTGAATCTAGAAGACGGTGATTTTATGGATATCGACTGGTCTTTTTCGGTAAAACAATCAAAAAGAGTGGCAATCATCCTTCATGGGTTAGAAGGAAATTCACAACGAACCTATATTAAAGGGCAGGCAAAAATCTTAATTGAAAACGGTTGGAACGTAGCGGCAGTAAATTTCCGAGGTTGTAGTGGCGAACCAAATCATTCCTATCAATCGTATAACGCAGGAAAAACAGACGATTTGGAAGCCGTCCTGGATTTAGTTTTAAACAAGGATGAATACAATGAAATCGCACTTATAGGTTTCAGCCTAGGCGGAAATTTACTTTTAAAATATCTAGGCGAGCGAGAATCTTTTCCGAAGGAAATAAAAAAAGCGGTTGCAATCTCCACACCGCTCAGTCTGAAAGGTTCCTTAGAATCGTTGGAAGAATTTTCAAACTGGGTTTACCGAAAATCATTTCTCATAAATCTTCGGAAAAAATATAAGACAAAAATGAAGGATTATCCTGAAAAGATGAGCCAGTCAGAATATCAAAAAATCACATCGCTTTTGCAGTTTGACAATGTTTATACCGCTCCTGCCCACGGATTTAAGGATGCTTATGATTATTACAAAAAGAATAGCAGCTTGCAGTTTCTTCCCAATATCAAGATTCCAATTTATCTTTTAAATGCCCAAAACGACAGTTTTCTTTCTTCTGAATGTTATCCCACAGAATTGGCGTCCAACATGACAAATCTACATCTCGAAATTCCCAAATATGGTGGGCATGTAGGCTTTCATGAAACCAATGGATTGTACTATAGCGAACGGAGAAGTTTGGAATTCCTAAACAACGATTTGATATAATTCGGAATCAAGAATTAACAATTCAGAATTAATTACCTTTGCGCTTCAATAAATCAGGAATATGATCCAATCCATGACCGGATACGGCAAAGAAGTTGTTCAATTGCCTTCCAAAACGATTACCATTGAAATTAAATCGCTTAACAGTAAATCTCTGGACCTGAATACAAGAGTTCCATCAGCTTATCGGGACAAGGAACTTG
The DNA here is from genome assembly GCA_034676445.1 of Aequorivita sp. Classification (GTDB taxonomy): domain Bacteria; phylum Bacteroidota; class Bacteroidia; order Flavobacteriales; family Flavobacteriaceae; genus Aequorivita. The sequence goes on from JAUCCE010000002.1 coordinate 775,669, forward strand.
AAATTCGAGATTTGCTTGCCAAATCATTAGAGCGTGGAAAGGTAGACTTTATCCTTACCATAGAAACATCAGGTGCAGAAACCTCTACACAGCTCAACGAAATTATTGTTAAACAGTATATTGATCAGTTGGCAAATGTGGTGAACGGAGACCCAGTTGAGCTCTTGAAAATGGCTGTTCGTATGCCGGATGCCTTAAAAACCGAACGGGAAGAAGTTGATGACAAGGAATATAAGGCGATTCTAAAGGGTGTTGAAAAGGCCTTAAAAGCCATCAATAAATACAGAACCGATGAAGGAAAGGTATTGGAAAAAGATTTTCTTGTGCGAACGAAAACTATTTCAAAATTGCTCGAACAAGTAAAAGTTTTGGATCCCGAGCGGATTTCTGCTGTAAAAGAACGGCTTCGAAAGGCAATATCGGAATTGAAGGAAAAAGTGGACGAAAACCGTTTTGAGCAGGAACTAATTTATTATCTCGAAAAGTACGATATCACTGAGGAAAAAGTACGCTTGAAAAATCATCTGGATTATTTCGAGGAATCATTGAAATCACACGAATCCAACGGAAAAAAACTGGGATTTATCACTCAGGAAATCGGCAGGGAAATCAATACAATCGGTAGCAAGGCAAATTACGCTCCAATGCAACAAGTAGTCGTGCAAATGAAAGACGAACTCGAAAAAATAAAGGAACAGGCCCTGAATGTGCTATAGAGAAGGCAGGTTGCAGGTTGCAGGTTGCAGGTTGCAGGTTGCAGGTTGCAGAAATTTATAAAAATGGATTCAAAAAAAGGAGGCAAATTAATAGTATTCTCAGCACCTTCGGGAAGTGGAAAAACTACGATAGTACAGCACTTACTGAAAAAAGAAGACCTAAACTTGGAGTTTTCAGTTTCATGCACCTCGCGCGAAGCCCGGGGGGATGAAAAGGATGGGGAAAACTACTACTTCATTTCATTAAAAGAATTTAAGCAGCACATTAAAAATGGTGATTTTCTGGAATGGGAAGAAGTGTATCGCGACAATTTCTACGGTACTTTAAAATCAGAGGTGGAACGCATTTGGAGCAACGGCAAAAACGTAATTTTCGATATTGATGTGGTTGGCGGACTTCGTATAAAAAAGAAATATCCAGAAAAGACTCTCGCGGTATTCGTAAAACCCCCAAGCATTGACGAATTAAAAATCCGACTGAAAAAGCGCAAAACCGAAAGTGACGACCGTATAAATATGCGAATTGCAAAAGCTTCGGTAGAATTAGCCACTGCACCTCAATTTGATTATATCATCAAAAACCATGACTTGGAAACTGCTTTGAAAGAAGCAGAGGAGTTGGTAGCCGATTTTATTAAAAAGAATTGAGAACGACGAGAAGTATTACGATTAGTCACGAAAAATATCTTAATGATAAAACGTACTTTTATGACTAACTAAATATTTTTGGAAGCGAATTGCATTATAATTTCTCTCAGAGATAACGAGTTTTTAAACCATTATTGACATACTTTTTTATTCCAATAAATTCTATAAATTAGTTATTACTTAAGGGAAAATCAAGGCCACTTGCTTTTAACCGGTAGAAGCATTACATTTGCACTACCTTTCAAGTAGTTGATTTTAAGAATTAAACTTTAATTGAAAGCACACTTTTCATGTTAACGAAATCAGAAAATAATTTAAATCTTTTGGACTTTGGTATTGTTGGAGAACAACTTACCATAAGTGAATTGTTGCATTCCTCATACGTTAGAGGACGTGAGGATTTTCAGAAAGAGGTTGAGGTTGACTTTAAAAAAAATATTCAATCTGCTGCTCATTCCTCTTCCTTGTTAAAATCAAAGTTGTCCGAAATTGGAATTGATGTTAGGGATATGTTCCTAAAAATAATCAATTTTAATACTTTTAAGTGTTTGGTGGTGATTGATGAAGATGATTTTTATTCTAAAGATAAACGTTGGAATGCTTATAAAGTTTCTGAAGAAATTAATAGTACAAACAGCAGAATTGATTTGACATTTTCTTTTATGTCAAATTCGGAAGAAGTAATGGTTGACAATGTCACTTCTGATGGCTTTATTTTCAAATATGGCACAGAAAAAATATAACGCTTTTGATCACGCATCACATAATCTAAAAGCTCATAACTATATTAAAGAGTCAACTCAATTCCCCGATTGGGAAATCACTACAGCTTTTTATTGTTCACTTAAATTTTTTGAAGGAAGTCTTTTTCCCGATACCTATTTACATCCATGTAAGGAAGACGAGGAGAAAAACAAATTTTTTGCTTCCTATAACGAGTATAAGCAAGTTTTTTCGAGATTCTGTCAAGGCACGCCTCACGATATTATGAAGAGATTTGTAAAATTTAATACAACAAGAATTATCTGGAATAGCTATAATGACCTCTACGACCTGTGTCATAATTCCAGATATAAAAATTACCAAATTGACCCAAGGGATTTGGAAATTGCTCGAGAATCTCTAGAATGCATCAGAGTGTATTGCACAGAGAATTTAAAATAGTGATTGAATGTTTGCAAACAAATTGACTATGAAGCCAAGCACTTAATCTCTTAAAATTTTATATTTCTAAACTCTTAAAGTAAAATCCCATCAATCCAACACCAAAAAAAACAGGACTTTTCTTCGGCACTTTCAATCCCATCCATATTGGGCATTTGATAATTGCCAATTACATGGTAGAGTTTAGTGACCTAGAGGAGGTTTGGTTTGTGGTAACTCCACACAATCCACTTAAAAAGAAGAAAACTTTATTGGAGGATCACCATAGGCTTGCAATGGTTCGAATTGCCGTGGAGAATTTCCCGAAACTAAAGGTAAGCAATGTGGAGTTTGATCTTCCACAACCTAATTACACCATAAATACATTAGTCCACTTGGAAGAAAAATTTCCCCGTCAAACTTTTTGTTTGATTATGGGAGAGGACAACTTAAAAAGTTTTCCGAAGTGGAAAAATTATGATGTAATTCTCGAAAGGTATCCAATCTACATTTATCCAAGAATTTCAGAAGGTTCTATTGACAACCAATTTTATACCCAAGACGACAACAATAAGCGGATTTACCATAAAAAGATAAAATTGGTCGATGCCCCAATAATGGAGCTGTCCTCCACATTTATACGGAAAGCTATAAAAAAAGGTAAAAACATCCGCCCTATGCTGCCTGCGGAAGTATGGAAATATTTGGATGAAATGAATTTTTATAAATGAAATTAGTCTTTGATTATCTCGGTTGTGAAAGTTCCAGTTGCAACCTTAAGAGAAAACATTCCAAAAGCTAGATTACCTGTATCCAAATTCTCAATATATCCACTAACATCCATTAATAGGATTTTAATCTTTTTGCATTGAATTGCGTACTTTTGAAAATAGATGCAATTTTTAAGGTTTAAAGAAATGTCTCAAAGTCCAATTTTAGAAAATAAATAATCCAATGTCAAATAAACCAAAATTTGCGGTATTTGGTGGTGGGAGCTGGGCCACAGCCATTGTAAAAATGCTCTGTGAAAATCTGGAAGAAGTGGGTTGGTATATGCGCAGCACCTCTGCTTTAGACCATATCAAAAAACATGGGAACAACCCAAATTATCTGAGCTCCGTGGAATTCGATCTCGACCAATTAAAGCTCAGCCATGATATTGATGAGATGGCAACTTGGGCTGACTACCTTATTTTTGTGATTCCCTCCGCATTTCTACATCTGGAACTGGAAAAACTTACTGTATCATTGGAAGACAAAGTGATTTTCTCTGCCATTAAAGGGATAGTACCTGAAACCAGTCTAATTGTGGGTGATCATTTCAATACGTATTACAAAGTTCCCTTTAACAACATCGGTGTTATCTCAGGCCCTTGCCACGCAGAGGAAGTGGCTCTTGAAAGACTTTCTTATCTCACCATTGCCAGTGCCGACAATGAAAAGGCTGAAATTGCTGCCAATGCCTTGAGAAGCGACTACATTAGATGCACTACCAGTGATGACGTTTTGGGAACAGAATACGCCGCCATGCTGAAAAATATTTATGCTGTGGCTGCGGGAATTGCCCACGGATTGGGATATGGAGACAACTTCCAAAGCGTATTGATGAGCAACGCTATCCGTGAGATGAAACGGTATGTAAAAAAAGTTCACAAAATGAAACGGGATATTAATGACTCCGCTTATTTAGGTGATCTTTTGGTTACGGGATACTCCATTTTTAGTAGGAATAGAATGTTCGGGACCATGATTGGAAAAGGTTACACAGTAAAAAGTGCTCAAATTGAGTTGAGTCAAATTGCCGAAGGTTATTATGCCACTAAAAGTGCATATCATCTAAACCAACAGAAAGGAAAGAAAAAGGCTAAAACTCCTATTATAGATGCTGTTTATCAAATTCTATATGAGAACAAGGACCCTAAAAAGATATTCAAAAAGTTGACTGAGAAACTGGATTGATTTTTTCTAATCCGATTCGCCGTTGAGATGTTTTAACTCTTGAAGGTCGATCAAATCCTGAGGATCTAGGGATCTGGATTTTGAGTCAATCAAATCTTCCAAGGCGAGCACCCGCCATTTTACTTGAGAATTATCTTGTAACGAGATCTCAATACTATCGTCATAGGCCCAAGAAAAAGATTTGTCAACTATAAAATTCGTGATCAACACGAGATTAAGACAAGAAGGTAAAAACTCAATCGAAATGTTCTGCTTTCTTTCTTTTACAGGAAAAGGAAAATTGGCGATTTCAGACCCCAATTCCTTTAAAATAACCATTATTTTATTCAAATTCTTGGAAGTTGCATCGACCCAGAAATCAAGACCTGTAGATGGACTTTTATGCCTATAATAGTTCATAGCCCCGCTTCCTACCATAATCATTCGTACCTCCTGATTAGTGGCCATTTGGATAAAGGAACTGATATTTTCATCCCATTGGGTTTCCATTCTGTCTTATCTATTTCAACTATTTAAATCTGTTTATACACTGAAATCGATTTTCAATAAAGAGAAAATTATATTTAAAATAAAGTCAAAGAAAAATTCCCGATAAATAAATCTCCGAAATTCTCCCTTGACTTTTCTATTTCATTTTATTTAGTTGTCTTTTCTGGCAATTGCTCATAACCCATATTAAAAAGGGTAAATCCAAAAATATCTGCGTACTGCTCAATGGTCTTACTTACCGGAGTTCCTGCACCATGGCCAGCATCCGTTTCAATCCGGATCAAGATAGGATTATTTCCCGTTTGTTTTGCCTGCAATTCGGCAGCAAATTTAAAACTATGTGCTGGCACTACCCTATCATCATGATCGGCGGTTGTTATAAGGGTTGCGGGATACTCAACTCCTTCTTTCACGTTGTGCAATGGCGAATAGCCTCTCAAATATTCAAACATTTCTTTATTATCTTCAGAAGTTCCATAATCATATGCCCAACCTGCACCTGCAGTAAAGGTATGGTAGCGCAACATATCCAAAACGCCAACAGCTGGAAGAGCCACTTTCATCAAATCGGGACGTTGGGTCATGGTAGCTCCTACCAACAAACCTCCATTGGATCCACCACGGATGGCTAGGTAATCGCTGGAAGTGTAGTTGTTCTTTATTAAATATTCGGCTGCAGCAATAAAGTCGTCGAAAACATTCTGTTTGTGCAGTTTTGTTCCTGCATCATGCCATTTTTTACCATATTCTCCACCCCCACGTAAATTGGGAACTGCGTAAATACCGCCTTGTTCCATCCAGACTGCATTGGCGATACTAAAACTCGGAGTTAAACTGATGTTGAACCCTCCATAACCATATAGAATCGTAGGATTTTTCCCATCCATTTTCAATCCCTTTTTGTAAGTGATTATCATTGGGACTTTTGTTCCATCTTTTGAAGAATAAAATACTTGGTGGCTTTCATAATTCTCCGGATCGAAATCTATGTCTGGTTTGATAAAGAGTTCCGAATTACCACTGGCAATATCATATTTGTAGATACTTGGTGGTGTAACGTAGTTTGTAAAAGAATAATAAAGCTCCTTTTCTTCCTTCTTTGTACCAAATCCACCGGCAGAACCAACTCCTGGAAGTTCGATATCGCGAATCAATTTACCGTCATAATCATATTGCTTTACTTTTGAAACGGCATCTACCATATAATTGGTAAATATGTTTCCTCCTCCAGTACTTGCAGAAAGCACATGATCGGTTTCGGGAATCAAATCCTTCCAATTTTCTGGGGTGGGATTCGATGCGTCGACGGTGACGATTTTCTTATTTGGAGCATTTCTATTGGTAACAATAAAAAGTTTGGATCCCAAATTCTCCAATACATACGAATCGGAATCGGTATCACCTAGAATGGTCACGAATTTAGAATCTGGCTTTGTCAAATCTTTAATAAAAAGTTTGTTTCCAGAAGTGGAAGTGCTTGCGCTGATTACTAAATATTCGTCATCCTCCGTTACCGAAGCACCAATATAGCGATGTTTCTCTTCGGGTGTTGAGCCGAAAACCAACTTATCTTCACTTTGTGGGGTTCCCATTTTGTGATAGTACACTTTATGTTGATCCGTTTTGGCGGAAAGCTCACTCCCTTTGGGTTTGTCGTAACTGGAATAATAGAAACCATCTTCTCCCCTCCATGAAAGACCACTAAATTTAATATCCTTTAATGTATCGCCAACCAGTTCGTTGGTTTCAGCATTTAAAACCAATACTTTTCGCCAGTCGCTCCCACCTTCCGAAATACTATATGCCAATAGGCTTCCGTCTTTGGAAAAACTGGTTTCTCCCAGTGAAATGGTACCATCCTTTTTAAATGTATTCGGATCTAAAAACACTGTAGCAGTGTCTGGGTCGTCCCCTGTCTTATATCGATACAATACAAACTGGTTTTGCAAGCCGTCATTTTTATAGAAATAAGTGAAATTCCCTTCGTGAAACGGCGGTCCAACTTTTTCATAGTTCCACAGATCGGACAAACGTTTTTTCAACTCTGCGCGAAATGGAATCTTATTCAAATAGTCATGGGTTACCTTGTTTTCTTCCTTCACCCACTCTTCAGTTTCCGCACTGCGGTCATCTTCCAACCAACGGTAGGGATCCTTAATCTCAACACCGAAATAAGTATCTACTGTATCAACTTTTTTGGTTTGGGGATAGGTCACCGAAATAGTTTCCTTTTTAGGTTCTTCTTTACAGCCGATAAGGGCGAGCACTAAAATTGCAGGGATAATTGTAATTCTCATAAATTTTAAACTTAAAATAGCTGTAAATGTACCATTTTTTATATTGTAAGAAAAGAGAGCTAAATTCAAGAAAAGCTTCCTCTCGGAAGCCTTTTTGAAAAAATTAAAACCTTATTTTCAACGAAACAACAACCTGTAAATCCGCCAGTGCTTATAAATTAAAATAATGTTCAACAATATCACTATCATAGCTATAATGAGTCCAGGTGTGTCAAGAAACAGATGGAAAAGCAAAATGTTTACGGAAATAGGGGCTAATAAAAGTAATGCAAAAGGCACCCATTTGCCTAGCACTAACATCAAACCAATAAAGATTTCAAAAATCGCAATAACTTTCAAAATATAACCTGTGTGGCTGAGCGAGTCAATAAAAAGAGCCGCATCTCCAGTGTAAATATGAACAGGCATAAAGTTGAAGTGTACTAGCTTGCTGATCCCAAAAAATAGTAAGCCTAAGCCTAAGATGAGTCTAATTATTTTAGTAAAAGTTGAATTCATTGGCTTGGGGTTTATGGTTAATTCCTTAAATATAAAGAAAATAATAGTACATCCATCCCAGGATTTAAATATTTTTTAACAAAGATCCCAATGCCACAGAATATTGACATTTTTACATTCCTGAAACTAAAGTTTAAAGACGATTTTCTTCAAGTTGTTTATCCTGAAACCACCTGCATTTAAACCAACTTATTTTCAACCAAATATTCTGCAATCTGAACGGCATTGGTCGCAGCTCCCTTTCGCAGATTATCGCTCACAATCCACATATTCAAGGTGTTGGGTTGGGTTTCATCGCGTCTTATCCGGCCAACAAAAACCTCATCTTTTCCTTGCGCGTAATAGGGCATTGGGTAGGTGTTGGTATCAGGGTTGTCCTGCAACTTAATTCCCGGAGTGTGGTGAAGCATCCTGCGAACCTCGCCAAGTTCAAAATCATTAAAAAACTCAACATTTACAGCTTCACTATGACCACCGGTGGTTGGAATCCTCACCGCTGTAGCTGTTACGGAAAAGGTGCGATCATCCAGTATCTTTTGTGGTTCGCGCGCCAATTTCATTTCTTCTTTGGTATAGCCATTATCCTCAAAAACATCGCAATGAGGCAATGCGTTAAGGTGGATGGGATAAGGATAGGCCATTTCACCTTTTATACCTGCCATTTCATTTTTCATTTGCTTGACCGCCTTCAAACCAGTACCTGAAACGGATTGGTACGTAGAAACAACAACACGTTTCATTCTATATTTTTTGTGAAGAGGCGCCAAAGCCATCACCAATTGAATTGTTGAACAATTGGGGTTGGCAATTATTCTGTCTTCTTTTGTCAACAAATGTGCATTGATCTCAGGAACGATAAGTTTTTTGCTGGCCTCCATTCGCCAAGCGGATGAATTATCGATTACCGTAGTTCCCGCAGCGGCAAATTTGGGAGCCCATTCCAGCGAGGTTGCACCTCCTGCCGCGAAAAGGGCAATATCGGGTTTTGCAGATACGGCTTCTTCCAAACCAATTACTTCAAAGGTCTTTCCATTAAAAGTCAATTGTTTTCCAATAGACCTTTCAGAGGCTACTAATAAAAGTTCGTCCAAAGGGAAATTTCTTTCCTCCAGTACTTTCAACATTACTTCGCCAACCATTCCCGTGGCACCAACTAGTGCTAATTTCATATATACAATCTATTTAATTACTATGCCTTATAAAAACAAATGCCAACAGTAAAAGAAATTAATAACCCATTGTGCATATTGACTCCAATTTAACAATGCTGAACAAAATCTTCATTTTTTCAATCATTTCGCCGCGGCGAATGAAATAAAGATTTTGACGATTATCACTTTGCTCCTCGGCCGACGCCATAGGTTTTAGCCGACGGCTGTCCGCTATTCCTGTCCGTCTGGCAGACGGGGCTGCGCATGAGGAAGGGCCTCGGTAATATTGTCAAAATATGGCCAAAATGCACAACGATATTAATATGTAGTACACGTAACAAGTTGCTTCATTCGGTAAAATTACATCTTGCCAAGTTGATATTCCAGAATAAATACCAAAAAAAGAACCCTCCATATCTGTGAGCGACAGTTTTAGGAGGGTTTAAGGTTAAACTTGTGGTGTAGCGGTATTGTCCTCGTATCGAGGAATTACTTTATTGCATTATATATAGCCTCGGCAATTCTGTGCTGGCCATCTTCGGAAGTCAACAAGTCTCTATTTCCGATATTACTAAGATATCCCAACTCAATAATTGCGGAGGGTGTATTTACATTTTTTAAAATATACATATTAGACTCCTTAATTCCATTGTTAGAAAACTGCTTTGAAAGTGAAGTTTCAATCTTTTCTGCGAGAACTTTTGACTCTCCGTTTCGGAAGTTTTGAGGACTTACAAAAACATCAAACCCACTGAGCCTAGTATTGGAATCGGCGTTGATATGAAGCGAAATAACCAGATCTGGGTTTAAGGAATTTATAAAGTCCACTCTGTCTTTTAGCGAGATAAAATCATCCGACTCTCTAGTAAAAACAATTTTAATATTTGAATCAGAATTTAAAGCTTCGATTTTCCTCGCAATTTCGAAAGTCAAATCTTTTTCAAGAATCCCGTCAACTTCAAATCCAATATCCTTACCACCGTGACCTATGTCAATAACAATGGTTTTCTCACCGGCATAAGAAAATGAGAAAGTTAGTACCAAAAACAGTAATCCGAAAATCCTCAAAGCTTTATTCATAGTTTTTTTATTCCTAAACAATATTAACGCTATGAATATGGATATATTACTTTTTCCTTAGCTCATCACGAATTTCCATCAGAATATCTTTTTCAGAAGGACCCGGATCTGGAGCTGGAGCTGCTTCCTTTTTCTTTCTAACTTTAGCGTATCCTTTAACTATCATAAACAGAACAAAGCCCACAATTATAAGGTTGATTAGGGTATTGATCCATTTACCGTACATGATCGCATTTTCTGGTTTTGTTACTTCCCCATCCGGACCTATTACGGCTGGGTCAAGAACATATTTGAAATCCGCAAAGTCAAGACCGCCGGCAAAATGGCCAACTATTGGCATAATCATATCGTTCGTAAATCCAGTTACCACTAGTCCTACGGCGCCAGCCAAGATTACCGCAACGGCAAGGTCCACTACATTGCCGGTCATTATAAAGTCTCTAAATTCTTTTAACATATCGGGAAGTATTTTTTGGTTGATGCGGGCTAATTTAACTAAAACAATTGGCTTTTTCTGAAAGAATTATTCATTTTCTACAAATTATCCGCTTAACTCTTTGTGAAACAGCAGTAATCAACTCATAGGAGATGGAGTTGATGGCTGCTGAAAGTTCTTCCGCAGTAACTGAAGGACCAAAAATAATGACTTCATCACCTTCTCCGCAATCTATATCTGTTACATCCACCATTATCATGTCCATACAAACATTTCCCAAAATAGGTGCTTTTTTCCCATTTATGGTAACCCATCCCTTACCCTTTCCATACGAGCGAGGAATTCCATCTGCGTGACCAATAGGAAGTGTGGCCGAAAGAGTTGGTCTTTTGGCAAAAAAACCACGATTATACCCGACGCTTTCTCCTTCTTCAATACTGTGTATTTGAGAAATAATTGTTTTTAAAGTGCCAATGGGTTTTAGATGTTTGTTGTATTCCTTATCGTTTCCATAACCATAAAGCCCAATCCCGGTACGGACCATGTCCAAATGAGCTTCAGGAAAATTTAAAATTCCCGAAGTGTTGGTGCAATGAAGTAAAGGTCGATATCCGATTTTGTCTATCAACTCCTCGGCCTTCTTCTTAAATTTCTCAATTTGACCTTTGGTAAACTCTCTTTCTTTTAAATCCTCGCTGGCAGCCAAATGTGAAAAAATAGACTTTACTTTCACACTTTTGGTTTTGGAGAGTATTTCTGCGATCAGAGAAATTTCATTCATCTCAAAACCTAAACGATTGAGACCTGTGTTGAATTTAAGGTGTATGGGATAATCATTTTGATTGTTTTTTTCGGCCACAGTGATAAATTCCGATAACATCTTTTTGGAATAAATGCTCGGTTCCAAACACCGTTTTATAATCTCTTGGAAATTAACGGGTACGGGATGCAGAACTAATATTGGAGTTTTAATATCCGCATCTCGAAGCACCACTCCTTCCCCAGTGTATGCCACGGCGAAATAATCAACATCTAGCGCTTCTAACTCTTTGGCTATCGCAATGGAATCACTGCCATAGGCATAGGCCTTAACGACTGCGAGCAGTTTTGTTTCGGGAGAAATTTTGGAAGTAAGGTATCTGTAATTATCGTCGAGAGCATTGAGATCAATCTCCAATAGGGTATCCGTTGCTTTGGGCATTTAGAGGTGTGGTGTTTTATTTTGATTTATCCTTTTTATCATTCTCAATTAATCCTTATTTCCAAATATCCCATAGGGCAATCCTGAAACCAACTGATCAAACTAATCAAGGGGATTATTTTTTATATCTGATTTAGAAGAAGGATCAGGAATGACTTTCTCTGATTCTTTTTCTTCGCGCTTTGCAACTTTATCCCGCATCGTCGCTTTATAAAAAGCAGCCCGGCTCAAAGGTTCGTATTCCTCAGTTTCACCCAATAGAACGAGGGCTTCACTTTTCGCCTTTCGGTAACTATAATGGGCCAGATTTCCCGTTCGGGTACAGACAGCATGAACTTTGGTTACGTATTCAGCAGTTGCCATTAAGGCCGGCATGGGACCAAAAGGATTTCCCTTAAAATCCATATCCAATCCAGCCACAATTACGCGTACACCCCGATTAGCAAGATCATTACATACTTTTACGATTTCATCATCAAAAAACTGGGCTTCGTCAATTCCCACTACATCACAACCATCTGCAAAAATCGGAATATTCGCAGCGGCAGGAACAGGAGTTGATCGAATATGATTCTTATCATGGCTTGTTACAGAATCCTCGTCATAGCGTGTATCTATGGCAGGTGTAAAAATCTCCACTTTTTGACGGGCAAATTGGGCCCGTTTGAGTCTTCGGATCAGTTCCTCGGTCTTTCCGGAAAACATAGAACCACAGATTACCTCAATCCAACCAAATTGTTCTTTCTGATTTACGGTATTTTCGAGAAACATAGTTTAATTTTAAGTGTTGCAATAAGCATCACATTATTTCTAAAGCATTGGCCAACTTTAAGCTTATTTGCAACTGTTACAATACAAATAGGTTATCTCCTAAAATAAAAATAGTTGACCTCTACATATAGAATGCGTAAATTTATAAAAACAAAATAGAACTTCTGTTTAATTTAGGGAGATATGAAATGCGCATCTGCTTTTAAAAACTTCAGCTAAAATCCGACGCCATATTCCTCTTTTTATTGGAAACTTAACCTCTCTATCCTGAAAGTCCATTTAATTAAAAACAAAAATGTAATTTTGAAGAGATTATGGGCTAAAAGGTATTTGATTATTTAGTCAGATTACTATTCCAACTCAGTATTCAATACCTCAGTACCAAAAGAGTTAGAAATTTATAAATCTAAGCTACAGCAATTAATTTATGGGTTTGAATCCCTAATTAGACAATAAATATTTAAAGAAAATGAAAAAGAAAATCCGCGAGCAGCTAATAATGCTAGCTAATAAGATTTTAGAAGAGGCCGTGCCTACAGACGGGCAGAAGAAAACATTCAAAACATCTTCGATCAAGAAATTGGTGGGAGAACTTCAGGAGAAACTGACTGTGCTTGAATATCTTGAAAATCAACTCGATGAAACTCCTGACACAGAATATGAAGAATCACTTGATTCAAAAAGTTTTAGGGAAGAAAACTGGTTTACCGAGCCTGAACCTGTACCTCAACCTGAGCACAAGGAGGATCTTATTGAGCCGTTGATGGAAAAAATAAAGGATATCGTGGCACAGATGCCAGAGGAAAGTGATCGCATTGATGACCTGTTGGATGAAATGCTTCCAAAGAATCCTGAACCTGAGTCCACAGAAAACCCGAGCCAAGCACAAAAATACGCCAAAAATGATCTCGAGGAGTTTGCCTCACTTTATCAGAGAACGCCTGAGTTTGAACGAAAAGATCCCGAGCTCTTCCCACTCTCCAACGAAATAAAACCTGCTAGCAAAAATTATACTGAATCCCGACAAAAATCCTTAAACGATACCGCAAACCGAGGCTTGAACATTGGTCTAAACGATCGTTTAGCTTTTATAAAACATCTTTTTGAAGGACAAGCAGAAGATTATACCCGTGTTCTTTCCCAAATAAATACAATGGAAAACTTTGAAGAAGCAAAAAACTTCATTAGCGGAAAAGTGAAACCAGATTATAATAACTGGACGAACAAAGAAGAATACAGCGGCAGGTTTATGGCCATTGTGGAAAAAAGTTTTAATTGATAATTTCCACCCCCTAATTATGGGAAAACTCTATTTGGTGCCTACACCCATCGGCAATTTAAAAGACATGACCTTCCGTGCGGTTGAAGTACTGAAAGAAGTGGATTTGATTCTCGCTGAAGACACCCGCACCAGTGGGAAATTGCTAAAACATTATGACATTTCCACACAGATGCATTCCCACCATATGCACAACGAACACAAAACCGTGGATGGAATCGTAAAACGAATTCAGGGAGGAGAAAATATTGCCCTTATTAGTGATGCCGGAACACCTGCAATCAGCGATCCGGGATTTTTGTTAACCCGAGCTTGTGTTGAAGCAGGAATTGAAGTGGATTGCTTACCCGGTGCCACAGCATTTGTACCCGCCTTGGTCAACAGTGGTTTTCCAAATGATAAATTTATTTTTGAAGGTTTTCTACCTTTAAAAAAGGGCAGGCAAACAAGACTCCAACTCTTGGCCGATGAAACCCGAACTATCATTTTTTACGAATCACCACATAAACTACTAAAAACCTTGGCTCAGTTTGTTGAATTTTTCGGCACCGAACGACAAATTTCAGTTTCTAGAGAGATCTCCAAACTTCACGAAGAAACCGTTCGTGGAACTACAGAAGAAGTTTTAAAACATTTTGAAAACAAGCCTCCTAAGGGTGAGATTGTGATTGTAGTTTCGGGGAAGAAATAATATACCTCTTTAATGTTTTCGTTCAAAAACAATTATTTCTATTTTTGTTGTTATGTAAAAACAATTTTGCTTATATTTGTTCTTAGCAAAAAACAATATGCAAGAACTAGCTATTATAACTGAACGTATCCTTAACGATCTAAATATTCGTCGAGAGCGATATTTATTGGCACAGATCGATTGGTCACAGCGGCTCATCGGCGTAAAAGGGGCTCGTGGTTCGGGAAAAACCACATTGTTATTGCAACGCATAAAATTTCATCTTTCCGAATCGGAAAAGCCGCTGTACACTTCCTTGGACAACCTATATTTCATGAATCATACCTTAATAGGGTTGGCGGAGGAATTTGCGCTTCAAGGAGGAACGCACTTGTTCTTGGACGAAGTGCACAAATACCCTAACTGGTCTCGCGAGCTAAAGTTAATATACGACCAGTTGCCCTCACTAAAAGTAGTATTTACCTCTTCTTCAATCCTAGAAATAAACAAAGGCGAATCCGATCTAAGCCGTCGAGCGGTCAAGTATATTTTGAAGGAACTGTCATTTCGGGAATATTTGAACATCAAACACAAACTGGATCTGTCTGCTTTTGATTTTGAATATATTCTGAACAACCAAAAAGAAGTGGCCTTAGAGTGTAAAAAGCAAGTAGAATTTCCCGTTGCGGAATTTAAGGAATACCTGAAATATGGTTGCTATCCTTACAATTTTGAAGGAATCGAGGGTTATTACCCCAAGCTTTTGGACACCGTAAACCTAATGCTTGAAGTGGACGTAAGTTCAGTGGAAAACATCCCTTTTCAGGAAAGTCGAAAAATAAAGAAGCTGTTAGTGGCAATCGCCCAAAGTGCTCCGTTCACGCCCAATGTTTCCAAACTGAGCGAACGTTTGGGGTTTTCAAGAAATTTCTTATTAAATGCCCTAAAGATCTTGGACCGTGCAGAACTAATACATGAATTTTTCACCCCTTCAAAAGGCATAGGTGCATTTACGAAACCGGAAAAACTGTACCTTAACAATACAAATCTTATTTACGCATTGGGTCAAAGTCAAATAGAACAGGGTACTTTGAGAGAAACATTTTTTGCCAATCAGCTTAAGCATAACTATGAAATACATTTGGCCAAAAAAGGAGATTTTATTGTAAACAGAAAATACACTATTGAAATTGGCGGCAAGAACAAAACCACCCATCAGATAGCAGGAATGAAGGATGCTTTCGTGCTTCGGGACGATATTGAAATTGGAGCAATGAACATTATTCCCTTATATCTTTTTGGGATGCTTTACTGATCAGGAAATACCTAATTCAAAATTCCAAAACCCAAATACCAAATTCCAAATACCAAATTCCAAAATCTAAATCATTGTTTTCCGATGAAAGTATTGATTAACCCTGAAATACCATATCTAGTCCGCGGTCGCGGACTTAGACTTTAATGGGGTTTTATTTCCCTACCCATCTTTAATGCCTAACGGCATACTATCCACCACGGCGAACAAAATATTGGTAGGGCGGGAAACACAAGCAAGAAAATGTCCGCCGGGGCGGACATAATATGATAATTAACCGGACAAAACTGATTCCAAATTCCAAAAAACTAATCCAAAAATCAAATCTCTCAACCAATTTTGGTCACTTAGCCTCCGCCTGCCTGCCAAGGCTCGACAGGCAGGTGAGCCGAAGTGTCAAATTATAAAATCAAAATTTCAAACTATCAGATAATGAATTTCTCAATACAAAAAGAGCTTGAAAAATTCGCTCAATTTTGTAAGTTTACAATTCTCCCCTTGAAATACAAATTGCCAATCAATCCGTCTTAGGAATTAGTAATTTTGAACTTTGTAATTTACGAAGTATGCGCTGGACTTTAAAACCTAAACCCGATCCCGAAAAAGTGGAATCTCTTTCAAAAATATTGAATGTTGATCCAATTATATCCACTTTGCTGGTTCAAAGAGGAATTAATACTTATGAGGACGCCAAGGCATTTTTTCGGCCGACCTTGGATGGACTTCACGATCCCTATCTAATGAAAGATATGGACAAAGCGGTATGGAGAATCGAAAAAGCCATAGCCAATCAAGAAAATATAATGGTCTATGGCGATTATGATGTGGATGGAACTACAAGCGTCGCTTTGCTTTCTTCCTTTCTAAAAAGTTATTATCCCAATGTTTCTACCTACATTCCAGATCGATATGATGAGGGATATGGTATTTCATATAAAGGAATTGATTTTGCCCACGACAATGATTTCACCTTGATCATAGCTCTGGATTGTGGCATCAAAGCAATCGACAAAGTGGCTTATGCCTCAGAAAAAAATATCGATTTCATTATTTGTGATCATCACCGTCCGGGAAAGGAAATTCCGAATGCCGTGGCTGTTTTGGATCCAAAGCGTGAGGATTGTGACTATCCATACGATGAGCTTTGCGGTTGTGGTGTGGGTTTTAAATTAATCCAAGCGTTAGCCAAAAAACAAGGTTTGGAAATTGACGATCTCGTACCTTATTTGGATTTAGTAGCCACCGCCATCGGTGCCGACATTGTGCCGATTACCGGAGAAAACAGAATTCTTGCCTATTATGGTTTGCAAGTAATCAATACATATCCCCGCACAGGTTTTCAAGCTATTTTAAACCAAATCAAAAAAGAAACCCTTACCATCACAGATGTTGTATTTATTATTGCACCTCGCATCAATGCGGCCGGAAGAATGAAGCACGGAAATCATGCAGTGACCTTACTTACCGAAACAGATCCTGAAAAAGCCAAATTATATGCTTTGGAAATCGAAACTTTTAATTCGGATCGAAGAGAGGCGGATAAAAGAATCACAGAAGAAGCTCTTGAGCAGATAATCCTAAACAAAGAGGAAAATAGGATGACCACGGTGGTCTATCACGAAAATTGGCACAAAGGGGTTATTGGCATCGTCGCTTCCCGGTTGACGGAAACCTATTATCGACCCACTTTGGTTTTTACAAAAAGCGGAGAAAGGTTGGCAGCCTCCGCTCGCTCGGTAAAAGATTTTGATGTTTATAATGCTCTGGAAAGCTGTGCAGACCATATTGAGCAATTTGGGGGACATAAATATGCCGCCGGACTGACATTGCTGGAGGAGGATTTTGAAAATTTCAAAGCTGAATTTGAGCGTGTTGTTTCAGAAACTATTGAGCCTAGATTGCTTTCTCCAGAAATTAGTATTGATGCCGAAATAGATTTAAAGGACATTAATCCCAAATTTTATAGAATCCTAAAACAATTCGGCCCCTTTGGTCCCGGCAATATGACTCCAACCTTTATGACCCAAAACCTGAGAGATGTCGGTTATGGAAAATGCGTAGGTGAAGATAAAACGCATTTACGAGTTGTGGTGAAACAAGATAAATCAGATCAATTTACAGGAATTGGTTTTGGAATGGCAGATAAGCACGAAATTGCCTGCACCGGGAAACCATTCAAGGCCGCTTATAGCATCGATGAAAACGAATGGCAGGGAAATGTGAGTTTGCAACTTCGGTTGAAGGATATTCGGGAGTAACAAAGCTAACCCTTCTATTAACTCTTCCAGGATTTTAAACCCTGAAAGGATTGATTTATTTTTATTTATAATTTTTCAATTCAAACTTTTCTCCATCAAAAACCCCATAGGTATAATGGTTTATCCAATCGCCTAAATTGAAATAAGTTGAATTCTCGCCAACCTTTATTTCCATTGGCAAATGTCGATGCCCAAATACGAAATAATCATAATGTTTATCTTCCAGTTTTCGCTTGGAATATTGAGCGAGCCATTCTTTTTCTTCACCTAAAAACTCCTTATCATCATCCCCTGAAATAAGTTTATTTTTTACTGAAAGATGTTGAGCGAGACGCACGCCAATATCAGGATGTAACCAACGAAAAAACCATTGGGAAACGGGATTGGTAAAAACTCTTTTCATCCGTTTGTATCCTTTGTCTCCTGGTCCTTTGCCGTCGCCATGACCGATAAAGAAAAGTTTGTTGTTAAACATAAATTCCTGTGGATCGTGATAAACTGGAATATTTAACTCGGTTTCAAAGTAATCGTGCATCCATAGATCGTGATTTCCAACAAAAAAATAGATTTGAATTCCGCTATCTCGAAGTTCTGCAAGTTTTCCCAATGTTCTAACGAAGCCTTTTGGGACAACGGTTTTATATTCAAACCAAAAATCAAAAAGATCTCCAAGAAGAAAAATAGCCTGGGCATCGTGTTTAATAGAATCTAGCCATTCCACGAAAATCTTTTCACGGGGAAGGCTTTCGGCCTGCGTAGGAGCTCCAAGATGGTTGTCGCTGGAAAAATATATTTTCTTGCCTTGTGGAATTTGCATTGGGCAAAGATAGTAAAAGTGATTATGGCTTGATCCTTTTTTATGTTACTTGAATATGTTATAACAATGTATTGACTTTGTGTCAAATAATTGTCTGATGGAAGCAAAAATAATTAAGATCGGAAACTCTAAAGGAATCATCATTCCCGCCAAATTTCTCAAACTTATTGGACTGGAAGACAGAGTTACAATTGCAATTGAAAATGATAAAATGATTATTACTGCAACAAAATCAAAGCCTCGCGAAGGCTGGGAAGAGGTACTAGCTAAAGATATTGCAAACCATGGCCAACCTAAAAGATTGATTCCCGAATTCTTTGAAGACGAAGAACCAAGCAATTTGGAATGGTAAAACAATACGGTATATATTGGGTAAATCTGGATACTACAGTTGGTAGCGAAATAAAAAAGACTCGTCCCTGCCTAATTATTTCGCCAAATGTTTCCAACAAATTATTGAATACAGTTTTAATCGCTCCCATAACCTCTGCAACACGCAACTTTCCGATGCGTCTAACAATAACCTTAAAAAAGAAATCGGGGCAGATTGCTTTGGATCAAATACGATGCATTGATAAATCAAGGCTATTGAGTAAAATAGATAGCTTAAGTAAAGGAGAGATTGTAAGTTTAAAATCTATTATTTCTGAGTATTTGGTAGAATAAAAACCTAATTATCCTCAGCATACCACTCCGCATAACTACTATCCGTTTCTTGAAGTCGAAGGGAATGTAGTTTTATATTTTCCGGTAAACGTTTAGTTATTTTTTCTGAAAAATCAATCACCATCATTTCACTTGTGGGTTGGTAATCTACCAAAAGAACACTGTGGTCGCGATCGCTCAATTCCTTTGCCAATTCCACGTGAGGAGTGTTTTTGTTAAAAACTGTGGCGTGGTCAAAAACATCGACGATTTCTTCTTTTACAATCTTTTTTAGGTCGCTAAAATCTATCACCATTCCATATTTCACATTATTGCTATCGGTAATTGGACTACCAATAACGGTTACCGAAAGTTTGTAACTGTGTCCGTGTACATTCCTGCATTTACCGTCATAACCATAAAGCGCATGGCCAGTTTCAAAGGAGAAAATCTTAGTGATTCGTATTTGTTTCATTGTAAAAAAATTGGACGACAAAGATACAATATTCTTAGCCTGTGGTTTAGACTATCGATTAGTAAATTATGGAACTCATCGCTGTAGACCAGCTGACCTTGTTTTTAGGGATTTTTATAAGTATTCAATTGAGATAGATCCCGATGTAAAACCAAACAATTTCTGCATTACATTTGGAAAGCTTTTAAAATGTGATGAAAATGGCGGAAGAACTTTTTGAACAAATGAAATTTGTTGAGAATCGGTTGTTTGAGACAATTATCCAGGATTTAATTTCAAAGAAATATAGCATTGTAAACAACTTCTTTTCTTCGGAAGAAGTTAGGATTTTGCGAAATTCCCTTTTGGCAAAATATGAAGCAGATAAGTTCAAAAAATCTGCTATTGGAAAGCACTTTAATGAGGAAATTGATAAAACAATTCGGGGCGATTTTATTCTTTGGATGGACGAAAAGAGTGCCAATGAAGCTGAATTACTTTTTTTCAATAAAATAAACGAACTGGTCAGGTATCTGAATACAACCTGCTTTTTAGGAATTCTTCATAAAGAATTCCACTATGCGGTTTATCCCAAGGGAACTTTCTACAAGCGGCATTTGGATACCTTCCAAAACGACGATCGCAGAAAACTTTCTATGGTTTGCTATTTGAACGAGGATAACTGGCTCGTAGAAAATGGGGGTGAACTTACTATTTATACGGAAAACGAAGATTTGGATGTTTTACCACTTCCTGGGAGATTAGTTATTTTTGAAAGCCAAGTTCTCGAACACGAAGTAAAAATTGTGAAAGCTTCAGAACGGATGGGCATTACGGGATGGTTGAAAACACGTTAATAAGATTTACCACCAAGAATTAACTCGTAATTTTGACTTTACCCCTAACCCCTAAAGGGGAATAAAAGGCTGGATTATTATCCTCCCCTTTAGGGGTCGGGGGTCACGGTAAATCTAAAGATAAATTTTGTGCTCGCGACAATATTCGTTTATATAATTCCTAAGGTTTTGAACTGCATTTTTGAAATCTACCCGTTCGCTTTCACCAAAACGCTCTGCTTCCAAATCGCGTTTCAATTCCATTGAAATGCTTTCACGGATTTCGCGAACTAAAATCATAAGGTATTTCTCCTTGCTCATTTCCGAAACTTGTTGCAGATCAATAAGTGCATCGCAAACTTTTTCATATTCCGAAGCAAGTTCCTCTACCTCTGGATTATTTAATAATCCGGGACTATCTTTAAAGATTTCGTGAGTTGTTTTCAAATCGGTAATTCAGTAATCAGTGGTCAGTAATCAGTGGTCAGTAATTTAGGATTACTTGCTCTTCTGTCTTCGCTGCTCATCCCAAAAATATAAATTCTAAATTAAAGGAATATATTTCTGTCGAAATTTGATGATTAGAGCAATTCCTCTATATGCTACCCAAATAATCATCGCTATCCAAATTCCCTTAATTCCCCATTCCATGTATTTGCCGAAATATAGTACAGGAATAAATCCAAAAATTGTGGCACCCAAAAGTACATTTCTAAGATAACCCATTTCTCCCAAACCTTTAAAAATGGAATCAAAAGTGAAAGCAATTGCATTTAAAGGAAGGCATATCAACACCAAGAAAAACATTCCGTAGAAAATGGAGAGCACTTTTTCATCTTTGTTAAACAACAATCCAATTGGTTCATAGAGAAATAACCCAATTACAACGAGAGCTAAAGCGACAATTATATTATATAAATTTACTTTTTTAGTCAGTTCCCAAAGTGACTTAAAATTTTGTTCGCCCAAGAGTTTTCCGGATAGGATATTTCCTGCCGCTCCATATCCATCCAAGAAAAAAGCAGTAAAAATCCAAACATTAAAGGCAATAGTATGTGCTGCGATATATTCATTTCCCAAATCTGCTGCTTCCCGAGTGGCTAATATCAAGGCGGTATTCAAGGCCATAGAGCGTAAAAATAGATTAGCGCTCATACTAACCAATCGGCGCATTTCGTGATGTAAGGGGAATTTTAATTTTAATGAAATCTCCGTTTTTCTCAAAAGCAGTATAAATGCCAAAACTGCCATTACAAATTGGGACAAAAGACTTGCCCAGGCAGCTCCCTTGATTCCCAATGGGTTTATAAATCCTTCTATTCCGTAGACCAACATAAAATCCAAGCCTATGTTCAAACCTGCTCCAACGGCAGCGATAATCATAGGCCAAAATGTATTTTGTAGTCCACGGAAAATCCCAAATACGGCAAAAGTGAATAAAGTAAGTGGAAAACCCCAAACCCGGATATTGTAATAATCAATACTGAAATCCAAAACGATTCCGTCGGCATTCATCAAGGAAAAAATTTCCTCCACAAAAAAGTAAGTCGAGAGAAGGACAATAAGGCTAAGGGCAATATTGAAATAAATAGCTTGTGCGGGAAAAACACTTAGATCCTTCATTTTCCCTGCTCCCAGATTTTGTGCTACGATAGTGGAAATTGCACTTCGGGTTTGTGCCAGGATCCAAATAAGCGCAGATAAGAATGAACCAACAATGCCAACGGCTGCCAGAGATTCCATTCCAAATTCCTGAATATTCCCAACGATAGCAGCGTCTGTAGCAGAAAGTACAGGTTCGGCGATTCCCGAAATAATTGCGGGAATTGCTAATTGCTGAATTCGTTTAAAGGAAATATCGGTTACGCCCATTTCAGGAAGCCAAAATTAAGGAAATCGGTCAAAGTGCCTTAGAGATTCCACCTTAGGATTCAAGAAAAATAAAAACCCGCAATTTTTCGCGGGTTTTTGATATTTCTAATATCAGATTTTATCATTTTAACCAAGATGAAGGTTTTCAGGATTATATCCTAAATATTTCACTTCTTCTTCCCTAAAAACAATTCCGTATTCTTCCAGCTCCTTTAAAATTGGTTCGTAAACTTCCTTGGCTATTGGAAGTTGGACTCCCGGAGTGGTTATTTCACCATTTAAAATTTTCAGGGCAGCGATGGCAACGGGAAGTCCTACTGTTTTGGCCATTGCGGTATAAGTTTGGTCCTCGCCAATTAATGCCATATGGCTATCGATTTGGCGTTTTTCACCATTAAGCTCGTAGCCAAATTTATGGTACATCACTATCATGTCCTTATCGTGGGGAGCTAAAGTCCATTTGTCCTCCAAAATTTTCTGAAGGGCCATGGCCGGAGTTGCATTCTTGATTCCAATGGTTTTTTTCTTATTGAAAATGTCCAATTCCTCCAATTTCTCCCACATCAAATCGTCTTGATCTATTTTTAAAGCATATCGAAGTTTAAGCTCTACTGAATCCGTTGGCGAATATGCCAAAAATAGGTTTACAAATTCACGATAGCTCATATTTTCAGAATCTGGAATGATATAAGTATCGTCCGTCATTCCCAATTGAACAAACATATTCCAAGCCTTGCTAAATCCAACTCTTCGTATTGTACCACGATATAATGTAAGAATATTATCCAATCCGTAAACCGATTGATATTGAAGGGAATTTCTATTTGCTAAGACCTCAAATTTACCATAACCTTCAATATTTATAAATTCTGTTCTGCGAAATAAACGGTGATAGGGAATGTATTTGAACTTTCCTTCCTGGATAAATTCTGCCGCCCCGCCTTGTCCTGCCAGTACAACATTTCGAGGGTTCCAGGTAAATTTATAATTCCAAAGATTGTTGTCACTTTCAGGGGCGATCAATCCGCCGCAGAAAGATTCAAACAAGAGCATTTTTCCACCTTTTGCTCTCACCCTATCAATAACCTGCATAGCACTCATATGATCAATTCCCGGGTCCAGTCCTATTTCATTCATCAGCACCAAACCCTTTTCTTTGGCAGCATTGTTTAAAGATTTCATTTCCTTGCTTATATAGGAAGCGGTTACCATATGCTTTCCAAATTCAACACAATCCTTGGCCACTTCAAAATGAAAACGTGCCGGAAGCATAGAAATAACCAAATCGCTTTTGCTTACAGCTTCCCTTCGCTGGGCTTCATTAAAAACATCAAGTTGAATGCCACTTGCATTCTTATGGTTTTTGGTGAATCTTTGCGCGGCTTCTTCGGAAATATCACCAATGGTAATAAACAGGTTTTCGGCTTTACTTCTTTCCAGCAGATATCGTATTAAACTTGTTGCTGATCGTCCTGAACCTATTATTAATATGTTTCTCATTTAAGGAGGGTTTTTTGTTAACTTTGAGGATAATTTTAAGATTGGCGAAATTACTAATTCTACATTGTTTAAATGAAGGTTTTTGATAGAAATATAGCGACGACAGGGGCTTTTATTATGGCTGCAACCATTGCAATTGGAGCATTTGGTGCCCACGGCCTAAAGCAAATAATCGATGGCCCTGCTTTGGACACTTTTGAAGTTGGAGTCCGATACCAGATGTATCATGGCTTAGCGATTTTGATTCTCGGCTTTGCACCTTGGCTTTCCCAAAAGCTAAAGAAAACGGTCTTCTGGTTCTTTATAATTGGAATTTTATTCTTTTCAGGATCCATTTATTTGCTTTCCTTAAATTCTGTTTTGCCTTTTGAGGCAACCAAAATTGGATTTATCACACCCATTGGAGGTTTGATGTTTATCTTAGGCTGGGTACGAATGGGATATGGACTGTTAAAACTAAAGAAGCAATAATTGTCTTTTTTAAGTTCCTCAATCTGTTTTAGATTTCTTATTTTTGTGCTCTACAAAATCTAAACAAGAAATGGTGGATAATAATCAAACTAAAAGAACGATTTCATTGGAAAATTATGGAATCAAGAATGCAAAAGTTCTTTATCAACTTTCTTCAAAGGAACTGCACGACAAAACAATAGAATTGGGCCAAGGCGAAGAGGCTGCCTGCGGTGCGCTTTCCGTCAATACCGGCGAATTTACCGGAAGAAGCCCAAAGGATAGGTTTATCGTGAAAGATGATATTACCAAGGATAAGGTTTGGTGGGGAGATATTAATATTCCTTTTTCCCCCGAGAAGTTTGATGCACTTTATGACAAGGTTACAGATTATCTTTCTGGCAAGGAAGTATATGTGCGCGACAGTTATGCAGGGGCTGATGTGAGCCGTAAATTGAATATCAGAGTAATTACCGAAACACCATGGGCCAATAAGTTTGCCCATAATATGTTTTTACGTCCCACAGAGAAAGAGTTGAAGAGCTTTGAACCTGAGTGGCTTTTAGTAAATGTGCCAAGTTTTATGGCAGATCCCGAAGTGGATGGTACACGCCAACATAATTTCGCGATTCTAAATTTCACCAGAAAAATTGTACTTATCGGTGGTACAGGCTATACGGGTGAGGTTAAAAAAGGTATTTTTTCCGCACTTAACTTTATTATGCCCGTGGATAAAAACACCTTGCCTATGCACTGCTCCGCAAACGTTGGCGAAAATGGCGAAACAGCCATTTTCTTCGGACTTTCCGGGACGGGAAAAACAACACTTTCCGCAGATCCTGAACGCAAATTGATAGGTGATGATGAGCACGGCTGGACTCCAGAAAATAGCATTTTCAATTTTGAAGGCGGTTGTTATGCCAAGGTCATCAATCTTTCTGAGGAGCACGAACCGGATATTTTTAATGCTATTAAGCCCGGTGCAATTCTTGAGAATGTGAAATTGGATGAAAATGGCAATATTGATTTTGCAGATACCTCAATAACCCAAAACACAAGGGTAAGTTATCCCATTTACCATATAAATAACATTCAAGTACCTTCCGTTGGTCATAACCCTAAGAATATTTTTATGTTGACCGCAGATGCCTTTGGAGTTTTGCCTCCAATTTCAAAATTGACACCTGGTCAAGCCGCATATCATTTCATAAGTGGTTATACCGCAAAGGTTGCAGGTACTGAAGAAGGAATAAATGAACCAACACCAAACTTCTCTGCTTGTTTTGGCGCCCCATTTATGCCCCTTCACCCTACTGAATACGCAGAAATGCTAAGTAAAAAAATGAAAGAGGCTGGAGTGGATGTTTGGCTTGTTAATACGGGCTGGACTGGCGGTCCTTACGGCGTTGGAAGTAGAATGAAGCTTAAATATACCCGAGCCATGATTGCAGCAGCACTGGATGGAGAATTAAAACATGTGGAATTTGAGAAACATCCAATTTTCAATCTAATGATGCCAAAATCCTGTCCTAATGTTCCTTCAGAAGTATTGAACCCAAGAGACACTTGGGAGGATAAAGAAGCTTATGATAGGAAGGCAAAGGAACTAGCAAACTCCTTTAAAAAGAACTTTGCCAAATATGAAGCTTATGCCAATGACGAAATACTTGCAGGAGCTCCAAATGCAGAATAATACATATTGTACAAACAAAAAAGGCTTGCCAATTTGGCAAGCCTTTTTTGTTTGTACTTAAGTAAACTCATTTCTTGTTATTAACCTCTTTGATGTACTTTTCAAGTGCCATGGTCATAGAAGGAGTTTCGGGAGTTGGGGCCTGAATGTCAACCCTTAATCCCATATCTGTAGCTGCTTTTACAGTGGTATTGCCAAATACGGCAATCCGAGTCTTATTTTGTTCAAAATCGGGGAAATTCTCAAACAGAGATTCAATTCCGCTAGGACTGAAAAACACTAAAATATCGTAATAAACATCACGCAAATCTGAAAGATCGCTGATTACGGTTTTATAGAAAGTAGCCTCCTTCCAGTCCACCTTCAATTCATTAAGAACTTCCGGTATGTCCGCTTTTAGTTTATCCGAAGACGGAAGTAGAAACTTTTCGTTCTTATATTTTTTTATTAGGGGAGCCAATTCAGAAAAAGTTCTTTTTCCCACATAAATTTTTCTCTTCCTATATACCACATATTTTTGAAGATAATAGGCAACTGCCTCACTCAAGCAAAAATACTTCATAGTATCTGGCACCTTAAAACGCAACTCCTCCGTAATCCGAAAATAGTGATCAACAGCATTTCTGCTCGTCAATATAATGGCAGTATATTTGGTCAAATCCACTTTTTGGGTGCGGACATCTTTTCCAAGACACTCCTTCCACGTGGATGAACGG
This sequence comes from Aequorivita sp., assembly GCA_034676445.1. GTDB lineage: Bacteria > Bacteroidota > Bacteroidia > Flavobacteriales > Flavobacteriaceae > Aequorivita. The sequence goes on from JAUCCE010000002.1 coordinate 802,563, forward strand.
CCTGAAATCAATCTTGACTTTTTGCTTTTCTATTAAATCGAAATAGGGAGAGTTTTCAATTTTAGGTTCTGGCTGGGAAACCAAAATGGTTTTCACTTTCATAGTATATTCCAGATTTTTTTTAATACTGTCCTCTATTAAAAAAATAGCTTATAGAGAATAATATATGGTGATATTTCAAGTGCGCAAAGATACAAAATAAAATGAAAGAAATTGGTCGCTATTAACTTTCCATTTTTTTTATAACTGTAAAACAGGGCAATGGTGTTTAATAGTAGGATAACGATGGCAAATATCAGCAAGGACATTTGGCTGGTATTCACAACATAGAGAAAGAAAAGGTTTCCCAAAAATAGGAGAAGCCCCAAAAAATTTCGATGACTTAACTTTTGATACAGATATTGATCGATAAGACCATCGATCGAAAAGATATTCGCCAACATTTTTTCAATAGATAATTTGATAAACACAAAAATGGTGTACCCTGTTAAAATCTGCACGAAAAGCCAATGGTTTGTTTGTATTTCCATTGGTTTATAAGCCCTAAAAAGAAGGAATATAAAAATGGAAACGCATATCACCTGAATGGTGAACAGAATAATATTAAAAGGATGATAAACAGCATCGTCTTTTCCGCGAACCGTAAGATATTTATCGCTCAGCGGCAAAAGAACAAATTCCTCAAATCGTCTGGGATAACTGTATTTGGCCACGGCAAGAAGCACAAAACAACCGACCAATAGATAGGTAGCCCAATCGTTCGATTCTATTATTCTTTCAGTGTACTCCAATCAAGCGATTTTGTGGCAAAGGTACATCAAATTAATATTTCCTTTTCTTTCCCCAATTGGATTTCCCTTCACATTTGTTTGTTCAAAAATAGGTACATTTGCGCAAAACAGGGAGTATGTCCAAGGCGGTGGTGGTTGTACCGACTTACAATGAAATTGAAAATATTGAACGTTTGCTTCGTACCGTATTTTCATTGCAGCGTGAATTCCATATTTTGGTTGTTGACGATAATTCACCCGATGGCACCGCCCAATGCGTAGCGGAAAATATCGATAAATATTCCGGGAAGCTTTTTTTAATTACCCGAGAAGGAAAATCGGGATTGGGAACTGCTTATATCGCTGGTTTTAAATGGGCCCTAGAAAACGGTTACCATTATATTTTTGAAATGGATGCCGATTTTTCCCACAACCCCAACGATTTAATCCGACTCTATAATGCCTGTCATAAAGAGGGTTTCGATATGGCAATTGGCTCCCGATACGTTAAAGGAGTGAACGTGGTCAACTGGCCAATGAGCCGTGTGTTAATGTCATGGTTAGCTTCCAAATACGTTCAGATGATTATGAAGATGGATATTTTTGACGCAACAGCGGGTTTTATTTGTTATAAAAGAAAAGTACTGGAAAAAATAAATTTGGAGAACATCCGTTTTGTGGGGTACGCCTTTCAAATTGAAATGAAATTCAAGGCCCACCACAACAATTTTAAAATAAAGGAAGTCCCCGTAATCTTTAGGGATAGAACACGAGGAGAGTCCAAAATGAGTTCACGGATTATTTCCGAAGCTATATTTGGAGTTCTTGGTTTAAAGTTTAATAGTATATTCCGAAAAAGAAAATTCAATGAATCATCCTTTCATTGATATTGAATTGAAACACCAAATAATTGTTTGTATCTCACAAACCTGTTTATTGAAAAATAAGCATTAAATAGAAATTTAATAAGACGCCTGATGAAATCAGTTTTGATTAAAAACGCAAATATTGTCAACGAAGGACAAATTACCAAGGGGGATGTATTGATTGAAGAAGGCTACATTGTAGAGATTTCCGATTCCATAAGCATGAAATCTGCCAACACAAAAATTATCGATGCGGATGAAAAGTACTTGCTGCCGGGAATGATTGATGACCAAGTTCATTTTCGGGAGCCAGGTCTTACCCACAAGGCTACTATAGAAAGTGAATCCAAAGCTGCAATTGCTGGTGGAACCACTTCGTATATAGAAATGCCCAACACTATTCCCCAAGCTACTACCATAGAATTGTTGGAGGAAAAATTTGCCATCGCCGCAAAAACCTCTTGGGCCAATTATTCCTTTATGTTTGGCGGAACCAATGATAATCTTGAGGAAATATTAAAAGTAGATCCAAAAAAAGTTGCCGGATTAAAATTGTTTCTAGGTTCTTCCACAGGAAATATGCTCGTGGATGATCCAAAGACTTTGGAAAATATTTTCAGCAAGACCAAATTGCTCATTTCGGCACATTGCGAGGATGAAACAACTATCAAAAAAAAAATCTTGCCACCTATCAAGCTGAATATGGAGATGATATTCCAATGGAATGCCATCCAAAGATCAGAAGTGAAGAAGCCTGTTATATTTCTTCTTCAAAAGCGATAAAACTTGCTGAAAAAACAGGAGCGAGACTTCACGTTTTCCATCTTTCAACAGAAAAAGAAACCCATCTTTTTTCCAATAAAAAACCGCTTGAAAAGAAGATGATAACCTCGGAAGTCTGTATTCACCACCTTTGGTTTTCGGATCAGGACTATAAAACCAAGGGGTCAAAAATAAAATGGAATCCTGCGGTTAAAACCGAAAAAGATCGCGATGGACTCCTAAAGGCATTGCTGGATGACCGAATAGATGTCATCGCTTCAGACCACGCACCACACACCTTGGAAGAAAAAAACAACAATTATATGAATGCCCCTTCAGGTGGGACCGCTCGTGCAGCATACTTTGGTGGCTCTTTTGGAAATGTACCATAAGGGAAAGATTTCTTTGGAGAAAATAGTCGAAAAAACGGCCCATAATCCTGCCATCTTATTTCAAATAAAAGAGCGGGGTTATATTAGAAAAGGCTATAAAGCGGATTTGGTTTTGGTAGATCTAAACTCACCTTGGACTGTAAAAAAAGAAAACCTGTTGTACAAATGTGGATGGTCACCCTTTGAAGGAACTACCTTCAAATCCCGTGTTACCCATACTTTGGTGAATGGAGCTTTAGTATATGAGAATTCCAAATTTGCGAACAAAAGTAACGCTGAAAGACTAACATTTGATCGAGAATGAAATACTGGGCAATTTTGATAATCGCTATTGCTTTTGGCTCCTGCCAAAATGTTAAGGTTCCCGAGAAACCCAAAAACCTTATCGGCAAGGAAAAGATGGCCGATATTTTAACAGAGGCATACCTGGCCAATGCTGCCCGAAGTATCGATAATAAAACCATGCTGGAAGAAGGCATAAAAATGGATTCCGTGTTCTATGCAAAATTTGATGTGGATAGCCTTCAATTTGCCCGGAGCAATGCCTTTTATGCTGCCGATGTCAACACCTACATTGCTATTTTTCAAGAAGTAGAAGCGAAGCTAAAGGAAATGGAGAAAGACTTGGACAGCATTCAAAATAAGGGAGATAAATCCAAAAAAGATATGCCCGCGGAAACGGAGGAGAAGCCAGAAAAAAAGCTTCCATTAGGAAATAGATAACTTACTTTACCTCTCTACCTTCACGTTTTACAATTCCTTTCAGCGTATTTTCTAATGGAGTAAACTGGAATCCCAGTTGTTCTTTTATCTTGGAGGAATCGTACCATGAAATTGAAAACATAGAATTGACTGTCGCTCGTGTCAACTTTCTTTTAGTTCGAAAAATTTTGCTGGAAAGCCAATCCATCTGACTAAAAAATATCATAAGTGGTTTCGATAATTTTTTCGTCGGAGGTTTTTTCCCATATAAAATAGAGAACTTGGAAAGAATCTCTTGATAGGTAACGTTTTCAGCAACTAGGATATATTGCTCATTATTTATTTCGGAATCCATCAGCATTATCATAGCTTTTACTACATCCTTAACATCAACAACTCCCATTCCGCCCGAAGGATAATATGAAATACCACGAGAACCTAGTTTTGTTATTATTCCACTGCCGTCATTATTTGGAGAAATCCCAAAAATAATTCCTGGATTTACTATTATGGCATCCAATCCCTCTTGAGTGCCACGCCACACCTCCATTTCGGCACCATATTTTGTAATCGAATAAACATTGTTCTTTTCATCCGGATTCCAAGGTGTTCCTTCATTAATGAGTTGGCCAGCTGGCACTTTCCCAAAAGTGGCAACCGAACTTACGTGACATAATTTCCTTATATTCTTCGCTAAGCAGAGATTGACAATGTTAGCTGTTCCTTCCACATTTACTTTCTTTAGTATATTGTATTTGGCAGGATTGAAATTGATAAAGGCTGCACAGTGATAAACTTGGGTTACGTTTTCAAAAGCAGCCGTTAGATCGGGAATATTTGTGATATCGGCTTCTACCCAATCTATTTTATTAAAAAGAATATCAACTTCAGAAGTGTAAAGTGCAAAAACTTTTTTCACAGAGTGGATATCGCTACTCCTTCTGTGAATAGCCCGCACAACCTTATTTTCCTTCAGAAGAAAATACAGCAAATGCGCTCCTACTATTCCAGTTCCACCGGTGATTAAAATCATCTGACGAAAATACTCAAAATGCAAATGAAATCGAAATCGAAATCGAAGATGAAGTTGAAGATGAAGTGAAAGATGAATGTGAAGCCGAATCACAATTATTTACTACAAGAAACCGCTCTTCATTATTGTTGCAAACCAACGCGAACTGTGCATTTTAATTCTTGAATCTTTAAATGAGAAACGTATCTTTGCACCCTCATAATCCAAAAGCCTTTTGGGCTACAAAAAAAATATCAAAAAATGGAGCTGAAAAATTTCGTTGAGGAACTAAAGTGGCGTGGAATGGTCCACGATGTAATGCCGGAAACCGAGGAACACCTAATGGAAACCATGCGATCTGCCTACGTAGGATTTGACCCCACTGCCGATTCTTTGCACATTGGAAACCTAGTGCCCATTATGATTTTGTCTTTTTTTCAGCGTTGCGGCCATAAACCAGTTGCTTTGGTCGGTGGCGCCACTGGGATGATCGGCGATCCCTCAATGAAAAACACGGAAAGAAACTTACTGGATGAGGCCACCCTGAAAAAGAACCAGGAAGGGGTTAAGAACCAACTTTCCCAATTTCTGGATTTTTCATCAGATATTGAAAATTCCGCAGTTTTGGTCAATAATTATGATTGGATGAAGGATTTTACCTTTTTGGATTTCATCCGAAATGTGGGCAAGCATATCACCGTAAATTATATGATGGCCAAGGATTCCGTAAAAACCCGCTTGAGCGGCGAAAGTGCCGATGGTCTTTCTTTCACCGAATTCACTTACCAATTGATCCAAGGTTACGATTTTGTCCATCTATACAGAAATTTGGGTTGTACACTTCAAATGGGTGGCAGTGACCAATGGGGAAATATCACCACAGGAACCGAATTGATCAGAAGGATTGACGGAGGAAAAGGATACGCACTTACCTGTCCGTTGATAACCAAAAGCGACGGCAGCAAATTTGGAAAAAGTGAAGGCGGAAATATTTGGTTGGATGCCAATAGAACTTCGCCTTACAAATTCTACCAATATTGGTTGAACAGCAGCGATGATGATGCCGAAAAATATATCAAGATTTTTACTTTCCTCAATAAAGAAACTATAGACCAACTTATTGCTGAACACCAAGAAGCCCCGCATCTACGTGTACTTCAAAAACGCTTGGCCCAAGAAGTAACCACCACGGTTCACGGTGCTGAGGAATTTGAAAAAGCAATAAAAGCATCGGAAATTTTATTTGGAAATTCCACTTCCGAGGATTTAAAAACCCTGGACGAAAAAACTTTTCTCGATGTTTTTGAAGGTGTGCCCCAAGCGGAAATTTCAAGGGAAGAAATAAGAAACGGAATTGACATTATAGGAGCCTTGGCTGAAAAGACAGGTTTTTTAAAATCCAATGGCGAAGCACGTAGGGCCTTGAAAGAAAATTCCATCTCGGTAAACAAGGAAAAAGTTTCAGATGATTACCAGGTTTCTGAAAAGGATTTGATAAACAGTCAATTCGTTCTTCTGCAAAGAGGAAAAAGAAACTACTTTATAATACGTGCCATATAAATTAAAGAGTGTCCAAACAAGGAGTCGAATATGCGATAAGTAATTGATAATCAGTTTTCTCAAGTGTTTTTAGATTTCTAAAAAAGACCTCAAACTTTTTCAACATTCCCATTGCAACTTTCAGCAATAAAAAACTATCTTTGCACCTGCCTACCGAAAGGGGTAGGACGTTCAAAATAGGGATGGTTTATTCATCTCTAGATAACTATAAAATAAACAGTTAGAAATGTCACAAGTTACAGGAAAAGTCGCTCAGATTATTGGCCCAGTGGTTGACGTTGCGTTCGACAGCGGAGCTGAGCTTCCTAGAATATACGATTCTTTGGAAGTGAATAACCACGGAAACCTATTGGTTCTTGAAGTTCAATCGCACATTGGAGAAAACATGGTCCGCACCATATCAATGGACTCTACCGACGGTCTTAGCCGCGGTGTGGAGGTTGTTGCAACCGGCGCGCCTATCCAAATGCCAATCGGTGATGATATTTACGGCAGACTTTTTAACGTGATTGGAGATGCCATTGACGGAATTGGAAACTTGCCAAAAGCTGGCGAAAATGGTCTTCCTATTCACCGTGATGCTCCAAAATTTGAAGATCTTTCAACTTCTACCGAAGTTCTTTATACCGGAATTAAAGTAATCGACCTTATTGAGCCTTATGCAAAAGGTGGTAAAATTGGTCTTTTTGGAGGTGCTGGTGTTGGTAAAACAGTACTTATTCAGGAGTTGATTAACAATATTGCGAAAGGTCACGGTGGTCTTTCGGTTTTTGCCGGAGTGGGGGAACGTACCCGTGAAGGGAATGACCTTCTTCGCGAAATGCTGGAATCTGGAATTATCAGATACGGTGATGACTTTATGAAGTCTATGGAAGACGGAGGTTGGGATTTATCCAAAGTTGATAAAACTGCAATGAAGGAATCCAAAGCAACTTTTGTGTTCGGACAGATGAACGAACCTCCTGGAGCACGTGCTCGTGTGGCACTTTCAGGATTGACCATTGCAGAATATTTCCGTGATGGTTCTGGAGAAGGACAAGGAAAAGACGTACTTTTCTTCGTTGACAACATTTTCCGATTTACACAAGCAGGTTCTGAGGTATCGGCACTTCTCGGACGTATGCCTTCAGCGGTGGGTTACCAACCTACCTTGGCTACAGAGATGGGTGCGATGCAAGAGCGTATTACTTCAACAAAAAGAGGTTCTATTACATCTGTACAGGCGGTTTACGTTCCTGCGGATGACCTTACGGATCCAGCACCGGCAACAACCTTTGCCCACTTGGATGCTAAAACCGTACTTTCGCGTAAAATTGCTGAGCTTGGTATTTATCCAGCAGTGGATCCATTGGATTCTACTTCTCGAATCCTTTCGGAAGCAGTTCTTGGAAAAGAGCATTACGGATGTGCCCAAAGAGTAAAAGAGCTTTTACAGAGATATAAAGAATTACAAGATATTATTGCTATTCTTGGTATGGAAGAACTTTCCGAAGAAGATAAAATGGCAGTAAACCGCGCTCGTAGAGTACAGCGTTTCCTTTCACAACCTTTCCACGTAGCAGAACAGTTTACAGGTATTCCTGGAGTTTTGGTGGACATTAAAGAAACTATCAAAGGTTTCAATATGATTATGGATGGCGAATTGGATCACTTGCCCGAAGCAGCCTTCAACCTGAAAGGAACCATTGAAGAAGCAATTGAGGCAGGAGAAAAAATGCTTGCGGAAGCGTAAAAACAAGTTCAGAGTTATGAGTTATTAGTTCAGAGTTGCTCATAGCTCATAATTCCAAAAGGTGAGTTCGTTAGTTCCTAACTCATATCCCATAGTTGAGTTCGGAGTAGTTCATAACTCATAACTCATAACTCATAACTAGAAAAACATGTACTTAGAAATAGTAAACCCAGAAGCGTCCTTAGTATCCGGTGAAGTGGAAAGCGTAACCGTTCCTGGTGTGGATGGAGAATTCCAAATGCTGAACAACCACGCTCCTATTGTTTCCGTCCTACAAGCTGGAAAAGTGAAATTCAGAGGAAATCCGACCATTGCGGAAGGTTTCCAGAATAAATTTTCTAAGGAAGGCGATAAGTGGGTTCTTCACATAACCGGAGGAACTGTTGAGTGCAACAAGAATCGTGTGATTGTATTGGCTGACTAGCTTCGGTACAATTCCGATAAAATGCCCAAAAGCATTTTATCGGAATCACTCAGCTACCTTTTTTAAGTAAGCCTAATTACCATTTGGCTTCGATATAATCCTAAAAAATATAAATCCCAAATTCCGGATTGATTCCTTTGAGTCGCAATGGAATTTGGGATTTTCTATTGGGTGGCTATAAGGCTCCTTAAAACCTGTCCGCCGAGGTGGACCTATATCGTCAATATCCTTATTAAAAACAATAAGGACATCATAAGATTAAATTGGCGTTAATTATCCTTTTTTGTTGAATGTGTTGAGAGATATTTTTCTATTATCCCTGTCAATTCTTCTTCCATATTTTCGCTAAAACCGAATTCAGAATATAGAATATTGAAATCTTTGTCAATAATTATAACCGTTGGAAAAGAATTTACGGATAACGGATTTTGCTTAGTAAAAATACTTGGATAATTTACCTTATTTTTCTTTATAAATTTATCCAGATAAGCCCTATCCTTTATTTTGTCATCAATGATATTTATTCCAACTACACCTACAAGACTGTCAGGGTATTTAGAATTCAAGTTATTGAGTTTTGGAATTGCCATTATACAGGGATAACATCGAAAATACCAATAATCCAAAATTAATATCTCACTTTTAAAATCATCCAGAACTACCTTATTATCTCCATTCAAAAGTGTTCCATCAATTCTTGGAAAAACTTTCTGATCTATTACAGTTCTTTCAATTCTTACAAAGGGTTGGGAAACCTTCAAAAACTGTTCAATTTCACCGTCAAAATCAATGTCAAAATCGTATGCTAAACTTCCAAAGTCTAGATGACGGTATTGTTGGGAATCCTGAAAATATACCGAACTGGTAAACGAAATCAACTGGGCATCAGCAACTGAAAATTTATAGGTTAAATCAATATTTTTAATTTGGTTAATACTATCGTAATGTTTGTGTACAATGTATCCTTCATCCACTTTAGAAACCGTTGTGTGCAGGGTATCCACTAAATCTCCTGCATTCAAATTCATATTCGGTATAAGCAACAAGTCCAATTTACCGTCCTTTTTTTGTTCCGTGAGGAATTTCCCATCTCCATTATCATCGAAAAACTTGTATAAGGTACCATTTAAATTATAAATAGTTGCATGAGGCTTTACTATTTTGAAATTGTATCCATAGATAGTATCTTCCTTATTTCTTTCGGCAAAAACCTGATAGCTAATTTTTAAAGTATCATCTTGAAAAAATGATTTTTCGTGAACGTCAACTTTGTAAGCTAATTTATGTTGATCCCTGTGCAGGTATTGGAGCAGAGTTTCAGAATTGACAACCTCTTGGGCCACGCTACTTGAAGCAATTAGAAACATTAAAAAGAGAATAGGTAGTTTGCACATAATATTGGACGAAGCAAAAAATTATCAAAATTAAATAATAACTTACGAAACAGAGTCACCTCAATAATACTAAATCTTTTTCATCAAGGAAAATGTCCTCAAGATAATTAATTGACATCAGCATCTGGAGGAACTGTTGAGTGCAATAAGAATCGTCTAATTGTGTTGGCAGACTAGCCTATCACCAAGAGGATTTTCCAGAACCCCAATTTTCTGTAATAGTTAGTTGGGTTTTTAATCTATATTTGCTTGCACAATGCGAAAGCCATGAAAAAAACACTGTCCTATTTTCTTTTCTTGTTTATAGTTGTCTCCTGTTCTACAAAAGATGACGCTCCAGCAAATAATTGCAACGCTTCCCTGACCCTTGAGACTCGAGGAATTTCAACCAGTTCAGTGATTCTCGGTTGGAATGACGTTTTGGAAAGCCAGCCCGCCATCTATGTAGCAGAATTTGGTCCAGAAGGATTTAATCCCGGCACTGGAACCATTGTCGAGACCCAAGAATTTGAATATCGTGTAGAAGGTCTGTCCTCTGGAACTACTTATTCATTTTATGTAAAGAAGAAATGTGGCAACGACAATTTTTCGAAAAATGTGGGCCCAAGAAACTTTACTACTCTTTCCTGCCAAGCGATAGATTTGGTTACTGTTTCCAGTATTTTCGAAACCACAGCCCGCATTAATTGGTTTATGGAAACCCAGGCTACGGAAATTGAATATGGCCCGAGCGGATTTGATTTGGGCTCAGGAACCAAAATTAGCATCAATCGCACAGAATATTGGTACGATCTAAATAATCTAATTCCGAGTACAACTTATGACGTTTATATGAGAAACGTTTGCGGAACAGATTTGTCGCCCAATTCCGAAGTCACCTCTTTTACTACCTTGGATGTTTGTAAAAAGCCTGAACGATTGAGACTTATAAGTGTTGGAAGAGAATCGTTGCGGATAACCTGGGATCGAGGGGATAATTCTTCTTGGCAGGTGGAATATGGACCACAAGGTTTCGCAATAGGTACAGGCAGAATTCTTAATACATCCATATCAAACCCCTTGATTGAGGCAGGCATCAATCCAAGTACTACCTACGAATTTTATGTGCGAGCCAATTGTGGCTCAGAGGGATTTAGCAAGGATGCCGGACCTTTGGTGGCCACCACCCAACCCTAAAATAAGGAGGATTTGAACATTATTATTTCGTGATTGCTTCTCATTTGATGCCATGCTCCTTCCGTTTGGCTTCTATTATGTCTCTGACATTCCTATTACTTATTCCGCTATCAATCCCTTTTGAATCTCATTTCGCAGATGTTCCAATTTTTGATCATTCAACTCTTGGGCACGCAATGCGGCCCTTACCACTTCACTGGCGTTTTTCTAATCCCAAATTTGGACATAATTTAGGCGTTGGCTCAATCCCTTAAATGTTGTAAAATATCCCCAGGCTGACAATCCAAAGCATCGCAGATAGCTGCCAAAGTTGAAAACCGCACAGCACGTGCTTTCCCGCTTCTAAAAATTGAGAGGTTTGCCTCCGTGATTCCTATTATTTCAGCCAATTCCTTGCCGGTCATTCCTTTTTCCTGAAGCAATTCATCCAGCGTTATAACAATGCGCATACTATATGGTTAGATTACTGTCTTCCTTAAAAGTCTGGCCTGATCGAGTACCTTGCTTTGAAGAATGAAGAAAAATCCGACAATGCAAAGAAAAAGAGGGATCATTATATCCGTTCCCAGAATAAATTTTATGGAACCCCCTGAAACATCCATAAACCAAAACATCAAAAAGGCCATGGCTAAAACGAAGGCGGATAGAACTAGGAAAACCCCGCTCCGCCGTAAATCTTTGGAAGTTTTTATACTAAAAAAAGAATCGGCTATAATTTGATTGGCGGTTTTGCGCAAATAACTTATCCCAATCAAAAAAAGAATATAGGTGAAAATGCTAAGACCAATACCAACCCAATACAAAAAGGGTAAACTCCAATAACCTTCCAGTCCTTGAAATTCGATATCAGCAATCTTGGTAGTGAAAACACCAAACGGCAGAATAAAGAAAAAACCAAGAATCCCCAGGCAAAGAACAACAAATAATGTGTCGATTAAAAGTTTAAGTGTATAAATCATGACTATTTAATTATCGTTTATCAATAACAAATATACAAAAACTATTGATAAACGATAATTAATATAAAAAGCTCTATTTATTAATTAAAAGTATTTTCTATTTTTGAGACAGTCATTAATGCAATGGAACAAAATCGAATATTAATTTCACAAGGCAATGGCCCATGGTGGCAGATTATCGTTGCCGCACTATTCTATACGGCAATGGTTGCGTGCCTTTATCATTATTTTATGGAGGTTAGCCTTAGGGCATCTCCAAGAATGATCCGGCGTTCTACGGTTTATCTACAACTTGCTATTTTCTTTTTTGCTGGAGGGTTTAGTTTCTCCGTGGTAAAGGATTATTATTTTGATATTAAAAAAAGGAAATATAAAATCCAATTCTGCGTTGGACCGGTTAAGATGGGGATTTGGAAAAAGTTCCGCAATCTTAATTATATTTCAGTTTTTAGAAATGGTCGTAATATTTATGAGGTAAATCTTTGGTACGATAGGAATCGACACTTTAACCTTACGGTTGCTAACGAAGCCACCACAGCACTTTTAATGGGCAAACAATTGGCAGAAAAGCTCGATATCGATTTACTAGACGCTACTTTTCCCCATAATTCAAAATGGGTGGACAAAAACCCCTAAAATTGTATTAACTTTCCATCACAGCTCTGGATAGATTCGTAATTTTACCTTAATCTAAATATTATGCAGCTACAGAAAATAGATAGGGTAAAAACCATTACCAAAGAAGATTTTCTAAATAAGTATTTTAAGCCCCAAAAACCTCTTGTAATTGAGCAGTCTATGGAGGATTGGCCAGCTTTTAATAAATGGAACCTTGATTACATGGCAGAAGTAGCTGGGGAAAAGGACGTTCCCCTATACGATAATCGACCGGTGAGCTATAAAGATGGTTTTAATGAACCTCACGCCAAAATGAAAATGAGGGAATATGTGGAACTGCTCAAAAAGGAACCCACAAAATACCGGATCTTCCTTTGGAATATTTTAAAGGAAGTCCCCGAGCTACAAGAGGATTTCTCCTATCCCGATTTTGGTCTAAAACTAATGAAAGGGTTGCCCATGCTCTTTTTTGGCGGAGAAGATTCATATACATTCATGCATTACGATATCGATTTGGCCAATATTTTCCACTTTCACTTCCACGGAAAAAAGAGGGTTATCCTTTTTGACCAAAAACAGAACGACTATTTATATAAAATTCCCCATTCTCTTATCACTAGGGAAGATATAGATTTCAATAATCCAGATTATGACAAATGGCCCGCCTTGAAAAAAGCAGAGGGTTATGAGGCTTATTTAGAGCATGGCAATATGCTTTATATGCCCGAGGGATATTGGCATTATATGCGCTATGTAACTCCTGGATTTTCAATGAGCTTGCGAGCTATTGCAAGAAACCCTACAAACCTTGCCAAAGCAGTTTATAATATTGCCATTATGCGATATTTCGATCAGGCTATGCGAAAAATGAAGGGTCAAAAATGGATCGATTGGAAAAATGATCAGGCGGTCATTCGCACCAACCGAGCGCTTTAATTCAAAAGAAATTTTTATCTTTCTGAAAAATTTTTTGAGATGAAAACCCTCCTTACTCTACTGGCAATTCTTTCTTTACAACTCTCCTTTGCACAAGCATATCATGGCAAGGGAGATGTAAAATTTCAGGTGGGTACTAACCTTCAAGATAATGGTGCCGGAATATTGGCCAGCTTAGACTTTGGCCTTGGGGAAAATATATCGGTAGGTGTTGCATCGGTCTATCTTTTAGGAGTTCAGAAAGTCACAAATGAGGATGGGAAGGAAGTTCCCTTTGCCCCTTTTAAGGATCGTTTTGATTTAAAGGCCCGCTTTAATGCCAATCTAGGAAATGTGCTAAATATTGATGACAACTTTGATGTCTACCCAGGTCTATATGTAAGTTTAAAAAACTTTGGAGCCCATTTGGGTGCCCGCTATTTCTTTTCCCAGGGTTTCGGGCTTTTTACAGAACTGAATCTTCCAATTTCCAGATACAATACTGGCACTCTCACCCAAGCAGAGAAATTGCACAATCAGTTTTCTGCAAACGTTGGAGTTTCCTTTTGTATATAGTAGATTCTTAATACGATAGAAGATGAAAAATATAAAACTCAAATCCTTCGCAAATGGCGATATAAACTTAAAAGAGAACTCGGTTGAAATCAATGACAACAGTAGCAGAATGAATAAAACCCTCTTTATAATATATCCCTTTCTATTTTTGATTTTCGGAATTTACCAGATCTACTCTGGAATTGTATCCGAAAGAGAGATTCAGATAATTTTGAGAATAGCATCTGGAATTCTGTTGATTTCACTTCCTGCCATGCTATATCATTCAAATTTTGTCAGAACAAATAAAAAAGAAATTGAACTGACAGAAATTAAGAATGTTAAAATGAAAAAGCTATTTGGAGGGATTTTGGTTGACTTTAAATTAAAAGACAATTCTACCAGAAGGGTTTATAATATAAAGAATATATCCGATTGGAATATGATAAAGAATTATATGACTGAAAGGAATATCCTTTGTTTGAATTAGAAGTTTCCACTGGCGCAAGTTTGCAGCTCGTACCTCAACCAATGGCCATTTAAAAAACTCCGTTCGCGCGAGTTTGTTCCTGGTACCTTACCCAAAAACTCCAAAGACCTTGCAATTGATTCAATATTGGTGTAAATTTGCACCAAAGCAATATATTATGGCAAGACAAAGTATTTCTTTCACAAAACCCAATGATGAATGGTTAAAGAGACAGGTTGATAGCAATGAATACGCTAGCAAGAGTGAGCTCGTCAACGATTTGATTAGGCAGGCAAGAAACCAGCAAGCGCAGATTGACTGGATTAGCGCAAAATTAAGGAATTCAGAAAATAGTGGTTTTACCAATGAAAGTAGGGAAGAAATTTTAGCGCAATCAAAGTCGTTGCTCAATGGCTAATTACAGATTAAGTAATACTGCTAAAGAAGATTTAATGCGCATTCATCATTACGGCGTTAAACAATTTGGAATGACTCAAGCCGATAAATACTTCAATTCTTTTTTCGAGTATTTTGACATTATAGCTCAAAGACCTTATTCATTTGAATCAGTTGATTTTATAAGAGACGGATATAGACGTTGTGTATGTGGCTCTGACAGTATTTACTATAAAATAAATAATAACTAGTTGAAATAATGGCTATTATTGGGAGACAAGATTTAAACAATTTACTTTAATTTTCAAATCTCATTAACCTTCCCATAAACCAACTCACTCTCCCACCCACGGGAAAAAAGATAGTCCGCAAGCTTCCTTCTCTTTTTCTGAAGATCTTTTTCTGAAGCCAATTGTTCCATCCGCTTTTCGGCCAATTCTTCAAAGGTTTTGTAATATTCGGAGTCGGGTATTTTCTTTTGGGAAATCTGGATATTAAAACGTGAAATTTCCCGCTGCTTCAGTTCATTTATAATCCGCACTTTTCCCCATTTCCTGTTCTTAAATTTACCGCCCGCAAAGGCTTGTGAAAAACGGGTTTCACTTAAAAAATTTTTCTGGGGCAAAGATTTGGCTTGAACCTATAACAGACATAAAAACAATTTGTAGAGGCTGTGGGCAAAAGGATAAAAACCATTTGTCTTGAAAAAGGCATTCGCCAAAATGAAATCGCCTACCGCTGTAATTTTGATAAGAGCAGTTTTTGCAATATTGAGGCGGGAAAAAGAAATATTACAATTCTTTCTTTATATAAAATTGCCAATGCCTTAAACGAGCCTATTGGTTATTTGTTGAAAATGGAAAAAAGTAGATTCGATTATTTCATTTCACTAACTTTCGCATAAACCAACTCACTCTCCCAGCCACGGTAAAAAAGATAGTCAGCAAGCTTCTTTCGCTTTTTCTGTAAGTCCGTTTCAGAAGTAAGTTGTTGAAGACGCTTCCCTTAGGACAAGAATCAATAAATTGTTGGGTAATGGCAGCTCCATATTCACAGGAGACAGTAGCTGTGTAATCTGCCACACCATCACCGTCGCAATCAACGCTCACAGTGGTAGTACATTTTTTTATTTCTGGATCATTACCATCAAAATTCATGGTACCTGCACTCAAAGTAACAGTAAAAAATAGTACTGCTACTAATGTCATAATTTTTTTCATAACATAAAAGTTTTTGAAGTGTTTTTAAAATAGACTTTCTATTTTCTTAGAGCAAGAAAAAAATATTTCTAAAGTTAAAATATATTATAACTTTTTTTACAGGATAATTAGGAATATAGCCATGTGTTATCTGAGGAAGATAAAGAAAGGTTGTTTATAGAGGCTGTGGATAAAAAGAAAAAAGCCATCCGCCTCGAAAAAGGCATTCGACAAAATGAAATCGCCTACCGCTGTAATTTTGATAAGAGCAGTTTTAGCAATATTGAGGCAGGAAAAAGAAATATTACAATTCTTTCTTTATATAAAATTGCCAATGCTTTAAACGAGCCTATTTGTAATTTGCTAAAAATGGAAAAAAAGTAATTTCAATTATTTCAATTCATTAACCTTCCCATAAACCAAATCACTCTCCCAGCCACGATAAAAAAGATAGTCAGCGAGTTTCTTCCTCTTTTTCTGAATATCTTTTTCTGAGACCAATTGTTCCATCCGCTTTTCGGCCAAGTCTTCAAAAGTTTTATAATATTCGGAATCTGGTATTTCCTTTAAGGCAATCTGGATGTTGAATTTCGAAATCTCACGAAGCTTCAATTCATTGACAATCCGTTGTTTTCCCCACTTCTTGGTCCTGAATTTTCCTCGGGCAAAGGCTTGGGCAAATCGGGTCTCATTTAAAAAATTATGTTGTAACAAATGATGGATTATATGATCTACGGCTTCGGGAATCATCCGCATTTCATAGAGTTTTTGGTTCACCTCCTTATGGCAACGTTCCTGATAAGCGCAGTAGCGTTCCATCCTCTTGGTGGCTTCTTCTACGGTGTATGTTTTATGGGTGTTCAAATGGAATTTTTTGTGAAGATAATTCATTTCATTTAAAAATGAACCAGGAATCACGACCGTCCCGATGGCTCGGGACTACACGAACCACGACAATTCCCTTTTACAATTTTTAAAAACTGGAAAAAACCTCCAGGGACGAAACTGAGCCGTGAGGCGTTTGTCCTGGTTCGTGGTTTCTTGGTGGGACACAAAAAAACCCCTCCCGAAGATAAGCTTCAGAAGGGGTTTTGGTTATTTTATCAACTCTCCGTCCTTGTCGTGAAAGTGATATTCTAAATATGTATAAGCATCCCGCGGTTGGATCTTTACCCATTTTTTATGCTCCAAAAACCATTTGGTGCGCACGGATGGGAATCCTTTTGTCAGGAAAGCTGCTATAAAAGGATGTGTATTTAAGGTAATCTTTTTATAGTCTTTTTTGAACAGGCGTTTTACCTCTTCATTAATTCTATTGATAACGATGATCGGAGCTTCAATTTCCCCGTCGATCACATTACTTGGATTTTCTTCTCGGGTCTTGATGTTCATCTCCGGCCTAACTCGTTGGCGGGTTATCTGTATCAACCCAAATTTGCTCGGTGGAAGTATTTTGTGTTTCGCTCTATCATCCTTCATTTCATCACGAAGGTGGTTGTATAGCTGTTTGCGGTGATTGGTATTAGCCAAATCAATAAAATCCACCACAATAATTCCTCCCATATCGCGCAACCTTAGCTGTCTTGCCACCTCGGTGGCTGCAATCATATTCACTTCAAGGGCTGTACCCTCTTGTGTTTTCTGCTTATTGCTTCGGTTACCGCTATTCACGTCTATTACGTGCATGGCTTCGGTATGTTCAATTACCAGATAAGCTCCTTTGCTTCCTGATACTGTTTTTCCGAAAGAAGTTTTGATCTGCCGTTCAATGCCGAATTTCTCAAACATCGGCACATTGGAATCATAGAACTTAACGATATTGTCTTTTTTTGGTGCAATTTCCTGCACATAATCTTTTATTTGCAAGTATAGGGTTTCATCGTCGATATGAATTGCGGAGAAGGAATCGTTAAACATATCACGGATGATAGAGGCTCCCCTGTTTAGCTCGCTTAGCACCTTTGATGGGTGGTGCGCCCCTTGTAGCTTCTTACACATCGCTGTCCAGCGTTCCATAAGATTCTCTAAGTCTTTGTCCAGTTCTGCTACTTTTTTGCCCTCGGCAACGGTGCGTATAATCACACCGAATCCTTTAGGTTTAATGCTTGTTATCAAGCGCTTAAGCCTATCTTTTTCTTCATTGGATTCTATTTTTTGGGAAACGGAAACACGATCTGAAAATGGCACCAACACAATGTATCTCCCTGCTATAGACAGCTCGGAGCTCAAACGTGGGCCTTTTGTGGAAATGGGTTCCTTTACTATCTGCACAAGGATTGACTGATTTGTTTTCAGGGCATCGTTTAGATTCCCATTTTTATCAATCTCCTTTTCAAACGGAAAATCTTTTAAAGAATAATCCTTTAATTTTCCGCTGGTTACGCCTTTAATAAATTTTAAAAGAGAAAGCACTTTTGGGCCGAGATCGTGATAGTGTAAAAAACCATCTTTCTCATAGCCTACATTGACGAAGGCGGCGTTTAGGCCAGGAACAGTTTTGCGTATTTTGGCTAAAAATATGTCGCCAACGGTAAACTTGTTGTCCTCTTCTTCTTTGTGCAATTCAATTAATCTCCCATCCTTTAATAGGGCAAAATCAACTGCCTGTGAACCGGACCTTATAAATAATTCGTAGTTCACGTTACATTAATTTTTGATTAAACAATATATTTTTTAACAGGTCTTAAATATAAGAACCCGGCGAAATCGCTGGTTAGCGCAAACGCTATCCATTACAATTCCATTGTCAAAGAACGATTTTGTTAAATTCCGAGAAGACATAAAATATATGATTCTGCGGAACACTTTTAAAACAGAAAAAGTAGTCGGAAAACTACTTTTTCTTATGGCGGTTAGCGCGACGTCTTTTCTTGCGCTTGTGAGTCGCTACCTTATGTCTTTTTCTTTTTTTACCACTTGGCATAGTGAATCTGTTATTAAAGTCTCATTCCCCAGATAACCAATGGCTATTTACGAAACGGAACAGGTTATTATTATTTTACGTCCACATTGGTCTTAACGCCTTCCACGAAAACTTTCGCAGGTTTAAAAGCGGGGATGTTGTGGGCAGGAATTTTAATAGTTGTATTTTTAGAAATGTTTCTTCCCGTTTTTTCAGCTCTTGTTTTAATAATAAAACTACCGAAACCACGTAAATAAACGTTATCTCCACCTTCCAAGGAGTTCTTCACCTCGTCCATAAATGTTTCTATGGTAGCTTGAACTTCATTTTTTTCCATTCCTAGCTTTTCTGAAATTTTAGCTACGATATCTGCTTTCGTCATTACTTATAAATTTATGATTATTGTCTTTTAAATAGATTTTTTAAGAGACGGCAAATATAAGAATTTTAAAATCAATAATTCAAAGCATAATCCTTTAAAATTAAAAGGAATATGGATTACTTTCGTGAAATGCCGAAAACCCATGTCTTTTTTAGCACCAATCTCAT
The DNA here is from genome assembly GCA_034676445.1 of Aequorivita sp. Taxonomy (GTDB): domain Bacteria; phylum Bacteroidota; class Bacteroidia; order Flavobacteriales; family Flavobacteriaceae; genus Aequorivita. Next base: position 821,915 of record JAUCCE010000002.1, read on the forward strand.
TTCTTGGTATTTACGCAATAAACGTGAACTTCCCTGGCGAACTACTCAGGATCCCTATTCTATATGGCTTTCCGAAATAATGCTACAGCAAACACGGGTTGCCCAAGGACTTCCGTATTATTTGAAGTTTATAGAAGCTTATCCCACCGTAAAAGATTTGGCCCAGGCTCCAGAATCTGAAGTTTTGAAGCTCTGGCAAGGTCTGGGTTACTATTCACGTGCCCGTAATCTACACGCCACAGCCAAAATGGTTTCAAACGAAATGAACGGAATATTCCCAAATAATTACAAGGATTTGCTGAAATTAAAAGGTGTTGGTGATTACACCGCCAGTGCAATCGCAAGTATTTGCTTTGATAAACCGGAAGCGGTTGTGGATGGAAACGTGTTCCGTGTTCTTTCAAGAGTTTTCGGGATAACCAAACCCATAAATTCCACCGATGGCAAAAAACAGTTTAAGGAACTTGCCCAACAGCTCATAGATAAAAGTCAGCCGGGAACGTATAATCAGGCTATTATGGAATTTGGGGCGCGCTACTGCATACCACAAAATCCGGATTGTGAAAACTGTGTTTTCAAGCATAATTGTATGGCACACCAAAATAAAATAGTAGCTGAACTTCCTGTAAAGATAAAAGCTAAACCTATTAAAAAGCGTTTCTTCAATTATCTGGTGATCATGTCAAAAAATGAGAAAACCGTTCTCCAGCAACGGCTTGGAAAGGGGATTTGGCACAAATTATATGAATTTCCATTAATTGAGACTTCAGAAGAAATTCCTCTTCAGAAGTTAAAAACCATGCCAGAGTTTTATGGGATCACCAAAAATTTGAACGTCGAATCCGTTGTGCTTTTTAATGAGAAAACCGTCATTCACAAGCTTTCCCATCAACATTTAAACACCCGATTTTGGATTGTGGAAACTTCCGAAGAAAAAGAAAATTTTATTCCCATTTCTGAAATTGAAGATTATGCAGTCCCCGTTTTGATTGAAAATTTCGTCTCGGAATTTTTTGAGAACTATTGATAAACTGGAATTTATAGAGATGAAAATTCCTTCATATTATTACAACCTATTTTCCTTTGTCATATATTTCAGAAGCTAAACGGAATGTCAGCGGATTAAAAGAAGAAAAAAACAACCTTATAAAGTCCTAAAAATCCGTATATTTAGATTCGTAAAAAGTATATTTGCAAAAACTTAAAGACCCACGATTATGAGCAATGGAACATTGAATAAGGTAATGTTGATAGGGCGAACAGGAGACGATGTGAAAATGCATTATTTTGAAGGCGGAAATTGTCTAGGTCGTTTCCCACTTGCCACAAACGAAACATACGTAAATAAGTCAACCAATGAGCGAGTGACCAATACGGAATGGCATAATGTCGTAGTACGAAATAAGGCTGCGGAAGTATGTGAAAAATACTTAAAGAAAGGCGATATGGTTTATGTTGAAGGGCGCTTGAAAACGAGAAAATGGCAGGATGAAAATGGCTTGGATCGATATAGCACCGAAATCCAATGTACGGAGTTTACCTTCCTATCGCCAAAAAGCGATAACCCGACGCCATCAACGGAGACTCCCAAGAGTGAACCTACAAATCAATCTGCTCCAAATATAAATGAGGAAGAGAGTGACGACCTTCCTTTTTAATGTTTAACGAAACCCAATAAATTGGATACGGAACCCCCTGGTTTGCAATTCTTAGATAATTTGGATTTTACCCAAATAACCAGTATTGTTTTATTATTTGTTCTTCTTGCCTGCTCGGCCCTGATTTCGGGTGCTGAAGTGGCCTTTTTCTCTTTAACCCCGTCTGATTTTGAAGAAAATGAGAATAAGTCCATTTCAAAAAAGTTGGTTATTGTAGAACGATTGCTCAATGCACCCAAGAAACTTTTGGCCACGATTCTAGTTGCCAATAATTTTATAAATATCGCCATTGTTCTTCTTTTCGATTCTATCAGCGATTTTCTTTTTTCAGGAATACGAACCAATTTTTATGGAATTGACCTTCACTTCATTTTGGAGGTTGTCGTTGTCACCTTTTTTATCCTTCTCTTCGGAGAAATTCTTCCAAAAATATATGCCAATAGAAATAGGGTTTCTTTCGCCGCCTTTATGGCGCAACCTTTAAACATTCTGGACACCCTGCTTTCACCCATCAGCTTACCAATGCGTTCCGCCACAGTTTATTTGCATAAACGGTATGGAAAACAAAAATCAAACATTAGTGTAGATCATCTTTCACATGCCTTAGAGCTTTCAAACAGAGACACTACCCAGGAAGAGCAAAGGATACTTCAAGGAATCGTTACTTTCGGAAATACGGACACCAAACAGGTTATGAAAAACCGAATGGATATTTTCGCATTAAGTGAGGACCAGCCATTTAAAGAAATTCTACCGGAAATAATAAAACACGGCTATTCTAGAATTCCAATTTATAATGAAAATATCGACCATATTACCGGGATTTTGTACGTGAAAGACCTAGTGCCCTACACCGACAGAAAGAACCTAGATTGGAATGCCTTAAAGAGAGAGGCGTATTTTGTTCCTGAAAACAAAAAACTCGATGATCTTTTAAATGAGTTTAAGGAAATGAAAATGCACTTGGCAATTGTGGTGGATGAATATGGTGGTACCAGCGGCCTAATTTCCATGGAAGATATCATTGAGGAAATCGTGGGAGAGATAAGTGATGAATTTGATGATGAGGATATGATCTTTTCAAAACTCGATGAAAACACCTTTGTCTTTGAAGGAAAAACTCCGTTGAAAGATTTTTACAAGGTGGCTGCCCCAGAAAACTGCGAACTTTTCGAGGAAGCAAAAGGAGAAGCGGAAACACTTGCCGGCTTCTTGCTGGAAATTTCCAAAGGTTTTCCAAAGAAGAACGAAGTACTTTCATTTCATAATTATTCGTTTACCATTGAAGCGTTCGAAGGGAAACGCATCAAACAAATAAAACTTACCATTGAAAAATAAAAACCTGCTTTTCTTGGCGCTTTCGGCATTGTTGATCCTTGCTTCCTGTAAAGATGAAGTTTTGGTGAAACCTGCTGCGGAATTACGACTTGAATATCCGAGACCAGAATATAAAATTGTAGATACGGATTGTCCTTTTTCCTTTGAAATGAACCAAAATGCAAGAATGGTAAAAATGAAAGATTGCGGGATCAATATCACTTATCCGAATATGAAGGCTACCTTATATATGACTTATCGGGATGTTAAAAACAACAATCTGGACTCCTTGCTTAGGGATGCCCAAAAACTAGCTTATGACCATACAATAAAAGCGAATAGCATTCCAGAGCAGCCTTTTATAAACCCTGAGGATAGTGTGTACGGCATGTTTTATATGATAAATGGGAATGCCGCTACGCAGGCCGAATTTTACGTTACAGACAGTATAAACCATTTTTTAAATGGTGCCCTTTATTTTGATGCCAAACCCAATTTTGATTCCATTTATCCCGCTGTAATCTATTTGCGGGAAGACATCCGAAAATTGATGGAAACGGTGCGTTGGGAATAGACCTCTGAAGAAAAACAAATTCCAAACCTGCCTGTCGTGCCTCTGGCAGGCAGGTTCCAAATTCCAAATTCCAAATAACAAACCAATTGGATTAATATAAAAAGCCGCTTCAAGATTTTCCTAAAGCGGCTTTTCAATTCTTAATTTTAAAACCAGGTAATGAATTATTCAAAATCTGAATCGGAAACACCTTCGTTGATAACAATTTTGCTCACCTCAAAAGTGATTTCTTGGGGACCGGCAGCCTGCTTAATGGTAAACGGAAACTTGATTCCATCAACATCTTTATAGTTTTCGAATGAAATGGTTGAAGTTATGGATTGTCCCATCATTTCTTGGGTCGTAACTTCTTTTACTTTCAATCCACTGGCCTTATCGTAAAAAGCTTCTTTACCGCCTTTAAAGGAAACAACATAGGCATCTTTTCCATCAACAGGTTCAACTCGTTCTAATTTGGCATCTTTTACCGTAAGCTCGGGAAAAGGAGCAGCACTTAATTTAGCGTCAGCATTTTGCTTGTCGTCGTAATCAATGCGTTGTCCTTGAGCTACCATATATCCCTTCTCGCCATTGAAAATAACCTTTTGCAATGGATTTCCACCCATTGAGAGAACTAAAGACGATTGGTCTTTAGTGGTATTCTTAACTTCAGAATCCAGCTTCATTCCTTGCATTTCAGCTTGAGCCAACAAAGTGAGGTTTTTTACTCCTTCCACCGCTTTTCTGCCCCCAATTGCCTTTATATAATTATCTATAACTGTCTCTGCGGTTACACCGGCATCTATCGCTTTATTATAATCCGGTTCCGCTACCGGATTTCCATATTTATCGAAATAACTGATTGGAATTTCCTTGCCCTTTGGACCTTTCAGATTTTTAAGACCCGGCAGAACTTCCGATCCCTTTCCAACAATTACAATACGAAGGTTATCCGGCTTATAGTATTTTTTTGCCACACGCTGCACATCATCTACAGTAACGGCATTTATCTTTCTAAGATAATTGATGTAAAAATCATTGGGTAAATTTTGAGTCTTTATCATCAAGGCATAGCGCGCGATAGTTGCAGGACTCTCAAGAGCAAGAACAAAGTCTCCAGTAAATTTGGCCTTTGCAGTGGCTAGCTGTTGAGTGGTAACTTTGTTATCACGAATAAATCGGATTTCCTTCAATGCTTCCACTACCGCACTATCGGTTACAGCATTCCTAACACTGGTTGATGCTATAAAACGTGTAATATCCTTATCAGCGCCAGTGCTAGAACGGGCTCCATAAGTCCAACCGTGAGCTTCGCGCAAATTCATATTCAATAAACTAGTGAATCCACCTCCAAGAATATTGTTGGCCACCAATACTGGAAAATAATCTGGATCGCTCATTTTTAGCTTTACCAAATTTTCTATTGCAATTTCGGACTGAACTGCATTTGGCATATCTATAAAATTGATTTGGGTATATTGCACATCCTTAGGATCACTATAAATGGCCGATGGAACGGGTCTGGTTTTCCAGTCAGCAAGATCCTTTTTCACCAATCGCTCTACTTCTGCGCGGGTAACATCTCCTACTACAACTAAATAAGCATTTTTGGGATTGAAGAAATCCTCATAATAACTTTTTACATCGTTTAAGGTAAGATTTTTTACTTTTTCCTCTGTGGTAAATTCACCTTTTGGATAATCCTTTCCATAAATCAATGCAGAGTTAAGTCTATTCGCAACTTGCGAAACATTCTTTTCTTGGCTTTTTAAACCTTCGATTAATTTGTCTTTCTGTTTTTGAAATTCTTCTTCAGTGAACATCGGATTTTTAATGGCATCAGAGAACAATTCCATTATTCTTGGAAAATATTCTGAAAGACAGCTTGCGTAACCACTTTCAGAACCGAAAGCGATAGTTGCTCCCAAATAATCTACTTCCTCGTTAAAAGCATCTTTCGGCATATTGGTTGTTCCATTGCCCATCATTGCAGAAACCAAATTTTCCACACCTGCCTTTTGGCCGGATGCGTGAATTGGGTTATCTATGAGAAGCTGTATACGAACAGCGGGCAATTTATGGTTTTCGACCACCAAAACCGACAAACCATTATCCAAGCTAAAAGTGGAGGGTTCGGATAGATTAACCGTGGGTGCAGGTCCCGAAACTGGCATTTTGCTTCGGTCTATTTGAGCTGTTGCAAGACTTGTTGTCAAAAGACCTGCTATAAATAGGTATAAATACTTTTTCATTTTGAGATAATTCTTTTATGATTATTGATCGGTTTTTGGTAAATACTCCAAACGAAGTCGTTGGTTGGGGTTCAGGTACTTTCTGGCAACATCACGGATTTCTTCACGTGTAATGTTCTTGTAAATATCCAGCTCCTTGTTGATAAGGTCGGTATCCCCATAAAAAGTATAGTAGTTTGCTAAGGAATTTGCGATACCCTCAATTGTGGAATTGGCGGTCACAAAGTTATTTTTATAGATATTCTGAAGCTTTTCGTATTCACGTTCCGAAATCAAATCGGTCTGTAATTTTACAATCTCTTTATCCATCTCCTTTGTCAAGGTCTCTAACGGTGTATTGTTCAATGGCAAGGCCAAAGTTATATAACTACCATAATCCTCTTGGCTGAAGTTTATTGCTGCAACTTCCATGGCAATTTTTTCTTCGTCCACCAATTTTTTGTACAGACGGGAACTTTTTCCGTCACTAAGAATAGTAGAGATCATGTCCAGAACGTAGGCATCGTGCTCTTTCATTGATGGAGTACGGTATGCATGCACCACCATTGGCAATTGGATATTCGGATCGTAGTATTTAGCATCAATCTGTTTTGTAATAGGATCTTCCTTGATATTAGGCTGAACAACCTCAGGTCCCTTTGGAATATCGCCAAAGTAATCCTTAATCATTTTCTTCACCTTATCCTTGTCAATATCACCAGCTACAACTAGTACCGCATTATTTGGTTCGTAGAACTTCTTGTTGAAAGCCTTAAACTCATCTAGGGTAGCTGCGTCCAAATCTTCCATTTCGCCAATGGTGGTCCAACGGTAAGGATGCTTTTTAAATAGATTTTCTTTTACAGCTTTTAGTAAATTTCCATAAGGCTGGTTATCTACACGCAAACGCTTTTCTTCTTTTACAACTTCATTTTGTGTATCTACCCCAATTTGATTAATGATTGGATGAAGCATACGCTCACTTTCCATCCATAATCCAAGCTCAACGCTATTGGAAGGGAAAATTTCATAATAGTAGGTACGGTCATCGGTAGTGTTCGCATTATTTGTTCCACCGTGGGAGGAAACTATTTCAAACCATTTGCCGCGACCGATATTTTCAGTTCCTTCAAATAAAAGATGTTCAAAAAAATGAGCGAAGCCCGAACGGCCTGGGGTTTCATTTTTAGCACCCACGTGATACATTACAGAGGTGATAACTACAGGAGATGTTTTGTCTTCATGAAGAATTACGTGCAACCCGTTGTCCAGATTGTATTCTTCAAAATCTACATGCTGTGCCTGAAGACCGGCCAATACAGCCAAAGCAAAAAAAGCGGTAAGAATTGTTTTTTTCATCGTTTAAATTTACAGATTATTTAACTCAAAGTTTTAGCAGACAAAAATACAAAGAAATATGGGGTTTTTAATATTTTTATTGGATTAGACCCATTAGAACATAGGATGTTTTTTACTATTTTCTGATTAATGTGGAAAAAGGATTTGTTTTTCAATAAGCCAGTGAGCTGTCCAGCTAGACCCTTAATCTGTTTAGATGAAGTTTTTCCCATAATTTTTACGGTCCTTTCTAAGGGTAATATAGGGAAGTCTTTAGACAAACTACTTGATTTTCAAACCTCCATTAAAGTGTAATCTATTGCAGAATTGTTTGTCTTAAATCCCCCTCATTAAATTTCTGTCAAATCTATTTAAAAAATTCAAGATAAATTTTAGTTAAGGTTTGCTTAGTATTCTCCAAGTTTTGTAACTTTCAACGTTAAACCAAGCGCCATGATTAAAGTTTACACCACTTACGGCCTTTTGACAGCCCTTGCATTAATTGTATATTTTCTGCTTTTAAGATTGATCGGACTCCATCTGTATCCCGTTTTAAGCGTAGTCAACGCATTGTTTTTCGGTGCGGGAATATATTTCGCCTTAAAGAAGTATCGCTCAATGGAAAAGGAACTAAAATTTGGACAGGGTTTTGAAGTAGGCCTTTTTACAGGGGGAATTGCTTCTGTTGTTTTCACTGTGTTCATGGCGCTTTATATGTATCAAATAGACACAGAATTTGCCAAGACTATTATGAGAAGTTGGAATTTAGAGACCGATTTGGGAACAGCCATGTTGGTTATTGCAATCCTTATAATGGGAATTGTCACAACTTTGTTGTTAACTTTCTCGTTTATGCAACTCCTGAAAAAGTCCTGGAATACCCCCGATGGGAACCGAAACATCATGTAAATTTCCCGAATCACACTTACAATTTTTAATTTACTTTCAGGATTTCAAAAAAAAGTAATCCCGATTACTTAATTATTGTATTTTAAAAGATTAAATAAAAAACTATTTGTCGTTTAGCTTTAAAAAACTATATTTGCACCCGCTTTTACTGGATGGTAAAAGCTTTTTGTTTAACTAATTTATAAACGATTCGCTATGTACGCAATTGTAGAGATAGCAGGGCAGCAAATAAAAGTTGCGAAAGACCAGAAGGTTTTTGTCAATCGTTTGCCAGTAGAGGAAGGTAAAAAAGTGTCTTTTGACAATGTCCTTCTTATTGGTGACGGAGACAATATTACCCTTGGCGCCCCGGCTATAGACGGAGCTCAAATAGGAGCTACAGTCATTAAACACCTAAAAGGTGACAAAGTTATTGTTTTCAAAAAGAAAAGAAGAAAGGGTTTTCGCAAGAAAAATGGCCATCGCCAATACCTTTCTCAAATCGTAATTGAGAGCATTGTGGCTTCAGGAGCTACTCCGGCCAAAAAAGAGGAAGCCAAGCCTTCCGCTAAAAAGGCGACAGCTAAAAAAGAAGCTAAACCTGAACCAAAAACAGAAGCTGGAAAGCCAGCACCTAAGGCAAAAGCAACTCCAACTGCTAAAACAGAAGTTGAAGTAAGCGAAAATTTGGTAACCCGTGCCGAACACCGTGCTGAAGATGCTCACATCGAAATCAATATCGATAAAGTTCTTCACAGTATTGGTACTGCTCTTAAAGCTGATGCCGATGATTTAAAATTAATCAACGGGATTGGTCCAGTTTACGAAGAAAAATTGAACGAACTTGGTATTTATACCTTCGAGCAAATCAGTAAACTAAAAGCAGCAGACCGCGAAGAGCTTTCTGCTATCGACGGCATTACCCGTGAAAAGATTGAGGCGGACGAATGGGTAAAACAAGCGAAAGCTTTGTTGAAGGATAAACAATAAGAATTATTAATTAAAAAATCATAGACCATGGCTCACAAAAAAGGAGTTGGTAGTTCCAAAAACGGTAGAGAATCCGAATCGAAACGTCTAGGCGTTAAGATTTTTGGAGGACAGGCCGCTACTGCTGGAAATATCATCGTAAGACAAAGAGGATACACACATCACCCAGGTGAAAATGTATATGGTGGAAAAGATCACACCCTTCACGCACAAGTGGATGGTATGGTAAAATTTACTAAAAAGAGAGATAATAAGAGCTACGTTTCTATCGTTCCAAACGCAGAAGCATAGTAACTGTAAATTGAAATAATTTGAAAACCTTCACAGCAAATGTGGAGGTTTTTTTGTTAATGGTTAATGGTTAATCTCAAGTTAATGGTTATTGGGTTATTGGTTATTGAGTTATTGAGTTACTGAGTTATTGAGTTATTGAGTTATTGGTTAATCGTTAATGGTTAATCAAGTTAATGGTTATTGGTTATTGAGTTATTAGGGGTTGCCTAAATAACCTATTAAATATTTCCAGTTTACAGTTTATTTAGTGGATACCGAGTCATTTGGTTTTTGGGTTATTGAGTTATTGAGTTACTGAGTTACTGAGTTATTGAGTTATTGAGTTATTGGTTAATTGTTAATGGTTAATCAAGTTAATGGTTATTGGTTATTGAGTTATTGAGTTACTGAGTTACTGAGTTATTGAGTTATTGAGTTATTGGTTAATTGTTAATGGTTAATCAAGTTAATGGTTATTGGTTATTGAGTTATTGAGTTATTAGGGGTTGCCTAAATAACCTATTAACCTATTAACCTATTAACTATTTTCAGTTTACAGTTTATTTAGTGGATACCGAGTTATTTGGTTCGAATTATTGTCTTGCTCTAAATAATCCATTAAGTTATTGAGTTACTGAGTTATTGGTTATTGGTTATTGGTTACTGAGTTATTGGTTATTGAGTTATTAGGGGTTGCATTAAATAACCTATTAACCTATTAACTTATTGAGTTACTGAGTTATTGAGTTATTGGTTAATTGTTAATGGTTAATCAAGTTAATGGTTACTGAGTTATTGGTTATTGAGTTATTAGGGGTTGCACTAAATAACCCATTAACTTATTAACCATTAACCGATTTACCGCCCCTACCGCTTATGAAATTCAGTAAAGGAAACCGATTTTTCCAAAAGTGTCCATCGAGGATCTTGGGGGTAATGTGAAAGAATAAATTCCCTTGGTTTTGTCAAATACCAAAAATCATCCGGTTTCCACTTATTTCCGTAGCCGATTGCCCAAGTAATATCCAAAAGCTGCCACTTACCATTCAACTTTACTACATTCCAGGTATGTGTTGGGGTTTTGAAATCTGGGGTCTTTGAGGAATAATCTTTGGTAAAGCCATCTACCACCTCTGCTGAAACACCTACATTTTGACAAAGTTCCTTAAAAAGAAATGCGAAGCCTCCACAAAGGGCCATCCGTCTTTCCAAAACGTTTTTGACTACACTTTCTTCCGAAACATATATTTTCTTTTGGAGGTCTCTATCTAGATGAAGCTGATTGTCGTAAGAAATATTTGTTGCGATCCATTTGTATATGGCATAAACCTTTTCAGGATCCGAGTGGGCATTCTTGGTAATACTTTTCGACAATTTCTTCGTAAGAATAGCGGTTTCATTCTTTTTTGGTTGCGTTGTTCGACTTGGCCTTTTTCCAATAATATCACCAATCTGTCCGTAAACACTTCCGCTAAGAATTAAAAATAAACTTAGGGCATATAAACTCTTTCTGATCACTTCGTAAATTATTTTATTTACTGAAAACGTTTCTGCGCTCTCAATATTGAAGTAACCTGCACAAATTATTCCAAAAGTATTTCCAGATCCCTGGCATCATCAATTTTAAGCAAGCCTACTTTTGGTAGACGCCTTGTGAGTTCACGCCAGTGTCGATCTCTTTTATAAATTTGATGAAGCATTCTTGCTGCTCGGGTAATCTGTTTATCATTTGCTAATGTTATTGCAGTCCAAAACTGCATCTCCAAATTGTCTGGAAACATTTCCATCGCAGCCTTGTATTCTTTCATTGCATTTTGCATTTCATTCTTTTCCACATACGAATCACCTTTATTCATATGTTCATATGCCCGAAAAACCTTTAAAAGCCTCTCCAATTCCTGAACTGGAAAAGAAGCATCATCTATGCGCAGATCAACAACCTTGTCGTTCCAAGGTTCTGAAGTAGCTTCTCCCTTTACTACCAATAATGCGGCCGATTGTAACCCGCGAATATCCCCACCTTCCGCTTCCGCAGCTTTTAGTACAGCAACCATTCTCTCTGCAAGGGGAAAATTGGAGTTTTCAATCCAGGCCTTTTCCATTGCGGCAACTACCCCATCGGTGAGCATCATATTTGCCTGCACCGAAAAATCTGGACCGTTTTTTTGTCCAGCAAAATCGATACATTTTTCGCCGGTGAAAGTGGCCACACGACCCCCTTTATCTAAAATTGCCACTTGCCGGAATTCTCTGCTAGAATCGGTACTCAATAAAATCTCCATTGCCTCTTGTGGTGACTTTCCCTCTTTTAACAAAGCAAGTCCTCGAGGGCCAAAGGAAATATTAGCAAAGGATTGAGTGGCTACAACCCCCACTCCTGCCTGCCCCCATGGCACTACCGTTCCAACACTGAACCAATGACTTTGAACTGCAACTCCCATTTCGCCCGTTCGCACATCACGTGCGACAATGGAATATGTATGGGCAAAGGGATCATTCGGTTTTTGATTTTGAGCATTCAACTGAAAAAAACTAAAAATGGCAATTAGAAATACATTAAATTTCATAACATGGAGGATTAATACCTTAAAGGTAATTTATATTCTTCTAAAACTTCAATTCCCCTTAAAATAAATAAACCCCGCAATTTGCAGGGCTTAATTAATTCCATAAAAACTAGATTTTAATTCATTGTTGAGTTCGTCATTTTGCAAAACTCATCAACTTTCTAATCAAAAAGTGATGACTCATCGTCAATGGTCCAAGCGTTGGACAGTGGTGCCTCAAGGCTTGCACTCATATATTCTCGGTTCATTCTGGCAATGCTTACAAGTGTAATTCCTTTTGGACACTCGATTTCACAAGCTCCTGTATTGGTACAGTTTCCAAAACCTTCGGCATCCATTTGTTTTACCATATTCAAGGCACGATCAGTAGCCTCGATTCTCCCTTGTGGCAACAAAGCAAATTGGCTGATCTTAGCAGAAGTAAACAACATGGCACTAGCGTTTTTACAGGCTGCCACACAAGCTCCACAGCCAATACAAGTGGCCGCATTAAAAGATTCGTCGGCGTCGTGCTTATTTACAGGTATAGTATTAGCATCGACTGTATTTCCTGAAGTGTTTACGGAAATATAACCGCCAGCTTGTTGAATTCTGTCAAAGGCGCTTCTGTCAATAACCAGATCCTTAATTACAGGAAATGCATTCGCTCGGAATGGCTCGATAACAATATGATCACCATCCTTAAAGCTTCGCATATGCAATTGACAAGTGGTAATCAATCGATCTGGACCATGTGGCTCTCCGTTTATTTGTAGAGAACAAGAACCACAAATTCCTTCACGGCAATCGTGATCAAACTGTACGGGCTCTTCTCCCTTATTAATGAGTTCTTCATTAAGAACATCCAGCATTTCCAAAAAGGACATGTCTCCTTCTATTCCATCTATGGGGTAGGTCTTGAAGCCCCCTTTTGTATCTTTATTTTTCTGTCTCCAGATATCGAGTGTAAGTTTCATAATTTCCGGTATATTTTACTCATTGCTGAGTTTGAATATTCTTTGTTTAAAAAAATAAGCTATTAAGTTATTGGTTATTGAGTTATTTAGGGTTTACTGTTTTGGAGATATTTAATATATCCATTCAAAATTAATAATGTCTTATCATGAATAATTCTAAGTTCCTTCAGATCATCTTCAGATATATATTTTTCATCCAAAGCAACTATTCCGTGATCAAGTGTTTCATTCAAAGAGCCTCGAGCCATTCGACAAAATTGAATATTCTCTTGAAAATGAAACCGCCCAAATCCTTCTGCAATGTTGTTTCCCACAGAGCGGGATGATCTTCTAATTTGGGAAGTCAATCCGAACTTTTCAAAAGAAGGAAAATTTGGAATAATTGAATCCTTTACAAAATTTCGAAGATTTCTTGCTTCTTTCCAGCAACCCAATTCTTCAAAAGATTGAAAACTTCCCATCTTCAATAACTTAATAACTCATTAACTTAATAACTCATTAACTTTAATAACCAATAACCCTATTTATAACTACGCGCCTTTACTTCAATCTCTTCATAAACCAAATCCTCCTTGTGGAGTATTTCATTAGCGGGGTCGCCTGTATATTCCCAGGCCGCCACGTACATATAGTTTTCATCATCTCTTAATGCTTCTCCTTCTTCGGTTTGGTATTCCTCACGGAAATGTCCTCCCGCAGATTCATTTCTGTTTAAAGCATCCTTCGCCATCAATTCTCCAAGTTCTAAGAAATCGGCTACTCGGGTGGCTTTTTCCAATTCGGCATTAAGCTCAAACTGTGTTCCTGGCACTCTTACCTCTCTCCAGAATTCCTCTCGCAATTCTCGGATTTCTCCCATTGCTTCTGTTAGTCCTTGGGCATTTCGAGCCATTCCTACTTTGTTCCACATAATGTGACCCAACTTCTTATGGAAATAGTCAACCGAATGTTTCCCCTTATTATTTATCAATTTATCCAAAATAGATTGGATATTCTTTTCAGCCTCATCAAATTCTTTGGAATCTGTAGGGATTCTACCCGTTCTAATATCTTGGGCCAGATAATCACCAATAGTATACGGAATTACAAAATATCCATCTGCCAATCCTTGCATCAAGGCCGAAGCTCCCAATCGGTTTGCTCCGTGGTCGCTAAAATTAGCTTCTCCAAGTACAAAGCATCCGGGAATAGTAGATTGTAAATTGTAATCCACCCAAATACCTCCCATTGTGTAATGCACCGCCGGGTAAATCATCATGGGTGTTTCATAGGGGTTCTCATCCACAATCTTTTCATACATCTGGAAAAGGTTACCATATTTTTCCTTGATAACTTGTTTTCCAAAAGTTTTTATTTCCTCAGTCGTTGGATTATGGTTACCATGAATAACAGCACGCTCTTTCCCATAACGCTCGATTGCAGAAGCAAAATCGAGAAAAACAGCTTGTCCCGTTTTATTTACTCCATAACCAGCATCGCATCTTTCTTTCGCAGCTCGAGAGGCAACGTCACGTGGCACAAGGTTTCCAAAGGATGGATATCTACGTTCCAGATAGAAATCACGTTCTTCTAGAGATAAGTCATTGGGTTTTTTCTTTCCTGCTCTAATAGCTTCGGCATCTTCTTTTTTCTTTGGAACCCAAATCCTACCATCATTCCTAAGTGATTCAGACATCAAGGTCAACTTACTTTGATGTTCCCCTGAAACAGGAATACAGGTAGGATGAATTTGCGTATAGCACGGATTCGCAAAATAGGCCCCCTTTTTATGAATTTTCCAGGACGCTGTAACGTTGCTTCCCATTGCATTGGTAGATAGGAAAAATACATTCCCATAACCACCAGAGGCAATTACCACAGCATGTGCGGAATATCTTTCTAGTTTTCCGGTAACCAAATCCCGGGCAATAATCCCTCTCGCCTTTCCATCTACCACAACCAAATCAAGCATTTCATGACGGTTGTAAGGAGTAATTTTTCCTCTGTTAATTTGACGGTTCATAGCCGCATAAGCTCCTAAAAGCAATTGCTGGCCAGTTTGTCCTTTAGCATAAAAAGTTCTAGAGACCAAGACACCCCCAAACGAACGGTTATCCAGATACCCACCATATTCTCTAGCAAAAGGAACACCCTGGGCTACACATTGATCGATAATATTTCCTGACAATTCCGCCAAACGATAGGAGTTGGCCTCGCGGGAACGATAGTCACCACCTTTTACGGTATCGTAAAAAAGTCGGTAATCAGAATCTCCGTCACCTTGATAGTTTTTCGAAGCATTAATTCCACCCTGTGCCGCAATCGAGTGAGCACGTCGTGGAGAATCTTGGTAACAGAATGTTTTTACATTATAGCCAAGTTCTGCTAAGGTGGCGGCAGCACTTCCACCGGCAAGACCCGTTCCAATAACTATAATATCAATATTACGTTTGTTGGCGGGGTTAATGAGGTTAACATCATTTTTATGTTTTGTCCACTTTTCGGCCAATGGGCCTTCTGGAATCTTTGAATCTAATTTTGACATAGCTTTAATTTTTTAGTGGGCTCCATTTAAATGAAGGTATAATGCAATAAAAATGAATCCCAGCGGAACGACAACTGCGTAGGCTCTTGTAAACCATCTTAATCCTTTTGAATATTTATTGTTCCATCCCACACTTTGGAAAGAAGATGAAAATCCGTGCCATAAATGGAGCGATAATAAAACAAAAGAAATACAATAAAGTACTGTACGAACGGGATCGTTGAACTTGTGTACAAGCTCTGTATAATATCTTGTATCGTCAAGTGGTCCGCCTTGAATATATTTCAGGTTAATTTCTGGAAACCAAAAATCGTAGAAATGAAGTCCCAAAAACGCCAAAATAACCAAACCGCTTAGAAGCATATTTCGGGAAACCCACGTAGAATTTCTATTCCCTTTAAACGATTTGTAATTTATCTTTCGTGCATTTCGATTTCGGATTTCCAGAACAAAGCCCATAACAAAGTGAAAAACTACTCCAAATATTAATATAGGCTGCAGTATCCATTGAACCACGATATTGGTTCCCATAAATTGAGACCAGCTATTGAAGGTATCTGGATCTATTACAGATGAAAAGTTGACAGTAAGGTGCTGCCCTAAGAAGAACACCAAAAATAGCCCAGAAAGTGCCATTGCAAACTTTCTGGCTATTGAAGTAGATAATATTGCCATTATTCTATTATTTCAGAAATTGTCCTACAAAAATAGGATTCATACACATTGACACCAAACATTCAACCCCTATTGTATTCTATTTAGAATGGGTTTAAATATAGAGTATCACATAAGCTACGGAAATGATATTCAGAACCTTTGATTCCAAAAAACATTCTCTAATCGTAAATGACAGACTTTCGGCATATTGAAAAGATTTTTGAATCTTACTTTTAAAGACTTTTTCCTCCCAATTCTATTTTGACCGGATTAATTTTTAAAATAGAATTATCAGAACAGGATAATAAATATTCAAGAAGTAACGTTTTTGACTGCCAAATATGAACTTAAAGTTGTTCCCTTTTTATTAATTTTATCAATTGGATTTTTCAGCATTCAAATTTTAAATTAATAGAAGAATATGACCTCCGACCAAAAAAATCACTGGGAAACAGTTTATGAAACCAAAAAACCCAATCAAGTAAGTTGGACCCAAGCTGTTCCAAATACTTCTCTGGATTTTATTCATTCTTTTAATTTGCCAAAGGATGCTAGTATTATTGATGTTGGCGGTGGAGATAGCAAACTGGTTGATTTTTTAATTGATGAAGGCTTTACAGATATAACAGTTTTGGATATCTCATCGAAAGCTTTGGAAAGAGCAAAACTCCGATTAGGAAAAAATGCCGAAAAGATTAAATGGATAGTTTCTGATATAACCGAATTTCAACCCACAAGACATTATGATCTCTGGCATGATAGGGCGGCGTTTCATTTTCTTACTGCTCTAGAACAAAAGAATATTTATTTGAGCCTAATCCAAAAGGTAGTAAGTGGATACCTGATTCTAGGCACATTTTCAGAAGATGGGCCTAACAAATGTAGCGGACTCGAAATTTCGCAATATTCTGAAGAGACTTTATCAGATTTTTTGGAAAGTAAGTTTGAAAAAATTAAATGTCTTAAGCAAGATCATATCACTCCGTTTAATACTATCCAGAATTTTCTATTCTGTAGTTTTAAAAAACGTTCATAAATGAAAGATGATAAAGAATTTGAAGAGGCAATAAAAAGTTTTTCGGATGAAATCAAAGAGTTGTCACGCCAAACGAGAAACTTGATTTATAAAATACTTCCCAAAGTTGTAGAGGTTATCTGGATACGGCAAAAGAATATCGGTTTTGGAACCGGCCCTAAGAAAAAGACAGAATATTTTTGCTGGCTTATGCCGGCATCCAAGCATGTCACTCTGGGTTTTAATTATGGTGCGGAGTTGCCAGATCCGAAAAGCATTTTGGAAGGAAATGGGAAATTATTCCGACATTATAAAATAAGATCTTTCGAGGATCTTTCAAATCCAGATTTAATCAACTTAATAAAATATGCAACAAAATATCGAGTGCCAGATATTTTATAGTAATTTTATGTGAATATGAGAAAAGCAATTAAATTATTTTTAAGATTGGCAATCGCAGCGGGATTTTTATCCGCAGTGGCAGATCGGTTTGGCTTTTGGCCCGAAGCGGATTCCGCGTGGGGGAACTGGGATAACTTTGTTCAATATACCGGAATAGTTAATCCGCGGTTTCCGAGTTCAGCAATTCCTGCATTGGCAATTATAGCAACAGTAGCAGAGGTGATTTTTGCTATTTTCCTTATAATCGGTTTCAAAACAAAATTGTTTGCAAATCTCAGCGGACTTCTCCTACTTATTTTCGCTTTATCAATGAGTTTTTCCATTGGAATAAAACCTGCATTGGATTATTCCGTTTTTGCGGCTGCTGCTGGTGCTTTTGCTTTGGGAACAATGAAGGAGAAATTTCTTGAGGTGAGTAAATAAATTTAGAAATAAGCTCTCAATTGCACGCTTCCCGTGTGGACGGTTTTGGTGGTTTCGCTCTTTCTTCCAAAATAGGAAAGATTTGCATCCAAGTATTTTGTGATTCTTTTCTGAAAAAGTGCTCGCCAAGTAAAGTTCGTTCCCGGCTGCAATCCTTCCAGCATTTGATAGGCTACGGGCGAAAAGGCACTACCACTAAAGTCATTGTCAATATAATTGAATTCGCCGCTGATGGATATTTTCTCCGCATTGGAATATGCAAATGAAAATCCTAAGGTCCGCTGTTCCAATTCCTCCGCTCCCAGCTTATTGCCATTGTTTTTGAGGTTATAAAACACATCAAAACGAGTCTGTTGGTTGAGCAGATATGAAATTTTTGGATTGAGCTCATACGACCTTAGAAGATAGTTTCTGCTTTCAAAATTTTCAGATAAGCTTTCATTCGATCCTTTTGCTCCTTTTAGGTTGAACAACCAGATTTCCCAAAACTTATGGCTGAAATTTAATTGATGACTTTCCAAATTATTTTTTTGTAGCCCAATAGCCAATAAATTATCCGAAGACGTGGATACATAAGTATAACTCGTGGTGAAATGCTGCTTTCCGCGATTAAAGAAAAGAGCATTACGGAAATTGAGCGTCAACCCAAGTTGGTCGTCTCCTCCATCCTTAAATGGATTAATGTTGAAACCGTCATTTTTGCGTTTTACCTTTCGATCCAAAATATAGGAAGTCTGATTGTAAAAATAGGATAGCAACTTTCGGAACCCTTCCTTATTTGACCAAGCCTGCGGATTTAATGTAAGAATCTGGCTAAACTTATTCTGTCGGATTTTCAAAAACACCTGATTCGGCAATAGAACCCGGATATATTCCGCTTGATCCGGAAATTGCGCTATCTCGAATTCCTCGAGCTCTTGGATTCCGTTGTTATTATAATCAATCCACATATAGATTCCTTGACCCGGATCCGTCTTCACATAAGTGTATTCCTGTTGCGGAATCACCCCATTGTTTGTTTCCAACGTTGTATTCCAATGTATTCCGCCATCAAAAAACATTTGATTGTACAAAATCCTGGAATTGAAAGACCCTTCAGTTTCCTTTTGTACTATTATATCCTGTATAGTCGAATCAACCTCAATCGCAGTGCGAGAAAAAGGTTCATATTTCACAGTTCGATAATTGGCAAAAGCCGAAAGTTGAGTGTTTTCAGTATTGATCAACCGTGATTTTAAATAATAGGTGTTAGATGAATTTACCTTTTGCAAACGTTTGTTACGAACGCTATCATTCACCCGAAATTGATAACCCAATTCCACAAAAACGTTGGTGCTATCGCCAATTCCAGAAAACACTTCGTAAGCATTGAATTTCTGACTTATGATGGAAAGACTGTCACGTGCAACATCCTTAATGCGGTTATCCTCCATAGCAAGTTTTCCTCCAACCCAAGCTTTTTCAAAAGAATAGGAAGTTGTGTTGTTCAAGCGAAAGAATTCAGTTGAAATTGAATCTGCTTTACTATTAAGCAAACTCCCATACGTGCTCAATCGTAGATTTTTAAATTTTAATTCAGAAGCAACTAAATGGCGTGAACCATTGAAGTTTTCAGAGAAATTTAAATTCTGAAACTCATAACGTCCACCACCAATTTTTGGATGTGAAACCTCAACTCCCGAAACTACATAAGTCTGATTTCCCCGAGGATCTGTTAAGTTCCAATCTCTATTGAACTCAACATTGTAAAGTCTTTCAATAGTCCGAAAATCTCTTTGAATAAAATCCACAGATCCAATTGCATCTATTTTTAATGTATCAGCCGTGGTCAAGACACGTTGTTTAAATGCCAATCTTCCAGCGAATCCATCATTGTCGTTGTTGTCCAAATCGCTAAAAAGATTCTGATCGTTGTTGCTACCAGCAATCTCAAAGTCGATTTTTGTCTTTTTCGAAGGATGATAACTCCCGTTAAGACCACCAACCTGCAATTTCTCCGGAGCATCCAACCTAATAATGGGTTCGTAGTTTCCTTGTTTAACTCCATTAAGCGGAGGTACGTATTCATAAATTCGACTGATGGAATTCTGGCTGCTTATAACATAATTCCCGTTATTGTTTCCCATCAAGGTAAATCGCACATTATAAAGTTCATCCTCTGGATTGTTGGAATAAACAAATACATCCTGTCCGTTAATAATTATCTTTTTGTAGAGAATTTTGTTTTCAGAATAAACGTCGGGTACTGCGGATGGCGCCATCATTTTATCCTTATCGTCACCGGCCGCCTTCAATATTTCAACCTGCTCCTCAGTCAAACTTTGTTGCAAGGGTTGGTTTTTGGCGTCACTTTCAGAATAAACATACACTCCTAAATCGAGATTTTTACTGGAATAATTTCCTCCACCATAACCGATAAATCGGGTATAACTTCTGTCCGTAAATTGATATTCCACCGTAATCCTCATATTGGCAGTTATGGGATAGGTGGGATTAAATCTTATTTCGCCCGCGTTATAATCTATTTCATAATCTTCGTTATCACCACGTTTCAGCAAAAGACCGTTTACATAAACCCGTTCACTTCCTGAAACCACGAGAATATAAAGTTCACCATTGGGACCAACCAGTTTATAAGGACCTTGATTTCCTTCCTGACCCACAAATTCACTTTTGGCAAAAACACCTTTTACCAAAGCTCCCGAAGCAAAGGCTGATATCTTTGAGCCATCTGCATTGTTGATGGTACCACCCAATGAAATTCCTTGTACTTTTTTGGTAAATCGTCCAAAATAACTTCCCTTGTTTTCCAAATCAATATCGCCCGCACGAATGTTCCAATTATCGCTAAAAAGTTCAATAAAAATCTGGTCAAACTCATTTAAACTCTGCGAATACCCTCCTTCCTGAACCGGAATATTTGCATCCTGAATGGACGCGCGAATGGAAACTTGCTCACTCAATTTTCCTGTAATCTGAAGATCCAGCTGACTGTTGACCACTGCATTTTGATTGTTTCCAATAGTAATGCCCCTCGAAATACTTCCAGAAGTGTTCAAACCTTCAAACGGGGTAAAAGTATTTTTGTTCGTGCTTTCCTGAAGTGAATAGAGCTTATCCATTCTCCCAGTATTTTCCACAATGATTTTAGGATCGAGAGTATAATAATCACGAGTTAAAAAGGAAGGATATTGTAAATATTCAATAGTGATAGAATCCTGTTGTTGCTGTAATTTTTCAGAAAAAAAGACGATTCCCTTTTTAAAATCTATCCGATAACTGAATGGATTTGGTACCTCACCCTCATTGTCCAAAATCACAAAACGTTTTGGATTGATTCCTGCACTGTCAAGAACTACAGTATCACGAACGGCCACCTTTTTTATCCGATAATTAGAATTCACGTCCTGCGCAACCCCGATAGAGGTCAATAAAAGAAAAAACACAAGCAGCAGGTACTTCATCAACTATACAACTTAACAGTATCGGTTTTATTTCGTTGAAACCAAAACCTCATCTTACAAACGTTGGGATTGTGTCAAAAGTAAATAAAAGGAGATTGCTTTTAGAAATAACTCAATTGGAGAAAATGGGATGGGATTGACCTCAAAGTTTGATTTAATTCAAAAGAGAAAAGTAATATTGCAATATTACGAAGTTGCTAATATACAGTTAGTTATAGAGACAATATACTGAAATTTACCACTTTAATTATATTGAGTAATTTTGCCTTCGATTAAAAATTTCGAAAAAAAATATCTATTTATAAATATGAAAATAATTTCTTACAACGTAAACGGGATCCGGGCCGCAATGCGAAAAGGTTTTATTGAATGGTTACAGGCCGCAGATCCTGATGTAATTTGCCTTCAGGAAATCAAAGCCAATTTTGACCAAGTTGAAATTGCCGAAATTGAAAATGCAGGATATCCGTATCACTATTGGTACAGTGCAGAAAAGAAAGGATATAGTGGCGTGTCCATCCTCTCCAAAATAAAACCAAATCACGTGGAATACGGCACCGGCATTGACTACATGGATTTTGAAGGAAGAAATATTCGTGCTGATTTTGACGACGTATCAGTCATGAGCCTGTATATGCCAAGTGGAACAAACATAAATCGGTTGGAACACAAGTTTGCCTATATGGCCGATTTTCAAGAATATATAGATAATTTAAAAGTAGAAATTCCAAATTTGGTAGTTTGTGGCGATTATAATATCTGTCACCAAGCTATCGATATTCACGATCCTATCAGAAACGCAAATGTTTCAGGATTTTTACCTGTAGAAAGGGAATGGTTGGACAGATTTATGAAAAGTGGATTTGTGGACAGTTTTAGGCATTTCAACAAAGAACCCCATCAATATACTTGGTGGAGCTATCGGGCCAATGCCCGGAACAATAACAAAGGATGGCGGATTGACTATAATCTGGTTGCCGACCCTTTAAGGGAAAATTTGAAACGAGCCGTTATTTTAAAGGATGCGCTGCACAGCGACCACTGTCCGCTGTTGGTTGAATTGGAGTTTTGATATAAAAAACAAACCCCAGAGAGATTGCTTCATTCTCCGCAATACTTTTGGGGTTTTAGCTTAATACCAATTCCCCCCTCTGGGGGCTAGGGGGACTTACCGATGCTATGCACAGCGACCACTGTCCGCTGTTGGTTGAATTGGAGTTTTGATTTAATACAAAAAATCTCACGGGTTTATAAACTTGAAAGGTAATTTTTCTCTCAGCCAATTTCCCCCTCTGGGGGTTAGGGGGACTTTTTTATGCCCTTCACAGCGACCACTGTCCGCATTTAGTGGAATTGGAGTTTTGATTTAATACGAAAAACAAACCCCAAAGGTCTCAGAGACCTTTGGGGTTTTACTTTTTTAACTCCTCTCCGCCTCGGGGGAGGTTGGGAGGGGACTTACAAATCAAACTTAATCCCTTGCGCCAATGGCAGCTCAGTAGTATAGTTGATTGTATTTGTCTGTCTTCTCATATATACTTTCCAAGCGTCACTTCCACTTTCGCGGCCGCCACCTGTTTCTTTTTCACCTCCAAAAGCACCACCAATTTCGGCACCGGAAGTTCCAATATTCACATTTGCAATTCCACAATCAGATCCTTGAACCGATAGGAAACGCTCTGCTTCACGCAAGTTGTTGGTCATTATTGCAGATGAAAGACCTTGTACCACTCCATTTTGAAGATCGATGGCATTTTCGACGCCACCACTGTATTTAATCAAGTAAAGTACAGGAGCGAAAGTTTCGTGCTGAACGATTTCAAAACTGTTTTTAGCTTCGGCAATGGCTGGTTTTACGTAGCATCCGCTTTCGAAACCTTCTCCTTCAAGAACACCACCTTCAACGATGATTTTTCCACCTTCCTCAACAACTTTATCAAGAGCAGCTTGGTATGCCTTTACAGCATCTTTGTCAATAAGAGGTCCCACGTGGTTTTTCTCATCTAATGGATTTCCAATTTTCAATTGCTTATAAGCAGCAACAACTGCATCTTTTACCTTGTCGTAAATACTTTCGTGGATAATCAATCTTCTGGTTGAAGTACAACGTTGACCTGCAGTTCCAACAGCACCGAAAACGGCACCGATTACTGTCATTTTAATATCGGCATCAGGAGTTACAATGATGGCGTTATTTCCACCGAGTTCTAAAAGGGATTTTCCTAATCTTTTTGCAACTGCTTGCGCAACGATTTTCCCCATTCTGATGGATCCTGTTGCTGAAACTAAAGCGGTTCTACCGTCATTTGTCATTAATTCACCAACTTTATAATCACCGTTAATCAAACAAGAAATTCCCTCTGGCAAATCGTTATCGGCAAAAACCTTTGCTGCGATTTTTTGGCAAGCAATTCCAGTCAAAGGAGTTTTTTCTGAAGGTTTCCAAACACAAACATCTCCACAAACCCAAGCCAAAGCTGTATTCCAAGCCCAAACGGCTACTGGGAAGTTAAATGCGGAAATAATTCCAACAACTCCAAGTGGATGATATTGTTCGTACATTCTGTGTCCTGGACGCTCACTATGCATTGTCAATCCGTGCAATTGCCTCGAAAGTCCCACTGCAAAATCACAGATATCAATCATTTCCTGAACTTCGCCAAGACCTTCTTGATAGCTTTTCCCCATTTCATAAGAAACCAATTTTCCAAGAGGTTCTTTCAATCTTCTAAGCTCTTCTCCAAATTGACGAACTATTTCACCCCGTTGTGGCGCTGGTTTTATTCTCCAAGTCTTAAAAGCCTCGGTAGCGGTTTGCATTACTTTTTCGTAGTCTTCTTTGGAAGTGGTTTTTACTTTTCCAATAAGCTCGGCATCAACCGGTGAAAAGGAAGATATTTCCTCGCCATTTGAAAACCAATCACTTCCCGTGGAAGTTCCATTATTTATTTCTTTGATCCCTAACTGTTCCAAAGCTTCTTCTATTCCGAAGGAAGTTGTCGTTGCTTGCATAAATCTTATATTTTAATATTCTAAAAAAATGTTTTGCAAAGGTACAAAATTTGAAAGGGAATTCTTTTAAACTGCAAAAGGTTTGAACTGTTTTACCTTGTCAGCATCAAAAAGAGGGAAACCCAAAATGCATCCGAATTCTGAACTGGATATTGCATAAATACTTACAGGGAAATAATGTAAATTTAAAAAGGTGCATTTGAAGGTGCTCACCAACAGTTTTAGTGCTGAAGAAAAGCCGGAAACAACTTTTAAAATTATTTTTTGTTATTCTTGATTCTTAGATCAAAAATAAAATCAGTGGTCTCAATCAATTCAAAAGCTTTTCCAAGAGCCAAGGGATTTAATATAAAATTGAATTCAGAAGGAATGATGATAGAGGGTATTTTTATAATAGGACTTTGCTCTTCTAAAAGTCTGGTTCCAAAATCCTTGGTAGACTTTGGTGCCGGGGTTTGTCGCCAATTTCCCGGTAACTCGGCTTCTTCCAATTCATGTATTTTTGTGTCGTCAAGTTCGAAGACACAGATGCTTAATGCACGTGGAATAAAGTCCACATGAATGTTTACTGCATATTCAAGGATTGACAACGCGCGACTTTCGGCAGTATAAATACAGGGAAAATCGATATGGTTCCATCTTCCGCCATAAAGTTTGGAGCCTGTTCCTTTTACATCCTCGGCATATTGGGTTTTGGTGAGTCGGTAAACTTTCATAATCAGGAAAAAACACCGTGCGCAATCCTTCCGATCAGATTTCTGATTTCCTCACGCCCAAATTGATTGTCCATCAATTCAAATGGTTTGGCCCCAGAAAGTGCCTGATTTGGCGCAAACATCCAATTATTAAAATTATCCTTGTCTTCAAAAACCTCGTAACCAAAAGAATAGAGCTCGGCAACAGCAATAATGCGCTCGCTAACATGATCATTGAAACGTTGATCGTTTTTCTTATTGATAAGGGTAGAACGGGTAACGCTCAAGGCCTGAGCTAAGGCATCATAATCCAGGGAAGTTTCTTCCTTTAGTTTGGCGAGATACGATTTGGTGATTCCATCACGAACGATTTGCATTTTCTGATAGGAAGTTAAATCTACAAGTGGCACCGCTAAATTCCCATCATAAAAACTGGTAGGAGCTTCTTTCACATAATCCGCACTTCGGGGTATTTTATAGGACTTTTTCATGACAGTATAAACTTAATCTTTTCATAGTTCAAATTTACACTTTTCTTTTCTCTTTTCAAATTTTTTCCCTTTTTTCCCATCCCCAAACTTTTAAGTTGTAAACCGCGGGTCCGTTTCCATTATCGTTCCACATTTATCACAGGTTCGTAGTTCTTCACTATTATAAAAATGTTTGAAGTGCTCTAAAAAATCGGTTTCAATATCACTTAAAGGGAAATAAACCTCATACAATTTATGATTACAATTGTCGCAAAACCATAACAGGCCGTCCTCTCCTTTTAAATCCGTACGCTTTCTTTCAATTACTAAACCGATTGAACCTTCGCTTCTGGCAGGAGAATGAGGGGTTTTTGCTGGATTAAGATACATATCCCCGGGGCCCAATTTCATAACCTGTTTTTCACCATTTTCTTGAATGGCAACTTGTATATTTCCTTCCAACTGATAGAAAAGTTCTTCGGTTTCATTGTAATGATAATCCTTCCGAGCGTTAGGCCCAGCCACGATCATCACGATATAATCATCAGAATCCACATAGAGATTCTTATTCCCAACTGGTGGTTTTAGCTTGTCACGATTTTCTTCTATCCACTTTTTCAGGTTGAAAGGTTTTTTAATAGCCATTGTTGTATATTTATCAGATTAGTAAAAATACGGGAAAAAGGATTAAAGAGGAAAGAAATATTATAGAAACCAGTTTTGAGAAAAAGAAACAAGACGATTTTTCAACTTTGGTAATCAGAATCGAGGACTTTTCAATTAATCCAGCATCCAATTTCCGTTGTACAAAATAGTCCAAACCTAAGATTATGAAGAATATACTATTATATTTATTTGCAATTACCTTTTTGATAGCTTGTGAAAACGGGAAAGAACCGATTTCAGAAAAGGTAGATTCTCCTGAAAATAGTTCTAAACCCAAAGAAAACTTTGGAATCGTCATCCACGGAGGAGCGGGAACCATCTTGAAAGAAAACATGAGTGATTCTTTAGAAAACGCGTATAAAGAAAAATTGAAAGAAGCGATATCCGCAGGATATGAAATCCTTAAAAATGGAGGGACTTCTTTGGATGCGGTGACCCACACTATAAATGTGATGGAAGACTCCCCACTTTTCAATGCGGGAAAAGGGGCGGTCTTTACCCACGAAGGGAGAAATGAACTCGATGCTTCCATTATGGATGGGGCAACGCTGAATGCTGGCGCAGTGGCAGGTGTTCGTCACATTAAAAACCCCATTGACCTTGCCCGTGATGTGATGGATAGAAGCGATCACGTAATGTTATATGGGGAAGGCGCTGAAGAATTCGCCAGAAGCCAGGGCTATAAAATGATGGATACTTCCTATTTCTTCACTCGAAGTAGATATGAATCCTTAAAACAAATTTTGGAGAAAAAAGAAAGTAAAAAAGTATCATTTGAGGATCCTTTTATCAAAGATTCTAAGTTCGGCACTGTTGGTTGTGCCGCACTGGACAAATACGGAAACCTCGCCGCTGGAACCTCAACCGGCGGAATGACCAACAAACGCTGGAACCGCATTGGCGATGCACCAATAATCGGTGCCGGAACTTATGCCAATAACGCCACTTGCGCAGTATCATCAACCGGATGGGGAGAGTATTTTATACGTTTGGTAGTAGCTTATGATATTTCCGCATTAATGGAATATAAAGGAATGACACTCCAGGATGCCGCCAAGGAAGTTATCCAAAAAAAAGTCCCAGCCCTTGGAGGCGATGGCGGTATTGTAGCAATAGACAAAGATGGAAATGTAGCAATGGAATTCAATACCGCTGGAATGTATCGGGCTTCTATGAATTCCAAAGGGGAATTGGTGATTGGGATTTATAAGGAGAATGAATAGAAAACCACCTCTGGAACACCAATTGCAAGACATCCATTTTTCCCTTACATTTAAATCATCCTAACAGACTCCTTTATGAAAGTATTTCATCGTTTACTGATTCTCACTCTAGTCCTTCTGTTTTCTTCCTGCAAAGACAAGAAAGAGCATTCTGAAACAGACAACCTTTTTAAATTCAAGGACTATATTTCCTACAACACCTACGGCAATAAATCCATCACCACAGATATTAAAGTCGGCTTAACGAGGCCACTCGAGCAGTTCGAAATGACCCAAGAGCTCAAAGCCGATGACTATTTGAAAATTTCACCCAAAACCGATGGAAAGCTGGTAATTGAAAATGGCAATACCCTTATTTTTGTCCCTTCGGAAAACTTAAAGCCGGACACCGAATATGTGGTAACCGTAAAACTGAATAAGCTTTACGACGATATTTCAAAGGAATTCAAAACCTACACTTTCAGTTTTAAGACTATTAAGCCCAACTTTAAGGTCGACCTTGGAAACTTGCAGTCTTATTCCAAAGAATGGCAATATTTGGAAGGTTCCATTGAGTCTTCGGATGTCATAGTGCCCGAAAAAGCAAAGCAATTGGTTTCTGCCTCTCAAAATGGAAAAGCTCTAAAACTGAAATGGCCCGCAGAAGCGACTGCAGGACAGATTTTCAATTTTACCATTGACAGCATAAGTCGAAAGATAGAGGATTCCGAAATCCTTATCAAATGGGAAGGAAAAGCCATCGGTGCAGAAAATCAGGGAGAAAACACATTTAAAATTCCCGGACAGAACAATTTTACTATTTTGAATGTAAAGAGCACTCCTGCGCCACAGGCTTTGCTCAGTATAAACTTTTCCGATCCGTTGATGGCCAATCAGGATTTCGCTGGTTTGGTTGCCATTGAAAACACTAAGGACCTGCGTTATGAGGTGGACGGAAACGTGCTAAACGTTTATCCGCCGAATAGAGTTGTTGGAGACGTAAAAGTGAATGTTTTCCGGGGAATCAAAAACACCGAGGGCATTGGTCTCAAAAAGGAATTTTCGGAGCTGATTTCTTTTGAAGCAATAAAACCAGCGGTTCGAATGATTTCAAAAGGCGTTATTCTTCCAAATTCCACCTCCACGCCGGTTTATTTTGAGGCGGTAAACCTTTCCAAAGTCGATGTTCGAGTGATCAAAATTTACCAGGACAATGTATTGCAGTTTCTTCAAAGCTATAATTTAAACGACAACGACACTTACGATATTCGCCGTGTAGGAAGGCGAATTGCCAAAAAAACCATCGACTTAAAATCCGAAGGGCTTAGTGATGATGGCAGTTGGAAAGCCTATGCCATCAATCTTTCAGAATATTTCAATGCCGATCCGGGTGCCATCTATCAACTTGAACTCAGTTTTAAAAGAGATTATATCACTTATGATTGTTCCGCTCTAACTTCGGAAAAAGAGATCAATGAAGAAGATGAGGAGGGCGAAGATGATTATTATGAGCAAGATCCTTATTACGCAACGGATTCTTCCGAAGATGAAGAAATCCGCGAACAGCGTTATTGGGACAACGAAATTTATCGCTGGAGAACCTATACGTACAATTGGGAAGAACAAGACAATCCATGCCATCCTGCATATTACAACGACGAGCGGGTTGTAACTGCAAATATTTTGGGTTCCGATCTGGGATTGATTGTGAAGAAAGGAAACAACCGTTCCTACCAGTTTTTTGCCACAAACTTGATTTCCGCAAAGCCGGAAGGTGGAGTGGAAATCAATCTCTACAATTATCAAAAACAGATTATTGAAAGTGTTTCCACGGATAGTGATGGAAAGGTTATTTACGACAGCAACAAAAATGCGGCCTTTGCCGTGGCCCAAAAAGGAAAAAATTATGCTTATGTAAAATTGGAAGATGGCAATGCCTTGTCAATGAGTAACTTTGATATATCAGGGAAAGAGCTCCAAAGGGGACTGAAAGGCTATACCTACACCGAACGCGGCGTGTACCGTCCCGGGGACAGCATCCACCTAACTTTTGTCCTTAACGACAATGCCAATCCACTTCCAAAAGACCATCCCGTCACTCTAGCAGTAACCGACGCCCGAGGAAAATTGGTTCAACGCACAGTTTTAAACAGGAGCTCCACCTCCTCCCCTTCTAGGGGAGGTGCCGCAGGCGGAGGGGTGCCAGGGGGCCAGGGGGACCGGGAATTTTTACTATTTCCCCATAAAAACCGACGAATCCGCCCCAACCGGAAATTGGAACGCAACCATCACTCTTGGTGGCGCACAATTCAGCCACACATTAAAAGTGGCAACAATAAAACCCAACCGTCTCAAAATTAAACTCGATTTTGACGACGAAATCCTGGACGCCACAAAACCTGTTAACGGAACTGCCAGCGCAATGTGGCTTCACGGCTCGCCCGCTCGGGATTTGAAAATCGATATGACTGCGACCCTTCGCGCAAGTAATTCTTCATTCCCCAAATATCCTCAATACAATTTTATCGATCCGGTTAGAAGTTTTGATGAAGTTGAAATTCCCGTTCTAGACACTAAACTTTCTTCGGAAGGAAGTACTTCATTCAGCAAAAATCTGGAAGTCGGGAAAAATGCGCCGGGAATGCTGAAAGCTACTTTCCTGACTAAAGTATATGAAGGTGGCGGCGATTTTTCCATAGACGTTTTTACCAAGGAAATGGCGCCATTTTCCTATTTCGTAGGATTAAAATCTCCGGAAGCTCGTGAATATGGCACCTATTATACCGATGAAAACACTTCGTTTGACGTGGTAACCGTCAATGCCCAAGGTCAGCCAACTGGCAATCGCGAATTGGAAGTAAAAGTGTTTCAGATTGAATGGCGTTGGTGGTGGAATCGTGGACAGGACAATCTTTCCACCTATGAAAACTCCACTGTCCATCGACCTGTAAAAAACTTCACTCTGACAACCGACGGAAACGGAAAGGGAAAATTCAATGTCAACATTCCCGATGAAGAGGGAGGAAGATATTTGATTCGCGTAATCGATAAACAATCGGGACACGCCACGGGCCGGGTAGCTTATTTCTATAAAAACTGGTGGCAACGCCCCAGCGATGGCGATGCCGAAAGTGCCAAAATGTTGGTCTTTTCTTCGGATAAAGAGAAATATATGGTTGGCGAAACTGCTTCCATCACTTTTCCTTCTGGAAGTGAAGGGAGAGCTTTAGTGAGTGTTGAAAACGGTACCGAAGTTTTGGAAACGCAATGGATTGAAACCAAAAAAGGTGAAACCCAAGCTACCATTAAAATCACCAAGGAAATGGCTCCAAATATTTATGTGAACATTTCCTTGCTTCAACCGCATAGCCAGACCAAAAACGATTTGCCAATGCGGCTTTATGGAGTAATTCCGCTAACTGTCGAGGATCCTTCTACTGTCCTTCATCCAAAAATAACGATGCCTGAAGTTTTAAAGCCAGAGGAAATTTTTACCGTAAAAGTTTCAGAAGAAAATAAAAAATCAATGACCTATACTTTGGCGGTTGTTGATGAGGGACTTTTGGATTTGACCCGCTTTAAAACACCAGACATTCACGGAGCTTTCTACAGTCGCGAAGCCTTAGGGGTTAAAACCTTTGATATGTTTGATTACGTCATTGGTTCTTATTCCGGCAGTGTGGACAATATTTACGCAATTGGGGGTGGCGATGAAGCCTTGGGAGCAAAAAACAGAAAGGCGGACCGATTTAAACCCGTGGTGAAATATCTCGGCCCATTTGAACTCGGCGCTGGAAAAACTGCCACCCATCAAATAATGATGCCGAATTATGTCGGTTCCGTTCGCACAATGGTCATTGCCGGCGATAACTCAAAAGGCGCGTATGGAAATGCGGAAAAAACCACGCCCGTCCGTAAACCATTGATGGTGCTGGCATCGCTTCCGCGGAAATTATCACCGGGAGAAACCGTTACGCTTCCAGTGACCGTTTTCGCAATGGAAAATAAAGTGAAAAATGTTTCCATTTCCGTAAAAACGGGAGATGCTTTGAAACCGGTGAATGGAACTTCAAAAACCATTTCATTTAATTCTCCCGGAGAACAGATTGTGAATTTCGAATTTGACGTTTCGACTGCGCTCAACGTGACAGATGCGGTTCCAAACCATTGAGGTTTTGGCTTCCGGAAATGGCGAGAATGCTTCCTATAAGGTTGAAATTGACGTGGTAAATCCGAATCCGATTTCACAAAAATCAACGAATTATATTTTGGAAGCCAATTCTTCCCAAACCATCGATTTTGAAACTTTCGGTGTGCCGGGAAGCAATTCCGCTACATTAGAGTTTTCCACTTTGCCTCCAATGGATTTTAGCAGACGGATGAGATTTTTGATCCATTATCCTTATGGTTGTCTGGAGCAAACTACTTCGGCAGCTTTTCCACAGTTGTATTTGGCGGATGTTTTTGATATCACCTTCGACAAAAAGCAGCAAATGGAGAAAAACGTAAAAGCGGCAATCGAACGGATGAATAGATTCCAAACCGCCAATGGCGGTCTTGCTTATTGGCCAGGGGAACGCGAAACTGATGAATGGACGACCAATTACGCGGGTCATTTTATGCTGGAGGCCCAACAAAAAGGATATGCTTTGCCAATTAGTTTTATGAGCAATTGGATATCATTCCAGCAAAATGCAGCGCGACAATGGCGAAATTCCTATGCGGTTTACAATTCCAGTTTGGTTCAGGCGTATAGACTTTACACTTTGGCTCTTGCAGGAAAACCTGAATTGGCTGCGATGAACCGACTTCGCGAAAGTAAGGAACTCAGCAATGACGCCAAATGGCGATTGGCAGCGGCCTATGCTTTGGCGGGAAAGAAAAACGTAGCGCAGGAAATTGCACAAACGGCAAATATCAATTTCGTACCCCAAAAATCGGATACCTATACTTATGGTTCCCCCTTTAGAAATAAGGCAATGGCTTTGGAAACTATGGTTCTTTTGGACGATCCAAAACAGCGGGATTTGGCCTTGTCCCTAGCCAAGGATTTAGGAATGGATCGATGGTATAGCACCCAGGAAACGGCCTATGCGCTTTTGGCACTGGCAAAAATGGTTGAAAAAAGTGGCGGAAAAGCAATGGAACTCACATTTACCAAAAATGGTAAAACGGAAGAAGTAAAAAGCGATAAAGCTTTGGTGCAGAAGGATCTTTCATTTACAATGGGAAGCAACTCGGTAACCGTTACCAATAAAAAAGGAAATGTGGTTTACGTCACCCTTTCACAAACCGGAAAATTACCTCTTGGTGATGAAATGGCCGAACAGCGCAACCTTTCCATCAAATCGCGGTACTTGGATGGTGCTGGAAAAGTATTGGACGTTACCAATTTGCGACAAGGAACAGAGATCATAGCAAAAGTGAGCGTCACCAACACTTCCAACAATGCAATAAGGAATGTGGCTTTAACGAAAATCTTCCCAAGCGGATGGGAAATCGTCAACACCAGTTTCACCGAACTCGGTGGCGGTGCAAGCGGAAATGCACGCTATACCGATATTCGGGATGACAGGGTAAATTTCTTTTTCGATTTGGATAAAAATGAGACTAGGACTTTCACGGTTAAATTGAATGCATCCTATCTTGGAACATATTATTTGCCGGGAACACAGGTTGAGGGGATGTATGACAATTCGTATTATGCTAGAAATAAGGGGATGTGGTCTTCGACAAGCTCAGACTGACATTCGACAAGCTCAGACTGACATTAGACAAACTCCTGACTTTAAGCTACAATAAATTCTTATCCACTTTGTAACGCTGAGCCTGACGAAGCGTCGAAGCTGGAAGAATTGCATTTAGTAAGAGAAAAATCGTTCAGAATATTTATTAACTTTAGCTTGTTCTCCCGTATTCCACAACTCAAAAATGAAGACTTTTTATACTTATATTCTCCTTTGTTCAGATGGCTCCTTCTATACTGGAATGACGAATGATTTGGATAGAAGACTTTTTGAGCATAACAAAGGAGTTAATAAGGAATGCTATACCTTCAAAAGGAGACCTCTGGAGTTAAAGTGGTATCACGAAAGTAAAAGACCAATACAGGCCATAAGACTTGAAAAACAAATAAAAGGATGGTCAAAAAGAAAAAAGATTGCGCTAATAGAAGGGAAACTTCAATATCTTGTTGAACTTTCAAAAAATTATTCTCAATATGGCAATCCAGATGAACGTAAAGGGTCTTCGACAGGCTCAGACTGACAAACGTCGGTTTAATTAATCGTAAACTTAAGTTGAAATCTCCTGCTCTATATCCCTTCCTCAAAACCCACAAAATAAAACTCAGCCTCCTGCTTATTTTATTTCTGCTCTGGCTGTTCTGTCTTCCATCACCTCTATTCAATGTACCCACCGCCACCGTCGCCGAAAGCAGCAACGGACAAATGCTGGGGGCGAGGATTGCCGATGATGGCCAATGGCGGTTTCCGCAACTGGATTCGGTTCCGGCGCGTTTTGAGAAGTGTGTCCTTTATTTTGAGGATGAACATTTTTATTGGCATCCTGGCTTTAATCCGGTTTCCATTTCAAAAGCGCTTTGGAATAACCTCAACGGGAAACCTCGTCGTGGGGGAAGTACGATTACACAACAAGTCATTAGACTTTCAAGAAAAAACAAACACCGAACGTATTTTGAAAAATTAGTGGAAATCTTTCAGGCAACACGTTTGGAAGCAGGCTATAGCAAAAAATCTATTTTGAATTTATATTCTTCTTACGCCCCGTTCGGGGGAAATGTGGTGGGACTGGAAACTGCTTCGTGGCGATATTTCGGGATTCCCGCCAGCGAATTGAGTTGGGGACAATCGGCGGCTTTGGCTGTTCTTCCGAATGCGCCTTCCCTTATATTTCCAGGGAAAAACGAAGCCATTTTAAAACAAAAAAGAGATGCTTTATTATTAAAACTTTTTCAGAAGAAAGTAATTGATAAAACCACTTACGAATTGGCCTTGGAAGAAAAACTTCCTGGAAAACCCCAGGCATTACCAGAATTCGCACCTCATCTCACAGAAAAAATCAGGAAAGAATATCCGGGGAAACGTATTGAAACTACCATTGATTTTTCACTTCAAAATAAAGTGAATCATATAGTAAAAGAGCATCATTACATTCTAGCTCAAAATCAAATCCACAATCTTGCAGTTTTGGTAATGGACGTAAATACCCGAGAGATTTTGGCTTATGTAGGCAATTCACCCACTACTTTTGACCATAATAATTTTGTGGATATCATCGAAAAACCCAGAAATACGGGAAGCATTTTAAAGCCTTTTCTCTTTGCTTCAATGTTGGATGCAGGTGAAATCCTTCCAAATACTTTAGTGGCGGATATTCCTACTTCGGTCAATGGATATTCTCCAGAAAATTTCGACAAAAAATTCAATGGCGCGGTGCCAGCAAGTGTGGCATTATCACGTTCGTTAAATATCCCTGCAGTTCGGATGCTTCGGGAGTTCGGGTTTCAGCGATTTTATAATATTCTAAAAAAGACCAATCAAAAAGCGATTGACAAACCTGCCGACTATTACGGTCTGGCAATGATTTTGGGAGGAGGAGAAAGCAGCTTATGGGATATCACCAAAGCGTATGCGGGAATGGCTTCCACGCTCAATTACTTCAACAATTCTTCCAGCGAATACCGGGAAAATGAATTTGTGGAACCTTTTTATGTGAAAGGCCATTCTGAAATTCCTTTTGGAAATATCCGAACCACAGCTCCCGTTTGGAATGCCGGCGCCATTTATGAAACTTTTGATGCAATGCAGAAAGTAAATCGGCCCAGTGGAGAGGAAAACTGGGAATTCTTTACCAGCAGTCAACCCATTGCGTGGAAAACAGGAACAAGTCACGGATTTAAGGATTCTTGGGCTGTTGGCGTTACGCCGAAATACGCCATTGGGGTGTGGGCAGGCAATGCATCAGGAGAAGGCAGGCCGGGATTGACAGGAATCCAAGCGGCATCCCCGGTTTTGTTTGACATTCTCAATATTCTCCCCAAAAGTGGTTGGTTCGGAATTCCTTACGATGAACTGGTCGAAGTTGAGATCTGTGCCAAAAGCGGTCATTTGGCGGGATTATTTTGTGAGGAAACCAAAATGGAATGGATTCCCTTAAATGGAACTCGAACAGAAGCTTGTCCCTATCATCAAACGGTTTTCCTGAATGCTTCTGAAAATTATCGGGTAAATTCTTCCTGTTACCCACTTTCGGAAATGAAACAAAAAAATTGGTTCACCTTGCCGCCAGTCATTGAATATTATTACGCGGCCCTTCATCCAGAATACAAGTCCCTGCCTCCTTTTGCACCCGATTGTTTACGTGAAGGAGAAAACCTGATGGCTTTTATCTATCCCAAGCGGAATGAAACCGTTTTGCTTCCAAAGAATTTTGATGAAAACATAAACGACGTTATTTTTAAAATTGCCCATCGCTCGTCTGAAACTACAGTCTATTGGTATTTGGATTCGGAGTATATTGGTAAAACAGAAACCTTTCACGAATTGGCGATTTCGCCAAAACCGGGAAGCTATATTTTGACACTGGTAGATAGTGAAGGGAATATGTTGAAGGAGAGGATTGAGATTCAACAAATTTTTTAAAAAGGACATAGGACTGATGGACGTAAGACATAGAACTAAAAATCACTGAAATACTCTACATTATTATGGTCTGAATTTATCCGGTATTTTAGATATTAATGTTTTGAGTCAAAAAAAAGAGGCCTCCTATTTCAGGTTGGCCTCTTTTTATGAAATGGAAATAGGAAGGGAAATAAACTTTCCGGTCTTACTTCCTACGTCTTAAAGTGCTAAGTCCTTTTTATTGTTTTACAAATCGAACCGTAGAAGTCTGTGAATTTGAATTCAACTTCACCAAGTAAGTACCGCTAGCCAAAGAAGAAACATTAATCTGTCCTTTTGATTGAATTTCGGAGTTATAAACTTTCTTGCCTAGCATATCATAAATTTCTACCTGATATGTTGAGGAAGCATCGTCCATTTCTATGGTCAACTGCTCGCGAGCTGGGTTTGGATATAGACGAAAATCAACAGTTTGGAAATCCTCAGTTCCTGCGGTTTCATCATTTAGAAAACGGGCAATCTCAAACTCAGAGCCACCGCCTCCATACGAATATCCTGCCAATATAATCTTGCTATCGGCCTGAAGCGCGATTGAATAACCGTAATCTTCACGACCTTGATTATCAAAGCTCACCATTCCATTTCCGTTGAAGGTTGAATCTAGGTTTCCATCGGTGTCAAATCTAACCATAGCCATATCGATTTGGTTTTGAAAAATAGTATACCCCATCAAAATAGGCTTGCCATCTGCCTGCAATACCATATCATTGGCATAGTTTGCACCATCAACCAGTCGAGCCGTAGCCACTCCAGAGGTTCCATAAGAAGTATCAAGGCTTCCATCTGTATTCAATCTTGCTACAAATAAATCATGTCTCTGATCAAGATTGGCAATCCATTTATGGCCACCGATCAATATTTTTCCATCACTCTGTATTGCTATACCTTCACCGAAATCATTCCAGTCGCCTACATTAAAAAGTACTTTGCCATCCGTTCCAAAGGAATTGTCAGTTGAACCATCTGCATTAAGTCTTGCAGCGGCAACTTGAAAGCGATTTTGGCCATTCAACGCAAATCCGGAGATTACAATCTTTCCATCAACTTGGATGGCGAGATCGTCACCATAGCTGGAAGCCCCGTCAAAGGGAAGAACAACCCAGCCATTCATTCCAAAAGTGGTGTCCATAATACCATCAGAAGTGATTTTGGCCACGGCTAAATTATCATTCTGATAACCAACCATTAAAATTGTGCCATCGTCCAATAGAGCCATAGCCTCGGAGGCTTCGGTTTCTGCTGTTTCAATGCGAAAAATACCGTTTGTGCCAAAGGTGTCGTCAAAGCTACCATCTTCATTAAGACGTACGACGGCGAAATCACCCGTAACGTTGTCCCAAGTACGTCCTGCCAAAAGAATTTTGCCATCAGTTTGTTGTGCCATATCCATCACAAAGGATTTGACAGAGCCAACAGGAAAACGCAAAGTGCCGTCATTGCCAAAGGAAGTATCTAAAGATCCATCTTCGTTATATCTGGCAACAGCCATTTGATAGGTTGATGGCGTACCGGCGGTTCCGGCTACCAAAATTTTTCCATCGCTCTGAACGACAGTTGTTTCAGCCATGTTTTAATTTGAATGAACGGCAGTGGTAACCACTCCATCTGTTCCAAAGGAGGGGTCTAATGTGCCCGTTTGGGCGAAAATTAGCATCGGGGATACTAAAAGCATTAATAGAAAATAGGTTTGTTTCATTTTAATAATTTTTAAAAATTCGATGCAAAGGTACTGTTTTTATGCCCTTTGACGAACTATTTACTCACTTTAACGCAAATGGGAAGAAAGATGTAAAATTATTCGAATCCTAAAATAGCTTCAAAATATCATAATCATCTCGTTTCGGCAGGAACTAAATTTCCTCAAAAAATTTTTTAACAAAAGCTTAGCATGAAATTGGTTCGTAAACTATCGAACCAATCGTATATTCGCGCTCTGATATTTTAGACAATCACTCGTGAATAAAAAAGAAAGATTAATTGAAAAAATGGGAGTGCATCTGGAGCACAAGGAACAACTGGCTCCTTTGGCAGGACGTATTCTGGCAAATTTGGTTCTAAAAGGGAAAAAAGGGGAGACTTTTGAAAATCTTGTCTCAGATCTAAATGCCAGTAAGAGTACCATCTTTACCCACCTCACTACCTTACAGGCTTCCAATAGGATTACCTACTACACCAAACCTGGTGACCGGAAAAAATACTTTATTCTCAGTCCGAATGCCATGATAAATTCAATGAACGAGATCATTGAGAATTGGAAAGAGGAAAAAGAACTTCATCTGGAAATTTCCAACTATAAAAAGGAAATAAACGAAACTCTTCCAAAAGATTCCGATGACAAATTTGATCTTGAATTCCATCAAGAGTACCTGAATTATTTAGAGCAGGCTTCGGCATTAATGAAAAACCTCCGACAAAAATTAATTGAAAACCATAAAAATCACTAATTACATATTCTAATGAGAAAAAAACAATTCATCTTTTTGATACTTAGCTTAGTGGGCATCTGCTTATTTTTTGCAAGCTGCGGCAGTGATAATAAAAATCAGATGCAACAAGCTCCCCAGGCCCTGCCGTTTCCTGTGATTACGGTGCCTTCAGAAACAGTAATTGCATATAGTACCTATCCGACCAGTCTGCAAGGAATTGTGGACAGTGAAGTGCGAGCTAAAACCTCTGGATATATTACTAGTGTATTGGTAGATGCCGGTGAAAAAGTAAGAAAGGGACAAACCTTATTCAAATTGGAAACCCAATCCTTAAGCCAAGATGCTGCTGCTGC
Organism: Aequorivita sp.; assembly: GCA_034676445.1. Taxonomy (GTDB): domain Bacteria; phylum Bacteroidota; class Bacteroidia; order Flavobacteriales; family Flavobacteriaceae; genus Aequorivita. The sequence goes on from JAUCCE010000002.1 coordinate 860,700, forward strand.
AAAAGCGAATGTAACCGCCGCACAGGTTGAGGTAGATAAACTAAAACCTCTGGTTGAAAAGAATATTATCAGTAATGTTCAGCTGGAAACTGCCAAAGCAAAACTTGCACAAGCTCAAAGTGGATATAATGCAATCGCCGCAAATATTGGATATTCTACCATAAAAAGTCCTGTAGATGGCTATGTGGGTTCGATCAATTTTAGAGAGGGAGCTTTGGTGAGCCCAACTTCCCAAACTCCACTTACCACTGTGGCAGATATCGAAAAGATCTATGCGTTTTTCTCTATGAACGAAAAAGAATATCTAAACTTTATTGAAACTACCGAAGGCAAAACCATGGAAGATAAGATAAAGAAACTCCCTAAAGTCCGGTTAATTTTGGCCAATGGAAGTCTGTATGGAGAAGAAGGAACAATCGAAACTATTAATCCCCAAGTAAACCCTTCAACAGGAACTGTTTCATTTAGAGCCATTTTTGACAATCCGGGGCACATACTTTCGAGTGGTTACAGCGGTAAAATCCAGTTGCCAACAAAATACACTGATGCCACGGTTGTACCAGCAATGTCAACTTATGAGCGACAAGGCGTAACTTATGTTTATAAGGTTCAAGGAGATACTTTGGCTACCTCGGCCTCCATCAATATTTTGGACAAGGTAGATAATTTAGTCATTGTGAAGGATGGTATTTCTCCGGGCGACAAGATTATTGCCAAGGGTGTTGGAAAATTGAGAGACCAAACTCCAATTGTTCCGCAGCCCGTAGATTTTGACAGTATTGCAAAAGGATTGAACCCAGTATTCAAATAAGAAAAAACCATGATCAGAAAATTTATTGAACGACCCGTTTTATCGAGCGTTGTTTCCATTATAATATTGATATTAGGAGTTCTGGGTATTATCACCCTTCCTACTACCCAATACCCAGATATTGCTCCTCCAACCGTTCAGGTTTCCGCCAGTTATCCAGGGGCGAATGCCGCTACCGTTTTAGAGAGTGTTGTTGTACCAATTGAAGAACAAATTAACGGTGTAGAGGGAATGACCTATATTACTTCTACCGCCAGTAATAACGGTAGTGCTAGTATCAACGTATTCTTTGACCAAGATGTAGATCCTGATATTGCAGCGGTAAACGTTCAGAACCGGGTTGCACGGGCTACTTCATTGCTGCCTTCTGAGGTAACACAGTCTGGAGTTATCACTCAAAAACAACAGACAAGTGCCCTGATGTTCCTTACGGTTTACTCTGAAAATCCAGATTATGACGGCACCTATATTCAAAACTATTTGAATATAAATGTTCTTCCGGAGCTGAAAAGGATTAATGGAGTTGGGGGCGTAAACGTTTTCGGAAGTAAGGATTATGCCATGCGTATTTGGTTGAAACCAGAGAAAATGGCGGCCTACAAACTCGAACCTTCGGACATAACCGCTGCAATCCGTGAACAGAGTAGAGAAGCCGCAGCCGGATCATTGGGACAAAACAATGCAGAATCCTTTGAATATGTTCTTACGTATAGTGGAAGATATAAAGAAGCTTCAGAATATGAGGGCATCGTAATTAAATCTTTGGGAAATGGAAAATTCTTGACTTTAAAGGATGTTGCCGATGTAGAATTGGATGCCCAAAACTATGGCTCCATTTCGTTTACAAACGGAAATCCGGGGGTGAGTATGGCCGTATATCAAACTGCGGGTTCAAATGCACAAGAAATAATCCGAACAGTTCATGAGAAGATCCAAGAAATGCAGAAAGACTTCCCCAAGGGAGTTAATTATATTGTAAACTTCGACTCCAATGAGTTTTTGGAAGCCTCAATTAGCAAGGTAATCACCACGCTTATCGAAGCCTTTATATTGGTTTTTATCGTTGTATTTGTCTTTCTCCAGGATTTCCGTTCAACATTAATTCCGGCAATTGCGGTACCGGTTTCAATTATTGGAACGTTCTTTTTCCTGAATCTTTTTGGATATTCTATAAACCTATTAACTCTATTCGCCCTTGTTCTTGCAATTGGGATTGTGGTGGATGATGCGATAGTTGTTGTGGAAGCAGTCCACGCGAAACTAGAGGAAGGAGAAAAGAATGCTTTAAAGGCAACCCATAGCGCGATGGATGAAATTACGGGAGCTATTATTTCCATTACCCTAGTGATGGCCGCGGTATTTATTCCCGTAACCTTTATCACGGGCCCAACTGGTGTCTTTTACGAACAATTTGGGGTAACTTTAATTGTGGCCATTGCAATTTCGGCAGTAAACGCTCTTACCCTAAGTCCAGCATTATGTGCCATTTTTCTTAAATCGCACGATAAAGAGGTGGAAAAGAAAAATTTAATGGGCAGGTTCTTCAGTAAATTCAACACTGCCTTTACTATTACAACCCATAAATACGTAAGATCCTTAGGCTTTTTATACAAACATAAATGGATCACGGTTCTATTCCTAGCCATTTGTGTGGGCGGAATTGTTTGGGCTTCAAATACAACCCCTACAGGTTTCGTTCCAGATGAGGACAGAGGATTGATATTTGCAAATATTGAGCTTCCTGCAGGTGCTTCGCTTGACCGAACGGTTGAAGTAACCAACGAATTGGAAAGAAAAATAAAAGATATTCCAGGGATAAGCGATGTTTCCTTGGTAAATGGATTTAGTATTATAAGCGGTTCCGGAAGTAACTACGGAATAAGCTTTATAAAACTCGACAACTGGTCTGAAAGGAAAGAAGATAGCAAATCCGTCGAAGCAATTATAGGTCGACTATTCGGAATTGCCGCTACCATTCCCGATGCAAAAATCCTATTCTTCCAACCTCCAAGTGTTCCAGGTTTTGGAATTTCGTCAGGGTTTGAAATGAAGGTTCTGGATAGACTGGGAGGAAGTTTTAATGACCTCAGTGCCGTTACCCAGAATTATCTACAGGAATTGATGCAGCGACCAGAAATTATGTATGCTCAGTCTTCATTTAACACAGACTATCCGCAATATGAAATTGACGTAGATATTGCCAAAACGAAAGAAGCTGGAATTAGCGTAAGTGCAATTCTTACAACTTTACAGGGATATATTGGAAGTATATATACAGCCGATTTCTCCAGATATGGAAAACAATATCGTGTATTTGTACAGGCCCTACCTGAGGATAGAGCAACCGTAGGAAGCTTGGATCAAATGTTTGTAAGGAATAACCAAAATGAAATGGCGCCCATCACCGAGTTTATTAGTCTGAAAAGAGTTTACGGCCCACAGTCAGTAACGCGATTCAACCTGTTTAATTCAGCAAGTGTGAATGGTGCCGCTGCGCCAGGATACTCTTCAGGGGATGCAATTAGGGCGGTTCAAGAAGTTAGTGAAACTGCTTTGCCGCAAGATTATTCCATTGCTTTCTCTGGTTTAACACGTGAAGAAATTTCCGCAGGAAGCCAAACTACATTTATTTTCATTCTGGTTATCCTGTTTGTATACTTCATTTTGGCTGCGCAATATGAAAGTTATCTAATTCCATTTTCAGTAATATTCTCAGTGCCAATTGGGGTTTTCGGAGCCTATATGGTTACGAAAGCGGCTGGATTGGAAAATAACGTGTTCTTCCAGATTGCGCTCATAATGCTTATTGGACTTCTGGCGAAAAATGCCATTCTTATTGTGGAATTTGCCCTCCAAAGACGAAGACATGGCTTTACGCGAACGGAAGCTGCTTATGAAGGAGCAAAAGCTAGACTTCGACCTATCTTGATGACCTCCCTTGCCTTTATCGTAGGATTGATGCCGTTGGTATTCGCATCAGGAATTGGAGCAAGAGGAAACAGAGCAATAGGAACAGGTGCCGTTGGTGGATTGCTTATCGGTACCATATTCGGAGTTTTTGTTATTCCTATTTTATACATCTTCTTCCAATGGTTGCAAGATAAAATGAACAAGACACCGGATGTTATCGTTATTAAAGAAACTGAGGATGAAATCTAAAAGAAATAAGTATATGAAATTTATAAAAGGAGTTGGGTTGACTCTTGTCTTCTTGTCCCTTCAATCTTGTTTTGTAGCAAAAGAGTATTCAAGGCCCGAAAACGTTGTTGAATCTGAAAGATTCCGTACAGACCAATTGCCGCAAGATAGTTTGTCTATGGCTACCGTTTCTTGGAAAGAAATTTTCACAGATCCAATCCTTCAAGGATATATCGAGGAAGGCCTTAACAACAATATGGATATTCGGATTGCTCTACAACAAATTGCAATTGCCGAAGCATACGTAAAGCAAGGAAAAGCAGGATATTTGCCATCCTTAAACTTAAATGCGAGTGCAGCGCATCAGGAGTTTTCCGCAAGCAGTCAATATGGGGGAGAGATTTCATCTGCAAATCAATTTGAAATTTCCGGCGGACTTTCTTGGGAAGCAGATATCTGGGGAAAAATACGAAGTAGCAAACGTGCTTCGGAAGCTTCTTACCTTCAAACGGTGGCCGCGCATCAAGCAGTAAAAAGCAGATTGGTTGCAAATATTGCATCTACCTATTATCAGTTGTTGGCGTTGGACGAACAGATTCAAGTTACCAAAGAAACGGTAGAAACCCGTACCGAAGGTTTGGAAACCACTATCGCTCTAAAAGATGCCGGTATTGGTAATGAAGCCGGCGTTAAGCAGACCGAAGCTCAATTATATACGGCTAAGGCAATTTTGGTAGATTTAAAAACACAAGTACGTTTAATGGAGAACACACTTTCCATCCTTTTGGGAAGCAGTCCACATGAAATAAACCGAAATACATTAGATGCTCAAAGCATTGATATTCCATTGGAAACTGGTGTTCCTTCGCAATTATTGAGCAACAGACCTGATGTGATGGCGGCAGAATACAGTTTGGTAAATGCTTTTGAACTGACAAATGTTGCCAGAAGTAATTTTTATCCGTCCTTAACCATCAATGCGAATGGCGGACTTCAAAGCTTGGAGTTGGACAAACTTTTTAATGCAAATTCATTGTTTGCATCTTTGATAGGAGGTCTTACACAACCTATTTTGAACGGTAGAAAGATTAGAACCCAATATGAAGTATCGCAGGCACAACAGGAACAAGCGCTATTGCAATTTAAAAAATCCCTATTAATTGCTGGAAAGGAAGTTTCCGATGCGATGTTTTCCATTGAATCGGCAACAGAAAAAATTGAGATCAAGAAAAGTGAAAACGAAGCCTACGTCTTAGCAACAGAGTATTCCCAAGAATTATTGGACAATGGATTAGCAAATTACTTGGAAGTTTTGATCGCTCAAGGATTCGCTCTAAATTCCAACTTAGATTTGGTTGCAGCTAAAAATAATCGCCTACAGGCTATTGTAGATTTATATGAAGCCCTTGGCGGCGGTTGGAGATAAAGTTTTTATTTGGTTAGTTAGTTGGTTGATGGACTGCCCTGGCTCTTGTGCTGGGGCAGTTTTTTTATGTTCCTACTTTTGATAGTTTGACAGAACATATTTTATACTTTCGCAAAATGAAAAGTCGGCAACTTTTATTTCTACTTTTTGTTTTTCTTCTTATTTCTTGTGAAAAATCAAGCAATGATCTTTTTCCTCTAAATGACGGATGGCAATTTTCCGAAAACGAGACTTCGAACTGGAAACCCGCAGAAGTACCCGGCACCGTTCAGGCAGATTTATTGCGATTGGGCGTAATTCCCGATCCATTTTTGAAAAACAATGAAGATTCCATTCAATGGGTTTCTTCGAAGAATTGGCAGTATAAAAAGGAGTTTTCTCTTTCAAATGAAACTTTAAAAAAGCAAAAACACCTTCTGAATTTTGAGGGATTGGATACTTATGCCGATGTTTTTTTGAATGATAGCTTAATTCTAACCGCCAATAATGCTTTCCGAAAATGGGAAATTGATGTGAGTGACCTTTTAAAAGCTGAAAACAAACTTTTAGTCGTATTTAAGAACATTGATTCCGCAGAAAGGGAAAAAGCTTCAGAGTTGACTTATAAACTTCCCGAGGACGAGAGAGTTTTCAGCAGAAAACCGCAATATCAATCAGGATGGGATTGGGGGCCGGTTATCAAAACAATGGGGATTTGGCGAGAAGTGTCCTTGATTAGTTTTGACATCTCCCGAATTACGGATGTCTTTCTGAAAACAGAGTCCATCAGTGATTCCCTTGCTGGAATCGTTGCCAAGTTTGAATTGGAATCATTAAGAGAAGAAAATCTTTCCATCAAAATTCAGAATAAAACTACAGGTGAAATCTTTTCTGAAAGCTTTAAAACAAATCCAAATCAGACGGAATATGAAATTCCCTTTAGCATCAAAAACCCAAAACTTTGGTGGACGCATAATTTAGGTGAACCCTTTTTATATGATATCAAGATTGATTTGGTACATAAAGGAAATGTTTTGGAAAGCCATTCAAAAAAGTTGGGAATACGTTCTATTGAATTGGTTACCGAAAAAGATTCCATAGGTGAAAGTTTCTATTTCAAACTAAATGGAAAACCCATTTATATGAAGGGCGCCAATTACATTCCCCAGCAAATGATGGAGCCCAAAGTGGATCGTGAAAAATATGTTGAGCTCATAAATGATGCCGTTTTGGCAAATATGAATATGCTCCGGGTTTGGGGCGGCGGAATTTACGAAGATGACTATTTCTACGAATTATGTGATGAAACGGGAATATTGATCTGGCAGGATTTTATGTTCGCCGGCGGAATGTATCCAGGCGATAAGCAATTTTTAGATAACGTAAAGGAAGAAGCCATATACAACGTAAAACGACTGCGAAATCACGCAAGTATTGCGTTGTGGTGCGGCAATAACGAAATTAGTGAAGGCTGGGCACGTTGGGGCTGGCAGGATGGGAAGGAAACTTCGCACAAAGAAGAAATCGCACAGAATTACAAAACCATTTTTAATGAAATTTTACCCAAAGTAGTGGATAGTTTAAATCCGAATACCAACTATTGGGAAAGTTCCCCAAAATACGGTCGTGGCGACAAACGCTATCAATTTGAAGGCGATGCCCACGATTGGTGGGTCTGGCACGACGGATATCCTTTTGAACATTTTGAAGAAGAAGTCCCAAGATTTATGAGCGAGTTTGGATTCCAATCCTTTCCAAGCGTTGAAACCATTAAATATGCCACCGGAAGAGATTCGGTAATCATGAACGACCCACTTTTTGCCAACCATCAAAAACACAAAAGAGGGTTCCAGATAATCGATGAATATATGGCGCGCGATTTTCCCGTTCCAAAGAATGCCGAAGATTATGTTTACGTTAGCCAATTACTTCAAGCCTATGGCATCACCAAAGGAATCCAAGCCCATCGCCGGGCAAAACCGTATAATATGGGCACGCTCTATTGGCAGCTAAACGATCTTTGGCCTGTGGTTTCCTGGTCGAGTATTGATTATCTCGGAAATTGGAAGGCCTCGCATTACGAAGTAAAAAAATCATTTGAAAATGTATTGATTTCAACGGAAGTGAAAAATGATTCCATTACGATTTTTATTGTAAATGACACATTTAAAAATATATCTGATACACTTTCAATGGAATTGATTGACTTTAACGGACAACAAATATTTCAGAAGAAAATTTTTGTAGAAAGTCCTGAGAACAGCAGTGAAATTGTATTTGCCCTTCCTTTAAAAAATTTGAAATTTGATAAGGCCTTCAGCGTTTTAAAAGTGGATTTTGGCGAAAGTGGGTATTTGCATTATTTCAGTAGACCGAAAGATTTGAAACTCGTTGAAAACGAAACCGAAATCGAAATCCAAATCGAAATGGAAGACTTTTGTCAGGTCGAGCCTGCCTTGCCGGCAGGCAGGCGCAGTCGAGACCACATTAAGAATCCCGAAGATAAAGGTCTCAACTCTCATAGAACAAACGGTGAAAACGCTTTCTGCATCACACTTACGTCAAAAACCCTCCAGAAAAGCCTGTTTCTCAGCGCCGACGTAAAAGGCAAATGGAGCGATAATTATTTTGATTTGTTGCCAAACCAACCTAAAACCATTTACTTTTATACTAACGGCAAAACTCCTCCCAAGTTGCAGTTCAAAACCTTAAACCAATTAATAAATTAGCCATGCGAAATCTTTCTATCCTAATTCTATCGATTTTCTGTTTCAGCGGGTATTCCCAAACCCAGGAGGTGGTTTTGATTCCGAAACCCCAACAAATGGAAATCCACAGTGGAAACTTTACCATCGATAAAAATACAAGTTTCTTTTTTGAGCCAGAGTTCAAAATCGCTGGAGATTTTTTTCAGGAATTCCTTCAAAATGGCGCTGGATTTCAGCTTCCGAAGAAATCAAAAAACAAAGCACAGGTTGTAATTGAAAAGGATTCAAATCAACCATCAGAGGGTTATTTCCTAGATATTTCAGAATCAAAGATTATCATTAAAGCGAGTGATGCCAGCGGCGCGTTTTATGCCGTTCAAACTTTGCGACAATTGCTTCCTTCGGAAATGGAGAGACCTCCCGAAGCAAGTTCGGGACAGGCTCTAGCCTCTAAAGGGGAAAGAATTAGTCTTTCAATTCCGCAATTGACCATTACGGATTTTCCAAAATTTCAATATCGAGGAATGCACTTGGACGTTGCCAGACATTTTTTCGACAAGGAGTTTGTAAAGAAATATATTGCCAATCTCGCAATGTTAAAGATGAATACATTTCATTGGCATTTAACGGAGGATCAAGGCTGGCGTATTGAAATCAAAAAATATCCGGACCTCACCAAAAAAGGTGCTTTCCGTGAAGAAACGCGAATTGGACATTATGAAGATAAACCGGAACGATACGACGGCAAACGTTATGGTGGATTCTATACTCAGGAAGATATAAAGGAAGTGGTCGCCTACGCCGCTACCCAAAATGTTACCATTATCCCCGAAATTGAAATGCCCGGCCATGCGCAGGCGGCCATTCATTCTTATCCCGAACTGGGCTGTACCGGAGAGCAGATTCCGGTAGCGACAACTTGGGGCGTATTTGAGGATATTTTTTGCCCAAAAGAAGAAACCTTTACTTTTTTGGAAAATGTTTTAAGCGAGGTAATGGAATTGTTCCCCGGAGAATACATCCACATCGGCGGGGACGAAGCTCCAAAATTGCGATGGAAAAATTGCGCTCATTGCCAACAATTGATCAAGGAAAAGAATTTAAAGGATGAAGATGGATTGCAAAGCTATTTTATCCATAGAATCGAAGAATTTGTAAACAGCAAAGGCAAAAAAATTATCGGTTGGGATGAGATTTTGGAAGGCGGATTGGCGCCAAATGCCACCGTAATGTCCTGGCGAGGTATGCAAGGCGGAATTGACGCTGCAAAGCATGGAAACAATGTAATTATGACGCCAGTATCCCACGGTTATTTCGATTACTATCAAAGTGAGAATCTGGATGAACCCACAGCAATTGGTGGCTTTCTGCCCTTGAAAAAAGTGTATTCACTTAATCCGATTCCAAACGAACTGACCGAAGGGGAAGGAAAACATATTCTTGGAGCTCAGGCCAATTTATGGACAGAATATATCCCCACAGAAAAACAGGTTGAATATATGGTTTTCCCTAGGATCCTTGCTATGAGCGAAGTGGTATGGAGCGGGCCTTCAAAAGATTTTGATAAGGATTATCCTGATTTCTTTTCAAGGGTTGAGGGTTTTATGGAGCGACTGGATGCGCTAAATATCAATTATGCCAATTATCTATACGAAGTTGAAGGTGCCATTCTTAAAAAAGACGGCAGGATTTATTATGAATTGACCACACCTACAAAAGGAAAGGAAATCCGTTATTCCTTGAATGGTTCGGAGGAAAAAACGTATTCCGAACCAATTTTAATTAATGAGGATTCTGAAATCGACGCCAATGTATTTAAGGATGGTGAAAAACTAGGTCGGGGATTTTCAGAGGAAATCAATTATCACAGGGGAATAACCGGAAGCATTACTATAAACGTAGAGCCAAATCCAGCTTATGCCGCTGGCGGAAAAGAAGCGCTAATCAACGGAATTTCGGGAAGTGAAAAACGTTATGGAGATAAGGAATGGCTGGGCTTTTGGGGGGACGATCTGGAAATAACCATTGATTTGGGAGAAGAAACTGAGGTTAACTCTCTTGAAACACGTTTTTTCAACTCGCCAGGAGTATGGATTTATTCTCCTACACAACTTACTGTTACCTGCACAAACACCCGAGGGGAAGAAGTTTACCTGCCAAAGGATATAAAAGTAACCAATGATAATTTAATTAATTTCAAAATAGACCTAAAAGGACTGAAAACCCTAAAACCGAGATATATAAAATTGACCATTCCAAATTACGGAATGATCCCAGATGGGTTACAAGGTGCAGGACATAGAGCTTGGACGTTTATAGATGAAATTGTTGTTGAATAACGTGATGCTCACTAACTTTACTCAAATATATATGTTATGAGTCATTCAGAGAAATTGATAATAGACACCTATTCCAAGCTATTTGATAGTTTCAATGTAGTCACCAAAATCGGGCTTATCGAGAAATTGACCAAATCATTAAAGAAATATGCACTAAAAAAGGAGCGAGACTTTTATAAATCCTTTGGATCTATTGAGTCTGACGATCATACTTTCAATCGATTTTAGGATTAGTCCTTTAGCTTTTGAGGAGTTATTTTGATCTGAAACTTTTTTAACAACCACGGGATCCATCCCGTGGTAAAAACGAAACGCTAGATTCCGTCTTTAGCCGAATAATTAGTTATCCAGTATTAGGCTAAAGCCATTTCATATCTTATACGAGCTCTCGAGATAAATCTCGGGGTTATTGATAAGAATTAGAATTATATTAAGATTAGTCAAAATCGACAATTATGAAAGTAGAAATCTGTGCCAATAGCTTTGCAAGCGCAAAGGCCGCTCAAGATGCAGGAGCTGACCGAATTGAACTTTGTACTGAACTCTCGGTAGGAGGGTTGACGCCTTCCTTGGGGTTGATTGAAAAAACCATGCTCGAACTGGACATTCCCGTCCATGTGCTTATCCGTCCAAGGAGCAGTTATTTTACCTATTCCGAAGAAGATTTTGACGTAATGTTGAGGGACATAACTTTTTGTAGCGAAATTGGATGTGCGGGAATTGTGAGTGGTGTTCTTGATCACCATCTCGAAATAGATATGAAGCGTACTACCAAATTAATTGAAGCCTGCAAAGGAATGGATTTTACCTTCCATCGTGCTTTTGATTGGGTTCAAGAATCCAATAGAAGAATTGAAAAAATTGATAGATTTGAAAGTGGACCGATTGCTTACTTCAGGATTAAAACCTACGGCCATTGAGGGAATTACACTTTTAAAACAGCTTAGGGATATTTCGGAAGGAAAAATTGAAATAATGCCAGGAGGTGGTATTAATATTAAAAATGCCGTTACTTTTAAAGAAGCTGGATTTAAGAGTATTCACCTTTCCGCAACAAGCAAAAGACAAGTTTTGGTTAATAAACCCACTGTTTCCATGCACAGTCCTTCCTTTTTTGAAGATGGAGTTGTAGTTACCTCAGATAAAGAAAGTATTCAAGAAATAATTCAGCAATTGCTTGAATAGATTAGTAAAATTGGTCATTCCCCCTTTTGGGGCTAAGGGGAACGCCATTCTTTAAAAGGATGCTTGCTCAAATTTGAGTTATAATATTTTACTTCCCCTGTCACTTCTTTCCCCAACCACGATGGTTTCGAAAAAACTTCATCTTCCGAACTCAACTCGATTTCGGCTATAATCAAGCCTTCATTATCGCCCATAAATTCGTCCACTTCATAAATATGTTCTCCGTTTTGCACTTCAAAACGCGTTTTTTCAATAATTCCCGGTTCACAAAGATGCATTAGCTCCTCTGCTTCAGCCAATGAAATTTGTCGTTCCCATTCAAAACGGGATACGCCAGTTTCATTGGGCTTGCCCTTAATAGTTATAAAACCATGTTCTCCCTTGGACTCGGATCCGAACAATTCGGAGGGGATTCGAATTCAAAAATCCCTGAACAATCCGTGCACGTTTAAAAGCTTCATTTTTAAAAGCTTCGGAAGTGACCAAAAATTTGCGTTCTATTTCTTGCATAATGAAATTTGTTTATCGTGAATTTTTGATAGTGTAAGCAATGCCACAATTGCTCCCATCAAGGCAAAAAGCATATCAGATTGTGTATCCCAAATATAGCCTTGGGTTCCCAGAAAGGAATCGCCACCTTCACCGCTTAAAACGGAAACAGCCCATTCAATAAGTTCATAGACAGCACTTATTGCCAAAGCTATACAGACAACTATAAAAGAAAGCCAATTCCTTTTTAAAATAACTTCTTTCCGAATAAGCAATTCCCTGGCAATCATAACCGGCACAAATCCTTGGGCAAAATGTCCCAACTTATCATAATTATTCCGCGATTGATGAAATGTGTCGCGAATCCAATCAAAAAGAGGAACTTCGGCATAAGTGTAATGACCTCCAATAATTAATATCGCACACTGAAAAAAGATCAGTATATAGACCAAGTTTGTAAACCGGAATTTCTTGAAGGTAATTAGCAAAACCAATATTCCAACAACTGCAGGCAACACTTCCAAAAACCAAGTGAAATATTCCTTTGGATTGATTCCCGACCAAACTAAGAGGGCTACTAACAGGAATAATAATGTGTAAATTAATCTCATTTTACGATAAACAGATTTAGAGACCCCACAGGTTTCAAAAACCTGTAAGGTCTTTTCATTCCCCAGCGATTTCCTTTATTTTTTCTGAAGTAATTGTTTTTTCAGAATATCCTTCTTTCGCTAAAACCAGCATAGCCTGCGCAATGGTTTCTGCCTTTATAACTTTATATTTCTTCGGAATTAAAAACCCGAAAACCTTCATAAAAACCCCGGCCATAGTCTCGCCAAATCTACTTTCATTTCTATCACCGACTATCAATGACGGTTGAAGAATGTAGGTATTTTCAATAGCTTGCTCCAAAACATCACGCTCCATTTCGCCTTTAGTCCTGTTGTAGAAAGTCTTACTTTTTACGTTGGCACCCAAAGCTGAAATTACAATAAAGGATTTAATGCCATTTTTCCTTGCGAGCTTTGCAGCAGCTACCGGAATGCCGTAATCAATTTTCCTATATGTTTCAGTATCGGGAGTTTTGGCTTTTGTGGTGCCGATACAGCAGAAAACAACATCGGCTTTGAAATCATCGGAATATTTTTCCAATTCAAACAAATCGACAATATGTTCCTCAATCTTAGGACTGCTTTTTCCAACTGATTTTCGAGAAAAGAGTTTTATTTTTCCGAAAGAATCATCCTCAATTAATTTCTCTAAAAGAATACTTCCGGTTAAGCCAGTTGCGCCCAATATTATTGCTGATTTCTTCATAGTATAAATATACCTAAAAGGAAATGTATAAAATCTTAAAGGTTTCCTCCTACGGTGAAAAAACTCTGGCGGACAAGTTTCAACCTTTCTTTGGGGATTGGGAGTCTCCAAGATAGTATTTTTGCAACATGTCCAAAGAGCAAAATACCCGTAAAATAATCCATATAGACATGGATGCCTTTTATGCATCCGTAGAGCAATTGGACAACCCAGAACTTCGAGGAAAGCCTTTGGCAGTAGGAGGCAGCGAAAAGAGAGGCGTGGTGGCAGCAGCGAGTTATGAGGCTCGAAAATTTGGGGTTCGAAGTGCTATGAGCGGAATGGCTGCAAAACGAAATTGCCCGGATTTGATTTTTGTTCCCGTCCGCTTTGATCGTTATCGGGAAATTTCCCGTCAAATCCGTGAAATATTTCTGGAATATACCGATTTGGTGGAACCACTTTCTCTGGATGAAGCTTATTTGGACGTAACCGAAAACAAAAAGGGAAATCCCAGTGCTACTTTGATCGCAAAGGAGATTCGGAAGAAAATTAAAGAGAAAACAGGATTGAACGCTTCCGCAGGAATTTCCATTAATAAATTTGTTGCGAAAATTGCGAGTGACATCAACAAGCCCAACGGCCAAAAAACAATTTCTCCCGAAGAGGTTCTACCATTCCTAGAGACTCTTGATGTAAAAAAGTTTTACGGCGTGGGTAAGGTAACCAAGGAAAAAATGTACCGATTAGGAATATATACCGGCAAGGATTTAAAAAAACAGACGCTGGAATTCTTGATTGAAAACTTTGGAAAAAGTGGAAACCATTATTACAATGTGGTTCGGGGCATTCATAACAGCAAAGTAAAACCATCCAGAAAACAGAAATCCCTGGCTGCCGAGCACACCTTTTCAGAAAATATCTCATCAGAAATTTTTATGATGGAACGTCTGGTTGAAATTGCGGTTGAAGTGGAAGAGCGTCTTCTCAAGAGAAAATTGGCTGGGAAAACTGTTACTCTAAAAATCCGGTATAGTGATTTTACCATCCAAACACGCAGTAAAACAGTTCCACATTTTATTGCATCCAAGGAATTGATTCTGGAAGTGGTCAAAGAATTGTTATATCAAGAAAAAATGAAAGAATCGGTACGTTTGTTGGGAATTTCAATTTCGAATCTAAATAATGAGCCAATCCAAAAAAAGGAAATACCGAAGGAATCAATCGAAGTACAATTAAGGCTCGAATTTTAATTATGAAAAAAAGCTACTTATCTTTAAGCTAATTTAAAACTCCAAATTATGAAGACCGCGGCTTTTTCCATTATTGCAATCACAGGTTTTATTCTTCTATTTTCCTGTAAAAACGAAGTCAAAGACACAGAGGACAACCAAACAGTTGTTACCGATACTATTCCAAAGGTTGAAGCTCCAGAATCGCTATATGTTACTGCAGTTAGTGGACTTACTCTTAGGGAACATCCCAACTTACAAAGCAAAAAATTGGTGGTTATGCCACTGGGAACAAAGGTCAAGATTGTGAAAGCAGAGGGACAAACCACCATGAACGTTGGCGGGATCGATGGCGCAATGGACGAAATTGAATACAACAACCAGACAGGATATGCATTTAATGGATTTATGTCAAAATTCCCTCCTCCAGGTGCAAATGCCAGTGCAAAAAACTATGCTGAAACACTGAAAAATGAATTCCCCGCCGTTGAATACGCAGAATCAACGGGTGGCACAGTTAGCAAACCGACCAAAACAGAAACTTTGATTTTGCCAACAGACAAATGGCACGAGGCTTTTTTTACAGCCCAGCAACTTTTTGAAATCCCAAAGGAGTTTGCTTTTCCCAATCCAAAAGGTTCCAATAATGAAACCCAGCACAATTCAAATAAGAAGAAGAGAGATTTTTTAAGTGAACTTCAGATATCCAGAAATTCAAACCAACTCCAAAAAATAGTCTATAACTATAAGACAACTGGTTTTGGATATACCGTTACCATTTCGCCGGATGCAAAAGGAATGAAAATTGAAAAAACGGAGGTTGCGGATTAAAGGAAAACAAAAAACTAACGGTCAACTAACGATAGTGATGAAATGAAAAATAAATTTCTAACGGTATTTTTGTTGTTTTGCACTTATGTTTATCCGCAATTTGGACCCCAACAGATAATTGCGACCGAAGCAAGTTTCCCGGTTATGGTTTTTACGGCCGATATCGATGGTGACGGAAATCTGGACGTATTATCTGCCTCAAGATATGATAATAATATTGCCTGGTATCGGAATTTGGATGGAGCGGGAACTTTTGGACCATTAAACCTTCTTGGGCCTTTAAGTGAGGCCTATTCTATTTATGCGGCGGATCTGGATAATGATGGTGATATTGATGTCCTGGCAGCTTCTCCTTATCTCAATTTAGTAGTTTGGTATGAAAACCTGGATGGTTTGGGAAATTTTAGCTCCCAAAAAATTTTATCAAATAATGCAGATGGAGCATTTTCGGCAATAGCTGCAGATTTGGATGGCGATGGCGATAATGATATTGTCTCAGCTTCAATTAATTCTGGATTGGCGTGGTACGAAAATATAGATGGACAGGGAAATTTTAGTGCAACTAAAATTATTGACAATGTCATACTTAGTTCGCGATCCGTAGTAGCCGCGGATATAGATGGAGATGGAGATCTTGATTTGGTAAGTAATGGGAATGCCCCTGGAGTTGCAAGAATAGTTTGGTATGAAAACTTAGATGGTCTGGGTACTTTTGGTCCACGTCGTGTCATTCGTGATTTTGCAGTATATGCAAATGTAATTTTTGTTGCTGACGCCGATGGAGACGGCGATATGGATGTTTTTTCTGCATCAAATGGGGACAATGAGGTTGCTTGGCATGAAAATCTTGATGGTCTTGGTAATTTTGGACCGAAAATCATAATAACGAGTTCCCTTCCAATTGCCTTTACTGTCTATGCCGCAGATTTAGATAATGATGGGGATATGGATGTATTGGCAACAAGGGTGGAAAATTTCGGGGGAGAGATAGTATGGTTTGAAAATTTGGATGGACTTGGCACCTTTAGTGAAAAAAGGATTATTAGCGCAGATGTACAATCGCCACGCTCTGTGATAGCCGCAGACTTAGACAATGATGGCGATCTGGATGTGATTTCTGCATCCCAAAACGATAATAAAATAGCTTGGTATGAAAACATGACCATTATAGGTATTGAGGAAAACCGACAAAATTCTTTAAAGGTCTATCCAAATCCCACAAAGGGAATATTATTTCTTAGTTATAATGATGAAACAATTACACGTGTCTTAATTGTAGATATTTTAGGAAAAACCGTACTACAGTTCAATGAAGATCTCGATGAGCTAAATATTTCAAACCTCCAAAATGGTATGTACTTTTTGAAAGCAACTACCCAAACGGGAGATTTGGTTCAGAAAATCATTAAAGAATAAAACAAAATCGACTTTGTCAACGCTCGGGGTTTATTTCACGTGGGTTACTCTTAGAGTATTTACCATCCCCTTATCCGCAATTGGCATAGCGGCGAGGTTAATCATATAATCTCCTTTATGGACGTACCCCTTTTCGCAGGCAATCCTATTTACGTCTTCTACCGTTTCATCGGTACTTACGTATTTGTCGTAGTAGAATGCTTTTACTCCCCAGAGCAAATTTAAACGGGCCAAAATCCGTTTGTTTGAAGTAAAGGCAAGGATAAATGCCGAAGGCCTCCAAGCTGAAATCTGAAATGCGGTATATCCGCTATTGGTTAAGGTACAAATAGCCTGTGCTTCAATTTCATTGGCCATATTCGCCGCATGATAACAAATGGATTTGGTAATGTACCTATTTGTTTTGATTTGTGGCGGCTCTTGAGGTACTGTTATTAGTTCGGAGTTTTCAACACTCTTTAAAATTTTTGCTATGGTTTTGATTACCGAAACAGGATAGTTTCCCACTGATGTTTCGGCAGAAAGCATCACGGCATCGGCCCCATCCATTACCGAGTTTGCAACATCATTTACCTCCGCCCGGGTTGGAGTCAAACTTGTGATCATGGTCTCCATCATTTGCGTGGCGATAATTACGGGAATTCGGGCTCGTTTCGCTGTCAGGACCAATTCTTTTTGGATTAACGGAACTTCTTCCGCCGGGACTTCAACTCCAAGATCTCCTCTGGCAACCATCAGACCGTCGCAATATCCTACAATCTGATCTATGTTATAAACCGCCTCAGGCTTTTCAATTTTGGCGATTATCGGAATTTTATATTCGGAATGTGCTTCTATAAGAGCCTGAAGCTCCTTAAGGTCTTCGGCATGGCGTACAAAAGAAAGTGCTAACCAATCAACCTCCTGTTCAATGGCAAAAATTGCATCCTGCTTATCTTTTGCGGTCAATGCAGGTAGCGAAATATTTGTATTTGGAAGATTCACTCCCTTTTTTGAGCGCAAAGGGCCTCCTTGTATTACCATTACTTTAACTTCATCTATATCATTGGTTTCCAATACTTCAAAAATAAGTTTCCCATCATCCAAAAGCACTCGCTCGCCGGCATTTACATCCTTTGGAAAATTATCGTAATTCATATACACTCTTTCCCTTGTGCCTTCAAATTCGTTCCCTGTACAAAACGACAGAACATCGCCTGGCTGGACAACGACTTCTTCCTTCATCTGTCCAACTCGAAGTTTGGGGCCTTGGAGATCTCCTAAAATAGCTACGTGCACATCCAACTCCTCAGAAAGACTCCTGATGGTCGCAATGGATTCCTTCACGGTATCATAATTGGCGTGGGAAAAATTCACTCTAAACATATCCACACCCTCCATCATCATAAGTTTCAAGATTTCCCTGCTAGAAGTTGCAGGACCAAGAGTGGCAACTATTTTCGTTCTTTTTTGTTTAAACATTCAATCAAAAATTAAATTGTTCTTAGATTTTATTTCGCGTAATTCTATTGTATAGGCAGAAATGACTTCTTTTATTTGGTTTATTCTGGAAATTATTTCTCGTAAAGAAAGTGATTCAAAATCAGAATATACCTTTAGAAAATAATCAACTTTCTTGAATTCAGGAAACAAATAATGGGTATTAGATTTCTCGAATGGTTCTAATCCAAATAAATCACCTGCGCCGTGAAAACTTTTTTCCACAGAATGACATTTATTGGCCACCAAATGGTAACAACTATGTTGGTGGGTATCCTCAAAGTCATAAATGGGAAAGGCAATTAACCCAACTTCAGTTGTGAAATCAAAATCTGTCCTTCGTCTCGCCAATCTTATCCCAAGATGGAAATTCAGCAGATAAGCTAATTTATATTCTTCCTCACTACAATGAATGGCCAGAAGTTCAAAGGACTCATCCATTTCATCATCAAAATCAAGTTTAAGATTGGCCATTTTAAAAATTTGAGAATTGTTTCGAAGCCTCTGAAGAAACCAGAAATACAATTAATGAGGTATTTTATGGGATAGATTCGCACCAATAACAAAAATACGCAAGTAAAAGAAGAAGCAGATGGAAAAGCTCTTAATTATTAGCTAATTTCTGTTCGAATTGATCAAAAAGCCTTAGCAAGAAGAGCAATAAAAAAAGCCATCTATTAGTAATATTGCAATATTACGATGGCTTCAGTTATATAAAGGGTTTAGACGCTCCTGACTTCCGCACTGGGACACCCAAATTAAAGAAAGTTTTGAATGTTAAACCCACAGCGGGGTTCTGTCGGATGGATGCATTATAACCCCGTGCACTACGTTTGTGCGGGGTTATCCATATTAGACCCATTCTGGGTCAACCACAAAAAAAGAAATAACCATAACCAATAACCTCGAAGAGGTTTAATATCGATAACCTCGAATACAACCGAAATGAAATGAGGGTTTTATTCGAGGAAAATCGAATCCCATCTGTATTTAGAACTCCAGAGGAGTTCAACTTTTTTCAATTCAAATAATCAAAAAACATTCAAGGACACCCAAAACAGAAACATTGTTGGAATCGACATATTGATAGCTAATACGTTATAGATTACATCTTCTAAGCACTCAAAAATCTTCGGAAGTCAGGAAAAAGTCTTGGCAAGAGGAGCAATAAAAAAGCCATCTATTAGTAATATTGCAATATTACGATGGCCTCAGTTATATAAAGGGTTTAGACGTTTTTTTAAGATTTATATTCCTATTTAAAGACTATGGGAAAATGAAGTAATTAGAATATTTATTGCCTCTCTGAATCAATCATAACTTGAAGTTTGTAGTCACAGCCTGTTCTTCAGCCTTCTAAAAAGTCAACGTTCAGTAATATTGCAATATTACGATGGCCTCAATGTTTTAAAGTGCTTGTACGCCTTTTTGAAATTGACATGCTATCTGAAAACTTGGGGAACCTGAAGAAAATAGAATGCTTATTGTCTCTCCGAATCAATGGTTGTTTGAAGTTTGTAGTAAGCGCGTTTTGCAGCTTGTTCTTCGGCTTTCTTTTTGGAGGTTGCACGTGCTTTTGCTACAATCTCGTTATTGAGCTTTAAGCGAACGGCAAAGTGTTTTGGCTCGTCCTTGCCATTATCCTCATAAATTTCAAAATTGAAATCCTTTTTGTGTTTTTGGCACCATTCAATGAACAGGCTTTTGTAGCTTATAACCTTTCCTTCCAGCTTTTTGATGTCCACATAAGGTTTTATAACACGTTTCTGGATAAATTTCTCGCAATATTTTATGCCGCGATCCAAATAAATAGCTCCGACCAAGGCTTCGAAAACATTGCCGTAAATATTGCCACCAAATTGTTGTGTAGGAACGCTCGACTTCAAAAACTTGATCAAATTCAAATCCCGTCCAAGCTCGTTCAAGTGTTCGCGACTTACAACCTTGCTCCTCATCTTGGTTAGATAGCCTTCGTTGCCTTCGGGTACTTTTTTAAAGAGATGGGCAGCAATTACCGCTCCCAACATTGCGTCTCCCAAAAATTCCAACCGCTCATAATTTTGAGGTTGGCCGGATTCGTTTTTTTCATTGGAGGACCGATGGGTAAAAGCCGTTTCGTATATAGAAAGATCCTTTGGCTTAAATCCCAATATCTTTTTTAGGGAATCGAAAAATTCCCCGTTTTTATCTTGACGGGAAGAAAATATATTTTTAATGGAGGCCATTAATTGTTTTAGGCATCAAGTTTTTTAAAGAGCACACAAGCGTTGTGCCCTCCAAACCCAAAAGTATTGCTCATTGCTACATTAATTTCGCGTTTTTGAGCCTTATTAAGGGTAAGGTTTAGAGACGGATCTATGTTCTCGTCTACCGTAGTGTGATTGATGGTTGGCGGAACAATTCCATGTTTCATGGCTAATATTGAGGCTATTGCCTCAATAGCTCCGGCCGCACCCAAAAGATGCCCAGTCATCGATTTTGTGGAATTGATATTGATATCTTTGGCATGTTTACCAAAAACATTTACGATTGCCATAAGTTCGGCAACATCACCTAATGGGGTTGAAGTTCCATGAGTGTTTATGGCATCCACATCTTCAGGGCTCATGTGCGCATCCTGTAGGCAATTCAACATAACGCGTTCCACTCCCCGCCCTTCGGGGTGAGGTGCAGTCATATGGTGAGCATCGCTGCTCATACCACCACCAACTATTTCTGCATAAATTTTTGCTCCGCGCTTTTTGGCATGCTCATATTCCTCAAGAATAAGAGCTCCGGCTCCCTCACCCAATACAAAACCATCACGGGTTGCATCAAAGGGTCGAGAAGCTGTTTCCGGACTTTCATTTCGGGTAGACAATGCATGCATGGCGTTAAAACCTCCCATACCCGCAATTGTCACGGCGGCTTCGCTTCCACCGGTTACAATGATATCGCAAGTGCCCAACCTAATATAGTTGAATGCATCAATAATGGCATTTGCGGATGATGCACAAGCGGATACTGTGGTATAGTTTGGACCCATAAAACCGTGTTTTATGGAAATATTTGCCGGGGCAATGTCCGCAATCATTTTTGGAATAAAGAAGGGGTTGAAACGCGGTGTTCCATCCCCTTCTGCATAATTCATCATTTCATCTTGAAACGTTTCCAATCCACCTATTCCGGCTCCCCAGATTACCCCTACTCTAAATTTATCGACATCAATAAAGTCTATTCCCGCATCGAGAATGGCTTCATCTGATGAGACGAGGGCATATTGGGCAAATCGGTCTAATTTTCGGGCTTCTTTACGGTCAAAGAAGTCGAGTGCATTGAAATTTTTCAATTCACAAGCGAATTTTGTTTTGAACTTTTCAGTATCAAAATATGTAATTGGCGCACAGCCACTTTTCCCATTTACAAGACCTTCCCAATATTCCTGAATATTATTGCCTATAGGGGTAAGGGCACCAAGGCCGGTAACTACAACTCGCTTTAATTCCATTGAAGAATACTTATTTTGCAGCCTCTATATAAGTAATTGCTTGACCAACTGTAGCAATGTTCTCTGCTTGGTCATCCGGAATCTGAATGTCGAATTCCTTTTCAAATTCCATAATAAGCTCTACCGTGTCCAAGGAGTCTGCCCCCAAATCGTTAGTGAAGCTGGCTTCGTTTACAACTTCATTTTCGTCTACACCTAATTTGTCTACGATAATCGCTTTTACTCGTGATGCAATGTCTGACATAATCTTGATTTTTAAATTTAATTATAATTTGCAAAAATAAAATATTTTAATTGATTACACCATTTAATATTTAAAATGTGAAATCTTCTAGCATTAAGCTCATTTTTTCCTCCCAAATAAATTTAGGGTGAAAAGTAAAAAAATAAATTTAAAGTCTGCTTTAATTATGAATTCACAAACTTTCCATTTCCTCCCCAATCTAAATTGAAATAACCAAATTAAACATTTTTCGGGAAAACAACCACCGATTGCCTTACTTTTGTGGTTTATTTAAGGTTAGGCCAATTGTTTCTAGTGTGGTTGGCATGAGAATTATTAAGATTGAAGCATTTCCTTTTTAAGAAGAAGCACGTGAATTCAGAAAAACCCAAGAAAGCATCAACCAAAAAGCGGATAGTAATTTTCGCTTCTGGTAATGGTACCAACGCCGAAAATATAATAAGATACTTTCAAGAAAGTGAAGTGGCCGAAGTGGTTCTTGTACTTTCAAATAAGAAAGAAGCTAAAGTTTTGGAACGGGCAAAGAAACTAAAAGTCAATACTGCATCTTTTACCAGGGCCGAATTGTCTTCCGAAGAGGGAATTATAAAAAGCCTGAAGAAAGCAGATCCAGACCTTATTGTTTTGGCAGGATTTCTTTTAAAATTTCCTGAAAATCTTATTGCGGAATTCCCCAATCAGATAATAAATATCCATCCCGCCTTGTTACCAAAATATGGGGGAAAAGGGATGTATGGCAGTGCCGTTCACCAAGCTGTTGTAGCAAATAGGGATTTAGAGACCGGAATAAGCATTCATTATGTGAATGAAAATTATGATGAAGGGGCAATAATTTCACAAAGGAAGGTAGGAGTCTCAGAAACCGATACGGCTGAAACAGTAGCCGCAAAAGTACATAAATTGGAATACGAATGGTTTCCGAAAATAATCGAAGAATTACTCCAGAATGGCTAAAAAACAAAAGTTTTATGTGGTATGGTTCGGAAATCCTGCTGGAATTTTTGACAGTTGGAAAGAGTGTCAACGCTCGATCCATGGCGTTGCAGGAGCACAATATAAAAGTTTTGAGACCTTTGATGAAGCAAAAAAAGCCTACAATAAAGAAGTATTCTGATTATAAAGGCAAAACAGTAAAGAAAACACTTTCAAAAGAGCAACTACAAAAAATTGGTGAACCCAATTTCTACTCCATTGCCGTCGATGCTGCATCTAGCGGAAATCCTGGAAAAATGGAATATCGCGGTGTGGATACTCAGACCCGGAAACAACTCTTCCATCAAGGCCCTTTTGAACAAGGAACCAATAATGTCGGGGAATTTTTGGCATTGGTTCATGGCTTGGCCTTTCTGAAAAAAAACAATAGCGATCGCATTATTTATAGCGACTCCAAAATCGCAATAGGTTGGGTAAAACGAAAAAAATGCAACACCAAACTAAAAAGGACAGCAAAAAACAAAGTTCTTTTTGAACTGGTGGAGAGGGCCGAATCCTGGCTTAAAGCAAATTCTTATACCACAAAGATAGTAAAGTGGGAAACTAAGGCTTGGGGAGAAATTCCTGCGGATTTCGGGAGGAAATAAAATTCCACTTTAATAAAATTTCAAGATTATTTTTTCAATTTTGTGAGACTCAATAAATCGTCAAATATTATGAAATCAACTTTCTTATTCCTCTTCACATTCTTTTTAATGTCAATTAGCAGTGTTGCACAAAAAACGACAATATCAATCACGCTAAAAAATGGAGAAACCTTCCAGACCCACAAGCTTTCAGAAAAAAAAGGATGCGCTTAATTTTAAGGATGAAAAAGGAGATTCTCAATCCATTAAATTTTCAAAAATTGAGACCATTGTTTCTACAGGAAAAAAGGAGAAGAACAACTACAAAAAAAGATACATTATGTATTCTAAATCAAAAGGGGATTTGATGGAAGAGATTGTTAATGGTTTTGTCAAATTATATAGAAGAACTGAATTCAAAATGTCTGGGGTTGGTGCGATGGGAGCTCCCATAACATCTACGTTTATCGACTACTATGTGAAAAAAGACAGCGAGCCAATTGCCTCATATTTACAAGGGAGTAACGTGGCCTACGGCAGTTACAGAAAAAACGTAAGAGAATATTTTAAAGACTGTGAAGCTCTCATAGTTATGGCAAATGATGACAATTTTAAAAGAAGCAAAATTGATGAGGTGGTTGAATTTTATAATTCCAACTGTGCTATAAAGTAACAGTCAAATAATTAATAAGCTAGTAATTGATAAAAAATACATCACAAAACCTCGCTCGAAGTGATTACCAAGCTCAAAACTGGCGAAAAACAACGGTAAAATGTTAAAAAGGGAAACCAAAGCTTTAGGGAAATCCCTTCGGATTTTGGACGCAAATAGTTCCTTTCATTCTCTTTCCTAAGTTGTTAAATGACCTTCTTTTATTAATAATTTGAGTAAATTTGCACCTCATTTCAAATTTCCTCTATGAGCAAACTCGTAATTGTCGGCACGGTTGCCTTCGACGCTATTGAAACCCCTTTCGGAAAAACAGATAAAATTCTAGGTGGTGCCGCAACTTACATAGGTTTGGCAGCTTCTCAGTTTAATGTGGATGGCGCAATTGTATCCATAGTTGGAGGTGATTTCCCAAAAGAAAATCTCCAAATGCTCAAAAGCAAAAACATGAACATTTCAGGATTGGAGGTTGTGGAAGATGGTAAAACTTTCTTTTGGAGCGGTAAATATCACAACGATATGAACACTCGCGATACCCTGATTACGGATCTGAATGTTCTCGCCGATTTTAATCCAAGGGTTCCCGAGGCGTATAGAAGTTCTGAGGTAGTTATGTTAGGAAATTTGCATCCACTCGTCCAATTGGACGTGATTTCACAAATGGATAATCCAAAATTAATTGTATTGGATACCATGAATTTTTGGATGGACAGTACCCTGGATGATTTAATGAAAGTAATTGAAAAGGTAGATGTTGTAGCCATCAATGACGAGGAAGCGAGACAACTTTCGGGCGAGTATTCACTGGTGAAAGCCGCGCAAAAAATAATGGATATGGGGCCAAAGTTCGTCGTAATTAAAAAAGGCGAACACGGAGCATTACTTTTTGGTGAGGACGATGTGTTCTTCGCGCCAGCCATGCCATTACGGGAAGTTTTTGACCCAACCGGCGCAGGCGATACATTTGCGGGCGGATTTACGGGATATTTAGCAAAAACTGGAAATTACAGTTATGAGAATATGAAAAATGCGGTCATTAATGGATCGGCCCTAGCTTCCTTTTGTGTAGAAAAATTTGGTCCAGAAAGATTGTTGAATCTTACCAATAAAGATGTGCATCAGCGGATTCAACAATTTAAAAGCTTGACCCAATTCGATATTAAATTAACCTAATTCAAAATTCTGAATTTAAAATTCAGAAAAAATATATGAGCGACGCGTTAAAACATGAATGTGGAATTGCAGTAGTAAGACTATTAAAACCCTTGGAGTTTTACAAGGAAAAATATGGTACGGCCTTTTACGGGGTGAACAAAATGTACCTGATGATGGAGAAGCAGCACAACCGTGGGCAGGATGGAGCTGGATTGGCAAGTATAAAACTAGATATGTCGCCAGGAGAGCGATACATAAGTCGCATTCGTTCTATTGATGCGCAACCCATTCAGGATATTTTTGCACAGATCAACGAGCGTATCAACAATGAATTTAAAGAACATCCCGAATATCTAAATGATGTAGCTGCACAGAAAAAGAATATTCCCTACATAGGGGAATTGTTCCTCGGCCACGTTCGGTATGGAACTTTTGGTAAAAATAGTGTTGAAAATGTCCATCCATTTCTTCGCCAGAACAATTGGATGCACCGTAATCTGATAATTGCGGGAAATTTTAATATGACCAACACCAATGAGCTGTTTGACAATCTTATAAAACTGGGAATGCATCCCAAGGAAAAAGCAGATACTGTTACCGTAATGGAACGGATAGGCCATTTTTTGGATGATGAAGTTAGAAAGCTTTATAAAAAGGCAAAAGCAAGAGGTTTGAACAAACAAGAAGCTTCACCTTATATAGCTGAAAACCTCAAGGTTGCTAAAATTTTGCGTAAATCGGCTTCCAATTGGGATGGCGGTTATGCGATGGCCGGTTTATTGGGCCACGGTGATGCCTTTGTTCTACGAGATCCTGCAGGGATCAGACCGGCATATTATTACCAGGACGACGAAGTAGTGGTAGTAGCCTCTGAAAGACCTGCTATTCAAACTACTTTCAACATTGCCTTTGAAGACGTAAAGGAACTGGATCCGGGCAATGCCCTGATCATTAAAAAAGATGGAAACGTTAAGATTTCAGAAATCCTTTCGCCCTTGGAGCGTCGTTCTTGTTCTTTTGAGCGCATTTATTTTTCACGGGGAAATGATGCCGAAATATACCAAGAACGAAAAATGCTGGGAAAATTGGTTATGCCGAAGGTGCTGGAAGCAATTGATTTTGATACAGAGAATTCGGTTTTTTCCTTTATTCCAAATACAGCGGAAACTTCCTTTTATGGAATGTTGGACGCCGCCCAAGATGAACTGAATAAACAGAAAAATGAGACCATAATAAAGGAGCGAAAAACCTTGACCATCGATCGACTTCACGAGATTCAAGCCCACAAGATCCGCACGGAGAAAATTGCAGTAAAGGATGTTAAGCTACGCACATTTATTACCGACGATAATAGCCGGGACGATTTGGTGGCCCACGTTTATGATGTAACCTACGGCGTGGTAAAACCCGATGATAACTTGGTCATTATAGATGACAGCATCGTTCGGGGAACGACCTTGAAAAAGAGTATCCTAAAGATGCTCGACAGATTGCACCCAAAACAGCTTGTGGTAGTTTCCTCCGCACCGCAAATCCGTTATCCCGATTGTTACGGCATCGATATGGCGCGATTGGAAGATTTAGTAGCTTTTCAGGCCGCATTACTACTTCATAAAGATCGAGGCACAGAAGCAGTTATAAAGGAAATATATGAAAAGTGCAAAGAGCAGGTATCTTTAGAAGATATCGGAGTTGTAAATCATGTAAAAAAACTTTATTCACCTTTTTCAGATGAAGAAATTTCTGATAAAATAGCTGAGATTATCGGCAGCGATGGAGTTGAGGCCAAAGTGAAAATTATTTTTCAAACTGTTGACGATTTGCACAAAGCCTGTCCAAAAAATCTAGGCGACTGGTATTTTACAGGAAACTATCCTACTGCCGGTGGCAATCGTGTGGTAAACCGGGCGTATATCAACTTTTATGAGGGGAATTCTGAGCGGGCTTATTGAAAATACGCGATTTCAATCTAATTTATAAAGTTTTTAGAAGCACACACGTTGGCTCGTTTATGCATTATAGATTTAATAGTACTCATTGTTGTGGGGTACGGGCGGGACGCCCGCACTACCGAGGCTTATTGATAGCCGTAATAAATTAAGGACATCAAAATGGTAGAAATAATTGTTTCATATCTTATTTTAAGCCAATAAATAAATCTGTTAATCTCAAACCGTCGGATTCCGAAGTTCCTTCAAAATAACCTCTCGAGTTTTCTGCCTTAGTTCTCTTCTCTCATTTAGAACCGTACCTAGAGTTGGAATAAGTTGTTGGATTTTGACTCGCATTTGTCCAAGTTAATTTTCAAATAATTGTTGATTCTTTTGAGCTAAAAGCCTGAGAAAGAGATCGTCAATATGCAAATGCCAACTGATTAGCAAATAACCGTATCCATCCGAGCAACTACAGGTCGATTTTTTCTTGAAAATTGTTAGGTAGTAGGTCTTCCAATTTTTGGATATTCCAATCAGGAATATTTTCCAGTACGTATTGTAGCCATTGCCTAGGGTTAACATCATTGGCCTTACAACTACTAAAGAATGAATAAAGCATTGCACTGTTTTGCGCAGCATGGTGCGAACCTGCAAACAGATAGTTCTTTCTGCCAAGGGCAAGCGGCCTAATGGCGTTTTCAATAAGGTTGTTGTCCAGTTCCAATCGCGCATCAAGTATTACGGCCTCTAGTTTGTGGTATTGGTTTAGGTAATAGGCCATAGCCTTTCCAATGGCACTCTTGGGCAATACTTTAAGGTTTTCCTCTTCTATCCAAGTTTTGATCTGCTTGATCAGTGGTGCAATTTCTTTTAGGCGAAGTTCTTGTTTTAAGGCCAAGTCTTCTTTTGAAAGGATTTTGATCTGTTTTTCACGGGCATATATTTGACCAAACAGTCCTAGGGCATGTTTTGCCCGCTTTGGATCATTGTCCTGTGCGTCAAAAAATTTTCTTCTGGCATGCACCAAACATCCTACAAGAGTAATCCCTTTTTGGTGCCCAATAGCATCATAGACAGTATACCCATCACATTGCAAGAAGCCTTTATAGTTTTCCAATATTTCTTTTGGACCTGCCCTGCCCCTTCCCTTTCGGTAATTAAAGAGCACCAGATTGTGCAATGGGCTGCGATAGACCCATTGATATCCTTGATGTGTGCTTTTGATCTTGTCTTTGTCCAATACTTTTATCGGGCTCTCGTCCGCTTGGATATAATCGCTGGAGATGACTTTCTGTTTTAGTTTGTTATAGAGCGGTTCCAGTAGCGTACAGCAACTGTTTACCCAGTCGGAAAAAGTGCTCTGGGCGGCGTTCCAGCCAAAATCACGTTTGAACATTTGTATTTGGCGGTACAAAGGCAGGTGATCTACGTACTTGCTTACCAATATGTGTGCTAGAAGCGATGCCTCGGCAATGGATTTTTCTATGGGACGGCTTGGAAGCTCTCCTATCAGGACACCTTGCCCATCTGCCTTGGCATATTTGGGGCGTATGGTACGGCGTTTTACCAAACTGGCAGGCGTATAATCCAGGGTCTCACTTATTTCTTCGCCTATCTTGACCAAGCCCGTTACGTCCTGTTCCGGGACAATGATAATTTCCTTTACGGGCAGGCCTTCCGGAAGCTGGTTGCGGCCTTGGTGCTTTGCCTTATTCCTGGAATATGTGATTTCTTCTTTGGCTATCGGCTCTTGCGGGGCTTCTTCCGGAATATCAAATAGAGTGGGCTGATCCAAGATAGGCAGCGTACTGGAAAAACGCTCGGACTTAAAGCCGTTTATAAGCTTTATCAGTTGATCGAGCTGCTGCTTTAAGGCCATGATCTCTTGCCTTTGTTTCCGGTTTTCTATTTGCAATCCCTCTATTGTCACAGCATAAAAATACGGAAAAAACACAGTAAAACCAAGGGTCTTAAGAGGTTTTGTACCTTTTTTTCTGAGATAGATTGCCAATGGTGATCCCGTCAAAAAGAAGCACCAACTGCGGATAACTTAAAACCAAGCTCTTTACCGAACCATCGTAAAGTGGAACTTCAAAAGTACCCTTCTCCAAACGCTTATAGTACAATACAAAACCACCCGTACGCCATTGCAAAAGCTTCATCTTATTGTGAAGCTTGTTTACAAAAATATAGACCGATCCATCGGATGGTGCGGTCAAAAAGTTCTGCCTCAACGATGCCGCAGAGACTATCAAAACTCTTGCGCATATCCGTGGAGGATAAATACAGCTCAAACCGAAAACTACTATCAAGACCTAACATAATATCTAATTTTAGAAATGCAAAACTAGATATCTAAACTAATGGGATCAAGATGCTGTTGCTCGGACGCTTACAAATAACCCTAATCCTTTCCGCACTATTTTTTAGCCTACACTTCTCAAAAGCAGCCAACACTTCTTTCTTTGTTTTAGTTGGTTTTTTAAGTCTTTTAACCATTTTAGAAAATGCCTTACAACCCAGTTTCGGATTTGTATCGATTAAGTTCGATATAAACTCATCAGGTTTTTGGGTTTCTAAATCATATTTCGATAGCTCCTTTTTAGGGAAGTCCTTGGTGTTAAATGTAACTATCAAATCGGCTTTACATTTTATGGCACAAGCAACCACATGCCTATCATCCTCATCGGGAATTCTTATGTTGGCAATTAAACCCTCAAAATCATCAACATTTGCATCTGGAAAGGCAGCATTCATAGCTTTGACGGTTTGATCTAACTGTTCTCCATTTAAATCTGATCGATTTATTAAAAGATTTCTAACCCATTCTTCCTGGATTGTATTTGACCACCTAGTCCTAAAAAGCCCTTCGCTAGCTAATGATAACAAAATATCCCGAACTGGAGCGGGATATAAAACGCACGCATCTAAAACAACCTTAAACCGACGGGAATCTTTCATTCGTACCCAAGGTTTAGGTCTTGAGCCTGTTTTGCTAAAAAATCAAGTTGTGTTTCTCTTTCCTTAGATTGCCGCTCCTTATATTTCAAAATATCCTGTAAAAGAATTCTTCTATGGCTGCCAACCTTTTTAAAAGGAATCTTGTTGCTTTCTAGTAATTTGATTAAGTGAGGTCGAGAAACATTAAGCATTTCCGCTGCCTGTTGTGTGCTTATTTCTGAATTAGAAGGAACAATAGAAATTGTTTTACCTTCAGCCATATTCTGTATTATGGTTGAGAGTAAAGACAATGCCTTTTTTGGAATAGTAATGAACTCGCCTGTTTCTTGTATCTTTATTTTAACACCCTTACTCTCGGAGGATTTTATTTTTTTATAAATAACCTGAAACTCTTGTAAGGAGTCTATTGCAATTTCTTGATCTTCCTTCGTAGTTTTTTTGACTAAAGTTTCCATCTATATTCATTTTAATCAAATTTAAACGAAATAATCGAAACAAACAAAATAAACGAAACAACTTTAGAAAATTGGCTTTCAGACCTTATTTTAAGTCAATAAATAAACCTATCAATCTCAAACCGTCGGATTCAGAAGTTCCTTCAAAATAACCTCTCGGGTTTGATTTTTTAGCGTTCTCCTATCCTCCAAAACCATTCCCACGGTTGGAATAAGTTGTTGGACTTTAACTCGCATCTGTCCGGGCCCACCTTTAAAAAAGAGCGTAGGGAAACCGTTTTTTATTGTCATGAAAGGTCATGGGAGCAATGGGAATTTGATGCTCAATTGCCAACCGGAAAGCGCCATCCTTAAAATCATCCAAAATTAAATCCAGATTTTTGGGTACGCCTCCTTCTGGAAAAATACAGATTGAGAGTCCTTCCTTTAGCCGTTCTTCTGCAATTTTAAACGCTTCCACTCGACTTTTTGTGCTGCTCCTGTCCACCAAAATACAGGTGCGTTTATAGATATACCCAAAGAGCGGAAATTTTGCCAATTCCTTTTTCCCCACAAAAACAAAAGGACTTTTAGTGGAATAATACATCAACATAATGTCGGTCATGGAAGTGTGGTTTGCCACAAACATATAGCTCTTTCCCTTTTCGTATTTGATCTCTCTTTTAATGATGGGATAGCATCCTATTCCGAAAATAATGGAACCTGACCATACCCGGGCAACCTTAAAGAAAAATGGATACCAGGAATGTTTTAATATACTGATAAAAAGGAAAGGGAACAGAACAACGGTAACAATAAAAATCACCACATAAAACCACACTCGATATAATGGCGCAAATATATATTGGAACAATTTCATCTATTTTCAAAAGTAACAATTTGAATGATGCAAATAAATCAAAAAAAGTACCTTTGCTGAAAATATTTTAAGAAATGTCTAGAATTCTTACCGGAATCCAAAGTACGGGCACTCCACACCTCGGAAATCTTTTGGGGGCACTCATTCCAGCTATTGAAATGGCTAATGACCCAAAAAATGATTCTTTCCTTTTTATTGCAGATATGCACTCGCTAACACAGATAAAAAATGCGGAAACACTGCGTGCCAATACTTATAGTACTGCTGCAACATGGCTAGCTTTGGGACTGGATACCGAACGCGTTGTATTTTATCGTCAAAGTGATGTTCCACAAACTACAGAATTAACTTGGTATTTGAGTTGTTTTTTTCCATTTCAGCGCTTGACGTTGGCTCATTCCTTTAAGGATAAAGCCGACCGCTTGGAAGATGTTAATGCTGGACTTTTTACCTATCCTATGTTGATGGCAGCCGATATTCTGCTATACGATGCTGAAATTGTTCCTGTGGGAAAAGATCAAATGCAACATATTGAAATCACCCGCGATGTCGCCGCTCGTTTCCACACACAGATGGGCGAGACCTTTGTTATGCCAGTTGGAAAAGTGCAGGAAGAAACCATGTACATCCCTGGAACCGATGGTAGTAAAATGAGTAAATCCAAAGGAAACCTCATCAATATCTTTCTAAATGACAAACAGTTGCGAAAGCAGGTTATGAGTATTGAAACCGACAGTACTCCAATGGAAGAACCAAAGAATCCAGATACGTGCAATGTATTCAATATATATAAGTTATTGGCCTCAAAAGAAGAAGTGGCTCAAATGCGAAATAACTACGAAGGTGGAAATTACGGCTATGGACACGCCAAGCAAGCTTTATTTGAATTGATAGTCAACAAATTTTCCGAAGAACGCGCTCGCTATAACTATTATATGGAGAATCTTTCTGAAGTTGACGCAGCCTTGGCCGCTGGAGCTGAAAAAGCTAGAAAAGTGGCGGATGGGGTTTTACAAAGAGTAAGGGAAAAATTGGGATATTGATTGGGAAATACACTATTGTGTTTATCCATCTTTATGTTTTCAATTACTCCTACTCCATATCATGTCGTCTGCAAAAGATTTATTTCTGAAAGCTCCTGACCTATTTGGTGAATTCCTTTCAAAATTTTCTCGGTTTGTTTTGCAGATGGTTTTTTATGTCCTTGCACATATTGAGATAATAATGCTGCATTCATTCCAATTTTCTCGGCGAGAAATTTTGCATTAATCACCTTATAGAACTTGAAAAACTGGCTAAAGTCGATTTCAAATTTTATATCGTTACGCCCGAATTTCACAGCCTCATCCTCAAAATAAAATTCCGAAGCTTCATAAGAATTATTGATGAGTTCGGGAATGGATTTTCCCGTAGTAAATATTGGAAAATCCTCGGAGAATGCTGAGAATCCAGTATTGGTTTTTTCAACGGTCATTACTATTTTCTTCTTTTTTGCCATCTTATTATTTTTTAATTCCCGCGTTTTTCAAAATTTTCTTTTCCAACCCTTTTCCCATTTCTTGCCTTCCATGGTTTGGGAAGATTATGGTTCCATTTTTTGTTTCGTGCTGCAATTTCATGTGGGATCCTTTTTGAGATACTGCATACCAACCATCTTTTGTCAAGATTCGATACAGTTCGGAACATTTCATATCAGCAACGCTTTCGTTTAGCTCTTCAAAGGTAAATTATAATTTACTTTTTTGCAAACAAAATGTTTAATGCGGAGATGAATTTTCATTATATATGTAAGAATAGGTAAAAACTCAAGATTCGGGATTTTTACATCCTATAAATCCAATCCGCTGGATTAATTTTCGTCTTGTTTTTATAAATATAGAATTTCAGAACAGTTCTGCCTTCGGTAGGACTTTTAGCCACTGTACCGATTTTTTGTTTGGTAGAAACCTTATCGCCTTTCTGAACCGTTACCGTCCCTAGGTTACTATATACGGAGATATAATCCCCGTGCTGGATAAACAACACTTTGTTGGCACCCTTGATAACCTGAATTGACATTACCTGTCCTTCAAAAATAGCACGGACTGGAGCATTATCCTCAGTCGCAATTTCAACACCGCTACTGCTGGTAGTAACATTTGGAAATTGAGGATGCTGATGGGTTCCGAAACTTTTGACAACCATTCCTTTTTCCACTGGCCATGGCAACTTTCCCTTATTGCTGCTAAAACTGGCAGCAAGAGCCTTGTCTTCGGCAGTGAGTGCAAATCCACCCGCGGCGGCTGGTTCCTTAGTTGGCTTTTTTGAGGCATTTGCTATCCGATTGGCTTCTGCAATCGCTGCTTTGATTAAATCGTCTATCTCCCTATCAATCTTATCGGCCTCTTTCTGCTTGGCCCGGATCTGTGAGGTAAATCTATTTTCATCTTTTTTCAGAGTCGCTACAAGCTCCTGTTGCGATTTCCGTTCGGCCGTAAGCTGTTTTTTAGCTATCTCATTTTCGGAAATCAGTTTTTGTTTGGTCTTTTTCTGGGCAATTAAACTTTCATTCAATTTTTGTAATTCTTCGGTTTTAACCCTTATTCCCTCTCCCTGTTTTTTTCGAAAAGCAGCATATTGTTTCATATACTGCACCCTTTTGTAGGCCTGTAAGAAGTTTTCCGAAGACAACAAAAACATAACTCTGCTCTGTTGACTTTTACTCTTGTACGATTTCCGGACCATTTCAGCATAATCCTCTTTCATGACCTTTAACTCGTCACGCAGCGTACTGATTTTATCAATATTGCCATTGATATTTCGGGTGAGTAAATTGGCTTGTTGATTGGTTACCCGAATTAGATTCTCGGTTGCCGAAATACGTTGATTGATGTCCTCAACCTGTGAAAGCACTGACTTTTCTTCATTTTTGGTCTTAAAAAGAAGGGAATTGATTTGCTTTATTTCTTGCAAAATAGCCTGCCGCTTCTCCTCGAGCTCCTTTTGTTTATCCACTTGGGCAAACGTAGTCGGAATCGTGACGAAACAAATTAAAACAGTAAGATAAATAGATAAGTTCCTCATTAATCAAAGTTCGATTTTTTCATAACTCGATGGAATATCGAAAGGAAAACTGATATCAACGTTCAAATCTATCTTCTTATAGTTGACTTCTATTTTCGTCTGGGATTGTTCTTCGGAAGTAATAATTGAAATATCCACCGGGAAATATTGCCCTCCAACCATCTGATAATCCCCATAACGAATATTTAAAATCCGGTCCTGCTCAGGTTGTGCCAGTGTCTCCAAAGCTACTCTGAAATTTTCAGGGTTTAAAAAGAGCGAATGTATAAAATTATGGGGTTGTCTTTTGGGTAACATTTTAAATTTATTTTGAAATATTTCCGAAGAGTATTTAGAGGAGTCCAAGTGAAAAATAGATTGGCCCAATAAAAGATTCTGCGCCTGCTGAAAATTTATTGGGGTTCCAAGCCACTCGCCCAATAATGAAAAATCACCTTCAAAATACGTTTTTCCGATGGTTTCATAATAACTTACACTTTCTGGCGTTATCAGTATTTTGGCCAAGGTAATACCCAAAATGGAGGCCTTGACCCAAATTGTTTTATCTTTTTCCATCCTTAAGCTCACGGTGACACTCTGTGATTTTTTCTCGGTTTCATAAGCTAATTGAACTCTTCCCGCAAGAGTTTCAAATTCTGGCATCGCGGCTTCGTGGGAAGCAATAACTTGCTTAGTGGAAGTTTCTTCTATTTTGGAAAAGGTTTTTTTCGTGGTGCCACAAGATATCAGCACAAACGCCAATAAAACCCCAAATAAAAAAGGCATTGATTTTTTAAAGAATTGTATAGACATTCCCGACAAATACTTTGAAATAGGATTAAAAATCAATGGTAGATTTTTCATATTTTAATTCGACAATTGGATTTGTGCTGCTTTGTCAGAATATATTTTTGCTTTCTTCAAATCATTCTTGGCAGTATAGGCTACGTTCAGTTGATTGTAAAAATCAAATTCCATTTGTGGATCGTCCAGAACAAAATCCAAGCCAGTTTCCAAACTTTCAATCGCTTGGTCAGAGTTGGAAAGCCCATTGTTTGCAACTCCGTTCAGTAAATACAGTAAAGCTTGGGCGGGAAATATTTCAAGCCCTTTTTCACTTAGATTTGCTGCTTCGGTGAATTTTTTAGAATCCAATTGGAGTAAAAGTGTATTTTTCAACAAATTATAATTATCCAAGGATTGTGCAATTCCCTTTTCATAGAAATGTAAGGCCTGTTCCTTTTGTGATTTTGATGAAAAATAGTCTCCTAATTTCTCATAAACCTTCCCTCCATTTTCTTCTGAAAAAAGAGTTGCCATAGCTTCCAAATCGGCTTCATATTGTGGATTTTGGTTGACAAACTGAATAAAATCGCCCAAAACCCGATATTTACTTTCCTTGTCAATCTGATTGGAACCAAAAACAATCTTCATTGATTTTAAAGCTTCTGAAGTATTGCCGCTATCCAAATAGAATTTGTAAAGTGCCAGATGCACCACTTGTGATTTTGGATTGCTCTTTAATAAATTTTTAGCCGTCTCAAAAGCCTTCTCTGTATTACCCTGTTCACTATAAAGAAAGATAAGGTTAAGGTATTCTTTTTCGTTTTTGGGATTGTTATCGATTTTCTGTTCCAAGTTTTCAATGGCACCTTCCGTATTTCCCGTGGCCCTATAAATTTGGGCTCGCAGGGCATTGCGGATATCCGTCTCGCCCCAAACGTTGTCAAGTTCGTCCAACTGCGCTAAGGCTTTGTCATATTGCTTGGTCAGCGTCAGAAGATTCGCAAGATCTTCTTTATAATCTTCATCATAGGGAATTAATTTTCGAACTAGCGGAATGGCTTTTTCATAGTCTTTCTGCTGATAATACAAATCGTACAGGTGTTCCAGAACATCCAAGCGGTCACCTATGATATCAAGTACTTTTTTATAGTCCACTTCGGCTTCGTCATAAACTTTTAACGCAGCATAGTTTTTCCCCATTTCAAAATAAACTACGGCCTTTTCTTCAGGATTGGAAGCAACTTTTTCAGCCTTGTTTAGAGCGGCCAAAGCCAATTCATGATTTTCGATTGCCTTTTGTTTTAATCCCTCGAAGAAGTTTTCTTGAAATTCATCGGTCATAACCCCCAATTGATCCATGGGATTAGGTATGGAGTCGGAGGGAATTTCTTGGGCATGGAGATGGTAGGGAAGTAGAATGCTTCCAAAAAAGAATGATGTAAATAAAAAATATTTAAAAACCATTATAAAATTTTATACTTTTTCTTCAATAACCAATTGATAGAACTTTCGATAATTCATCCTTCTCATAATCCAGTTCCGTAAAAATGGTTAATTCCTGATCTTCTTCATAGTCTGGCTCGAGTCTTTCGGCAGCCATTAGCATAACTTTTTCAAAACTGCTTCTACGAATGGGTTTAAGTATTTTCCCTATCAAAAGTATATTCCTGTCAGTAGGTAAACTCCTAATTTCATTGAATAATTCCTCTGTTCCCATATTATTTGGCATTTAATAGGACACTCACTTCTTCTTTAAGTTTGGGAAGATGATTTAGCAAAATAGACCAAATTTTTTCGTCCGTAATATTGTCGTAAGCGTGAGCTACTTGATTGCGTAAAGCAATAATTGCTCGAGATCCTGTTATTTTTGTTTCAAAAGATGGATCTGCTTTAAGAATTCTATTCACTGCTTCGCCAACAATTTCCAAATTTCTCTCCGTAGCTCTTTTTAAAAGAGTATTGGCACGGTATTTTACGAAGTCATTTTTATTTTCTGCGTGAAATTCTTCAATTTCATCTATAAACATTACTATATCAACTAACCATTTTTCAATCCGTTCATCCATAAATCAATTTTTTGTTTTTGTTGATCGATTCTATCAAAACGGGATTTCTGAGCGATTGCTCTTCCACCAAATCTACTTTTCTTATAAAGAGTTCTTGAAGGTTATTTTTTAAATCAAGATAATTGTCAAAATAATAATATAGATCAAATGGTTTAAATTTCACCAAAAAATCTATATCGCTTTCATCTTTTAAAGTGCCAGTTGCCGCAGAACCAAAAAGATACAATCGCTCTACGTGAAATTTTTCACAAAGTGCCTTAATTGCCGTTTTCTGTTTTGCTAAAAGATTCATCTATATAAAATATTTGAGAAATAGGAAGATATCCCGATAGCTATCGGGACATCCTCGGTTAGTTGGCATCCGCAACGGCGGAGGCCATTTCATATACCAAAGATACTCTTTCCTATTTCAATTCCGAATAATCGCCAATACTCACATTAGTAAACTTTCCATCAAAAATAGCATAATTGCCAATCATCGCGTTGTCCAAATTTGCATTCTTAATGGTTGAATTGGTCTGGATAATACTATTTTTTACGGTACTGTCTTCAATTGTTGTGCCCTTACCGATAGATGCATAAGGCCCGATAGTACTATTTTTTAAAACGACGCCTTCATCTATAAAACAAGGTTCAAAGATTTTGGAATTTTCATTTTTGAAATTCCCGGAAATTAGATTTTCATCGGCTTCAGAAAGAAAACGCAACATTCTTCGATTAGTTTCTACTGTTACTTCCTTATTGCCGCAGTCCATCCATTCATCGACTGTTCCTGTCTTGAAAATTTTTCCTTTGGCCATCATCCGTTTAATACCATCATTGATCTGATATTCTCCACCGTTGATGATGTTGTTGTCCAAAACGTGCTGCAATTCATTTTTAAGTTCCGAAATATCCTTGAAATAGTAAATACCTATAACGGCTTGATCGCTCACATATTCTTTTGGCTTCTCCACCAATTCTATTATTTCGTTTTTATCGTTTAGATTTACTACCCCATAAGCTTCGGGATTATCAACTTTCTTAGTCCAAATAACTGCATCGGCTTCCTTGTCCAAATCGAAATCGGCGCGAATCAATGTGTCCGCATAAGCCACGACCGCTGGGCCCGAAAGTGAATCCTTGGCGCACATAATGGCATGGCCAGTTCCTTTTGGATCTAGTTGACGGTAAATTGTCGGTTTGGCTCCCAAGCTTGTAGCGAGTTCCTTTAAGCTTTCAACAACCTCATCTCCAAAAAAAGCTGGATCGCCGAGAATGAAGGCGATTTCGTCAATTTTTTCATTTAAAACGCCGACGATATCTTCAACTAAACGATGGACAATTGGTTTTCCAGCAACTGGAATTAGAGGTTTTGGAACTGTTAATGTATGTGGGCGAAGTCGGCTTCCGCGGCCGGCCATTGGGACTATTATTTTCATATGCATCCCCTGCGAAGGCAGAGGTCTCTTTTTTACATTCCTGTATTTCGATCTCGCACAATACGAACTGTTTCAGGAATGGGAGGTTAAACTTAATCTCTTAATTTAATATAATTCAAATTCCAATTGGTTGTTAGATCAATCCAACAAGGATTCATATCTGTTACAAGATTTATTTTCCATTCTCTTTTCCACTTTTTGAGTTGTCGTTCTCTTTTTGTGGCCGTTTCTGCAATATAGTGTTCTTCAAAATAAACAAATTTATTACAGTTGTATTTTGCTGTAAAACTTTCTGGATATTTTTTAAGCTTATGCTCCTTTGCTCTTTCCTCTATATTGTAAGTAACTCCCACGTATAAAACGGAGTTTGTTTTGTTGGTCATTATATAAACATACCATAACTTCATTTCATCTCAGTCAGAGGTTCCTGCCTTCGCAGGAACTTTTATTTAACCCCAGTACTCCCAAAACCTCCAGCCCCGCGTGAAGTTTCTCCAAGCACTTCCACTTCTTCCCAAACGGCTCGTTCATGTTTGGCGATTACCAACTGGGCGATGCGCTCTCCGTGTTCAATAGTAAAATCTTCATTGGAAAGGTTTACCAAAATAACTCCAATCTCACCGCGATAATCCGCATCAATAGTTCCTGGGGAATTGAGAACGGTAATTCCTTTTTTTGCAGCCAATCCACTTCGTGGTCGAACTTGCGCTTCAAAACCGATTGGCAATTCAATGAAAAGACCTGTTTTTACGATAGCACGCTGTAAAGGTTTTAAGGTTGAAGGAGCATCTACACAGGCGCGCAAATCCATTCCCGCCGAAGCTATTGTTTCGTAAGAGGGCAACTGAAATCCGGAATTGTTTATGATTTTAACACCCACGAAGGTGGGTGTCTCTTCATTTTTATTCATATTTTTTATTTTTATTTCGGGCTTCGATACGATTTTTTGGTTTGTATTTCTTAGAAAAAGAAATACGAATCGTACCGAAGCCGCTATTTTCTAATTATTTTCAAAAATTCCTTTTTTTCAGACAATACCAAAAACGTCACAAATAGCAACAACATTAACGTTCCTATCCAAATATTTCCAGGAAGTCCATAAAATGAAATTCCTGAAAACCCTATGGCAAGTATCAAAAATCCACCTATCTTTTTTTAAATCATAAGGAACGTCGTAATATTTTCGTCCGTAAAGGTACGAAAGCACCATCATACTACCATAGGCTGCAAGGGTTGCAATAGCGGAACCCATGTAACCTATATATGGAATTAACAGATAGTTGAGCACCAAGGTAACAACTGCGGAAAAAACCGAAATATAGGCGCCGTATTTTGTTCGGTCGGTAACCTTATACCAAACGGATAGATTATGGTAAATCCCTAAAAATAAATTGGCCAAAAGTATCAAGGGAACGATTTTCAGAGCCTCCCAATATTGACTGTTCGGAATTAAAAACCTTTTAAAAATATCGATATATATAATTACGACGAGCAAAATCAGACATCCAAAAAGGGTGAAATACTTGGTTATTGCAGCGTAGGTGACTTTGGCATTTCTCTGGTCTGAATAATTAAAAAAAAACGGTTCAATTCCCAATCGAAAAGCCATTACAAAAAGCGTCATAAACATCCCGAGTTTATAACAGGCGGAATAGAGACCCACTTGGACTTCGGCAATATTTTCAGGTAAAAGATATTTCAGAAGAATTCGGTCAAAAGCTTCATTTACACTAAAGGCAATTCCAGCAATTAGTACTGGGATGGCATATTTCATCATCTGTCTCCAAATAACGCGATTGAAACCAAAGCCAATTTTCACATAAAGCCTGAATACCATCATTAACGTAAGGGCACTTGCAATTAAATTGGCTATAAAAACATAAGCCACTTTGTTTTCTGGATTCCAAATTGTTTCCCAGAAACTGCCAGAGACGGCCAATTTAGGAAGTAGTAAAAAGAAAAATAGATTTAAACCCAGGTTTATACAGACATTTAAAATCTTAATCACGGCATAGCGCATGGGTTTTTCATTGACCCGAAACCATACAAAAGGAAGCACCATTAGAGCATCCAACGCCAATATCCAAAGTCCGTAGGTTACGTATTCCACTTTAAACTCGGAGAGTTCCGCTAGTTGATTTCGGAATAGCAAGGTGATAGCTAAAAAAATAAAAGTAGAAACTGTAAGAGAGGTCAGTGTTGTGGACTGAACTGACTTTTGGTTGGTGCTTCCCTTGGTGACGAAACGAAAAAAAAGCAGTTTCCATTCCATAGGAAAGTAATACGTTCCCTAAAATGAGGAATGCCATCAAACTTGCATAAACTCCATATTCCTCCGGCAATAACACTTCAACGTAAAGTGGGACTAGAATGACCGAAAGTATCCTCGGCAAAACCGTGGCCAGTCCATAGATAAAAGTCTGTTTAAAGAGTTTTTTGAAAAGTGCCAAGTGGGTGTTTCGATTTATTTGAACCTACAGAAATGGGAATAGATGCAATCTTGACAAAAGTATCGAAAAGAATGATTTTTATGATGAAAAGGATGCCACGAATGCACGAATGTAGATTTGAAGAAAATTGAATAAATTCTGAAAGATGTTAGCCACGAATGCACGAATTTTCAGTTAACCAAAAGAACGAAAAAAATAAAACCCAAACAGTAATAACTTTAATGAAAAAAAATATCTTTTAGGCTTTTAGTTTATTCTATGTCTATTTCATTCCGTTAGTTCCTTGCAATTTTTTTTCCCGTGTACACACTAAAAAATATTCGTGCATTCGTGGCAAAAAAAAATTATTTTATAAAATCGAATCCGCAGTAGGGTACTAAAACTTCAGGGATTCTAATGCCATCTTTTGTTTGATAATTTTCCAGGATACCTGCCAAAACTCGAGGTAAGGCCAAGGCGCTCCCGTTTAAAGTATGGGCCAATTTATTTTTGCCGTCGGTATCTTTAAATCGAAGTTTTAAACGATTGGCCTGAAAGGTTTCAAAATTTGAAACAGAGGAAATCTCCAACCATCTATCCTGTGCGGTCGAGAAAACTTCAAAATCATAAGTCATAGCGGAAGTAAATCCGAGATCACCTCCACAAAGTCGAAGAATCCTGTACGGCAATTCCAATTCGCGAAGAATACCTTTTACGTGTTCAACCATACCGTCCAACGCGGCATAAGAATTATCCGGATGTTCAATACGCACTATTTCTACCTTATCAAATTGATGAAGGCGGTTAAGGCCACGAACGTGAGCACCATAACTTCCAGCCTCTCTTCGGAAACACGGTGTATATCCAGTACACATTATCGGAAAATCGGAATGATTCAGTAAATCGCCACGGAACATATTGGTAACGGGAACTTCGGCAGTAGGGATCAAATACAGATCATCAATTCCCACATGATACATTTGGCCTTCCTTATCGGGCAATTGTCCTGTTCCATATCCTGAAGCTTCATTTACCAAAAGTGGCATTTGATATTCGGTATATCCGGCAGAAATATTTTTATCCAGAAAATAAGAAATCATGGCTCGTTGAAGCCTAGCGCCTTTTCCTTTGTAAACAGGAAATCCAGCTCCCGTTACTTTAACGCCCAACTCAAAATCGATCAGATCATATTTCTTGGCAAGTTCCCAATGTGGTAAAGCGCCATCGATGAGTGTTGGAATTTCACCTTCTTTGAAAACTTCAAGATTATCTTTTTCGTCAGTACCAGCGGGAACCAGATCATTCGGAATATTCGGAATGGTATAAAGTAGCTGTTGCAATCGTTCGGACGCGTCCATCATTTTCTCGTTCAGTTGTTTTGAAGTTTCCTTCAATTCAACTGTTTTCTCCTTTAATCCATTGGCTTTTTCGACCTCTCCGCTTTTAAAAAGCTTTCCTATTTCTTTAGAATAACTATTGCTCTGGGCCAAAACTTCATCCAATTGTGCTTGCGAACTTCGTCTTTCCTCATCTGCAGATAAAATATCATCAAATACAGATTCCACATTCAACCCCCGCTTTTCGAGAGCTTTTACATATTTTTCCTTGTTTTCGCGGATTTCGTTTACTTGTAGCATGTCCTTATTTTTGAATCGGCTAAGGTACAACAGACCTCATAAGTTTTCAAGAGTAAAAACACCTATTTTAAGGATAAATCCTTCCCTCAGAAATTAATAGAGTTCAGGGAAAAGAAAGAAAGATTATTCTACCTTTTTCTTTTCGTTATAATCCTCCGGAGAATGCAAAATCCATTCACTATGCTTAAACGGATGCCATTTCTCTGCAGCCAAATCAACATTGGGATCAGTGAAAGGATGATAGGGCCCGTCGTTTATACTTACAAATGCTTCCATATATACGGCAACGTCCCTGCCTTTTTCTGCCTCAACTTCTTTAATTTTCTGGGCTAATTGCCACATTAAGTCCGGTTTGGTCCGCACAGAGGCATTTTGCTTATGGCCCAGAATTTTGGAGTAATCATACTTTTCCTTTTTACCATTTTCCTTATCCGCAACATATACGTTCAAGGTGCCACTTCTGGAACGCAACATCATCCTCCAACTCAATCGGTGACCTTCCTCGGTCCAGAGCACATCATCTTTAAAAAACCAATGCCGTAGGGGAAGCCCGATTTGAAATATAAAATATATAGAAAGTATTCCAAGGAGTAAATTTTTGTATTTGGGGACGATTACTTCATTGCCCATGTAGAGTGTTTTACGCGGAAGAAATCTCTTCCGAAGTGTTTCTGGACTGAAGAAAAAGAGTGCAAATGAAATTGACATATAGGGAAAAATTCCTA
The DNA here is from genome assembly GCA_034676445.1 of Aequorivita sp. Lineage (GTDB taxonomy): Bacteria > Bacteroidota > Bacteroidia > Flavobacteriales > Flavobacteriaceae > Aequorivita. The sequence goes on from JAUCCE010000002.1 coordinate 904,459, forward strand.
TTTGAAAAACAATCGAATTGAAAAGATGAAAAAACACGGAAATGAAAAAACCTAACAAACGGGTGCGTTTCCAAAGCATCAAAGGAACGATCAGCAAATCGAAAAATATGCCTGTATAGGCCATTGCCCAGTGCACCCAATTGAGCTGAAGGAAATCCCCTATTAACCAATAATCATCTTTGCCCGACATGAATAAAGCTGGTGCGGAAGCATCTAACCAGCCAGGATATAATTTTGCTACTGAGGCATACGTATAAACAATCCAAACCTGCAGAATTAAAATCAACAATACCCAGCGCGGCATAGAAGGAGATTTTATTTCAGGATTGATTTTTGCATCCAATGAAAACCATCGATTGGCAGGTAAAAATGCCATTATCCAGCAGAGAAGCATCATTAAATAATAATGATTATTGTAGCTAGATTTTTGCATTAGATAGGCTCCTGTCCACAAGACGGCATAGGCAATCATACTAAGGCGGTATTTGTAACCGAGCATTACAAATACCCCAAAGATGCCCATCAGCGCGAAGTAATAATACATTAGATCGCCTTGAAGATATTGTAGAAAATCAAAGCCGATAAAATTGAAAGTGAAGGGTGGTTCTACCAAATTGCGCCGTACCCATCCGGTGGAAATTGCACCAAAAGCTTCGATAGTTATCAACAGACCAAAGACGGCTCTAAAGAGTACGAGCCCGATATTATCAATCTGTTTGAAAAGAAATTTATCCACGGTCCGTCAGAAATTCTTTTGCAAATATTTCGTCCTTGATTATTTCCTGGCGCAAGGTTTCAATCGAGTCGAACTTTTCCTCTTCCCGGATAAATTTTAAAAATTCTATAGTGATTTCCTTTCCGTACAAATCACCTTCAAAGTCCATGTAATACGTTTCAATGGTTTTTTCCATTCCGCCCACGGTAGGATTGGTCCCAATGCTGGTAATTCCAAAAAATCTCTTACCACTTAAAGAAGATTGTATCACATAGACTCCATTTTTAGGCACGAGCTTGTATTTTTCTTTTAATTTCAAGTTGGCAGTTGGATAGTTTATAGTTCTACCTATTGCCTTTCCACGTACCACTTCGCCCGTAATCATAAAATTATATCCCAAATAGCTATTGGCAGTTTCAATATCGCCGGCGTCCAATGCCTTCCGAATTTTGGTCGAACTGATTGCCACATCATCTATTTCCTTGGCGGAAATTTCTTCCACCTCAAAGTCGTAGGTGTGTCCAAATTCTTTGAGATTCTCAATATTGGCTGTTCGGTTTCTCCCAAAACGATGATCATAACCAATAATGATTTTCTTGGCTTTTAGGCTATTTACTAAAATATCTCGGACATACTCCAATGCCGTTAACCGCGAAAAGGCGTGTGTAAAAGGATGGATCACCAGATGATCAAGACCAGTTTGCTCAAGCAATTGAGTGCGTTCCTCAATGGTATTAATGAGTTTTAATTCCACATCTTGTTGAAGCACCATTCGCGGATGCGGAAAAAAAGTGAGCACTACGGAATCGAGGTTTTCTTTCTTTGCCGTTTCAACCAAACGCTTTAGAATAGCTTTATGACCAAGGTGGACTCCATCAAAGGTGCCTATGGTAACAACACTTTGTCGGTCATTTTTATAAGCGGAAGCGGAGGGATATTTCTTCAAAATTATTTTCCGTTAAAAGTGTTCATAGTAATATTCATTCCCGCTAAGGCAAAAGACTCAATTATTTCGCAACTTTTTTCCAATCGTTCGGGCAACAGACTTATTTCTTCAGAATCCCATTCGCCCAAAACATAATCTATCTGTCTTCCCTTGGCAAACGCATCACTTATTCCAAAGCGAAAACGATTGTAATTAGTGGTCTGCAAGGTGTTTTGAATATCCTTTAATCCATTATGTCCTCCGTCGCTACCTTTGGTTTTAATACGAATTGTTCCGAAAGCTAAATTTAAGTCATCGGTGATAACAAGGAGGTTCTCCATCGGTATTTTCTCCTTTTCCAACCAATATTTTAGAGCCTTTCCACTTAAGTTCATAAAGGTACTCGGTTTGAGAAAGATAAGGGTTCTCCCTTTTACTTTATGTGATGTAATATCGCCCAATTTAGCCGTTTCCCATGAAAGGGAATTCTTTTCGGCATAAAAATCGACAATTTTAAAGCCGATGTTATGTCGGGTGTTCACATATTTTGGGCCTATATTACCCAATCCTACAATAAGAAATTTTTTCATTGGATCTTCCTCTGTACTAATTTGGTCAGCTTTTGCTAAAAATAATTTTCTTAAAAATGATAGCATATATTTTTTAATCTACCGTTAAACCTGAAACTTTGAGCTTAAAACCTGAAACCTTCTAAGTGGTAAAAATAAAAAAAGCACCCTGAATTAACAGGATGCCTTCCACTAATATTTATAAAGATAAGATTATGCTTCAGCTGCTGCTTCACCAGCCTCTTCAGTAACTTCTTCTCCTTCCACTCCTTCTTCTTCTTCTTCAACTTCATCCACAATTGCGGTACGTGAAGTTCTAATTTGACAGATAACGGTATTCTCCGTATGCATAATCTTGTAATCATCATTTGCTACGGCTCCAACATACATTTTGTTTCCAATACGCATATCAGTAATGTCAGCTTCGATATAATCTGGAAGATTTGCAGGCAAAGCCTTGATTCGAAGTCTACGTGTAACGATTCTTAGAACCCCACCACTTCTAACCCCACGGGAATTTCCTACTGTTCGAACAGGGATTTCCATAGTAACTTCTTTGTCATCGAAAATTTCATAAAAATCGATGTGAAGAATACGGTCGGTAACAGGATGGAATTGAATATCCTGAAGAATGGCCTGAATTTTCTGGCCACCAAGTTCAATTACAACTGTGTGTACGTTTGGGGTGTAGATTAAGTCCTTGAATGCGATTTCAGGTGCCGAAAAACTAAGTGGCTTATCCCCTCCGTAAACTACGCAAGGAACCATTCCAGCATTACGTAGGGCTTTCGTTGCCTTTTTGCCCACGCTTTCTCTTTTTGATCCTTTGATTGTAATAGATTTCATTTGTGAAAATTATTTATTAATAAGTTATTGAGTTACTTAAAACCCAGTTTTTTAAGGACGGCAAAGATAAGGTTTATTTTGGAATTACGATTTACGATTTACGGTTTTTTGAAATATGAAACAGGAATTGAGAGAAATCACTATTTAAACAAACCAAGAGACAGAACTCAAGTGAACCAAGAAACGGGACAAAAAAAATGACAATTGAAGTGTTTATGTTTCAGTCTTGGTTCTTGATTCTTATAGCGCAGCGGTCTTATATTTTTCTCGGACAATACTGATACATTATCTGAAAAGAAGGCTCGGCGAATATCGGAATTGAACGCAATGGAGGTCAATTATTAAGACGGGAAAAAGGTAGCTGAGTGATTCTGATAAAATGCCCAAAAGCATTTTATCACAATCGTACCGAAGCTACATCAAAAACTTACCGCTTATCGATTTATTGGCGTTAACGCTAAGCATTACGTCAGCAAAAAGCTTTGCGCAACTTATAACCCTTATTTTTTTACTTGGCTTTGTAGGTATAGAATCTGAAACAATCAATTCCAGTAATTGCGATTTCTCTATACGCTCATAAGCATTCCCTGAAAGCAGGGGATGTGTACAAACGGCACGAACGCTCAATGCTCCTCGTTCCATCATTAAATCTGCGGCAGTAGTAAGGGTTCCGGCAGTATCAACCATATCGTCAACCAGTACAACATTTTTTCCTTTTACATCCCCGATGAGCTCCATGTGCGATATTATATTTGCTTTTTCACGTTGCTTGTAACAAATTACCACATCGCTGTTTAGAAATTTGGAATAAGCATACGCCCGTTTTGAACCGCCCATATCTGGGGAAGCGATGGTAAGATCTTCAAGATTTAAGCTTCGTAGGTAGGGAAGGAATATGGTAGATGCAAAAAGATGATCTACCGGTTTCTCAAAAAATCCCTGTATCTGGTCCGCATGTAGATCCATAGTAATAATTCGGGTAGCACCAGCGGCCTCAAGCATTTTTGCGACCAATTTTGCAGCAATCGGCACACGAGGTTTATCCTTTCTGTCCTGACGAGCCCATCCAAAATAGGGCATAACTGCCGTAATGTGTCTGGCGGACGATCTTTTTGCCGCATCTATCATTAATAAAAGCTCCATTAAATGGTCGCTATTGGGAAAAGTGGAACCTATTAGGAAAACACGGCTACCACGCACAGATTCCTCAAACGACGGTTGAAACTCACCATCGGAATAATGTGAGGTTATTACTTTGCCCAAGGGCATTCCAAAAGCTTCGGCAATATCTTTTCCAAGAGCTTCACTTTGTTTACAGGCAAAAATTTTAGGTTCGGGGGCAAGGGTTGGCATACAATAGAGGTTTGATTGAACAGGCCACAAAGATAAAGATTAATGCCAAGCCATCTTATAAAAAATAGACAACAAAATTTTTCTTGATATTCTAATTATTTGTTTATTTTTGCATCCCATTTCTTCGGGTGCCGGTCCCGATAGCTATCGGGATGGTAGATGTTGTGTAAATGCCTCGGTGGCGGAATTGGTAGACCTGCCTGTCGTACCTCCGGCAGGCAGGCGCGCTGGATTCAAAATCCGGTTTGATATTTTGTGAATGCCTCGGTGGCGGAATTGGTAGACGCGCTGGATTCAAAATCCAGTGTCGAAAGATGTGCGGGTTCGATTCCCGCCCGAGGTACAAATCCCCGAATGCTATATGCGTTTGGGGATTTTTTTATTTTCACAACTATGTATTACGTATATGCAATTTCAAGTCTTGTAAAAAATTACATCTATGTTGGCCTAACCGACAATCTTGAACGACGTATACAACAGCATAATAATGGGTACGAAAAGACCACAAAACCATACCTTCCCTATATTCTGATATATTCTGAAACTTTAAACAACAGACATGAAGCTAGATTGCGTGAAAAATATTGGAAGTCGGGAACGGGCAAGAGACAACTTCAAAAAATAAGGGATTCATTGATCAAATAGCGCTGGATTCAAAATCCAGTGTCGAAAGATGTGCGGGCCTGCCTGCCAAGGCACGACAGGCAGGCCTGCCTGCCAAGGCACGACAGGCAGGTTCGATTCCCGCCCGAGGTACAAATCCCCGAATGCTATATGCGTTTGGGGATTTTTTTTATTTTCACAACTATGTATTACGTATATGCAATTTCAAGTCTTGTAAAAAATTACATCTATGTTGGCCTAACCGACAATCTTGAACGACGTATACAACAGCATAATGATGGCCGTGAAAGGACCACAAAACCATACCTTCCCTATATCCTGATATATCCTGAAACTTTAAACAACAGACATGAAGCTAGATTGCGTGAAAAATATTGGAAGTCGGGAACGGGCAAGAGACAACTTCAAAAAATAAGGGATTCATTGATCAAATAGCGCTGGATTCAAAATCCAGTGTCGAAAAATGTGCAGGCCTGCCTGCCAAGGCACGACAGGCAGGCCTGCCTGCCAAGGCACGACAGGCAGGTTCGATTCTCGCCCGAGGTACAAATCCCCGAATGCTATATGCGTTTGGGGATTTTTTTATTTTTACAACTATGTAATACGTATATGCAATTTCAAGCCTTGTAAAAAATTACATCTATGTTGGCCTAACCGACAATCTTGAACGACGTATACAACAGCATAATAATGGCTACGAAAAGACCACAAAACCATACCTTCCCTATATTCTGATATATTCCGAAATTTCAAACAACAGACATGAAGCTAGATTGCGTGAAAAATATTGGAAGTCGGGAACGGGCAAGAGACAACTTCAAAAAATAAGGGATTCATTGATCAAATAGCGCTGGATTCAAAATCCAGTGTCGAAAGATGTGCGGGCCTGCCTGCCAAGGCACGACAGGCAGGTTCGATTCCCGCCCGAGGTACAAATCCCCGAATGCTATATGCGTTTGGGGATTTTTTTTATTTTTACAACTATGTATTACTTATATGCAATTTCAAGTCTTGTAAAAAATTACATTTATGTTGGCCTAACCGACAATCTTGAACGACGTATACAACAGCATAATGATGGCCGTGAAAGGACCACAAAACCATACCTTCCCTATATCCTGATATATCCTGAAACTTTAAACAACAGACATGAAGCTAGATTGCGTGAAAAATATTGGAAGTCGGGAACGGGCAAGAGACAACTTCAAGTACAAAGCCCTGACAGAAATGTTGGGGCTTTATTTTTTTCAGGATAGAAATTGATCAGAAAAACATTCACTCACATCAACGGCGAGAACAAACCTGCGATTTTTTCTATGAGTTGGATTGCATTGGAGCGGGTTCTCCATTGTTCATTATCTATTTTTGTTGCACAATTTAAATCGTCATAAAATGCTTGTGAAAGTTCTTTGGCAATTTCCTCGTCATAAACGATTGCATTCACCTCAAAATTAAGATCGAAGCTGCGGATATCCATATTGGCCGTTCCCACTATTGCCAACTGTTGGTCCACTACCATTGTTTTGGCATGCACAAAGCCTTTATCGTACCGGTAAATTTCCGCACCAGCTTTCAAAAGCCGACCATAATAAGAGCGGGCGGCAAAATTTACCAAATGGGAGTCTGAGATTCCCGGAACCAAAAGTTTAATCTTTGTGCCGCTAAACGCTGCCACTGTCAAACAATCCAACAAACTTTGGCCAGGAATAAAGTATGGAGTGGTGATGAGGATTTCTTCCTTTGCCAAATTTATGGCTTGCATCAGGGATTGTTCGATCAGTGGAGTGTCGGAATCCGGGCCGCTGGCCGCAATCTGAACAATTTTGCCAGGTTCGGTTGGCGAAAAATGCTGCTCAGGAAAAAAGTTGTCCTCGGGTTCCAATAGGGTTCCAGAACAATAATTCCAGTCTCCAATAAAAATATATTGCAAGGTCCTAACAGCGGGACCTTCGATCATAAGGTGGGTATCCCGCCAATAAAGAACAGATTCCTCTATATGGGAATTGATATATTTATCACTAACGTTTATTCCACCAATAAAACCGACCTCACCATCCACCACTATAATTTTCCGATGGTTTCTATAATTAAGCCTATTGGCAAAGCTGATAAGCTTAATTTTATAAAATGGGAATGCATCCACTCCTGCTGCGAGAAGTCTTGGAACCTGTTTTTTTCGAATGGCCCGACTTCCAAAATCGTCATAAATAAATCGGACTTTAACTCCTTCCTTTGCTTTTCTTATTAGAATATCAATTATTTTACATCCAATTGTATCATCATTAAAAATATAATATTCGATATGAATGTGATTTTTTGCATTTTCCAACGCTTCAAATACTTTGGGAAATTTTCTTTCACCATTCAATAAAAGTGAAACTTCATTATGGGTAGTAATCGGACTGATTGTCTGGTTCAATATAAGTCGGGCAAGTTTTTCAAAATGGATTATGGTTTGGACTTTTCCCGAAAAAATAGAAGTGGAATCTGCAAAAATCTGTTTTTTAAGCTCATTGCCACGTTCCACATTGGTAAAAATCTTTTTGCTATAGATTTTTCGCTTTCGATAATTGATCCCCAAAGAGAAATAGATGATTATTCCAACGACGGGTAAAAATATTACCGCTAAAAGGTAAGCAAAGGTTTTTGTGGTACTTTGGGTATCATAAATAACCCTGCCACAAACAAATATTACGATAAGGATGTAAACAATTTCAAGAAGTAGAATCCAGTTCATTCACAAAACTTTTGAAGCTTCGGCATAAATTTAAGGATTTAAATTTCAGAAACACACTAAAAAAAATCGTGGATTACCTATGAAACTTTATTAGTCGGAATATTTGAGATAAATGGTACTGTTCTTACTTAGTTTTTCTGAGTGCTCAAAGAAGACCACTTTTTTGTTCCAGAAACCTTGAATCAGATAATGGCTCCCTTTAAAATAGCACTTTTCCACCTTAACTTTCAGATTGGTTTCTCTTTGTGAAACGGTTAATTGATGCGGAAATGTCACGATTTCTTCGGAAGTGCTTTTGGAAAAGAATAAATCCTTTGGAAGCAAGTTTACATCACCAAAAAATCCTCCTTGATATTCATCCGATACATTATTATAAATATTTTCAGGAGTTCCGAACATTTCCGCTTGACCATTTTTCAACATAAGGATAGAGTCTGAAAAAGCCAAAGCTTCCTCGCTATCATGCGTAGTGGAAATACAACTAATGTTTCTTTCCTTTAGATGGTTGAAAAGCTTAAGTCTTAGCTTGTTTTTTCTAAACGCATCAATATTGCTAAAAGGTTCGTCCAACAATAGGATTTTTGGTTCATTGGCTAAAGCTTTAGCCAGTGCTACACGTTGCTTCTGTCCGCCGCTAAGGTTCTTTACCAAGGTATCTTTATAGGATTCCATTTCGACGACTTCCAAAAGCTCATCAATTCTTTTATCGTCTTTTTCCATATCCAATCGTGTGAGGTAGGTACCCAAATTTTCGGAAACGGTGGTAAAGGGCATTATATTGAATTCCTGGGCCACCAATTTCATAAATGGTTCTCCGGGAATAAGGGAGTGTTTTGGGCCTAGAAGCTTATTTTCCCCGTAAAAGATTTCGCCGTGCTCTAAATGAAGTAGCCCATAGATAAGATGTAAAAGAGTGGATTTCCCGCAGCCACTTTCCCCTAGAATACTGAGATGTTCTCCAGGTTTTAAAGTGAAATGGATATTCTTCAGAATGACTTTTTCAGAATAGGAAAAGGAATCGATATCAACTTTCAGCATTGGTAGGATATTATAAGAACTCTATTTGTCCATCCCTAAACGGAGTAGAATCTCTGAAAAAAAGTTTAATTTGTGAGATTTCATTTTGCTAAAATTCCTTCCTTATCGATAATGGGAATTTCCACAAGGTTTTCTTCCGAAATGGAATTGGAATCAAAAACATACTTTCTCTCAAACAATCTGTTCTCGGCAAAAAATGTTACCAAATATTCATTGGTAAATCCCAGAACCTCGGTAACAATGAATTCCACCTTTTTAAAAGATTTTGGCTGAATATCTCCCAATCCGTGCCTCAAGGTTGAAGTCTTTCGGTCGTCACTTTTTCCTCTGGACATTATCAGAACTGTGGAAATTACATCGTCTCCATCATTCACCAAATACACATTCCACTGCTGACTTTTAAAATCTTCATCCCATTCCCTAACAGCAACGACATAAACATTCTTTGCTTTTGGAATTTCAATATCCTTGCGCATTATTAGTCTTTAGATTTCCACATAATCCAAACCACCAAAAGAGCAATAGCTGCAATACCCAACATAATGCCTCCGAAGGCTATTTTAATTGTTGCAACAACGAAAGTAAAATACGCCACAACCAGTGCGGCAATAATCAAAAAGGCAATAACCAAGTATTTCATCATAATATTTTTTGTCTTAAGTCTTATAGCGTAGCGGACTTATGTCATTTTTTAAAGAACGCTTTTAAATTGCTCTAAAAACCGCACATCGTTTTCTGCGAACATTCTAATATCGGGAATTTGATGCAGAAGCATTGCAATACGATCGATTCCCATTCCAAAAGCAAAACCGGAATATTTATCAGGATCGATTCCGCAATTTTTCAACACATTTGGATCCACCATACCGCAGCCCATAATCTCCAACCAACCGGTTCCTTTTGTCATTCGGTAGTCGGTTTCGGTTTCAAGACCCCAATAAACATCAACCTCAGCACTGGGTTCGGTAAATGGGAAATACGAAGGGCGAAGTCGGATTTTCGATTTCCCGAACATTTCCGTAGTAAAATATTGTAGGGTTTGTTTTAAATCGGCAAAACTGACTCCCTTGTCTACATACAATCCTTCCACTTGGTGGAAAAAGCAGTGGGAGCGGGCCGAAATAGCTTCGTTTCTATAAACACGACCTGGCGAAATAGTTCGAATCGGCGGTTTATGATTTTCCATATAACGCACCTGAACCGACGAAGTATGTGTACGCAACAGTACATCAGGATTGGTCTGGATAAAAAAAGTATCCTGCATATCACGTGCTGGGTGATATTCCGGAAGGTTCAAAGCCGAAAAATTATGCCAATCATCTTCCATTTCAGGTCCTTCGGAAACGTTAAAACCAATGCGCAAAAAGATATCGATTATTCTATTTTTGACAATGGAAATGGGATGGCGTGACCCTAAGGGAATAACCTCTCCGGGACGGGAAAGATCGCCGTAAGATCCTTTGGATTCTTGGAGGTTTTCCAAGTTTTCCTTTAACTCGTTGACCTTATCTTGGGCGGCATTTTTTAGGGTATTGATTACCTGTCCGAATTCCTTTTTTTGGTCGTTAGGCACGTTTTTGAACTCGGCAAAAAAGCCGTTCAAAATCCCCTTTTTCCCTAAATACTTTATGCGGAAGTTTTCTATCTCTTCTGTATTGGTTGAGGAAAAGGCTTGGACTTCTGTGATGTGATTTTTTATTGTTTCAATCATTTTGATTCTATTTGGCAACGAATTCACGAATGATTAATTGTGAATTGTATGTTCTTGTAAAAATAAGTTATTTCGATTTATCCACATTGGGTTCAATTAATCTGGGGATATATTTACCATAAAACCTTAGGAGATCACCTCCTTCTCCAAAAAATACTGTACAATAGCTTCCTTCATCAAAACACTTTGCTCCCCAGCTTTTAGAGGTGGTAATTGCTCTAAAACATTGTAATGGGGCCAACCTTCCTCATCAAAATAATCAAACTCATAATAACCATAGGGTTCTAAAAGACGACAGATGGCAATGTGCATCAGGTTTAGCTTTTCGTCCTTTTTGAATTTTCTGTGCAATTGACCAAGCTCCTGCAGTCCTACCAAATAAATAATCGCATCTAGATCCAAGACTACTCCATCGGCAAAACGATCGCCAAGAAGCTTTACCACGGCATCCCATCTTTCTTTTAATTGTTCATCACGTGCCATTTTTCAAAAATTAAGTGTCTGCAAAGATACATTTTACAATTCTGAATTTGGATTTCAGAAATGAGAAATGAGAAATAGCTATATTTATGAAAAATTCTAAAAAATGAATACCATCGACATCGTTCTGGGATTGATTTTGATTATCGCATTTTTCCTAGGATTCAGAAAAGGTTTGCTCCGCGTACTGGCCTCCCTGATTGGCCTAGTAGCAGGAGTCTATTGTGCCGTATATTTTTCGGGTTATGTAGAAAATTATTTGGTTCGCTGGTTCGATTGGAGTGTAGATCTAAACCGTATAGCTTCATTTTTGATAACCTTTGTTCTGGTATTGATCCTTTTTGCTCTTTTGGGAAGAGTTCTGACCAAAGTAGCGGATTTTGCGATGATGGGTTTCTTTAATAAATTTTTAGGTGGAATTTTTAATGTTTTAAAGTATGCCTTTCTGGTCAGCGTTATTTTTATGTTGGTCAATTCTTCGGAAAACTATAGTATCCTCACTACCGAAAAACGTGAATCTTCTATATTGTACCAACCTATTGCAATTTTGGCACCTGCAATCCTTCCAACCCTTGAAAAACATTTTGAGGAATTGGATCTTGAGCCTAACTTGGAGTTTCCAACTGATAAAAATTCAGATACTTTACAATAAATTATCTCGGGAAGATCCTTACTCCATAAATCTGTTTTATTGTCGCAATTTCCCAAAAATGTACCTTTTATTAAAACACTACGTTTTGTGGGTTATATTCTGAAATTTTGATGCGGGAAATCAAAATCTTATAAAATCTATAACACTTTAAAGAGAAGATAATGCCTAGCTTTGTGAACCTGAGTATTAATTAATTAAAAAATAAAATATTATGTCATTCGAATTACCAAAATTACCCTATGCATTTGATGCTTTGGAACCAAACATCGACGCCAAAACCATGGAAATCCACCATGATAAACACCATAAAGGTTATACTGATAATCTGAACAAAGCCATTGAAGGAACTGATCTAGAAGGAAAGTCTATCGAGGAAATTTTGAAAAATCTGGATATGGAAAATAAGGCCGTACGGAACAATGGCGGTGGTTTTTTCAATCACAGCTTGTTTTGGAAAGTAATGTCGCCTAAAGGAGGGGGGAAACCAAGCGGAGAACTTGCCAAAGCCATAGATGATGCATTTGGAAGTTTTGATGCGTTTAAGGAAAAATTTTCCACCGCTGCTAAAACGCAATTCGGCTCTGGTTGGGCTTGGCTTTGCGTGCATAAGGGTGGAAAGTTAGAAGTTTCTTCCACTCCGAACCAAGACAATCCATTAATGCCAAAAACTAATTGTGATGGCTATCCAATACTAGGCTTGGATGTTTGGGAACATGCATATTATTTGAAATATCAGAACAAACGACCTGATTATGTGCAAGCTTTTTGGAACGTAGTAAATTGGGATGAAGTTGCATCCAGCTACGCAAAACATAAATAATTACACCATTCTAATTATTGAAGAATCCGCTAAGAATATAATTTCTCAGCGGATTTTTTTATTTTAAAAAAGGTAGAGAATTTATAAAAATAAAAAACCACCGAACTGACGGTGGTCTAAAATTATGAGATGTTCGACGCTTGTACAGAATATAGGAGTCGAATCGATTAGCCCGTGCCGAATTTACTTCGGCGACCTTCCCGAAGCAAGTTCCGGGTGCCCTGGCACATAATATGGCCAAAACTCTGTTTCAATTGTAATGAACGTTCCATCACCTGATGGGATTCCCGCCTCCGCGGGAATTTGGTGGAGAATATCGGAGTCGAACCGATGACCTCTTGCATGCCATGCAAGCGCTCTAGCCAACTGAGCTAATCCCCCGTTTTGGTTTCTTTTCAAGGGGAGTCCAAAAGAATCTCCCTGATTCGGACGCCAAAAATAATGATTTTTTTTATACCTACACCTATTTTAAAAAATCTATTGTTCGATTTACCACTTTTTTTAGGTCATCTGGTAAGGTGTTTTCCTCCCACGGATGCTTTGCACCAAAGGTGTGGTCACCATCCGGGATAATCTCCAATTTGCTATTAGGATACCATTCATGAAGTGCTTTTGCTTCCGTAACTGTGACCGTTTGATCCTCATCTCCTTGAACAATAAGATATGGCACTGTAAGATTTCCAACAGCGCGACTTATGGTAAAACGTTCTTCGTTTCTTTTGAAATCCTCATAAAACTGAAAATTATGAGGGAGTTGCTGTTTGGTTCGGCTATTTTCAACGTAGGTCACCCCACTTTTTTTCCAATGCTCAAACTCGGGCGTATTTTCATGAAACCTTGATTTGAAATCACTCACGCCAGCCCAGGTTACCACATTTCCAATCCGTGGATCTTCACTAGTCTTTATCAACACAGTTCCTCCGCCACGGCTGTGTCCAATTAGAGCTACTGTCGAAACGTGCTGTTCTAGATTCTCGTTGCCATCTTCAACACTGCTCAAAACCCTTTCGAGATCGTCTAACTCCAAACTGAAATTGTTTTCAGCGAAGGCTTCTAAATCCGGAAAGTCGATCGGTTGTTTTACCGTTCCTCCATTATGTGAGAAATTGAATTTTAAGAAGCAAAAACCAGCTCTCGCAAAAGCCTCTGCAACTAAATGCCAAGCGCCCCAATCTTTAAACCCCTTGTAGCCATGGCAAAAGATAATCAAGGGAATGGGATTCTCGGATTGCTCATAATAGAGATCGTAAAGGATCGGTCTTTTGTGTTCTTCCTTTAGTATTAAATTTTTCTTTATAATCATTTTTCAATTTTTATTTGTCCTGGGAATCCCTTGAGATGAAAGGATCATTAGGATTATAGATTTCTAAAATAAGGTTTTTGGGTCCATTATGAAAAAGGCTTGAAAATTTAATCGAATAGGAGAGAATATTCGATAATGAGATTACCTCCTAAAAATAAGAAACGCCTTCGAATATCGAAGGCGTTTCTGCATTATTTATTAAACTTATCTATTAAATCCCTTATTTTTTCAAGGAGATTTCAACACGACGGTTTTGTTGTCTTCCAGCCGCAGTTTTGTTTGAAGCGATTGGTTTAGAAGGACCGTAGCCTACAGAAGTCAATCTGCTTGCATCCATTCCGATTGTTACTAAGTAATCTTTTACTGATGCAGCTCTTTCTTTAGAAAGTCTCTCATTCAGTGCAAGGCTACCAGAACTATCAGTATGACCTTCAATCTCGAACTTAGCGTTTGGATATTCTTTCATCACATCAACGATTTTCTGAAGTACCGCATAAGATTCTGGACGGATAGTTGATTTACCAAGATCGAACAAGATAGTTTTAGAGAACTCATTCAATTGTTTGATAACTTCAACAGTTACTTCTGGACAACCGTGGTTTGCAACAGTTCCAGGAACATCTGGGCACTGGTCATCTTTATCAAGAACACCATCACCATCTCTATCTGGCCAAGGGCAACCGTTGTTTTCTTTTGGACCTGCTTCGTTTGGACACTTATCCAAATGATCTGGGATACCATCACCATCAGTATCAGGACATCCGTTGAACTCAGCAAGACCTGCTACAGTTGGACATTCGTCTAGGTGATCTGGGATTCCATCACCATCAGTGTCAGGACATCCGTTAAATTCTGCAAGACCTGGAGTATCTGGACACTCATCTAGGTGATCAGGGATTCCGTCACCATCAGTATCAGGACATCCGTTGAATTCAGCTAAACCAGGAGTTTCTGGACACTCATCGTCTTTATCATAGATTCCGTCACCATCAGTATCTTTTCCACCAAACTGGAATACCAATCCTGCGGAATGCTGAAAATGAGTGATTCCATAATCGTCTTCGAATGCGTGCTTGTAGGTTGACTGAAAGTTGATCGCTATATTATCGTTAACCCAGAATTTAACACCAACCAAGGCGTTTCCAGTTCCAAATCCAATGTCATCAACCCAAGTGTAACCTCCACCAATACCAATAGATGGATCAAACCATGAGCTTCCTATAGCATCTTTAAAGCTATATTTAACCTCACCATCGGCACCGTAATAAGTCAATTTGTCAGCACCAAAATCACCTATCTTTTTAATTCTGTTGATAGATCCAGCAGCTGTAAATACAAATCCACTACCAATGTAACGGCTAATTGCCAATCTGGAAACAGAAGGAATTATGTTCCAGTGGTCGGCGGCGTTAAAATACTCGTCGAACATTTCACCTCTCATTGAGGGATCAATTCGCCCTTTATCACTAGTACCAACTGGATAAAAGTCAACAGCATTGGCTCCTATCTCAATGGCCCAAGGATGATTCTCGTCTTGTGCGTTCGCTACGCCGATACCCATAAATAGAACGGCAGCAACTAATAATTTGAATAGATGTTTCATATTCGATTGTTTAATTTTTTAAGTGTTAATTAAAGGCAAAAGTAAGTTGTTAAAATGTATATACAAAAGCAAATCTAATAAAGTTTTCCTAAAATGGGCATTTTTAATATGGAATTGTGGGAATTAAGAATTAATAACCCCTAATTTTTTACCTACAGTAGTGAATGCATTTATCGCTTTATCTAAATGTTCTCTTGTGTGAGCAGCAGATAATTGTACCCGAATTCTGGCCTTTCCTTTTGGCACAACAGGAAAGAAAAATCCAATAACATAGATACCTTCATCCAGCAACATATCAGCCATTTGCTGGGAAAGCTTGGCGTCATATAGCATTACTGGTACTATAGCGGAATCTCCTTCAATGATATCAAAACCTGCTGATTTCATACCTCTTTTAAAGTAAACTGTGTTTTCAGCTAACTTGTCGCTAAGAGTATTGTCCTTGGCAAGCATGTCAAAAACCTTAATCGAAGCTCCCACAATGGCTGGGGCTAACGAATTTGAAAAGAGATATGGGCGAGAACGCTGACGCAACATTTCAATAATTTCCTTTTTTCCAGTGGTATAACCTCCCATCGCGCCTCCTAAGGCTTTTCCAAGGGTTCCGGTTACTATATCAATTCTGTCCAATACTCCTTTTTCTTCAACAGTTCCACGTCCTGTTTTTCCAATAAAACCAGTTGCATGACAATCATCTACCATTACCATAGCATCGTATTTCTCTGCTAGATCGCAAATTTTATCCAATGGTGCTACTAGACCATCCATTGAAAAAACTCCATCGGTAACAATTAGTTTGAATCTGTCTCCATTTTCCTTTGAGGCTTTGAGCTGTTTTTCCAGATCCTCCATATTGCTATTTTCATAGCGATAACGGGAGGCCTTACAAAGTCTTACCCCATCAATTATAGAAGCGTGATTTAAAGAATCAGAAATAATGGCATCTTCTTGACCCAGCAAAGGTTCAAAAACACCTCCATTAGCATCGAAACAAGCGGCATAAAGAATGGTGTCGTCATACCCATAAAAATCGGCGATTTTCTTCTCCAATTCCTTGTGGATATCCTGTGTTCCACAAATAAATCGAACAGAGGACATTCCGAAACCATGAGTATCCATCGCATCCTTTGCGGCCTGAACCACTTCTGGATGATTTGACAGCCCTAAATAGTTGTTCGCACAAAAATTGATTACTTCCTGACCCGTTGAAATCTTAATGACGGCATCTTGTGGTGACATGATAATACGTTCTTTTTTATAAAGTCCGTTCTCTTCTATTTCCTTGAGTTCCTTCCGTAGGTGATCCTTGATTTCTCCGTACATTTTTCTGAATTTTTAAAATGTGTTTATAAAAACGCAAATTTAACGTTTATTTCCCAGATATAGTGGGAACCAGGCGAGGTAAAACTACTCCGATTTCTAGAAAAAAGGATTTCTAAACGGAAATGTCCAGAAAAAAATCAAAACCGCTACCATTTAGCTGCGCGGATACAAAAAAAGGAGATTATAATTTTTGGGAAAAAGAGATTTGCGGTTAAAGTTGCTTAAGATCGGAGGCTGGAACCCATCCATCTTTTCCGTCGGCGAGAGCAATCCTATACCAGTTTCCATCTTGAGCGGTAATTTGAACCTTCGTACCCTCGTGAAGAACGAAAGCGGAGCTACTGCCCATAGAAGGCTCTGATTTCACTTCAATCTGACTTGAAAAGATAATGGCGGGTTGGTTGTTGGTGTAATCCCCATAAGTCAAGAAAGCCATAGTTATAGTTCCTACCAGAAAGAGCACGGCAATTATCGACGTAGAAAATAGGAGCCGTTTTCTTTTTTCGGAATAGGAAAAATAATACAATAGAAACAAAGCGACGAAAATCATAGAAAAAACAACTGCGGCAATGGCCCATCCATTAAAAGTAAAAGTATCGGCAATATTCTTATACCACTTTGTAAATACAGATTGGGGCAAAGGTTCTATCGCGTCTATCCGGGCATTTTCTGCAAAAGCAAGGTTATTTTTTATGTCGGAATCGTTTGGGGAAAGTTGTAACGCCTTTTCATAATAATAAATACTAGGGCCAATTTGGTTTAACTTATATTGTGCATTGCCAATATTGAAATAGAGTTCCGAGGAAGTTTGCCCATTTTCCAAGATTTGCATCCAGGAATTGATGGCTTGTTGGTATTTTCCATTTTTATAAAGCTCCTTCCCTTGGTCAAAAAGTTTTTCGTTCTGACCAAAACCTACAATTGAAAAGAGTAGAATTGATATATATAACAGCTTTTTCATCATCTTCATTTTTTACTGTATTTGTTTATCGATATTTGAGATAACCTCAACCGACTTTTGGTAATCCTGGGCTACCGATGCTTGGAAAGAGGAAGCATATCTTGCAAATTCGCAGTTTTTCAATAATCCAATAAAGCTTTCAACAGTTTCGGGTTCAACTTTTCTATCGAGCAACATTTCGGAAATTAGACCTTTTTCCATTTCAGAGCTCTCAATATTGAGTTTGGCTTTTAGGTAATTGTGAAGGGCGCGTTCCAAAGCTTCATAAAAAGCAATTGGATTTGCAATATTTCTTTTTGCTTCGGATAGATATTTCTTGGCAAGTTTGTTTGCCTGTCGTAATCTATTTCCTTCCACATCTGCCAAACGTTCTTTTCGTTTTTTTCCAACAAGGATGAACAACGGAATTAGAAGAAAGGGACCACCCAAAAGGGACCAGAAGAGTGGAGACTTGAAAAATGCCTCTTGTGCAATAGGCTCTAGATTAGCGTCAAGCTTAATATATTTGAAATTATCTTGTGAAAGCACCACCGGTTGTTTATGATCGTTCGGATTATTCTGATTTCCACTAGCTGTCAAAGGTCCGTTTTCAACCTCAATCGTAAACTCTTTTGACGTGATGGTTCTATATTTTTCAGTTTTAGGATCAAAAAATGAAAAAGATAAGGGTTGGATTGGATAAATACCTTTAAATTGAGGCACGATAGTATACGAATCAGAAATAGATCCTTGCATCCCGTTAATGGTGGTAGTAACATTTTCGGTGTGCTCTGGTTCATATACCTCCAACGAACTTGGCAGTTTTACCTTCGGGGTAGTAAACAATTTTAGATTTCCTTTTCCTGAAACCTTTACATCCATTTCCAAGGATTCGTTGGCATTCAGTTTGGTTTTATTTGTAGTGACATCAAATTGAAAATCTCCGACGGCGCCGTTAAATCCATCTGGTTTTCCCGCAAGAGGCAAGGGTTTTACATTGATTGTTCTTTTTCCTGCAGAAATAGTCTTGTTGACGCGCTCCATAACGCGTCGGCCAAAAATATCACGACGGTTCCCTTGAACGTCTATCGGAATGTCCAAGGTAAGGGGTTCAATTTCAAGCTCTCCCGTCTTTTGAGGATAAAGAACCGTAGTTCTTAAAACAACATACCGATAATCTTGTCCGTTATACTTACCATCATAAACCTTATAGTTGTTCCTATTATCAATATTCTGACTCCAGAAATCGGCATATTTAGGAGTGTCAATTTCACGCCATTGGCTGGTAATACTTACATCGTGTGAAACATACAACTTATAGGTAACCGTAATCGCTTCGTTTAAATAAGGATCGGTTTTTGAAATTTCTGCAACCAAGTGAACATTTTCGCTGGCCAAATATTCCGCATTATTCCCGTCTTTAGGAATGTCTACAGCCGCCGTGACCGTCACTTCAACGGGAGAAGTTTTATAGGTTTCGCCTTTTACATCAATAGTGGCTTGCCCGATAAGGATTTTTCCAGTTTTTTGAGGTGCCAAAAAATAAGAATACGTTTTTGAAAAGCTACGTTTTCCATTGATCCACGAGTTACTGATGGACTGATTTGGACCGCCCACAACTCGAAAATTCTCAAAATTGGGCGGTGTAAAGTTATCGCCATCTTGGTTCATCTCAAAATCAACACGTAAGCGCTCATTGATCCCAAGTCGATTCTTGCTCACTTTGGCATCAAACTGGACTTGTGCTGATGCAGCTAGGCCACACAACATAAACCCAAATAGGAATAAAAAATTCTTCATCTTCATAGTCTACCAGTCTTTGTCCGATTTAACTTTTACACCTTTCTCTTTTTCGGCATTTATTTTTTCCTGTACTTTCTTCTCTTCGTTGTTCATTGCCTCCAAAAGGCTTTTTACCTGTTGGGGCGAAAGTTGACCAGGAACCTGTTGCTGCTGCTGCGGCTTGTCACCTTCATCTTCCTTAGGCTTATTAGGCTCTCCCTTATCTTCGTCCCCTTTTTGCTGATCTTCTTTTTGATCTCCTTTATCCTTATCCTCTTTCTTGTCTCCTTCATCGCCCTCATTTTTGTCTTGATCCTGATCTTGTTGATCTTTTTCTTGCTCCTTTTTATCCTGGTTATCCTTGTCCTTATCGTCGTTATCCTCTGGAGGCGGTGGATTTTTTTCGAGCATATCTTTTGCCAATGCTAAATTATATCGGGTTTCATCATCGTTCGGATTGTTTCGGAGCGCATCTTTATAGGCTGCTACTGCTTCCTGATATTTCTTTTCATTCATAAAGGTATTTCCCAAATTGTGAAATGCCTGATGTTTTTCTGCTTTGGTGGTGGCTGTGGTTGCTGCTTGTTTAAACCTTCGCATTGCCTCCTCATTCTTTTGTTTTCCGTAATACGCCGTTCCAAGATTGTATTTGGCAACTTCGCTTTTGGGATTTAAGGAAATAGCTTGGCGGTAATCTGCTTCCGCATCTATAAAATTTCCCTCTTGAAGTGATTGTTGAGCCTCACTCAAATATTCCTGGGCTGCCTTTAACTCTCTCCTTTGTTCCTTCGTTTGCTGGGCAAAAGTGAAAATAGGAATCATCAACAAAGCCAGCAATATGGCTCTGCCTAAGTAAAATCTTTTTATTTTTTTATGTGAAATGTTTTTCATTTCATTCATTCTTGTTTATTCATCTAAATATGCAGGTCTTAAATTTTCAGTTAGCCCAGTTTTGGGTTACTTTTTCTTTTCATTAAACAAATTCAATCTTTCCAACCATGCTGTTTTGCGTTCTAAAAGGAACAAGTCTAATACTAGCAAAAATAATGCCCCAGCCAAAAACCATTGAAATTGGTCTTTGAAATCGGTGAATTGCTTGGCTTCAAATTCCTTTTTGTCCATTGCATTTAGAATCGTTTTTACTCTATCTACAACTTCTTTGGTGTTTGTGCCGTCAATATACTCTCCATTGGTGATTTTCGCAATCTCTTTAAGAGTTTCTTCACCTAAACGGCTTATAACCTGCTCGTTGTTACTATCGCGAAGATAATATTGGAGTACGCCATTCTTTTTAATGGGAATAGGACCACCTTCAACTGTTCCAACACCTATTGTGAAAATCCGAATTCCCTTTTCTGCAGCTTCTTCAGCGATTTTCGGAATATTCCCACCGTGATCTTCTCCATCGGAAACCAAGAATAAAACCCGGTTTGTTTGATCTTCGTCGTCATAAAAGGTTTGTGCTAGTTCAATTGCTTGGGTGATGGCGGTTCCTTGTGAAGAAACCATATCTGTATTCATTCCTGCTAAAAACAATTTGGCCGCTGCAAAGTCTGTTGTGATTGGAACCTGTGGAAACGCACTCCCTGCATACCCGATGATACCCACTCTGTCGCCTGCAAGATTATTTATTATTTGAGTAATCAGTTGCTTTGCTTTATCCAGACGGTTTGGAGCAATATCCTCTACCAACATACTTTTTGAAACGTCTAGGGCAAAAACAACGTCCACGCCTTCACGTTTCACTGTTTCCAACTTGGTACCGACTTTCGGATTTACCATAGCAAAGCTCAAACAGGCAATGGCAAGGCAAAGAACGATAATTTTAAGAACCGATTTGAAAGTGGAACGGTTCGGGCTCAATTTTTTGAGAAGTTCTTTATCCACAAACCGCTTTTGCACCGTCTTTTTCCAGATCATCACCATGGCATATAGCACCACAATCACCGGAATGGCGAAGAGAATGTAGAAATATATGGGTTGCTCTAGTTGGTACACCTTTTGAAAAAGTTAATTGTTATTGGGTTATTGGATTAATTTTAAGCGCGGAGTCATTATAAAAAACCTTTAAATAATGTAATCCGCAATAGAAATTCAAGTCCTATCAGCATTAGGCCTAAACCGGCCCAAAATCGGAACATTTCATTATAGTTTGTGTATTTGAATTCTTCAATATCTGTTTTTTCGAGTTTATTAATTTCCTCATAAATTTTCTCTAGCTTTTCGTTGTCTGTTGCTCTAAAATATTCACCTCCGGTTCTTTTGGCTATATCTTTCATCAATTGTTCGTCAATTTCAACTTGTACATTTCCATATTGGAATCCTCCGTCGGGACGAATGGCTACTGGCGACATTGCCATTCCATTGGTTCCAATTCCGATGGTGTAGACCTTTATTCCAAATTCTACGGCCAATTCACTTGCTATCTTAGGGTCGATAAAACCGGTGTTGTTTACTCCATCGGTCAATAAAATTATCACCTTGCTTTTTGCACGACTGTCTTTCAAACGGTTTACGGCAGTTGCCAGACCTGAACCAATTGCCGTTCCGCCTTCAATAGTGGTGTTGTACTCCATGCTCTTCAATGAGGACAGTAGCAGGTTTTTGTCGCTGGTTAACGGAGTTCGCGTATAACTTTCACCGGCATATTCCACCAGGCCAATGCGGTCATTCGGTCTGCCTTTTATAAAATGCGCAACTGTGGTCTTTAGAGCTTCCAGCCGATTCGGTTTTAAATCTCGTGCCAACATACTTGCTGAAAGATCCATCGCCATCACGATGTCTATTCCGCGGGTGGTTTTGGTTTTTGTGGTTTCATCAACAGTGCGGGGCCGCGCCATTGCAACAATTATTGCCGAAAGTGCCAAAAGTCGAAGTGCAAACAGCAAGGGTTTTAATCGGGCAAGCCAGTTTTTTCCGGTTTTGAAACCTTGGATACTCGATATTTTTAAGGTAGCCGTCTGTTTTTTCCGTTTCCATAAATACCATAGCAACAGTACCGGAAGTAGCAGGAACAACCAGAAAAACTGCGGATTTACAAATTCGAAATTACTTCCCATCCTTCTGTGATATTTCGAGCTCTATGGAAGCTTCTATTCTTTTAATAATTTCTTTGGCGTATTTGCCATCATCCTGATATACAATCAGAACTTCCTGCAAACCATTTTCCTGCGCAAATAGCAACAATTCGTAGGAACTATTTTGCTTCCTAACTTTGTTGTCTGCCACTTGAACGTTGAATTCACCATAAGCTTTTAACCCTTTTATTCCTTTATCAGTTTCAAAATCATCACGCTTGACAACCATGTTTTTTGCTCCACTTTGTTCCAAATCATCAAGAACTGAATCCAGAGCTGTATCGAGTGCAATGTCATTTTTTTGTTGGAATTGCGTTGTGGAAACCATGATGTAAAACGGAGATGTCATTTTGCCATAGGTGAAAATATCCTTTCTACTTACAGCACTATTTGGCGCATTTGTGACGGGAGCTTCAGCCCTAATCAAAACTTTAGGTGTTTCAATAACTACTGCGGGATTTCCGTATTCACTCTTTATCCAGCTGGCTTCAGCAAGCTGACGTAGGTCGTTACCGAAAATTTTGTCCTTTAAATTATCAAAACCTGTTATGCTTCCATATAATACTGCGGCTAAAATAACTGCCACCACAACTCCAGAAATTCCCAATATCCATTTTCTTCGTTGACGTCTTTTTTTGAGCTTTTCAAGATATTCTTCATTCTTTAATAACTCTTCCTCGGTGGGTTCTGGGATAACCTCGTGGGTTTCGTTGATGATTTCCTCAATGGTTTTTCTATCAACTTCTGCTTGTCCGGCCTGTTGATTCATTTTGGCGAATTTCACCAAGTCGGCACGTTTGAAAATCATATCCAGCCTACGGATTGTTTCATTGTCGAAATCAAAATTTCCAGCGTCCTTGTGCATCATCAGCCGTGTAATCAGCTCATCACTGGTACTTTCCATTGCGGCATCATCTACTTCCCGATCCAAATAGCGTTTCACGATTTCCGTTAGGCTACTGTAATATTCCTTGCTTTTATTTTCCTTAAGCAATTGGGAATTATCCAACTTTTTAAGAGCTACAATTGCTTCTTCATAAGGAGGCAATTGCTTTTCGGCGGCGTCTCTTCGTTTTTTTCTTCGGAAGAGATAAATACCAATGAGAATAATCAAGATAAGTGGAAGTAGCCAATACAATATTTGTTTCCAGTTAAATGGTGGGGCTTTTACTTCAACCGCAGGTTTTATATCGAACATTTTCTGCTTGGAAGTATCGACAACCACATCATTCACTTCAACTTTAATGGAATCGGTAAAAAACGGTTTTTGGTTGATGAGGATGCGCTGTGGCGGAATGGTATAATGGCCGCTGTCAAACTGCGTGAGCCCGTATTTCTTGATCAAACGGTATTTTGAGGCTTCAAAAGTGGTGTCGACTTTATAGGATTCGATCATTTCCAAGGGAGCGAAAGTTTGCTCTTCTGGGAAAACTACGGTATCTGTTGAATCTGCCTGAACATTTATGGTATAAAGAATCTCTTCCCCGATTTTTATTTTGGTGGAATCGACGGATGAAGTAACTTGAGCGGTTGCGAAGAAAGATAAGAGAGAAAAGACTAGAGAAAAGAGAATAGGATCCCTGTACCAACAAGATCTGGAAGAGCTTGCAGAGAATGAAAATTCACGAGGTATTTGTTTAAAATCTAACATCTAAAATCTATCGTCTATATTTTAACGCCTTTTAAAATATCCCAACAATTTTTTCACATAACTTTCATCCACTCGGCAGCTTAATGCACCTGCACCGCTTTTGGTAAAAGATTCAACAAAATAATCCACCCGTTCTCGGTGGTAGCTATAATATTGATTTCGCACACTTTTAGATCCGGTATTGACCAACATCAATTCTCCGGTTTCTTGATCTTCCATTTGCACCATTCCCAGATTCGGAATTACTTCTTCCGCTTTGTCATAGATCCGAATTCCGGTGAGATCATGCTTTTTTGCTGCAATTCTAAGAGTGTCCCGATAATTATCGTCGATAAAGTCGGATAGCACAAAAACAATCGCTTTCTTCTTCATCACATTACTCAAGAATTTCAGAGCATTGGCAATGTCTGTTTTATTGCTTTTTGGTTCAAATTCCAACAATTCACGGATAATCCGCAACACGTGCGATTTTCCCTTTTTCGGCGGAATGTAAAGTTCTATTTCATCGGAAAACAGAATCAACCCCGTTTTATCGTTATTCTGCATTGCCGAAAAAGCTAGGGTGGCGGCTATTTCGGTTATTATTTCATTTTTAAATTGTTCCTGCGTACCGAAAAATTCCGAACCACTAATGTCCACCAAAAGCATTAGGGTAAGTTCCCGTTCCTCTTCAAAAACTTTTACGTACGGTTCACTGTATCGGGCGGTAACGTTCCAATCTATATTCCGAACATCGTCACCAAATTGATATTGGCGCACTTCACTAAAAGTCATCCCTCGGCCTTTAAAAGTACTATGATACTCGCCACCAAAAACATTGTCGCTAAGACGACGTGTCTTGATTTCGATTTTTCGTACTTTTTTTAGAAGTTCTTTAGTATCCATTTTCCCCACCTAAATCCTCCCCCGAGGGGAGGACTTTTAAATTTCGATTTTAATTAAATGTTTTCATTTTTTCACAATCTGGAAGCCCCCTCTGGGCCTGCCTGCCCAAGGGGCACGTAGGCAGGGGTTTGGAGGACTACGGTACTTCAATAACATTCACGATCTTATTGATAAGATCTTCGGAAGTGATGTTTTCGGCTTCGGCTTCGTAGGTTATACCGATTCTGTGGCGGAGAACGTCGTGGACCACTGCACGGACGTCTTCTGGCACTACATAACCTCGTCGTCGGATAAAGGCGTAACATTTTGAGGCTATTGCGAGGTTGATACTTCCACGTGGGGAAGCGCCAAAATTGATAAGAGGTTTTATGTCGGACAGTCCAAAGTTTTCGGGAGTCCGCGTGGCAAATATTATATCGAGAATATATTTTTCGATTTTTTCGTCCATATAAACCTCTCTAACCGCGGCTTGTGCTCTTTTGATTTGTTCAAGAGTTGCCACCGGGTTAATTTCTTCATAAGCTTCTTTCAGGTTTTGGCGAATGATCAATTGTTCCTCTGCCAGTTGCGGATATTTTATTACCGTTTTTAGCATAAAACGGTCCACCTGAGCTTCAGGAAGTGGATAGGTTCCTTCTTGCTCAATTGGGTTTTGGGTGGCCATTACCAAAAATGGCTTATCCAGTTTAAAAGTGGTGTCGCCAATGGTGACCTGCTTTTCCTGCATTGCCTCCAAAAGTGCGGATTGAACTTTTGCCGGTGCACGGTTAATTTCATCAGCAAGCACAAAATTTGCAAAAATAGGACCCTTTTTTATACTGAAATCATTAAGTTTCATGTTATAGATGAGCGTACCGATAACATCCGCAGGAAGTAAGTCTGGCGTAAATTGTATCCGGCTGAAAGTACCGTGAACGGCCTTCGAAAGCGTATTGATTGCAAGAGTTTTTGCTAGTCCAGGAACTCCTTCCAAAAGGATATGTCCCTGGCCCAAAAGACCGATCATCAGTCGTTCCACCATATGCTTTTGGCCGATGATTACTTTGTTCATTTCCATTGAAAGAATGTCCACGAAGGCACTTTCTCTTTCAATCTTTTCATTTAACGCACCAATGTCAAAGGTCGAATTTGTATTTTCCATATTGTATTTAGATTCAATGTAGAATGCTTTTTAAAAAGACGATGCAAATTGTACATAAATTGCTGAAAAGCCTGTTAATGATTGGTTAAAAGTGGAATAAGAAAATTTTAAAGTTTAGCTAAAATTATGCGACACTGATAAAAAATCTCTTTATAGAGGAAATTCAATTAAATTTTCTTTAGAAATCGTAATTTTAAAAAGACTGTTTAGTGACCAAATTTTTACAAATGAAATACAAGAGAATTGGAAAATTATTTATCTTCTTCAACCTTTAAAAATTAAACACAAATGAAAAATAAAACCGCATTTATAACCGGCGCAACTTCGGGGATTGGAATGGCTACCGCAAAATTGTTTGCCAAAAATGGAATGAAAATAGTGATATGTGGAAGACGCGAAGACCGACTGAAAAAACTTTCCGAAGAACTTTCAACTTTAACGGAGGTTTTTACGCTGAAATTTGACATCCGAGATAAGGAGGAAGCCGAGGATGCAATACAATCACTTCCGGCAAACTTTTCAGAAAT
This sequence comes from Aequorivita sp., assembly GCA_034676445.1. Lineage (GTDB taxonomy): Bacteria > Bacteroidota > Bacteroidia > Flavobacteriales > Flavobacteriaceae > Aequorivita. Next base: position 931,161 of record JAUCCE010000002.1, read on the forward strand.
AGACATTTTGATAAACAACGCTGGGAATGCACACGGATTGGATGCTATTGATGAAGGAAATTCGGACGATTGGGATGCCATGCTGGACATCAACGTAAAAGGATTATTATATGTTAGCAAAGCCATTCTTCCGGGAATGCTCAAACGCAAAAGCGGACATATCATCAACATCGGAAGCACCGCCGGGAAGGAGGTATATCCTAAAGGAAATGTTTATTGCGCCAGTAAATATGCCGTTGACGCGATTACTCAAGGCATGCGAATTGACCTAAATGGAAAGGGCATAAAAGTGGGTGCCATAAATCCCGGTTTGGTGGAAACTGAATTCAGTGAGGTGCGCTTTAAGGGCGATTCCGAACGGGCAGAAAAAGTATATCAAGGTTTTACACCTTTAAAACCAGAAGATATTGCCGATATTATTTGGTTTGCTGTGACGCGGCCTGCCCACGTGAATATTGCGGATTTAACGGTGATGTGTTTGGACCAGGCGTCTTCGACCATTGTGAACAAGGTTAAAAGTTGAAGGTTGCAGGTTGAATGACGTTGACGTCAAAAGTTGAAGGTTGAAAGTTCAGGTTAAAGGTTTAATTTTTGAAAATAAGATTATGGCTAAGATTGAGAAATTTGAGGATTTAGAAATTTGGCAACTCGCTAGGGATATTTGCAAGGACGTTTGGGACATTATCCAAAACCCCTCGTCGCCAAAAGACTATAAACTTCGGGAACAAATCAATGGAGCTTCAGGTTCGGTTATGGACAATACTGCAGAAGGATTTGAAAGAGATGGAAATCGCGAATTCATACCCTTTATGATTTACTTGAAAAATTCTGATCGCAAAGGCTCCAAATATGATTGAAAATCTCAATTTAACCTGTAACCCGCAACCCCTATCATGATCAACAAACGACTTCTTATCAAAAACCTGCTCGCGCATAGCGACGAGAGCAGTTTCTATGATAAAAAGCGAAAAATTGATCTTGGCACCAAAGAGGGGAAAGCGAAATTCCTAAAACATATTTGTGCTCTTAGCAATAGCAATCCAGCAAACAACTCCTACATCGTGATTGGAGTGGAGGACGAAACCAATGAAATAACGGGAACCGATTTTTTTGACGATAGCAAAATACAAAATCTGATAAATGCATATCTGACCAACGCACCGCTGATTTCGTATGAAAATATAGCTTTTCCAAATCTGCCATCTGAAAAGGTGGTGGGCTTGGTAACTATTCGACCTAACGGAAAGATCACTTCACTTCGGAAAAATATATGGAAATATTGGGGGGGCTCTATTTTTCTTCGCGATGGCAGTATTTCAATGCCCAAAAATTTTGATATCGAAATCAAGGACGTGAATTCGGGAATCGTTAAATCAATCGAAAATGCAGCAAAAAACAGTATTGAGCTGACATTGGATGGAGTTTTGGACTTTATAAACAACCGCCACAAGGATTTTGAAAGTCACTACAAGGTTTTCAAGGAGCAATTTGTTCTATGTTGGGCCGGGAATCCCAAAAAAGTAAAAGACGAGATATATTATTCCCGAGTGGACATTGAATTGATAAATGAGCAAGTCCGTCTTTTCTATTCCGCCTTGGATGAGATTACCATCAGTTATACCGACGACTATTTTAAAACCGTGGAATATGTGCATTTGGGCCTTAACGATCAATTCAAATATTATCCCTTAGAAGAAGTAACTATTCATTTCAATGAAAACGGATCCTATCAGATAGATTCCAAATTGCTTTTTGAACCTCCGCAATTCAACAAAAAAACTCTGTATCACATTTATAATTCCAACAATACGATATTTGAAAAAATCAAAAAGAAAATACCTTTAAGCACTTCCGAGAAAAAAGATCTACATTATCTTCCTTCAACATATTTAATTTGCTTTTTGAATGGATTTGAAGATGCCAGAGAAAAATTACAGGAAACAAAAGAAGTTTTAAGGGATTATGATTCGGATATTTATAAACTTTCAAAAGAATCGCTACGGATTTTAAGGAAAGTGAGTTATAATTAATTTTATCGTAATTTTAGAAGTTTAAAGGTTTTATCTTGAATTTGTATGCCTTGATTGATGACTTTGGAGCAATTGAAACTATAGATAGCGCTGCAGCCCATATTTCTGACATGTCCGTGCGTTTCAATTACACTGGAATCCCTTATTATATAAATAACCACCCCCTCGAGGCCTGTGATATTATAGTTGATGGAAACTTATTTACTTTTACACTTTATGCGAACGACTGTATGGCTGGATGTCTATTACAGGAGTCCAGATATGCTCTCGTAACTGAAAATTGTGAAGTACTTACCACACCCTCAAATTCATTGGAAAAAATGGAGGTTTATCTCAATCCTACCTCGAGTACAATATATTTAAAGGAGATTTCTTCGGAAGTGGCATCAATGCAGATCTATTCCGTTCAAGGGAAACTATTGAAATCCTATGAAAATGTTTCTTCAGAAATTGACATATCACAATTGAAGCCAGGAATCTATTTTTTGCGGCTCGTTTCTACCGAAGGGAATTCCAATACATTGAAATTCATCAAAAAATGATTCCATGAATTATAAAATTATTAACTGTTGAAATCTTGAAATTGATTATATTTTCAGAATGAAAACAGTAGTAATAGGAGATATTCACGGAGGGTTCAGAGCTTTAAAGCAATTGGTCGAAAGAGCTGATCTTCCGTCCAATACCAAATATATTTTTGTAGGCGACTATGTAGACGGATGGAGCGAGGCGGCTGAAGTTATTTCATTCCTGATAGATTTTTCCCAAAAACACGACTGTATTTTTATCCGTGGCAATCACGATGATCTCTTCTACCGTTATTTAATTTCAGGAGAAAGCAATCCCATGTGGTTGGCCCAGGGCGGAAAGAATAGCGTTAAAAGTTATGTCGATATTTCAAGAACGAAAAAAGAAATTCACGCCCGATTCTTCCAAAATCTGGTAAATTATCATATAGATTCCCACAATCGTCTTTATCTGCATGCGGGTTTTACAAATCAAGCTGGCCCGCAGCATGAATATTATCCCAATTTGGTTTATTGGGACCGAACATTGTGGGAAATGGTTTGTGCGATGGATAATTCCATTCCCATAGACGGTGATAGGTATCCCAAACGGTTGAAGCTATTTAAAGAAATATTTATCGGCCATACGCCCGTAACCCGTGTTGGCTTTAACCAACCGGCAAATTTTGCCAACGTTTGGAATGTCGATACCGGCGCTGCCTATCAGGGCAGATTGTCCATGTTGGATGTGGATACGAAACAAATTTGGCAAAGTGATCCGGTACATTTGCTCTACCCCAATGAAAAAGGCAGGAATTAAGACTTCTTTATTATAAAATAAGCCTTTACCTGCCTATATTTGTAATTATTAAAAAAATATTATGGCCCTTAAGAATATACGATTGGAAGTTATGCAGACTGTGGAGAAGGAAGTTGATAATTATATCGACAAGTACCTTCTTCCGGTGGAAGAGATATGGCAGCCCACGGACATGCTGCCCAATTTCCAAAAAGAAAACTACATGGACGAGGTTACCCAGCTCCGCGAAGAAGCGAAAGAATTGGGCTATGACTTTTGGATTGTTCTTGTGGGCGATATGGTCACTGAAGAAGCCTTGCCAACCTATGAAAGCTGGTTGATGGACATGGAAGGTGTGGATCAGCACGGACGAAACGGATGGAGCAAATGGATCCGTCAATGGACAGGAGAAGAAAACCGCCACGGCGATACCTTAAACAAATATCTTTATTTATCCGGAAGAGTAAATATGAGGGAGGTCGAAATTACAACGCATCACCTCATTAATGATGGTTTTGAAGTAGGTACGGGACGTGACCCGTATCGCAATTTTGTTTATACAAGTTTCCAGGAATTGGCAACCAATATTTCGCATAAGCGAGTGGCAAAAATTGCCAAAGACAAAGGAAACAAAATGCTTTCCAAAATGTGCAATATTATTGCCGGTGATGAAATGCGCCACCATTTGGCATATCGCCATTTTGTAAAGACCATATTTGATTACGACGCCAGTGAAATGATGCTCGCTTTTGCAGACATGATGCAGAAAAAAATTGTTATGCCAGCTCAAAATCTCCGTCAAAGTGGAGGGAAAATGGCATCTGCTTTTGATGATTTCAGCAACGCAGCACAGCGATTAGGCGTTTATACAACCTACGATTATATCGATATTTTAGAAAAATTGAATGCCCATTGGGAAATTTCCAAAATGAACAATTTAACCGACGAAGCTGAAAAAGCAAGAGATTATTTGGTGAAATTGCCATCGCGAATGCTTCGTATTGCCGAAAGAGTAAAAATTCCTGTGGACACTCACTACTTTAAATGGGTCGAACCCAATGGAATTATTTAGATCGGGATTGTGGGAGTATAAATGTGATACCCATTAATGATTTCAACTTATGCCGGATTTCTTAAAAACTTCCTTTCTCTTTTTACCTATTTTCATCCTATCTCTGGGAATAGGAGGTTGTGGTAGTGCTAAAAATTCTAAGAACCAATTAATGTTTGAAGAAAATCCACCTTTTGCAATTGAGGAAGCTTATTTTCAAAAATGGGTGGCAGGCATAAAGGAAGGAGGAGCTGGAATAAAGGCCCATATTGTTTTTTCTTCAATGGAGCCAAATGTGGTAGTCCGGGAAATCTTCTTTCAAAACAAAGTTTTGCAAGCAAAGAAATCAATCAATAACCCGAAAGAATATGTTGGCGAATTTTCAAACAATTCCCGAAAAGATATAATCATGGATATTGATCCAATGAAAGAAGCTCAAAATACTCCTTCCCAAAACTTTCCCTTCGAATTAAAAGAAAATGAAGCCGTAATCGGCTATCTCTTTGGCGGCAAAACGAATTATTTTAAAATCCACAACCTTTCCGAAAAGGAACGTATCGCATATCCACAATCCAATCCAAACAATCGGAATTAATATTTTCTAACATGAAAATTCTGCATCTCGACAGCAATCATCCTTTATTGATGGAAATGCTTCACAAAGCCGGTTTCCAAAATGAAGAAAACTATAAGGCATCTAAATCCGAGATTGAGAAAATAATTTCAGGATACGACGGAATTGTTATTCGCAGCCGTTTTAATATTGACCGTCAATTTTTGGATGCAGGGAAAAGTCTAAAGTTTATTGCAAGAGTGGGAGCTGGCTTGGAAAGCATCGATACCGAATATGCTGAGAACCTGGGAATTAAATTAATTGCCGCTCCAGAAGGAAATAGAAATGCTGTTGGAGAGCAAGCCTTGGGAATGTTGCTCTCAATATTAAACAACCTCAATAAGGCCGATCGGGAAGTGAAAAACGGTCAATGGAACAGAGAATCCAACCGAGGTACCGAACTTGAGGGAAAAACCGTGGGCATTATCGGTTATGGCAATATGGGAAAATCATTTGCCAAAAAACTCCGTGGTTTTGATTGTACAGTGCTTTGTTATGATATCCTGGATCATCTGGGCGATGCAAATGCTAAACAGGTTTCCCTAAAAGAATTACAAAAAAAGGCGGATGTACTCAGTCTCCACACCCCTTGGACTCCATTAACCGACAAAATGGTCAATTCCGACTTCATCAATTCATTCTCCAAACCATTTTGGTTGATAAACACTGCCCGTGGAAAAAGTGTGGTCACTGCCGATTTGGTAAGTGCATTAAAATCGGGAAAAATATTAGGCGCTGGATTGGATGTTCTGGAATATGAAAAACTATCCTTTGAAACCTTATTCGATTCCGATAACCTACCAACTGCCCTTAAAGAGCTTTTTAAATTTGACAACGTCCTCCTAACCCCTCACATCGCTGGGTGGACGGTGGAAAGTAAAATAGGTTTGGCACGTAAAATTGCCGAAAAAATCATTTTTAACTTCGCCTAATTTCCAATTCTCTTCGAAAAATTTTACTATTCAATTGTTTATCAGTCTCTTTTTCATATTTTTAATCAAAATATCAACGACTATTATATTAGATTATGGAAGAACAAGGGAATACAGGATACGACAGCACTAAAAGACAGGCAGAAAACAGTGCCAATGAGTTTAAAGAAGGATGGAACCAGGTAACTCATACCCAAGAAAATAAAAAGGTCTTAGCCGGAATCTTGGGAATCGTCTTAGGAGGTTTTGGAGTTCATAAATTTATACTCGGATATACGCAAGAGGGAATTATTCAAATAGTGATTACCATTGTCACTTGCGGAATGGGAAGTATTATAGGTCTTATTGAAGGAATAATATACTTGACCAAAAGTGATGAGGAATTCTACCAAACCTATCAGGTTGGCAAAAAAGGTTGGTTTTAACTTATAGGGGCTCATCGTGGTTGTATAATCGTTGAGCCTCTTATTTTACCTAAGGCCATCGTAATATTGCAATATTACTCCATCACACATTTTCCTCAGATTATAATTATTTTATTTCTCCCCAAAATTCGAAAATCACTTTTCGATTAAAATCTTAATGAACCTTAAAAATCATTAATTATGGGAGTTTCAAAAAATCATATCCATACCGTAAGGGAAAACGAATATGCCGCTATCGCAAAAGTCTTGGCACATCCAGCTCGAATTGCCATTCTGGCTTTTGCTGCGAAATCAAAAGAGTGTCTGTGCAAGGATATCGCTGAGCGCATCAAATTATCGCAGCCTACCACTTCACAACATCTCCAAGTAATTCAAAAATTGCGGGTGCTGGAAACTAAATTCCGTGATGGCAAAATGTACTATTCCCTCAACATGGAGGCATTTTCCAACTTCAAAATGAAGATATCGGAATATTTTGCCATCGTAGAAAAAAGAACAGAGAATTCGACTTAGTCGCATTATGTATTGAAGGTATAATCTACTTGACCAAGAGTGATGAGGAATTCTACCAAACCTATCAGGTTGGCAAAAAAGGTTGGTGTTAGATTTTAGGGCTCATCGTTAGCAGATCGCTCGTGAGTCCCTTATTTTACCTAAGGTCATCGTAATATTGCAATATTACTTTTTTAAATCTTTTCCCCACTTTTGAATTGCTTTTAATTCTCCCCAAACTCTCGAAAGTCACCTTTCGCTCAAAATCTTTAGTGAACCTTAAAAATCATTAATCATGGGAGTTTCAAAAAATCATATCCATACCGTAAGGGAAAATGAATATGCTACATTGACAAAGTACGGACATTGCCGACTTACGAATTCCAACATCAAACAGGCATGAAAAAACTTACAGGGAAATTAAACGACCTCTACAGTATTCGGATCAATAAGGCAAAGATTTAAAACTTATTTGTCAAGGGGCGGAGTACTGTTTCCAGAGGTATCATCATTTTCTCCCACTCTATCGGAATATTTCTTTTCCAATTCTGCCTGGAATTCCTCCATTACAGGTTTCACCGTGCTTTCAGGTAGATCTGCAATACGAATGTACATCAGTCCATCAATGGCATTGTTGAAAAGCGGATCTACGTTGAACGCAATAACCTTCGCATTTTGCTTAATGTATTTTTTTATGAGAACCGGAATACGTAGACTTCCTGGCTCTACCTCGTCGATTATTTTATCAAATTTGTTAAGATCGGCGGCGCTTTCATCAAAGATAAAATCCTTGTCCGCATCCTTTAATTTCACCTTATACTCCTTCTTCGGGTTTACGTATTGGGCTACATAAGGATCGTAATAATTCGATTTCATAAACTCGATCATCAGACTTTTGGAAAATTCCGAAAACTTGTTGCTGATGCTCACTCCACCGATTAAGTACCGATGTTCCGGAAATCTTAAGGTGGTATGCACGATTCCCTTCCAAAGCAAAAACAAAGGCATAGGACGTTGTTGATATTCCTTAATGATGAATGCTCTTCCCATTTCAATGGATTCACTCATCATTTCATACAATTCCGGTTCAAACCGGAAAAGATCTTGTAAGTAAAATCCATTTATTCCATAACGTGGAAAAATTTCGGAACCAAGGCCCATTCTATAAGCACCAGCCATTTTTTTTGCCTCATTATCCCATAAAAACATATGGTGATAATAACTATCAAATTTATCCAAGTCCGTACTGTTATTCGTTCCCTCACCAACTTCACGAAAGGTTATTTCACGTAGTCTTCCAATCTCTTGAAGCAAATAAGGAATTCCGTCCGCTTTTGATAAAAAGACCTCATAGTTTTTACTCACCAAAAGGCGCTTGTCTGCCTGTCTAAGGTTTTCGATTTCAGCTTCCATTTCCTTTAATGGTATGGGACCTGCTATTTTCTTGGGAGGCTTTGGAAACTTTAGGGTTTTGGGAATATTGTCCAATAACTTTTTCCTCTGAAAAGGATTGGCAAGCATATATGTTTTCCGTCGCAGAAACTGAGTAAAGACCGGAAGCGAAGTTTGTTCCTTTTGATCATCTACCGAAATAGGATTTCCGATTCTAACTTTTATCAATCTCTCCCTTTGCGTTAAAAGTTCGGAAGGCAATTTAGCGGTACGAAGTGTATCACTGATTTTCGCCAATCGATAGAACATTTTACTGTTTTTGGCGTGAAAATAGATTGGCACCACTGGAACTTCGGCCTTTTGAACCAATTTCATGGCTGCTTCTTCCCAAGCTCTATCTACCAATAACCTTCCTTCCCTATGGGTGGATACTTCACCTGCGGGAAAAACACCTAAGGGATGTCCATCGCGTATGTGTGAAATTGCAGATTTAAAACCAGAAACACTGGATTTAACATCCTTTCGTTCCTCAAACGGATTTACCGGCATTACATATGGCTTTAACGGCTCAATGCGATGCAATAAAAAATTGCCTATTAATTTAAAATCAGGTCTGTGCTCAAGCAATATTTTTAATAAAAGAATTCCATCAATTCCGCCCAATGGATGATTGGAAACGGTAATAAAAGCTCCTGTTTTTGGTATTCTTCGTAAATCTTCTTCTGGAATTTCGAACTTCACCCCAAACTCATCCAGTAGTGCATTTATGAAATCCAAATCGGATAAATGCTTCTGTCTGTCATAAATTTTATTGAGTGTGCTGATGTTCAATATCTGCATCAATGACCAGCCAACAAACGTGCCCATAAAGCCCAATTTATCCAAATTGATTGCTTTTGCAACTTCCTTTGCGTTGACTAATCCCATAAATTTTGAAGGTTATTTAAGTGAACAAATATAAGTAAACCATTCGACTCTACTCCTTGATAACAAGTTGTACGGTTTCTTGGGTTTCTTGCTTTAGCAGAATTTGTTTATTTTCCCGAAGTGCCTTTACTTCAATTGGATCGAAATGGCGAATGGTATAGAGCGTGACATTTTCATTCCATTTTACACTGAATTTTTCTCGAAGTTTTTTAAGTAAAGGCTCAAGATTACCGAATTTATCACTCACACAGACCGAAAAACTGATGGCCGAGTTTTGGATGAGCTCTACTTTCATTTTGTATTCATGCAACCACTTAAAAACGTCGCCAATATTATCTTCCATCATAAAACTGAAATCAAGTGAAGAAAGAGATATCAGGATTAGATTTTTCTTCAGAATAAAACAGGAAATATTTGGTTCCAACGCTACTCCTTCACCTACGCAAGTACCATTTTCCAAGGGCGAAAGAAATGACTTTACATATAACGGAATTCTCTTTCTTTGTAGCGGCTGAAGTGTTTTCGGGTGAATTACGGACGCTCCATAAAATGCCAATTCAATAGCTTCGCGATAAGAAATCTTTGAAAGCAATTGGGTTTCGGCAAAATATCGCGGATCGGCATTCAAGACTCCGGGCACATCCTTCCAAATAGTTACACTTTCGGCGTTTAAACAATAGGCCAAAATGGCTGCCGAATAATCACTCCCTTCCCTGCCTAAAGTGGTCGTAAAATTATTAGTGCTTTCAGCTCCTAAAAACCCTTGGGTGATGGTTATCCCTTTGGAGTTTACCTTTTCCGAAATTTTTCGTTCTGTTATTTCCCAATCCACTCTTGCATCCCGAAAACTATCGTCTGTTTTTATGCATTGCCTTACATCGAGCCAAGTATTTTGGATACCATTTTCTGAAAAATAGATAGAAATGATTTTTGAGGAAATGATTTCGCCGTAGGAAACCACTTGATCGTAAACAAAAGCGTGGTTGTTGGATTTATTGTTTTGCAGGAAACGATTCAACTCCGAGAAAAGAGAATCCAATTCCGAATAAACGAAATGGGAAGTATTTGGGAAAAGTCCTTTCAGGATATTATAATGATAGTCATAAACAGATTTCAGAGAATCCTTAAAACTTGTGGAATTGAGATAATCGTTTACCACCAATTCCAAGGCGTTGGTAATCTTTCCCATTGCCGAAATTACAACGACCAAATCCTTTTCTCCGGACTGATTGATTACCGAAAGAACGTTCTTTACGTTGTCAGCATCTTGAGTTGATGCACCACCAAATTTGAAAATTCTCATTATTAATATTTACTTTGAATTGGGCTTACGGCTGGGTTACTTTCGTTTTTTAGACTCTATTTTTTTAAGAGCTTCTTCAAAATCTCCTTCTTCAATCGTTTTTTGTTTAATTTCTTTAAATTTATTGTATTCCCTTTCTGCGTTTCTTTTCCTATTTCGTGAGAGATGCTTCCTGCATTATTGAGAATCTCTCGGTCGTTCAATACTAAAAAACCAATTAGTTTTTCAACCCAATTAGCCATATACATTGGAACTCTCCGCTGCGCTTGTCCTTGTGCAAAAATCAAATACTATGTTGTTAAGAGCAGAAAGTTCATCTTCATTTAAATAGTTTTTGCAATTGAGACATCTGTTTTCCTAATATTGTCACCCCTCCAACTTGTCAATCCCATATTTTCTTTAGTACTATCGGCTCGTTGGTTAATTATTTCCGCAGGTGTCTGTCCGGTGATAGCCCAGTGTAATTTATTTTGAACTGTTTTAAAGAAATCAATGCTAATTTCTAGAGTTGGGTCATAGTCGACACTGGTTGAGTATATATCCGTAATCTTTCGATAAATTCGCTTTTCGGAAGTTCGAATATCTTGTATTCGCTTTTCTAATTCCTCAAAATAATCGAAAGGTAAGTCAGGGTTTTTCAGGCGCTCATCATCTAGGACAAATCCTTTTACAATGTATTCTCGTAACCGATTAGTTGTCCACTGTCTAAATTTAGTTGCTACGTGAGATTTTATACGATAACCCACTGAAATAATGGCATCTAAATTATAGAATTGACGTTCTCGCTTTACTTCTCGATTGCCTTCTATTTGAACTTGTAAGAAATCCTTACAAGTTGCTTTTTCTTCCAGTTCTCCTTCTTCAAAAATATTTTTTAAATGAATGGTTATGTTTTGGGGGGTGGTCTGAAACAATTCCGCCATCAACTTTTGCGTTAGCCAAACAGTTTCGTCTTGAAAACGAACATCTAATTTTGTTTCTCCGCTTTCAGTTTGATAAATTACTATTTGAGAATTATTTTCTTCCATTGCGATTGTCCTAATTATCTTGAGTTAGGCTGAACTACCTTCGATATCTTCAATTTATTGCCGATTGTATCTCCACCACGAACCTGCCTGTCCGGCAGGCAAGTTCACGAATTAATATTTCCCTTTGAATAAGAATGACGATTTCTCACACTGGAAAAAACTCTAAGAGTTTTTCATTCATTCTAATAGACCTATTAAAATATTCGTGTATTCGTGGTTGCTTTATTTTTTTATATAATTCCTCAATCCATTTTCATCCATATGCACCACACGCCAATCTTTCATAAGCTTTGCGCCACTACGCTCATAAAACCGAATTGCGCCTTCGTTCCAATTAAGCACATCCCAGGCTACACGTTTTAAACCTCTGTCAAAAGCATATTGCATCACTTTTTTATAAAGTGCCTCGCCAATTCCTTTGCCACGATAAGACTCCTTAACGATCAAATCTTCTAAATGAAGGATTTTTCCTTTCCAGGTTGAAAACCGAAAATAAATCAAGGCCGCTCCAACTATTTGATTGTCCATTTCAGAAACAAAACAGGTGAAAAGAGAATTTTCTTCTAAACCTTCGTTTTCTAGAATCTCCACAGTTATTTCTACCGCATCCGGTTCATTCTCAAAAACGGCAAGCTCCTTTATCAGCTCCAACACCTGTGGCATGTCTTCTTTTGTGGCTTTTCTGATTTGCATTTTGCTAAACTTTGGTTGGCTCCCCCCCTTCCCCCCGAAGGGGGAGATGAGGATTTGGTTTTATAATTCATGAAAAACTATTCTTAATTTGACTACTTCGATTTCGGTTGTTCCTCCCTGACCCCTATAGGGGAGAATGGCGATCTGGTTTTATAATTCAGGAAGATCAATTTTTAATTTGAATACTTCGATTTCGATTTCAGTTTCAATTTCGATTTCAATTTCAATTTCGATTTCGATTTCAAAAAGAATAGCTTACAAATATCGGTTCAATTTCTTAAAAATCATGATATTTGTAGGAAAATCAGGACATCCTTCATCATGGCAAAAATCAACCAATCACTCGGCGAGTTTATTATTGAAAATCAAAGTGAATTCAAATATTCTTCCGGTGAGCTTTCCCGACTTATCAATTCAATCCGATTAGCTGCGAAAGTGGTAAACCACAAGGTAAACAAAGCTGGGTTAATAGATATTTTAGGTGCTGCCGGCGATCAAAACATCCAAGGGGAAGACCAGCAAAAACTTGATGTTTTTGCAAATGAGATGTTTATAAACACGCTTACCAACCGCGAAATTGTCTGTGGAATTGCAAGTGAAGAAGAAGATGATTTCATCACCATTAAAGGTAGAAACGAAAAGAACGACAACAAATATGTTGTTCTCATTGACCCATTAGATGGTTCTTCAAACATAGATGTAAACGTTTCCGTAGGTACAATTTTCTCTGTTTATAGGAGAATCACACCGTCTGGAACGCCTGTAACTATTGAGGACTTTTTGCAACCGGGAATCAATCAGGTGGCAGCCGGCTATATCGTTTACGGAACTTCTACCATGATTGTTTATACTACCGGCCACGGCGTAAATGGATTTACATTAAATCCCGCAATCGGCACGTACTATTTATCGCATCCAAATATGTGCTTTCCGGAAACTGGCAGCATATATTCCGTGAATGAGGGTAACTACGTAATGTTCCCACAGGGAGTTAAGAACTACATAAAATACTGTCAGGAAGAAGCTGAAGATAGACCGTATACCTCTCGATACATCGGTTCTTTGGTTTCAGATTTTCATAGAAACATGATAAAAGGGGGAATTTATATCTATCCGAATACCTCCAAAAATCCAAATGGGAAACTTCGTCTTTTATATGAATGTAATCCGATGGCGATGATTGCTGAACAGGCCGGAGGAAAAGCAAGTGACGGGTTTAATAGAATTTTGGATATACATCCAACTACTCTTCACCAACGAGTTCCTTTTTTCTGCGGCACTACTTCAATGGTAGAAAAAGCAGAAGAATTTATGCGGAATTCAAAATAAATCTTCATTATACAGATTCATAGAAATCTTGGCCTATAAAGGTTTGCTGACTTCAAAATTGCTGTTTTTATTTACTTTGCCTTTGGATAAATAGACATCAAAATCAAATTAGATTCAGAGTCTTCGACTTGTTCTTCATCTTCATCTTCATCTTCATCTTCAAACTTAACCTTTAGGAAACATTGGCAATTGCAAAAAATCGGTTATTTGCAAGCTACTAACCAATATTAAATGGTGCAATGTTTCACTGGAAACTGTTTCTTTTCATCGTTTTTCTAGGATACTCAAATAGTTATTCCCAAGAAAATAATTCCAATACTTTCGATTTCAAATGGGACAATGGTTTCAAACTTGAAAGGAAGGATGGCCTATTTTCTTTAAAATTTGGTGGATATATTTTTATTGACCACGCCTCTTTTCATCAAAATACAGAACTTTCAAAAAACTTTGGTGCTTTGGAAAGTAAAAGTGGAACGGAAATAAGGGCTGCCCGATTGTATTTCTCTGGAAACGTTTATAGGAATACAAATTTTAAGTTCCAAATCGATTTTGCGGGCGATAAAGTATTGTTGAAGGATGTTTATATCAGCATAAGTGATATTCCTGGAATCGGTAATTTCCGAATTGGGCATTTTAAAGAACCTTTTCGGTTTTCTACCCTTACAAGTAGTAAATATTTAACCCTAATGGAACCTGCCGCAAATAGTTACTTCGCACAAGGACGAAACAATGGAGCAATGGTATTCAATGATTTTCTGGATACACATCTTTCCGTTCAAATTGGGGCTTTCCGAAATGCAAATAATCAAGGTAATGATATTTTGGCGGACGATGGCTATGTTCTGGACGGCAGAGTTACTGGCGTTCCATTCAGAAATAATGAAAAAAAACAACTTCTCCATGTGGGAGCATCGTATAGCTATAGAAAACCGAGCAGTCAGGAATATAATATTTCCATTTCTCCAGGATCTCACATAGCAGAAAAATATACGAGTACAATGCCGATGGAATTTGTTGAAAATGTCAATTTGCTAAATTTAGAAACTGTTTTTATTCACCGTTCCTTTTCTCTGCAAGCTGAATACTTGGCTGCCTCGGTGAGCACCATTAACGATAGCTTTAAATTCTCAAACTATTATACCGAACTCAGCTATTTTATAACCGGAGAAAGTAAAAACTACCAAGGTTCCTATGAAGGACTTGGAAGAATAAAACCCAAAAAGAATTTTGGCGGATCTGAAAAAGGTTCTGGAGCTTGGGAACTTGCTTTTAGATATTCAAAAACCGATTTGAATGATGGGTTAATTTTGGGTGGCAAAGAATCACAAATTGCTCTGGGAATTAATTGGTATCTCAATCCGGTAACGCGGTTAATGGTCAATTATGTGAAAAATAACCTAGAAGACAAAGGAAGTTTGGATATAGTACAAGCGAGATTTCAGATAGATTTTTAACAATTTATCCCTAAGGACCCCCACTCCCTAAAAGGAGTCAAATAAATCTATCAAATAAAAGGCAGATAAATCTTCATGCACCCCTTTAGAGCCTGTTCCGAACCAACTTCGGAAGGCAGTGGGTTACGAACTGACCATTTTTTTCAGTATTGTTTAAGAAGGTTAAAATGCACAAAAGACATAGTTAATGTTTAGGTAACATATCTTTAAAAATTAAATAGCAATTTTGCCCCATAATAATATAAGATGGAAAATATATACTTATTGATGATTGTTGCTCTGGTTGCTCTCTCCATTGTAAACTTGGTAGTGGGAGTTAGCAACGATGCGGTCAACTTTTTAAATTCCGCCGTCGGTTCCAAAGCAATTTCTCTTCGCGGTATTTTGATAATTGCAAGTTTAGGAATTTTTATTGGAGCGAGTTTTTCCAGTGGAATGATGGAGGTGGCTAGGAAGGGAATTTTTGACCCTACCCAATTTTATTTTGAAGAAGTGATGTTCATTTTTATGGCGGTAATGATTACAAACATTCTGCTGCTAGATTTTTTCAATACTATTGGACTGCCGACCTCAACAACAATATCAATAGTTTTTGGATTGCTTGGCGCCGCAGTGTTTATGGCATTAATAAAAATTGGTAATTCTGACACGGAAGGTTTTTCCTCTTTGCTAAACTATATAGACGCCAATAATGTTTCTAACATTATGTTAGGGATTATCCTTTCCGTTGTGATTGCTTTTACGGCGGGTACTATTGTTCAGTATTTATCGAGATTGCTCTTTACTTTTCAATCGGAGAAACAAATGAAATATTTTGGAGCTCTTTTTGGTGGACTGGCGCTAACGTCCATCAGTTATTTCATTTTCATAAAAGGATTAAAAGGAACTCCGTTTCAGGGAACTTTCGAAACTATTCTCGAAACAAATACTTGGATACTTTTAAGTGTAGGATTTATTTTTTGGACGATTTTTTCACAATTGTTCACGATTATTTTCAAGAAAAATATCTTAATAATTGTTATAGCGGCCGGAACTTTTGGTCTTGCCTTGGCCTTTGCAGGAAACGACCTCGTTAACTTTATTGGGGTTCCCATGGCAGCCTATCATAGCTATGTTGATTGGTCTACGTCCGGAGCCGATCCGTCAAAATATCTTATGACGAGTCTTGATGAACCTGTTCCTGCCGAACCTCTATTGCTTTTTGGAGCGGGTATAATTATGGTACTTACTTTATGGTTTTCTAAAAAGTCTAGAGGAGTTTCGGAAACAGAAATAAATCTGGGACGCCAAGGGGAAGGTAAGGAAAAGTTTGAACCGAATATGCTATCGCGAATTTTGGTAAAATCTAGCACCTCGCTTTCTGCTTATGTCAATTATCTTCTTCCAGTTTCTCTTCAGAAAAAAATAGATAAGCGCTTTGAGAAACCGGTTATAAATCTTCCGAAGGACAAAACATACGAACTACCTGCATTCGATTTAATCCGTGCTTCCATAAACCTAATGGTTGCGGGAATACTTATCTCTATTGCAACCTCAAAACAATTGCCGCTTTCCACAACCTATGTCACGTTTATGGTGGCAATGGGTACATCCTTGGCCGATAGAGCTTGGGGTCGTGAAAGTGCTGTTTATCGTGTTGCGGGTGTGCTAAAAGTCATTGGGGGCTGGTTCTTTACAGCATTTGTGGCATTTGCTGCAGCGGGAACGCTGACCTATTTAATCTATATAGGAAGAGGTGCGATGATTGGCGTATTGCTGTTATTGGCCATTCTTTTGTTAGTTCGCAATTATATTTCACATAAAAATAAAGCGAAACTGAAATTGGACAAAAGCGGTTTAAAGAAAACCGAAAGTAAAACCGTTCAGGGAATCATTCACGAGAGTGCCGAAAACATTAGCAATGTGGTTTCCCGTTCCAATAAAATTTACACGGATATGCTCAGAGGACTGGCAAAACAGGACACCAAAAAACTCAAAAAGAGCAAAAAAGGGGTAAAGAAATTGAATGATGAGGTAGAAGAATTGCGCGACAACATTTTCTATTTCATAAAGAACCTAGATGACACCAGCGTTCGAGGAAGCAACTTCTATATTATTATTCTTGGATACTTGACGGATGTGGTTCAATCGCTGGAATTTATTTCCAAAACAAGCTACAAGCACGTGAACAACAACCATAAGGCACTTCGTTTCAATCAAATAAAAGATCTTCAGGAAATTGACCGACTCTTAGAGGAACTTTTAAACGAAATAGAAGATATTTTTCACAAAAAGGAATTTCAACGGATAGGAAAAATCTTGGCCAATAAAAATGAGATATTCAATAGTCTTTCCCAAAAGATAGAAAAGCAAGTGGCGCGAACCCGAACGGAGGAATCGAGTCCTAAAAATACCACCTTGTATTTCAGCTTATTGTTGGAAACAAAAGATTTGGTTACGGCCTTGATGAACTTGATGCAGGAATACTATTCAAGTTATAAGAAGAATTAGGGGTTATTTGGATAATAAGTTATTGGGTTAATGGTTAATGGGGTAATGGGTTATTGAGTTATTGGGTTATTGAGTTATTGGGTTGTAGTGTTATTGGGTTGATAGCCAATTGCTATTTCAGAAATGGATTTTAGATAGTTTGTGCTTTAATCAAACCAATTAAGTGAAAAGATTGGCCACTTTTTCCGGAATGATTATCGGTTTGCGCGTTTTTCCATCCAGGAGACACCATTGGGTTTTTGCCTCAATCAGGGTCTTGCCGTCTGAGACTCTTATTATTCGATAGCACCTCTCGCTCCTAACGCCCTTATGGGAATGGATCCAGGTTTGCGCTTCAAGTTCTTCTCCCAAAAAAGCGGGTTTTTTATAGGAAATATTGTGGCTGAGAACCACCCATACATAATCCTCGCGCATCTTAGCGTCTGTTTTTGAAATCCAATGTGCTTCCGCTGCCTCTAAACACCATTGCAAGTAGATAACATTATTTACGTGGCCCAAACCATCAATTGCCGATTCTGGAACAAAAAAACGATATGTGAATTTCTCTGAACTCAAAATCCCAAAATTAATTTAGCGATGAGGAAATAGGTGAATATTCCGAAGACATCATTACTCGTAGTTATAAAAGGACCAGTTGCGACGGCGGGATCAATTCCTCTTCTATGCAGAAAAATAGGAATAAGATTTCCTACAATTGCGGCAATAATAATAACGGTAATAATTGCAATTCCAATGCTCAATGATTCCAAATAGCTGGTATAGAAAACAAAATGACTGATCAGCAATACAATAAGAGCAATTGAAATACCATTGACCAAAGCCACCGTAGTCTCTCTCACTATTCGGGCCAATAGATGCCCCCTCAATGAATCGTTTGCCAAACCTTGGACAATTATCGCGCTGGATTGTACTCCCACATTTCCGGCAGTTGCTTGGATCAAGGGAACAAAAATAAGTAACTTGGGAAAGTCGTTCAGGATTATCTCAAAATTGGAAATAATTGTTGCTGCACCCAAACCTCCCATCATTCCGATCAACAACCACGGCAATCGGGCTTTGGTCTGTTTAAAAAGACCATCACTTGCCTCTACGTCCTGACTAATACCGGCGGCCAACTGATAATCTCTTTCGGCTTCTTCCTTTATATAATCTACAATATCATCAATAGTAATTCTTCCAACCAAAATCCCTTCATCGTCAACTACAGGAATAGCCTCAAGATCATATTTCTGCATAATTCTGGCAACCTCACTGGCCTCCGTATGAACGTTTACATAATCCACTTTTGGAATATAAACTTCGCTAATATGGGCTCTTTCCCGAGCGGTGAGTAAATCTTTTAACGACAATCTGCCTTTTAGATGTCCTTCTTTATCCGTTACATAAATGGAATGGACGCGGGTTACGTTTTCGGCCTGTCGGCGCATTTCACGAACACATCCTGCAACTGTCCAGGTTTCTTTTACGCTCACCAATTCTTTGGCCATTAAACCTCCAGCCGTATCTTCATCATAGCGCAATAAATCTACAATATCCGCAGCGTGCTCGGCGTCCTCGATATGTTGAATTACTTGCTTTTGGATATGGTCATCGAGTTCTGCAATGATATCGGCGGCATCATCCGTATCCATTTCTCCCAACTCGTCCGCGATTTCGGATGGCGTAAGATTCTCAAGAATACGTTCCCGCAGTTCATCATCAAGCTCGATGAGTATTTCGCTGGTTACTTCACTGTCCAACAATTTTACGATATACGTTGCTTCTTCCGAATCTAGTTCTTCAAGGAGCTCGGCGACATCGGCAAAGTGATATTCTTGAAGTAATGATTTTAGCTCCTCGTCATTCTTATCTGCAATCAGTTTTTCAACTTGCGCTATAAATTCATTGGTCAGTTGAAATCGTATCATTTTCTAGTTTTTGGGTGAGAGCAATAAATTCTGAAACCGAAAGTTGTTCGGGACGTTGGCCAAAGATAGTATCTTCTTTTATGCTATCAGAAAGATTGAAGGATTTAAGACTGTTCCGAAGTGTTTTTCTACGTTGTTGGAATGCGGTTTTTACAACTCTATAAAATAACTTTTCATCACAAGGAATGGAATAATCCTCCTTCCGCTTTAACCGGATTACTCCACTGTCTACTTTTGGTGGGGGATTAAAAACCGTGGGAGGAACCGTAAAAAGGTACTCAGCATCATAAAAGGCTTGTGCCAACACAGAAAGAATTCCATAGGCTTTGCTTCCATTTTTCTCACAAATACGCTGCGCCACTTCTTTCTGGAACATTCCCGTGAATTCAGGAATTCTATCTTTATGTTCCAGGGTTTTAAAAACAATCTGTGTGGAGATATTATAAGGAAAATTTCCGGTTATGCCGAACTGCTCCGTTCCAAAAATCTGTGAAAGATCATATTTTAAAAAATCAGCTTCAAGAATTTCTAGATTTTCATTTGGATAGTTTTCATCTAAATAGTGAATGGATTCGGTATCAAGATCCATGGCAATGACCGATACAGCCTTTTTGATCAAATATTTAGTTAGTACGCCCATTCCTGGACCTATCTCCAAAATATTATTGTAACCATCAAGGCTAAGTGTATCGCCTATCTTTTCAGCAATGGCCTCATCCTTGAGAAAATGTTGGCCCAGATGTTTTTTGGCACGAACCGTCTGCTCCCGCGATTCCTCTTTATGGACTAGTGAGGAATTCCGCTTTTTATATAAATTATTTTTTTTCATTGGAAATTTTACTCTTCCCTTTATGGAGGGTTGGTTTGGGATTGAAAAGCTCGTTATGAGCCTCCCCAATAACTTCCAGCTCTGTTCTAAAAGCTACGAACTTTCCCTCAAATGGTTTGCTCTGTGCACGGAGATCTGCCGCATTTTCGGCGTAATATTTCTCGAGGGTTTCCTTATTGTTTGTGGTGTATTGTACGGAATAGGTTTTACCGCCCATTTCCTCTTCCACCATTACGCGGGTCATCAAGGCCTTTAAAAATTTTCCTGTGGCCAACATGGCAGGAATATGCTCATTTTTCATCCATGATAACCATTGATCGTGAATGCTTTCGTCTATGTTTATGGTAACGTTGTAGATATACATGTTTAAAATTTCAAATATGAAGTTCCAAATTCCAAATACTAGTTAAGTATAATCCGGATTGATTTTGAAACCTGCCTGCCAGAGGCACGACAGGCAGGTTTGGAATTTGGAATTTGGATTTTGGCATTTTTTTAATTTATTGCATCACCCCGCAGCATTCTGAATCTTTTCCGTGCTTCCACAAAATAAATACTATCGGCATGGTCAAAGATAATTTGCTCGTATTGTTCTTTGGCTTTATCTGGTTGATCCAATTTGGTTTCATAAATCTTCGCCAAACGATAATGGGCATCATCCGCCAAAATATCATCTTTGTAAAATTGAATGATTTTTAGGTAATTATCTACTGCTTTGGGGTATTCTCCCATCTTCTCATAAATCTCACCCTGCTTGAGCCAAGCTTCGTCTTCGATGGATTCTCCTTTATGATTGGTAAGTATGTCGTCCAAGGCTGCAATGGCCTCTGTATTTCTCTCTTGAAATGCGAGCAGGTCTGCACGGGCATATTTTTTTAATGCTGTTTGGGTAGAATCTTCCAAAGAGTTATCCCTTATCAATAAACTCAGTTCCATAGCGTCATTGGCCATTAACTGGGAAGTGGATTTCTTCAACACATCGAGTTGTACCTGTGCCCATTCAAAATCACCTTTAAAATAACTGGTCTGGGCTACTTTGAATCTTGCTTCTTGGGCTAAAACATCACTTTGCACCTTTTTTTGAATCTGTGAATAATAGATTAGAGCCGCATTGAATTTTTCGTCAAAAACTAGAATATCTGCCAATTCCATTTTAACCCTAGCCTCCTGATAACTAGTCAAGGATTTTTTGCTCAAGGATTTCAAGTTGGATATAGCGGTTTCTTTCTTATTGTTTTTGAATGCCAAAAAATGGTTATAATCTATTTGCAGCTGGTATGTCTCTCGGTTTCTTCCGAATTCATCTAGCAGCGCTTCAAATTTTTTCTCTACCTCTGCATATTGCCTGGGAGTAGCCGTTTCTACCTCCATTTTCATCAGAATTTGATTTGCCTGCAGTCGATTTTGAGGGGTAGAAGAATTTTCAATAATGAAATTCACTATTTCCCTTCCGTTTACGTAATCATGGTCGTTAATGACGATAGCCGCTAAATCGAAAATATTGTTAAGGTCTTCGTCCATTCTTTTATAAATGGCCTTCTCTTGGGTAAAAGCCTTTTTATATTCTTTTTGCTGAATGAACAGCCAGCTGAGCAATTCGTTATAAAGCGTTTCAGGATTTTCCTGAGAACGGCGCAATAATGTTTTTCGGAGGATTATATTAGCTTCATTGGCCGGGTCTTCTGTAATGAATAGACTGAAATATCTTTGAGCGGTACTTCTAAAAGCCGGGTTTTTTTCTACAATATCCAGATAGCTGTCAAACATTTTATCCAACTTGCCCTGCTCTCCATAAATTTGGGCCAGCTGCATACTGAAATCCATTTTGTCGTTCAATTCCATCGCTTTGTTATAAGCAGCTATGGCCTCATCCAAAAGACTATATTGCTCAAATGCATTCCCAATATTATAGCCGAAGTTTGGATTGGTCTCGATTACCTCCAATGCTTTATTGTAACTGTCCGTAGCGAGTTCGGTTTTGTTTTGTAGGGAATAATTATGTCCCAATTCTACATACAATTGCGGGAAATTTCGTGCACCGCCCAATTTCTCTTTAAGCAGTCGTTCCGCTTCCGCAAAATTTTCAAGTTGTTGATTACTCTTTACCCATCCCATAAAATAATCAAGACGATAAGGGTTTTGTGTACTGAGCTTTTCATAAACGTGTAGAGCCTTTTCGAACTCACCCTGTTCGAAGTAATTTTTGGCCAAGGCATCACTTTGGGAAAAGCCCGAGGCAACGCTCAATAATAAGAATATGGAAAAAAGTATGCGCATGGTGTAAATATAAGGAAATGACCCGTTCACTAAAGTGTTCTGGGAATATTTATCAAAAACAAGGCCGCAAACCTGTTCTCCTTCTTGTTTTTCGATGAAGTTACTTCCAAAAGAGAAGGAGCTGCGATTAGGCAAGCTCCTTTTCAAACTTAAAACAATTCCCTTTTTATTTCTTTCTTAATGGATTTCTTAGCCCAATTTTTTAAGCTTAAGTTCATCAATTGCATCCCAAGTTTCGTCAAGACTCATATTGTCACCGTCTGCCTCTATGTAAAATCGGTTGTTTTCCATCAATTGGATTTTAGTACGGCTGTCGTCTTTTCTAAAATCCTCCATTGCCTTTCTACCACTTCTTTTTACGGTTCTACGGATGCTATATTCATCTTCTTCTTCCATATCCTGGGACATTAACATGCGCGCACCGGCAGTAAGGGCAGCGCCCATTTCGCCGGCACCGTCAATTACGTTGATACTGAATTTTTTGGATTTATCTTCGTTGGCGTACGTGGCTTCTATGGAGGCAACACCCATCATCCCAGCCTGACCAGCTTTATAACTAATTCTTTTCATTCCATTGATTTCATCTGGCAACCAAGCCTTTAATTCGTCGTTGGTAAGTGGTTCCGTTTCCGATAAGTCTTTGATGTCGTCCTGCATCTTGTTCATTTCCTTAACGGCATTTGTGGTGTTTGATACGGTTTCCTTGGTTTCCTTTATTTTCTTACTCACGGGATTATCCTTGCAACCGACGAGCATTGAGAAAACAACAAATGGCAAAATATACTTCTTCATAATTAAAAATTTTTAGTTAATTAATTTGGTTTTGAATACTAATGTAATCAAAATCAAATAAATGAAGGTAGTCTATGACGGAAAAATTAGAAATCCCAAAGATTTGAAATATAGAGATCGTACCATTCCGGCATCTGGATCCGAGCTTAATAAAAACCGAGAAAATCAATTCCCACTATTAAAAATGAATATTCTATTGGATTCAGGAGCCAAAGGTCAAAATCAACAAAGGCGGTATTATAGGAAAATTATGGAAGTAATTAAAAAGGTAAGAGCGCTACATTTGAGAAGCAACTTTTTCAAGTTCGGCGTACCAATTTTCACCGAATTTTCGAATAAGGGCAGTCTTTACGAATTTGTAGATAGGAACCTGTAGTTCTTTTCCCAAGGTGCAGGCCGGATCGCAAATAGGCCAGCGATGATAGTTTACCGCAGAAAACTCACTGTATTCCTGAACGCGAACAGGATATAAATGGCAGGAAATAGGTTTTTGAAAATCGATTGCGCCGGCATTAAAAGCATCCTCTATTCCACAACTGGCAATTCCATTTTTGGTAAAAGTAACGTAGGCACATTCCTTGCCTTCCACTAATGGCGTTTCAAGTTCGCCATATTCGGTTTCTATGTGGGTACCTTGTTTTTCTATTGCCTCAATACCTTCTGGCCTTAGAAAAGGTTTCACTTTTGGATAGATATCCTTGAGAATACCGACTTCTTCGGGAGTCACTGGCGCACCAGCTTCTCCCTCAATGCAACACGCACCTTTGCAGGCATTGAGATTGCACACAAAATCCTTTTCGATTATGTCTTCGGATACTATTGTTTTTCCCAGCTGAAACATTCGGCAAAGATAGTTTCTTTACCGATTTTCTCCTTGAGAAATTATACATTTATTAACTATCGGATAATCAAATACAACCAATAATAATGACTAATTTTGCCCGCTGAAAAAAATAAAATGAATTTTGATATAAAAGAAATAATTACGGCCACAATGGTTCTTTTTGCCGTGATTGATATCGTTGGGAGTATTCCTATAATCATTGGTTTACGGGAAAAGGCCGGGAGGATCCACTCTGGGAAAGCATCAATTATCGCGGGACTTGTGATGATTGTTTTCCTTTTTTTGGGTGAAAGCATTCTTCACCTTATCGGTATTAATGTAACCGAATTCGCTGTTGCAGGAGCGCTAATTATCTTTTTTATTGCCTTGGAAATGATTTTGGGAGTAACTTTGTTTAAGGAAGGTGAAAACAGTCCAGATATGGCATCCATCTTCCCATTGGTATTTCCTCTATTGGCCGGCCCAGGAAGTTTGACTACTTTGATTTCGTTACGTGCGGAATATCCCATAGAAAATATTATTGTAGCCATTATTCTCAACGTCATAATTATTTATGGTGTATTGAAATCTTCGGGAAGGTTACAACGTTTTCTCGGAGTAAATGGGATTGCTGTGATAAAGAAAATATTTGGTGTAATTTTGCTGGCAATTGCAGTAAAACTGTTTACTTCAAATATTCAGGGCCTGTTTTAGAAAATAATCACATTTGAACGGAGTATAAATTCTAAGGACAATTTGAAGTTTTAAGAAGCTCCACGAAATATTGATATACTATGAAAATTTCCATCTACATTTTGATTGCTGTGGCACTTGGTGTTATTGCTTTTAATACCACCAAATTAGATCCCAACCATTGGCTCCAAGGAGATAGCTCTATTGCTGTTTTTGGTATTCTGTCGGCATTGTGTGCAATTTTAGTGCTTTGTATTCTTCTTATCTCTAGAAAAATAGCCTCCAAATCAAAAAACTAAACTCCTTATTATTAAAGTAGAATTAAGGTCCTAGACGCGAAGACCTTATTTATAAGGATTTTTAACCCTTCGTTTGTTTAGTTTTCGTCTAAATGTCCTTCTTCCTCCAATTCAAGAACCTTTAAGATCATGGGATCTTTCTCGTTCATAATGATTTCATATTCATTGGGACCAAAAAGTTGTTGTGCAATATTTGCTTTAATGGTCCTTTTCAGCTCCTCCATATATTTTGAAAGGTCGATATGGGCTTCATCAAATTTGGCATATTCAAGAAATTCGGAAGCCAACTTTTCATCAACAGTAAATTGAGATCTAAAATCATCGAAATCCATTCCTTCAAAAAATATTCGATTTTTTTCGAGATACTCAAAAATAAAATAACTCATAAATCCGCTTCGTGAGACGTATTGGATGGTTTCATTTTCCATACTTGTGTCTTTCGGAACAAATACATCAGGAATAATTCCACCACCTCCATAGACCACTTTTCCTTTTGGAGTAACATATTTAAGTGAATCGGCCACTTTGATACTATCGGCATGGATTAGCTCTCCATTTCGGTAACGCTTTTCATAATCCTTATAATACGTATCGTTTCCTTTGTCATAAGGTCTCTGGATTGATCGGCCTGTGGGAGTATAATAACGGGCTATGGTAAGTCGGACGGCACTGCCATCGCCAAGGGACATTTCTCTTTGTACCAAACCTTTTCCGAAAGACCTTCTCCCGATAATGGTACCCTTATCATTATCCTGAAGTGCCCCAGCAACGATTTCACTAGCAGATGCGGAGTTTTCGTTAATAAGAACATATAGCTTTCCATGTTCAAAATCTCCACGACGGGTGGCGTAGGTTTTATTTATTTCCCCACTTTTATTTTTGGTGATAAGAACCAATTTATTGTTTTCGAGAAATTCATCAACCACTCTTTCGGCTGTCGAAATATAACCTCCGGGATTATTGCGAAGATCCAATACCAATTTAGTTATATCTTGATCCTCCAATTTGTCCAAAGCATTTTTGAATTCATTATAAGTAGTCTCCGAAAAACGATTTATCTTTATGTAACCCAGATCATCGGTAAGTTTATAAGAAGCATCCACACTTATTAAGGGAACTTGTTTCCTTCGCAGTTTTATATCTAATTTTTTGTTTTCACTAGGTCGGTAAATTTGTAAAGCGACCCTACTATTTATAGCCCCCTTTAAATAATTGGTAATGCTGTCGCGTTCTACCAATTCTCCAAAAAGTTTTTTTCCATCGGCATAGATAATTCTATCACCAGCCTTGATTCCTGCCTTTTCGGCTGGCCCACCCGTTATAGGCCGAATTACGGCAATACTGTCCTTATAAATATAAAAACTTACTCCTATTCCAATGAATGCACCACGCATATCGTCGGCGTTATGCGCATATTGACTCTTCGGAATATAAACTGAGTGTGGATCTAGATTTTCCAGAATGCCATTAACGGTAACATCAACAATGCTGTCCGTGTTGACGTCATCTACATATTCATAATCTATGTAGTCAATAAGTCTGTTGAGCTTATCCTTTTTTGAATTGGTAGCGAAGATTTTTTGGGTGGTGTCGTTGAAATTCAGTTTAGATCCAATCAAAACCCCAATTGAAAGCGCCAGTCCAACCCATAACGGTAAGTATTTTTTCAGGTTGCTGATTGATTTTGAATTTCTTTTTCCCATTTATTCTGACCCCAAATCGGGTATCTGTTCTATGACGACACCGGCTCTCCGTAAAAAATCCAGTCCGGCATCATCTTTATATCCTTTTTTATACACCAATCGTGTGATTCCTGCCTGATGTACCAACTTGCTACAATCCTTACAAGGAGACATTGTAATGTACAGTGTGGCGCCCCTACAAGATTGTGTAGAAGAGGCCACTTTTAGAATGGCATTGGCTTCGGCGTGGAGCACGTACCATTTGGTGTTTCCCTCCTCATCCTCACAGATATTTTCAAATCCGGTGGGTGTTCCATTATAGCCATCGCTAATAATCATTTTGTCTTTTACAATAATTGCACCAACTTGTTTGCGCTTGCAATAGGATAGCTTGCCCCATTCTTCAGCCATTCGCAAATAGGCTAAATCGTACTTGTGTTGTTTGTTGTATTCCATACTTTTAAATAGACAACGAAATTAATGTGAACTTACACCACTACCAAAAAAAACAAAGTTAACTTATTACAAAATGGAATTTCTCTAATTCCCAGGATCTATTGAAAGAGATTACGATATTATCAGAAATCTATGGCTTAATTTTCCCAGCTCTTATTTTGTTGACCAATTTGGATAAGCACACTTTTTCTGAAAAGATTAACGGACTTGGCACCACTCTCAATATCTTTGCCGATTCATAATCATCCATTTTTGAAAGTTCCAAAAAACTTTATATCAACATCATTTAAAGATCTTTCCGATTTCTTTAAAAGTACTGACTTTTCCAAGGCTATCCTTTTGGGGATTGCACTGACTATTCCCATCATGGTTGGTATAAAGCTGGATGCCCTGCAAGTGGGGATTACCATTACGTTGGGAGCAATGCTAGCTTCGCCAAGCGATGTAAGCGGAAGCCTTCGGCATAAAGTCACGGGAATTTTATTTGCCACTCTATTGGCCATTATCGTAAGCTTTATCGGTGCATACCTCCACTTTTCGCTATGGTTGCTGTTCCCGGTTCTAGGAATTTTGATGTTCGCTATTTCCTACATCTCAATCTATGGATTTCGAGCATCTTTAATAAGCTTTTCTGGTCTTTTCGCATTGGTACTTAGCTTTTCAAATGTTTCGGCAACTGGAATGGAGCCTTACCAAAGAGTGTTACTCATTGGACTTGGTGGACTCTGGTATGTATCTCTGGCAATATGTTGGCATTATATCTTTCCAAAGGCACCCACAGAATTCTACCTTTCAAAAACACTGAAATTAACTGCTAACTACTTAAGGACACGCGGGGAATTAGTGGCGGAAAAAGATAATCGAACTGAGCTCCTGAAAAAACTCTTGACCAACCAAACGGAGTTGACTACAACCCATGAAACGCTTCGGGACATTTTAATTTCAAGTAGGACCGGTTCAGGGAAATCAAATTATGAGGGTAAGCGAATGTTGATTTTTGCGCAGTTAGTCGATATGCTCGAATTAGCCATGGCCAACCCAGTTAACTATTCAAAAACGGACGAATTATTTAAAAAGAAGCCAGAACAATTGGAAGATTTCCAAGGATTACTTTTTGCTATGAGCAATCAGTTAAATTCAATTGCTGATAATCTATCCTCTCCAAAAAAACTTCAAGCAAGCCCAGAGATAGAACGATATTGGCAAAGGATAAATAAGGATATCCTGGAATTCGATTCCAATTCTATTAATCAATTTGATGAAAATTGGTTGATGTTGAAAAACCTTCTAAAATACCAAAAAGAGCAGATAAACAAAATAGAGAAAATTGAATGGCTATTGAAAAATCCAGCACAGCAGGAAATTTCATCAATCAATAGAAAAGATTCACGAAGGTTTTTGACCAAACAAAATTACGATCTGGAGGTTTTGGTTGAGAATCTCAATTTACGATCTCCCATTTTTAAACATTCCTTACGCCTTGCGGTAGTGACTATGGTTGGTTTTGGGGTTGGAATGCTGATTTCTGTTCAAAATCCCTATTGGATCTTACTTACGCTCATCGTAATTATGCGGCCAACATTCGGACTTACAAAAACACGCTCCAGACAACGTACCATTGGAACGTTGATTGGAGGAGCTCTGGCGGTTGGTATTGTTCTTATAACACAAAACACAACGGTTTATGCCATATTGGCCATAGTATGTCTGGTCATCGCTTTTTCAATGGTTCAGCGCAATTATAAGGCGGGCGCCACTTTTATTACGCTCTTTGTAGTGTTTATTTATGCACTCCTGCGACCGGATATTTTTAGCGTAATCCAATATCGGGTTATGGATACAATTATAGGCGCCGGCCTTGCAACCTTAGGAAATCTATTGCTTTGGCCAGCTTGGGAAGTTCAGGGAATTCAAAGAACCTTATTGGAAACCATTAAGGCGCATCGGGTTTATCTAGAGGAAATCATTGGGTATTACAACAAAAAAGGAGAAGTTTCCGCACAATATAAAGTTTCGCGAAAGAAAGCATTTTTGGCTATGTCTGATCTTAGTTCAGCGTTTCAGCGCATGACCCAAGAACCAAAATCACGGCAAAAAAACCTTGATAAAATTTATGAAATCGCAGTTCTGAACAATACCTTTTTATCATCGTTGGCATCATTGAGCACTTTTATAATAACCCACCCTACTACGCCGGCATCTAAGAATTTCAATAAGGTCTCAGGAAGAATTATAGATAACCTTTTGGACGCTGAACAGATTTTAATACAGGGGATTCCTTCAGAGGAAAAAACCGAAAACGTAGAATCCCAAAATATTTTTGACGCAACATTTGGTAGAGATTTAATTCTTTCCAAAGAAGAGAAGACCGAGCCCCAATCTGGGGATTTTCACTTAAAAGTAGAAGAAGCTCATTTGGTGCGGGAACAATTGAAATGGTTGTTGGCAATGAGCGAAAAAATGCCAAAGCTCTTACGCCAGATTGATTTTGAATAAGTGAGGACTACGCAACTTTTGTGATTTTAAAACTATTTCCATTGAAGACAAACTCTTCACCTTTTCTCTTTCCAGAAAGCATTAATCCTACCGGCGAATTAAGAGCAACACATAGATAATCCACACCATCAACCTTGACGTTTCCGATGGAGAGACTGATAAAATATTTAAACTTATCCGTATAAACCAAACTACCTAAACGCACATATTCAGAAGTGGTATCAACATCCACTTTTTTGAGAATTTGGATAAGTTTTTCAATTTCCAACAATTGCTTCCCCGCGTTTTCCCGATCTATTTGAAGCATTGCTCTCCCAGTTTCATGCTTGTCGCCGCTACTGCTTTTAGATTCCTCCAAAAGCGATTCCTCAATATCAGAAATAGCCTGTTTTATTCTAGAATAACGCGAATCCACCTGCTTTTTGCAGTAGGAAAGTAGCTCGGTTTTTATTTCGTGAACACTCATTTTTTCTTTTTCTTTTTAATTTCCACAGGTTCCTGCTTTTTTAGGGTGAAAGGGCCATAATACCGCATTTGTCGCACTATCCATTGTGTTCTTCGTTCCACATATGGGCCAGGTGGATTTGCCTTATAGCGTTGTGGGCTTGGCAGAATGGCAGCGATGGCCGCCGCATTTTCAGCTGAAAGTTTTTTTGCAGATTTATGAAACCAATATTGGGAAGCCGCCTCGGCTCCAAAAACGCCATTTCCCATTTCAATACTGTTTAGATATACTTCCAAAATACGTTCTTTGCTCCATAACACTTCAATCAAAAGAGTGAAATAAGCTTCAAGACCTTTTCGCAACCACGTTCTGTTTGGCCACAAAAAGACATTTTTTGCGGTTTGCTGAGTGATTGTACTTCCTCCTCTTATTCTTTTTCCCTTTTCATTATTTTCGAGAGCTTTCTCAATTGCTTTACGATCAAAACCAGTATGTTCCAAGAATGTTTGATCTTCGGAGCAAATCACCGCGAGCTGCAGATTTGGTGAAATTTCCTCAATGGGAACCCAATTGTGCCGAGTTTGATATTTTGAATCTCCTTCAATGGAACGGATGGCCATTAATGGCGTGTAGGGCACCGGGACAAATTTGTAAATAAGCACCCACAAAACCGTTAGCCCAATGAACCAAAGAAAAAGTTTTAATAGAAATTTGAATATTTTTTTGATCATAATTCCTCTGTGAAACCTCTGTGTTTTCTTTATGTAACCCTGCCTCGCCGGCAGGCAGGTCTGCGTAATAGCAATCTCTTGGAGATATAGTGATTACCGCAGAGTTTCCCAAATAATATTAATCTACCAATTCTGCAAGTTGTTTCCCTATCGAACTACCAATAGCAACGCCCATTCCACCTAGTCTGACTCCACAAAATACATTGTTCGAAACTGCTTTAAGAATAGGTTTCTTTTTATTTCCAACACCCATTATTCCGCTCCACCTCTGTTCAATCTGGACGGTTTGCTTGGGTAAAATTACGGTTTTTAGCAATTCTTCCAATTTATTCTGAATACGCTCCGTAAGCTTCATTTCGGTAGTTTCCTCTGTTTTGAAATCGAGATTTCTTCCACCGCCAAACAGAATCCTATTATCAATATTCCTGAAATAATAGTATCCCTTATCAAGATGAAAAGTACCTTTAATTTTTAGATTTTCAATGGGCTTTGTTACCAAAACCTGTGCTCTTGCTGGTTTTACATCTTCTTCCAAAAATTGTTTTGCAAAACCATTAGTAGCGATAAAAACCTTTTTTACAGATATTTCCCACTGAGCTTGTCGAAGCGTTTGCGATGAATTAATTTGAAGAGAAACCATTTCACCATTATCGGATATGTCATTTATTTCACAGGAATTCAAAATCAGAATATTCTCTTGCGAAGCATTTTTAATAAGACCGAGCATCATCTTTCCCGTATCGAGTTGGCCTTCAAATTTACTGTAAATCAATTTTGGCTGGATATTTTCAAAGCCGAAATGGTTATCACTTTCAGAAAAAACCGATTCTGGAAAGATTGGTTTCAACAATTGGTTTACATAACTTATTTTGGACTTACAACTTTCAAAAAGTTCGTGATCTTGAGTTGTGAAGAGTTCATAACCACCATATTCTTTATAATCAATTTGCTTATCTCCCAAGGTATTTCGCAAAAGTTGCAAACCTGTAACTCGATCTCTAACAAGCTGTAAAACTTCTTCTTCTGAATGGGTTTTTAAATCCTCTAATATTTCAGAAATACTCCCATAACACACAAATCCAGCATTTTTGGTACTCGCCCCACTAGGAAGCATACCGCGTTCAAAAACAACTATTTTACTCGTTGGATGTTTTTTTCGAAGGGCCAAAGCACAGGATAAACCCACAATCCCACTTCCGATTACAGCGAAATCGATGTTTGAAAACCAAGTCTTATTTTCCCAAAAACTAAAGTTCATAATTAAAAGAAATTCCAAATTAAAAAGCACCAAACCTGTCTGCCGGCAGGTTCCAAAGATAGGTTTTTGGATTCTGATGCTTTTAAAAATTTCCATTTTATCATAGCCTCCTTTCTTCCGCTTTCCAACATCTTGAAAAGAATTTGAAAAAGGGTCAAATTTGATAAATGTTCTAAAAAATTATAAAACACACCCTCCTGACTTCCGCACTGGGACACCCAGATTAAAGAAAGTTTTAAATGTTGAACCCACTGCGGGATTCTGTCGGATGGATGCATTATAACCCCGTACTGCACTACGTTTGTGCGGGGTTATCCATATTAGACCCATTCTGGGTCATGCCACAAAAAATAAAAATAACCGTAACCAATAACCTCGAAGAGGTTTAATATCGATAACCTCGAATACAACCGAAATGAAATGAAGGTTTTATTGGGGAAACACGAATCCATCTGTATTTAGAACTCCAGAGGAGTTCAACTTTTTTCAATTCAAATAATCAAAAAACATTCAAGGACATCCAAAATAGAAACACTATTGGAATAAACAGGCTGATAGCTAATATGTTATAGATTACATCTTCTAAGTACTCAAAAATCAACGGAAGTCAGGAAATGTTCCAAAAAATTATAAAACACAGCCTTTAACGCTTTGAAAACCTACTATTAGAAATCCAAATTATTATTTCAATAAATACTGAAATTTTGTGCAATACTTGAGCTTCCAAGGGAATAATAGAGAAACAGGAATGAAATTCCAAAATAAAAAGCACCAAACCTGTCTGCCGGCCAGGCAGGTTCCAAAGATAGGTTCTTGGAATCTGATGCTTATTTTAAAACCCAGTATTCAGTTTAGATTTGTAGAACGATCTAAACTGCCTATTGCCGTTGCCCACTGATCACTGATCACTGATTACTGATCACTGATCACTCAACCTCCGGTTCCTTCATTTTAAAGGTATTCATAAAGGCAGTGGTGTAATTTCCGGCTACATAATCTGGATCATCCATCAATTGACGGTGAAATGGAATTGTGGTTTTGATTCCTTCAATAACAAATTCATCCAGAGCTCGCTTCATCTTGCTAATTGCCTCTTCCCTAGTTTGAGCCGTGGTTATAAGCTTGGCGATCATAGAATCATAATTCGGCACAATGGTATAACCCGCGTAAACGTGTGTATCCAAACGGACTCCGTGGCCTCCGGGTGCGTGAAGAACGGTAATTTTCCCTGGAGAAGGACGGAAATCGTTATAAGGATCTTCGGCATTGATTCTACATTCTATCGCATGCAATTGTGGCGTATAATTTTTACCCGAAATAGGCACTCCAGCAGCAACCAGAATTTGCTCGCGAACAAGATCATAATCAATTACCTGTTCGGTGATGGGATGCTCTACTTGGATACGTGTATTCATTTCCATAAAGTAGAAGTTTCGGTGTTTATCTACCAAAAATTCTATTGTTCCAGCACCTTCATATTTTATATACTCCGCAGCTTTAACGGCCGCATTCCCCATATCAGTTCGGAGTTTTTTGGTCATAAATGGACTTGGAGTCTCTTCGGTAAGTTTTTGGTGACGGCGCTGAATGGAGCAATCACGCTCACTAAGGTGGCAGGCCCTTCCAGTACTATCTCCTATAATTTGTATTTCGATATGGCGCGGCTCTTCAATAAGCTTTTCCATATACATGGCATCATTCCCAAAGGCTGCGGCAGCTTCCTGTCGAGCGCTGTCCCAAGCTTTTCGGAGGTCTTCCTTTTTCCAAACCTCGCGCATTCCCTTTCCTCCACCACCTGCGGTTGCTTTTAGCATAACTGGGTAACCGGTTTTGAGCGCTATCTTTTCACATTCCTCAAAGGATTCAATAATCCCATCACTTCCCGGTACAGTGGGAACACCAGCCGCTTTCATTGTCGCTTTTGCAGAGGCTTTATCTCCCATTCGTTCAATCATTTCGGGAGAGGCGCCAATAAATTTTATGTTGTGTTCCTGACAGATTTTCGAAAATTTTGCATTCTCTGAAAGAAATCCATATCCAGGATGGATAGCATCTGCGTTGGTAATTTCGGCAGCAGCAATAATGCTCGACATCTTGAGATAACTGAGGTTGCTTGGCGGTGGGCCAATACATACGGCTTCATCGGCAAAACGAACGTGTAGACTTTCTTCATCGGCCGTAGAATAAACCGCAACAGATTTAATACCCATCTCGCGGCAGGTACGAATAATTCGCAACGCTATTTCGCCCCTATTTGCAATTAATATCTTTTTGAACATAGTTTGTCTAAAATATCATTCCGATAGCTATCGGAACCAAATTCCAAACAACTTGGAATTTGGAGATTGGAATTTGGAATTTATACTAAGATGGATCTACTAAAAATAAAGGTTGGTCAAATTCGACCGGAGATGAATCATCTACTAAAACCTTTACAATTTTTCCGGAAATCTCACTTTCTATTTCGTTGAATAACTTCATTGCTTCAATAACACAAAGAACGTCCCCAACTTTTATAGTGCTACCCACTTCCACAAAAACATCCTTATCTGGAGATGGTTTTCTATAAAAAGTACCGATAATCGGCGACTTGATCGTCACATATTTTGAATCGGCATCTTCTGCTTTTTTATCCTGTTGTACCGGAGCGGTTCCTTCAGCCTGATGTTGCAAAGGAACTTGTGCTGGGGGTGCCATGGCCGGTATTTGCTGAATGTAGGTCATTTCACTTTTTCCTTCAGTAGATCCCGTCTTGATGGTGATCTTTAGGTCTTCCATTTCAAGTTTTACTTCACTGGCACCACTTTTTGCCACAAACTTGATCAAGTTTTGAATATCTTTTAAATCCATATTTGAGAGTTTAATTTTTGCGTATATTAAAAATTATTTTGAATCGTAGGCCCATTTCAAATAGACGGCGCCCCAAGTAAATCCTCCACCGAAGGAAGCAAAGATCAGATTATCTCCTTTTTTGAGTTGTTTTTCATAATCAGCTAAACACAAGGGCAAGGTCGCCGAAGTTGTATTACCATATTTATGAATGTTTAGCATTACCTTTTCTGGTGGAAGGTTCATGCGTGATGCCGTGGCATCTATAATTCGCTTGTTCGCCTGGTGTGGCACAAGCCAATCAACATCTTCACCAGTCAAATTATTTTTCAACATTACTTTTTCACAGACATCGGCCATGTTTGACACTGCAAATTTAAATACTGTCTTTCCTTCCTGAAAAACGAAATGTTGTCTCTTTTCAACAGTTTCAAGCGATGCGGGAAGCAAGGATCCTCCGGCATCGATCTTTAGGAACGGCCTTCCGTCACCATTAGTGCGCAAGTATTCATCCTGTACCCCTAAGCCTTCAGTATTAGGTTCAAAGAGCACAGCTCCTCCACCATCCCCAAAGATAATACAAGTGGCTCTATCTGTATAATCAATTATGGAAGACATTTTGTCCGCACCAATAAGTAGTACCTTTTTATATTTTCCCGATTCAATGTAACGTGCGGCAGTAGATATTCCGAAAAGAAAACTGGAACAAGCAGCAACCAAATCGAATGAGAATGCGTTGACCGCTCCAATTTGAGTGGCAACATAAACTCCTGTAGCGGCTACGGGCATATCAGGGGTTGCAGTTGCCATTATAACCATATCGATCTCAGCAGGATCGGTATTGCTTTTTTTAAGAAGATCTTTTGCGGCTTGAATAGCGAGATAGGAGGTTCCCTTGTCCTTGTCTTTAAGTATTCTCCGTTCTTTGATTCCCGTTCGGGCGGTGATCCATTCGTCGTTGGTATCGACCATGGTTTCCAAGATATCGTTGGTAAGAACGTAATCCGGAACGTATCCACCCACAGCGGTAATGGCTGCCGTGATGTTATTCATAAAGATGAATTAGAATTCGCAAAAAGATTCGATTTTATATAAATGGGGTTGAAATTACTAAATATTACTTGAAATTCGCCAAAAATTAAGTCGATTCTGGTTTTCTATAAAGTTAAAAAACAGAAAAGCCCCCACATTGTTGGGGGCCGTATTCAAAAAAAATTGTAATAATTAGGCTTCTACCTCTTCGGTCGCGTCAATCACAACTTGACCACGGTAGTACATTTTGCCCTCATGCCAATGTGCCCTGTGGAAAAGATGTGTCTCTCCAGTTGTTGGGTCTACTGCAAGCGTAGGAGCGGTAGCCTTGTAGTGGGTTCTTCTTTTATCCCTTCTTGTTTTCGAGATTTTTCTCTTAGGATGTGCCATTGCTATTTTTTATTTATCCGTTAATAGTTTCTTTAATGAATCCCATCGGGGATCGTTTTGTTCGTCCTCACCCTCATATTCATGATCAGTATTTGGACTTAATTCTTCAAGTTTATCAAGTATGTCACTTTTTAAAGTGCCATCTGTTACTCCTGGATGAATCCGGCGCAAGGGCATTGCCAAGACAACAGATTCAAAAACGTATTGCTTTATATCTACTTCATAGCTACCATAGGGCAGGATGAGTAAATCTTCATTTTCGTCATTCATTTCTTCACCAAACTTGACCACGAATTGATAAGTTCCTGAAAGAGGCTGATCAAATGGTTCGTTGGTAACGTCGCATGCAACATTTACGGTTCCGTTGAAAGACAACGTAATCTCCAACAAAGTGCTCATTTTCTCCAGCAGTACGTCGAGTTTAATAACGGGGTTATTAAATTCACCATACTCAAAATGCTCAAAGAACGTATTGTTCAATTCAAATTCAAACTGGTGTTTTCCTAATTTCAGTCCCTTAAATGGGATGGTAAATTCTTTCAAATCCTTCATTTCCACACCTCTTTATGACCCTTTCCTTACGGATAAGGCGGGTGCAAAGATAAAAAAATTATCCAATCGCAAATTAGTTTTACGATTTCTTTTTATGATAGGCTTTTTTGCGGCCTACTTGCAATGGATTTTTGGTCAATTCAATGTACTCCTCACGGTTTTCAAAAATGGAAATGGCGGTAAATACAGCCTCTCGAAAGGATTCAAAGCGAGCCTCATTCTTTCCGGCAATATCGAAGGCAGTGCCATGATCGGGAGAAGTTCGGATACGGTTGAGCCCGGCGGTATAATTGACCCCTTTCCCAAAGGACAGGGTTTTGAACGGAATTAATCCTTGGTCATGATATGAGGCGATTATGGCATCAAAATTTCTGTAGTTTCCCGAGCCAAAAAAACTATCGGCGGCATAAGGCCCGAAAACCATTTTTCCGTTTTTCCGAATATTATCAAGTGCCGGGCGTAAAATGGTATCATCCTCAGTGCCGATAACGCCATTGTCCCCAGTGTGCGGATTGATTCCCAAAACCGCAATCTTTGGTTTCTGAATTCCAAAATCCTCGATCAAACTGTGATTGACGGTGTTTATCTTTTTATCAATCCGTTCTCGGTTGATGTTTTTCACCACATCCTTTATGGCTACGTGATCGGTCAAAAGCCCTACCCTAAGACCCTCAGACACCATGAGCATTAAACTGTTGCCTTCAAGCTCCTGCGCCAAATAATCCGTATGGCCCGGAAAGTTAAAACTTTCTGACTGGACATTGGATTTGTTGATAGGCGCAGTAACCAACACGTCGATCTTCCTGTTCTTTAATGCCTCAACAGCATTCCTTAAAGAACTGATGGCATATTTTCCGCCCGTTTCGTTTGCTTCACCAAAATTTACTTCTACCTGTTCCTTCCAGACATTTAGAACATTTATACGCTTGGGAACCAGATCCTCGATTTTGTCTATCCCGTGAAAATTGATATCAATTGAAAAATGTTTTTTATAAAAGGACATTAACCGGACCGAGGCAAAAATAACGGGAGTACAGAATTCCAACATTCGGGTATCTTCAAATGTTTTAAGGATTATCTCGCCCCCGATCCCATTGATATCGCCTATGGAAATGCCCACAACTAATTTGTCTTCCCTGCTCATGTTTGGGTCTTTTAATTGTTACTTTTGCAATGCAAATGTAATTAAATGCTGCGATGTTTACAGGAATTATTGAAACCGTTGGGGAAATAAACCAACTTACACCGAAAGATGAAAACCTTCATATAGAGATAAAAAACCCATTGGCACAAGAACTGAAAATTGACCAAAGTGTTTCCCATAACGGAGTTTGTCTGACCGTTGTGGAAATTAAGGAAGGCTCGTATGTAGTAACGGCAATCAAGGAAACTCTGGAGAAAACGAATTTGAAAAATCTCAAGGAAGGGTCTTTGGTAAACCTGGAACGCGCTATGAAACTGGGTGATAGGCTTGATGGCCACATAGTTCAGGGTCATGTGGATTGCACTGCAACGTGTACCAATATTCAAGATGCCAATGGCAGTTGGGTTTTTACTTTTGAATATATCCATCCGGAATTCAGTACGGTGGAAAAGGGATCGATAACCGTAAACGGTGTGAGCTTGACGGTTGTCAATTCATTACCCGGTGGATTCAGCGTGGCGATTATCCCTTATACGTATGATAATAC
This sequence comes from Aequorivita sp., assembly GCA_034676445.1. Taxonomy (GTDB): domain Bacteria; phylum Bacteroidota; class Bacteroidia; order Flavobacteriales; family Flavobacteriaceae; genus Aequorivita. The sequence continues at coordinate 969,807 of JAUCCE010000002.1, forward strand.
GAATTTCAGGGAAATTAAAATAGGAGATACTGTAAATCTGGAGTTTGATATTATTGGGAAGTATGTAAAAAATCTTATGAAGCCTTATTTGTAGATTGACTTCTTCTGTAAACAATATAAACTCCGAAAATAATTCCCAGAGAAATCAAAACGATAATATTCTCATCTATAGGAAGTCCTGGAGAATGTATAACATAACCAGGATCCGGCGGTGGTGGTCCCGTTGACGACCCCGAAGGCCCCTGCATCCCGAGCAATATAAAATTTGAAATAAATAATATCATGGTTAGCTGTTGTCGACTTGGGGCGGCCGTAATATTTGACTAAAATAATGATTTTTTCCTATTCCCAATTAAAAAAGATTCTTTCCTCGAAAATAACTTTATTTGCCAAACAAATCCAATTTAGATTGAGTCCCGTTCAACAATTTGATAATCAAAACCTTTTCCTAGGATCACTTTGAGCAATCCATTATAAATTTCAAAAAAAATATGTTTTTTTAAAAAGAGCTTAAAGAAAAAAAGGCTCTATTAGAAAAAATAGTCTCCTGACTTCCGCACTGGGACACCCAGATTAAAGAAAGTTTTAAATGTTGAACCCACTGCGGGGTTCTGTAGGATGGATGCATTATAACCCCGCACTGCACTACGTTTGTGCGGGGTTATCCATATTAGACCCATTCTGGGTCATGCCACAAAAAATAAAAATAACCGTAACCAATAACCTCGAAGAGGTTTAATATCGATAACCTCGAATACAACCGAAATGAAATGAAGGTTTTATTCGGGGAAAAACGAATCCATCTGTATTTAGAACTACAGAGGAGTTGTGGTCAGAACAGTATAAGTATTTCGTCCATAGGTTCCTTTGTTGTGCTTAGCAATCCTGTCCATAAGGTTCTCTTGTGTAAATCCGATGTAGAACTTATCCTTAAATTCGGAATATAGAATATAACAATGCGACATAACAAAAAAAGCCACTCGAATTCGGGGAGTGACTTTTGGATAAATTGTGGTCCCACCTGGGCTCGAACCAGGGACCACCTGTCCCGATAGTTATCGGGAGAGTCAGGTGCTTTTGTCACATTTATTTCTATAAAGATCTAAAATTTTCCCACACATTTCTGGATATTTCTTGAGATTTCGAATATAGGTTTTGCTTTTCATCCGCTTGATATGTCTTTCCACTGCAATTGCTTGGTTGGTACACTCACATTTTAAACTGAAGAACAATTCCCAATCCGTGGTCAGAACAGTATAGGTATTTCGTCCATAGGTTCCTTTGTTGTGCTTAGCAATCCTGTCCATAAGGTTTTCTTGGGTAAATCCGATGTAGAACTTATCCTTAAATTTGGAATATAGAATATAACAATGCGACATAACAAAAAAAGCCACTCGAATTCGGGGAGTGACTTTTGGATAAATTGTGGTCCCACCTGGGCTCGAACCAGGGACCACCTGTCCCGATAGTTATCGGGAGAGTCAGGTGCTTTTGTCACATTTATTTCTATAAAGATCTAAAATTTTCCCACACATTTCTGGATATTTCTTGAGATTTCGAATATAGGTTTTGCTTTTCATCCGCTTGATATGTCTTTCCACTGCAATTGCTTGGTTGATACACTCACATTTTAAACTGAAGAACAATTCCCAATCCGTGGTCAGAACAGTATAAGTATTTCGTCCATAGGTTCCTTTGTTGTGCTTAGCAATCCTGTCCATAAGGTTTTCTTGGGTAAATCCGATGTAGAACTTATCCTTAAATTTGGAATATAGAATATAACAATGCGACATAACAAAAAAAGCCACTCGAATTCGGGGAGTGACTTTTGGATAAATTGTGGTCCCACCTGGGCTCGAACCAGGGACCACCTGTCCCGATAGTTATCGGGAGAGTCAGGTGCTTTTGTCACATTTATTTCTATAAAGATCTAAAATTTTCCCACACATTTCTGGATATTTCTTGAGATTTCGAATATAGGTTTTGCTTTTCATCCGCTTGATATGTCTTTCCACTGCAATTGCTTGGTTGATACACTCACATTTTAAACTGAAGAACAATTCCCAATCCGTGGTCAGAACAGTATAAGTATTTCGTCCATAGGTTCCTTTGTTGTGCTTAGCAATCCTGTCCATAAGGTTTTCTTGGGTAAATCCGATGTAGAACTTATCCTTAAATTTGGAATATAGAATATAACAATGCGACATAACAAAAAAAGCCACTCGAATTCGGGGAGTGACTTTTGGATAAATTGTGGTCCCACCTGGGCTCGAACCAGGGACCACCTGATTATGAGTCAGGTGCTCTAACCAACTGAGCTATGGGACCGTTGGTAATTTATCCGATTCAACCATCTTTCATAAGGGAAAGCTGCCTAAAAAGGATTGCAAATGTAAAACACTTTACAAAGGCAGCAAAATTATTTTTCGTTATTGTCCATTTCTTGACAAAGTTCCACCAAAACCCCATTTGTGGATTTGGGATGGAGAAAGGCAACAAGCTTATTATCAGCACCCTTTTTGGGAGTTTCATTCAATAGAACAAATCCCTCTTTTTTAAGACGCTCCATTTCCATTTCAATATTCTTTACTGAAAATGCAATGTGATGTATCCCTTCCCCTCGTTTTTCGATGAATTTTGCAATCGGACTTTCAGGGTTTGTCGCTTCCAACAATTCGATTTTACTTTCGCCACATTTGAAAAAGGAGGTTTTTACGCCTTCACTCTCCACCTCTTCACTTTTATAGGGTTCAACTCCGAGTAAAGCTTTATAAATTTCATTTGCGTCCATGATATTTTTTACCGCAATGCCAATATGTTCTATTTTTTCCATAATATGCCCGTGAAGGCGGGTATCTTTTGATTAAAGTTCTTGCATTATTTTCAAAAATACAAACTTAATACCATTGTATTTCAACTTCATCGAGGCTCAATTAACATTCGGTACGTTATAATGTTCTATTTTTGCATTATGATAGAAAGCAACAGACAAAAAAAGATTGCCGGGGTTTTGCAAAATGATTTAGCAAATGTGCTCCAAAACATGCTTCGCGAAGCAGGCCAACTCGGTATTATTATTTCGGTGAGCAAGGTAACTGTGACGACCGATCTCTCCATTGCGAAGGTATATGTGAGTATTTTCCCTGCTGATAAGGCAGATGATATTACTAAAGAACTGAACAAGGTAAAACCGAATATCAAACATCAAATTGCCCAACTTACAAAAAATCAGCTTCGCAAAATGCCTGATTTAAGTTTTTATAATGACGATTCCTTGGAGTACATCGCCAAAATTGACAAAGCTGTAAAAGGTACAGATGATCCGTTGAAAAATCCAGACTTGTTGCCCAAACGAAAAAAATCATAGTTTGAACTTTTCGCTCTACATCGCTAAGCGCTATCTATTTTCAAAGAGCAGCAACAATGCTATTAATATAATTACCATTATTGCAGCGATTGGAGTGGTTGTGGGAGCTTTTTCTTTATTTATCGTGCTTTCAGGTTTCTCTGGATTGAAGGATTTCAGTTTACAGTTTACAACTGTTTTTGACAGCGATTTAAAAGTGTTACCAGAAAGCGGAAAAACAATTGAATTTTCCGCCGCTCAAAAACAACAACTAAAAAACTTAGAGGGAATTGAAACTTTTTCTGAAATAATTGAAGAACGCATTTTCCTTCATTATAAAGGAAAAAACCATATTGCCTATATAAAAGGAGTAGATTCACTTTATGGGAAAGTAACCCAGCTGGACAGTATCATCTATTTTGGCCAATGGTTGGAGCCCCATCAACACGAGGTCGTGGTGGGATATTCCATAATCGCCAAACTCTCCATGGGAGTTCGAGATTATTCGGATCTATTGGAAATTTATGTTCCAAGACCAGGAACGGGGCAAATAAACACAATGGATCCAACACAGGCATTCAATAAGGAAAGTGTTGTAGTTTCGGGTGTTTACCAAGTAAATGAGGATTTGGATGGAAAATATGTTTTTACGGATATCGATTTTGCCAGAAACCTTCTCTCTCTCGACCGGTCAAAAATTTCGTCTCTCGAAATAAAATTGAAACCAAACACTTCCGAAAAGGAAATCCGTAAGGAAATTGAAAAAATATTCCCAGAAAAAGTCCTCTTAAAAAACCGGATACAGCAGAACGATGCACTTTACAAAATGCTGAATACTGAGAATATTGCGGTTTATTTAATCTTTACGCTTGTTTTGATTATTGCTCTTTTCAACGTGATCGGCTCCATAATTATGATGATTTTAGACAAACAGAAAAACATTAAAACCCTCCATAATATGGGAGCTTCCCTAAAGGATATTCGACGTATATTCTTTCTTCAGGGTACTTTAATGACCGTCCTCGGAGGAATACTCGGAATCTTGATTGGAGTAATCGCTGTATCATTACAGTTGAAATATGGTTTTATAAACATTACCAGCACCCTGCCTTACCCCGTAAAACTAAAACCCATAAACGGAATTATCGTCTTTGTTACCATCAGTGTCTTGGGAATTATCTCATCCTTAATTGCCGCAAGTAGAGTTCGGGAAAAGTTGATTAATTAAGTGGGAAAGCAAAGTATTTCGAGGACTGCCACTCCCGAAGCTTCAAGAGCACAAACCAGCCTGCCGGCTGGCAGGTTTTCACCAATTCGCTGATTTACTGAAAACAAATGCGCAATCAACATGGGTTTGAATTTCACGAAATTAACTGACCTTCATTCTGTTATGCTTGGAATTGAGCAAAATAGCACGAATTGGTTTAGCAATCTATTCCTTAGTGATTATCAAATTATTAGAAAATAAGAAGCAATTTAAATGATCAGATATTCAGGCTTTGCTCCTAGACTGACCAAAGCCTCACAAATTTCCTCCGTAAAAATTTTGGGGCCACACACATAGAACCGGAAACTGAAATCCCCAATATTTTCAATAAGAAATTTACGGTCAATTCTCCGCTCCCGAAAACCGATTACTCCTTCTCTCGTGAATACGTTTTTGTAACCGGGTCCCAACATTTTCGTCAATTCATCGTGCAAAATAATATCCTCCCGGGTCTTATTGGAATACAGCAGTGCAACATCGCGAAGATTTTCACTGTGGAAAAGTGCCCTAAAGATTGCAATGAAAGGAGTAATGCCAGTGCCACCCGCTATAAATATACCGGGTCCCTTGTATTTAATTGTACCAAAAACATCGTGAAGTAACAACTCTGCACCGGCATTGAGCCTGCCCAATTCAGACGATACTCCCTTCCGATCGTCATATATTTTGATAATAAATTCTAAATAATCCCAATGGTATAGTGAGGTAAAGGTGTATGGACGAATTTGATCATTCCAACCTGGAAGATCGATGGAGATGTGTGCCGATTGCCCGGGTGTATATTCAAACCCTTCTGGCTTTTCGAGCACAAACCGCTTTACGTCGTGTGTAATGAAATGGGTACTGAGTATTTTTAACCTCTGCATTATGTTAGTTTAGGCTTTAAAGGTAGAAAGTATTTATGAAAAAAGACTTTATGGGGAAAGCTTCATTAGGTTTTCGAAATTATAATCCCTCGGAAGAAATCCATCCCTAGTAATTCAAAGTTATAAAATACTTTATATTTGATTGAATTGCGTTTGTGCCACTTATGGGCTGTAATAAAGATAATTCCCACGACACCTGTTCTGTGTGGAACATGAAGTCGCCTTCTAATCAGTATTTTTACGTCAATTATGGGAAAGATTAATGAAGTTATTGAAAATTCACTTCAAATAAAGATAACTATTTTGTTGCTATGATTACTATTGATTAAAAGTATATCTTAAAGACCCCAAATCTTTGGGAAACCACTAATACAAAACACTATGAAAGAAGCAATTTTATATTTGATAATCTTTACTTCAATATTGAGCTGTAGCTCTGATAAAAGTAATTCACAAAATGATGATTTACTTGGAAAATGGAAACTTACTGCCTTTGTAAACAAAACAGATGGTACAATTTTGACAGCAAGTGATTTCGAGAATTCCAATGAAATAACCATTGATTTCAAGGAAGATCGGAAATATGTGGGCTATACGGTTCTCAATGATTTTTTTGGCGGGTATATCATAAATGATTCCGAAAAGAATGTTCTCATCTTAAATGAGGTTTGGGGAACGGAAGTCAACGAGACAGTTTGGGGCCATTTATTTTTTGACAGCCTGAATCTAAATTATAACCAATCCACGAACAATTGGGTCATTGAGTACGAACTTTATAACGATGTTTTAAAGTTACATTATTCCGAAAACGAATATATGAAGTTTGAGAAAATGTGGTGATATAATTAAACGGAGCAAAAAAATTTCTCATCCTAGGAAAGGTTTTTTGATTGGCGAAAACTAAACAAACCCATAATCCCCAATACCTTGGCAAAGTGCATTCTGAGCGAATTCGAAGGACTCAGTAACCTTAAACAAACTCATAATCACCAAATACCTGCAAAACCTCGTCAAAAGCTTCAAAAACAGAAGCAGAATTATCGCTTGTTACCATTTTCATTCTGTATTCCTTAAAATCTGGGATTCCTTTAAAATAATTTGTGTAGTGGCGACGGGTTTCAAAAACGCCGAGTTTTTCACCTTTCCAATCTATTGCCATTTGCAAGTGACGTCTTGCGGCATCCACACGTTCCGCCATCGTTGGTGATGGTAAATGCTCGCCAGTTTTAAAATAATGCTTCACTTCTTTAAAAAACCAAGGATAACCTATGCTGGCGCGACCAATCATGGCACCGTCCAAACCATATTTATCGCGCATTTCCATGGCTCTTTCGGGCGTATCCACATCACCGTTCCCGAAAATGGGAATGTGCATCCGTGGGTTGTTTTTTACTTCGGCAATGGGCTTCCAGTCGGCATCGCCCTTGTACATCTGTGCGCGGGTGCGGCCGTGTATGGAAAGAGCTTGGCAACCAACATCTTGTAAGCGTTCGGCCACTTCGAGAATCCGGATTGAATCGTGATCCCAGCCCAGACGGGTTTTTACGGTAACGGGAAGTTTGGTGTGTTTTACCATGGCATCGGTAAGGCTGACCATTAAATCTATATCCTTAAGAATACCAGCCCCTGCTCCTTTGCACACTACTTTTTTTACCGGACAGCCAAAGTTGATATCGATAATATCCGGTCCGCTCGCTTCTACGATTTCTACCGTTCGCAGCATGGATTCCAGAACTGCCCCAAAAATCTGGATACCCACAGGGCGTTCCTTTTCATAGATATCCAATTTCATCACGCTTTTTGCGGCATCGCGGATCAAGCCTTCCGAGGAGATAAATTCGGTATAGACCACATCTGCACCCTGTTCTTTGCACAGCGCACGGAAAGGTGGATCGCTAACATCCTCCATGGGAGCGAGCAATAACGGAAAATCAGGCAGTTGTATGTTTCCTATTTTTGGCAACGTTTTTTTATTTGGAAATGCAAAAGTAGTGAATATCAGGAAAAAACGAAGGAGAATTAACTACAGGGTAACATACACTACAAGTTTTAGCACAGAGATAGTTATCTCAATCAAAATATACAGTATAGGAACCACCTCTTCTACCATTATCTATAGTAAGCTGGGTGGGGTAATCATCTGCAATACCATAGAACCTAGGAAACATTCTATTGTTGTTAAGAGGTAATGTCAACTCCGTTCCCTCCGGATTTACAGTTACATAACTATCATCAAATCTGTAAACAGTTCCCCTTATAGCATAGATTAATAATCCCGGGACTAAATTTTCACCATATAAAATTAGGGTGTCACCAAAACTATATGTAGTTTGATTGGATGAATGGATTACAGGTATATCTTCCGCCAAGACATCGACTAAAAAAGTTGATGTGACTTTAGTTTCACCATTAATCTTATATTTTATTCTATAATCCGTTGCAGTAATGATATCCTCCGGAAAAGTAAATGAATATCGCGTTTCTACATTGCCAAATGGTTGCGTTGTTATATAAGATTGGATAATCTCTAACGGAAAAGAATTGGTGCTATTTTCTAAAACAAGAGTTGAATTTGGCACGGTTAAATCTAATCCATTCCCACGTAACACACCGACTCCGTTACTGTAAAACTTTGACGGTATAACATCGTGCATTTCGTAGGCCTTTGCTGTTACCGTATAAGTGTTAGTTGTATTGTCTTCTGCAGTTACCGTGTACGCTACTTCCCGATAAAAATTTTGGGGCTCGTTTGGATTTGGAGAAATACTTGCATTTTCCGAAATAGTAATTATCGGTTTAATATTATAAATAAATTGATCTGTTTCTATAAAAACTGTTAGATTGGTATGGTCAATTATTCCATCGTAGATTTTTGAGCCAAATTTGAATTGAAAGCTTAAAATCCTTTTATCATTCGTTAAAGGAGTGTTGTGGGTGATAACTGTATAAACTACTTCCTCTCCATTCTGGGCGGTTAAAGTATATTCCACATTTTGGCTAAAATCTTGTGCAGTCGATGGATCCGGAAAAATTGTTGCATTTTGGGAATATGTAATTTCTGGAATTAAAGTGCTATTCATTTCCAACCCTATTGTTTCTATGGTAATGGTCTTATCCGTCTCATTTATTACTCCGTAGAAAGTGGTCTGATCTGGGGCTATACTGAAAGAAGTTATTTCATTTTCAGAACTATTTACGATAACATTGTAAACAGCTTTATCTCCATTTTCTGCTAGAACAGTGTATTGTATATTTTGATCAAAGATTTGGGCAGTTGAAGCAGAAGGCGAAATTGTTGCCTTTGGTGAAATCTCAATTATAGGAGCAATTGGATTGGAAACATCAATATTTCTTATAGAAACTTGAATGGTTTTATTAGATTGATCAATAACGCCCTCGAACTCCTCTCCATTTCCGGGAATTTTAAATGACATAATTTCATTCTCAGAACTTAGGATTTTAGTATCATCTTTTGAACAATTGATTAGTATCAAACTAGTGAGGGTGATTAACAAAATTTTTATTCTCATTTATTGGTTTTTAGTATATTCGAAATTGGGTTAAGTACGGTTGCAGGTTTGACCTATCCTCTTTTAGGTTTTTACGATAAATCTAATTTCTAAAACTATTTTTTGTCAAGTGTTGAAAGCTGTAGCACGCAAAAAATTGTATAAACAAAATCATTACTGTCCCATTAAAACATAAAATCGTTCTTTGAAACATTTGAAATTTAGTTAGTTATAAAGGTTTGTCAGCCGAACGGACTTGAAAACATAGCTTTGTTGCCAGATGAATCTGCCAACCTATGTTCCAAGATAAATATGTTTTCGCTCAATTAGTCTCGTTCCTCAACCGGAATAAGTTCAATCGAATTGTATCGAAGTATAAAGGAGACAAATACGTCAAGCATTTTAGCTGCTGGAATCAGCTCCTTGTTTTAATGTTCGGTCAGCTATCCAACCGTGAAAGTTTAAGGAGTCTGATTGTCGCCTTAGAAGCCCATTACTCCAAATGCTATCATTTGGGAATGGGGAAGAATGTCTCAAGATCATCTTTGGCAAGAGCAAATCAGGATAGAGACTATCATATCTTTGAAGAATATGCCTACTACTTGGTTGACCAAGCAAGAGAGAAGAAAGCTGTCAATATCTTCAATCTCGGCGGTAACGTTTATGCTTTCGATTCGACAACAATCGACCTCTGCCTTTCCGTGTTTTGGTGGGCAAAGTTCCGTAAGAATAAAGGTGGCCTCAAAATCCATAAATTGTATGATGTGGAAACCCAGATTCCTACCTTCTTTCATATCACTGAAGCTTCCATGCATGATTCAAAAGCGATGAAAGAGATCCCTTATGAACCAGACTCTTACTACATATTTGATCGAGCTTACAATAACCTCAAGATGCTGTATAGATCCATCAAATAGGGGCTTACTTTGTGATCAGAGCAAAGAGAAATCTTCAATATAAATCCATCAAATGGAAACGCAGATTGCCCAAGAACGTGCTTTCAGATCAAACGATCGAATTGACGGGATTTTATCCGAAACAGTACTATCCCGAGTCACTTCGCTTGGTCAGATACTGGGATGAGGAGCAACAACGTGAGTTTATCTTTTTGACCAATGCCATTCATATTTCAGCTCTACAGGTTGCCGAACTTTATAAAAACCGCTGGCAGGTAGAGCTCTTTTTTAAATGGTTAAAACAACACCTTAAGATCAAAAAATTCTGGGGTACTACTGAAAATGCTGTCCGGATTCAAATTTATGCCGCCATATGTACCTATTGCCTTGTGGCAATTGTTCAGCACGATATGAAACTGGGTAGAAGCACTTATGAAGTACTACAGATTCTAAGCATTTCCCTAACCGATAAAACGAATCTTAGAGAACTTTTTAGCAAAACTAAATTTCAAAATGACAAAGAACGAGCTAGGCTTGATGGGCCAAATTTATTTAATTTTTAAAACGCCCCAATTTTAATAGGACACTAGTGAAACAAAATACCTTTTCATAGCATCGCACTAATCTACGACTCATCATTTTTTTCTCAATTTGCCAAAAGTACCAAAAAACCCACCAAACATTCCTAAAACTCCCAACCATTTTTCCCTACCGGAATAAGCGTTTCGACCCTACTATTGACAGTTGATTGTCCCCCTTTTTAATTAGGAAATAAACCTTAGCATAAAAATCTTTTACCCATAGGCTACAATAAATTAGGACAACACTCATTTAATAATCTCGAACCATGGTATCCTAAAATAATCACTCAATTAATCTATATTTGCAGATTAAAGCCTGAGAAAGGATTATATGAAGAACATTCGAAACTTTTGCATCATTGCACACATAGACCACGGGAAAAGCACGCTTGCCGATCGACTTTTGGACGCCACCGGAACGGTAACCAGTCGTGAAAAACAGGAACAATTGCTAGACACCATGGACTTGGAACGCGAACGGGGCATAACCATAAAAAGTCATGCGATCCAAATGGATTATGAGTATAAAGGCGAAAAGTATGTCCTGAACCTAATCGATACTCCCGGCCACGTGGATTTTTCGTATGAAGTCTCCCGCTCCATTGCCGCGTGTGAAGGTGCCTTACTGATTGTGGATGCAGCCCAGAGTATTCAGGCACAAACCATTTCCAATCTATATTTGGCGTTAGAAAACGACTTGGAGATTATTCCGATAATGAATAAAATAGACCTTCCTTCAGCAAACCCAGAGGAAGTAACGGATGATATTGTGGATTTGTTGGGTTGCAAGCCTGAAGATATATTGCTGGCAAGCGGAAAAACTGGTCAAGGAGTGGTTGAGATATTGAGTGCCATAATCGAGCGTATTCCACCTCCTAAAGGGAATCCAGATGAGTCCTTGCAGGCCTTGATATTCGATTCGGTTTACAATCCATTTCGCGGTGTTGAAACGTATTTTCGTGTATTAAACGGAGAAATCCGAAAAGGCCAGCATATCAAGTTTATGGCCACGGGTAAATCCTATTTTGCGGATGAAGTAGGAACGCTAAGATTAAAACAATTCCCCAGAGAAGTTATAAAAACGGGTGATGTTGGCTACCTAATTACCGGGATTAAAGAGGCGAAGGAAGTTAAGGTGGGCGATACGATCACCGATTCCAAAAGTCCTACAAAAAATATGATTGCCGGTTTCGAAGATGTGAAACCGATGGTTTTTGCGGGTATTTACCCTGTAGATACCGAAGATTATGAAGAGCTGCGTAATTCGATGGAAAAACTTCAGTTGAACGATGCTTCTTTGGTCTTTGTCCCCGAAAGTTCCGCAGCCCTTGGCTTTGGTTTCCGATGCGGGTTCTTGGGAATGCTCCATCTCGAAATTATCCAAGAACGGCTGGAACGCGAGTTTGATATGACGGTAATTACCACCGTACCAAACGTTTCCTATCGCGCATATACCAACAAGGATCCCGAAACGCCAATTTTGGTAAACAATCCCTCGGATTTACCAGATCCGTCCAAATTAAACAGGGTTGAAGAACCCTATATCAAAGCGACCATTATTACCAAATCAGATTATGTTGGACCGGTAATGTCGTTGTGTATTGAGAAAAGGGGCGAAATAGTTAATCAAACATACCTCACCACGGAACGTGTAGAACTGACCTTTGACATGCCATTGGCCGAAATAGTTTTTGATTTCTACGACAGGCTAAAAACCATTTCAAAAGGATATGCTTCCTTCGATTATTCTCCAATCGGGATGCGTACCTCCAAACTGGTAAAGGTGGATTTATTGCTCAATGGAAACATTGTGGATGCACTTTCAGCTTTACTCCACGCCGACAACGCCTATGATATTGGGAAACGGATTTGTGAGAAACTAAGACAGCTTATTCCACGGCAACAGTTTGATATTCCCATACAGGCAGCAATTGGTGCAAAAGTAATTGCCCGTGAAACCGTGAAAGCCCTCCGAAAGGACGTTACTGCCAAATGCTATGGTGGTGATATTTCCCGAAAGCGAAAACTATTGGAGAAGCAGAAAAAAGGGAAGAAAAAAATGCGCCAGATTGGAAACGTAGAGATTCCGCAGGAGGCGTTTATGGCCGTGTTGAAGTTGAATGATTAGGGATGATTGATGACGGGTGTTGGGTCTGCTTAGTGTTCAGTGCTCGGTGTCCAGTGTTCAGTGTTCAGTGTTCAGTGATTGATTAAAAGAATTAATGACTGTCTTTTGAAAATGTAAAATAATTAATAACCGGTCAACTCTAATCAGGGAAGTTCAGGTGTTCAGGTGTTTAATCTTGAATATTGATTGTTGAACATTGGGTAATTTAGGTTTGGCCCAAACGCAAATTTTGTATAGTTTCGCTTCATCTAATTCCTATAAAAAGATAACTTCCATAACAATAGAGAAAGGGAAATTGGAGAAAACAAATTTTTCCAATCTTCAGGAATTAACCGAATTTCTAAAATAATCATTTCGGTATGAAAACCGCATAGGCAGTCGCTGAGGAGGACATTACTCAAAATGATAGATTACTTATTAAAGAGGCTCGAGAAGCTATTTGGTAAGAACTTGCGAATGTGCAACAATTCCTTCCCTAAAAAACGCTTAATTATTATTCCCACATTGCACACCAGTAGCTTGTAGCCCCGACAAATAAGCATCGTAGGGCGTTCCTGTGTTTTCGCCATTTACGGATGCATTGCCATCGCCTTCCTGGCAAAGTTCAAAACTCAAAGTGTCAGGAGAAGAACAGGTTATACAAGTTACGGCCTCGTCTTTTTTACAGGACAAAACAGATAGGCCAAATAACACTCCTATAATAAAGATGGTTTTTTTCATTTTAAAGGTTTAAGTTGGAATGGTGAGAGACTCAAATAAATAACTATTTTGACACTCTTTTGTCGTATGTCTTACTGTCCTACGTCTATCTAAACGATCCTATATTAAATTTATTTCTTGGATTTTCCCTCGTTCATAGATCGGGTGGCATTAACAACATCTTCAAAATCCATTGGTTTTCCTAAATAAACTAAATTGGAGCCCGCTTCAATTTCAAGTTCGCTTGGGGAATTGATCAATTCCAAAAATCCATCGGGACGTTTCAGAAATAGAGGGATAGCATCTTCATTATCGCCAATAATGCTCAAAACCCGCAACAACTGATTGTGGTTTTCAATAGGAATTTCCTGAATGGACGGAAAATCCTGGGCAACCTCGGTGAAACGAGCATAATCATGGGTATATGAAAACAGCTCCTTGGCAGCAAGGTCATCTCGATGTCGCATTTCCTCAGAAGTCATTAATCTAAAGGTTCCATTTTCCCCAAAATACTTTCCAAAACGGCTTATTGCCTGCTTATTTATTTCATCATTACCCGTCATGGCCAAAAGATAGCCCACGTCGTTGAGCTCTATGTTATCGGTAAGGTCATCTGCATAGATATCGGAAGTAAATGCTTCGAGTCCCAATTCCTTCGCTCGATCTATATTTAATTTGTTGGAATCCACCAACACCACATGACGGTCGTTCTTCTGTAAATAGGTGGCAATCAACCGTGAAACTTTGGAAGCTCCAACCATGAGAATTCCTTCTGATTTGGTGAGAAAGACTCCCATCCATTTTGCCATTATTCTAGCTGTGGTCGCATTTAAAATTACCGTTATCAAAACCACCGCAAAAACCAGGGGAGTTATATATTCAGCCCCAATGACATCTTTTGAAACCAATTTTGATCCAAAAAGTGATGATATACCGGCGGCAACAATTCCACGTGGGCCAACCCAACTGATAAAAAGTTTTTCATTTGTTTTTAAGGATGAGCCCATTGTGCTGATAAAAACCGTGAGGGGCCTAAGAATAAAGATAATTACCGCCAATAAAATTGCGGTTTTCCAATTATATACCAACATAAGATCTTCCAAGCTTATGTTTGCCGCCAAGAGAATAAAAAGTATGGAAACCAACAGAACACTGAGTGATTCCTTAAAATAAAGAAGTTCCTTTAAACTCGGCAGATCGCTATTCCCTAAAAACATTCCCATAACCACAACTGCCAACAGTCCCGATTCATGGGCAAAAAGATCGCTCAAAACAAAAATTGCCATTACTAGGGAAAGAGAAACAACATTGGCCAAGTAATGAGGGATAAATTTCTTTTTAATGGAAAAATACAAAGCATATCCGGCGGCAATTCCAAAAGCAAAACCAATTAGAATAATTTTCCCAAATTCCAGCAAGGCCTGTTTGGTATATCCCGAATCGCCCTCAATGCTAATAAATTCATAAACAAGAACCGCCACAAGCGCCCCGATAGGATCGATAAGGATTCCTTCCCAACGCAATACAGCGGCCACATCCTTTTTCAAGGGAATATTTCGCAGAATAGGCCCAATAACTGTGGGTCCGGTGACAACAATCAAGGCAGAGAATAAAAAGGAAATACGCCAGTTCAATCCAAAAATATAATGGGCGGCAATCCCAGCCCCAATAAAGGTAAGTACGGCTCCAATACTGATGAGTTTTCCTATTGAGCCCCCAACTTTTGAAATTTCATCCTTCCTCAAGGTAAGACCTCCCTCAAAAAGAATAATTCCCACCGCCAAGGAAACAAAATAATAGAGATTCTCTCCCGGAAAAAGACCATATTCCCCGTTCCAAATTGGAAGAAGCCATTGATTTCCATCTGAAGAAAAGAAGGTAGAGAGTGGACCAACTAAAAGCCCAATCAATATTAAAGGTAAAATGGCGGGAATTTTCAACTTCCACGCCACCCACTGTGCCAAGATTCCTAAAATTATAATTCCAGCAAGTTCTACCATTCAAATTGGGTTTTGGTAAAATAAGGATTTTTCAAATCCACGGAATACCAATGAATTGTTAAAAATAGTATAATTAATTTAGACTTGGGAGCCCGAGTGAGTCGCTTTTGTTAATTTGCAAGCAATTCTTCAGATTATGAATCTATTCCCAATTGAGGCCGGAAACTTTAAGCTTGATGGCGGTGCCATGTTCGGCGTAGTGCCGAAAACATTATGGACCAGAACAAATCCCGCGGATCAGAACAATATGATAGATATTGCCGCGCGCTGTCTATTGGTTGAAAACGGAGATCGGCTTACACTGATAGATACTGGCATGGGCGATAAACAGGACGAAAAATTCTTTGGATATTACTATCGGTGGGGCGATTTTAACCTTGATGATTCCTTGAAAAAGCACGGTTTCCACAGAGACGACATTACAGACGTATTTTTGACCCATCTTCATTTTGATCATTGTGGGGGAGCTATTCAATGGAACAAAACCAGAACGGGTTACGAATCCGCATTTAAAAATGCCACTTTTTGGAGTAACAAGGACCATTGGAAATGGGCTACAGAACCTAACCGTAGAGAAAGAGCTTCATTTTTGAAGGAAAACATTCTACCGATGCAGGAAAGTGGACAACTAAAATTCGTAGATCAACCTTCTTCAGATTTCGCATCGGCAAAAGAAATGGATTTCGGTATCCATTTTGTGGATGGCCATACCGATAAACAAATGTTGCCAAACATCAAATACAAAGGTAAAACCTTGGTGTTTGTGGCAGATTTATTGCCCACCGCTGGACATTTACCATTGCCCTTTGTAATGGGCTATGATACCAGACCTTTATTAACACTTCCCGAAAAGGAAAAATTCCTAAAACAAGCTGCAGACAATAATTTCTACCTTTTTTTGGAGCACGATGCACACAATCAAATTATAACCGTGAAAAATACTGATAAGGGTGTTCGATTGGACGAAACCCTATCCCTCAATGAATTTATTAATTAATCCTTCTTTCAAAAAATGAGAACAATCAAAACCTCTTTATTTGCAGTTGCCATTGCAGCTGTTATGGCAAGCTGTGGAAGTTATGCACCAATTGTCGCTACACCCATTCCATCTATTTCTCCTACTATTACAAAAAAAGCTGATCTCACAGAAGATCAACTGAAGCACTGGAGCGCCATGGACTTGGTTAGAGATACCGTTCCTGGAATGAGTGTTGACCGAACCTATGAAGAATTGATAAAAAACCGAAAAGGTGAAATGGTAATCGTTGGAGTAATTGACAGCGGGGTGGATATTGATCATGAAGATTTGAAAAATGTTATCTGGACCAATCCCGGAGAAATTCCTGGAAATGGAATTGACGATGATAACAACGGATTTATAGACGATATGCACGGTTGGAATTTCCTCGGCGATATCCTTGGCGAGAATATGGAGTTTGTTCGGATTGTAAGAAAGTTAGGGCCAAAATACGAAGGGAAAGATGAATCTTTTATAAGTGCTGCTGACAGAAAAGAATTTGCCCTGTACGAAAAGGCCAAAGCTGAATTAGAAAAGGAGCTTTCGGAAACAACCCTGAACAAAGAAAGATACCAACAAATGCTTTCCCAGCTAAAACCGGCCCATGCAGCCATCTCTGCAAAATTGGGTAAAGAGGACTATACTCAAGAGGATTTGGCAGGAATCCAAAATCCTTCGCCTCAAGAACAGCAACAAATAGCCATGTTGAGCCAAATGCTGAATTATGCCGATTCTATTCCTGATGTCCTTAAGGAAATGTCTAAGGGTGTTGACTATTTCCAAGATAGATTGGACAACCATTTCAACATGACTAAAGATTTCCGAGGTGTGCTAGGAGATAATCCAGATGACCTCTCAGACAATAAATACGGTGACAATAATGTAGCCGGTCCAGACCCAACTCGTGATAACGTAAAACACGGAACTCACGTTTCGGGAATAATCGCTGCTCAAAGAAACAATGGAATTGGGATGAACGGTGTTGCAAACAATGTGAGAATTATGGCCGTACGTGCCGTGCCAGATGGTGACGAATATGACAAGGATATTGCTTTGGGAATTCGATATGCCGTAGACAATGGAGCAAAAGTTCTCAATACAAGTTTCGGAAAATACTATTCCCCTCATTCCCAATGGGTTTATGATGCGATTAAATATGCGGCATCCAAGGATGTTCTGATAGTGAATGCTGCTGGAAATGATGGTTTTGACCTCGATACCGTAAATGTTTATCCAAACGATCAAGTAGACAATGGAACAGAAATTGGCGATACATTCTTAACTGTTGGTGCGCTTAACTATGTTTATGGAGACAGAATGGTTGCAAATTTCTCAAACTACGGAAAAATTAACGTGGATGTTTTTGCACCCGGAGTAAAAATATGGTCCACAACTCCATTAAATACTTACGAATTTTTACAAGGAACCTCAATGGCCGCTCCAGAGGTTGCGGGTGTTGCTGCCGTGATCCGTTCCTATTATCCAAAACTTTCGGCCGCGCAAGTAAAACAAATCTTGATGGATAGTGGAATATCCCCAAATATTGAAGTAGTGCTAGGTGGCGATCCATCAAATACGGAATTGTTCCCAAACATTTCAAAGTCGGGAAAAATGGTCAATATGTACAATGCCTTTATTATGGCCGATAAAATGTCGAGACAATGAAACAGGGATTAAACAGATTTTTTTTTGCAGTTACTTTTTTTGCCCTTTCACTAGTTTCTAGTGAAGCAATCGCTCAAGGAAACACCTCTTATTGGCAACAGAATGCAGATTATAAAATGGACGTTCAAATGAACGTAAAAAACTATCAGTACAAAGGAAAGCAAGAATTGACATATACCAACAATTCGCCCGATACGCTGAACAAAGTTTTCTACCATCTTTATTTTAATGCATTTCAACCTGGCAGTGAAATGGATGTGCGCTCCCGAACTATTGTTGATCCGGATAGCCGAGTGGGAGATCGGATTTCAAAACTTTCACCTTCCGAAATTGGATATATCAAACCTACAGCATTTACGCACGATGGCGAGGTAGTTAATTACACGATTAGAGGTACCGTCATGGAGGTAAAATTGAACAAGCCAATACTTCCAGGGGAAACCACTGTTTTCAAAATGGATTGGGATGGTCAGGTACCTGTACAAATTCGTCGTTCAGGAAGAAATAGTGCCGATGGAGTTGCATTGACAATGACCCAATGGTACCCAAAACTCGCTGAATACGATTTTGAGGGCTGGCATGCTGATCCCTATATCGCTCGCGAATTTTATGGAGTCTGGGGCGATTACGATGTAACTATAACCATTGATGAAAGCTATACAATCGGTGGTACTGGGTATCTACAAAATCCTGCGGCCGTAGGTCACGGATATACAGTTCCCGGACAAAAACCCATGCCTCCAGTAAAAGGAAAATACACTTGGCACTTTATTGCACCTAAGGTACACGATTTTGCCTGGGCGGCCGATCCTAATTATGTACACGATACTTATCCAGGGCCAAATGGGGTTACCCTTCATTTTCTTTATAAAGACGATCCGGAAATCGCTGAAAACTGGAAAAATCTACAGCCAAAAACCGCTGCTCTTATGGAATTTTTCAACGATCACGTAGGTCCGTATCCGTACGAGCAATATTCTGTAATCCAAGGTGGAGACGGAGGAATGGAATATGGAATGTGCACCATGATCACAGGAAATCGCGAATTCGGAAGTCTTGTTGGAGTAACTGCACACGAGTTGGCGCACTCCTGGTTTCAGTTTGTCCTAGCCATTAATGAAAATAAGTACGAATGGATGGACGAAGGATTTACTACCTATATTTCCGATGAAGCCATGAATTATGTAATGGGAAGTAAAAATCCAAATCCACATGCTGGATCTTATAGGAGTTATCTGTATTTGGCCAATACCGATCAACAACAACCATTGACAACTCATGCGGATCGATATGCCACCAATCGCACGTACGGTATCAGCGCATACAGCAAAGGCTCTATATTTCTCTCACAATTGGGATATATAATCGGACCGGAAAATTTTGCTAAGACCCTAAAACGGTTTTATTCCGATTTTAAATTTACCCATCCTACTCCGAATGATTTTATTCGCACTGCAGAAAAAGTTTCTGGCTTTGAACTTGATTGGTATTTAACCGATTGGACCAAGACCATAAATACGATTGATTACGGAATTAAGGAAGTAAAAAACGAGGGTAAAAACACAGAGATCACTTTGGAACGGATTGGACTTATGCCAATGCCTATCGATCTATACGTTACCTATGAAGACGATTCCCAAGAGTTGTTCTATATTCCACTTAGAATGATGTGGGGCGAAAAACCAAACCCATTTTCGGATTTGAAACGCACGGTTTTGGAAGATTGGCCGTGGACCAACCCAACCTATACTTTTGAAATTGCCAATGGAAAAAAAGTAAAGAACATGATGATTGATGCCACTAAGCGAATGGCCGACATTGATCCCGAAAATAATGTTTGGGAAGCGCCTTAATTAAGCGGAACAAAGAACGTGATAAACCTTAAAGGTTTTTCTTTCGTCATTCGTAGAATTAGGCGAAGAAAGGAAAATCTTTAAGGTCTATTCTTTTATATATTTACGTGGTGAACCAAAAATTTCCAAAAGCCGAAAAACTCAAAAGCTCCAAAACTATAGAAAAGCTGTTTTTGGAAGGGAAAACCCATTCAAAATTTCCAATTAAAGTCTTTTTTACTGTTGAGCCTAATCACCAAAACTCAAAAGAGAGTGACGAGGTCAATCTTGCAGCTTTTGCAGTTCCAAAACGGAATTTTAAATTAGCGGTAGATCGAAACCGTATTAAACGACAGTTCCGGGAAACATATCGGCTTAACAAACATATTATTGAAGAAAATAGCGGCAAGAAATTTGTAATGCTTTTTCTTTTTTTGGGAAAAGGAAAACCGCAATACGCCGAGCTGGAAAGAGCAATGGTCAAGTTGCTCAAAAAATTACGGGATGAAACTAATTAGTGGCTTAATTTTATTGATGGCTCTAGCCTGCTCCAGCGGTGGGAACAATGATGTGGAAGAAAGTCCTTTCTTTGAAACTTCAAAAACACAATCTTTAATCTCTGAAATAAGTGATGAATCGGAGCAACC
Organism: Aequorivita sp.; assembly: GCA_034676445.1. GTDB lineage: Bacteria > Bacteroidota > Bacteroidia > Flavobacteriales > Flavobacteriaceae > Aequorivita. Next base: position 990,261 of record JAUCCE010000002.1, read on the forward strand.
TATTGCAACTGGTGAAGAACAAGGTCAAAAAATTATAAAGACCGCCCAATTGACCTTTGAAACAAATGATGTGGAAGCCACACATCAACGAATTCTGAACCTCGCATCCCAAAATAAGGGTTTTGTACAAAGCGACAATAGTGGAAAATCCTACAACCAGATTTTTCAGAATCTTGTAATTCGAGTTCCCACGGAAAATTTTCAAAAATTTATTGACGGAATTTCTGAAGGAGTTGAATATTTCGATCAAAAGCAAATCTCCAGACAAGATGTCTCTGAGGAATTTGTAGATCTAAAGGCACGTTTGAAAGCCAAGCGGGAATTGGAAAATCGATATCTGGAATTACTGAAAAAAGCAAACTCCGTGAATGATATGCTTGCCATTGAACGCGAACTTTCCAATATCCGCGAAGAGATAGAGGCAAAACAAGGCCGGTTACAATATCTTCAAAGCCAAGTTTCAATGAGCACTGTAAACATTCAATTCTATAAGACCACTTCGGAAACTGGAATTACAAAATCTTACGGTCAAAAAATGAAAAACGCACTAAGTGGGGGTTGGAACGGTATTTCCATACTTTTCTTGGGTATTTTATACCTTTGGCCTTTATTTTTCGTTGCAATAATTCTAACCATTGTAATTCGGGCCTTCGTGAAACGACGAAACAATAAGAAATAAAAAAAGTTATTGGGTTATTGAGCTATTTCAGGATAGCTCTTAGTAACTTAGTAACTTATTAACATAAGAGAAAATGAAAAAGAGAATAATAATTCCCATCCTTGCCATCGGTATATTTTTTACCACGGTAAGTTTCAAAAGTGATTTCTTCGAAATTGCCAAACAGATTGAAATCTTTACCACCCTTTACAAGGAATTGAACATGAACTATGTGGACGAGGTAACACCGGCAACACTTATGGACAAAGCCATAAAAGGGATGTTGGAAGATTTGGATCCATATACCGTGTATTGGAATGAACAGCAGGTAGAGGATGCCAAAATTAATAATTCGGGTATTTATACGGGAATTGGCGCCACAGCCCAAAGCAGAAAGAATAAAATAATCATCGTTGAGCCTTATAAAGATTATCCAGCAGACAAAGCTGGTTTAAAGGCGGGCGATGAAATTGTAAAAATTGGAAATGTAACCGTTACCGATCTGGCTGATGAAGCGGGTGATCTGTTGAAAGGAGCTCCAGGTTCAACGGTAGATGTAACCTACATAAGACAGGGAAAAACTGCAACCACTACCATCACCCGTGGGGCTGTCGAACTTAAAGCAGTCCCTTTTTATAAATTGATAAATAATGATATTGGTTATATTGTTTTGAGCCAATTCAACAGCAAAACTACGCAAGAAACAAAAGCAGCTTTAGTGGAATTAAAGTCCCAAGGAGCGAAAAAAATTATCCTGGATTTGAGGGGTAATCCCGGTGGACTTTTAGACCAGGCAATTAGTGTAGTTAATCTTTTTGTAGACAAAGGTCTAGTTATTACCACCACAAAATCAGTTATTGAAAAATACAATCAAATTTATAAAACCAAGTTTGAACCTGTTGATACCGAAATTCCTTTGGTCGTTTTAGTCAATGGAAGAAGTGCTTCCGCCAGCGAAATTGTTTCCGGCGGTCTTCAGGATTTGGATCGCGCGGTGATAATTGGCGCCCGCAGTTTCGGAAAAGGCCTTGTTCAGCGTCCAAAGAAATTAACTTACGGAACCCAATTAAAAGTCACCATCTCCCGCTATTACACTCCCAGTGGAAGATGTATTCAAGCCCTAGACTACTGGCATCGCGATGAAAATGGTGATCCTATTAGAAAAGATGCTAAACAATACAACGCCTTTAAAACCAAAGGAGGAAGAACGGTTTACGACGGCGGTGGAATTCTACCGGATATTCAATTGGAATCTGCTGTTTACAGTCCTATTACCACAGCTTTGCTAAAAGACAACGCCATTTTTGATTACGCAACAAAATATTATTACAGTCATCAAATGACGGATTGGAAAAACTTCAAGTTTACGGAATCTGATTTTCAGGATTTCCTAAAATTTCTGAAGAATAACAATTTTGATTACGAAACCGAGACAGAAAAGAAATTTGCCGAAGGTCTAAAAATCTCTGAGGATGATGGAATGAACAAAGAAATTTCTGCTAGTTATAATCAACTTCTGGCCGCTATCAATAAAGCAAAGGATAAAGCCGTTCTCGACAAAAGAGTAGAAATAGAATCCCTTTTGACCGATGAAATTTTAAAACGTTATTTCTATCGCGATGGCTTATACAATTATCAAATAGAGCATAATCCTGAGATTATGGAGGCCGTTGCTGTTCTAAGTAATGAGAGTAGATATAATAAGATCTTGAAGTAATAGAACAGGACCGTAATCCCTATTTCTTCAATAAATATTCCTCCAAATAGGGTGAAAGGTCCAAGGTATGCAACTGCTGCACAGTGCCTGTTTTGTCAAATTTTTCGTTTGATATAAAATAATTTAAACCATCCTGGGTGGTTATTGCCTCCACCTGATAAAACGGAAGATCTATATCCAGTTTACGTTTATTTGCTCCAAAAAAATCATCTCCCGTGAAATCATATAATATAAAAACGAAAGGTTGCAAAAATCTATTATAGCCAGAGAGAGCAATAATTCTTTCTTCTTTTTTATAAACTGCACCGGTTACCAACCCTTCAATATTATATTTAGCCTGTACTTTAGCTTCATAAGCCCCGGGCATTTTTGGCAATTTATAGACCCGGGTTTCATTACTTATCCACTCTTTTGTAAAAAGAAAAATACCATCATCGGTTATTATAAAAGCTTCACAATCATAATTGGTATTATTTGAACCTTGAGGGGTAAACTCCTTTTGACCTTCATAGGTGAAGTTTATAATATCCATTTCTGGAAATCCATTCAGAATTGAAACCTTACTTACACGTATGATTTTTAGATCGGTCCGGTTGCCGTTTGCATTATTTCCAAAATCTCCCACATAAACATAATCCTCATCTTGGGAAATGGCTTCCCAATCAATATTTTCCTGAGGCTCTAAAGATATATTTCCAGAAATAGCACCAGTTTCGGGATTAAATTTATACAGAATAGTATCATCACTATCATTATGCGTCCACAGCATATCATTCCAATAAATAAGTCCTGAAGTTTCGGAAAGCACATCGTCTAGCGGAAAAGAATTGGTTACAGGAACGATTACCGGATCATAAACGCAACTTCCATCGTTCTGTATAGCTTCAGAATCAAAATTGTTCGCTAATGTGTCTGTACAACCCATTTGTGAATGGATTTGTCCCATTCCCAAAAGAAGAGTTGCAATGAATATTATTATATTTTTTAAGAGGATTGACTTCATAGGTATATTGTTTAAAATACATATTCCAAGAGATTATTGTCCCAGATTGGTTAAAATAAAATTACACTATCATTTTAGATTTCATTTATCGGATGATTTTAATTGGAAACATCTAAAAAAAAACGATGGAATCTTTCACGTTATAAGCCAATTAACACAACCAACCTTAAGAGTTAACATAAGGTTAACCGCTTGTATCTCAATATTTTCGTAATTTAGCACTTATGGTAAAATCAGATAGAGACGAAAACAAGGAGATTCTTATAGAATCTGTGGCCTATTTAGAGAACAGGGGTTTTGAACACATCCAGGCCGATGTGGAAGGGTATGAAATTCCTAAATCCTATTACAAAAAGGATAGTGATGTGGTGATAACACCAGATATTGTTGCCGATCGTGCGGGAGTAAAACATTATTTTGAAATCAGCTTAAAATCAGACAAACCTCGATTATTAAAATCAAAATGGCAGTTTTTAGACACACTGACCAAAATGAGAAATCAGCGTTTTAAAATCATTACCCGTCGGGGACACTACAAATTTACCGACGAAATGCTAAAAGACCTTAATTTGGAAAAAAACCTTATTAAACTTTAATCACCCAAAAGTTTTCTTTGGAAACTCTGGGCAATTCTAAAATTATTATTTCATCCTAATCCTATCTTTTACCCTAAAGGAAGATTATACTCTCGGTTTTTATTTTAACTTGGATCCTGCTCCTAAAGGGTGATTGTACTTTTGGTTGAACCCATAATCATTCTCCCCCTTTAGAACAGGGGAAAGGTCACTACCTCTTGCCTTTTGGAGCTAGTTCGGAACAGGCTCTTGCGGGTATGGAGCATCTGTATTTTTTTAGTAAAAGCATCTTAGCTCACTTTCGATCCCGTATAATACCACGGTCTAAAAATAAATTATAGCCGATAAAATCAGGGTGGAACTATTTCCCTTGAAATCGTCCTTTTCAAGCTCTTTGTCATTTAACCGGCCCAATGTATTGGTAATGCCATATTGGTATTGCGCACTTAGACGAAAATTCTCCAGACCGGCGGTAAACCCGCCAGCAAGGCGTACATCGAATTTCGAAATATCTTCAATGTCTTTTGCCGAAACGCTATTATAACCTGTCAGAATATAATCTTCAAGCCGATCGCTGTCGAGTTTCATTTTACCATTTATATTGAAAACAGGGCCAAACTCAAGACTTATATGTTTGCTAATTATGTTATAACTTCCCAAGAAATTGATCTGTACTCCTTGAACCGTATATTCTATTTCCTGAGGATTTGAGTCCATCGGGTCCTTACCTTCGATTGCAATTTTTGAGGAAATAAAATTGATACCGTAAATTAAATCAAAATTGTTTCGGAAGGCGCCACGAGTAGCAAATCCAGCGGTAAAACCCACTTTTGATCTAGTTATCAGATCATCCGTGCGGATATCAAAAGAGGTAATCCCTCCGTTTATCCCCAAAAGATTGTATCCTTTAACATTTCGCTGTGCAGGTGCGTGGTAACCAACTAGGAGGAAGACACCCACGAAAATCAATTTTTTTAACCTCATATTTTACCAATTTGAATATTTAATTTCTTGTTCATTTCACCGAAGAATACCGATTTAGATCCTCCAGGCGGACAAGTTTTAAGAAGCCTTTATGCGACATTTAAAATCATAATCGGTATAAGCATTGTTTCGAAGTTTGAAAGTAGCTTTTAATTCGTATCTTCAAAAACTTTTAAAATTAAATACAATTCAATTATGAATGGTTATGTAATTATAATTCCTTTACTGATAATAGGAATATTTATAGTGCTTTCGGGCATTTTTACGGTAAAACAGCAAACTGCAGCAATAGTGGAACGGTTTGGGAAATTTCACAGCATCCGTCATTCGGGTTTACAGATAAAGATTCCCATTTTTGACAGGATAGCGGGACGAATCAATTTGAAAATCCAGCAATTGGACGTAATTGTTGAAACCAAAACAAAAGATGATGTATTTGTACGGTTAAAGATTTCGGTTCAGTTTCAAGTATTAAAATCTAAAGTTTATGATGCGTTCTACAAGCTGGAGAGTCCTCACGACCAAATAACTTCCTATGTATTTGATGTGGTGCGGGCAGAGGTTCCAAAAATGAAATTGGACGACGTCTTTGAGCGAAAGGATGATATTGCAATCGCAGTGAAATCTGAACTTAATGAGGCGATGAGCGAATATGGATATGATATTATCAAAACATTGGTCACCGATATCGATCCGGATATTCAGGTAAAAGCGGCAATGAACCGAATTAATGCCGCAGAGCGCGAAAAGGTAGCTGCCGAATATGAAGCGGAAGCAGAGAGGATCAAAATCGTGGCAAAAGCACGTGCAGAGGCGGAAAGCAAGCGTTTGCAAGGGCAAGGTATTGCCGATCAACGTCGTGAAATTGCGCGGGGCTTGGAAGAAAGCGTCGATGTGCTAAACAATGTGGGTATAAACTCACAGGAAGCTTCGGCCTTAATAGTAGTGACACAGCATTACGACACCCTACAATCTATTGGAGAGGCCACCAACACCAATTTGATTCTCCTGCCAAATTCCCCGCAGGCAGGCAGCAATATGTTGAACGATATGATTGCATCCTTTGTGGCGAGCAACCAAATTGGGGAACAAATGAAAAAGCAAAATGCCGAAAAAGGCATTACCACCAAAAAACGTCCAAAACGTGAAGCTCCGCCAAGAGCAGAAGAAGGTGAGGATCTTAACTATTAGAGAATCAAGTGGGAGTTGAGTCCTATTAATTGCAGGAAGAAGGAAAAAAGAAACTTTCTATCTTCTACGAAGAATAAGAATTTCATCATCCGAAAATTCCATCCAAGCCAGGTCGTAAACGTAATAGTAGGTTTTTCCTTTTGAATTGACCTGAATATGAGTATGATATTTGAAATGGAACTTTTTCTTTTCTACAGCATTTCGGTATACTTTAATTTGTGTTTTATTTTCACCCAACAATTCCCATAAAATGGCATAGTTTCGTTTCAGAAATCCGTTGATTTCAATAGCCGCCATTTTGCTTGCATAGCGCACATTTTTATGATAATGGTTTTTACAGCCCACGGAGCAAAAAATTTTATCCGTTCGGCCCCTAAGTATCTTTCCACAAATTTTACATTTTCTTTCCATCACTTTCCACGTTATCAAACAAATATAGGCTATTCGTTCTTAACGGTTATAAACGTTTACTATCGGCTTTCATTCTTCTTAGGTCTATTTTTCTGATTAATTTTGAAATAAACCAAAATTCAAACGATATGGAAACCAAGGAAAAATACCACGTTATTATGTACCGGCCACTTCCGAATGCGGGACGAATCAAATTTTTTATTCCTTATCCGCTTACGGAAATGCGGGAGGCATTTAAAAAGTTGAACACTTCTTTTTATCATAACAACCAGAAGCTGTGGAGCATTGTCAATACACAAGCCAACCTGAAGCTGACTTCGGAACTATTTGGAGACCTATTGCGGATTGAGGATTTAAAGCCCATAGCCAAAATGCCAACTGTAGTTTATTCCGAGAAGATACAAAACGAACTGGACAAAAACCATCAGAAAATGGTATTAAAGGGATTTAGCAATTCCACCATTCGCAGTTATCAACAGGTCTTAGGTCAATTTTTTAGCTATTTTGAAAAGGAGGATTATAAAACCATAAGCAAGGAGCAGGTAGAAGGATTTGTCTATCACCTTATTTCAAAATACAACATCACCGAACAGAGACAAAACCTTCTTATCAGTGCCATCAAATGTTATTTTGAAAACACTCTGGAAATGCCGCGCGAATACTACAACATAACCAGGCCAAAAAAGAGCAAGGACCTTCCCAATGTTTTAAGTGTAGAAGAAGTAAGAAACTTGCTAACCCAACCCAAGAATATAAAGCATAAGGCGATTTTGCACATAATTTATGCGGGCGGTCTCCGTATTGGCGAAGTGATCCGGTTGCGTGTAACCGATGTTCGCAGTGCTGATGGCTACATTTTTATTAAAGACAGCAAAGGCAAGAAGGATCGGCATACGGTGCTTAGTCCCTTTCTTTTGGAACTATTGCGGGAATATTATAAGGAACATAAGCCCAGCTACTGGCTCTTTGAAGGCCAGGACGGTGGCCAATATTCTGCAAAAAGCATTCAAAACATTTACCGAAAAGCAGTTAAGGAGACCAAGAGCAATCCGTGGAGCACGCCACATACCCTCCGGCATTCCTTTGCCACCCACTTAATGCAGCAAGGAGTGAATATTCGGTATATTCAAAGTGCTTTGGGCCATTCCAGCAGCAAAACCACCGAAGTTTATACCCGGGTATTGGGAATAAGCAATAAAACCTTAAAAAGTCCTTTGGATACGTTATTTGAATAGGTTACATTTGATAAAGCGAAATTTCTCCGGTTTGCTCCGTCCAAAGTCAATATAAACGACACAAATCGCTCTGAAACTTCGTTTATAGACATGTCGCCTGCTATTTGAAAGAAAAACCACTAATCGAATAATTAAACAAACAAATAAATATGAGCACCTTTTATAATAAAGAAACTAAGAGAATCACTTGGATTTCTTTGGTCATAATTTTATTCGTTTTGCTAATAATAAAGTTTATAGTAAAATAATCTCTAACAATCAAAGACGATTTAAAAAAAAAAGATTTTTGGTCGATTGGGAAAGAAGAAAAAGTTGAGCGGAAAAACTGCGGAACCAAGAAAAAAGGGATTTCGGCACTTTTGGCATCGGACGGGATTTTGGAGAAAGACCATTTTTAGTCGGTTAAGGTTCGTGAAAGAAGAAAAAAGTTGCTCGGATTTTAACAAACTGTTTCCGAAAGAGATTTAGGAAAGTCGAGTATCGGAAGCGTAAAACCGACGAAAGCCGTTTTCTTTTTGCGATGGTCTGTGAAAGAAAAAAAGCGGAACGCAAGGAAAACGGAGGGGGACCGCAGGAAAACAGCAGGCAACAAGGTATAAAAAAAATAGGGCAATTAAGTGCTAAGCCCAATGTTTTAGAATATTTACGAGGTCGCCAAATCTTCTGATTTGGCTTTTAGAATAAAAATATAAAACAAAATGCAAAAGATTTGGCTTGTGGATAATCCGAAAGGTAATTGTTTATTTTCAGCCCTACTTCTTTTATACTAAACGTTGCCACCAATTTGAATAAATGACGAAAGTGAAATTCATATATCTATTTTTTATACTAGCAATTTTCAGTTGCAAGTTGGATAAAAAGAATGTACCGAATAACTTGATTGGTGAATGGAGTAAAATCGACGAAATAAAACGTAAGGATTCTCCTCCGCCGCCATTCAATGAACCTTTCGGTATTGGATTTACAGAAGACAGAATTGAGTTTTTTAATGGTTTCAAACGGTTTGACCAAGATTCTATTTCAAGAAAACGACACTTAAACTATAAAGGAACATTTGCTGATTACAAAGTTCAAGTGGATAGTATATTTATTCTTGACCCATTTAATGAAAAGTGGGAGTTTAAATGGAAAATAACGAAAAATTTATCTGACACTTTAATTCTAACATCCAACGATTCCACATCTATAAAGCTTGAAAGAATTAACAACAGCAAATCAAATATAAATTTTGACCAAATTATATTCTCTAGTTCCTATTGTTATGGTTCTTGTCCAGTAATTGACATTTCAATTGATAACAAGAATAAGGTATATTATCAAGGGGAAGATTATGTAAATCCTCTAGGAATTTATGAATCATCCATTGACAACCTCAAAACAAAATATATATTTTCAAAGTTCGGAAATGCAAATATTGATAGTTTACTAAATAATTATAGAGCAAACCATACCGATGACCGAACTATTACAACAACATTTGTTAAAAATGGTAAAATAGTAAAAACCATTCGCGACTATGGTAAAACTGGTCCAAAAGAATTGGTTTGGGCTTATGTTCCAATAGAAAATTTACATACTCAAATTGAACTCGATAGTTTAAAAAAGAATCAATTTCATCATTTTAAAATTGAGTTTGGTAATTTTCACAACAATCATCATTTTTTGCCAATCGAAAAGTCGGAAAGCTTTTTTTTATGGACAGAACTTAGTAAATCAAAAAGAGTATCCGAAAAATTCAATTCTAAGTACTCCATCACATATTGGCAGCCTGAATCAGATGAAAATGGAAAACAACAATACGAAATTGATAGAATTGAAACTGATGGAAGATTTTTTAAATTTTATTATAACAAACACGAATCAGTGACTTATGATTTAGGATATGATTTTATCAAAAGAAATTATAAGGAATCTGATTTTTATGAGAATTCAAATAATAATTAAAAAAAACTGGTGGCAATAACTAAGCATTCGTGTGGTCGGAACGACCCAACATGAATGCAGTGTTGACTGAACCGGTTTTTGTCGGTTTGCCCTATGGGGATTGGTCTAGTTTGGGATGGATCTTTAGGAGTCGGTCTTTCCTGATTTGGGATCGTTGACCTCTTTTTTTGCTAAGGAATCAATGTGTACTGTTCATTTGTAGTTTCTCTTCTCTGCTTTTCAGGTCTGTCAGGCCGTTTTCTTCCCCCGAAGTTTCGGGGTGGCCATAGGAGTCCCGTTACGTCGGGATTCACGTTTTTTTAAATGGGTCTGTTTAACTGTTTTTTGATCTGTTCTTGCCAGTGTTGCGGTGGTCCCCGGGCGGGGAAGGTCGCGATGGTGACCAGGTTGCCTTTCTTGCATGCCGGACACTTGCGGTGCATCAAAGGCTCTGTTTCCGCAAGCTCTGGTTTGCCAACCACTTCTTGTAATTCTGGGATAATAGTTCGCTTATAATAACTGCTCAAGATGCCGTAATGCCTGATACGGGTAAACCCCTTGGGCAGGATATGCAATGAAAACCGCCTGATAAACTCGGCATCGGGCAGGCCGAGTATCGACTTTTTGCCCCCTTGCCGATAATCCTTTACCATAAACGTTACTTTTCCATCTTCCAGGCTTTTTAGCCGATGGTTGCTTATGGCGATCTTATGGGTATAGCGACCGAGGTATTCCACTACCTGTGAGGGCCCAAAGAATGGACGTTTGCAATAGACCACCCAGTTGTGCCTGAACAGGCTTTCGTAAAATGAAGGGGGCTTTGATTTCCCCAGTTCCTTGCGCAGGCCAGCTACAAAACGGGCCCTAAAGACCTTGCCCATTGCCTTTACAGGGAACAGGTAGCGTGCCGTTCGGCAGCCAGGCTTTCCCTTGCTTTTGGCATGTTTCCATTTGCCGGATTGGGTGATCCCGCCCCCCGGGACGATGCAGTGCAGGTGTGGGTGCAACGAGAGGTTCTGGCCCCAGGTGTGCAGGATGGCGACCATGCCCATCTTGGCGCCCAAGAACTTGGGGTTGGCACCAAAATCCCCAATGATGCCCCAGGCCGTTTTGAACAAAAGGTCGTACACCAATTTTGGCTCGTACAGACATAATTGGTTCAGTTCACAGGGCAGGGTAAAGACCACGTGGAAGTAAGAAACGTTCAATAGATCTGCCTCCCTTGCCCGGATCCATTCTTCCTTCCTGTGTCCCTGGCACTTGGGGCAATGACGGTTGCGGCAGCTGTTGTAACTGAGATGGAGCTTATGGCAGGTAGGATTGTCGCAACGGTCTATGTGGCCGCCCAGGGCCGCGGTGCGGCACTTGCGAAGGGCGTGCAGGGTGCGTGCTTGCCAGCTGTTGGCACAAAGATCGGCAAGGCTCTCCCTGTTGCGCTCCAATACGTGCGCTACTTCATGATCGGGACAGGACATCCCTATTGGCCATAAAGCCTATCCAGCGGACTGAATGGCCTTTGCCTACCCGATTGTGCCACATGAAGGTAGATAAGCGTAGTCTGGATATCCGCATGCCCCAAGAGGTCTTTCACGCTCATAATGTCCAGGCCCATTTCCAAGAGATGGGTGGCATAAGTGTGGCGCAGAATATGGGCGGTGATCTCCTTTGGGATCCCGCTTTGCTTGCGGGCCTCACGTACGATCCATTGTATTCCCTGTGAGGAAAGCTGTGCAGGACTGCCTGTTTTATCATTGCCGGTAAAGCACCAGGTAGTGGGGTTTTCCGCCAAGAAGTACTTCTTTAGACCACGGATTTGCATCTCGGACAGGGGAACATACCGGTCCTTGCGTCCTTTGCCCTGGCGCACGTGCACCATCTTCCTGTCAAAGTCCAGGTCCCTGCACTGTAGGTTGCGGAGTTCAAAATTGCGGAGCCCACAACCATAGAGCATCGCAAGTATCAATCGGTGCTTGAGTAATTTAGGGGTCTTCAGCAGTTGTTTTATCTCCCTTTGGTTCAACACAACGGGGAGTTTCTTGGGGCGTTCAATGGAAGGAAGTACCACCCGCATTTCTTTCATGCCAAAGACACGGTAGGCATAGCGAAGACCATAGACGGTGTGCTTGAAAAAACTGTCCGAAGGGGTCTTGTGCTGTGACTTTAAAACGTGCAGATAGTCCAAGATTCTGTTCCTCATCGAGCTCCAGTGGGCTACAGTTAAAATGGAGTGCGATGTGTGCCAAACAGCGGGCATAGTTGGTAAGGGTGCTCTGGCTTTTGCCAGCGAGCTCAACAGATCGTTTGAGTTTGTGGTAGAGTGTTGCAAACTCTGGAACGGAAATAATTGCCCTTTGGATAAGGGTGTCATTTTTTTTTTCATAATATTGAGTATTAGATTAAACCTTAATTCCTAAAGGTAGTGAATCGTGACATAACTGTCCCGTGAAGCTACCTTTAGGTTTAGTTCAACACTGTATAAAAAAAATAGGGCAAGCAAGTGCTAAACCCAATGTTTCAAGCACATTTGCGAGGTCGCCAAATCTTTTGATTTGGCTTTAGAACAAAAATATAAATTAAAAATGCAAAAGATTTGGCTTGTGGATAATCCGAAAAGTAATTGCTTATTTACAGCCCTACTTCTTTTATACTAAACGTTGTGGGAGAGTTTATAGAGGTAAAAGTTGGAGTAAGCAATACTCAAAAATCGTCTGAAAATGGGTTCTGGAATCTCAGCAAAAATGAAAACACGGTTTTTAGGCTGTGGAATCCCAAAATCCCATCTTGGGCAGTTTTGTGTTTGCTAAAGGAGGCTCCTGTCGGATAGCAACTGGACGCAGAGGTTTTGTTTCGGCATTTCTTTCGAAGTTGGTGCTGTGGGATTTTGGGATTCCGTCAAAGGCAATCGCTTATTTTCTCAAGATAGTAGAGGGCGCAACGTATGAAGATTTTTTAAGTAGGTGTCTATTTGCGAAGGATTAAAAACCGTGTTTTCGGCAAACTTTTGAGGTCATTTCCTCTCCGCGATGGTCCGTGACCTGGAAAACCCTCCCACAACACCAGCTATAAGCAATGCGGGATAAGTGCCAAACCGGAAAGCAGTTGTATATTTACGAGGCCGCCAAAACTTTTTGGCGATTAGAATAATAAGAAATTAAAGAACAAAAGTTTTGGCTTAGTGCAAATTCGAAAATTATTGCATTTTTGCCCCGCACTGCTCATAGCCGAGACGTTGTGGGCTATGTAGAAGGAATTCCAATAAAACGGAATCGACACTCAAAAATTGACGTTCTTACCAATAAAAAACGAACTAAATCCAGCGGAACCAATTGCGGGCGGATTAAAGAAAAAATGTCGGAAAGATTTTTATCCGAACTGAAAACCGTTCAGCGGACTTAAAAAAGTAGCGGATAAAAAAGAGAAAGATTTCCAATCATTGCGTCGGACTTTTATCAGCGGAACGCAAGCAACAGCGGAAAAGAAAGCTTATTTGCGAAATCTGGGTTTTAATCATCAAAGACAAGTGAATTTCTGCGATGGCTGGTGAAAGAGAAAAAAGGAAAACGGAATCAGAACGCAAGCAGAATATAAAAAACACAGCCCACAACATTAGCTATAAGCAATGCGGGATAAGTGCAAAACCCGAAAGCAGTTGTATATTTACGAGGTCGCCAAAACTTTTTGGCGATTAGAACAATAAGAAATTAATGAACAAAAGTTTTGGCTTGTTGCGAATTCGAAAATGATTGCATTTTTGCCCCGCACTGCTCATAGCCGAGACGTTGTGGGCTATGTGAAAAAAATAAATCATAAATGGATTTTATAAATCTAACTGTCGGAATTCTACTAATTACACTTGGGATTTTTCTAATTGTATTCTATAAAAAACTAAAAACTAAGAATAAAAGAGGAGGTTTATCATTTAAATTACAAACAGCTGGAATTGGCGCTTTGATTATTGGAATCGGTTTAATCATAAGGGAATTTTGGAAATAAAATTATGGAAAAGAAAATTCTTAATTGAAGGAACCGATTCAGCGGAGAAGGAAAAAATTTCTAAACAATACCGAAAAGAATGTAACAATTGCGTCTGACCTTTATCAGCAGAACCCAAGCAACGGCGGAAAAGAACCCTTATTTGCGAAATCTGTGTTTTAATCATCGAACGCAAGTGATTTTCTGCGATGGCCATTGAAAGATAAAAAAGGAAAACGTAAGCAGAACGCAATCGGAGCGAGCAAACACAGCCCACAACACAAGCTATAAGCAATGCGGGATAAGTGCCAAACCGAAAAGCAATTGTATATTTACGAGGTCGCCAAAACTTTTTGGTGATCAGAATAATAAGAAATTAAAGAACAAAAGTTTTGGCTTATTGCGGATTCGAAAATGATTGCATTTTTGCCCCGCACTGCTCATAGCCGAGACGTTGCCTGTCATTTAAGGAAATAAATCATAAAGAAAAAATGTCCGGTTTTTCAATTTTTTTCGGACAATTAAGCGGAATAGGATAACATAGCGGAATCGAGTAAAAAGACTTTCAATCAATACGCAAGCAACGACGGAATCGGTCCGATGCCTTGAGCAACAAAGCGGAGCAACGCCGAAACTTTAGCTTGTTTGCGGAATTTAGAAAAAGAAATAAAATTTCGGAAACCTCTGACAAAGTCGAATTCCAATGACCAAGCAGTTACAGAGCGGAATAATGATGGAGACAGCGCACAAAAACGCCAGGCAACACAAGCTATAAGCAATGCGGGATAAGTGCCAAACCGAAAAGCAGTTGTATATTTACGAGGTCGCCAAAACTTTTTGGCGATTAGAATAATAAGAAATTAAAGAATAAAAGTTTTGGCTTATTGCGAATTCGAAAATGATTGCATTTTTACCCCGCACTGCTCATAGCCAAAACGTTGCCACCAATTTAAAAAAGATGCCGATATTTATATATTCAGCCTTATTTCTGCTCATTATTTTATTGATAAAATTGTTGTTTGACAGAAAACGAAATTGCGGTTTTAGAATACTAGCAATTTTTGGAATCATTATCGGACTTAGTTTATTGGGATTAAATCATTTATTTAATAAAGCATTTGGTGCTTCAACGCCAGTTAATATTCGAACTGAAAATCTGACCAGCGAAAATTTAAAAATTTATTCGATTAAATTCTGGGATAATACCTGGAACGGTAAAAGGAATTTTGTCAATTACGACACAGAACTGAAACCAAATGAAAAATCAAATGACTTTTGGTTTGAGAATGACGGAACGACAGAATTCTGGGTTGTGGCAAAAAACAATAATAATGAGATAGAATACTTAAATATCGTTACCGAAAACGACAGGGAATTTGTTTTTAAAATAAGAGAAAATCAAAATATTGATTTACAGAAAAAACAAATAGCCCAACAATTAACAATGAAAGCAGACAAAGAAGAACAAATCAAAAGTTATGCAATATGGGCAAACATCATATTAATCGGACTTCTGACAATAAGTTTGGTGGATATTAAAACTGGTGGCAACAAGGCATAAACGCAATAGCGGGTAAGTGCAAAACCTGAAAGTATTTTATAAATCTAAGATCAGTTATAAACCGAAAAGTCAGTGCGTCAATCCCGCTACTGCGTTTATACGAGACGTTGTAGCACATTAAAAAAATGAAAACAATACTCATAATACTAATTGTATTTGGAATGCAAAATGTATTCAGCCAATCTGATACTTATAATTTAGGGTTTGAAAAAACAATAAGAGATAATACAATATCAGATTGGAAGAAAAAAAATGACGGTATAGATATAACGTTAGATTCCATCACTAAATTTCAAGGAAAATATTCACTTAAAATAAGTTCCAACGATAAAAAAGACATTGGTATTTTAGGAATCGAAAATATAATCAATAAATCTTTTGAGGGAAAAGAAATTGAATTGAACGGTTATCTCAAATCTGAAAATATACAAAGCGCATATATTTATTTAATTGTTGGGGATGAAAAAAGTCAATTTTCATTTGCTATGAGTCCTACAATCTCTGGAACTACGGATTGGAAAAAACTCACCGTAAAAATCCCATATACCTCGGAATCTAACAAAATCACAATTGCTTGCAACATCGACGGCTCTGGAAAAGTTTGGCTAGATAATTTGAGTTTAAAGATTGATAACACTAATATTAATGTACTAAAGTCAATAAAACAAAGCAGTGTTTTCGATTCAGAATTTGCTTTAAATGAACTTTCCGAAAAAGAAGTAAATAAATTACAATTGCTAGGAAAATTGTGGGGTTTCTTAAAATATTATCATCCAAAAGTAGCAACTGGAGATTATGATTGGGACAAACAGTTATTTCAAATGTTGCCATTAATAAAAGAGGATGACTTCGATTCAAAATTGGAAGAATGGGTTGCATCATTAGGAAATTTGCAAATTCAAATGACAATAAAAGCACATCAAAATATAAAATTTTCTTCAGATTTTAAATGGTTCAATAACAAGTTTATCACTCCAAATTTAAAGAATCAGTTAACGAGTATTACAAAAGCAAAAAGACCAGAAACTAATTATTATGTAAACATTCCTCAAGAAATACCTAGTCCAATATTTCAAAATGAAAAGATATACAGTACCATAAATTATAATGATGATGGCATAAAACTTTTGGCACTTTTCAGATATTGGAATTACATTGAATATTTTTATCCTTACAAATACTTGATTACCTCCGATTGGAATTCTGTTTTAAAAGAATTTATCCCAAAAATTCAAAAAGCTAAAAATGAAACAGAATACACACTTTGTCTTGCAGAACTGATCGCAAGAACTGAAGACACGCATCACTTCATTATCCGAAACAAAATTCTTGAACAGTATTTCGGAGAGTTTAAAGTACCTATTTCAACGCAGTTTATTAACAATGAACTTGTAATCCTAAATTCTTATTCCAAAAACTTAAAGGATGGAGATATCATTCAAAAAATAGACAGCCTATCCACAAAAACACTCAGAGAAAAATATATGAAATATTCTGTAGCTTCTAATTTACCCACAACGCTAAGAGAGGTTGCTAAAAAAATAATCCGAACCAATAGGGAAAATGTTGAGCTGACTATATTAAGGGATGGAATAGAATTTAAAACAACAGTCAATACTATTCCCTTTAACGAGCAATTCATAGGAATAAAATCTTCGGAGCAGATTAAAGAACTTACCCCCGATATTGGTTATTTAAATACTAAATATTTGAAGTTTGAAGATTATGATTCTATTTTTTATAAATGGCAAAATAAAAAGGCGATCATATTTGATCTGAGAAATTATCCAAAGGAAAATTTTATCAAATTATTACCCTATCTTCACGAGAAGCCAATAAGTTTCTTCAGGTCCACCTCTACAAGTTTACAAAGACCCGGTTATTTTTCCTTTGAACCAATAATAAATTTTGAAACAAAAAATGGATATCAGTTTAATGGAAAAATAATTGCACTTGTAAATAATGAATCGCAAAGTAAATCGGAATTTAATGCCCTCGCACTAAAATCTTATTCAAAATCAACAATTGTAGGAAATCAAACAGCAGGTACAGATGGTGATGTTACACAGATAGTATTGCCGGGAAATGTACAAACTGAAATGACAGGAATCGGTATTTATAAATTAGACAAAAGCGAAACACAAAAAGTGGGCATAAAACCTGATATTGTCATAAATCCAACGGTAAAAGATATAAAAAATAATGAAGATGTTATTTTAGAAGCTGCAATTAGAGAAGCATCAGAATAAAACGTGCTACAACAATGTATAAAAAAAATAGGGCAAGCAAGTGCTAAACTCGATGTTTCAGGCACATTTGCGAGGTCGCCAAATCTTTTGATTTGGCTTTAGAACAAAAATATAAAACAAAATGCAAAAGATTTGGCTTGTGGAAAATCCGAAAGGTGATTGCTTATTTACAGCCCTACTTCTTTTATACCAAACGTTAGCTGCAAGGTAAAAAGACGAATAAATATAAAATGAGTAACGAAACTCCAATGATAAACATTCTGACTTACCAACTTCCTTACAAGTTGACAAATCAGATATATAATGAATATCAAAGTCGACTCAAAGAAGCCACCTATCTAATCGTGAATTACAAAACTTACAGCGCTTTAAGTCAACATATTAATACTGTCGAGCTATTTCTTTCTCTATCAATTTTCCATAAAAGAGTAATAACTAACCTTGATGGAGCAGTTAAATTTTACGGTACGGTAACTAAAAAAGGACAAACGGACACAATTCAGATTGGTGGATATAAAATGACAGGAGATGAAAAGAATAAAATTCTTGCAGTTGTAATGAACTACAATCAACTACTTGAGAAATTTTCCATTCCGCCAGTAGTTATGGAATATTTCGAAACACGAGAGTTCTTGAAAAAATTGATTGTATATAAATCTGAAATTGATAATGACAACAACAACCAAAAACCAAAAGGGAAAAAAAGCAACAGAGACAACCAAGAAGACGACCTCGACATCCCCTTTTAAAAGTCATACGCAGTTTGAGAAAGAAATTAGAGAATTTGCAAATAAGTATAAAACTATTGTTGTTAATCAAGCAAAAAGAACAAGTGACTATTTCGAAATGACCTGCTACAATTATATCATAAGATTCTACGAAAACAATGGATATGACGTGTCAGTTGAAAATTTACAATCAGGTAAGTACAGGTATAAATGCTCTCCTTCAGGAATACAATCAAATTTTTCTCATTTTTTAGTTAGTAAAAAGGTAAAGAACAGAAGAAAGAATTTTGAAATACAACATAACGTTGCTATTCAAAGCTCACAAGATGATGAGATATTTACTACTCCTGACATAGCAATTATCAAAAAAGGAAAAGTAAAATATACCAAAGACTACTACGACACCAAAACAACATTCTCGTATGTTGAAAACAAGAACTTAATTTCATTCTGTGAAGTAAAACAGTTTAATCCATTCCCTGAATTATTGTTCAATTTTATTGGAGTAGTAAATGAGCTGAAAAAGGAATATATGACTGATGAAGGTAAAGATGAATCACCGCCACATATTGCTCCAAGCTTGATGATATCAGGAAAGCCAAATAAACAAACTAAAAGAATTAGAGAATCACTCGAAAACAGGTACTGTATTAATATATTTTATGATTTGTTTTATAGTGCAACTTATACTTTTTCAAAGGGAAATGTAAGTCAAATACGAAACACAGGAAAAAAACCCAGCAGCTAACAATGTATATAAAAAATAGGCGAAATAGTAGTAAATTCAAGGGTTTTGAACTCGTATCAAACTTTGTGCTTAACCGAAAGTTTTGTGCTTCGAAATCGCCTACTTTTCATATACTAACCGTTGCCTGTCATTTAAGGAGATAAGATCATAAAGAAAAATGTACGTTTTTTTCGTTTTTTTTCGGACACTTGAGCGGATCTGAACAACATAGCGGAATCGAGTAAAAAGACTTCCAATCAATACGCAAGCAACGGCGGAATCGGTCCGATGCCTTGAGCAACAGAGCGGAGCAACGCCGAAACTTTAGCTCGGTTGCGGAATTTCGGGAAAGAGAATAAAATTTCGGAAACCCACTGACAAAGTCGGCTTCCAATGACCAAGCAGTTACTGTGCGGAACAATGATGGAAACAGCGCACAAAAACGCCAGGCAACATCGGTTATAAGCAATGCGGGATAAACGCTTAATCCAAAAGCAGTTGTATATTTGCGATGCCGCCAAAATTTCATTTTGACGACAACAGAAAAATAAAGTAAAAAATAAAATTTTGGCTTATTGCGAGCTCGAAAATGATTGCATTTTTGCCCCGCACTGCCCATAACCCAGCCCGTTGCCTGTCATTTAAGGAGATAAGATCATAAAGAAAAATGTACGTTTTTTTCGTTTTTTTTCGGACACTTGAGCGGATCTGAACAACATAGCGGAATCGAGTAAAAAGACTTCCAATCAATACGCAAGCAACGGCGGAATCGGTCCGATGCCTTGAGCAACAGAGCGGAGCAACGCCGAAACTTTAGCTCGGTTGCGGAATTTCGGGAAAGAGAATAAAATTTCGGAAACCCACTGACAAAGTCGGCTTCCAATGACCAAGCAGTTACTGTGCGGAACAATGATGGAAACAGCGCACAAAAACGCCAGGCAACATCGGTTATAAGCAATGCGGGATAAACGCTTAATCCAAAAGCAGTTGTATATTTGCGATGCCGCCAAAATTTCATTTTGACGACAACAGAAAAATAAAGTAAAAAATAAAATTTTGGCTTATTGCGAGCTCGAAAATGATTGCATTTTTGCCCCGCACTGCCCATAACCCAGCCCGTTGCCTGTCATTTAAGGAGATAAGATCATAAAGAAAAATGTACGTTTTTTTCAATTTTTTTCGGACACTTAAGCGGATCTGAACAACTTAGCGGAATCGAGTAAAAAGACTTCCAATCAATACGCAAGCAACGTCGGAATCGGTCCGATGCCTTGAGCAACAGAGCGGAGCAACGCCGAAACTTTAGCTCGGTTGCGGAATTTCGGGAAAGAGAATAAAATTTCGGAAACCCACTGACAAAGTCGGATTCCAATGACCAAGCAGTTACTGTGCGGAACAATGATGGAGACAGCGCACAAAAACGCCAGGCAACATCGGTTATAAGCAATGCGGGATAAATGCTTAATCCAATAGCAGTCGTATATTTGCGATGCCGCCAAAATTTCATTTTGGCTACAATAAAAAAATAAAGTAAAAAATAAAATTTTGGCTTATTGCGAGTCCGATGATGATTGCATTTTTGCCCCGCACTGCCCATAACCCAGCCCGTTATAGCCAATGCAAAAACAAACAATGAACAACAAGAATATACTAATATCAGGTGCAGGAATAGCAGGAGTAACGCTTGCATTTTGGTTAAAAAAATTTGGTTTCAATCCAACTATAATTGAGATTTCACCCACTTTGCGTGAAGGTGGTTATGCAATAGATTTTATGGGCGCAGGGTTTGACGTAGCCGAGAAAATGAACATTATTTCTGATTTAGAAAAAGCTGACCTTAACATTTCAAATGTCGCATTTGTGGACAAAGACAATAATGAAAAAGGTAGTATGAATTATCAAAAAATTAAGAAAGTGCTTAAAAATAGAGCATTCACCATACTTCGTAGCGACCTAGCAAAAATTATCTATAAAAGTCTTGACAAAGAAACCGAATTTATTTTTGGAGACACTATAAAAAAAATTGAACAAGATGAAGAAAAAGTATTGGTAACAATGAAAATTGGTTTAACGCGTACATTTGACTTGCTTGTAGGCGCAGACGGTTTGCATTCTATTGTTAGGAAATTAATTTTTGGCGATGAATCTCAATTTGAAAAATATTATGGGTATTATACTTCTTCTTTTACCATAGACAATTTTGCAAAAAAAGGAAGAGCGTTTTCAATGTTTAATGTACCCAACAAACAAGTGGCAGTCTATTCCATTAAAGAAGAAAAAGTAGCATCATTTTTCATTTTTACATCAGCAGAAAAATTGGATTATGAGCATCACGACATTGAAAAGCAAAAGCAAATACTGAAGAACGAATTTTTGAATGTAGGTTGGAAATGTAATGACTTACTTTCAAAAATTGACACCACTACAGATTTCTATTTTGACTCAATAAGCCAAATAAAAATGGAACAATGGAGCAAAGGACGTGTTTCTTTGGTAGGAGATGCTTGCTACTGTCCATCGTTATTATCAGGAAAAGGTTCGACATTGGCAATGGTAGGTGCTTATATTCTTGCAGGAGAATTAAAACTTGCAAATGGAAACTACAAAACAGCTTTTGAAGAATATGAAAAATTGTTGAAACCATTTATGGAAAAGAAACAAAAATCAGCTCAATCCTTTGCCAAATCATTTGTTCCAAAAAGCAATTTTGGCATTTGGTTGAGGAATCAAGCATTCAAATTAATGTCTTTCCCCCTTTTAACTAATATATTATTCAATCAGTTTAAAGACAAGGGACTAAATTTAAAAGAGTATTGACAAAAAGAGCACTGGCTATAACAATGTATATAAAAAATAGGCGAGATAGTACTAAAATCCAGGGCTGTGGCTCGTATCAAAGTTGGTGGTTAATTGAAAGTTTTGTGCTTCGTAATCGCCTACTTTTCATATACTAACCGTTACCTGCAAGCTGAAGAAACCAGATAACATTTGAAAAAATTGTACCTTTACGTAAGTCAATAGTGATAAATAAAATATGGCAAAAAAGAACCAATCAAAAAGATTAACGACTCAACACAAAAAGTCTAAAGGAGTTATAGGAATATTTGGAGATATAGCAAAATTACACGACTTAAACGTTGGAACAATATCAAAACTTGTCATTGAACAACTTGAAAAAGAATATCCTCAATTAACCTTTCGTTACAGGAAAAATATTAGAAAAGAAGAGATCAACAAAGCTTTACAAAAAATAGATGAAGATTTAGGACAGACTCTTTTCGTCTCAAATTCAAGTATAAGACCTGATGGTGGAATAATTGAAGTCAAAGATGATGATGACAATTGGAGAATAATTTTGGTAACAGAAGCAAAACATCAGGGAAAAGACATTGATAATATTCTAAAAGGAAATTTAGTAGGGACATCCAATAATCAAGATTTAATGGCTGCTGGAAATGCAATAGAAAGGTCACATAAAAACATATCTGAAATTGCGAATTTTATGCTATCAGAATCTCATTTCCCGTATGTTCTATTTCTTGAAGGTTCAAATTTTCTAACTGAAACCATTTCAATTGAAAGACCTGACGGAAGAATTGTAAAACTTGAATATAATTCTGGAATATTAAATAGAATGGATAGGCTGACTTCCGCAAACTATGGAATGCCGATTAATACAAACTTATGTGAAAATAAGTTTGTCAAACCTAAAGATAAAACAATTATGCTTCAAGCAACTTCCATTTATACACAAGGTAAAGGTGGGAAATGGGATGCAAAAGAAATGCTCGATATTATGATTGAGGTTTCTAAAACATCTCTTAAAGTTTTAGGAAGTGATATATTTAAACAAATAACAGAAAATAAATAAGAATTATTAATGGCAAGAAAAGCAACAAATAAATTATTACAAAAAGCTAAAAAATCAAAAAGTGATGAGTTTTACACTCAACTTTCTGATATAGAAAGTGAATTGCAACATTACAAAAGCCATTTTAAAAACAAAGTGGTTTATTGTAATTGCGATGACCCTTCAATTAGCAATTTCTTTAATTATTTTGCTTCAAACTTCAAGGAATTAGGACTAAAGAAATTAATAGCTTCCTGTTACAGAAAGCAAGAAATAGACTTGTTTAACACAGAAAAAACTGAAAATGGTTTTTATTATGAGTACACAGGTACAGAAAAAGAACACATTAAACTAAGCTCAACAGACATAATCCATTTTAAAGGAGATGGAGATTTTCGAAGTGCAGAAAGTATCGAACTACTAAAACAAGCAGACATTGTAGTTACAAATCCACCATTTTCACTTTTCAGAGAATACGTTGCCCAACTCATAGAATACGACAAAAAATTTTTAACAATCGGTAACATTAACGCAATTACATATAAAGAAATTTTTAAACTAATAAAAGAAAACAATGCGTGGTTGGGAATAAATCTTGGTAGAGGCATTTCGGGTTTTATAGTTCCAGAACATTACGAACTTTATGGTACTGAAGCCAGAATTGACAGCTTTGGGAATAGAATTATTTCACCAAACAATTGTCTATGGCTTACTAATTTAGACACTTCTAAACGACACGAAGATATAGTTCTTACAAAAAGATATTATGGAAACGAAATAGAATATCCTGAATATGACAACTACAATGGTATAAATGTCAATAAGACTAAAAACATTCCATTAGATTATAAAGGTTTTATGGGAGTTCCTATAACATTTTTACATAAGTTCAATCCTGACCAATTTGAAATAATTAAATTCAGAAAAGGAAATGATGGGAAAGATTTGTCGATAAATGGAAAATGTCCATATTTTAGGATTTTAATTAGAAATAAACGAATACAATCGAAATTAATTGAGAAAGAACAAAGCCAGCAGGTAACAATGTATAAAAATAATAGCGGCATTAGTGCTAAATCCAAAGTAAACGAGTCCAAAAAAAGTCTGTACTTAACTGAAAAATAGTGCATTTTAACCCGCTACTATTCTTATACTAAACGTTGCCTGTCATTTAAGGAGATAAGATCATAAAGAAAAATGTACGTTTTTTTCGTTTTTTTTCGGACACTTGAGCGGATCTGAACAACATAGCGGAATCGAGTAAAAAGACTTCCAATCAATACGCAAGCAACGGCGGAATCGGTCCGATGCCTTGAGCAACAGAGCGGAGCAACGCCGAAACTTTAGCTCGGTTGCGGAATTTCGGGAAAGAGAATAAAATTTCGGAAACCCACTGACAAAGTCGGCTTCCAATGACCAAGCAGTTACTGTGCGGAACAATGATGGAAACAGCGCACAAAAACGCCAGGCAACATCGGTTATAAGCAATGCGGGATAAACGCTTAATCCAAAAGCAGTTGTATATTTGCGATGCCGCCAAAATTTCATTTTGACGACAACAGAAAAATAAAGTAAAAAATAAAATTTTGGCTTATTGCGAGCTCGAAAATGATTGCATTTTTGCCCCGCACTGCCCATAACCCAGCCCGTTGCCATTAATACAAAAAAATATCCGAACTGAATGAGAAAAACAACTAATGAGCAAATTCAAAAAGCATTTGAAATAGGAAAAAAAGTTCATCTTAACGAAATGTCAGTTTCGGACGGAGCAAATGAGTTAGCTAATTCTGGAATGAAAAAAAATTCAGGACTTGATTATATTTACGCCTATTCAAAATTAATTCAAGGGAGATTATATACAAGGACAATAAATGCATATGCTACGGATTATTATCTCGACCGAATTTATAAAGAAAACGGAGAAATAGGATTAAAAAATGCACTACTCGCACTTACACAACACATTGAATATTATGAAGATACTTCAGGAGCTTCCGTAAAAAAAGGACGAAAGATTTATGAGAAATTTTCAGAGTTAGTGAAAAGTGATTTTGCTGAAACTGTATTTCCAGATGAAGTTGATTCCAGTAAAACATACTCAGAAGGGAAAACAAGACAAGTTACTGTAAACAGTTACGAACGAAATCCATTGGCGAGACAAGAATGTATTGAACATTTCGGATTGAATTGCCAGGTTTGCGATTTTAATTTTCAAGAAGTATTTGGAGAATTAGGTAAAAATTTCATCCACGTTCACCACCTAATTGATATATCGACAATCGGAAAAGAATATTCTGTAAATCCCAAAACGGACTTGATTCCTGTATGTCCAAATTGTCACGCTATGCTACATAAACAAAAGCCCGCATATTCCATTTCGGAATTGAAAAACATATTGCAGAGAAGTACTAATGGCAACAATGTATAAAAAAAATAGGGCAAGTAAGTGCTAAACCCAATGTTTCAGGCTTATTTGCAAGGTCACCAAATCTTTTGATTTGGCTTTTAGAAAAATAAGATAAAACAAAATACAAAAGATTTGGCTTGTGGATAATCCGAAAGGTAATTGCTTATTTTCAGCCCTACTTCTTTTATACTAAACGTTAGCGGCAAGCTGAAAAAAATCCTGCAAAATTTCGTATTTTAGATGAATGAAAAACATTGAACAAGGATTTATAATAGACCGATTGACCGATTCGATATTGAACACCATTTCGGGCGATAGTTTCCAAACCGAAATCTCGACATTAAAAAAATCGGACTTGAAAAATATCCTGAAAAAGAACGGTTGGAATTTCGATTGGAAATCCGAATTCAACGATTTGACCAAAGAAGTTTATAAACTAACAATCATAAATAACCCTGACATAATACAAGGATTATTGAGCCTGACAATGGAGAATGACCACGTTTATATGAATTTGTTAGAAAGCGCACCGTTCAACATAGGAAAACAAAAACTTTACGAAGGAGTTGCTGGAAATTTAGTAGCTTACGCTTGTAAAACTTCATTCCAAAAAGGCTATGAAGGATTTGTAGTTTTTACGGCAAAATCGAAATTAATCAAACATTATGAGAAAACTTTGGGAGCATTTCATTTCAAAAATCAACGAATGATAATCGAAACCAATTCCGCAAAGTTTTTAGTAACAAAATATTTTAAAACATTATAAAATGGGACATATAGCAGAACCTAAAGGAGTTGACTTCATCATCAAAAGTCCACCTTTGACTGACGAGGAAAGAAAGGAATTGAGCGAGTTTATTAAAAAAAGAAAAGCCGAGTCAAAAAAGAAATTATCTTCAAAACGAAAATCTCGCGCGAAAGAAAAGCCAGCCGCTAATCGAGTAGACGGCCGTGAGCAGTAAGCCCACGGTGCGCCTCTCACACCACCGTACATACGGGTCTCGTATACGGCGGTTCACCAGATTGAAGTCTGTGCTCTATCGATGTAATCTCCTAGCGGTTTATAGCCTTTTCGTTTGAGTCTGGAAATGGTTATGGTAGTTTTTAAAATAGGACTTTGTGCTACTGCCCATCCTCCCATTCGTGTTCTACTCCAAGCATACGCTTGCCCTTGTTCTATCCCCAATCTAATAAGATTTTTACGTTTACGTTCTAGCTTTTTCCAATCGTGCCAAATACAATATCGCAATCGGTTTCTTAACCAAGTATCTAGCTTTTTAAGTTTAGCATAACTCTGCGCTAACCGATAGTTGTTAATCCATCCCCGACAGACTTCATTGAGTCTTTCAAGGCGTTCTAACAGGGATATAGGTTTGGTCTTTTTGGTGATACTCTTTAACGTACGTTTAAACTTGCCCCAACTCTTATGTGATACAACAAGTTGATACTGCCCTTTTACTCCCTTTTTGTAGACAGGTACAAAACCGTGTCCCAGCAATTCGAAATGTACTGGTCTGCGAATACCGCTCTTGGCTTTGTTGATAGGTAACTTGAGTGCATCCCTTAAAAAGAGATACAGCTCATTACCTATCCTTTTTGCCTCGCTTTTGCTCCTAGTGTAAACACTAAAATCATCCGCATAGCGCACATAGCGCAGTCCTTTCGACTCCATATGCTTGTCCAGTACATCTAACATAATATTAGATAGTAATGGACTCAGAGGGCTTCCTTGCGGTATTCCTTTTCGGCGTTTCTCCAGCCGCCCATTAATACGTATGGGCGCTCGTAGCCATTTTCGGATTAGGCGCAAGGTCGTTGGACATTTTACCCTGTTGTAAATAAGTTGCAGTAATCGCATATGGTCTACCTCGTCAAAGAACCCCTGTAAATCAATATCTACAATGTCCTGATAGCCAGTATTGATATACTGTTGGGCTTGTAGTACTGCTTTGTGAAGGTTCTTATTGGGGCGGAAACCATAGCTGAATGGTTCAAATTCATATTCGAGCTCAACCATCAACTGTTGGTTTACCGATTGTTGTAGCCATCGATCTACTACTGTTGGAATCCCTAAAAGTCTGGTCTTACCCATACCTTTTGGGATGGAAACCCCTAAGATCGGGTCTGGTACATAGCGATGTGTGCGTATAGAAGCTAGTAGGTCGTCTCGGTGTTCTGCTATGTAAGCAGATAATTCCGTTGTCTTCATACCATCTACTCCACACGCTCCCTTATTGCGCTCAACTTTACGCTGCGCCTTATAGAGATTCTTTGCTTCTAGTACCTTTTCAATCATAGGGTCAATAAATGTAAATACTCCTGTTGGGCTAAGATGGGGCTAGCTAGGCTTCCCAATCAAATTCCAACATAATCTAATGTTCGGTCCTTCCTTATCTGTGAGACTTCTGTGGTTTCTTTTCACAGCTCGTTTCCTATAAGTACTATGACTTCTGCTGACTTCTCCATTATGCCAACTCGTGGCTGTGGAGACCTCCCCAGGTAATGGCATCTTCTTTCACTCAATCCCTGCCGTATCTACATATATGCACTTTTGGTATTCTTGGGGCGTTACAATGATGTGCTTGCTTACCCATGCATATATGCCTCTGTATACGGTTCCTGTTCGTCAGTACCGAGATTTGTAGTCCTGCTTCCTTCACTCCATATCTCACGATAAACGAGCTTGCAGCTTACTAATGGTTCAAGGCGTTACCCCTGCCCATAAGGGTCTTGCACCCTCTAGATTAATTATTTACCTTTCGGTAAAGTAAAAGATGCCCATGCTGGGCACACACATTGTATAAGCGTAATGCGGGCTGAATCGCTAAAATTCAGTATTTTGGCATCTATCAAAGTTTAGTGTGGGCGGACAGTGAATCGCTTTGAAATCCCACACTAGGCTTATACTTGACCGTTATAGCTAAAAAAACATTATGGCACTATTTACTCTTTTTAGTTTCAGACCTATTTATTCTGGCTTTAATTTTTAAAAGCTCGTAACCATAAAAATGAAAAATAACCAAATGTTTAAGGTTCTATTTGACACTGTAGCAGACATAATGGAAATGCCAGAGTCGGATAGATTATTATGCCTTCAATATTTTGAACCGGTATGCTATCCAAAGAATACCATCGTGGAAAGAGCGGGCAAAGTTCCACAGCATCAATATTTCATTACTTCCGGTATAATGAGAAACTTCTATACCAATGAATTGGGTGCAGAAATTACTACGCATATGAACAACGGACCGAGTTTTTTTACTTCCTATCATCATTTTGCCAATAGAACTATCTCCAATGAAAATATTGAGTGTGTAACTGACTGTAGTTTATTAAGAATAAAACGTGACGATGAGGATATTTTATATGCAGAAAGTATCATCCTTAGTAAATACACCATTCTGCTTTTTCAACAAATAATGGAAAGGGAAAAAGTAAGGATAAACGAATTATCTACACTTAGTGCCAAGGAACGATATTTAAAATTTATCGTCAAAAACCCGAATCTACTAAAAAGCGTTCCCTTGCAATATATTGCTTCCTATCTGGGCATAAAACCCGAAACCATTAGTAGAATACGAAGAGATTTGATTTCTTGACAAAAGTCAAGTGGTTTTTATGCTACATTGTCAATATTTGAATCAAAATTATTCTTTGTTTTGATATACATATACAGGACCCAACAACTTGCCGCGAAAATTGCAGGATCAATGTTTCTATTTTTGATACTGCTGTTTTTCGCAGGAAAATTAATTACCTCACAAATCGATGAAGCAACCATCAAAAAAATCACAGAGCTCTCTATTGATGTGATTTACACTGCCAGTGCTTTCTTATTGGCGATTACTCTATATCTAACTCTTAAATCTTTCAATCAAAAACTTGCTCTTATTGCAATGTTTTGGCGATTAGGAGAAACATTTACAGTCGTTATTATGATGATTTTTAGCATAGAGGGCAAAACCTATACCATTGGTTTTAATATTTCCGCGCTATTATTTAGTATTGGGTCTTTAATTTTCTTTTACCTGTTTTTGAAATCAAAATACATTCCCCAAATTATATCGGTATTTGGCTTATTCGCCTCTCTGCTGGTCACTCTGGTTACAACTACCCTTCTTATTTCTCCTGACGTTTCATCCGTAATTCAAGTCGGTTGGATACCAATGATTATAGCCGAAATAACAACTGGTCTATGGCTTTTGCTTAAAGGATTAAAACCAAGAAACGCTCAGCATAATCTTGTAAATTAAATATTTAAACCAACCAGTAAATCATCATTATGGAAAATAAGGAGAATTCATTAAAAAAGACTGCGAGAATTACCGGTGTCTTATATTTTATTTGGGTACTGACAGGCATCTACGGCATTTTTTATGTTACCTCGCAAACTATAGTACAAGGTGATGCTGCTGCAACTGCCAATAAAATTCTTGCAAATGAGTATATATTTCGAACAGGAATAATTAATGATATTATCAGCAATGCTATTTGGGTGCTTATTGTATTGTTTCTATACCGTATGTTCAAACAGGTAAATGAAGGGCAAGCTAAACTTATGGTTGCATTGGTACTTGTGCAAGTTCCTGTTGTCTTTTTTATGGAGGCATTAAATATTACTTCTTTAATGATTATTAAACAAGAACTATTAACAAC
The DNA here is from genome assembly GCA_034676445.1 of Aequorivita sp. Taxonomy (GTDB): domain Bacteria; phylum Bacteroidota; class Bacteroidia; order Flavobacteriales; family Flavobacteriaceae; genus Aequorivita. Next base: position 1,020,108 of record JAUCCE010000002.1, read on the forward strand.
ATTTGACCTAAGTCAGAAGCAAGATGTGGCAATGCTATTTCTAACCATTAATAATAATGGAGTTTTAGTATTAGAAACATTTTGGGGACTTTGGCTTTTTCCATTTGGTCTATTGGTTTGGAAATCTGGATTTATGCCTCGTGTATTGGGAGTATTTCTAATTCTTTGCGGTGTGGCATACGTCCTACTATCATTTGTGTCCATACTTTTCCCGGATTACAAAACACTTTTCACACAACTCGGTACGCCATTTTTTATTTTGGGGGAAATTTCAATAATGCTGTGGCTTTTGTTTAAGGGAGTAAAAAGTAGCTATAAATAACGAACATTGAATAAAGCCAGTTGCCAGCAATGTATATAAAAGTAGGCGAAATAGTACAGAATTCTTTACTTTTGACTTGTATCAAACTTGGTTCTTAACCGAAAGTTTCGTGCTTCGAAATCGCTTACTTTTCATATAATTACCGTTAGCAACAAGGCTGAAAAACCAACAAACATCATAGAAAATTTAATAAATCATATTACCAAATTTATTCCTGTTTCAATCGAACTAAAAAACCGACTTGAAGCAATTTGTGAAACTCAAACTTTTCCTAAAAATCATTTTCTTCACAAACCGAACAGAATTTGTCTTAACACCTATTTTATAAATAAAGGACTTGCAAGAATTTATTATAAGAAGGAAAATAAAGAAATAACGGATAATTTTTCCGCAGAAAATGAGTGGATTACTTCAATTTATAGTTTTCTTCAAAACATTCCCGACCACTTTCACATCGAAACCTTAGAAGAAACGGAACTGATAAGAGTTTCGTTGAATGACCTCGAAACTTGTTTTAAAGATTTTCGGGAAATGGAACGTTTTGGACGAATCTTGATGGCAAGATACTATTTGGAACAGTCCGAGCGGATAATCTCGCTTCGGTTTAATTCTGCGAAAGAACGATACCAATTTTTTGAAAATACCTCAAAAAACAAATTAGCACGTGTCCCACTCGGTATGTTGGCTTCACATTTGGGAATGACACAAGAAACATTGAGCAGGGTCCGGTCTTTAAAAAACACTTTTTGATTTAAATCAAATTTGCGAATTGTTATTATCAATAACTTTGATAGAAAGTCAAAGGATGAATAATAAGACCAATGGAATAATCGGAATAACTGCTGTTACGATAAGTATATTGACAATTATCATAATGGCAGAATTAAGAACAGATGGTTATAATCACTTTCATAAAGCTGTAAGTGAACTTGGTTCATTAGACGCTCCTAATAAATGGACGTTTAACATTTTTGGCTTCATTATACCTGGAATCCTAATTTCAATTTTCAGTTGGAATCTTTTGAAAGAGTTCCGTTCACATTTCGTGAAATCATATCCGTTTTATTTGCTATTTCTTTCTGGACTATTTTTGGCTCTTGCAGGTGTTTTTCCCGGCAATATGGAGAATAAACAATCACTAATTTCCACAATGCATTATATTGGAGCAAGTGGTTCAGGTGTTTTTTGGTTATTATGTGCTTTAACTTTATGGTGGCAATTGAAAAAAATAGCTGGGTGGAAAACCGTAGCAATTATTACATTTTTAATTCCTTTTGGAATGATAATAGCAATGTCTTTTGTTCCAGAGAATTTTCCCGGGTTATCACAACGAGTTGTATTTGCTTCCCTCTATTTGTATATACTTATTTTGGCCATTAAACTCCTGAACCAGCGGGAAGAAAGCCCAGTTGCTAACACCGTATTAAATTAATTGCTTATTTCTTGCCTACTTACGAATCTCGATTGCTATCGGGATTCAGATTTATTATTCGGTTTGCATTTGCTAGATTAGGTGCTTAAACAACGTAACAAATGTTATAAAAACTCGTTGTGAATCCGTTAAAAATGACAATAGATGTTGTTTTGTTTTAAATTCCTTCTTGTCCACCAGATATGGAAAAAAGTGAAAACGATGTGTAGCCTATTTTTTCAACCTTCCATCTTAATAATCCCGAATTCACAAAACAGATTCGACAGCGAACTATTGACAAAGTTTTAGAACAGACCTTCAATAATTCCATCTTTATCAATGCTAATCCTTTCGGCGGCCGGGGTAGTTGGTAATCCTGGCATCCGCAGCATACTACCCGCAATGGGAATAATAAATCCGGCACCCGTTGCTATTTCAAACTCTCTTATATAAATATCGAAATGCTCGGGCCGTCCCACTAACTTCTGGTCATCACTAAAACTTTTTTCTGTTTTCGCTATACATACAGGTAAACCTCCATAGCCCATTGCTTCATATTTATTCAATTGCGAGATAGCCAAATCACTTAAAACCACATTTTCTCCTCCATAAATGGTTTGACATATCTTTTCCATTTTGGTTTCTATGTTGTCATCGAGATTGTAGGTGGGCTGAAATTGGTTGACACAAGAATTTGCGGCCTTTATAACTTCTCCAGCCAAAGCCAAACACCCGTTTCCTCCTTTTTCCCAACCGGAGCTCAAGGCTACGGGAATGCCCAATTTTTCACAATGGTCCTCCACGACTTTTATTTCAGCTTCCGTATCAGATTTAAAGGCGTTTATGGAAACCACAATAGGAATACCAAAACTTTTTAGGCTGGCAATATGTCCATCCAAATTGGGAAGTCCTCTTTTAAGAGCTTCTACATCCTCTTGGGTAATTTCTTTTAACGATTTTCCGCCGTGATATTTTAAGGCTCTTATGGTAGCAACCAGGACCACGGTTTTAGGAGAAATCCCAGCTGCGCGACATTTAATATTCAAAAACTTCTCTGCGCCAAGATCGGAGCCGAATCCAGCTTCGGTTATTGTATAATCGCTAAGGGTCATCCCCATTTTTGTGGCTACAATAGAATTCGTTCCTTGTGCAATATTGGCAAAAGGGCCACCGTGGATAATTGCGGGATTTCCTTCCAGGGTTTGAACCAAATTAGGTTTTATAGCATCTTTCAGCAGTACGGCCATAGCGCCCTGTGCATTTAGATCTCTTGCGAATATCGGCTTTCCTTCAAAGGTATCGCCCACATAAATATTCCCACATCTTTCTTTTAAGTCTTCTAAATCGGAGGCCATACACAGAATCGCCATAATCTCGGAGGCTGCAGTAATATTAAAACCCGTTTCTCTTGAAACTCCGCCAGCGCCTCCGCCAAATGCGGTCTGGATATTCCGCAGAGCGCGATCATTCATATCCATACAGCGTTTCCAAACTACAGTTTTAGGATCAATGCCAAGGGTTCTCGATTTACTTTGAATATTATTTTCTATAAGAGCAGAAAGAAGGTTGTTGGCTTTTTCTATCGCGTGGAAATCTCCCGTAAAATGCAAGTTGATATCCACCATAGGAATAACCTGGCTCCACCCGCCACCGGCAGCGCCACCTTTAATGCCAAATACGGGCCCCAAACTAGGTTCCCTAATTACCGCAACGGCTTTCTTGTTTAAAATATTGAGCGCATCCACAAGGCCTATAGAAGTTGTTGTTTTTCCTTCGCCGGGAGGAGTTGGCGTAATTGCAGTAACTAAAATGAGATTGTTCTCTTTTATTTTTTCCTCATCAATAATTTCTAAAGGAATTTTTGCTTTGTCATTCCCGTAATACTCCAGCTTCTCTTCAGGAATTGCCAATTTTGCCGCTATTTCTCGAATGTGCTTAGGGGTAACACTTTGTGCAATCTGTATTTCTGTCATAGAATTATTGTTTTAATAAGTGGAATAAAGGTAAAGTTTCAGCAAACGAAATTATATGACGATTGTCATCCCCCTCAGACCGACCGAAGACTTTAAAGATCCCAACATTAAGCCTAAGAACTACGCAGATTAAAATATTGGATAGTTTCGGGATTTTTGCCGTGCAGCTCAATGATACTGCTTAAAATTCCTACGAACACAGTTTGTGGTTATTCAGTTAATTAATTCCACTTACCGCTTTTTATAAATAGTTATAAGGGTTTTCAATTATTGAAAAAAGAGGATTAAATGCATATTGAATAAATTGAAAAAAGCTTTTCCCAACCGAAAAGATGACTTCCAACCCTTAATAGGAATGGGGAATTCGGAGTATAAGGCAAAAAAAAATCTCAGACTTTCGTAAATTTACTTATCAATGGGAGGACGAGATGATACAAAAAAGATTGTTTCTTGGTTCCAATGAAGATTGGGAACTCTAAAGTAAAACCAATGAGAAATGACCTTAACAAATATCGAAAACGAGACCCACGATTAAACTACCGTGGATCGTCTCCTTCAAGAATGGACAATTTGACGGATGCAGTATTTGGAATTGCAATCGCATTGGTGGTTTTTTATGTTTATCCTCTTCGCTTCCTCTCCCTTTTTTAACTAGTATCTTTTTTCAAGTCGATGTGGGATTGATTATTGAAGAAAGTCAAATGCCTTATTTAATGATTTATTACGGCTTTGTTCTTTTCGCCTTGAATTTCGTGCTTTTCTTTTTCTATTATATAGCATACCGAAATGGAGAAAAATTAGATTTGAGTCCATTCGAAATTTTCAACACAAGATTACAAATGATCAAACTCGTAATCATATTTACGATTCCTCTTATTTCAATTCTTGTTACAATAATTTTTATGAATCATTCGTCAGCATTAGTAACGACTCTAGGTGGTTTAGCCTATTTTCTGTATGGTCCTACTATTTTCATTTGGTCTCGGGGATATAAGAAAAAATCGAAAGCGTGGAATTAGTATCGGAATAGGTCATTTCCGAACGGGCCTTAAAAAATAAAAACCCTCCCAACGCGAATTGGGACGGTTTTTATTCATTTTTTAAATATTTCTTACTCAGTGCCTCTTTCCAGTTAAGCCAAATATTTTATTGACAACCTTAAGATAGAAGGCTCTTTTTATAAATGCACCAACTGTTCCGGCAATCAAGTTTATTGGAGAAAAAGTTTCACTTATTGTATCCTTGGCATTCCTTATACTAAGTTTAAATTCCTCTTTATCTATCTTCGATTTAAGCCGTAGATATTTTAGATCGGTTTCTATTTCTTCAAAACTGGTATAATGTTTCATTCGTATCTAAATATTTGATTTTAAGGAAATCGAAAGTTCCTTATTTCAATGGTGAAATACTTGGCAAGCATTTTTGAAGTTATTCTAAAATACTTTCATCTTTCATTAATTTCTCTTCCTGAAGAGCAGTGAACTCCACAACCTCTCGTCGGGCAAGGTCTTTGGGATCAATATCATCTTCGTCGTAAAATAATCCGGAAAATTTATGAAGCATGCCCCGCTCGATGAGTTTTCTTCCATAGACAAACATAAAAATCAGGACTATTCCATAAAAGCCTCCGATCAGCAAAAACCCCACAAACGTCTGCTCAAACAGGGTTCCCAACCATAAGGCCGCCCCAATTGAAAGGAAAAGCATTACGAATAGGGAAAGACTTCCATATACCAATAGATTAACCAAAGATATAGCGCCCTTCATTGAGGATTTGAACAAGCGGAGTTTGTAATACTCCATAGTGCTCAGTCCGAAATCCTCAATTCGATCGGTTACGTTGTGTAAACTTCTGGAAATGTCCTCAAACATTACTATAGAGTAGTTTTTTGGGCTGTGGTTTTAACTTGGTCCACTTTTGTATCAATTTGAAGCTTGGCGTTTTGTTTTCTCAAAGCCTCCAATTTGTCTTCCATTGCCAATAAGATTTCATCAGCCTTATAACTAGCAGAAGAAAGGGTTTCGCTAAGTTTTTCTTCAAAACTCAACCTTGCCATCTGAGCTTTTTCACTAAGATTTTGACTAGTTTCCTTAAACTGTTTGCTCAGTCTTTTTTGGGTTTTTTTTGCCTCTTTACTGAGTTTGTCCCGTGTTTCTGAACCTTTGTCCGGAGCATAAAGTATTCCTAATCCTGCTCCTATTACTACTCCTGTTAAAAGTGCAATTAAGGTTTGACCTGTATTTGATGCCATAATTCTATTTTTTATAGTGGTTAATAATGTCAAAGATAGGCAACCAGCGCTCCTCTAGTTGTTAACAAGCGGTTAATAAAGACTCCCCAATACACAAGAAAACCTTAAAAATTTCAATAAAATTCAATGTATTAAACAAATAGGGAAATGCCATCTCCATAATCTGTTATAAAACCAGTAATCTTCAAATGGCAGTTGACAGATTCATCAGAATGAAGGATAATTTTCAGGATTAAACCATCTATAGTAAATACGATGAAGTCCAATAAAAATAGTTTCGCAATATACGGTTATAGAAAAAATATCCTTCCTCGTAAAGATGTTCTATTCCGAAATCTTTGCCCAGGAATCACGTAATGGGACGGTGCGATTGAAAATAATATTGTCCGGACTCGAATCACGGTCTATCACAAAATAACCCAATCTCTGAAATTGGAACTTATCCTCAGCTACTGCAGTTTTTACACTAGGTTCCGCATATCCTGTGACGACGGTCAAAGATTCTGGGTTTACAAATTCCATAAATCCCTTTTCTTTAACAGTATCTGGAGATGCTTCGGTAAAAAGCCGATCGTATAAACGCACTTCAACAGGAATGGCATGCTCGGCAGAGACCCAATGCAAAGTTCCTTTCACTTTTCGCAAAGATGCTTCAGAACCGCTTCCACTTTTACTATCGGGATCGTAGGTGCAATGGATTTCGGTGATATTTCCTTCTGAATCCTTAACTACACTTTCACCTTTAATTATATAGGCGTTTTTAAGTCGGACCTCTTTTCCAATGGTCAATCTAAAAAATTTCCGGTTTGCTTCTTCCAAAAAATCATCCCTCTCTATCAACAATTCTCTAGAAAATGGCACTTCACGATATCCTGCACTTTCATCCTCTTGATTGTTTTCGGCTTCAAGCATTTCGGTTTTCCCTTCGGGATAATTGTCAATTATAAGTTTGACAGGATCCAATACGACCATAATTCGCGGTACTTTTTTGTTCAAGTCTTCACGCACATTGAATTCCAAATGGGAAACATCAATAAGGTTCTCGCGTTTTCCAACTCCGATGCTATCTGCAAAATTTCTAATGGATTCTGGGGTATAACCTCTTCGGCGCAATCCAGAAATAGTAGGCATTCTGGGATCATCCCAACCGGTAACAACTCCAGCAGCTACCAGTTCGGCAAGTTTTCGTTTGCTAACAACGGTATGACTGAGATTTCTGCGGGCAAATTCACGCTGTTTAGGGCGCAATTTATCATCATCGACCACTTGGTCAAGGAACCAATCGTAAAGCTCTCTATGGGGCAGGAATTCAAGCGTACAAAAGGAATGTGATACCTGTTCTATATAATCGCTCTCACCGTGGGTCCAATCGTACATTGGAAAGATTTTCCAATCTGTTCCCGTACGATGGTGGGTTTTGTTTACAGTTCTATACATAACTGGGTCCCGCATCAACATGTTTGGCGATTCCATATTGATTTTTGCTCGAAGTACGTGTTCACCTTCTTTGGTTTCGCCGTTCTTCATCTTTTCGAGCAAATCCAAATTTTCTTCTACAGAACGATCCCTAAACGGGCTTGGTCTTCCTGGGGTATTGGGAGTTCCTTTCTGTTCTGCAATTGCTTCCGAAGTTTGGGAATCCACATACGCTTTTCCGTCCTTTACCATTTGAACCGCCCAATCGTATAGTTGCTGAAAATAATCGGAAGCATATCGTTCTTCGGCCCATTTAAAGCCCAACCATTTGATGTCGCGTTTTATGGCATCAACAAATTCCTGCTCTTCTTTGGCAGGATTAGTATCATCAAACCTCAGATTAACAGGAGCATCGTATTTTAGACCCAAACCAAAGTTTAAGCAAATCGAAGACGCATGCCCTATATGCAAATATCCATTTGGCTCCGGTGGAAAACGAAAGCATAACTGTTCTCTTTTATATCCTGTTCGTAAGTCTTCCTCTATAATGTGTTCAATAAAATTGAGTGGTGTTGCTTCTTTTTCCATGTATGAATTTATAAGACGGCAAATTTACCAAAAAATACCATGCAATGAATTCTAAGGTAAACAAATAGACTTTTATCTGATTTTAGATAAATCCTGCATCCAAACCTGCATTTGTATTACTTTTGTCATCTGAAAATTAAAACACGCAACGTGGACAGTATAAAATTAAAAAACATCCGTCTTTATGCCTATCACGGTTGTTTGGACGAAGAAGGACACATCGGTTCTGACTATGTGGTAAACCTGAAAGTAAAAGCTGATTTGACCAAAGCCTCAAAAAGTGATTCCCTAGCAGATACGGTGGACTACGTTGAACTCCAAAACATTGTTCGGAACGAAATGGCCATTAGGTCGAAACTTTTGGAACATGTTGCCGATCGAATTATGAATTCAGTTTTAGAAAAAGTTAATTCGGTAAAAGAAGTGGAAGTCAGCGTTGCCAAAAAGAATCCGCCAATTGGTGGCGATGTGGCCGAAGTGCGCGTAACTATGAAGAAGAAACGGTAAATTTAATTTAAAATCGCCGAATTCAACTTAATCTTTTATATTTGCAATCTGATTGGGGAAATCTCCCTGGAGAGATTCCTACCGAAGTTTATCCTGAGCCTGCCTACCTGCGGTTAGCAGGCAGGCGAAGCCGAAGGGCAGGAATTTAGGGCATCGTGGCCGAGTGGCTAGGCTCAGCTCTGCAAAAGCTGCTACAGCGGTTCGAATCCGCTCGATGCCTCTGAAACCTTCAACTTTTAAGTTGGAGGTTTTTTTATTGACAAAATGTACAGCGGTTCTCCCGAAGCCTCGGGACGCTCGATGCCTCAAAACCTTCAACTTACGAGTTGGAGGTTTTTTTTTTTTTAAATTTATAGTGACTCTAATTGAGTAGGGAATGCTTCATATTCTTCAAAAGTAATTTCAAAACTAGATATTTTCCATTTGTCAGGTTGAGCGCAGTCGAAACCTATTGATTGTCAATAACAAATAGTCTGCGACTTTAATTTATCTCGATGGAAACCGAAAGGCTTGATTAACTGCTCTTTTGTAGATATCTTCTCTTATTGTGGCACATCAACCGGAGGAACCGGCTTTTCCAGAGGTTGTTGTTGCCCAGGAATTCTTTCAAGTCCCGCTTCCATTCCTTTGGGGAAAATTCCTTGAAACAATAAAATAACACCAAAAACCAAAATTAAAATACTGACCCATTTTTTGGTTTTGAATATAAACCGAGGGGTCATCCTGTTTTTCAGTCGCTTTGCCAACAACATTTTTAAAAGATCGGTTACAAAAAAAGTAGCCAAAACTGTTACAACGAATAACAAAATCCCGTTATCAGTGGAAGTCAATGCATTTGCCATAATTAAAACGCCGATCCAGCCAGCCAAAACTCCAAAATTCACGAAATTTAGAAGAAAACCCTTTAAGAATAATCCACCAAGATTCTTTTTTACGTTTACGGCGTAATGCTCTCGGACTATTTTAAAGATGGATTTATTGGTTCGGATGTAAGATATGATTCCGTAAGCTATTAAAATTGCTCCTCCAAAAATCAACAATCCAGGATCATGTTTAACCTTTTCCAGTATTTTACTGGTACTGAAAAAAGCAATTAGAATAAAAAGTATGTCCGCAAATAGAGCTCCCAGATCAAAGAAGATAGCCGCTCTAATACCTTTGGTAATGGCAGTTTCAATCAAGGTGAAAAAAACAGGTCCAACAGCGAAGGCCATTAAAAATCCATAAAACGCTGCATAGAGTAAGCCGTCAAACATAGTCGGGTAAAAATACGAAGTTTTTTATGATAATATATTGTGAGGGAGAGATTGTGCTATAAGATGGTGTAATGGTTAAGAAAGGTTATTTCACAGAGGATCGCAGAGAAAGCGCCGAGGTTCACAGATAGTATGGGATTTTGAATAAAGATCAGACACAATATAAAACTTCTGTCTGTTAATTTTATGAGACCCGCCGAAACGAGTCCTAATATTCTCAGTTTTTATTATGCCCCAACATCGTAAAATCCAAATGTTTCTTCACTAAATCTGCATTTTTTACTTTTACATAAACTTCATCCCCAAGTCGATATACCTTGTTGGTGCGTTGGCCGATTACTGCATATTCATCCCTATCAAATTCATAACGGTCATCTTGCAAATCCTGCAACCGGACCATTCCTTCGCATTTATTGGAAATAATCTCTATATAAATTCCCCATTCGGTAACTCCTGAAATAACACCCAAGAAATCTTCATCCTTATGATCCTGCATGTATTTTACTTGCATATATTTTACACTGTCCCGCTCTGCATTTGTGGCCAAGTTTTCCATATCGCTACTATGCGCACATTTTTCCTCATATTCCTCTTGATTAGCGGATTTTCCGTTTTCTAAATAATGCTGCAGAAGTCGGTGCACCATAATGTCCGGATAACGACGGATGGGTGAAGTAAAGTGGGTATAATAATCAAAAGCAAGTCCGTAGTGACCTATGTTATTGGTTGTGTACAAAGCTTTGCTCATACTTCGAATGGCGAGTGTATCGATTAAATTCTGTTCCTTTTTTCCTTCAACATCTTTTAAAAGTTTGTTCATAGACGTTGCTGTGGAATGACGGTCTTTGGTATTCAACTTATAACCAAAACGCTTTATAATATTTTCCAAAGCGGCAATTTTTTCATCATCCGGTTCGTCGTGCACCCTATAAACAAAAGTCTTTTTTGGCTGTTGTTTTCCTACGAATTCCGCAACGCTTCTGTTGGCCAAAAGCATAAATTCCTCAATCAATTTATTGGCATCCTTACTTTCCTTAAAGTAAACACCTTCCGGATTGCTCTTTTCATCCAAAATGAATTTTACTTCAACTTTATCAAATGAAATGGCTCCCGCACGCATCCTTTTTCTACGCAACTTTTTTGCAAGCGAATCCATTTCCAAAATAGCTTGTGCTATATCGTTTTGAATGGTATAAGATTCATCTGTAATTGAAATATTTGAAGGAATATTATGTATTTCTTCTGTAGGATTTTCTATGATGTGTTGCGCTTCTTCATAAGAAAAACGTGCATCACTAAGGGTAACCGTTTTACCAAACCATTGGTTTATAACTTCTGATTTTTGGTTCATTTCAAATACCGCCGAAAATGTATATTTCTCTTCATTGGGACGAAGCGAACAGGCATTATTTGAAAGAATTTCTGGTAGCATAGGAACAACCCTATCTACCAAATAAACAGAAGTTGCACGCTCATAAGCTTCATCGTCCAGATCGTTTCCAGGAGTAACATAATGTGATACATCCGCAATATGAATTCCTATTTCATAGTTTCCATTATCAAGTTTTTTAAAGGAAAGTGCATCATCAAAATCTTTGGCATCTTTTGGATCTATCGTAAAAGTCAAAACATTCCGCATATCGCGACGTTTTTTTATTTCCGAAGCTTTAATGGAAGTATCAATTTTGTTGGCATAATCTTCAACTTCCAACGGAAAATCATACGGAAGACCATATTGGGCAAGGATAGAATGGATTTCAGTATTGTGTTCTCCTGGCATTCCAAGAACTTTAATAACACTACCAAAAGGAGAATCGGCTTTTTCTGGCCAATCTTCCATTGCCACCAATACTTTTTCACCGTTTTTAGCTCCGTTTATTTTATTCTTCGGAATAAAAATATCGGTGTACATTTTATAGTCGGTAACATCAACAAAGGCGAAATTTTCCTGCACCTGGATAGTTCCCACAAATTCGGTTCGTTTCCGTTCAATAATTTTGGTTACCTCTCCTTCAGACTTACCGCCCTTTTTACGCTTAAAGACATAAACTTCAACAATATCCCCATTAAGAGCTTTGTTCAGATTTTTACTGCTCACATAAATATCCTCCTCTAAATCCTCAACAATAATATAACCTTGGCCACGGCCAGCAATATCAACTCTTCCTGTATAATAGTTTTGTGAAGGCGTAAGAATATATTTGCCCCGTTCAATTTCCTGAATGCTTCCTTTACCTTGTAAATCCTTAAGTTTTTTTATGATTTGATTCCTGCTGCTGGCATCATCCAATTGTAGTTTTGCAGCAATCTGTTTGTAGGTATAGGGTTTTGAATGATCCTTCCGAAGAATGTTAAGTATGGTTTGGGAAAGATTTTCAATTTTATTATTTTTTTTTTCTTTTATGTTTTGGCATAGTTTGTTCTAATTATCGTAAAAGTACTACTTCTCAAGCAATAGCGAGTTTAGATTAGCAAAGTTTTATTACCTTAGTGAGGCTTCTCAACTCCCTTAAAAAGAATATATGAAGAACTTTCAGACCATCGCAATTTTTCAATATCCTGCAGAGTATGCCGTACTTAAACTGCTGTTCGACCAAGAGGAGATTCGATATTTTTTTCAAAATGAAACTATGATCAGTGTATTTCCATTCTATTCCAACGCTATTGGAGGAATTAGACTGCAGGTTCATATTGACGACATAGAAAGAGCTGAGGAAATAATAAAAGGTTTTGACAATCCTTCAAATTTGAAAATCGTATAAAAAGTTACTTAATTCCCCGGCTCGAACTCAAAGTACTGCCACGAATTCCACTAATTTACACGAAGTACTTTCATTGTCGAAAAAGCGGCACAATCAGCATGACTTTAAATCTCACTAATATAACAGACCTGCCTGTCGTGCCTGCCTGTCGTGCCTTTGACAGGCAGGCCTGGGCAGACAGGCTCCTGACTTCCGCAGATTTTTGAGTACTTAGAAGATGTAATCTATAACATATTAGCTATCAGCCTGTTTATTCCAATAGAGTTTCTATTTTGGGTGCCCTTGAATGTTTTTTGATTATTTGAATTGAAAAAAGTTGAACTCCACTGAAGTTCTAAATACAGATGGATTCGTTTTTCCCGAATAAAACCTTTATTTTATTTTGGTTGTATTCGAGGTTATCAATATTAAACCTCTTCGACGTTAGTGGTTACGGGTATTTTTATTTTTTGTGGCATGACCCAGAATGGGTCTAATATGGATAACCCCGCACAAACGTAGGGCAGTGCGGGGTTATAATGCATCCATCCTACAGAACCCCGCAGTGGGTTCAACATTTAAAACTTTCTTTAATCTGGGTGTCCAAGTGCGGAAGTCAGGAAAAAGTTACTTAATTCCCCGGCTCGAACTCAAAGTACTGCCACGAATTCCACTAATTTACACGAAGTACTTTCATTGTCGAAAAAGCGGCACAATTTAAATCTCACTGACCTGCCTGCCGGCAGGCTTTTGGTCTATTTTAGGAACCTTTGTTCAAAGGGTTTAATTATATATATAAATCCATTTAAATATAACTTGTTGATTCATAACCTAGTATAAACTTAGTTGGTCCATAGATTTTTGGACGGAAAACAAATGACCCCATGAAATTAGGGGTCCTATTTCTTAAATCATTTTCTAAAGTCACTCTTTTTTAGTTGTCAACATATATAAATACATTATTTGTTTTTTTATAAATTCTTAAAAGAAAAATGATGATGATGATGGCTTGTTAATATCGAGGATAACTTTTTCTGATTTTATTTTGAAATCAACTTATTGCTACTTAGTAAGAGGTTGTTAACATATAATTAGAAATCAAACCTCTATTTACTAAAGAGATAGCCTGAGTAATCAACAGCTGTGAACAACTCATTTTCATAGTTATTATTGAACAAGTTTTTAATAATATCATGTTTGTAACAGCTAAATTTATTCTCATAAGTGGACAGTAAATTTTGGTTACTAAATTTGCTTTCTAATAAAATTAAACCCTATTAAAATTTAAATCCATATCTGCAATTTTAATTGTTGTAATTCAGTAAACAAATATCAACAGTCTTGTTAACTAAATATTAAGAATTCGTTAAGAAGTTATAACGCTCTGATTTTATGGTTTTAAACGGTAGAATTTTTTGTTGATAGCAAGATTGGATAAAGGAATTGTAAACTTAAATTTTTGGATTTGGGAAAGGAATTCAGGGAAACTAATAACTAGTATAGAGGAAGGAAGGTCGATCATCTAACTACTTCTATAAAAAATTAAATATTCAATAAGTTATATATTTGACTAAACGCTTTTGTATCCAATGTGGTAAGTCCATTCAAAACAGACTGCAAGCCTGCCTGCCAAAGGCCTGCCTGCCAAAGGCACGACAGGCAGGCACGACAGGCAGGCACGACAGGCAGGCACGACAGGCAGGTCTGTTACATTCGTGCAATTCAAAACTACGCTATTTACGCATCCATTTTATACAGTTGAGTGTATTTGTGAAAATTAGTGGAATTCGTGGCAGTATTTGAGCACTCAAGTGAGATAAAGTTCGCGATCTCGGGCTGATTCGAGTGGAGGACTTATGTCTTACGACTATCAGCGGTTTTTACATCTTGGTCGGATAGGACTATTTTAAAATATAAGTCTAGAAATTTCGGACTCTGAAATTATTATCTTTGGAGAAAAGTAAGACTATGAAAATTTCCATTGGAAACGACCACGCAGGCACGGAGTATAAATTTGAGATTGTTCAATTTCTAGAAAAGGCTGGACATAAAGTAATCAACCACGGTACTGATTCCGAATCCAGTGTGGATTATCCTGATTTTATTCACCCTGTTGCCAACGATGTTGAAAACGGATCTTCAGATTTAGGTATTATAATATGTGGCAGTGGCAACGGTGCGAATATGACGGCAAATAAACATCAAAAAGTTCGCTCTGCTTTATGCTGGACTAAAGAAATTACAGCTCTCGCGCGACAACATAACGATGCGAATATTTTAAGTATTCCCGCACGTTTCACCAGCAAAACCCAGGCGATTGATATGGTAAAAACTTTTCTTGAAACAGATTTTGAAGGCGGTCGTCACCAAAACCGAGTCGATAAAATAGCTTGTTCATAAACGAAGAAATTTTCCAATTCTACATGTCGAAATTAATCATTCCCAAGAATTTCTTTATTTTGAAATATGAACGGGTAAAAATTCCTTTCAGAAAGTTAGAAAATATTTTCTTTCAAAAATAATCTTACCGATAAAAACCTATGGAAATAGAAGTAAAAAGTTTTGAAGAGTTAAGCAAGAAGGAATTATACGACTTGCTGCAGCTTCGAAGTGAAGTTTTCGTAGTTGAACAGGATTGTGTATATCCTGATATTGATGGAAAAGATGAGAGTGCCTTACATATTTTAGGTTGGGAGGATGACAGGTTGGTCGCTTATGCCCGCTGTTTTCAAGCTGGAGATTATTTTGATCAAGCAGCGATTGGTAGAATCTTGGTCCGTGAAAATTATCGCAAATTAGGTTACGGTCATCAAATTACCAAAGCTGCGATCAAGGCCATTAAATCCAAATTTAAAGCGGATACAATTAAGATATCGGCTCAAACTTATTTGGTTATATTTTATGAAAGTCACGGTTTCAAAACTACCGGAAATCGTTATATGGAAGATGGAATCCCGCACATTGCGATGATCAAATCTTAAAACAATCATTTTATTCTATTTCCTTTTTAGGGTTTGCGTAAGTCGGAATTTTAATTAAAAGTCAAGATTATAATCTCCTGTTGGGCGGGGCAGGTCCCAATCCTTTTGACTCACGATCCATAAAGGGAGTTTATATTCGTCGATTAATTAAAGGTAGGAATTGTTCATTCTCCACTTTAGAGCCTGTCCCGAACTTGCTTCGGGAGTTCGGGGGTCCAAACCAGGTTTCCCTTATAGAAAAACCTTTCCAACCATAAACCTACCCCATAACCTCCATCGCTCTTCCAATTCGAGAAATACTTTCCTCTTTGCCTAAGATTGAGATTATATCAAACACTTCCGGACCTTTCATTTCGCCGACCAATGCTAATCGCAAGGGCATCATAACTTTTCCGAAACCTATATTTTCCGAAGTAATCCATCCTTTTACTGCCTCGGAAACTTTTTCACTTGAATAATCATCCAAACTTTCCAAAATGTCAATCACTTTTTGAAGTATTTCAGGAGTTTCTGGTTTGAAAGCTTTACTTGCTGCTTTTTCGTCGAAGTCTTTTGGTGCTTCAAAAAAGAAGTTTCCCTGCTCCCATAAATCACTTACAAAGGTTGACCGTTCTTTTAAGAGAGATACTATCGCTGGTATGTTGAGGTCTTTGGTCGAAATGTCTTTCTTTCGAAGAAATTCTTTAAACTCCTCAGCTAATTTTTCATTGTCAAGCTTTTGAAAATATTGATTCTGGAACCATTTTGTTTTTTCGGGATCGAATTTAGCGCCTGCTTTATGAACTCGCTCCAAATCGAAATCATGAACCAATTCATCCAAATTGAAAATTTCTTGTTCGGTTCCAGGATTCCAGCCTAAAAAGGCGAGCATATTCACTACTGATTCTGGTAAATAACCATCTTCACGATATCCCGAAAACACATCTCCATCACTGGTTTTCCATTGTAGCGGAAATACGGGGAATCCCATTTTATCGCCATCCCTTTTGCTGAGTTTTCCATTACCCGTAGGTTTTAAAATCAACGGTAAATGTGCGAATTCAGGAGCATCCCAACCGAAGGAACGGTATAGTAAAATGTGCAACGCCAACGAGGGCAACCATTCTTCTCCTCTAATTACATGGGTTATTTTCATTAAATGGTCGTCGACAATGTTTGCCAAATGATAGGTAGGCATGCCATCGCTTTTAAAAAGCACTTTGTCATCCAAAATATTGGTTTCAACCTGCATTTCCCCACGGATAATATCTTTTAAGTGAAGGGTTTCCTCTTCGGGCGATTTAAACCGAATCACATATTCCTCGCCATTTGAAATTTTCTGCTCCGTTTCTTCCGAAGAAATGGTAAGTGAGTTTTTCAACTTTAGACGGTTGTGCCAATTGTAGATAAATGTTTTTCCTTTTGCTTCGTGATCTTTTCTATGTGCATCGAGTTCTTCTGCGGTATCAAAGGCGTAATAGGCATTCCCTGATTCGATCAGTTCATCTGCATATTCCCTATAAAGTGCCTTTCGCTCACTTTGGCGATATGGACCCACCTCTCCTTCTTTCCCAATTCCTTCGTCATACGGGATGTTTAACCATTTCAGAGCCTCGATTATATATTCCTCAGCTCCTTCTACAAAGCGGTTTTGGTCGGTGTCCTCAATTCGGAGTAAAAAATCGCCACCGTGTTTTTTTGCAAATAAATAATTGAATAAAGCCGTACGAACACCTCCAATATGTAAAGGTCCGGTAGGGCTGGGTGCAAAACGTACTCGAATTTTTTGTGACATGGAATTTGAATTTTATTAGGGTTGCAAAGATACAATTCTCTTTTTATCCATTTGCGTTTTGATTAGGTCGTTCTTGGTATATATCCTTTTGTTCCGAAATAATTGTTTGTATCTTTAGAAAATGAAAACGTGAATTTTTTGAATTTGTGAAATGTATATTTGTAAATCTTCGAGCATATTGCTTCGACTAATATGAACCAAAATTTGTTGTTATGTTAAATCTTGCTATTATTGGTCCCATGGGAATAATCGGTCTGTTATTAACCTACTTTTCCCTATTGGTTTTATCTCTGTTTCTTGTACTTAAAAATGAGAAGAGCCTCTTCCTATTTGCTTGGATAATATTGATTATATTCTTTCCTTTTCTAGGGAGCTTATTGTATGTGGCCAAACATTTAATCAACAGGAAAATTCCTCATAATCTAGCTTAGGATTTGAAGTTTCTATAAACCAATGAATGCGGGGTTCTTTATAGGTTTCCATTCGTTAATTTTTGTTATTCCGGTTATTTCTATTTTGGTAACAAGCTAAAGAAACTGCAAGTCAATTTCCATTTTGTAGGTCAAGTCAGTGCTAAAATGCAATGGTTACGGCATAATTGTGAGCCTGTCTATTGCGCCTTTTGCGGGCAAATCTTTTTGTTCCAACTCTTTTCTCTTTTCTCAGCAAGGAAAACACGGTGTCATTAAACATAAGTAAAAACAGGAATCGTCTTTATCGAAGTGGACCATCCCAAAATTTACCTGGTTTATAGGTTAAGTTTATCGTTACTTTTATTGCCTCTTACGCTTTTTTGTAATTATAAATTCCACTCTCATTTTTTGGAGCAATCTTTGTAGGGTTGTGGATACGGAATATTATTGTATTTTTAGTTTTTTCCTTTATGGGGAATATAAACTAGAAATGAAGTTAGATTCAGACGGAACAGATTTCTGTCTGCAGAAGAATATATGAGCAGCTTTAGCATAATCCAGCAAAAACTGGAGGCTTTTATTAGAAAATATTATACCAATGAGCTAATAAAGGGAGCCATCCTTTTCTTCGCCATTGGCTTGCTATATTTATTGTTGACCCTGCTCGTTGAATATTTTCTATGGCTAAGTCCCTTGGGGCGTCGTATGTTATTCTGGACGTTCGTGATTGTTGAGGTGGGATTGTTCCTTCGCTTTATTGCTTTTCCACTTGCCAAACTGTTTAAGTTTCGAAAGGGAATCGATTATGAGGAAGCTTCTCGCATTATCGGGAATCATTTTCCACAGGTTAGCGATAAGCTGCTTAACGTAATTCAATTGAACCAAAATCGGCGTGAAAGCGAATTGCTCGCAGCCAGTATCGATCAAAAGGCCACCGAACTCCAACCGGTTCCTTTCCAAAGTGCGGTCAATTTTAAGAAGAATGCAAAATACCTGAAATATGCCGCAATTCCCATAGTAGTATTTTTACTTTTTACTGCTCTTGGCGGTAAAGACATATTTTCCAGCAGTTATAAACGGGTCGTTCACTACGACACAGCCTTTGAACCTCCCGCGCCATTTTCCTTCATCGTTATGAATGATGATCTGAATGCTATTGAAGGCAAACCTTTTAGATTGCAAGTGCGTACGGAAGGAACTACTATCCCTGAAAACGCAAGTATTCTTTTTAGTGGAGAAACGTATTATATGCAGCAAAACGGTCCTGGCTTGTTTGAATATACCTTCCAACAACCTGTGGATCCGCTTGATTTTAGATTCAAGGCGAATAAGGTCAGTTCTAGGGAATATTTGTTGGATGTTGTGAAGACGCCATCACTTTTGAATTTTGAACTGGTTCTCGATTATCCGGCCTATACAAAAAAATCGGATGAGGTTTTAAAGGGAACCGGAAATGCTACAATTCCAGAAGGAACAAAAGTAAAGTGGCAGGTATCGACCAAAAATACGGATGCGGTCACATTAAAAACGGCGGATACGACCTTTTCATTCGATTCGAAAGGAGATAATTTTAAGTTGGAAAAGAATATCTACAATAAATTCGATTACGCCATAACCACTTCCAATGTAAATTTGAAGGATTATGAAAACTTGGCCTTCACCCTAAACGTTATCAAAGATCAATTTCCTGAAATTGATGTTCAATCCAAAGTTGATAGCACCAATAGCCAGAGAATATTTTTTCTTGGCCGGGTTTCGGATGATTACGGACTTACGAAACTTCGCTTGGTTTATTATCCTGAAGGAGAAGAAAAGAGTCCTAAATTCGAGACCTTACCTGTAAACCAAACCAATTTTGATCAATTTACTTATGTCTTTCCTGGAAATCTTGAGCTGAAGGATGGAGTGTCCTATGAGTATTATTTCGAGGTTTTTGACAATGACGCCATCCATAATTTTAAGGCTTCAAAATCTGGAACTTATTCTTTCCGAAAATTGACTTCTGATGAACTGGAAAACGAACAACTTCAGAATCAAAAGGAGGCAATCCAAGGGCTGGATAAATCCTTGGAAGAAATGAAGGATGGGAAACAAATTTTGGAAGAGATTTCCCGAACCCAAAAGGAGAAAAATGAACTGAATTACAACGATAAGAAAAAACTTGAGAATTTTATCCAGAGACAACAGCGTCAAGAGGATATAATGAAGGATTTCTCAAAGAAGATGAAGGAGGATTTGGAAAACTTCCAACCGGAAAATCAGGAAAAAATCCGTTTAAGGAGCAACTGGAAAAGCGGTTGGATGAAAATGAAGAACGGCTTAAGGAAAATGAGAAATTGCTCGACGAGTTGCAAAAACTTCAGGAGAAGATTAATAAGGAAGAATTAACCGATAAGCTGGAAAAGTTATTCAAACAGAACAAAAACCAGGAAAAGAACTTAGAGCAGTTACTGGAACTGACAAAACGATATTATGTAGAAAAGAAGGCTGAGAAATTGGCCGAGGAATTATTCAAGTTGGGAGAGGAGCAAGAAAAGCTTTCTGAAAAAACCGAGGATGAAAACACCAAAGAAGCCCAAGAAGAACTAAATGAAGCTTTTGATAAGTTCAAGGAGGAAATGAAAGATTTGAAGGAGGAGAATGAATCGCTTAAAAAACCGCTTGATATTCCTCAGGATAAGGCAGGGGAAGAGGAGATTGATCAGGAGCAGGAAAAGGCTACCGATAAATTGGAGGACAAAGATTCTAAAGGAGCATCTGAGAATCAGAAAAAGGCTGGGAAGAAGATGAAGGAAATGGGTCAGCAAATGCAACAACAGATGCAGTCTGGCCAAATGGAGACTTTGGATGAAGACGTTAAAATGTTAAGACAGATTTTGGATAACCTGGTTGTGTTTTCATTCCGGCAGGAGGATTTGATGGAAACCTTTAAGGAGATTAAATACGGAAACCCAATTTATGGGATGAAACTGAATGTTCAACAAGAATCTAAAAATTAATTTTGAACATATTGACGATAGTCTCTTTGCACTTTCGCTACGTCAACCTCTTTTAGGGAATCAAATTAACTCGGCTATAACTGAAATTCAATATAATATTGAGAAATCCTTAGAGCGCTTGGCTCAAAATGATACAAGGCAAGGCATTGGCAGTCAGCAATATACAATGAAAGGTTCCAATGATTTGGCCGTACTCCTGGATGAATTATTGGGTGGAATGCAGATGCAGATGCAAATGGCTTCGGGTTCTGGTTCTGGAAAGGGACCACCGTCTCCCGGTCAAGGCGGAGGAGAAGGATTTCAATTGCCAGATATAATCAAGAAACAGGAGAGTTTAAATGAGAAAATGGAACAGGGAATGAAAGAAGGAGGTAAGAGCGGTGAAGGTGAAGGCGAAGGAGAGGGCTCTGAAGGAAAAGAAGGCGATAAAGATGGTGAGGGAGAAGATGGAGGTGAAGGAAAGAATGGCCAAAGGCAAGGAGATTCTCAGGACGGCAATAGCGAGAATATGAACGGTGAACTATTTGAAATTTATAAAGAACAGCAGAAATTACGTCAGGACCTTCAGGATAGATTGAACAAAGAGGGAATAAAGGGAGATGCCGGAAATCTGCTTAAGAAAATGGAGGGTATTGAACAACAGTTGTTGGATAAGGGGTTCAATAAAGGCACCTTGCAGGAAATGCTTAATTTAAAGTATGAATTATTGAAGTTGGATGAGGCTGTACGTGAACAGGGACAAGAGAGTAGAAGGGAATCCCAAACCAATCGCAAGACTTTTCAGAATAAATCAACTTTAACTCCTGAGGAGATCAAGAAATACTTTAATTCCATTGAAATTTTAAATCGCGAGGCCTTACCTTTGCGCCAGGATTATAAGAATAAAGTCCAGGATTATTTTAAAACCACCAATGATTGATTTTTCTTTCGAATCGGAATTTGAACTTTTGGAGCAAGAGCGTCTAAAGGAGTGGATTGCTGATCTAATCGTTTCCGAAGGTTTTGAGATGGGCGAGATAAGCTATGTTTTTAGCAATGATGAATATCTTCATAAATTGAATGTCGAGTTTCTTGGGCATGACACCCTGACCGATATTATCAGTTTTGATTATGGGATGGGAAAGGAAATAAATGGCGAAATTTTTATTTCCATAGAAAGAGTGCTCGAAAATTCTGGGATCTATAATGTTCCATTTGAGAAGGAACTTCACCGAGTTATGATCCACGGTATTCTACATTATTGTGGTTTTAAGGACAAGACTGAGGAAGATGAGAAATTGATGCGTCTAAAAGAAGATCAGGCGCTCACGGAGCTTGACTTTCCATATACTTCTATCTGAAATTATTCCGTCTGTATTTCAGATATTTATCGTAGTTTTGCATCCTTTTTCCTAAACCGCCAAATTTTAATGTTCCACGTGGAACAATTTAATTTAATAGAGATGTTTTCAAAAGAATATGATGTAATTGTTGTTGGTGCTGGGCATGCAGGTTCTGAAGCTGCAGCCGCTGCCGCCAATTTGGGTTCGAAAACTATATTGGTTACCATGAACTTGCAGACCATTGCCCAAATGAGCTGTAATCCTGCCATGGGAGGTATTGCAAAGGGGCAGATTGTCCGTGAGATTGATGCGCTTGGAGGTTACAGCGGTATTATTTCTGATAAAACTGCCATCCAGTTTAGGATGCTTAATATGTCAAAAGGACCTGCAATGTGGAGTCCCAGAGTTCAAAGCGATCGAATGCGTTTTGCGGAAGCTTGGAGATTGAAATTGGAGAACACCCCTAATCTTGATTTTTATCAAGAAATGGTCGGAGGGATTATTGTTGAAAATGGAGTTATAAAAGGTGTACGAACTTCTTTAGGATTAGAGATTCGAGGGAAGTCCGTCGTGCTTACGAATGGGACTTTCCTAAATGGTTTAATACATATTGGGGAGAAACAATTTGGCGGTGGACGTGCGGGTGAAAAAGCATCCACGGGAATAACCAAAGAATTGGTTGAACTTGGTTTTGAAGCTGGGAGAATGAAAACTGGGACCCCTCCGCGAGTGGATGGCCGTTCACTTGATTTTTCAAAAATGATTGAGCAGCCGGGAGACGAAAATCCTGAAAAATTTTCTTATTCCGATGAAACAAAGCCTCTGACAAAACAACGATCTTGTCATATCACGCACACCAGTCTGGAAGTTCATGATTTATTACGTGAAGGTTTTGACAGGTCGCCAATGTTCAATGGGTCCATCCAAAGTACTGGTCCCAGATATTGTCCATCCATAGAGGATAAGATCAATCGGTTTGCCGATAAGGACAGACATCAAATTTTTGTTGAACCTGAGGGATGGGATACAGTAGAATGCTACGTGAATGGTTTTTCTACTTCCTTGCCGGAAGATATTCAATTTAAGGCCTTGCGTCGTGTTGTTGGATTTGAAAATGTGAAATTCTTCCGCCCGGGATATGCTATCGAATACGATTATTTTCCGCCTACCCAACTTAAACATACGCTCGAAACCAAACTTGTTTCCGGTTTGTTTTTCGCAGGACAAATTAATGGAACCACTGGTTATGAGGAGGCAGCCTCCCAAGGGTTAATGGCTGGTATCAACGCCCATTTAAAAGCTGCTGAAAAAGATCCTTTCATTTTACGAAGAGATGAAGCTTATATCGGAGTATTAGTGGATGATTTAATCACCAAAGGAACGGAAGAACCTTATAGAATGTTTACTTCTCGTGCGGAATATAGAACTTTATTGCGCCAAGATAATGCCGATTTTCGCCTTACCCCAAAGTCGTTTGAAATTGGATTGGCTTCAGATGAACGAATGCGCAGGATGGAGAACAAAGAAAAAAAATCTTCCGATTTTGTTCATTTTTTTAAAGAGACAAGTGTATCGCCAGAGGAAATAAATGAAATATTTGAAAAACGTGATTCAGCTTTAGTGGGACAAAGTGATAAAATGTTCAAGTTCTTTTCACGTCCGGAAGTTACGATGGAGGATATGAAAACCATACAATCTGTTTCGGATTATATTGCCGAGAATGATTTGGATTCTGAAATCATTCAGCAAGCAGAAATCCAAGTTAAGTATTCTGGATATATTGAAAAGGAAAAGAATAATGCGGATAAATTAAATCGGTTGGAAGGATTGAAAATTCCACCGACTTTTGATTATTCGAAATTGAAATCGCTGTCCTTTGAGGCGCGAGAAAAGCTGTCTAAAATTAGACCGGTAACAGTTTCCCAAGCATCTAGAATAAGCGGAGTTTCACCAAATGACGTTTCGGTTCTCCTCGTATATATGGGACGCTAATTCAATTGTTCCACGTGAAACATTTATTTTTGTTCCCGCATACATTTAAAACTTCTAGGTGAATTCTTCCAATAAATATTTGAAAACTAAAGATTTCCTGGTCTCCGGAGAATCCTTCGATTTGATTTACGATGAGGAAAAGGATCTTTTGAAAACCATTCCCCAGCCTAAAATCGAGGATCTTGGTTCGTATTACGAGAGCGAGGAATATATTTCCCATACCGATAATAAAAAAGGTTTGCTCTCCGGAATATATCAAATAGTTAAGAAATGGTCTCTTCGGAAAAAATCGAACTTGATTTTTAAACAGAATTCGGGAGCAGGATCTTTACTTGATGTAGGAGCAGGAACAGGTGATTTTTTAAAATTGGCAAAAGAGAGAGGATGGGAAGTTCATGGAATGGAACCTAATCAAAAAGCTTCTTCTTTCGCATTGGAAAAAGGAATTGCCTTAAAAGGATCGCTGAAAGAATTTGAGGGAAAGAAATTTGATGTTGTTACTCTTTGGCATGTTTTAGAACATATTCCAAATCTGGAAGAAACTGTTGAAGCTTTGAGCAAATTAGTAAAATTGAATGGTACACTAATAATTGCCGTTCCGAATTTTAAAAGTTTCGACGCAGCTCATTATGGACAATTTTGGGCTGCCTATGATGTGCCTAGACATTTATGGCATTTCTCCAAAAGATCTGTCGAAAAATTATTTGCTGAAAATTTTAGAATGGAAAAAGTTGAACCCATGATTTTCGATTCATTTTATGTCAGTCTGCTATCAGAAAAATACAAGAATGGAAATCCATTTTCCTTAAAGGCATTTTGGATAGGTCTTAAGTCAAATGTTAAAGCAAAATCTTCAAAAGAGTACTCGTCACACATTTATTGCCTTAGAAAGATTAAATAGCCGTTTTTAAGGCTTTTTAAGCGTTTTGTGTCTGAGAATGGAGCATTGCCCTTAAAATTAATTTTCTGTAAGAATAAAACAGGCTAATTAATTCGATTTTAATTAAAATTTTCTATTCTTTTCCAAAAACCAATAGAAAAGCGTTATATCACTTCTTGGGCATGAATTAGCCTAGTTAATTTAATGGAGAGGTCTGTAAAAATAATTTTCCCATTTCCATTTCTTTCGATATGGTAAGATGCATCCTCAAGTGCGGCGGTAATTCCAAAAATATTATTTTGATGGACGAAGGGGGAAAATTTGGGCAATGAAAAACTTTTGTCCTTTGCTTCGAAATATAATAGTGAATCTGCCTGATAGTTTTTTAATAGTGCTTGACGGAAAACCTCAATACAATAGGAAAGGAATTTTTTCTGTGTTTCGCGTCCTTGGCCAGCTAATTCATCACTCCAATCAAGGAGGTTATTAATAGCTCCCTTATTTCCTTTTGCCCTAAATGCAGTCCGAACCCAACTAATAAACCATTTTTCAAAAATCTCCTCTTCTCCTGTTTCTTTCAGCAAGTGAAGAGCCTTGTTATAATCTCCCCTGGCGCGTCTTGCAGTTTGATGAGCCTGTGATTCAGGGATGTTTAGATTTTTGATAAGACCCTGGGCAATGTCAGCTTCAGAAAGTAGTGGAAAGTTGAGTTTTTGGCAACGGGAGTGAATGGTGGTTATAATTTGGCCTTCTTTCTCGGTCAGCAATAACAAAACTGTTTTATCCGATGGTTCTTCTATCAGCTTTAAGATTTTATTTGAACATTCAATGTTCATATTCTCCGCCATCCAGATAATCATTACCTTATACCCACCTTCAAAAGACTTAAGGGCGAGTTTTTTCGAAATCTGCTCTGCTTCGTACTTGCTTATGTTTCCTTGTTTGTTCTCAATCCCGATACTTTGTAACCATTCAAATAGAGATGCATACGGGTTGTTCAGAACAAAATTTCGCCAAGCCTCAGCATAATCGTCCGATACCGCATTCTTTTTTATATCCTCGTTTGTGTTTACTGGATATACAAAATGAAGATCGGGATGAATTAGCCGTGAAACCTTGTTTTTGGATTGAATATATTCCGGACTGTCTTTTTCGAATTGTCTGCACAACAATTCTGATGCGTATGCAAGCGCCATTGGCAATAATCCGCTGCCATTGTTTCCGCAAAACAACTGCGCGTGTGGAATTCGGCCGTTCTCTACTGTCTTTGAGAGATGGGCCTTTAAGTGTTGATTCCCGATGACTTCTGAAAAATCCATTCGCAAATCTAATCAAATTTTTTCGCTACAATTTAGCATATTTAAATGATCTTGCTCATTCCTGTTTCTTGGTGAACTTATTCTAGACGGTAGTCGTTAGTTGGTAGTCGCTAGTCGGTAGTCGGTAGTTGGTAGACGGATGACGGATGATGGGTGATGATAAGTTCAGTAGTGGCAGTACCCAGTTGCAGTTGGCATGAGTGATCAGTAATCAGTGATCAGTAATCAGTGGTCAGTGATCGTTGATTTGATTAAAAGAATTATTGACTATAACTTGAAAATGTAAAATAATTAAAAACCGGTCAACGCTAATCAGGGATATTCAACCTGTACAACAAATGCCAGATGACGGATGTTCACATGATGGATTCCTATTTCCCCTCTTACGGCCTAAATAACTCAATAACCATTAACTCCTTAACTCCTCAACCAACCAGCGGCCAAGCCTTTTGTCCTGTCTCCTGTTTCCCTTCCGTCTTGTTTCCAAAATTCGGTCTTCATTAGTTATCAAAAAACTATCTTTGCAGAATAAACCAAATGACCATGAAAACTGTAAACGACATAGATTTTAAAGGGAAAAAGGCACTTATTCGGGTTGACTTCAATGTTCCTCTTGATGATAACCATAAGGTAACCGATGACAGCAGGATCAAAGCTGCCAAACCTACCATACTAAAAATTCTCGAAGATGGAGGAAGTTGTGTTTTGATGTCACACCTTGGGCGGCCCAAGGATAATGAAGATGAATTTTCGTTGCGACATCTTGTTAAACCCTTATCGGCCATTCTAGGAGTACAAGTTAAGTTTGTGGAAGATTGTATCGGCCCAAAGGCGGAATCAGCAGTTGCCAATTTAAAACCGGGAGAAATTCTGCTTCTTGAAAATCTTCGGTATCATCCGGAGGAAACGAAGGGAGATAAGGATTTTGCGGAAAAACTTTCCAAACTGGGAGATGTGTATGTCAACGACGCATTCGGAACTGCTCATCGGGCCCACGCTTCCACGGCCATTATTGCCGATTTCTTTCCTGAAGACAAATGTTTCGGGCTTTTGCTTGCTTCCGAAGTGGAAAGTATTGAAAAGGTACTGGAGCACAATGAGAAACCTGTTACCGCCGTTATTGGAGGAGCGAAAGTTTCCTCAAAAATTACGGTTATTGAAAGTATTCTTGATACCATAGATCATCTTATTATAGGGGGTGGCATGGCGTTTACTTTTATAAAAGCCCAAGGAGGTAATATCGGAGATTCATTAGTGGAAGAGGATAAGCAAGATCTTGCCCTCGAAATATTAAAAAAGGCAAAAGAAAAAAATGTCAAAGTGCATTTGCCAGTGGATGCTATTATTGCCGATAGCTTTTCCAATGATGCCAATACCAAGGTTAGTTCCATAAATAATATCCCGACAGGATGGATGGGGTTGGATGCTGGTCCCGAAACAAATAAAATTTTTGCGGAGGTAATCGCCAACTCAAAAACGATTCTATGGAACGGTCCCGTGGGAGTGTTTGAAATGGATAAGTTTGCCCAAGGCACTAAATCTTTGGGAGAAAGTATTGCCAAGGCCACTAAAAATGGAGCTTTCTCATTAGTAGGAGGTGGTGACTCAGTTGCGGCGGTCCAAAAATTTGGTCTAACGGATAAAGTAAGTTATGTCTCCACAGGTGGTGGAGCTATGCTGGAAATGCTGGAAGGGAAAACGTTGCCGGGTATAAAAGCGTTGGAGTAAAAACGTTAAATATCTGTATTACAGGTTATTTGAGTGAAAAATTTGCATACATTCGAAGAATTATTATTTTTGGAAAATTAATTAGTGAAAAGTGCGTTATACCGCTATACCTGCTAATCTAATTTTACAAAAAATATTGAATAGTTAGAAATTGTCAATATTCCTTAAAATCTGATAAAAACCTGATGAAATTATCAAAAATCCTTCCTTTTATCTTGTTGATGGCTTATTGCAGCCTCGGCATTGCCCAAAATGACAAAAAATCATCTAAGACCCTTCCTACCAAGAAAGTAAAGGTTGTTGATTCAATCAGAGTAACCCAAATTACAGATGATTTGCCTTCAACGGTAGTTGCTACAAAATTAAAAGATAGCACCATATTCAATCTTCGGGATATCGCTATTGCAAGAGAAAAAGATAGTCTTTGGTTAAAGGAAATTTATAAATCTGATTTGTTTGACGACGTTTACAGCAGTGTTGTTAACCAGAATTTTGATAAGGTTGAATATGACGAACTTCCTACGGAGTTATTAAAACAACGTTTAAAAGAATTGGATGCCCGTACTCCTTTCAAAGTGGAATACAATGAATCCTTAGAAAGTGTTATAAAACAATATCTTAAGAATAGAAGAGGTACTTTAGAGCGTCTGATGGGGCTAAGCGAATATTATTTCCCAATGTTTGAGGCGGAATTGGATAAACATCACCTTCCATTGGAATTGAAATATTTGGCAGTTATTGAATCCGCCTTAAATCCGCAAGCACGCTCAAGAGTTGGCGCTACTGGTCTTTGGCAGTTTATGTTTGCCACCGGAAAAATGTTTGGACTGGATGTCAGTTCTTACGTTGACGAACGTTCCGACCCTATTATGGCTACGGAAGCTGCTTGTAAATATCTTAAAAGCCTAAACGAAAGCTTTAATGATTGGGATCTAGCCCTTGCCGCTTATAATTCAGGTCCCGGAAATGTTTCAAAGGCTATCCGTCGCTCTGGTGGAAAAACAAATTATTGGAACCTGCGCAGTTATTTGCCACGTGAAACTGCTGGATATGTGCCCGCATTTTTGGCTACCATGTACATTTTTGAATATGCCAAGGAGCATGGTTTTGAAAAACAATCCAGTAGAATTCCCTATGTAGCAACAGATACCATTAAGATAAAGCGACAGATAACCCTAGAGCAAGTTGCAAAACTGACAAATCTCGATATGGAAGAACTTCAATTTTTAAATCCTTCCTATAAATTGGGTATAATCCCTGTAGTTAAGGATGAAGATTATGTTCTTCGACTTCCGATTACTGCAGTAGGTACATTTGTGAACAACGAAGAAGCAATTTATGCTTTCGTGGAGGAAGAGATGGAAGATTCGGCTAAAACTCTTCCAGAGCTTTATGAACAACCTTCTAAAATTAGATACCGTGTAAAAAGCGGTGATTATTTAGGAAGAATTGCGAGCAAATATGGCGTGGGCGTGAGTCAGATTAAACAATGGAATGGAATGCGCAATAATAATGTTCGGGTTGGACAGAGCCTGATTATTTATCCACGTAAAACAGGACAGGACATTGCGTCCAATGTTGATGTGAAGAGTAATTCTACATCCGAAAAAACATATACAGTGCGCAATGGAGATTCTTTATGGAGCATTTCCCAAAAATTTCCTGGAGTTTCGGTACAGAATATCAAAAAATGGAACGATATTAGTGGTACTAACTTAAAACCAGGAACTACTCTTAAAATTTATAAAGGATAGTTCCAAAAACATCCTTTTAAATGAAGCCATTTTACATTGTGCTACTATCCTTTTTAGTAGTATTATCTTCCTGTAGCGGAAATGGGAAGAGAGACAAGTCTCTTGTTCCCAGTTCAGTAGGAAACATCAACTCCCTTCAGGTGGTTATTCCCAATGATTTATGGAACGGAATCGTAGGCGAAGCCATACGGAATAATTTTGCCGCTCCCACAGATGGTCTCCCTCAAGATGAGCCCCTTTTTTCCATTAACCAGATGCAACCCGAAACCTTCACTGGATTTGCAAGAAGCAACCGGCTTTTTCTCTATGTGGTCCTTAGCGATGATGATTCCGTAAAACTTGCCAAAAATGAATACGCAAAACCACAGATTGGAGCGATTATAAAGGCCACCTCCGAAGAAAAACTTGTGGATTTAATCAATAAAAATGCTCCGAAAATAATTGAAGCTTTCCACAAAAGTGAAATAGCCGAAAGGCAACGTAGAACAGAGATTTCCCTCTTAAAAACCGATTCCTTGAAAAAGGTTATGGGAGTGAGTCTAAAGATACCTTCGGCATATAGACTGGCAAAGGCTACCGATAGCTTTTTCTGGTATAGAAAGGACCTTAAAGACGGAACTACAAACATTCTTGTCTATGAAGTCCCACTGACTTTTATCAAAAACGATAGTTCGGCGATAGGCGACATCATTAAGATTAGGGACTCCATTGGGAGTAAGTTACTGCCTGTTGAAGATGATGGACTTTTTATTACCGAGGGTGATTATGCACCTTATTTATTCAAAACCCAACTTGACAATCATTTCGCATATCTCACCAAAGGCACTTGGGAAGTGAAAGATGCATATATGGGCGGACCTTTTTTAAACTATGCCGTTCGGGATGAAAAGAACAATCGGTATTTGATTTTGGAAGGTTTTACCTATGCCCCTGCTGCCAGAAAGAGAGACCTGCAGTTTGAATTGGAATCCATATTGGAATCGGCGAAGATTGAATAGATTTCTGTGTAGGCCCTAATTTATCTAAATCGAAATACCAATATTTCTTTTATAAAATAAAAAATCCTCGATCATTTCTGAACGAGGATTTCTATATTACGAAGAATAAATTCTATTTATTCTCATCAATTTTTTTGTCTGTGGGTTCTTCTTTCGAAGCGTCCTTGAATTCTTTAAGGCCACTTCCCAAACCACGCATCAGTTCGGGGATTTTCTTTCCGCCAAAAAGCAGCAATACGATAATGACGATTAAAGCAATTTGCCAAGGGCCAATAGCTAAGGGAAGGAATAATGCACTCATGGGTTTGAATATTTAATTACGCAAAGGTAGTAAGAATTGTTTAGATAGAACGTTTTGGAGGTAACTTTAGTGTTTAAGGATTGAGTTTAATTTATATTTGTAAAATAAGCTTGTAAGCTAATGATGAAGAAAGAAAAACCTGTCAAGAGATTCAGGAAGAAACTGTTGCACAAATACCGTTTGGTAATTCTCAATGAAGAAACCTTTGAAGAGCGGTTTTCATTTAAGCTCAATAGGCTTAATGTTTTTGTATTCAGTACTCTTTTTGCCTTATTTCTTATCTTGACGACAACGGTTATAATCGCATTCACGCCTCTTCGCGAATATATTCCGGGCTATTCTTCTACCCAATTAAAGTGGAAGGCAACCGTACTTGTTTATAAAACGGACTCTCTTCAAAGAATTATCGACTTGAATGAGCAATATCTTGCCTCTATAAGAAAAGTGTTGACAGGTGACGTAAAAACAGTGGAATTTAATAAGGATTCTATTATTGAATTGGCCAAAACAGATCCATCAGTTCTAATACGAACATCAAGAAAGGATTCGCTCCTACGGGATCAAGTTGCCCAAGAGGATAAATACAACCCGTTAGTTGGAAACCGGGATCAACAATTTACTTTGTTTGCTCCCGTAAAAGGATTCATATCCGCGCCATACGATAGCAAAACCAAGCATTACGCTGTGGATATAGTTACTGCGAAGGATGCTCCCGTAAAGGCAATAGCAGATGGCACCGTAATTTTTGCCGAATGGACGGCGAAAACAGGAAATGTAATTATCTTGAAACATAACAATAATCTTATTTCCGTTTATAAGCACAATGCCATGCTCACCAAAGGGGAAGGCGAACTCGTAAAAGGTGGAGAAGTTATCGCAACGGTAGGAAGCACAGGCGAACTTACCACCGGTCCGCATTTGCATTTTGAACTTTGGCGCGATGGAATTCCAGTAAACCCTGTAAGTTATATTGATTTTGATTGATAAACTATGTCCGTAAAATCCTTTTCAGCAAAAATATTCGCCAAGTTTGTCGTAAATC
The DNA here is from genome assembly GCA_034676445.1 of Aequorivita sp. GTDB lineage: Bacteria > Bacteroidota > Bacteroidia > Flavobacteriales > Flavobacteriaceae > Aequorivita. Next base: position 1,052,077 of record JAUCCE010000002.1, read on the forward strand.
AGATTCATAGCTGGGCAAAAAATCCAGTGGCAACCCAACAAAAGGTTTTTGATAAATTAATTGCTGAAGCTAAGGATACAGCTTTCGGAAAAGATCACGGATTCGTGAATATCAAAACATTTCATGATTTTTCACAAAAAGTCCCAGTTAGGGATTACGAAGAATTAAAGCCTTATGTAGATCGGGTTGTTGCAGGCGAGGAAAATATTCTTTGGCCAGGAAAGCCACTCTATTTTGCCAAGACATCGGGAACAACTTCGGGCACAAAATACATTCCACTTACCAAGGAATCCATGCCCTATCATATTGAAGCTGCGCGAAATGCTATTTTGTCCTATATCCACGAAACTGGAAATGCCGATTTTGTTGATGGCAAAATGATTTTTCTCCAAGGAAGTCCTGAAATGGATGAAAAAAATGGCATAAAAACCGGAAGACTGTCCGGAATTGTGGCGCATTACGTCCCTGCCTATCTTCAAAAAAACCGATTGCCCAGCTTGGAAACCAATTGCATTGAAGATTGGGAAACCAAGGTGGAGGCTATAGTTGAAGAAACCAAGGACGAAAATATGACCGTAATCAGTGGAATTCCTTCCTGGGTACAGATGTATTTTGAAAAACTTCAAAAGGAAACGGGAAAGAAAGTGGGTGATCTTTTTAAAAATTTCAATCTGTTTATTTACGGTGGCGTAAACTATGAACCGTACCGAGCAAAATTTGAAAATTTAATAGGAAGAAAAGTGGACAGTATCGAGCTATTTCCTGCAAGCGAAGGGTTTTTTGCATTTCAGGATAGCCAAATGGAAAAAGGAATGCTGTTGCTTTTGAATTCTGGAATATTTTATGAATTTATTGACGCAACCACTTTCTTTGATGAAGATGCAAAACGGCTTACTATCGGAGAAGTGGAGCTTGGAATAAACTACGTTATGATTATCTCAACCAACGCTGGACTCTGGGCTTATAATTTGGGTGATACCATTCAATTTACTTCCAAAGACCCTTATCGAGTTATAGTTTCTGGAAGGATTAAACATTTTATTTCTGCTTTTGGTGAGCACGTAATCGGAAAGGAAGTAGAAGAAGCGATGAACAAAGCAATGTTGAAGTTCAAATTTTCTATTTCTGAATTTACCGTTGCGCCTCAGATTAATACTCCAAAAGGGGAATTGCCGTATCACGAATGGCTCGTTGAGTTTGAACAAGCACCAGAAAATCTTCAGAAAGTATCAGAATTTATCGATGCGGAAATGCAGCAGCAGAATTCCTATTATTTCGATTTGATTGTGGGAAAGGTACTGCAGCCGTTAAAAATAACTTCACTTAAAAAAGATAGTTTTCAGGAATTTATGAAATCTGAAGGCAAGTTAGGTGGGCAAAATAAAGTGCCCAGACTCTCCAACGACAGGAAAATAGCCGATAAGTTGATTAAAATACAGCCTTAAAATTAATAGTATATTTGCTTTTAATGAACAAATTGAGATCACACACAAGAACACGTGCCCAAGAGAGCACAGGGGCCATAGAGAGGCTTTACATTACCATGCGTCACTTATTAAACCGTGGTTTTTACAAGCCGATGGGAGTTTCGGGAGAATCGCTTCTGGAATCACTATTAATATTAAGACCCGAAATTTATGGTTCCATTACGGAAGATAAAATTGAACTTCAGGGCTTGTTATACATAATGGACCGTTTGCCGTATGGAATTGAGGAATGTAGATACATAAACCTAACCAGCGACGAAGGCTATAAAGACTCTCATTTTGAGGCCATAATTCCTCTTAAACGCCGCAGAAACTGCTATCGAATAGATTCCGAGCAGATGAATATTGAGATTACTCGCGGCCGATCTGAAATTTATGATATTCTTACCCATTTGACTTTCCTTTTCATTGAATCACATAAAATAATGAAGCAGGTTTTGATCAATGAAAACGGGGAAGTTATCCGGGATTGGAAAAAACTGGAACAAGTTGTTCAAAAAAATGGAGAACTTACCCAAGAGGAAAAGGAAGTGGCTCTAACGCATACCGCCAATTTCTTGGGACGCACTTTTGAGGAAATAAAAAATGCCTTTCCTTATTTTGCCCATGAAAAAAATGAAAATCGTTTTTTCAGCATTATATATTTTATGGGCAAGTTGGCTATGGCTGAGGTGGTGAACGACGACAAACGCATCATTACTTTTAGCCCCGTCCTTCGTGAACGCCTGGGCCATCATATCCATGGCGAACAATGGGCGCATCGAATTAAGCAAACCTTGCAGGAAAATGGATTGTTGGAGCGTCCATTGCACATTATTAGTGCGAATATGCACAGTGTGATGAATACGCTATTTGCTGAAAAAGCTTTGCCACAGGAATTTTCGAAAAAGAAATCGCTTCAGGTTTTTGAAACTTTGAGCAGTCCAACCAGTTTGGCTCTTAGAGCAAAGGTGATGAAAACCGCAGCCTCACAAGGAATGATATTTATTGAAGACAGCAGCGGAACTAATATTGACGTCCAAATATTCGATACTTCCAAAATTAAAAACAATGCTTATACCGAAGGATTGAAAGATCTTGAAAACTTCAAAAAACCCGTCATAATTGTAATGGACTACGCTTTTGGAGAGCAGGCTTATGAAACCATGGACGAGCTATTGAAACCTTACACGGATTTCCACAACAAGCAATTCTTCTTAAACGTTTCTTCCGTTTCTATTATGGGTAAAGCAGGCATTCTGGAAGGAGGAAAAGGTGATATTATGATTCCATCTGCACATGTTTTTGAGGGGACAGCTGATAATTATCCTTTTGAAAATGAATTGGACAAATCACAATTTAAGGACGACGATGTAAAAGTTTTCGCCGGAACAATGATTTCCGTATTGGGAACTTCCCTTCAAAATAGAGATGTGTTGAAGTTCTTCCACAACTCTACTTGGAATGTTATTGGTCTGGAAATGGAAGGTGCCCATTATCAAAAAGCTATTCAAGCTGCTTCCAAAATTAGACGCAGTATTAGTTTAGATGTGAAAGTGAGATATGCATATTACGCTTCGGATAATCCACTAGAAACCGGAAGCACTTTAGCCTCTGGTGGCTTGGGCACAACGGGAGTAAAACCGACCTATTTGATTACAGAAAAGATGTTAAATCAGATTTTAGACAACCCTAAAGAATAATTTTGAAAAGCGATAAAGTACTGATTACCGGAGGAGCAGGATTCATTGGTTCCAAATATGTGGAATATATCCTCAAAAATTCAGATGATGATATTTTCGTGCTGGACAAGCTTACTTATGCCGGAAATATGAAGAATTTGGAAGTCGTTTCAGATAAAATCACTTTTATAAAAGGAGATATTTGTGATGAAGGATTGATAGAAAAATTATTTTCCAACCATCAATTTCAAAAGGTAGTTCACTTCGCTGCAGAAAGTCATGTGGACAATTCCATTTCGGGTCCTTCGGAATTTATTCAAACGAATATTGTGGGAACTTTCAATTTAGTTCAATCAGCCTATAAAATTTGGATGACCGGCCCGAATGAATTAAAGGATGAATTTAGGAATGCTCGTTTTCTTCATATTTCTACAGATGAAGTCTATGGAACTTTGGATGAAACTGGTCTGTTTACCGAAAAGACTTCCTATGCACCCAATAGTCCGTATAGTGCTTCCAAAGCATCTTCCGATTTTATTGTGCGCAGTTATTTCCATACTTATGGATTGCCCGTTGTTACCACCAATTGCTCAAATAATTACGGTCCCAATCAGCATAAGGAAAAATTGATTCCTACAATAATCAGAAAGGCAATTTCTGGGGAACCTATTCCCATTTATGGCGACGGCAAAAACGTTCGGGATTGGCTTTATGTAGAGGATCATTGTAGCGGTATTTATCTTGCACTCCAAAAGGGAAGACTCGGGGAAACCTACAATATCGGCGGTAAGAATGAACGTGAAAACCTTTATATTGCAAACATTATCTGTGAATTGTTGGATGAAATGCTTCCAAAGGAAATTTCGTATAAAGAACAAATAACCTTTGTAAAGGATCGTCCCGGTCATGATTTTAGATATGCTATTGACGCTTCCAAAATTGAAGATGAACTGGCGTGGAAACCAAAAGAAAACTTTGAAACAGGAATCCAAAAGACAATTGCCTGGTATTTGGAGAATAGGGATAGACTATAGATAACACTTGTATCTGTTATTTCTTACATTTGACATAAAAGGGATGTCGGAGATTTTAAACGAACATTTCAAATCTTAAATATATTGAAATCCCAAGGAGTAAAAGGTATTTCTCCCCAGATGAAACTTTATAAATTAAAGGGCAAATATCACGGCAACTGGGAGTGCCATCTAAAACCGGATCTTCTGATTATTTGGTTCCAAATAGAAGCTCCAAAAACCATAAAGCTGATTAGGATCGGTTCGTATTCCGATCTGTTTTAAATATAAAAAATCAATCTAACAGATTTTCCCGCGAAAAGTTGGAAACTGTAAGTTTTAAAATGACAATTGGAGAATGGGGCTAGATAAATATCTTAAACAACGAAGTCGCGATGGTTTTAAAACCCTATTCGTGAATTCGTGGCAAAAAAACCACCTATGAAGGGAATAATATTAGCCGGCGGATCTGGTACGCGTTTACATCCAATTACATTGGCCATAAGTAAACAATTAATGCCCGTTTATGATAAACCGATGATTTATTATCCGTTGTCAACACTTATGTATGCAGGTATTAGGGATATTTTGATTATTTCTACACCTAAAGATCTGCCACTTTTCAAACAACTTTTGGGAGATGGTAAAAAGCTAGGCTGCAATTTTCAGTATGCGGAACAGGAAAATCCCAATGGTCTGGCAGAAGCATTTATTATCGGAAAGGAATTTATTGGGAGAGATAAAGTCGCATTGATATTAGGAGACAATATTTTTTACGGATCCGGGTTAAAGGAATTGCTACAGTCCAATAGCGATCCAGATGGCGGAATAATATATGCCTATCACGTGCTGGACCCAGAACGATATGGCGTGGTTGAATTTGATAAGAATGGAAAGGCACTTTCCATAGAGGAAAAACCCGATAAACCAAAATCCAACTATGCTGTTCCAGGAATTTATTTTTATGATAACAGCGTGGTTGAAATATCCGAAAACATTAAACCCAGCGCCCGTGGTGAACTTGAGATTACTGATGTGAATAATGTATATTTGAAAAAAGGAAAACTGAATGTAAGCATTCTTGACAAAGGAACTGCTTGGTTGGACACCGGAACATTTTCTTCCCTTATGCAGGCCGCCCAGTTTGTTGAAGTGATTGAGGAGAGACAGGGACTAAAAGTGGGTTCTATTGAAGAAGCTGCTTATGAAATGGGATATATTTCCAAAAAGGAATTAAATGCTTTGGCTAAACCTTTACTTAAAAGCGGCTACGGAAAACATTTACTTCAAAACGAATAAATCGTGAAAATACAGAAATCCCCATTAAAAGATTGCTTTATACTTGAGCCAAAGGTTTTTCAGGATAAGCGTGGAATATTTTACGAAACCTATAATCAAAAGATATTCGAGAAAATAACCGGTTTAAAGATCCGATTTGTACAGGATAATCAATCTATTTCTACAAAAGGCGTTTTGCGCGGACTTCATTTTCAATACGGTGAAATGGCGCAGGCCAAACTTATTAATGTGGTCAAGGGAAAAGTATTGGATATTGTTGTTGATATCCGACCGGATTCTGAAACGTTTGGTAAATCATTTTCTATTATTCTCGATGATGTGGACCACCGTCAGCTATTTGTGCCAAGAGGATTCGCGCATGGATTTATCACCTTATCTGAGGAATCTATTTTTTCATATAAATGCGATAATTTTTACGATGGTGCTTTCGAAGGCGGGATTAAGTTTGATGACGCAACCTTGGCATTGGATTGGCATCTTCCAAAGGAAGAGTTTATTATTTCAGAAAAGGATATGGGACTTCTCAGTTTTGAGGAAGCGGTTTCTCTTTTGAAAAGGGAGTAGAGGTGGTTTTCAATTTGGCCTTATTCAATAAATTGGATTAAGAAATGGATATTTCAAAATTTTCTCCACATATTTTTTGGTCTTATAAAAAAAATGCGGACTTGCCCAATGCGTTGATTATTAGTCAGGTCTCGCTTTATGGGGAAATAGAAGACATGCTTTTAATGAAAAAATTATTTTCAAAAAAGGAAATTCACAAAGTTTTGGAAACTCTGAATGCTAAATACCCAAAGCGTGTTCATTTTATTGAAAAGGTAATATTGTAATGGAAATAGACGATCTCGGTAAAGGTATGCCGCCAAACACTCTTTCGGTGTTTGATCGAATTTCCAATTCAAATTTTATAAATCAATATACCTTGATTGGAGGCACTGCCTTGTCTATTCAGATTCATCATCGTCTTTCGGAAGATCTAGATTTTATTTTGGACAGTCCAACCCTAAATAATTCGTTGATTAAAAGAGAGATGATAAAAGTTTTTCCAGATTATCGAATTATTAGAGACGATAAAGATTACCAGTTGGATTTTGTTATTAATGATTGCAAGGTTACTTTTATTTCAACAGGCACAATTGCTCTTCCTTTTAAAGTCCGACCTCTCAGCTTTTTATTTCGAAACACTCGTATTGCAAATATTGACACTATAGCCGTTTTAAAGCTTTCTGCCATTGCCCAGCGAAATACCCTAAGAGATTATTATGATTTGTTCTATATATCAAAATATTTTATTCCTCTTAAAACCATTTTTGACCTTACCAGAAAACTTAATCCCAACCTTTCACCTATAACTTACTTAGAAACAATAACCTATACCAAGGATATTTCGGAGGATAATATGGAAGCTTATCTTGACCCCAAGGAGATAATTTCCAAATCTGAACTGGAAGAGTATTTTGTAAAAGAACTGAAGAAAATCCATAAATAATATAGCTAAAAAAGTTTGGGAGGAAAAAATAAAATACTGGTCACAGGCGCAAACGGACAATTGGGAAGATGTATAAAAGATGCCGCCTCCGAGTTTCCCGCTCTCGAATTTGTCTTTGCCTCAAAAGAAGATCTCAACATTGAAAATGCTGATTCGATCAAAGATTTCTTCAGAAACAATAACTTTTCACATTGCATAAATACTGCTGCCTACACCAATGTTGAAAAGGCGGAAAGCGAAAAGGAAAAGGCTTTTTCCATCAATGCGGAGGCTGTAAAAAATCTTGCGGTAGTTTGTAAGGAAAATGACACTGTACTGCTTCACATTTCTACGGATTATGTTTTTGATGGCAAAAAGAAGTCTCCTTATTTGGAGAGCGATCAAACCAATCCCATCAATGTTTACGGCGGTTCCAAACTGAAGGGAGAGCTATACCTCCAAGAAATCTGTGATAAGTATTTTATTTTTCGAACTTCCTGGCTCTATTCCCAATACGGACATAACTTCCTGAAAACCATTTTAAAATACTTTAAGGAAGGAAAGCCACTCACTATTACAACAGAACAAACGGGAACACCCACAAACGCAAACGATTTGGCCAAGGCTCTGTTAAAAGTGATCGTGCAAGAAAACAAGGATTATGGCGTTTACCATTACAGCAACAGCGGCGAGACAACTTGGTATGGCTTTGCGGAAGAGATACTCCGGCAAACGGGAAAATTAAAAGATGCAAAACTTGGAAAAACAAACCATTACCGTACTTTTGCCGCACGGCCGACCTATAGTGTTTTGGACAATACGTCGGCGCACACCAACCTAAAGCTAAAATCTAGAGATTGGCATGAAAGTCTAAAATTGGTATTAAAAAAGACTATCGTTAATTAAAAAGAAATTGTTGTTGGCGGAGCAAAATACTTGGAGAAAAAGTCAGATTCTAGATTATTATTTATCGTGTATTTAATAATTAACGACATCTAACATCTTTAATCCTCCAACGGTAACAACTAAGATAAACCAATGAATGTAATTTTTAAGTCGGCGTTATTTAAGAATATGTCGTCATTGGGTTTGATTCAAATTGCCAATTTCGTAATTCCTTTATTAATAGTACCATATATAAGTAGAATTATCGGTATTGAAAATTATGGAAAATTAGAGTACGCTCGTACATTTGTTCTCTATTTTACGATATTAATAGATTATGGATTCAATCTTACTGCTACGCGCGAGGTATCTATTCACCGCAGCAATAAGGAGAAAATCAATGAATTAATAACCAATATATTCATTGCAAAATTTATTTTATTTCTGATTGCAACCTTAATCTTCTGGTGTCTCCTTTATTTTGATGGAACGTTAAGCCAAAAATCTTCCCTACTTTGGGTTACCTATCTAATTAATTTTGGGTTTTTGCTCTTTCCGCTTTGGTTTTTTCAGGGAATGGAAAAACTGGCAACAATCGCTTATATAAACTTTGGAATTAAACTTATAGTTATTAGCGGTGTAATATTTTTCATTAAGCAAAGCAGCGATTATTGGATCTATAATTTATTTTTATCTATTGCACAAATAGTTATTGGACTTGTTGCCCTATATATTCTTTATTCCAAATTTAATTATCGGCTTAGGACACCTTATTTTAAAAACGTTTTAAAGCAGTTTAAAGAGGGTTTCAATGTTTTTCTCACTACAATATTGGTTTCATTTTTTGTAAGTTATGCCTTTATTTTACTGCAAAAATTTGGAACCGATATGGAAGTTGGAGCTTATTCAACAGCGTATAAATTAGTGATGACGGTTCAAGTTCTCATTTTACTACCCTTCAGTCAGGCATTTTTTCCCTTTATCACCAAAACGGCCAAAGAAGATTTGAATTTATTTGTAAGCCATATGAAAAAGGCTTCAATAGCCGTTGCTATTATTACACTCATTATCGGACTTATTACATTTATCTTTGCCGAATTAATTATTAGAATAATCTTTGGAAGTGATTTTGTTTATGCAACACCAACACTTCAGATATTAGCATTTTTACCTGTTTTTACAATTTTGAATAATCTATTTAGTTATCAAGGTCTATTGAGCTTGAACAAAGACAAACTGTTTTTATGGATTCACGTATTCTTTACAGTCGCAGTTGTCACAGGAAGTTATTTCCTTATACCTCTTTATGGATTGCAAGGAGTTGCCTACATTAGAATACTTTCAGAGATATTATTAATGTCGGTATCCTTGTTTTATTTATTAATCTCAATAAGAAAAAAATTAAATGCAGCCTAAATTTTCAGTTATAATCCCTGTGTATAACACGGCAGAGTTTTTAGAAAAATGTTTAAGAAGCATTCTGAATCAAGATATAAAAGATATCGAGATTCTTGTTGTTGATGATGCTTCCACTGATAATTCAGTGGAAATTGTTGAGAAGCTAAGAAATACTGACAAAAGAATCATTTTAAATAAATTTGAATATAATCAAAATCAAGCCAGTGCCAGAAATTGGGGAATACAGCACGCAACGGGAGATTATATATTGTTTGTGGATAGTGATGATTTTTTAGAACCAAATGTTCTGAAAAGTTTATATGACCAAGTAGTTGTTGACGATCTGGACATTTTGGAAGCAAGACATTTTCGTTTATCTGATTCCCAAGTTACGGAGTTCCCTATAAATTTTATACCAGTAAATGAGGTTTTGCCTGGTGGTAAATATTGGAAGAAAGCCGGAAACATCTCAGTAATGGTTTGGAATAAAGTCTGGAAACGCGAGCTTCTGATTGAAAACAAAATTCTATATGCTGATAGAAAATTTGAAGACGAGGATTTTGTAGTAAGAGCTATTATGAATGCAGAACGAGTAAAGAACACAGAATTATTTATTTACAATTATCTTATTCGTCCCAACTCAACAATGACATCTGGAGCTACCATCGATAAAATTCGAGGTTATATTGGTTTAACGCTAGAATTGGATAGACTTTATTCTTTGGCTACAACTTTAGAAATGAAAGAGGGAATTCAGAAGTTGTTGAATTACAATTTTCTAAATGGTCCTCTTTATTTCGAAGATACTGAGAATAAAGAAATACGGGAGTATCTATTAAATTTTAAGAAGGTCTATAAAAAATATCGATGGAGGATACTTACCAATAAACCAACCAAAATTTCGTTGCGGATTCTCGTCTTTTTAAATCCATTTCTGGCAAATAAATTTTACACGAAATTTAGACCTTGGTAAATAGGTTCATTCCACCTTGCATTACAGTTTTAAAGACTATGGGAAATCATGAAGGAATTATGCTCGGGCAGTTGGTGAAAATAGAAGATGCAAAACTTGCAAAAACAAACCATTACCGTACTTTTGCTACAAAGCACAAAATAGTATTTGTACGAATACGAGGGATTATAGCATTTTAAACCTAAGACTCATAGATTGGCAAGGAAGTCGATAAAACTTAACAATGAATACAGCACATAATTTTTAAAACGATATTTTATGGCAGAACGGGATGAATCGGGAGAAATTGATATGCACTACTTGTTTAGGAAGTTCAAGAATTTCCTAAAAAGAATTATTAAGCTGATTTTTATCGTTATAAGTTTTTTTATAAGGTATTGGATAATTACCTTGATATTGATAATAATCGGTATTGGTTGGGGATATTTCACGGAAATATCTACAATTAAAACCTTTAAAAGTGAGGGAATTGTAATTCCCAATTATGGTAGCGTAGATTATTTATATAGTACTATAAAAGAATTTAACGATAGGGTACGAACTCGTGATACAATTTATTTACAATCGATTTTAGGAGAAAACTTTAGATCAGTAAGAGGAATTAAAATTGAGCCCATCCCTGATATTTATCGAACCATGACCCAATCTCGAGAGCAACTTGATGTGTTCAGGATTTTATATCAAAATCAGGACTTGGATGCTTTTATTGAAAATTTGGCCAACAGTAAATACTTTAAGTACCACAAAATTGAATTTACAGTGGAGGGTGAGGATTTATCAGAAGTGGTTATACCTCAAATATTTGCATACTGGAATACCAATCAGCACTTTTTGAACTATCAAACCATATTTAAGGAGAATGCTGTTTTTCAAGTAAGGGAATACAATAAAATGTTCAATCAAATTGATACTTTACTAGCTTCTATTTCGAATGGATTTTCCAAAAATCAGAATACGGGAGTGGTAATTTCAGATAATAATAACCTTTCAAACTTGTTTTCGTTTAAACAGCAAATGATGACTCAGCTTTTAGATGCAGATGTTCGTTTAAGTGATTATACAGCACCGGTTAAGGTTGTCTTTATGAACTATGATATACAGGAAAGGGGGTATTCTCGGACATTAAAGTATCCTATTTACTTGGTTGGACTTTTTGCATTTATCTTCTTTCTTAGATTCATATTTTTTAGGATGAAACATATCGCAGAAAGCTAGGAGTTATATTTTTCTCTTATTTCACTGCTGACAAACGTTTGGGTACGGATTAGAAAAAGCAACTGCAATTAATCCTATAGTTCGGTATGTTTGTAAGGCAATGTTTCTAAAAAGGAGAGTAGTATTATTTATTTTAAATAGTTCTAAAAATTAATATTAACTAATGGCTGGGATATACGGAGTTCAACTGAAAAATTCAAACCAAAAGGAAATATTCAAAAGTTTCTATAATTCTGATTTTGCGAATGTAATCCGAGAAGAAATTTCATTTAAAGATTGTCTTTTTGGTCGTTCGGTTTTGGATAAATTTCAAAAAGATAGATTTTTATTCGAAAATGAAGAATTTATTCTCTGTTTTGAGGGAATTAACTATTCCGACATTTTTAATCCGGAAGAATTTATTAAAGAATTCAAGCAAAGGGGAAGGGACTTTGTTTCCAAATTAAAGGGGTCATTCAGCGGATTTATTTTCACAAAAAGTTCTGAGGAGATCTTACTTTTTAATGATATTTTATCCACGCGCGTTCTATATTATTATTTCGATCCAGTTCAGGGCTTTGCCTTCGCTTCGGAAATGCATGTGCTTTCAAAAATATTGAGAGCTGCCGGAATTTCATTAAACCACGATTACAACGGAATTTATGCAGTGGCCTTATATGGTCAAAGCTTTTATAATTTTACCACAGTCAAGGAAATAAAGAAATTGAACTACGGTTCTACATTAGTTTTTAATCCTCTTAAAAAAGAATATACAGAAACTTCCTATTATAAATTTAAGAGAGAAGAAAAACCGATCCCCCTTCCCGAAATAATCGATGAAATGGATCTGTTGCTAACGAATGCCGTAAAGGAAGAATGGGAAAAGGATAGGACAAATGGCTATGAACATTTTGGATTGATAAGCGGTGGTATGGATTCGCGGGTAAACCTTATGCTGGCAAAATCGTTGGGTTTTGAAAAAATAAATACTTACACCTATGGTGATCCAAAATCTAGCGATGTCACAATTGCACAACAAATCGCCAAAGAAAACTTCTATTCCCACGGTCAATTCAATCTTTTTAACGGACACTTTTTCTATGAAAACACATTAGAACGTTATGTAAAGGCGACGGATGGATTAACCTATTTCACTGCAAATGCGGTTATATACAATGCTTTTAAACCTTTGGATTTTACAAAATATGGCATGGTCCATTCAGGTCAATTAGGAGATACGGCTACTGGTTCATTTATAAAACCCAATTTTAATATTGAAGATAATATCGATAAAATTGGATTAATGGGATTTGTCAATCAGAAAAATATCCTTCCAAAGGTTCCTTTCTTAAATGATATAATTCAACAATATAATCATACGGATAACGATGAGTTTACGTACGAGCAGCGCCAAGTAAATGGAACTTTAATGGGCGATAAGATTTTCAACAATTTTATTGATCTTGCTTCGCCTTTCTATGATAAAGCCTTTTTAGATTTGGTGTTATCCATTCCCACTTCTTATAAAATCAACCAACGAATCTATTTTGAATGGTTGAAAGCCAAACACCCGCAAATAGCTAATTATAAATGGGATAAAATCGGACTCAAACCAAACTCAGCTTTTAATATTAAATATGGACGATTGGCAAAACGATACATCAATGGAGGTAAAAAATATATGGGATTGCCTTATGACAGTATGAGCCCCGTTAATATTTGGCTTAAAAATGATCCGACAATCTTAAAGGAATTCGATCGTTTATTTAATGAAAATATCAATCTTATAACAGATGCCGAGCTCAAAACTGACTTAACAAATATTTATCGTGATGATATCTTTGAATACAGAAATCGATTTTCTGTACTGTCAGTTCTTTTGGGAATTAAAATGCACTTTTACGAAGTTTGATTTTTAGTATTAGATTAGTTTTAAAGACGGTTCTTTTATATCCCTTAGTTAAATACAATGAAGATATTTCTTATTTCGAATTTATACCCTTCCCAAATCGATCAGGATTATGGGATTTTTGTAAAAAACATCGAAAACGAGTTGAAAAACCTCGGTGCAGAAATATCTCACAAAGCCGTTATTTCAGGTCGGGCAAAATCGGGTTGGGATAAAATTAAAAAATATAAAAAGTTTTATTCCGAAATCATATCAGCATATCGCAAGAACGATTTTGATCTGATTTATGTACATTTCATTTCGCATTCTTCCCCTGGATTATTGATTGCGAAAACCTTGTTCGGCAAGAAGAGGAAATTCGTTATTAACGTGCACGGCTCAGATGTTCTTGTTCACAACAAAAACATCTTAAAATGGTGTAATAATAAGCTTTTGAAAGAAACGGATTTATTGGTGGTGCCTTCCACTTATTTCAAACAGATCATAAATGATGTTTTTCCTAGTTTTCCCGATCCAAAAATATATGTTTCTCCTTCTGGGGGGATAGACTTCTCAGTTTTTAATTATAAAAACGTTTCTAAAAATGAAATTTTACATTTGGGCTTTGTTTCCCGAATTGAGGATGATAAAGGTTGGAACACCTTTTTGAATGCCCTGGCGAAACTAAAAAATAAAAACATTCCTTTTAAAGCTTCCATCGCGGGCATGGGAAGTAAAGTAGGAGAGATGAAAAATTTGATGAGAAAATACAATCTCGAGAAGCAAGTGGATTATTTAAACATTCTTTCCCATCAGAAGTTGAATATTCTTTATAATGATTTGGATCTCTTTATTTTTCCAACCAATAGAGCCAGTGAAAGTTTGGGATTAGTTGGCTTGGAAGCTATGGCGTGTGGTGTGCCAGTTATAGGTAGTGAAATTGCCGGACTTAAAACTTTTATTGAGGACAAAAAAAATGGATTTTTCTTTACTCCCGGAAATGAAAATGAACTGGCTGATAACATCCTTAAATTTTATAATCTGACGAAAGATGAAAAGATACAGATGAAAGATGCAGCCATCCAAACTGCAAAGAAATACGACAGAAAAAGGGTAGCTGCCGAGTTATACCATAAATTTGAACAGTTGCTATATTAGACAAGAAAGAATGGAAAAAGGATTTCTGATAATACTGTTTCTTGGATGTTTAATATTGCCAGTTTCTCCAGCAGGTGCTAATATCCTTTTTCTGGTCTTCGGAGGTGGGATTGTTATGGAATCCAGCGTTCGTAGAAACTTTCCACGAACGAAAGATTGGTTACAGCTCTTGGTCCTACCCTCTTTTTTCTTTATATGGATGTTGATTGGCGCGCTATTTTCACCTTATAAGAAAGGAGCCTTTAACTTAGTTGAAATCGCTATTCCTTATTTGGTGCTGTCATTGGCCTACATTTTTTCTTCTGAATCGTTAAGGGGAAAAGCCAAGATTTTTATTTCTTCGGGCCTAATAGCCGGTGTAGCGGGTTCTCTCCTCTATTTGTTAGTTAGATTAGCAATTAGTTTTTATAACTCTGGAGAAGAATCTTTCTTAAGAATATTTTCCTTTCAATTTACCTACTATAATTTCACAAATCCCATAAAGACTCATCCCACCTATTATACAATTTGGATTCTTCTTGCAAATTATTTGGTGTTTAACTCTAAGTCGCTAAAGGTTTATATTAAAGGTTTGTTACTCCTACTCTTTTTTGTCGGTCTTCTCCTCACAATGAGCCGGGTTGGATTATTCTTATATGCACTCCAAATTCTTGCAGTCTTTTTCTACCTTTCAAAAAAATGGAAGATTATTTATGGTGTTGGAATGGTGGGGTTTTTATTAATTGGAATTTATGCGTACAATTACCAACTTCGGAATTTTTATGTCTTACAAAGATTATCAATTGAATTGGCGTGGGATACCAATCCTGAAAATATGGGATCCGAAATAAACAATAGAGCGGCCGATGACTCCCGTATTGCACGTTGGACTGCTATTTGGGAAGTCATTGAGGAGAAACCCATTCTTGGATACGGAGTGGGAAGTGAGCGCACCGTATTGGATAAAACTTATGAAGACCATGGATTATATATATCCTTGAAAAGAAAGTATAATACGCATAATCAATATCTTTTTTATTTGTTGGAACAGGGTTTTGTGGGGTTGTTCTTATTGTTATTTTATTTTTGCATCAATTTAATAATTGCTATTAAACGAAGAGATTTTTTTATAATTTCCTTTCTTGTAGGGATAATGATGGTATTTATTTTTGAAAATTATATGTACCGTTCAATGGGCTATCTAACGATGGCTTTGCTTCTAACCTTTATGAGAAAACCCCTAAAATGAAAAAGGTTTTATTTATTGCCAGCACTGGAGGCCACTTAGAACAATTGTTGGGCTTGGAGCAAACCATGGATACTTTTGATTCTTATATTGTTACAGAAAGAAATCACACAACCCGGGATTTAAAGACCAAATATAAAAACCTGAGCTATCTCCCTTTTTTTTCGAGACAGAAAAAATGGAGTTTTCCTTTTGTTTTTATAGGCGTATTTGTTAAATCAGTCATTATATTTTTCAAAGTCAGACCACAGGTTATTGTTACCACTGGCGCAGGATGCGTAATCCCGATGTTTTTTATTGGTAAGCTATTTGGAAAAAAATTGATTTTTATCGAAACCTTTTCGAGGACCGATTCAAAAACCCTTACTGGAAAGCTTTGTTATCCTTTGGCCGATATCTTTGTTGTGCAATGGGAAGTATTGCTAGATTTATACCCCAAAGCAAAGTATTTTGGACCAATTTATTAAGTATGATTTTTGTTACTCTCGGCACCCAAAATTTTAATTTTATCCGACTTCTAAAAGCCGTGGATAGAGCTATTGAAAACAATGCCATTCGGGAAGAAGTCGTCGCTCAAATAGGAAATAATAAGTTTCAATCGGAACATATAAAATGCATCCCTTTCTTGGATAAGGAAGCGTTTAACAATTATATGAACGCTGCCCGGTTTATTATAAGTCACGGCGGCACTGGTTCCATCATTACTGCCCTAAAGAGTGGTAAAAAAGTAATTGTGGCACCAAGACTTGCAAAGTATGATGAACATATTGATGATCATCAACTTGAAATCCTGCATGCTTTCACCAAAATGAAATTAATTATTCCATTAAATAGGAACTTGGAAGATCTAGAGGAAAAGATAAAAAACATTCAACAATATAAACTCAATTCCTTTAGATCAAATTCAAATGATTTTAATAAAAATTTGACTCATTTGATTAAGAATTTCTAGAATGACCAGCACAAAAACCACAGCATTCTTTAGTTTTGATTGGTTCATTATTTTGGCCATGTTCTTTTTATTGCCCGTAGATATGATCAATGGAATTCTGTTAAAGCGGGGTATTGAATTGCCAATTTCTATTGGACAGCTCTACAAACTTTTTGTCTTATTATTGGTTTTTATTCGTCTTGGCATAAGGCCTAAGTTCGATTTTATGTTCTTGATAGGGGTATTTATTCTCTTTGCACTTCCATCATTTCTGGAATTTTTTTTTAATGATACGATTACCACAAGAATTGTGGTAAACGATTTAATCAAAACTTCTAAATACATAAGTGTCTTTCTCGTCTTTATTTATTTTAGTAGGGTATATGCGTTTCCACGAAAATTTACCAGAACACTAATAAGAAACTGGGTGGTTTTTTCCTATATTGTTTTTGCTATCAATATCCTTTTGAAATATATTGGATTAGGCTTTCCATTTTATGATTACGACAATACCGGTACTACAGGCTTTTTTTATGCGGGCAATGAAATCTCTGCCTTACATTTGATATTGTATGGTATGATAGCCTATGAGCTTTTTGAGATTAAAAAAGCCAAGACCTCATTTTTTTTCTTTTTCTTGTTTAATTTATTCTTAGGAATTACAATAACCTCAAAAACCGCGATGCTCGGCATCGCTCTGGTAACGGTCCTGATCATAGCAAATGCGGAGAATATCAACAGAATATCCGTGCGGAAAATCATTATCTGGGTAATTTCCATACTCGTTTTGATTCCTCTAACCGTTTACTTCGCCTTTAAGCTTTTAATGGGTTCTTTGATAATGGAAAGAATCAATTATTTCTACCGAAAATGGGATTTCGTTACTTTTATTTTTTCCGAAAGAAACCTCCGGGTCGAAAAAATGATGCCCATTTATATGGACGAATGGAACTTTGTAGAAAAGATCATTGGGGGTGGACCTAACCTTTATGAAAGTCAACTGGGAAACGTAATTGAAATTGACTTTTTGGATATATTTTTCTCTTATGGTCTTTTAGGTCTTATTATTTTTCTGATCGTCATTATCCTCCTATTTTTAAAAGCTTACATACAGTATCGAAATGGATATCCATACGGGCGTTTAGTTTTGCTAATGCTTTTTGTGATGGTTTTAGAATCATCTATTGCAGGTCACGTATTTAATTCTGGTATTGCAGGAATTTATATCGGCGCATGTTTGGGCCTAATGTTTTATAGACCCGCACCAACAAACTGGAATCTTGAAAAAGAATCACAATAGCATGAAAAGAAGGATCAAATATTTAAAAGATGTGATAGACGGAAATTCTGAAGCTATCCTCATTTTTTTATTGATGGTTTTCTTTTTAACCGAAGCCAGTACGAAATACTCCATTTTGTCCATCGGGGAGAAAAGTGGAATTCAAGCCGCTGTCAAGGCTCTAGTATTGGGGCTTGCTTTTGTGGGGATACTCATTTTTAGAAAAAAGGAAATAATTTATCTTTTTATTTTATCGGCTATTTTCGGTATTGGTCAATTGACTATTTCGAACCCTTTTGAATGGTCCGTGTTTATTTATTTTTTGAAGTACCTTTTCCCAATTGTCGTTTTTGGGTTCTTTACTGTCCAAACGGCGACCCCCAAACTAAAACTTTTAAACTTTTTTGAATTTATATTAATATTCAATAGTGTGCTGGTCTTGGTGGGATTGATTTTTGAGATTCGATATTTCCAAACCTATACAGGTGGCCGGTTTGGCTATAACGGATTAATGGTAACCTCTGCAACCAGTACGTATTTTTATATAACCGGAATGTGCTATTTTCTGGCGAGGCATCAAAAAAATGTAATCAAAAATTGGAAATTCTGGTTCGTTGTATTAAGTGGATTGGTGGTTGGAACCAAATCCATTGCCCTTGCCCTGATGGCCATCGGGCTTTTTTACATCATAAAATATGTGTATTCCAAGATATTTAAATGGAGTTTACTGTCTATAATTATAGTTGCCTCAATGGGTTTTGCATATTATCTTTTTTTCATAAACCCTATTTTTCAATCTATAAGGGTCAATAACGGACTTTTGACTTCCTTTCTGTCCCTTAGAGATCAACTCTTTATGGAAAAAACACTTCCCTATATTCAGGAAAATTGGGGATTTTGGAATTTTTTGTTCGGTGGAGTTTCCGATTTTGAATTACGTCCCCAAATGGAAATAGTGGATATAATATTCTTTTGGGGAATTGTAGGGAGCTGTTGTTATGGATATTTCTATTTTAAGAGTTTTTTTCAATTTAAAATATATGATGTTTTTATCTTTTTTGTGTTGATACTTCTGTTGATTATTTCATTTCTTGCGGGCAACTTTTTTTATAATGCCTCCGTGGCTATTTATCTTGTTATCTTGCGCGAAAGTCTTCTTCTGTATCAATCGCAAGGGGAATTAAAGGAATAAACGAAGTAGACTTCGCAAAATCTCGATTGAGTTTTCTATCTTCCCCTAAAATTTAAAAAAAATTACTGCCACCAATGAGGATACTGCTCGCCGCCATATACCCTTATGCTTTTTTGCTGCTTTATCTCATCCTTCCTTTTGATAATTACATTAGGGCACTTCCTAATATACTTTTGATAATTTTATTGGTTGCCTTACCATTTACAATAAGAAAAGAGGATTTCAAAAAAGTAAAGATCCTCCCGATTGCGGTATTTTTGGGTCTTTTTGTCTACCTCTGCATCAATTCATATTTCGCAGGAAGATGGGTTGAAGATTTCAATATTATCAAGAAGGTATTGATTGCGGTGGGCTTGGCTATTCTCTACATTCCAGTGACCGATGTTAAATCACCGTCTGGGCCAGCTGCCAAAATAAAAATGGCCATTATTCTATCATCTTTGGCCGCCATTATTTTTTCGGTTTACAACTTTGTGCTAATAACGGATGCTACGGGAAACTTTGAACTGGGCAATTCCCCTCAAGTTGTGGAATCCTTGTTGATCGATAGGCTCTATCTCGGAATGCTCAGCACTTTCAGTATCCTGATTTCCTTTCAGTCCATTAAGAAAAAATTCCATCCTAACAATAATTATCATTTAGCCAATATCCTCATCAACGGATTGTTTATAATCTTGATTGCCTCAAAAATTGCAGGTATTTCCTTGTTGGTAATCTTATTGATCAGGCAGTTTTATGGCCAACGGAAGATTTGGAAAATGGTTATTGCCGGTATTGCAATCGTAGCTATTGGAGGATTGTTTTTTCTTATCAAGGAAGAAAGCGCCAACAGACTTGATTCGGATGGAAAATCTGAGACCTCTCTTACATTTATTGAGAATACAAGAACTTATGAGCTTCGCGCAGTTGTTTGGGAGTGTGCTATAAAAATTATAAATGAAGAAGGTTTCACCTTGACTGGAAATGGATTCGATATCACTGAAAACAAACTTGTATCTTGCTATGAATCGCAGATAGCAGATCCTATAAAAAAGGCGAAATTCTTAGAGAGGAGGTACAACACCCACAACCAGTTCCTGGATTTTTACCTCAGTGCCGGCTTTATAGCCTTATTGCTGTTTTTAATATTCATAATCGTCAGCTTTTTATCGGTTCGGAAACGCTTTCTTCCCACGGCAATGCTGGCAATCCTTGTAATGTATTGTCTGGTCGAAAATGTATTCCATAGACAAATTGGAGCTTATTATATTGGGTTTATATTAATTATAATTATGTCAAGGGCATTCCTTTTGGAAAACGAGGATATAAAACGAAGATAAAAGAATTGCAAATCGTATTTTTGCGAGTTAAATAAATAAACCAAATTGAAAAGAGTACTTATAACAGGTGCTGCCGGATTTTTAGGCTCCCATCTTTGCGACAAATTTATAACCGAAGGATTCCACGTCATTGGAATGGATAACCTCATTACTGGAGATATTAAAAACATTGAACATTTATTTAAGTTAGAGGCATTCGAATTTTACCATCATGACGTAACCAAGTTTGTTCACGTACCGGATAAGGTGGATTATATTCTTCACTTTGCATCACCGGCTAGTCCCATTGATTATTTAAAGATTCCAATCCAGACTTTAAAAGTAGGATCCTTAGGAACCCATAACCTCCTTGGATTGGCTCGGGCAAAGAATGCACGATTTATGATTGCCTCTACTTCGGAAGTATATGGCGATCCCCTTGTGCATCCCCAAACAGAGGAATATTATGGAAATGTAAACACCATAGGTCCTCGTGGGGTTTATGATGAAGCAAAACGATTTCAAGAATCCATTACAATGGCTTATCACCGAACCCACGGAATGGAAACAAGGATTGCTCGAATTTTTAATACCTATGGACCCCGGATGCGCCTAAATGATGGACGTGTTATCCCTGCTTTCATCGGACAGGCACTTCGTGGTGAAAATTTGACCGTTTTTGGAGATGGACTGCAAACTCGGTCCTTTTGTTATGTGGACGATCAGATTGAAGGTTTGTACCGTCTATTGCTTAGTGATTATCATTTACCGGTTAACATTGGTAATCCGGGTGAGATAACTATTCTGGATTTCGCTAAGGAAATTATCAAGCTGACAAACACCGACCAGAAAATTGTATTTAAGCCGTTACCCCAGGACGATCCGCTACAACGAGAACCTGATATTTCGAAAGCAAAGGAGATTTTGGGCTGGGAACCAAAAGTAACAAGGGAAGTAGGAATGAGAAAGACCTATGAGTACTTTAAAAATATCTCCCAAGAAGAACTTTTTAAAAGTGAACATAAAGATTTTTCAAAGCATAACAGATAGGAAAGAATGTTTAGAAGTGGGAGATATTCAGGTTTTTTAAGACCTATTTCTTATGGAATAGATATCTTTTTATTATCCATTTTTTTGCTTTCCAATTTTTCGGTGGATCTTTTCCATATTTCAACTATGTCGTTTATTTAACTATCGCTTGGCTTTTACTTTCGTTACGATCTGGATTCTATGAAATCTATCGCTTTACCCACCTTGCAAATATCATGTCATTGCTAGGTAAACAAGGGATGGTCTTCCTGCTTATAGTGTTTTCCTTTTTTGGATTTTATAATCAATTTGTTATTTCGTCATCAACAGTGTTTAAATATATCCTTGTGGTAATGGGATGTATTGCCATTGTGAAATTTGGAATTTATTTTCTACTCAAAAAATTTCGTTTGCATCTTGGAGGTAACGTTCGGAAGGTGGTTATTATTGGATTAAATCAAAAAACCGATCAACTTCGAAAGTTTTTCACTACCAATCCAGTATATGGATACAAACTATATAAAACCTTCGATGTTAAAGGTTCGGAAAGTGACTCTTTGGAAGATTGTATGAACTATGTTCTAAAAGAAAATATCGAAGAAATTTACGCCTCGGTAGCTGAGTTGAGCAATAAGGAAATGGCAAGGCTCATAGAATTTGTGGACAATAACCTGAAAATTCTGAAATTTCTACCCGATAACAAGGAAATCTATAGTAAAAAACTCGATTTTTCCTATTATGGTGTCCTCCCCATATTGTCACTGCGCAAAATACCCATTGACGAGCCCATTAATAAATTTCTGAAACGAAGCTTTGATATTGTTCTATCCCTTTTGGTAATTGTCGGGATATTATCGTGGCTTACACCACTTCTGGGCCTCCTCATAAAATTGGAATCCAAAGGCCCCGTATTTTTTAAGCAGAAGCGTAATGGTCTAGATTATAAAGAGTTTTATTGCTATAAATTTAGGTCGATGATACCGAATCCCTTAGCTGATTTACACCAAATAAAAAAAGGAGATGAACGGGTTACTCAAATAGGAAAAATTATTCGTAAAACCAGCATGGACGAACTTCCACAATTTATCAATGTTCTAAAGGGCGATATGTCTGTTGTTGGCCCTAGACCACACATGGTCAGCCACACCCATATGTACGCCGAACGTATAGACAAGTTTATGGTACGCCATTTTATAAAACCTGGAATAACCGGCTTAGCGCAAGTTAGTGGGTTTCGTGGAGAGGTGGACAGCGAGAGCCATATTATAAATAGAGTGAAATACGATATTTTCTATCTTGAAAACTGGAGTTTATTCCTAGACATTAAGATTGTTTTCCAAACTATTTTTAATGCTATTCGGGGAGAAGAACAAGCATATTGAAAGTGGTATGGACAATCCTTTAGTTTCCGTTATTACACCAATCTACAATTCGGAGAAATTTTTGGAGGCGGCAATAACGAGTGTTCAGAACCAAACCTATCCAAATTGGGAATTGATTTTAGTGGACGACGCCTCTTCAGATAATTCCGGGAAAATTGCTCGTGAATTTTATCTTGAGGATACTCGAATTATTTATGAAAAACTTCCCTATAACCAAGGCCCCGCACTTTCTAGAAACAGAGGAATTGAGCGCGCCAAAGGACAATATATTGCTTTTCTAGATTCAGATGATTTCTGGGCACCCGATAAACTTGAAATTCAGGTCGACTTTATGCAACGAAAAGATTGTAATGTTTCTTTTTCCAGCTATCTGCTTGTTGATGAAAATGGCGATCTCTTGGGAAAAATGGTTGTTGCAATGCCAGTGCTTTCTTACCAAAAACAATTGAGCAATAATTATATCGGCAATCTTACGGGAATGTACCGAAGCGAAAAAATAGGTAAAGTATTTTCGCCGGAAATCAGAAAACGGCAAGATTGGGGACTTTGGCTGGAGGCAATCCGAAGAAGTGGAAAACCTGCACTTGGGATTCACGTTGATCTGGCATTTTATAGAAAACACAAAAACTCGGTCAGCACAAATAAAATTGGATTGCTAAAACATAATTTCCTTTTTTATAAAAACCATTTAGGTCAATCTTGGCCAACGGCTATTTATAGTATGGGAAGGTTTTTATGGGAATATTTCTTCGTCAGACCGAAATTTATTCAGAAAACTTAATATCAACTCGTATTCTAATTCTTCAGATTAAAATCTAACGGTTTTAAAAATCAATTGGAATTTCTTATTTCAATTATTTGTGGTTTGCCCGAAGGGGTAGGCTCAATGTTTTCAACTAAATGAAATTTAATCTCCATCGAATTGTCAATTAACTCCGAAAGTCTTTTCGAAATCTCCCCCTTTATAGAATCAGATATTTCCTTATTTGAATCCGTAATATATTCTATTAATAATTCTGTTTTTGAAATTTGGATAACCTTAAATTGTTTGATTTCAGAATAATATTCTATAATTCCCGTGAAGGTGTGGACAATTAAAATATTCCCATTCGGTGCTTTTATCACATCAGTTTCTCGTCCAGTTACTTCCTTAAGTAATGGGTAATTGAATCTTCGTTTTTTCGGATATTCTTTCTTGGGTAGAATAATCCCTAAATCTCCCAATTTATAACGTATCAAGGGCATGGAAAAATTAGTAAGACAAGTAACCAAAATATGTCCTCTTTCCCCATCTTTTAAACTTTTGCCGTCGTCATCCACAATTTCAATTACTACGTGTGGAGACATTATATAATAATAAGGCAAATCGGCTTGACAGGCCATTAATAGGCCTTCCGCACATCCATAGGTGTTGATTATTCTCGGATTATTGAATGCAGTGGCAAAGTTTCTTTTTTGATATTCAAAGAGTTTATCGCCATAGGCGATTATACTTTCAAAGTTATAGCTCTTGTTTTCCGAGATCGCCACTAAAGCAATTTCGTTTAAGGCAGATGGGTATCCCGCCAAGTGTTTAATCTTCTCCCCTTCACTTTGGTGGAGTACCTCTATAACTTTTTGTCTGTTTAAGGCAAATGCCTCCAGATAGATTGTTCTAAAAAAAATATCCTTTAACTTCTTTGGTAGCGTCCGATTCGGTGAAATACCTGTTTGAATTAACCTTTCTCCTGGCTTATAACCGCTCCAGGTCCACCAATGGGTTTGGAGGGCTCGCAGATAGAACTTATGATCAAAAGACATATAAGTAAAGGATTGAACACCGCTACTCCCGCTACTGTGGTTTTTTTCCAGTTTTCCTTTTTTGAATTCTTCGGAAATGAGAGTTTCAGTTTTTTCCCTTAAAATGCTTTTTGTTAGAATTGGGAAATCTTCCAAAGTCGCTTCGCTTGACAAATTTAAATTGCGATAATATGGAACCTTGGTCGTGGCATACTTAAGGATTATAGATAATTTTTGTTTCTGAAATCGCTCAAGTTCATCTGCGGACATTCCATCAAACTTTTTCCATTGCCTTAAATGATGGGAATAATTTCCACTGAAAATCATAGAGCCTAAGGGCAGGACAACTCGATTTAGAAAAAAGGAATACATTTAAAAATTCTTTGATGAGGTTTTCACCCTAAAATTAGTGGGTCAATTTACAAACAATTATTTTTGACACTGCTGTTTTGAAACAAATTCGGAAACGAAACCTATTGAGAATCATTTTCGAGGGTTATTTTTGAAGAAGCAGTTTTTAATTGGTAAATCCAGAAATAAAAATCGAGTAAGAAAAAAAGTCTAACTATGAACATCCTTATTCTTGGTTCCGGTGGTCGGGAACACGCTTTTGCCCACCAAATCTCACAAAGCAACCGTTGTAAAAATCTTTTTGTAGCACCCGGAAATGCCGGAACCGCTTCCATTGCCACCAATGTAGCTCTTAAAGTAACCGATTTTGAAGCGGTAAAGAAGTGTGTACTTGAAAATAGGATTGAAATGGTAATAGTGGTCCAGAAGATCCATTGGTCCAAGGAATCGCCGATTATTTTGCCGAAACACCCCAATTAAAAAATGTGATGCTCATAGGCCCCTCAGAACGCGGGGCGTTATTGGAAGGCAGCAAACAGCGCGCAAAAGAGTTTATGATGCAGCACAACATCCCTACGGCCTCCTATGCGAGCTTCACGCCAAAATCCTTGGACGCTGGAAAAAGATTCTTGGAAAAATTGCAACCTCCCTATGTTTTAAAGGCCGATGGACTTGCAGCAGGAAAGGGAGTTCTTATTTTGAACGATCTGGAGGAAGCCAAAATGGAACTTGAGAACATGTTGGCACACAATAAATTCGGTGAAGCCAGCTCAAAAGTGGTTATCGAAGAATTCCTGGACGGCATTGAGCTCAGTGTTTTCGTGTTGACCGATGGTAAAAACTATAAAATCCTGCCAACGGCAAAAGATTATAAACGGATTGGCGAAGGCGATACAGGTCTCAACACAGGCGGAATGGGTGCAATTTCCCCAGTTCCGTTTGCTGATGAGGTACTGATGAAAAAAATTGAAGAGCGAATAGTGAAACCTACGATTAATGGGCTAGTAGAAGAAAATATAGATTATAAAGGTTTTGTTTTTATTGGGTTGATAAAGGTGAAAAACGAACCTTATGTTATAGAATATAACGTTAGGATGGGTGATCCGGAAACCGAAGTTGTCCTACCTCGAATTAAGAACGATTTGGTAGATTTATTTGAAGCCACATTCCATCAAAAATTAGATGAAATCAAAATGGAAATAGATGAAAGAGCGGCTGCAACGATTATGTTGGTTTCAGGAGGATATCCAGAAGGTTATGAAAAAGGAAAAGAGATTTCGGGATTAGAGACTGTAAAAGATTCCATCGTATTTCATGCCGGCACAAAATCTGAAAATGGTAAAATCCTTACCAATGGAGGGCGGGTTTTGGCAGTAACGTCTTTAGATGCTGATTTCAAAAAGGCATTAAAAAAATCCTATCAAAACATAGAAAATCTATCTTTTGATAGGATGCAATATCGTAGCGACATTGGTTTTGATCTTTAATAAAATCAAGGAGTTTCGTCGAAGGTATAATTACTTCGGGTATCTTCATCAAATTTGGACAATTGGAGCATCCAGTATATAAAGGCGACAGCACCGATTAACAATAGAATCCATGAAATAACATTTGCAAAAAACCAACTGTCCAATTCTAGATTACGCAGTGCATCATAAGGAATGAAAAGCACATTTTCAAAAAAGGAAGCTATTCCTTCCCACAAACCTTTCCAAGTCATATCTTTAAACTTTAGATAGCAAAAGTATAAAATTACCCCTATGCTAACAAGCTTTTTCGGAAATTCTAAGCCCGTACACTTTTTGATACTGGGAGCGTTCGTTGGTTTTGCCTTTGTTTGGACATTGTTCAATGTACCTTTTGAGGAAATAAGCATTGCCACAATTCTATATGAGGCTATGGTTCTTGGAGTTATAATCCTATGTATTATATTGATTGATTTTATCGTGGGTAAAAATCATCTCACCCGCAGCAATGCGTTTTCAATATTCTTTTATTCTTGTTTTATAATAATGTTCCCGGTCATTTTTCTTAACTGGGAAGTAATCATTGCCCAATTCTTCTTGTTGCTCGCTATAAGACGAACTATAAGTTTGCGAAAAGATAGCAATTCCGAAAAGAAAATATTGGATGCCGCCTTATGGATTACCGTGGCTTCCTTATTTTATTTTTGGAGTCTTCTCTTTTTTATTCCTCTTTGGATAGCAGTTTTGCAAAAGCCAAACCTCACCTATAAACAAATGCTTATTCCCATTGTCGGGTTTTTAACCGTTTTGGTGCTAAATACTACTTATCAATTATTGGTTACCGATTCCTTTTCTTGGTTTTTTGAGTGGAACCAACCGGTGGAATATGATTTCAATGCCTACAATTCCCCAAAAATCTTCATCCCGACATCACTTTTTTTTGGTTTGTTGATCTGGACAGGCTTCTACAGGCTCCAACGCTATGTATCCGTGCCATTGAAGGAACGACCCAACTATTGGATGCTTTTCATTGTTACAGTTACAACCTTGGCTATTGCTCTTTCCAGTCCGGTAAAAAACGGTTCGGAAATGATCTTTCTGTTTTTTCCAACCGCCATACTCAGTGCCAATTATATAGAAGGAATTCAGGGCGATGGTTACAGGCAAAAAGATGTAGCGGAAATCTGGTTCAAGGAAATTTTACTTTGGATAGTCTTGATATTTTCTTTTGTGTTTCTTTTTTTATGAAGCTGGATTTAAAAAATATTGAAAAGGAACTGAAAAAACGGCATCCATATCCTTATAAATGGTTCCGAAAACAAAACAATGATTGGGACCACTATAGCCGATTTATCTACAAAACCCAAAATTGGGAAGTACTCATTGAAAAAATTGCAGTCATTGTTGAAACAGGGCATTTGGACAAACATGAAATTTTTCAATATACCGCAAATAGGTGGTACAACTTCTGGAGTGCCAAGGCTGTAGAACAGATTTTTACTGAGATAGAGGGAATAGAACCCGTAAAAGAGACGAAAGATTCTGAAAAGGATTTTTATCTCTTCGGAATTCCTTTCGACCATAAAACCTCGGTCTTCCCAGAACAGTTTGGGAAAACTTTTGAACATGCCCAAACCCATAAATCCGAATTGATTGAATGGCTTTACAAGAACCAGAGCGCCCAAAAAAGATATCATCTCAAAAATCGTCTTTTTATTGCGGTTTACAGTGAAAATGGGGAGCATTGGAAACTGAAAGCAGAAATTTCTTTGCTTAAAAATGCAATTGAAAAATATGTTGCAGGTTTTAAACGGGAACAATTACATTCCTTTATGTTTACCGAAGGACAACAAACATTAAGCGATATTATCTGGGTTTCTAAATGATAAAGCGAATATGCCCTGAAAGTGCAACCTACTCCAAGATAGTGCAGTGTCCTATCACCATCTAACCCCGGAAAGGGTGGCATACCCTAAGCTAGGACAACGTCCTTCCAGCATCTAACAGGCTTAAGGCCAGCCCTGAAAGGGCGACATATCCTAAGATAGGGCAACGCCCTATCGCACATGTAACCGACCTAAGACTAGCCCTGAAAGGGCGACATATAAGGCACTGGCTTCGAATGCAGTTCAATTATTTCGCCCTTTCAGGGCTTTGGGCTCTGAGGATTCCCCTTTCACTTCACCGGGCGTTGCCCGATGTTATGATATTACGCCCTTTCGGGGCTACGGATTGGGTTTCCCCATACCGGGCGATGCCCCGTAGTTGCATGGTAGAGTTTTCTCCCCGTTGGCGCGAGCTTCCCGCTCGTGTACTCCCTCCTTTCATTTTTTTGATTTCAACACGTGTAGCATAAGTTTTTTTGCACATGTCCCAAAATCGTTATCTTTGAATATCAGTTTTAATAGAAAAACCCATGAATTCCAAACTCACCCTTACGCTACAGCGGGAAGTGATTGAAGCCGCAAAAAGATATGCCAAGCAAAAAGGTAGAAGTCTTTCAGACCTTGTGGAAAGCTATTTCAGGGCACTTGCTATGACTGAGCAGGAAGATTATAAAGCTTCTGGTTCCATAACTGCTTCCTTGTTGGGAAGCTTTAAAGAGCCGGAGAATTTCGATTACAAAAAGGAACTGCGGGAGGCCATTGCAGAAAAGCACTTTAAAAATGGATAGTGTTTTATTGGACAGCGATGTACTATTAGATTTTTTGTTTGATCGGAAACCTTTTTCTTCAGCAGCTTTCCAACTTATATCCCTTTGTGAAAACCAAAAATTGAAAGGATATATCACCCCGGTAATAATTGGCAATCTATATTATATCCTTAGAAAACAGGCTTCCCATAAAGTTGTGATTGGGAAGCTGAAAAGACTTATTACAATAATTGACGTATTGTATATGGACAAACAGACAGTTCTGTCGGCTTTATATTCAGATTTCAATGATTTTGAGGATGCGCTACAAAATTTTTCAGCGGAAAACTCCAATGAGGTAAAAATTATCATCACCAGAAACGGCAAGGATTTTAGAAAAAGCAATCTTGCCATTCTGACCCCAGAGATGTACTTGAATACGCTCACAGAGTCTTAAATTATATCAAATTGCTCGAGAGTTCCATTTGTGTGGTCCAGTGGGTAGAATCCTTTCCATCGTCAAATAACGAATATGCTTAGAAAAGGGCGACACATCCTAAGATAAGGCAACGCCCTATCGCACATGTAACCGACCTAAGACCAGCCCTGAAAGGGCGACATATAAGGCTCTCGTATCTAATGTAGTTTAATTATTTCGCCCTTTCAGGGCTCTGGTGTTCGAGGTTTCTCTTCTCACCGGGCGTTGCCCGATGTTATAATATTATGCCCTTTCAGGGCTTGGGGTTTAGAGCTTTCACCATCACTGGCGAGCGTCCCGCTCGTGTCCCATACAGATCAGCTTGTCCGCTGGAGTGGAAGACTTTGGAACTTCTTAGCCCAATGCAAAGGTGGATAGTTTTGAGGAAGTCCGCGAGATTTGACCTGTTCTGTTTCAAAATATTAAAATGTTAGCAGCGAATTTGTACAAAGCCAATAATCACAAAATAGTTCACCCATAATTTTCAGTATCTTTGAATTATGGAAGAGGCCCAAAATATATCAAAATTTATTAGTTCTGATCCTGGGATTTTGGGTGGTACTCCCGTTTTTTTGGAAACCCGTGTTCATGTTTCTATTCTATTCGATTATTTCCAGGGTGGTGATACTCTTCAGGATTTCCTTGATAATTATCCCACCATCAAAAAATCCGTCGCAAAAAAAGCAATCGAACTTTCCGCAGAAACTCTCTTGAATTAAAACATCAGAATTATTGGAATTTATGCCCAAATTGTTGTCAGTATTTAATAATGAATTGGATCCCAGGGTCATTTTAATTGAACAATACCAATGAACTACATAGGCTCCAAACACAAACTCTCGTCCTTCATTCTTGAAGCGGTTGCAGAAACCTGTGGCAGCGATCTCTCACAAAAGATATTTTGCGATCTCTTTGCCGGCACCGGGATTGTGGGCAGGATATTTAGACCCCGCGTAAAGCAAGTAATTTCCAACGATATTGAACATTATAGTTATGTCCTGAACCGAAATTATATTGGAAATGACTTTGATTTTGAAACCGATGCTTTTTTAAAGGAGCTGAACGCTTTAGAAGGAAAGAAAGGTTTTATTTTTGAAAATTATTCTGAAGGGGGGAAAGCGGGACGGAATTATTTTGCCTCGGAAAATGGGAAGAAAATTGATGCCGCCCGACTTCAAATAGAAGATTGGAAAAAGTCTGGAACAATTTCTGAAGACCAATATTTCTTTCTGCTCGCATCTTTGCTGGAAAGTGCCGATAAGGTTGCCAATACAGCTTCAGTTTATGGAGCCTATTTAAAACACATAAAGAAATCTGCCGCCAAGCCGTTAATCATTATTGCTGCGGATATTCCCAAAAATTTATTCAGCGATTCTCTTCCGGCCCAAGACAACCAAATATTCCAGATGGATGCCAATCAGCTTATCAAGGAAATCCAAGGCGATATCCTCTATCTTGATCCACCCTACAATGCACGGCAGTATGGTGCCAACTATCATTTGCTGAATACTATTGCAAAATATGATACCTTTGTGCCCAAAGGAAAAACCGGTCTGCGTGAGTACTTTAAAAGTGATTGGTGCAGAACGGGAGAGGTGCTAAAAAGTTTCGGGGAATTGATTGAGAATGCACAATTTCCATACATTTTCCTGAGTTATAACAATGAGGGATTAATGGGTGAGGAAGAGGTGAAAGATGTAATGGAGCGTTTTGGAAAATATAGGCTGGAAACAAAAATATACCAACGGTTTAAAGCCGATAAAACAGAAAATCGAAATCATAAGGCATCCGAAACTTTTGAATATTTACATATTCTGGAAAAAAGTCCCGCTTTCCTGCAAGATATCAACTTATCCACCGAAGAAGGAATATCTTGTAGGTAGTAATTAATAAGAATCATAAAGCTACAGGGTTGTAAAAGCCGTGCAGAGAAAATAAAAAAGAACGAATTATGTTTTCAGACAAAGCCAACAAAATCTTCAAAGAAGTAATTGATAAGTACCACGAAATAAATACAGTGGATCAGGATTTCAGCAATCCGTACGATCAGGACACACATTTATTGGAACATTTGCTGTACCGTAAATGCTGGATCGATACTGTGCAGTG
The DNA here is from genome assembly GCA_034676445.1 of Aequorivita sp. Taxonomy (GTDB): domain Bacteria; phylum Bacteroidota; class Bacteroidia; order Flavobacteriales; family Flavobacteriaceae; genus Aequorivita. The sequence continues at coordinate 1,083,652 of JAUCCE010000002.1, forward strand.
GCATTATGAGGATATTATCCGCGATCCCAATATTGATCCGGTAGCGGCTTTAAAACTCAAACGTAAAATTGATGCTTCCAACCAAGACCGAACGGATATGGTGGAATATATCGACAGTTATTTCCTGGAGAAATATAAGGACGTAAAAGTAAATGGGGACGCTACCATAAATACCGAAAGTCCAGCTTGGGGAATTGATAGGCTTTCTATTTTGGCTTTGAAAGTGTACCATATGAACGAGGAAGCAACCCGTACCGACGCTTCTCCCGAACATAAAAAGGCTTGTCAAACAAAACTCGATATACTTTTGGAACAGCGAGTGGATTTAAGCAGCGCCATCGATCAATTATTGGATGATATCGCAATCGGACGTAAGTATATGAAAGTCTATAAGCAGATGAAGATGTATAATGATGATGAACTGAATCCGGTTTTCGAGAGGAAAGAAATAATAGGCTAATAATATTTTGTCCGTGATTACAATTGAAGAACTAAAGAATCTTAAAGAGTCGGAAGACAGAGTTGAATTTAAAAGAGGGGAAGGTGGCAATATTTCTTATGATGGAGGCTCAAAGCCTAAGCCATCAGATAGAAGACGATGTATACTTGGATATGTAACTGCTCTATGTAATGAAAGGGGCGGTTATCTGGTAATTGGGATGAATGATAAATGGCCTCACTCTGTTATAGGTACACGACAGAATCTTGGATCTATTGGAGAATTGGAGTCTAATATTTATAGAGGATACGGGAATTAGGCCTAAAGTCTATGAGTTATTTGACCAGTCTAAACGGGTATTAATCATAGAGGTTCCTTCTCGTCCCGCAGGGAAAGTATTTAAATTTGAAGATGTTCCATTAATGCGAGTAGGAGAAGAATTAAAACCTATGTCGGATGGAGTTTTTTATCTTAATATTCTTCAAGAAAGCGATTCGGATTTTTTTCTAAAGAAATATGTAAGACTTTGACTCTATCTGATCTTGATGTAGATGCGATTCGGATTTTGAAAGAAAAATATTCATTAAAGCAAAATAATCCTCGGTTCAAGACCTTGTCAAATGAACAATTATTGTCGGATTTAGAATTTATTGAGAGAAGGAAAACTAACCTATGCAGCTTTAATTCTATTAGGAAAAGAAAGAGTTCTTAAAGAATACCTCCCACAAGCGGCCATAATGTTAGAATATAGAAGTCTTGAAAATCAAATATCTTTTGAAAATAGACTAGTTTTTCTTCAGCCGTTTTTCAAGCAAATAGATAATTTATGGAATACTATATAATCTGAGGAATGGTAGTTTTCCTATCCAAGATGGGGCGTATATTTTTAATATTCCTTATTTTAATGAAGAAGTAATCAGGGAGTCTTTAAATAATGCCATAACACATAGGGATTATAGAAGAGCCTCGGAAATTGTGATTAAACAATTTTCCACAAAGATTAGATATTATTAATGCTGGTGGTTTTCCAGTTGGGGTAACAATAGAAAATTTATTAATCACTCCTAGTACTCCTAGAAATAGATTGTTAGCAGATGTTTTACAAAAGACAGGTATTGTGGAAAGATTCGGACAAGGGGTTGACAAAATTTTTTATAATACGCTCTCTGAAGGGAAATCAGAACCAGATTATTCTACATCAGATGATTTTCAAGTAACTCTTAAGCTTTCTGCCGTAATCAATGATAGAGCTTTTGCCCTCTTTTTGGACTCAGTTCAAAAGGAACTTCCTAAAAATCAAAAATTATCTGTGTTGGAAATCTTAACATTAAATAATATTAAAAAGGGAAATTTAAAAAAAGATCTGGATGGAGAACAGGTGGATAAACTTTTAGACAAAAAACTCATTGAGAAAAGAGGAAAAACAAATGCCGTTTATTATATCCTATCTAAGGATTATTATGAGTTTACAGATGAAAAAGCTAAATATTATAAATTTGAAGAATTAGAAGACGAACAGGTTTTATCCATGATAATCCAGTATTTATCGAAAGAGGAAACAGCAAAAATGAAAGACTTTGTTCATTTATTCGAAGGAAGGTTGTTAAGACGGGCAAGTGAGGACAAGAGTGGAAAGATTTGTGGATTCTAAGATGATTGATAAAGATGGTGAGGGTTCGTCTACTTTGTATAGAATGGGAAAAAGTGATATTGGAAGTGTTGATGTGGTATCTGAAGCATTGGATATAGCAATGAAAAAGATTGCAAGAAGAAAAATACCTAGGCTCATTTCAAATGACCAAGAAATGACCAGAATTTTTGTTGATAAAACACTGTTTTTGTTAACAACTATGTCGCAAGCTCTTGGATTTCAACGATTGTTGTAAATGTGAAACGACCAAAAGATGACCAAAGGATGTCCAAACCCACCCACATATTAGTTATCCGTCTCTCCGCAATGGGAGATGTCGCTATGACCGTTCCGGTTCTACGTGTTTTTTCACAAACCTATCCCAAGGTAAAAATCACCGTTCTTTCCCGTCCATTTTTCAAACCTCTTTTTGAGGGAATTCCGAACCTCGATTTTATGGAGGCCGATGTTTATGGAAAGCATAAGGGTTTGGGACTGATAAAACTCGCCAAAGAAGCAAAATCGCTGGGTATAGATGCCGTTGCGGACCTTCACGATGTAATCCGTTCCAAAATAATTTCTGAATACTTAAAAGTAAAAGGAACCAAAATCGCCACTATCGATAAGGGCAGAGCAGAAAAAAAGGCAATTACCAAAGCCAATGGAGAAAACATTTCACAGTTAAAAACGACCCATCAGCGTTATGCCGATGTTTTTGGGAAACTTGGCTTTCCATTGGATCTGGGCAATCCGCAATTCCCAGTTCCCCAGAGATTGGTTCCAAAACTGAATGCACTGATAGGAGTTGAACCTAAAAAATTGATTGGGATTGCTCCTTTTGCGGCCCATACGAGCAAAATGTATCCATTGGATTTAATGGAAAAAGTAATTGCTGAATTGGATGCTTCAGAAAAATATAGAATCTTTCTTTTTGGAGGTGGGAAGAAGGAAGTCGAACAACTCAATAAGCTGGCGAAACCATTCGGAAATGTAAGCAACACGGCGGGAATATTGAATTTTGAAGAAGAACTGTCCTTGATTTCAAACTTGGATTTGATGATTTCCATGGATAGTGGCAATGGTCATTTGGCAGCTTTATTTGGGATTCCGGTAATTACCTTATGGGGAGTAACCCATCCCTATGCCGGTTTTGCACCATTTAACCAACCGGAAAGCAACCAATTGATTGCCGACCGAGAAAAATATCCATTGATTCCAACTTCAATTTACGGGAATAAATTTCCAAAAGGGTATGAGGAAGCTATGAATACAATTGCTCCGGAAACAGTGCTTTTAAAAATAAAAAAAGTTTTATCTAAATGATAAATTGAATCTACGGGTTTAAATTCATCGAGATTTGAGTAAAATATAATGAAACAACAATTTGTAGCCTACATAAAAAACCTGCAGAACCAAATCACTTCTGCACTCGAGGAGATTGACGGGAAAGCCAAGTTTCAAGAGGACAAATGGATTCGTCCCGAAGGCGGTGGCGGTCAGACCCGTGTAATCGAAAATGGGAATGTTTTTGAGAAGGGCGGAGTAAATATCAGTGAGGTTTTTGGAAAACTTCCAGAAAGTATGCAAACTTATTTCGGCGTAACGGATGCCGATTTTTTTGCTTGCGGCCTCAGTTTGGTTCTCCACCCGAAAAATCCTTTTGTGCCAACTGTACACGCCAATTGGCGTTATTTCGAAATGTACGATTCTCTAGGGAATATAGTGGACAGTTGGTTTGGTGGCGGACAGGATTTAACGCCGTACTATCTTTTTGAGGAAGATGCCAAACATTTTCATCAAGTTTGCAAAACTGCCTGCGACAAACATTCACCGTCATTTTACGATACCTACAAAAAACGCTGTGATGAATATTTCTGGAATTCACATCGGAACGAAGCTCGAGGTGTTGGAGGATTGTTTTTTGATTACCTCAAGTCATCTGTAGCTTCAGCGAAGGATGATAAAAATATTGCCATGACAATGCAGGATTGGTTTAACTTTGTAACGGAAATTGGAGATAGTTTTTTGGAATGTTTTATTCCCATTGTCCAAAAGAGAAAAGATCATCCGTATTCTACAGCAAACCGAACTTGGCAGGAAATCCGCCGCGGCCGTTATGTGGAATTCAACTTGGTCCACGACAAAGGAACCTTGTTCGGATTGAAAACCAATGGCCGGATTGAAAGTATCCTGATGAGCCTTCCGCCCGTTGTACAATGGAGATACGACCACCATCCCGAACCCGGAAGTGATGAAGAAAAGCTGGTGAACGTATTAAAAAAGCCTAAGGATTGGATTTAAAAAATTCAGAATTGATTCATAACCCATAACTCATAACTCGAAGATGTTCCCATTAAAAAGAAACCGAAGATTGCGGACAAGTGAAAGCATGCGAAGCCTTGTTCGAGAAACAATAATTAGTCCGAATGATTTTATTGTTCCGCTGTTTGTGGTGGAAGGCAAAAACGTTAAGGAGGAAATTGCCTCTATGCCAAATTACTTCCGCCTCAGTCTGGATCTGCTGGAAAAAGAAGTGAAGGAGCTGTGGAAACTTGGATTAAAGTCCGTGCTGCTTTTTGTGAAAGTGGACGATAAGCTAAAGGATAATTCGGGAAAAGAGGCTTTAAATCCAGATGGATTGATGCAACGTGCTATTAAAACGGTCAAAAATGCCGTTCCTGAAATGCTGGTAATGACGGATGTGGCTTTAGATCCTTTTTCAGTGTATGGTCATGACGGAATAGTTTCCGATGGGAAAATATTAAATGATGATAGCAACGCAGTTTTGGCTGAAATGGCACTCAGCCACGCCAAAGCCGGTGCAGATGTCGTGGCGCCAAGCGATATGATGGACGGACGGATTTTTGAAATCCGGACCCTTCTGGAGGACGAAGGTTATTGCGATACCGCGATTATGGCTTATAGCGCAAAATACGCTTCGGCATTTTATGGCCCTTTTCGGGATGCACTGGATTCTGCTCCAGTAGATTCAAAAGATATCCCTAAAAATAAAAAAACCTATCAAATGGATTTTGGAAACCGTATAGAGGCCATTCGGGAAACTTTGATGGATATAGACGAAGGAGCGGATATTGTAATGGTAAAACCCGGATTGTGCTATTTGGATATAGTTCGCGAAATAACAGACACCGTAAATGTTCCCGTTGCAGTTTACCAGGTAAGCGGGGAATATGCAATGGTAAAAGCGGCTTCAGAGCGAGGATGGCTTGATCACGATGCAGTAATGATGGAACAAATAACCGCTATAAAAAGAGCTGGAGCTTCTATGATTGCCAGCTATTTTGCAAAAGATGTGGCAAAACTGATTTCTTAAAGATATTGACACGCAGTCATTTATTATAAAAATGTCCTGACACTATTGATAGGGAAGTTGATGGGCATATAATTTGCTACATAACTGATCTTGGGAGAAATAGATAGGCAATTGTCAATATTTTATCAGCAACAATCAGATTTTTGATATACATTTGTTCCGTGAAACACACTGAAAAGCATATAACTAAGTTTTTGGCATTTATCGCCATATTTCTGGTCTTCGGAAATATAGCTGCTGCTAATATTGGGTATAATTATGATGTGTCAGAGGACAACTCTGCAGTGTTTTCATTTCAGGAGGACAATCGGGAAAAACCTTTTCTCTTTAATGAGATTTCTATTGGAGAGGCTTCGCAAACTATTTCGCAAAACGAAACCTTCGGATTCGGACTTTTCGGGATATTCTATTCGCGACAGTTTTATTCTGAATTTGATGTTTCTTATAACTTCCATTGTTCTTATTCCAAAAAGGATAAGCGCAAGTTAATCTTCCAGTATTTATTTCCTTTTCATTTTTTTTGGTAATTTTTTGATGGATTTTTTAGTCTGCTTGAATTGAATGTCAGGCACTTATTTATTCAAAAATAATTCATTTTAAAAATTATCATTATGAAATTAGATTCAACCCTGATCGGGGTAATTATTTTATTAATAATATTCGTTCCGGTTATTTATATGATCGTGAGTGCGTCCAGCATAAACAAAAAAACCATTAAATCCGTAAACAACCTTGCAAGTACCAAGGGAATCCATTTAAAAAATATCGATGTAATCGGGAATTTGGTCATCGGTATGGATGAAGGCACAAAAAAATTGGTGTACACTTCCAAAAGAAATCCTGCCAACGATTTTAAAATCGTAAACCTGGATGAAGTGAAGGATTGCCGTGCCAAGAGTATCAAGGTTTCCGACAAAACTCTTCAGTGGGTAGGTCTTGAGCTTGTTGAAAAACAGGGGAAAAAGGAAATCCAGTTTTATTGCGAAAACGATGAGTCTGGATTAACAAAAGACCCATATGTTTGTCTGCAGGATGCCAAACGATGGGAAAATGAACTAAGGCCACTTTTGTTGAAAGCGTCTTAATACCACCATCATTTTAGCTATCAAAAAACCGCTTCAATATTGAGCATTGAGGCGGTTTTTTTATAAAGGTTTGTCCGAATCAGCTATCAGGATTTTTCTTTAGAATTTCCGCTACCACTCGCCTCAATTCATCTTCTTTTTGGGTTCCTATCACAAGCTTTTTTCCACTCTTTAGTTCAATTGCCAAGCCCTTGTTTCCTCTTGTATTGTAAACCGTCCCATACTTGGTTCCCAGTCTGATTCCCCAGCCGCCAACAAATCCATAATCGATAACATTGGCACTTTTAATTTCGTTCCAACTTATCCGTTTCCTTAAAAATGGAACAAATCTCATTCGGATTTCCTTGACATCGATTTCGGTTTTAAGCTCAAGAACCAAAAAAAGTATTATTATTCCATAAATTAAAAGCGAAAAAAGAGTTAGATAAAATATATCCATGGGGTCATTTCCAAATCCATTCCCTGATTTTAGCTGAAAATAGATTCCGTAAAGAGGAAGGACTCCAATTCCAATTAATATTGTCCAAAGCCACCATTGAGTGAACTTCTGTGCTTCATAAAATAATAGTTTCATAAAGGTATTTTTCTGCTCTTTAGAGGTTGTTTCCATAAAATTCCGACTTCGAATATAGGATAAAAACCAACAACTTCTGAAGGTATAATTTGAAGGGGCCAACCGGAATTCTTCCCTATTTTCATTTAATTAACACATCCTTACCTAAAAATCGGTATTTAATTTCATTATTTTAGAAAAAATTATCCAATCCAGATGACCTTACTTATTGTTTATGCCGTATTATCCATTTTGATCTCATTTTTATGCTCCATCCTTGAGGCTTCTTTGTTGAGTTTTCCGCCAACTTATTTGAGAATGAAGGTACAGGAAGGCAAAAAATACGCAGTGTCGCTCACCAATTTCAAGAATGATATAGACAAACCTTTGATCGCAATATTAACGCTGAATACTATCGCACATACCGTTGGGGCGATATTGGTTGGGGTGCAGGCCGAAAAACTTCCCTATAAGGTTGAAGTCTGGGGAATGAACGTGGTTGGGATTGTGTCCGCAATAATGACGATTCTCATTTTGATAGTTTCCGAAATCATTCCCAAAACAATTGGAGCTACTTATTGGAAAAAGCTGGGGCCATTTACCTCAACATTTTTAAAGGTCATTATTTTTCCCTTGAAATATACCGGAATTCTCTGGTTGTTGCTTTTTGTAACAAAAATGGTGGGTCAATCTGCCCACGTAAGCACATTGAGTCGGGAGGAATTTATCGCCATTACCGATGCTGCGGAGGAGGAAGGAGTTTTTGAGGAAAACGAAACCACCGTCATAAAAAACCTTTTGATCTTTAAAAGTGTGAAGGCCCAGGACATAATGACGCCATTCACCGTCGTCACTTTGGAGGATGAAACCAAGAGTTTGAATGAATTTCACCAACGGCATAAAAATCTGCGGTTTTCACGGGTTCCGGTTTATAAAGACAAAACACACAACATTACAGGTTTTGTTCTTCGTGACGATATTTTGGAAGAAATAGTGGAAGACCGCGGGGACAAATTGTTGAGCGACATAAAACGAGAGATATTTATAATAGCTGCCGAAAATCCGATCCCCGAATTATTTGAAACATTTATAAAACAACGGATGCACATTGCTGCTGTGGTAGATGAATTTGGAAATACAATAGGCATCGTGACCATGGAGGATATCATTGAAACCCTTTTGGGATTAGAGATTATGGACGAAAGTGATAATATAGAAGATATGCAGGTACAGGCCAGAAAGAACTGGGAAAAACGTGCCAAGCTTATGGGCATAGACTTGGGAAAAGGACAACTTGGAAAAAAGGACAATCAATGATGAAGACAGCAGTAATAGGCTCTCCTATTGGCAAAATTGAAATTAAAGGGGACGGTTCCGGGATTTTGACCGTGATGTTTTTGGATAATGACGAAATGGTTGTTTCAGAGACCATCCCCTCGGAATTGAAAGAAGCCGTTACCCAGCTCCAAGAATATTTTAATGGAGAACGAAGGGAATTTACTTTAAAACTTTCTCCAAAAGGAACCGATTTTCAGCAAAAAGTTTGGAAAGAGCTAGAAAAAATACCTTACGGAAAAACAGTGAGCTACCAACAAATTGCAAACAATTTCGGCAATCCCAAGGTTATCCGTGCAGCAGCTTCCGCAAATGGTAAAAATCCGATTTCCATTATAATTCCGTGCCATCGGGTTATTGGAAGTGATGGATCGTTGACTGGATATGCGGGTGGACTTCACCGGAAAAAATGGTTGTTAGACCTAGAAAATGATTCAAAACAGCAATCTTTGTTTTAAATGAAAAGAATCGGAAAATTTCTGAAGTGGTTTTTCACTGTACTGATTGTTATTATACTGGCTCTTTATATAACCGGTTATGGATATGTGGTAAAAGGAGCTTGGGTGGTCTATCTACATGGACACACCACCGCTTATATTGATGATTTCAGATTTTTTGAAAACGATAAAATTCCAGGGAGTAAAAATCCGCAACCATGGCCAATCCATAAAAACTACAATTCGGTAGAACCCACCAAAAAACTTTCCGAAACTAATGAGGAATTGGGAACGATTGCCTTTCTGATTATCAAGAATGACAGTATTTGGTTCGAAAAATATTTTGGGGATTTTGACCAGGATTCGCAGACAAATTCTTTTTCAATGGCGAAGAGCATTACTTCCGCACTTCTCGGAAAAGCCATTGACGAAGGTTTCATAAAAGACCTGTCCCAACCCGTAGCAGATTTCTATCCGCAATTTGAAGGGACCGGCCTGACGGTTGGCGACCTTTCCTCCATGGCCTCCGGTTTGGATTGGGATGAGTCCTATTCCAACCCTTTTGGGATCACCGCAAGGGCTTATTATGCCGGGGATTTGGCAAAAACGATCCTCAGGCTCAAAGTGGTCGATACGCCCGGGGTCCGGTTTAAATATTTAAGCGGAAATACCGAACTTTTGGCGATGGTACTTCAAAAAGCGACAAAAAAACAGTTGTCGGATTATCTATATGAAAGTTTTTGGAATCCAATGGGAGCGGAAAATCCTGCGCTTTGGCAAGTGGATGATGCCGAAAACCGACTTGTAAAAGCGTATTGCTGTATAGGAAGCAATGCGAGGGATTTTGCACGTTTCGGAAAACTGTATAAGGATTTTGGCAAATGGAATGGCGAGCAATTGCTGGATTCGGCTTTTGTGGCCAAATCCATTACGCCTCGTTTTCCTGAAAGTCCGGAATATGGCTATGGCTTTTGGCTGAGCGACTTTATGGGAAAGGATATCTTCGCAATGCGTGGAATATTAGGTCAGTACGTTATTGTGATTCCTGAAGATGATTTGATAATTGTCCGATTGGGCCATCGTCGTGGGGAGAGAACCGATTTACCGTTTAGCTCGGATTTTTATGTTTATATTGAGCAAACATATGAGATGCTTCAGAAATAATGGACATTAAAAATATACTAACTGACTTTGGAAATTGTGTTTTTGCAGGACTTACCTTCATTGGATTTGCAATTATTTATGTAGGAATTGCAGGAAGAGGCAGATATAATCTAGTTGATGATGCAAATTGGTATTTTGTTGGAGTTGGCGTAGTTCTTATTTTACCTTTCGCTCACTATATGATAAAATCGCATTTAGTTTCGAAAAGGCTATCTGAGGAGGATTCGGAACGAATAAAGAAACTGAAAAAAACTGGTGATAAAATAACTGTCGATTTAGACGAATTAAAAATCAAAACAAATAGTTATAAACAAGAAATATCAGTAGGTAGTGGGTATCGACAACGGAATGAATATGTTGATGTAAATTATAATTTAATATTGATAAAAGTGCCCTACCGGAACGAGGTAATCAAGTACAGACTAAATATAGACATGGATCCAAATAAACTGAGAATGCATTTCGCCGTGAAAGGAAAAACAGAATTGTATGTCGATTCTCAAAACCCAAATAACAATTATCTCGATTTTAAGCTTCTTGGAAAACTAATGGAAAGGGAAAACATCTTTAAAACTTATAAATATTATAGTTCTTAAAAACATTCAATAATATTTTGTAGCTTTAATTTTTATCTCCCCCAGTAGAAATTTCCACAATATGATCAAAAGAATAAATTTAGAGCACATCCTGTTTTTGGACATTGAAACGGTTCCCATACATCCGCATTTTGATCATCTCGATGATACTTCAAAATTATTGTGGGAAGAAAAAACCAGATACCAACGCAAGGAGGAATTTTCTGCGGAAGAGTTTTATGAACGTGCTGGGATTTGGGCCGAGTTTGGAAAGATTGTCTGTATTTCCGTCGGATATTTTGTGTTGAAAGGAGATGTTCGAAATTTTCGGGTTACCAGTTTCCACGGCGATGAGGCAAAAATCTTAAAAGACTTCAAATCGCTGCTTGATACACACTTCAACAAGCCACATCATGTACTTTGTGCTCACAACGGAAAAGAATTCGACTTTCCTTATATTGCCCGACGAATGATTATCAACCGCATTGATATTCCATTTAAATTAGACCTCTTTGGAAAAAAACCTTGGGAAGTTCCACATCTGGATACCTTGGAACTTTGGAAATTCGGTGATTATAAAACCTATACCTCTCTAAAACTGATGGCACATGTTTTAGGCATCCCTTCCCCAAAAGATGATATTGATGGCAGTGAGGTGCGTGGTGTTTTTTACGAAGAAAACGATATTGATAGGATTGTTGTTTATTGTGAGAAAGATACCGTTACAGTTGCGCAGATTCTTCTTCGGTTAAGAAATGAGGAAATTTTGTCGCCTGATGAAATACTTTCTGTATAATCCTCTAAGCATCACATTAAGACTCATATGGTTATCTGTTTAAAATTTAGTAGATTTGCTGGTCATATTAAAACTAATTCTTTTATGACTATTTCGAAATTTATCCCAAAATCTTTTTTATTAGTACTACTTATTGCTACTCCTCTTTTTATAGCTTGTAAAGATAAGGAAGCTACTGCCGAGCAGACTGCAGAAAGCGTTCAGGAAGCAACTCTTGAGCAGAAAAAACAAATGCTTAACAATGTAGTTCCGAATAGCAGCTCCACTTCTGGTGATATGGCTGCGCTAAACCCAGAACACGGACAGCCTGGCCATAGATGTGATATTCCTGTAGGAGCACCTTTAAATGGTGGCAATGCCGCCAAACCAGTTGTAACTCCGGTTCAGGGAAACAATCTTATTCAAAACCAACCTGGAGCAACTCCGGTTAAAGTTGCCGATGGTTTAAATCCACCACACGGACAGCCTGGTCACAGATGTGATATCAAAGTTGGTGATCCGCTATAAATTAAAATTTGAATAAAAATTAGAGGCCTGATTCCAATGGAAACAGGCCTCTTTTATTTATTTGGAAAATGGATTTATTCTTTTACAAATCTTTTCATCAGTTTGTCGTTACCAGTGTTTATTTCTAAAATATAAACGCCACTTTTAAAGGATGAAACATCCAAAGATTCAGAAAATGCACCTTTGGCCACAACTTGTCCCACCATATTGTAAATGGTATAGTCTTTACCTGTGGCTTCTAGAAGCGAGATATTCAAGATCTGTTTAACAGGGTTGGGATATAGACTAATTAGAACATTGCTATTTCCTTCTTCTTTTGCAAAACCTTCATTAAACGCATTGCTTATAACAACGGTGTAATCCTCAACTTCTCCGTATGAAAAAGTTTCACAAGGAGTTGGATAGGCATTATATTTCATTGCTACACGCATCCTTGTTGCTCCATTTGTAGCAGAAGTGGGAACTGTAAAACTTCCAGTAATAGGCGTAGATTTGGATTTAGCACGGGAATAAACAAGTTCCCCGGCATCGTCAAAATCGCCATCCTGGTTGTAGTCTATCCAGACCCTATATGCTTCATTATATTTAGTGCCAGACCATTTTGGAGTTATGGTAATTGTGTTTGAACTTCCTTTTATCAAAGTAGTGGACAAGCTTGTGAAATCCGCATAACCTCCATTATTTCCTGAGAGGTTGTTTATAGTGCCTAATTTTACCCGATCGATATATTCATCCCGAGTGCTATTTCCTTTTGAGGCACAATAAGTCACCGAAGTTGATGAAGTTGTTATACTTACAATATTGCTGAAGGATGAATTATTGCCCGCTGCGTCGTGGGCGCGCACTTTAAAGGAATATACCGTTGCAGGAGAAAGGTTGGTTATATTGGCGCTGGTGCCACTTACACTTCCTAAAAGACTGCTTCCCATAAATACATCATAACCGGTAACCCCAACATTATCCGTGGATGCACTCCAAGAAAGAGTTACGGAAGTTTGCGCAATATTTGAAGCCACAAGATTTGATGGAGCTGTTGGGGCCTGAGTATCGCCGCCACCTGTTCCTAAGTTAATGGTATAGTCTTCAACTTCCCCATAGCTGAAAGTTTCACATGAAGTAGGAATTCCATTATACTTCATTGCAACTCTCATTCTGGTTGCTGCTCCTATCGTTCCACTTGGCACGGTAAAGGTACCGGTAACGGGCGTAGTTTTGGAAGCAGCTTTTGAAAAGACCAGTTCCCCAGCATCATTAAAATCCTTGTCGCCATTATAATCTATCCATACGGCATAGCCTTCATTGTAGGAAGTGCCTGTCCAAGTGGGAGTAATGGTTATAGTATAGGAAGTACCTTCGTTCAGAGTTGTAGAAATACTTGTAAAATCTGAATATTTTTGAGCTCCGGATGCATTGTTAATAGTGTTAAGCTGAACTCGACCAATATATTCATCATTGACGTTATTTCCCTGCGAAGCACAGTAATTACTGCTTCCTCCTCCACCATAGGCAGCTCCAACCCCTACTGCATACCACGCATTGGTAGTTGCTATTTCCTCGGCGCTTCCAGCTCCGTAAAGATCTTTTGCAGCCTGAATGGCGCCATTACGAGCATCAATGTATTGTGAATTTGTATTTAGGTAAACGGTAAGATTACGATACGCAATAGCAGCGGCTTTGTCCATTCCAATTCCGGTTACGGTATAGGCATTACCAAGATCGTTTGTTCCTGATTTACCGACACTCAATACATAAAACCAAAAATTCTGTACGCCGGAGTTTTGATGAACTCCACCAGAATCACCAGACCCCGAATACCAATTTGTGCCCAAATAAGTGTCTGGATCGCCAAAGGCATTGGGATTGCTCATGGAGCGCAATGCTCCCCCACTTCCACCAGCACCTATATCATCTCCCATTAACCAATCATTGGTTCCCGAAGCAAATTTTTCTATGGATTCTCCAAAAATATCAGAGAAAGATTCGTTTAATGCCCCAGATTGATAGCTGTAAACCAAATTGGCAGAATATTCCGTTACACCATGGGTTATTTCGTGGCCACAAATATCCAGAGAAACTAAGGGCCCATAATTGGTGCCGTCTCCATCTCCATAAGTCATTCTGCTACCATCCCAAAATGCGTTGACATAATTGGTGGAATAACTCACATACGATTTTATTACGCCGCCAGTATTGTTATATGAATTCCGTCCGTATTTCTGGGAATAATATTTATATGTACGTTCCGCTCCAAAATGTGCCTGCACGCCTGTAGGATTTGAAGTAAAATTTGTTGAACTGCTGGTAATGTCCACCGCATTATTATAGTTGGTACCATTCTTTAGATTGAAGGTTTGAATGCCACCTCCATCGGCAGTTTGTCGAAGTCGATATGGGCCCGCAGCATTCTCTGCAGTAAAAGAGACATTTCCGTTATAGAGACTGTTACCGGTTGCAGGAACATTGGCATGGTGGATTCGTTTGTTTTCAAAAATAAATTCTCCTGTTTTCGCATCGATATATACATCGGCACGATAGAGAGGAGCCGTAGCATAAATATCAAACTTATAGGCTAAGCGATTTGCTGTTGAAACATTCTCCATAATGGGGAATATGACAAGTTCTCCCGTAGGTTTAGAGTACTCCATTAGTGTAGCTTCCTGACTATTTTGCCATAAATAAGTGGTAGCTCCAACATGTGAAATAGCTTTATTTAACGATTGGGAAGGACTCAGCAACGGTGTGACATCAAAATCTTCCGAAATGGGAAAATAGGCAGCATTCAGTGATTTTACGGTTCCAGCCTTGCTATTGAGAATTACTGTACCAAATTCCACCTTTACACCCTTAAAATACTGTTGCATTTTTTGATGTACAAATCCCAAGGGATCGGATTCTTGTTTTATTTTGGAAAAGCTGGTATTGTTGGGAGCATTGAAAACTTCTTTGAAGATAGAAGTAGGATTTTGGAGTGAGAACGATTGGGAGTCGTTAAAAACTATCAGACCTGAGGGCGGTTTGGCGTCAATCTTTTCTGAAGTTTTGTTCTGGGCGGAAACCTCCGCTAAAAACCCGAAGATTAGCAAGGCAACGAAAAATGAAATTTTGTTAAGGTTTTTCATAATAAGTTATATTAGGTGAGGAAAAAGTTTTTTTGTTCTCAAAGAACAATATAAATTAACAACAATAGTTGGACATAATAATTATTTACCTAATAAATCGTATCAAAATAATTTCCAGCCATTATACTATCTTTGAAAAGATGACAAAAGCCCCTCTCTTATCAGTTCAAGACCTCGTGGTGTTCTTTGGGAAAAAGAGGAAGGTCATTGAGGTTCTTCATAAAATTTCCTTCAATCTTTTTGAAAATGAAATCCTGGGGATTGTGGGGGAATCAGGATCGGGGAAATCAGTTACTTCCTTATCCATCATGGGATTGCTTCCTAAGAAGACTGCCCAATGTTCTGGAGCAATTCTCTTTGAAGAAAAAAATATTTCTCAAAATCCAAGAGAGCGAATTTCAAAAAATTAGAGGTAAGGAGATTGCAATGATTTTCCAGGAACCCATGAGCGCATTAAACCCTTCCTTAAAATGCGGGAAACAGGTCTCTGAAATTCTTCGTTTACATCTTAAAATGAATGCTTCGGAAGCAAGGAAAGAAACTATTTCCCTTTTTCAAAAAGTGAAGTTGCCCCGTCCTCAAGAAATCTTCAACAGTTATCCACATCAAATTAGTGGCGGACAGATGCAACGGGTTATGATTGCAATGGCCATCGCCTGTAAACCCAAACTTCTTATTGCCGATGAACCCACAACTGCGCTGGATGTGACCGTTCAAAAAGAAATCATTTCACTTTTGAAATCCATTCAACAGGAGACTAAAATGGCGATGTTGTTTATTTCACACGATCTTAATTTGGTATCGGAAATAGCGGATAAGGTTATGGTGATGTATAAAGGAGATATTGTTGAAAATGCCACTACTCACGAGATTTTCAAAAGTCCAAAAGCCGAATACACCAAAGCACTCTTGGAAGCGCGACCAGCACTGGACGTCCGTTTGGCTATTCTACCAACAATTGCGTCAATAGCCGATGATTCATTTGTTCCGAAAGAGGTAAAACCTGCCGAACGCGCCAAAAAACATAAGAATATTTATACCAAACCGCCTATTCTGGAAATTTCAAATTTGAAGAAATACTATTTCAGCAGTATGGGAATTTTTTCAAAACCAAAAGTTGTAACCGCAGTGGATGATGTCAGTTTTTCGGTATTTGAGGGAGAAACATTAGGGTTGGTTGGTGAATCGGGATGCGGCAAATCTACATTGGGAAAAACAATCCTTCAATTGGAAAAAGCAACTTCGGGAAGTATAAAGTATAAAGGCAAGGAACTTACCAAGCTTACAAAATCCGGGATACGGAATCTCAGGAAGGAGATCCAGATTATCTTCCAGGATCCGTATTCTTCCTTAAATCCAAGGTTGCAAATAGGTGAAGCTCTTATGGAACCTATGGAAGTCCACGGTCTGGGCAAATCAAAGAAAGAGCGAAAGGAAAAGGCACTTCTGCTTTTGGAAAGAGTGGGTCTGGATTCAAGCTATTTTAATCGATATCCACATGAGTTATCAGGAGGACAACGCCAGCGAGTTGGCATTGCGAGAACTATTGCTGTGGAGCCCAAACTTGTTATTTGTGATGAATCTGTATCGGCACTTGATATTTCAGTTCAAGCACAAGTTTTGAATGTTCTTAATGAGCTCAAAAATGATTTTGGTTTCACTTATATATTCATCTCGCACGATTTGGCCGTGGTCAAATATATGTCCGATCAGCTATTGGTAATGAATAAAGGAAAAATAGAGGAATTGGGAGATGCGGATGAGATTTATGCCAATCCCCAAAAAGAATATACCAAAAAGCTAGTGGGAGCTATTCCAAAAGGAATATGATATGGAAGATTATTCCTTTTATCTAAAAAGCCCAAAATATCGTTTATGATATTTTGGGCTTTAATCTTTTTACCGTAGGAGTCTTTGGGATATGTAAATTACATCAGAAAAAATACTTTCTTACATAAGAAAAGTACATTTTGCATTAATCCCAGGGTATTTTTGATTGATACAATTACCTTTTTCATAAAATATAGATGCGTTTTTGAATTGGGTTTGCTAATATGAAAAGAATAACTGAATTATCCAACTTTTATTTTATTTGAAACAACTTTTATCCTTAGAAAGTCATTTCTGGGATTTCACCATCAATAATCAAATCTCCTTCAGTTGCTTTTTGAATTTCTTCAACCGAAACTCCGGGCGCACGCTCAAGCAAATGGAACTTGCCATCTTTAATTTCCAACACAGCAAGATTGGTAACAATCTTTTTCACGCATTGCACACCGGTCAAGGGAAGAGAGCATTGTTTCAGTAATTTGGATTCGCCCTCCCTATTAGTATGTAGCATTGCTACAATAATATTTTCGGCAGAGGAAACCAAATCCATGGCTCCGCCCATTCCTTTTACCATTTTGCCTGGAATTTTCCAGTTGGCGATATCTCCATTTTGGGCAACTTCCATGGCTCCGAGTATTGTCAAGTCAACGTGTTGCCCTCGGATCATTCCAAAGCTCATGGCCGAATCAAAAAATGATGCGCCGGGCAATGCGGTAATGGTCTGTTTTCCGGCATTGATCAAATCTGGATCTGCTTCACCTTCATAAGGAAAAGGTCCCATCCCAAGGATGCCGTTTTCACTTTGAAATTCCACGCTGATATCATCTCGCACAAAGTTTGCAACCAAGGTGGGAATTCCTATTCCAAGGTTTACGTAATATCTATCCTTTACTTCTTTAGCGATTCGCTGTGCTATTTGTTCTTTTGAAAGTGACATTAGTTTCTTTTTCTTACAGTTAATTGCTCAATTCTCTTTTCGTACTTCTCTCCCTGGAATATTCTTTGAATAAAAATCCCTGGGATATGGATATGATTGGGGTCTAATTCTCCCACAGGCACAAGTTCTTCAACTTCGGCTACGGTAATCTTGCCCGAGCCGCACATTGCGGGATTGAAATTTCGCGCGGTACCTTTAAAGATCAAATTTCCCGCTTCATCGCCTTTCCAAGCTTTTACGAAGGAAAAATCTGCTTTAAAAGCTTCTTCCATTACGTACATTTTCCCGTTAAACTCCCGAGTTTCTTTTCCTTCGGCTACTTCAGTTCCGTAACCGGCTGGAGTAAAGAATGCTGGAATTCCGCTTCGGGCAGATTCACATCGCTGGGCCAAAGTTCCTTGTGGCACGAGTTCTACTTCCATTTCTCCACTCAACATCAGTCTTTCAAATTCAGCATTTTCTCCTACGTATGAAGAAATCATTTTCTTGATTTGACGCTTTTTCAACAAAAGTCCCAGTCCGAAGTCATCCACGCCGGCGTTGTTGGAAATACAGGTTACACCTTGAACATTTCTTCTGACCAGTTCATTTATAATATTCTCTGGAATACCGCAAAGGCCAAACCCTCCCAGCATAAAGGTCATTCCATCCTCAATGCCTTCACAGGCCTCACGGACGTTTGCAACTGTTTTTTTTATCATTTTTTAATTTTTAATAAAATTACAAAAAACCATTTTATAAAAAAACCAATAGGGGATCCATTCCCCATTCCTTTTAAAAAGAGGAATATTGGAAATCTTTTTTAATATTATCGAAACGATTTTGGAGTGATGCTAGAAATCAAATTCATCCGGAACTTTTTCTACATCTGGGTCTCTTTCACGCCACCTTGAGCAATCGGTTTCAATAGAAAGATTAGGCGGTCTAGGAAAATCACCCGTGGAAACATCCAAGTCTTTATCGGCATAGCATTTTTTCATATATAATCCCCATATTGGAAGTGCCATTGTGGCGCCTTGTCCATAGGTAATCGATCCAAAATGTGTCGCTCGATCATCTCCTCCAACCCAAACACCCGTTACTAGGTTTGGCACCATTCCCATAAACCAGCCATCGCTTTGGTTCTGTGTGGTTCCTGTTTTTCCCGCAATGGGATTTTTGAAATCGTAAGGATATCCGGTAATGGCTTTTTTGTAAACTGGCGAGTTTACCGCCCAATTTCCTCTTAACCGCGTTCCAGTTCCAGATTGGGTAACTCCTTCTAGCAAACTCACGGTTACGTAAGCCGTTTCCTCGCTGATAACATCCTTGGTTTTTGGTACATTCTGAAAAAGTACGGTTCCATTTTTATCCTCTATTCGTTGAATCAAGATGGGTTCCACATAAACCCCTTGATTGGCAAAAGTACTGTAGGCGCCAACCATTTCATACACAGATATATCGGCTGTTCCCAAAGCAATGGAAGGTACGGCAGGAATATTTCGGGTGTCAACTCCCATTTTTGAAATTAAATCTATCACGGGTTCTGGCCCTACTCTATCAATTAACCTAGCGGTTATGGTGTTAATGGAATTTGCCAAAGCGTATTTCAGGGTTACCATTCCACCATAAGTTCCACCTGAATTTTTGGGAGTCCACGGTTGTATCAAATGATGTCGGCCCGCTGGAATAGTGTAACTGGTATTAGGAAGTGTATCACAAGGTGACATATGCATCTGATCTATGGCAGTAGCATAAACGAATGGCTTAAAAGTAGAGCCGATTTGTCTTCTTCCATTTTTGACCATATCATATTTGTAATGTTTATAATCAATTCCCCCTACCCAAGCTTTTACCTCTCCCGTTTGTGGGGTCATTGACATCATTGCTGCCTGTAAAAACGATTTGTGATAGCGAATGGAATCCATTGGACTCATTATGGTGTCGATATCTCCTTTCCAAGAGAACACCCGCATAGGAATTTCTTTCTTAAAACTTGCGATAATTTCCTCTTCGTCCTTGCCTTGTTTTTTCATTTCGCGCCAACGATCACTTTTGCGCATGGCGGAATTCATTATACTTTCTGTTTCTTCTTTGGTAATATGTCTGAACGGAGCGGTTTTGTTGTTTTTGTTCTGCTCATCAAATACTTCCTGTAACTGGGTCATATGCTCATGTACCGCTTCTTCTGCATATTCCTGCATTTTGCTGTCGATGGTCACGAATACCTTCAATCCATCCTGGTAAATATTATAATTACTCCCGTCAGGTTTTGGATTTTCCTTTATCCAATTTTCCATAAAATGACGGGCATATTCACGAAAATAGGTAGCGATACCTTCATCGTGGCCTTGTGGTGTGAATTTTAAGTCGAGTGGGAGAGCCTTAAGTGAATCCATCACCTTTTCTGAAATATATCCATACTTCTCCATTTGTGAGAGCACCACGTTCCTTCGATTTGTAACTCCCACTGGGTTTCGCAGAGGATTATATAGAGATGCATTTTTAAACATGCCTACAAGCATTGCTGATTCATTTGTGGTAAGATCGGCAGGAGCTTTATCGAAATAAATATGGGCGGCAGATTCAATTCCAACTGCTTGGTTCACAAAGTCGTATTCGTTAAAATACATAGTGATTATTTCTTCTTTGGTATAGCGCCGTTCCAAGCGAGTGGCAATAATCCATTCCTTGATTTTCTGGACTCCACGTTGAAATTTGTTTCTCGAAACCTGTTCGGTAAAAAACAGTTTGGACAACTGTTGGGTAATTGTACTGGCTCCTCCCCGCGATCCAAGGAAAGCAAGAGCGCGTAATGTTCCTTTGCCATCTATTCCCGAATGGTCGTAGAAACGGGCATCTTCGGTAGCTATCAATGCATTTACCAAGTGATCCGGCAAGGAATCGAACTGAACGGGGGTTCGGTTCTCCTTATAGAATTTACCAATGGTTTTTCCATCTGAAGAAATAATTTCGGTTGCGAGATTTTTTTCAGGATTTTCAAGACTTGTTTCATCTGGAAGACTTCCAAACGCCCCCCAGGATGCCAAAAGGAAAATGAATAAGATCAGCAGAATCATTCCCCCGAAAATTTTCCAAAAGGTTCTAATATGACGGCTTACGTCATTTGGATTTTTCTTTTTTTGATTTTTCTTTTTTGTTGCCATATATTTTTTTACTGCCTGGTAGCTTCCTCAATACTCAGGCCTACATCCGTTATTCCTTCAAGTTTTCTAACGCCCTCCACTGAGCCGTTATTGCGCATTGCCTGCTCAACGGTAATGCTGTAATTACCATCCTCAAAAAACCGCACGCCTTCTTTAAACCACAGTTTGTTCTCTTTTACATTGCCAATACCTTGGCCCATCCAAGAGCCATCTGGGTTTGCCATTCTATATTCAAGGGTATCGGTCACGGTCTTGCCGTGTGGAAAATTGATAGAAACGATCAAAAAGATATTGTTGTACTTATATTCATTGGTATTTCGGATATTTAGGAAAAGATTGTAGTTCTTCAGAGAATCCAATTGTGGCAGATTGAATTCTACCACCTCATCTTGGCCCCAATATCCTTCCATAGCCCTTGTTTCACTAAAAATCGTATTCGATTCACAGGAAACGAGGAACAAGGCGAACAAAAAAAGTGCCAAAAGTTTATCCATTCTTGCTTGGCTTTCTGTTTTTACGTGGTTTATTGGAACTTCTATTTGAAGGAGTGGTAGCAGAAGTACTTTTGCTTTTCGCCTTTTTCCGATTCTTATTTTTACGGCCTTTTCCTTTTTGCTTGGGTTGGTCAAATCGGGTTAGACTGTCCTGACCAACTAAATCATCGAAGGGTTTTTTCTCTGTACTTGGAATTTCCAGGGCGAATTCTTCGAGTGAAGCAGGTTTAATCCCTTTTTTGTTCTGATCTATAATCTCGTTCGCCTTTTCTGCAGTAAGTTCATGCCAATTCATACCTTCTTTTTCGTAAGCGTACCAAAGCCTACCTTTAAAAATATCAATTTTCTGGCAACTTGCTGTACCTTTTTCGGTCTGAAGTCTGGTTTCTGTATCTGGGAAAGATTCTAGGGCTTCCAGATACGTATCCAATTCATAATTAAGACAACATTTCAACTTACCACACTGGCCCGCAAGTTTTTGAGGGTTCAACGAAAGTTGCTGATAACGGGCGGCTGTGGTATTTACCGAACGGAAATCCGTCAACCAAGTGGAGCAACAAAGTTCCCTCCCGCAACTACCTATACCGCCCAAACGTGCGGCTTCCTGTCTAAAGCCCACCTGTTTCATTTCAATTCGAGAATTGAAGGTTCTGGCAAATTCCTTTATTAATTCGCGGAAATCTACCCTTTCTTCGGCGGTGTAATAAAAAATAATCTTGGATCCGTCACCTTGAAATTCCACATCACTAATCTTCATTTGAAGACCGAGACGAATAGCAATTTCACGGGAACGCTTTTGAATGCTATTTTCCCGTTCTCTACACGCCTGCCAAATGTCAATGTCCTTTTGGGATGCCTTTCTATAGACTTTTGGAAGCGCTTCCGTCTTTAAGGGAACCCGCTTCTTTTTCATCTGTACACGAACCAATTCTCCTGTAAGTGTAACAATTCCAATATCGTGACCTGGTGAAGCCTCAGTTGCAAGGATATCACCGATACTTAAGGTAAGGTTTTCAGGGTTCTGAAAGAATTCTTTTCTTCCATTTTTAAAACGTACTTCCACCGCATTGAAGGGTTCCATACTGGCGGGAAGCGACATATTTGAAAGCCAATCGAACACCGTAAGTTTATTACAGCCATCAGTTCCGCAAGTACCGTTGTTCTTGCATCCCCTTGGTTGGCCGCCGGTGCTTGAGGCACAGCTGTTACAGCCCATATTTTCTATATATAAAGCCCTTCTTTAAATTAAGAGGGACGAAGATTAAACAATAATTCAATCAGTAAAGATACCGATATTTAATTATGAAATTCAGAATTCAGAATTCAGATTTTTTTGAAATTCCCCGGACCCCTTCCAAAATTCCCCTTCCTAATCCTTCCAGGTGGAGAAGGAACCCGCAATGCCCTTGCTCTCCCTTCCGGATAGGGGGCTGGAGTAAGGGTTAATTTTTAAATCTTAGCTTTTCCGATCTTCCTTTTTTAAATATTTTATTGCTATTCGGAATGCCTTGACGAAGTCTTTTCTGCTCCTCTTCAGGTAGATGGATGATTTCAATGCATTCTTCGGAGCAACAATTCTCCATTTTTACAGCGCAGTTTTCACATTGAATAAAAAGTAGATGACAAGCCTCATTAGCGCAATTTGTATGCGTATCACAAGGTTCACCACATTGATGGCAATGACTAATGACGTCTTCAGTAATCCGTTCTCCCCGACGATGGTCGAAAACGAAATTTTTCCCAATGAATTTATTTTCCAGTCCTTGATTTTCGACCTGACGGGCATATTCAATTATTCCACCTTCCAACTGGAAAACATTTTTAAAACCTTTGTGTTTATAATAGGCACTGGCCTTTTCGCACCGGATTCCCCCGGTACAGTACATTACCAATTTCTTGTCTTCTTTATGGGCTTTTAGTTCCTCTTCAATAATATCCAAGGAATCACGAAATGTATCGACATCGGGGGTAATGGCATTTTTGAAATGCCCAATTTCGCTTTCATAGTGGTTCCGCATATCAACCAGTACAACATTTGGATCTTCGATAAGTTCATTAAAACGAATTGCATCAACGTGAATCCCTTTATTGGTCACATCGAAAGTGTCATCGTTTAATCCATCTGCGACAATTTTATCGCGAACCTTCACTTTTAGTTTTAGAAATGATTTTAAATGTTGTTCTATTGCGATGTTAAGACGGACATCCTTTAGAAAATAAATGCCATCAAGAAATTCCTTGAACTCATTGAACCGTTTTGCCGGAACTGAAAGCTGGGCATTTATTCCCTCGTGGGCTACGTAGATACGACCTAAAACGTCCATTGCATTCCAAGCGATAAATAGGTGGTTTCTAAAAAGATGTGGATTGCCAATTTTGGCGTATTGGTAAAAAGAAAGGGTAAGCCGTTCTTCACCGGCTTCTTCAAGTAGGGATTCCCTTTCTTTCGCACTTAATTTATTGTACAGTTGCATGCTATACTTTTTTAGGTGAAAAAGATTTATTTTTTAAGAGTTGCAAAGATACAGGATTTAAGAAAAATGAAAAACGAAGGTTAAAAGTTATCTTTTTAATTTAAATTCAAAAGTTTCCGAAATATTTTCCTTGTGCTTCTATTTGTAATCAGAAATTTATTTTGATAGAATTTGTTGCAAGTGAAAGATTTTTTTGGAAATATTTTTAAATAGGAAAAAATAAGGATTTGAAGTCGAATTGTTTGCATAAGCCCTATATGAAATCAGAGGGATAGTAATATTGCAATATTACATTTCTTTGAGGATTGACAAGGGTTTATTGGATGTTATTCGTTTTAAAATATTTCTTATTCGAACGAATTTTCAGCTCTTCAGAAATCCATAAATCAGATAAAAAATTTTTTTCCCTGACTTCCGCACTTGGACACCCAGATTAAAGAAAGTTTTAAATGTTGAACCCACTGCGGGGTTCTGTAGGATGGATGCATTATAACCCCGCACTGCACTACGTTTGTGCGGGGTTATCCATATTAGACCCATTCTGGGTCATACCACAAAAAATAAAAATAACCGTAAGCAATAACCTCGAATACAACCGAAATGAAATGAGGGTTTTATTGGGGAAAAACGAATCCATCTGTATTTAGAACTCCAGAGGAGTTCAACTTTTTTCAATTCAAATAATCAAAAAACATTCAAGGACACCCAAAAAAAGCTCTATTGGAATAAACAGGCCGATAGCTAATATGTTATAGATAACATCTTCTAAGTACTCAAAAATCTGCGGAAGTCAGGAGCCCTTCAGAAAACCATAAATCAGATAAAAATTTTTTCTAATTGATCTCGATCCAAAAACTACTCTATGGAAAAATCAACTAAACATCGGATTCGAAAACCCGATTTTCAAAACAGTCTTCTTTAAATGGTTCTGTTTAAAAAAGTCCCCATTCCTGTGGTCTTTTCCATTTCTCAGTTTTGTTAACAAAAAACGCTTCTGTCTCTATTTTCCTTTTGCGCCTCAACCAAAGAAACAGTACCTTAGCTTCTAATTTTTAGCACTTAAAACATACTGATAATGAGCACAGAAAAAGACGCAAAACTAAAGGCTTTACCAGCTTACTCTTGATAAATTGGACAAAACTTACGGCAAAGGAACCGTAATGAAAATGGGCGATACTGCCGTAGAAGATGTTGAGGTAATTCCAACTGGTTCACTAGGGCTGGATGTAGCACTGGGAGTTGGCGGTTATCCTCGTGGAAGAGTTATTGAAATTTACGGCCCCGAATCTTCAGGAAAAACAACCTTGACCTTACACGCCATGGCAGAAGCACAAAAAAAAGGTGGTATCGCAGCCTTCATTGATGCCGAGCATGCTTTTGATCGAGGTTATGCAGAAAAATTGGGGGTTGATGTAGAAAACCTCATCATTTCACAGCCCGATAACGGAGAACAGGCATTGGAAATCGCCGATAATCTAATTCGAAGTGGCGCTATTGATATTGTGGTAATCGATTCGGTCGCTGCATTGACACCCAAAAGCGAAATTGAAGGTGAAATGGGTGATAGCAAAATGGGGCTTCACGCCCGTTTGATGAGCCAGGCCCTTAGAAAACTTACAGGATCGATCAGCAAAACAAAATGCACGGTGATTTTTATTAACCAATTACGGGAAAAAATTGGGGTTATGTTCGGAAATCCTGAGACTACAACTGGTGGAAATGCTTTAAAATTCTATGCCTCCGTACGGTTGGACATCCGTCGTTCCACACAAATAAAAGATTCGAACAGCAATGCTACAGGAAATAAAACCCGGGTGAAAGTGGTAAAGAACAAAGTAGCACCTCCTTTCAAGCAAGCGGAATTTGATATTATGTACGGAGAGGGAATTTCGAAAGTGGGCGAGATTATTGATCTGGGCGTGGATTTCGAAATCATAAAAAAGGCTGGATCTTGGTTCAGCTATGACGACACCAAGTTAGGGCAGGGCCGTGATGCCGTAAAAGCACTTCTTTTGGATAATCCCGAATTGATGGAAGAGCTTGAAATAAAAATTAAAGATAGCATAGCGGCAATAACCCATTAAATTCTTTTGCCAGCCACGCAACCCTTTTGGTTCTCTGGCATCTACATAATGTAGGAACCTTGAACAAAAGGGTTGCCCTCTTTAAAAACGGTAGAGGTATTTACAACCACCCTAATTCACGGCACTACAAGTGACTTTAGATGAGCTAATCATACAATGCAAGGAGCAGGATTCAGAGGCGCAGGGAGAATTGTACAAAAGGTATAATAGAATCCTTTTTGCCATTTGCCTTCGCTATTCGCCAAATTATACAGAGGCGGAAGACAATTTGCAGGATGCTTTTCTCACTATTTTCAAAAAGATTGGGCAGTATAAGTCTAAAGGTTCTTTTGAAGGTTGGATTAAACGGATAACGGTAAATACTGTTCTTCAAAAATATCGGAAGCAGCGCACGCTTGAGATTATCGATGAGCAACAGATTGAGATTGAAGAAGAAGTGGAGGTTGATGCTGAGGAAATACCGTTGCAGTTTTTATTGAAAATAATTCAGGAACTACCCGATCGTTATAGATTGGTTTTCAGTATGTATGTGATGGATGGCTATCAGCATAAAGAAATAGCCGAAATGTTAGAAATTAGTGACGGTACGTCTAAATCCAATCTGGCGCGAGCTAGAGCGATTCTGAAAAATAAGATTGAGGCCTATAAATCCAGAGAATAGTACTGAGTGTATTTGTTTGACCAAGCATTCAAAAATATCAAATCCCAATTTTAATCGGGATTAATATGAAAGACAAGAAAAACATAGACAAACTTTTTGATGAAGCCTTTAATAACTTTGAGGCCACACCTTCGCCGCGCGTTTGGGAGAATATCCAAACTGAGCTGAAAAAGGAGAAAAAAGATCGCAAGGTGATCCCATTATGGATAAAATATGGTGGCGTTGCCGCTCTTCTTGCGTTATTATTGACTGTAGGGAATTGGGTTTTTACCCCGAATGATTCAGCTCCGAATGCCATCACCAATGAACACAGCATAGATTCAGTAGAAAAAATTGATCATAACGAAAATAATTTAAAATCCAAATTCCCCGAAACACAGGTTGCTACCGAGCAGGGTAATATTCAAAACAGTCCTACATCGGATAATAATGTAGCAACAGATAATGCTGATAAGGTTAAAAACGGTGGAAAATCTGTTGATAAATCAGCTAATACTGGGATCGCCTCGCGCGATTATGACAATGCTTCAAAGTCGAAGGAAAATCGTCATCAGGGTTTAAATGATGGGAAATTCCAAAATGGAAATGCTGACAACCGCACGGCAGTTTCGAAAAACACTTCTGACTTACCTGTTAATAAAGATGAAAAATCCGATACCCACAAAAAGTCAAAAGAAGTAAACGAGCCTTATATTAAAAAGGATAATGTGATTTCAGAAGGAGCCCAGGAAGGAATTGCTATCACGGAAAAATCTGAAAATTCTAAGGAAAAGCCCGTTAGTACCGAAACAACGGAAGATTCCAAAAATAAAAAATCACTTCTCGATGCCATCGCCGAAAAGGACGAAGCAGATAAGGAAGCCGTGAGAAACGAGAGTTCAAAACCGGAACGTCGTTGGGTAGTTACGCCAAATGTGGCTCCAGTATATTACAGTAGTTTAGGAAATGGATCTTCAATAGACCCAGATTTCACCAATAATCCACAGAAAGGGGATGTGAATATGAGTTACGGTCTGCAAGTGAGCTACGCATTAAGTGAGCGATTAAGCATCCGTACGGGTGTTAACAATATGGATTTGAGCTACAGTACTTCAGACATTATTATAGGAACTGGGCCTGTTTCCGCAGCGTTGCAATCCGTAGATTATGGTGGTAAACAAATTGTTGTCACAGCCATCAGTCGTAGTTCTTTAAATGGTCATTCTCCCTCAAATGGTTTTGGCGACATTACTCTAAAATCAACGGGTGGAGATGCACGATTGATTCAAAATATAAATTACTACGAAGTTCCATTGGAATTAAAATACGCAGTAATCGACAAGAAATTGGGAATAAACCTTATTGGTGGGGTGAGTACCCTATTTTTAGGAAATAATGAAATCTCTGTAAAATCAGATAATTTTAGTAGCGTTTTGGGTGCAGCCAATAATTTATCGGATATCAGTTTCTCCACAAACGTTGGATTGGGATTGGATTATAAATTATCCAAAAGCTTCGTTTTTAACATCGAGCCGATGTTCAAATATCAGCTCAACCCTTACACCGACTCATCAGTAAACTTTAAACCTTATTACCTAGGGGTTTATAGTGGATTAAGTTTTAAGTTTTAGGTTGTTTATAGTTGAATTTGTTTGATTTGCTTCAAACATGTACTTAGGGAAACCGTCCTTTTCGCCATAGGTCGGTTTCTTTATTTTTAAATGCTGCCTTGAGAAGGTTGGTTTCCTCTCGGATATCTTGAATTTTCTTTCACCTCTTTCATTAAAAAATTCCCAAAAATCCTTCTGGAATATAAGCTCTTGAAAAGGCCGTTCACTTCCTCGAAAAATTCGTAACTTTATTTTTATTCAGAGACAAACTTGAACTTATAACTATTTCGTATTTTATTTGAAGTAGGAACTATTTTGCTTTTTTTTTTCTCTTTTCAAAAATTAGGACCATTAATCTATAATTGAATCATTTTGGGCAATACTTTAAAAATAACAATCATTCAAAGCAAATTGCATTGGGAAAACGTCGAGGAGAACCTAAAGATGTTTTCTGAAAAAATTGCAGATATAAAAACCGAAACCAATTTGATAATTCTTCCAGAGATGTTTTCCACAGGATTTTCCATGAATGCTGCAAAGCTCGCTGAATCTGCCGATGGGAAAACCTTTCAATGGATGGTTTCTCAAGCAAAGGAATATAATACTGCAGTAACGGGAAGTGTTATTATATCTGAAAATGATAAATTCTACAATCGTATGTTTTTCGTTTTTCCAGATGGAAATTTTGAAAAATATGACAAAAGGCACACCTTTACTTTCGCCAAGGAAAATGAAGCATATTCCCAAGGAACTGAACGTTTGATAGTTGATTATTTAGGTTGGAAAATATGTCCCTTAATTTGTTACGACCTACGTTTTCCTGTCTGGGCCAGAAATACGGAAGGCTACGATGTGCTGATTTATGTGGCGAATTGGCCCAAAGTACGGACGGTGGCTTGGGAAACCTTGCTACGAGCCCGGGCCATAGAAAATATGGCATATTGCATAGGAGTAAACCGAGTGGGTGTCGATGGAAATAACCACGAATATATCGGGCATTCCGCAGCTTACGATGTTTTGGGAAAGCAGATTTCCTCGTCGGCCTTTGATGAATTTACCGAAACAATAGTTTTGGAAAAGGAACATATCCTTGAAAACCGACGTCGATTTCAGTTTTTGAATGATATGGATTCCTTCAAGATCCTCTAAATCCTTATTTTAAGATAAAAGTTTCGTTTAAGCTCCAGTTTGCGCGTACCTCAATCAGCTTTGGATAATAGATTATCAGCTCCGGATTTCGTCTTTCCAGAAAACTCCCAGTGTCCCATTTCCTGTTCTGGTTGTCGTCATAAATGATTCGTAAATAATATTTATCGGGAGAAATTTCATCAAAAAATACTCTATTCTTTCCCCATTCTTCCTCGGGAATATATTTTTCTGCTACCACATTGAATTTAGAATCTACCATTTGGACGATTATAGGAAATCTAGCCACGTTTACAAGAGTAAGATTGAGTGTTCCATAATCCGAACTGCTTTTAGTGTTGATTCTATATTTAAGAGTATCATTTGTCTTCTCAAAAAAATCAGTTAGTGCTCCGGGGAAAATTTGAATATCGTAACTCTTGTCTTCCTCTTTGGGAAAATTAACCTCTGCCCAATTATATTTTGAATTGAACTTCACTGTAGGTTCTATGAATGACGAGTCCTTTCTCATTACTTGGAATTTCTCAGCATCAACGGAAACTAGCGGGATATTTGACCGCACCTTAAAAGTGTCTATTAACTTCAATGTCCCAGTTTTTACTGCTGAAATTTTTAGCGAATCCTTAAAAAGTTCCTTCATCCGAACCACTACCGTGTCCACTACATCTCTTTTTGAAACCTTAAAAACAAGGGAATCGGCTTCAACGGCGGGTTTGAACCAATAGTTTAGAGTGTCTTTCTTTTCATCTTTAAATACTGTGGAGACGAATTCTGGGGGAGTTTGAGAAAGGATCTCAATATCAAGAGCTTCAGCATCTCCTTCATATCCGAAAATAATATGGTTTTTACCTACTTGCGAAGGTCGTGCGAGTTTGTAATCCGGAGTCTCCTTAAAAAGTGTCAATGCGTAAGTGGAATCGTTCGGTATGGAAATCGCCCCATCCACAAAACCAATTTTTTCGGTCTTGGGCTGAAAAATATAATCGTTATTCTTCTCTTTTAAAGCCAAGAGGAAATATTTTCCCTCCTTTAAATTGGTAAGCTCAAAATAACCAGTAGTGTCTTGGGTCACGGTTACATAGGTTGGTTTTTCAGAATACACCAAGGAATCCGTATAAGCTTCATTGGCTTCATACAGCATTACGGTTGTGGGAATTTCTGGGGAAATTAGTTGGGCATCCCGCACATTTCCGATCACTTTCAGGCTATCAATATAACTACCCGTTGAAAAAACATATTTAAAATACTCAAATTCATTTCCCTCGTTATTGTCCACTATACTCTTTCCAAAGTTGAAGGAATAGGTGGTATTGGGTTTTAAAGTATCTAGGATTTTGATCTTTAATGTTTTTGAAGTACTCAGCGGAGTGATAATGGGTTTATATTTCATCGGAGGCGAAACGACCAATTGCTTATCAATTTCTTTTAATTTGATATATTCGTTAAAGCGAATTTCAATTTCATTTCCCGAAAAATTGATACTATAGTTTTCTGGACTGCTCCTTACGATTACCGGAGGAATGGTATCGCGCGGCCCGCCAGAAGGTGTTCCCTTTTTGGCACAGTCCACAAATGAGAGTAGGAACAGGAATGCTATGGGAATATAGAGTAGGCGGTGTTTCAAATACAAACCTTTTTTGTTTTTTGTCATCCTAAATTGTACGGTGAATCAGGTTTTCAAAAATACACAATAACCAACAACTTCTGAAGATTTTAATGTCAACCTAAAACTGATTTGTGATGGGAATCCAATTTGGCAACAATTAAATTTGGGTTAAGCATCGGTCGTTTTGAAGAATTTAAAACGTGTTCGGCGGTTTCAACTTGTTGCTATTGTTGCAATGCTGATTTTTACTCCTTCACCCTTTAAAAGTTGCACTGCACATTTCTCCAAAGTAGCGCCTGTAGTAATAATATCATCCACCAACAAAATATGTTGGTTCTTTACTTCTTCTATCTTTTGGTTGAAAAACATCTCCTCCATCTCAAACCTTAAAATCCGTGTCTTAAAAACTTGGGAACCTGTTTTGGAAACTTTCACCAAAATATCATCTCGATACGGTACTTTCAAAGCCTTGGCTAATTCCTTCCCAAATCCTTCTACTTGATTGTAACCGCGTTTTTTGAGCTTTTGTTTGTGTAAGGGCACGGGAATAACCATACTGACTTTTCGATATTCGGGTTTTTCGGCGAGCTCGGCTCCCAACCATTACCCGAAAAATGAGCTCAATTCCTTCCGACCCCGATATTTTAAACTGTGCATCAGTTCTTGGGTCAATCCTCTTTTTTGAAATTGTACAAGCGCTGTGGCATTAACCAATGGAAAACGTCCATAAAACTTATTTTTCAGAGTTTCATCATTCAAATTATGAAAATTGGTCAGAGGAATATGATGTCTACATGCTACGCAAAGTAACTTTTCTCCGGTGGAAAGTAATTCCCCGCAGCCCTCGCAAACCCTCGGAAAGAGAAGATTTAACATATTTTATCGTTTTTTACCATTTCCTAAACACTCACTGATGAAATACCTACATACATTTACCTCTTAAATTTAATCTATCATAAATGAGCATTGAAAATGAAAACAATAGCGGCAAATTTAAAATCCTTGTAGGGGTTTTATCTGTGCTGTTAATAGCTTTGGCTGTCTATACCGTCACTTTGTTCAATGATAACAAATCCCAGGTTTCTACACTTGAAACTCAAAAAGCGGAAATACAACAAGAACTTGAGGGATTAATAGCTAATTATGACGAGATAATCAAAGATAACGAATTAAAGGACAAAGATTTATTCGCTGCCCGCGAAAGAATTTCGGTGCTTTTGGATTCGGTGAAGGATGCCCAAGCAAACGTATCTTTGATAGAGCGCTACAAAGTGGAAATCAGTAAACTGAAACAAGAACGCGCCATGCCGTTCAAAAGGGCCGATAGTCTGATTGCTGCCAATCAGCGATTAGCTCTTGAACGGGATAGTACATCCACAGAACTTGAGAATACTAGAGTTGTCATGGATTCTGTAAGTCAGCAGAATGTTTCCATGAGCGAAACTATCAAAAAGGCTTCTATGATAAAAGCTACGGATATGCGAGGAGAAGCGGTTATCATCCGAAATAGTGGAAAAGTGGTCGATACAAGGCGCGCTAGCCGAGCAGATAAAATACGCACTTGCTTTACGCTGTTACCAAATGCCGTTGCAAAAAAGGGAAATAGAACTTTATATGTTCAGGTAATAAATCCAAAAAACAATGTAATGGGTGACAATGTCGTAAAACAGTTTGATGAGAAAAATCTAAATTATAGCGCTTCCACAAATGTTTTTTATGAAAATGAGGAACTGAATGTATGTATTTTAGTCAACGCTTCAGACAACGATTTAATTAGCGGAAATTATATTGTAAATCTTTTTGACGGAGAGAACCAAATCGCTACAACTACAATGGAATTAAAATAACAATTCCATTACCAGAAGGAAGGGATAATAAAGCCATAAAATTGATATAACCTCAAAAGCACAATCTTGTTTTTGAGGTTTTTCTTTTATTGTCAAAAGCCTCTTTGGGAGTTGGTGTTCTTTTCATATTTTTGCCGACTATGGCAAACAACGAAGATCAATTCAGGAAAGTGGTCTCCCACGCTAGGGAGTACGGTTATATTTTTGCTTCCAGCGAAATTTACGATGGGCTAAGCGCGGTCTATGACTATGCCCAAAATGGAGTGGAACTCAAAAAAAATATTCGGGAATATTGGTGGCGCAGCATGGTGTTTATGCACCAAAATATTGTGGGGCTGGATTCTGCAATCCTGATGCACCCAACTACCTGGAAAGCGTCCGGCCACGTAGATGCATTTAATGATCCATTGATTGACAATAAGGATTCCAAAAAAAGATATCGTGCAGATGTTTTGATAGAAGACTATGCCGAAAAACTTTTTCAAAAGGCCCAAAAGGAAATTGAAAAAGCAAAAAAACGGTTTGGGGATAAGTTTGACGAGCAGGAATTCGTTACAACAAATCCGCGCGTAGTAGGATATCTTCAGGAACAACGCACGGTTTTGGAACGAATGGCGAATTCGTTGGAAAAGGAGGATTTGGCAGATGTAAAGTCCTTGATCGAGGAACTCGGAATTGCAGATCCGGATACCGGATCGCGGAATTGGACTGAAGTACGCCAATTCAACCTTATGTTCGGTACCAAATTAGGTGCTTCTGCCGAGAATGCCATGGATCTATACCTTCGTCCAGAGACAGCTCAGGGGATCTTCGTAAATTTTCTAAATGTCCAGAAAAGCGGCCGGATGAAAATCCCTTTCGGAATTGCACAAACGGGAAAAGCTTTTAGAAATGAAATAGTAGCCCGACAATTTATATTCCGGATGCGCGAGTTTGAGCAAATGGAAATGCAATTTTTTGTCCGTCCAGGTGAAGAGTTGAAATGGTATGAATACTGGAAGGAAATGCGATTAAAATGGCATCTTTCTCTGGGAATGGGAGAGGAAAATTATCGCTTTCATGACCACGATAAGCTGGCCCATTACGCCAATGCAGCAACGGATATTGAATTTAATTTCCCTTTTGGGTTTAAGGAATTGGAGGGAATCCATTCCAGAACGGATTTTGACCTCAAAGCTCACGAGAAATTCTCGGGAAAAAAATTGCAGTTCTTCGATCCGGAACTCAACGAAAGTTATGTTCCTTATGTAGTAGAAACCTCAATAGGATTGGATAGAATGTTCTTGGCTGTATTGTCCAATTCCCTGCAGGATGAAACTCTTGAAGACGGGAGCACCCGTACAGTTCTAAAAATCCCTGCTATCCTTGCACCGGTGAAAGCTGCTGTTTTGCCTTTAATTAAAAGAGATGGCCTGCCCGAAATTGCTCAAGAAATAATCGAAGACCTTCAGTGGGATCACAATGTAATTTATGACGAAAAAGATGCTGTGGGAAGGCGCTATCGCCGTCAGGACGCTGCCGGGACTCCTTTCTGTATTACCGTAGATCATCAAACCCTGGAAGATAAAACCGTTACTATCAGGTATCGGGATTCAATGGAACAAGAGCGGATCCCAATAGATAAAATTTCAGAAACTATCAAGGAGGCTATTTCATATAAAAATTGGCTCCCGAAATAATTTTTTTAAGTGGTTAATTCAATAATTGAAGAAGGAGGATATAAATTGTCCTCTTTTTTTTGTGCAATAAATTCCGAAATTTTTATTCCAAAGTTCAGGTAGGCTAATTGTGAGTTTGATGAAATTTACCACGTAATAATCTTACTCCGTTGGAGTTGGTTATAAGATGCTGGCTGCGTTGCCATTCCGATTTAATTAGTCGAAATAATCGATGCAACTATTTTCGTCTGGAAAAGTATAGGCTAAGAAATGGATATGAAGTCTTGGTTAATTATATCTATTGTATCAGTACTCAACAAATATTAAGAAGATAATTACACTTAAACAAATTATCGGGAATAGACAGCCCTAGAAGATGTTTCTATTTAAGTTTAGTGAATTTCTTTATGTGGGAATGTTATTGTATTGCTCCGAATAACCTAGAACGGTATCTATTTTTCGGAGTTCATTTTCAATGCCGTCCAGTCTTTTGTTGACACTTTTAAAGCCTAGGTTCACTTCTTTTTTCAACTCTTTGATGGCCGTTAAGATTTCCTGTTGCTCTGACATGGCTTATCGTTTAGGTTAATATTTACAACTAATATATGCGGTAATTATTTGTATGACAAAAGTACTACAAAAAATTATCATATAATAAAAACTTTTATCAAAACAATTATAAACAATTAAATCGTTTATTGTAAATTTTGTGGTAAAGAATGTAGAGTAACGGAAATCTGATTTGACTCATTTGAAAACCAATACTATTTTCAATAATTATTACAGTTTTAACCCATAGGCATACGTGGATAGTTTTGAAATAATTAATTTTGAATAAATCCATAAATTGAATACAAATTACCAATCCGTTAAGCAACTATCTAAATGTTCGAGTTAATGGTTTCGAACCTTTTCTGAGCCTGTGAAAAATAAAACTTTATACCGATGAAATACGATCAAATTCCGAATAAACTTTTTATAAAAAACCGTAAGAATTTTATGGCCCAAATGAAGCCTAAGAGTTTGGCGGTTTTCAACAGTAACGATATTTATCCCATAAGTGCAGACAGCACGATGCCGTTTGAACAGGCCCGGGATATTTTCTATTTAAGTGGTGTGGATCAAGAGGAAAGTATTTTGGTACTCTTTCCAGATGCGCCAAATAAGGAACACCGTGAAATGTTGTTTGTGCGTGAAACCAATGATCACATTGCCGTTTGGGAAGGCGCAAAACTGACAAAGGAAAAAGCTTTTGAGGTAAGTGGCATCAAATCCGTTTATTGGCTGAGGGAATTTGACAGTATTTTCTTTGAAGTGATGACACAAGCGGAATGTGTCTATTTCAACACCAATGAGCACTATCGTCAAAGTGTTGAAACCGAAACGCGGGAAGACCGGTTTATCAAAAAAACTAAAGGCAAATTCCCTGCTCATAGTTGGGAGCGCAGTAATCCGATTTTGCAGAGATTGCGTTCAGTTAAAGACAAGATTGAACTAGACCTTATCCAAAAAGCTTGCGATATTACCGAAAAGGGATTTAGAAGAATCTTGAGTTTTATTGAACCTGGAGTATGGGAATATGAAATTGAAGCCGAATTTATCCATGAATTCATTCGCAACCGCTCCAAGGGATTTGCATATACTCCTATCATAGCCAGTGGAAATAATGCTAATGTGCTGCATTATATTGAAAACAATCAGCAATGTAAGGAGGGGGATTTGATCTTGCTCGATGTAGGTGCAGAATACGCAAATTACTCGAGTGATATGACGCGTACTATTCCTGTGGGAGGAAAATTCAATAAGCGGCAAAAGGAAGTTTACAATGCCGTATTAAAAGTTAAAAACGAAGCCACCAAAATGTTGGTTCCAGGAACTTATTGGAAGGAATATCACGTAGAAGTGGGTAAATTGATGACCCAGGCGCTTTTGGATTTAAAACTTCTGGACAAGACCGATGTAAAAAATGAAGACCCGAATTGGCCGGCCTACAAAAAATATTTTATGCACGGAACAAGCCATAATATGGGCCTGGACACCCACGATTATGGAATACTCTGGGAGCCGATGGAGGAAAATATGGTTTTCACCGTGGAACCCGGAATCTATATTCCGCAGGAGGGTTTTGGAATCCGCTTGGAAGACGACGTGGTCATACAGAAAAAGGGAGAGCCATTCAACCTAATGCGGAATATCCCAATCGAAGTCGAGGAGATTGAGGAACTGATGAACAAATAAGTTTAAGAACCGCTATTAAAATTAGACCTCACATATCTCATTGACTTGTGAGGTCTTTCGTTTCAAATATGATTTTCACTTTTACAAATACTCCGATAAAATATCATTCTGTCGGCAAAGGGCCCGCAACAGTGCTGCTGCATGGTTTTCTGGAAAGTTCCAAAATGTGGGAACCTCTTATCCCTGAACTTTCAAAAAACAGACAAATAATAACGCTAGATTTCCCAGGACTCGGAGAAAGCGGGGTTATTTCCGAAGTCCATTCAATGGAATTAATGGCCGAGGTGGTTAATGCGGTCTTGACCCATCTTGAAGTCCCTTTTGCCACATTCATCGGGCATTCTATGGGCGGTTATGTAACCATGGCTTTTGCAGAAATGTTTTCTGAAAAAGTGGAAAGGATTGTTCTCTTAAACTCCACACCAATTGCGGATTCTGAGGAGCGGAAAAATATCCGCGATAGAGCGGTAAAATTGATCGATAAAAATCCGAAGGCTTATGTAAGGATGGCTATCGTCAACTGGGCCGGTGAAACTTCCCGGGAAAAATTTTCAAAGGAAATCGAAAACGCCTATAATCTCGCTCTCACTTTCCCAGTAGAAGGAATAACAGCAGCGCTAAAGGGAATGCGAGAACGAAAAGACAGAACTGAAGTTCTAAAATCCTTCCCAAGAGAAAAATATATGTTTCTAGCCGAGGACGACCCCATCATTCCTGTAAATGAAAATATAGCCTTGGCCAAAGAATGCGGTGCTAAACCAATAGTAGTTGAAGGCGGACACTTGAGCCTAATAGAGAATTTTTCGGCGGTAAGGGAATTTTTGCTTTCTCTTTAAACAAGGGAAAAGGCCCTTAAAAGGTTTTTTATTCCTCCTCTTTCAGCGCATTCCATCCTCTTGCTATCAACGGGATTTTCGTATTTGCCCTGGTTATCAGATGGGTGCCTTCTTCTTCCTTTGTAATATGGCCAATAATGGAAAGATTCGGATTTCCTTTTACTTTTTCAAAATCCTCCATTTTAATGGTAAATAAAAGTTCATAGTCTTCTCCACCATTAAGGGCAATGGTCGTACTGTCAAGATTGAATTCCTCGCAAGTGGTAATTACTTGTGGATCTAGTGGAATCTTATCCTCATAAAGATTACAGCCCACTTTTGAATTTTTGCACAGATGGATAATTTCCGAAGAAAGACCGTCGCTTATATCGATCATCGACGTTGGAACTACATCCAATTCCTTTAGCAGCTTTGGAATATCCTTTCTGGCTTCGGGTTTCAATTGCCTTTCCACCAAATAGGAATACGGTTCCAGATCAGGTTGGGATTTAGGATTTACCAAAAATACTTGCTTTTCCCTTTTCCAAAATTTGAAGCCCCATATAAGCTGCTCCCAAGTCGCCCGAAACTACCAGAAGATCGTTTTCCCCAGCTCCACTCCGGTAAACCGCTTTGTTTTTGTCAACCATTCCAATTGCAGTTATGCTTATTAAAAGTCCGGTCGTGGAAGATGTAGTGTCTCCACCTACCACATCTACATTATAAAAGTTGGAGGCAGCGGTAATTCCTGCGTATAATTCTTCCAAAGCCTCCACAGGAAAACGGTTGGAAACGGCAATAGAAACCGTTATTTGTGTCGGTTTGGCATTCATTGCATATACGTCCGAAAGATTGACCACTACAGCTTTGTATCCCAAATGCTTTAATGGCATATAACTCAGATCGAAATGAACATTTTCCAATAATAAGTCAGTTGTCACAACCAATTCCTTTTTGGAATCACAAGCAATTACCGCCGCATCGTCGCCAATACCTTTTATAGTAGATTTCTGTTTTATGGTAAAATTTTTGGTCAGATGGTCAATAAGACCAAATTCGCCGTAATTTTCGATACTGTTGGTTGAGTTGTCCTTATTTTCAAACATTATAATCCATTTTCAATTTCACCGCAAAAGTACGGTATCCGTGTCAATTATGATAAGCGATCAGGATATTACATCTATCTGCCGAGCAGGATTTAGGCGGTACGAGTTCCAAAATTTAAGATTATAAATTAAAACACTCTACTACTGTTGGTTTTAAGCTCAAATATTATATTCAAAGTGTTTTTAGCTTTAGCAGATATCCCGTATTTTGATGGGCAGTTTTTTCGTCATCTATAAGTTCTTGCAAA
Organism: Aequorivita sp.; assembly: GCA_034676445.1. Lineage (GTDB taxonomy): Bacteria > Bacteroidota > Bacteroidia > Flavobacteriales > Flavobacteriaceae > Aequorivita. Next base: position 1,122,505 of record JAUCCE010000002.1, read on the forward strand.
CTTCTAAAAATTCCTTTTGTCTTCTCGTACCAATATAGATATGCTTTCCCGAATCCTTTTTTTCGATTTTTATTACACTTCCTGACTTAGCATTATAAAGCATACCATCTTTTGCAATCCTTATTCCAACTCCATAATACCAAGGTATATTACGTTGTTCTGCCCGAGAAAGATTTAATGAATTATTTTTAAATGTTCTTTTAACAAGGCCTACTCCAAATGTAAGTTTTAATTGTTCATCGGTAAGTCTTGTCTGCATTTTAAAAAATAAAATTAATGGCGTTAGCAAAAACAACACTATAAGTATAAATATGGACACAGGTATTTTCTCGATGCCCCCGGTTGAAAAATAGAGAATAATAAATGTTACAGTTAATGTTAAGGAAGTCACATTAACCAGGGTGAAATTCTGGGATTCTTCAAATAATAGATTTTCGACTGACTTCATAAAATTAACCTTTTTATAGTTTTTATCAATCTCCTTTCTCAAAGGTATAAATATCTAACCTAAAATGTAGATCGGATAAAAAAGTACAAATTCCTTCTCTTTTAAGATGCTAGCTATATCGCTTTTAGCTATTCAACGATAGTTTTAAAGTTGTTTTCCAGTGTGGATAAAAGTTCTATTTAGTGTATATTTGTGCTCTAATTTAGAATTAGTCTATATTATGATTAAGGTAAGTGAAAATGCAAAATCCCGTATAGCCCAGCTAATGACGGAAGGCGGATTCGAAATTTCACAAGATTTCGTGCGCGTTGGCGTAAAGAGTGGTGGGTGCTCTGGACTTAGTTATGAGCTTAATTTTGACAAACTGCTGCGGGAAAACGACAAAGTGTTTGAGGATATTGGAGTTAAAATAGCCGTAGACAAAAAGAGCTTCCTGTATTTGGTAGGAACGACACTAGAATATAGTGGAGGCCTCAACGGAAAGGGTTTTGTATTCCAAAATCCAAATGCCAACCGAACTTGTGGCTGCGGGGAATCTTTTTCACTTTAACAATGTAGAATTTAACGACACACCTATTATGAAATGCCCATTAAAAAATTATAAACCAAGCGAAGATGGATATTGGGGCATTCCATCTTCCAATTTCTCTAATATTTTATACAGATGAAATATACTGAAGACGATTTAAAAAAAGAATTGGAAACCAAGGAATATGAGTATGGTTTCTTTACCGATATAGAATCCGACACTTTCCCGTAGGATTGGATGAAGATGTGGTGCGAGCCATTTCAAAACGAAAAGAAGAGCCTGAATGGATGACCGAATGGCGTCTAGAGGCATTCCGTTATTGGCAAGCCCATGGAAGAGCCGGAATGGGCAAATGTGAAATATGAAAAACCTGATTTCCAAAGTATTTCCTACTATTCCGCACCTGTTAATAAACCCAAATACGGCAGTCTGGACGAAGTGGATCCTGAATTGTTGGATACCTTTAAAAAGCTAGGGATTTCCATTGACGAACAAAAAAGATTGACAGGCGTAGCCGTAGATGTTGTGATTGACTCTGTTTCGGTAGCCACTTCCTTTAAGAAAAGCTTGAACGAAAAGGGAATTATTTTCTGCTCTATTTCCGAAGCTATCAGGGAACATCCGGAATTGGTTAGAAAATACATCGGAACCGTCGTTCCCCCGCGGGATAATTTCTACGCAGCATTGAACAGTGCGGTTTTCAGTGATGGATCTTTCTGCTACCTTCCTAAAGGTGTGAAATGTCCGATGGAACTTTCCACTTACTTTAGAATAAACCAAGGCGGAACAGGGCAGTTTGAAAGAACGCTTTTAATTGCCGACGAAGGCAGTTATGTTAGCTATCTTGAAGGTTGTACCGCTCCCAGCCGAGATGAAAACCAGTTGCACGCCGCCGTGGTTGAACTGATCGCTATGGACAATGCCGAAATAAAATATTCCACAGTACAAAACTGGTATCCCGGAGATAAAGAAGGAAAGGGTGGCGTATTTAATTTCGTAACCAAACGAGGAATTTGCGAAAAGAACGCAAAAATATCCTGGACCCAGGTGGAAACCGGAAGTGCCGTAACCTGGAAGTATCCAAGCTGTATTTTGAAAGGTGATAATTCCATCGGTGAATTTTACTCCGTGGCGGTTACCAATGACTTTCAACAAGCCGATACTGGAACAAAAATGATCCATATTGGAAAAAATACAAGGAGTACCATTATTTCCAAAGGTATTTCTGCGGGACAATCTCAAAACAGTTATCGTGGTCTGGTTAAAATTATGCCAAATGCAGATAAAGCCCGAAACTTCTCAGAATGTGATTCTTTATTGATGGGGAATAAATGCGGAGCGCATACCTTCCCATATATTGAGGTGAAAAACAAAACCGCAATGGTGGAGCACGAAGCGACTACCAGCAAAATGGGAGAGGGCCAAATTT
>JAUCCE010000003.1:0-63824 GCA_034676445.1 Aequorivita sp.
CAATGTTATTTATCCAACCCTCGCTATTCATAAGATCATAAACAAAAGGTGCATCCTTTAAGGTGTAATTCCTAAGCCGAAGACGTTCAGTTTCAATCATAAAAGAAGATATGAAAATCATCATTCACGCTTGGGTTCTGAGGAAAAGGAGCTCCCCAAGGACCCAAGGACGAATGAGTGAAACCTCAATTATAAAAAAATTATTTCTTAAAAAGCGGCAAATGAGACATCATTTCGTTCACTGCTTCAGCAATGCTTTCAAGTTTGGCATCATCGTCGTGATGGGTTAGTGCATTATCCATCATATCAACGATTTTTGCCATATCCTTTTCCACTAAGCCCCGAGTTGTTACCGCTGCCGTGCCCACACGAATACCACTGGTAACAAAAGGGGATTTATCATCAAAGGGAACCATATTTTTATTGACCGTTATATCAGCTTTACCCAATGCCGCCTCGGCGTCTTTTCCTGAAATATTTTTATTTCGAAGATCGATAAGCATCATATGGTTATCGGTTCCATCAGATATTACGTGATATCCCTTTTCTATAAAAAGTTTGGCCATTAGCGCAGCATTCTTTTTCACCTGCACCATATAATGAAGGAAATCATCCGAAAGAGCTTCCTGAAAAGCAACCGCCTTTGCAGCGATAATATGTTCCAATGGTCCTCCTTGATTTCCTGGGAAAACGGCGCTATCCAATAAACTGCTCATTTTCCGAAGACTTCCGTTTTTTAGCTTTATTCCAAAAGGATTGTCAAAATCCTTTCCCATCAAGATCATTCCTCCGCGTGGTCCGCGTAAGGTTTTATGGGTGGTTGTGCTTACTACATGACAATGTGGCAAAGGATCGCCCATAATTCCTTTGGCAATCAATCCTGCTGGGTGGGCAATGTCTGCAAATAGAATTGCACCTACTTTATCCGCAATTTCACGGAATCGTTTATAATCTATTTCACGGGAGTAGGCCGAAGCTCCGGCAATAATCATTTTGGGCTTTTCCCGAAGTGCTATTTCCTCCACTTGGTCATAATCGATAAGCTCAGTTTCCTTATCTACTCCATAAAACACAGGGTTATAAAGTCGTCCGGAGAAATTAACCGGCGAACCGTGCGTAAGATGCCCTCCTTGTGAAAGGTCAAAACCTAGAAATTTTTCCCCTGGTTTAAGGCAGGCAGCGAAAACTGCGGTATTGGCCTGTGAGCCACTATGAGGTTGCACGTTTGCATATTCTGCACCAAACAATGCCTTTGCCCTGTCAATAGCAATTTGCTCTACTTGGTCCACTACCTCACAACCACCGTAATAGCGTCTTCCTGGATAGCCCTCGGCATATTTATTGGTCAAAACCGATCCAGCCGCTTCCATCACTTGATCGCTTACAAAATTCTCTGAAGCGATCAATTCCAGACCGTTTATTTGACGTTGTTTTTCGTCTTCTATCAATTCAAAAATTTGTTCGTCGCGTTGCATAATTTTTATAAAAGTTAATTAATATCAAAAATACTAATTACATTCGGTAACTCTAATGAAATATATATATTTGAACTAACTTTTTACAAACAAAACAATGCTTGTAGCTATGTTTTTCTAATGGATTTTCCTCAGAATCCTTATAAATCTGGAATTTCCAACCTAGTTAAATTACAAGCCTAAAACAACACCAACATGCCAATAACTGCTAATGATCCAAAACGTAAAACCTGGTTGGAAACTCCATCGGATACCGATTTTCCAATCCAGAACATTCCTTTCGGTGTTTTCTTGACCCGTGATGATATTGTTACCATCGGAACCCGTATTGGAGATTATGCGATCGACCTTGGAGCCCTTCACCAATTGGGTTATTTTAAGGGAATCGATCTTACTGACGATATTTTTCTTCAGGACACCCTAAACGATTTTATAAGCGACGGAAGAAAGACCTGGCGACTGGTCCGTGATAGGATTGCCGATATCTTTGATAAATTAAATCCAGATCTAAGAGATAATGAAAAGCACAGAAATGAAATTCTTTTTACGATTGATGAAGTAGAAATGCAACTTCCCGTTCAAGTGGGAGATTATACCGATTTCTATTCTAGCAAGGAACACGCTACCAATGTTGGTACCATGTTCCGTGGAAAAGAAAATGCCTTGATGCCAAACTGGCTTCATATTCCTGTAGGTTATCACGGTAGAAGTTCGTCGATAATCCCAAGTGAAATCAATATTCGCAGACCTTGGGGACAAACTTTGCCTCCAGAAAAAACCGAGCCTATTTTTAGTCCTTCCAAATTGGTGGATTTTGAATTGGAAATGGCTTTTATAACCACAGATGCAAATGTTTTGGGCGAACCTATTCCTGTAAACGAAGCCGAAGAATATATTTTTGGTCTTGTGTTGCTAAATGACTGGAGCGCAAGGGATATCCAAAAGTGGGAATATGTGCCGCTGGGACCATTTTTGGCCAAAAGTTTTGCCTCTTCTATTTCTCCTTGGATCGTTACTTTGGATGCACTTGAGCCATTTAAAGTAGAAGGTCCAAAACCTGAAACAAAGCAACTGCCCTATCTTCAATCTAAAGGGAAAAAAAGTTATGATATCAATCTAGAAGTATATATCGCTCCGGAAGATGGGGAGGAAACTAAAATTAGCACTTCCAATTTTAAATATATGTATTGGAATATGAGCCAGCAATTGGCGCATCACACCATTAATGGTTGCAATGTAAACAGTGGCGATATGATGGGCAGTGGTACAATCTCAGGACCCACGCCAGATTCTTACGGCTCTATGCTTGAACTCACTTGGCGCGGAGAAAAACCTCTAAAGCTTGCAGATGGAACGGAACGTAAATTTATAAATGACAACGATACTGTTATTATGAAAGGTTACAGTCAAAACAAGGATATCCGTATCGGTTTTGGAGAATGTAGGACAAAGTTGCTTCCGGCGATCAAGATGTGAGTTAGGAGTTATGAATTATGAGTTATGAGTTATAATGAGTTAATGAGTTAATGAGTTATGAGTTATGAGTTATGAGTTATGAAAAATAAAAATTTATAATTCGTTGGGCAAGTTTTTTATTCTGCATTAATCCTGATATCTTGAACTTCCCTGATTGGAGTTGACCGGTTTTTAATTAATTTACATTTTTAAGAAACAGACAATAATTCTTTAACCGATCCCTGGTCGCTGTTTACTGATCACTGATTACTGATCACTGTTTACTACTGCCAACCGCTACTGCATACTGCCACTCCAAGCACTTTTCTGTTTCCTGTTTCCTGTTTGCTGTTTCTTTGTTTCGTGGTTATATTTTTCCCATTAGTTCATTTCCTCAAAAATATTTTCGTTAAAATTGGCACCACTATTGTATTTTAGCTTTCTAACCAAATAGATTAGTTTATGAAAGCTTTTTACCTATTAATATGCATCGCATTTTTAAGTATTTCCTGCAACAGTGTTAAACGGACTCAGAAGCTTGTAACTCGTGGGGATTATGATCAAGCAATTTCCTTGGCTACCAAAAAGTTGAAAAAAGACAAGAATGCCAAGGAATATGATTCCCATATCCGCATTTTGGAAGAAGCGTTCGCAAAGGCCAAAGAGGAAAATTTACGACGGATCAATTCTCTCAAAAAAGGGAAAAGTCTACAAAATGCCAAAGAAATCTATTATACCTATCTCGATCTGGAGGCCAGGCAAAATTTAATCCGTCCACTTTTACCCCTATTTAGTAAGGAGATGGGAAGAAATGCGGTTTTCAACTTCTCTGACTATAGTGATGACTTGTATAAGGCGAAAGATGCTTATGTAAAATCTTTATATCAAGAAGCGGAGCTATACAGACAGAGAAACACTAAACTTGATTTCAGGAGTGCCTACAATATTTTATGTGAATTGGATGAAGTTCAACCCAATTACAAAGATGTTAATCAGCTTAAGCAGGAATCCCATTTTCGGGGTACCGATTTTGTTCTGGTCAATATAAATAACCATACAAATCAATTTATACCCTTACGTTTGGAAAGAGATCTTTTGGATTTCAACACCTACAATCTGGATGATTTTTGGACTGAATACCACAGTAGGAAAGAAAGCGGTATCAATTATGATTTTGGAATCAACCTCAATTTCCAGACAATACAGATTTCCCCCGAACGTATTTCGGAAAAACAGTACAATCGAAAAGAATCCATAAAAGATGGTACTGACTATCGTCGGGACCGACGCGGAAATATAGTAAAGGACAGTTTGGGAAATCCCATTATGGTCGATCGTTTTAAAGATGTTACCGCCGTTGTAACCATCACTACCCAAGAGAAAGAAGTTTTTGTTGGTGGCACGGTGGTCTATATTGATTTGAGAAGAAACCGGGAAGTAAATAGTTTTCCTCTTTCCACAGAATTCGTCTTCCAAAATAGCTTCGCAACCTATCGCGGAGATGACCGAGCACTCACCTTTGAGGACAAACAATTGATCAACAACAGGTTTGTTCCCTTTCCAAATAACGAACAGATGGTTTTTGATGCGGGTACGGATATTAAGGAAAGATTTAAAGAGATATTGCGGAATAATACGGTTTACTGATTTCTAGTTTCGTAAAGAGTTTGAGGAGTTTGATTCTAAGGAATTGACTTTATAAACAAAGTTCGCGATAAGACAAGAAACACGAACTTTCCAGAAACGTTAGTCCAACTTAACAATTTTTAGTAAATTAAACGAGTGGAAAGGAAAGAAAATTTAGAACTGGATTTCTTAATTGATAAGCTGACAAATTCCGTTGAAAATATTGTAACTGGCGATAGTTTTCAAACCGTTGTTTCTTTGGTTTCTAAAAACGATCTTAAGACCGTATCGAAAAAAAACAATTGGCTTTTCGATTGGAAATTTGAGCACAGCCAACCTGAAAGGGAGGTTTACAAATTGACGATTTCCGGCAATCCGACTATTATTCAAGGACTAATGTGCTTGGAAATAAAAACAGACCACGTTTATATGCACTTGGTCGAAAATGCGCCGTTCAATAGGGGGAGTGAAAAAATGTATGCAGGTGTTCCGGGAAATCTTGTTGCCTTTGCTTGCAGACTGTCATTCCAACGTGGAAACGAAGGAAACGTTTCTTTTCTGTCAAAGTCAGAACTAATAGAACACTATGAGAAAACACTTGGTGCAAGACATTTTGGTGGGCGTGTGATGATAATCGAAACCAAATCTGCAATAAAACTGATAGATAGATATTTTAAAAATTTGGATTTATGAAAAAGAAAATAAAAGAACCCGACTTTATAGGAGGGCAAGGTCCATTGACAAAAGAAGAAGAAATGGAGTTACGAAAATACTTTGCCGAAAAGAAAATGAAATTATCGAAACGAAAAACAAAAAAGCCAGACTCAACAAAAAAGCCAGACTCAACAAAAAAGAAAAACCCCTCAACGGCTGAATGAAAGCACGAACGCCAATATACGCAATAGCTGTCAAGTGCAAAATCCAAAGGTAGCTTAATAAATTGAAGGCCTGTTATAAACTGAAAAACCAGTGGGTGAATCCTACCACTGCGGAAACTGAACGTTCGTTCTATCTTTTAGAAATAGATTTCAAAGCATTTGATCACTAAATTATTCCCACGCTTACGTATTTCCGCCACAAATTCTTCATAATATTCCTCTTTGGCTCCAGATAAAATTTTGACGTAGGAAAGATTCTTCAAAAATTTCAATATAGTTTTACCGTCTTTAGTGCGACGTCTATTTTTATCTTGAGTTCAATAAATACTTTTAAACAAATTTACAATTCGGAGTTGCCCTGAAAAAACTTTTCAAGCTGAAAACCAATACCTAAAACGGAACATCACTATCATCCTGGATAGAGAAATCATCATTCATCGAACTTCCAAATGCTTCGTTCGCGGAAGGTAGATGCTTTGTTTTGAAAGTATCATCGTTAGCGGCATCGTTCATACGGGAATAGATTTCGGTGGGAGTTTCAAAAGTATCGAGACTTTCAAATTTACCAAGATGACCAACGAACTTAAGACGAATTTCATCCAAACCACCGTTTCTGTGCTTGGCAACAATAAATTCGGCCTGGCCCGCCGTAGGGGTGTGCTCTTCATCATCCCATTCATCAATCTTGTAATATTCGGGACGATAAATAAAGGAAACAATATCGGCATCCTGTTCAATTGCCCCAGACTCACGAAGGTCGGATAGCAGTGGTCGTTTACTGCCCCCACGGGTTTCTACTGCTCTGGAAAGTTGGGATAGGGCGATCACGGGAATGTTCAATTCCTTAGCCAGTGCTTTTAAGTTTCGGGAAATAGTAGAAATTTCCTGTTCCCGGTTTCCACCTTTTTGGCTTCCTCCGGCGGTCATCAACTGTAAATAATCGACAACAATAAGTTTGATACCGTGCTGGGAAGAAAGTCTTCTTGCCTTTGCGCGCAAATCGAAAATAGAAAGTGAGGGCGTATCGTCAATAAAGAGCGGTGCTTTCTCCAAGCCTTTGACTTTTACGTTTAACTGTTCCCATTCATGTTTTTCCAGATTCCCTGTTCGCAATTTTTCCGAACTCAAATGTGTTTCGGAGGAAATCAAACGGGTAATTAGCTGAACCGAGGACATTTCCAAAGAGAAAAATGCCACGGGAATATTGTGTTCAACAGCGATATTGCGCGCCATAGAAAGCGTTAAAGCTGTTTTTCCCATACCGGGACGGGCAGCAATAATAATAAGATCACTAGGTTGCCAACCGGAAGTAAGGGCGTCCAATTTTGGAAATCCTGAGGGAACTCCTGATAATCCTTCTTTATTTGCAATTTCTTCAATCCGCTTTTTGGCTTGGATGACCAAATCCTGGGCAGTTTCCGAAGATTTCTTAATATTTCCCTGGGTTACTTCATACAATTTTGCTTCCGCAGAATCCAAAAGATCAAAGACATCGGTGCCTTCATCATAAGAGGCTTCGATTATTTCGCTTGAGATTTTAATAAGACTTCGTTGGATATATTTTTGCAGAACAATGCGTGCATGGAACTCAATATGAGCTGAGGAAGATACTTTTTGGGTTAATTGTATCAAATAAAACTCACCTCCGGCAAGATCCAGTTTTCCTTCCTTCTTTAGTTGGGCGGAAACGGTTAATAAGTCCACTGGCTGGCTTTTTTCAAACAACTCGTAGATAGCGCCGAAGATGTACTGATGGGCAGGACGATAGAACACCTCCGGGTGTAAAATATCGATGACCTCATCGACACCTTTTTTGTCAATCATTAAGGCTCCCAGAACAACTTCCTCTAAATCAATAGCTTGTGGAGGTATTTTGCCCTTTTCGAGCGAAATAACCTGCGAACTGCGAGTTGAAAAACTTGTTTGAGATTTAATTTTTTCCATTGAGCGAATGTAAAGAAATTGTTAAGACGAAGCCATGTTAATATGGCATTCTCTATCAACAAGTCATCAACAATCTAACTGTTGATAACTTAAAATTATTGTTGATAAGGCATTAAAAAATCCGAAGCAGGAACTTCGGATTTACGGTAGTGTTTGAATTTGTTACCGCTAGCCTCTGAAGGTTCCCATTTCCAAATATTTTTCCATTCGTTTATTAACTAATTCGGTTGGGGATAAAATTTTTAATTCATTATAAGTCTTTTCAATGACTTCTGCAACTGTTAAAAAAGTCTTTTGCCGATTGCTATGTGCCCCTCCCAAAGGTTCCTTTACGATCTCGTCGATAAGCTTGAGTTTTTTCATATCGGTTGCCGTAAGTTTCAATGCTTCTGCGGCTTGTTCCTTAAATTCCCAGCTTCTCCATAAAATTGAGGAACAGCTTTCTGGGGATATAACCGAATACCAGGTATTTTCCAACATCAAAGTCCTGTCTCCAACCCCAATACCCAAGGCGCCTCCACTGGCTCCTTCACCAATTATCACAACAATTATCGGCACTTTCAGTCGGGTCATTTCTAGAATATTCCGGGCAATGGCTTCTCCTTGACCTCTTTCTTCTGCTTCAAGACCTGGATAAGCTCCAGGAGTATCCACAAAAGTCACTACGGGAAGTCCAAACTTCTCCGCAGATTTCATTAATCGTAATGCTTTTCTATATCCCTCGGGATTTGCCATTCCGAAATTTCGGTATTGACGTGTCTTGGTATTGTATCCTTTTTGTTGGCCGACGAACATATAGCTCTGCTCTCCTATTTTTCCTAAGCCACCAACCATTGCCTTATCGTCCTTAAAGTTCCTATCGCCGTGAAGTTCCAGAAACGAATCCCCACAGATAGCATTTATGTAATCCATGGTGTAAGGCCGGTCGGGATGACGTGAAAGCTGGACCCGCTGCCAAGGAGTAAGGTTTTTATATATTTCTAATTTTTTATCCTTTAACTTCTTTTCGATTTGTTTACAGGTATTGCTTACATCTACGTCACTTTCCGTTCCGATAAGACATGCTTTTTCGTATTGCTCCTGCAATTCCTTTATAGGCAATTCAAAATCTAAATATTCCATACTAATTACCTTTTAATTATTTGGGGGTGATGCACAAAGATAAAATTTTTGCGCTTAGGTGTTTGATAATCTTTTTCGTTTTCTCTCTTGGGTAATTTTTATGATTCCGTTTGTTATGACTGTGAGCAGGATAATGATAGCCCCGTAATAAAATTGAGGTCCCCATTTTCTCGGAATCTCCTAAAATCAATAGGGCTAGGATAATTCCGTAAACCGGCTCCATATTAATGGTCAGCATTACGGTATAAGGGCTTATCCACTTCATTACGTGAATGGAAGCAATAAATGCATAGGCTGTACAAGCGGAGGCCAAAATGGTCAAATACATCCAATCGTGGGCAGAGACGGTAAAAAAGTCGGTAGTAAATCTTCCGGTAGCTCCGAGAAAAATTGAAATTCCTATTACGCCAAACAGCAGTTCATAAAATGATATTGCCGAAGCTTTATGTTTTTGAACGAATTTCCCATTTATAACGGAAAAGAGAGCACTCAAAAATGCCGATATCAATGCCAAACCTATTCCCAAAGCATAGGAAGCTTCTACGTCAAAGATAATATAAAGACCTATTACCACAATTAACCCAAAAACTACTTCATATAAAATTATTTTCCGACCATACAGCAGTGGTTCTAGCAAAGACGCAAAAAACGCACCGGTGGAAAGGACGGCAAGGGTCACCGAAACATTGGAAGCTTTTATGGCCCCAAAAAAAGTGAGCCAGTGCAAGGCGATGATAATTCCTGCCAGGGCGAAGCCAGAAAGAGCCTTTAAGGAGAACTTTAGATTTTCCTTCTTAAACTTCAGAAATAAGAACACAAAACCCATAGCCATCAGCATCCGGTACCAAACAAGTGGAATGGCTTCAAGAGTGATCAACGCACCCAAAACGGCGGTGAAACCCCAAATAAAAACTATAAAATGGAGATGGAGATAATTGAAAAGCTTATCGTTTCGCATTTCTCAAAAGATAAATTGCCAAAATACCAAACACGATATTCGGGAACCAAGTAGCGATAAAGGGCGAAAAAGAGCTTTGTTCGGCCATGGTCCCAAAAACTTTGTCGAAAAAGATAAATACCATTCCAATACCAATACCAATGGCAAGGTTTACCCCCATCCCTCCTCTTCTCTTAACGGAAGAAACAGCGACGGCAATAATGGTAAGAATATAAGCTGAAACCGGCAAACTCCAACGTTTATAGCGAACCACTTCATATCTGCCGATATTGGACGACCCACGGGCCTTCTCCTTTTTTATGAAATCGTTCAATTCGGTAAAACTGAGAGTTTCAGCAATATAAGTTACGGGAGTAAGGTCTTCCAAATCGAAAGAAAATACCGTGTCCAATTTTTGACTACGCTGAAGAATGTCGGAAGTCTCACCAATCTTTCTTTTGGTGTAATTAAATAGGGTGTAGGTACTGTCCTTTTCGTTGTATTTAATTTGTGTAGCGGCAATCTTATAGGTCATCTCATTTCCTTCAAAATGTTCCAAAGTAAAATTGCTGCCTATGTTATCCTTTAAATTGAAATAGCTTACATATATATAATCGTTATCGTTTATCTGGGTATAAACATTACTCTGGTCTCGATCTAATTTTCCTTTTTTGAGATATTGATAGGAAAACTCATTGAAACCCTTACTCGCTTTTGGTGCCAAATACATACTAAATATTAATGCGGAAATACAAACAATAGTAGCCCCAATGATGTAAGGACGCAAAAATCGATAATAGGAAACACCACTGCTCAAGAAGGCAATAACCTCAGTATTGTTGGCAAGTTTGGAAGTAAACCAGATTACCGATAGAAAGAGAAATAAAGGAAAAAGTAGGTTGGCAAAGTAGATGGTAAAATCATATAGATACTTCATCACCTCAATCAATGGCACTTCGTTATCAAGGATTTTGTCAATTTTCTCGGCTAAGTGAACGGTAATGCCTATTGGTATAAAAAGCAACAACAAAAGGGCGAAGGTGCCCAAATATTTTCGCAATATGTATCTATCCAGTATACTGAGCATATTATAACCTTTGATCGAGTTTTTTGACCATATTATTCTTCCATGAAGCGAAATCTCCCACTAAGATATGCTTTCTAGCCTCGCGCACCAGCCATAAATAGAAACCTAGGTTGTGGATGGTTGCAATTTGTCTTCCCAGCATTTCGTTTACGGTGAAAAGATGTCGTAAATAGGCCTTATTGTATTCGGTATCCACCCAGGTAATTCCTTGAGGATCGATGACAGAAAGATCCGCTTCCCATTTTTTATTTTTGATATTTATAATTCCTTCGGAAGTGAAAAGCATCCCATTACGGCCATTCCGTGTGGGCATTACACAGTCGAACATATCAATTCCCAAAGCAATATTTTCCAGGATATTCACAGGCGTCCCCACTCCCATTAAATAACGAGGTTTATCTTTCGGAAGTACTTCCGTAACAACAGCGGTCATCTCGTACATTTCGTCTGCGGGCTCCCCGACCGAAAGTCCGCCAATGGCATTTCCCTCGGCTCCTACCGAAGCGATATACTCAGCGGATTGTTTTCTCAGATCCTTATAAGTACTTCCCTGTACAATCGGAAAGAAGGTTTGGCCATAATCGTACTTTAAGGGCGTTTTCTCAAGATGTTTTATGCAACGATCCAACCATCGATGGGTCATTTTCATGGAGCGTTTGGCATAATTATACTCACACGGATACGGTGTGCATTCATCAAAGGCCATTATAATGTCGGCGCCAATTATGCGTTGGATTTCCATTACATTTTCTGGGGTGAAAACGTGATAGCTACCATCGATATGGCTTTTGAACTTTACGCCCTCCTCCTTGATTTTCCTATTTGCTGAAAGTGAGTAAACCTGATATCCCCCACTATCGGTCAGTATATTTCTGTCCCAGTTCATAAACTTATGAAGTCCTCCAGCCTTTTCAAGAACGGGCGTCTGTGGCCTAAGGTATAAATGATAGGTATTGCCCAGGATAATATCGGGATTTATATCCTCCCTAAGTTCGCGTTGATGAACTCCCTTCACCGTGCCTACCGTGCCAACTGGCATAAATATCGGAGTTTCGATAACTCCGTGATCTGTTGTGATAGTGCCGGCCCGCGCTCCGCTTTGTGGGTCTGTACCGTCTAATTTAAAGTGCATTCAGCTTTTTTTATTTAGGGGCAAAGATAAATTTATTAATTCAGTCGGGAGAGGGATAGGGAAATGAATTCAGAATTATGAATTAAGAATGGAGGTATTGCTGGATGCTGGGTGAGGATGCTGGATGCTGGGTGACGGATGTCGGGTGATCGGTGATCGATGATCGATGATCGGGACTTTAGGAGATTTGGGATTTGGGATTTGGGATTTGGTGTTTGGTATTTGGTATTTGGTATTAGGTATTTGGTATTTGGTGGATTTGGGATTTGGGATTTGGTACTTGGTATTTGGTATTTTCAATTCCCCCTCGGGGGGTTAGGGGGACTGGACAAATGGGTGATCGGTTATCGGTTATCGGTTATAGGAGATTTGGTATTTGGTATTTGGTATTTGGGATTTGGGATTTGGTATTTGGGATTTGGGATTTGGTATTTTCAATTCCCCCTCGGGGGGTTAGGGGGACTAGATGCTGGGGGAACGGTGATCGGTTATCGGTTATAGGAGATTTGGTATTTGGTATTTGGTATTTGGTGGATTTGGAATTTGGAATTTGGAATTTGGTACTAGGTATTTGGTATTTTCAATTCCCCCTCGGGGGGTTAGGGGGACTGGACAAATGGGTGATCGGTGATCGGTTATCGGTGAACGGTGAACGGTGAACGGTTATCGGAGATTTGGGATTTGGAATTAGGGATTTGGGATTTTCAATTCCCCCTCGGGGGGTTAGGGGGACTAGATGCTGGGTGATAGGTGATCGGTTATCGGTTATAGGAGATTTGGAATTTGGAATTAGGGATTTGGGATTTGGGATTTGGGATTTGGGATTTCGGGTTCTAATTCAGAATTAAAAAAACTGTTAACAAAAGCTCGAAATCGTTAATAAAAGCAGTTGGTTAAGCTTTGAGCGCCACGCTTAATACATTACTTTTGCCATCGAAAATCGAAACACATTATGGCAGGTTATAAGGCTCTTGAAGATTTGGTAATTCAAGTTAGAAGAGATATTTTAAGACAGGTACACAAGGTCAACTCGGGACATCCGGGAGGATCACTGGGTTGTACCGAATTTTTTGTTGCGTTGTACAATGAAATTCTGGATCGTAAGGATTCTTTTGAGATGGATGGTAACGGAGAAGATATTTTCTTCCTTTCCAACGGACATATTTCCCCAGTTTTCTATAGTGTTTTAGCTAGAGCCGGATATTTTCCCGTGTCAGAACTAAACACTTTTAGACTTCTGAATTCCAGACTTCAAGGACATCCTACCACACACGAGGGTTTACCCGGAATTCGGATTGCCTCGGGTTCACTGGGACAAGGTATTTCAGTTTCTATTGGAGCTGCCTTGGCAAAAAAACTTAATAAAGACAGGCATTTGGTCTATACGCTTTGTGGCGATGGAGAATTGCAGGAAGGGCAAAATTGGGAAGCGATTATGTATGCTGCTGGAAATGGCGTGGATAATTTGATCGTGACCATAGATTTGAACGGACAACAGATTGACGGGTCAACCGATAATGTTCTCCCACTGGGAAATGTGAAAGCAAAGTTTGAAGCTTTTGGATGGGATGTTATGAATATTGAAAACGGAAATGACCTAAAAGCAATTATTTCCGGGATGAAGAAAGCAAAAGAAAAAACAGGAAAAGGAAAACCTGTTTGTGTTTTATTACATACAGTAATGGGCAATGGCGTTGACTTTATGATGCATACCCACGACTGGCACGGGAAAGCTCCCAACGACCAGCAATTGGAGAATGCGTTGGCGCAGAATCTGGTTACTTTGGGGGATTATTAGTCCCCCTAGCCCCCAAAGGGGGAACTCATACTCATGAAACAACTAACTTAAATTTTAACCCATCAAAAGCCCCTCCTTAGGAGGGGTTGGGGAGGACTATGAAAAAATATACAGATACTGGCAAAAAAGACACTCGTTCCGGTTTTGGAGATGGATTGACTGAACTCGGAAAGAAAAATAAGAATGTCGTTGCTCTTTGCGCCGACCTTACGGGATCTTTAAAGATGGACGACTTCAAAAAAAACCATCCAGAACGTTTCTTTCAAGTGGGAATTGCCGAAGCCAATATGATAGGAATAGCTGCTGGAATGACTATTGGCGGAAAAATTCCGTTTACTGGGACCTTCGCAAACTTTTCCACAGGAAGGGTTTATGACCAAATTCGTCAAAGCGTAGCCTATAGTGGGAAAAATGTAAAGATATGTGCATCCCACGCAGGTTTGACTCTTGGTGAGGATGGCGCTACCCATCAGATTTTGGAAGATATCGGATTGATGAAAATGCTTCCGGGGATGACGGTTATCAATACTTGTGACTACAATCAGACGAAAGCTGCCACCATCGCCATTGCTGATTACGAAGGCCCGGTATATCTTCGATTTGGAAGACCAAAAGTTGCCAATTTCACCCCTGAGGATCAGAATTTTCAAATAGGAAAAGCGGTACAGCTTCAGGAAGGTACAGATGTTACAATTATTGCTACCGGTCATTTGGTATGGGAAGCCTTACAAGCGGCGGAGAGCCTTCACAATGAAGGTATAACCGTGGATGTAATCAATATTCATACGATCAAACCATTGGATGATACCGCTATTTTGAAAAGCGTTAAAAAGACAGGCTGTGTTGTAACGGCTGAGGAGCACAATTTCCTTGGTGGTTTAGGCGAGAGCGTAGCCAGATTACTTTCAACACAACATCCAGCCCCCCAGGAATTCGTTGCTACTCAAGATACTTTTGGCGAATCTGGAACACCAGAGCAGTTAATGGATAAATATGGCCTGAATGCCGCGGCTATTGTGAATGCGGTGAAGAGGGTGATTGCGAGGAGAAAGGGTTAAGGGTTTGAGGTTAATGGTTATTGAGTTAATAGTTATTGAGTTAATAGTTATTGGGTTAATAGTTATTGGGTTAATGGTTATTGGGTTAATGGGTTAATGGTTATTGGGTTAATGGTTATTGGGTTAATGGTTAATCAGTTAATCAATTAATGAGTTAATAGTTAATTAGGTAGCATTTATCAAATTTCAAGTTTTATTATAAAATAGATGCCCCTTTCAGTTCGAGAGGGGCATTTTATTTATGGTATTTGGAACCTGCCTGCCCGAAGCACGACAGGCAGGTTTGATTTTTGGATTTTGGAATTTACCCGATATTAAATGGTCGGATCCAGATAATCTGGGGTTCCGTTTCCGTTGGTGTCAGGAAATTCGAGGGTTCCATCTTCGTGGACAATAATTTCATCTTTTGTTAAACGTCGATCTCCATCATCATCAGTATCCAGATAATTAGGTACTCCGTCGCCATCAGTATCATCATCCATCAAATATTTATTGTCGTTCAGGTCTTCCATATAGGATGGAATTCCATCTCCGTCGTGATCGGCTATTTCTCTAGCATACAGTTCAAAAGTGAAAATCAGTTGATCATAAGGTTTAATTGCACTTCCGGAAGGTGGATATTGATAGTAGCCCAATCCAGAAGGAATGAAGACAGCACCTATCCCATAATTCTCGAAATGCAGTGTACCATCTGGATTGGAAGTAACATCCGACGCACCCTTAAACTCAATTATGGCCATTTGCAGCCCCCTTATGACACCTGGGATGGTCTTATCAGCGACCAGGCTGGAACGGACCGGGGTAACGGCACTCTCAAACATAACCAAATCCATTGTCCTTCCCTCATAAGTGTTTGTAGTGAAATCAGAAAAGTGAGGTCTATCCCCTTCTCCTTCCCGTACTCTTAAAAAGTACAATTTATATTCGACACTCGCATCGTAAACGTCTTTAAACTTCTTAAAATCAACCTGATTTATCAGAGGAATTTTATCTGCGTTTTCGCCTGCAATGGTATCAAAAACAATTTTGGAGTTATCGGGATCATTTTGGAAATCCTCGTAGTTATAGAAATGAGTTTCCAGAAAAGCCTCAATTTCAGCCTGGGCGCGTGTGGCTTCTTCTCCGCGGTCTCTTGGAGGAGGACCTGGATCGAAATCATCATCCTTTTTACAAGAAATTGTTATGGCAAACAAGCTCACCAATAAAACGAAACCATATTTAATTCTGATCATCATCACTAATTTGAGGGCGCAAGATACAATTTTCGGTTACTTTTGTACAAGCTATTAACGTTGTTTTTAGGATTACATAGTATGAGAATCGATAAATATTTGTGGTGCGTACGATATCTCAAGACGCGCAGTATATCTACACAAGCTTGCAGAAAGGGAGCCGTAAGGGTAAATGGTGATATTGTGAAACCATCGCGGGAAGTTTATCCCGGTGATTCCATTAGCCTTCGAAAGGATCAAATCACCTATCAAATAGAGGTCTTGGATGTTCCCGAAAGCCGTGTGGGAGCGAAACTTGTCGATATGTATCGAAAAGATGTCACTCCAAAAGAAGCCTTCGAGACCAATGAAATGCTGGAATACGCAAAAAGTTATTATCGGAAAAAAGGCGTGGGAAGACCCACCAAAAAAGATCGTAGAGAACTGGACGATTTTACCGATCCTGAAAAACCCGAAAGCGACGCACTTTAATTATCTTTGAACAAAACAGCAGTCCATTATGCAAAAACTAGATTCACTCATTCTGAACAAAACACAAATAGCCCACAAGATCAAACGGATGGCATATCAGGTATATGAAACCAATGTGGACGAAAAGGAAGTGATAATTGCGGGCATCAAAGAAAATGGATACATACTTGCCCAGAAAATAAAGACGGAGGTCGAAAAAATTTCTCCTATAAAGGTTCACTTATGTGAAGTTATTATCGATAAAAAGAATCCTACCCAACCAATCACTACTTCCATGTCGCCTGAGGAATATAAAAACAAGTCCCTATTGCTTGTGGATGATGTTTTACATTCCGGCACTACCTTGATCTACGGAGTGAAACATTTCTTAGAAGTACCACTTAAGCAATTTAAAACCGCTGTTTTAGTTGATAGAAACCATAAGAAATATCCGGTAAAAGCTGATTTCAAAGGCATTTCGCTCTCTACTTCACTCAATGAGAATATAAATGTGATATTTGATGGAAAGGATGACAGGGCCATCCTAGAATAAGCTACTGGCGATTTTATGGGCAATCTGCTCCGGAGAATCTTCCCCAGTTTCAATTACCAAATCGGCCTGATTGTAAAAATGTGAACGTTCAAAAAGATGGATTCCCACAAATTCCATCATTTCCTCCATAGTGTTCAAATGGGCCAACAATGGTCTTTTTTGAGTTTCAAGCATAAACCTTTCGCATAAAATGGGTAACGAGGTTTTCAAATAGACGGTGGTAGTTTCTTTGGCATTCAACATAGCGGAAAGCGAATCGGCATAACAGGGAGTTCCGCCACCGGTAGCAAGGACGAAACTTTCGTCAAGTAGCAAGAGATTTTTTAGAGTTTTATTCTCGACTTTTCTGAAATATATTTCCCCTTTTGTTGCAAAGATTTCAGGAATGGTCATTTCTTCAACTTTCTGGATCTCTTCATCCAAATCTTTAAAAGGAAGATTCAAAAGTTTCGAAAGTATTTCTCCTACGGATGATTTTCCACTTCCCATATAACCGATCAAAACTATTTTCATACTTGATAAATCTTTAAAAATATACTTTCTCACCCCTAATTTTGACAACTTAATGAAAGGGAAGGGATATAAAAACAAAAAAGTCAACCCTCAAGCGCTGAATTTCAAGGTTTTTGAATTTTCTTCAAATTTAATTGATTTTCGTTTTGAAATATAAATTTAATGATAGTATATTTGCACCCGCCTACGCAAGCAAAAACCTGCTTCGGCATGGCGAAGGTCCGTTAATTTTTGGAAATGACCTGGTAGCTCAGTTGGTAGAGCACCTCCCTTTTAAGGAGGTGGTCCTGGGTTCGAGCCCCAGCCAGGTCACAGATTGAAGAAAAAAATCCCGAAATAGAGTCGGGATTTTTTTGTTTAAGATAGTGTCTATTAAGGCGAGCCCCAAAATCTCGGGGTATCCCGATGGTAGCGATAGCGGAAATGGTCCTCTCCCGAAACACGGCTGGTAAACCGGAAAAGGCAGTTCCGACCTCTCCAGAGGAGAGGTGGTGGGAAGCTATAATGGAATATCAGGACGCTCAGCCAGGTCACAAAAGAATAAAGAATCCCGATATAAAGTCGGGATTTTTTAGGGGGTAGCCGAATGGCAGTTAGGGCACCTTGAATAAAAAAGTAACCGTCCCATTTTTAGTCAATGGAACGGTTAGCTTTTTTAAATTAATTGGGAGTTATAAAACGATCAATTTCTTGGAGGAAGCTCCTTCTTCTGTTTGCACATGGACAATATAGGTGCCAGAGGATAGGGAATGCTTCATAACAGATGTGCCAGCTTCTTTTACTGTTGTGTAAATTAGTCTTCCGTGAATATCGAAGATGCTAACGGTAGCTTTGCTGTCCATATCTATTGAGAAACTGCCGGTGGATGGGTTGGGATATATTTTGAATTCGGACATTTTATGATTATCCACATTCAATATTATGATCTCGACCTCTGTTTTTTCTGAGAATCCGGTTTCATAAACTGCTTCCACCTCGGCAATATGAGATCCACCTGAAAGATCATTGAGCGTAAAAGTCATTTCCGTCACATTCTCAGAAACCAAGTCCCCGTCAAGATAAATATTATAGGACAGGGCATGATTATATTTCTTTTCATAGGTCAAATCATCTATTTTCAAAATATAAGTGTCGTTGCTGACGTAATTTATAGCGACGTACTTGGTTTCTTCAGGTGCATCAAAGGAATATGGGGTCCATTCCTCAGGTACGCTTATTACGCTTCCAAAGGCTGTAAAGTCCGAGACTTCACTTCCAGTAGTAGAATATAACACGCGTATCTTTTCGGGAGCTGTACCCACCAGCGAGGCTGCCATAAAGGAGAACTCACCACTGCCAGCCGGAATTATCAGCCAGTCGTTGTTAGGGCCATAAGGACTAGCAAAGCCAGTTAAAAATCTTCGACCGGAAAAGGCATCGATGATGTCTATCGGCGGAGTGGTTGCAAAGGGATTGAAAACCATAAATGACATTGGTACCCCGGAATTAGGCCAATCGAAATTATTGTAGGTATAAGTTTCGAGACCATCCATATCTTTCAGGATGTAATCGCCTATATTTTGGCGCTCGAAGTCCTCATACTTCTCTATTTCGTCAGTAAAGGTACTATTGAGGGTCCAATCGAGTCTTGCGGAAGAGGCATCTTCAAGGGTTGCCGTCAGGTTTGAAGGCTGGATCTTAAGCAGGTTTAGAGGAACGGTGATATTGCTGTTATCCTCAACTACAACATTTGAAAGCTCCACAATCCCATAATTGTCCAGTTCTACTCTTATGTTATAATTGCCATGCAACAGGGCATTGAAGGTAACAGAAGAAGTGGAATTAGGAATAAAGGCCTCGGCAAAGTTGTCATCGTTCCAAACGGAAACATAGGCGCCTTCAGCATTGCCAAAATCAGGATCTACCGCTAGGGTAAAGTCAAAGAACATATTGTGCTGGATTTCATTTGAAATACCTTTTTCGGAAACCAGATCATTGCCGTAATGGGCAGTAATTCCGTATTTGTACATATCGGGCGCTGCGCTGCTGAGAGAGATATCGCTGAAGGAGGTTTCTGTTATGGGCGAAGGAGTAAGTTCTGTCCAATCATTTGTCGATGCAGGACTTCTGTACACTGTATAACCAGAGGGATCGGCATCCATTGTATTGTTGGCGATGCCGTAAATGTTCCAGTTTTTATTGGTAAGGCTCATCCTTGTCCAAACTCCATTTTCGTATTTCATACTTCCTTTTTTATCTGGGGCGTTTGGTCCATCGTCCAGACCTATGGGATAAGCTCCGTATTGTCCGGCAAGAAATTCTATACCTATCCAAAGCTCCTTGTTAAGATCGATAGGCAAGGAAGTAGTAAGTTCAAATACATACCAACCTTCCTCTAGAATAGAAGCAGGCTGCGAATGAATGAGTTGGCTGCCGTTTTCACCCTCAAATATCTTAATGATAATTTCGGCATTATTGGCGATATAGGCTTTTACATGGGTAAGTTCAGCACCTTCGGTTAGTTGGGCTTGCAGATCGGAAGTTTCAAACCTGATTCCGGCAATGAATGGATCTCCTCCATTACCCCACGAATCTCCGGCTGTAATAAAGCTGCCCCAACCTAACATGGTTTCATTGTAATGCCCAACGGGCACCCTCCAGTTTACCTCCCCAACGTCATTGTTATTAACAGCCACTACGTCTCCCGGTTTGTGGGCAGCCACGGTCAGTGTAATTGGATCGAGGGTGTAATCACTTTCGCCGCTTGTAAAAGAAATTGATTCGGGGTTATACAATGGATGAAAAACCTCAAGTTCATATTCTTTTTCAGAAAAAGCTTCTAAGGTAAAGCTTCCTGTAGCGTCACTGGTGATGGTGAAGTTTGAAAATCCAGTTAGATTCAGGCTTACCCCTTCTATTCCATCGCCCGCAGTATCGATCACGGTTCCCGAAATCAATATGGGAAGTGAGTTGTCAAGGGCTACATCCAACGTACGTTCCTCATTGGGTTCAATAGTAATGCTGGTTTCGAAGGTATTAAAGCTGTCTTTGGTAAAAGTGGCCAAATAAGTTCCGGGCATAATAGCAGGGATAAGATAAGAACCTACAGCGTCTGTTGTAACAGTTTCGGTTTGATAGATATCTGATCCATCAGGAGTAATCGTTACAGTTACGTTCTCAAGCGGGGAATCATCCTCTGACGATGTAACTATCCCTGTTAGGCTACCATAATCCGTTCTTTTTTCCAGAACTATACTTGGAATTGTAGGCACCTCGTCTGTGGACCATGCTGCCGGCTGAGTTGTAATTACACTAAGGTCAACAGAATAACCAATCGCAGCATAGGTTCGCATGCCATCGAAGGTAGTATTGTAAAACTCTCTTGGATTTACCGTAGGCACATTCTCCAATAAGGGTTTTACTATGGTAATAATGACATTCTCATTATTGGTATCATCGTAATAAAAAGGCTGATCGAGTTCAATGGTTATGGCATGACGACCGGCAGGGAATTCAATATCACCGTCAAACAAAAGTTTTTGATCTCCAAAATACTCCCATACGGCATTATCTAGCGTGGTGCCGAATGTTTCACGGTCGGTTAAGCTCATATATATTTTATAGCGCGCTGTGGAAGTAGTCCCAAGATTTGCAAAATAGGATATGGAAGTAATAAGACCGCCGTTGCCCAATTCCTCTGGAGTATAGATGCTCTGCGAAATAATGGAGGACCTACTAAGTTCAAAAGGCTGATCGGAGCCCTCGGTGCCACTGGTTACCGATTGCTGATTCTCTGCCAGGCCAGAATAGGCAGAGACTATTGCAGGTACGCCCAGATTATCTGGGGAGGTTTGTGCCCGTATGTAATAGGTGAACAAGTTTAACGGGGGAATGTCAGTCTCTGTAAAGGTAGTACCACTGTACATTGTGGTGAGGGTCTCCTCAGTGCTACCCAATTTTCGGACAATGGTATAACCCACCACAGGATCTTCCAAGGTGCCGCCCATTGCTCCGTAGTCCACCTCATCCCATGAAATCACAGTGTGCAAGCTCGCATCTTGGGTAAAGGTTATGTTAGCAGGAGCTCCAGGGGTGGTTTCGTATCCGAAAAATGTAACAGGGGTAGTATAAACTTTTCCGTTTCCCGCAGCATTATATGGGACAAACCTATGGATATAAAATCCACTCTCAGGAAGGTTGTCCACATACGTCATACTTTCGCCAGCCGCCGAAGTCAGATCGGCAATCTCAGTAAGATTCATAGGGTGTGTTCCCCTGTACACTTTTACGCCCGTCATATTGCCCAGTGAATTGCCGGCATAATCAACAGTAGGATTTACCCAGGTGAAAGTTGCCAGGATGTCCGTGCCTAGTTGGGTACTTACTTCTAAATCGGTAATTTCGCCCGGTGCCAAGGGAGCTACATTGGCTACGAATTGGATATTATCCACCAGCATCATTACTGCTTCGGATACACAATTTATAGCCAAGTGTTTAGCTCCGGCAGGGATTTCGTATTCAAATTTGGCCCACACAGTTGAAGGTGTAGTAGTATTGCCTCCATTAAAAAGTATAAAATCGTCAGGATTTGCCCCTGTGGTTGAGTAGCCTACTTTAAACTCGTCATTACCTGAATAGGTAAAAGAGCTTTTGGCATAAAACGAGAAAGTCCCACCCGGATGATCCGCCAGTTCGTCAGAAATAAGCCAGTCGTTAGTTGGTCCATCATAGGACGAAATGCTTGCGAAGTATTTTTGACCCTCATAGGGAATATAAGCATCAAGTGTATTGACTGGATTGGTTTGCGAAGGGTTATAAACGATAAAGCCCAACGGGCCACCTTTACCAGGAAATTGCTGAAATGGACCGGCGGTATTGTACCCGTCCAAATCGAGAGAAGTCCATCCCTCTAGATTGTTTTGCTCAAAATCAGGATGCCACTCTGCGCCATCCTTAAAGGGTTGCAGCAGTCCCTGTGACCAGCCCGAAGTTGTAAATAACAGGGCCATTAAAATAAGTGTATAAATGTTTTTCATAGGAAATGGTTTTTGAAGGTGATTTTATTGACGTTAAGAATATTGATAGGTTTTGAAAAAGTTTGTAGAACAAATTAACCAATTTAGTTTCGATAACTCAAAACATACTCCTCCGTTTAGTCCCAAACGTATATATGTTTGCCGAAGATTATTTGTTTATCAGTGATTTAGAGCTGATGGCCCGTTTGCGGTAAACTGCTGGGGTCGCTTTTTCAATATCCTTAAAAAACTTATAAAAGACTGACATGGTTTTAAAACCCGATTCCGCAGCAATACCTTCGATGGTGAAATGCAACAGGGTTTCATCAGAAAGTAAACGTTTGCTTTCTTCAATTCGCAATTCGTTTATATAATTATAAAAAGTTTTATTTAAGCCGTTGTTGAGTGATCGCGAAATGTCGTTCCGGCTTTCAGAAATTGCCTCGGCCAAATCGTTCAGGCTTAAATTTGGATTTTTATATAGCCTCTGTTCTTTCATTACCTCATCAATCCTAACAATGATGTCATTCTCTTTTTCATTGTCGTTCTCCCCATAAAATTGGCCTTTAAGTGGCTGCAAAGTGATTTCATTCGATACTTCATCCAACAATGTATCTGGCTTTTCGATTTCGGGAGCAACCTCAACCTGAGTGAATAGTACCGGGTATTTATAAATCATTAAGGTTATATAAAATAAACTGATCGCCAGCACGACGTGGTAGGCCATGTATAGAATATAAGGGTTTATAAAAGTACTTTCAACAAGGGTGGAAATACCGCCAATTATAAAAACCAAGGCAAAGCTGTAATTGATAATTTTGAACCACTCTAATTTTCGACTTTCTATTTCGGAATATTGCTCTTTAAGCCGTTGCTGCCGCAACTTCAATATATGGCGGGTCTTTATAAAATAGAAAGGGCCCTGCAAGGCAGCAAAATATGAACAGGCCAAGGCTCGCGCTTTATACCATTCATGTTGTCGCATATCGGCTATTGAAAAATTGCTATCAAAATAGAGGTATAAGGTAAAACCTAAGTAAAAATATATTGGCAAAAAATGCAGGTGATCGCTTTTTCGAAATTTCCCATATTCGTAAAACAAGTACTTTACATAAAGAAATACCGGAGGAAAAAGCGTAAGGGCAAGCATAGGTCCGATAAATGTGGTGACCGCAACACTGAAAAAAGGTCCCTGGTCGATATAGGCGAAGAACCAATAGCAAGAAAAGCCCCATGCGAAAAGGAGCAGCGCAAGCAAATTATTGGAAAATGGTCTGTGTTTATCCTTTAGCAACAGATATATGCCGGTAACCGCTTGTGATGCGCCAAAAAGCATTAAAATAGAAAAGTAAGATTCAATCAGAGATAACATGGAAAACTGCCGCCGTAACTAGCTATAAAATTAATATTATATAAAGAATCTCCCCATTAGAAATTAATCAGGGCGATTGCTTAGGGACGCCTAATGTAGCAATAAGAGATATGGAGGACAAGATAATCTGTGGATTTATGAAGGTGGGATGTGGGTGGTGGGTAGCGAGTAGTTGGTAGACACGTTGAGCATGCCTGAATAAGGTTGCCTTTTTTCTGGTTAATAATTTATCTTATATCTCGGTTTATGCTGATTGGTTAAGCTATCAACATAAGTTTCAAATTCTGTTGGTTTCATTTTATTTAATGAACCATGTGGTCTTTCATTATTATAAAGATATATCCATTTGGACAGCATCTTATTGGCCGTTTTAAAGGGTATGTCTATATTTTCAAAGTTAATATATTCATTCTTTAATATTCCGTTCAAGGATTCAGCGTGTGCGTTTTCCCAGGCCTTTCCTCCCATACTTGGATTTACCTCGGTACGCTTATAGTGCGACTTCATTATATCGCTTCCATACTGGGATCCTTTGTCAGAATGGAAAACCAGCTTCTTGAGATCTTCATCGCTCATACCTCGGATTGACATCAGAAAGGAGGGTTCTACAGTGTCTTCAACCCTCATAGTTGTTGAGAGCGACCATCCTTTTATATACCTCGTATAAACATCTAATACTAGCGTGAGATAGTAATGATTCCGGTATCCAATGGGGATATAGGTGATATCGCTCACAAATAGCCGATTCTTATCCGTTATGACAGTTCCACTGATCAGGTTGTTATAAAACCGCTCTCCAGCATAGGTGGTCCTTTGGTAGTTGCGTTTGCGGGGTATCCTAAAACCGTTGTCCAACAGAACCTTTTCGGTACGGTCACGACCAAGTCCACAGGGCTTGATCTCATCAAAAATCTTCCGGCAGCCCATCTTTTTGTGGTTCACTCTAATTTCCCTGGCCATTTCAATGATCGTACCTTCCTTTTCAAATAGGTTCCTGGCTCGGGCCAAACGGCCATAAAAACCTTGTTTTGTAATTCCTGCCATTGCATAGATATCGTTCATCTTATGGCAATGTGACGACTTGTTCATTCGGAAATCCTCTATGACAGCCGTTTGGACTTTTTTTCAATATCCACCCCAAACTCTTCTGAAGCTACTTCAACGACCTTTTCCAGATAATCGATCCGAAGCTGTTTCTTGGCCCAAGGACCTCTCCAAAAGTTCAATCCGACTTTGGAGATCGGAATTTTTCTTTGATAAACTTTTCTGTTCCACTATCACACGTGTCTGTTTTTTATACATCTCTGAGTACTTGTGAAGCCACTTGTAGACGGCAGTAGGACTCAATCCATAAATTTTGCTTACCTCGGATACTCGTATTTCTCCGCGTTCAATCTGCTTTACGAGATCGAGCTTCAAGGATAAATCGAAAGTACGTTTTAAATTCTCTTTTTTCATGTTAAATTGAATGATGAAAAAAGGCAACCTATTTTAGGCTTAATCACGTAGACGGGAGATTGTTGTAGCATTTGGTGGTCTCCTCCTTCGCTGATAAAGCTTGTGCCAACGCAGAAGCTTCGGCGACACGCGGTCGGAGGACAAAGGGGTGATTGGTAGTCGGCGGTGGGTAGTCGGTAGAATTTGTGCTTTACGAAATCAGCTTCAACTTTTCGAGTATTAAGAATTAATTAGGCATCACATCAATATGCTTGTTATAATTTTGCGTGAATGACTAGCACGAAGAAAAACAAGTTCACTGAAGGTAAAATAATCAGCTCCCTTTTAAGTTTAGCACTACCCATTATTTTTGCCAATATTCTTCAATCCGCCTATCAGCTTATTGATACCTTTTGGTTGGGAAGATTGGGCGCGGATGCGGTGGCGGCCGTTAGTCTTAGTTTTCCCTTGTTATTTCTGGTGCTGTCGATTGGCGCAGGCCTTACCTTGGCAGGCACGGTGATGGTGGCACGCTACAAAGGTGCCAATAACCAACAGATGGTGGATTTCAGTTCCTCACAAAGCGTTTTTCTCATCTTTTTAACGTCCATCGTCCTAGCGATTATAAGTTATTTTGCCGCAGGACCGTTGATGAGAATAATTGGGGCGGGGCCGGATATCATCGAGAATTCCGTGCTGTACTTTAAGGTTTCGTCCGTGGGCTTCGTCTTCCTATTCATATTCTTTATTTTCCAATCGCTAATGCGGGGTATCGGCAATGTGATGCTACCCGTGTATATCGTCCTGTCCACGGTTGTACTTAATGCGGGACTGGATCCCTTGTTTATCTATGGCTATGGTCCCATCCCAGGTTATGGAGTGGCGGGAGCTGCGGTGGCAAGCGTTATTACCCAAGCTATTGCCGCCACTATCGGCCTATTCCTTCTCTTTAGAGGAAAACATGGAATTAAAATCTCCCTTTCCTCCATGTATTTCAATATGGAAAACCTGAAGAGAACCTTCAATTTAGGGTTTCCTGCCAGTATTGAACAATCCACCCGGGCCTTGGGAATGACAATGATGATGGTGATCGTGACAAGTTTTGGAAGTGATATTGTCGCAGCCTACGGGATAGGCGCGCGGATGCTGAGTTTTATAGTGGTGCCGGCACTTGGACTGGGCATTGCAACTACCTCTTTGGTGGGGCAAAACATTGGGGCCCTAAAAATTAAAAGAGCTGAAAAGGTGGCAAACCTGAGCGCTAAGGTGGCCTTCTTTGGGTTTACAGGAATGGGACTGATTATGTTCTTGGTGGCGGAACCTTTAACCGCATTCTTTATTCCCGAAGACCCACAGGTAATCCAAGACGGGGCTTTGTTTATTAAAATTATGTCCCTGAGTTTTGGATTCCTTGGACTGCAACAGGTAATGAACGGAACCTTTAATGGGGCGGGATTTACAAAAGCATCGATGTTTATTTCAATTATGACCCTGTGGATAGTACGGTTTCCCTTGGCCTATATCCTATCCAATACATTGGGAATCGGGCCCGTTGGTATTTGGTGGTCATTCCCTATCTCCAACTTTATTGCGGGGATAGTGGCTTTTATTTATTTCAAAACAGGGTATTGGAAGAAGCGGGTGATAAGGGATAGGAGTTTTTTGACGGAAATTTCTGAGGCCGAAGGACGATAGGACTTAGGACATAGGACGGGATGAGACAAGAGACAAGAGACAAGAGACAAGAGACTGGGATTTGGAATTTGGAATTTGGTATTTGGAATTTGGTATTTGGAATTAGGTATTTGGAATTTGGTATTTGGAATTTGGAATTAGGGATTTGAGCATATTTGTATATTCCGTACCTTAAACGGAAAAATTGAGATGCCCGAACTACCAGAAATAGCGAATTTTAAAAAGTATACAGACGAAGCTCTATTGCACAAAAAGGTTGTAAAAGTTGCTTTTGGGGATTCCAAACCATTGCAAGATTCCCAAAAGACATTCCGCGAGGCTTTCAAAGACCATAAATTCGCCAAGACCCAACAATTGGGGAAATATCTGTTTATCAAGAATGATGCAGATAAATGGCTGGTGCTCCATTTTGGGATGAGTGGCAGACTTGATTTTTCTGCACTGGAGGAACTGCCCAAACATGCCATTATTAGTTTTTACTTTCCTGATGATACGCACTTCTCATTTGTCTGTCCGAGAAAGTTTGGAAAGGTGTGGATAACGGACAGCGTAGCGGAATTCCAGAAGGAACACTCTTTGGGTCCCGATGCCTTGGCTCTATCAAAAACCCAATTTCTGAAGTTAATGGAAAAGGAAACCGCAGGCATTAAAAGCGTGCTGATGGACCAACATAAGATTTCAGGGATTGGAAATGTTTATACTGATGAAATTCTGTTTCAGAGCAAAGTACATCCCAAAACAAAAGTTTCCAATCTTAAAAAAGAGGAACTAAGTGCCATATACAGCAATATTTCCAAAGTATTAGAGAAGGCTATACAATTTATAGGAAAAGAGGAAAAAGCTCCTGATAGCTGGTTAAAATCACATCGAAAGAAAGGGGATTCCTGTCCGGGATGCAAGGGGGAAGTAAAGAAGATCCAAGTGGGTGGACGGAGTACGTATTTTTGTTCTGGGTGTCAAGTGGAGGGGAATTGAGAGAGAGGATGAGTGGAAACATAGCATGTCCCCATCTTTTATCGGGAACGGATGGAACCACAAGAAGGATTTACCCCCTGTCCTCCCGAAGCCAGTTCGGGACAAGCTCTAAAGGGGTGAACCAAAGTCAGTCCGAATTTTCGTCGGAACGGTTTTAGGCTATAGTTTCCTCGAATGGTTTGAATCTCACGGACGAACCCTCAAAAATCTCTTGCCCTCTCGGCTCCCTTCGGCTCCGCTCAGGAACCACCGCTCGGGGACCGAGAAGAAATCGAAATCGTCCTCAGCTCCCTTCGGCTCCGCTCAGGAACCACCGCTCGGGGACCGAGAAGAAATCGAAATCGTCCTCAGCTCCTTCCGGCTCCGCTCAGGAACCACCGCTCGAGAACCTGAGAATTGCCGGATTCATAAACTGTAGGTATTTTGAGCGTTTTGGGGCTCTCGGTGAAGTTTCTCTTAATGAAAAACACCGAACAAAAAGCTATTTGCCCTGGCGCTAAAGAGTCTCTCTTATTTCTAATAACCATTTTTCAATATCTGCCTGTTTTTCTTTTCGTCGGCAATATCCACAACCCCATTCATCCTTTTTTGTGCTAATCATTATAAAATGACCTCTTCCCGAGGGGCATTTTGCTTTCCAATTAGTATAGGAACTTCCTGACGGAAATGGGTTAAGATTGATATCCTTTAAGAAGGTGATAAATGGAGTTTGATGCTCTAATGCTTTTTGTGCAACAGCTTTTTCTGCCTTTTTAAGCGTAGCAATAATGTCATCAAATTCATGCTTGGTGAATACTGTGCTATTCTGAAATGTGGGATATCCATTATAAAAACGGTTCGCTTCAATGCTGTTTTTCACAATGAAAATGATGTTCTGTTTAAGGTTTTGGAACCTTAGCCTATATTGGGCAATAATTTCCAATTCACTTTCATTATAGGAATAGGCTAACTGAATGAAATTATCATCGATAACCCTATAGAAGAATTTAAATTCCTCATTCAGCGGGGTTTCTAACGTATCAATAAAATAGTGAAATTGATCTTGGATGTCTTTAGTGTCTCCAAAATCCAATGAGGAGTTCATTTTGACACCTTCTTGAGTAGAATAAACGGTTTTCATAATGCATAGTTTTAAGTTTTAGGCATCAGGATAAAAATAGAAAAAATGGAGTTCATTGATTTTGACAGAACTGTCCGTATTCTAAACCACCGTGGCTTTTGTGCTCGGTTGGTACGCAGTGATTGCGTTCCTGATACTGGCGCAAAGATACTATTAATCCATATGAAAAGAGGCTTGGAAGGTATGGAATGAATATGAAAATATGGAATTTGGAGCAACGTATGGTCTTAAGACGAGGAACCATCTTATGGGAAATGTTCTATGAGCTATCCGATATTAAAATAATAGGGGTAATTTCAAATTAGAATTCCATTTCCAAGCATTTAGGAAAATAAAGCTTCCTCTCTTCGCTTGGAACTTTTCTTAAATTATTGGAATCAGATTCGGAAGATTACTTTTTTTTTTGAGCCATACTGACATCTTTAGACGATTTCGACCGAGGAAGTCTGTAAAAAAATTATATTTCTCTCTCCATAGCAGCAATCAGTTCATCGGTGACTTCTAGATTGTGATAGACGTTTTGAACATCCTCGTCTTCTTCAAATTTCTCTTCCAGCTCCAAAATTTTCTTTGCATTTTCCACAGGAAGTTCCACTGTTGTCAAAGGAATGCGCTCCAAGTTGGATTGGGTTACCTCTACCCCAAGTTTTTCAAGTCCTTCGGACATTTTGCCAAAGTCGGTGAAATCGGCGTAAATGGTCAAAAAGCCTTCTTCCAGTTCAAATTTTTCCGCCCCGTAATCTATCAATTCCAGTTCCAGTTCATCCATAGACATTTCAATGGATTTTTCATCTATGGTAAAAACGCTTTTGCGTTCAAAGAGAAATTCCACCGAGCCATTCACCCCCAAACTTCCTTCATTTTTTGAAAAAATAGAACGGACAGAGGCCACAGTGCGGTTGGTATTGTTGGTAGTACATTCCACAAAAAAGGCAATTCCATTAGGCCCGTAGCCTTCAAAAGATACTTCCTCATAATTCTCTGCGTCATCACCACTGGCTTTTTTAATGGCGCGCTCAATGGTGTCCTTGGGCATATTTACACCCTTGGCATTGGCAATGGCATTGCGCAGGGCGGAATTGGCATCGGGATCGCCACTGCCGCCTTCCTTTATAGAAACGTAGATTTCCTTGATAGCCCGGGTAAATTCCTTCCCACGTTTTTTGTCCTGCGCACCTTTCCGGCGCTTGATATTTGCCCATTTACTATGTCCAGCCAAAACTTGATTTTTTTATTTCTACCAAAGATAGAGATTGTTGATTAGAGAGGAAAATAACGCATCCCGGGTCGAGCGCCGGAGTGGGAAATGGAGAAGATCATAGATGCGGGGGAATTTAGACGGTTTGAATCATAGCTCGTCCCGATTTTTCATCGGGAATGGTTTGAAACACGAGTTTTTGAAACACGGCCTGGCCTGATTTTTCATCGAGAACGGTTTGAAACACGATGGGTTGAGGAAGATCGGGCGGAATCGGTTGATCGCACTGGTCCCCGGAGGGTGAAGCGGTGTTTTGGAGGTGGGCGGGATTAAGGAAGGAGGGTTGGAACCTTGGCTCAGGACTTGGCATGGCACTAAATTGTGATTATACTGTTGGTTTGACTTGGTATTGGCATTTACCAGAACCTCAATTAGTGAATATGGTCGAAGTTCATCCCAAGTTCAATTCTCACTTTTAGGGGACGGTGGTGTAAACGAATTGGATTTTCTCCCGGCATCACCACGGGATTTACCCCCCTGCCCCCCTAAAAGGGGGTGGAATACCACGGGTTGAAGTTTAGATGGTCTGAATCACAGCTTGTCCCGATTTTCCATCGGGAACGGTTTAAAGCATGACACGTTGAGGAAGGATGGGCGGAATTGGTTGGCCCCCTTGGCCCCTGGAGGGGGAAGCTAGGTTTTGAAGATGGACGGGGTCAAAGAAAAAGGGACGGAAACAGAATCTTCTGGACCAGAAGGGAGATGATGGCGAACCTATAAAATCTCTTTATCCCGCCAGAGAGTAGAGCTTTTTGTGTCCTCTAGAGCGGGAAACAAATTTTTCTTGGTTGTTATCTACCTACCTTCGTTTCCATCCGTTCTAGGCGAAATCAGGCTACACGGAACGACCGGCACATCTGGGGAAACCCCAAAGTTTTTCAATCTTCGCCTAAAGCAATGAAAGACAAAGGATCTTTGGGGTTTGGAGGATTGTTGGTTTTAATTTATTTTCTTCCAATATTCCGGTTTGGTTATTTGGATTTTTTGTTTCTTTTGAATCTTCCGAGTTTTGGTTTTAGGAAAAGGTTTAGAAAGCATGACATCAGGAAGCTTATTACTGCTCCGATGGAAGCCAGAATGGCTGTGATCAAAATATCCTCTATATGGATTATGCTTAAAGAGGATAGAAAGGTGCCGCAAGCGGTACCCATCCAGATGTGTGAATAATTAATTTCCATCATCTTCCTTGTTTATTTCTGATTCCTTATTATCATCTTCTACTGCAGCTTGACTGACTGCCGTTACTACAGTGCCTGCAACTACTACATAGGTGGCAACGGATAGTAACCAATCAGGGATGTTTACAGGGGCGGCAAGAATAGTTCCTCCTGCGGTGGCGAGACCTACTCCTAGGGTTCTTAAAATCCTAAAGAATTTAGGAGTTGGTTTTTTGTACCTGTCTAAGATATTCATAGCGGTTTGAGTTAATGTCCAAGGTTATCTTCTCTTTTCTATCCTTTGCCTGAAAAATTATAGACAGGAGCTTGTCTAAGGCAAATCTTGAGTATATTCCGGTTCCTATTCCTGTAAGGTGCATCACAGGGGCAATATTTCCTTGCAATTCTTCAAGGGCATTGGTGGCGGGGTGGAACAGGATTTGACTTCGATTGAAAACATCCAATACTTCCAGATGTCTTTTTAATTTCTGGGAATAGCGGGGTTTGAGTTCGTATTTGCCTTCCGGGATACAGGAAACCTCCTTTTGGTTTTCCTTCCACGGAAGCTCTATGGTGAAACAGACGAAGTGTCCGTTTAAGGTGAGGGTACCGTTGGTACCCCCACTCTTATACACCCTTGTCAAGGTGAGCTCCATTTTCTACACGTCGTCCACGTTAACAATGCCCAAGGCATTAAAAGCGCCGTTCTTTAAAGAGTAGAACTCGCCATTAACCTCCTGATAAAATTCCACACCCAAGGCCATAAGGACTGGATATTGGGAATTTGGAGTCAGGGAGACCGAAAGTACGGTAGCCGCTACTGAAGAATTGTCATAGGGAGCAATACCCATATCCATTTCGTCGTAAATAAAGGCTTTATTTTCAAAGTCCAGTTCGGTCGCGCCGACTGCCAATTTGTAATGGGTAGTTCCTGATGGTGCGACAATCTGCTCTGAAGCACTGAATGCATTCAATGCAACTGAAGCCTCTCCCGTAACACGGTCAAATTCTGAGGTAAAAAGACCAAAGAAAGTGGTGCCCAATTTGCCGTTGATATTGAACTCAAAGCCATTCAATAGTGGGAGATTGCCCTCATCAAGGTTTCGTTGACCCCTCGAATTGACGGGGTCGGTTTTGATGATGGCGAGCAAATGGGTGGTTAGCCTGCTCACTACTCGACGGTCTCTGGCGTTTTGCACCAAGGTTCGCATTGCGCTTCGAATAAGCTTTCCTCCTTGCCCGGCACGGCCATATTCGGAGTTGTTCTCCCGTGTCCGCGCAAAAGCGGCTCCGTGAAGAATCTTGTTGCGGTCTACACCGCCCTTTGCTCGGGCAAGATGCCCGTCTGCAGTTTTGTAAAAGGAAATATCATCGATAGTTCCCTTTAATTTTACAATTCCAGCTTGTTTTGCCATGATAAAATGATTTAAAGTTAGTTGCAAAGATGGGGGCAGGAAAAAGGGTTTGTTCACAAGTTGGGTACGTCTTGGGTACGATTTTTTTTGTTGGGATTTACTCCCCTGCCCCCTAAAGGGGAGAAATAGGCCTGTTGGAAATGGGCTGGTTTGAAGCACAATGGTATAAAACACGACTGGCAAATGCGGGATGTACCTTAAGGTGCAGAATAAATGTGCGTTTGATATTGCGTACCTAACGGCACGCTGTCCGAAAATTAAACTTTTAAGCTACTGATAGGTTGTCCCTAAAGGGACATTTTAAGATGTTGCTTATGGTATATTTTTAGGCGTTGGGGATATTGCTTTCCTAAATCCAATTTTGTCTGTCTTTTTTTGAAAGAGTTGTTAATTTTGTTCATTTCTTGTCACTTCGTTTGTGCGGGGTTATCGATATTGGACCCCTTCGGGGTTATTCGCAAAAAATGGAAATTCCGTACCCAATAAACTCGAAGAGGTGGAATGTTGAATTTTAAAGCTGGCATAGCGGAAAAAATGGACGACTAAAAGCTTACTCTCCTGACTGCTATGCGGGGACAGGGCTAGGCAACCGATTTAAAGAAGTTCCGGATGTTGAACCCACTTCGGGGTTCTGGCGATGGGTGGGTTATAACCCCCGCACGGCACTTCGTTTGCGCAGGGTTATCGATATTGGATCCCTTCGGGGTCATTCGCAAAAAATGGAAATTCCGTACCCAATAAACTCGAAGAGGTATAATGTTGAATTTTAAAGTTGGCATAGCGGAAAAAATGGACGACTAAAAGCTTACTCTCCTGACTGCTGTGCGGGGACAGGGCTAGGCAAACGATTTAAAGAAGTTCCGGGTGTTGAACCCACTTCGGGGTTCTGGGCGATGGGTGGGTTATAACCCCGCACGGCACTTCGTTTGTGCGGGGTTATCGATATTTGGACCCCTTCGGGGTCATTCCCCAAAAGATGGAAATTCCGTACCCAATAAACTCGAAGAGGTGGAATGTTGAATTTTAAAGCTGGCATAGCGGAAAAAATGGACGACTAAAAGCTTACTCTCCTGACTGCTATGCGGGGACAGGGCTAGGCAACCGATTTAAAGAAGTTCCGGGTGTTGAACCCACTTCGGGGTTCTGGGCGATGGGTGGGTTATAACCCCCGCACGGCACTTCGTTTGTGCGGGGTTATCGATATTGGACCCCTTTGCGGTCATTCGCAAAAAATGGAAATTCCGTACCCAATAAACTCGAAGAGGTATTATTCCTCGTAAATGTCCGTTCCCCATTCCATTCATTCAAAAAATTCCTTGACCTATTTGCCTTATATCTATGAGCATCCAGAAGAATAATCAATTATCAGAGATTTGCCTATTCAGGAATGTATGCGTCTGCTAAAGGAATCAAAAATTAAAGCGATTCCCCTTCGAGCTTTCCTTATTCTTTAATTGTCTCGCTATGTTTTTTATGGGCAACAAAAATAAGAATACCCAATAAAGCCATTGCAATAAGGGAAGCGTACAATGTTGAGAGATGTAGCCCGCCATTAGAGGTGGGCTTGGTCAAAAAATCACCGAATGTGGCGCCAAACGGCCTTGTAAAAATAAAGGCAATCCAAAAAGGACAATCTGGTTGATTTTGGTAAAATAATGCAGAAGCACAACCAGAACAATAATCGCATCGGTTACTCCAGCACCGGTTAGATAGCTGAGTCCCAACACATCGCTCAAATAATCACCGAAAGCGGTTCCCAAGCTATTGGAAAAAAGAATGGCTATCCAATAATAGATCTCCTTATTGCGAGCGAAAATTGGATATATATCGAGATTTCCAAATCTTTTATACCACGCGAATAGGGATGAAATTAAACAAAGAAAAAGTATCAAGCTTCCCCAGGTATAGCCTAATTTAAGGCTTCTATCCATAAAATCGGAAATCTCGGTCCCAAAGGTTGTTGTGGCCACTATTACAAGCCAATAGAAAAGAGGGATATACTTCTTGCGGGTCAATTGTATTGCCAACACCGTTAAAAAGAAAGCAAGAGTTATGATCAGTCCGGTAAGATACCCGAGATTAGAGGTAATGGAAATAAAATCCCCAAGTGTTTCGCCCAAAGTAGTGGCGATGATTTTCATAAACCAAAATATCAGGGTGATTTTGGCGACCTTGTTTGCCTTATCCATCTCGCTTTCTTCTTTTGGCTATAAATTTACGGCCCAAATCTAAAGAGAGTTTAAAGCGGTCGGTTGCTTTTAATTATTCGTCGTCATGACAAATTCCTTTTAAAATCCACCTCAAAAATATGTTGCGAATCCTGAAAATGATATCGGATTGTAAACCCGTACAGGTCACAGATCTTTTTTACGATGGCAAGTCCAAGTCCCGTGGATTTTACGGAATTCACCTCTCTATAAAACCTTTGAAAAAGTCTTTCGGGATGAAGCAGGGCATTCAGTCCGTAATTTGAAATCAATAGGCTATTTTCCTTTATGTCCACAGAAATATTTTTTTCTTGAGCGTTGTGCTTGATGGCATTGGAAAGAAGGTTGTTTATTAAGATTTCGGCGAGATAGGAATCCATTGCGACCACAAGGTCGTTTTCGGAATGAAGGACGATATAATCAATTTCCAGTTCCTTGAAGTTCTCTATTTTGTCAGTAAGCAATTTGGTAATATTCACCTCTTCGACCTTGACAAACTGGTTGTTGTCGATTTTGGTAAGGAGAGTTATCCGTTGGTTTAAATGTTTCAACCGTTGAATATCTTTCTGGATGGAAGAAATCTGTTCAAATTGCTTGTCATTGATAGTGTGCTCGTTGATTATATTATCAATTTTGGCCTGAATAATTGCCAAGGGGGTTTGCATTTCGTGCGACACATCTTCGGTGAACTGTTTTAGATTTTGGTAGTCGTTTCTAACTTTTGATGTAAGTATCTGGATTTCCTCTTTGAGTTCAGAAAATTCCAAAATGTCACTGTCCACAAGTTGCAATTCTTCAAGAGATGAAATGGAGAATTTTTTCATCTGTTCCAGGTTTTTAAAGAAGGGGTTCCAAAGCTTAATATTACGGTTGGTATTGAAAAAGAACAGAAACAGGACAGACAGAACAAAGATGAGAATATATGAAATTATAATAGCCACAAGTATGTCGCCAGATTCCACCACCAAGTCCCTAATGGTTATATGGTATAGTTGTCCTCCAATATTTTCATAAGTGGAGAGCTCCCTAAACTCCTCCATTTCATCTTGAGAGGGATCATAAATGACAGTATCCTTGAGAATTTTCTTTCCTGTTTTATCCACTTTCCGTACCTCAATAACGGGCGATACTGAAAAAACGGGTTGGTCGTCCATTAAGGCATCCACTACCCTCGCCTCCGTGGAATACAAACTTTCCTCCACCTGATCCTGAAGGAGTTTTTTTGTGTAGAAATAAAGAACGATGGAACTGAGAATGGTCAAAACCAAACCTGTCAGCAAAAAAGCTTTGGAAGTCTTTTCTAAAAGTTTTATTTTCTTTCCCAACTTAGTCCTCTATAAATTTATAACCGCTCCCATAAGCTGTTTTAATGTATTTTGCGCCTTCAGCAGTGAGTTTCCTCCTCAAGTTATTGATATGCACATAGATAAAATCAAAGTTGTCCAGCAAATCACTGTTATCGCCCCACAGATGTTCGGCTATCATTTCTTTGGAAAGCACCCTGCCTTTGTTGGACACGAAAAACACGAGAAGATCGTATTCCTTTTTGGTCAGGGCAATTTCATTTCCTTCAATGTAGGCAGTCTTG
This sequence comes from Aequorivita sp., assembly GCA_034676445.1. Taxonomy (GTDB): domain Bacteria; phylum Bacteroidota; class Bacteroidia; order Flavobacteriales; family Flavobacteriaceae; genus Aequorivita. The sequence continues at coordinate 36,479 of JAUCCE010000003.1, forward strand.
GAACGGGTATCTATTTTTATCTCGTTAAATTCAATCAGGTCATTTCCGCCATATTTTCCCCTGCGTAAAATGGCATTTATCCGTGCATTCAATTCCGCGAGATGGAATGGTTTGGTGATATAATCATCGGCTCCCAGATCAAGACCTTCCAATTTATCTGTGAGCGAATTGTTTGCCGATATAATAATTACGCCTACATCCTTATGTTCTTTTTTAAGCGATCTGAGTATGTCAAGACCACTGCCTGAAACCAAATTTATATCCAGAATAATTACATCGTAGTCGTAAAGGGCCACCTTTTCAGATGCCTCCACAAAATTGGATGCGACTTCGCATAAATTCCCATCCCGTTCCAGATAGGTAACTATGGATTGTTGCAGATCGGCTTCGTCTTCGGCTATGAGATATTTCATTGGTTTAAATTTACGTTATAAAAATCATATTGAAATCGAAAACGAAATCGAAAACGAAATCGAAGTTGAAGATGAAGATGAAGATGAAGATGAAGATGAAGATGAAGATGAAGATGGATTCGACTCCTTTCGTCCGCTGGTTGATATTGGGAAAAATAAAGATAAAAATTTCAGCGGACACCTTCCAATGCAAAGAAAACGAAAACGAAAACGAAATCGAAGTTGAAGATGAAGATGAAGATGAAGATGAAGATGAAGATGGATTCGACTCCTTTCGTCCGCTGGTTGATATTGGGAAAAATAAAGATAAAAATTTCAGCGGACACCTTCCAATGCAAAGAAATCGGAATCGAAAACGAAATCGAAAACGAAAACGAAATCGAAAACGAAACCGAAGTTGAAGATGAAGATGAAGATGAAGATGAAGATGAAGATGGATTCGACTCCTTTCGTCCGCTGGTTGATATTGGGAAAAATAAAGATAAAAATTTCAGCGGACACCTTCCAATGCAAAGAAATCGAAATCGAAATCGAAGTTGAAGTTGAAGTTGAAGATGAAGATAAAGATAAAGATGAAGATGGATTCGACTCCTTTCGTCCGCTGGTAGATATTGGGAAAAATAGATAAAAATTTCAGCGGACACCTTCCAATGCAAAGAAATCGAAAACGAAAACGAAATCGACGTTTGATAAGAGCACATTTGTCTAATCATGAGACTTCCTCCAAAACCTCCCAAGCTTCTGAAAGCTTCCCGGTCAGGTTCCTATTTATGATCAGAACCAACCACTTCTTTTCATTAATGCCCATTTTTAAAAACATAGGTTCCGAGATAAGAGAATTTTACTATGTTCGGAGATAAAAAAAAGAGCGGCTCTTTTTTGAAACCGCTCTGTTTATACAACTTCGAAATATTACTCTATAATTAATCTAAAAGTGTTTGAATCTCCCCCGTGTTTTAAACTAACCAAATAAACACCAGAGGATATTTTTTCATCCATTGGCACTGCTACTGTATTAGAATGACAATCGAGAATTTGGTCGTAGATTATTCTTCCGCTCATGTCGTTGATGCTGACCATCACTTCCTCGCCATTCAATCTTGGCGCATTAATGTAAAAGGTATCGGCGTTGAGTGGGTTGGGGTAGAGACGGATGCCCGAAAGCAAGTTGCCGTCAGCAACTCCCAAACGTTGTTCCGTGCGGATGGAGAAACGGTCCGTGGCCTTGCTTAAAGGCTCGCTGGCATTAACATTAAAGGCATAAGCAGTCTCTCCAATTTCCAATAGTGTACTTGTACCGGTGAAATTATCGTCCAGGTAAAGGATGCTATCTTCCAGTCCGTCCACTATAATTTTTAAGGTATATTCTGTTTGACTATAACCACCGCTGTAAAGTGAATACACTTCACCTTCCTGAGGCATTTCCCTCCGCTCCAGGCTCAAGTATGTTCCCTCGTGATCAATGCCCAGGTTTTCGTAGAAATTGAACGGCTTTACGGCATCAGCGGGAGTAAGGCCATTGTCATTGCCTTCGGCAAATAGAATTCCGAAGCTATCGTGAACCGGGCCTCCATTGTTGAAGTTTTCAGTAGTATAAAGTTGTACGGCCAACATATCATTTCCGGCTAACGGACGATTGGTCGAGGTGAACTCACCGGGAGTTTTATCGCCTTCGTTAAACACAATAGAGGAAGTTCCCGCAGCTAGGGTGGCAAACTGCCCTCCCTGTCCGGGCTGAAGGTATTGGTTGGCTGCCGAACTGGAGGTGTTGGTACCCGCAGGAAGATTTACGGTAACATATGCTCCGTTGTCACCAAGACTTGGGTCGTACACATAGTAATATCCCGTTTTTACATTGGTTGAACTGGCCAGAACACTGTTAATGTCCACAGCGCTTTGGTATGGGTTTCCGAACATTGCAAAGTCACCTGCATCTTCCGTAGCAAAGTTTTGGATTTGTGTGCCTGTAAGCAGGGCTCCTGTGGCACGCAGCACCGTTTCTCCAGCAGCATTGTTATCGTTCAAATCAATGGACCTATCGCCCCGCACGAAAAGCAAATATGGATTTCCTGCCGTAAGGGTGTTGACATCGGTATTTGCTACTACTTGAAACTGTTGGCTTGCCACATTTACGGTGAACATAGAATGATTTCCCGTGGAGGTGCCATCAAAACCGTTCATTTGGTCCGTAGTACTTCCTGTTATATGGGTGCCAAAGCCAGGGTTTGGATTATGGGTATTGCTGTTGGCCCCTTCCTGCCAGTTGTCGTGGATTGAAGAAGTGGTAGTCACTGCCGGGCTCACCATTCGGTAGGAACGTTTGTTTTTCATATAACGCTGTACGGTGGCTTCACCAATAATCGTAGAGGTGGATCCCATAGCAGCCAACTCTCCATTCCCCGTGGCACTGCTTAGGAAAATAAGATCTCCTTCAATATTTATTTCATGGGCTGCTTTAATGGTAGTTCCCTCAGAAACTGTTACTGTTACACCTGGTTTTATTTGAATGCTACACGCATCCAAACTTCCTAAAGTTGTGTTGTAATCTGAATTAAAAACGGCTATCATCGTAGTATCTGGAAACCCATTACTCCAGCCAGAAGCGGAATATATGGTAGTGGTTTCGCAAATGTCTTCACAGTTACGACCTGCGTCTAAAACATTCCATCCAAATGTATCTAATAGTAGGTTTCTTGCATCTTCGCCTGCACAGTAGGTACTGTTGCCTCCGTTAAAGACCACGTTATACTGTAAGGCTTGACTGCTCCATCCGTTTAATAAAGCATCATAATTTGCTGTGGATAGGGTGTTATTAAAGAACATTTCCTGCATATCGATTACGTTTTCAACATTCCATCCTCCGAGATTTTGATCGAAAGCTATTGCATTCGAGAACATATAACTCATATCATAAATATAACTTACATCCCAAGAGCTAATATCTTGATTAAAGACCAATGCATTTTCGAACATGTGCACTGTAGTAGCTACATTCCCTACATTCCAAGCTCCTATATCCTGATTGAATACACTGGCAGATGCGAACATATAATCCATTATCGTTACATTAGCTACATTCCAATTACCGATATCTTGATTGAAAGATGCAGCTCCATAAAACACTGACACCATGCTTGTTACATTACCCACATTCCAAGCTCCGATATTTTGATTGAATTCTTCCGCATATTTAAACATATAATCCATAGTCGTTACATTAACCACATTCCAGCCTCCGATATCTTGATTAAAAGCATATGCAAATTCAAACATATTCGTCATAGTGGTAACATTACTTACATCCCAACTGCTAATATCTTGATTGAAGGCAATGGCACCAGAAAACATGTAACTCATGTCGGTAACATTACTCACATCCCAACTACTTAAATCTTCATTAAAAGTTGTATTAGCGAAGAACATACCGTTCATAGTAGTTACAGAACTTACGTCCCAACCACTCAAATCTCCATTAAATCCGAGACAATTTCTAAACATTAATTCGGTGCTTGTTACCCCGGAAAGATTGGGAACATCTGTCGCATTGCTTACCAAATATCTACAGCCATCAAACGCTTTTTCCATCGAGCTCCACGCATTGCTTCCCCATTGCTCGATGGATTTTATTTTTAATCTACCCCCGCTGTTCTTAAAGTAAATTCTAGGAAAATCGCCAAGAATTTTTACGGTATATACGCCAGCATCTGTATAGGTGTGGGTGGCGTTTCCTGTTTGGTTCATTTGCACAGTGCCATCGCCCCAGTCAATACTATAATCATAACCAGATCCAGTGGTAGGAATAGTAATGCTTTCGTTTGGGGTAGTGGTTTGCCAAGTGGTGATAAAATAGTCGCCCATAATGCATCCGTCTTCTTGTCCTCCATCGGTAATATTCCATCCAAAATTGGAAATTATTCTAGCGCGGGCCGTTAATCCTTCACAATACTGAGAGCTCCCTGCACTAAAATTTACACCATTTTGCAAAGTAAGGTTGCTCCATCCGTTTAGCAACAAGTCGTAATTTATCCTTGAGAGTGAAGTATAATCAAACATTTCACTCATATCGACCACATTGCTTACATTCCAGTTGCTTAAATCTTGGTCAAAACCCGATGAATAGTAAAACATCCCACCCATATAGGTAACATTGCTTACGTCCCAATTACCTATATATTGATTAAAATTGCTAGCAGCGGAAAATATGTAGCGCATATCGTTCACATTACATACATCCCAATTTCCTATCTCTTGATTAAAGGCTTGAGCATTCGAAAACATTAAGTTCATAGTAATAACGTTGCTCACATCCCAAGCACTAATGTCTCCATTAAATGCAAGGGCGATATTAAACAGGCTGTTCATATTGGTCACATTGCTTACATCCCAATTGCTTATATCGCTATTAAAAATATAAGCGCCATTAAACATCCCTTCCATATTTGCAACATTGCTTACGTTCCAAGTGCTAATATTTCCATTAAAGACGGCAGCCAGTGAAAACATATACGCCATATTGAACTAAACCTAAAGGTAGCTTCACGGGACAGTTATGTCACGATTCACTACCTTTAGGAATTAAGGTTTAATCTAATACTCAATATTATGAAAAAAAAAATGACACCCTTATCCAAAGGGCAATTATTTCCGTTCCAGAGTTTGCAACACTCTACCACAAACTCAAACGATCTGTTGAGCTCGCTGGCAAAAGCCAGAGCACCCTTACCAACTATGCCCGCTGTTTGGCACACATCGCACTCCATTTTAACTGTAGCCCACTTGAGCTCGATGAGGAACAGATCTTGGACTATCTGCACGTTTTAAAGTCACAGCACAAGACCCCGTCGGACAGTTTTTTCAAGCACACCGTCTATGGTCTTCGCTATGCCTACCGTGTCTTTGGCATGAAAGAAATGCGGGTGGTACTTCCTTCCATTGAACGCCCCAAGAAACTCCCCGTTGTGTTGAACCAAAGGGAGATAAAACAACTGCTGAAGACCCCTAAATTACTCAAGCACCGATTGATACTTGCGATGCTCTATGGTTGTGGGCTCCGCAATTTTGAACTCCGCAACCTACAGTGCAGGGACCTGGACTTTGACAGGAAGATGGTGCACGTGCGCCAGGGCAAAGGACGCAAGGACCGGTATGTTCCCCTGTCCGAGATGCAGATCCGTGGTCTAAAGAAGTACTTCTTGGCGGAAAACCCCACTACCTGGTGCTTTACCGGCAATGATAAAACAGGCAGTCCTGCACAGCTTTCCTCACAGGGAATACAATGGATCGTACGTGAGGCCCGCAAGCAAAGCGGGATCCCAAAGGAGATCACCGCCCATATTCTGCGCCACACTTATGCCACCCATCTCTTGGAAATGGGCCTGGACATTATGAGCGTGAAGGATCTCTTGGGGCATGCGGATATCCAGACTACGCTTATCTACCTTCATGTGGCACAATCGGGTAGGCAAAGGCCATTCAGTCCGCTGGATAGGCTTTATGGCCAATAGGGATGTCCTGTCCCGATCATGAAGTAGCGCACGTATTGGAGCGCAACAGGGAGAGCCTTGCCGATCTTTGTGCCAACAGCTGGCAAGCACGCACCCTGCACGCCCTTCGCAAGTGCCGCACCGCGGCCCTGGGCGGCCACATAGACCGTTGCGACAATCCTACCTGCCATAAGCTCCATCTCAGTTACAACAGCTGCCGCAACCGTCATTGCCCCAAGTGCCAGGGACACAGGAAGGAAGAATGGATCCGGGCAAGGGAGGCAGATCTATTGAACGTTTCTTACTTCCACGTGGTCTTTACCCTGCCCTGTGAACTGAACCAATTATGTCTGTACGAGCCAAAATTGGTGTACGACCTTTTGTTCAAAACGGCCTGGGGCATCATTGGGGATTTTGGTGCCAACCCCAAGTTCTTGGGCGCCAAGATGGGCATGGTCGCCATCCTGCACACCTGGGGCCAGAACCTCTCGTTGCACCCACACCTGCACTGCATCGTCCCGGGGGGCGGGATCACCCAATCCGGCAAATGGAAACATGCCAAAAGCAAGGGAAAGCCTGGCTGCCGAACGGCACGCTACCTGTTCCCTGTAAAGGCAATGGGCAAGGTCTTTAGGGCCCGTTTTGTAGCTGGCCTGCGCAAGGAACTGAGGAAATCAAAGCCCCCTTCATTTTACGAAAGCCTGTTCAGGCACAACTGGGTGGTCTATTGCAAACGTCCATTCTTTGGGCCCTCGCAGGTAGTGGAATACCTGGGGCGCTATACCCATAAGATCCGCCATAAGCAACCATCGGATAAAAAGCCTGGAAGATGGAAAAGTAACGTTTATGGTAAAGGATTATCGGCAAGGGGGCAAAAAGTCGATACTCGGCCTGCCCGATGCCGAGTTTATCAGGCGGTTTTCATTGCATATCCTGCCCAAGGGGTTTACCCGTATCAGGCATTACGGCATCTTGAGCAGTTATTATAAGCGAACTATTATCCCAGAATTACAAGAAGTGGTTGGCAAACCAGAGCTTGCGGAAACAGAGCCTTTGATGCACCGCAAGTGTCCGGCCTGCAAGAAAGGCAACCTGGTCACCATCGCGACCTTCCCCGCCCGGGGACCACCGCAACACTGGCAAGAACAGATCAAAAAACAGTTAAACAGGCCCATTTAAAAAAAACGTGAATCCCGACGTAACGGGACTCCTATGGCCAAAACTGAAGAAAAACACTCAAAAAATGATGAAAACAAAGAATAGTACGGGCTAAATGCACCGGCGCTCTTTAAATTCTCAAGAAGTAAGAAAGTCAAAACTCCAAAAACAGGAGAACGCAACCCCCAAAACCCCAACCCAAACTAGACCATTCCCCATAGTGCTGACCGACAAACACCGGTTCAGTCAACACTGCATTCATGTCGGGTCGTTCCGACCACACGAATGCTTAGTTATTGCTTACAGAGCCCATATCCCAATTGCTTAAATTGCCATTAAAAGAAGAGGCATTTCTAAACATATTTTTTGTATTCGCAACAGCAGAAAGATTGGGTGCATCGAAGGCGTTGTAAATTAAATTAGCACATCCATAAAAAGCACTTTCCATAGAAGTCCAAGCAATAGTACCCCATTCTTCGATTGAAAGTATTTTGTCTTTATCGCCAGCATTGTTAAAATAGATTCGAGGAAATGTACCGCGTATGCTTACGGTATAGGTACCTTCCGTTGTGTATGTATGTGTTGCATCAGCAGTAAATCCAGTTTCCCAGCCATTGCCATCGCCCCAATCTACATCGTAGGTATACACTTCATCTGGGTGTGTAGGAATGGTAATGGAAGTAGCATTGGAGGTGCCTGGATTGTCGGTTTTCCAAGTTGTAATAAAGTGCCCGCTAAGGCCACAACCGTCTTGCGCCCCACCATCGTTTATTGTCCAACCAAAATCGGCAATTATAGTAGCTCGTGCCATCAAGCCATTGCAATATTGAACACCTCCAACGTCAAAGGTTACTCCATTCTGCAAGGTCAAAGTACTCCATTCATTTAGCAAGGCATCATAATTGGCGGTGGAGAGTGGCGTATTGAAAAACATATTATTCATCTGAGTTACACTACTCACATCCCAACTTCTTATATCTTGGTTAAAGGATGTTGCGTTAGAAAACATCATTGCCATATTTGTTACGTTGCTAACATTCCAGGAACCAATAGTAGAATTAAAGGAAATAGCAGAGTTAAACATACTTCCCATATTAGTTATGGTACTCACATCCCAATCACTTAAATCTCCATTAAAAGAAAAGGCTCTTTCAAACATACTCTCTGTAGTTGTAACAGCAGAAAGGTTTGGCGCATCTGATGCATTGGAAACGAGATTGTTGCACTCAAAAAAAGCTCTTTTCATAGAAGTCCAAACATTCGTGCCCCATTGTTCTATCGATAGTATTTTTTCCCGGTCGCTATACGTCTCGAATAAAATTTGAGGAAATGTGCCGTGTATGGAAACAGTATAGGTGCCAGCAGTAGCGTATGTATGGGTTGCATTTCCTGTTATTCCTATTTGCCATCCGCTGCCATCGCCCCAGTTCACATCATAATTGTAAACCTCGTTAGCGGCAGTTGTAATTTCTATAGATGTATTATTGGAGGTGCCAGGATTATCGGTTTTCCAAGTGGTTATAAAATAGTCGCTAGGATCACATCCTACCATTAAGCCACCATCGTTAATAGCCCAGCCAAAATCTGCAATTATTCCAGTTCTTGCCGCCGAACCATCACAATACTGAACACTGCCAACGTCAAGGGTGACTCCATTCTGCAAGGTCAAAGTACTCCATTCATTTAACAAGGCATCGTAATTGGCGGTGGAAAGTTGCGTATTGAAAAACATATTATTCATCTGAGTTACACTACTCACATCCCAACTGCTTAAATCTTGGTTAAAGGCTGTTGCGGAATAGAACATATATTCCATATCGTCTACATTACTTACGTTCCACCCGCCAATGTTTTGGTTGAAAGCCGAAGCTTGAGTGAACATTCCAGACATAGTGGCTACGTTGCTTACGTCCCAATTGCTTATATCACCATTAAAAATAGAAGTTCCTGCAAACAAACCTTTCATGTCGGTTACATTGCCCACATTCCATGCGCTAATATCGCCGTTAAATGAAGTTGCTAGGAAAAAAGTATTTTCCATAGTGCTTACATTGCTTACATCCCAAGAACTTAGATCTGCATTGAAAGAAGATGCGTCTTCAAACATAGATGCCATATTCGAAACTAAAGAAAGATCGGGAACATCTGAAGCGTTGTACGTTACATTGGTGCAGCCAGAAAAAGTACCTTGCATTGAAGTCCAGGAAATGGTTCCCCATTGCTCAATAGATTGTATTTTGTCTTTATCCCCTGAGTTATTGAAATATATGGCAGGAAACGTTCCTGAAATAGCTACCGTGTATGTACCAGGATTTGGAAAAGTGTGCGTGGCATTGCCAGTAAAGCCATTTTGCCAAACGCCATTGTTTTCCCAACTTACCGAATACGAATAGGTTTCAGATGGATTTGTAGGAATAGTGATGGTTTCGTTGGCTGTTGTGGTTGTCCACGTAGTTAAAAAAGTACTAGTAGCTACAGGGGTAATATTAACGGTATAATCTTCTACTTCGCCGTAATAAAACTCATCACAAGGACCCGCATCAACATCATTTATACCAACGCGCATTCGGGTATTTCCCAATATTGCATTTTCAGGAACAAGAATTTGTTTTCTGTGCGGCCCATAATTACCAGTGTCTTTAAAACCGAAATAGTAAACTTCTCCTTCGTCATCTAAAATCCCATTTCTATTCCAATCGATGTAAGCATAGAGATAGCCCCCCCAATAAGGTTGTACCCAAAGTTCCAATTGATTTGTTTCTCCAGGATGCACATAGGCTACATGATTTGTATAATCGTTATAAACAGGACTCCAATCAACATGTCTATTGCTTATGCCTGCATAAATTACATGTGTTACGTTTAATCCTTCAGTATAAGCCCCAACAACAGGACAATAACTTTGTGCTGTTCCCTGCCATGAAAAAAAAGAAAATAATAGCCCTAATAGAAAAAATAACGGATTTTTCATACGTTTTGAATAGATGAGATTTTAGCGCGCTAAATTATTGTCGTAGATATCGTGGAACAATACGTAGGTCTACGTAGCGAGTTGAAAAATATTCTATCATAGGTAAAGAAAAGACCTAGGAAAAGTCAAGATTTAAAAAGCGGAACCATGGGTTTGTTTCCCATATCCCCAATGGTGCCAACCTTTTATTAAAATATAGCTGAAACAAATGCTATCTAAAATAGTGAGATTGATATTTCCATATCCTTCCTATTTGACAGGTTGCTTCCGCCCATTTTACAGAAGAAATGATACCGCTGAAGCTCTCGGGTTTTAATATGTAAGTCTCTTTTTGCCCCAATGCTAAAAGACACGTCTAAAACAAAATATTAATAGTCATGTAAGATGCTGGGCGAGGGTTATCAATAGGCAGTGGATGGAAGCACTTCCGTAATATATACTAGGCCTTTCAAGAAAACACGAAGATTCATGTATTAAAGATATTGGGATGCTGTTTTAACCATATAAAAAGGGCGTTCTGCTTTGTGGTATCCAACTCTAACTTTGCAATGATGTTGCTCCGGTGTTTTTCGACCGTGCGTTTCGAAATAAACAAGACATCGGCAATTTGGCTACTACTAAGGTTGTTGTTTAGATTTTTCAATATTTTGAGCTCAGTGGCGGAGAGTTTTTCAATATTTGAATTCGTGCCAACGTCAAATTGAATCGTGCTTTTCAACTTTTTGCCAATATAAGCAGCACCACTATTTATTGTCTCAATACATTGCACCAACTCTTGCAGTGCGCTATCCTTTGTGATGTATCCATCAATGGTTTTACCTACTTCCTTTAAGAGCGATTCCTGCTTGTGCAGGGTTAGGATAATGACTTTAACAGGTAGGTTATTCCTTCGCACCCCTTGCGCAACCTCCAGGCCGTTTAGTATTGGCATGTCATAATCTAAAATGGCAATGTCTGGAAGTTGCTTTGCTATTTTGTTATAGGCTGTATTTCCATTTGTGGCTGTATCGATAACTTGATACAGGTTTTTCTCTAAAAATTCTTTGGTTCCGTTGAGAATTAACGGATGGTCATCTGCCAAAATAATAGTTGTTGCCATATTTTATCCTTTTGGAACTTTTATTTGAACCGTGGTGCCCTTTCCTTTTTCTGAAATAATTTCTAGCGAGCCTTTGATAATCTGGGCCCGTTCTTTTAGTGTTTTCATTCCAAGGCTATTGGGTAGAATGCTGTTTTCAGAAATGTCAAAACCAACTCCATTGTCTTTTACCTTAAAGATGATCATATCCGGTTTTTCTTCATTAGAGACAATGCATGCATGGGCCTTGGAATGTTTTTCCACATTGTTTAGACATTCCTGGATCATGCGATACACAAAGATTTCCTTATCTTTTGAAATATCAATATTTTCTACATCGAAATCTACAGAATAAAAAATATCCGAATTTTTCTGAAAATTATCAACCGTATCTTTAATGGATTTTATCAATCCAAGTTGTTCAAATCGGAATGGATGAAGGTTTTGTGATATATTTCGAACCTCATCTATGGTATTGTCAATTAGCACAATGTCTGCTATCTTTTTTGGATCGGACAAGGCCTGGTTTTTTATAAGCAATAGGTTTTGTCCAATGCTATCGTGAAGTTCACTTGAAATGCGTTTGCGTTCCTCTTCAATATCCCTCATTAAATCTTGCGCAAAAGCTTCCTGTAAATGTGCTTTGTTTTGGGAAAACTTGCGGGAGCGCCATAAGTAAATTACGGAAAAAAAACCAAGCAATATAAAGACAACACTCCACCAAGTTAGGGTTTTTCGTTTGCTCTGTTCTTTGTGCAACAACAATTGAGTGTCTTGTTCCTTTATTTTTTTATCACGTTTGGCAGTTTCATAAAGCGTTTGATAGTACGCAAGCGCTCTAGTTTTTTGAACTGATTGTATAGAATCTTCAATTTTATTGTAAATCTTATAATGCGAAAAAGCCAAATCCAGTTTGTTCAGTTTTTCGTATACATTAGCCAAAAACAGTTGTGCATCCTTGATTTCAAGAATTTTATTGGTAAGCGATAGAATTTCCAGGTGTTTCATTCCTAGTTTTTCGGCTTCGATAAAATTCTGCTCTGCAAATGCCAATTTTTTTAGTGCGCTGTAATAATTGGGCTCATAAATTCCTCGGGTATTCTCAGGGTTTTTCTCTAATTCCTTTAGATAAAATCTCGCTTTGTCAAGACTATCGGTATCTGCATATCCCTTTACAAACTCCGACAATAATACGGGTTGTAAATTGCCATAATACTTGGATTTTTTAGTTGTCTTTTCCGCTTCGAGGAGGAATTGAATTCGTTTGTCCTCGAAACCCTGCTTTTTATTATCATGGGCTTCATTTATATAAAGTGAAGTCAATTGTCCATGGCTGTTTGTTTTTTCTGCAAGGGCAATGGCCTCTTTTCTTTCCTTATGTGCTTCGTCCATAAAACCATTGGCACTGTATAAGATTGCCAATGCGTTTTTTGAAGCAATAATATTAAAAGTGTCTTTGGCCTCAATAAAAATTTCTGAAGCGTCCTGAAAAGACTGGGAGGCTTTTGTAAAATCGCCTTCATCGGAATAAATATATCCCTTATAAAGAAACGCAAAAGCCATTACACGTGGGTTGCCTGCCTTTTCTCCAAATTCTTGGGCTTTTTCATATTGCGCAATAGCGGCATTAACCTGGCCGGTAAACGAAAAACTATCTCCAGAGTCTATATAGAGACTCGCCAAGTTTCTATGGGAAATCTTATTTTTTAGCCTATCAAAGTATTTATCGAAAATTGCAAGGCCTTCTTTGGGTTGTCCTAAAATATTATTGTGGTAATATATTAAGTTTGAAACATTATAGGCCGCAATGTTAAAAGAATCTAGCTGAATTGCATAATCTATGGCTATGCGTGCAATAGAATCATAACCAAAATTTGAATTGTCCCGGACAGTGGAGGTTAAACTATCCAATAACTTCAGTTTTCTTATCTTATTATTTTCGGACTGAATTTGCGTTTTTAATTGTTTTACTTGCTCTTGTATGGGCACCCTTTGACCGAAAATAACACTGCTAAAAAAAAATATGAGGACGGTTATTGATAGCTTCATTATGGCACTTTTTCCAAAGGCAAAATAGGGAATTTTAAATTATTCGGCATCAATAAATTGTTTGTGTTTTTTAAATGCTTGGTTCTTGGAGTTCTCGTCATCCTACTGTTATAGACAATTTATTCTCATTGGCTTGCGGAATGTCAATCCATTTTTATCCCAACTAAGGAGGCCTAGAAATCAAAGACACCCTCATTTGCGTTATCATTTTCAAGAAAGAATGAATTCGTGTATAGTAGTGCAACCTGCCCGCCGGCAGGCGGGTTCGTGGCTGTACTTTGAATCCAATTTAGATAAAGTTCGTGATCTCGGGCGGACCCGAGTGAAGGACTTACGAGTAAATAGTCGAGAAAAATATTTTATTTATATTTTTTTATCATCGCTTACTTTTCAAAATTTCTTTGTGTATTGAATTGATCTTGTTTTCGATATCGGAATAGTAAGTGAGAATAAAATTTCTGTTGTTCTGGATTTTCCATAAATAAACCAAGAGGATTTTCCGTTCGTTTTCACTTAAATCCAAAGGAAGATCGATCCCCTTTATGTTACCGCTGTCATCAAATTGAAAATTGGGGGCCAAGGCGTTGTTTATATCCTTGAAGTAATTATCCTGAAATTGCATTTCAGAATATTCTTCTTCCAGTTTTCTCAAGGCGTTAAAATCGTATTCATACAGAGAGATAATTTGAAGCCTCAAAGAATCATTTTTGACCAATGCCAATCCTTGCGATTTTAAGGTTTCATACCCCGCCACATTCTGGATGGAAATAAAAGTGCGGGTAAGATTTTCATACTGGACCAATAGCGAATCAGGATTTACCTCTTGGTTCGTCAACAGCTTTCTAAAGTAAACACAAGCGGAAATCCCTTTTTTATGGCCACGTTTGTTCGAACGAATATCGTCTATATCCTTTTCGAGGCCATTGGCGATGGCGGTCAATATTTTATTTTCAGAATCTTCGGTTTTCCTGTTTTCGTTCCAGTTGTTTAGGGCAAAAGCCGATATAACCGCAATAAAAATCAACAAAAACTCAAAACCCTGCTTTCTCCAGTTTCCGATTCTGATTTTTTTCATATCTTAAAAAACTTCTTCAATTTAAGAAGCCGCATTTGGAAAAAAGCGGCTTATGACTAATAGGAGAAATAAATTTATAACAATAATTTTATTTTTTTAAAGGATTTTTCTTTTGGAATTCCTTTTATACGAGCTAAATCTTCTCATAAAATTTAACTTCAAAACACCTTCTTCAATTTATTGTAATCAATATAATAAACCACTCTCACCGAAAACCCATGCAATATGGGTTGCGAAAACATATAATCGGTACTATCCCAAAATGAGCTTTCTTTGTGGCCATCTCGAACCGAGACGGTATTCCGATACAGCACACTGAGTTCGCTGCCCGGGGCAAAACGCCAATTATAACGCAAATCCAAATTCCAAATATTAAAACGCACATTGGGATCATTGGTACCGGTTGCTTCAAAATTGTACGGACTAAGACTTCCATCCCTATTTAAGGAGGTGAACTTATGTGGCGCATATTCAGCCACCGACCAAAAGTTTCTAAAACTGAGGGAAATTGCTTTTTCGGTGGTAATGTTATAGACTGCTTGAAATGAATTCTCAACACTCACCTGATTGCGATTTCCAAAAATAATCTCGTCTGCAATATTGGTCAAATAACTGTCTCGATTGAGTTCTTTTTCCATGCTGAAATTATAGAGCAATGAAATTTGTTCCGAAAACTTGAATTGGGGAGTAATCGTAAAATTAAATTTGTGATAATCTGAACTAAGGAACTGGCTCATTAAAAACCGCGCATCAAGGATAAATTTCTTCCGATTGTCGGTGCCTATCCACACATCGCCAATAAAATTTTGAGGATACAGTACATAACGGTTTTCGCTTCGGGTTTCGAAGAAGTCGCGGTATTTGGTATTGTAGTCCAAAAATCCCCCAAAGGCAAATTTCTTTGTAGTCACTGCCGAAAACTTAGTGCCTATTCCACTTCGCACCGCCATTGCTGGGTCGTTACGACGTTGATGGTTGCCATAAAGATGGATTTTATATTGATTGAACCTGCCCTGAGGCTCGAAAATTTCGTAAGAGGTATTCCAAAAAAAGTTGTTGTAATTATTGGTGAAATTTACCCCTAGATCATTGATGTCAAAATTTTTATCGGCAAATTCATGGGACAAGCTATATCTAAAATTTCCCCTGCTTCGTTCTATGGTAAGTTGGGATGCGAAGCCCAATTCATTTTCATCCTCCTGATAAAGTTGACTCAATTTGGCCTCGCCGGAAATATTGAAGGCGGAGTTCTTTGTATATATATCGAATAATCCAGCACTCACGTTGGCATCGGCAAAATCCCCTTCACGAAGTACATTGGTATTCACAAACGAAATGGACGATTGGTTTTTAAACTGTTGGTCCAGCACCAAAATCTTGTAATTGGTCAAGGGAGACGTAACTTTTTCACGAACTTCTCCTGTTTCGGTATTTTGATACCGTGCCTTTTCCCTGGCAGTGACAGCATTAAAAAAGCCGATTCCCAAACCTTTTTGGGTACGTCCGGAAATTTTAAAAGCATTGAGAAGAGTGGTTTCTTCTGGATTTTCAATGAGAATTTCATCTTCTGCCTTGTCTTGCAGAGCTGAATAATATCCAATGGGAGCGGCTCCTATCCTTCGGGAATAAAAGAGATTTCCCTTGTTGAAAAGTTCGGTGCCCTCGGTAAAAAACGCTCTTTTTTCCGAAAACGTCTGCTCGAAAGGACCGAGATTTAATTCCACATCGTCATAAGTACTTTGACCAAAGTCGGGGATGAGGGTCTGATCTAGAGTGAAGGCGTCGTTTATGCCGTATTTTACATCCATCCCAGCATTGAAGAAACCCTTGAAGTGTTTTTGATAATAATCTGCTCCACCCGAAACGAAAGGGTAAAAACTTAATCTCAGAGGTGGGTCTATATTGTCTATCCCCAGCAACAATCCGTTGTAATGTGGCATTATGCCTACCGATTTATCCACTTCGTTCCACACATAGGTTTCATTTAGTGATGAAATCTGTCTGCCAAACTGGATGCTCCAAATTTGCGAATCGGATTTTGGAAATCGCAAGGAGGAAAAAGGAATCTTGATCTCGGCATACCAACCGTTAGCATCGATGCTCACTTTGGCATCCCATATTACGTTGTAATCATAGTCGCTCATTTTTCCTTTCATCTTGGCATCTGCCATCCCCCCGGCGGTTGTAACCACAAATCGATTTTGGTTTTCGCCGTCGTTATAGGTGTTTATATCAAGAATAATATAGTCGGTCTGGGGCAAATTGTCCCGTTGGGTAAATTCCTTGCGAATAGGAACCCCAGAATGGTCAAACATATAAGCCGCCAAATAAATAGCTTCGTCAGTATAGCCGATCTTAAACTCGGTTTTATGGCTATCTCTTTCGGGATCGCCGTCTCGAGGTGATAGCATCGAAAATTGCCCGCCGCTGGGCAGTTCATCCCAAATAGAATCATTTAATATTCCATCAATTATCGGCTCTTGGGAAATTCGTTTCGCGGTATAGGTCTTTTTTAATATATCTCTACTATTCTGCTGTTGGCACCAGCTCGGTCCGGCGAGCTGTAAAGCGAGTAGCCAGAGTAAAAAGCCTATGAGATTATGATTAATTTTCATTATGGCTTGATGTTTTTAAGTAAATAAATTTTAAAAAATTTGGAAAAAACAGGGCTGCTATTATACCACAGCCCTGCTTTGGGGCAAAACACCTGCGCACTAACAATCACCTATGAAAAAACTAACTTTTTAACCAAAATTTTCGCAGTGGCAATGCCTTGCTTTTATCCGCTTGCTCCCCTTCCACAATTTCCCAGACTGTTTCGGTGGGAGCTATGGTAGTGGAAGAAAGTTGAATATTCTTTCCATCCCGTTCGATGGTGAAGGAAACGTCCATCCCCGGTTTCCAATTACGTGTTGCCAATATCGGGTCGCGATAATTAGCTTTACTAATGGGAGTGCCATTGATGGCTTTTAAAATGTCGCCGCCTTTTATTCCCATTTGCTGTAGGAAACTGTTGAAATTGGTTCTCCTTCTAAAATAAATTTCACCTGTGTCTCCATTAATATCGACGTAAGGAATATTACCCTTGAAAAAATAATCGGTATCCAAGGTTTTCTTTTGGAGACTCAGCCCTCCTTTGTTTAGAAAACTGTTATACGGAATGGGTGAATCTCCGGAAACATAAACATCGAAAAACTGTTGTATCCGCGGGTGCGTTAGTTTAACGATTTCCTTAACTAAATCCTTGTCTTTAAATGGTTTGTCCTTGCCATATTTTTTGCTGAGCTGTTGCATCAAATCGAGGATTCCGCGTTCTCCATTACTAAAATCACGTAAAGCGATATCCAGACACATTCCGATTAATGCACCTTTTTGATACACGTTGTAGAAACTGTTCTTGTGTTCGTCAGAAAGGATATTCTGGCTCATCAAAGTAAAAGGCACGGTGTCATCAAATTGTTTTGAGATGTTTATCTTCTCTGCCATCCGCTCAAAGAATTCGGTTTCATCGCACAAGCCCTGGTTTACCTGAAACAGATTGGCGAAATATTCCGTTACTCCTTCATACATCCACAAATGCTGGGACATTTTGGGATCGTTGAAGTCGAAGTAATGTATCTCCTTGGAATGCACATTTAAGGGCGTTAGAATGTGGAAGAATTCGTGGGAAACAACGTCTACCAAGGCTTGTTCCAAAACCTCTAACCTGGTATTCTCGGAAAACACAACGGTGGTTGAATTGTTGTGTTCCAAAGCGCCAGTGCCTCTAGCATCTAATTTGGCGTTGTCGGCCAAATAAAGTAAAACGGCATATCGATGGGTGTTATCAATATCTCCCAAAAACTTTTTTTGAGCCTTCATAGTTTTTACTAGAGCGGCTTCCAAGTTCTTTGCCTTGTATTTTCCGGTTGCCGAATACATACTGAGGAGAATTTCCATATTTCCGGTTTTAAAGGAAAGCGTGTCGGGAACAGCATACATTATCGGGTTGTCCGTCAGGTCAAAATATCTTTCTACTTTAAAGATATCCGAGACCCGTGCGTCATTTTTGTTTTCGGAAGTAAAATCAAGAGCAGTCCCTGGATACAAATGGGAGGGTCTTTCAACGGTGAGCTCATAAGGAATTTTATCCAAATTCTGAATGTACCCTACAAAGGCGTAGAGGTTGAGCATAAAGTTTTTATCCGCCTCAATGTTGGTTCCGGCAGGGGAAAATACCCCGCCTTCCTTTTCAATGTCGTAAGTGTCGTTTACCTCATAGGAAATATTACCTAGCTTTCGGGCATTGGATATCTCCCATCGGTTGGAGTCCAATTGTTTGGTTTGTAAAAGATTTCCCTGGTTGTCCACTGCTTTAAAGTTTTCGATAAATCGACCGTAATTGTCCGTAGAATAGGTGCCTGGAACGGTTTTGGGAATACAGAATACAGCTTTGCTCTTAGCTATATTTGGAAAGTCTATTTTTACTTTCACTCTATCGTTTTCAACGTTGACCAAGTCAATGGTCGCCGAAACTAAAGCGGATTTTTCGCGAGCGATAATAATGTCTTTTCCCCCCGAGAAGAAAAAGAAATAGGATAAGGATCAATTTTGTTTTCATAATGTATTTTTTAAAATTTGTTAGCATTTATTTGGATTTCAAATGGTTCATTATCAAATTGGAAACAGTTAAAATGTAATCGTATGGCATCATTTTAAGCAGGGTCAAATCATCCGTGTTGAATTGGATCGCCACCGAAAGATCGCTCTCTGGAAAATAAACCGCATCGGTCAGATAGCCCGGAAACCACCCACTGTGTCCGTAGCTATCACCCAAATTGGCCGAAGGGCGTATTTGTATCCCGAGACCATAGGCGTGATCCTTGCCTGTTTTTGCGGGGACTTTTACTCGCATTTCATTTAGAAGATGCGGCTTTATTTGGGGGTGTTTGTACAGACCTTTCATCCAGACGGCCAGATCGGCAACATTTGATACAAATCCTCCGCCCATCCATTCAAACTGGGGATTGAATACTAGTTGGCCATTTTGAACCATTGGGCCTTCAAATGGAAATGGACTTCCCTTTCGACTATTACCAACAGCCAAATTTGGGATTCCTCGTTGGACGGAGGGTTCTGTATATTTCAGGTGATACGGTTTCAAAACATAGGTCTCTACAAGATCATACATAGTCTTGCCGCTAATTTTCTCGAGGATATACCCAAGCAGAATAAAGTTGATATCGGCATATGCCCAATCGGTGCCGGCAGGAAAAAGCGGCTTTCGATCGAAAATGTATTGGAGGGTTTCCAAAGGAGAAAAACTTCGCGAGGGGTTTTCTTTTACCAATTGCATAAAATTTCCCAGTTCATAATATTCTTCCAGACCCGAAGTATGATTCATTAGCATCCGCATGGTTATAACATTGGCATTGGATAATCGAGAAAACCATTTTTCTTCGGCTAAGTATTTTTCAATTTTATCATCGAGTTGGTAATATTCTTGGGAAGCAAGAACAAGGGCAGCAGCAATGAAAAGGGTTTTCCCATTGCTTCCGGATAACATTCGATGGTTAGGCGCCATAGCGGCAGCATTCATTGGATCGGCAAAACCAGTGGCGAGGTTCAACTGTTTATTATCAGGCAGAATAACAGACAAGGTGGCACCTGGAAATCCGTTGGTCTTTTGTAGAGAATCCAAAACAAATTGGATTTCAGAAGTCAACTTTTGAGAATCCTGTAATTTTTGGGCACAGCAATCACTTACTAATAAGTTTAGAAAAAGCACGGCAAGGGAAGTGGTTATAGGTTTCATAGGATTGATTTTTTCAAAATTATTTTCACATTAGAAAAAGTTTCAAAGGACAGGTTTATTAAATTCCAAGGTCATTTTATTTTTTAAGATTGAATTTTTGATATTGCGCCAGATCGGGGGAGCCATAAGTAACTTCGGCTGAGGGCCGATCGCCGAGGGTAAAGACCACCGAACTAAAGGTGAAGGCAACGCCATCCTCGCGATAATTGACACAAATGGGAAACTGCTCATTTTCTTTGGAGCGGAGAATGCTTTTAATTTCTTCGGAACCGAGATTGTTTCTATGCGAAGTCAGTTGCGATGCAGCGCTTTTTAAACGTGTCTGACTGTTGGTCTGTTTACCTTCTCCGGACAATATTCTTTTGTGGTATTCTTCCATCCACGGTTTTATATCGTGATTGCTCAAGGAATGATTGGTGTGATAGACCAACTGATTCTGCTGCGGATTGAACTGTATGGTTTGGTTTGCAGAAGACTCAAAAGAGTAAACCTTATCATTGGTTCCAATCAAGTAATTTTGGCCCGTTGCGTGTTTTATCTTCCCAACAAAATCCAGTGCCTCCTCCTCTGAAGATTTCCCCAATATGCCACGAGTTACAAAGGTTACCGGTAGTCCCGATGTGGAATTGTTCAAATCGGTCAGTGCATTTATCACCACGGCCACGCCCTTGTTGTTCATGCCTGCAAACCCAATAAATCCGGCGCAGGACATAATGTATTGTTCGGGAATTTCTTTTTCTTCTTTAATGTGAAGTAAAACTTGATATCCATTCATAAAATTGTCGATATCGATATTCTGTCCAATGATGGTTGGAGTCGCTCCATTTTTAGCCACCCCAACGGCAGTGCAATGGTGTTTGTCTACCGAATTATTTTGAAGGCGATCCAGATAACCCCAATATTCATCTATCAGTTGAAAGGCAAATACATCGGTTATCGACTGGCCAGAACCTGCGGCCAAGCCTTCAATTTCTTCCCAAATTTGGGGCGTCCAAATTTTTATCGCCGCTCCATAATCGGAAGTTCTAAGAAAATCAGCTATTACCGAATCGGGATCTTTTTTTGTTTCCTTTTCAATTTGCTGCTTCCATATTTTATAAACTTCAGAAATAGGCTTTTTAAGTTCCCTTCCGTGGGTATATCCTCTTTGATAAGGTGTGCCGCTCAATTTCACAACAGGTAATTTTCCTTCCAATTGCTGGTAAGGACTGGCATTCAGCAACCAAGAGGTTAGCCAGATTATGAGTAAAAAAATAAATCGTATCATGATTTTGGGTTTTGTTGAATTGACTTTTTGTATTGATTCTTGAGTAAAATTATTTTAAATTGGATCCCAGTTTTTGGGTTTTGTTGTGAATCCCTCGGAAAATGATTTGAATTGCCACCAGAAAAACAGTCGAATTATAAAATCTTAAGAAGACATTCATTTTATATGAAAACCATAATAGTAGATGATGAAGCTTTTGCGCGACAGCGAATCCTGCACCTATTAAAAAATATAGAGGAAGTTGAAGTAGTTGCTGAATGCAACAATGGGACTTCTGCCATAAATTCGATTAACCAACTGGAGCCCGATTTGGTTTTCTTGGATATCAATATTCGCGATATGGATGGATTTCAGGTGCTGGAACAAATAAGTTCTCCCAAAAGACCGGTAGTGATTTTTGTGACCGCCCACGACGATTTTGCGCTAAAGGCATTTGAATTTGAAGCTTTTGATTATCTGGTAAAACCCTTTAAGGAAGAGCGATTTTATAAAACCGTTCACAAGGTTTTGGACCAAAAACCGAAGATAACTCCCGCCGATTTTAAATCAGAGCTTAAAACCCTGATGAGATCCTTGGGAGTGACTGATGAGAAATATCTCCAAAAATTGGCCATTAAGCAAGGAAACAAAACCAGTATAATTGCGACCCATACCATAAAATATATTTTGGCCTCAGGAGTATATGCTGAAATTTATACGGATGAGGGAAAATATGTGCACAGGGAAAGCCTAAACAGTTTGGAAAATCTTTTGGATCCCCGCACTTTTTTCCGCGTACATCGGTCATCGATCATAAATTTGGAAGCCGTAAAAGAAATCGTCCACAGCGATTTTTCCGAAATAGATGTGCGTATGGACGACAACCGATTGATAAGTGTCAGCAAACCCCTCAAAAAGGAATTGATGGAAAAACTGGGAATATAAATGCGTATCAAGAACTTTTTTAAAAAATATTTTGATGGGGAGCTGACGTTAATTTTGGTCGTTTTCTATTTAATTACTATTGGTCTCAACCTAATAAAATTATTCTCTACTGCATATTTAAAGGATGCTCCGTTAATCCAAGGAGAAAACTTTTATTACCAAATCTTCATCCTTGATATGATCATTGTTTTGGTGATTATGCAACTTATCGCTATGCACACCAAAAGGTTGATATTAAAAAGGACTTCTTGGCGGAAGATATTAATGCTTCATTTCGCACTCGCCTTGGTATTAGGGGTGATTATTCAAGTTATTGCTGATTTATATCGCTTTCAAATAGGAGTATTACAGGAATTCGATTTTGAAAAAAGTTTGGGTAAGCTTTTGAGTGTTATGGACATCAATTTTCTGGTGTACTTTGCTATGCTATTCATTATCTATACCTATTATTATTTTAGTATTATCAGAGCCAGTGAAAAGCAAAAAAGTTTGCTGGAAACTCAAGTGGTAACCGCACGAATGAATATGTTGACCTCTCAACTGCAACCACATTTTCTATTCAATACAATCAACTGCATAATTGGACTTATTGATGTGGACAAAAAGAAGGCCCAGGACACCTTGGTAGATCTGAGTACTTTTTTTAGGGAAGTGACCAAAAACAGCAATGTGCACTTTTTTACCGTTTCCAAGGAGATGGAAATCCTCAACCATTACCTTGAGATTTTAAAAGTCCGCTTTCCCGAAAATTTAGAAATAACTCAGCGCATTGAGGAGGAAGTACTGGAAGAGAAAATACCGGCTATGGTCCTTCAACCCCTTATTGAAAATTCCATAAATCACGGATATGAAAATTCAACCCAGAATTTATTGATTGAAATAGAAATTTGGAAAGAAGGCGACTTTATTATAATAGTAGTAAGAAATAATGGTCCTCTAATGACTGAGCGGCAAACCGTGAAACAAACTGGTGTGGGCATCTCTAATCTTAGGCAACGCTTGGAAAACCTTTACGGTCCGGAAAGCAGCTTTACCTTGCAAAATAGAAGGGATGGCCAAGGGGTGGAAAATATTATTAAAATTCCATTGAAGCATTCGCCTGGGATTTTAACTTAAAGTCTTGATTGCGACGAACTCATTGGGTTATTGATCATTTTTTGACGATTTTATACCCTTGTTCAAGCATTAAGTTTCCTAGATTATTATCGGTTGAATTCCATTGATCAGACAAATGCCTCTCCAAGCCCCAACCCCAAAGGGGTTAAACGTGAATATCCTCCAGTGCAACTGGGGGTAAAAGAACAGTCATCCCTAAAAGAACTCCAAAGGAGTTCAACCCGGCTTCGTTGTGGTTCCAGAAAATCTCCGCTAGAATGTTGAACCCCTTCGGGGTTCCGTTCAAAGGATGGTTGGCAGTCCCCGGGTTGCGCTTCGCTTACCCAGGGTTATTCATATTGAACCCCGTTGGGGTTCTTGGATCCGGTTATTATAGGATGGTTGGCAGTCCCCAGGTTGCGCTTCGATTACCCAAGGTTATTCATATTTAACCCCGTTGGGTTTCCTTTGATCCTGGTATTAGCGGTTGAATTCCATTTTTCAGACAAATGCCTCTCCAAAACCTAACCCCAAAGGGGTTAAACGTGAATAACCTCCAGTGCAACTGGGGGTAAAGGAACCATCATCCCCAAAAGAACTCCAAAGGAGTTCAACGCCACTACGTTGCTATTCTAAATTCTCCTAGAGATGTTGAACCCCTTCGGGGTTCTGGACAGAGCTGGGTCCGAGAAACCCCGGGTTGCGCTTCGCTTACCTGGGGTTATTCATATTGGATCCTGTTATTATCGGTTGAATTCCATTGATCAGACAAAAGCCTCTCCAACGCCCAACCCCAAAGGGGTTACACGTGAATAACCTCCAGTGCAACTGGAGGTAAAGGAACCATCATCCCGAAAAGAACTCCAAAGGAGTTCAACCCCGCTCCGTTGCTATTCTAAATTCTCCTAGAGATGTTGAACCCCTTCGGGGTTCTGGACAGAGCTGGGTCCGAGAAACCCCGGGTTGCGCTTCGCTTACCTGGGGTTATTCATATTGAACCCAATTGGGGGGTTCTTGGATCCTGTTATTATCGGTTGAATTCCATTGATCAGACAAATGCCTCTCCAAAATCCAACCCCAAAGGGGTTAAACGTGAATAACCTCCAGTGCAACTGGAGATAAAGGAACCATCATCCCCAAAAGAACTCCAAAGGAGTTCAACCCCGCTTCGTTGTGGTTCCAGAAAATCTCCGCTAGAATGTTGAACCCCTTCGGGGTTCCGTTCAAAGGATGGTTGGCAGTCCCCGGGTTGCGCTTCGCTTACCCAGGGTTATTCATATTGAACCCCGTTGGGGTTCTGAGAAAAGCAGCGTGATTTTGGGAACTTCAGATTGGATACCCTACCTGAAAAGGCAACATACCTAAGATAGGGCAACGTTCTATCAAAAATGAAGCCGATCCAAGATCAATCCTGAAAGGGCATTATAAATTGCAACTACCATAATGCAGTTTAATTATTGCGCATTTCAGGGCTTTGGGCGTTCAGTGCTTCTCCTTCATCGGCACCGGGCATTCCCGATGTTAGGAAATCACGCCCTTTCAGGGCTTCGAGGTGATTAGTGCTTCCTCTTCTCATCGACAGGGGGACGTTGCCGCTGTTAGAATATTACGTCCCTTCAGAACGGGTCTATAAAAATAGCAAACCGTCTGCAAAACCATTAAGTGAGCTTGCCTGCCAGGCCCAAAGCTATAAAACGAATATACCCTGAAAGGGTAACATTTCCCAAGATAGGTCAACGCCCTGTTAACATAAAACCGATCCCATACTAGCCCTGAAAGGGCGACACACCAAAAGATAGGGTAACGCCCTATCAACCCGGGAAGAACATAATCAGCTTTTCCCGCCCCTACCACCCACCTCCGTGGGAGCGCATTTGGTCAGGGCCCATAAAAAAAACCTCCACCAAATAAATGATGAGGGTCTTCAAGGAAGGCGGCTGTATGATAGGAAACGGCAGAGGCGGGAACCAAAACCGGGAAGAACACAATCAGTCTTTTCCGCCCCTACCACCCGACCACGTGGGAGAGCATTTCGCTATACCCCATAAACCTGTGCGCCGCGGCGTAATCGAGTAGGAAGCAAAGGTAGGTAATTACTCCTATCTTTGCTGTCCTCTCACACCACCCAACGTACGTCTCTCGTATTAGGCGGTTTTCTCAATGGTTAACCGTAATTCGCTGTTAAGCTGTACAATCCCGTTTTCCTGAACCATTCAAGGTTCATTCCCTCGTGTGAAGCGTGGGTCATTGATAATCGGAACCAGCCTTTGGAACTGCCTGCTGTTGTCCAGCTTCGGTTCCAAGGAACGCCCAGTTTGGTCAATAACCTTGCTATACCCAACGCTCGCTTGCATTGTTTTAAACGGTAGCATCTTAATCTTCGGCGTAGCCAAGCTTCAATATTGCTTAGACGACTTTTCATCCTTGCATATCTGAAGTAGTTTAGCCAGCCTCGAAGAACGGGGTTCAGCTCACTTACCATTTGCTCAAGACCAATGCCCCTGTTGCGTTTGGTAAGCTGTTTCAACTTCGCCTTAAAGCGTTGTTCGCTCTTTCGGCTCAGCCCTAAACTTCCGTCTTTTAAAATACTATGTCCAAGGAAGTTGAGTTTGTGGGGGCGGATGATTTTGCTCTTTTCTTTGTTTATCTTCAATCGCATCCGATTTTCGATAAATCCCGAAAGACTTTTCATCACCCGTTCTGACGCCAGTTCGCTCCCGAACATTACGATAATGTCATCGGCGTAGCGCACAAAACAATGCCCCCTTCGCTCCAGCTCCTTGTCCAGTTCATCTAAAACTATATTGGACAATAACGGGGACAACGGACTGCCCTGCGGCGTTCCCTTTACCCGCTGATTGGTCATCCCCCCGCTCAACATTCCTGCGCGGAGGAATTTCCCTATCAGTTTGAGTACACTCTTGTCGCCAATGCGGGTACTCAATTGCCACAACAAACGGTCGTGGTTCACTTCGTCAAAGAATTTTGCCAAGTCCATATCGACTATCCAATTCTTGCCCGCTGCTACATAACCGCCTGCTTTGCGCAGTGCCTGATGGGCATTGCGCTTGGGGCGAAAACCGTAGCTGTGGTCTGAAAATGTGGGGTCATAGCGTTTTGACAGCACTTGGCTTATCGCTTGTTGTACCAAGCGGTCTTTGACCGTGGGGATACCGAGTTGGCGTTTCCCGCCATTCGGCTTGGGTATCAATACCTCTTTAACTGCCGTAACTCGATAAATGCCCGTTGTTAACTGGTGCTGAAGTTCTCGGTAGTGGTTGCTGAACCAATCTTGGAGTTCTTCAACGCTCATCCCGTCAACGCCTGCACTTCCCTTGTTACTGATTACTCTCCGCAATGCGGTGTCAAGATTCTTTAAGTCCGCTATCTCGCTCATCAAATCTTGGGTCAAGGCTCGTTCTTTTCTGCACCTCGACAACCACTCACGCCGTACCGAACCGCTTCGGGTACTGAATACGTCAGTACCTTTCACTGTTTGGCTACACTCCCATTCGTCAAAAAGACCCATCTGGAAGTTCTCGTATTTCTCTGGCTTCATCATAGTTGTTACGATTTACAGAACTACTGCTCCTTAATTGAAAATTCAGCCCTTCCCTATATTGGCGTTACCCAATATTTATAACGGTACTATGGCTTCTGCTGACTTCTCCGGATCCTCTCGGACCGAAGACCTCCTACGTTAAGTTCATTATCTTCCCGTCAATACTACTGCATTTACTACCCCGGGCTACGGACGACTTTCGGGCGTCTGTGTCTATTGCCACATTACCCACCGGGTAAGCCTTGGTATGCAGTTTCTGTTCGTTAGTACCGACTTTTGTTTTAGGCTTCTTTCAGATTCTACCTCACGGTAAACACCCTTGCCCTCAACTAACGGTTCTCGTCAAAATAAGCCCGTTCGGGACTTTAACCCTATAGATAATGAACATGCATAGCAAACAAAAAAACCTCCACCAAATAAATGGTGAAGGTTTTAAGGAAGGCGTCTATATGATAGGAAACGGCAGGGGCGGGAACC
>JAUCCE010000004.1:0-1368623 GCA_034676445.1 Aequorivita sp.
TTATGACTACTGAGATAATCGACAAGAACGAACTTCATAAAATGGATCCGGTATTTGGACAAGAGTCTTTTGACAATCACGAACAGATTGTTTTTTGCAATGACAAAGATACTGGATTAAAAGCAATAATTGGAATACACAATACAGTTTTAGGACCAGCTTTGGGAGGAACAAGAATGTGGAACTATGCATCGGAATGGGAGGCCTTGAACGATGTTTTGCGTCTTTCTCGTGGAATGACTTATAAGAGTGCAATCACAGGATTAAATCTTGGCGGAGGAAAAGCCGTAATTATTGGCGATGCCAAAACACAAAAAACCCCAGAATTAATGTTGAAGTTTGGGGAGTTTGTAAACTCATTGGGAGGAAAATATATCACTGCTGAAGATGTTGGGATGAAAACATCGGATATGGATTTGGTACGTACGGTTACTCCTTATGTTACCGGATTGTCCGAATCCTTGGGAGGAAAAGGAAATCCATCGCCAATTACTGCCTATGGTGTTTTTATGGGAATGAAAGCGGCGGCAAAATATACCTTCGGAACCGATAACTTGGATGGAAAGGTCGTTTATGTGCAAGGAATTGGAAATGTAGGAGAAGCTTTGGTTGAACGTCTAAGCAAGGACGGTGCAAAAGTTTTTATTTCTGATATTAACCAAGAGAGATTGAAAGAAGTTCGTGATAAATACGGTGTGAAAATTTACGAAGGGAACGATCTATATTCTGAAACTATGGATATCTACGCTCCTTGTGCTCTTGGTGCTACGATAAATGATGAAACCATAGGAAAGTTGAAAACGAAAGTTATTGCCGGTGCTGCAAATAACCAATTGGCAGTTGAACAAAAACACGGACAGGCTCTTCGCGATAAAGGAATTGTTTGGGCTCCTGACTTTTTGATCAACGCAGGTGGAATTATTAATGTATATGCCGAACTTGAAAATTACGACCGTGCCGAAATAATTCGTAAAACAGAGAACATTTACAATACAACTCTTGAAATCTTGAATAATGCTGATGCTAACGGAATAACAACCTACCAGGCAGCTTACAATATTGCCCAAGGGCGGATTGACGACAGAAAAAACAATAAATAGAAACCTAATTGTGTCGCCACACATTTAGTATTTTACATATCTTTGCAGCGCACAAGAATATTCTTGTGCGTTGTTTTTTTTTTCAAAATAGTTCTTTTAAAAAATATGCTTACACGAAGACATATCAGGGTAAAAGTTTTGCAATCAATCTATGCGTTTAACCGGCGGGCGAACCCCGATATTGATGCACAGGAAAAGTTTTTGAAATACAGCATTGAGCAAATGCAGGATCTATATCTGCTGATGACTCAATTACTGGTATCCATGCAGGAGCAAGCTGAACGGTTTTTGACAAAATCCCAGCAAAAACATTTGGCAACCGAACTAGAAAAGAACCCCAGCCATACCTTTGTCGATAACAAATTATTGAAACTTATAGCTTCAAATTCACTTTTTGTCGAAACCATAAATAAGAAGAAACTCAATTATTGGGAACTCGATTCGGAATATGTCAATATTCTCTTTAACGACCTAAAGGAAAAGGAGTGGTATCAGGAATACCTCAAAAAGGAAGTAACTGATTTCAAAGAAGATCAAAAATTTGTTGTCCGCGTTTACAAAGAGATTATAGCGCCAAATGATAAGATTTACGAATATATTGAAGATAAGCGTCTTACCTGGCTTGATGATTTTCCACTCGTCAACACGGCCATAGTGAAAATGCTCGGAAAACTTTCAGAAAAAAACGCTTCCTCGCTTTTGGTTCCAGATCTTTATAAGAATGACGAAGATCGAGAATATTCCATCCAGCTCTTTAGGAAGGTAATTTTAAATGAAGATAAACTTAATGCCGAGATAACGGGCAAAACCCCAAATTGGGATCAAGATCGTATCGCTGATGTTGATTTAATAATCTTAAAAATGGGTATTGCCGAGTTCTTATATTTTCCCTCAATCCCTGAAAGAGCTACCATCAACGAATATCTAGAAATCTCCAAGGAGTACTCCACCCCAAAGAGCAGTATTTTTGTCAATGGGATTCTGGACAAGATAGTAAAAGAGTTTTCAGATAACGGCAAGCTTAACAAAATAGGAAGAGGTCTTCATTAAAAGCAAAAAATTGCCTATTTTTGCCGTGCTAAAAACAAAAAATTTAATCACAATGAAAAAATCAATTTTAATTGTAGCAGTACTATCGGTTTTTGCCTTCTCTTCTTGCAAGGACAAAGCAGCGGATAAGGTAAACGAAGAGAATGTTGCGGCGGCAGCAGAGCGTGATGCGGAATCAGGAAAATTCCCAAAAATCACTTTTGAGGAAGAACAGTATGATTTTGGAACTATCGACCAAGGTACCAATGTGGAGCACGTTTTCAAATTTAAAAACACTGGAGATGCTCCGTTAATGATTGTAGATGCTAAAAGTAGCTGTGGATGTACCGTTCCTACTTGGACAAAAGAACCAATTGCTCCTGGAGCTGAAGGTGAACTTTTGGTAAAATTCAACGGCAGTGGGCAGAACCAAGTTAGCAAAACCGTAACAGTTATATCCAATACCGAAGCAGGATCAGAGACCTTGACTATTAAGGCTTTTGTAAATCCTAAAAATCCAACAACAAAAGCGCCAACATCTTAATAAAATTCAATATTTATAATCAATGTTATGGGAGATATCTCTAGTTTTTTACCAATAATTCTTTTATTTCTAGTGATGTATCTTTTTTTGATACGTCCCCAAATGAAAAAGGCCAAGCAGGAAAAACAGTTTGCCGCACAACTCAAAAAAGGCGACCGCGTTATAACCATGGGTGGATTACACGGTAAAGTAGTGGACCTTTTTGACGACGGAACCTGTATTATCGAAAGTATGGCCGGTAAACAGAAATACGAAAGATCTGCCATTTCAATGGAAAAAACTGCGAAGTTGAACGCACCTGTAAAGGAAAAGAAGTAATTAATTGTTCTTTTGATTAATTGGCTCCCTTGCTATCGACGATGGTGGGGGAGTTTTTGTTTTTGTACAAGCCGGAGAATTTTAAAGTTCATTACCGTTAAAGCTTGGCTAATGGTGGGATAATAATTGGCATATTTCTTTATCTTTATTATCTATGTCAGACCATCACAAAAAGATTCAATTACGAAATCACAAAAGATTGGCCACGGGGCTTTTCTTTCTAATGGGAATTATTTATGCCGTGATGGTATATCTCCAGCATCACGGAGCACAGGCTTGGATGGGTTATGTTGAAGCTTTTTCTGAAGCGGGAATGGTGGGGGCCCTTGCAGACTGGTTTGCAGTTACCGCTTTATTTAGACATCCCCTCGGAATACCGATTCCCCACACCAATATCATTGAACGAAAGAAAGATGATTTAGGGCAGAATCTGGGGAAGTTTGTCAAGGAAAATTTCCTGAAATTCTGAAAATATTCGACCCTATATTGAAAAATTGGATGTGGTTAAATTTGTGTCCGAATGGCTGAATAAACACTCTAGTCAGAAAATTTTGGGAGATGAGGTTGTAAATCTTACAAAAAAAATAATCGTTGACCTTAAAGATGAGGAGGTAGAGAAGTTTCTTGCAAAAAAGGGAACCGAAATTCTTCACGAAATTGATTTTCAAAAAATATCGTCTTCAGGCCTAAAATATTTCATAGAGAAAAACGAACATATCAATTTATTGGAGGTACTGCTTCCACAAATTAGAGATTATGTTGATGAGAGCCGGGATATGATCCGACAACGATTTTCAGAAAACAGACCTTTTATCGCTTTCCTTGCCGGAAAAAAGATATCCAGTGAAGTGGTGGAAGGGTTAATCCAATTTATTGAAGAAGTTAGTGCGGATAAAGACCATTTTGTGCGAAAAAAACTTACGGAAAATTTGGAGGATTTCTCCGATCAGATATTAATTTCCGAAACTTGGAAAGAAAAATTTGACAACCTGAAAAAAGAAGTCCTCACCGAGGAGAATTTACGTCCCTATACGGATGACGCATGGAAATCCATAAAGGAACTCCTTGTTCAGAATCTTGAAAATCCAGATTCACAACTTCAAGAATATCTTCAACGAAACATCCAGAAATTATCCCATAGTCTCTCCAATGACCTTGAACTGACCAATCGTATCAATAGCTGGATTCGTCATTTTTTATATAGGATGATACTAAAAAACAGAGATGAGGTAGAAGCGCTTATTAGCACTACAGTAGCAGGTTGGAGCGGCAAGGAACTCAGCGAAAAACTTGAATTGGAAGTAGGAAAAGATCTACAGTTTATCCGGGTTAATGGAACGTTGGTCGGCGGTTTGGTAGGGCTGGTGATTTACATTATAACGCATTTGTTTATATAGGAGGAAATTCCAAATTCCAAATAAAAAGGCACCAAATTCCAAAGGTAAGGGCTTTGGGATTTGGTGCTTTAAGTTTGGAATCTATTAATATTTGGTGCTTTTATTTAGGGATTTATCGTCTCATTCATAATTTATGGTTCATAATTCTGAATTCTGAATTTAAAACTACTCTTCCTCCGATTTAAACTTCGAAAGATCCTGTGCCGTCAACTTGGCGATATTCACAATAACCTCTGTTGCTTTAATCATACTTTCAACAGGAACATATTCATATCTTCCGTGAAAATTGTGTCCGCCTGCAAAAATATTTGGGCAGGGAAGTCCCATAAAGCTTAATTGCGACCCATCGGTTCCTCCTCTTATCGGTTTCATTATGGCTTCAATCCCCGCTTGCTCCATCGCTTTTTTGGCAATTTTCACAATGTGCATTACAGGTCGTATTTTCTCACGCATGTTGAAATACTGATCTTTGATTTCCACGGTCACGGCTTCTCTTTCATATTGTTCGTTGATATCATTTGCCAATTCTTGCATCATTTCCTTGCGGGCTTCAAAATGCTCTCTATCGTGGTCGCGAATAATATATTGGATTTTTGTTTCGTCCACCGTTCCCTGGATATTGTGAAGATGGAAAAAACCTTCCCGACCTTCTGTGTGTTCCGGAGTTTCCAATCTTGGAAGCGAGTTGATGTAATCCGTGGCGATATACATGCTGTTTATCATTTTGCCTTTGGCATATCCGGGATGTACAATTTTCCCTTTAACGGTAACTACCGCACCAGCGGCATTAAAATTTTCGTATTCCAGTTCGCCAACTTGGCTACCGTCCATAGTATATGCCCATTCCGCACCAAATTTCTTTACATCAAATTTATGGGCACCACGTCCGATTTCCTCATCGGGTGTAAAACCAACCCTTATTTTCCCGTGTTTTATTTCGGGATGTTGTATCAGGTATTCCATAGCCGAAACTATTTCGGTAATTCCTGCTTTATCATCGGCACCGAGTAGGGTTGTGCCATCGGTTGTAATAAGGGTTTGGCCTTTGTAAAGCAATAAATCCTCAAAATAATCTGGAGAAAGAACGATATCCTGCTCTTTGTTCAATATGATATCCTTACCGTCATAATTTTCGATAATCTGGGGTTTTACGTTCGCGCCGGTAAAATCTGGAGAAGTATCAAAATGTGAAATAAATCCGATCACAGGAACGGGATGCGACACATTGGAAGGCAAGGTCGCCATTATATAGGCGTTTTCGTCTATGGTAACATCTTCCATTCCTATTTCCGTCAGTTCCTCTACCAGCTTGTTGGCAAGGTCCCACTGCTTTTTGGTGCTTGGGGTTGTATCACTGTTTGGATCACTTTCTGTGTCCACGGTTACATAACTTTTAAACCGGTCAATAATGTGTTGTTTTTCAATCATAACTTTTTCTTTTACAGTGCAAAATAAAGCATATTCAAAAGAACAAATACAACGTTTAATGTATTTTTGTCCCATATTTTTCAACCATGTACAAAACCATCATTCGTCCTCTGTTTTTTAACTTCGATCCAGAGAAAATCCATCATTTTACATTCTCTCTGCTTCGTTCCCTACATAAAATTGGCTTTGGAAGGGTTTTCCGAAGTTTTTTTAAGATGGAGGATCCTAAATTGGAACGGGAACTTTTCGGACTGAAATTTCCGAATCCCGTTGGTTTGGCAGCTGGTTTTGACAAAGATGCAAAGCTATACAAGGAACTTTCCAACCTTGGTTTTGGATTTATTGAAATCGGAACCGTTACGCCCAAACCACAGTCGGGAAATGAAAAGCCACGCCTGTTCCGTTTAAAGGAAGATTCCGCAATAATAAATCGAATGGGTTTTAATAATGGCGGAGTGGAAGAAGCCGTTGAAAGGTTGAAATCGAACTCCTCGGCTCCGCTCGGAGGCCGCTCCTCGGCTTCGCTCGGAGGCCGCACCTCGGCTCCGCTCGGAGACCGTACCTCAGCTCCGCTCGGAGGCCGCACCTCAACAAAGCCTTTCTTGAGCGGAGCGGAAGGGCTCAACGACCGTCAAATGAGCGGAAGCGAAAAACAAGGAGAACTTCCGTGGGCCGAGCGGAGCCGAGGCCCAAGGGTACTAATTGGCGGAAACATCGGTAAAAATAAAACAACCCCCAATGAAGAAGCGGTCAACGATTATCTAATTTGTTTTGAAGCACTCTATGACTATGTGGATTATTTTGTGGTAAACGTAAGTTCGCCCAACACCCCTAATCTAAGGGAACTTCAAGAAAAAAAGCCATTGACGGAATTGCTCCAAACACTTCAGGAGAAAAATAGGGAAATGTCAGTTCGAGCGCAGTCGAGAACACTGAAGCCTATTCTGCTAAAAATCGCTCCGGATTTGACCGATGACCAACTTTTGGACATTATCGATATCGTTTCCGATACTAAAATCGATGGGGTGATCGCAACTAATACCACTATTTCACGAGAAGGACTTACTTCTGAAAAGAAAAAGGAAATGGGAGGATTGAGCGGGAAACCTCTGACGAATAGATCCACCGAAGTAATCCGTTTCCTTTCTGAAAAAAGCAATAAAGCATTCCCGATAATCGGAGTTGGTGGAATCCATTCCGAAAAAGACGCTCTCGAAAAATTGGATGCCGGCGCAAGTTTGATACAACTTTACACAGGTTTTATTTACGAAGGTCCGGGTTTGATTAAGAGAATTAATAAAGCGATATTGAAGAGGACGTAGGACTAAAGGACGTAAGTCCCCTCCCGGCCTCCCCAGAGGGGAGGAGATCGTTCTTGTTTTTTGAAAGTCGTGATTTAAAACGTTCACGATGAAAAATCGGGATAGGCTGTGATTCAAAACGGCAGTTTTTATGTTCGAAACTCTACTTTCCTTTTCCATCGCCACACTGGCGCTCGCTATATCTCCAGGGCCTGACAATATTTATGTCCTGACCCAGTCCTTGGCAAACGGTACCAAAAGTGGAATAGCCACCACTGCGGGATTGATAAGCGGCTGCATTGTTCACACCACACTATTGGCTTTTGGTCTTTCGGTCATACTTATTGCATCGGAAAAAATTTTCTACGGAATCAAGGTTTTGGGAGCTTGCTATTTGCTGTATTTGGCTTTTAAGGTTTATAGAAGCGATGCAAATATTTCAATAACCGAAAAGGCTCCCAAGAAATCCTATTTCCAACTTTTTAAAATTGGAGTCGTAATGAATTTGGTGAATCCAAAAGTGATGATTTTCTTTCTGGCATTCTTTCCCGGATTTCTTTGGAATAAAGAGGGAAATACTGTCCTGCAATTTTATATTTTGGGAATTATTTTTATGATAGTGTCCTTTATCACATTCAGCATAATAGCAATTGGAGCAGGACGGATTTCCGACCTAATCTTGAAATGGAAACCAATGGGAATAGTTTTGAAATGGTTGCAGATTATAGTTTTTGTTGGAATTGCCGTTTATATCCTCGTCGGTAATTGATGGATATTTTTAAAATTCGGACAAATTAAATTGTATTTTAGGATGGTAATAAATTGATGAAACCTTTTTTATGACCTTGGAAAATTATAGCACATCCATTATTTTATGTGTGGGCTCAGCTTTGACGCTAATCACGGGTTATTGGTTCTATTTTGATCCGCCAAAGAAAATAAATTGGTTTTATGGATATAGAACAAAAAAATCCATGAAAAACCAGAAACAATGGGATTTTGCACATCGTTTTTCAGGGAAACAGTTTATGCTTTTTGGAATAATTCTTTTGATCGCTTCGATATTTGTTTTCTTATTGGACTTCAACGATGATCTGGCCAATATCCTCGCTATCATATTTTTTGTGATCGGAGCTTTTCTGATAGTATATAGAACCGAAAAAGCCATCGATAAAAGGTTCGGAGCTTTTTGATGACTAATAGAAATTAGCAACTTCGTTATATAAAAATCGAACTTCAAAATCTAAGCGATAAACAGAGAAAAACCTTTGCCGTTCAAATGAAATTGGAAGAATGGGAGAAGGCAGTAAGTAGCTAAAGAATTATGAAAAAGTTATAGACCTTCGCTCTGAAGATAAATCTGAGTTTGACACCATTGATGACAAAGCTCTAAGGACCATTTTTCGCTCGTTGGATTTTGGAGATTCTGATTTGGGAGCAAAATAATTAATAATGCCGCTTACCAATAATTCAATTTTGGTTCGGAAGGATTCGTAATTTCTTCGAAAAACAGGACTTTATCCAAATAAATTGACTCCAAATAAAAGCAGACTCTATCCAAACATTTCCTTTTTCCCCATTTTTATTGTTCTTATTTTTGAAACGGGAGATTCCTGCCTTCGCAGGAATTCATATCTTTGAGCCGATGCAGCAAGTTAAGATAATAGAATGTCCACGTGATGCCATGCAAGGCATTAAAGATTGGATTCCAACGGAGTTAAAGGTGCAGTACATACAATCGCTTTTGCGCTGTGGTTTTGACACCATTGATTTTGGAAGTTTTGTTTCCCCAAAGGCCATTCCGCAAATGCAGGATACTGCCGAAGTACTTTCTAAATTGGATCTTTCCAAAACCAGAAGTAAACTACTTGCCATCATCGCTAACGAACGGGGAGCTGAAGATGCCGTTAAACATCCAGAAATTGATTATCTGGGATATCCATTCTCCATTTCCGAGAACTTTCAGATGCGCAATACCCATAAAACCATTGCGGAATCTTTGGTATTACTCCAGAATATTTTAAATCTGGCAGATAAAAACAATAAGGAAGTCGTAGCGTATCTGTCCATGGGTTTTGGAAATCCTTATGGCGATCCGTGGAATGTGGATATAGTAGGAGAGTGGACCGAAAAATTGGCATCGATGGGAGTGAAGATACTTTCCCTAAGCGATACCGTGGGTTCATCAACTCCCGAGATTATCTCATATTTATTTTCTAACTTGATACCCAAATATCCCCACATAGAATTTGGTGCGCATTTACACACCACTCCAACCGCATGGTTTGAAAAAGTTGATGCCGCATATAATTCTGGATGCAGAAGATTTGATGGAGCCATTCAAGGCTTTGGCGGATGCCCGATGGCCAAGGATGAGCTGACCGGAAATATGCCCACGGAGAAGATGCTCAGCTATTTTACAACGAAAAAAGTTGCTTCCCACATCAATCCTATGTCTTTTGAAAGTGCTTACAATGAAGCAACTAAAATTTTCACCAAATATCATTAAGATGAAAAAAATTCTACTTATTGCCATTGCAGGTATTTTTTTAGCGGGTTGTGGAGGTTCCAAGATATCACCGCAGGGTCCAATAAAGAAAATAGCACGATTACCTTAAAGTTCGTACAGATAAATGATGTCTATGAAATAGCTCCGCTTAACGGTGGAGAATATGGAGGATTGGCGCGCGTTGGCCATATTCGCGATTCCATAAAAGAAAAATTTCCGAATACCTATCTCTTTTTGGCTGGTGACTTTTTAAATCCGTCCCTGCTTGGAACACTCAAAGTTGATGGAGAGCGTCTTAATGGAAAGCAAATGGTCGATGTACTCAATGCCTTGAATGTGGATTTGGTAACCTTCGGAAATCATGAATTCGATTTAAAGGAAAAAAGATCTACAAAAAAGATTAGATGAATCCAATTTCAACTGGACTTCTGCGAACGTAAGACATGTTACAAAAAATGGAACGGTTCCTTTTCAAAAAGAAAGAAATGGAAAGTCAATTCCTGTTTCTGATTATGCAACCTTCACTGCAGTTGGCCCAGAAAATGAAAAGTTGGAATTTGGGGTTTTTGGCGTTACGCTTCCCTCCAATCCTCAGGACTACGTTTATTATGGTGATATCTATGATGAGGCGGAACGGGCATACAATCTAGCCCGTGGGAACGTCGATTTCGTGGTGGGTCTTACTCACGTTGCATTGGAAGAAGATATGGCAATTGCAAAGCGCATACCTTCCTTACCTTTGATTATGGGAGGTCACGAGCATAACAATATGTTGGAAAAGGAAGGAACCACCATTATAGCAAAGGCAGACGCCAATGCCAAAAGCGTTTATGTGCACACACTACTTTATAATGTTCACAATAAAAATCTTATAATAAACTCTGAGTTGGTAATGGTTACTGACAAAACCGGTTCCGATCCTAAGGTAGAGCGAATTGTGGATAAGTGGACAGCGCTTATGGATAGCAAGCTCAAAGAATTTATTGAAAACCCAGATGAAATAATTTACCATGCCTCTGTTCCTCTGGATGGCACAGATGATGCCAGCCGGAGCAAGCAGACCAATCTTGGGGAAATCATTGCCCATTCTTTGGCGGATGCATACAGCGATAAAACGAAAGCAGGTATAGTAAATGGAGGCTCTATTAGAATTGATGATAAATTAGCTGGCGATATTACCAGTACTGATATCTTCAGAATTCTTCCTTTTGGCGGAAGTGCACTTTTGGTTGATATAAAAGGCAATCTCTTAAAGGAAGTTTTAGATTACGGTCTTAAACAGAGTGGGACGGGAGCCTATCTACAACGATATAATATTTCCCAAACTCCGAATGGGGAATGGAAAATAGGATCGGATTTGATTTTAGATCAAGAAATATATCCCATTGCTTTTAGTGACTTTTTATTAAAAGGTTTGGACATTCCTTTTTTAACTCCTGAAAACCCAGGTATAGTGAAAGTCCATTATCCAAAAGATAGTGAAAATAGTTCGGACATTCGTAAGGCCATTATCTACTATTTAAATTCACAAAAGCGATAATTTCTGGGGGAAACGGAGAAACTCGTTCCAATTTCTTAAAATTATTGTAGTTGTCTGTTTTAAATTATTTTTCCCAATCTACTGGGAATCTTCTCCCTAGGAAAAAGCTCCATTTTATTTTAGATCCTTATCTTTATTTGTTCTAAATAAACTTGCGGGTTTCGATGCTGGCATTTACTTTTGCATTGGAAAACCAATCTATTTAAATTAAGTCTAAATAAAAAATCTAATGAAAAATGTAATTTTAAGCGCATCTGTTGTTATGACGCTCTTTTTTGTCTCTTGTTCTTCCGATGATACCCTGACCTATGAAGGTACGGTAGTTCCGCCGGCTAGTTATACTTTTAAGCGAGGAGGAGAATCTACCGTTTCTTTTGATGGCCAAACCAAAAGAATATTGATGGGCGGAGAGTTAAAATCTGCTCTTTTGGATTTCGATAATTCCACAGAAGCTTCCTTGATGTCAATGTATGGCCACGTGGCTGGAAACAATGATTTCAGTGATCCGGAATTAAATGCATCCGACAAAAATCTTCGAAGCAAAACTGCCGCTTCCTATGATTTCTTCTCTTCCAATGCTTCTGAAAGCGCATTGATAAAAGCTACTTTGGAAGGATTTATTTCTTCACAGGTTAATGAGGTATTTCCAAATAAAATGGTAGTTGCTGCTCCTGGAGTTGCAGGTCAGGTAGCCGATGGTGACAAAACTCGCTATGTTAGCGGAAATGGGTTGGAATACAACCAAGCCTTTGCCAAAAGTCTGTTAGGCGCTGTGATGACAGATCAGATGTTGAACAATTACTTGAGTCCAGCTGTTTTGGATGAAGGAAGCAATCGTTCAAACAATAATAACGAAATTACTGAGGAAAACAAACCATATACTTCCATGGAACACAAATGGGACGAGGCTTACGGCTATCTATATGGAAATTCTCAAGATAAAGCCAACCCAAATCTTACTATTGGCGAGGACGATGCTTTCTTGAACGAATACGTTGGCAACGTGAGCAAGGATCCTGATTTTTCAAATTTGGCAACCGATATTTTTAACGCCTTTAAACTGGGCCGTGCAGCAATCGTTGCAAAAAACTATGAAGTGCGGGATGCCCAAGCTGCTATTATCCGTACAAATGTTTCAAAAGTAATTGCGGTAAGAGGAGTATTCTATCTTCAGAATGGAAAAAACAAAATAATCAATGGCAATCGTGAAAGTGCATTCCACGCACTATCCGAAGCTTATGGATTTGTTTATAGCCTTAGGTTTACAAGAGATCCACAAACAAATACACCACTATTCACAAGAACGGAAGTGGACGCCC
The DNA here is from genome assembly GCA_034676445.1 of Aequorivita sp. Taxonomy (GTDB): domain Bacteria; phylum Bacteroidota; class Bacteroidia; order Flavobacteriales; family Flavobacteriaceae; genus Aequorivita. The sequence continues at coordinate 12,486 of JAUCCE010000004.1, forward strand.
TATTGGGTCAGTTGATGGATGCCGAAAATGGCTATTGGGGAATTACTCCCGAAACTTTAGATTCAGTTTCCGAAGCAATCGCTCAGAAGTTTGATTTTACCGTTGCCCAAGCAGCGAGTATTTAATATTGAATTATTGTGGCTGTCTCAAAACTGGGATTGATGGAATTGTCAGGTCGAGCGCAGTCGAGACCTTATTAATTATCAATTATTAGCGGTTTTCGACTGTTCTCTAACGGTCATAAAAAATCAGTTTTGAGACAGCTTTTTTAGTTTTTAAAACCTATCAAGATGAAATATCTAAAATTCGGAACCCTTATCTGTTCCTTGGTTCTGGTTCTTTGGGGTTGTAAAAGTAACGATTCCAATGAATCTACCGATACTTTTGACCGTGGGGCAATGCTTGTCAACTGGGCCGACAATATTATAATCCCTGCTTACACCAACTTTAATTCCAAAGCAACGGTACTGAAAACAAAAACGGATGAATTTACCGCAGATCCCACCGTTGAAAAATTGCAGGAGCTTAGAGAGGCTTGGGAAAATGCCTATGTTTCCTTCCAGAATGTATCTATGTTTGAAATAGGTAAGGCAGAAGAGCTGAGATTTAGAAATAGAACCAATATTTATCCTACGGATGTTTCACAAATTGAAGGATTTATAAGCAGTGGAAATTATAATTTCGATTTGCCTTCAAGCATCGATGCACAGGGATTTCCCGCTTTGGATTATATGATAAATGGTCTTGCGGATAGCGATATGGACATTGTGTTTTTCTATACTTCCAACGCAAATGCCGAAGGTTATAAAAATTATCTGCAAACCCTTTCCGAAACAATTTCATCCTTAACTAATGAAGTATTGACTAGTTGGACTGCCGGATATCGTGATGTATTCGTTGCCAACACTGCTTCCTCTGCATTGGGATCGGTGGATAAATTTACAAATGCCTACATTTTCTATTATGAAAAAGCTTTACGGGCGGGAAAAGTAGGAATTCCCGCGGGAGTTTATTCCAATGGAGTATTGCCGCAAAATGTGGAAGCATTTTATAAAAAAGATATTTCAAAAGAACTTTTATTGGCCGCGCTCAATGCCACCCAGAATTTCTTCAATGGCACAAAATTTAATGGAAGTACCGATGGACCGAGTTATAAAGCCTATCTCGATTATTTGAACACGATTAAAAATGGTGAAAACCTGAGTGTTTTGATCGATAATCAATTTGATGCATCACGAAATAAGGTAAATACGCTCAATTCCAATTTTGTTGAACAAATTGCTACCGACAATTCCAAAATGTTGGAAACCTTTGATGAACTACAACGAAATGTGGTTTTACTAAAAGTGGATATGGTTCAAGCAATGAATATCGCCATCGACTATGTGGATGCAGATGGAGATTAACATGCAAAGATACCGATTGGCGAATTTTCTGATTGAAAGAAAATTCAAAACAATTTCTCCTCATTAACTAAGCTGGTTTCGATCATAAAATAAAGAAACTCTGTACAAGGACTATGTTCCCAGCACTATCAAATTATCTCCAAAAAAATACCTCGGCCGCACCACTTGCGGTCTTTCGTGTGTTTTTTGGGTTGATGATGCTAATCAGTATCTTGCGTTTTTCCTTGCATGGATGGATATATAAACTATACATCGAACCGAAATTCTTTTTTAGCTATTATGGATTCAGTTGGGTGCAACCGTTGGGAAATTTTACATACCTCATTTTTATTATCTGTGGAATTGCTTCGCTCTGCGTGGCCTTGGGATACAAATATCGAATCGCGATTATTCTCTTTTTTTTAAGCTTCACCTACATTGAGTTGATGGATAAAACCACTTATCTCAATCACTATTATTTTATAAGTTGTGTGGCATTTTTAATGATTTTCCTACCTGCCAACGCATATTTTTCCGTTGATGCTTATAAAAACCCTTCCAAAAGTTTTTTGAGGGTTCCGCAATGGACCATCGACAGCATCAAATTTCTTTTGGGTATGGTCTATTTCTATGCGGGACTGGCAAAATTGAACAGCGATTGGCTTTTTAATGCCATGCCTCTAAAGATTTGGCTTCCTTCAAAATACGATCTTCCGATATTGGGCAATTTGTTGCAACAGGAATGGGTGCTGTATGTATTTAGTTGGAGCGGCGCCATTTATGATTTGGCCATTCCGTTTTTGCTGCTGTACAAACCCACCCGGTGGTTTGCATTCGCGCTGGTAGTTATTTTTCATGTTCTTACCCGCGTATTGTTTCCAATTGGAATGTTCCCATTTATAATGATCGTCAGTTCCCTCATATTTTTTGATGCGGGAGTTCATCAACGGATTATCGGATTTATCTCCAGGATTTTCCGAATCAATTACTCCAAGGTAATCTCGATGGCCCATGAGAAAAGCTACCGATATAAAGAAAATATCGTTTTACCGATTGTAGGAATTTTCATGGGAATCCAATTACTGTTCCCTTGGCGGTACACCCTGTATTCCGATGAATTGTTCTGGACGGAAGAAGGATTTCGATTTTCCTGGCGGGTAATGCTAATGGAAAAAGCTGGATTTGCAGAATTTACAATAAAAGATAATGAAACGGGTCAAAAGTTTGTTGTTGACAACGATGACTTTCTAACCCCTTTCCAGGAAAAACAGATGAGTTTCCAACCCGATTTTATTTTGGAATATGCCCATTTTCTGGGAAATCATTTCGAACAACAGGGCCATAAAAATGTAAGTGTTTTTGTGGAAAGTTATGTGGCTTTGAATGGAAGATTAAGCCAACCGTATATTGATCCCAAGGTTGATTTGATGAAACAAAAGGAATCGTTTAAGCGCAAGAATTGGATACTTCCGTTTAACGATGAAATTAAGGGATTATAAAAAGGTCTTCAGACTGAACATGATAGAATTTAAAAACAGTAAATTAGGAAAGACCACAAAGGTTTCAGGTGAGACCTCACAGGGTTCAGTTGAGACCTCACAGGCTTTAAAAACCTGTGAGGTCTGGAATCCCAATAAGACCCCAAAGGTTTCAAAAACCTTTGGGGTCTGGACTCGCCAGCGATTTTCCAAGAATATTCCCTCCGAAAAAGCAAATTTATCCTACTATAAAAGTTTGTTTTTTTCCATTATTCTATTTCTAATCAGCCTTCCGTTATTCGCCCAATTTACCGTATCGGGAAAAGTGTTGTATAAATCGGATAATCAACCTATTCCCAATGCAGAGGTTTATAACTTGGATATGGGAAAATCAAAGACAACCGATACTTATGGGAATTTTGAATTCAAAAACGTCCCCGCGGGAACCTATGAATTCGCCGTATTCGATATGGAATTTAAAGTATTGAAAAGAGAGGTGACCATTTCTAAGAATACAATCTTAACTTTTGAGCTGGAACCGTTGGGAGAACAGCTTTCCGAGGTTGTCATAAAGAAACGAAAGGAAGAACTTTTTGCACTTCGCAGTCTAAAACAAGTTGAAGGAACAGCCATTTATGCAGGGAAAAAGAGCGAGGTGGTGATAATGGACAATCTTACTACAAATACCGCCACGAATAATGCTAGGCAAATTTATGCACAAGTTGTAGGTCTTAACATTTATGAAAATAATGATGGCGGTCTTCAACTCAATATTGGAGGTCGTGGATTGAATCCCAATAGAACGGCATATTTCAACACACGCCAAAATGGTTATGATATCTCTGCCGATGTTTTGGGGTATCCCGAAAGTTATTACACTCCGCCAGCTGATGCGCTCAGTGAAATCGAGGTGGTTCGTGGAGCGGCATCATTGCAATACGGAACCCAATTTGGAGGACTTATCAACTTTATTCTAAAAAAGCCCAACCCCACAAAGAAGTTTGAATGGATTTCACGACAGTCTTTAGGTTCTTATAACCTTTTCAATAGCTTCAACAGCTTCAGTGGCACCGTTGGGAAACTTGGTTATTACACCTATTACAATTATAAAAAAGGAGACGATTTCCGCCCCAATTCCCAATTCGATTCCAAAAATGCGTACGTTCATCTGGATTATGCCTTTTCAAGCAAAACCAAAATTGCCTTTGAAATGAGCTATCTCCATTATCTTGCACAACAGCCAGGAGGACTTACGGACAAACAATTTGAGGAAGCCCCCACTTTTAGCAACCGCACCCGAAATTGGTTTGAGGTGGATTGGAAATTGTATTCCCTCCGTTTGGATCAAAATATTTCTGAGAAAACCGATTTCAGTTTAAATATATTTGCTCTCGACGCAGCACGTAAAAACGTTGGATTTAGACAAAACCGTGTTTCACAAGAAGATGATTTGGAAAAACCACGCGAAGTGATTGCCGGGAAATTCAATAATTGGGGTGCCGAAGCAAGACTTTTGACCCGATATAACTTATTTGGGGAAGCAAGTGTCCTTCTTCTTGGCGGAAAATATTATCAATCTGATAACGAAGAGCGTCAAGGGCCTGGAACCAATGGGAGCGATGCCGATTTCAGTTTTACTACTTCCACCTATCCTTATTATGAACGTCAAAGTGATTTTACCTTTCCCAATTTAAATTTTGCCGCGTTTGGTGAAAATATTTTCAATCTTTCCTCGAAATTCTCAATGACTCCGGGATTCCGATTTGAATATATAAAGACCCAGAGTGAAGGGGAATACAAGAAAATCAATGTTGATATTGCCGGCAATCCGATTTTGTATGAGGAAATTCCCGACAATCGCGAGTTTGAACGGGCATTTGTATTGTTGGGTGTAGGATTGAGTTATAAGCCCACGAAAGTAAGCGAGTTATACGGAAATATAAGTCAGAATTATCGTTCTGTTACTTTCAACGATATCCGGATTACAAATAGTGCGTTCGTGGTCGATCCAAATATTACGGATGAAAATGGCTATACCTTCGATTTCGGAGCACGCGGAAGGTATAAAAAATATATTTCCTATGATATCGGCGGGTTTTTCCTAAGCTATAAAAATCGTTTGGGTGTTATTGGCCGTGCAGGCAGTACGAATCCTTATGAGCGTTTCCGAACAAACATTGGCGATGCTATTTCCTATGGCTTAGAAAGCTTTGTGGATTGGAATGTCTTGGCAACATTTAGCGGTCCCACAGATTTCAATCTCAATACTTTCTTGAATTTCGCCTACACTGAAAGCGAGTATATTTCTTCAGAAGAACCAAATGTTGAGGGAAAACAATTGGAATTTATTCCGAAGATAAACCTTAAAACAGGATTGAATTTTGGTTATAAAAACTTTTTGGGAAGTCTTCAATATACCTATTTGAGCAAGCAATTCACCGATGCCACCAACGCAGCCCGTGACTTTACGGACCAGAGTGGAATAAAAGGCGAAATTCCAGCTTATGACATAATGGATCTTTCCTTATCCTACAGTTTTGGACATTTTAAACTAGAAAGTGGAATCAATAACCTGTTGGACCGAAGTTATTTTACCCGTAGAGCCACCGGTTATCCTGGGCCTGGAATTATACCCAGCCAACCTCGGACTTGGTATGCAACGCTTAGATTAAGCTTTAATTTAATTCAGATTTCGGTTTTATCAATTTATTTCTAAAGCAAGCCCGGAGGACGACGTCCAGAAAATTCTGAAATTCATAATTCATAATTCAAAATTAATTCCCGTACATTTGCACGCAATTAATCCATAAACACATTCCGACTCTATCACCTCCACTGTTTTACCTCGGAAGTTAATTTAATTGCCATGATCGAACACCAAAACAAAATTTTAGGAGAAGGTTTAACTTACGACGATGTACTTCTGGTACCCGCCTATTCCGAAGTATTGCCCCGCGAAGTTTCTATTGCTACCAAATTTTCAAGAAATATAACGCTTAATGTGCCCATTGTTTCCGCAGCAATGGATACCGTTACCGAAAGTGCTATGGCCATTGCCATTGCCCGGGAAGGAGGAATTGGTGTGCTCCATAAAAATATGACCATCGATCAGCAAGCCGCCGAAGTGCGTAAAGTAAAACGTGCGGAAAGTGGAATGATTATCGATCCGGTTACTCTTCATAAGCACAATACCGTTGGCGATGCGCAAAAAACAATGCGTGAATATAGTATTGGCGGAATTCCAATTATAGATGATGCTGGCAAATTGATAGGAATCGTTACCAACCGCGATCTTCGCTTTGAACGGGATTTGAACCACCAACTTAGCGAGGTTATGACTTCCGAGAATTTGGTCACCGTGGCACAGGGAACTTCCCTGCAAGAGGCGGAGATCATCCTTCAACAACATAAAATAGAAAAACTACCTGTAGTATCAGAGGATGGAACACTTCTCGGACTTATTACCTTCAGGGATATTACAAAACTTACACAAAAACCGAATGCGAATAAAGATCAGTTCGGCCGTCTTCGTGTAGCTGCAGCTCTTGGCGTTACTCCTGATGTGTTGGAACGAGCAGAAGCTTTGGTAAATGCCCAGGTTGACGCTGTTATCATTGACACTGCGCACGGACACACAAGGGGAGTGGTGGAAGTTTTAAAACAAGTGAAAGAAAGATTTCCAGATTTGGATGTGGTAGTTGGAAACATCGCTACTCCCGAAGCAGCCCAATATTTGGTCGATGCCGGTGCAGATGCCGTAAAAGTTGGTATCGGACCGGGTTCAATTTGTACCACGAGAGTAGTTGCCGGAGTCGGTTTTCCACAGTTCTCTGCGGTTTTAGAGGTTGCAGCGGCCATTAAAGGGAGTGGCGTTCCCGTAATTGCCGATGGCGGAATACGCTATACAGGCGATATCCCAAAAGCTCTTGCCGCTGGTGCAGATTGCGTAATGTTGGGCTCCCTGCTCGCCGGCACCAAAGAATCTCCAGGAGAAACCATCATTTACGAAGGAAGAAAATACAAATCCTATAGAGGAATGGGTTCTGTTGAAGCCATCGAGACAGGGAAGTAAAGACCGTTATTTCCAAGATGTAGAAGATGATATTAAGAAACTCGTGCCAGAAGGTATTGTAGGCAGAGTACCATATAAAGGAGATCTTCTTGAAAGTATGACCCAATTTATCGGCGGTTTGAGAGCCGGAATGGGATACTGTGGTTCCAAGGATATTGAAAACTTGAAAGAGAACGGAAGGTTTATAAAAATCACTTCCTCTGGAATCGCCGAAAGTCACCCGCACGATGTCACCATAACCAAGGAGGCACCTAATTATAGTAGGTAAGTTTATTTTAAGACAAGAGAAGTGAATCTCTTGTTTTATCATTGACGGAACTAAAGGAGTGGGTTAAAGAAAGCAAGGTGAAGTCATATCTCGTTTTCTCTTTTTCTTAAACCCTTTGCCAGTCTTGCAATTTTCAGTCTTCTATTTATCATTAAATAATCAAAATCCGCTATAAAAGAAACAAAATCTCCGTAAAGGATTTTTTTTAATGCAGATCATTGTTGCCTGGTTAAGAATAATATGATGTCCGTCGCGGCGGACAGTATGCCATTAAGCATTAAATATGGGTAGAGAAAAAGAGTTGCCCTGATTTTTTATACTACTTGTAAAATAAATAACAAGGAGATAGCAGGTATAAATAGAATCCGATCCCAAAAAGTAATTTTTCTATCGTCGAAAAAATCAGTTTGCGTTCGTCCAATGGTTACAAAATCTTTATTCTGTAATTTTATACTTAGCCATCTTAAAACTTGAAATATAATTAAAAATATCCAAAAATTTCTCAATCCATTTATTGCGGGCCAATCAGTGTTATTAAGGCCATGTTTATAATAGATTCCAATTTGGATTATTGAAAAACCCATCCAAATAAGCCAAAGATTTAAATTTCTCAGAGCGCCATAATTAAAAAACAATGTAAAGAAGTAAAGTCCGAAAGAATAAAAGACGATGGGTTTCCTATTCCCGAATTCAACGGGTTCTATTACTAAAAAGTAGAGAGAAATACACAGTGAAATTCCGATTATTAGAAAATTCCATCGATTTATCTTCCCTCTTTTTATTAATTTACTATTAATCATAGTGGAAATAATGGAAGGATACCGCCAATCCTGTTATTTATTTAATATTGTAATTTTTCAATTCCTTTTTTAATTCCAAAAGAGAATCCGGCTCAATAATTCGAGTGTCGATTATAAATTCAGTTTTTTGGGTAATCAGTTTCAAGTCTCCAGCAAATTCCCTTATAAACTTTATTTCGGATAATTTTATTTTTTTTTTGAAAAAGCACGTTTTTTATCAATTCACCATTTTTTAGAGTGAGATATTGTTTTCTGTTTTCAAAGTAATAAATCAAAAACATACAAATGCCAGCTCCTATTTGTCCAATTCCGATAGATGCCAGCGAAATTTCTTTCCAATCTGAAACAAAAAAAGATATCATAACGAGAATAATTCCCATGGCAACGAAGAATATTCCCATTCTTAAATTGCTTCTTAATCTTTCTTTGGAATATCTAATTTTTTTCATTTCTATTTCTTTAGGATACACCGTTAGCAAAAGTACTTTAATTCAATATCTTCACTGTTAATGGTATATTCATAATGGAAAACTTTGTCCGATGGCTTTTTAAATACCCAAAATTCATCCACATTGTAAATGTTTTTTCATTCAGTATTTGCCTTAAAAACTTTTAGAGTTTCGTTCGATTGATTTTGGATATTGATCGAATCATTTACTATAAGAAAATGTTTTTTTATTGGCAATTTTGAATTCCAGATAGGCTTAAGGTTGCTCTTTCGTTAAGGAAACCAAGTTGGATGTGCCTGTTCTATTGGCATCTTTGTTTGATTTTGGATTTATTTTTTTAACGTTCATTTCTTCGTGTGTCATTCCGTATGGAAAGCCTCCGCTTGTATATCCAATAATCATGGCAAAAAATTCATCACCCCCATAACCGCATAAAGTATTTAATTCATCCTCTCGTTTTTTCTTTGCTGAAAGTCTTTGCTGTTTATTTGATTCCATGGACTTTTGCAGCTGATTCTCATACTCTTCCGAAATTTCATATCCAAGCACTCTTAGCTCCTTAATAGCACATAATTTATCGACGGAGTATTTTTTTGAATAACCTTTAACTATATTGTTTCCCGAATAAGTTTTTATCCATTCCTTTGCTGAACGAAGCCTGTATTCTTTTTTAAGAGTCTTTTTCATTTTATCTAATCAAAAGGTTCCTTAGGCAAAGCTATCAAATTCATAATATATCGTTCATTGTTATAAGGTTTTCCAAATTTCATAATATCAAATATTTCAACAGCTAAGCATTGCCCAATCATCTGTCTGGTTTGAAAATCATCAAATCCTTGTTTTCGCAATCTATCGAATGTTATTTTGGTTTCGGGAGGGTCATTGTTTGCGAGTTGATTCTTTATGGTTTCAAAAATCTGTTCTCTCAATTTATCATTTGTTTCCATAGATGGTATGTTCGTTAAGGCACATAATTTAGTATAAAAGTAGTACGGCTGCAAATATGCAATTACCTTTCGGACCTGCCTGCCGGAAGTTTATCCACAAGCCAAATCTTTTGCTAAAGGAAACTTCGGGATTAGTTATCTAGTATTTAATAATGTCAAATTAGAAGATTTGGCAACCCTGCCTGTCAGAGCCACACGACCGGCAGGGCATTACAGGCAGATCGCAAATATGCCTGAAACATTGGGTTTAGCACTTGCTTCTCTATTTTTTTTATACATTGTTAGCGGTAGGCTTTCTACGCAATATCCTTTCCAACTTTTTTGGGTCTTGTCGGCTGTCCCAAATTGTCAGGATTAACAAGCGGTCTTTTTCGTCAACCTCATAAATAACGAGATAATCCTTAACGATTTTTATTCGTGCATTTTTATCATCCGTTGGTTTTCCAATTTCAGGATAATCCGCAATCAATTTAACAGCCTCTTTGAAAAGTCCGTTTAATTTTCGACTATAATGTGTAGATTTGTTTCTCTTGTTCCAGTATTTGAGAATGTATTTTCTGTCGGTTTGAGCTCTTCTGGACCAAACTATTTGTTTAACCATTCGTCAATCTCTTGGTTCGCTTGTTCATTTGTTAAATGGTCGCCATTTTTAATTTGTTCACGAGCCTCGGCAATTGCAGAATTTTGTTCCGCATTGAGTTTGTAAGTTTCTTGAATTTCGTTTTCAAGATTTAAGAAATGATAAAACTCCTCAAGTAGATTTTTATTTTTAGATAAATTAATCTCGTTGATTAGTTTCTTTTTAATTTCTATTGTTTTCATAGCACAAATATTTTCATCAAGATAATAATTTTTTGGCAAATGGATAGAAGACTTTTAAATTTTCGGAAATGCTTAATTTTCAGAATGATTTTTTTTAGCTTACCGTTAACATGAATATAAACGAAACCCACAACGGAGAAATCCGCCCCCTGGAGTTACATCGTTTTTCTAATGCTAAATGTACCATTTAACCACTAAAAACCCAATAGTTTATTTTATCAATTAATGGTTCTGCAATAATCCCTTTTCAATCAAAAAATTTATTTCTAAAACTAATTAGTTTTTAAGGCTATAGAAGATAAATGGTAATGAAAAGTACCGGAGAGGTTCGGTAATATGTAAAAAAAAACGTGAAGCATTAAGCCTCACGTTCTTATTATAAAATCAGGAATGAATTATTATTTCCCTGCTTCCTCAGTTTTTATCGTAATTCCCATTTCCGATAGAATTGCATCAGTGAGGTCAAAATTAGGATCCAAATAAACCACATCGGTACTAGATTGCATAACCTGTGTGTATGCTTGCGCTTTCGCAACTTTATCCAAGGCGGTTTGAATTTTTTTGTAAAGAGGCTGTAACACTTCTTGTTGTTTGATTTCCATCAATGCAGCTCCATTTTGTTGGAATTTTTGGATATCGCTTTCCAAATTTATCAGTTCGGTCTTCTTATCCTTCTTTTGTGCGATGGTAAATTCGGCTTCTCCTTGCTGATATGTTTCGGCAAGGGTCTTATATTCCTCAATTTTTTTATTGAGATCCAAGTCCAACTGAGCTCCGTAGGCTGACAATTGTTCTTGGGCAGAAGTCATTTCTGGCATATTGGCAAGTATGTAATCTACATCAACAACTCCTACCTTACTCTGGGCAAAGGCGGAAAGACCAATAAATAAAACGGCAATCTTAAGAAAATTCATAATGTTCAGTTTAAAAAATTTAGGAGCGCAAATGTACTATAAATATTGAAAATGAAGAAGTAGGGTTTATTGTTTGTATAATTCCAAGATTCGGGATGGGAGATTGCCTCCAATCTTTTTGAGTTTATCTAGGCCTACTTTGTGGGAATGCTTCGAGAATTAATTGGAAAAATAATGGTTATTCCTCTTCATAATATTGACCTCTATTCGGTTTCAGAATTGCTCTCAAGCTGTCCATCAGTTCCTTTTCCACAACCAAAAAGGCAATATGGTGGTTTGGAGTTAGCTGCTCCACACCAAGTATTGTGTTTTGAAGATCCTTGGCCTCAACATATTCTCCCAAATGTTTTATGTGGTGTTCAGCGGTAGGCTTCCCATTCGGTCCGTGGAAGTCCCATATAAATTTTACTCTATCAGTCATTTGTGCATTCTTTAAGTGTCGGCAATCCTTTTTAAGAATGTTTTGCCACACCTTTTTTATAAGCTTTGCAAGGTACGGATTTGGCAATATTTATAAAAGTGCAATACACTATTATTCTAAGAAATTCGTTTGTTTTTCGGGTCTGTGTTATGTAGGTTTTGTTATTTTTGCAACTTTGTGCGCCAAAAGCTTTTAGATAGCACTTAAGGAATCTTTTAAATAAATATTTTAGTAAAGATGAAAAAAATTCTTACTGTATTGTTGGTGGTGTTAATGGGAATCACCACAGTTTTTTCTCAAAACAAAAAAGATGTATTGTTGACCATAGACGGCAATCCGGTTTATGCGGACGAATTTGAAAGGGTCTATAAGAAAAATCTCGATCTGGTGCAGGACGAATCGCAAAAGGATATTGATGGTTATATGCAGCTTTTTATTGATTATAAATTGAAAATTGCCGAAGCAAAAGCCCAAAAACTTGATAAGAACGAGCCCTATCAAGTTGAACTGAGCAAATATCGGGACCAGCTTTCCCGCAATTATCTTTTTGAGGATAAATTTACCGAGGATCTTGCAAAGGAAGCTTATGAAAGAGGGAAGGAAGAGATAAACGCTTCACATATCCTGGTTTTGGTCAATTATGAAGCGAAACCCCAGGATACGCTCTTGGCCTACAATAAAATAAAATCCATTCGCGACTTAGCATTGAAAGGTGGAGATTTTGATCAGCTGGCAAAAGAAAAGTCAGAAGAGCCCAACGCTGAGGATACAGGAGGAAATCTAGGATATTTTACAGTATTCAGCATGGTATATCCATTTGAAACAGCTGCCTATAATACCAAGGTAGGCGGCATCTCTGATATTGTACGCACAAGTTTTGGCTACCATATTATTAAAGTTAACGACCGCCGAGCACGACTTCCGAAGATTGTTGTATCTCACATTATGATTTCAGATAAAAAAGGTGCTAAAACCTTTGATCCGGAAGAGCGCATCAATGAAATAGCTACCATGTTGAAGCAAGGTCAATCTTTTGAGAGCCTAGCTAAAGAATATTCTGACGATAAGAATTCCGCAGTAAAAGGTGGCAAACTGAAGCCATTTACCAAAGGTGAACTTCGCGCGCCCGAATTTGAAGATGCAGCCTATAATTTAAAGAAAGTAGGTGATATCAGTAAACCGGTTAAAACGGATTTTGGCTGGCATATAATCCGTTTGGATGAAAAAGTGGCCAATCCAACTTTTGAGGAAGAAAAAGTAGAATTGGAAAAAAGGATAAAACAGGGTGACCGTGGCAAGGTAGTTGTCAATGCTGTAAACAAAAAAATAAAGGGAATGTACAATTACAAAAAAGGTGAAGATTACCTACCTTTTTTTGAAACCTATGTTTCGGATAGCGTACTTTCCAGAAAGTGGAAAATGAATCCAATTCCGGCGGCGCAGGATAAAACACTTTTCACCATTGGTGCAAAAGCCGTGAAGTTCTCCGATTTTGCAACTTATGTTGCGGAACGACAACGCTCCACAATGCCTTTTAGCGATAAGGAATCGTTGTTGGTAAGTTTTTACGATGAGTTTGAAACCGAGAAATTGAAAGATTACTTTAAAGATCAGCTAGAAGTTGAAAATCCTGAATATGCTGCCATTTTGGGAGAATACCGAGATGGGTTGCTCATCTTTGACGTAATGGAAAAAAATATATGGAACGAGGCAAAAAATGACAGCATTGGGCTGGCCAAGTTTTACGAAAAAACAAAACAGGACTACCGGTGGAAACAGCGAGTGGATGCCGATATCTTTTCAGCTACTTCACAAATGACCGCTCAAAGGGTTCAAAAGATGCTCGAAGAGGGGAAGGCTGCTGAAGAAATTAAGGCGGAACTCAATCCTGATGGCAGCGTAAATGTTTTGCTTACCCAAGGAGTGTTTGAAGTAGGCGAGCAGGAGCTTCCCAAAAATATGGAAATCAGGAAGGGAATATCCGCAATTTTCCCCAGTAACGATTCCTTCACCGTAGTAAATGTCAAGGAAATACTTCCCGAAGGTATTAAGGAACTGGAGGAAGTGAAAGGAAGGGTTATCAGTAATTATCAAAATGAATTGGAAACCGAGTGGATGAACAAACTTCGTTCTAAATATAAAGTGGAGGTAAACAAGAAAGCTCTTAAAAAGGTAAAAAGACAATTGAAGTGAAGCTGATCGGACTTTACATAGCGCTAGCATCCCTTTTGGTATCCTGTGGATATTTTGTAAAGGAACCCGAAGAGGACGTAATTGCACGTGTAAACGACGATTATCTATATAAATCGGATATCAAAAAGTTGATTTCTGAAAACACTTCCCCCGAAGATAGTACACTGGTAGTGAACAACTACATCACTCGCTGGGCCACGCAAAAATTATTGATTGGCCAGGCCAAGATCAATCTTACAAGCGATCAACTTGAAAGATTTGACAAATTGGTAGAGGAATATAAAAATGACTTGCTTACCGATGCCTATAAAAATGTTATTGTGGGCCAACAATTGGACAGTGTGATAACCGAAAGCGAGTATGAGACTTATTACAAGGAAAACATAGAAAACTTTAAGCTGAAAAATGTGCTCTTCAAAATGCGATTTGTGCAATTGCCCGAAAATTATGAAGGATTGAAGACGGTAAAGGAAAAGTTTTCCCGCTACGACCAGAAGGACAAGGAAGCTCTAAATGGACATAATTTCCAGTTTATCGCATCAAATTTGAATGATTCGGTTTGGATAAAAAAGGAAGTTTTATTGGATGCATTGCCCATATTGAGGACAGCAAAGGACGATGTGTTAAAAAAATCAAATTTCAGCCAATTGCAAGATTCATTAGGAGTATATTTGGTGAAAATTGAAGATGTCCTCAACCCCAATGATATTGCACCTCTTCCTTACATAAAGCCTACTTTGAGACAGATAATCATCAACAAAAGAAAGCTTGAACTTATCAGAAAACTTGAAACAGACATTACCCGAGATGCGATTGAACATAATAAATTTGAAATCTACGCAAATGAATAAATTTTTCTTATTGCTATTACTTTCAACCTGTATGATGCAGGCACAGAACGTTTTGGTGCCAGACAGCACAGGTGTTGTAAAGAGCAATGATTCTCTTGATCTAGTAACAAAAACCGTTCAAAAGGATACCTTAAAGCCGTTTAAGCGCTACAAGGCTGAGGGCATCAGTGCGGTAGTTGGAGAATACATTATTCTGGATTCCGATATAGATAAAGGTTACCTTGAAATGCAGTCGCAGGGAATATCCATTGAAGGGATTACCCGTTGTGAACTCCTTGGAAAATTGATGGAGGATAAATTATACGCCCACCAGGCAAAACAAGATAGTTTGGTCGTTTCCGATGTTGAAATAAACTCGAGAACCGATCAGCAATTGCAATATATGGTGAGCGAGTTGGGAAGTGAGGAAAAGGTGGCCCAATACTACAGAAAAGATAATGTTGCGGATCTACGGAAAGAACTTTTTGATGCTAACAAAATCATTGCCTTGGCTACGATGATGCAGCAGAAGATAATAGACAAACTGGAGGTGACTCCCGAAGAAGTACGCAACTTTTTCTACTCCATCCCTGAGGATGAACGTCCAATTTTTGGTGCTGAAATTGAAGTAGCTCAAATAGTGATAGAGCCGGAGATTTCCCAAAAAGCAATCGACGACGTTATTGCACAGCTCAATGCCATAAGGGCCGACATAGTTGACAATGGAGCAAGTTTTTCTACCAAGGCAGTACTTTATTCCAAGGATGGTTCGGCCAGTAAAGGAGGGCTTATGACAGGTATTAAGCGCGATTCCCCATTGGCCAAGGAATTTATGGATCAGGCCTTCTCATTGTTGGAGGGAGAAGTAAGTGAACCTTTCCAAACAGAATTCGGTTGGCATATTCTATATGTTGAGAAAATTAGAGGGCAAGAGGTAGATGTTCGCCATATTATATTGTTCCCCGATGTTTCTCAGGAAGCCATTGATAAAGCACAAAAGAAGATTGAAGATATTAGGAGTAAGATTGTCTCCGGTGAATTGTCTTTTGCTGAGGCAGCACGCAAATATTCTGATGATAAGGAAACCAGGAACAACGGCGGACAGATTATTAATCCGTTGACTTTCGATACGAGATTCGATCTTACCAAAATGGATCCTACCTTTGGGGCACAAGTCTATAATTTGAAAGAAGGAGAAGTTTCCAAAGTTATTACCGATCGTGACCGAACCGGAAAGGGAATGCTCAAAATATTGACCGTAACTAAAAGATATCCAGAACATAAAGCCGATTATGTGAAGGATTATGAGCGTATTAAGCAATTGGCATTGAGGGAGAAACAAATCAAGGAAATTGGTAAATGGCAGGATAATGTAATCGATAAAACCTATGTCCACGTGAATGATGATTATCAGGAATGTGATTTTTCTGCAAATTGGTTGAAAAATTAATATTTTAAATAAACGATATGTCAGACGTAACAGCGGTTTCGCAACTTGTTTCCAAGTATAATGCTCTTCGAACAGAAATAAAGAAGGTAATTGTCGGTCAGGACGAAGTGGTAGAACAGGTTTTGCTCTCCATATTTTCTGGTGGCCATGCGCTCCTTATTGGAGTTCCCGGACTCGCAAAAACACTTTTAGTAAATACAGTTGCCCAAGCCTTGGGTCTGGAGTTCAAAAGAATCCAGTTTACCCCGGATTTAATGCCAAGTGATATTCTGGGTTCAGAAATCCTGGATAAAAACAGGGAATTTAAATTTATCAAAGGTCCAATTTTCGCAAATATTATTCTTGCGGATGAAATAAACCGGACCCCACCCAAAACACAAGCTGCACTTCTTGAGGCCATGCAGGAGCGTGCTGTTACAGTTGCAGGTCATCATTATAAACTGGATCTTCCTTATTTTGTGCTGGCTACGCAAAACCCCATTGAGCA
Organism: Aequorivita sp.; assembly: GCA_034676445.1. Classification (GTDB taxonomy): domain Bacteria; phylum Bacteroidota; class Bacteroidia; order Flavobacteriales; family Flavobacteriaceae; genus Aequorivita. The sequence continues at coordinate 29,002 of JAUCCE010000004.1, forward strand.
GGAGGGAACCTATCCCTTACCAGAAGCACAATTGGATAGATTTATGTTTGCCATAAACTTGGATTATCCATCTTTTTCCGAAGAAGTGGACGTGGTGAAAATGACGACCGCGGGGGAAAATGAAACAGTTAGACCCTTGTTTACCAGTGATGAAATAATCGGTTTTCAGCAATTGATAAGAAGAATTCCTGTTGCCGATAACGTTATAGAATATGCTGTTGGCCTGGTTGGAAAAACCCGTCCCGATAGTCCTACTGCTCCCGAGATAGTTAAAAATTATATCGATTGGGGTGCAGGGCCAAGAGCCTCCCAGAATCTAATTTTGGCCGCTAAAACCCATGCCGCCCTGAAAGGAAAATTCTCGCCGGACATTGAAGATGTCCAGAAATCAGCCATCGGAATTTTAAGACACCGTTTAATAAAGAACTACAAGGCAGAAGCGGAAGGATTAAGTATTGAGAAAATTATTCAGAGTCTGTATTAGTTATTGAGTTACTGAGTTACTGAGTTACTGAGTTATTGAGTTATTGGGTTATTGAGTTATTGGGTTATTGAGTTATTGGGTTACTGAGTTATTGGGTTACTGAGTTATTGGGTTACTGAGTTATTAAGTTATTTAATTATTGAGTTATTGAGTTATTGAGTTATTGAGTTACTGAATTGCTGAGTTATTGAGTCACAGATTTACTGAGTTAGTCCCTATTCAGTTATTAATCATTAAATTAATTGAATATTGAGTATTGACTTTTGACCATTGAGCATTAAATAAATCTTCCTCAACCCTCCTCCGGCGGGCAAGCTCCTCAACTTCTCGACTTCTAAACTCCTCAATTTTTATCCTCATCCAGGTAATTCCCCTATGATGACGGACAGGCTCCTCAACCCTCCTCTGACGGGCAGACTTCTCAACTCCTAAACTCCTAAACTCCTAAACTTCTAACCTCTTAAACCTCTAAACCTCTAACCCCCTAAACATATTTTACCATTTCCTCATTTTCTCCCTCATCAAAATACATTATTTATAATTAAATTCGATAAAAATATTTATTCAATAAATATATCGCAATCAACGGGGCATTCCATTAAATATTTTTAAATTCTGTCTAAATTTCGTACTTTTGCGGAACTTTAAAAACCTTAAAATTACTGTATATGGCATTCGATATTGACATGATTAAAGAGGTATATTCTCAAATGGCTGAACGTGTGGACAAGGCACGTGAGCTCGTAGGAAAGCCCCTAACTCTCTCAGAAAAAATTCTTTATTCCCACTTGCGGGAAGGATCTCCCAATAAATCATTTCAACGAGGAAAGGATTATGTCGAATTTGCACCGGACCGTATCGCTCTTCAGGATGCTACAGCGCAAATGGCGTTGCTTCAGTTTATGCAGGCTGGAAGAAAAACAGTGGCAGTGCCGACGACCACTCACTGTGACCACCTGATCCAGGCAAAACAAGGTGCAGCGCCCGATTTAATGCGAGCAAACGAAACCAGTAGCGAGGTGTTTAACTTTTTGGAATCTGTTTCCAATAAATATGGAATTGGTTTCTGGAGACCGGGAGCGGGAATTATCCACCAAGTGGTTTTGGAAAATTACGCCTTCCCAGGAGGAATGATGATAGGAACCGATAGTCATACCGTAAATGCTGGTGGGCTTGGAATGTTAGCGATAGGAGTAGGAGGAGCAGATGCCGTAGATGTGATGGCAGAAATGGCTTGGGAATTAAAATTTCCAAAACTCATCGGAGTAAAACTAACAGGAAAATTAAATGGCTGGACAGCATCAAAAGATGTTATCCTGAAAGTAGCCGATATCCTTACTGTAAAAGGGGGGACTGGCGCCATTGTTGAATATTTTGGGCCGGGTGCAAAAAACCTATCCTGTACAGGAAAAGGAACTATCTGTAATATGGGTGCCGAAATCGGTGCTACCACATCCACTTTCGGATATGACGATTCGATGGAGCGCTTTTTACGTGCTACCGACCGAAACGATATAGCCGACGAAGCAAATAAAATTAGAGAATACCTAACCGGAGATGACGCGGTTTATGAAAACCCAGAGCTATATTTCGATCAGGTTATTGAGATTGACCTCAACACACTACGGCCGCATTTGAATGGACCTTTTACTCCAGATTTAGCCACGCCAGTGGGTGAATTGGGTGAAAGAGCCAGAAAAAATGATTGGCCTCTTAAAGTCGATTGGGGATTGATTGGTTCCTGTACCAACTCATCTTATGAAGATTTAAGCCGTGCCGCCTCTATTGCGCGCCAGGCGGTAGAAAATAAAATTACGCCAAAGAGTGATTTTGGGATTAACCCAGGTTCCGAGCAAATTCGTTTTACTGCAGAGCGCGATGGTCTGTTGAAAGTTTTTGAAAATCTTGGAGCCACTATTTTCACCAATGCCTGTGGGCCTTGTATAGGTCAGTGGGATCGAAGTGATCGTAAGGGCGATGAGAAAAATACTATTGTTCACTCGTTCAACCGTAACTTTTCAAAACGTGCAGACGGAAATCCGAATACCCACGCCTTTGTTGGTTCTCCAGAAATGGTAGCCGCCATTGCAATTTCAGGTCGTCTGGATTTTGATCCGATGACTGATACCTTGATAAATGACGAGGGACAGGAAATAAGACTTACCGAACCTAGAGGAATTGAATTACCACCAGATGGTTTTGATGTTGACGACAACGGGTACTTAGCACCAAAAGAAGACGGAAGTTCAGTAGAAGTGAAGGTTTCTGAAACTAGCGAAAGACTTCAGTTGTTAGAGCCTTTTGAACCACTTAAGGATTCTGAATTGCAAGGAGTGAAGTTGTTGATCAAGGCATTTGGAAAATGTACCACGGACCATATTTCAATGGCGGGACCTTGGTTGCGTTACCGTGGGCATTTGGACAACATATCAAACAACACTTTGATCGGAGCTGTGAATGCGTTTAATAAGCAAACCAACTTTGTGAAAAACCAATTGACCGGAGAATACGGTGGGGTTCCAAACGTACAAAGAGAATACAAAGCGAAAGGAATTAAAACCATTGTTGTGGGAGATCATAACTATGGTGAAGGTTCTTCAAGGGAACACGCTGCTATGCAACCACGATTTTTGGGAGTAGCTGTTGTCTTGGTTAAATCTTTTGCCAGGATTCACGAAACAAACCTCAAAAAGCAAGGAATGTTGGGATTAACGTTTGCCAATGAAGCAGATTATGATCTAATCCAAGAAGATGATACTTTCAACTTCATCGATATCACTGATTTTGCTGAAAACAGACCGTTGACAATCGAAATCGTTCACGCAGATGGTAGCAAAGACACCATAAAAGCAAATCATACCTATAATGATGCCCAGATAAAATGGTATCACGAAGGTTCAGCTTTGAATTTGATCAAAAAGCAAAATGCTTAAACTATTTTAAAATGTTCTAAACCTAACAGATTCAATATCTGTTAGGATTTTTTATACTCAGAAGAGAATGAAGAAGTTTTTAAAAAAACAATGGAGTAACGTTCTGTTCGGAGTGTTTATCGTCTTGTTGATAATTCCCCAAACCAGGATGCCAATTCAAGTGTTCGTGCAGCGGTTGATATCCTTTTCACCGTCGGAAACTTCAGAAGATAAGCGAGAAACTCTTCTAGATTATAAATGGCCACTTCTTACTTTGGATTCCCAGGAGATCAATTTTTCACAATCTGAAGGCAAGGTTGTTGTCGTAAACTTTTGGGCTACTTGGTGTCCTCCTTGTGTTGCAGAAATGCCTTCATTTCAGAAATTGTACGATGATTACAATTCCAAGGTGGACTTTTATTTCGTCACTTCGGAAAAACCTGAAAAAGTGACCCGGTTTTTAGAGAAGCACAACTATTCCCTTCCCGTTTTTCTTCAGTATTTTGAAGCTCCTGAACAAATGCAGGCAAGTGTACTGCCTACAACCTATGTAATATCAAGGACAGGCGAGATTGTTGTAAATGAATCAGGCGTGGCGGATTGGAACAGTAAAAAAATTAGAAATCTTTTAGATAGACTTCTTTCAGAATAAAAATCAGCGGGGAAAGTAGTTGGACTTGATAGATTCCATTTCCTTTTTTCCTTGTGCTATTTCTTCAATTTCTTTCCACAATTTTGGGGTTATGAGAGGCTTTAAGGGTTGCTCCACCTGAATTATTTTTGGGAAATTGAGCAAGAGTTTTTTATCCCAAGTTTTATAATGCTTTAAAAGATCATCTGGATAAACAATCTTTCTGCGTGTCCCTTCATTTATGCCTTTAAAAGGTTCGGTAATATTGAGGTATCCATAATCATCGGTCAATTCCTCTCCGGCCTGAATATCTCGAATGGCAATCTCAAAATCGTAAGCAGTGGATAAACAATTACTTTTAAAACTGTGGTTTACAAAACGGCCATAATCCCAGCAGAGAATTAGGTTTCCTTTGTTATTTCGGTAGCTGTAGGTTTCCAAAATATTTTTGTACAAAGGTTTCATCTTATTTACCTGCGTCGGAGTGAACTCTCGATCCAGTTCATCCAAAATCCAAGTAATGGTTCCGGCAGGGATAAACTCCTTGGCTACTACTCCATATCCAATTTCCTCACTTATAAGTTTCAGTTCCGTTTTCGGATGTATCATCAGCAAAATTTTTATTAAAGGTAGGATAAAATTTAAGCGGAAACACAAAATATTCATATTGTATTCTATCTTTTAATCTCGTTTATTTGCCGATTTTTTAAGGTAGAAATCTTTAATGCTTCTTAAATTTCTTTTGGTTCCAACTTTTAAATTTCTCCATCAATACAAATACGGTCAAGAGCATAGTAAGTGCGTAAATGCTATCTTCAATTGGTACCGTTCCAATTCTGATTCCGAGGTTTTCGGCATCGTTGTACCAAACCACTTGCTCGTGGATCCAACTTCCAGTAAGAAAACCGTTCACGATAAAAAATGGTATCAGGAGAATGGCAAATACGGGAAGAAATACGTTTAGTGCTTTACGATTATTATTAAAAACCCAAGCTAAAAGAAGTATGGCATATCCAAAGTTTATTGCGGTGTACCAGCGGTCGTAATTGTACAAAAATGTCGCAATCAGAATGGTTTGCAGCGAAGCATAAATGATAGTTGTGGTTTTTTCTGAAAATCTAAACTTCGGAAGTAAGTTTTTAAATGAATAAACCGTAAAGATACAGGCATAGGGAATGCAGATAAAAAAGAGCCATTCTTCTAAAGGCAGATTTCCCAAATGTATTCCCGAAAGATATTTTTCGTTAAATCCCCAGAAACCGTAATGAGTGAAAATAATATCCCAAGAAACAAAAAACACCATCATTATCAATGTGGCGGGAAAGAAGTATTTCCAAAGTTTATAAAATTGCAATTTTGGGTGAAAGCTGAATAAGAAAGGAATTATGAAAGACCCAATATTCAACAAAAAGTATAAATGCCACATTTTATTTCTTGATTACTTAATGTTTGACATAATTTATCAGTTTATTTTCTTCGTTTACCCTATCCCTAAAGGGAGCGAAGAAAATAAACTTCATCCCTTTATCCACCTTAAAAGAAAGTGATAGACTGTTGATTAACTCAATATATCAACCTTAGGCGATACATTGAGTAGTCATCTTTATTTCCTAAAATATTTTAATGGGGGAAACAACATGCCAAAACATTCACCTTTGTCCTTCCCCAGGTGTTTGTGGTGCATTTTGTGTGCTCTTCTAATGCCGCGGGCGTATCTATTATTGGCATTCCTAAATAACTTGAACCGCTGGTGAATAAATATATCGTGCACAAAGAAATAGGCCAATCCGTAAACGAATATACCCAATCCAATTGGCAAGCCGGCCCAAAAGCCAAAATAGCTCCACCCAATAAAGCAGCCGATGCTTATTACCGCATAAAAGAGAAAAAAGTAATCATTCCGTTCCCACCAACTCTTATGATCTTTATGATGATGGTCTTTATGGAGTTTCCATAAAAATCCGTGCATCACATATTTATGCGTAAACCACGCCATAAATTCCATGATACAGAAAGTGGCAATAAATATTAATATCCAAAGAAGAGTTGTCATTTTTCAGATGTTAGGTGCTGGGCTTCGGTACGATCCCGATTTTTCATCGGGATCACTCAGCCACCTTAGATTTATTTGTTAATTAAACTAGCCGCAATAATTTTCATTTTGTTCGATTACAAGGTGCCTGAGTGTCCCGAATTTATTTCGGGATTTACCGAAGGCCCAAATTTAACTGATATTTCAAATAGCTGCCCGTTAATAATCCCAATTTCTCATAGTTAGGTACGCGTATGCGCGAGCTTCTTATTTCGGAAGCAGGGGTTTGTTGCAGCTTTTTCAGAAGTCTTCTGTAATATTTATAGGCGACAAAAACTCCCAATCTAGCATCGTGTGGAAGACGTAAAATTCCATTATACGCAGTATTGAAATTTTCCTCAATTTCTGTAATTATTTTATTTTTTGAAATTTCATCCAAAGTATCCAAATCGATATTTGGAAAATAAGTTCGGCTCAAAATCTCTTCATCATCCTTAATATCTCTAAGAAAATTAACCTTTTGAAAAGCCGATCCTAAATTCATGGCCGCATCTTTCAGCTTGATATATTTCTCGGCATCGCCTTTTACGAAAACCTGAAGACACATCAATCCGACCACATCGGCCGAACCGTAGATATAATCATTGAATTCTTCAACAGTTGTATAAACGCTTTTGGTAAGATCTTGACGCATACTATCCATAAATGTCTGGATCAATGTCCTATCAATATTGTATTTATGAACGGTACTTTGAAATGAATTCAGGATAGGGTTTAAACTGATTCGTTCTTCCAGGGATTGATTCAATTCATTTTCAAAACGATTGAATAAGGATTCCTTGTCGTAATCGTGGAAGGAATCCACGATTTCATCTGCAAATCTCACAAACCCATATACATTGTGAATATCCTGCCGTATGGAAGGACCCAACATACGCGTGGCGAGCGAGAAGGAAGTGCTGTACGTTTGGGTAACTTCTCTGCTACATTTTAGGGATACTATATCGAAAAGATCTTTCACGCTTTTATTTGTTTTTCAATTAATCCTGCAGCCAATTTTCCTGAAATAAGCGCTGGCGGCACTCCAGGTCCTGGCACAGTAAGTTGTCCCGTAAAAAATAGATTTTTTACTTTTCCACTTTTCAATTTTGGCCTTAAAAAAGCTGTTTGAAGTAACGTGTTTGCCAGACCGTAGGCATTTCCTTTGTAACTGTTATACTCTGAAATGAAATCCTTGAGACAAAAGGATTCTTTAAAATTAATAAAATTTTTAAGTTCTTGTCCTGTGTTCTTTTCCAACCTATCTATTATTTTTTCGAAATATTCTTCCCGTAGTTCTGGAATGTCATCCAGTCCGGGTGCAAGCGGTATTAAAAAAGTTGCCGCTTCATTTCCTGCCGGAGCAAAACAATCTTCGGTTTTAGATGGAAAGCTGGCATAGAATAGAGGTTCATCTGGCCATTCGGGCAAATCGTATATAGCTTTTGAATGCGCCTCAAAATCTACATCGAAAAAGAGCGTGTGATGTGCAACGTTTTCAACCTTTTTGTTAAAACCTATATAAAAAAGTAAGGCAGAAGGCGCCAAGGTTTTCTTGTCCCAATATTCTTCGGAATATTGCCGGTATTTTTTATCCAACAGGGTTTCGGTATGGTGATAATCAGCACCGCTAAGTATGATATCAGCGTTTATTTTCGCATCATTTACAATCATTCCTGAAGCAGTACTATTATCGACTACGATCTTTTCTACATTTTGATTCACTTTTATTTTAACTCCTAATTCTTCCGCTAGATTTACCATTCCCAAAATCACTGAAAACATGCCTTTTTTAGGGTGAAAAGTTCCAAGTCCGAAATCCGCATAGTTCATGAAATTATAAAAAGCCGGAGTTCGTGACGGCTTAGCCCCTAAAAATAAAACAGGAAACTCCAAAATTGAAACTAATCTCGGATTGGTAAATTCTGATCGCACTTCCTTGCTGATGGTGCTGAAAAATTGATTGATTTTTTTTGCTGTCTTCAATGTAACCAATTCCAAAGGAGAAACCCCAGGACGATAGACCAAATCTTTTATCGCGATGTTATAATTGTCTTGGGCGTGGGCAATAAATTTTTTCAACTTAATGGAACTACCTGGTTCTTCCTTCTCAAACGCCTCACAAATTTTTTCTAAAGTATCTTCTATGGTTATGTAATCATTTTTGCCAAAGTAAACCGTATAAGCCGGATTGAGCTTAATCAACGGATAATAATCGGATGGTTTTTTATCGAAATCTGCGAAAAACTGTTCAAAAACATCAGGCATCCAATACCAGGTGGGCCCCATATCAAATGTAAATCCATCTCTTTTCAACTGTTGTGCCCGTCCTCCTATTTTAGGATTTTTTTCATATATGGTTACCTCGTGTCCCTCCTGTGCTAGATAGCAGGAAGCAGCTAAAGATGAAAATCCGGAACCAATAACAGCAATGTTTTTCTTCATATTGTTTAACGGAAATTCATTTTGATTAAACAAAAGTAGATAATTAAAATGAATTTAAAAATGTTGGCACTTAATTTTTAACTTCTTGCTAAGATATTTTACCTAGATGATTTTTGAAAGTGTCAATATCTTCGAAAAGTTTTACAGACTTTTCTATGTTCTTATAATGACAGCCACGTTTCCCTAAAATCCATAGCTCATTCTTTCCTACTATTTCTTTGAAATTTTCAATATAAGATTTCAGATTATCTGATTCAGGTTGTACGGTAAAATAGCTGACGAATATGGCGAGAGGTTTTTGTTTCCGAACGTACTTCAAGCTTTCCAAGGGTACGTTTGCCCCCAAATATAGAGTAGGGAAACCATTGGAAATCAATTCATAGTTGGCGTATAAAAGGCTGATCTCATGTAATTCATCTGAAGGAAGATACAGAACAAATTCCGGAGATTCCTTTTCGGCCACCTCCTTTTTCGACTTGGCAGATTGCAAAATCAAAGTCTGCTTTATTCTTTCGGAAATGAAATGTTCGTGACATGCATCCACAGTTCCCGTTTGCCAAAGCACTCCGGCATTGGAGAGTAAGGGCACGAAAACTCTAGAATATATTTCACGGAAACTCTTCTTTTTTAGCAAGTCTTCCAAGATGTTATCAAACTGAGTGCTGTTGAAGGTTAACATTGCCGACTTAAACGTCTCAAGGGCATAAGTTGCCGTTTGCGCTTCGGAATCCTTTTTTATCAAAGACTCGATCTGAAGAGAGTTCATTTCAGCAAGCTTTGAAATTTTATGTCCAGCTTTATAGAGATAACTTATATTGAGCAACTTTTTTAGACTTTCTATATCATAACGTCTGATATTGGTATCAGTTCGTTTCGGCTCTAGAAGATTATATCTTTTTTCCCATATACGAATGGTATGGGCCTTTACGTCTGAAAGGTTTTCAAGGTCCTTTATGCTAAATTCAGTTTTTACCACTACTAAAAATTTTATGTGAAATTACTAAAAAGAAGCGATAGTTGTTTAATTTTTAAATGAAATTGTTGAACGGAGTTGGGTAGGCGTTTAATTTCCAAGTCTGAAAAAGATATTATAATTGTAGAGTCCATCATTATTGGAAATCAAAATACTTGGCAAAAAAAAATAGAAAATAGGCCTTTCTGAAATAGAAATCCTATTTAAGTTACAGCCAAACAAAAAAACCTATTAGTTTTGAAGGCATTTTCAAATCCTGCTTATGAAACGCTTATTGTTATCCCTTCTCTTCTGTTCGATTGTCTTGCAGATTTCCGCACAAAACAAAAGACCTGAAACATATAAAATCACCTATCTAGCCAGTGATCACGGGAAGGTAGATCCCAACCAAGACCCAATGGTTTTATTGGTCAACGAAGATTTGGTAAAAGGGAGCTCATCTAAGAAACTAGATGGAGACGCCTCATATCCTTATCAAGAGTTTTATGTAAACTGGAAATCATCTCCAGCCGAATATATAAAAACAGCCTATTTTTCTGCAGAAGAATCTACCAAGACAATAGATTCCAGTTTTGTGGGTCGCTACGATTATAAGATGACCAATGAAACCAAGAAAATTTTAGGATATACTTGCCATAAAGCAGTAGCTATTGTCAATTCCAATACCATAGAACTTTGGTACACTAACGAATTACCATTCAAGGCCTCGCCAATAGCAATGGGGCAGGAGCTCGGATTGGTATTGGAATATGTCCGAAACGGGAATACAGCGGTAACCGCAACAGAAATAAAGAAAGTTAAACAAACCATTATACTTCCAGCCATCAAACCCATTGATGCCTTAAGCTACGAGGATGTCCTATGGAAAAGTAGGTTTATCCAGATTCCAGTATTTGAAAAGGAGCAGATAAATTTTGTAGATGAGCCAAAATCTTCTGATGATGTGATGCGATTTGCCAGCGGAACGGTTATTTTAAAGAAAGTTCAAATTCCAGAGCTAAAATCGGGAACCCAAGGATTTATTCAGGCCACCCAACGTTCCCTTGGAGATGCTTACGACAGAACAGCTTCTGTTTTCCTGATTAGAAACAGTGATAAAGAAACGTTTTTGAAAGGAATGCAAAATGGAATGGATCAAATTTCTACCTACGAGAATGGAAATGGCACTATGTATAAAGGAATGGTTGCAAATGAAAATTTTGAGCCGAGCATAGAGCTTATGCGATTTTTCACGCCATTTGGAGTTGATCATTTTAATGACAAGGTGAAATTAAAGGGAAAGGAATGGCAACACTCCGTTATCTATCGTCAGGATATTTCAGAATTTGTGGATGCCCTATCTGGAGAAGAAGTTTATATAGGTGCGTTTATAGGAAATTATGACGGAGGTGGTCACGAATTGAGCTTGGAATTGACCTTTCATCCAGGTTGGGTAGTGAAATTCTGCTAAAACGGAAGTATTGCCTTTGTTTAATACAACTAGTGTCATGGAAATGGGTGGACAAGGATATCCTACCATGTTCGACATCAAGAAAGGTTTAAAAGTGAATTTTGAATTAAAGGAAAAAGCGAAAAATGTGCAATTAAGATATATTACTACTGGCCACGGAGGCTGGGGAGGTGGTGATGAGTTCAATCAAAAAATCAACACTATTTATTTGGATGGAGAGCAGATATTTAGATTTATTCCTTGGCGAACCGATTGTGGCTCGTACCGATTATACAATCCTGTTTCCGGTAATTTCCAAAACGGTTTATCCTCCTCCGATTTAAGTCGATCCAATTGGTGTCCTGCCACGATCACTTTCCCGGAATATATCGATCTAGGTGATCTGCCCGCTGGAAAACACACTATCGAAGTTGATATCCTACAAGGTGCTCCTGAAGGAAATAGCTTTAGTTATTGGAATGTTTCGGGAGTTTTATTATATAATACTTCGGAGTAATGGAACTTTAATTTTAAACGCAAGTAGAAGGATAACTCTGAAACCGGAGACATCTGGCTCAAATACTCCTAACAATTTTGTTATATAACGAAATTGTTATATCTTCGGATTATGAAATCCAGTTTGTTAATAAAGATGATTGAGGAGGATGGCTGGTATGTCGTTAGAACTAAAGGAAGTCACCACCATTTCAAACATCCCACGAAAAAAGGATTAGTAACAATACCACATCCAAAAAAAGATGTACCACCGGGAACAGCAAACTCAATTTTAAAACAGGCAGGACTTCAAAAATAGCTTCCATTTCTCAGTATTAAAGAAGAGGGTCGGACTATGGGGAAATAACACAAAAGATTTGAAATTATGGAAAAAAAAAGAATTAAGGTTTATGTTGAAAAGGCCGAAGATGGCACTTATTGGGGAACGACAGAAAATTTAGAGGGCGTTGTTTCTGCTTATGGGAATACATTGACCGAATTAAAAAATAAACTACAGAAAGTATTCGGAGAGCATTTAGAAGTTGCTTGTGAATTAGAAGAGAATTGGGTGAGCAAATATGAAAACGGAGTAGAATTTGAATATAAAATGGATCTGGCTGGTTTCTTCCATCTTATACCCGAAGTAAAAATAGGCTCGATTGCGGAAAAAGCGAATATTAATTCTTCCTTGCTTCGACAATATAAAACAGGGAAAGCAAACGCCTCTGAAGAGCAAACTAAGAAAATAGAAAAAGCAGTGCACGACCTTGGTAAGGAACTACTTTCGGTTTCGTTTTAACGTGATAAGAATTGAGAACTTGTCTTATGCTATTGCTTAAAAGAATAAACCCCACAAGACCTTGGTCTTGCGGGGTTTTATAGTACCCGGAATGAGACTTGAACTCACACGCCCGTAAGGACACATGGCCCTCAACCATGCCTGTCTACCAATTCCAGCACCCGGGTAGAGACTGCTTTTTGTTAGCGGGCACAAATATAGGTTTTTTTAAATATTTAGACAGATGAAAATTGGGTTTATGCGAAATTTCATTCAAGAGCCGTGTTTAGATCTAACAGGTTTCCAAATCTGTTTGGTCTTAAACCTTTTTTTAACCCCAATTGATTTCCCTCATAAACAGTCGCATCATTTTATTGTATTTTTATTGTTTTCTTAAAAATTATCTATGGCAGTAAAGCAAACCGGAATACAGGGACTTAGCGCATCCGAAGTGCTAGCATCCAGAAAACTTCACGGACGGAATGTTCTCGAGCAAAAACGTAAAAATGTTTTGTGGGAAGCGATGAAAAGCCTGCTTAAGGAACCTATGGTCATCCTTTTATTGGTTGCTGCAGGCATTTATTTATTTACGGGAAATTATGGAGATGCTCTTTTTATGATAGTTGCCATAATTCTGGTTTCAGCAATTTCCCTCTATCAGGATCACAAAGCCAATAATGCAATCGAGAACCTTAAAAAACTGTCGCAGCCACATTGTAAGGTAATCCGCGACGGAGAAGTAGTAGAAATAAACAGTGATGAAGTGGTTGTTGGCGATTTTCTGATGGTGGAAGAAGGATCTACCATTGTTGCCGACGGCACTATTGTCCATTCCAACGATTTTTCGGTTAACCAATCCATACTGACTGGAGAGTCATTTTCTATTTATAAGGATGCCACTTCGGAAGACAAACAGATTTACAGCGGTACCCAAGTGGATGGCGGATTGGCAATCGCGGAGGTTTCGGCCATTGGAGGAAAGACCAAAATGGGCCAGATAGGAAAGTCAATCGACACCATAGAAACCGAAAAATCCAATCTTGAAAAACAGATAAACAATTTCGTAAAGAAAATGATTATCGCTGGATCCGTTGTTTTTCTTTTGGTCTGGGGTATAAATTATCTCAATTCGCACTTAGTACTGGACAGTTTGCTGAAAGCACTTACACTGGCCATGAGTATCTTGCCGGAAGAAATCCCAGTAGCCTTTGCCACTTTTATGGCGCTGGGAGCTTGGCGTTTGCTGAAACAAGGAGTGATCGTCAAACAGATCAAAACTGTGGAATCATTAGGTAGCGCTACCATTATTTGTGTTGACAAAACCGGAACGATTACGGAAAACAAAATGCAATTGGACAAGGTCTTTACCTTGGAAACCAATGAGATTAATTCAGTCGACAGAACTCTATCAGATAGTGAGGCTGACTTGATTGCCATTGCCATGTGGGCCAGTGAGCCTATTCCTTTTGATTCCATGGAGATATCCATCCACAAAATTTATGGTGAGATTTCAGTTTTGGATGAAAGACCGAATTTTGAAATGATCCATGAATATCCATTGGGAGGAAAGCCTCCAATGATGACCCATATTTTTGAAAATAGGAATGGAACCCGAATCATCGCCGCCAAGGGCGCGCCCGAAGCTTTGCTCGCGGTATCAAACCTGAATGAGGACGAAAAGTTGAATGTTACCGAACGGGTAGAAACTCTAGCAAAGCTTGGCTATCGTGTTTTAGGCGTAGGACTATCTGATTTTAAAGGTGTGGATTGGCCCAAAAAACAACAGGATTTCCAGTTTAATTTTAAGGGGTTGTTGGCTTTTTATGATCCACCAAAGGAAAATACGTCCAAAGTATTCCAGGATTTTTATAACGCAGGAATCCAAGTAAAAATAATTACCGGAGATATTGCCGAAACCACTGCTGCCATTGCCAAGGAGGTTGGTTTTAAGGGATCGGAAGAGGTTATTTCAGGAGATGACCTTGTAAATCTGAATGCTTCAGAACTTCAAAAAATCAGTTTGGAGAAGAACATTTTTGCCCGAATGTTTCCAGAGGCCAAATTAAAAATCATAGAGAGCCTTAAAGCTGCCGGCCATATCGTGGCAATGACGGGCGATGGAGTAAATGATGGACCTGCACTAAAAGCTGCAAACATCGGCGTGGCAATGGGCAAAAAGGGAACCGAAATAGCCAAACAATCTGCCTCTCTTATTTTGGTGGACGACGATCTTTCCAATATGGTTGAAGCTATCGCGATGGGTAGAAGAATATATTCCAATTTAAAAAAAGCCATTCAGTATATAATCTCCATCCATATTCCGATAATTCTCACTGTGTTTATTCCTCTGGTGCTCGGTTGGGTTTATCCGAACATTTTTTCGCCCATTCACGTTATTTTGTTGGAATTGATAATGGGGCCAACCTGCTCCATAGTCTATGAAAATGAACCGATTGAAAAGGATTTAATGCTTCAAAAACCTAGACCCTTTACCAGTAGTTTTTTCAATTGGAACGAACTTTTTACAAGCGTTATCCAAGGTTTGGCGATTTCCGTTGGTGTACTATTGGTTTATCAAATTGCTGTAAATGCAGGAGCTAATGAGGACATTACCCGAACAATGGTCTTTACCGCTCTAATGAGTGCCAACATCGTACTGACCTTGGTGAACCGTTCGTTTGTGTATTCAATAATCACAACATTTCGGTATAAAAACAACCTGGTACCAATAATTCTGGGAATTACAATTTTCATCATAGCCATGCTGCTGTTTGTTCCACCGCTTACCCATTTCTTTGAATTTGAAAGAATTGGATTAGACCAAATAGGCATTAGTGTTGGAATTGGTATATTGAGCGTGTTGTGGTATGAGATTGTGAAATGGGGGAAACGTGCTAAATTAAAGTCGATATAAATTTGAAAATAACTGAAAAATGAAATTTCTTTTTGTCATCCTGCTATTTGTACACGGTTTAATCCATTTTATGGGATTTTTAAAAGCTTTTCATTATTTGGAAATTCCACCATTAACACAGAATATTTCAAAACCAATTGGATGGTTATGGCTCTCTGCGGGACTAATATTTCTCATTGCAGCTATTTTTTATCTATTGGAAAGCAACTTGTGGTTTTGGTTAGCGATCATCGGTGTGGTTATGTCCCAAATTTTGATAATTATGGTCTGGCAAGACTCGAAGTTCGGTAGCGTTGCCAACCTAATCATCCTAGTAGTTGCTGTTATAGGCGCTGCGACTTCGAGTTTTGAAAAGGAATATAAAACTGATGTTTCACAGTCTTTTATGACTGTAAATTCTTCCAACGAAATTATTTCAGAAAAAGATATTGGGACACTTCCTCTTCCAGTCCAAAAATATTTGAGATATGTGGGTGTCATCGGTATGCCCAAAGCAAAAAACATGAAACTGGTTTTAAATGGCAAGATGCGCGAAAAAGGTAAAGATTGGTTCAGTTTTACTTCGGAACAATATAACTTTTTTGAACAACCAATACGTCTATTCTTTATGAAGGCAATTGTAAATGGCTTGCCCACACAGGGTTATCATCGTTATAAAGATGGTTCCGCTTCCATGCTTATAAAACCGCTATCGCTCATTCCTGTTATCGATATACACAAGCCTGATATGTATAAAACCGAAACCGTTACTTATTTTAGTGAGTTGTGTTTATTGGCTCCTTCGGCATTGATTGGCCAAAACATAAAATGGGAAGTAATTGATGATTATACTGTCGACGTGCAATTCACAACCGAAAATACTTCCGTTTCGGCAAGGTTATTTTTTAATGAAATAGGAGAATTGATAAATTTCATTTCCGAAGATAGGGTAGAGATAAATTCAAATCGGCAAATTCCCTTTTCAATGCCAGTGATAAAATATGGATTAATAAATGGATATAACTTGCCGATAGCCATCGACGCGGTTTGGAAATTTCCCGAGGGAGATTTTGTATATGGAAAGTTTAGAGTGCAAGATCTGAACTATAATGTTTCTCATTAGATAGTAGCATTATAAGTTTTGTAGACTTCGCTTTGTGTGAAAGATTGATTCCTTACATAGATTAGATTAACTTGATTTCCCTCATAGTTATATCTTTATTTTAAAGCTACTTTTAAATCATATATAAATACACCAGAACAGTATGAAGAAACCTATTCTTTTAATCGCAATTACGATTTTTTTAATCTCATTTACTGGGGAGGCACAGGAAAAATGGTCAGTAGAGTTCAGGCCGGGACTTAATTTCCCTACGCGCGATGTGGGCGATATCGACACTAAAATAGGCTTTGGTTATGAAATTACAGGTGCCTACAAAATAATGCCCCACTTAGCCGTTTATGCAGGATGGGGCTGGAACCAGTTTAAGGGAGATGATAACTATTCAACTGATAAATTTACGTTGGAAGAAACAGGATTTACTTTTGGTATCCAGTTTATACGTCAAATCGGCACTTCTCCTTTTTCATATTTGACCGGGGCTGGAATTGTTTACAATCACATAAAGTTGGAGAACAATGCCGGCAATATTGCTGAAAGCACAGATTATGGTTTTGGATGGCAACTGGCAATTGGAATTGATTATGAGTTTGCTTACAATCTCTCCTTGCGCCCAATGATTAGGTATCGTTCTCTTTCGACAGATTTGGAGATTGCAAATGCTTCGGCTGAATTAAAACTCAACTACATCTCTTTCGGCATTGGACTAGCTTGGGATTTTGACTTTTGAACCTAATTGAGGTTAGATCATAAATTTTTTTATGTCTTTTTCTCTGCAACGCCAGGATAGATGTCTTTAAATTCCACGGTTTCACCTTGATCATTCTTTCCCTGTAATTCGTATTTAACGACAACTTTGGTTCCAAGAGGTGCATAGTAATAAACAATCCAGGCATCAGATTCCCTTAGCCCAATACAGCCATTGGACGAAGCCTTCTCCAAGGTTTCCAAGTTGGTGGTGGGATGGATTAGTTGTCCCACACTTATCCCATCTATTGAAGGTTCTAGCCATGGGATGATCGGTAATGCCGTTCTTTTTCCGTCGTCCCGACTGGTGGTTTCATATTTACGGTTATCGACCGGATTTGCCAATACCGGTTCCTTATTAACCCTTATTATTTCTCCAATACCGGTTTTGGTTTCCATATCGACGGTACCTTTAGCCATTGCCATATATTTTTTTCCCACTTTTCCAACCCGAACCGGAAATTTATAAATCTCTTTATCGTCTTCAAATATTCGAAGTCTAAACTCAGGTATGTTTATTTCCAAATAAGTGTTGACCAGTTGTTTTTTCAATTTCTCGGTTTCCAAGGAGTCTGGAATTACCAAAACTTGATTTTTTTGCAAGGCTATCAAAGTTTGGGAGTCTTCATTAAAAATCCCTTTATCCATTAGGTAATAATAATCTGTATTTGCCAGCGTATCCATAATCCACTTATTGTGATGCACAATAATATATTCATCAATAAGGTAATTGTGGTTTTGGTTATGTTCAGCCACAGTGCTATCCATCCACTTAAAATAGGAGCGGATTGGAACATCTTCGTTGACTGTTAATTCAATAGGCGGTGATTGTTTTTCTTCATTTGAAATATCCTCCGTGCTATTCTTTTTATGTGAATTTACACAGCCTACAAATGTGAGGATGAGGACAAATAATAAAATATTTTTCATTTTAAGTGTTTTTAAAAATGGTGAGGAATATTACTCAGACAAAGAAGTGAAATTTTTTCAGAATAATCTATAAATATAAATTTTAAGTGGTCGGTTGGGAATCAAATGTAGAGAGATAGTTCCTGGATTACTATGACTTGAGTCATTTCCTCCTATTATTTCAGATGCCTAAATTGCAAATAAATTTAGATTCACAACTAATGGATTCGTTTTCGGTATCTCATCCACATTCCTATTTGTCAATACTGATCCAAATCATTCTTTTTATGCAAAATCCAATCTATATTTGACATCGACCTTTTTTTAAATGGCTAAAACAACTACTTTCTTAGACCGTACCAAATCCTTTTTCGAAGAAATTGGTGATATGGCTCTTTTTGCGGGACGCTTTTTTAGAGAAGTGTTTACTCGGCCATTTGAATGGAGGGAATTGCTCCGCCAATGTTACAATATGGGAAATCGATCCCTGTTTTTGGTAATTGTAACCGGATTTATTTTAGGGTTGGTTTTCACGCTTCAATCCCGACCAACCTTAACCCAGTTTGGGGCAGAATCTTGGATGCCTTCTATGGTTAGTCTTTCTATAGTTAGAGAGATTGGACCTGTAATTATTGCTCTAATCTGCGCAGGAAGAATCGGTTCAGGAATAGGAGCAGAGTTGGGCTCAATGCGGGTTACGGAACAGATTGATGCTATGGAGGTTTCCGGCACCAATCCTTTTAAATATCTGGTTGTAACCCGTATTCTCGCCGTCACCTTGATGTTGCCACTATTGGTTATTTTAGGAGATGCGGTTGCGCTTGTTGGTTCCGCAATGATAGAAAATCTGAAAGGAGGCGTTTCTTATACCCTTTACTTCAATCAAGTTTTTGATGCGTTGAAGTTTAGCGATGTTTTTCCTGCAACAATTAAGACGTTTTTCTTTGGTTTTGCCATTGGGCTTGTGGGTACTTATAAAGGATACAATTGCGCCAAAGGAACAGTAGGCGTGGGTGAAGCATCAAATTCGGCAGTTGTTTATGCTTCGATGTTAGTATTTATAGTGGATTTTATCGCTGTTTTTGTAACCGATATATTTTTTGAGATATAAATGAATTCAGATAAAATTAAAAAACCTGTACTAGAACTTAAAGACCTTAGAAAGAGCTTTGGTGACGACCATGTGCTTAATGGGTTCAACCTGAAACTTTATGAAGGGGAAAGTCTCGTTATAATGGGGAAATCGGGTTCCGGAAAATCGGTTATGGTTAAGTGTATCGTGGGCTTAATCCAGCCAGATAGTGGGAGTATAACGATAAGGGATCGTGATATCATTACCATGGGTCAAACGGAATTGGATTTTTTACGAACCGAAATCGGTTTTCTTTTTCAAGGAAGCGCTTTGTACGATTCTATGACCGTTCGTGAAAATTTAGAATTTCCTCTTCGACGACATAAAGATAAAATTGAAAATTTTAAAGGAACAGAGGAATCGGTAAAGGAAGCCTTAAAAAGCGTTGGACTACTAGATGCAATCGATCTTATGCCTTCAGAGCTTTCTGGTGGTATGCAACGTAGAGTGGCATTGGCCCGGGCATTGATTTTAAAGCCGAAAATCATTATGTACGACGAACCCACTACGGGTTTGGATCCTATTACTTCGAATGAGATTATTCAGCTTATGCGAAACGTTCAAAAAGAATACAACACATCTTCCCTTATCATAACGCACGACGTAGACTGTGCACGGGTTATTTCAAACCGGATGATATTGTTGGTCGATGGAATCAATTATGCCGAAGGAACCTTTGAAGAACTTTCAAATTCAAGTGATCCTCAAACTAGTGCATTTTTTAAAAATTAAACTCTATGGCAAGTTCAAAAAAAGTAAGAGTTGGAATCTTCGTAGTCGTGGGAACTATAATTCTCGTGGGTGCGCTTTATTTCATAGGATCAAGGCAAAATATGTTCAGCAAAAACATTGAATTATATGGAATTTTTAACAATGTCAGTGGGCTTCAATTGGGAAACAATGTAAGGTATTCGGGTATAAATGTCGGAACGGTAACTGCAATTGAAATGACTGAGGTTGGAAAGATTACCGTCAAAATGGCCGTGCAAGAAAAATTGGCAAATTACATTAAAAAGGATGCCGTGGCAACAATCAGTTCGGATGGATTGGTTGGGAGTATGGTGGTCAATATAATCCCAGGCAAAGAGAAGGAGGGTCCGAGCGTTGTGTCTGGAGACATCATACAATCGGCTACAAATGTGGGTATTGACGATGTGCTTTCCACCTTAGATAAAACCACCGCAGATCTATTAAAAATAACCCATCAAATTCTGGAGGGCAAGGGAACTATAGGTGTCTTGATCAGCGATACCATTTTGGCCCAAAATATCCAGCATACAATTGTAGAGCTGAAAAAAACTTCCCAAGGAACCGGCCAGGCAATGGATAAAATAAACAGGATTATTTCAAAAGTAAATTATGATGAAAGTGCAGCTGCAGTGATTTTGAGTGATACCGCGGCCGCAAATCAAATCAGAGAAGTATTCGATAATCTTGAAAAATCCAGCAAGGATGTCAATGCTATCACCAAGAATCTTGATAGTTATATAAACGAAATAAAATCAGGAAAAGGTGCTCTCAATTACATCACTCAAGATGAAAATTTCACAAAGGAATTAGATTCTACGATGATTCAGATTAAGGAGGCTTCCGAAAAACTGAACCAAAACATGGAGGCTTTGCAACACAACTTCTTTTTCCGCGGATATTTTAGAAAATTGGAACGACGGAAGGCGAGGGAGGCCAAGGAGTAGTTTTCTGTTCTAACTATTTAAAAAATCAACTAAATAATTGAAAATGATCAATGATTTAAGGACCAACTTTTCCCATCTTTTTGAGGATTCGCTAATTGAGGAAATAAATAAAGTAGGCTCATTAAGGCACGTAAGTGAAGGAGAGAAGTTAATTGAAATTGGCGATTATATGCGCTCTATGCCCTTGCTGGTTTCTGGAGCCATAAAAATATTGAGGGAAGATGGAGAAGGCGATGAGCTGCTGCTGTACTTTCTTGAAGCAGGGGACACTTGCGCCATGACACTTACTTGCTGCCTGGGGCAAAAGAAAAGTGAAATCAGGGCCATTGCCGAATTGGATACTACCTTAATTATGATACCTGTCCAGAAAATGGAAGAATGGATGGGAAAGTTTAGAAGCTGGCGCAATTTCGTCCTGTCAAGTTATCATACCCGACTGATGGAAATGCTCGATACTATTGACAGTATAGCATTTTTGAATATGGACGAACGATTGGTGAAATACCTTCGCGACAAACAAAAAATCGGCGGAGAACCCATCATCAACTCTACACATCAGGAAATTGCCTACGAACTTCATACTTCAAGAGTCGTAGTTTCAAGATTATTAAAGAAGCTTGAAACAATGGGAAAAATTGAGCTCAACAGAAACAGTATCAGGATAATAGCACTCTAATTTTTAAAATCCGTTGTAACATTTGTTACCGTCTATCAGAAAGTAGTTTTTTATTTTTGTGTTCAATTGGATATTGTAGGTTATGTGTAAAGAGCAAAGTGCAGAAAATTCAATAATTTTCACCCTGACTAAAAGGAATAATTGAATTTTCTACTTTAGAACCAAATTGAAACCTTCGAAATATCGATCTGAAATAAAGATTTCAACGCTTAATTTAATTAGAGCTATGAAAATGTATAAAGACTAGAAAGATGAAAACACTCTCAATATTAATATTGCTAGGAACTTTTGCAGCCTGCAATACAAACCCGAAAAATTCGTATTCCGGAATTGATAATGGTTCCTATGAATTGGCAATGGCCACAATCCAGGAACATCCTGGAAAAAGACTGATGGAAAACAACTGTTATATGTGCCATAATCCAAAGGCTTCGGAAGAAAAAATGATTTCCCCGCCTATGGTGGCTGTGAAAATGCATTATCTTACTAACGAAACTTCAAAGGAAGAATTTATCCGTGATATTTCATCTTTTTTACAAAATCCATCTGAAGATAAATCGAAGATGGCGGGAGCTGTCAAGAAATTTGGACTGATGCCCTATCAATTTTATCCTGAAAACACAGTTCACCAGATTGCCGATTATATGTTCGACCACAAGATAGAAGAACCGAAATGGTTTGACGATCATTATTCCAAAATGCACGGCGAACGCCCGAGAATGAAAGGGATGATGGGAAATGGAAAGGGAAGAGGAATGGGCATGCGCAGAAATCAATCATCCAGTTCCCCACAACCTTCCATCGAGGAGCGCGGTATGCAAATGGCACAGGCCACAAAAGCCGAACTGGGTAAAAACTTAATGGGCCAGATCCAAAAAAATGGAGTGATAGCTGCGCTCGATTTTTGCAATATCCAAGCAATGCCCTTGACCGATAGTATGTCCGTAGCGTACAAAGCGCAAATTAAAAGAGTAAGCGACAAACCCCGAAATCCGAAAAACCAAGCGAATGCTTTAGAACTCACAGGTATCCAGAAATTTAAGGACCAAGTTGCCGCCAATAAAGAGCCAACTCCCATCGTAACTACAATGGGCGAGAAAGTCGAATTCTATTATCCAATCGTTACGAATTCCATGTGCCTCAAATGCCACGGCACACCTGGAAAAGAACTGGAAAGCCTTACCTTATCGAATATCCTAAAACATTATCCAAATGATAAAGCCACAGGATATGGCGAAAATGAGGTAAGGGGAATTTGGAGTATTGAGTTTGAGCGGTAGATTTTGGAGGAGTCGGTAGACGGTAGACGGTAGTCGGTAGACGGTAGTTGAATGTTCAACGATCCGAATTCTGATACAAGAAACAGGAAACAAGAAACAGGAGAACCATAATTCTGAATTCTGAATTCAGAATTATGGTTCAACGATACCACAAACCTGAAACCCAATAACTCCATTAACTTAAAAGTCGGTAAACGTAGTCGGTAGTTGGTTGTTGGTAGACGGTAGTGCGTTGGTAGTTGGTAGACGGTAGACGGTAGTTGGTAGTCGGTAGACGGTAGTCAGCAGTCGGTAAAACAAGAAAACTGCAACTAACCCGCAACCCGCAACCTGCAACCTGTAACCCGCAACCTGAAACCTGAAACCTGCAACTGAAGCTGCAATCTTTAACCTTTAACCTGAAACCCATCAAAATGAATAACCTAAACTTAGACGAAACCTTTTGGAGTGAAAGATACCTGAGCGGTCAAATAGGCTGGGATATTGGGTATGTTTCTACACCATTGAAGGAATATATAGATCAACTTGCAAATAAGGATCTGAAAATATTGATTCCCGGCGGAGGAAATTCGTATGAAGCTGAATATCTTTTTAATAAAGGATTTGCCAATGTTTTCGTTATTGATATTTCAAGCATTCCGTTGGATAATTTTTCAAAACGGGTTCCTTCTTTTCCAAAGAAAAATTTGTTGCATCAAGATTTTTTCGAATTGGAAGATAAGTTCGATCTAATCCTGGAACAGACCTTTTTTTGTGCGCAGAACCCGAAACTTAGAAAGGAATATGTTTCAAAAATGCATCAATTGCTGAAACCTGCTGGAAAATTAGTTGGCGTGCTTTTCAATATTCCGTTAAATGATGACAAACCACCTTTCGGCGGAAATGAAAATGAATACCGTTCTCTTTTCGAAAAAAAATTTACAATCGATAAATTGGAACTCGCTTATAATTCGATTCCCCCTCGAGCAGGGAATGAGCTTTTTATAAAGATGATTAATGGAGAAAATTGAGTATGAAATCGAAATCGAAATCCAATTAAAATATTCCCAATTTTAATTACCCCTTTAGGGGGCCAGGGGGACCGCTTGATTAAAATTAAAGATCAAACCAAAGCAATTTGATGAACTCGAAGATGAAAAACAGTAAGCTAATTCGAAAGTGAAAATTCCATTCAAAGACATACTTTTTGTTCTCTTGCAGTTTGTCTTGTTTATAGCCTTTGCATTTGAAGTGGGAGCTATGCGAATTTACTTTCCCGAATTTTTGTTTTGGATAGGCGTGGCATTGTTGGTTTTAGGGACCTTTATTACCTTGATTGCCGTATTGCAGCTCAATGTCCATCTATCACCTTTTCCAAGTCCTTTGCCTGGATCAAAATTGATCGTAAATGGTATATATAAATCTATTCGGCATCCTATTTACACTGGAATTTTGATGGCTTTTTTCGGTTTGGCAATCATTGCCGATTCAGGATATAAGTTGATGATTGCCGCTATCCTCTTTCTTCTATTTTATCTGAAAAGCAATTATGAAGAAAAGCGTTTGATAGAGATTTTTCCAGATTATTCAGACTATAAAAAGCGTTCGGGACGGTTTTTTCCGAAGATATTTTAAAATGAAATCGATACTATTTTTTCTACATTAAATCCTTTTTTAAATCAACAAAAAATGAAAATCAAACAATTCGAATACAAGCCTCTTTCACATTTTTCGTATGCAATTATCAGTGACGGAAAAATGGCGTTGGTAGATACCGAGCGCAACCCGATTCAGTATTATAAATTTGCCGAGGAAAACAGCGCCCGGATAGTGGCGGTATTTGAAACCCATCCGCATGCCGATTTTGTGAGCTCGCATTTGCAGATCCATCAAGAAACTGGAGCAACCCTTTATTGCAGTGCAAAAACCGGAGCTGATTACCCGCATAAAACTTTCGACGATGGTGATGAAGTCCAGATTGGTAAAACCATATTTCGTGCACTGAACAGTCCCGGCCATTCTCCAGACAGTATTACGATTATTGCCACTGAAGCAGAAAAGACAGCTCTTTTTACTGGAGATACTTTGTTCGTTGGTGACGTAGGTCGACCTGATCTTCGGGAAAAAGTAGGTAATATAACCGCAAAACGGGAGCAACTAGCCAAAATGATGTTTGATACCATTCACAATAAATACAAGGATTTATCGGACAACGCTTACGTATATCCAGCGCACGGAGCAGGTTCTCTTTGTGGAAAAGGAATGAGTGGCGATGCCAATTCAAGTACGTTGGGCAATGAGCGCATTGGCAATTGGGCGTTCAAAAAACAAACGGAGGAGCAATTTGTTTCATTTTTGTTGGAATCGCAACCTTTTATTCCCCACTATTTTGGATATAACGTAGATACCAATAAAACTGGGGCAATAAATCTTCGCAAGAGTTTGGGAGATATTCCTTTTAAAATAAATGTGTCAGAACCTGATAATGGAGCCTTAATAATTGACTGTAGGAGTGGAGCTTCATTTAAAAAGAACCATATTCCGGGAAGTATAAATATTATGGCCACTTCGGAAGGTGATAAATTTGAAACTTGGTTAGGCTCCATTGTACGCCCAGATGAAAATTTTAATTTGGTAGTGGATTCCATTGAAGAGGCGGAGAAAATTCTTCATCGCACCTCAAAGATTGGTTATGAATCAAAAATAGCTGCCGTTTACACCCTTGCCGATGAGATTTTGGAAAAATCGGAGCACTTCAGTCCGGCCCATTTCAAAAACAACATCGAGGATTATACAATAGTGGACATCCGAAACGAAAGTGAGGTAGAAGAAGGAAAAATATTTAAAAACTCCATCAACATTCCTTTATACCAATTGCGTGAAAACGCCAAAAAAGTACCAACAGACAAGCCCATTATGGTTCATTGCGCCGGTGGTTATCGCAGCACAGCAGGCGCGAGTATTTTGGTATACAAACTTGGAATTAAAAATGTTTTCGATCTCAGCGAAGCGGTGGAGGAGTTTAAAAGTTCAGGAGATTCTGGAGTGGCAAGCACGAAGTTTTAGACTATGGGAATTGGGTTATTGAGTTAATGAGTTATTAAGTTAATGGGTTAATGACTTATTAAGTTAATAGTTAATAGTTATGAATTAAGGGTTAAAAGTTAATGGTTAATTGGAGGAATGTTTTAAAAATTGAGCATTGAAAATTGAGCAATGAAAATTGAACATCTATAATTCAAAATTGAATATTGAATATTGAATATTGAATATTGAATATTGAACATTGTCTTCTACCGTCTACCGTCTACCGTCTACCGTCTACCAACTACCGTCTATCGTCTATAGACTACCGACTAGTATCAATCTAATCTCGACCCATAACACAAATCCCCAGCATCGCCCAATCCAGGTACAATGTATCCTCGTTCATTGAGGGCATTGTCCACGGCCGCTATCCAAAGATGGGTGTTTTTAGGAAAAATCATATCCGTAAGTTCGATTCCGGGTTTTGCTCCGATTATGGAGATTATATGGATTCTGTTTTGGGGTTCCGTGACTTTCTAAGGCTCTTAAAACATTTTCCAAGGTTTTTCCTGTGGCAAGCATAGGGTCGGCTAAAACCAGGGTCTTTCCTTCAATGGAAGGGGAGGCCAAATACTTCACATGGACCTCAAACTTATCACCTCCCTTTGGATGGTATCTATATGCCGAAATAAAAGCATTTTCCACCCCGTCAAAATAATTTAGAATCCCTTGGTGCAATGGAATCCCAGCTCTAAGGATAGAACATAAAACAATCTCCGAACTTGGAACGTTCACGGTTTTTTCTCCCAAAGGTGTAGTTACGGTTTGGGGGCTATATTCCAATGTCTTGCTCATTTCATAGCAAAGTACTTCGCCAATGCGCTCTACATTTCTTCTAAAGCGCATTCTGTCTTTTTGGATGGATGTGTCGCGTACTTCCCGAATAAATTGGTTGAGAAGTGAATTTTCTTTGCTGAAGTCGTGGATTATCATAGTTGAAGGATTTATTACTGCGAATATAAGATTTCTTGACCAAGTTTTTATTCCTTCCATTGATGTAAAAAGAGTGACTTCTAAAAATAAATGATATAATGCTCACTTTTTTAAGTTTATTTGCTTGGGCATCAAAATCATGTTCATTGTCGCCAGCGGAAATGCGGAAACCCGTCAAAGAGAATATTAGCCTGATATTTGTCAGTCTTAAGTTGGATTTTTTTCCTTATTTTTGATCCTAAATGAAAACAATAGTCGCCATATCACTATCTTTTCTCGTCTTTTTCCAAAGCGTGGGCGTTAGCATTGCTGATGTTTTTATGATTTCAGAATTGGTGGAACACGCACAATATCATTCAGAAGAATTTGGGGATGATTTATTCACCTTTTTCCAAAAGCACTACGGTGAATTAAAGGCGGAACACCAGAAATCCCATAAAGAAGAAAGATCTCAACACGAAAAACTTCCTTTTCAGCATAATAACTGCAATCATTTGTTGGAAGTAGTGGTAATCGGCTATGAGTTTCCCCTTGAGAAATCAATGGTTTCTTATACTGTCAATCCGCATTTCTACTACCAAGATCTTTATTCATTCCTTGAAAGAGCTTCTATCTTTCAACCTCCTCAAATCGCATAATTAAATAACAGTATTGTTTGGGAATTCCTTTCCCAGCTACCACTGTAATGGTATCTCCCTTTCCGTATTTACGGCTAGTTTGAACCAAATATCCTTGTTTCATTTTTCAACAATGTTCTTGAACTTGTTGAAATTCTAAAGGTCTCATTTAATTATGCTTTCAAAATTCATTCATTTTAGTATCAAAAATAAACTGATCGTTGGGCTGTTCACTTTGGCGCTCATCATCTTCGGAATATTTTCCCTCACCCGAATTTCCATTGGGGCGGTTCCGGATATCACCAACAACCAAGTTCAGGTAATCACCACTTCCCGTAATCTTTCCACGGAAGATATGGAGCAATTTATCACCTATCCCGTGGAATTGGAAATGGCGAATCTGCCTGGAGTGCTCGAAATTCGATCCATTTCCAGGTTCGGGCTGTCGGTTGTAACCATTGTCTTTGAAGAGGATATGGGAATGTATTTGCCCCGCCAACTTATAGCGGAGAAAATTCAATCCGCCGCCGAAAAAATTCCAGAAGGTTTTGGTACGCCCGAAATGGGACCAATCACAACGGGACTTGGAGAAATCTATCAATATATTCTGGACGTGGAGCCTGAGCATAAGGATAAATATACCCTCACCGATCTTAGGACCATTCAGGATTGGATCGTAAAAAGACAACTTTCAGGAATTCCAGGAGTGGTGGAGGTAAATACTTGGGGCGGGAATCTCAAACAATATGAAGTCGCCATAAACACCAACAAGCTCAATGCAATGGGCATTAGCGCAGGGGAGATATTTACGGCATTGGAAAAAAACAACAGTATTTCCGGCGGGGGTTATATCGAAAGAAGTAATCAAGCTTATTTTATTCGCGGCGAAGGCTTGGTGACCTCGCTTAAAGACATTGAGAATATCTCCGTAAAAACCGAGAATGGTTTTCCCATATATATTAAGGACGTTGCCAAAGTGCAATTTGGAAGCGCCATGCGTTTTGGCGCCATCACCGGAAATGGGGAAGGTGAAAAAGTGCTGGGGCAGATAATGATGATCAAGGGCGGCGACTCCGATAAGGTAATCCGTGCCGTCCAAGCACGGATTGATGAGATTTCCTCGTCATTGCCCGAAGGCGTTTATATCAATCCCTTTGTGGACCGGAGTGAGCTGATAGCGAGAACGACCTTTACCATAGCAGAAAACCTGATTCTGGGAATTTTGATCGTGATTTTTGTAGTAGTCCTTTTACTCGGAAATCTACGATCTGGACTGGTAGTAGCATCGGTTATTCCCTTGTCCTTATTGTTTACGCTATCAATGATGTATCTGTTTAAGTTGGATGCCAACCTGATGAGTATGGGAGCCATCGACTTTGGAATTATTGTGGATGGAGCGGTAATTATTGTGGAATTCGTGGCCTTTCAGATCAACAAGAATGTTCTAAAACTCAAAGCACTTCCCCCAACGGAACGACGGCTCGCTCAAGATGAAATAACAGAAAAGGGAACCTCGAAGATGATGAATGCCGCCATTTTTGGGCAATTGATCATTTTAATAGTCTTTATTCCCATCCTGTCGCTGAGCGGCGTGGAAGGAAAAATGTTCCGACCCATGGCGATGACTTTCAGTTTTGCGATGTTGGGAACAATGTTGCTGTGTTTTACCTACGTGCCGGTTGCCGCGGCTCTCTTCTTAAGACCTTCGGAAGTTTCGCCAAAAAATATTTCCGTAAGAATAATGGGTTTTCTCAATCGACTTTACGATCCCATCATTCGCTGGGCTTTGGGCGCAAAGCGATTGGTGATTGCGATTGCCGTAATTATGTTGATTGTTACTGGATTTATTTTTTCCACAATGGGAAGTGAGTTTGTTCCCACTTTGGACGAAGGGGATTTTGTGATTCAACCGATTTTAAAAACTGGTACTTCCCTCAGCAATACCATAGCCACAACCACACAGATTGAAAAAATCCTCATCGATAATTTCCCGGAAGTGGATCAAGTGGTCACCCGAATTGGAGCGGCGGAAGTGCCAACAGATCCGATGTCGATGGAAGAAACGGACGTGATCATTTCCCTAAAGCCCATAAAGGAATGGGTTTCGGCAAAGACCAAGAATGAACTGGCCGAAAAATTTGAGGAAGCGCTGTCCGTCATTCCCGGGATGGAAATAGAATTTAGCCAGCCAATTGAAATGCGTTTTAACGAGCTGATCACGGGTGTGCGTGCAGATATCGCCATCAAGATCTTTGGAGAGGATTTGGATATCTTGGATAAAAAGGCCCACGAGATTAAAAATCTAATTGAAGGGGTTTCGGGTGCCGATGATATTGTAGTTGAAAAAGTAGCAGGTCTCCCGGAAATGAACGTCAAGTTCGACCGGGCAAAAATAGCCCGATACGGATTAAATATCGAGGATTTGAACCAAATGATAGCAATGGGATTTGCTGGTAGGACAGCAGGAAGTGTTTTTGAAGGGGAAAAGCGTTTCGATTTGGTGATGCGGTTGGAAGAAGATCTTAGAAGTGATATCTCCAATCTGGAAAACCTCTATATCGATACCCCAACTGGAGAGAAGATTCCCTTGAGGGAACTGGCAGAGATCAATTATTCCAAGGGTGCCGCACAGATTTCAAGAGATGACACCAAACGTAGAATTGTGGTAGGGATCAATGTTCGGAACCGCGATCTGCAAAGCGTGGTGGACGACATTCAGAAACTGATTGACGAAAACATTAAACTTCCCGTGGGATATACCATTGCTTATGGTGGACAGTTCGAGAATCTACAGAGCGCAAAGCAGCGATTGTTTGTCGCCGTGCCCATTGCCTTAGTTTTGATTTTTATGATGCTTTACTTCGGACTTGGATCTGTCAAGGAAGCGCTTTTGATCTATTCGGCGATACCACTTTCAGCCGTTGGAGGCGTGTTGTTGCTGTGGATACGGGATATGCCCTTAAGTATTTCGGCCGGAGTTGGATTTATCGCCCTCTTTGGAGTTTCGGTATTGAATGGGATTATTTTGATAGAACACTTTAAGGAACTAAAAAAGGAAGGGATGACAGACACGAAGAAAATGATTATCCAAGGTTCAAAAGACAGATTGCGGGCCGTGTTGTTGACGGCTTCCTCCACTGCCTTGGGCTTTTTGCCGATGGCAATCTCCACAGGCGCAGGGGCAGAAGTGCAACGACCGTTATCAACGGTTGTTATCGGTGGGATGATAAGTGCATTTATATTGACCCTGGTTGTTTTGCCGGTGCTGTATTCAATTTTTGATTCGGATAGGAAGAAAAAGGAATCCAAAAAGATTGGGAAGGCCTTGCCAATCACAATGGTTTTATTGCTTCTCGGATTCTCGGGAATGGGCCAAGAAACGCCGAAAACATTGGAGCAATTACAGCAGATTGCGTTGGAAAACAATCTCGGCCTAAAGTCATCAGAATTGCAAAGAGATGAAGCGGAAGCATTGATAGGAAGTGCTTTTAGTCTGGACAAGACCCATATTTTCTACGAATACGACGAGAACAATATCGCTCCCAATAATCTCCCATTGGATATGTATGGAGTGCAACAGGACATTCTTTTCCCCACTATATATTTTGCGGAAAGAAAAATGAACCGTAGGCAGTATGAGATGCAAAGCAGTCAGCACGAGCTTCAGATCAGGAGAACGAAAGGGATGGTGGCGACGGCATATTATCAATTTCAATATGAAAGCAATAGGGCAGAGGTGTATAGAAAGTTGGACATTCTGTACCAAAACTTTGCCCATTCCGCCCAGCGCAGATTTGAATTGGGAGAAACCAATTATCTGGAGAAAATTACCGCTAGGGCAAAGCAGCGAAAATTGGAAACCGATTATCGACAAAGCCAGGAAGACGTTGTGATTGCGCTAAAGCAGTTAGAATCCATATTGCAATCCAAGGACAGTTTGAAATTGGAGAGGCAGCCTATGGAGAAACTCGCACTATCCTTAGAAAACTTGTTGTCAAATCCCGCAACGGAATACTTTCAAAGTAGAAGTGATTTTTTCCAAGCCAAGCGAAGTTTGGAGCAGCAACGGTTATTACCGGATATTAGCTTTTCGTATGCCATCGGCAGTAATTCGACTTTGAATGAGAACTTGTATAAATATCAAGTGGGATTGAAAATTCCGCTGTTTTTCCGAGGCAATGCCGCTAAGATAAAAGCTTCAAAAATAGCTGTGGAAATCAGTGAACGGCAGGCAGAGGATTTTCAAATTCAATTCAATTCAAAACGGGCGCAATTGATGGGCGAACTTTCAAAGTATGAGGAAGCCCTGAAATATTACGAAGAAGAAGGAAAAACCCTTTCAGAAGAAATCTTAAAGACCGCGAGTGGAAGTTTTAAGAACGGAGAAATTGACTTTTTCCAGTACATCCAAAGTCTTGAAAACGTTTATGAAATCGAATTGCAATATCTGGACAATCTCAATAAATACAACCAAACGGTAATTGCCATCAACTATTTAACCTTATAAAAATCTAATTATGAATTCTATAAAATATATTTTGTTGTTCAGTGTTTTAATTTTGTGGGGCTGTAACAATGGTGAGAAAGATAGTTCCCTCCCGCCCTCCTCCCGAAGCGAGTCCGGGACAGGCTCGAAGGGGAGGAGTGAGCTGGTTTATGTTTCAAAGGCGCAGTTTGAAAATGCCAAGATGGAAATAGGGAGTTTAACGGAAAAACCTTTTGCGCAAACCGTCCATACTAACGGCGTAATAGATGTGCCACCTCAAAATAGGGCTGTGGTAAGTGCTTTTTCCGGTGGATATATTAAGAACACCCCGTTGTTGGTAGGGGATAAGGTGAAGAAGGGAGAACGGTTGGTAACACTGGAAAACCCTGAGTTTATCAGGATGCAGCAGAATTACTTGGAAACCGCTGAGCAGCTTTCCTATTTGAAATCAGAGTACGAGCGACAAAAAACGATGTTGGAGGAGAATATCACTTCCCAAAAGAGTTTTTTAAAGGCCGAAAGCGAATACAAAACCGCAGTGGCGAGAGCCAATAGCATTAAGAAGAGTTTGGAAATGCTGAATATCAATCCCGCTTCGGTGCTGAAGGGCAACATAGTTTCGGCAGTGAATATTTACAGTCCCATAGATGGCTATGTCACCCAAGTTTTTGTGAACATTGGCACCTATGTTTCCCCGGCGGATAAGATTATGGAGATAATGAACACCGATCATATTCATCTGGAACTAAAGATTTTTGAAAAGGATTTAATGCAAATTAAGAAAGGACAGGAAATTGTCTTTAAAGTTCCTGAAGCATCCAAAAAAATTTTTAAAGGCGACGTCCACTTGGTGGGAACCACTATCGACCCCAAAAGTAGGATCGCGATGATCCACGGCCATATTGACGAGAATGACGAAACGAGTTTTGCTGCAGGAATGTTTGTGGAAGCTGATATCGTTACTGGAACTTCCTCACATTTGGCTTTGCCAGAAGACGCTGTGGTGGAACTGGAAGGCAAGAATTATGTGTTGTTAATTGAAGGTGAAGATGCCGAAGGGTATGGGTTGCATCCCATAGAGGTAAAAGTAGAGGCCAGTTATAATGGGTTTACAACCTTTAAAACAGAATTGCCGTTGGTTGGAAAGTTTTTGACGCAAGGTGGATTTGTTTTGTTGCAGAGTGAAGATGGGGGAGGGCACTGATGAAATCGAAATAGAAATCGAAATCGAAAACGAAAACGAAAACGAAAACGAGAACAATGAAAGTGAAGAGAACTTATAGAATTTAAAAACACAAAAGCCATGGAAACAACAAATTATTCCAGAATTTACAGAATTGTCCATTGGGCAATTGCGGTTACGTTTTTGCTTTTATTGATAACAATTTTTTTGAGGTTGACGTGGATGAATAAATACCAAATGGCAGATATTATCCAGGAATACATGAAAGGTACAGGACAGACTATGTCCTATGAGGAAATGGTTGTAATGGCAAAACAAATTCGGAAACCCATGTGGCAATGGCATATCTATCTGGGCTATGTTTTGCTGGGATTGTTCAGCATCCGTTTTATACTTCCTGCCTTTGGCGAAATGAAGATTCAAAATCCGTTGGCCAAAACTCTTTCCTTGAAAGTAAGATTTCAAAAATGGACCTATCTCATTTTCTATATCTGCGTAGTCGGATCTTTGATTACCGGACTTTTAATTGAATGGGGTCCCAAAGAATGGAAAAAACCGGTGGAAGAAATCCACCAACTTGGTATTTATTACTTGGTAGCGTTTATTGTAATACACCTAGCGGGAGTGTTCATTGCTGAATTTTCGACTCAGAAGGGGATTGTATCGCGGATAATAGGAGGTACCAAAAGGAAGGATAAAAGCTAAATAATTCTCTTCAGGCCAGATTTTAAAAGAGACAGGTTTCCTTTCATTATATTGACTCCATAAAATCCATAAAAAAACCCTCCCGTTCAAAAATGAAGGGAGGGTTTCAGGAACCTAATTAACTATCAAATTAACCTATTCCTTGATCATCAATTCGGTTGTTTTTCCATTTTTACCGTTTACAATTACCATATAGGTAGCACTGGAAAGTCTGGATACGTCAATGACGGTACCGGTGGTCATTCCGTTGAGCTCTACCTTTTGCACCAACCTTCCGGTAAGGTCAAAAATGGAGATACTCTCAAGAATTACGTTCTTGGGATTGTCCATGGCCAGTTCATCCTTCATAGGGTTTGGATAGAGTGCCACCCCAAACAAGGGAGCATTGCCGCCTACGTCCAATCTAGCATTATAGACTCCACAATCCTTGCCGCCATCGGTAATGGTCCAATGGAAAGTGCCTGTCATAACGAGCCTACCGGGCTCACCCGCACAGTACTTGCTGAACCCTGCGTGGAACTTCACATTGCTTTTCAGCGGTAAAGTGCTCCATCCGCTCAACAGCGAATCGTAATTGGCTGTTGAAAGGGTCACGTTCCTGAACATATTGGCCATATTGGTCACGTTGCTTACGTTCCAGCTGCCAAGGTCCTGGTCGAAGCTGTTCGCGTGGAAAAACATAGCGTTCATATTGGTCACCTTGCCTACGTTCCAATTGCCGATGTCCTGGTTGAATCTCATGGCAGTATTCAGCATATCCTTCATGTTGGTCACGTTGCCTACGTTCCAACCGCCGATATTTTGGTTGAATAGGGTAGCGCCCCTGAACATCTGTTCCATATTGGCCACGTTGCCGACGTTCCAGTTGCCGATGGGGTGGTTGAACACCGATGCTCCGGCGAACATTCCCGTCATATCGGTCACGTTCCCCACGTTCCAGTTGCCAAAGTTGGCGTCCCCGTTGAACTTCCTTGCAAAGGCAAACATTCCGTACATATCGGTGACCTGTGAGAGATCCGGCATATCGGTTGCGTGGCCTACCAGGTTCTCACAACCCATAAAGGCACCGTTCATAGAGCTCCATACGTTGGAACCCCACTGCTCGATAGACATGATCTTGAGCCTGTCGCCGCCGTTGTTGAAATAGATGCGCGGGAAGGCGCCGCTTATCTTAACGGTGTAGACTCCTGCTGCCGCATAGCTGTGCGAGATATTGCCGGTGATCCCGGTTGCCGAAGAACCATCTCCCCAGTCCACGCTGTAGTAATAGCCGCTGCCGGTGGTCGGTATGCTTATGCTCTCGTTGGCAGCAGTGGTTTTCCAGGTGGTGATAAACTGGTCGGTGCTGAGGCACAACTGTCCGCCGTCGGTGATGGTCCATCCATAAGTGGCTATCATATTATCACGCGCCGCCTTTCCGCTGCAATATTTGCTGTTGCCCCCGCTGAATTTAACGTTGCTCTTCAGGGGTAGACTGTTCCAACCGTTCAGCAGTGCATCGTAGTTGGCGGTGGAAAGAGTCACGTTCCTGAACATATTGGCCATATTGGTAACGTTTGCCACGTTCCATCCTCCAATATTCTGGTCAAAGCTATTGGCGTGGGAGAACATGGAATTCATCGTGGTCACATTGCCCACGTCCCAATTACCAATATCCTGGTTGAAATCCATTGCGGTAGCAAACATATTCTTCATAGTGGTTACGCTTCCTACATTCCACGAATTAAGGTTCTGGTTGAATATTGTAGCTCCGTGGAACATTTGCTCCATACTGGTCACGTTGCCCACGTTCCAACCCCCGATAGGATAGTTGAAAAGAGAGGCCCCTCCGAACATACCTGTCATATTGGTCACGTTGCCCACGTTCCAGTTGCCAAAGTTGGCATCCCCGTTGAATTTCCTTGCATAGGCGAACATGCCGTACATATCGCTGACCATTGAGAGGTCCGGCATATCGGTTGCATGGCTCACCAGGTTCTCGGCACCCATAAATGCACTGTTCATGGATGACCACTGGATGTTGCCCCACTGTTCAATAGACTGAATTTTAAGTCTGTCGCCACTATTGTTGAAATAGATACGTGGAAAATCACCGCTTATGGAAACGGTATAGGTTCCCGCTGTGGCATAGGTATGGGAGGCATTCCCGTTATACCCACTAATGGAGGTTCCATCGCCCCAGTCCACGCTGTAGTTGTAGCCACCGCCGGTTGTCGGGATTGTAATGGTCTCATTAGAGGCGGTAGTTTTCCATGTGGTGATGAAGGGAGCCATAGATGAATCCGGATTCGTCATAAAGCTTACAGGTCCAACAAAATTGCTTTGTTCTGCACCACAGTCTGCTTTTACATAAACATCATACGAAGTATTGGGAGATAAGGGAGAAAGCACAGTGTTCGGTGTTCCTGAAACGGATACTGCAGTTCCTTCAGAATTTGGATCAAAGCCAGAATCACCGTATTGCACGATCCAATTGCTTTCGCTTCCATTCGGGGTCCAAGTTACCTCTGCGGAATAGGCGGTTACCATATCGACGGTAAGATCGCCTGGAGCCAAACAGATTGTCCCATCCAGAGGCTCGCATGTACCTTCCCATTTATAGACTCCGTCCTTATCTGGAAAGTAATAGGTCCATTCATTCTCGTAAAGAGCGCTCGGATTTCCAATCATGCTGGATGACGTCACTACCCAAAATACACCGCTATCGATAGCTGTCGTAACACTTAGTTCAATCCAGTAGGTGGTGGGTAATCCTACCTGCCCAACAAATGGAAAAGGATCAACGCTCATCTCGACCTCATAAATATCATAGCCATCTTTTTGTCCAATGATGGTCTGATCTACAATATTCACAGATGCTTGCTGTCCGATAAGAGTACCTGGAAGACCTGTTGTATCGTCAGCATAATAGTTTACATTAATATTGCTAATAGGAGCTAAGGAGAAGAAACTTGCTGTAATTTTCTCTAGCGTAAACTTTTCGTTCGCTGCTATGGTAATATCGTTGGCGTTTTTAAATGCGCTCGCATCCGTGCAGTTTAGACCAGTTTCAAAAGTGAAATCATTGGGGTTTTCCTCTCCGCAGTCAGCGGTAGAACACGATCCCATTGGATCCTCCACCGTAACCATGGCCGTTGCTGAACTTGAATTGCCCTGAGTGTCAGTCACGGTCAGAGTCACGGTGACTGAACCTATATCGGAACAGCTAAAGTTTTCTCTGTCGATTGCAATAGATGCGATCTCGCAATTATCGGAGCTACCATTATCTATCTCGGAAGGAGAAATGCTTGCGTTCCCGCTGGCATCGAGCTGCACGGTAATGTCCTGGGTGCTGACGATGGGTGCAAGATTGTCCTCAACGGTAACCACCGTGGTACAAGTTGAAATATTGCCACTCAGATCGGTAACGGTAAGGGTAACCGTATTCTCGCCCACATTTGTACAATCGAAATCGGTAATATCAATAGAAATATCTGCAAGTCCGCAATTGTCGGAACTGCCATTGTCAATATCCGTTTCAGTAATGCTGGCAGTTCCATTGGCATCCAATTGAACGGTAAAGGGTGAACAACTGGCAACCGGTGGCGTATCGTCCACAACGGTTATGGTCGTGGTACAGTTAGCGGAAGAAGTGCCGTTGCTCACGGTCAGGGTAACATTGGTGGTCCCTACGATATAAGGTCCAACGGGATCCACGCTGAAGGTAAGCGGAGCACCGTTGGGATCGGTAGAGCCACCATCAAAATCCTGTGCAGTGGCATTGCCCCAACAGTTGAAATCGGCACTAACAGTAACTGCTTGGCACACGGCTATGGGAGCCTCATTGCAGGAACCCAGCGGATCGGTAACCGTAACCACAGTAGAACAAGTGGAAATATTCCCGCCTATGTCGACAACGGTCAAGGTTACCGTATTCTCGCCGATATTTCCACAGCTAAAATCGGTAACATCGATGGAAGTGCTCATAATGCCGCAATAATCGGAACTGCCATTGTCGATATCGGATACTGAGATGCTGGCATTTCCGCTGGCATCCAGTTCTACGGTAAATGGTGCGGCACAATTTGCCACGGGTGGGGTATTGTCCACCACGGTGATGGTTGTAGTACAGCTATCGGAATCAGTTCCGTTGCTCACGGTCAGGGTCACTTCCGTGGTCCCTTCGCCGAACGGTCCAATTGGAGTTAGCGTAAAGGTCAAGGGGTTGCCGTTGGGATCATAGGAACCTCCATCAAAATCCCGGGCGGTTGCCTCACCTTGGCAGTCTGCGTTCGCATCCATTGTCAATGCCAGGCAGACGGCCACGGGAGCTTCATTACAAGCACCCAAAGTATCTGTAATGGTAACTGTAGCAGTAGCAGTAGCACTGTTTCCGCTCGAGTCGATAACAGTAAGGGTCACGGTGTTGGTGCCGATATTTGCGCAGCCGAAGGTGGTAATGTCCAGATTTCTGGAAGCAATACTGCAGTTATCGGTAGAGCCACTGTCAATATCCGATGCAGCAATGGTTGCAGAACCAGAGGCATTCAAATTAACTGTAATATTTTGGGCCATTGCCGAAGGAGCCATATCGTCCTCCACGGTAACAATGGCCGTTCCCGAAGCCGAATTTCCGTTTTCATCGGTAACGGTAAGAACAACGGTATTGTTTCCGATATCGGCACAGGTGAAATCAGTCTGGTCCAAGCTAAAGGTGAGTTCCCCGCCTTCGGCACAACCTGCTCCGCTTCCGTTGTCAATCTGTTCTGGAATAATGGAAACTTCTCCGTTTACGTCCAACTGAACAGTGATGTTTTGGGTCTCTACCTGTGGTGGCTGCACTTCACCTTTATTTGTAACGGTAAGAACCACAGATTTGTCTGCGGGATAACTGACACTAAAAGTATATTCCCTGCATCCATAGACGGTAAAAACCGGTGAGGCCAGGTTTTTGGTGGCAATTGTCCCACTTACAGTGGCTATGGTAAAGGAATCCCCAATGTTTGCCTCAAAGCCGAGATCTACATTTACAGTGCCTTCGAAAACGGCATTGGTTCCGGTAATGACGAGTTGGTCGTATTCAGTTCCCGCTGCAAGACCATTAATTTCCACATCCAGTACGGAAGAGGAGGTGGATATATAGGTGCCGAGAACCGTTAACATTCCTGGAGAACCTCCTGGAGCAAAGGTGCCATCGTTGGTAAAATTGGCCGGCGAAGGCAGATCAATTGTGGCGGTGCCTTTAATAACACCATCAATGGTATTATTAAGCCCAAAATTATCCGCAAATTCGAGTTCGCCGGAGAGGACATTTATGGTGCCTGAGTTAGTTACGGGTGGATAGATGTAGGTAACCCCGGTTCCTTCAGATTTTGTGATGGTTCCGGCATTTGTTATTTTAAATGCACCCGAACCATTATAAGAGATTATTGCATTCGATTGGAAATCGATAACGCCCGTCGTTTTATTATCTAGGGTTGTGTCGTTATACAGAAATAAATATCCCCCATCGGGAAAGTTAATGGTGCCTGTATTGGCCAAGGTTGTTACCGTTCCAGAGATATATCTGGAGCCTGCTGTGCTAAGGTTAAGGGTACTGGCATTGGTCAAGATACCTCCACCGAATAAGTATCCTGAATTCCAATTTACCCCGCTGGTTCCGGCAAAATCGAAGGTAGCAGTAGTTGCAACCGAAAAATTGCCTGTCCAGACCAATGGACCATCCAAGGTTCCGGTTAATGTTCCGCTGATGTTCATTCCCGATGCCGAGCAAATCAAGGAACTTCCAGCACTCACATTATATACTCCTCCGTTAAAATATTTAGCGTGATAGTACATATCCATTGAGCCACTTTCTACGGCTATGGTACCTGTATTGGTAAGAATGGGTTGGATAAGAGAGGTGCCCGAGCCTGCCGATTTTTTAAACAGCCCGGCATTGATAAAACTATGGTCGGCTCCGTTATAGGATAACGTCGCATCGGACTGAAGGTCAAATGTTCCGGAAACGGTGTTGTTAAAAACAGAAGCATCATAAAGATACAGGTATCCTCCTGCGGGCATCGTAAACATACCTATATTTTCCAGGGTTGTGCCGCCAGAAATATACCGCGATGCGCCGGTCACTAAATTTATCGTGCTTTCGTTGGTCAAAGTTCCGCCTCCTATTAAGTATCCAGAGGCCCAACTAACACCTGCGTCACCTGTAAAATCAAAAGTTGCCGTATCCGGTACGGTGAAATTTCCCGTCCAATAAAGGGGACCATCCAAATTTCCGGTGAGGGTGCCACTAATGTTCATTCCATTCGTGGAAACCTGAAGAACCGCATCTTCAGCAACATTATACACACCTCCATCAAAATATTTAGCGTGATAGTACATATCCATTGTGCCGCTTTCTACAGCTATGGTGCCTGTATTGGTAAATATGGGATAAATAAGAGAGATGCCCGAGCCTGCCGATTTTTTGAACAGTCCGGCATTGATAAAACTGTGTTCGGATCCGTTATAGGATACCCATGCATCGGACTGAAGGTCAAATGTTCCGGAAACGGTGTTGTTAAAAACACTAGTATCATAAAGATACAGATATCCTCCTGCGGGCATCGTAAACATACCTATATTCTCCAGGGTTGTGCCGCCAGAAATATACCGCGATGCGCCGGTCACTAAATTTATCGTGCTTTCGTTGGTCAAAGTTCCGCCTCCTATTAAGGATCCAGAGGCCCAACTAACACCTGCGTCACCTGTAAAATCAAAAGTTGCCGTATCCGGTACGGTGAAATTTCCCGTCCAATAAAGGGGACCATCAAGATTTCCGGTGAGGGTGCCACTAATGTTCATTCCATTTGTGGAAACCTGAAGAACCGCATCTTCAGCAACATTATACACACCTCCATCAAAATATTTGGCGTGATAGTACATATCCATTGTGCCGCTTTCTACAGCTATGGTGCCAGTATTGGTAAATATGGGATAAATAAGAGAGGTGCCCGAGCCTGCCGATTTTTTAAACAGCCCGGCATTGATAAAACTATGGTCGGCTCCGTTATAGGATAACGTCGCATCGGACTGAATGTCAAATGTTCCGGAAACGGTGTTGTTAAAAACAGAAGTATCATAAAGATACAGGTATCCTCCTGCGGGCATCGTAAACAACCCATTATTATTTATGGTAGTAGGCCCCGAAATATATCGTGAGCCGCCCGTGGTTAAATTTACCGTTCCGTTATTGGTTAGTGTACCTCCGCCATAAAGTGAGCCGTTGTTCCAATAAACCGTGGTGTTGCTACTGAATGAGGATGTGTGGGTAAATTGGAGGTTGTTATTGATTGTAACCGTAGAAGTGCCCTGCACCTTAATAGATTTTACCGATGCAGCCACATTTATGGTCATCGTGCTCCCAGTGGGGATAATCACGTCGTTGGCAGCAGTTGGTACCTGTGCCGGGTTCCAGTTGTTGGGGTTGTTGTAGTTAACATCTACAGCCCCCGTCCACGTAATTGTTTGTGCTTGCAAACCAGTAAAGGCTATACAGCAGAAAAACAGAAAAAATAGTAGTTTTTTCATAATTAATAAGGATTTAGTGTTTTTGTTATATAAGGATAACGTGGTAACCAGAAAAGGTCATCAACTAATCATAAAAATAATTAAATTTTTCCGCTTGTTTCATTTAAGAAATATTTTTTTTGAAAGTTATATTGTCGTATATAGAGTATTAAGCAATTGGTTCTAAGTACTTTGGTGGAATGAGAATTGTTAATTTCTTCGCCCCTCTGTAATGATTATAATGGGCTTTTTTTGATGGGATGATGTGTGTTGGAGGCTGGAGGACGGATGCTGGATGACGGGTGTTGGATGACGGGTGCTGGATGACGGGTGCTGGATGCCGGGTGCTGGATGCCGGGTGCTGGATGACGGGTGTTGGATGCCGGGTGCTGGATACTGGATACTGGATACTGGATACTGGTCATCAATATTGACCTAAAATCAGTTATGTGTAATAATCTAAGGCTCTAGTTTAGTTTAGTATTGTTGTTATGAATTAAATTGAGATTTCAAGGACTTGAAGTTGGCTTTAACGTCCCCTGGGGTAAGGTTGAAACCCCGACCCCTA
The DNA here is from genome assembly GCA_034676445.1 of Aequorivita sp. Taxonomy (GTDB): domain Bacteria; phylum Bacteroidota; class Bacteroidia; order Flavobacteriales; family Flavobacteriaceae; genus Aequorivita. The sequence continues at coordinate 70,756 of JAUCCE010000004.1, forward strand.
AAGGGGAGAATGAAGAATAGTGATTTCTATTTAAGTAGCGAATCTAAGCTCCCTTTTCTAGGGTAAAAATAATCGTATTTTCGATATTTTTTTCTTATCCCAGCGCTAAAGGGTGACAAAATACCGAAAATCCAACATTCTAATCATAAGCTAATTTTAAATTAGAGCTATCTCTAGTAATTGTCCTACATTCTTCATCCTTCACCCAGCATCCTACATCCTTCACCCTACAACCTACAGTCCCACATCAATTCAAATACTAAATACAGAATTCATCAAAATTCCCAATAACATTCCTTATTTTTAGAGAAACTTATTTAGGAGATAACAATGAAACATTTCACCTTGAAAATCTTATTTCTTATTCTTGCATTGGCGGTCTGTGGCTTCGCCCAAGCGCAGAAGGTAGCTGTATTGACGTTGGATACTCCCATTTATCCTTCAACAGCGGACTATATCAATAATGGAATCGACAGAGCGGTTGGAGAGAATGCCGTTTGTGTGGTCATAAAAATCAACACGCCCGGCGGATTGATGGATGCTACCCGGGAGATGGTAGGCAAAATATTGGGTGCTCCCATCCCCATCATATCCTTTGTTACCCCATCGGGGGCACATGCCGGTTCTGCTGGGGCGTTTATCGCGCTTTCCGCTAATATCGCCGCAATGAGTCCGGGATCCAATATCGGCGCTTCCCATCCTGTGTTGTTGGGTAGCATTCCAGATTCCATTATGAATGCAAAAATGACGGAAGATTCGGCCGCCTTCATCCGCTCAATTGCCGAACACAGAAAGAAAGATCCCAGCTTGATTATGGAAATGGTGACCAACAGCCGCTCCTTCTCAGCCGAACAGGCTTTGGATAAGGGTATAATGGATTTAAATGCAAATAACCTGAACGACCTGCTCAACAAAATCGACGGTCGTACGGTGGATGTAAATGGAGAAAGTGTAATCCTTCACACGGCATCTGCCGAAATTGAAACCATAGAAATGGGTCAGCAGCAAAAGTTTTTGACCTACCTAAGCAACCCAAATTTGATGTACGTGTTTTTGATAATGGGTTTGATGGGTCTGTTCTTTGAGTTTAGCAATCCCGGCGGGTTGGTTCCCGGAATCGTGGGCGCAATCTGCCTGATATTGGCAGGTTATGGAATGTCCGTTTTGCCAATTGATTTCACGGGATTGGCCTTGATCATTGTAGGAATCATACTTTTTGTGCTGGAAATAAAATTCCAGAGCTATGCCTTATTATCTATCGGTGGAATAATCTGTTTGTTCTTGGGCTCCATGTTTCTCATTGATGAATCACAAGCCGTCGATGTTTTCCATATCTCCTGGTCGGTGCTAATTTCTTCCGTGGTAATTATGTCCGGTTTCTTTATTCTGCTGGTCTTTTTTGGGCTTAAGGCACAATTCAATAAGAAGAAAACCGGCAACAGTGTTTTGGTAGGATTAAGAGGAATCGCAATGGAAGATTTGTCGCCGGAAGGAAGGGTTCGCGTAAACGGAGAATTTTGGAATGCCATTTCAGAAGAAGGAACGATAGCCGCCAAATCCGAAATAGAAGTAGTTGCCATCAACCAATTTAAACTCACGGTTAAATCCGTATCTTTAATAAAATAAACAATCAAAATTCAAATGTTGTGGTCCCAATTTATGTATTAATATTTTTCGGTATTCTCATTATACTCAGTGCAATAAAGATTCTAAAGGAATACGAACGCGCCGTGGTATTCCGATTGGGAAGGGTTACGCAGGGCGGAAGCAAAGGCCCGGGCCTTATTATTCTGTTGCCTTTTATCGATAAAATGAAGAAGGTAACCTTGCGGACCATTGTCCACGACGTGCCAACCCAGGATATTATTTCGCTGGATAACGTTACGCTGAAGGTAAATGCGGTGGTCTATTTTCGGGTAGTGGATGCTGAAAAGGCGACCATCGAGGTAGAAGATTATTTTTATGCCACCTCCCAACTTTCCCAAACCATTCTTCGAAGCGTTTTGGGACAATCGGAACTGGATGAAATCCTTTCGCAGCGCGATAAATTGAATTTGGAACTGCAAAAAATCATCGATACCCATACCGAGCCCTGGGGTGTTAAGGTCTCCACGGTTGAAATCAAACAAGTGGATCTGCCACAGGAAATGCAAAGAGCAATGGCCAGACAGGCCGAGGCCGAAAGAGATAGAAGAGCCAAAGTAATTGCCGCTGAAGGAGAGTTCCAAGCTTCCCAAAAATTGGCCGATGCCGCCGAAGTACTTGCAAGACAGCCTAGCGCCCTGACCCTTCGTTACCTGCAGACATTGACCGAAATTGCAGCAGAAAACAATTCCACCACACTTTTCCCTATTCCTATTGACCTTTTCAAACCCTTTATCGAAAATATGGCCAAAGGTCCAGAAGGAATTCAGCAATTGACCACTTTTGGTAAAACGGATACAAAGGAGGGTGAGGAGAAATAGGTTTTAAGGTTTTTATTCTTTAAACCTAACAGTTTTGACTTGTCCTCCGTCCGCGTGTCGCCAAAGCTTTAGCGGAGGGACAAGCCTTTTGGCGTAGGAGGAAGAATCTTTGAGGTTTTTTTATGGCTTCCCTGATCCTATCCTAGCTATGGTTGGAAAAGACCCTTGTCCTTAGTAACCGTAAGCTGGCAACCGTCACGAGCGAGACGCTTGCGCTAGCGCTTTTTCTGTTTAACGCTGGCGCGGGCGTCCCGCCCGTGTCCCCCACAACCGTGGGCAGGTTGCCGTGTGCAAGGTACTCGTCACGAGCGAGACGCTCGCGCTAGCGATGCTGGATGCCTTGTATCTTTTTGGCAAAAATTTGATGAATAGGGGATTTCCGTAAAGATTGCTGTGAGTTTTGTTTTATATTTGAGAATATTAATGATTCCGTAGGGACATAATCAATGTTCAATAAACAACAGACTTCGGTACATTTTGAAAGCTTATATTTTTTTAGCGGCACAATTAACCATTTTTAAAGCTTTCAAAACACCTGCCAAAACACGGCAGGCAGGCTCAGACAACTTAGATAGATCTAAAAATTAATAAATAGGAAGCACACCCAGCACCCAACACCCAACACCCAACAAACCACCAATGTCCATCACCAAACTCAATCCAAAAAAAGCACTCAATAAAGCCTATTTAAAGGTAAAACCCAATAGAACGGAAATTGAAAGGTTTAAGACAAACCTGATTCAGTTACTCGATAGGATCAATGAAGCGGAATCGGAGGAGTTTCATAAAAATTTGGTCATAGATTTTCTGAAAAGAACCTATTACGATCCCAACCATTTTGTCAATACCAAAGGTCGAAATGATCTTGTTATCCACAATGGCGACAAGGCAAAAAGTACGGTAGGCGTTATTTTGGAAGCGAAGAAGCCAACCAATAGGGCCGAAATGGTAAAGCCCGTTGCCGAGGACGACACCCACGAGCAGCACCTGGCCAAGCTCAACACCAAAGCCTTTCAGGAACTGGTGCTGTATTATCTTCGCGAGCGCATTACCCATAAAAACCTGGAGGTAAAACATTTGGTGATTACCAACATTCACGAATGGTTTATTTTTGACGCCAACACCTTCGACCGACTCTTTGCCCAAAATAAAAATCTCGTAAAACAATTCCAGGACTTTGAGGGTGGGAGACTGGCAGGTATTAAAACCGACTTTTTCTATACTGAAATCGCCGCACCCTTTATTGCAGAACTTAAATCCGAAATAGAATTCACCTATTTCAACCTTCGGGATTATCAGAAACCACTGCGCAATGAGGACAAAAAAGATGACAACAAACTCATTGCCCTTTTTAAACTGCTTTCGCCCGAGCATCTTTTAAAATTGCCCTTTGCCAACGACAGCAACACCCTGGACAAACGTTTTTACAGCGAACTGCTCCACATTATCGGCCTCACCGAAACCAAGGACGGCAGCAAAAAACTCATTGGCCGCAATAAGGAAGGCGAACGCAATACGGGCAGCATCCTCGAGGACGCCATTATTCAGTTGGATAGTCTGGATAAATTAAGCCGAATAGAACGCCTCAGCCAGTTTGGCGACACGCATCAGGAACGGCTGTTTAATGTGGCGCTGGAGCTTTCCATTACTTGGATGAACCGCATCCTCTTCCTAAAACTTTTGGAAGCCCAACTCTTCACCTATCATCGCGATAACGACGCCTACGCCTTTCTAAACTATAAGAAGATTAAAAGCTATGACGACCTCAACAGTCTGTTCTTTCAAGTATTGGCACGAAAGAATGACGAAAGAAACCCAGATGTAAAACAAGCCTTTGAGAAAGTGCCTTATCTCAACTCCTCACTTTTTGAACCAACCGATCTGGAACACCAAACCCTGCTCATCAGCAATTTGAGGGACGATAAAACCATACCCATTATTTCGTCCACTGTTTTAAAGAATGAAAACGGCAAAAAACGAACGGGAAGCCTTGCTACACTTGAGTATCTATTTGAATTTTTAGATGCATACGATTTCAGCAGCGAAGGTTCCGAAAAGATTCAGGAGGAAAACAAAACTCTGATCAATGCCTCGGTGCTCGGCCTTATTTTCGAAAAGATAAACGGCTATAAGGACGGCTCGTTTTTCACCCCGGGCTTTATCACTATGTATATGTGCCGCGAAACCATTCGGAAGGCGGTGGTTCAAAAGTTTAACGAAACGTCCCCCTCTAACTCCCCCAAAGGGGGAGAACAGCCTTTGTTTAAAACCTTAGATGACATTTATGACCAGATTGATGACCACAGAATGTTTACACGGCAACAAGCCAATAACATAATCAACAGCATCAAGATCTGCGACCCCGCCGTGGGCTCTGGTCACTTTTTGGTGTCGGCACTCAATGAGATTATCGCCGTAAAGAACGATCTAAAAGTGCTGCAGGATCGGGACGGCAGACGACTAAAGGAATATCAGGTAGAAGTGGTGAACGACGAACTAATTGTAACCGATGAAGACGGGGAACTGTTTTGAATACAACCCCACCAACAAGGAAAGCCAGCGCATACAAGAAACACTTTTTCACGAAAAGCAAACCCTTATTGAAAATTGCCTCTTTGGCGTGGACATAAACCCAAACTCCGTAAAGATCTGTCGTCTGCGGTTGTGGATAGAGCTGCTAAAGAGTGCGTATTATAAAGTTCCCTCCCCTCTGGGGAGGGAGGAGGGTGGGGAACTGGAAACCCTCCCCAATATTGATATCAACATTAAGTGCGGCAACTCCTTGGTAAGCCGTTTTGCCCTGGATGCCGACTTGAAACAAGCCTTAAAAAGCAGCAAATGGACCATAGACAGCTACCGAATAGCCGTGGATACCTACAGAAACGCGCAAAACAAAGAGCAAAAAAGAGCGATGGAACGCTTGATTGCCGACATTAAATCCGACTTTAGAAGCGAGATTTCCCTCAGCGATTCCAAAGTAAAACGAATGCGCAAGCTCTCCGGCGAACTCTTTAACCTTACCCAACAGCAAAGCCTTTTTGAAATGGGCAAAAGGGAAAAAGCCGCTTGGAACAAGAAAGTAACCACCCTCACCCAACAGACCAAAAAGCTGGAAGCCGAAATAGAGGAAATAAAAGCCAACAAGATTTACGAAAACGCCTTTGAATGGCGCTTTGAATTTCCCGAAGTGCTCAATGATGATGGGGATTTTGTGGGGTTTGATGTGGTGATTGGGAATCCGCCGTACATTTCATTAACTAAGTTGAAAATGGAATCCAATTATTTTGCAACAGCAGGTTATGAAACCTATTCGAAAGGAGCTGATATTTACGCTCTGTTCTATGAATTGGGAGGTCAAATTCTTAAACAACAGGGTTACTTAACCTTCATCACTTCCAATTCGTGGTTGCGAGCTATTTACGGGGAGTTATTGAAAAAACATTTTATCAAAAACCTTCAGCCCGTGGCCTTATTAAATATTGAAGACATTCAAATATTTGATGAAGCCACCGTTGAATCGAACATCCTCACTTTACAAAAGCGTCCGCTTACGGAATCTTTTGCTGTGGTCAATCTGTCCAACGATTACATTCTTGGAAATTCACTTTCGGAATACTTTGACCTTCGTCATTTCCAGTTTACCGTGCCTGAAACCAACGAATGGTTTATTGGCAATCAAAAAAGAAGGGGAATTAAAACTAAAGATTGAAACAAATACGAAGCTTTTAAAGGAATATGAAATAGAGATTAATAGGGGTTTCTTAACCGGCTATAATGCGGCTTTCATAATTGATGAAGCTAAGAAGAATGAGTTATTGACTGCAGATGAAGCAAATGCTAAAATCATTAAACCCATTTTACGAGGAAGGGATTTAAAGAAGTATAGTTTTCAATTTGACAATTACTATTTAATTAATACCCATAATGGACTAAAGAAGGATGGGTTGCAAAGAATTGATGTGGAGAACGAATTCCCGTCTCTCTACGAGCACTTAAAAACATATTTGCCAAAAGTAAAGAAACGATACGACCAAGGAGATCACTGGACAAACTTGCGAAATTGTGCTTATTTGGAAGATTTTGAAAAGCCCAAAATTGTATGGGGCGAGATTTCGGATAAACCTAAGTTCGCTTTTGATGATGAAAACTACTATGCTGAAGCTACAACTTTCTTGATGACCGGAGAAAAGCTAAAATTTTTGTTGGGTATTCTCAATTCCAAGGTTTCTGAATGGTACTTCAATTTAATTGGCACAACAACAGGAATGGGCACGAATAGATGGAAGAAGTATAAAATTGAATTGTTGCCAATTAAAGAACCATCAAAAGAACAGGAAGAAGCGATTGAAGGATTAGTAAATCAAATCTTAACCGAAAAGAAAGAGGATCCAAACGCCGATACCACCGCCCTCGAAGCCGAAATAGACGAATTGGTTTATGCGCTCTATGGGCTTAGTGAGGAGGAAATCGCTATTGTTGAAAACAGCTAGACCTCACAGGTTTCAAAAACCTGTGAGGTCTTTTCATTTGGCTTAAATGTTCTTGAAGTAGAAATAGACCAATTGGTTTATGAGCTTTATGGGCTTGGTGAGGAGGAGATTGCTATAATTGAGGCATCGTAAAATTAATGAATTAAAATTGGTGATGATTACCAATCGTTCCGAAAAAACAGATTTAAATTGAAAAAGAATCAGAAATATTACGGTGAAGTATGGTTTCCTCGGCAACCAGCAGAAAAACAATTTGCAATAATATCTTTTGACGATGACAATTTGTTACTCGAAACTAATCTGATTGAGAAAATGTCGATTAAGGTACCAAAAATATTGGGCATTTTTATTGGGCTAGGTTATCTTCCCGCTGGCGCGGGCGTCCCGCCCGTGCCCTCCGCTACCGTGAGCAAGCAACCGTCACGAGCGGGACGCTGGCGCTTTTTCTGTTTACCGCTGTCGCGGGCGTCCCGCCCGTGTCCCCCACAACCGTGAGCAGGCAACCGTCACGAGCGGGACGCTCTCGCGAGCGTTTTTTCTGTTTACCGCTGGCGCGGGCGTCCCGCCCGTGCCCTCCTCAACCGTGAGCAGGCAACCGTCACGAGCGGGACGCTCGCGCTAGCGTTTTTTCTGTTTACCGCTGGCGCGGGCGTCCCGCCCGTGTCCTCCACAACCGTGAGCAGGCAACCGTCACGAGCGGGACGCTGGCGCTAGCGCTTTTCCATTATCCTAAAAATCCAATTTCATCAATGGGTATTACGGAATCGAGTTCGGCATAATTTCGGGCACTACTGTGTTTCCATTCCCAGGCTTCCATAACCAATCCTGCCTTTACTGGATTGTTATGTATATATTCGAATTTTTCCTTTATCACGGGAGTACCCCCGCTGGCGCGGGCGTCCCGTCCGTGTCCTCCACAGCCGTGAGCAGGCAACCGTCACGAGCGGGACGCTCGCGCTAGCGTTCTACAATTCCCTCTCCTACCCGTGTACGAATCCTTTTAGAAGAAAAAAATCAGAACCACAGATGAATAGTCTTTTTAGGTTTAGCACCCTCCCTGAACTAAAAAAACACTTCCATCAATCCTTTACGGATAGTCCACGGTTGGTTCATTAAAAGCAATCAAAATGTAATGCATATTTCCACCCCGCTGGCGTGGGCGTCCCATCAGTGCTCTCCACAACCGTGAGCAAGCAGCCGTCACGAGCGAGACGCTCGCGCTAGCGTTTCTGAAATTCTATAAATTATGGAAGTATAGCCATCGCTGGTGCGGGCGTCCCGCCCGTGTCCTCCACAATCGTGAGCAATGCAACCGTCACGATCGGGACGCTCGCGCTAACGGAGCACTCGCCGAGATGCCTTTTGGATGATTGATGTGTTTTTTAAAGGACGAAACACTTCGTCTTTTTTCGAGAGAATTTAAGCATCATTCAATATCACATCGATTAACCCTTGACTCAATCAAGTAGGCCAGAAAAAAGTAGGAATTTAGGGTTTAGCAGTTTAAAATTTATTTAACCTTTAGGGAATCGATGTTTTGATCAGTTTCATCATAATATCTTGAAACAGCCCTGTGCAGTTGGTATTTATTTTTATTTGTTACCACGGTGTCGGTTTTTATAAAGTCGAGGAGGAGCATTAAGGTTTTTTGTACTTCGGGATGTTTGTGAACCATGGCCTCTTGGTATTGCACGGCTGGTTCGCTTAGCAAACGTGCTAATGGAGGTTCCACCACGCCCCATTTTTCATAGTTATAAGGTTTATAATCCCTAAGGGCTTTATCAATGGCATCGTTGTTTTTTTTGATACTATCCATAAGTGCCAATGGATTTTCCACATCGGCTTTTAAAACTTCACGAACTCTATCATAAGTCATTTTATGTGGCATCATTACTGGAACGATGGCAAAACCTCTATTTTTTATTTTTTCATAAATATATCCAGGAAGCTTGTCTATGGAAACCACTGTTTCGATTATGGAAGCAATTTCCCCAGATTTTTTGACAGATTTTGGGGCAACTTTCCATTGAGACAGCTTTTGCCGGATGTAAAAATCTCCTGAATTGATGATATTTATAAAAATAGGTTGCACTTGTTGGTTAAATTCCTCTTCGCGCTCAATGGCATCATAAACCTCCAAGGCACTAAGCATTCCGCTGTTTTCAAAGTAGCCGCCATCTAAATAATTTCCTTTTTGACGAATTTTGGCCGTGGGACTGAAGAGCGGAAAACGATTGGTAGTTGATACGGCACCAAAATAAGTGAGCGCTACCGAATCGCGGTCATTTTCAAAAATGGAAAGATTATCGGCTCCGGCGAAAGTACTGTCTGGAAAACGAACGGTTGAAACTATGCCCTGTCTGCCGGCTACCGATGTGGAATTCATAATAAGTGCAGGGAATTTATTGTTCTGTTTTTCATAGAGCGTGCGCCATACATCCAAGTAGCTTTTCTTACGGAAGTCGTCCAAAGGCATTCCGGTGTTTTTGGCATGCAGTTTCATGCTTTTATAGGAACGGTCGGTACCGTAGTGATCAATAAACGGGAGGTATTCGCGAATCCAATCCCTTCCCAACAAATAGGTAATTTCATTAGACAGAACGTTTGATGTGCCTATTTTAAAAATCTGTTCATTTAAACTTTTCTGGGGGTCGTGATAAATTCGTAACGAAGCATAATTGCCTATGCCTACCGCACCGCCGGAAACACCTGATAGCACGATAGTACGATCAAAAAACTCACCCTTGCTCAAAGAATCCAATTGGTTAAACAACAATAAATTCCAGAGATTGGCCTTTAATCCTCCACCATAGGAACCCACAAAAAAATAGTTATCCTTTTTATATGAGTTGGCTGTTTCATTTCTCATAAACTCCATAAACTCCACAGGCTTATTGGTTTTTACTTCAGTGAGTTCGTGGAGGTCATTTTCGAGAGAAGACAAATAAACAGTTCCAGCCAAAAGAAAAATGAGGAGCGAGGGCACGCCATATTTATAGAAAGTTTTACGTTTGGCAGGCCCTTCCAATCTATGATAGTATAATAAATGTTTAAATAAAATTATGAGAACCGAATAAATGACAATTATATATAGACAAATAATAACCAACGGGCTGAAAAATGTGGCCACCCAAAAAATAAGATTGGCAAACCCAAGAATTACCAGTGAAACCATTCCACTGAATCGCATGAGTTTCAAATAGAAAACGTTATCGCTCAATCTTCCTATATATCTCAAGGGCCTAGTAAGCTTTTTGTTTTCTACATTGCTGTATTTTTTAAAGAGTTCGAGGATATCTTCGTCATATATTTCTTTCTTTTCTAAATAAAGTTCCTTGGAAAAAAAGACATACTTAAAATAAGTTCGACATACTTTGAAGTAGATGTATAAGTACATCTGGCAACCTAAGGTTATAAGAAATGCAATGAAGGGGATGCGATCCCATTTAAAGATGGCGACAAGAACGGCAGTAATAACCACCATGCAAACACAGAGTAAAAAATAGTTTGGAAATCCACTAACGTATCTAGTAATCGTTAAAATCGTTTTCTTTCTGGTTGCTTCATCTTCACTTTTCAAATCTTTTTTCCACTGATTGTAACGCATTCCCAAATGACTATAAACAATTAAGGTAATGAGAAGTAAGAAGACCGTAATAAAGGAAGCGTCAAAATGCACCCCAAAGTAACGGGGAATCATCATCAGGAAAATTTGGAAGATGGCTATATAAACGAGGACTCCCAAACTGCGTCGCAGATTTTTTACATATTCATTATTAAAGACAATTTTCGCATCCGGTTTTGCATTGCTGGTATCATAATATATAATGCCGAAAATAAACCGTTTTATTTTGCTCTCAGATTTTTCCAAGGTTACGCAATCTTTGTTACCGTAGAGCCAGATATCATTGTACACGGGAAAATGTGAAAGTAAAAGAGCCAAAAAGCTAAGTAAAAAGAACAGTATAACGATATTAATGGGCCGATAGAAAAGATCGACTATAAGCGTGCCGCCTTGTTCCATAAACGTAACCATTACATAAATAATGATTATAAAAAGAATGCTGAACAAAGCAATCTGTAAAAACCGTATTACCGTTTTAATATGTGGCGCTAAAATAGTTCGCAGAAACCAATATACTACGAACATAAAACACAGTGCATAAGCGGTGATTTTTACCGGCGTAATGATTTCTAACCTGATAATATCCCGTATCCATTTAAACTCGTACCCCAAGCCTTCCCAAACATCGGCCAATAATGCAATTGATGCAGAGACAATAAACGCGCACCTTATAGTAATTAAAATATTAAACCTTTCCCATCCTAAAAAGGTGTCTTTGAATATCGGCTGTATCAAAGAGCCGATTAACATTAGTAAGGATGTGGCCCATAAAAGATCTAAAAGAAAAAAAAAGATGGTATAAAATTGCTTTATTTGAATTTTCAGGACTGAAGATAATCGCATTTACTTCTTCAAAATTATCGAAATGGCCATGTTGTGCTATTTCAATATAACTGTCGATCCGGAAGGCAGAATTGACGACAATTATAATTAGAGAAAGAATTACCCAAATCAAAGCCCAGATGTTTGTTCCTTTTTTTAGCCAGTTTATCATAATGCAAGATGTTTATGACCAAAGCAGAGGAGAACTTATGGTGGGATTACACTTTCGAATATACGAAAAAATGTTTTCCAAAACCCAAGAAGCCCAGGATTTAAGGGCCTTATTGAATTATATTATGCACGTTATTTAAAGAAGGCATGCTTTGCTAAAGCGCATGAATGGACGGATTAGAGGGGAGAAACTAGAATGCTATCATCCAAGAATCATTTGGTACTAGACTACAAACACACCGCTGGCGCGGGCGTCTCGCCCGTGTCCTCCACAATTACTTTCACGAGCGAGACGCTCGCACTAACATCCTAAAAGTTTTCTTGTGCGACTACAAACACAATTCAGCACCCCAATCCGTATGACCTCTGCCTTTGCGGCATTTCCAGTTCGTTTTTACGTACACTACGTGCCATTTGCCGTCTGTTTTTTCCAGTTCCATAAGATATTGCTCGGCTTTCATGGAATCGTCCATAAGGTTGTCGCGGACCAGGGTTACGAGTGTATTGCCATTGGGTAGCTTTTCTTCTCGAATGGTTTCTGTCTGATTTCCTTCATTGCTTTCTTCCTCTCGAGGCAGAAATAATCGCATTACTTCTTTTGCGGTCAGTTCTTCAGTTGTAGAATCTAAATGTCGGTTGAAAAATCCGATGGTGAGGAATTTAAAATTATCGTCTTCCTGTGCTCTTTGTTCTGCATTATTTTCGGTTATTTTCGAACTTGGCTTTTTTTGTATTCCCCAGTTAGTATGTTCTTTTCCGTCATAATATTTCCAGTTTCTTTTTGCGGAAGCCATCATCCATTTATCATTTATCTTTTTCATTTCCATAAGATATTTATATCCCATAATGGAGTCATTCTGGAGATTGTAATGGATTAAAGTTACCAGAGTATTGCCATTCTCTAGAATTTCTTCTGCTACATCTACCTCTTCATCATCTTTGGGAGGTTCTATTTCACCGGGATAAAAGAGCAACATAATTTCCGGTTTGGAGAAAGGTCTTTCAGAGGCTAGGAACGTATTGAATTTCTTTACATCCAAAGTCTCGAACTCTTCTCCAACATTGGATTTATTGCTTATGTTCTCTTCTTTATTTTCCAATGCTTCAGCGGTTTCCCCCATTTTGTATTTCTTGTGGATCCAGATCATCGGAAGAGTTTTCTTGTTGTTTCTCGGAAGTTTGATTACAGGATAGAAATAGAATAAGAATTAATAGATGGATGCTGAATCTCATAATAATAGCTTTTGGTTAGTTTAGGGAAATCATTTTTTAGTTGATATTATGGCATAATTTCAAATATAGGGATTAAATATAGATTGGCTTGGAAAGTGGAATCCGCGGGAAGAAGCCTTGGAGATGAATTAATTTTTCAAAGGAACAAGAACTTTGGAATGGGAAATTTAGAAATATGTCTTGGTTCTTGCTTCCTGTAGCCCAGCGGTCATGTTTCTTTTTCAGCAATCGTTTACTATATTTAAATCTGCTGCCTTTTTTAAGGGCTTTTCCAAATCATCCTTATCCGAAAGAAAGAGAAAGATGTGGATAGCCTCATAAAAATCGGATAAGTTCAAAACCAAATCGGGAAGTCCATCTCCGTTCATATCGCCTGCCCAGATAACTTGGGGAGTAACGGATATTATTTGAGGAATGCTCACAATAGAATAGGAAACATTTCCAGGGGCTTTAAAAGAAAGTGTGTAATCGTCGATTCGCAGATAACCCTGTTCTTCTTCACTCATTTCCTTAAGAGCGGAAATAGGAAGAATATGGCCCTCATCATCAATAAAGGAACCCAGGGCCGAAAGTTGGTATTCATTTCCGTTTAAATTAAAGGGTAGATTTTGTTGGGGAAATATTGGTTTATCCTCCAAAATGGTCACTGGATTTTGAGACATATTATTGAAAGTAGTAAAAAACATAACGGCAGTTTCATGTTCAGATTTGATTATCATGATATCTTCCCCCGCACATTCGTCGAAGCCGTAGGCAATCTGCAATTTTGCTTTGCCAATTTTCCAATCTCCGGTTTTTTCATCTTTATAAAATTCATACCAATCCTTACTTTCTACATTTTTTGGATAGCCGGTACTTTCTTTTCTGTATTGCACAGGTAGGAGCATTTCTAAAGGTCCAGAGATTTTTGTTTCCGTAAAATCTTGTGATGCTGGTTGCAGCGTGTCGCCTGTTATTTCTGCACTTCCGTCTAGAGCTTCGAGGTTTTGTTTCGCTCCGTTCTGGCACGCCATCATTAGCAGGAAGATTGCCAAGATCAGCGAACGCTTCGTGAGATTGGTGGTTTTCATATATTGGAAATTTATGATTATTTAATTGTGTCAACGAAATTCACTTGTAGCAAAACCTTTGTGAACTGTCCACCGGTTTGTTGTGGCATCAAGGTTCCGCTCAGAATTACTTTTTTATTGAGAAAGGATGACAGATCAATTTTCTTGTCCGTGCTAAAAACCTGTATTTCTGAAATGTCTCGAACTGTTGTATTTGCTGTTTCCGAATCTTCCTGATCAACGCCCGCAAATACGTTTACGGGATAATCGGTTTTCAAAACATAAACATTGACTTTTTCATCCGTTTCAGGAGTTTTGCCATAGTTTGGACGGCCATAGAATTGTTTTTTCAGGAATGTTCCCGTGATGGTTGCCGTGGCTGGTTCATAAAAATAATCTCCAGGGGCATAATCCAAATCCTGAAATGAGACAGCGCCGAAATCCGCTTTGGTCAAATGCGTAACATTTGGAGAAGGTTTGGGATTGAAACCAGAAAAATGTTCCACATCGTATCGATAAAGAAAATATTTTTTTGCCTGGGGATCATATTTAAAGGTGATATAGCGATGGTCAAAATCCGTCCCATCTGTTGCAATCCTTTGCTCTATGGTAAAATATCCATTCTTGAGGACTGCTTTAAGATTGTTTATATTAAAAGTTTCATCCGCTGGGATCAACAGATTATTATCGAAACTTGGTTTATAGCTACCGTCTTTTTCTTCCATTAATAGCTGGATTTTACATTCCTCACCATTATAAAGAACCAACAATAAATCCTTTGAAAGATCGTCCTGATTCAGATTTCCTTCGGAAAAGGTGGCAAGTCTCCAGTCGTCGGGAATGTATTTTGCATAGCGTTCGGAAGCTATGTACAAAGGCTCATCGGCTTTATCTTTTGAATGGGTTTTTGATTTATCCCAAATCAAATTTTCTGTAGTTTCTGAAAAATTAAGGGCACCCGTTTGCGAACTGTCTATTTTTACTCTTGCGAATAGATTTTCCACTCCATAATTCTGGGTTTTGGAAGTGTATTCCTTAAAATAGTAATTGCCATCAATGCTCTTGTCAAATTGAATGGAAACGTCGGAAGTTGCACTATTGCTGCCCAAGGTATAATCCACGAAAATTGTGTTATTAAAAAATGAAGGATAATTACTTCCCGAGATTCCAAGTAGGGATTGGTTCATCAGCAGATCATCGTTTTCAGCTATTTTCGAAAGTTTTCCTTTTATATTGCGTATCAATATCATTTTTTCGTTTACATCCTGTTCGTCACTCGAAAGAACCAGAAATATATCTCCGGAAGCTTGTGTAAGCCCAGGACCCGATGTGTCGGCAATCTTAAAACCATCCATAAAACCTTCCAAAGCTTTCATGCTTATTTGGGCAGAAACCGATGGAATGACAACAACTCCGAGGAGTATAAAAATCGCTATTTTTTTCATTTACCGCAGTTATTAGTTGATACCAAGCACTTCGTGCCCTGTTTTGCCCGGGGTAATAATAATCATCCTCATAAGAGTTATTAAGTTATAAATTATTAGGTTATAGATTGTTGAGTCATTAAAAGGTTCTGTCTAAATAACCGAGTAACTTAATAACTCAATAAACTTTTCAGTTTCATTGCTTTTAAAAATCATAGGTTTTCCATCCATGGGGATTTAGTTGCTTTGCCCTTCCTTAAATTATAATCAATACACATCCATTCCTTGGAAATAGATTTCAGTAATCGCTGTGTCATTATATTTCGTTCCGGGATAAACACTTTTGATAACAAATTTCAAGATCAAATCCTTACCATCTTCTCTTCGTCCAAGGATTGGCAATTCGAAAATTTGCTCCGCTTGAACGTCCTTTAGTTGAAGTCTTGCATAAAACTCACCGTTGATATACAGATCCAATTCTTTCACCCGATTATTGGCTGCCCAAAGTTCTGGGGTTTTTACATATCCGTTTAGGATAATTGCTTGGGTTACCCGAGGGCTTTCGTTTTTAAAGAAATATTCTAGATATTCGTTCTCGCCATCTCCCTTTACACCTTCTACCCAAGCCGTATCCAATCGTAAATCTTGCGCATTGGAGGCTTCATAGCTTTTGCCGTTTGAGGGTTTTAAAGAATAGGAAGATCGAACAGCATACGGCCCACCGTAATCGTTCCAGTCTGCGCCATCGTCAATTACTTGCCAAACAGTAGATTTAAGTTCTGAATAATATTTAGATAAGGAATCCATTAAGATCCGCCCTTCGTTTGTCAATACCCCGTTATAATCCATTCTATTTAAAGAATCCAGTTTCGCATTTCCTTTTATCAGTCTCTGTTCCGCTTCAGGGCTGAGGTCGTGGGTTATTCCTATTGTAGGATTCAGCGTTTTCACGGTTTGACCGTAACCCGTTTTCGCAAGGAAGACGATTGTCAGAAGAAGAAGAAGAAGTGTTTTCATAGTTTATCTTATCTATTATAATTCATATTTTTATTACCATATACTATACCTCCGACCTATTAATTCAGAATTCAGAATTTTTGATTTTTTGAACTACCGACTACCGACTACCGACTACCAACTACCGACTACCGACTACCCCCTACCAACTTCCCCCACCACCACGACCAGCACCACCGCCAGATGAACCTCCGCCACTGCGCGAAAATCCACTGCTGCTACTTCTCGTGGAAGAACCACTTCTTGAGGGAGTTGAACGTGTGGACAATCTTGCTATGGAAATTGCGCTGCTATAAGAGTTTGCAAAGTTGTTCACCGAAAATCGGGTTCCCGAACTGGTTTTATACCAATCTGGTGCTTGAAGAATTAACCCATCGAACTTTGCCGACCATTCTTTTAAAAAATTAAATGCGACCGCATAGGGCATTGTTTTTTCGAAATAGTAGGGGTCTTGCTTTAATAGTGCTTTTATACGTTCAACCTCGGCGATTTTTATAAACTGATAAAAGCCTAAAAGTTCAGGCATCATAGCTTTTCCCAGTTCATTTTTCCCTCTCATTTTATTGGCAATATATGCGAAGCCAAATGGGAAAACCAAAAAGAAGAATAAAAAGTTCACTATTAAAAGAGGGATGAACAGGATGGTTTTTAGTTCAAAATAGAAGGCTAAAATAACAGGAAAGAAAGTAATACTGGAAAATGCCCAAATCCAGGATCCAGCCAGTACAATTAATTTTAATGAAATTAATCTTGATTTTGAGTGTACATAATATTTGTTTGAACTCTTGGATAGCAATCCTTGGGATTCCATAGCAACGCCTCGAAGCGAACTTGCCCAAACTTCATCTCTCCCCCTAAATATTTTTTCAAAGAAGTTCGATTCGTATTTAGCAACGTCTGGTGATAGGTCTTTTAGTTTTATCAACTTTAAATCTTGTCTTATCGGTTTTTGTGTGGCAGATCTTTCTTCAACTCGGATTATACCATTTGCGGCCCAATAAGGAATCAAGGAGGTAACATCTCGAAAATCTGGAATGTTGTCGATCAGCATACCTGCCATTGCGGGGTCAATCTCTTGAGGTGGATAATAACTGGTAACGGCAATTATTTTATCGGGGCGCATTTGTCTTTTTATATACAAAAACAATCCTATAAAGACCAAGGCCAAGATCCCGATCCATCCATATCGCTTCCAAAATGGGGGAGTAAAATCCACATCTGGAATTAAGGATATGGGTAATTTAACCAAGGCTGTTACATTCTGACCAGAAGAAGAATGAAAGTCCGCTTTGGATTTCGCCGTGAAAACATTTCCAGAATAATCATAATCAAATTCTGAGGAAGGTTCTTCGTTACCAGAATTACCAGAATACACAAAGCAATTTTCAGATGAAAGGGAAGCACCTTCGGGAGCGTGGATAGTAAAATTGATTTTTTTAAAATCCGCTTCCCAATCCGCAGGTTTTATGTTCCAATATAGCTGCGCCAAATCATCAGTAAAAAACAGTGCATTTTTTACGCGATACCGAATTTCGTAGTTTTTATCTCCGATAACCCAAATTTCCTTATCGCCAATTTTAATTGTCAGATCATCGCCAAAGCGTTTTCCTAGAAATACATTCGTGGTAAACTTATCTCCGGGAACCTTAATATTTGAAATGAATATTTCCCGCTTCGTTACTTCCCCCGATTGATTTTCAAAATCGAATTTGGTAACAATATCCCGAAAAATCCCGTGTTTAGCTTCGGTAAAATTGATCTCGTATTTTTCAACTATGTCAAAATACCCTTCGGTACTCAGATAAATATCCGCAGTAAAATTCTTAACAACAAAACCCTGTGCAAAACCGATACCGGTCGCGAGTATAAAGGTTAGGAAGAGAATTGTTTTTTTCATAATTAATTAGTCGAGTCCGACTAAGATCTAAGACCGCTGCGCTGATAGGCGTAAGACATAAGATTTACTCTTGATAGGTTGATAATTAGGTTAAATTGAATGAACATACTATTTGGTTGTAAAATTTCATTTGTGAGCTTAAGAGCAAAATCACATAATAAAGTTTTAGGCGCCTGTCCGCTTGGCTGAACAGAATTTTGTAATATTTTAATCATACTCTAATGATAATTAATCTAATTCACACTCAACATGTTTTCATTTTTCTACCATCTACCCTTTGTCCTCCATAGCTTTTTCAGCGAAGGAGGAGTCTACCGTCTACCGTTTACCGTCTACCCTTTGTCCTCCGAAGCTTTTTCAGTGAAGGAGGCTACCGTTTACCGTCTACCGTCTGCCGATCACCAACTCCCACCGCCGCCTCCTCCAGCGCCTCCACCTGAAGAACCGCCGCCACTGCTGCTACTGGAAGATCCACCGCTTGATGGTGAGATTACCATAGAAGCTCTTGCCACCGACATACTGCTGGTAAAGGAATTTGCGAAAATGTGAAATCTAAATTGGGTGCCAGTACTGCTTCTGTACCAATCTGGGGCATTCTGGATTAATCCATCAAACTTGGCAGACCATTCTTTCAGTAAATTAAAAGCTACGGCATACGGCATGGTTTTTTCAAAATAATAAGGGTCTTCTTTTAATAGCGCTTTTATGCGATCCACTTCCGCTACTTTGATGAAATTGTAAAAGCCTAACAGCTCAGGCATAATGGATTTTCCTTCCTCATTTTTAGCTCTATTTCTAATTGCGATCCATGCAAATCCCACAGGAAATACTAGGAAGAAAAAGAGGAAGTTGATAATTACGAAAGCAATAAATTTGGAAGATTCTATGTCAATATAAGATTGGGCCAGAAACGGAAATAAAGTAATGCTGAAAAATGCCCATACTACAGATAACGCGGGGATAATCCATATTAAATTATTTTTCTTTTCCGGGTAATAATGCTCCGACTTTTTGGCTAACAAAGCTTTTGGTTCGGAAATAGCTCCTCCCAAAGTGCTTGCTAAAACCTCGTTTTTATTATTGAAAATTTTGTGGAAGAAATTATATTCATATCCAGGTACATTTTCTGGAATATCCTTGATTTTTATCAATTTTAAATCTCCATACAATGATCTTTCTCCTTTGGTAATTTCTTCCATTCGAATCAGTCCCTGTGTCGCCCAATAAGGAAGTAAGCAGGTGACATCTCTATAATCTGTTGTATTGTCAATTAGTACGCCTGCCATTGCGGGATCAATTCCTTTTGGCGGATAGTAGCTGGTAACGGGAATAATTTTATCGCCTTGTAGTTTTTTTCGTATGAATAGAACCATTGCGAGAAAGAGCAATCCCAACAAACCCATCCATCCGTATCGTTTCCAAAAAGGCGGTGTAAAATCGGCTTCTTGAATAATAGATTTTGGCAATTTCACCAAGACCGTAACATTTTGTCCGGGGGAAGAATAAAAGCCGTCTTTTGATTTAGCTGAAAATATATTACCTGAATAATCGTAATTAAATTCTGTTGAAGATTCTGTGACGCCTGTATTTCCTGAATAAACAAAACAATTTTCTGGAGATAGCGAAGTGCCTTCTGGTGTATGTATAGTGAAGTTGATTTGAAAGAAAACCGCTGCCCAATCTGAAGGTTTTATATTCCAATACAATTGCGCAAGATCATCTGTAAAAATCAATGCATTTTTTACCCGATACTGGATCTCGTAATGTTTAGCACCACTAATTAAAGTGTTTTTATCGCCAATTTTAATATTGAGTTTGTCGCCAAATTGCTTTCCAAAAAACTCATTCGTTTTAAATTTTTCTCCAGGAACATCAATTTCTGAAATATATATTTCACGTTTTGATACTTTTCCGGCTTCATCCTGAAAATCAAATTTGGTGATGATGTCTCTAAAAATGCCGTGTTTGGCTGAGGTAAATTCGATATCGTATTTTTCAATTACATCAAAATATCCTTCTTTATTGAGATAGATGTCTGCCGTAAAGTTTTTAACTGTAAAACCTTGTGCAAACCCGCTAAAACCAATAAGGAGAAAAAGTAGTATGGAATAGATTTGTGACATAGTTATTAATTTGTAAAATCTACTTGTACGTTTTCACGTTCGGATTCGTCAATTTCATAGAAATCGAAATGTTGAAATTTGAAAATAGAGGTGAATAATACGCCTGGAAAGCTTTCGCCATAGGTGTTATTTTCACGCACAGCGCTGTTGAAAAAGCGACGACTGCGCTCTAAATTTTCTTCAATCATATTAAGCTTCTGTTCCAGATCCAGAAAGTTGGCATTTGCCTTTAAATTTGGATATGCTTCACCCAAAGCAAACAAACTACGAAGGGTTTGTTGTAAAGCGCCCTCAGCTTTTATCTGCGCATTGATATCTCCCGGTGGCACTGCCATTGCTGCACTTCTTGCCGCGATCACTTTGTTGAATGTTTCCTGTTCGTGGGCTGCGTAGCCTTTTACCGTATTGACGAGATTGGGAATCAAATCGTAGCGACGTTTTAAAGCGACATCAATATTGCTCCAGGCATCTTTTACAACGTTTCGGTTGCGGGCAAAACGATTAAAGATCCCTACTAATGTACTACTAATAATTAGTAGGATGACGATGATTATTCCGATGGTGTACATAGTTTTCTATTTAATGCTTATCTATTAACAAACCTAAAATGGACTTAGGACCGTAAGACTTGTTTGTCGTGCCTGCCTGTCGTGCCTTGGCAGGCAGGTCTCTGGCAGGCAGGTCCTATGTCATAATAGAAGGTTAGGTGATTTTACGGATAATTATTTTCTATTTTAAAGTTGAGCGGTATTGTCTGGGTTGTCTGTTCCTGTCATACTAAATCGATGCGGGTTGTTGCGATCGTATTTTACATAAACTGTTTTATTGGGTGCTATTTTTGAAACTGATGTTTTAAGTATAAGTCCGATGGTTTCTCCTTCAAAAGGAGCTATTTCTATAGCATTTATCAGTAATCTTATTTGATAAACATCTATACCCTCCATATAATTTTCATACATCAATTCGCTAGATAGCACAGTTGCCGAGACTGCTACGCCAGTTATTTTCATTTCTTGCAGTAGTGCATTTGCAGCTTGCAATCTAAGCGTAATATCTTGCGGCGCACCTTGCATGGCAGATTGTACGGTTTGTTGATCGACGGTTCCGTAGCCTGGAATATCGTGAGAAGAATTTGCTTGCTGTGACGTATCGAACACTAAACTACTGCGATCGTTCGGATCATATAGCACATTGAAGGTTGCTCCAGGTTGGAAAATCCCTATTTGATTTATGGGGATCATTTCTTCCATTTTTGCCTGCCAGGTTTCGCCATTGGTGTTTTTTACATCCATCTCAATAATCATCTTAAAATTTTCTTGAACGCCACCAAAAGTCACTTTCATATTTCCTTGGTAACTGCGTAAAACCGTCGCCGTGGCGGGAAGACCATTAGGGATTTCTTTTTTTCTCAAGGGATTTTCAAAACCCTTTGGCATGAATTTGTCTATATCATCCAGACTCAGATTACCTCCTAGGAGTTTGGCCGCTACTCTCGTTGCTTTTATGGCAGGTATAATTGCCGCAACTATGCATAATACAACGAACAGCACCAGAAGTGGTATGCGCCAGGCTTCTGGGGAAAATAGTCCTGCAAATATTGCAGCCAAAAGGAGAAGACCAATCAAAAGGTTTACTGCCACTTTTCGAAGAAACATTTTTTTAAAATCCATAAGGGTATTTCTTGTATTCATTATGAATGTTGAATTAGTTATATCTTAATAACATCATCTGCCTTCTCTGTGCCGGTCATTACAATCCGCTGTGGATTGTTGTAATTGAACTTTACATAAACCGTTTTGCCGGGCTCAATTTTATGGATGGCCGTTTTAGCGATTAAGGCAATTACATCTGCTTCAAATGGAGCCATTCCGGGAGCATTTACTTGAAGTTTTAGTTGATAGACATCAGTGCCGTTCATATAATTGGGGCAAATTATTTGGTTGGATAAAACCGTTGCTGGAGCAGGAACACCTGTGCTTTCTAGCTCTTGCAACAAGGCATGGGCTGCCTGCAAACGAAGGGTTATATCCTGGGGTGCGGTCTGCTTAGCCGCTTGTGCAGTTTGTGCATTGACTTCGCCATAACCAGGAATGTTTACCGATGCGGTATTTTTTTGTGGCTGCTGTGATTGATCGAATACTACTTTACTGCGGTCGTTGGGGGCATATAATACTTTGAAGCTCACACCGGGTTGAAAAAGTCCTATTTGCTGTATGGGGATCATTTCTTCCATTTTTGCTTGCCAAGTTTCGCCACTGTTGTTTCTTACATTTACCTCAATAATCATCCTAAAATTTTCCTGAACACCACCAAAGGTTACTTTCATATTTCCCTGATAACTGCGAATAACAGTTGCAGTGGCTGGAAGTCCATTAGTTAAAGTTTTGGGTTTAATCATTTTCTTTGCATATTTCATAGCAAAAAATATGATAACGAAAACAAATCCAATAAAAACGATTATTCCAATCCAAAATACAGGACCTATAATCCCATTCACCAAATCAAAAGCTCCTGTATTCCAAAAGGTGTAACTAGAGATAGAAAAAGGGAGCAGGAATGCTATTGCGATGATGATATATATTGTAGATCTTTTCATTCTTGGGAAGTTATTTATTTAAAACTCACTTCACTAAATTTATTGATATCACTTTGTCCACGTCCAATTCCCAATTGTCCACTGCCATTGCTTCCCGAGGACAAAACCTTGCCGTCTTCAAGCAGGACAGTCGAGTGATAATTTCCTGCGCCGATTGCCTTCACATTATCCATCACTTTTTCAAAGGTGGCTCCATTGGTATAATTGCCTTTCCCTAATTGTCCGAAGTCGTTCAATCCTGCTACCCACAACGTACCATCTTTTTTTAGTGCCAAAGCATGTCCGTGCCCAGCGAAAGCTTCTTTGACATTATTCAAAATTTCTTTCGGGTTTTTAACGGTATAAACACTGTTATCGCCCAGTTGTCCGGCACCGTCAAAACCGACACCAAATAATCTTCCGTCGGATTTTATAAAGAGTGAAAATTGGTTTCCTACACTCATTTGGATAACATTACTAGCTATTTTCACAGGAGTGCTTTTGTGGATATCAGTTCCATCTCCCAACTGAAAAGCGGAATTATTGCCACAAGACCAAAGTGTGCCATCGGTTTTTAGAATTAAAGTATGTGCCGTGGCAGCGGATACTGACTGCACATTGTCCATCACTTTTACGGGGGAAGTCTGTTTATAGGTATTGCCATTTCCGAGCTGTCCAAAAACATTATTTCCCATTGCCCAAAGACTGTTATCGTTTTTGATGAAAAAACTAAAATCTTTACCTGTTGCAATTCCTTTAATATCGGTTGCAATTTGTACGGGAGTAGTTACAGTATTTGTATTTCCAGTTCCCAGTTGTCCAAACTCGTTATCGCCGACAACCCATAAGGAACCATCTATCTTAAGAAACAAAGTATGTCTATCGCCAGCAGCGATGGAGTTTACGTTGTCTGTTACTTTTACTGCCAAATATTGCGAACTTGCAGTTGGGAATGCCAATTGGTTTTTACTATTATTGCCACAAGCCCAAGCATTGTGCTGTGAATCTATAAAAAAACTAGAATTAAAACCGGTGATTATTTTCATGATGTCAGAGTTTGAATCAATTGGTTTTGTATCGTTATCGCTGGCAGAACAAGCAAGAACATTCAGAGACATAAAAAAGATGAAGTAATAATATGTTTTCATAATAAAGATAGTGTTTGATATTGTTTCAAATGTTATAAGGTGATGATAATAAGAGACTTCATAATGTTTAATGTAAAAATAGGTGTCAGGGTAAAGGCAGTCAATACCGTAAATAGGGGAGGAGGATTATTGGTTAGTAATCAGTGTTCAGTATTCAGTATTCTGTAATCGGTAATCGGTAATCGGTGATCAGTGATCAGTAATCGGTAGTTGGTATTCAGTAATCAGTAGTCGGTAGTCGGTAGTCGGTAGTCAGTAGTCGGTAATTCATTGATAAAGCCACTAACCACTAACCATTAACCATTGACTCAATAACCAGTAACTTAATAACCAGTAACTCAATAACCAATAACTCAATAACCAATAACCAATAACTCAAGAACTCAAAAGTCAATAGTCTATATCCAATTTTCCAATCTGAATATCTATTAACGATTAACACTTAACAATTAACGATTAACCGTTATCTTTGCATTTATGATAAAACTGGGTGAACATAATACGCTTACAATCCTAAGGGAAACCGATCCTGGATTGTATTTGGGAGATGAAGAGGAAAATGTGGTCTTATTGCCACATAAATATAAACCTGAAGAGTATTCCATTGGCGATCAAATTAAGGTATTTGTCTATCTGGACAATGAAGAGCGACCCATTGCCACTACCTTGGAACCATTTTTACTGCTAAACACTTATGGGTATTTGCACTGCAGCGCCGTTACGGAGTTTGGTGCATTTATGGACTGGGGTTTGGAGAAACAGCTTTTTGTGCCATTTAAGGAACAGGCCCGGCCTATGAAACAGGGCAGTTGGTATATTGTCCATTTATATTTGGATGAGAAAACCAATCGCTTGGTTGGTTCCAGTAAAACCAATCGTTTCCTGCAGAACAAGGAATTAACTGTTGAACCTTTTGAGGAAGTTGAAATCTTGGTTACCCATATTACCGAAAAAGGTGCTAACGCCATCATTAACGGCGTCCATACAGGATTGATCTATATTGAGGATATTTTTGAGGACATACGAAGTGGCGATAGGATAAAGGCCTATGTAAAAAAGATTCGGGAGGATAATAAAATCGATTTGGTGTTGCAAAGACCCGGTTATCGAAGTATTGAGCCCAACGCAAATTACATCAGAGAAGAACTGGAAGCCGCGGGTGGTTTCCTTCCCCTTCACGATAAAAGCGATCCCGACACAATCAAGAATCAACTGGGAATGAGCAAAAAGAGTTTTAAAAAGGCCATTGGGACACTTTATAAAGACAAGCAGATAATTATCAAAGACGACGGGATAGAATTGATTTAGTATTTACTTATTTGCTTGTTTAAATGGATTTAACATGTAGGAATATCCCCATCCATTTGGCGAAAATAATGGGTGTCCCTAACCTCCCTTGTATATTTTCTACAGCAGTCTACCAAGGCACTACAGGCAGGCACGACAGGCAGGTCTGTTACATTAGTGAAATTTAAACGGTGCTGATTGAGCAGCTCTTTTTGACATTAGAGGTGATTTGTGTAAATTAGTGCCATTCGTGGCAGTGCTTTGTGCCCAAGTTAACTTTGTTTTGGGCTTTTTAACGCATTGACATTAAACTAAATATAACAAAAAAACCACTCAAATCGGAGTGGTTTTTACATATTTAGAATTAGGGAGAATTATTTTATCACTCCACCGCAAGCTACTCTTCCGCCGGCATTACCTGTTGGTTGGCTCACAAAATCATCTGGACTTTCATGGATGATTAAGGCTTTTCCAAGAATGTCTTTATTTTCGTCCCCACAACCAATGCACCATTCGTCGGTTTGCATTGTAATGCTCGCATTTCCGTTGGCATCGGCTTCCAAATTTCCGATATCCCCTTTGTGATACCCGTCCTTATCGCCCCATTTTCCGTGTTTTTGATGAGTAGGGTTCCAGTGTCCACCCGCAGAAGATGCATCTGCAGCACTGCAATCAGCTTTTTCGTGAAGGTGGATAGCGTGTGTTCCAGGTTTCAATCCGGTGAATTTAGCCTCAAACGTTACCACTCCGTTCTGTTCAGAAAAATAAGCTTCTCCTTCAGCTTTACTGTTGCTTTTTGGTTCCATTATAACCGAAACCGTTTTAGGAGCTTCTGATAAACTATGTTCGGCAGGGGTATCTATTTCAACAGAATCTTTTGTTTCATTAATGCCCTCTGCATCCTTATTACTGTTTTTACAACCCACAAAAGCAAAGATTAAAGTGGCCGTAAATAAAATTCCTAGTTTTTTCATTGGTGTAATTGTTTTGAAGTTAATGTTGATTTTAAGTTGTGAATTTAGGATTAAATAGAATTAAAGATAATATTTCAATCTGCATCGAACAAAATTTTATTAAAATCTTAGCATAATTCGGATGGAAAGATTCACTAAAAAAGGATAATAGTAGGATTTTCTGAAAGGAATTTAACAGCAAATCTTCATTTAGTCAATACGTTTTGTCAGAATTTGAATCTCGCTCGTCAATGTTTTATGTACCGGGCATTTTCCGCCTATTTCAATTAAACGTTGTTTTTGTGCTTCCGAAAGGTCGCCTTCAAGTTTTATTTCGAGGGAAAAGGAATCTATTTTGGCAGTTTTTTCCTCACAGTTTTCGCAGTCAATGGCGTGATCTTTGGAATAATCTACAGTGACCGTCACATTTTCAACTTGCCAATCTTTTCTACGGGCATACATTTGGATGGTCAAAGCAGTGCACGCTGCAAGTCCGCCAGAAACGTATTCATAAGGAGTAGGGCCATAGTCATTGCCTCCAAATTTTTTGGGTTCGTCGGCAATTAAATAATGGTTTCCAAGTTTTAGATTTGCGGTAAACTTTTGATCACCATCCAAACTTGCAGCAACTTGACTATTACTTCGTAATCGTTCTTTAGAGGGAATCTCAACATAACGAGATGCCCAGCTTGCAATTACCTTTCCAACATACTCCGAATCTTCTTTTTGGGAAAGCATGTGGTCGGCATTATCAAGGGACACAAAACTTTTTGGATGGTGGGCTGCTATATAAATATCTTCCGCATTTTTGATTCCTACTATTTTGTCCACGGGAGAATGAAGTATCAAAAGTGCTTTTTTAAAGTTGCCCACTACATCTTCCAGAGGTTTATTTTTAAGGTCGTCCAGAAATTGTTTTTTAATGGTGAAATCCACTCCGCCAAGATTCACTTTGGCCTTTCCGTTTTGGTTTATCTCGGCCGTACTACTTCTTAGAAGATTGGTTACGTGAGATGGATGGCTGGGGGAATTGATTACTGCAACAGCTTTGATTGAGGGGAGTTGGGCCGCCGCAAAAATGGCAGCAGCTCCGCCTAAGGAATGACCTATCAATAGGGAAGGAGCTTTATAATGTTGTTCCAGAAATTGGGCTGCTTCGACAAGGTCCTCTACATTCCCGGAGAAATTTGTATTCTCAAAATCACCCTCACTTTCGCCGAGACCTGTAAAATCGAAACGAAGCACTCCAAATCCTTCTTGGATCAATGCACGGCCTATATTTTTTATGGCAGTCAGATTTTTTGTACAAGTAAAACAATGTGCGAAAACAGCAATATTGTGGGGCTCTTGATTTATAGGAAGCTCTAGCCTGCCTGCGAGTTTTTCTTCATTTTTATTTTGAAAGGAAACCTTCTGTATATTCATACGTGTTGTTCTTTTTTGTGCAATTCAATATAAGCTTTTGGTACCACAATACATAGACTTTCACCTTCAATGTGGACGTTGATGGTTTGGGTTTCTCCTATAAATTCGCCGTCTATCTGGAAGGGAACTTTGGTTTTGTTGGTAATCGTCGCTTTATTTGTAGAAATGACACTCACAAAATCTGGAGACATTTCAGGAGCATCTTGGGCAGTTTTTAGAATTTCAACGAGATCGAGATTTTTAAAAACCAGGATTTCAAATTTTCCATCATTTATTTTTCCGGTTGGATTGATATTGGCGCCAGTCCCGAATTTGTTGGCATTGGCTATTGCAAGCAGAATTCCAGTTTTCTCAATGACCCCCTCATCGGTTTCAATTTTGAATTCGAATGGGGATTCGGAATTTAAAATCGTTGGAAAAGATTGGAGAAAATAACCCAGCTTTCCTCGTATGCTGGAGTTCTCATAATTTTTCACCAGTTCCGCATTGATTCCCAAATCCGCAATATGAAGACAGGGTTTATCATCTATAAAGACAACGTCAATTTTCATTATGTTATCGGAAAGTGCGATGCCGATCTGTTCGGTTAGTTCTATAGGCAATCCTAAATTCACAGCCATACCGTTTGCTGATCCTGCCGGAATGATGCCCAGACAAATTTCTTTTTGATGAATACATTGCGCGACCAAAGAAATTGTACCATCTCCACCGACAACCAAAATTCTGGATGGCCTGCTTTTTTCAATAATACGGTCAATGGCGTTTTTATCATCTTTACTGGTAGTCTTGTAAATTTCCAAAGACAAATTTCTGACCGAAATCTCTGAACGGACCAAATTGATAATATTTTCCTTGTCCGTATCGCCCGCAATGGGGTTGACCACCAGTAAAATTAAATTTTCCGATTTCATTAGTAAAAATTGAATTTAAAATTAAGTAATTTGGAATCGATAAATCGTTAACAAAATCTCAATTGGAGAAACTTGATCTAAAATTATATCGTGGCTATGTCAATAAGGAAGAGCTAATCGTTTTTGGTCATGTTTTTAAATCCTGGTCGCCCGATCATTATAGGATTGATAGAAGAGGAATTCGGCATGCCGTTTCCATTATTCACATGTTTCGTATAAAGCCCTTAAAAAATGTGCCGATTACCTTGACATTTAAAAATTTGGAAGTAACCACCAAAACCTTGGATGACGGTTATTTTAGATTTACCATTCCTTTTACAGAAAAACTGGAATCGGGTTGGCATTCTTTCCAAGTGGTCTGCAAGCTATATAATTTTGGTATTGTAGAATGTTCTGAGCTTCTTAAGCCTTATGAGAGCAAGGTTGGGGTAATTTCGGACATCGATGATACTTTTTTGGTTTCCCATAGCGGCAATTTTTTTATGAAATTATATGTACTGCTATTAAAAAACATAAATAAGCGAAAGGTTTTTGAAGATGTAGTTCCGCATTATCAATCATTGAGCAAGGCAGGGCAGGAGAGTGATGAGGCAGCAAACTCATTTTTCTATGTTTCCAGTAGTGAATGGAATCTTTATGAATTTATTGATTCCTTTATCCGAATTCACGAGCTTCCCAAGGGAGTGATTAAATTGAAAAAAATAAAGACAAGGATTTCGGACTTTTTGTTCACTGGAAGAGGAAGTCACGATCACAAATTTGAAAAGATAAAGGATATTATAAGTTTCTATCCTAAGTTGCAATATGTTTTGTTGGGGGACGATTCCCAAAAAAATCCTTACTTATATGAAAGGGTTGTAAAAATATTTCCTCTAAATATAAAAGCAATTTATATTCGTCAAACAAGACATAGAAAAAAGAAGAAGGTCGAAAAAGTTCTAAAGAATATGGAGTCTATGGATGTCGCCGTGTGTTATTTCAAAAGAAGTAGTGAAGCAATCGCACATTCCGAAAAGATTGGAATTACCTAAAAAGGAAGAGGGAAAATTTTAATTTTCCCTCCTTCTAATTTTCTATTTTCTTCTATTGTACCTCTCTCGGTCAAACTCATCCCGCTCGTAAAACGCATCATCTTCGTAAACGGTTTCCGGTGGAATATTATCCCGGTTGTATGAGTCTAGAACTGCTCGCTCATATTCTCTATTGATCGGATTGGTAGTGCTGTACCGCTTGGTTTCAGCAAAAGTCCTATGATTTATAGCATGGGCATGAACGACTTTTTTGTCAACATCCAGACTAACCATTCCAATCGGTACAATCACGTGATTTTCTCCATCCTTATTTATAAATTCACGGACGTTGACGTGTTCTGGTCTGGCATAAGGATCGTGGTTCAGATCGATTACGGACTGATCCACTTCTACGTCCAAATAAACTACGCGTCTCGCCGCTTTGTTTACTAAAAGGTTATCCACTTTCCCTATAACTCTGTTGTCGGCATCGCGGACACTCCAGGAGCGGACATCCGGATCTTCACTGGCAACTTTGTAATCTGAAAGTTCGTCAAGTCTATATAAATGTTTTTCTTCTTTTGTCATAATTTGATTTTTTTTATCGGTTATCCTCATTATCGTTCATATTCTGCAACAGGCTTGCGGTCCTATCGAAAAAGACGTCGATGTTATCGGACTGTTTGTCCAAGGTTTGCGATCCATCTATTCCCGAAGCAGCGCTTTGAACCTCTTTCCATTTGTCCGAAAGATTATCGTGGTTTTTTTCCTGAATTGTCTTTAGTGCCTTTGAGATTTCGTCGGCAGCTTTTTTGGCACTGTCGGCTTTCTCTGTGGTAGTAGGGTCATTTGTTAGATTTTCTGCATCGTTCATTGCAGCGGAAATATTGGAGCTTACGTCTACCCCTTCAATTTCAGACTGGCGTTTGGTAGCAGTTATCAATTTAAAAAATGCCATTCGATAAAATCCCTGGTCGTGCGATTTGTTTTCCAATTTATCCACGTAACGGAAATAATCTGCCAAGGCTTCTTCTTTTTTCACGGTACCGTAAGTACCTGTGTACAAGGTTTCTGTATCCCCCAATTGTGTATCGTTTTGATAGGGTTCCTCTACTTGCGAAATGGTATCTTGGATAAGCAATTCATCCGTACCTTGAAAGTTTTGGTCATCTCTGTACCAAAAGAAATAAATTATCAGAAGGATAATTATAACCACAATGACCCAAGGCCATACTGGTTTTTTCTTTTCAATTCTAATTTCTGCCATAATCAGTTTTTTAAAGGTTGATCTCTTTGTTAGCAATAAAGTTAGTGAACCAACTTTTATTCTTCGCACAAGGTATTGTTAATGAATTAGTTAATTAAATACTAAATGCATAATTGACGGGTGTTTTGCGATGCTTAAATTGAATTTTTTAAAAACTAGGAAACAGTGATCGAGGAATCAGTGATCAGTGATCAGTGATCAGTAATCCGTAATCAGTGGTCAGTGGTCAGTAATCCGTAATCAGTTGTCAGTGGTCAGTAGTGTAGGCCGTGAGAAATCATAATTCTGAATTTCAGAATTCAGAATTATGATTAAAGAAAACCACAAACCTCAATCACAAACTATTAACCATTAACAAAACAACTATTAACTCAATGACTTAAAAAACTAAAACCTTAAACCTGAAACCCTTGTCCGCCGGAGCCTCAGCGTAGGTGGATGAAACCTGAAACCTGAAAATTAGAACTGATTAAGCCTAAAATAGGTTGCCTTTTTTCATCATTCAATTTAACATGAAAAAAGAGAATTTAAAACGTACTTTCGATTTATCCTTGAAGCTCGATCTCGTAAAGCAGATTGAACGCGGAGAAATACGAGTATCCGAGGTAAGCAAAATTTATGGATTGAGTCCTACTGCCGTCTACAAGTGGCTTCACAAGTACTCAGAGATGTATAAAAAACAGACACGTGTGATAGTGGAACAGAAAAGTTTATCAAAGAAAAATTCCGATCTCCAAAGTCGGATTGAACTTTTGGAGAGGTCCTTGGGCCAGAAACAGCTTCGGATCGATTATCTGGAAAAGGTCGTTGAAGTAGCTTCAGAAGAGTTTGGGGTGGATATTGAAAAAAAGTCCAAACGGCTGTCATAGAGGATTTCCGAATGAACAAGTCGTCACATTGCCATAAGATGAACGATATCTATGCAATGGCAGGAATTACAAAACAAGGTTTTTATGGCCGTTTGGCCCGAGCCAGGAACCTATTTGAAAAGGAAGGTACGATCATTGAAATGGCCAGGGAAATTAGAGTGAACCACAAAAAGATGGGCTGCCGGAAGATTTTTGATGAGATCAAGCCCTGTGGACTTGGTCGTGACCGTACCGAAAAGGTTCTGTTGGACAACGGTTTTAGGATACCCCGCAAACGCAACTACCAAAGGACCACCTATGCTGGAGAGCGGTTTTATAACAACCTGATCAGTGGAACTGTCATAACGGATAAGAATCGGCTATTTGTGAGCGATATCACCTATATCCCCATTGGATACCGGAATCATTACTATCTCACGCTAGTATTAGATGTTTATACGAGGTATATAAAAGGATGGTCGCTCTCAACAACTATGAGGGTTGAAGACACTGTAGAACCCTCCTTTCTGATGTCAATCCGAGGTATGAGCGATGAAGATCTCAAGAAGCTGGTTTTCCATTCTGACAAAGGATCCCAGTATGGAAGCGATATAATGAAGTCGCACTATAAGCGTACCGAGGTAAATCCAAGTATGGGAGGAAAGGCCTGGGAAAACGCACACGCTGAATCCTTGAACGGAATATTAAAGAATGAATATATTAACTTTGAAAATATAGACATACCCTTTAAAACGGCCAATAAGATGCTGTCCAAATGGATATATCTTTATAATAATGAAAGACCACATGGTTCATTAAATAAAATGAAACCAACAGAATTTGAAACTTATGTTGATAGCTTAACCAATCAGCATAAACCGAGATATAAGATAAATTATTAACCAGAAAAAAGGCAACCTTATTCAGGCATGCTCAAACCTGAAACTTGGAACCTGAAACTGTAAACCATTAACTCAATATTCAATTATCAATTCTCAATAATCAAATAACCTGTAACTGATAACCTGAAAACTGAAACCTGAAACCATTAACTCCAATCCCTAACCCCCTTTTGGTAGTAGTTTAACGTTTGTACTTTTATTTTAAACAGAGATTGTACTAATTTTAGAAAATGGATCAAAAAACAATTAAAAGCGGATTTGTCTTTACCAAACACATAGCCGAGGAACAATCTCCCTTTGATCGGCTTTTTGATATTTTTCAAGAGCTAATTACCCATACGTCGGGAGATTTTGATGAAGCCATGGATTGGTTAAGGCAGTTGGATGAAGAATATAACTTGACCACCGAGGATTATTCACTTGATGACTTTGTAGAAGATTTGAAAAAGAAAGGATATCTGCGTGAGGAAATTAATCCCGATGGAAAAAACGGACTTGCAATTACCGAAAAAACAGAACGGGCTCTGCGGAAAAAAGCTTTGGAACAAATATTTGGAAAACTTCGAAAGAGTGGTGCAGGAAACCATAGAACAAAATATACAGGGATAGGAGATGAGCAGGCAGGAGAATTTAGGGATTACCGCTTCGGCGATTCCTTGGATCAAATTTCAATGACTGAAAGCCTCAAGAATGCTCAAATAAACCATGGTCTGGGAGATTTTACTCTTTCTGAAAAGGACTTGGTGGTTGAGGAAACCATGTATAAAACCCAAATGAGTACGGTGTTGATGATCGACATCAGCCATAGTATGATTCTTTATGGAGAAGATCGGATTACACCTGCAAAAAAGGTGGCTATGGCACTGTCAGAGTTTATTTCAACCCGTTACCCAAAAGACACCTTGGATATTTTAGTCTTCGGAAATGACGCCTGGCCAATCCAAATAAAGGATCTACCTTATTTAAAAGTAGGACCCTATCATACCAATACTGTGGCTGGTTTGCAACTGGCTATGGACATGCTACGAAGAAAGCGCAATACCAATAAACAAATCTTTATGATAACCGATGGCAAGCCAAGTTGCATGCAATTGCCCGATGGACAGTATTATAAAAATAGCATGGGGTTGGATCCCTATATTGTTGAAAAATGTTATGCAATGGCAGCACAAGCTCGGAAACTCCACATTCCCATCACCACATTTATGATAGCCCAAGACCCATATCTGATGCAGTTTATTGAGCATTTTACGGCGGCGAACAAAGGAAAGGCGTTTTATACCGGTTTAAAAGGATTGGGCGAAATGATCTTTAGCGATTATGAAACGAACAGGACGAAACGGATACGCTGAAAATGAATTATGAATTGAGAATTCAGAATTATGAATTCAGAATTATGAACCAGAATTATGAATAAAGAGGAAAGAATAAAGAGAATGGAAAAAGAGAGATTAATTTTAAAACATTAGATAATGGAGCTAAAACATAATTATAAGAATTTAAAAACCTGCCCGTCCGACAGGCGGATTTGGCAAAGAGCCTTGCAAATTGCTTTTGATGCTTCTGATATTCTGGAAACATTTCCCAGAAAAGAACAGTATAATTTAAATTTACAAATGAGTAGAGACTGAATATCTATTCCGAGTAATATTGCTGAGGGCTATTTACGAACGAACAAATCGTTTAATCACTTTTTGGATATTTCTTTAGGATCATCTTATTAAGTGCACGATTGTTAATTGCCCATTACAAAAAGTACATTAGCGATGACGAACTTGAAAAGTTGGAAAAATTAATTACAGAATGGCAAATGATGGCCGATGGGTTCCAAAAGAAATTAGACATCTAGCCCTGCAGGACCGGGCAAGCTTTCTTCTTTCTTCTTTACTCTTTTATCTCTAAAAAACAATTATGAAAATAGAAAATATCAAAACCTTTGGCGAACTCAAGAAATCGGGTTACGAGCCAAAATCGATTAAGGATGAATTACGCAGGAATCTCCTGCAGAAAATAATGAAAAAGGAACCGTCGTTTATTGGAATCCATGGTTATGAGTTAACCGTAATTCCCGAATTAGAGCGTGCCATCCTTTCAAAACACAATATCAACCTACTAGGTCTTCGGGGTCAAGCAAAAACTCGGTTGGCCCGACAAATGGTTGGGCTTTTGGATGAATATATACCAATTGTGGAAGGAAGTGAGATAAACGATGATCCATTCAGTCCGATTTCCAGATACGCCAAAAACTTGATGGCAGAAAAAGGAGACGATACCCCAATTACTTGGTTGCACCGTGATAGTCGGTTTTCCGAAAAACTGGCCACACCCGATGTTACGGTAGCCGATATTATTGGCGATGTAGATCCTATAAAGGCAGCAAATTTAAAATTAAGCTATGCCGATGATCGCGTTATCCACTTTGGAATGATACCACGAAGCAACCGTGGTATTTTTGTTATTAATGAATTGCCTGATTTACAACCACGTATCCAAGTTGCACTATTTAATATTTTGCAAGAAGGCGATGTTCAAATAAGAGGTTTTGCGGTTAGGTTGCCTTTGGATATCCAATTTGTATTTACAGCAAATCCAGAAGATTATACCAATCGTGGAAGTATCGTTACTCCGTTAAAAGATCGAATTGGCTCCCAAATTTTGACCCATTATCCTGAAGATATAGGAACCGCCAGAGCGATTACCGAGCAAGAAACAGCTGAAGCCTCCAAAACCAAATCCAATATTTATGTACCTGATCTTGCAAAGGATATTTTGGAGCAAATTAGTTTTGAGGCGCGCGAAAATGTTTTTATCGATTCAAAAAGTGGGGTCAGTGCCAGGATGAGCATCACCGCTTTCGAAAATTTGCTGAGCACAGCGGAGCGAAGAGGTCTTCAAAATGGAGATGAAAAAACCTCCGTTCGCTTGGGTGATTTTATTGGCATAATCCCAGCTATTACGGGAAAGGTGGAATTGGTGTATGAGGGCGAACAGGAAGGAGTTTCGCAAGTGGCACAACAACTTATTGCCGATGCGGTGAACACTATTTTCTTTCAGAAATTCCCAAAGATCGAAAAACTCGTCAAACAGGGCGATCCCGATCCTTATGCCGAAATCGTAGGTTGGTTTTTTGATGAAAATGATTTTGAATTGCTGGACTCTTTTTCCGATGCAGAATACAAAAACGAATTGGATAGAATAATTCCACTTCAACAATTGATTGAAAAATATCAACCCCAAACATCCAAAAAGGATAAGTATTTTCTAAAAGAGGTTATTCTCTGGGCCTTGGCCGAAAACAAAAAACTAAGTAGATTCAGCCTGGGCAATGGACTTCATTTTAAGGATTTGTATGGTAGCTATATTGATGGTCTTTGAAAGATTTTTGGATGAAGAGTCAAGAATAAAGAACAGAGAACAAAGAACAGAGAAAAAGAAACAGGAAACAAGAGCCAAGAACCAAGATAAATTGATTTAGGATTGTTGCCGCAATTGGATGTAAGTTTTAGGACTGAATGGTTTTTCCTTGAAGCTCTGTGATCTTTGGGCCTCTGTGGTGAATAGTTATCCCAGAGGCACTGAGAGCACAAGAGTTTTTTTTTATATTTCAGACGCATCTACAGACGACGATTACGGTCTAAAATTCCAGCTTCACTTCCGATACACGGACTTTCCTTCTTTAATCGATTCCAAAATAGCTATTTTATTTATATCCTTGGAATCAATTTTAACGGGATTTTTATCTACAATAACAAAATCGGCTAACTTTCCTTCAGTAATTGTTCCTTTGCTATTTTCTTCAAAATACTGTTTAGCAGCCCATGAGGTCAGGGTTTTTACACCTTCGTATGCAGTTAGCCGTTGATCCGGTCCTAAAACTTTTCCGCTTCGGGTTATTCTGTTTACTGTAGCATCCAAAACTCTCATAGAATTTGGCATGGTTACAGGAGCATCGTGATGGGAAGTTACGTTTATACCTGCATCCAACACATCGCGCGTGGGTGAGATGTAAGAGGCTCTCGGCTCTCCCAGAACAGATTCCGAATGCCAATCACCCCAATAAAAAGTGTGCATCGGGAAAAGAGAAGCATACATATCCAACCGGACTAAATCTGGAATTTGATTTTTTCTAAGGGTTTGACCATGGATAAGGACAGTTCGATGATCCGGATATCCGTATTCTTTTTCTGCGGCATCTACGGCTCTAATGTATTGGTCAATTGCAGCATCACCATTACTGTGGCAAATTAGTTGCCATTTATTTTTAAAAGCGGTTTTTACAAGTCTTGTCGCAGTGCTATCGGCCATAACAGGATAACCTTCATAGCATCCTGTTCTACCTTCAGGATTTACGTGGTAACATTTGGTAAGCCAAGCGGTTTTTCCTTGAGGGGAACCATCCAGAGTTAATTTCACTCCGCCAATTCTAAATTTATGATCATATTCGTGTGAAGGACTGAAATCGTCTTGAGCGATATAATCCGTTCCCAAAGCAATATCGGGATAGGCCACCACATCAATGAAAAAGAGGTTGTTTTTGGCACCTGCTTTTATCGCCATAAGTTGTTCTGGAGTTGTTCTGCCGTCTTGGGCAGTTAG
Source organism: Aequorivita sp. (assembly GCA_034676445.1). Classification (GTDB taxonomy): domain Bacteria; phylum Bacteroidota; class Bacteroidia; order Flavobacteriales; family Flavobacteriaceae; genus Aequorivita. Next base: position 107,994 of record JAUCCE010000004.1, read on the forward strand.
GTAACCGTTTTGTGCATATTCTTCTTGTCCTTTCTTAAGAAAGTTTACTGCCATTTCCTCATCCATTTTTGCCAATATTCCGAACAGGACTTCAAAAGCAGCCGCTTCCTCAAGAATTCCATTAGGATTTCCATTTTCATCTCTTCTGATAATTCCCCCTTCAGGATCCTTGCTATCCTTGGTAAGATTAAGAAGCTCCAGGCCTTTTGTGTTTATGGAGGATAAATGGCCCGATTGATGGGTAATGATTACAGGGAATTCGGTACTAACCTTATCCAAATCGGTAGCCTTCGGATGATTTTTTTCCTCAAGTTGCGAATCGTCATAACCGGTTCCCATAATCCATCCCATTTTGTTAAGTATATATTGGCCATCCGTTGTATTTTTATAGTCATTAAGCGTTTTTACAATACTCTCAATGTTTTGTCCCGGACCGTCTGGTGGAGGAAGGAGGTTGGCACAGGTTGCGGCGAAACCGACATTAAAGAAATGGCCGTGGGCATCTAAGAAGGCCGGAAGCATTGTTTTTCCCTTTAAATCTACTTCCTCGGCTTTTCCTTTATATTGTTTTAAAGCTTCTTCCTTGGAACCCACGAATACAATCTTGCCATCTTTTTGAACAACCGCTTCGGCATATTCAGGAGACTCTCCTTCCATTGTGAGGATATCTCCTCCATAATAAATAGTGTGGTTATTAGGGTTTGCTTCCGATACATCCGCAGTATTTTTATTGCTCTCTTTACAAGAAAACATCAAAAGAATGGATGCCAGAATTAGCGTAGTTTTTTTCATATTTGATAATTTTTAAATAGTTGTGTTTTTCTGATTATATTTAGAAATTCTTGGGTAGTTTTAAACAGATTGATTCCAAAAATAGTTTTTTTTTAAATATGTTATAAGAAAAAATAACCTTATCTTATTACTTTAGGACGAATAAACTCTTAAAATTTAAGCCTTAGAAATTGGGTAAAAACTACTTTAAATTAAGTAAAAGATTGGAAATCAAACCAGAGCACCTTTACATTTCCGAAATATCCAATTTAAATTGACGGATAATCCTGTTACAAATATCTTCGGCTATTTCCTTTTTCTTATATAATTCGTGACCTTCATTTTTATAAAAGATTTCACTTATTCCCATCTTCTGAAACCAATCGGTATTTGGTTTATGGGTATCCTCTTCTCCAAAAAACAATTCGATTATCGCTGAGGGTTTTTGGGTTTCATAACGTAATCTCGTTGAGGAGAGGGTGAAGATATTCTCAGCTTTTAGACCAGAAAGAACTGCTTTCCAGGCAATAGATCCACCTACGCTAAATCCTAAAATATTTTTGGCATCATTGGCCTTGAGCAATAAATTTTTAGTGGCTGTTTCAATTCCGCCATGGACAAATTGATGATGCAGTTTTTCTTCGGAATAATCACTTTTATCCACGTTTCCCAACTCGCAGGAATCGTAATATATTATTTCAAAGTACCTCTCTAGAGCCGTTCGGTAGTATGTTATCCAATCAGATTTTTCTATTCCCCAAAGATCGGAGAGTAGGATGATTCGTGATTTTTCGTTATTATTCTTCATTTTTTGTATTCTCCAGACTCAACCGATACTCCTTGCTTTTTCTTTCTAAAAACTCAATAATTTCCATACTATTTCCTTTCATCGTCTTTTGGTAATCCGGATCATCCTCACAATAAAAGATAAAGGAATAGACTTTAAACTGCTCTATTTTTAAGGCATCTGTGAAATATGTTTCGGGAAATTTATCCAAGAGAGATAGCGTCAATTGGTTGGTTTTTTCAAACTCTAAGCGATTTTTCAACATTTTTGTTCTGCCTGAAATCATATTGACAAGTGCATCAATAGGGCCTGAAGTCGCCGAGTATAGTAGCCGTTCGGTTTTGGACAATTGTTTTAAATCGGCGTTTGGCAGACCAATGGAAGTGGCGGTAATAGGCTGTTTTGTTGGAATGATGTTGGCGTCTGTTCCAATGTAGCCCGTGAGAGGCTTTCGTAAGGTAACCGTGGCCAGCTCATTCATTTTCTCACTAAGGCTAATAGTTATTTTTTTGGTAACCATTTGTTCGTTACCAATAATTAAGGTTGTAGATTGAATATGAACGGCGGAAACCGAAAGTGTATCGTTTAGAGCAACGGCAATCCAAAATCCTCCCGATTCGTCGGTCACAGTTCCCTTGTTATCGGAAAGATTAAAAATATTGATTCCCTCAACATCTACATCGGCTTCCGCGGTAATCTTTCCCTCCAATCGAACTCTTTGGGAATACATGCTGCTACAGAAGAAAACGAAAAAAAGTAAACTTAGGATTTTTAAGAAGGAAGATGTAATTCGGAAATGGTTTAGGAAAATTCTCGTCATTCGTAATTGCGTTTTCCTGCTAGATTGAAACATTTGTGGGCATTAATCCTGACCTTCTCATTCTAGGTTTTTCCATTTCTCTATGCACAGATCAAAAATAGAACTTTTATTTAATTTAGAATGGAAGATTCAAAACCTAGAGATAAACGAGAAATCAAAAAATTATCTAATTGGGGAGTGGAAGCTAATATTGAATGGCGACAAGAATTAGTTTTCGGTAAAAAAGTTCCTTGGAAAATGGTTTATGTCGGAGAATACAGTCAGGGAAGGTTCAAGATTTCAATTTTTACGGGCTGTTATTATGGTCAATGGAGGAAAGGTGTCAAAAAAATAAGTGCCTTCCTTCTGAACCATCATTCCAAGATTTTTAAATTTTCTGGTGTATTCCCCAATATTTATAAAATCCGAAATTATTGCTTTTCCTCCTGGTTTCAGAATTCTAAAAATTTCTGCACACGCTACTTCCCTATCCTTTGATTTTTTGATATTGTGCAAACACAGATTGGAAACAATGTCGTCGAAGTAATCCTTGGGAAAATCAGTTGCAAGATTATCCATTCACAGCGCTTCCACTTTTTTATCCACTTTTCCTTAACCCTTCGAGGGTTTTAAACCCCGGAAGGGTTATCATTTTTAATGACTCAATTTACATAACTCATAACTCATAACTCTGAACTCGTAAAAATCATATTTTCTTAAAAAAAGCTTCCACTTCCTCCTTAAAAGCTATAATGTTTATCTGATGTCCCAGATCTTGTCGAACGTGGATATCGTAATTAGTATGTGATTGAAGGTTTTTGGACAGAAAAGTGAAAGTATCTCTCGGATTTATTACATCATCTTGAGCGCCCAAGACAATCTGTTTGAAACTGAGATATGGGTTTTTATAGTCCGGTATTTTCTGACTCACCGATCGACGTGCAAGAGCAGGGTTAAAGAGCAATGAGGAAACCTTATACGCATCTGCAATATAATAACCAACAAAGCCACCTAAGCTGCTGCCGATCACTGCCTGAATCTTTTCATTTTTGAATTGCTCGACCAAAAGTTCGATACTGTTGTATTCAGTTCGATAATCAATCGCTGGGGACAATACTTTCCCGTATTTCTGGAGGATGATTCTTTTCTCCGGGGCCAAATCCCCATCAAGGCCATGTAGATATAGAATATTCATAATTTAATACTTTTTGTTTAGTTTTTATTAAAGTTACTCCAAATCTGTTCAATTAGGAACAGATTAAAGGATGTTTAACATACTAAAAAATCAAAAACAAGGAAACAGCTTCATGGAATTTATAAATAAACAGCAGCGGACATAACAAGGTAGTAATTTAAATAACTTAAGCCCAATGTTCCTAAGATGGAGCATTGGGCTTAACCGAAATGGAGATAAACCTATTTAAGCTGGTTTGTACTGGAATATAAATCTTTTAAACCATATCCTCCGGTCTAACCCACCTATCAAAATCTTCTGCTGATACATATCCTAGGTTTACGGCTTCTTCCTTTAAAGTAGTACCATTTTTATGGGCTGTATTTGCGATTTCCGCAGCCTTATAGTACCCAATTTTTGTATTCAAAGCAGTAACAAGCATTAAACTGTTGTTGAGTTGTCTTTTGATTACTTCATAGTTAGGTTCGATTCCCTGTGCGCAATGCACATCAAATGAAACGCAAGCATCGCCCAACAATTCTGCCGATTGAAGGAAGTTGGCCGCCATTACGGGCTTAAATACATTAAGCTCAAATTGGCCTTGCATTCCGCCCACGGTAATTGCCATATCATTTCCAATAACTTGTGCACAAACCATTGTCAATGCTTCACATTGGGTAGGATTTACTTTCCCAGGCATAATAGATGAGCCCGGTTCGTTGGCGGGAATGTTTAATTCTCCAATTCCGCTTCTGGGTCCACTTGCAAGCATTCGTACATCATTGGCTATTTTGTTAAGGGATACCGCCAATTGCTTTAAGGCTCCGTGCGATTCAACGAACGCATCGTGGGCAGCCAAAGCCTCAAATTTGTTTTTAGCCGTAACGAAAGGCAATCCCGTAAACTTGGAAATATATTCCGCAACTTTCACGTCGTATCCCTTTGGTGTGTTTAGACCCGTACCTACCGCAGTTCCTCCCAAAGCGAGTTCAGCCAAGTGAGGCAATGTATTCTTTAAAGCCTTTATTCCATGTTTAAGTTGGGCTGCATAGCCACTGAACTCTTGGCCAAGGGTTAGGGGAGTGGCATCCATAAAGTGGGTCCTTCCTATCTTTACAACATCCTTAAAATCCTCTGCTTTTTTGGAAAGGGTCTTTTGAAGTTGTTCAACTCCCGGAATAGTGGTCTCTATTAATTTTTTATATGCCGCAATGTGCATTCCCGTGGGAAAGGTATCGTTTGACGATTGCGATTTGTTGACATCGTCATTGGGTTGCAGTGTCTTTTCTCCTTCACCAATTTTCATTCCCGCCAATTGATGTGCTCGGTTCGCAATTACCTCGTTCACGTTCATATTGCTCTGTGTACCGCTTCCTGTTTGCCAGATTACCAAGGGAAATTGGTCATCATGTTTTCCCGCTAGGATTTCATCACAAACCTTTGCGATAAAATCTCTTTTCTCTTCAGGAAGTACTCCGAGATCGCAATTGGTATAGGCCGCTGCTTTTTTGAGATATGCGAATCCGTGGATTATTTCCAAGGGCATAGAAGCGTTTGGGCCGATTTTGAAGTTCTCAAATGAGCGCTCAGTCTGTGCACCCCAAAGCTTGTCGGCGGGTACTTTTACCTCGCCCATGGTGTCTTTTTCTATTCGATATTGCATGGTGAATTAATTAAATTTGAAGTTGTTTATATTTTTTTTATTAGCTAGCAGACTCAAAAGAATCAGTGGTTTAAGAGTGTGGGTTGGAGCATTTTTTCCAAAAATAAGCATCCTTGTGCAAAGGTAACGAAAACCGAAAAGGTGTTCAACCCGTACTGTTGTTTATTTGTTGTTGATAAATGGCCTATTTTTATTGTATAATCCCAAAAAAACCATTTATCTTTGGAGCATTATAATTAAACACTCTTTGCTATGTTTACTTTCGACCAATTTTTAGGATTTCTCGCGATAATGATTGTATTGACCATCGGATTTTGGCTGATGTTTTTTTTAGTGGGCATATTGCCTTACTGGATAGGTGGCGCACTTAAAGAGAGTTGGGATGAAAAAAGAGCAGCAAAGCGTGAGAAAAAATTAAAATAATATTTAGGTTATTATAAAAGGAGCCGTCTCAAAAACTAGTTTTGGGACGGTTTTTTGTTGCCTTATTTTTAAGATCCTTCTTAAAGTAAAATTCTTTTTACAATAGCAGTGTCCTTGCTCTTAAAGACGAAATTATAATTTCCACTTTGTAGAAAACTTAGGTCCAAATTGGTGTTTTTATCGCTAAGGGAAGTGCTATAAACACTTTTCCCTGAAATATCAAAAACTTCAAGTTCTACTTGATCTGAATAGGAAAGATTTAATTGGATGCTAACTTTCCCCTTAGAAGGATTTGGGGAAACGATTATGCCTTCGTTCAAATTATTTTCAGAAATTCCTAGCGATTCTCTTCCCACGGCAAAATGCAAAGCAGATCCCACAATGCCTTTGGTTACTTCATAAACGTAACTGGGATCCATATTTTCAAGAAGGTCGTTTGGTCCATGAGGGTATGGGGACTCATTCTTTTCATAAATCCCGGTGATTATTTCACCATTGTTTTCAAAAGGCATATAATCGGACGCGTATGCGTAGGATATTTCTGTCTGAAGATCTGAATAAAGCCCAAAGCAGTTTGCCATTTCTTGGGTTACCACGGCAGATTCGGCATTGTTTGAACTCGGTGGTTGATTTCTGTCGCGTTCGCAAACAATAGTATTATTGTTCATTCCGGCAACGCCACCTACTTCGTCAATGTTTAAAACCAATTTGATATCCAGATTCTCTGGAATTACCGTGTGGTTTACGTAATACTGACTGCCTATCAAACCTTCCTCTTCACCGCTAAAATGAATGAATTTTATGGAGTATTCCGTATCCACATCCTTTAGCAATCTTGCCAGTTCCAAAATTAATACGGTGCCGCTTCCATTATCGTTGGTTCCTGGGCCGTTTACAGTGTCGTAGTGTCCATCAATAATCACAAAAGTATTTGGATGTACACTACCTGTTTTTGTAATAATAATATTTGAAGTTGGTTGGCCATAAACAGTGAAAGGTTGCGTTTCAATATCACTATAGCCCAGACTTTGGTATCGGGAGATTATCCAGTTTTTCGTATTTAAAATTGCTTGGGTTCCTGGTTCTTTTACACCAAAATCTTCAAAAGTAATCAGATCATTGAGAATGTTTTCTGAGGAAGTGTTTTCGACGATTTGATTATAATATTGATTGAATACTTGGGCATTACTAGAGAGTGTTGAAAAGAGGATAAGGCAAGCTGCCAAACGGAAAGAAAAACTCATTGAGGATAATTTTTTGCGAAAGTAACTGTTTCTATGGATTTATACGATAGTTTTTCTGTTCCTATCTTACTTTTGGATACTTTTTAAATACTCATCAGCACTCATTACAGGTAGGAGCGATTTCTTGAGATCTTTTGCGTTCCTAGTTATGATTACATCACAGTCTGCATCCAATGCACTAAAATATTGCAGGGAATCCTCAAAATCATCAAAGGAGGCATTAAGTCCTTTTTCTAAAATTTGTTCATCAAGTTTGCAGACTTCACAAATAATTTTAAATTTCCTCAATTTTTCAAGCACCACTTTCGGTTTTTCAACCTTTGAAAGTATATAGCTTATGGTAGCGAAGGATAGAGGAGAGGCTATTATATCGACTACTCCTTTGTCAGCCAAAGTTGCTAGTTTTGCTGCGGGTTCATAAAAGGGTACTCTCTCGCCAAGTAAATCCAACATAATATTTGTATCCAAAAACAGTCTTTTCCTCATTTGTATTTTTCTGCTAAGTAATCCCCATATTCTTTTTTGTGGTCCAAATCGGCTGAAATCTTCACTCCAGTAGCCAAACTTTTTACGAAGGGAGAAATTTCAAATCCATCTTCTTTTTTATCATCAGTTAAGCTTTGAAGATAGGTTTCAACGATTTTTGAGAGGCTTATTTTTTTTATCGCGGCATATTCCTTTGCTTTCTCAATCACGTTTTGATTAAGTTTTAATGTCAATTTTGTTTCCATGGTCTATTATTATACGTACAAAATTAATTAAATTATGCGTACAAAGATTTGAAAAGCTGTAAATAATTGCTCAAGAAATATAATTCCAAATATTCCGATACTTTACCAACTGGAAATAGGTGTTTTTAACAGGAACGTTTTCTTCGGAAGCAAGATTAGGGTGAGCCTTTAGGATTTGCACAGCATAGCTTCTGGCGATTTTCAATATCTTCTAATGTGCTAGTTGCTTCATTACTAAAGCGATGTATTTTAGTCGAATTAAGAAAATAGGATTTATTGTTTACTTAAAAACTATTTCAACACTTCGTCCTCATTTTTAATCAAATAGTCAAAAGCCACGTTGACCAGTTCGTTTAGTTTCATTTTCTTTTTATCCGCAATCATAGCGAGTTTTCTATGTCTTGGAGAGCCAGCACGAACATTAAAAACTCCTTTAAAAAACTTATCGGGTTCTTTTCCCAATTGCTCACATGTTTCTAAATAGTCCTCAACCGCATCTTTAAAAGCATCTTGTAGCTCATCTACAGACCGTGCTTCATAATTAACTAAATCATTTATACCGATAATCTTACCATAAAGACAATTGTCCTCCGCGCTAAACTCAACCGTTCCGATATACCCTTTGTGTTTTATATAATTTGTCATAATTCTAGCTTTTCTAATAGTTGTCTAATAACATATTGTTTAACAATATTCGAGGGATGGGGCTTATGTAAGCTTATAATGTCATTTTCTTTGTTAGAAAATTTACATCGTGAACCTCTAGTCTTTCCTTTATTTTTAACTTCAAAATAATCTAGATGGTTCAAGATTTTTACAAGTTCGTCCCAAGTAAAGTCTTTTGGAACACTTTTAAACTTCTCTAAAAGTTTTTCAATCTTACTCATATACAAATATATAAAATCACGGAGTAACTATTATTCAGTTACATTCAATTTTTTTTAATAATCTAGAAATGAGCAAAGAGCCAATTAAACAAAATGATGCTCACTTCCCGTCACGAAATATAATTCCAAATATTCCGGTACTTCACCAACTGGGAATAGGTGTTTTTAACAGGAACGTTTTCTTCGGAAGAAAGATTGGGGTCAGCCTTTAGAATTTGCATTGCATAACTTCTGGCGATTTTCAATATCTCAGAATCTTTTACGATATCGGCGATACGAAGGTTTAATACGCCACTTTGTTGGGTGCCCATCAAGTCGCCAGGACCGCGAAGTTTTAAATCTACTTCTGCAATTTCAAAGCCATCGCTTGTGCGTACCATAGTTTGCAAACGGGTTTTCGCATCGGCCGAAAGTTTGTAGCTGGTCATCAAAATACAATAGCTTTGTTCGGCGCCACGACCTACACGACCGCGCAATTGGTGCAATTGGGAAAGTCCGAAGCGTTCTGCACTTTCAATAATCATCACGCTGGCATTTGGAACATTCACTCCAACTTCAATTACGGTAGTTGCGACCATTATTTGCGTTTCGCCTTTTACAAAACGGTCCATTTCATATTCCTTGTCGGCAGGTTTCATTTGTCCGTGGAGAATGGAAACCTGATATTTGGGTAGCGGAAATTCACGTACAATACTTTCGTATCCATCCATCAAATCCTTATAATCCATGGTCTCACTTTCCTGTATCAATGGGTACACAATATAAACTTGTCTTCCTTTGGAAATTTCGTCCCTAATAAAGTGAAAAACCTTCAGTCTATTTGCATCATACCGATGCACTGTTTTAATGTCTTTTCTACCTGGCGGAAGTTCGTCAATAACACTAATATCCAGGTCGCCATAAACGCTCATGGCGAGGGTGCGGGGGATAGGGGTGGCGGTCATCACAAGTACGTGTGGGGGATAATCATTTTTGTGCCAAAGTTTGCTCCGTTGCTCCACCCCAAACCGGTGCTGTTCATCCACAATTGCAAGTCCCAAATTCTTGAATTTTACCTTCTCTTCAAGCAGGGCATGCGTACCAATTAATATGTCTAATTCGCCATTTTCTAGTTTTTTATGAATTTCTTTTCTTTTTGAAGTTTTAGTTGATCCCGTAAGCAGTTCTATACTGGTATTCAGTTTTTTAGATAATTCACTTAAACCAGTAAAGTGTTGGACTGACAAAATTTCAGTCGGAGCCATCAAGCAAGCCTGAAAACCGTTGTCAAGGGCTATTAACATTGACATGAAGGCTACTATGGTCTTCCCGCTTCCAACATCTCCTTGCAAAAGTCGGTTCATCTGGGCATTGCTCCCTAAATCGTTGCGGATTTCCTTGATTACCCGCTTCTGTGCTTCGGTCAATTCGAAGGGTAAATGTTGCGAAAAAAAGTTGTTAAAATTATCACCTATTTTCTCAAAAGGATAACCTTTAATTTTCGATTTATGGAGCAGGTTTTTTCGAATTAATTGCAGTTGAATATAGAACAGTTCCTCAAATTTTAAACGGTATTGCGCCCGTGCCAAATGTGCCTGACTTTTCGGGAAATGTACGTTGAAAAGTGCCTCACTTTTTGATACTAATTTAAGTTGTTCCAAAAGAGGTTTTGGAAGGGTTTCAACAAAGCCGTTTTTGCTCTCCAAAAACAATTGTTGCATCAGGGTATTTAACACCCTATTTGTTACACCGCTATTCGCCAATTTTTCAGTTGAAGGATAAACAGGTTGCATGGCCGAGCGGATACTTTTTTCGTGCGCATCGAGCAGTTCCATTTCGGGATGTGGCATGGAAAAGCTGCCGTTGAAATATTTTGTTTTTCCGAAAATCACATAAGCCTTATTCAGTTTTATGTTTTCCCGCATCCATTTTATTCCCCTGAACCACACCAATTCCATTTGCTGTGTGCCATCGGTAAAAGTTGCAACCAACCTTTTACCACGTTTTTGCTCAACTGTTTTGATATGGGTTATTTTTCCAACAATCTGGACTTCGGCATTTGTTTGCTGTAATTCGGAGATTTTGTAATACTGCGTCCGATCCAGATAACGATTTGGAAATAGGTTCAGCAAATCTTGGAACGTATGGATACCCAGCTCCTTTTTGAGCATTTCAGCACGTTTAGGCCATAGTCCCTTTAAGTGATCTATAGGTGTTTGCAGGTGGTTGGTAGTCATAAGAGATGGCTCTTTATTTGCCAAAAATGAAGTGGAACCACTCCATTGGAATTGAGAAATGATATATTTGTCAATCGATTGGCTAATTTAATAATTCTATACAATGAAAAAAACCTACTTTTTAATTGCTTTATCCCTGCTGGTCCATATCTCGGTCTTTGCCGGTGATCATTCCCTGACAACACTAGAGTTAACTACTAGATTAACTGAGGATTATCCGCTTGAGATGCCACAACTTAGGGCGTATCCCATTTATATGAATGCTTCAGTAGATGACCCTGATACTATTTCTGAAGTTAAAATTACTATTGACGGTACTGAATATGACGCTGAGGAGAATATTGGGTTTTATTATTATTTGTGGACACCGGAAAGTTATGGAAACCACGAGATAATAATGACGGCTAGAACTTCTGCGGGCGATGAAACATCAATTACGCGTAATATTAATGTGGTTAGTACAGCTTCCACACAGATGGTTACCAGTTTAGAAAATGTAGTCATAGAGTTTGGAGGTGATAACAGCCGTTGGTTTTACGGAATCTATACATTTCCTCAATTTGTTGGTGGTTATAATGAGATAAATGCTTTCTTGGAAGTTGCCTGTCCAAATATTACCGGTGGATGTGATGACTGGGACCGATGGGCTTTTATCGATGTAAAAGCACCGGATGGTAACTGGATCCAGCTTATTAGATATATTACTCCCTATGGAGTAGCTTGTAGTCACCAATTGGATGTTACAGATTATAGATCCTTATTACAAGGCGAAGTAGAATTGCGGGTTTTTATTGACACTTGGGGAACGGGTGGCTGGCAGCTTAGTCTTGATATGGATTATGCCGCAGGAACCCCTGAATATGCCTATAGCGACGTGATCGAGATATGGGACGACAGCTATAGTTTTGGCGATCCTGCGAATCTGCAGCCAGTGCCTACTTTTAATATTGATATTCCACAGGCGGTGCAAGCGTCTCATTTGCGTGTTTCAAACACCGGGCACAATTGGGGGGCAAATAATACCGGAAATGCCGCAGAATTTTATAATGCAACCCATTATTTGGATATTAATGGCACACAAACCTTCACACAGCATTTGTGGAATATATGCAATCCAAATCCAGATGGATGTACCGGGCAACGAGGAACTTGGCAATATAATAGGGCAGGTTGGTGCCCAGGAGCGATTTCCCCGCCAGATATCTATGATATGACTCCGTATATAGGAACCACTTTTGATTTGGATTATCGTTTCCATCCTACTTATAAGGACTATTGTCATCCCAACAATCCCGATTGTGTTTCCGGACAAACCTGTCCGGATTGTAATGATGGCGCAAACCCCATCTATTATGTGGATACCCACATTATAAACCAGAGCAACAACCCAATGGTTTATGGAAATATTTTGGGCGTCAACCATATTGATAATACTAGGGTTTTTGATATTTCTGTGTATCCAAATCCGGCAAAGGGCATCTTTCAGATAAGTGCAAATTATCCTGATGGCAATACTCGGATTACTATAAACACAGTCGATGGCCAAACGGTTAAAACATATTATTTTAAAACCTCCGCAGAATTGACCAATTTTACTTTTGATGTTACTAATCTTTCTTCTGGGATCTATTTCTTGAATATCGAAAATTCCTATGGAACGGGCGTAAAGAGAATCATATTAGAGTAGAAAATATCGCTTCATAGATTTTAAAAAGGTTATTTTTGGTAGTCAAGAATAACCTTTTTTTATGCTTTCATTTTCAAAGATTGAGTGGCTGGCTAGATTTCGGAACTTGTCTGGACGCTACTATATCTTTATAATCTTCTTATTTTCTTTTTATGGCGAAGCGTTCCCACAACAAATTGAAGTTGTCGATTTCTTAAAAGTTGAGGCTACCCTAACCCCCAATATGGCAGAAAAAAGTATAAAAGGAGCTATAAAATATTCCTTTAAATCCTTCAAAATACCGATTCCATTTATTTGGACGCGAAGGATATTAAATTAATAGACTATGCATTGGAAGGAGTGGAGGTGAAGGCCACAACTGACAAAATATGGATACTTTCCGATTTTGAGAAGAACCAAACGTACACTGTGTTTTTTACGTATGAAGCCAAGCCGAAACAGACGCTTTATTTTTTTGGAAATGAAATCTGGACCCAAGGTCAAGGAAAATACACTTCCCACTGGTTGCCGAGCATTGATGATACAAACGATAAAATTGAATTTGATCTGACCATAGTTTCACCAGAGGAAAACACAGTTATCGCCAATGGGAAATTGATGAAAACGGAAAAGAGGAATCATCAGAATTACTGGTATTTTGATATGAAGGAACCAATGTCCAGCTATTTAGTTGCCTTCGCCATTGGCGATTTCGATAAAAAAGAATTGACTTCCAACTCTGGAATTCCCCTGAAACTTTTTTACAAGCCCCAAGATTCTTTAAAAGTAGAACCCACCTATCGGTACAGCAAACAGATTTTTGATTTTTTGGAAAAGGAAATCGGAGTTTCATTTCCGTGGGAAGACTATAAGCAAGTTCCCTTACGCGATTTTTTATATGCCGGAATGGAAAATACAACAGCCACGTTTTTTTCCGAAGCATTTATGGTCGATTCCATTGGATTTAACGACCGTAATTATTTAAATGTAAACGCTCACGAACTGGCACATCAGTGGTTTGGCGATATGGTTACCGCAAAGACCGATGCCGACCATTGGCTACAGGAAGGTTTTGCTACCTATTACGCGTTATTGGCGGAAAAGGAAATTTTTGGCGATGACTATTATTATTGGCAATTATATCAAACTGCCGAGCAGTTAAAAGCATCCAGTGATGAAGGCAAGGGAGAATCGCTTTTGAATCCAAAGGCGAGTTCCCTTACTTTTTATCAAAAGGGAGCCTGGGCACTTCACATTCTCAGGGAGAAAATTGGAGACGAGAGTTTTAAGACTGCGATTCAAAATTATTTAAGGAAATACAAATATGGAATTGTTACAACGGCCGATTTTTTAAACGAAGTAAAAGCAGTTTCGGAAATTGATATCACTGAATTTGAAGAAAACTGGTTGCATCAGAGTGCATTTCAGAGTAAAGAAGCTTATCAATCCTTGATGAAATCCCACTTTATCAAAAACTACTTTGATATATCTATGTTGCGTACGATTCCGTTGAAAGATAAAAAGGCACAATTACGAGCCGCCTTAACCTTTCCAAACGATTTTATAGGACAAGAAGTTGTTTATCAACTTGCGGGAGAACCTATTTCAGAAACATTGCCACTTTACCGGAAAGCCCTTGAAAGTAACAATCTTTATGTTCGGCAAGCGGTTGCTTTATCGCTTCAAATTATTCCGAAGGAAATTCAAAAGCAATATGAAAGCTTGCTAAATGACGATTCTTATGTAACCTTGGAGACTGCCTTGTATCAAATATGGATACAGTTTCCTGCCGAAAGAGCGCAGAATCTGGACCAAACGGAAGGAATAGAGGGTTTTCAGAATAAAAACATTCGGCAACTTTGGCTTGCCTTGGCAGTGATTACGGAGAATTATCGCGATTCTGAAAAGGCGAACTATTTAAGTGAATTGAAGCATTACACTTCACCAGAATACAGTTTTGAAATCCGGGAAAAAGCTTTTGAATATGTAAACGAACTTCAGCTTTGGGATACTGAAACCTTAAAAAATTTACTCGAAGCCTGTGTTCATCCTACTTGGCGTTTTGCAAAATCCTCAAAGGAACTTCTGAAAGGCGTTATAGAGAACCAAGAACTATACGAACTGGTGAAATCGCTTAAGAGTCAAATTTCAGAGAAAGCAGCAATTTATTTAACCTCAATAATTAAAGAATGAGAGCACTGGTTATTTCAGGTGGTGGCAGCAAAGGGGCATTCGCTGGTGGCGTGGCGCAATATCTAATTGATGAGCTGAAAATCAATTACGATATTTTTGTAGGCACTTCAACCGGAAGTCTCTTGATTTCACATTTGTCTCTCAATAAGGTAGATAAGGTAAAAGAGGTTTATACCAGCGTAGATCAGCATAGTATTTTTAATAGTTGCCCTTTTGTTATTAAAAAGGACAAATTCGGAGGCGGACAAATAGCCATTGCACATTTAACCGTGTTGAAAAATTTCCTAAAAGGAAAAAAAACCTTTGGAGAAAGCTTAAACCTCCGAAAACTAATTAAAAAAACGCTTACGGAAGCGGAATTTGAAAAGTTGAAATCTTCGGATAAGGATGTGGTAGTAACGGTATCAAATCTTTCGTTAAACCAGGTAGAATACAAGTCGGTAAATGATTTTAATTACGACGATTATTGTGATTGGATTTGGATTTCCTGCAATTTTGCACCTTTTATGAGTCTGGCAATCAAAGATGGTTGTGAGTATGCTGATGGTGGTTTTGGAAGTATGGTGCCTATTGAAGAGGCAATAAATCGAGGCGCAACAACTGTGGATGTTATCATCTTAGAAACAGAGGTTACTTATTACAATCGTCTTCCCTCAAAAAATGCGTTTACACTTCTTACCAACATTCATCACTATATGTCTGACCGAATTGAAAAACAGAATATTCGGATTGGAAAGTTTGTAGCTGCCAATAAAGACGTAATAATCAACTTGTATTATACACCCACGGTATTAACTACAAATTCACTGATTTTTGAAAAGGAAAAGATGACCCAATGGTGGGATCGTGGGTTTCACTATGCCAAACAGAAAAATAGTGAACTCAACGAAATCAAAGTTTAAAAAATAATTTTGGTCTTAGAAAAGTTCCGCAACTTCACTTTTGACGTAGGTAATAGCTTTTTGCGAAGGACTTATTTCCTCCATAAAATTTTCAATTATTCCTTGTCTCATTTTGTCCACATTTCCTTCTTTTTCGAGCATGGCGCTTTGTCGGATAACATTGATCGTAGCGTTTTTTGCCGCAATCACTAAGTTCCAGCACTCTGGAGAAACGTAGATTTGTTGAGTAAGGTTGTGCTCAAATTCCTGCTCAATGGTTTTAACAAGGAGATTCTCGTAATCCTCTTTGGAGTCTGAAAAAGGTTTAATGCGGACCAATAGTTTAATCGGGTCAATTCTTTCTAGATAGAGAGTGATGCGCTCATAGGCTTGAAGTCTGAGAGGTAAAACCTGTTTCTGGGCTTCCTTTTGAACAAGGTACCTCCTTCGTCCTTCCTCATTGGCAGTATGACCCTTGAAAAAATAATATGCAATAATCCCAACGACAATTGCCGGCAAGAGATAAGCGACATAACTAATGATTTGGGTTACTTCCGTCATAGACTTGAAATGAGCTTTCAAAAATAAGTCGTTTTGAACTGCTGTACAAGTAATATAAAATATCATTGTTGTCCGATAAAAGTATTCATTAACCATGAAACCCGATACCACATCTAGTCCGCCGCGGCGCATTGGGAATTCGATGGGGTTCTATTTCTCTAGCTATATAAATGCCTAACGGAATATTGTCCGCCGCGGCGGATAAAATATTGGTAGGTAAGGAAATACAATTAAGAAAATGTCCGCCGCGGCGGATCTCATTATGATTCTTAACCGGACAATAATGTTAAAATATAGAAGAAATAGAAAGTTGTGGACATAATTAAAGCCGTCCCAAAATTAGCTTGTGTTATCAGTTGAGACAGCTTCTTTATAGTTTAATAAACTTTTAAATCTTAAATTTTGAAATGGGCCATTAATATCGAACCAGATTTTCTTTCTTCATGGACTTCACTTCTTTTCTAGCTTCTTTTTCGTGGTAATTTCCTCCTAGATATTCACTTTTTGAAAGTGCTTTTACGCTTTCGAAAGGCACAGGACATTTGTGGTACATAAAGGATTGGGCAAGGGTTTTAATTAGGTTTTTATCTCCAACAGCAAGATCTACATCATCCATCGTAAATTGGCAAGGATGCTCATACCCACAGGCATGGGTCATTTCAATCAACTCCTTTCTGAAGTTTTTAAAATAGAAATGTGCCCTTACAGATTTATCATCAACATTTAACCCGCGTTGAAGCCATTTATTTTGAGTTGTGATTCCTGTGGGACAACGATTGGTATGGCATAATTGGGCTTGAATGCAACCTATTGACATCATGGCTTCACGAGCTACGTTTATTAGATCTGCGCCCATTGAAAATGCCATGGCTGCTGCAGCCGGAAATCCCAGCTTTCCACTACCAATAAAAACG
The DNA here is from genome assembly GCA_034676445.1 of Aequorivita sp. Lineage (GTDB taxonomy): Bacteria > Bacteroidota > Bacteroidia > Flavobacteriales > Flavobacteriaceae > Aequorivita. The sequence goes on from JAUCCE010000004.1 coordinate 124,904, forward strand.
AGTCGGTCACAGAGATCGTGCTTTTTAAAAACCTTATAAACTTCGGCAAATCCGAAGATCCATGGTAATGAAACGTGATCGGCAAAACTTGGAGGCGCCGCGCCCGTACCACCTTCACCACCATCGATGGTAATAAAATCAGGTCCTGAATTCGTTTCTTTCATTATCTTGGCTAATTCTGTCCACTCGTTCATTCTGCCCACGGCCGATTTGATTCCCACGGGCAACCCGGTTGCTTCTGCAATTTCTTCCACAAACTCCACCAAACCTTTTATTCCAGTGAAAGCGGAATGAACCGGTGGGGAAAGCACATCTTTGCCCAAAGGTACGTGACGGATTTCCGCAAGTTCCTGGGTTATTTTCGCACCTGGAAGTACGCCACCTTTCCCCGGTTTTGCACCTTGGGAGAGTTTAACTTCAATAGCTCTAACTTGTGGATTATCATTTACAAGTTTTACAAGTTTTTCCAAGGAGAAATTTCCATCATCGTCGCGCACCCCAAAATAACCCGTTCCAAAATGAAACACTACATCGGCTCCTTGTTTGTGATAGGGAGAAAGCCCGCCTTCCCCTGTATTCTGGTAGCAATATGCCATAGCGCAACCTTTGTTCAGAGCGGTGACGGCTCTTGCGGAAAGCGAACCAAAACTCATGGCCGAAACATTTATAACAGAGGCAGGCCGGTAAGGTCTTTTGCGCTTATTGTAGCTGCCCATAACTTTTGCGCAGGGCAGAAAATAAGGATTTTTATAATTGGGATTGTCCTTTTCAATCTTAAAAGGAAGAAGGGAATTATTGATAAAAATATAATTGGGTTTAAAAATATCTCGATCCGTTCCAAACCCTTTATAATTGTTTTCGTTCTTGGCCGAAGCATAAATCCAACTGCGCTCAATACGATTAAAGGGAAGTTCCTCCCGGTTGTTGGCAACAATATATTGCCTCAATTCCGGGCCTATGCTTTCCAGCATATATCGAAAGTGCCCGACAATGGGAAAATTATGACTAACCGCATGATATTTGTTGAAAAATATATCCCGAATGGCAACGATGAGTAAAAAAATAAGCACCCAAGCCCACCAAGGGATCTGCCCCAAGAATGATAAAAATCCGTCCATAGATTATTTTTTTTTATAAAGATATTTAAATTAGAATGGAATTTAAAAGAACATTTGCCAAGATAGACTTAAAATATCATGCCAAATCAATTTAATTAACTGTTGATTAATCTCATTTTAAACCTTTGCGTTTTCTTAGCCCCAACACATGTTAATATCTTATTTAAAAATCATTGTTGTCCGATAAAAGTAATGATTAGCCATGAAACCCCATACCGCATCTAGTGCGCCGTGTAGGACAAAAATGTGATCCTTAACCGGACAACAATTCTAAAAATGTAATTTTTGAACACCACTAAATTTAGTTTTTAAAAAAAACTCATAACTGTAGTTGTCAGTTCAGAAAAATAGTTTAGTTTCGCACCCTCGTAAAAATCAAGTATCAGTTACTTTGGATTTTTGAGGAAATTCCCCAGGGTGGGGAGGTGTTAGAGTGAAGCTGTCCGTTTTTTATATGTCCAGTCGCTTCCCATTAGCACACATATAAAAATATCTTATTACTAAAAAATGACAGCATTTAAAGCACTCGGCTTGGAAGAGAATCTTCTAAAAGCCATCACCGACATGGGTTTTGAAACCCCGTCGGAAGTACAAGAAAAAGCAATCCCAATCTTATTAGACCGCGAGACCGATATGGTAGCGCTAGCCCAGACGGGAACTGGAAAAACAGCAGCATTTGGTTTCCCAATGTTGCAAAAAATCAATATCGATAGTCGAACTACCCAAGGTCTTATCCTTTCGCCTACACGTGAACTTTGCCTTCAAATCACCAATGAAATGATCGCTTATGGCAAATATTTGCCAGGTTTAAACGTTACGGCAATTTATGGTGGTGCAAGTATTACCGATCAAGCGCGCCAAATCAAAAGAGGTTCACAGATAATCGTCGCTACTCCAGGTCGTATGAAAGATATGATTGGTCGTGGTTTAGTGGATATTTCAAAAATAGAATATTGTGTCCTCGATGAGGCGGATGAAATGCTCAACATGGGCTTTTATGATGATATTGTTGAAATTCTTTCACATTCACCTAAAGATAAAAGCACTTGGCTCTTTAGCGCAACTATGCCAAAAGAGGTTTCAACGATCGCCAAGAAGTTTATGCATACTCCGGTTGAAATAACTGTGGGGACAAAAAACAAAGGCGCCGATAATGTTACACACGAGTATTATTTGGTTAATGCCAGAGATCGTTACAATGCACTAAAAAGATTGGCAGATGCAAATCCGGATATTTTCTCGGTAATTTTTTGCCGAACCAAACGCGATACCCAAAAGGTTGCAGAGCAGCTTATTGAAGATGGCTATAATGCCGCTGCACTACATGGCGATTTGAGCCAAGGCCAGCGCGATATGGTTATGAAGTCATTCCGTGCACGGCAAATTCAAATGCTCGTAGCAACCGACGTTGCTGCCCGGGGTATTGATGTGGACGATATAACACACGTTATAAATTATCAATTGCCAGATGAAATAGAAATCTATACCCATCGTAGTGGTCGTACAGGTCGTGCCGGGAAAACAGGTATTTCTATGGTAATCGTTTCAAAAAGCGAGGTTAGAAAGATCAGAACTATTGAAAAGATTATTCAAAAACAGTTCATCGCCAAGGAAATTCCTTCAGGAATGGAGATTTGTGAAGTTCAGTTGTTCCATCTCGCCAATACTATCAAGGAAACGAAGATCAATGATGAGATCAATCCCTATCTTCCGAATATCAATGAGGTGCTGGCAGATTTCTCCAAAGAAGAGATAATTAAAAAAGTATTCTCGGTTGAATTTACTCGTTTTTTCAATTATTACAAAAGCTCCAAAGATCTAAACATCTCTGGGGATCGCAGTTATGCAGAATCAGAAGACAAAGAGAGCACTCGTTATTTCCTAAACATTGGAGGAAAAGATGATTTTGATTGGATGAGTTTAAAAGACTTCCTTCGAGATATACTTCAACTGGGAAGAGATGATGTTTATAAAGTCGATGTGAAAGATAGTTTTTCCTTTTTCAACACAGATACAAAACATCAGGAGTTGGTAATGGGAATCTTTAAGGATTTCAAATTGGAGGGAAGACAAATCAATATAGAAATAAGTAAAGACACTGGTCGCTCTGGCGGTGGTCGAAGCGATCGCGGAAGACGAAGCGGAGGAAGTAGCCGTGGCCGAAGTGAAAGTGGAGGAGGACGCCAAGGAGATTTCAAAAAACGCCGAAGTGGTGGTTATGAAGGTGGCGGAGATAAATCCAAATTTGCCGGAAAAGGTCGTAGAGGTAGTGAACGCCCCCAAACCGCTGGTACTGGTGGAAGACGACGAAGAAAGGTCTAAGCAAATAAACTTTTCCTGCAAGGGAATATTTAAAAGTCAAGAGCTCGATGGTAAGACAAATTCCATCGGGCTTTTTTATTTTTAATCACTCGATATTGTTGATTTTAAAAATGTTCCTGTCTATCAAAAGAAGTCTGAGGTTTTATTGGAATATAATAATAGCGCACTGACAATATTAAATGAACCTAACAATCAGACGTTATCCGAAGGAGTCGTGAATCCGCACGAATTTTCAAGTATTTATTCCTTCGTATTTCTAGCTTATTTTAACTAATTTCCCCACTTCAATTTGACATGTTCGATTATGCAGTCCAATCTTAAAAAGCTTCTCCCGCATCTCGTTGTAATTCTGTTGTTTATAATAGCAGCACTGGCATACTTTAACCCTGTTTTACAGGGAAAGAAAATATTCCAAAGTGACATTGTTCAATATACAGGAATGGCCAAACAACAAAATGACTTTCGGAAATCAACCGGCGAGGAAACCTATTGGACGGATGCCGCTTTTGGAGGCATGCCTACCTATCAATTGGGAGCCAAATACCCAAACAACTACATAAAACAACTTGATCTTGCCATCCGTTTTTTACCGAGACCGGCAGATTATCTGTTTCTCTATTTTATAGGAATGTACATTCTTCTGCTCGTAATGAAAGTAGATTATAAATTGGCTTTCCTTGGAGCATTGGCATTTGGTTTTTCTACCTATTTGATAATAATTCTGGGAGTTGGGCACAACGCCAAAGCCCACGCCATAGCTTATATGCCACTTGTGTTGAGCGGAATTTTTCTCACTTTTAGAAGAAAATATCTCTACGGATTTCTTTTGCTTACCGTTTCCCTTGCGTTGGAATTGGTAGCCAACCACTTTCAAATGACTTATTATTTGATGCTTTTGGGAATAATAATCGCTATTGTTTTTCTCATTGATGCATTTAAAAAGAAAATTTTACCACATTATTTTAAGGCGATCGGGATAATGGCTATTGCCTCTATCATCGCACTGGGACTTAATGCCACAAACATCCTGGCAACCAAGGAATATGCCGATACCTCGACCAGGGGAAAAACCGAACTCACCATTAATGCCGATGGCACGCCAAAGGATAACGAACACGGCCTTGATTTCGATTATATAACCGAATATAGCTACGGAAGATTGGAAAGTTTTAACCTGTTCATACCACGATTTATGGGAGGAAGTTCTTCTGAAGCATTTCCAAAGGATTCAAAAACGGTAGAAGAATTGTTGAAAATGGGAGCTTCTCCTCAGGAAGCCAACCAATTTTTATCGGGAATTCCAATGTATTGGGGCGACCAAACCTTTGTAGGTGCACCGGCATATATTGGAGCGATTGTCATTTTCCTTGCGGTTTTAGCCTTGTTTTTGCTTCGTGGAAGATTCAAATGGTGGACTGTTTCTGCTGTTATCCTTACACTTCTACTTTCGTGGGGAAGAAATTTTAGCGGACTTACGGAGTTTTTTATTGATTACGTGCCTATGTACAATAAGTTCCGCGCCGTTTCCTCCATACAAGTGATAATTGAATTGGTGCTCCCAATACTTGCGATTGTCGGTCTTCATAAATTCTTTGATAAATCGATGGATGAAAAGAAGAAAACGGAATCGTTTTTTTGGAGTGCTGGAATCGTAGGAGGAATTGCCTTTTTGTTTATCCTTTTCAAATCCTCCTTGTTCAATTTCGCCAGTCCCTACGATAGTTATTTTAGGGACGAAATGGGCTTGCCTTTTGTTGAGGCAATTAGAGAGGATAGAATGGCTCTTTTTACTTCGGATGCTTGGCGTTCTTTGATCTTTGTTCTTTTGTCTGCGGCAGCCTTATGGGCTTTTATAAAGGGAAAAATGAAAAAAGGAGTTGCCGTAGCGATATTGTCTATACTTGTTATTATCGATTTGGTGGGAGTTGACAGAAGATATGTAAATGAAGAAGATTTTGTGCAGGCAAGACTGGTTGACCAACCTTTTCAAAAAAATGGCGCTGATGCGCAAATTCTGGAAGATGACGGACATTTTCGAGTTTATGACGCTACGGTCAATGCCTTCAACAGTGGACGAGCCAGTTATTTTCACAATGCCTTGGGTGGATATCACGCGGCCAAACCGGGCCGAATGCAGGATCTGTTTGAATTTTATATCAGCAAGGGGGATATTGGCATTCTTAATATGCTGAACGTTCGATATATTATTATCCAAAACAAAAATGGCGGACCAATCGCACAACGAAACCCGTATGCAAACGGCAGTGCTTGGTTTGTTGAAGATGTACTCCCTGCTGAGAATGCCAATCAGGAAATCGCACTTTTGGACAGTTTGGATACCAAAAGCACGGCGGTTGTAAACAAGGAATTTCTTTCAAAAATTCCCAATGAAAAAATCGCAAGGGATAGTAGCGCAACCATAGATCTTTTCAAATACCAGCCCAACCATCTCACTTATGAAACTTCGTCCCAATCTCCTCAGTTGGCAATCTTTTCGGAAGTTTATTATCCGAAAGGTTGGAATGCGTATATCAACGGAAAGCCGGCGGAATATTTTAGAGCCGATTATTTGTTGCGGGCTATGGTAATTCCTCCAGGGAATAATAAAATTGAGTTTAAGTTTGAGCCCAAAGTGATACAAACGGGAAGTACAATTTCGTTGGTGAGCAGTGTAATATTCCTCCTTATTTTATTGAGTGGACTGTATTTTGCTTTTCGGAAGAAAGAAGTTGAGAAAGAATGAAACGAGCTTTAATCATCACATACTATTGGCCTCCAGCGGGAGGTCCAGGGGTACAACGATGGTTGAAGTTTGTGAAATATTTCCGCGATTTCGGGATTGAACCCATAGTTTACATTCCTGAAAATCCCAACTATCCATTGGTCGATAAAAACTTAGTTACTGAGATTCCCAGTGATATCGAAATATTAAAACAGCCGATCAAAGAACCTTATCAATTAGCAAATTTATTTTCTAGAAAGAAGACCAAGCAGATAAGCAGTGGCATTATTTCGAAGAAGGAAATGTCCGCAGTTGAAAAGCTAATGCTCTATGTAAGAGGGAATTTCTTTATTCCAGACGCCCGAGTGGGCTGGGTAAAGCCCTCAGTAAAATTTCTATCCGAATATATTTCCAATAATCCAGTTGATGTACTGATAACCACAGGGCCACCTCATAGTCTTCATTTAATTGGATCAATGCTAAAACAGGAGCTCGGAATAAGATGGATTGCGGACTTTAGAGATCCCTGGACGACCATTCATTATCACAAATCACTTCGACTGAATAAGACTTCGGAAAGAAAACACAAGGAATTGGAAGCGGAGGTACTCAATACTGCAGATATGATTGTGGTTACGAGTCCTACTACAAAAAAGGAATTCGAAGCCATAACCAAAACACCTATTTCAGTAATCACAAATGGCTATGATAATGTCGAAAAACTAGAAGTTCCTTTAGATGATAAATTTTCTATTTCCCATATTGGTTCTGTATTAAGCGAACGCAATCCTGAAATTCTATGGAAAGTCTTAAGTGAGATTTCTATTGAAACTCCTTCATTTAAAAGAGATCTACAATTAAAATTTGCGGGAACGGTAAGCGAGGAAGTTAAGCATAGCCTTAAAAATAATGGTCTTTTTGAGTTATCAAATTTTATGGGCTATGTGTCGCATTCTGAGGCAATCAAATTACAAAATCAGAGCCAATTACTTCTTCTGGTAGAAATAGATAGCCCTGAGACCCGAGCCATTATTCCCGGAAAGCTATTTGAATATTTGGTTGCCAATCGGCCTATTATTGCCTTAGGACCAAAGAATAGCGATATTGAAAATATTATTGAAGAAACCAAAACAGGTAAGTTTTTCAATTATGAAGAGGAGAATATGCTAAAGGTTCAAATTTTGCGATATTACAATGACTATAAGAAAAATATTCTAAAAGTTTCACCTCGTGGAATTGAGAAATATAGTAGGAGGGAGCTTACCCGAAAGATGGCTTTACTAATTTAGAATTAAGAATTCTGAATAAAAAAAACCTCCGCTCTTCATCGATGATGAGTTGCGGAGGTTCAACCAACCAACCAAAACTATTTGTAATATGTTATTTTGAGTACTTATGTCACCTCGAGCGCAGTCGAGAGGTTAATTATCCATCACCCTTTTTCCTTGCTACCCCCCCATCATCTTTATCCTCTTGTTCTTACACTGTTGCTTTGTCTAGAGGAATTTCCCCTAGAACTATTTACGGTAGAACTGCTTCGCACCGGAGTACTTGTATTTCCAACCGTACTTGTATTTGTAGCGGCTCTTACCGGAGCTGTTGTTTTATTTTGTCTTACAGAGGCACTTCTATTGTTAGAAACATTTGCGGGTGTAGAAGTATTCCTAACTGTTCTTGTGTTCGATACATTACTTCCATTAGTTGACCTAACATTGCTGTTAGATATGGAGCTACGAGTATTAGCAGTTTTAATTGGAGTACTAGTATTTTCTCTGGAATTAGAGGAATTAATTCTATTCTCATTATTTCTAGTGTTAACATTTGTTCTGCCTGTACTGGCATTTCGAACTGTATTGTCATTGCTTCGTGTGGTTCTTTTATCATTAGTACGAGAATTCTGTACGGATTGATTGTTCCGTCCACTATTGGCAATCATTGTATTCGTGCGGTTTGGATCAAAATCATTGTTTCGGACCACACGTCCATCTTTTTGATGGGTTCGGCTTCCCGGACGATAGAATTCACGTCGGGTATTGTGGTATGCAACACGGTCTCGGTTTCGGTAATAACGGATATGATCGTTATAGCTATAACGCACAGGGTGATAGTATCTCCTGTATGGATAGTCATACACTATTACATGAGTGTACATTGGTCTTGCGTAATAAATATGCCAAGGACGATATACATAATATGGATTGAAAACATTTATAACCCCTACGCAATGTGAGTAGTATCCATAGTTATTATAGATTACGCGCATTCCACCTACGCGGACAAGGCGTCGATCATTATAACTAATATCCACATTTCCAGCTTGGATAATACGACCGTATGCGTCATAAAAAATTGGAACATTCTCAACTTGGATTACTGCTCCATAATCATCATATTGAACATAGGCGTCATAGTTATATCCTGAATTGAAGCTTACGTTCATATTGGGCGAGCTTATTGTAACCTGCGACCCCTTTTGTGGGCCAACATATACAAAGTCGAATTGTCCATCAGGAAATATGGAGAATTCTACATTCTGCTCTATAAAAATGTAGGCATTGCCATCGTAACTTCTTCTGAAATTGTCTTTACTTTCGAGGGAAGTAGCATTCGCTGAAAATCCCATCACAAGTATGCTGATAATGAGTGCTAGATTTTTCATAATTCTGAAATTTAGGGGGTTCGTAATTGCTTGATCTTTTTCATTGAACAAGAGTACGTATAAGTAAACAACGACCGTGCCATGTTTATTAGATATCTGACAATCAATACACTATGAGGATGAAGGAAATCAGAGAAAATAATTTCAAATGTATAAATTCAAAAATCCGATGAAGTAAATTAAACCTCAACGGATTTTCGAACTAACCAACCAAAAAAAACTAAAGTCTTCTGGTAGGTCAATATTCAAACTGTGTGCCAATTATTTTATTTAATATTAGTCGTGTCCGACTAAGATGTAAGACCGCTTCGCTGAAAGACGTAAGACATAAGACTTGCTCCTTAATAGCTTGATAATTAGGTTGGATTCATTAGGCTTGCTTCTCAATTATTTAATTTCGATGGTAAGCTTAATAGCATGCCGTCACTTTAATAAAAAAGTTCTAAACGCCCATCATCTTTGTATCAACAGAATTTTATAATTTCTATCCCTGTTGTCCGATTAAAATTAGATGAACCCCAAAAATTGTGACCAATAAAGACTTTCGGGGAGTTCCTTAAAAATGACTTTCTTTTTCAATTTGTTTAGGAACAAAACCGAGATATCTCAATTTAATGTTCCTTTAAATTTTAAGAGCTACATTTTCAAACTCTTACCTTTTAGTCCTGGCTCTTGGTTCTTGCAGCGCAGCGGTCTTGTTTCTTTTCTCGGACAATACTGAATTTCCACAAAAATTTGCTGAGAGCTTTAAAAAGAAGAATAAAAAAACCCCGAAAAGCTAATTCCAGGGTTTTTCCAAAGTTTAGTTAAGAAGCGCTTCAAACTTCTTATTATGGCAATCTATAACACTTAAAGCCATCGAATAATCCAGAAGAAACCGGATAGTTTCCTCTTTTGGAACGAGTTTTTTATTCACGCCGTCCATACGTGAGGTATTAGAGTATATTTTTTGCATAGAGTATAAAATTAAAGTTAATACTCTGAAAGAACGTCGCAAAAATTACTTTATTGCATTAATTCGTCAATATAATATTATGTTTATCAATTACTTTCCGCAAATTGATGAGTGCATAACGCATTCGTCCCAGAGCGGTATTGATACTTACTCCAGTCTGCTCACTGATTTCCTTGAAACTCATGTCCTTGTAAATCCGCATGATCAAGACCTCTTTTTGGTCTTCAGGCAGCTCCTGGATCAAGCGACGAACATCGTCCTCCACTTGTCCTTTGATAATTTGCTTTTCTATATTCAAGGCGCTATCACTCAACACCGAGAAAATATTAAAATCATTATTGTTTTCGAATTTTGGCATACGGTTATTTCTTCTAAAGTGATCGATAACCAAGTTATGCGCAATACGCATTACCCAAGGGAGAAATTTTCCTTCCTCGTTATAGGCTCCTTTTTTAAGGGTCTTAATTACCTTAATAAAGGTGTCCTGAAAAATATCCTCAGATACATCCCTATCAAATACTTTGGAATAAATAAAACTGTAAATCCTTTGCTTGTGGCGAGTTATTAGTTCGCAAAGGGCGGATTCATTGCCGTTCATATAGGCGTTTACCAAAAACCCATCAGAGCTCGTGCTTTGCTTCATATCAGTTCTTCTTTAATAAATAAACAACTACAAAATTGGTTGCTTGATTAATATGTTTATTTGTTTAAGAGTAATGATATTCTATAGGCAATAAATTTTTTATATGACGTTCAGAGCGGTAAATATAATAAGAAAGAATTCACAAAAGCAAAAAAAAGGTTAAATTTTCCTATAAAATATTTAATATCCTCTTAAGTACTATGCTGAAACCGATGTGGTATCTTTGCAAAAACTTTTGAAAAATACACAGAAAATTGGATATCGATACCATTGACATCAAAAAAAACATCCTGATCCAGGGTGCGAAACTTCACAACTTAAAAAATATCTCGGTTGCCATTCCACGCAATAAATTGGTTGTTATAACGGGGCTTTCCGGAAGCGGAAAATCCAGTCTTGCCTTTGATACGCTGTATGCAGAAGGTCAACGAAGATATGTGGAAAGTCTTTCCAGTTATGCACGACAATTCTTGGGACGATTGGATAAACCGAAGGTCGATTCAATAAAAGGGATTTCTCCCGCCATTGCCATTGAGCAAAAAGTAAATGCCACAAACCCACGTTCCACGGTAGGGACTTCCACCGAAATATATGATTATTTGAAACTTCTTTACACACGAATAGGAAAAACAATTTCTCCTATTTCTGGAAGAGAAGTCAAAAAAGATACCACCACCGATGTTATAAACTTTATTAAAAATTTTCCTGAGGGTGAAAAGTTACTTCTTCTTGCTCCAGTTCATTTGGAAGAAGGTCGAACCATGGAAAACAAAATCCAAGTTTTGGCGCAACAAGGGTATTCACGAATCAAGGTTGATGGTGAAGTTGTAAGAATTGATTCTATTGAAAAGAAATCTACTCCTAAGAAAATAGATTTGGTTGTTGATAGGATTATCACCAAAAATGATGAGGATTTCTATCATCGTCTTGCCGATGCAGTGGAAATCGCATTTTTTGAAGGGAAAGGAGAGCTCTATATTGAAGAAATTACTTCCAAAAAATTAACAGAATTCAATAACCGGTTCGAGGCAGATGGAATCGTTTTTATGGAACCTAATGTCCATTTGTTCAGTTTTAACAATCCATACGGCGCCTGTCCAGTTTGTGAAGGATATGGAGATGTTATTGGCATTGACGAAGATCTGGTAATTCCAAATACAGCACTGTCTGTTTTTGAGAATGCCATCTTTCCTTGGCGTGGAGAAAGCATGAGCTGGTATCGGGATCAATTGGTCAATAATGCATACAAATTTGATTTTCCGATCCACAAACCCTGGTTTCAGCTATCGGATGAACAAAAACAATTGGTCTGGGACGGCAACAAATACTTTGAGGGACTCAATGCATTTTTTTCCTTTTTGGAATCCAAGAGTTATAAAATTCAAAACAGGGTTATGCTTTCGCGATATCGTGGAAAGACAAAATGCAGTGTCTGCAAGGGAAAACGCCTTCGTCCCGAAGCAGCTTATGTAAAAATCAATGATACTTCGATTCAGGAATTGGTGGAGTTGCCGTTGGATAAAGCGGCTGGATTCTTTAAAAATCTGGAGCTTTCAGAATATGATACCAAGGTTTCAAAACGTTTATTAGTTGAAATCAATAACCGAATTGGTTTTTTAAGGGATGTTGGTCTTGGCTATTTAACCCTTAACCGGAAATCCAATACTTTATCTGGAGGAGAGTCGCAAAGAATAAATTTGGCAACCTCCTTGGGAAGTAGTTTGGTCGGTTCCATGTACATATTGGACGAACCCAGCATCGGGCTTCATCCAAAAGATACGGAAAGACTGATCGTAGTGCTAAAGGCATTGCGCGATTTGGGCAATACCGTTATAGTCGTGGAACACGATGAGGATATAATGAAAGCTGCGGATGAAATTATAGATATTGGCCCGGAAGCAGGAACTTTTGGTGGCGAAGTTGTAGCACAAGGCACTTATGCTGAAATTTTAAAATCTGATTCCCTCACTGCCAAATATCTCAACGGCGAAATGGAAATCGAAGTTCCCAAAAAGCGCCGGACTTCAAAAAGCAAGATTTCCATTACAGGCGCGCGACAGAATAATTTAAAAAATATCGATGTTTCCTTTCAGTTAAATGCCTTTACAGCAGTAACCGGAGTTTCAGGAAGTGGAAAAAGTACATTGGTGCGGAAAATTCTATATCCTGCATTACTTCGTCAGATTGGTGGATATGGCGAAAAACCGGGACAGTTTTCCGAAATAAAAGGAGATTTCGACAAGATAAAAAGTATCGAGTTTATCGATCAAAATCCTATAGGACGATCAAGTCGAAGTAATCCGGTGACCTATATAAAGGCTTATGATGATATTCGAAACCTTTTTGCTGCCCAAAAGCTTTCCGATATCCGGGGCTATAAGGCAAAACATTTTAGTTTTAATGTTGATGGCGGCCGTTGTGAAACCTGTAAAGGGGAAGGAGAGGTTACCATAGAGATGCAATTTATGGCCGATGTGCATTTGGTCTGTGATGTTTGTAATGGTAAGCGCTTCAAGAAAGAAGTTCTGGAAGTTACTTTTCAAAACAAAAATATAGACGATATTCTGACCATGACCGTTGACGATGCCGTAGCATTTTTTGGAATGCACGAACAAGATAAAATTGCGGCGAAGTTGCAGCCGCTGCAAGATGTAGGTTTGGGTTATGTGCAGTTGGGCCAAAGTTCCTCAACCTTATCAGGTGGTGAGGCGCAGCGTATAAAACTTGCATCGTTTTTAGTAAAAGGAACTTCCAAAGACAAAACGCTTTTCATTTTTGACGAACCCACCACCGGCCTACATTTCCACGATATCAAAAAACTCTTGGCTTCCTTTTATGCCTTGCTGGATCGGGGCCATACTGTGATTGTGGTAGAACATAATTTGGATTTGATAAAATGTGCCGATTACATTATAGACCTAGGCCCAGAAGGGGGTGAAAAAGGAGGAAATATTGTAGCCGAAGGTACTCCTGAAGAAGTGGCAAAATCAAAAACTTCGTTTACGGGGATGTATTTGAAGGAAAAATTATAAAATCCCTACGGTCCGAATATTTTGATACAAGCCATACTTGTTTAAAATTTATTAGGGATAGTTGGGGTTAAAAAGCACGATATTGGCTATTTTCACAACTTGAAGAAATAGATGATTTGGAAGCATATTTAAAACAACTGAATGAAGCTCAACTTGCACCCGTACTGCAAAAGGACGGGGCTATGATCGTAATTGCGGGTGCTGGATCGGGAAAAACCCGAGTATTGACCTTTCGTATTGCGCACCTGATGGCGCAAGGGGTAGATCCGTTCAATATTTTGGCACTGACTTTTACCAATAAGGCGGCGCGGGAAATGAAAAACCGTATTTCAAAAATCGTCGGATCCAGCGAAGCCAAAAATCTTTGGATGGGAACCTTTCACAGTATTTTTGCGAAAATTCTTCGGTTTGAAGCAGATAAATTAGGGTATCCTTCCAATTTCACCATTTATGATACCCAGGATTCACAAAGTGTAATCCGTGCAGTAATCAAGGAAATGTATCTGGATAAAGATGTTTATAAATACAAACAGGTTTATTCGCGCATCTCTTCCTATAAAAACAGTTTGATAACGGTAAAGGCATATTTCAACAATCCCGAATTGATGGAAGCCGATGCAATGGCCAAAATGCCCCGTCTTGGCGATATATATAAGTCTTATGTAGAAAAGTGCTTTAAAGCGGGGGCAATGGATTTTGACGATTTGTTGCTTAAGACCAATGAGCTTTTAACAAGGTTTCCCGAAGTCTTGGCAAAATATCAAAATCGGTTCCGCTATATTTTAGTAGATGAGTACCAAGATACCAATCACAGCCAATATCTAATTGTCCGAGCACTTTCAGATAAATTTCAAAATATATGTGTGGTTGGAGATGACGCCCAGAGTATTTACGCTTTTCGGGGCGCCAACATCAATAATATTCTCAATTTTCAAAAGGATTATGAAGATGTAAAAGTCTATCGTTTGGAACAGAATTATCGTTCCACCAAAAACATCGTAAATGCTGCCAATAACATTATCGAAAAAAACAAAACCCGGCTCGATAAAATAGTTTGGACGGCCAATGATGAAGGAAATAAAATTCTCGTAAACCGAACAATGACGGATGGGGACGAAGGTAGGTTCGTGGCGAGTTCTATTTTTGAGAATAAAATGAACCATCAAATGAAGGATGGGGATTTTGCCATTTTATACAGAACAAATGCCCAGAGCCGTGCCATGGAAGATGCGCTGCGGAAGAAAGATATTCCTTATCGAATATATGGCGGACTCAGTTTTTATCAACGCAAGGAAATAAAAGATATTCTGGCTTATTTGCGATTGGTTCTGAATCCGAAAGATGAGGAAGCATTAAAGCGGGTAATCAATTATCCAGCAAGAGGGATTGGTGAAACTACCATGGAGCGTTTGATTGTAGCCGCTAATCATTACAATCGTTCCATTTTTGAAGTGATGAAAAACATCGATAAAATCGATTTGAAAATCAATTCGGGAACGAAAGGTAAGCTGCGTGATTTCACCACAATGATAGAAAGCTTTCAGATTGTGAATCAGAATTATGATGCTTTCCAAATTACAGAACACGTTACGAAGAAGACGGGTCTTTTTCAAGAACTAAAGAAAGACGGTACTCCTGAAGGAATTGCCCGTATTGAAAACATTGAGGAATTGTTGAACGGGATGCGCGATTTTGTGGAAGAGCAAAAGGAAATTGCAGATGCCACAGGTTCCCTGGCCGAATTTATGGAAGACGTCGCTCTTGCAACAGATTTGGACAATGACAAAGGCGACGACGATCGTGTGGCATTGATGACGGTCCATTTGGCCAAAGGGTTGGAATTTCCCTATGTTTATATAGTGGGGATGGAGGAGGATCTATTTCCAAGCGGAATGAGCATGAATACCCGTAGTGAACTGGAGGAGGAGCGAAGGTTGTTTTATGTGGCGCTTACACGAGCCGAAAAACAGGCGTATTTGACCTACACTCAATCGCGTTATCGATGGGGAAAATTGATCGATGCCGAGCCGAGCCGTTTTATAGAGGAAATAGATGAGAGTTTTCTGGAGTATTTGACCCCGATCACGGAAAATCGATACAAACCTTTGCTCGATGCTGACATTTTTGACGACGTGGACCACAGTAATCTGCGCCTTAAAAAACCAGTAGCGGGTAGTCCGCCAAAGGGACCAACCGAGGAACAACTTCGAAAGCTGAGAAAGTTAAGGCCTGCAACCAGCGACGCGGATAAAAACTTCAACCTAAAAGATTCCAACCTTCAAATAGGTAGTATGGTAGAGCATGTTCGATTTGGAAAAGGGAAAATTCTGAGTATTGAAGGGATTGGAGCAGACACCAAAGCGGAAATCGATTTTGAAAATGGAGGATTGAAAAAACTGTTGCTTCGATTTGCTAAGTTGAAGGTGATTCTATAATTTGCGTTTGTTATCCAGGTATTGATTATTGGCTTATTTTTCAAAATACCAAATACCAAATACCAAATACCAAATACCAAATACCAAGAACCAAGAACCAAGAACCAAATACCAATAACCAAATACCAAGAACCAAGAACCAAATACCAAATACCAAATACCAAAAATTCAATAACCAAACCTGCAACCCGAACCAAAAACTTGCAACCTCAAACCTGAAACCCGCAACCTGAAACCTGAAACCTGAAACCTCAAACTTATAACAATTAACTATTAACCATTAACCCAAAAACACCAATGGCAGAGTTTATAAGAATTTATGAAGAAAACCCAAACCCAAAGGAAATAAAACGGGTTGTAAAAATTTTACGCGATGGCGGGATCATAATTTTCCCCAGTGACACTGTTTATGCTTTGGGTTGTGATATTACCAATCAGCGAGCGATGGAACGGGTTGCACAATTGAGAGGCGTAAAACTTGAAAAGGCCAATTTCTCCTTTATATGTGAAGATTTAAGCAATTTGAGCGATTATGTAAAACAAATAGACTCTCCTACATTTAAACTTTTAAAACGAAATCTACCGGGACCTTACACATTTATTCTTCCAGGAAATAACAATCTTCCCACCGTATTTAAAAAGAAAAAAGAAGTGGGAATTCGTGTGCCTGATAATGCTATTGCTCGAGCCATAGTTCACGAACTTGGAAATCCCATAATATCAACCTCAATTAGAGATGAAGATGAAGTGATTGAGTATACTACCGACCCCGAATTAATCCTTGAAAAGTGGGATAACTTAGTCGATCTTGTAATTGATGGAGGTTATGGTGGGAATATCGCTTCTACAGTGATTGATCTTACAGGAAGTGAGCCTGTGGTGATAAGAGAGGGCAAGGGGAGTTTAGACCTTTAATCGGCGATTTGTTTTTAAGTTTATTTTTGAAGCAGATGTTTTAAACCTCTATAAATATTCTCTTCTAAAATATCCATCTCTCCATCGGATAGGAAAAGACCTTTTATACTTTGAAATGCTTCGTCTATCTCTTCCTTGGAATAGTTGAGGCGTTCAATGGTAGCGTTTATTTTTTGGATTTGCTGATAATCATTATCTTCCTCAAACTCTTTCCGAATTCTTCTATACTCTTCTTCGCCTACCCTGGATTTAATGTATTCCTTCTCCTCTGGAGAAACTATAAAATCGGCATGCGCACAATACAATAACATATATGCCTTTAGTTCTTCGTGGGTCCAATTGGTTGTGAAATCTTCCATGGGGATAGGTATTTAAAAACACTTATAAGCTTCGACTAAGATACAAAAAGCATTATATATTATCTGACTGTTTAACAAAAACAAAAACCCGGCGAGATAGCCGGGTTTAAGGTTTTATTGCATTGGGAAGTTACTATCCTTTTGCTTCAAGGTTTTTCATTTCCTTCTCGATCATATCATAGAACTGATCGATTTTTGGAAGTACCAAAATTCTGGTACGTCTGTTTTTTGCTCTATTTTCAGCTGAGGTGTTTGGTACCAAAGGATCATATTCTCCTCGTCCAGCCGCAACTAATCTGCCTGGGTTAATTCCAAGGTCTTGCAAAGCTCTTACAACAGCAGTAGCACGTTTAACACTTAGATCCCAGTTGTCCAATAAAACTCCGCCTCTATTATAAGGAACGTTGTCCGTGTGGCCTTCAACCATTGCTTCAAAATCTGGTTTGCCATTGATTACTTTGGCTACTTTAGCTAAGATCTCATTGGCTCTACTTGAAATTTCATAACTTCCAGTTTTGAAAAGTAGCTTATCAGAAAGTGAAATATAAACGACTCCTTTTTCAACATTTACTTCAATGTCCGGATCATTTATGCCAACTTCTCTTTTAAGGCTAGTAACCAGGGCAAGGGTTACACTATCCTTTTTGGTAAGGGCATCTTGCAATCTTGTAATCTTAAGGTCTTTTTCTCTTAGACTTTCCAAAGACTTCTCAAGGTTTGTAGCTCCTTTAGAAGTAAGCATAGTTAAATCTTTAGAACTTTGGATAAGGTCCTCATTTGTTTTCCTCATGTCCGCAAGACGTTCCTCAAGCTGCTTGGCTCTAACTGTGGCGGCTGTCTTTTCGGTAAGACAATCGTTAAGTTTTACCGTACAGGTATTTAGTAAGTCCTGGGTGTTCTTTTGTTTGGCCTCAAGCTCTGCATATTTCTTTTTCGATACACAAGAGGTAAAAGCAATGCTCGAGCACATTAATAAAATCAATAGTTTTTTCATAGTTTGTTATTTGTTATTGTTTAGATTGTCGTTTCCGAACACGGAGACCCAAAATTATCAAATTAGCAACTAGCTTAAAAACGATTAACAATACTTTAGGTAAATTTCTTAAAGCTGCGTAAAATATTTCCGTCCTCGTATAAAATACTGAAAAACAATGGATTTCACATAAAAATAATTTTTATTTGATTCAGCTTTTCTTCTTTTCCGAAGGAATTTTGGCAATAAACCATAAAAACTAAAATGCGCTCTTATTACTGCGAGGAAATGTTGCGATTTTCCCTGGAACAAAAATTGAAATGCTGCCACTGCATCCAGCACCATCCTAAAGAAGATTATCCCATAAACCCTACTTCCGCCCACGTTTTTAATGAGGTTTAAGAGTGAGTTTCTGAAATTAAAAAATGTTTTTCTTGGATTTTCGGAATTTAGGGTAGCTCCTCCTACGTGAAATACTTCAGCTTCTGCAATATATAAAACTGTACCACCCAGATTCTGCAAACGCCAGCAAAGGTCTATTTCCTCTTGATGCGCAAAATAATCCTCATCAAATCCACCCGCTCTCCAAAAGGAGGTAGCCCTCACAAAAAGACAGGCTCCCGAGGCCCAGAATATTTTTGAGTTGTCATTGTATTGCCCCAAATCCTTTTCCAACGTATTAAAAATCCGCCCGCGGCAGAAAGGATAACCATATCGGTCTATAAAACCACCTGCGGCACCAGCATATTCAAAATACTCCTTGTTTTTAAAATCTAAAATTTTCGGCTGCGCGGCCACAACGTTGGGATCATTTATAAATTCTGAAACAATAGGAAGTAGCCAACCCTTTGTAACTTCAACATCGCTATTCAAAAGAACAAATAAGTCTTCTGAAAGATGTTTAAATGCGGAATTATAACCCTGGGCATAGCCGCCATTCTCCTTGTTCTGGATAATTTTTACCGTTGGAAAATTTTGAGAAACATAGAATACTGAATCATCAGTGGAAGCATTGTCCGCAACATATATATTGGCATCTTGGGAGTATAGCAACACTGAAGGAAGAAATTTTTCCAAGAGTTGTCTTCCGTTCCAGTTTAGAATGACTACGGCTACGTTCACGGGGCCAAATTTAGTTAAAAAGTCTCTGCTTCGGTACAAATTTCAGTTTTGCTTCGCACACTGAAATTCACTCAGCAACCTTTTTCGGGGTAAAAGATTCAGAAATCTTGTCCCGGTACAAATTTTCGCATTGCATCGCATTCTTAAATTCACCTACCAAAAATACGGCAGGCAGGCTCAGCAACCTTTGTTCGGGACTATTAATAAGTTCTAGATATTTGGATTTGGGACGTTTTCCAAAAAGATATAGCGCTTATTTTCAAAGTCCATTCGGCAGAAATAATGGTCCAGACCATTAGTTACCATCAAAAATTGAGAATTCAGGGAAAGGTTATATCGTGCTATCTGGTCAAAGGTGAGTTGAGTAATGGGAACAGTGGGAGCTTTGCATTCCACTATCATAAAAACGCTTCCGTCCTTATTAAAGACTACAACATCATAGCGCTTTGTGGTGTTGTTTAATTTAAGCTGTTTCTCAACATTGATGAGACCTTTGGGATATCCATGCTCATTTACAAGAAACTGGACTACATGCAATCGCACCCATTCTTCGGGTGTGAGGACGAAAAACTTTTTTCGGATTTCATCAAAAACCATCGTTCTATTTTCGCTATTTTTGAAGCGAAAGGAATATTCAGGAAAATTGAGTTTCTGCATTGGGTAAAAGTAATGAATTCCAATTCTTCTGAAAATTCCGAAAAAAAGAAGAGAAAATAGAAAAGAGAGAAGAGAATAGAGAAACAGGAAACGGGACAAAGGAGACATGGGAAATCTAGAAACATAACAATTAATAGCTACTAATTCCCTCAACTCCCCAGCCTCTAAACATTTAAACTCACCTCCAAACCATTAACAAATAACAATTAACAATTAACAATTAACAATTAACTATTAACAGATTGACCATTAACAGATTGACCATTAACCATAAACCCCAAGCCATAAACCCCTCAACCCAAAACCCCCTATGCCTCTCGATAAAGTCAAATCTATAATCAACGATATTAAAATTGGAAACATAAAACCTATCTACTTTTTGATGGGCGAGGAGCCTTATTATATTGATGGGATTTCCAAATTTATTGAAGAGAATGTTCTGACCGAGGAAGAAAGAGGATTTAATCAAATGGTTCTTTATGGGCGGGATGTTTCCGTAGACGATGTTGTTAGCAACGCCAAACGGTATCCGATGATGGCCGAAAGACAGGTGGTTATTGTGAAGGAAGCACAAGATCTTTCCCGAACAATTGAAAATTTGGTGGCCTATGCCCAAAATCCGCAACCCTCAACCGTATTGGTGATGTGTTACAAATACAAGACCCTGGACAAACGAAAAAAATTGGCCAAGGAGATTGCCAAGACCGGGATTCTCTTTGAAAGCAAAAAACTCTATGATAACCAGGTTCCCGATTGGATTAAGCGAGTTTTGGCGTCAAAAGGATATACCATTACCCCAAAAGCGGCCCAAATGCTCGTAGAGTTCCTAGGAAACGATTTGAGCAAGGTGAACAATGAACTTGAAAAACTGCAACTTATCCTAAAACCAGGGGAGCAGATTACACCGCAGTTGATAGAGGAAAATATCGGAATCAGCAAGGACTTCAACAATTTTGAGCTTCAGAATGCCATCGGGGAAAGGGATATGAAAAAGGCATTCGCCATTGTCCAATATTTCTCACAGAACCCGAAAAACAATCCATTGGTGGTAACCGTGGGGATACTATATGGTTTCTTTGCGAAACTTTTAAAATACCATGCCTTAACCAATAAAGGAGATGCTGCAAAGGTATTGGGGGTCCATCCTTTTTTCCTCAAAGATTACCAAACTGCCGCCAGAAATTTCCCGATGAAAAAAGTAAGCGCCGCCATTGCCGCTATTCGCGAGGTGGATATGAAAAGTAAGGGTGTTGGAGCCGCCAATCTTCCACAAGGCGATTTATTGAAGGAACTGTTGATCAAGGTTCTCAATTGATTTGCCCGAGAACAATTCTTTTCCCCACTTCGAATTTGGACATTACTACTTTTTATCCAGTGAATACTTTCCTGGCCCTAAAAGTGCAATAGATACAAAAGCAATCAAATACAGCATTGACATTTCTTTAGTGCCAAAAGAATCGTCAGCATGGTGGATAAAGGCAGCCACCATCATAGTCAGTATCATGGGGATGACGGTCCAACGGGTTTTAAATCCGATAATTACAAGAATAGGGAAAATTACTTCTCCCAAAATTGCCAGAATCAAAGATGCAGGCTGTCCAATTCCGATGGGGTCGGCAAACCCAAAATCGCCTTCCAATAATTTCAGAAGCTTGGGAATTCCGTGAGTGAGAAACATGCCGCTGAAAGCCCCTCGGAGAAGAAGGAGACCAAAATTGTGGATGGTGGATGTATTCATTAGTAGAGGTTTGAAATGTGAAGCTGCGAAAATATGAAAATTTAATAAAATTGGAGCAACTTGTTTTTAAACGTATTTTTGTCTCTTCAACGCAAAACGTGAATGACAAAACTTGAAGCTTGGATTTCGGCAGCTCGTCTGCGCACATTACCTCTCTCCATTTCGGGAATTGTCACCGCCGGGGCCGCTGCGAAAGAAGCAGGAATTTTCTCAACTTCTATTTTCAGTCTTGCCCTGGCGACGACTTTAGGGCTTCAAATCCTTTCAAATTTTGCCAATGATTATGGCGATGGGGTAAAAGGAACCGACAATCATGAGCGCGTGGGTCCCATGCGCGCTATGCAAAGTGGGGTGCTTTCTGCCATAGATCTAAAAAAGGGAATCATTATTACTTCCGTCGTTACCTTGGCAATTGCCTGTTTGCTTATTTATGTAGCTTTTGAAAACCAAAATATTTTTCATTCCACGCTATTTTTTATTTTAGGGGTTTCCGCAATTATTGCCGCCATAACATATACGGTGGGAAAAACTGCGTATGGCTATCGTGCCTTGGGCGATGTTTTTGTTTTTCTGTTCTTTGGTCTCCTCGGAGTTTTAGGCGGTTATTTTTTGTTTGCAAAAGATTTAAATGGATTTATTCTCCTTCCTGCCATTGTTATAGGTCTTTTAAGCACTGCTGTTCTCAACTTGAACAATATGCGCGATCGCTTGGCCGATAAAAATGCAAATAAAATAACCCTTGCCATTTTGTTAGGTGGGTTCAAGGTAAAAATCTATCATTATTTGCTTATCATCGTGGCGTTTGCCTGTGCCTTGATCTACTTTATTTTAAAAGAGGCAACTGCGATAGAGTTTCTTCCAATGCTCGCATTTATTCCGTTGTTTTTCCATCTTTTTAAGGTAAAGAAAAATACATCTCCGCCGCTTTTGGATCCTGAACTAAAAAAGGTTGCCCTTAGCACCTTCTTGTTTTCAATATTGTTTTTTGTTTCCGCTTGGTTTTAATATATTTAAAATAAAAATTGAAAATCATGAAAATCACATTTTACGGACAAAATTGTCTTGGTCTTGAAATTCAAGGAAAACACATTTTAGTTGATCCATTTATCACAGGGAACGATCTAGCAAAAGACAAAATAGACATTGAAACTCTGAAGGCGGACTATATTTTACTCACACACGCCCACAGCGACCACACTTTGGATACCGAGGCCATTGCAAAAAGAACCGGTGCCATTATTGTCAGTAATTTTGAAATTGCCAACCATTATGAAGCAAAGGGAATAGAAGTCCATTCAATGAATATTGGAGGTAGCTGGAAGTTTGAGTTTGGAAGAGTGAAGTTTGTTGTTGCTCTCCACACCAGTAGTTTTGCAGATGGAAGTTATGGCGGCAACCCTGGAGGTTTTGTCATCCAGGGAGAACACAAAAACATTTACATCGCCGGTGACACCGCTCTAACTATGGATATGAAATTGATTCCGCTTTATACCAAGCTGGATTTGGCCATACTTCCCATAGGCGATAATTACACCATGGGAATTAACGACGCCATAAAGGCCAGTGATTTTGTAGAATGCGATAAAGTCCTCGGTGTGCATTATGATACTTTTGGATTTATTGAGATAGATCACGAGGAGGCCAAACGAAAATTTTATACTGCCGGAAAGGATTTGATGCTTTTGGAAATAGGGGAGAGTATAGAATTGTAAAATACCAAAGATCAAAATCCAAATTCCAAAGAGGGTGATTTTTTTTGGGATTTGGTACTTTTATTTTGGTGCCTCATTTAAAAATACCAAAGATCAAAATCCAAATTCCAAAGAGCGTGGTTTTGTTTGGAATTTGGTGCTTTAATTTTGATGCTTCATTTAAAAAATAATCAAATTTTGAAAGCGGATTTCCAAAGACATATCCTAAACTTTAAACGCCCGAGCGGTACTTCCCGAGGCGTTCTGAAAACCAAAGAAACCTATTTTTTAATTCTTAAAGATAACGAAGTCTTTGGAATAGGAGAATGTGGCCTTTTGCCTGGTTTGAGCATTGACGACAGATCCGATTATGAAGAAAGATTGCAATGGGTTTGTGATAACATCGGTTTGGGTAAGGAAAAACTTTATGAGAATTTAATTGAATTTCCCTCCATTCAATTTGGGGTGGAAACTGCTTTCAAATCCCTTCTTTCCAAAGATACTTTTGAATTATTTCCTTCAGAATTTACTCGAGGTGAAGCTTCTATTCAAATAAACGGTCTGGTTTGGATGGGGGATAAAACATTTATGAAGGAGCAGATTTCCGAAAAGCTAAAACAAGGTTTCACCTGTATCAAAATGAAGATTGGAGCCATAGACTTCAAAACGGAATTGGAGCTTTTGAAATCCATTAGAAAGAATTTTTCTGCCAGCGAAGTAGAACTGCGGGTAG
Organism: Aequorivita sp.; assembly: GCA_034676445.1. Taxonomy (GTDB): domain Bacteria; phylum Bacteroidota; class Bacteroidia; order Flavobacteriales; family Flavobacteriaceae; genus Aequorivita. The sequence goes on from JAUCCE010000004.1 coordinate 148,978, forward strand.
ATGCCAATGGCGCATTTTCCCCAAAGGATGCACTCGAAAAATTGAAAGTTCTTTCAGACCTGAAACTTCATTCCATAGAACAGCCCATCAAACAAGGTCAATGGCAGGAAATGGCACGGCTTTGCGAAGAAACTCCACTAGATATTGCCTTGGACGAGGAGTTGATTGGGATTTTTGAGGAGGAAGAAAGAGCGAAGCTATTAAAGACCATCAATCCGCAATATATTATTTTGAAACCATCGCTGATTGGAGGGTTCCAAGGCAGTGATTCCTGGATAAATCTCGCCGAGAACCTGGGAGTGGGTTGGTGGATTACTTCAGCTTTGGAGAGCAATGTAGGTTTAAATGCTATTTCACAATATACTTTTACAAAAAACAGTAAATTGCCACAAGGATTGGGAACGGGCAGTCTTTATACCAATAATATTGAAAGTCCTTTGGAAGTGCATAACGGAGCATTACATTATAATAAAAACGCCGATTGGAATCTCGATTTTTTCAAGAAAAACTAATTAAAAAGATTTTAGACCAATAAAACCATTACCACCATTCTCAATTCTCAAGTCTCACTTCTAACAATTTAAATCTCCTAAAAATGTATATAAAACAAGCGTTTAACTATTTGCACGACTGGTGGCGATATTTAATTCCATTGGTGTTTTTTTTAGGATTAATGGCATTAAATGCCTTAGTAGTAAATATTCTTGACATAGATGTAGGGGAAATAATGAAGGCGGAAATTGAAAGAAAGGGATCAAATCGCTTCTTTCTTGAAAATCTAATTCCCTTCGCAGTATTTCTGGGCGCACTTTTTATATGGATAAAACTTGTCCATAAGCAGCCTATAAAAACTGTTACCACTTCCAGAAAGAAGATTGATTGGTCTCGTGCTTTTTTCAGTTTTGGATTAATCACAATAACAATAACTGCAATGACAGGGATCGATTATTATAACAATCCTGAAAATTATGTTTTACAGTTTAATTTAGTCCCTTTCCTGATTCTTGCTGCAATCACAATAATACTTATTCCATTACAAACTAGTTTTGAGGAATACCTTTTTCGTGGCTATCTAATGCAGGGAATAGGGGTTTTGGCGAAGAATAAATGGCTACCTCTAATTATTACTTCGGTATTGTTTGGATCAATGCATTTCGCAAATCCAGAAGTCGGTAAACTTGGAAATGTTGTAATGATTTATTACATCGGCACAGGTTTTTTCTTGGGAATCATGACATTGATGGATGAAGGAATGGAATTGGCACTTGGATTCCATGCAGGCAATAATATGGTAGCAGCACTACTGGTAACGTCGGATTGGGCAGTATTTCAAACGAATGCAGTTTTGATTGATGTTTCTGAACCCACTGCGGGTTTTGATATTCTTGTGCCTGTCCTTGTGGTTTACCCAATATTCTTGTTAATCATGGCACGACGTTATAAGTGGACAGATTGGAAAGGAAAACTTTTTGGAAAAGTAGAAGAACCAGTGGTCGACTCCAATCCCATCGAAATTGAAGATCATACCTCCACATACTAGTTAATTTACGAGAATGAAACCATTGCTACATCCCGATTTTAAATTAAATGGCGAGGTATTTTCGTCTGCGGATGCTTTAAGGAAACGTGCAAGTTATTTGATTACAGATGGAAAGGATGATGAAATTGCCGTGGGAAGGTTCATTCTTGAATGGTTGGATGATAATTCTTTCATTACAGTGAAAACTTCAGGTTCCACAGGAATTCCGAAGAATATCAAACTGAAAAAGGAACACGTATGGAACAGTGCCACAGCGACGGTAGCCTATTTTGATTTAAATAAGGGAACCAAAGCATTGCTCTGCCTTCCTTCGGAATATATTGCTGGAAAAATGATGCTCGTCCGCGCAATGACTTCGGGATGGAATTTGCTCACCGCTGCTCCCGGAAAAAATCCTCTGGCAAATACTGCCGAAAAATTTGATTTCACGGCGATGGTTCCCTATCAAGTTCACCATTCCCTAGAAGAGCTTTATAAGGTAAAAAAGCTGATTGTAGGAGGAGGTGCCGTTTCCAGGGAACTTGAAGCGCAACTTCAGAATATGAAAACTGAAATCTTCGGAACTTATGGAATGACAGAAACAATCAGCCATATTGCAGTTCGTTCCTTGAATGGAAAGGAAAGAACCTCGGTTTTTACTGCTCTTTCTGGAGTGAAGTTTTCCCTAAATGAGAAAGGATGTCTCAAAATAAACGCTCCAGCAATTTCTGAGGAAATAGTCATTACCAACGATATGGTCGAATTGCTTTCTCCAACCTCATTTATCCTATTGGGAAGGATAGATAATGTTATTAATACAGGTGGAGTAAAAGTCCATCCTGAAATGGTTGAGCAAAAACTTGCCAGATATATTACAAAACCTTTCTTTATTGCCTCCGAAAAGGATCAACTTTTGGGTGAACGGGTGGTTTTGATAATTGAAAGTCAGGAGCCGATTGAGCTAGAAAATTTTTCGGAGATTTTCGAAATTCTTTCATCGTATGAGAAACCAAAGAAAATCCTGATTTCCCCACAATTTAGTTATACCGATACCGGGAAGATTCGGCGTAAAGAGGTATTGGAAAATGTAGTATCTCATAATGATTGAAGAGATTCTGTGGAATAAAGGAGAACAATTATTTTAAATTTCTCAATATTTTTTCCGTTCACTTCACTCTCAAAAAAACATCTTCCTTCATAAGTCATCCTATTCTTAAAAAAGGATATAATAGTTTAACGCCAATGGAGCTAAAAGGCTGCTGGCTTCTTATGAATTAAAATGAGTTAAAGATAATCTTGGCGATTAACATTATTTTAGGTATTTTTAGGACATCTTAACTAAAACCTTTTTAATTATGAAGAGAATTACCATACTCGGTTGTTTTGTCGGGCTACTATCGCTGACGATGAACGCCCAATTTATTCAGTCTAACTCGGATACCCGGGTGAAGACAACCGATGTCCAGAATCAGAGCAAGCCAGATGCCTCCGGTCCGGAGTTATTGGCAAGATATCAAAGTCTCGGGAAACAGTCTGGGTCAATTTCCCAGTTTTTTACGAAGGAGGAACAAAAGACCTTACGCACTTATTTGAGCGCTCAAAAAATTGCCTTACCTGCTTCCGATATATGGGGAGCAGTCAATATGGATTCCCGACGCTCGGTTCCCTTGCCAGCGGCGTATTTCAACACTTCTATAGCCCCCCAAACTGAGGAGGTAAGTGGAATGAGGAGCTCAGCTGTATTTGATCCCCATAGTATCAGTATTCCATTTACTGGTACCTATGGAACCTCTAGGAACAATGCTACTGCTAGTTTGCTCTATGATAACGGTGGTTTTATCACTCAACCTGGAACTCCCAATCTTAGCGTTTTGCAAGGATCGTTAGGAATGACCACTCTTGGCGCTGGTGCACAATTCTCAGCAGGTAATAGTGTGGCCGATGAAGTGGTTTTCACTCAAGGGGGTGAAATTACGTCTATAGAGACCTATGTTTATCAAACTGGCACCGCAGCACCATCTATTACCGGTTTTTATATGAGAGTATGGGATGGTGATCCAAGTGGCGGGACTGCTTCTGTAATATGGGGAGATTTGGTCACAAATATTCTGGGAAGTAATACTGCTATCGACAGCTACAGGGTAAGTGAAACGACCTTAGGCGATAGGACCCGGGAAATTCAAAAAGTGGTTGGAAATACCACTGGTCTTACCTTTGCAGCAGGAACTTATTGGTTTGAATACACCTTTTCAGGATCAGGTTCCTCTGGCCCTTGGGCGGTCCCAATTACAATTACTGGTCAAACAACCACGGGTAATGCCTTGCAAAACGTAGCTGGTGTTTGGCAGGCCTTAGTGGATGGAGGGTCCTTTACGGCGTTAGGTTTGCCTTTTCAATTGTACGGAAACTTTTCCGGCGGTGGCGGAACTTTTCCAGAACCTTATTGTGGCCCAATAACCTACAGTAGCACTGTAGAGCCAATAACCCTAGTTGAGGTCGCAGGGATCAGCAACAGGACCAGTGGTACAATAGACGGTTCCCCGGCTCACGAAGACTTTACTGCCATTGTTGGAAATATGGAAGAAGGCGAAAGCTATACCATCGCTTTGGAAGGAAATACCAATGGTGGTTTCACTTGTAGTTTCACTGTGTTTATAGACTGGAACCAAGATGGGATTTTGGATAATGCTTCCGAGCGCTACGAAATTGGAACTATTAACGGTTCCACTGGTAACGATGGTCAGCAAGCAACAGGTACAATTGTTGTTCCCGCTGGAGTTGCCGATGGTCCTACTAGAATGAGAGTCATGAAAAAATTCGGCTCTTCGTATGTAACCGATTCCTGTACCGGAAGTTCTTCGTGGGGACAATCAGAGGATTACACTATTGACGTAACCACTGGTGGCGGTGGTGGTGGAACTGCCTGTAGCCAAGAAAATCCAGCAAATGGTTTTGAAAATGCTTTTACATCTTCACAGGACGGTTTGCAGATTATAGCAACGGACATAAATGTACCGGCTGATATTGATTTTACACTTAATAAAATTACCGTTGAAGTATGGAGTAGTCCAGGCTCGACCGTAACCTCTGCAGATATTGCCCTTTATGACAATTCCGGTGGTCTACCTGGAGCAACCAGAAATACTCAATTGGCAGTTGCTCCAACTTCCCAAACTATTGTCGGAAACAATTTTGGTTTTGATATTTCAGAAGTGGTTTTTGATATCGCTCCTGAACTATTGGAAGGACAGGCAGGATCTACAAAAGTTTATTGGGCAAGCGTATATCTGGATATGTCTTCGGGTAGCGGTTATCTAGGTGGCTCCTCAGTTATTGTAGGATTGGAACAAGCGTATTCCTTAGATGCTGGAGCAACTTGGAATACCAATCCAACGTGGGATTCGGTTTATTTATTTGAAGGGGACTGCGCGCCAATTGGCGGCACTACGCCCGGTCCTCTAACCACCGTTTACGGGATAGATAATGCGACTCAGGATCTTATAGGTTTTGGAGTTTCTGATCCCCAAAATGCCGAAATATTTGGAACTTCTCCAATTTCAGTGAATTTTGAAAATGCGGGGGCCATTGATCCTGCAAATCCCACTACCGGTTATGTCCTGGATAATGGCGGACAGTTTTTCTCTTTCGACGTAACTACCGGCTTCTATACCGCTCTGGGGAGTATAGCTGGAGATTGGGTAGGAATGGAATTTGATCAGACTACCGGAATACTATATGCCATTAAAAGCGAATCTCTATACACTATAGATCCTGTTGGCGTTACCGCTACTCTCGTGGGAACTATGGGACTACCCGCAGGCTCTCTTTCTATTTCATTGGCTATTGATGGTTCAAGTATAGGATATGTTCACGAACTGGCAAACGATTTGCTTTATTCCGTTAATTTAGCAACAGGTGCCGCTACAGTAATCGGTAGTGCTGGATTTGATGCTAACTTTGGTCAGGGTATGTGCTATGACCCAACCACGGACGCTATCTACATGTCTGCGTTCGACAGTACTACCTTTATGGCTGAATGGAGGTCTGTTGATAAAACAACAGGAATGACAACCTTAATTGCTCCCATAACAACTGTCAATGATCCTGATCCACAGGTTGCTTGGTCTTCAGTGGGAGAAACACTTGATCCTCCTACCTGTCCAAAACCAACCTTTTTAACGGTAACAGATATTACGGAAACTACTGCCACGCTTAATTGGGTAGCTGAACCAAACGCTAGTAACGGATATATATGGTATATATTTGAGCAAGGAGCAAATCCAACTACGGATACTGCCGTTGAAACTGGTACAGTTCCAGCAGGAACTACCTCTGCTACGGTTACTGGGTTGGAGAACGCGCATACCTATGACTTTTATGTTGTTGCCGATTGCGGTGCTGCTGATGGCCTGAGTGCTTTTGCTGGTCCGGTTACTTTTGCAACTTTGATAACTCCACCTGCTTGTGGCGGAAAATTCTATGATACCGGAGGTCCTGATGGAAACTATGACAATAATGAAAATGTTACCACTGTAATTTCTCCAGATAACGCAGGAGACTTTGTAACCGTAACTTTCCTTAGCTTTAATGTTGAAGCCGGATGGGATGCACTGTATGTTTATGACGGCCCCGATGCCACATATCCTATGATTTCTAGCGGTAACCCTGCAACCAACAGCGGTTTCCCTGCGGGCGGATATTATGGAACAACTATACCTGGACCATTCAGCTCAACCGATGAAAGTGGTGCCCTTACCTTTGTATTTAGAAGTGAGAGTTCATTCACTTATTCTGGATGGGAAGCTGATGTAACCTGTGCAATGTTTCCTCCACCGAACGATATGATCGAGAATTCCATTAATGTAGGTGATATCGGATTCCCTTATACGGATCCTGCGGTGAGAATGCCTGCAGCTACTCCCGAAAATGGAAATCCAGATGATTGTGATCTTACCGGAGCTTATGGAGTTTGGTATCATTTTACAACCACGGGTGAGGGAACTGCCACCGCCAATATCGTTACTCCGGCAGGTGCCAGTAATGTAACCTTTTATACTGCGCCAGGTGAGGGGTCGATTGAGACCGATCTGATGCGCGTTCAGCAGTCCAGTAATCCTTGTAATCCTGGGACCTCTTCAAATATCAATACAGTGACGGACCAAACCTACTACGTGTTTGTGATGAATTCCGGAGCGGTTACTGATATCCAGATAGATGTTACGACCTTAGGTATTGCTGACAATACTTTGGGTGGATTCACATATTATCCAAATCCAACCACTGGAATTTTAAACTTGAACAGCAAGGAGACTATAGAAATGGTTTCCATTTATAACCTGTTAGGCCAGAAAGTTATGGACAGCTCATTAAACACCTCGTCCAGTACACTTGATATTTCAGGTTTAAGCACAGGTACTTATGTGATGAAAGTAACCGTTAATGGTCAGACTGGTACCTATAAGTTGTTGAAACAATAAGAATCAATAATTTATTTATACAAAGTAGCCGCCTTATATTTTATGGCGGCTACTCTTTTTTGGCTGAAACTGTTTCGTTTTTTTGTAATTCTCTGATATGATTATCACTTTCTACGATTGTTATCCTTTACTGCGGACCGGTTTTTAATCACATAAAATGTTTCTTAAAATTTGTCCGTCAAAAAGGATGCATATCGGCACGAAAATCCCATGGGATAAACAGGACATTAAATTTTTAAATTGTTTTAAGGTCTCTTAGATGAAAAAAAAGGGCGAATTCCTGAATAATCCATTCCCTTTTGATATTAAAGTTGTATTTAAATATGGACTTTTCTTTCATTACTTGAAGTAAAGATAAAACCCAATCCAGATTCCTTTGAACCTATTTCTATTTGTAGTTAGCACACAAACAGAACTTTAAGGGTTAACGCTCCGCTGTGGATTCTCCTGGCTAATTATTTCTGATTTGGGATAAATGGTTAATTCCTATAATTCTTAAAGCGCAATAATTCTATTTATCATTATTTAACATATTAAATATGATAAAATGATAAAATTACCATAAATTTAATGGATATTAACTAAACTAATATTTGCTATGAAAAGAATTATTTTAATGGTTTTCTGTTCCATGTGCTTAACAGGACTAATAAACGCTCAAAGCGCTCTTACGAGTAGTGACTTGAGTTCAGAACCATCCGTGACGATTGAAAGTCTTTTAAGCAGACTTCAAAACATTGGACCTACAGCAGGTAGTGTTACCGATTATTTTACCAAGCAAGAGCAACGCATGTTAAATGTGCATTTTAACGGTATCGACCGTCTTGCTCCTGTTGTTATTACACAAAGCCTTTCACAGACAATTGCACCCGGTGAACAAGTAGGTTGTGCTACACCATTCTTTTTTTTTGGACAATAACTAAGCATTCGTGTGGTCGGAACGACCCAACATGAATGCAGTGTTGACTGAACCGGTTTTTGTCGGTTTGCCCTATGGGGATTGGTCTAGTTTGGGATGGATCTTTAGGAGTCGGTCTTTCCTGATTTGGGATCGTTGACCTCTTTTTTTGCTAAGGAATCAATGTGTACTGTTCATTTGTAGTTTCTCTTCTCTGCTTTTCAGGTCTGTCAGGCCGTTTTCTTCCCCCGAAGTTTCGGGGTGGCCATAGGAGTCCCGTTACGTCGGGATTCACGTTTTTTTAAATGGGTCTGTTTAACTGTTTTTTGATCTGTTCTTGCCAGTGTTGCGGTGGTCCCCGGGCGGGGAAGGTCGCGATGGTGACCAGGTTGCCTTTCTTGCATGCCGGACACTTGCGGTGCATCAAAGGCTCTGTTTCCGCAAGCTCTGGTTTGCCAACCACTTCTTGTAATTCTGGGATAATAGTTCGCTTATAATAACTGCTCAAGATGCCGTAATGCCTGATACGGGTAAACCCCTTGGGCAGGATATGCAATGAAAACCGCCTGATAAACTCGGCATCGGGCAGGCCGAGTATCGACTTTTTGCCCCCTTGCCGATAATCCTTTACCATAAACGTTACTTTTCCATCTTCCAGGCTTTTTAGCCGATGGTTGCTTATGGCGATCTTATGGGTATAGCGACCGAGGTATTCCACTACCTGTGAGGGCCCAAAGAATGGACGTTTGCAATAGACCACCCAGTTGTGCCTGAACAGGCTTTCGTAAAATGAAGGGGGCTTTGATTTCCCCAGTTCCTTGCGCAGGCCAGCTACAAAACGGGCCCTAAAGACCTTGCCCATTGCCTTTACAGGGAACAGGTAGCGTGCCGTTCGGCAGCCAGGCTTTCCCTTGCTTTTGGCATGTTTCCATTTGCCGGATTGGGTGATCCCGCCCCCCGGGACGATGCAGTGCAGGTGTGGGTGCAACGAGAGGTTCTGGCCCCAGGTGTGCAGGATGGCGACCATGCCCATCTTGGCGCCCAAGAACTTGGGGTTGGCACCAAAATCCCCAATGATGCCCCAGGCCGTTTTGAACAAAAGGTCGTACACCAATTTTGGCTCGTACAGACATAATTGGTTCAGTTCACAGGGCAGGGTAAAGACCACGTGGAAGTAAGAAACGTTCAATAGATCTGCCTCCCTTGCCCGGATCCATTCTTCCTTCCTGTGTCCCTGGCACTTGGGGCAATGACGGTTGCGGCAGCTGTTGTAACTGAGATGGAGCTTATGGCAGGTAGGATTGTCGCAACGGTCTATGTGGCCGCCCAGGGCCGCGGTGCGGCACTTGCGAAGGGCGTGCAGGGTGCGTGCTTGCCAGCTGTTGGCACAAAGATCGGCAAGGCTCTCCCTGTTGCGCTCCAATACGTGCGCTACTTCATGATCGGGACAGGACATCCCTATTGGCCATAAAGCCTATCCAGCGGACTGAATGGCCTTTGCCTACCCGATTGTGCCACATGAAGGTAGATAAGCGTAGTCTGGATATCCGCATGCCCCAAGAGGTCTTTCACGCTCATAATGTCCAGGCCCATTTCCAAGAGATGGGTGGCATAAGTGTGGCGCAGAATATGGGCGGTGATCTCCTTTGGGATCCCGCTTTGCTTGCGGGCCTCACGTACGATCCATTGTATTCCCTGTGAGGAAAGCTGTGCAGGACTGCCTGTTTTATCATTGCCGGTAAAGCACCAGGTAGTGGGGTTTTCCGCCAAGAAGTACTTCTTTAGACCACGGATCTGCATCTCGGACAGGGGAACATACCGGTCCTTGCGTCCTTTGCCCTGGCGCACGTGCACCATCTTCCTGTCAAAGTCCAGGTCCCTGCACTGTAGGTTGCGGAGTTCAAAATTGCGGAGCCCACAACCATAGAGCATCGCAAGTATCAATCGGTGCTTGAGTAATTTAGGGGTCTTCAGCAGTTGTTTTATCTCCCTTTGGTTCAACACAACGGGGAGTTTCTTGGGGCGTTCAATGGAAGGAAGTACCACCCGCATTTCTTTCATGCCAAAGACACGGTAGGCATAGCGAAGACCATAGACGGTGTGCTTGAAAAAACTGTCCGAAGGGGTCTTGTGCTGTGACTTTAAAACGTGCAGATAGTCCAAGATCTGTTCCTCATCGAGCTCCAGTGGGCTACAGTTAAAATGGAGTGCGATGTGTGCCAAACAGCGGGCATAGTTGGTAAGGGTGCTCTGGCTTTTGCCAGCGAGCTCAACAGATCGTTTGAGTTTGTGGTAGAGTGTTGCAAACTCTGGAACGGAAATAATTGCCCTTTGGATAAGGGTGTCATTTTTTTTTCATAATATTGAGTATTAGATTAAACCTTAATTCCTAAAGGTAGTGAATCGTGACATAACTGTCCCGTGAAGCTACCTTTAGGTTTAGTTCAACAATGTATATAGAGCTTTTGATCTTCCGGGAGAATTCGGGATTACGGAAGGATTTGAAGTTACTGCGGTCGAATTTGCTGTAGGGCCTATTGTATCGCCCTCGGGTTTCCCTATCACGGCGAACATTTATTCTAACACTCCGGGCAGTTTTCCTGGAGGTGCTTTAACCCTTCGGGGTTCGGCTGTCTACTTTGCAACAGAAGCCGATAGTGAAACAATGATAACATTGCCTCTATCCGCATTGATCCCTATAGGAGATGGAATGGTAATGGAATTGGTATTAATCAATGACGGCACCGAATCCAACCTAATGCGTTTTGGCTGTAATAGTGAAGGACAGACAGGGCCTAGTTATCTTAAGTCATCGGGTTGTAATTTAGAAGTGCCGACTCCCTTGACGGATATAAATTTGCAACAAGGTTTTGTATGGAACGTTCTCGGTGACGATGAACCCAATTGGCCGACCTCTGATACCGTTGTTTATGGAATCAATAATTCTGTTTCTACCTTGATTAGCTTTTATCCTGAAGATCCAACTATCTTGACTCCATTAGGAAGTTCTCCGGCACCCAATTTCGAAAATGCTGGGGCCGTTGATCCTAGTGATACCAACACTGCCTATTCGCTTGATAACGGTGGGGATTTTTATAAAATTGATTTAACAACGGGAGTATATACCCTTTTGGGAACGATCGCCCCTCCAGGCTCACAAACTTGGTCAGGTGCGGAGTTCAGTCCTAATGGAACTTTGTATGCGATGGCAACGGATGTAGCCACTTCTTCGCTGTCCACCATTGATATTGAAGGTCTTTCATCCACTTTAATTGGTAACCCAAATATTGAAGGAGCAATTTCATTGATGATAGACGAAACGGGTCAAGGTTATTCCCACGATATTGCGAGCGACAATTTCTTTAAGGTTGATCTTTCAACTGGTGAAAGTACTTTGGTGGGGCCACTTGGGTTCGATGCTAATTTCGGTCAAGGAGGCACCTATATACCTGGGGATCCAGGATTTGTTTATCTATCCGCGTTCGATGCAGGTACATTTCAATCGCAATGGAGAAGACTGGATGTTTCAACCGGAGCCTCTTCTATCGTAGGTTTATTTAACGGTGGTAGTGACCAAGTTGCTTGGACTTCGGTTGCGGGAGACCTGATTGGGATTGCCGAAAATGCTTTAGACGGCTTTTCATTCTATCCAAACCCAGCCTCAGATATGTTGTCCATGAAATCTGATAAAAATATTGATTCAGTTCTTATTTTTAATTTACTGGGACAAAGAGTGCTAGGAAGTAAAATTGATGCTACAAGCGTAAATTTAGATTTATCCCGTTTAAATGCAGGAAGTTATATAATGCAGGTTTTGGTCGTTGGTCAAACCGGTACCTATAAAATTTTGAAAAAATAAATATTCAAAATTGACTATTTTTAAGAAAGCCGTTTCGGTACAAGAGACGGCTTTTTTCATTAAATGATTTTAGGAGAATTCTCTAAAACCGGTAAACGAAACAAGAATCCTCGAAAATTCTCCGTGGTTAAAGAGGGAATTTTTAAGATTGTCATCGGAAAGCATCTAATATTTAGGTCTATAAGTTTTAAAGCAACCGAAATTATGTTATTTCGATTTTGTTTCCACCAGAATAAAAGGGAAAGTCGGTAATTAAGTGACTGTCCGAGATATCTGAAAATCAATGTGATGTGATTAATTTAATTTTAATCGGAAAACGATAAGTTTATTTTAAAATAGATGAAAATTGACGAAGAAAATGTTTGATGCTATTTTTTCTTTTCCTATGTTTGATGTAAATAACAACTAAAAATTTAACCATGAAAAAAACTACTTTAATGTTATGTGCATTTATCGCCTCTGCTGGTTTGATGACTGCTCAACAAGTCCAATTACCGGCCGCGTATAATAACAATACGCCTGCGGTACAAGAAATGGCAATTCCTTTGCAGGATGGCTCATCTCAAAGAAATCCCAATGTGAATATTCCTTTCACAGGCACCTATGGTTCTTCTGCAAGTAATAGAACCGCTGATGTTATTTTTGACAATGGCCCTTATTTTAATGTTGCTGGCAATCCCGATCTTAGTGTACTGGAATCTGTAACTTTGGGAATGGGAACTTATGGTCCTTCCGCTTCTTATGCAGCTGGATATAGTGTTGCAGACGATGTTATCCTTACCGAAGGCTATGACATTTCATCCATCGAATTTTTCGCGTACCAGACCAATGAAATTGCTCCAACAATCTCTCAGGTTTATGTTCAAGTGTGGGAGGGTGACCCAAGTGCAGGCGGTACCGTAGTCTGGGGTGATTTAGTTATTGGAATAATAGGAGGCGCTTCATATGCCAATGCCAATAGAGTTCTTGAATCAGATCAAAGTGCTACCAACAGACAGATTAACAGAGTGATTGCTGATACAGACGGTCTTACTCTTGATCCAGGTTCTTATTGGATTGAATGGTCCTTCGAAGGTTTTGGCGCTTCTGGACCTTGGGCTGCTCCCGTTGTGATTTTAGGTGAGAGTACCACTGGAAATGCAATGCAGTTCAATGGTACTGATTGGACTGGTTTGTTGGACGGGGGAACCTCTACCCCTTATGGTTTGCCATTCATAATGTATGGTACACCAACCGTTGGCGTAAAAGACAATGTACTTGCTGGTTTCAGTTTCTACCCAAATCCGACTCAGGATGTGCTTAACCTTAAGGCAAACAATACTATTGAGTCAGTAACATTATTCAATCTTTTGGGACAAAAAGTAATGACTGTAAAGGTTGATGCTACAACTTCCAATATCAATATTGGAACACTTGCTAAAGGAAATTACATCATGCAGGTAACCGTGGAAGGACAAACAGGAACTTTTAAAGTTACAAGAAAGTAACCTTATAAACTGATTTTGAATATTAGGAGGCCGTCTCAAAACCTGAGGCGGCTTTTCCTTTTAGATTATGAAAATTAAAGAAGCCATCACAATTTAATTATTGAGAGGGCTTCTTTTTTATTACCTAACTTTGCCAAATGAATAAATATTCCTTTATAATTCCTGTTTTCAATCGCCCGCAAGAGATTCGGGAATTGCTGGAGAGTATGTTGCTTTTAGATTTTAAAGAGCCTTTTGAAGTGGTGATTGTTGAAGATGGCTCAACAGAAACTGCCGAAAAGATCGTTTCCGAATTCTGGGATAAGCTCAATATTTCCTATTATTATAAGAAAAATTCGGGTCCGGGAGATTCTCGCAATTTTGGAATGGCACGGGCAAAGAGCAATTACTTTATCATTCTTGACTCTGATTGTTTGTTGCCTCCTGATTATCTTTCGAATGTCGATAATTTTCTTTCAACTAAATTCTATCATTGTTTTGGAGGAGCAGATGCAGCTCATTCCAGTTTTTCGCCCCTTCAGAAGGCAATAAACTATGTTATGACTTCCTTGTTGACCACTGGAGGTTTAAGAGGAAATAAAAAAGGAATTCAAAAATTTGAACCGCGTAGTTTTAATATGGGAATTTCAAAGGAAGCTTTTGAAGCCACGGGAGGCTTTGGGAAAATCCACCCTGGAGAAGATCCCGATCTTTCCCAACGCATATTGCGGGCAGGTTTTCAAACAGTATTTATTCCCGATGCTTTTGTTTACCACAAACGGCGCATTTCGTGGAGCAAATTTTACTTACAGGTAAAAAAATTTGGTTTGGCTCGGCCAATCTTAAATCGTTGGCACCCTTCGTCTTCTAAAATAACGTTCTGGTTTCCAAGTTTATTCTTAGTTTTTGTCTTCCTATCTATCTTTTTGGGGATATTTTATAATTGGATATTTTTGGTTCCATTTTTAGGCTATATAATAGCCATCTTTCTGGATTCCAGTTTTAAGAATAAAAGTCCGTATATCGGTTTTTTATCCATTCTAGCAATGTTTATCCAGTTTTTTGGCTATGGAATGGCTTTTATCAAATCGTTTTTCTTTGTATCTGTTTTGAACAAAGATCCACGGAAACAATTTCCCTTTCTATTTTTTGAGTAATTTTAGGGATTTGCAAAACTTGTAATATGGCAAAGAAAACTGCTAAAAAATATTCAAAGAGAAAAGTGAAACTTTTTCTGTTCTTTTTGTTAGTGGCCAGTATATTCTGGGTATTAACAAAGTTCAGTAGAGAATTCACGGCTATTATGACTGCAAAAATCCATTATGTAGATCTGCCTGACACGGCTGCACTGGCGCAGGGCAATCTTAACGAAATAACATATGACCTTACCGCAAATGGATTCGAGATTCTTTTCTATAAATTGAAGAAGCCGACATTGGAAATTGATGTAGCAAAATATTATAAGAAGGAGGAGAATGGATTCACCATCACCAGAAATGAGTTGGTGTCTCAATTGAGTGCCAAGTTTAATAAATACATGGAAATAAAAAATCTCTCTGTAGATGAACTTAAGGTTAATCTGGATCCAATTGTACTGAAAAAAGTAAGGGTGAAACCTCGGATAGAAATTTCTTTCAAAGAAGGTTTTAAACCAATAGACAGTATTCAGGTTAAGCCTGATTCCATCACTATTTCCGGTCCCGAAGGTGTTTTAAAGAAAATTAATGCGGTAGATACAAAGCTATTGACCTTACACAATGTTGAAAAACCGATTTCGGAGACAGTAGGAATCGACTCTCCTTCCGATGAAATTGTTAAGATAATTCCCACGAAGGTAAATGTAGAATGGCCCGTTGCGGAATTTTCGCAAGGGAAATTTACCTTGCCCGTAGAGGTGATAAATCTGCCTCCAGGTCTTGAACTTAAATTGGTCCCCGAAAGGATTTCAATCTCCTTTGACATTGCAGTCGATGATTTTTCGGCAGTTTCACGTGAAAACTTCAGGGTTGTTTGTGATTACTCAAAACGCAATGACAAAGAGAATTTCATGCTGCCAATCTTGGCAAAAAAGCCAGCGGGAGCGGTGAACATTGTTTTCGAACCTAAAAAGGTTGATTTCTTTGTCTTCAAATAAAGATTATCTAAAATTAAGATTAGTTGAAAAAGTGAAAACTTATTTTCACACAAATTAGAAGTTATGAAGATCGTTGGACTTACGGGTGGAATTGGTAGTGGAAAAACTACTGTGGCCCACATGTTTTCCGAATTTGGAATTCCTGTTTACAACTCCGATATCGAAGCCAAGAAACTGACCAACTCTTCCGACGGCATTCGTCAAGAGCTAATTTCTTTATTGGGAGAAGAAACTTATAAAAATGGAATTCTCGATAGAAAATTTATGGCGGAAAAAATCTTTAATGACGCAATACTTCTTCAAAAGGCAAATGCCATAATCCATCCAAAAGTTGCTGAGCATTTCAAGAAATGGGTTTCTAATCAGACATCTCCTTATGTAATAAAAGAGGCCGCTATTCTTTTTGAGAGTGGAGGCAATGCCCAATGCGATTTGGTTATTTTGGTGACCGCTTCCAGGGAAGAACGTTTAAGGCGCGTTATGGATCGCGACCAAGTTTCTCGGCAGGAAGTGGAGACCCGTATGAAAAATCAGTGGAGCGATTCAAGGAAAATCGAACTTGCTGATTTTATTATTGAAAATAACAATCTTTCCGATACAAAAAAGCAAGTAGAATCTATTCACTCTTCTCTGGTTTAGAGCGCTTTATTTTGTTTTGTTAACATTTGGTTAAAGACACAATAGGCTAAATGTTAAAATCTTACTTTTGGGATATGAACAAAAAGCTATTCGTCTTGCTCATAGCACTTATGAGCCTCTCATTATTGGGGATAGTATTTGTACAGGGATATTGGATCTCTAATGCATATAAGACTAAGCAGGAACAATTTGCCATCAATGTTCGGCAAGTGCTTCTCTCGGTTGCTAAGAAGATTCAAATGAAGGAAATTGAAGCCTATTATCAAGTATATAGCGCTTATGTAGACAGTATCGAGGTTCCGGATAATACCACTTTCACGGAATTGGCCTATAAAATCCAGAACAAGTCCACCAACGAGACCTATTTATTTACGGACGGGATTTTGGAGCAGGATTACAAGTTATCCTCGGGTCTTTTTGATAACGATTTGGACAGTATTCAATTTAAAAAACTGACCAATAGAAAGACAAAAACAAAAATATCGACGGGTCTGGATGGAAATCAAAAAACAGAGACTAGAATTGAATCATTTTCACGTCTCAAGGATTATGAACGAAATCAATTTGAAAATTTTATCAGTGAGGTTGCGACCTTATCTCCTATATATAAAAGAGTTAGTGCAGATGAAATTAGAGATTTGCTAAACAAAGAATTAACCGAGCGCGGATTGAAATCCGATTTTGAGTTTGCTGTGTATAGCAATAATTTGGAAACAAAAGTGCGGTCCAAAAATTTTAAACTTGAGCGGGGAAGTACGTATGTTGTTCCTCTTTTTGTAGATGACTTGAGAAGTAACTATGATTTATATGTAGATTTTTCGGGAAAAAGAAAACTGGTGCTCAGCAGTATTCTGGGAATGGCCATACTGTCGCTGATTTTTACAGCGGTAATTGTTTTAGCGTATGCGAGTGCCATTTCACAAATTTATAAACAAAGACAGATCTCGCAGATTAAGACTGATTTTATCAATAATATGACACACGAGTTCAAAACGCCAATTGCGACCATTAATCTGGCTCTGGACTCCTTAAAGAATCCGAAAGTAAAGGACAATAGGGAGTTTCTGGAAAGGTATCTTGGTATGATTCGCGATGAAAACCGGCGTATGCATGCGCAAGTTGAAAACGTGTTGAGAATTTCAAAACTCGAAAAAAATGAGCTTAATCTCTCAAAGGAACCAGTCGATTTAAAAGAAGTAACTCTGGAAGCCATATCTCACGTAAGTTTGATTGTGGAAGATAGGGAAGGATACATAAAGACCCATTTCGGCGCAATAAAAAATACGATTCTTGGTAATAAATCGCATTTGACCAATGTAATCGTAAACATCTTGGACAATGCCATTAAATACTCGCACAACGAGCCTAAAATTGATATTTATACAGAAAATGTCAAGAACAGTATAATCTTGAAAATAAGGGATCAAGGGCCTGGAATGAGTAAGGCAGTCCAAAAAAGAATATTTGAAAAATTTTTTAGAGAACACACAGGAGACATCCACAATGTAAAAGGCCATGGCCTGGGCCTTGCTTATGTTAAGAGCATTCTTGACGACCACGATGCAGAGATTTTCGTGGAGAGTGAAAAGGACAAAGGCAGCACTTTTATTTTAAAACTACACCTAATATCTTAAACTATGGAAACAGAAAACAAAAAAATCCTTCTTGTAGAAGATGACCCGAACTTTGGAACAGTATTGAAAGACTATCTAGCCATGAATGATTATAATGTCACTCACGCGAAAAATGGTATGGAAGGTTTTGAGAAATTTAAAAAAGATGATTTTGATCTTTGTATCTTGGATGTGATGATGCCATATAAAGATGGTTTTACCCTTGCCAAGGAAATCCGCGAGAAAAATGAGGATATCCCCATCATATTTCTTACCGCAAAAGCGATGAAGGAAGATGTACTAAAAGGTTATAAAGTAGGTGCAGATGATTATCTGAACAAACCCTTTGACAGTGAAGTACTATTGATGAAAATAAAAGCGATAATCCAAAGAAAAGCTACGGATTCTATTGCAGATAGCAAACAGTTCGAATTCCAAATTGGAAATTTCTTCCTAAATTCCAAATTGAGATTTTTGACCTATAAAAAGGAAGATCCAATAAAATTATCCCCAAAGGAGAATGAACTGTTGCGTCTTTTGGCCTTGCACAAAAATGATTTAATGGCTCGTGAACTGGCACTAACAAAAATCTGGAGAGATGATAATTACTTTACTTCCAGAAGTATGGATGTGTATATCGCCAAGTTGAGAAAATACCTCAGCAAGGATGACGGTGTGGAAATCGTCAACATCCACGGCGAAGGTTTCCGATTGGTCGTTAAGGACGAAGTAGATAACTAAACTTTTGTAAGCTTTGACTAACCCATAGAGGGTGAAAATACTTATGGTTAAATTGTCAATGGCTATTCAGTTATTGAGTTACTAAGTTATTGAGTTACTTGCCCGGCAGACCGGTTTAGTCGGAGTAACATTATAACTCTACAATTATTAACTTAACAATCAGATTTGTTAGAATAATAAATAAAAAAACGTCATCTACTTGACGTTTTTTTTATGGATGAAGCTAAGGATTTCTTCAGGTGTAGTGCCATAATCGAACCACTTGATAGTTTCGATTTTTCTTAACCAGGTATTTTGTCTTTTCGCAAAGCGATGCGTATCTTTTTTAATTTCAGAAATGGCTCCTGACTTCCGCACCGGGACATCCAAATTAAAGAAGTTTTTGAATGTTGAACCCACTGTGGGGTCCTGTAGGATGGATGCATTATAACCCCCACACTGCACTACGTTTGTATGGGGTTATCCATATTATATCCCTTCAGGGTCATGCCGCAAAGCCGTAACCCATAACCTCGAAGAGGTTTAATATCGATAATCTCGAATATAACCGAAATGAAATGAAGGTTTTATTCGGGGAATAACCAATCCATCTATATTTAGAACTCCAGAGGAGTCCAATTTTTTTCAATTCAAATAATCAAAAAACATTCAAGGACACCCAAAATAGAAACTCTATTGGAATAAACAGGCTGATATCTAATATGTTATAGATTACATCTTCTAAGTACTCAAAAATCTGCGGAAGTCAGAAAAGAAACGTCAATTACTTGGCGTTTTTTTCATGGATGAACTCAAGGATTTCTTCGGGCTTCGTGCGGTAGTCGAACCAATGGATAGCTTCATTTTTTCGGAACCAGGTACCTTGTCTTTTAGCAAAGCGGCGGGTGTTTTTTTTGATTTCGGAAATGGCTTCTTCCTTGGAAATAGATCCGTCGAAATAGTTAAACAGCTCCCGGTATCCCACAGTTTGTAACGCATTCCTATCACGATGATTATAGAGATTGCGCGCTTCTTCTATCAATCCTGCATCAATCATTTGATCCACTCTTTTATTGATTCGTCCATAGATGGTTTCCCTATCGGCTGAAAGACCAATAAAAAGAGTTTCAAAAGCTCGTGGAGTTGATTTCTGGTTTAAAAATGAGGAAAACGGTTTCCCCGTAAATTCAAAAATTTCGAGGGCACGAATAACACGATGTGGATTTTGGATATCGATTTTTGAATATTGGATTGGGTCTGCTATTTTTAATCTTTCTTGAAGATGTTCAATACCGAGATTTTCCATTTCTGAATTCAGTTTATTCCTTACTTCAGGTGGAACGGTGGGAAATTCATCCAATCCTCTTACTACGGCATCAACATATAAACCAGAACCTCCCACCATTACAAGAGAGTCAAGTACTTTGTTGTCGTTATTTGAAGGGAAAAACTTTTCATTTATTAATTCCAAAGCCTCCCTTTCAAAATCGCCTACGGAATATTCATCAAAAATACTTTTGCTCTGGATAAAATGATGTGGCACAGCCTGTAGTTCTTCTTTTGAAGGAACCGCAGTGCCAATGGACATTTCCTTGTAGAATTGTCGGGAATCTGCGGAAATTATCTCTGTAGAAAAAGCTTTAGCAAGCGCAATAGCCAAAGAGGTCTTACCAATGGCAGTGGGGCCGACCACACAAATAAGTAATGGTTTATTCCTCATTGAGATTCAGGAATATTTTCGGGATGGAGACTCTCGCCACAATTCTGACAGTATTTGGCATCGTCCCTGTGTCTTTGAAATCCACAGTTTCGACAGGACTGGGAGTTTAGATGGACGAAGTCATCACTGTTGCTTTTAATATATCGCGCTCCCACGATTCCAGTAGGCACCGCGATAATACCATAACCCAAAATCATAATAAATGTTGCCAAAAACTGTCCCAAAGCTGTGACAGGTGCTATATCGCCAAAACCGACCGTGGTTAAGGTAACGATACACCAATACACACTCACCGGAATGTTGTCAAACCCACTTTTTTCTCCCTCGATAAGATACATTAAAGTTCCCGCGATGATTGCTACAATGAGTACGGCAAAAATGAAAATAAAAATTTTGGCTCTACTTTCAACAAGAGCTTTTCTCAATTTGTTTCCCTCTCCAATGTATCGTGTGACTTTTAAAATCCTGAAAACACGTAAAAGTCGCAGTGCCCGGACGGTTAATAAATAATTGCTGCCTACGAATATTAATGAAAGATATAAAGGAATGGTGGAAAGGAAATCAATGATTCCATAAAAGCTAAAAATATATTTACTCGGTTTTTTTACCGTGATGATCCTCGCTACATATTCAATTGTAAAAAGAATAGTGATTACCCATTCAATTATCTGGAATATTTCATGATATTTTATGCCAATGCGAGCAACGCTTTCGAGCATCACAACCACCACACTCAGCAAAATCAATATAAGCAGGACAATGTCAAAGAGTTTGCCCATAGGCGTATCTGCTTCATAAATAATCTCATGAAGCTGGGATCGCCAATTTTTTTTGTTGATGGGTTGCACCTTTAAGGTTTTGAATGGCTAAAAATAAGTAAAGTCTGTCTAATTGACGGAGTGGGGGGCAAGGTTTATGATTTTAAGAACTTTGTTTTTGCGAAGATAATTCTGAATAATATGTTCGGATTCCCGACTATATTTTGTTGGATTAATGATGGTTTTCAAGATTTCCGGTTTGTTGATTTGATGGTTCAGGGTGAAAAAGGCATAACCCTTATAATTTCCATTTTCAATCCAAATAACCGAGCGATCCTCTGTTTCCCTACCGCGGTCTATAATAAGCATACTCTGGTTTTCAAAGCTTTGTTCGTTTACGGCAGCAAGAACTCTGTTATTATATTCATCAGAAGGTTCCTCCATCACGCAAGCTCCCAGACATTTTCCAATCGAATAATAGGAGCAATCGTCGGAAGTTGGTTGAAGTCCGGTCAGCTTTGGACACAACTGATTTTCTTGTGTTATTCTAAGCAATTCTGACTTTGCCTGCTGATAATTGCTGAAGGTAATAAGCGACCTCTTTCTGCCATCGGATTTTTCGATTTTTAGGTTTATATAACCATTTTCATCAACAGAGGAAGTAAGTTGGTGGGTATATGCAGCTTGACGTGGAATTCTATTGTATTTAGGTTTATTTAGCCTAATTTCTTCATACTCCTTTAAAATCGAGATCAGTTCATTCCCTGTTTTTTCATAAGTAACCGATTTCACCTCTAATTGTAATCGCTTGGACTTCCTATTGTCGTTTGTGAAATGTTGCACCAGTCTTTTTCGGATATTCTTTCCTCTTCCGATGTAAATAATGTTTCCTGCTTCGTTGTGCATGTAATATACTCCCCGCTCAGAAGGTGTGGTTTCTATCAGGTCGAGCAATCTCGAATCGAGTTTGGGTTTCGGATCTTTTCGAAGCGTATCCGCAATTATTTTTTTTGAAGTATCCTTGGAAAGGAGCATTTTAAACAAGGCCACGGTAGCTTTTGCGTCGCCTTGTGCACGGTGTCGATCACTTAGGGGAATTCCCAAGGCATGCACCAATTTCCCCAAACTATAAGACGGCATATCCGGGATCAATTTTTTTGATAATTCTACGGTACATAGGGTTTCTTTCTCAAAATTATATCCCAATCGGTCGAATTCCGTTGTCAAAATTCGGTTGTCAAAAAGAGCATTGTGGGCTACCATTACACATCCATCGGTAATTTCTATGATTCGTTTTGCCACTTCATAGAACTTGGGCGCCAGCCGCAACATATCGTTATTAATGCCCGTCAAATTGACCACAAAAGGCTGGATGGGCCTTTCTGGATTTATCAAACTGGCAAATTGATCCACAATTTGATGCCCATCAAATCTATATATAGCAATTTCGGTTATTCCTTCCTCATTGTATTTTCCACCGGTGGTTTCTATGTCTAAAATTGCGTACACTGTTTGCTAGTTGTTTTACGAGTTATGAGTTATGAGTTATGAGTTCAGAGTTATGAGTTTTTTGAAATTCTGAATTCTGAATTTGTCGTATTTATTTTTATACTGTTAATATTCAATTGTACTTACTACAAACTGCCCCTGCTTACTGTCACTGACCACTGACCACTGACCACTGACTACTGATTACTGACCACTGATTACCGACTACCGATAACCGATAACCGATAACCGATCACCGATACTCCCTTTCTCCAAAAATAGCACTTCCAATACGGACCATAGTACTGCCATTTTCGATGGCCAATTTATAATCGCCGCTCATTCCCATACTTAAAATGCTAAATTCTGTTCCGAATTCTTTGGATTGGTTTTGGAACTCATCAAATATTCTTTTCAATTTACTGAATTCGTTGGATACCTGTTTTTCATCTTCTGTAAAAGTTGCCATTCCCATCAATCCAACTACTTTAATGTTTTGGAGTTTTTTATAATCTTCCGAAGTTAATAAGTTGATTGCATCGGTTTTGTCCATTCCAAATTTACTGTCTTCCTCGGCTATTTTTATCTGAAGGAGACATTTGATGACCCTTTCATTTTTCTTCGCTTCTTTGTTTATTTCTTTTAGCAGCCTGAGACTATCAACCGCGTGGACCAAAGAGACAAAGGGTGCCATATATTTCACCTTATTTCGCTGTAAGTGTCCAATCATATGCCATTCCACATCCTTCGGCATTTCAGGCCACTTCGATTCCATTTCCTGGACTTTATTTTCACCAAAAATTCGTTGTCCCGAATTGTAGGCTTCCATGATTTCGTCTAGGGTCCTGGTTTTTGAAACTGCCACCAAGCTCACGCTTTCTGGCAACTCGCTTTTGAGTTTTTTTAAATTTTCTGAAATATTCATCTCCATTTTCTTCTCGCTGTTCATTTTTAAAATAATTTTTCTAGGCCACTGCTAACTGCAACTGCCACTGCCCACTTTTTTCCCATCAGAATTCATAAACCGTAACTCCACTTCGGAGTTTTGGTTCTATATATGTACTCTTAGGAGGCATTTTTAAACCTTCATCGGCAATCATTCGTATTTCCTCGGTCGTAACGGGCAACATTCCAAAGCCAACTGCAAAGTTACCGGAATCTATTACGGTCTGTACATAAGCAAGCTCCTTTTTTCCATGGGAATATTCGATGCGTTGGTCATTTCTAAGATCTTCAATACCCAAAAGAGGTTTTAAGATGGTTACATATAGTATCTGGGCATCCAAGGCATCAAGGGCATTCTCGATTTTATACTTTTTTTTCCGAAGATGCAGGGAATAAAATTCGCCATCAAGATACATGCTTAAATGATGTTTTTTGGTAGGCTTGTAATATTCCTGTCCTCGATTTTCTATTCTGAAATGTTCATCCAATTTTATTAAAAACTCCTCTTTTTCCATCCCGTTTAAATCCTTCACCAAACGATTGAATTCATAGATTTTTAAATCGCTTTCGGGAATAAGAAAGCTCATAAAATAATTATAGGGTTCATCGCCGGTATGATCTGGATTTTCCGCCTTTAAATCCTTTGCCAATAAATAAGATGAAGCCGACCTATGGTGGCCGTCGGCAATATAAAGAGCGGGCATTTCAGCAAAAATTGTCTGTATTTTTTGAAGAAGAATTTCATCGTCCACATTCCAAAGATAATGCGTATCCCGGTAAGTAGTGGTAAATTCATATTCGGCTCTATTTTCCATTATTGAATCAATAACCAAATCCAGATCGTGGTTATCAGGATAGGTAAGGAGTACTGCCTCGGCATTGAAACCTATGGTTTTTAAATATTCTTTTAGAATCACTTCGCGGAATTCCAAGGTTTCCTCGTGTTTTTTGATAACATCGTCTTCATAATCCTGAACGCTTGCCGCAGCAACGATTCCTTTAAACTCCAATCCATCCCTATTGACGATTTTATAAATATAAAACGATGGTTTTTCGTCTTGAATAAAGATGCCATCCTCCTTAAATTCCTCATATCGATTTCTAACCAGGCCATAGCGCTCTATCCCAGAAATTTCCTTTTGGTATTTATATCCCGGATTCACAATGTGCAAAAACGAAAAAGGATTGTCCCTTAAACGCGATTCTATTTGGGCCGCCGTATAGCTATCATAGGAACGGGCAGCAAGCAGGTTCACCTTATCTCTCGTGGGACGGACGGCTTTAAATGGTTTTATTTTTGCCAAATTTTGGGGTTAAGGGTTAGAGGTTAGTAGTTAATTGTTTGGTTAATCGGTAATTAAGTTATTAGTTATTGAGTTTCAGGTTTCAGGTTTCCCTCCTTCGGAGAAGCAGGTTTTCAGGTTATTGATAATTGAGAATTCATAATTGATTATTGACTATTGAGTTACTGGGTTATTGAGTTATTTGTTATTGAGTTAATGAAAACTTGAGAAAATCCTTTTCCCTTGGGGCTAGGGTAACTCCTAAACCCAAGCCAAGCCAAATGTATATTTACCCTTTAGACACTTATGTCTAAACTTTTCCCCCCACCCTAAAGGGAGCTTGGCTACGTAAATTAAATAAAAATTCCGAATCTTTATTCTCCTCTTTAGGGGTCAGCCCTAAGTATAATCAACCTTTAGGGCCGGGACAAGTCCGGAGCCCAGGTCAAGCCAAAATCATATTCACCCTTTAGCGGGGAGTAAGAGGATTTTCGGCATTGGATTATTCGTCCTTAATCATATATATAACAAAGTAAACTATTAACTTAATAACAGTCAAGGCTCCCTGCCTAAATAACTTAATAACCTAGTAACTGATTAACTGTTATAATACCCTGACTAAATAACCTAGTAACTTATTAACTTAGTAACTATTACAGTACCCTGCCTAAATAACTCAATAACCTATTAACTTAATAACTCCTATCTAAATTGGGCCGAAACCACCTCTGCCTTGCGGTTTTCGCTATAGTCGTAAAAACCTTCCCCGCTTTTGCTGCCCAGTTTACCTGCCATAACCATATTTACCAAAAGTGGACAGGGCGCATATTTTGGATCCTTAAAACCTTCGTACATTACCTTCAAAATTGAAAGACAAACGTCAAGTCCAATAAAATCAGCTAATGCCAAAGGACCCATTGGGTGCGCCATTCCAAGCTTCATAACGGTGTCTATTTCATTCACTCCGGCAACTCCATTGTATAATGTTTCAATGGCTTCGTTGATCATTGGCATTAATATTCGGTTTGCCACAAAACCGGGGTAATCATTAACTTCAACAGGAGTTTTGTTCAAGCTTTTAGAAAGAGTTTCCACTGTTTGAAAGGTTTCTTTGCTAGTGCTATAACCTTTAATTATTTCCACCAATTTCATAATCGGAACAGGATTCATAAAGTGCATTCCAATTACTTTTTCTGGTCGTGAAGTAACCGCGGCAATTTGGGTTATGGAAATCGACGAGGTATTGCTGGCCAAAATGGTTTCCGAACCACAAAATTTATCCAAATCCCGAAATATGTTCAATTTTAAATCTACATTTTCAGTGGCGGCTTCTACAACCAAATCAACTTTTTCTACTCCTTTTTCAAGATTGGTATAGGTGGTGATATTTTTGAGAGTACGTGCCATATCCGCATCAGAAATGGTTTGCTTGGCGACCATTCGTTCCAGATTTTTGGTGATAGTACCCATACCTTTATCCAAATAGGCCTGCTGGATGTCTATCAAATGTACTTTGTAATCAAATTGGGCAAAAGTGTGGGCGATGCCATTTCCCATTGTGCCGGCACCAATAACTGCTATGTTTTTCATTTTTTTAGATGTGAGATTTTAGATTTTAGATATGAGATGTAAGATTTTATTTGTTGGCGATTGAACCTATATTCTTTTGAAATTTTCAATAATTAGCATAGCTACCCGAAGTGCTTCTGTTCCTTGTCGAAGGGAGACTTCGGGAGTTCGATCTGCTTTAATGGCTTCTGCAAAACTTTCAAGTTCGTCAAGGATTGCATTGTTGTTTTCTACTTTTGGATTTTCGAAATAGATTTGTTTTTGAACACCTTCAGCGTTGGTCAGGATCATGGCAAAATCGTCCGGTTCCTTTGGAGCATCCTTCATTCGCACCGCTTCACATTTTTTTTCCAAGAAATCCACAGAGATGTAGGCATCGCGTTGAAAAAATCGCGCCTTTCGCATTTTTTTGAGGGAAATTCTACTGGCGGTAAGGTTTGCCACGCAACCATTCTCAAATTCTATACGGGCATTGGCAATGTCCGGCGTTTCGCTTAGAACGGAAACGCCACTGGAACTAACGGATTTTACCGGACTTTTTACCACGCTCAAAATAATATCAATGTCGTGGATCATTAAATCCAAAACCACGGAAACATCCGTGCCACGTGGATTGAATTCGGCCAGTCGATGGGTTTCAATAAACATCGGATTGCTGATTTTATCCCTAATGGCCATAAAAGCAGGATTAAAGCGTTCCACTTGACCTACTTGTCCACGTACTTTTTTGGTTTTGGCCAAGTCCCTGATCTTTTCCGCTTCTGCTACTGTTTGGGTGATTGGTTTTTCAATAAAAAGATGTTTTCCCGCTTCAATTACCTTTCTCGCACATTCAAAGTGATGTATGGTTGGCGTTACCACAACCACCATATCCGAGGCTTCTATTAGACTTTCCATATCCAGAAAGCCCTTATAGCCGAATTCTTCAGTTATTTTTTCCGAAGCGTTTTTATCTGCATCATAAAACCCGACCAAATCATATTTTTCGGATTGATTGAGCAATTTCAGGTGAATTTTCCCCAAGTGTCCGGCACCCAGGACTCCCGCTTTTAGCATGTATGTGTGTTTTTCACAAATGTAAGATTTTCGGGGGAAAGTATAAAGTATTCAGTGGTCAGTATTCAGTGGTCAGTAGTTGGTAGTCGGTAGTTGATAGTCGGTAGACGGTAGACGGTAGACGGTAGTTGGTAGAATGTAGACGGTAATAGGGGCAGTATCCAGTTGCGGTTGGCAGTAGTATTCAGTAATCAGTGATCGTTGATTTGATTAAAAGAACTATTGACTATAACTTGAAAATGTAAAATAATTAATAACCGGTCAACTCTAATCAGGGAAGTTCATAACCTGAAACCATTAACTCAATAACCAGTAACTCAATAATCAATTCTCAATATTCAATTATGAATTCTCAATAATCAAATAACCTTATTCAGGCATGCTCAAACTTGAAACCTGAAACTTTAAACCATTAACCCAATAACCCAATAACCCAATAACCCAAAAGTGTGTAGTTGGTAGATGGTAGACGGTAGACGGTAGACAAAATGCTCAGTGCTCAGTAATTAATGCTCAGTAATTAGTGATCAGTGATTGATTAAAAGAATTAATGACTGCCTTTTGAAAATGTAAAATAATTAATAACCGGTCAACTCTAATCAGGGAAGTTCAGTAGTTATTAGTCGGTAGTTGGTAGTTGGTAGAAAAATATTAGTTGGTAATTGGTAAATGGTAGTCAATGTTCAATGCTCAACTCAAACCATTAACCCAATAACCCAATAACCCAATAACCCAAAAGTGGGTAGTCGGTAGTCGGTAGTCGGTAGTTGGTTGTTGGTAAGCAGTAGTCGGGTCATTATTCAATATTCATTATTCATTAAACATTATTGAAATATAATACTTGGAGCTAGCTGTTGAAAATTGGTTACTTTGTAATTCAAATTCTAAAGAACATGAAAGATACATTTACCCATCAGGGAATGCGGAAGAAGTTGGTCAAAACGCTTGAAAAAAAGGGGATTTTGGATAAAAATGTCTTGACGGCAATTGGGAAAATTCCACGGCATCTTTTTATGGATTCAGGTTTTGTGGATCATGCTTATGTAGACAAGGCTTTTCCTATTGCGGCTGATCAAACCATTTCACAGCCTTATACTGTGGCGCGACAGACAGAGCTTTTACAAGTAAAAAAGGATGATAAAGTTTTGGAAATAGGTACGGGAAGTGGTTATCAAGCGGCAGTTCTTTTGGAGATGGGCGCAAGGCTTTATACCATTGAAAGACAGAATGAACTATTTAAAAAGACTTCTCTTTTTCTGCCAAAACTCGGTTACAAACCCAAAAGGATGGTATTTGGCGATGGCTATATCGGCTTGAAAGAAGATGCGCCCTTCGACGGAATTATTGTTACCGCTGGAGCTCCCTTCGTCCCGCAACCGTTGCTTGCCCAATTGAAAGTGGGAGGAAGGTTGGTGATTCCGGTAGGTGAGGATGTTCAGATTATGACTGTATTCACCCGAAAATCTGAGAATGAGTTTGAAAAAGAAGAGTTCGGCGAATTCCGGTTTGTACCCTTATTGGAGGATAAGAATTGAAATCGAAACCTGTCCGCCGAAGGAGGATCGAAATCGAAAAGGAAAACGAGGTAATGCCGTCTCCATTTAATAAATAATCTTATTTAATCAGTATTTCGTCCTACGTCCTAAGTCTTACAGTTTTTGATCCATCCAATTTGGAGATTTTGCCTTGTTGTCCAAAAATCTTCAATTCCAGCTATTTGCGTTCCTTTTCCTTTTTCCTTAATGCTTTTCTGTTTATTAGCATTGCCAGGATCATAGCAACGTTGGAAGTAATTCCCGTCCATGGTCCTTCGGGAGGGTTGTAAGTAAAATTCAGTTGCGAAATATTATAGATCATAAGACCAATACTTCCAATTATTACAATATTGATTAATATATATTTTGTCCTGTTCATTTAAATATTTCAAAAATTGAGTTGAGTTTTATCGAGAGATTTCAAACTTTATCAATCGGTGTTTTCAAAATATCTTTCTTCTTTTCCTATAGGATGATCTTCATAAAAATCTTCAAAAGTCTTATCAGTTGTATAAGTATCGGTCAGGATTTTATAAACGGAGACTACCAATAAAATTTGTCCAAAAACAGTGAGGTAAAATATCCAACCAAAAGGAAGCCCCAAACTAACGAAAATAGCGAGGGTTACAAGAACTATGGAAGCAAGGATAAGGTAGGTAATGCCAGAAAGTTTCATAATATCATTTTTAGTACTTTTAGGAAAAATGTAGAGTTAAACAAGTGCAAACCCGTGGATTCATGTTTTGGAAGAGCCTGTCCTATTTCATTTTCTAATAAATTTACGAAAATGAGAGATAAACATCTCTTAAGGCTTCCTTAAAACCGGCTTGGTTAATTGATAATTGTCATATATTTCCCAGTCACGAATTGTTACCTTTACATAGAAATTTTAAAAAGACACCCATGCGAAAAATACTTATCCCTACTGATTTTTCCGAGAATTCCTTTAATGCCATCAAATATGCCACCGAGCTGTTTAAGCATGGTCCTTGCGAAATCTATCTTCTTCATGCTTTCTCTGATGCCGTTTATGAAGCCAAGATTCAGTTTGCGGATATAGTATTTGAAGATTTGCAAGCGCAAGCGCTTCAAAAGGCGGAAGAATCTCTGGTGGATCTGAAAATACGTGTGCTAGAGCATTCCCCAAATCCGAAGCATTCTGTCCATACAGTTGCCGAATTTGGCATGCTTGTAGATTCCGTTAACGATTGGGTGGAAAAAGAAAATATTGATGTAGTGGTTATGGGAACCAAAGGACAAACGGCAGATAAAACAATGACCTTTGGCAGTAATACCCTACAGGTAATTAAATATGTGAAATGTCCTGTGCTGGCGATACCGGCGGTCTATAATGATGTACACCCAAAACATATATTGTTTCCCACAGATTTTCTTTTACCCTACAAACGTCGTGAACTGAAATTACTCAGCACAATTTCCAAGAATTTTGCTTCTAAAATTGAATTTCTGTACATTTCCAAATTTCCGGGTTTTTCGCTAAGGCAGCATGATAATAAAGTTTTCCTGGAGGCCTCATTAAGTGAAAATCAAATAGATTTTATCCGAAAAGACGAGGGAGACGTAACAAATACCATCAACAAATATATCGTTGAAAATCCAGTGGATATGCTGGTTATGGTAAACACTCGCCATTCCTATTTGGAAAACATATTATATCAATCCACCATAGAAAAAATAGGATTGCATATAGATATTCCTTTTTTGGTGATGCAGAATTTGCCACGTTAAAATCTTTACTATATTTTTAAATGCCCGCGAACGATTTTTAAAATAATGGAAAAAAAATAAGCAGGCTATTCCATTTTTTTCAAATAGAAATAATACTCACAGATGAAAAACATACTTGTCCCAACCGATTTTTCCAACAATGCTTATGCGGCTTTGTTTTATGTTTCAAAATTATTTGCCGAAGAAACCACTCGGATTACCATTATCCATTCGTTCGAAGATGGATTGAGCAAGCTAAGTAGCCGGGTTGATGTAGGGCGTTCGGATGTGGTGATTAAACATTTATTTGAAAGTTCGGATGAGGAAGGAGAAAAATTACTTCAGAAAATTAAGCTCGACACCGAAAATGACGATCATACCTATGAGGTTATATCGACCCCCGCACCTTTGACCCGAACTATCAATAAATTGGTTTCTACGGACGGGATAGACCTGGTGGTAGTAGGAAGCAAGGGACGTACTGCGGCTGCAGACGTATTGATGGGAAGCACAACCACCAAGATAATCCAAACGCTGCAGGGCTGCCCGTTATTGGTCGTACCGCAACAAGTGGATTTTGTAATTCCATTGAATATTGCATTTTCAACAGATTTCAACGAGTTTTATCAACTCTCCAAATTAAAGCCAATTACTAGATTGGTCAGGCATTTTCGTTCCCAGATCCATATTGTTCACGTAGGATTGGAAAAGGAAATGACCGATATTCAAAAACAAAATCTGGAACATTTCAGGAATGACCTTTCGGAATATGATACTGAATTCCATTTCGTTCCCAAAGTTGGAAATGTTTCAAAAACATTGCACAATTTTATCGATGCGAACTCAATAGATCTATTGGCATTGGTATATCACAAACATGCTTTTATCAAGGCACTTTTTCGGGAACCAGTGGTAAGTAATGTGGGAAGGCACACTCACGTACCTACTTTGGTTATCCCAATTACAAATTAGAATTAAAAACTATTAAATTTTGAAATGCCCAATAACAAATTGTAAACCAACTGAAGATGTATATTGGGGCATTGCATCTTTCTATTTCTCAAATATTTTATACAGATGAAAAAAAGAATATTGATTCCCACAGACTTTTCTGCGAATGCCTTCAATGCCATTAAATATGCAATGGAACTTTATAAAGAACAGGATTGTGAATTTTTCATATTTCATAGTTATTATCTCTCAGGTTATTCCAAGGACAATCTTTTGACACCCGAACCTACTGATAAAGAAATAGAAAGAGTGAGAGTGAAATCGGATAGAAACATGACCAAGCTAAAGAACCAGATGAGTTCTTTTGAACAGAATCCGAAGCACTCATTTCGATACCTTGACGAGTTTGGCCCTTTTTATGACTTGATGGAAGAAACGGTAAAAAAGGAAAATATTCAATTCGTAATTATGGGAACCCAAGGGCAATCCGATAAAAAGACGGTTATTTTAGGAAGTAATGCCGTGAATGTAATGGAGCGGATTCGAAGTTGTCCAGTTATGGCAATTCCTGCTACGGTGACTTATAATGCTCCCAACGAAATAGTTTTTCCTACTAGTTATTTGACCGATTACCAAGAAACGGAGCTGGATATTTTGGTTGAGATTTCACAACTCACAAATGCTCCCATACGGATTTTGCACGTTCAAAAGGACAAAACCCTATCGAAGTCCCAATTAAAGAATAAAGATTTATTGGCATCTATTTTGGCGCCCGTGCCTCATACTTATCATACCCTTTACGACCTCGACATAAAAGATGGGGTGCGTTCATTTGTGCAAAGCAGGGAAAGCGATATGATTGCTTTCATCAATAGAAAACATAACTTCTTCGGAAGTATTTTCTCCAACCCAATGGTAAAGGAACTAGGGAAATATTCTAATGTGCCTTTGTTGGCGGTGCACGATGTAAAAAGATAAAATGCATGGATTTAGTTATGGAAATCCGCATTTTTTAAATTTTGATTGAGTAACAAATAACAAATAAGATTTTGATTATGCCCAAAAATATTCTAATTCCCTCCGATTTTTCTTCCACTGCATTCCACGCTATTGAATATGCCTTCGACTTGTTCAAAAATAGTGAATGCACGTTTCATATATATCATTCCTATTTTATTGTAGCTTCGTCAAGGGGAAATCCAATGTTTCCTGTCCCGGATGAATCCGAATATCGCGAGGCCCACGGTCACATAGAGTCCATGATGGAGTCGTTAAAGGAAAAAGTTTTTTTGCTTCCTAAAAATGAAAAGCACCAAATTCATTTCGAGTTTGAATACGGATTTCTTGTTGAGAAGATTAAGAAAAAAGTGAGTAAGGAAAAAATAGACTTGGTTATTATGGGAACACGTGGTGTTACCGACGACCGAAAAATTGCCTACGGGAGGAATGCAATTGATGTTATGGAAAAAGTTAGGGATTGCCCGGTAATTGCAATTCCAAGGAAAGTAAAACATCAACAGAAAGGCGAAATTGTATATCCTACAGATTTTAAAAGCCAGGTGGGTATAAATGAAATTGAGGTTTTTAAAAACATTGCTCGTCTTACCAACTCTTCAGTTCAAATTCTTCATATAGGAAATGAAGCTGACCTAAACCAAAAACAAAGAGAGGGAAAACAGCAATTGGAAAAGCATCTTGAAAACTTGGAATATTCTTTTCATTGGTTACAAAATGTCAAACTGATGGAAGGACTTCTTCTTTTTGTAAAACAGCGCGATAGTACAATGATCTGTTTTGTAAATAGAAAACATTGGTTCTTCAGCAATATATTTTCCAATCCCTTGATTAAAGACTTGGGTGTTCATGCAACAGTTCCTCTGATGGCTTTGCACGGACATTCAAATTAAAAAAATGGATAATACAAAGGAGATTATTGAAATAGTAAAACATTCGGGAGAACGAACAAATTTTTCGATTGATAAACTGAAAACTTCACTCGGGAAAAGTGGAGCTAGTGAGGAATTGGTAAATGAGATTGCCAACCGTGTTCGGGACGAATTGTATCAAGGTATTTCAACCAAGGAAATTTACAATCGCGCCTTTGCTTTACTAAAAAAGCAGAAAAGCGCCTTTGCTTCAAAATACAAGTTGAAAAAGGCAATTTATGAACTTGGGCCAACGGGTTTTCCTTTTGAGAAATTTGTTTCTACCCTTTTTTTTTACAGCGGCTATAAAGTAAAAACGGGACAGATTCTTCAAGGTAAATGTGTTTCCCACGAAGTAGATGTTGTCGCTGAAAAGGATGGTCAATTTATTATTGTGGAGTGTAAATTCCATAATGAAGAAGGTCGCAATTGCGATGTGAAAATTCCGCTCTATATTCATTCTCGATTCCGAGATATCCGTGATTTTTATGGTAAAAAAGATAGTGATGATTCGCCACATGAGGGTTGGGTGGCTACGAACACTCGGTTTACAACGGATGCTTTAGAATATGGAAAGTGTTCGGGACTTCATCTCTTGAGTTGGGATTATCCCACTGGCAACGGTCTTAAAGATCGAATAGATCGATTGGGTTTATATCCCGTTACCGTATCCACACTTATGACCCAACGGGAAAAGCAGTTTTTGCTCAGTCGCGATGTTGTACTTTGCAGGCAGTTGATTAATGATGATTTCTATTTAGATCATCTGGGCATATCTGAAAAACGAAAGGAACGGATTTTAAAAGAAATTGATTTGCTCTGCCAGGTTGGAAATACTTGATTTCCTACAAAATAAAGATTGGTTGCGTATTACTTGAATACACTGACCTTTCGGACTTAAAATGATTGTATAGTTTAAAATTAGAAAAGAAGAAAACTATGAGAACTATAAAAATCCATTTCCTCGGTGCTGCTGGTACGGTTACTGGCTCCAAATACTTATTGGAAACGCCCGGACAGAACATAATGATCGATTGCGGCATGTTTCAAGGTCTGAAAGAACTGCGTGAAATTAATTGGCAGCCCTTGCCCATTGATGTTTCAAAAATCGATGTCGTTCTGCTCACCCACGGCCATTTAGATCATACCGGATATTTGCCTCGCTTGGTTAAAGAAGGCTATCGCGGAAAGATTGTTGGTACGGCACCCACCTTGGCCATTACGAAAATCATTTTATTGGACAGTGCGAAAATCCAGGAAGAAGAGGCTGAACGATCGAATGAGGAAGGATACGCAACCCACGATCCAGATGAGCCTTTTTATACATTAAAGGAAGCTGAGGTTACCCTTGGTTTTTTTCAATCGCAAGAAAGAGATGTATGGATTCAGCTTTCCGAAAATATAAAATACCGGTTTCGGTATAACGGTCATATAATTGGAGCCACGTTTATTGAGCTGGAAATATTTGGAAAAACTTTTGTCTTTTCCGGAGATATTGGTCGCGAACAAGATTTGTTGCTTTTTCCTCCCGAAAGGCCAAAATGGGCAGATTATCTTTTTATGGAGAGCACCTACGGCAACAAACTGCATCCAGACGAAAGTGTTTCCGACAAGCTGGTAGAACTTATTGACAAAACCATCCACAATCGAGGAAATCTGATTATTCCTTCCTTTGCCGTGGAACGGTTGCAGACTCTGATGTTTCTTCTTTGGAAACTTTATAACGAAAATAAGATCCCCAACATTCCAATCGTTATCGATAGTCCGATGGGCAATAATGTTCTCAATGTTTTTAGAAGTTTCCCAGATTGGCACAAGTTGCCCCTAAGGGATTTTGAGGCAATGAACAACCGGATGAGAATAATCAGATCCTATAAAGAAACCTGGGAAACAATTGACAATCCACAACCCAAAGTGGTCATTGCAGGAAGTGGAATGGTTACTGGCGGAAGAGTGTTGACCTATTTAAAACAATTGATTGACAAGAAAAACACTTCTGTTTTATTAGTTGGCTATCAAGCCGAAGGAACCCGTGGCCGTCAGTTGCTCGAGGGAGCTTATGAACTTAAGTTTTTTGGGAAATATCATGAGGTGAAAGCCGAAATTCACCACATTGAAAGTCTATCTGCCCACGCAGACCAACAAGGTCTTTTGGATTGGACGAGCGAGATTAAAAATATTCCCGAGGAAGTATTTCTTATTCACGGTGAGGCCACGGCTCAGGACGCATTACGCGTAAAACTTAGGGATACTTATGGATGGAAGGTGAGTATTCCGAAATTATTTAGTGTTAAGGAGATTTTGGTCTAACCATTTTTTGTTTGTGGTTCTCAGTGGTTTTATGCTAGTTAAAACTTTTAACCTTCTATTTTTCTCCTCCTCTCTCCTTTATTATATATCAAAATCCCTAAACGGTTATTTTGGTTGCATAAATCTCCCTATTCCTAATTTAAAGACAATCTAAATTAAATCCGATTTCCAAAATTCGAATCTTGTTAGGTCAATGGAAACAGGGTATAACGAAGGTTATTGAAAATTACGCTATAACTTTTCTCCGCACATAGTCGATTAATCTTCAAATGTCCATAAAGGCTGATAATTGTCATAACACAGTGGACATGCAAGATTTATCTTTATATCAAATTAAAAACGAAGATTATGGGAACTCTAAAACAATTAAAACTAGTGCTGGCAAGTGTCATAGTGATGGCTTTTAGCATTCAGATTTCACAAGCACAAACCTATCAATTAAAGAATGATATTTCTACCTTAAAAGTTGAGGGAACGTCGAATATTCACGATTGGCAAGTAGTTGCAGAAAAGCAACAAGGAAAGCTTGTAGCTGAAGTTAATGAAGGTAAAGTTACCAAAATTCAACAACTGGATCTTACGGTAACCGCCGAAAGTTTAAAAAGCGGAAAGTCCGGAATGGACAAGAACACTTATAAGGCTTTAAAGACTGATAAGAACAAGCAAATAATTTTTAAGCTTACTAAGGTAAACAGTATTGATTGCTCCACTGCCAATAGCTGTAAAGTGGTCGTAACGGGAAACCTTACTATAGCTGGAATGACCAAACCAATAGACATGACTTTTGATATGAAGGTTTATGGAACCAAAATACTTCTAGTGGGAAGCAAAACTCTTAAAATGACCGATTTTGGAGTGGATCCACCTAAAGCATTGTTAGGAACAATTACTACTGGCGATGAAATTACCATCAAATTCGAATCCAGTTTTCTGAATTAATTAAATAAATTTTTACTAGGCGAATCAAGAGATTTGACATTAAAGGAGTAAGGTTTTAAACTATCGGTCTGCAGTCCGAAAGTTTTCACGGAAACTTAGCTAAATGTTTAATGACAAGGTGTCTTGTGCCAATAATTAACTAAAAAAATAAACTAAAAACTCACTTTTAAACACATAATTATGAAAAAAATAATCAATTATTCTAGTATGGCTTTATTGGTACTTTTCAGCTACCAGTCATTTGGCCAAGAAAGAGAAGCACGCGATTTGGATAATTTCAGATATCCTGATAAACGGGGAATCGACCAATTTGAAGCTCCCAAAGACACAGTTTCAACTTTTGACGGAGTTCACGTTCGTATCGGTGGAGCATCAACCATCCAGTTTCAGGCTATAGACCACGAAAACACAGGGAAGCCTGTAGACGCCGATGGAGCTCCAATAAAGCTTATTGAAATTGGAAGCAATTTCAACTTACCAACAGCTAACTTAGATCTAGATGTTGTTTTGTACGATGGAGTTAGAATGCACTTAAGAACCTATCTTTCTTCACGTCACCACCCAGAACCTTATGTTAAGGGAGGATATATCCAGATTGACAAACTCGATTTTATAAGTGAAGGATTTATGGAGAATGTAATGAAGGATGTTAGGGTTGTCATTGGACATATGGAAAACAACTATGGAGATGCCCACTTTAGAAGAAGTGATAACGCCCAAGCTATCTACAATCCATTCGTAGGAAACCTAATAATGGATGGTTTTACTACCGAAGTAGGAGCAGAGGTTTATTACTTCAAAAATGGGTTTATGGGAATGTTGGGTGTTACCAATGGTAAATTGAACCAGGCCGTAAACAACCCCGATACTACAGATCCATCATTTTTAGCTAAATTGGGATATGATAGTAAGATATCTGATGATTTAAGACTAAGACTTACAGGTTCGGTTTATCACACCAATAAAAGTGCAAACGCCTATTTGTACAGTGCCGATAGAGCTGGTTCACGATATTACTTTGTAATGGAAGCAGAGGGTGCAACCTCAGCCGGTAACTTTACTTCAGGTAGATTCAATCCAGGACTTAGAAATCAGCTTACTGCAATAATGTTTAACCCCTTTGTTAAATATAAGGGTATTGAATTCTTTGGAACTCTTGAATTGGCTTCTGGAAAAGCAGATGCTGAACCTGACACTAGAAATTTCAATCAATATGCAGCTGAGTTGATCTACCGCTTTGGAAATAATGAAAACATATATGTAGGTGGACGTTATAACCTGGTATCAGGAGAGATGATGGGTGGAACAGATGTTGATATTACAAGATTCAACGTTGCTGCAGGCTGGTTTATGACTAAGAATATCTTAGCAAAATTAGAATATGTAAACCAGAAATACGACGGTTTCCAAACTACAGATATCAGAAATGGTGGAAAATTTGACGGAGTTGTGCTTGAGGCTGTAATAAGTTTCTAAAAACTCAATATTAATTAAAAAAGGTGGGAGAAATGAAATTCTCCCACCTTTCTAAATCAACAGACAATGAACCGTTTAATACTATACTGTTTGGTATTCCTATTCACCCTAAAAGGTTGGACTCAAAATGGTTTTGTTGCAAAATCAATTGAAATTCTTCCCAACAGTGAACTATCCATTACGGGAGATACCAATATAAATAAGTTTGGATGCGAATTCAACACTCTCTATTTAGAACAGTGTAGAGAAATAGTTTACAACAAGAAAGGAAATTATATTACTTTTAAAAATGCCGTTCTTTCCTTAAAAAACGAAGGTTTTGATTGTGGAAATAAAGGCATCAATAGGGATTTTCATTCTCTTCTCAACACCAAAGACTATCCCAAAATAACCTTGGAATTGACTGAGATTACTTTGGATAAATCCAATAGAGGTAAAGCTTGTGTGAAGATAAACATTGCCGGCAAGGAAAAGTCATATACCGTTCCA
The DNA here is from genome assembly GCA_034676445.1 of Aequorivita sp. Taxonomy (GTDB): domain Bacteria; phylum Bacteroidota; class Bacteroidia; order Flavobacteriales; family Flavobacteriaceae; genus Aequorivita. The sequence continues at coordinate 187,475 of JAUCCE010000004.1, forward strand.
ATAGACATCGTGAGTTCACCCTCGAGTCATTTTATAGGCAAGTTAAAATTGGATATTAGAGATTTCAATCTTGAGCCTCCAAAAAAGTTGCTTGGTTTGATAGTAATCAGGGAGGAGATTGAGATCAATTTCGATCTTGCGGTGGTATTATAATCTACCATTTCTAAATGGCTTTAATCTTATAAAAAGTAATTAGAGCCAATTAAACAATTGTCCTTCTCTAATAGTTCTACCCTGCAGTCCTTAATCATTTCTCGAAAGGCATCACGCTTTTTTATGTGTATTTCCATACATAAACCCTGCAAGTAATAGAGTAAATAAAATTCTGAAAATCATGGCGCCGATGGTGCGGTTTTCATACGGGCCACCAGAATGCATATGGAGTGAAAATAAAGCAAATGCATAAACAAGGAGAAGCACAACTGAAAGCATAGCCCAAAAAGCCCACCTTTTGTGATTTATAAAGCCATAGGCAGCTATTAAATATAGAAAACCAGCTGTTAAATTTGTCTCCACAATAAAGGACACATAATTTCCCTGTCTTGCCCGGATACCAAACCAATCGAACAGAACTGAACTGCTCATAAAAATGGTCACTAAGGCAAAAACAATTAATACTATTGCAATAATATATCTGAGGATTTTATCTTTTTTCATATCTTTTTGGATCTAAAATTTTCTACGATTTTCGCCGTACCACCATTTCGGTGTGTATGGGGTTTTGACCAATCCGAATTTTTTAATGGCGTGTTGTTTTATATGTTCCACAACTTCTTCGGGAGAATCGGTAACATAGATAAGATCCTTATCCTCGGGACTGATGCTTTCGTTTTTGACCATTAACTCAATATGTTCTATTAATTCTTTGTGATATGTCCTGTCGAAAATAACAATAGGAAAATTTTGTATTATCTGGGTTTGTATCAAGGTAATTGCCTCAAAAAGCTCATCCAAGGTGCCCATGCCTCCTGGCATTACAACAAACGCATAAGAGTATTTCATCAATAAAAACTTACGAACGAAAAAATAGGGGATATCGATCCACTTGTGTAAATAAGGATTTGGTTTTTGCTCAAAAGGCAGGATAATATTTACGCCAACGGAATATCCACCGGCTTCATAAGCTCCTTTGTTCGCAGCTTCCATAATTCCTGGGCCACCACCGGTCATAATGGTAAACCCCAGCTTTGAAAGTTCGGCACCGATCTTTTCGGCATTTTTATAATGCTCGGAATCAGGTTCAAATCGTGCAGAGCCATAGACTGTTACACACGGACCGATAAAGTGCATTTTCCGGAAGCCCTTTATAAAATAATACTGCACTTTAAATGTGAAAAATAGCTCCTTTAACCTTGAACGTGGTCCTTTTATAAATGGAGATTCGGTTTTTTCTAAATGGTATTTTTCAGACTTCTTCATCAGTTTACTTTTTTATAGCTCCAAACGGCCAATCCATTCATTACAATGGCATACAAAAACGTTTTCCATAATTGTGGGAAAATATCCGTAAACCCCGAACCTTTCAGCATAACCATCCGCACAACCTGCACGAAATATTTTATAGGATTGAATTCAGTGATTATTTGGGCCCATTTAGGCATACTTTCTATTGGGGTAAACAGCCCGCTCATCAAAATGAAAATCACCACAAAAAACCACGCGATAAACATTGCCTGTTGCTGGGTATCGGTAAAATTTGAAATCAGCAATCCCATTCCAAGGATAACCAAGATGTAGATGGAAGTATAAAAATACAACAACGCCAGACTACCTATCATGGGCGTGTTAAATAGCAATTTTGCCAAAATTAATCCTATTGTCAACAGTCCCATCCCGATTACCCAAAAGGGGAATAGTTTTCCAATTATGAATTGACTTTTACGGATAGGAGTAACGTTGATTTGTTCCAAGGTGCCAATTTCCTTTTCCCTTACAATGTTCATCCCAGAGAGGAAAAGGGTTATCATCGTTACAAGCAATACCAAAATTCCCGGCACCATAAAGGTTTTATAATCTAGGGTGATATTGTACCAAAAGGACGGGATACCCGCAATTATTACGGGCTGCAAAACCTTATCTGACGGATCGATAAAATCCATTTTTATTTCCCTATTAAAACTTTGCACAATTTGGTTTATATAACCACTTTCAACTCCCGCCGCCGCACCATCGATGGCATTGATGGTCACTCCTAAACTTGCCGTCTGATCTTTGCGCAGGTTTCGTTCAAAATGATTTGGTATTTCCAGCACCACATCCACCTCCCCGGCCAACATTGCGGAACTCGCTTTTTTATGGGTGGGAAAGTCGGTCAAAACGTTAAAATAATCGGAGGCGTTAAACTTTTCAATCAAATGTCTGGAAGTGGAACTGCGATCTAAATCTATGTAGGCAAACTTTATGTTTTTTACTTCGTAAGTGGCTGCATTGGACAAAATGACCAATTGCAGAATTGGTAGAATAAAAATGATAGGCAACATTCCTTTATTTCTAAAGATTTGCTTGAATTCCTTTTGTATGATGTAGCCGATGATTTTCATTATTCCAGTCGTATTTTATATTTTTTGACACTTAAAACAATAAAGAATAATGTCATTCCAACTAAAATTAAGGTTTCCTTCCATATATACGCCAATCCAACCCCTTTTAGCATTATCCCTTTTATAATAATGATAAACCATTTTGCAGGGATTATATGGCTGATTATTTGAAGCGGTGCCGGCATACTCGTTATTGGAAAAATAAATCCTGAAAGCAGTATTACCGGAAGCATCAGGCCCATCAAGGAAATCATCATGGCGGACTGTTGTGTTTCCGCAATGGTTGAAATTAAAATCCCCAATGCCAAGGAAGTGATTATAAATAAAACACTTTCTGCCCCTAACAAAATCAGGCTTCCTTCAACCGGCATCTTGAATATAAAAATGCTCAGGAGCACTATAACCGCTGCATTGATAACGGATAGGAAAATATATGGAACCACTTTTCCGATAATAACCTGGAACGGTTTCAATGGAGAAACCAATAGGATTTCCATAGTGCCCAACTCTTTTTCCCGAGTGATAGAAATGGAGGTCATCATGGCCGAAACCAACATTAAAATAATGGTCATCACCCCGGGAACAAAGGTGAATACACTTTTGAGTTCGGGATTATAGACCAATCTAGTTTGTGGAATTATCTGATATTTTACTTCGATTCCCTCGTTTTTTGATTGCTGATAGTTTTGAAGAATTGCGTTGAGGTAATTGGTAATCGCATTTGCAGTATTTGGGTCGGTCGCATCGGTAATTATCTGTACTGTGGCTTGGTGTTCCTTAATTAAATTTCTACTGAAATCCTTCTCAAAATTCAAGACTGCTTTTATTTTTCCTTTTTTAAAGGCGGTTTCAATTTCATTTTCTGCTGAAAGAATTTGTTTTATGGTGAAGTATTTTGAGATTGAAATCTTATTGATAATCTCTTCCGTAGTGTTATCTTTTGAATGATCCAGAATGGCAATATCTACATTGTTTATTTCATTGGTGATAGCAAACCCGAAAAGCAATATCTGAGCAATGGGCATTCCAAACAGTATAAAAAGCGAGCGCCTATCTCGAAAGATATGGTAGAATTCCTTTGTTATAAAACCTATAAATCGTTTCATTGTCCCCTCTAACTCCCCAAAGGGGAGAATCTGTTTTTGCTATAATTTGTTATTTCGATTTTAGTGTTTCCTCCCTTCCCTTCGGGAAGGGCTGGGGATGGGATTCTCGCTAATTTCAAAAACACATCGTTCATCGAGTCAACTTTAAACTGTTCTTTCAGTTTCTTCGGAGTATCAAGAGCTTCAATTCGCCCTTCGACCATTATCGAAACCCGGTCGCAATATTCCGCTTCGTCCATATAGTGGGTGGTAACAAAAATCGTCGTGCCTTGGTCAGATGCCTTATAGATCATTTCCCAAAATTGCCTTCGGGTAATGGGATCTACACCGCCTGTGGGTTCATCGAGAAAAACAATCTTGGGTTCGTGTAAAAGCGAAACCGAAAATGCCAACTTTTGTTTCCAACCCAAAGGCAAGGAGCCCACCAGTTGATTAGCTATCTCTTCAAGCCCTAAATCCGCAATCAATTGTTTCCTTTTCTCCTTTATTCTCGCTCGCGACAATCCATAAATCCCTCCATAAAAATTGATGTTCTCCTTAACCGTTAAGTCATCGTACAAAGCAAATTTCTGACTCATATAGCCAATATTCTTTTTGATGGATTCTGTTTGGGTATAGACATCAAATCCTGCAACGGTTGCTTGGCCCGCGGAAGGTTTTGAAATTCCTATCAGCATTTTTATCGCCGTTGTTTTCCCAGCTCCGTTTGCGCCCAGAAACCCAAATATTTCGCCTTTTTTCACTTCAAAAGTGATGGCGTTAACCGCAACGAAATCGCCAAATTTTTTGGTCAAGATCTTGAGCTTCTATGACGTTTTCTTGTTTCATTTTTTGGCTAATTCCATAAATGCGTCCTCAATATTGGCGTGGGTCGGTTCTATACTTATATCCGAAAGACCTTGTGTATTCAGAAACGATTTTAATTCCTCCGTTTCAAAGGATTCCCGTTTATCGGTATAATGCACAAATTCACCAAAAGGAAACACGCTGTAAACATGCTCGTATTTCTTCAATGTTTGAATGAGTTTGTACATATCGGTTGCTCCAACGTTGTAAATAGGCTTTGGAAATTTGTTCACAATAGCTTCAGGAGTATCGATTTCCAATATTTCGCCACCTTGGATCAAAGCAATCCTATCGCACAAGGCCGCCTCATCCATATAGGGAGTGGAAACCAAGATTGTAATGTCTTTTTTCTGAAGACGTTTGAGCATTTCCCAAAATTCCTTTCGGGAAACGGGATCTACGCCTGTGGTAGGCTCATCCAAAAAAAGGACTTTTGGCTTATGTATTAATGCACAGCAAAGCGCCAATTTTTGCTTCATTCCACCCGAAAGTTTTCCTGCACGCCGATTTTTAAAAGGTTCTATTTGCACATAGATATCTTTGATCAAATCGTAATTTTCTTCAATAGTAGTTCCGAAGATTGTAGCGAAAAATGTCAGGTTTTCCTCAACGGTCAAATCTTGGTACAATGAGAACCGTCCCGGCATATAACCTACAGAGTTGCGGATCTCTTTATAATCTGTAACAACATCAAATCCCGCCACGCTTGCCGTTCCTTCATCTGGCAACAACAGCGTGGTCAAGATTCTGAAAATAGTAGTTTTCCCTGCACCATCAGGGCCAATTAGACCGAAAAGCTCGCCTGAGTTTACCTCAAATGAGATATCCTTTACTGCGTGGAGCTTTTTGTACGACTTATTGATATGGTCTAGGGAAATTCCCATTTTTTGAAGAGAGTTAATAAGTTATTGAGTTAATAGGTTATTGAGTTAATAGGTTATACCCGAAAATTGACGTAAGACGGTAAGACCTGCCTGCCAAAGGCCAGCCAGACTGGTCTTATGTCTTTTTGCCTGCCTGTCGTGCCTCTGGCAGGCAGGTCCTATGTCATAATAGAATGTTAGGTGATTTTCAGGACAATCATTTTTAGTCATAGAGAAAATAACTCAGTAACTCAATAACTCAATAACTCAATAACTCATTCTACCCCACGTTAATGGTAACCTCCATCGTAATTTTGGATTTTATCGATTTGGATATCAAACACGCCGCTTCCGATTTTTGAACGATCCTTTCAGCACGATCGCGATCTTTTTCGTTTTTGATAGTTACTATGGGTTCAAGAATCACTTCAGTCATTAAATATTTGCCATCCACTTTTTCCATAACGCCTTTCGAGTTGCAACTAAAACCTGAAAATTCCAGTTTGGAGTTTTCTGCAATTGCTAGAAAAGTTGTCATCAAACAACTGCTCACTGCCGCGGTAAACAGATGTTCAGGAGACCAGATATTAGGCATTCCCTGCGGAAATGGCGGTGGAGTGGCTACTTCAATACAGTGTGATTTTCCTTCTTTCAATTCTGGCGAACACATCATTCCCTTACGGTCGTGGCTCCATTCTATATCTACGTTGTAATGATGTTTTTCCATTTTTTAATTATTTAAAATAATCATAATACCCTTTAAGGTTTTCTGTGATACTTTCGGTTAATAGATGACCTTCTTCCACAGTTGAAACCTTTCCTAAAGCATCAATTTTTTCGATCAAAGGATGAAGAAAAACGTGTAGGTTGTCGTGTGAAGGACCTTTCATCGTACATTCTTTTACTACAAAGTTTTTAACATCATTTAATTCTGAAGCTAAATGGTGATAATCTTCAACTGTTTCTTTTTCACTAGATTTAATCAAGTTCTCCATCTTGTCAACACCTTCGGTGGTTTCTAGATTGGCCTCCCATTTATTGCCGTTGTCGAGTTGGATTTCGTCTACCCATGAATTGTTTAATGCAATTCCCTCTTGGTTGCTGAGCGGAGTCGAAGTACCGTGTTCGTGAACGGCTTCGGTGGTTTCAATGGCTTCAGAGTTTTCTTTGTTCTTGTTTTCGTTACAGCCTATTAAAAGTGCTGAAAGGATTGCTACGGTTAAAATTGTTTTTTTCATTGTTTTAAAGTTTAAAGATTTATAGTTTATTGTTTATTGTTTGATTTTGAATATTGAACATTCAACATTGTTCATTGTTTGTTGTTTGGGCGAAGGCGATAATGTGACCATCCAAATCGGCCATATATCCTACTGTGTCGCCCCAATCTCTGTCTTTGATTTCACTGATGCTTTTTCCGCCCAACTCGATGCCTCTTTTTAAATAATCTTCTGGATTCTGCACTTTTAAATATAACTCACAACGTGGAATTCCATTGGCCAATTTTGGATGTGGCATTGCTGGGCAAAGGATTTTAGAAATTCCACTTTCAGGCATTAATCCAAGTTTAACGGACTCTGAAAGATTGAATTCTGTCATTCCAGTAACATCTAAACTTGGTTGCAACTTAAAGAGTTTTCCGTAGAACTCCGCACTCCGCACCTGATCTGAGACATATAATATAAATTCAATTGTTTCCATATTTATTTGTTCTCTGTTCTCTGTTCTCCGTTCTCTGTTCTCTTTTCCTACCGTCTACCGTCTACCGTCTACCAACTACCGTCTACCAACTACCAACTACCAATTACCGACTCTCCAGCCACATCTCCGCCGGCATTCCGATCTTCAGACTTCCATCATTCTTTACGTCAATTTTTACCCCATAAACCAAATTCACCCGTTCCTCTTTGGTTTGAATAATCTTCGGAGTGAATTCTGCCGAAGCTGAAATCCAGCTTATGGTTCCCGTGTAATCCTTCATATCTTCTCCAGAATCGATTTTCACGGTTACTTCTTTTCCAATTTTAATGTTTGAAAGTTGGGTTTCACTTACATAAACCCGTAATGTCATTTCTTCTATATCGGCGATTTTATATAAGGGTTTTCCAAAGGAAACAACTTCTCCCGGCTCGGCATATTTAGTTAGGACCGTTCCCTTTATTGGGTTGGTGATTTTACTTTTTGCGATCTGTTCTTCAATTTGTGCCACTTTTGCATCAATAGCTTTTACTTCATTTACAATAGGAGCATTTTGTGTTTCTACGCTTTGAATTTGCTTTTTAAGCACATTTACTTGACTGCTGGCTTGATCCAATTGCCGTTGCGTTGCTGCATTATCATTAAACATATTCTGGATCCGCTGTTCTTCCGTTTTTGCGGTTTGCAATTGTTGGTTCAAAACACTCACTTGCGACCAAACCCCACCCGATTTGGAGGCCACGGTTTCTTTTGAAGCAAGTAGTTGTTGTTTGTTTAAATAGAGTGGGAGCGTATCAACAAGCGCGACCACCGTTCCTCTATCCAAAACTTGACCCTCCTCCAGATTTATATATTCCAGTTTTCCATTAGCTTCCGAAGATACTGTAATTTCAGTAGCTTCAAAATTGCCATAGCCATCTGCCTTTTCATCGTTGGAGCAGGAGAGAAGCGTTCCCAAAAGGAGTGCAGTTATGATTATTTGATGTCTTTTCATGATGATGTTTTTTTGTGCCACGAATCGACGAATCCACGAATGTTTAAAGTATTGTCTGTGCTGTTTTTTTAAATTTACTTTGGAAGTCTTGTTTCCTGTTTTCATTCAGTCGTGTTTCCCTTCAGTCGTGTTTCCCTTCAGTCGTTTTCCCTTAAGTCCTGTCTCCTTACTGTCCAGATTCCTGCTTCCATATAATTCGTGAATTCGTGGCCAACTTTTATTCTCCTTTAAGCACTTTGTAATTTGCCTTCGCAAGTGACAATTGTATTTTGTGCAACTGAGCATCAATTTTTGCTTCAAAAAGATTGTTTAGCTCCGTAAGATATTCCGAAGAAGTTATGGCACCGTTCTGTAATTGCGAAGTTGTGGCCTGTAAAACCTTTTCGCGCAGCATAATTATTTCGTTGTCTTTAGGAAGCAATGCTTCATATTTATTAATGTCACTTTCAGCTTCTTTTTGTTGAATATGGTTGTTCAGTAAAAAAGTTTCTTTTTCGGTAGTCACTATTTCCTTTGAAATATCGACAGCCTGTTTTTTCTCTTTTGTTTTTCCCCAATCAAAAATGTTCCAGTTCAATTTCAATCCAACCATATAAAAATCTTGAAATGAATTATCCAGCATGTTCAATCCGGGATTGCCGTAGCCAGCCTGTGCAAAGCCAAAAAGTTTTGGGAAATTACTTTTCGATATCACTTCCTTTGAAGTTTCAAGCTGCGTTTCCTGGAGATTGAAAAGTTCCAGTTCGGGGCGCTCAGAATTACTTTCCATTGTAAGCTTGGCATCAGGATTTGTCAAAGTAGTATTATCAGTTAAATTCTGTGAGATTAATTGTCCGAGGTTTTCCAAGGCTTTTTCCCGATCGAAAGTTGTTTGCGAAAGTTGTTGTTCCAATTTCAGCAATTCGGCTTTCAGAATTTGTTCGGAAGAGGGGAGGACCGCACCATGTTTTACTCCCGACTTTATTTCATCCAATCGTGCGCTGAGCTGTTCCATCTTTGAAAGAAGCAGTTTTTCCTGTTCCTGGTAAAGCAGAACGGTAAAGTAGTTTTGATTGATCCGGGATTTTAAAGTATAAAGATTCACCGCAATTTGCTGTTTTTGTGTTGCCAGCTCGGCATTTTTCAGTTTTACATTGGCCGCTATATTTCCGCCGTTATATATCAATTGATTTGCATCCAAAGTGGCTCGATACTGGTCTTTGTTGGGAGGTTCAATATTTGTGTTTGGAATGTCTAATGGGAATTCAATAACTTCAGATTGATAAGTAGCTTGCGCATTCAAATCTAATTTTGGCAATCTTTCCTTTTCCAAGACTTTTATTTCAGAATTTAATTTTTCTCCCAATAGAGCAGTTTGTTTGGATAGTGGATAGTTCTTTTCCGCAAGATTGTAACATTCCTCCAAGGTCAAGGTTTGTTGTGCTGTGACCAGAAGGGGAACTATTCCAAATAATATGAAAAGTAATCGCTTCATTTACTTTTTGATTGAATTAATGATAAAATCAGAAACTGCCGTTTTTCGTCGCTCCATTAATTGTTTAAATCCCATATCGTCAAGATTTGTAAATCCCTTAATCAAAGGTGTAGCAAGAAATGGGAAGATATTTAACGATAGAATATTAATGAAAAGCTGCTCGCCATCAGTAGGTTTTAAAATACCAGCTTCCACTTCTGCCGAAACTTGTCCTTTAAACTTGTCAAGAGATGGAAAAGCAGCGTTCTGTTTTATTTTTTCGAAAAAATTTGGATTTCGGTTTAATTCCTGGATAATAAAATTGGGGAGATAGGGATGCTTTGATATAAAGGTTATATAATTGTTAGTGAAGTTCCTCACCTTCTCCTCAATCGAAGAATCATCGTTTAAAATTTTATTGAGCTGGGGAGCCAAAAGCGCAAAAGCATTCCTGAAAACAGCCTCAAACAACAATTGTTTACTGCGATAATAATAGTGGAGCATGGCTTTATTTATACCTGCCTCATCTGCAATCTGTTGCATGCGGGCACCTTCCATTCCCTTCTTCTGGAACACTTCCTTTGCGGCTTCCAAAATTTGACCTTCAGTATCTTGGTTTTTATTTGTCTTTGCCATTTTTCAACTCTATGGTTTAACCATTTGGTTAACAAAGATAGAAAGTTTTTTTTACAAATGGATATTTTGGAAAAAAAAGTATTTGAAGAGAGATATCCATGGTCGATTTTTTAATATCCCAGATTGCGGAGATTGATATTCATTTTAATTAAAATCACAAAAGACAAGTTTTAAATTTCGGATTCTAAAAACTGTATATTTACACGAGACGTCAAGGGAATAATCGCACCATAGGAATGTTTAATTTTCGGTATTTTGTCACCCCTGCCCGTTCCGGTTCAGGCGGGCTTTAGGGTTGGGGTAAGAATAAAATACCGAAAATACGATTATTTTTACCCTAACCCTTCCGCGTGCCGCCGTAGCTTTAGCGGAGGAGCAAAGGGAATAATCGTATTTTCTAATTTAAAACCATCTTGAAACCCTTGAAATCTCAATTTATTCCAGAACAACAACACCCATTAAACTATAGCCTAACAACTCGATATGCACGAAATAAATATAACAAGGGTATTCTATAGTATAATCAGCTTATCGATTCTATTTTCAAGTTGCTCCAGCAGCCGCTTAGTAGAACAATATACCAATCCAGAAACCACCGATTTCCGTCCTCAAAAAATATTAGTAGTGGGCCTTACCCCCGATGGTGGACTGCAGCGGCAATTTGAATATAGTATGGTTGTGGCTTTGGAAGGACAAAACGTGCACGCTGTAAAGAGTGTTGATTTGTATGGTGAACCCTTTACTTTTTCTGAAGATTCCGAGGGCCAATTGGAAATTTCTGTATCCGAATTGTTGAAAGCTGGTTTTGATGCGGTTATATTTTCGAAAATCACGGGCCAGGAAAGAAGAACTACGCTAGCGCAGTCATACCGAAACCTGGTAAGTACTTTTGAGAATATTGATGATTATTATACCAAAAACCGCAATGTTCAGGAAAGCGGACATTTAGAGGATTTTCCTGTTCTCATTACCGAAACATCGTTGTACTGCCTATGTCCCGATAGAAAAAACGATTTAGTCTGGAGGGGGAATATTGATGTTGTGAATGCACAGGATTCCCGAAAATTGATTCGAGATTATGTAAAGACACTTCAAAAAACCTTAAAACGAAATGGATTTTTGGATTGACCGTTCTCAATTTGTCTTTCCCTCTTTCCACATTACTTTTTTAAAATAAAATCATCCCTCTATTCTATCAGTACTTCTTTAAAAGCCTGTGGATTTTCTTCCAAATTTTATAAAACTCAAGGTGGAGACTTTCTTAATCTTTTATAGGTTTTCTTGAAATTATACAGAAATAATTGCAGATATGACCTTTATCATATCATGAATCATAAAACGTCCACATCTTTGCGCATTAAATTAAAGATTTAAAAGAAGTGGTTTTCCATTATCAATACTTATCAGATGAATTAGTCCTCTTATATGACGAAAATCATTTCCTATCAATCTTTAGCTAACTAAGTTTGTACCATAAATCAATAACAACAACTATGAAACATTTATTTAGATCACTTGCCGCAATTGCAATCATCAGCTTGATAAGTTGTGGTGGAAAAGAAGAAAAAAAAACAAGATAGCTCGGTTACCATCGGACAAAAGCCCGCAACCGAAGTTAAAAAGGACGAAGCGCCTGTATCAGACGTTAAACCTTCCCAGACTATCGATTTGACCAACAAAGGTATTGGTCCAATCAAAAATGTGGAGCTTGGTGCTATCGATGATGCATTGGCTGCCAAAGGTGCTGAACTTTTCAAAACCAACTGTACTGCCTGCCATAAACCAGACAAGAAGTTTATCGGTCCTGCTCCAAAAGGAATTTTGGAAAGAAGAACTCCAGAATGGGTAATGAACATGATTATGGACCCTGAAGGAATGACCAAAAACGACCCTCTTGCACACGCTCTTTTACTTGAATTTAATGGCTCTCCCATGGCAAATCAACACATGACAGAGGAACAGACCAGAGCGATATTGGAATATTTTAGAACCCTATAATATATATTCAAACAACCAAACCGCCCTCGCAGGAGAGATCCTGCGAGGTTTAAAAACCAAATCGTAAGATGAAAACAACACTCAAATTGCTCTTCGTTTCAATTTCCTTACTTGTTTTTTCTGCCTGTAAAAATGAAGCGAACACCGAAGGGAACGGAGCCCAAGTCGAGAACTCCGCAAAAACTGATTCTCCTTCCAATCAAGGACAAGCTTTTATAAAAGACGATGAATCCGCACCCAATGTATTGCAAATTGCCATCGGATCTCCAGATCACACCACATTAGTAGCTGCCGTGCAAGCAGCTGGCTTGGAAAACTCGCTGGTGAACGCTGGACCGCTTATGGTTTTCGCTCCTACCAATGCCGCTTTTGACGCTCTTCCCGCCGGAACGGTTGAAGACCTTTTAAAGCCTGAAAACAAAGAAAAGTTGGCTCTAATCCTTAAACATCACGTTACACCAGGAAACTATTCGAAAGAATTTTTGAAAAAATTCAAGAAAGTTGGACAGGCAGATGGTACTGATGCTACCGTTGAAGTAAAAGGTGACGATGTGTATGTTGGAGGTGCCAAAATTATAGCTAGTGTTCCTGCGGGAAATGGAATTGTTCACGTAGTGGATAAAGTAATCTTACCAACAAACTAAACAATTAAATAATTCAATCTAAATATATTATAAAAATGAAAAGAACAATTAATATTTTAATCTCCCTAGTTATGGTTGCCGGAATGGTGAGCTGTAACGATGGAGGCGGAACAAAAAAAGGCAAAAGAGGTGGTCAAGGTGGGTTAGCCTCCAACGCTGCCGAAAGAGTCTATGTTGCTCCAGGAGAGCATGACGAATTCTACGCATTTATGTCTGGAGGATTTAGTGGTCAACTTGGTGTATATGGATTGCCTTCCGGTCGATTGCTTAAAGTTCTTCCAGTATTCTCTCAAAACCCAGAAAACGGATGGGGATATACTGAAGAAACCAAACCAATGTTGAACACATCTTTTGGTTTCGTGCCTTGGGATGACTCTCACCACCCTGATATTTCACAAACAAATGGTGTCTTGGACGGTCGTTGGGTATTCATAAACGGTAACAACACACCGCGAATTGCTCGAATTGATTTGAAAAATTTCAAGACCGAGGAAATTCTCGAAATACCACACAGTGCTGGTAACCACAGTTCATCCTTTATTACTGAAAATACTGAGTACGTGGTAGCAGGAACTCGTTTTTCTGTGCCAATTCCTCAGAAAGATATGTCTATAAAAGACTACAAAGGTAACTTTAAAGGTTCTTTGACCTTTATTAAGGTTGACCAAGAAACAGGAAGAATGAATATTAAATTCCAGTTGATGATGCCCGGATTTAACTATGACCTTTCCCACCCTGGGCGTGATAAGAGTCACGGATGGTTCTTCTTTACTACCTATAATACGGAAGAAGCCCACACACTGTTAGAAGTGAACGCTTCACAAAACGATAAGGATTTTATCGCCGCGATTAACTGGAAAAAGATTGAGGAGTATGTGAACAATGGCGGTGGAAAAACAGTGCCGGCCAATTATGCACATAACGTTATGGATGAAAATACCCATACCGCTACTTCTACAATGTTGAAAGATGTGCTACAAGTAGATCCAATGGATGTTCCTGGAGCAGTTTATTTCCTGCCAACCCCAAAATCTCCTCACGGGGTTGACGTGGATCCAACAGGTGAGTATATTATTGGTAACGGAAAACTTTCTGCTGACTTAACTGTTCACAGTTTCACCAAGATGATCGATGCTATTGAGAACAAGAAATTTGACGGAGAAGCTTATGGTATTCCAATCTTGAAATTCGAGGATATCCTTGCGGGTGTTGTTAAACAACCAGGATTAGGGCCACTCCACACTGAATTTGACGACAAAGGAAATGCATATACTACTTTCTTTATCTCTTCTGAAGTTGTAAAATGGAAAGTTGGAACTTGGGAAGTTATCGACAGACAACCAGTATTCTACTCGGTAGGACACGGTATGATTCCTGGAGGAAACTCACGTAAGCCATTTGGTAAATACTTTGTAGCCTTGAACAAGATTACAAAAGATAGATACCTGCCAACTGGTCCAGAGCTTACACAATCCGCGCAATTGTTTGATATTACTGGCGAAAAGATGGAATTGTTATTGGACTTCCCGACCATTGGAGAACCTCACTATGCTGCGGGGATCCCTGGAGATATGATAGCACCAAATTCTAGAAAGATCTATAAACTTGCGGACAACAAACACCCGTATGCGGTTATTCAAGATGCTGATGCGAAAGTAGTTCGTGAGGGTAAAGAAGTGCATATCTATATGAATATGATCCGTAGCCACTTTAACCCTGATAATATTGAAGGTGTAAAAGTAGGAGACAAGGTATTCTTCCACGTTACAAACCACGAACAGGACTTTGACGTGCCACACGGTTTTGCAGTAATTGGAGCTAATAACGCTGAAATGCTTATTGTGCCAGGTGCAACCGAAACCTTGGTTTGGGAACCAAAACAAGTAGGTGTATGGCCTTTCTATTGTACTGACTTCTGTTCTGCACTTCACCAAGAAATGCAAGGATACATTCGCGTAAGCCCAGCAGACTCTAATATTGAGTTGTCTTGGGGATTAGGTGAAGACTAACAATGTTTTTAGTTGTGAAAGTACTAGATTAGTGATTGATAGTATTTTCAATAAAGACGGGGGTTGTTGATTTCCCCCGTCTTTTTAAAAAAATTCAAAAGTGCCTTCCTTCAGAAAGGAAAGAAACGACCTTCAATCAACACACACTAATTTTAAGATTAGACTTCAAAAACCAACCGCACACTGATGTCTAAACCAATCTGCTTCTTGCGGATTCAAAAACAAATAAAATGAAAAAGGCAGGAATAATAATGATCATTGGATCCTTGCTCTTATTGGGACTTTTTAAATTCCCATTGTGGAACATAATGTTGGGGGCTCCCCAATACCCCGACCCACTTGGGATGGATATTTATATCCAAGGAATCCAGGGTGTAGAGGAATTTGATATTCAAAATATTGATGGTCTAAACCACTATATCGGGATGAAAACCATTCCCAAAGTGGAAGATATGTGGGAATTTAGCGTATTCCCAAAAGTAATAGCTGGTATGGTTGCTCTTGGAGTAATTATAGGCTTGCTCGGTTTCTTTGGAAAAGTTAGTTATAAATGGTTTTTAGGATGGTTCGTTCTTATGTCCGTTCTTGGTATTTTGGGAATGTATGACTTTAATCTTTGGTTAATTGAATACGGAACTGATTTGGATCCAAAAGCTATTATGAAACTTCTAAATCCCGATGGTACTCCAATGACATACAAACCACCCCTCTTGGGATATCAGAAAATGTTGAATTTTGATGTGGATTCTTGGCCAGCTACCGGTGCTTATATGATCTTTGCTGGAATGATGTTGACCGTTGTAGCTTTCTTTGTTGGAAAGCATGAGTATAAAAAAAAAGTTAAAACTGAACCGATTCTAAAACCTGCAATTGCATAATGATACGTTTCTTTCTTTTAAGTATAATTACCCTGCTATTTATTTCTTGCGAAATAAGTCCGCAAAAAATTGAATACGGCTCCGATGCCTGCAATTATTGCGATATGACCATTGTGGATAGACAACATGCTGCCCAAATGGTAAGTACCAAAGGAAAGGCCTTTAAGTATGATGCTATTGAATGTATGGTACATTCCTTACAAGAGGATATGCAGGATACCGAAATGGCCCTCTATTTGGTTGCCGATTTTGATCAACCCGGCGAATTGATGGATGCAACTTCCTCTACATATTTGGTAAGCGAGCAGATTCAAAGTCCAATGGGTGCCAATCTTTCAGCTTTCACAAATAAGGAAGCCGCGGAGAAAACAAAGGAAAAATTCTCGGGTGAAGTTTATACTTGGGAAGAAATTCAGAAACACTTAAAGCACTAATGCTTTGATAATAATTGGGTTTCAGTTGCTTTTTAAAGTTTTCGAACTTGAAAATCACAGAAGCCCTTTTTTATGAAAGAGGTTTATCAAGACTGTGTAGTTGCAATAAAGATAACTTAGTCCTCCATTTCAGGAAAATCCTATATATTCTGTATCTTCGAAATCTTTAATTTCTATTGCGTCCAGTTAAACTTATATAGATAAATATTACTTCTATTTTGAAAAACACTTCGTATATAATCACTTTAATATTAGTATTCTTAGGTTCTCTCTTAGCTCAAGCTGAAACAATAGTAGTTTGTTCAAGTTGTGGGATTAAAACAATCAAGGAAGCTATTCAAAAATCTTCCGAAGGCGATACCATTTTGGTAAAACAAGGGGTTTATAAAGAATCGAATCTGAAGATTGACAAAGGAATTACCATTATTGGTGAGAATATGCCCGTAATCGATGGGGAGGAAAAGGGAGAAATCATTACCATAGGTGCCGATAATGTAACCATCGACGGCTTTAAAATCATAAACGTAGGATTAAGCTATACCACTGACTATGCTTCGGTACGCGTTGTTAACAGTTCAAATTTTTTGATTCAAAATCTGGAACTTGAGAAGTTGTTTTTTGGTATTTATCTTCAAAAATCAAATAACGGAAAAGTTTTAAACAACAAGATTAGAGGAGAAGCGATTACCGAGTTCAACTCGGGCAATGCCATCCACCTTTGGTATTGCAACAATGTGGAAATAAGAGGAAACGATGTTCGTAATGTGCGCGACGGGATTTATTTGGAATTCTCCAGTCACATTCAAATTTCTGACAATGTGAGCAAATACAATATCAGGTATGGACTGCACTTTATGTTCAGTAATAACAATGAAGCGCACCATAATGTTTTTGAGACCAACGGTGCCGGAATTGCCCTCATGTTTTCAAAGGACATGGTCCTGACCAATAATATCGTTCGAAAAAATTGGGGAACAGCGGCCTATGGTGTTCTTTTGAAAGAAATAAGCAATGCCCTGATTGCTGACAATGTTTTTGAGCTTAACACGGTGGCCATTACGGTGGACGTAAGTACCAACGTAGATTACTTCCACAACGATTTTATCAGTAACGGTTATGGATTGCGAATTAGGGGAGCTTCCTACAATTCGAAAATCAACAACAATAATTTCCTTCACAATTCCTTCGATTTATCCTATAACGGACAACTGAACGATAACAATTTTGATGGAAATTACTGGAGTGATTATACCGGGTATGATCTTGATAAGGATGGCATAGGAGATGTTCCGTACCGCCCAGTGAAACTTTTTTCTTATGTGGTCAACCGTTCGGCGCCAGCCATTATTTTGCTTCGAAGCTTATTTATAGATATTATCGACTTTTCCGAAAAAGTATCACCCATTTTTACTCCGGACAATCTGGTCGATGAAACTCCAAAAATGAAAAAAATCAACCATGATACAGATAAAAGATCTGCATAAAAAATTTGGAAAAAATGAAGTGCTCAAGGGCATCGATCTTTCCATCAAGGACGGTGGAATCTTTGCCATCCTTGGACCCAACGGTTCAGGAAAAACCACTTTGATCAAATCCATTCTGGGAATGGTCATTCCCAACTCCGGAACTATTACCATTAATGGTGAATCGCTGAAAAACAATTACAAATATCGCGAACGGATAGATTACTTGCCCCAGATTGCTAATTTTCCTGGCAATTTAAAGGTCAACGAACTCATCTCCATGATCAAGGATCTTCGGAATTCAAAAACCAAGGCTGATGAAGAGTTGATAGAGCTTTTCAAATTACAACCTTTTTTGGATAAGAAGCTGGTAAACCTTTCAGGAGGGACCAAGCAAAAAGTGAATCTTGTGTTGACGTTTATGTTTGACAGTCCATTGGTTATTCTCGATGAGCCTACTAGTGGGCTTGATCCCATATCACACTTGCGTTTGAAGGAGTTGCTTTTCCGAGAAAAGGCAAAGGGAAAAACCCTTCTTATCACCTCACATATTCTGAGTTTTGTCGAGGAAATTTCAGATGAGATTGTTTTCCTGTTAGAAGGAAAAATTTATTTTAAAGGCTCTGCGGACGAGTTGAAGACAAAGACCGGACAGCCCGATTTTGAACACGCAATTGCGTCCATTTTATCTACTTCCTATGCTTAAGATATTAAAATACAGTTTTTACGATTTGATGCGCAGCCGTTGGAGCTACGTATATTTTTTGTTCTATTTGCTGCTCGGGGTGGTTTTGTTGTTCCTGAACAACGACCTGTCTAAGGCAGTGATCACTTTGATGAACGTCATCATCATTCTGGTGCCTCTTATCGGAACCATCTTCGGAGTGATGTACTATTATAATTCCCGCGAGTTTACCGAGCTTCTTTTGGCCCAGCCGATAAAAAGAAGTTCGATATTTTTGGGACAGTATTTTGGGGTAGCCACTTCATTGGCGATGAGTTTGGTGATAGGTCTTGGGCTTCCCTTTATATTTTATGGTGTTTTTTATAGCGATGCTATATGGGATTTTGTCCTCCTTTTGGTCACCGGCGCATTCCTGACCTATATTTTTACGGCTCTGGCATTTGTGATAGCTCTGGCAAACGAAAACCGGATCAAAGGATTTGGATATGCTATTTTGCTATGGTTGTTTATGGCCGTGATTTATGACGGACTCTTTTTGATGTCCCTACTGTATTTTGATGATTATCCTCTTGATAAATTTTCCCTTATCGCGACAATGCTCAACCCTGTAGATCTGTCCCGTGTCCTGATTCTTTTAAAGCTTGATATTTCTGCTCTTCTTGGTTATACCGGAGCGGTGTTCCACAAATTTTTCGGTACCAGCTTAGGAGAAATCCTTTCCATCATCATGCTGTCGCTTTGGGTGGCAGTTCCTACCTTTTTCATCTGGAGAATAGCGAAGCGGAAGGATTTTTAAAAATAAATTATTACAACTAATTTAAGGCCGTTTCAATTTTGGAATGGCTTTTTTGGTTAGGGTTATGTCCCCGACTTCCCTAAGCGAGTTCGGGACAAGCTCTAAAGGAGGGATTAGAGAATAGGATTTTTTATTTTAGAGACCGATCTAAGCTCCCTTTAGGGCGGGGGGGGGGGTAGGTCTGGACCCCGGCCTCCTGAAGCGAGTTCGGGACAGGCTCTAAAGGGGAGAATGCATATTCGTTAATGTTTTTGGATAGATGAATCTCACTTTCCAGGGTAGGAATGTTGTGTTCTTAATCTTATAGAAGTAGGTTGAGATTCGTAAATCATTAAAATTTAAACGATTGTCGATTAGGCGATGGATCTAAGCTCCCTTTAGGGCGGGGGGTAAGTCTGGCCCCCCCCCGGCCTCCCGAAGCGAGTTCGGGACAGGCTCTAAAGGGGAGAATATATATTCGTTAATGTTTTTGGATAGATGAATCTTGCTTTCGAAGGAGATAAGGTTGTTTCCTTAATCCTATAAAAGTAGGTTGAGATTCGCAAATCATTAAAATTTAAACGATTGTTGATTAGGCGACGGATCAAAGCTCCCTTTAGGGCGGGGGGTAAGTCTGGCCCCCCCCGGCCTCCCAAAGCGAGTTCGGGACAGGCTCTAAAGGGGAGAATGCATATTCGTTAATGTTTTTGGATAGATGAATCTCACTTTCCAGGGTAGGAATGTTGTGTTCTTAATCTTATAGAAGTAGGTTGAGATTCGTAAATCATTAAAATTTAAACGATTGTCGATTAGGCGATGGATCTAAGCTCCCTTTAGGGCGGGGGGTAAGTCTGGCCCCCCCGGCCTCCCGAAGCGAGTTCGGGACAGGCTCTAAAGGGGAGAATATATATTCGTTAATGTTTTTGGATAGATGAATCTTGCTTTCGAAGGAGATAAGGTTGTTTCCTTAATCCTATAAAAGTAGGTTGAGATTCGCAAATCATTAAAATTTAAACGATTGTTGATTAGGCGACGGATCAAAGCTCCCTTTAGGGCGGGGGGTAAGTCTGGCCCCCCCCCGGAATCCCGAAGCGAGTTCGGGACAGGCTCTAAAGGGGAGAATGCATATTCGTTAATGTTTTTGGATAGATGAATCTCACTTTCCAGGGTAGGAATATTGTGTTCTTAATCTTATAGAAGTAGGTTGAGATTCGTAAATCATTAAAATTTAAACGATTGTTGATTATGCGACCGATCTAAGCTCCCTTTAGGGCGGGGGGTAACTCTGGACCTCCGGCCTCCCGAAGCGAGTTCGGGACAGGCTCTAAAGGGGAGAATGCATATTCGTTCATTTTTTTAGATAGAAGAATCTCACTTTCCAGCGTAGGAATGTTGTGTTCTTAATCTTATAGAGGTAAGTTAAGATTTACAAATCTTAAAATTCTAACCATTGTCGGTTATGCGACGGATATAAGCTCCCTTTAGGTCGGGGGGTGCGGCTTTTCTCCCAATCCTTAAAGAGGAGAATAAAGATTTAATCGTTCGACGAATTTACCTACCTTTGGTTTGATGGGGTACTTCCAAGATATATTCTTTCAAATCGTTCAGCACTTTTTCAATTGAATTATTTACCTCATCATTAGTGAATCGGACTATATGAAGACCTTGAAATTTTAAAAGTTCACTTCTTTCCAAATCTTTATTGATTTGTAAGGCTTCGTTATGATACTCTCCATCGATTTCAATTATTAATCCCAGCTTATGACAATAAAAATCTACGATATAAATGTGTAGTGGATGTTGTCGTCTAAACTTGAGGCCTTCGAACTTTTTGTCTTTTAAAAACTCCCAAAGCCTTTTCTCAGCCGTCGTCATATTTAGCCGCAGACTTCTTGCTTTAACAAAGGAACTTGATGGTGCTCCTTTATACATGCTCTGGTTATGATATGGGTTTTGGTCAGATTTCATTATTCTAAAATAATAATTCACTTCGAATAACTAAGATATGAATTTTATTCCTGTCTGAACCCAGTGTTTTTCGGATAGGGATTTATGGTGCCATGAAGGGGATTATTGATATTTGTTCGTGTTTTTAAGAATCGACCGATCTAAGCTCCCTTTTGGGCGGGGGGAAAGTCTCGACCCCCGGCCTCCCGAAGCGAGTTCGGGACAGGCTCTAAAGGGGAGAATGTGTATTCATTAATGTTTTTGGATAGATGAATCTTGCTTTCGAAGGAGATAAGGTCCTTTCCTTAATCCTATAAAAGTGAGTTGAGATTCGCAAATCATTAAAATTTAAACGATTGTTGATTATGCGACCGATCTAAGCTCCCTTT
This sequence comes from Aequorivita sp., assembly GCA_034676445.1. GTDB lineage: Bacteria > Bacteroidota > Bacteroidia > Flavobacteriales > Flavobacteriaceae > Aequorivita. The sequence goes on from JAUCCE010000004.1 coordinate 208,830, forward strand.
GCTCCTCCGCTAAAGCTATGGCGGCACGCGGAAGGGCGGGGGGTATTTCTTCTCAAAAAATTTCAATCATAATATCCACCCCTAAAATTCCCCAATTAAAATTTATCTTTACCCCATGAGCAGAATGGTGCCAATAGCAGTTCTTCCTCGCCAACAGGAGGATCTGGATTATATTTTGGAGCTTGCCCTAGAGAAGGAAAAACTTCGCAGGGAAAGTATCGGGGATTGGAGAATCCGCAAACGATCCATTGATGCCAGAAGAAGACCTATCAAAATCAATCTTCAGATTGAATTATGGTTAAATGGAGAAAAGCGCGAAATAATCCCACCCTTTATTCCACAAAATGTTCGGGATTCAAAAAGAATTGCAATTATTGGAGCTGGTCCGGCGGGACTTTATGCGGCCTTGAGAGCGGTTGAAGCAGGTCTAAAACCCATTGTGTTTGAACGCGGAAAAGATGTTCGCGAACGAAGAAGGGATCTTGCCGCTATCAATAAACTCCAAATTGTAAATCCCGAGAGTAATTATTGTTTTGGGGAAGGTGGCGCTGGAACTTATTCCGATGGAAAACTTTATACCCGGAGCAAAAAGCGCGGCAACGTTCTAAAAGCCCTGGAATGGTTTGTCCATTTTGGAGCAGATGAAGATATACTTGTAGATGCGCATCCACATATTGGAACCAACAAGCTGCCAAAGATTATTGCAGCAATGCGCGAAGCAATTATAGAAAATGGGGGAGAAGTGCATTTCCATTCCAAAATGACGGATATAAAAATTAAGGATGGTGCAATTGAAGCCATTCAGATAAATGATGGGGAATGGCTCGAATTTGAGAATGTAATCCTGGCAACGGGACATTCCGCAAGGGATATTTATTATCTGCTTAACGAAAAAAACATTAAGATGGAGGCCAAAGGTTTTGCCATTGGCGTTCGGGCCGAGCATCCTCAGGAACTTATCAATCACATCCAATATCACGGGGAAGATGACAATCCGTATCTTCCACCAGCGAGTTACAGTTTGGTGGAACAGGTGGATGGATTTGGCGTTTATTCCTTTTGTATGTGTCCCGGCGGAATTATCGCCCCTTGTGCAACCGAGCAGGAAGAAGTGGTCACCAATGGCTGGAGCCCCAGCAAACGCAATAATCCGTATGCAAACTCCGGAATTGTAGTTAGTGTTGCACCGGAAGATTTACCGAATTATAAAAAAGACGATCCTTTTGTTTGCTTGGATTATCAAAAATATGTGGAAAAACGATGTTGGGAAGCAGGAGGAAAAACCCAGATGGTTCCCGCACAAAGAATGATCGACTTTGTAGAAGGAAAGATTTCAACCGATTTCCCCAAAACTTCCTATCAACCTGGAATTGTTTCAGCAGATTTGAATGAGGTATTACCTCCTTTATTGACCAAAAAGTTGAAGAAAGCATTTCTGCTTTTTGGGAAAAAGATGAAAGGGTATTATACCAACGAAGCCGTCTTGCACGCACCTGAAAGTAGAACTTCCTCTCCCATAAGTATCCCTCGAGATCCTCTAACTCTTGAACATATTGAAATTAAAGGCATGTATCCCTGTGGGGAAGGTGCAGGTTATGCAGGCGGAATTATTTCTGCTGCTATTGACGGAATAAATTGTGTTGATGCAATAGTCAAAAAAGAAAGTCTTCTCGCCTAATCGAAATTATAGAAAACTCCAAAACTGAATATTCCGCGGTAACCAAAACCAAGCTCAGCAAATCCGCCCCATTGCTTTCCGTAGCTTATGCCTATTGGTGTAACTTGAAAGTTAAAAAAGGTGTCGTGGTAATTGGCGGAACCGTCATAATCAGAATGTTGGATTTGTTTTTCAGAAGTTCCAAAAGTAGCTCCAGCCCCCAATAAGGCATACATATTTACTTTTTCCTTTTTCAAATAGGAATAGCTCGCCTCGGCTGCCAGAGTATAGTAAGTATTGATTTGCTCCCCAATCTTCTCCTGGTCAAAATTTACGTCGAAATTTGTAGAAGAATAAGAAACCGTTGCGCCATAATGCCATCTTTCTTGCGGGGTGTAGGCATAGGAAAGCCTAAATTCCCCAAGCTCGCTAGTTTGGTTCAGTGTAGAAGAAGAAAAAAAGATAGGCGAAAATCCTGATTCTATAACATCTAAAATTTGATTGGAGCTTGCAATCCCCATTCCTGCAGAGATTTGGTGTTTTTGGGAATAAGAATGGGAGCATAAAAATAAAAATGCTCCAACAAACAATATTTTTTTCATCATATATTCTAATTTTTTACGAAGTAAACATAATTTGTTTTTTTGATTTAATAACGGATTTTTATTTAGAATCAATCCGTTTTACACCTTAAATCTATTCAATTTTTACATTTTTGATAATCTATGAATCTATATTCTGCCTCAAGAGGAGTACGTAATGATTAGTTTTTTAGGATTAAGGAGGAATCAATCCTTTTTATGACAAAGGTCATATTTTTAAGTTGTTAGTTTTCCAATCTTTACCCCTTTTTCAAACAAATATTTTTATATGCTTCAGCAAAGTCCGCATACCTTCCATATTCCCGTCATGGGAATTGCCTACACAATCGATTCACCCATAAAAGTTGCGCACTTTGGGATAAACTCTGTGCTCTCCATTATTGAGGATAATTTGGTTGAAGTCATGCGGAAGTATTATTATCAACAAAATAACGAGACTTACGTTCCAATTTCTCCAAAGGAAGAAAACTCGCGGGCACGGCGTATTACCGACTATCTCAACTTGATGCAGCGGATTGTAAATTCGAAGGTTGAAAAACTTAAATCCTCGGCATTTGAAACAGGTTCAGATATTGTAAAGTATTTTGAAATGCTTCCCGACAGCAGTATCTTAAAAGAAAAATACCATGAATGGTTTTCAATTTCAGATGCCACGGAAAAGGAGAGGGTGGAAAAAATGTTGCGTGAAAGTCTCGTTCCCGGTTCCATAGAAGTCAATATTATGACGAAAGTGGACAAGGATCAATTGGATAAAAACAAGCAACCTATTGAAAACGGATCCGATGCTGTGACTGCCCTAAAAGGTTATGCGGAATGCGAATTAAGCAATTCCTCCATTGTCCTTTCTGCTGGAATGAATCCACGACTTTATAATTATATGGAAGGCTTTACGGCTTTTGACGCTTACGGTTGGGGAAGTTTCCATAAAAAAGTAATCATCAAGGTAAGCGATTATCGTTCAGCATTGATCCAAGGGAAATATTTGGCAAAAAAAGGTATTTGGGTCAGTGAATTTCGAATTGAATCTGGACTCAACTGCGGAGGCCACGTATTTGCAACCCAAGGATTGCTTATGGGACCAATTCTTCAGGAATTTAAAGAGAAGAAACAAGAGTTGGAAGACAGCCTTTTTGAACTTTACAATCCTGCGATTATTGCGAAAGGAAAATCGGGTTTCGAGAAACCTCATCCAATAAAAATTACGGTTCAGGGCGGGATTGGAACCAGTGAAGAAGATACATTATTGCGAAATTATTATGGAGTTGACGGCACGGGTTGGGGCACACCGTTTCTGCTTTGTCCGGAAGCTACTACAGTTGATGACAATACGCTGGAGTTATTGGCAAATTCCAAGGAAAAAGATGTTGTTCGGAGCAAAGCTTCTCCGCTGGGCGTTGAATTCAATTACCTAAAAGGAACCACCGCCGAAATAGAACGTTTGGACAGAATTAAAAGAAACAAACCCGGCAGTCCTTGTACCGAAAAACTGTTGGAATCGAATACCGAATTTACCGATACGCCCATTTGTACTGCTTCCACAAAATACCAAAAGCTGAAGCTAGCACAACTAAAAACATTAGATATTCCCAAAGAAGATTATAATAGACAAGTAGAAGACGTCCTCGCCAAGGAATGCCTTTGTATCGGATTGAGCAACGCCGCACCGATTAATTACGAGGAACCTTTCTTGAAAAAGTTAACCGCCGTGACCATTTGTCCTGGCCCAAACATTGTAAATTTCTCGAAGATTGTCAGCCTTCAAGATATGACCGACCATATTTATGGTCGAAAAGACGTTATTCAAAGACCGAATCGAGCTTCCATGTTTGTCGCAGAGCTCAGACTTTATATAGACTACCTGAAAAAAGAAATCGAACGAACTACTTCGCCAACTACACGTGATTTTAAATCGTGGGAGAAATTCAGTAATAATCTCTTGGATGGCATAGAGCATTACGGAGCTTTGATCTCAAACTACGTAATTGGAAATAGATTTCAATTTGGAATGGATTTGGAGGAAGCTAAGATGGAGATTTTGGAGATTCGGGAAGAGCAGTTGGAGATTGGGTAGGGGTTTAAGGATTCAAGAAACCGAGATTTCTACTGTTAAAAACTTGAAATAAAGACCGCGCTTTTTATTTTCTTGTTAGACTGTCTTATTTGCATACTTTTTTATCTCACGGAGTTCCTTTTCCTTATTTTCTTTTTCTTCCTCAATGTCATAATCATTTTGGATTCCGAGCCAGAATTTTGCGGAATTACCAAAATACTTTGCTAATCGCAATGCGGTATCGGCGGTGATCCTGCGGTTACCTTTTATAATTTCCGAAATCCGCGTCTGTGGAATATTTAAATCCTTTGAAAGTCGGTAAGCTGTAATTTCGAGTGGTTCAAGAAATTCAGTACTTAAGATTTCTCCTGGATGTATGTTTGCTAATTTCTCCATTTTCATTTTTTAGTGGTAATCAATTATTGCTACTTCGCCTGCATTTCCTTTCTCCCAGATAAAGATAATCCGCCATTGTTTATTAATCCGGATGCTGTAAAATTCGTTTAATTTTCCTGTTAGTTTTTCAAGTCGGTTCGAGGGTGGAATTTTCAAATCGGCCAAGTCTTGCGAGTTGTTCAACATTCTCAATTTCCGCCGCCCCATATTTTGAATTTCAATTGGTATTTTTTTTACTCTTATACCATTCCAAATTCTTTCGGTTTCTTTCGAGCCAAAGGAAATAATCATATTTTTGTTTTACGATACTAACGCCAAAAGTAAGTATAAATTTCGATTTATACAAAATGGCATAAATCGAACGGTTATAAGTTCCTGCCGAAGGCAAGCGGGTACTAGAATCAAAATGCTTGACGAAGCTAAGATGGAGATTTCGGAGATACGTTAGAGGCATCTGGAGATTGGGTAGGGGTAACGCCGTATTTAGGCAGAAGTTCAGTACTACCTTTAAATCGGCTGTTTTGGAAATCAGTTTCCGACTGGTCAATTCGTTTTTCTAACTCATTTTGAGTCATTGGTTCAAATACTTGCTCGCCTATTGCTTCTCTTTCTTTTCTTAATATTTTTTCCAGATGGGAAATAACTTCTTCACTTTGAAGTTTTAAAAATTCCTGTACAAATTCTATTTTTCTAGCTTCTAAGTTCATGGAATTCTTCTTTTTATCAAAGATACAAAAATATGAATTCAGTTATTTAATTTCAATTTGGAATGGATTTGGGGGAGGCTAAGAGGCATGTTTGATTGTAAAGTTTAATAGATTTTCTTCTTTAACTTTTCTATTTCCTCAAACTGCGCAACCCTTCATAAACCACAATACCCACAGCATTCGCCAAGTTCAAACTCCGAATATGCGGACTGTAAATAGGAATATTATAAACCGAATCAGGATTTTCTGCAATTATATCCTTCGGCAACCCCACCGACTCTTTCCCGAAAATAAAAAACATTTCATCTTCGTAATCAATTTCGCAGTAATCCTTAGTTCCGTGACTGGAGAAGTAAACAAAATTCCCACCCTTGTTCTTTTCATAAAAGTCTTCAATGCTTTCATAAATGATCAGGGAAATGTGTTGCCAATAATCCAATCCGGCTCTTTTTAATCGGCTGTCGGTAATCTCGAATCCAAATGGTTTTACCAGATGTAATTTTGATCCAGAAGCGAGACTCAGTCGACCGATATTTCCGGTGTTGGTGTGTATTTCAGGTTCGAATAATACGATGTTGAAGGCCATTGTAAAAAATATGTTTCAATTAAAAATTGTTGCCAAAGTTGAATTGTTTTTTTGACAAGGATTTTCACTTTTGGATTGAAGCCCAAAGATATTTTTTTCCCATAGAAATTAACCATTATCGGCATTATTGTAGACTAGGTTCCAGATCGGAATAAACATACTTTTTCGAATCTCTTTTAAAGCTTTTCATCCATCCGAAAATTAATGGTATGTACAGCCAATAAATAAAGCCGCCAACCCCCAAAGCCCATCCAATTGAAAAATTTTGAATAGCCAAAATGGCACAAATTGAAATCAACGGAACGGCAAATAAAATCTTCATCTTTTGCATTTGGCGTTTGGTATAAAACATCTCATACGGATTTAGGACCAATTCCATTTTCAATTTGAAAGCTCTTTTATAAAATAGGAAGAGAACAAAATAGATGGAGAACGCACAGGCACCGTAATATATCATCAGAAATGGCAGTTCGCTTTCCAAAATCGAAATATTTATAGACGAATCGAAGATGAATTTGGTCAGCAGCAAGGTCAGGAAGCGGAGCGGATACACATAAAAAATGACAAGGGCCAAGAACAAAACATTCAAGGTAGTCAAGGTCGAGTCTTTGAGGGCATAAATTTCAGAAAAGTCCTTATGGTCTTTCCAAATCAACATTAATATGGTGATTCCAATCAAAAAACCGGGCAAGGTGGTGGTAAAGGTCACGAGATCTTTGAAGGAATTGGGATTGGCCATATTGAAGATCAACAAGGTTATTGCCAACCCAAAAACGGTATCCGTCAGACTATTCATTCTGGATCCTTTTTTGCCACGGTAATTTATTCTAAGATCATTTTTCATAAAGCTTTTTCCGATTTAAGATTTTCACTTTCCCGACCGAAGTATTAAAGATAATTTTTTTTAGGAGACCGCTCGGTTGGATTTAATGTCAAATTTCTTTTGATTAAATAAAAGCTGCTTTGCCTTGTTTCTTGGAAGTCAGATTGAACTTCATAATCCTTATCAGTAATGTTTCACGGAATGTATTAGTAATATTAGCTTGAAAACCCCTGTTATGTTTTTATTAAATTCATATTAACTTCCTTAAATTACCAATTCCAAAACACAGCTAATCATAAGGTTCAAAAATGAAAAAAATGTATAAATACGAGTTTGTAAGATTGAAATTGAATTCGGGTATTTTTACTAGAAAGCCAAGAGAAGATTATCAGGAAATAATAAATTCCTATGCAAGAAAAGGATGGAGGTTTAAACAGATTTTTGCTCCAGCAACCTCCGGCTATGGCGCAGCTAGTTATTTTGAATTGGTTTTTGAAAAGGAAGTATGAGAAATCGATTTTTAATCAAAATATCTCGTGTTCCTGCACGAATAAAGACAATATGAAAACTTAGTCTCTTAATTCATTTTCGAATTTAAGGTTACTGAACTCTTCGCCAAGACTCAGGATAAACTCCGTCGAAGTATCGTTTTCGTTTTCGTTTTCGTTTTCGATTTCATTTTCGATTTCCCTCCCATTTCCCTATTTTTAAAATTTCAATAAAACCACCACCAATGATCCATATCCCGGACGTCCATCATCAGTTTTCAGATTATTTTGAGAACAAAAAACTTGAACCCTTCCTCTTTCTGCTATCCAAACGTTTTAGCGAAGGCCATATCTGTCTGGATCTGGATGATCTCGATTCCGAAGAACTTAAGGAAGGCGGATTTAAAAATGTAGAGGCCAAAGGACTTTCGGAAGTAAAACTGGTGGGAAGTCAGGAAGAGTATCAACCTTTTATTCTTTGGAAAAACAAACTGTATATGCAGCGCTATTTCCATTATGAAACAGTGGTCTTTAAAAAAATTAAGGAGCTCATTCGGGAGGAAAAGGAGAAAAATCAAAATTTAGAAAATCAGTTAGCTTCTTTAAAGGAAAACATAGCCGTTTTATTCCCGCCGGACAATCTTGATAAACCCGATTGGCAAATGGTTGCCGCAATTTCCGCGGTATTCAACCAATTCAATATCATCACCGGTGGACCAGGAACGGGGAAAACTACGACAGTTGCCAAAATCCTTGCACTGTTGCTGCGACTCAATCCCAATCTAAAAGTGGCACTCGCCGCGCCCACCGGAAAAGCCGCCGCGCGGATGGCCGAATCGCTTAAGGAAACGGCCCAAAAAAGCACCATGAATTTTGATGAAACCACCAAAGAGGTCTTTAAAAAACTCGAACCATCAACATTGCATCGCTTGCTGGGCGCCAAACCGAAAAGTATTTATTTTAAACACGACGCTAAAAATCCCCTTTCACACGATCTGGTCATTGTGGACGAAACCTCGATGATTGACGTGGCGCTCTTCGCCAAATTATTGGACGCTATAAAGCCTTCCACCAAAGTGATATTCCTAGGAGACAAGGACCAACTGGCATCGGTGGAAGCGGGAAGTCTTTTTGGCGATCTGTGTACTGCCCAAGGCACATTGAATTTGTTTAGCCCCGAACGTGCAATGCTTATCAATTCCTTAACGCCTCCTGAAAAAACGATCTTAGCACAAGAAAATATAAAAGAAAGCAATCACGCCTTGTTTGAACACATTATCGAACTCCAACACAGCTACCGATTTGCTGCAGGCGGAAATATTGGCGTTTTTAGTCGCGCCATCATCGAAAACAACGCGCAGGTTATTGAAAGTTTTTTCGACAATCACGCTTCTGATATTGCTTTGGATTTTGATTATAACGACAAAACGCTCACTGCCTTTGTAAACGGCTACCGCGAATACATTCTGGAACCCGACATTAAAAAAGCGCTTCAAAAACTGAACAACCTTCGGGTGCTTTGTGCGGTGCGCGAAGGGGCGCAGGGAGTTTATCAAACCAACCAAAAGATTGAACGCTATCTACAGGAAAAAGGTCTGATTTCAATTTCGGGTACTTTCTACGAACACCGTCCCATCATCGTCACCGGAAACAATTACGAACTCGGACTTTTCAATGGCGATATCGGCATTGTTCGGAAGGATGAAACCGGAAAATTGCGTGTATATTTTGAAGATGCCGATGGGAATTTAAGAGGAATCCAACCTGCCTTTGTCACGGCTTCCGAAACGGTTTTTGCAATGACCATTCATAAAAGCCAGGGCTCGGAATTTGACCAGGTTTTTGTCCAACTTCCCAACTATGCCGACAATGCCATTCTCACCCGCGAATTGCTCTACACCGCCGTTACCCGCGCAAAAAAGAAAGTGGTCATTCAAGCTAGCCAGGAAGTTATTTTGGAAACCTGCGCCCGTCGCGTCAAAAGAGGTTCCGGGATTGCCGAACGCTTTGAATCCTAATCAATAAAAAGAAAAAAATGTCCATCCAACTTGGAATCTCAAATTCTTTAAAAAGTCTGGTCGATCAGCTTTCCGGGCAGCTCAACCAGCATAGCTCGATTTTTCAACCGGTTTATATCGTTACCCAAACCGCTGGGATGAATATCTGGCTAAAGCAGCAATTGGCCCAAAAACTGGGAATCGCCGCCAATATCCAATTCCTAAAACCCAATGACGCCATCCATCTGTTGTTTCGGAAATTATCCGGACGGTATCTTGCCAATTCCATTTCCGCCCACGACCTGAACTGGTTGATTTTCGACATTCTAGATGAACAGGAATTCAAATCTAATTTTCAAAAGATTGCCGAATATTATAATCAGGATGGATTGGAAGGGGAAATCAAAAGAATGGCTTTGGCAGAAAAAATCGCCGATCTTTTTGATCAATATCAAGTCTATCGCGCTTCGGAAATCGAGCATTGGAACGAAGGGGAGAATTGGGAAAGCTTAAAAATCGTTCGGGATGAAACGGATGAGGCCTGGCAAAAATATATTTGGAACCGCGCCCGCGAAATCGCCAAGGAAAAATTTTCGGACAAAACTTATATCGGAAAATACATTCTTGCGGAACTGGACAATCCCGAAAGCGTTGCATTCCTACAAAAAGAAGTGCCCGCACTTTACTTTTTTGGTCTGAGTTTAATTACGGAATACCACCTCCAAATCATCTACAAAGTTTCGGAATACATTAAAGTGGAATTCCTCTTTCAAAATCCCGCCCCTTGGAAATATTGGTATGAGGACCGTTCTGAAAAAATTGTAGATTTTTTAAAATATATTGGAAAATACGAATCCTACGAACAGGCAGAAGGAAATCCCCTTTTGACCAGTTGGGGACGACTGACGCAAAACACCTTTAAAATGTTCTTTAAGGACGATGATACGCTTAATGCTTTGGAAGATTTTGGCGTAAACGAACCTGCATCGGATTCCCTTTTGCATCACGTCCAAAACAGTATTTTCAACAATGAAAAGGACGGCATCCATTTTTCAGAAAATCAAATTTCTGACGGCAGCATCACCCTCAATTCCTGTTACAGTCCCACCCGCGAAGTGGAAGTGCTTTACAATTATCTGGTCCACTTGATCGACCAAAAAAACGAAAACCTTTCCGCTAGGGATATCATTGTGATGGTTTCGGATATTGACCTTTACGGATCGTATATCAAAGCGGTTTTTGACAATGCGCCTTACAAATTCAATTACACCATTGCAGATGAAAGCTACGTAGTTTCCGATACAATTTCGAATGCGCTTCATTCCATTTTATCAATGGGCGAAGGGCAATTTACTTCAGAAAAGGTCATCAGTCTTTTGGATTTTAGCGCCATCAGAAAACGGTTTCAGATTGAGGATTTGGACAGCGTACGAAGAGCTGTGGAAGCGGCCAACATTCGTTTCGGTTTTGCCGGAAAGCGGGAGGACGACACCGATTATGTGAGTTGGGAATACGGCCTTAACCGCATTATGTACGGCCTTTGTATGCACGGCGGTGAAGAATACGGCGAGGGCGAAACCAGTTTCTATCCCATTGATATGGCGGAAGGTTTTGATATGTTCAACCTCGTTCGCTTTGTCAATTTTGTGCGGGTGTTGAAACATAATATCAAGAGCAGGACCAAGAATCGCGACATTACCCAGTGGGTGAAATATGTGGAGGAAACGCTTTACACTTTTATAGGCGAAATCAATGAAGACCCCGACGAAGACTATATCTTGCTGCAAAACCATTTGGAACAATACAATCGCTTAGAGGATTTTTATAAAAAGAACGTGGATTACGAAGTGTTTAAATACAATTTCCTGCCCACCCTCACCAATGCCCGCCGCAGCAGCAACTTCGCTTCCTACGGCATTACTTTCTGCTCGCTGATTCCGATGCGGAGTATCCCGTTTAAGGTAGTGGCGCTTTTGGGAATGGATTTGGATAAATTTCCACGGCAAAACCGTCCGGTGAGTTTTGACCTTATCGAAAAGAAAAAACAGACCGGCGACCGCGATATCAAGGAAAACGATAAACAATTGTTTTTGGACACGCTCTTGTCTGCCGAAAAATATTTTTATCTAAGTTATGTGGGCCAAAGCTCCAAAAATAATGAACCCATTCCGCCCTCCGCTTTGGTGGATGAACTGGTCGATTTTATTGCCATCCGTTCCGAAGATGCCGATGAAGTTCGAAGTAATTTCATTCAAAAACACCCCTTGCACGGGTTTAGCAAAAAATACAATACCCGCGAAAATCCGCAATTGTATTCCTATTTATTGAAAACGGATACTGAAATTGCCAAGCCTTTGGGGGAGCGGAAGAATCAGGAATTTGATTTTGATGAAATCGATATTTCCCGGCTTATTTCCTTTCTTCGGAATCCGCCAAAAGGTTATTACCAAAGGGTGCTGAATTGTTATTACGACGAAGAGGAAATCGGGTTGGAGGAAGTAGAAAAATTCGATTTAAACAAGCTGGAAGAATGGGTTTTTAAGGATCGCTATGTAATTGAAGCGGAAGAAATTTCTGCTCAGTTTATCGACCGCCACAAGAAGTTGGGGAAATTGCCCTTAAAAAATATGGCCCATATCCAAATCGATAAGATTATTGAAAATATAAATCCTGCACGGGATGCTTATATCGATTGTTGCGGTGGGGAAGAGGAAGCGCAAGTGGAAATACACCTTCCAATCAAGAATTCTATTTTGACCGGCAAGATCGACGGGAATTTCGGGGAAAATCTCATTCGCTATTCGGTCTCTTCAAAATCGGATGAGCGGAAATTGGCGGCTTATATTGAAAATCTAATCCTGGCGGCAAAAGGGATTGATAGGAGATTGCATTTTGTGGACAAGACAGGAAATGTTTTTCGCGCTTTGCCAATTAATAAAGAGGAAGCCTTGGAAAAACTGTCTTATCTCGTTTCACTTTATACCGAAGGACACAAAGAAATGCTGCCATTTCATTTTGATTTGGTTACTAAGAAAAAATACGAGAAGGAAAACCTGAAAGAGTTTTATAATTCCAAATTGGATTCCTATCTCATCGTAGATCGAGAAAATCCCTTCCCAGATATCTACGTTCAGAAAGCCATCCGCGCCGGCGAATTTACCAAGGAAGGCAAGTTTGAACGCTATGAGGAATTGCTTGATTTCTATACGGATATCATTGAAAATAAATTTGAAACCAATTAAGCTATGACGCTTCCAGATAATTTTGACGTAGTAAAAGTTCCCTTAAAGGAAAAAAACCTCATTGAAGCCAGTGCGGGAACCGGGAAAACCTATTCGGTGGCCATAATGGTTTTGCGGTTGATTTTGGAGAAAGACATTCGTATCAACCAGATTTTGATGGTGACCTTTACCAAAGCCGCAGTAGCCGAACTGGAAGAACGCATAAGAAGATTTGTCCGTTTTGCCCATCGGTATGCGGATGGCGAAAACATTGACGATCCTTCAATCAAAGCTATTGTCGATGCGGTTGCCCAGGAAAAAGGAAGGGATCACGTTCAGCAAAAACTGAATTCCGCCGTGATTAATCTCGATGAAACGGCCGTGCTTACCATCCACAGTTTTTGCCAGCAGACCTTGACCGAATTTGCCTTTGAAACAAATCAGCTTTTTAACGCCGAAATGCTAAGCGATTTGAATCCGGTCTTGGAGGAGGCCACCCAAAAGTTTTGGCGGGAAAATATTACGGGAATGCACAGCAATTTGCTTTCCTTGATGCTTGAACGAGGATTGTCAATTCCTTCCATTATGGACGTGGTAAAAAATCATTTGGATGGGAAGTTGTTCCATTCTTTTGATGCCTCTGTTTCTTATCATTTTAGGCCTGAAAAGCAAATGGAATTTTATGGTGCTATAGATGCTGCCGGTTCCGAAGGGGTTTTGCACCGTGAGCAATTGACTTCGAAAATCCTTCAGCAAAGGGAGGAATTGATTCAAAAATCCGATTCAAACCATCACGCAAGAAAATCCTTTCTTCCTATAGTAGATTCTCCAGAAAAATTTATCCAAGCTTTAATAGATAAAAAGGAAGCGAAATATGTAAAAGATTTTTTTGGCGATTTTTTACCATCTATTGAAATCATTGTTTCCTGTGAAGAAGCCAGTTCCACGGAATGCAATTCGTGTTTGAATTATCTTTACGGCTTCGCCATTCAGGAAATCACCAAGCTGGTGGACCGAAAAAAGGTCCAGCTAAACCAAATGACCTTTGACGACGTGATCACGAAATTGTATTTCGCGCTAAACCACGATAACCCAAATCCCGCAAGGCAGAAATTACAGCAGGATTTGATCAAGCAAATGCAATGGAAATACAAGGCTGTTTTTATAGACGAATTTCAGGATACGGATAATTTGCAATACCAGATTTTCAAAAAGGCCTTTGGAACCAATACCATTCTCTTTTTTATCGGCGACCCAAAACAGTCCATTTACGCCTGGCGAAAAGCGGATATTGAAACCTATTTTGAAGCGCGGCGCAATGTGGACCATCAATATTCGATGCAGACCAACTTTCGTTCCTCGAAAAATCTGGTTACTGCCCTCAACCATTTCTTTTTGCCCCAAGAAGATTTTGACACATTTTACTACAATACTGAAGGAAATGGTGAAACTTCAGCCATCACCTACATTCCGGTAACCACTCCAAAACAATCCAAAAAAGGTGAGATGGAATATGCCGGAGAACCAGTGGTGCCCGTCAGTATTTATAAGGATTCCAACAAAACCAATCTCGGGAAGGAGATGGTCAAACAGATTAGCGATTTGTTGAATAATCCGGAGTATAGCATTCAGGGACGTCGCATCAAACCTTCGGATATTGGGATTTTGGTGCGTTCCAACAAACACGCATTTGAGATCAAATCGGCTTTGTCCCGCGTCAATATCCCGGCGGTGACCGTTACGGATACAAAGGTTTTGCAATCGCTGGAGGCACAGGAATTGGTCTATGTGCTGGATGCCATCCTCAATCACACGCGGGCGAAGGTGAATCGGGTGTTGACTACTTCTTTTATCAACTGGACGCCTGATGAAATTTTAAGATTGGATGAAGACGTTATTATCGAACGGTTTCGAAATTATCTTTTGAAATGGCAGGAAGCAGGAATCTACGCTGCTTTGACCGATTTTATCCACGGATTCCAAATTCAGCAATACCTGCTTTCTTCCCATACCGAAAACGGCGAGCGCGTTATAACCAATCTCTACCATTTGATGGAAGTGCTTTACCGTACCGAAAACCGTCAGCACTTTGGTCCCGCGGAACTTTTGGACTGGTTGAAAATCAATCGGAACAAACCCGAAAGCACTGACGATGAAATGGTGCAGCGAATAGAATCGGACGAGGAAGCCATTCGCATTGTGACCATTCACCGAAGTAAAGGTTTGGAATATAATATCGTCATTGCGCCGAGTTTGGATTTTGTTATTCGGTCCAAAAATCAGGACAAGGATAAAATAATCGGCATCAGAAATACGGATGGAAATTATATCAGTTTAAAGCGCAGTGAGACTGATGAGGAAGCAGAACGATTGTTTTATCTCCAAAGTGAACAGGAAAACCGGAGATTGTTGTACGTAGCCTTGACCCGGGCGGTTTATAAATGTTTTGTCTATCGCAATGAATATTTTAAAAACTCTACCCTAAAAACCTTTCTTGACGCAATCAACCTTGAGGAAACCAAAGGCCTTATTGAGGAAATTCCTGCTTTGGAAACCCTGCCACAAGCCTACCGTCCGGAAAAGGAAAATCAGCAGTATTCTTTGGAAGCCAAAAATTTCCAATTGGCCCATAAAAACTGGACCCAGACCAGTTATAGCCGACTCGCCGCCCATCCGGAATATGTCAAACGGGAAAATTATACCTTAAAAGAAGATGATTACGACGACTTCGTGTTTCGGGAATTGACAAAAGGTGCCAAAACCGGAACCTTCATTCACCATATCTTTGAAAACATTGATTTCGCAGATTCCGGAAAATGGGAATTCGCCATTGAGCGCGCCATTGGCAGGTTTGTGCCCGACAAAAAAGAAGTTTATCCCGAAAAGATTGAGGCTTTTTTAAAACAAGTCCTACAAACAGAAATCGACACGGGCACTGAAAAGTTTAAGTTGGCCGACATTTCCCACAACGAACTCCTCCACGAAATGGAATTTGATTTTCCGATGGAATTATTTCCTGTAAAAACTTTGGAAAAATTAATAGACAATGGCGTCACCGTAAAAAATCCAGAGGACTATCCGCAGCAGATTGAAGGTATAATGACCGGATTTGTGGATCTGTTTTTTAGACACAACGGCAAGTTCTATGTCCTCGACTGGAAAACCAACTATTTGGGACCCTCATTACAAGATTATTCCCCCGAAGCCGTGGATCAAGCAATGACAGATAATAATTATCATCTTCAATACTTAATTTATTCCTATGCCGTAAAACTTTATCTCGAGCACCGTTTGGGTGATTCCTTTGATTATGAGCGGGATTTTGGAGGGGCTATTTACCTTTTTGTGAGAGGAATGCGAAATGGTAAGAACACAGGAATTTATTTTTCAAAGCCATCAATAGAGCAGATGGGGCTGATGGAAGGGGCTTTTGGAAGTTGATGATGAAGATGAAGATGAAGATGAAGATGAAGATGAAAAGTTTTTTTGGGAAATATCCTCTGCGTCCTCTGCGCAAAACTCTGCTGACTCTGCGTGAAAAATAACAACCACAAAGAGCATTCTTAGCTCCCAAAACAAGAATTCCTTATCTTTGATTTAAAGATCAGCATATTATGGAAATTACTTTAAAAATAAATAAACGCACAAAGGCCGGCCGTGCCTTTTTGGCGATGCTGGACGTATTTGTCAAGGACAGCAAAGGCGTAGAAGTGATTTCAGCAGACTCCAAAGTTTCTGAACCGGATAGTCCCTACAATCCCGAATTTGTAAAAATGGTCAAGGAAGCCGCAGCCAGTAAGGAGCGGTATGAAATTGATCCCGACGATATATGGGGAAGTTTAGGGTTAGAGTAACAAAAAATGCACGAGAGCAAATAAAGAAGCACCGGAAGTCCGGTGATAAATCTTCTGTTCTTAAAATAGAAAAAATACTCGTTGAACTTACCATTCATCCCGAAACTGGCACCGGAAAACCTGAACGTTTAAAACACGAACTTTCCGGATATTGGTCCCGTCGGATCAACCAAAAGGATCGGATGGTTTATTCCATTGACCGTGATATCGTTACTGTGGAGGTTGTATCGGCAATGGGGCATTATTAAATTTTTGTTTAAAAGCTTCAAACTCCACGGTGGAAGCCAAAGATTAGAATTTTAACGACAAACACATAAGGGTTACCTTGGTAGGTTTACCTTGCTCTCTGCCCCCTCTGCGAAAACTCTGCGAACTCTGCGTGAAACTACCAACCACAAAGAGCACGAAGTAGGCACAAAGGGCACAAAGAAAAATTCTATTCTTAATGATCTCTGTGCAAACTTTGTGTCCTCTGTGGTTAAAAATTTGTATTTAAACCCAATTTCATTCTTAGCTCCCAAAACAAGAATTCCTTATCTTTGATTTATAGATCAGCATATTATGGAAATTACTTTAAAAATAAATAAACGCACAAAAGCCGGCCGTGCCTTTTTGGCGATGCTGGACGTTTTCGTCAAGGACAGCAAAGGCGTAGAAGTGATTTCCGCAGATTCCAAAGTTTCTGAACCGGAAAGTCCCTACAATCCCGAATTTGTAAAAATGGTCAAGGAAGCCGCAGCCAGTAAGGAATGGCACGAAGTAAAGGACGTAAATGATTTATGGGAAAGTTTATAGTTTTTTTATCTGAACAGGCCAAAAAGGATATTCGAAAACATAAAAGATCGGGTGACAAAGTCGCAGGTAAAAAAATTAGGACAATTCTTGAGGAACTCAAGCATCATCCCGAAACTGGCACCGGAAACCGGAAAACCTGAACGTTTAAAACACGAACTTTCCGGTTACTGGTCCCGCCGGATCAACCAAAGGGATCGGATGGTTTATTCCATTGACCGTGATATCGTTACTGTGGAGGTTGTATCGGCAATGGGGCATTATTAAATGTTTGTTTAAAAGCTTCAAACTCAACGGTGGAAGCCAAAGATTAGAATTTTAACGACAAACACATAAGGGTTACCTTGGTAGGTTTACCTTGCTCTCTGCCCCCTCTGCGAAAACTCTGCGAACTCTGCGTGAAACTACCAACCACAAAGAGCACGAAGTAGGCACAAAGGGCACAAAGAAAAATTCTATTCTTAATGATCTCTGTGCAAACTTTGTGTCCTCTGTGGTTAAAAATTTGTATTTAAACCCAATTTCATTCTTAGCTCCCAAAACAAGAATTTCTTATCTTTGATTTAAAGATCAGCATATTATGGAAATTACTTTAAAAATAAATAAACGCACAAAAGCCGGCCGTGCCTTTTTGGCGATGCTGGACGTTTTCGTCAAGGACAGCAAAGGCGTAGAAGTGATTTCCGCAGATTCCAAAGTTTTTGAACCAGAAAGTCCCTACAATCCCGAATTTGTAAAAATGGTTAAGGAAGCCGCAGCCAGTAAAGAGCGGTATGAAATTGATCCCGACGATATATGGGGAAGTTTAGGGTTAGAGTAACAAAAAATGCACGAGAGCAAATAAAGAAGCACCGGAAGTCCGGTGATAAATCTTCTGTTTAAAATAGAAAAAATACTCGTTGAACTTACCATTCATCCCGAAACTGGCACCGGAAAACCTGAAGGTTTAAAACACGAACTTTCCGGTTACTGGTCCCGCCGGATCAACCAAAAGGATCGGATGGTTTATTCCATTGACCATGATATCGTTACCGTGGAGGTTGTATCGGCAATGGGGCATTATTAAATTTTTGTTTAAAAGTTTGAAACTCAACGGTGGAAGCCAAGGATTAGAATTTTAACGACAAACACATAAGGGTTACCTTGGTAGGTTTACCTTGCTCTCTGCGCCCTCCGCGAATAACTCTGCGAACTCTGCGTGAAACTACCAACCACAAAGAGCGCGAAGTAGGCGTAAAGGACCCAAAAGTAAAAAGCTCGTTCTTAGTGGTCTTTGTGCAAACTCTGTGTCCTCTGTGGTGAAAATCCTTTGCTTAAAGCCATTGTTTTTATGAGAATTGAATATTTTTCTCTGTAATACTCGTCTTTCAAATGTAAAACTTTAACCACGAAGAGCACAAACCGGAGGAAAAATAAAGATGAAGACCAAAAGTTCTTGTTAAGAAAATTTTCCCTGCGTCCTCTGCGCAACACCCTGCGGGCTCTGCGTGAAATTCACAACCACAAAGAACACGAAGTAGCCGTAAAGGGCACAAAGCTAAAAACCTCATTCTTCGGGACTTCTGCGCAACCTCTGTGGCCTCGGTGGTTACTAAAACCAATCTTCACTTTCAAAACCTTCATTCTATTTTTATTTCACTCCAATTGATGTTAATAGTTTTTCTATATTTATCCCAACTAACCAAGTATTCGTGAAAATTTATCGCTCCTCCCGTTTGGCTTTTCTTTTTAGTTTATTTCTGATGCTATTGGGTGTTCTCAATGCTTATTGCCAAAAAGAACAGGTAGCCGATTCTACAGTTTATTTTATTTCTTATCTGGATAAATTAGTGTTAGGTATAAATGTAGATACTCAAACGGATACCTATATTTTTCGGGATGAGTCTATTTTTAATTACTTGGAAATTGCTCCAAATAACCAAACCCGGCTTTCTCTCTCTATCGATTATAAATTTTTGGGGGTGAGTATCGGATTTGCGCCAGGGTTTTTCAATGATAGCACCGATAAAAGGCTCAAGGGTGAATCTTCACTTACTGATTATAAGTTTCATTTTTTCTTTGGCAAATTTGTCCAAGGTCTCCAATACCGCAGTATCAAAGGATACTATTTGGTAAATACTGGAGATTATTTTGAAGATTGGAATGATGACGAGGCCCCTTATCTACAACTTCCGAATATTAAGAAAAACCACCATTGGTATGAGTACCGGTTTTATTTTTAATGAACGGTTCTCTTACCGCTCATTGGTCGGTTATACGGAAAGACAGATAATAAGCGCAGGGAGTTTCGTTCCCATATTTTTTTACGATTATACCAGGTTCTACGATACCAGTTTTGACGAGACAAGCATTGAAAATCAATTCAATTTTAGGTTGGCCTTGGGCTATTACTATACTTGGGTAATTTCTAAAAGATGGTTTGTCACGCCAGGGTTGGCACCTTCGCTTGGAGTTCGATTTTCCAACTTTAAAGATATTGACGAAGATGGTGTGCAAACACGCGAAAGCAAAAGTTATTTTACCCGCGCTCTGGACGGTGGCCTGCAGTTGGGTTATAATATAGATCGATTTTTTGGGGGTGCTCGATTTATCTTCAATCTGAACTGGTACGAGGAGGATAGCGAGAGCCATGTAGAAAATGATCAAGGCTATGGTCTTTTATATATTGGCTATCGTTTTGATGCTCCCAAATTTATAAGAAAACCCATGGAGGGAGTAGAAAAGGAGATGGACAAAACATTGAAATCGCTGAAAAAGGAACGGAAAAACAAAAGCAGTGAGGAACCCTAATGTTTTTCCAAACATAGAAAATACAGTAAAAAATTTTAAGTTGCGAACGGCATTAAACTATAGACACTCGTCCGATTCTTGAGTTATAATGAATAATTTTATACCTGCAGATATTTTTAAACCTTTGAGTTTTTGGTTTTACTCTTATTGCATACATTTCCCTAATTATGAAAACCGTTCTAAAAGATTACTTGCAGCGTATTTCACTTTCCGAAACCTCAATTTCGGCCAATATTGAGTTGTTGAGAGAACTTATTTTGGGCCATACCCGTTCTATTCCATTTGAAAATATAAATCCTTTTTTAGGAATTCCAGTAAGACTCGATATTGAAAGTCTCGTCCAGAAGATAATTTACGATCATCGTGGCGGTTATTGTTATGAGCAAAACCTGCTTTTTATGGAAGTATTAAAGCAAATTGGATTTGAGGTTGAACCGCTATCGGCTCGTGTCCATACAGATTCGGGTGCTTTAAATGCTCGCACGCATATGCTTTTGATGGTAAATTTTGGGAACAGTAAATATTTAGCCGATGTTGGCTTCGGTGGAATGACACCAACCGCCCCGCTTAAAATGGATGTTTCGACAGCACAGGAAACTCTACATAATTCTTATAAAATCGAAAAAGAAGGAAATGAGTATCAACTTTTATTTTTAAAAAATTCAGAATGGCATCCACTTTATTCGTTCGATTTCCGAAAACAGTATTTAGTAGATTTTGAAATGGCAAATTGGTTTACCTCCAAGCATCCAACATCTCATTTCTTGCATCATCTTATGGTTTCTCGAGCAGATGAAAATGTGCGATATAACTTGAGAGATAATCTGTACTCTCGCTATAGTAAACATGGGACAGATCAACAGTCCTTGACTTCCCCCGAAGAAATTCGGTCTGTGTTTAAAGAGGTTTTTGGTCTGTCACTTACCAATTTACCTGGATTGGATGAACGACTTTCAGAATTGATTGAAAATTCAAATGAATAACCTTTTTCTTTATTTTGGAATATTAGATGGTCGGATGGAATTTAACTAAAATTTCCTTAAACCTTTTCAATTTTAATTCTTGCATCCACGGCAGTAATCGCACGTTGGGTGCCTATTAATGGGTTAATGTCCATTTCAATAATTTCTGGTGCAGCTTCAACCAACGCTGAAAGTTTTTGGATGATTTCAACAAAAATTGCTTCATTGGCGCCTTTTTTACCTCTGGCCCCTTGGATCAATTTATACCCTCTGAGCGACTGGATCATTTTTTCCGCTTCACTTTTTGAGATCGGACTTAATCTAGCGGAGACATCATTTAAAACTTCAATAAAAATGCCGCCTAGACCACAAAGAATAGTATGGTTAAATCCTGGTTCTTTCATTACTCCCACAAACAACTCCAACCCAACCAATTGTGGCTGGACCATAACCGCGGTAGCAGAATCGATTTTCATCAATACATCGAAAGTTTCGCCAACTTCTTCCTTGTTGGCAATATTCAGCACGACTCCTTGGGCATCCGATTTGTGTAGTGGGCCTACTACTTTCATTACCACGGGATAATCCATACTTCCCATTGCGGAAAGTAATTTCTCTTTTGAATTTTCCACAATCTCCTGAACGCGGGGGATGCCCGTCGCATCCAATAATTCAACTGTATTTTGGGGAGAAAGATATCCGTCGGAAACAGAATCAATAACTTTTCTTATTTTTTCTGAATTTATCCTAGGTAAAGCAACTTCCAAGGATTGGGGTGCCGGCGTGTTGAATACCTGCGCCAAAGCTTTCCCCAAAACCACTTCGTCTGGAAAATGGATATGGCCTTTCTTTAAAAAGGATTTTATTTCCTCCTGTGCGTTTATGACCGAAGGTAGGACTGGAAATATGGGTTTCTCACAAATATCAAGTTTTACACTCAATACATTGTAAACATTCTGTACGTTGAACAAGCCCGCACTTCCAAATACAACGACCATAGCATCGATATTGTGGAATTTATGTTCGCAATAATCGATGATGATCCCCAATTGCTCGGCCGTTCCCGTAGCCAAAAAATCGATGGGATTGGCCACGGAAGATCCGGGATATAAAAAGGATTTTAATTTATCGGCATCGGGTCCAGAAATCTCTGGAACTTTCAGTCCGCCCTTGGAAAGCTGATCTGCCAACATAACCGCCGACCCACCGGCGTGGGTGATAATGGCAATATTCTTTCCTTTTAATTTTCTGTAATTGAAAATGGCCGCCACGCTGAGCAATTGCTCTCGACTGGTACAGTACACAATCCCAGCTTTATGGAAAAGCGCGCGAACCGTCATATCGCTGCTTGCAATAGCACCTGTATGCGAAGTTGCTGCGCGACTCCCTTCCGCCGTGCTTCCAGCTTTGATGGCGGCAATCTTCGCTCCCTTTTTAATTAGGGATGAAGCGTGTTTCAGCAACTTCTTTGGGTTTGAGACAGTTTCCAAATAAAGTAATTTAATCAATGGATCGGTTTCCGGATTGAAATGATTGTCCATATATTCCAGAATATCCTCCACGGTGGTTTGGGCCGCATTTCCGGTGGAAAAAACATTGGCAAAGGAAACGCCCAAGGCCATTCCGGCTTCCATAATAAAGACCGCGGTGGCGCCCGAACCAGAAATCAAATCACAGCCTTTTGGACTGAAGGGTGGGACGGGAGCGGTAAAAACTCCTTTATATGCTTCCGTAATTACCCCTATGCAATTTGGTCCGATCAAGCATCCGTTTACGCTGTTTACGGTTTCGGTAATCTCATCCTCCCATTTCTTTCCCTGTTCATCACCTTCTCCAAAACCTGCGGAAATGATGATAAAAGCTTTGGTGTTTTTTTCTTCAGCTAATGTTTTGATGGTCGCAGGGCAATATTTGGCGGCAATGGCGAGAATGGCGAGATCAGTATTCGGAATTTCTTCAACGGTGGAATAGCTTTTTATGTCTTGAACTTTTTCCTCCTTTGGATTTACAACGCATAAACCACCTTTGAAACCACCCGCAAGAATATTCTTCAGCATATTCCCTCCTGGCTTTTTAGTGTCGTTGGACGCACCTATTACTACTATACTTTTGGGTTGAAGAAGTTGTTTGTTGACCATATCTTAAATTGAAATAAAGGATATAAAGGTACGGATAATGAAAAAAGTGGGGCTATGATATTGGTCATAATACCTGGCTCCTCAAAACCGTCCAAGCCAAACCCCAAAGGTTTTTTGAAACCTTTGGTTTTTAGTTGCCCCAAACCTCACAGGTCTTCCTCTTTCGCTGAAACAGCTCCGGCGGACATGCATCGACCTGTGAGGTTTTTTAAAGGACAGTCCTACGCCCTTCTTTACGAGCAGCCAACTTTTCATAAGCCACAGACTGCATCGCATACCGAGGATCCTGAATAATCGCCAGCCGTTCCATTTTTGAAATTTCAATGGTTATGCAATCAAATTCTTCCACCACTTTTCCCGTGAGGGCATAAACTCCTTTTCCGCGAAAACGATATTGGTTGGCCACGGGTGGGAAATGCACGGTATCGACAAAGTGGCCGTCCCTATCCAAAAAATTTCCGAAGTACATAGTGTCTCCACGGGTAGTGCGGGTTTTTTTTACGGTAACAAGATATGCTTCTATGGTAACTTGCTTTCCGATATAACGATGCAGATCTGTGGCTCTTAATTGATTGTTGGAAGGTTCCAAAAGCAAATTGAAGGGATCGCAAAGTGGGAAACCCAACAATTCTATTTCGTCAAAAGCATCTTCCAAATTTGTATTGGGGAGGGAAGGAGTCTTGTAATTTACTGTAGGGGTTTTAAATAAAGTGTACACATTCTCTTCAAAACTCACCTTGTTTATTTTCATATAGGCTTCCCATAAAAGTTCCCGTTTGTTTCTCTTTGTAAACCGGAAAGCATTGATCTTTATAAGAATCGTAGCCTGTTCCATCCCGATGGAAACACGATCGAGGAAATCGTTCAGACTTTCAAAAGCGCCATTTTTATTTCGTTCTACTATTATTTTTTGAATGAGCTTTGCTTCCAAGGATTGCAAAAATGCAAAGCCGATATAAATATCCTTGCCATCGATAACCGTTTCTGCAAAGCTGCGGTTGATGCAGGGAGCGAGAATGTTTCCACCTTGCATCCGCGCTTCGTGCACATAGAGTTCCACGCTGTAGAATCCGCCGCCATTGTTAAGCGTGGCCACCATATATTCCAAGGGAAAATACGCTTTCAGAAAAAGACTTTGGTAACTCTCCACCGCATAGGAAGCGGAATGTCCTTTGGCAAAAGCATAACCG
The DNA here is from genome assembly GCA_034676445.1 of Aequorivita sp. Lineage (GTDB taxonomy): Bacteria > Bacteroidota > Bacteroidia > Flavobacteriales > Flavobacteriaceae > Aequorivita. Next base: position 233,083 of record JAUCCE010000004.1, read on the forward strand.
GCAAAGCTCTCTATCTGTCGCCATACGTCGGCGGTAAAAGCTTCGGGACGACCGGCATTCTTGCAGTTTTCAAAAAAGTGGTCCTTTACTTTTTGGAATTCTTCGCGCGAACGGAATTTGCCGCTCATCCCTCTCCGCAACATATCGGCTTCGCTTAAGGTGAGTCCGCCAAAATGGTGGGCCACTTTGATCACGTCTTCCTGATAAACCATCACGCCATAGGTTTCTGGCATAATATCCAGCAGAACCGGATGCGCTTCCTTTCTTTTTTCCGGAAAACGGTATCGCAAAATGTATTCGCGCATCATGCCGCTTTTAGCCACGCCGGGCCGGATGACGGAACTGGCAGCGACCAATCCCAGATAATCATCTACTTGGAGCTTGCGCATCAACATTCGCATAGCGGGAGATTCCACGTAAAAGCAGCCGATGGCTTCGGCATTTCGCAAGAGGATTTTTATCCTTTCGTCTTTTTTGAAACGTTTGATATCGTGAATGTCCAAAGGTGGCAACTCCGGATGGTTATAGCGTACTATTTCCACGGCATCCTTTATTTTTCCAAGACCACGCTGACTTAGAATATCGAATTTATACAAGCCTATATCTTCGGCAATCACCATATCAAATTGGGTAGTGACAAAACCTTTGGGCGGCATATAGGTGGCCGTAAAATAATGGATGGGCTTTTCGGAAATCAAGATTCCACCTGCGTGGATTCCGAGATAATTTGGGAAGCCTTCAATGTATTTGCCATATTTCACTACCAATTGCGACAATTTGTCCAAGGATTCAAAATTATAATCTCCGCTGGAAAGTTTGTCGATTTCCTCTTTTGGCAAGCCAAAAACCTTTCCCAGTTCTCGGACAGAGGCTTTGTATTTAAAAGTATTGTACACGGCGATAAGCGAGGTGTTTTTAAAACTTCGGAAGATAAACTCTGTGATATCATCCCGATCCTGCCAAGAAAAATCTATGTCGAAGTCGGGCGGATTGGTGCGATAAAGATTGATAAAGCGTTCAAAATAAAGATCGAGCTCCACCGGATCCACATCGGTAATTCGAAGGAGGTAAGCAATAATGCTATTTGCGCCACTACCACGGCCCACGTAGAAATAACCTTTGTTGCGGGCGTATTTCAAAATCTTCCAATTGATAAGAAAGTAGGAAACAAAACCTTTTTTCTTGATAATTTCCAATTCCTTTTCTATTCTGTTCATCACTCGTTCACCAGGACGTTTATAGCGATAATGGATTCCTGAATAAGCTAGTTTTTTCAACAATCTGAAGTCCAGTTCTTCATTGGCGGTATAGGATTTTTGGTTGTTCGGGTTTTTCTGTGAAAAGTCAAAATCGATAGAACAGACCTCCAATAATTTTTCGGTATTTTCAATAAGAATGGGAAACTCCTTAAATACTTCCTTCAGTTTAGCTTCGGAAATAAACACGTCTTTTTCACTGCCTTGTTCTGAAACTGGCAATTTGCTCAGCAAAGTATTATTGTCAATCGCTCGAAGCAGTCTGTGGGTGTTGAATCCTTTTTTACTTTGAAAAGATGCAGTGTGAAGGATCACCAGTTTTTCTTGCCGGTCTTTCCAAGGCGAAAACTTAAGTCGGTTGAGATCTTCGATTTTTACTCCAAGAAACTCGTTTTCCAAAAGAATATCTCCTTCAAAAGAAGTGAATGGATAAATAGTAAATGTATCTGAAAGCGGTTTAGCTCTGGAAGGAATTTCAATCTCCATTTCTGCGCGTTGATGCAGGTATTCAGATAAATATTCATTGATATTTTGAAATCCGTTATTGTTTTTGGCCAGCATCACAAACTGTTGTTTTGCACCATTTCTAAAATCCACGCCTAAAACAGGTTTAACTTCAAAATCTGAAGCCATTCGCGCAAATTCTAAGGAAGCCGAGGTAGAATTGATGTCGGTCAACGCCAAACATCCTGCGCCATTCTTTTGCCCAAGGGCTAGCAACTCCGGGGTTTTCAAGGTTCCGTAGCGGAGACTGTAATAGGTATGGCAGTTTAAATACATTGCACTTGGATTTGCTCCAAAATTATGGAATATTTCCAAGAAGGAGAGTTAAGGAGGGTTAAAAGTTTATGAGTTTATGAGTTGAGAAGTTTATGAGTTTAAAAGTTGAGGAGTTGAGGAGTTGAGGAGCTGAGAAGTTGAGGAGCTTGCCCGTCCTCCTAAGGCGGATAAACCGTAGGAAGGGTCGATGAGTTCAGATGTTTAGAAGTTTAAATGTTTAAGAGATAGCTAGGGTTTCAGCTACTATATTCTTTCTTAATAGAATAGTTTTGTCGGTTATGATTTTTCTTTCAAAAGGAAATGGACATCCAGATTCGGTTCACATTGATAAAGATAAATTGATTTTCGCTAGAGATAAACTTCCTTTTAATTTCGTTAAAGTAGCACCGTTAAAGTGAGTTAAAATGTAAAAAGCATTATTCTATTATTATTAATTTTAAGTAAATCTAAATGATAGAAATAATGAAAAAGTTAATCATCCTTACACTGTTGCTTATTGGTTTCCAAGGTTTTTCCCAAGACACTTTTTTTCAGGAATCGAATCCTAAGGCCAAAGAAGAAGCTATAAAAATTACAAATGAATACAATTTGGAGCTTGCCTTGAGCGGACAGCAACAGGTATTGTTTCAAAGTAAAGTGGAAGAGTACTTAATCAAGAGGGATAAAATAGAAGAGGAATTTACCGGAACTGAAGAACTTAATTTTCTGAAAGACATGCCGGACCAAGAAACAGCCGATATGAACGATATTCTTACACGTCAACAAATGACAGTTTACAAAAGAGTCAAACCGAGAATACAACCATTGGCAATCGCTAAAAACCAGGAGGAGGAATAATTATTCGTTCTTTTCAATAAAATCCTCATCATCTGTAGTTCTTTCAATGTCGAATCTTTTTCGTCCATTGGACTTTGTTCCAGACCGGCAGAATCTACTTCAAAGAATTCCAGTATCTCAGGCGGATTGTCTATTTGCATCGTTCTTTTCCCTTGAATTGCAATGGGTCTTGAAATTACAGAATCATTATTCTGGATAATTTTTAACCAATCCTCACTGTTAAAATCTTCAGTGGTCTGGGAATCTATTTCCAATTCTCTTTTGTCCACTAAATCGCCAACCTTTACACCTAGAGCATCTGCAATCTCAACCCAGGCTGTATCGCCCACCTTTGTCTTTGCTATATCTATTGCGAGGTATGGTTTGTCAATTCCCGTTAAATAGCTCAAAGTATGTCTTCCTACACGGGTATTGCTACTATATATTAAAGTTAGTTGTCGTTCGTCCCTTGCAATTATTCCCATTTTTTTCATGATTAGTGTAATTTCATTTTTTCTTTTTTCTTCTGCAATTGAGCTCTCAACTCTATAATTACCTTGGCTACGGACTCTTCAAAAGATGCTGAAGATGTTTCCGCAAAAACTGTGGGACCTGGAGTACCTAGACGGACGCTACAGATTTTTCCCATTTCAGGATTACTGGAGTTTTGCTTCTTGAAATATACGTCCGCATTGATTATGAAGTCATATTTATTTTCAAGTTTCTCCAGTTTTTCAGCTATTAAACCTTCCAATCTAGGACTTGCAGCCACATCATGGTACTCGAAATGAATATTCATACTTTAATAAGTTGGTTATGGACATAAAGATACAATGAGCATAAAGTAGCACCAAACTTTTAATAGCTTTTTGTGAAATTATTTCTCGTCTTCTATCGCGCCCTTTTTTGCCAATATCAGGGAAATAACAATTCCGCCAATCAGTGATACTGCAATGACTCCGAGGGAAAGCAATTCGTGGAATTCCACCACATCAGAAAGTATCATTTTTATTCCGACAAAAGCAAGTATTATTACTAAACTATAATTAATATATCTGAATTTATCGAGCATTCGGGAAATGAGAAAATACATAGAACGAAGTCCCATAATGGCCAGAATATTTGAACTGAAAACAATAAAGGGGTCTGAGGTAATTGCGAGAATCGCGGGAATGCTATCGAGAGCAAAAAGAATGTCCGTAAGCTCAATGACAATTAATGCTACAAACAGTGGAGTAGCGGCCTTTATTCCCATTCGTCGGATGAAAAACTTATCCTCATCCATTTTATAACTTATAGGAAACAGCTTCTTAAGAAACCTAAATATGGTTGATTTTTTGGGATCGAAATCCTCTTCCTTATGAACCAACATCCGATAAGCGGTAAACAGGAGAAAGACCCCGAAAACATAGATGATCCAATCAAACTTATTAATTAATGCTACCCCAAAGAAAATCATTAATGCCCTGAAAACAATGGCTCCCAAAATTCCATAAAACAATACTTCGTGCTGGTATTTTTTGGGAATGGAAAAGGATGAAAAAATTACTGCAATTACAAAAACATTGTCAATGCTAAGGGAAAGTTCTATGAAATAACCTGTTATATATTTTAATAATGCCTGATGGGGCGTAAGATTGGTAGGATTTTCAACCAAACCTTCTTTAAATAACCAAAATATAACTCCTGAAAAACTGAGTGCGACTACCACCCATAACGAAGTCCAAAAAGCAGCTTCTTTGGTCTTGATTTCGTGGGGCTTACGATTGATGACTCCAAGATCCAATATTAGAAAAAGAATGATAAAAGCAATAAAAATTCCCCAGACGAGCATTTGGTTATGGTTTACGACAAAATTAACTGCTATACTAATTGAAATAGCATATGGAAATGTTAATTATAAATAATAGTATTGGTTTAAAAAACTGAATTTTTAGGTAATATAGTGCGCTGCTATGTTATCCTCATCTTTATTTTTATATTGAAATCATTATTGTCCGATAAAAGAATTAATTAATCCTAAAATCCCATACCACTCTAGTCCGCCGTGGCGGACTTGGACTTTGATGGGGTTCTATTTTCTAACCATATTTAATGCCTAACGGCATACTCTCCGCCGCGGCGGACATCATATGATTCTTAACCGGACAATACTGTATTGAAATATATTGCTTGATAAATATATCAAAATAAAGAAGAGGCCATTGGGCCTCTTCTTTCTATAATGTTAAAATTTTTATTCTTCTTCCTCGTCCAGTTTTTGTTTTTCGGGGATTTCACTGATCGGTTCTTGAAAATCCGCATCTTCATAATCATCTTCGTCAAAGTTTGCCATAGAGGTTTCCAATCGAGAACTTACTTTTACCAAATAAATAGTATCCTCCGTTCTAACTTCTACAGCCTCTACCGTTTCATTCTTGGCGTTTTTAAAAGTGATAACGTGGTCATCATCATACCCATCTGGGTATTTTTCCACCAGTAAAGAAAGTATTTCGGGAGTCAATTTCCGATAGTCAACAATAATGCGTTTCATTCAATATTAATCTTTTAAGTTTGGGTATAAAACTATTCAAAATATAATCACTTAAAAATATTTTAAGGAAAATTTTCATATTTTTTCATAGAACTCAAATGCATTGAAAATCAAGTTGTTATTTACGGTGCAATCTATTTTTGGCTTTCCAATATCCTCCAATAGTACAAATAAAACTTTTCCGTTTCTGTTCTTTTTGTCAAAAACAAGAAGGTTTATGATGCTCTCGATTTCAGTATGCGAAAATATTTGTTTGGGAAAAATAGTTTTGATCTTCACAGAAACTTTTATTAGTTCCTTTTCTGGAAAGTTTAGAAGTCGATTTGAAATGTAAGTGGCCAGAATAATTCCTATTGCGATAGCTTCACCGTGTAACAAAGGTTTTCTATTCGGATTGTCCATACAATGAGCTTCAATAGCGTGGCCAAGAGTGTGTCCATAGTTTAAGGTTTTCCGCAGGCCTGTTTCTAGTGGATCCTTTTGAACTATTTCATTTTTTATTTCGATGGATTCCCATATAAGATTTTCAAAATTTTTATTATTGAATGGATCAAGAGTATTGATCCGGTTCCAGGAATCATTACTGGAAATCAAACTGTGTTTCAACATTTCTGCCATTCCTGAAAACAATTGCCGTCGGGGCAAGGTTTTAAGAAACGAATTCTCCACAACCACCATTTTCGGAAGCGTGATAGTGCCAATCTGATTTTTTGCATTTCCGAAGTCGATTCCATTTTTACCACCGATGGCAGCGTCCACCATAGCAAGTAGGGTAGTGGGAATATTGACAAATGCCAATCCTCTTTTGAAAGTGGAAGCAACAAAGCCACCAAGATCGGTAATCATTCCACCGCCAAGATTTATAATCAAGCTATTTCGGTCGGCTTCTTTTTCAGAAAGTTCTTCCCAGACCCTTATACATGTTGTTATATTTTTATTTTTCTCTCCACTCTGGATTTTTAGAATCTCCCAGTTTGCGGTCAGATCTAATTTCACATAAAAGAGTGCTAAACAATGGATTTCCGTGTTTTCATCCACAAGTACGAACAACTTGGAATATTCTACTTCCTTTATATGTGAAGCTAGGGTTTCCCAAGCATTTCCATTTCGCAAAATCAATCCGTCTTTTTGGATCATTTTATTTTAATTGAGACATTTTATTCTTAAACAGATTTCAAATCTAACTATATTTGCACACTTTATTTTTAGAATATGTCAACAAAAAATTATTTCGATAATACGGAAGTTGCTTTTAAACTTAAAAGCGATTCCGAACTAGAGCGTGCCTATTTTCTTTTTAAAATGATTTCAAAGGAACCGCTGGTTAGAATTGGCACCGCAGTTACAAAATTTGCTCTCAATATTAACCTTCCGGTCGAAGGGTTGATCCGCTCCACGGTATTTGACCATTTTTGTGGTGGAGTAAATGAGCAGGATTGTATGTCCACCGTGGACAAACTCTATGATGCAGGCGTTTATTCCGTTCTTGATTTTTCGGTAGAAGGAAAAGAGGAGGAGGCCCAGTTTGATGCTACTGCCGAAAAGGTGGTAGAGCTTACCCATTTCGCCCAAAATAAAAAGGCAATGCCCTTTTCCGTATTTAAGCCAACAGGCTTTGGAAAGTTTGAGATTTTTCAGAAAATCACTGAAAAGAAATCGATGACTGCCGCTGAAGAAAAACAATGGCAGGAGATAAAGCGCAGGTATGAAAATGTTTCTAAAGCTGCCCACGATTGCAACATCAGCCTGCTTATCGATTCCGAACAATCCTGGATGCAGGACGCAGCCGATACGCTATGCGAAGAAATGATGGAAAAATACAATCGTGAAAAACCAGTGGTGTTCAATACCCTGCAGTGTTATCGTTGGGATCGATTGGACTACCTGAAAAAGCAACATGAAAAGGCAAAAGCTGGCGGTTATAAATTGGGATACAAAATAGTTCGGGGAGCTTATTTGGAAAAGGAAAATGAACGTGCAATTGAAAAGGGTTATCAAACTCCTATTTGCGCAAGCAAAAAAGAAACCGACGATAATTTTGATGAGATAATGCACTATATAATGGAGAACCTTGACGACATTTCTCTTTTTGTGGGCACACATAATGAAATGAGTACTTATTTAGCCATGGATTATATGGAGGAAATGGGGATTGACAAAGAAGACAGAAGAATGTGGTTCGGTCAACTTTATGGAATGAGCGACCATATAACTTTTAATCTGGGAGAGCTTGGTTATAATGTTGCGAAATACATACCCTTTGGTCCGGTAAAGGATGTGATGCCCTATTTAATTCGCAGAGCAGAGGAAAACACTTCGGTTGCGGGACAGACGAGCCGTGAACTGGGTCTTTTGAAAAAAGAAAAGCAACGTAGAAAACTATAGATTTTTGTCACCTTGAGCCTGCCTACCTGCGGTTAGCAGGCAGGCGCAGTCGAAAGGTCAGGTAATAGACCAAATTCAATTCTTATCACCTTGAGCGCCGGCCCGAAAAAATCATTCTGGCGGGCAGTCGAAAGATCAGATAAAAACTAAATCCTAATCATCACCAAACCCAGCACTCATAACGGTCGCTACTTTTTCGCAATTGGCAATTCTCACTTTTAGATTTTTCTCTTCGAATTTACCTTCGATGACATATTGATAGCAGGAATCGAGTTTGGTATTGCTTTCGGAGAAATTCACATCTCCGTTCTTCAACAAATAGGTGATTGCCGAAGTGTCCATTTTATTTTCTCTTAGAAACTCTAGTGAACTATCTGAAAAAGCCCGTTCTTTTAGTCTAATATTTTTTAAAGTCCGTGCATCCGGGCCATAGGCGCAGGATGTTTTTTTTCCGCTTAGGATAAAAAAGAGGAGGAGAAGGCCCATAATAAAACCTCCTGAAAAATAGACCAATCGGTATCTTAATCTCATTTGTGGGAATTAATTTTTCGGAATTTTGGATTTGTTGGGAAAATTCGACTTTAGCGGAATTTAAAAAATCAATAGATTAAGGTCGCTATAAGGCAAATCGAACCAATCGGCAACAGCTTTGTTGGTAAGTATCCCGCGGTAAAAATACAAACCATTTTTCAAACCATCGTCAAAGCGGATTGCATTTTCCAATCCACCGCTCTCGGCAATTTCCAAAATATAGGGAGTGAAGATATTACTGATGGAAATAGAGGCTGTTTTAGGGTACCGCGCAGGAATATTTGGCACACCATAGTGGATTACGTCGTGCACCATGCAGGTAGGATTATCGTGACTGGTCATTTCGGTAGTTTCAAAGCAACCGCCCATATCCACACAAACATCGATAACGACGGCTCCCTTTTTCATTTTTTGAACCATTTCTTCCGTAACCACAATGGGAGTTCGATGATGGCCTCGAACGGCACCAATGGCTACATCACATCTAAGGAGTGCTTTTGTAAGATTTTTGGGTTGTAGGGTAGAGGTATAGAGAATCCGACCCACATTGGTCTGAATAGTCCTTAATTTCGTGATGGAACTGTCAAAAACTTTCACGTTGGCTCCGAGACCTAACGCGGAACGGACGGCAAATTCACCGACGGTTCCCGCACCAATCACGACCACCTCTATTGGAGGCACGCCACTGATATTTCCAAAAAGAAGGCCATTTCCCTTTTTTGCATTGACCATTAACTCCGCTGCAATCAACACGGAAGCAGTACCGGCAATCTCGCTTAAGGCTTTAACCAATGGATAACTATTATCCTCATCTTTTATAAATTCAAAAGCCAATGCGGTAATTTTCTTCTTTGCAAGGGTTTCCAAGTACGTAAGCTTACGGGTCTTTAATTGGAGGGCAGAAATAAGAACCGTTTTCGGATTTATAAGTTCCAATTCCTCTAAAGTGGGAGGTTCTACTTTCAAAATCAATGGACAGCCAAAAACCTTTTTAGTATCATTTGTCAACTGGGCACCGGCCTCCGAATATTCATTATCCGAAAATCCCGCTTCCAGACCAGCGCCATTTTCCATCAGGACACGATGGCCATTGCTAACAATTGCGCTCACCGCATCTGGAGTGAGACAGATCCGTTTTTCCTGAAAGTATGCTTCCTTTGGAATGCCAATAAAGAGTTCTCCTTTTTGTCTTGCTATTTCCAAGGTCTCTTCTTGGGGCAATAATTGGGCTTTTGTAAAGGGTGATTTAGGGTTGGGCATAGCTACTGATTTCACGCATCAAGGTACGGAATAAATTAATTTCACAAAAAAAGAAATGGCTGGTGAATAATACAATCCTGGGTGTAAATTTAAAAGAAAATTAACCAAATCCTTATGAATGGGATATGCACTTAGTAACAGAATTCGGCAGCTGATGTTTCATTGTACTAATTATCCGGAACATCCATTGTTAAGGTTCGACTTCCATCGGCATTCATCTCAATTAGTAACTTTACCGCATCTTCAGGCAACAGCGCTGCTATTTTTTCCGGCCATTCAATAAATACGAAATTACCGCTGTAAAGATAATCCTCAAATCCAAGATCCATCGCTTCCTGGGGAGTTTCGATCCTATAAAAATCGAAATGATAGATTAAGCCATCAGGAATTTCATATTCATTGACAATTGAAAAGGAAGGACTTGAAGCCGTTTCCGTAGCACCCAATTGATGAGCCAATTCCTTGATCAATGTAGTCTTCCCAACTCCCATAGTACCGTAAAACAGGAGAACTTTATTTTTGGAGTGATCCAGGATGTTTTTGGCAATCTTTGGGAGTTGTTTTTGGGTGTAGGTGAGTTTCATTTATTAGGAAAAAGTTATTGAGTTAATTGAGTTATTCGGTTATCGGGTTATGGAGTTATTGGTTAATAAGTTATTGGGTGAATGCAATTGAACATAGCTTTCCCTTTTTTACATTTGGAATTCGATTCTGGGGTAAATATATGAAACTTGAACTCCTTGTTTATAAATGGGGATGCCATATTTTTTCTGCTCCAACATTCAATAGGAATGAAATAGTGACCAGAAAGAAGACCTCACAGAGGTTTCAAAAACCTCTTTCTTCCTGGAACCGTCGTCCAGTTTCAATTCTCGCCCGGCTAGCGTGGGAGTCTCGCCCCTGTCCTTCACGACCTCATTCCTTAGTAAGAAAATTTTTAAATCTTATCCGCACATTTTCGGATGCGTTCGGATAAATCATAAAGGGAATTTCTCAAAAGTTCTTTTTCTTCTTCCGTAAAATCACTTTCAGAGTTGTTACCATCATAGCCGTTTAATTTTTGACTGAACCAGCTTCTAGACTTTCCAAAATAATGAGTTGAAATGTGTGCCCATTTCACACTCAATAATATATCTGAAACTGCTTTTTTGGTGTTTTGCTTTTGTTTTATATCTTCCATAACCTCATATTTTTGCCTCTTTTGGGGCGTTTCTATTCTATTAATAGAGTTCCAACTCTGCTGAACGGGGATACGTTTTTTTATAGTTGCGAATGGTACTTTTCAGCTCCCATTCGGTTTCGGTTAATTTTGTTTGCATAATTTTTTCTTTTATTATCCCAAATCAAATATAATAAACAATTGTTTACTAAAAATATATTTTATTGATATTTATGTGTTCAGGTTTCGACCCCGCTGGCGCGGGCGTCTCGCCCCTGTCCTCCACGACCTCATTCCTTAGTAAGAAAATTATTGATTTTCGGAACTCAATCCCCACAAACATTCGTGTATTCGTGGTCACAGTAAATAAAAACCAACAAACTTCATATACAAATAACCAAAGCCGACCTCGAAAAGATCGGCTCAAAGGTTTGGATCCAAATTTATACTCGAGTGGCTAACCAATCCTTACTTATCCCCAGGATAAATCTTTGGCCCAATCCTTTTTCCAATTTACCAATATGTGAACTTCTGTCGTAGGCATATTCTCTTTCGGAATCGGTGTGATGAAAAAACGTTCCGAAAGGTATAGAAGTGGATAAGGATAAATGGGAAGGCAATATACATCTGCAGTTTCAAGGACCAACGGTTAGCGTTTTCGGAAATTTTTAGTAATGGGCCACATAGGACTTAGATACGAAAATTGTCGTGTTATTACTATTTTTTGATCATTGAAATTGATTATTTTTATATGAAGCCAAAGAGCTTGTTCTCAGATTCCCTCGATTTCAGAGAAATAATGTACAAAAAATTCATCCTTATTGCGTTGGTTATAAGCATACTGGGTGCCTCTGCCCAACAAAATAACATTGCAGCCCAGATCAACACTCTGGAACAAACGGTGGTCCGGGCGATTCCAAGCCCAGATACAATTGCCTTGAAAAAAATATGGGAACCAGATATGATGGTAATGCGCCCATTAATGGAGTAGTAACTGGTGGCCAAATAAAAATGGTTGGTAGTGGTTTTATCAAATATTCCTCCTTTGTCGTAGAAAATGAAAGGACCATGCAGAAGAGGGATTTTGTAATAAGCAGGGGTAAGGAAACGATAACCACTCTGGGAAGCAATTGCCGCGAAGCTGCTAAACAGTGCAATGCCGCTATACAAACATTTGACAAAAGCAAAATGGAAACTGGATTATGATCGCCCGCCAAGCTAGTAATATTTGTGAGTAAAAAACAACAGAAAACATGCAATCAAGTAGGGATAATCAATTCTCACGTTCAATAAGGACGCTATGTGTTGCTTTTCTGATTTCCTGTGTTCTCAATGGTCAGAACCAAACTAAAAATTTTGATACTTATATCAACGGGCAAGCTGCCTTGTATCACTTCAACGGGAACGTATTAATTGCAAAAAATGGAGCAATAATTTATCAGAAATCCTTTGGCTACGCAGATATCGAAAACCAAATAAAGCTTGATAACAACAGTGTTTTTGATATCGGCTCCATTACAAAAGAATTTACCGCTGTTGGCATTCTATTACTGAAAGACCAAGGCAAAATAAGCTATACGGATACTTTAAGAAAGTTTTTCCCGGAACTGCCTTTCAGTAACATTACCATTGCACAGTTACTGACACATACTTCAGGTATCCCCGATGGTTTTGAGCTGGTTGAAAAATATTTTGACCATGAAAAAATTGCCACCAATCAAGATCTTATCGACCTGTTGGTAAAATACCATCCGCCTCTGCTTTTCAAGCCCGGTAAAGATTTAATGTATTCCGGCACCGGGTTCAATCTCCTTGCTTCCGTCATAGAAAAAGTCTCGGGACAATCGTATAATAAATATATGGATGATAACATTTTTAAGCCCATTCGCATGAATAACACTATCGTCGCCAATTTTCCGCGCAATGATAAAAATACTTCCCACCTCGATAAAGGATACATTTACAACGATAGCGCCAAAACCTATGTTTCTGCAGATACAGTTTATCCCGATTGGACCAGCTTCCTATCGGGAATTAACGGAGAAGGCATGATCATCACCACAACAGGCGACCTTCTAAAATGGGATCGGGCAATGAAAAACTACCAACTGCTTACGGAACAGACACAGGAAGATATGATAACCGTGCAGGCTGAAAAACATCCTTCCCGACGGTAAAATTCGGATATGGTATAAGAGTAGGCGCTAATGAAATCGGTAACTATATTTTTCACAATGGATGGTATCCCGGGTTTACAAGTATGCTGATTCGCTATGTTGATCCTGACTTGACGGTAATTGTGCTATCAAACAACCAATCCCACTGCGATTTTATAGCCGATGGTCTGGCATCAATCGCTCTCAATAAAAAAATAATAATGCCCTATGCCCATAAAGAAATTGCCCTGACCTCTTCAATAACAAAATATACGGGCAAGTTTATGATCCCTCTTATGCGACCTCCCTATATGGTTGATTTTCCTTCGGAAATCATTCAAAAAAACAATAGCTTATTTCTCCATACTGCCTGGAGCGCTGATGTAAAACTAATCCCGGAATCATCGACAAAATTCTTTTATGGGAACGGCACGGATCAGCAAATAGAGTTTAAAATGGATAGTAGCGAGAATGTTTCGAATATATTTTACATTGGATACGGTCTAAAAAAAGGAAATAAAGAGAATGAATTGAGAACCAAAATCTTAATTTCTACGCTCTTGTGAAGAATATCGCACTGTTATAAACATCATTTATTATTCAATAGGTGTGTTCCTTATCCCAATGCTAACTTTTTATGACGAGAAATCCCTTTGCCGCGAGGAAGTCACCTGTTTGCTCGTCACTGTAGTTTTTCCGCCGTGCTCGGCAATCCCGGGGGATGGAGTTCCGAATCTTTCTTGCGGTAATTTTCCTTTTTCCCAGCTATAGTCACGATTTCGAAATCCAAGACCAATTAATTTTGGTAGACTTAATGTTATTCCTAAATTTGCATCATCCATTCCAGTTCCCCAATTCTGTATCTTTTTGCTGCTGCATGGATTAACGGCCTTCTTAATAAAAAACATTAGTGCTATCTAAAAACTAATATTTTAACCTCGGAAATTTCTTGTTCCTGCTGATTGCAGGTAGGCAGTACTCCCCAGAACTCCTAAATTATGCCTTTAAAAAACTATCTTTTGTTCTTCGCAATGCTGATGGTTGTGACCAATTTTTATTGTCAGGTGGGTATTGGGACCACCACTCCCTCGCCAGCCTCGATGTTGGAAGTAAGTAGCACTTCTGATGAAGGAGCTACTTATGGCGGATTTATGCCGCCGCGGGTGCCGGATATTACTGCACGGGATTTAATTGATCCTGAAGTTGAGGATATTGGTTTGATGGTATTCATTCAGAATATTGGATGCTTGCAAATATGGGATGGAAATAATTGGAAGAATGGTATGTGTCTTAATTATCCTCCAGTGGCTAAAGATGTCCACTTTTTAGGAGGGCTTTTTGTAGGGCAGAATCTTGAAGCCAGTTTTAATTATTTTGATGCAGAGGGTGATGCCGAAGGAATTCATCTCTATAAATGGTATCGCGCAGACGATGTGTCGGGAACAGGTGCGATTGCAATTCCGGGAGCGACATCTAAAATCTATCAAATTGTCTCTGATGATATAAATAAATATATTTCCGTAGAGGTTATTCCGGTAGCTGCTGCTGGGCTCTCTCCTGGGGATGCTGTAAAGTCTCCCTATCAAGGACCAATTGGGAATGTCCCTCAGATTTTAGCAAGTTGGGATTTTATAGGAAAGAATGGCAATGAGGTTACGTTACCTGCAGTTGTTGCAACTGATATTGCAAATGGTGTGGTATCTCGTGGAAACGGAATAAATCGAGCAAATAATATTGATCGATTTAATGCAAACAATTTCACACAGCCAAATTTAGCAGGAGCAATCACAAATAATGATTATTTTCAATTCACAATAACTCCTTCCGTAGGTAAACAAATTACTATTACCGAGGTGTTTTTTAATTATGAGCGATCAAGTACCGGCCCGTCACTGGGAGCCTTAAGAAGTAGTATTGATAATTATGCAACGAATCTCGCAACGTTCTCTGGACTAGCAGAAACTGGAGATTCAAGAACAATTGATCTTTCAGGGTCAGGAATAACAAATCAAACGAGTATTGTTACTTTTCGACTTTATCTTTATGGTAATAATAACTCTGAAGGAAGCGGAGGTTTTGAAGGTCCTGGAAATGATATAGAAATCAAAGGATTCGTAAATTAAAACTGCAAAAGCATTAAAATAACTCAACTGAGATAAACTTTCCCCGCCGCCGAGCCATTTATAAAAACCCCAACCCCTCCCTGTTTTCAAGATAGTGCTGAGATTTTTTTCATAACTTATAACCCTCCTACGGTTTACCCGCCCTCCTGCGGTTTACCCGCCGCAGGAGGGCGGGCAAGCTCATAACTAATTTTTATCGTATCCATCATCAAGTCGTTATCCATAAATAAACCCCAACTTATGAAATCAAGAAAATTATTAATGATCCCCGGGCCTATAGAATTTGAAAGTGAGGTTTTGCAATGTATGGCGGCACCCACTCCGAGCCATGTTGACCCTGATTTTATTACGGTTTTTTCGAATAGCCTTAAGCTTTTGAAAGAGGTATGCCAAAGTCCATCGGGACAAGCCTTTATGGTAGCTGGAACGGGAACCCTCGCTATGGATATGGCTGCAGCCAACCTCATAGAAACCGGGGATAAAGCCCTTGTGGTATCCACGGGCTATTTCGGGCTGCGGTTTGCGGAAATCCTAAAGCGATATGGGGCGGAGGTAGATGTACTCGAGGCGGAGGTAGGCGACATCGTGGCTATGGATGATATCGAGCAACAACTGAAATCCAAAAGCTATAAACTATTAGCCTTTACCCATGTTGATACCTCCACAGCCGTATTGAACAATGCTAAGAGTATTGGGGCTTTAGCTAAAAAGTATAATGTGTTGTCCATTCTTGACGGGGTTTGTTCCGTTGCTGGCGAGGAAATTAAACAAGAAGAATGGGGGATTGATGTAGTAGTTACCGCCTCCCAAAAAGCAATAGGGGTTCCTCCGGGACTCGCATTATTGGTCGCTTCCCCAAAAGCAGTTCAAGCCTTTGAAGAGCGAAAAAGTCCTGTTGCCAATTATTACAGTGACTGGGCCAATTGGCTGCCGATAATGACAGCGTATGAAAACCGACAAGCCTCGTATTTTGGTACCCCGCCGGTTAACCTTATTATGGCCTTGGAAAAAAGTTTGCAACTTATTGTAAATGAAGGATTGGAAAATCGTTTTGAGCGACACCAAAGAGCAGGAAAAGCTATGCGGGCCGCGATTAAAGCTTTGGGCTTGGAATTGCTGTCAAAAAACGATGATGTAGCTTCAAATACCCTAACAGCCCCTTATTATCCGAATAAAATCGATGCCGCTACTTTTCTACAAGCCATAAGCGAGGATGGTATAGTATTGGCAGGAGGTCTATTGCCCGCATTAAAAAGCAAATACTTTAGAATCGGACATATGGGATCGGTAAACAGAGCCGACCTACTGGCAACGATAGGAGCTATTGAAACCGTATTGAGGAACAATGGGTATAAACACAAATTAGGGGCCGGAACTGCTCAAATATTGAAGCATTTCTGATAGAGAAAGTAAAAATGTGCCTTTTTGGCATAAATAAAAATCTAAAATAAAAATAATAATGGAAAACAAAATGAAAGTAGAAATTTGGAGCGATGTAATGTGTCCATTTTGCTATATCGGAAAGAGAAACTTCGAAACGGCACTTGAAAAATTTGCCGACAAGGAGCATATTGAAGTAATATGGAAAAGTTACCGATTGGATCCGTCAATTCCGGAAGTAGCAAAAGACAGCTATCAAGATTATCTTGTTAAACACAAGAGAATGAGCCCAGAACAAGTAAAGGGAATGCTGGAGAATGTTACGCAATCTGCTAAAAGTGTTGGCCTGGAATACAATTTTGACAAAGCGGTGATGGTCAATTCATTAAATGCCCATAAATTGATACAATTTGCCAAAACAAAAGGTTTGGGAGATCAAGCAGAAGAGAGATTGTTTCTCGCTTTTTTTACAGAAGGAAAAAACATAGTCGATCTAGACACCTTGGTTCAATTAGCTAAGGAAATCGGATTGGATGAAACCGAAGTTAAAACCGCTTTCACAGATGAAAAATACGCTTCGCTGGTAAAGCAAGATATTCAGGAGGCCCAAAAAGTAGGAGTTCGGGGAGTTCCATTTTTTGTGATTGACAGAAAATATGGGGTTTCTGGCGCACAGCCACCTCAGGCATTTTCACAAAATCTAGAGGTCGCATTTGCAGAATGGAGAAAACTCAATCCTGAAACCAAATTGGAAGTTACCCAAGGACAGAGCTGTACTCCGGATGGAATGTGTGATTAGGAAGGCGATAATGCCATTCACAACAATAATTTTCAGATGATATAAAAACCCCGCGCAAAATCTACTGCGGGGTTTTTACTTACTGAAAACTGCTGATCAGAAATAATTTGACAAGCTCGTTACAAATCATATTAATAGTCCACAAATAGTCCACGGATACTCCACGGATAGTCCACGGATAGTTCATTAAAACCCATTAAAAAAACAACATCAATCAGAGCAAAAAATAGAAGCGATTATTCCCATAGTTTACCACTGCTCCCTGACCACTAAAAGGTGCCGAGTGTCCCGAATTTACTTCGGGATGACATCAAAGAAAAAACAGAAAACAAGCATCTCGTGCCAAGGTCTGCCAACTTCCGATCACAAATCACCAATCGTCAACTACTGTCTACCGTCTATCGTCTACCGTCTACCGACTATCGTCTACCGTCTACCGTCTACCGTCTACCGACTACCAACTACCAACTACCGACTACCGTCTACCGTCTACCGTCTACCAACTACCGACTCCTCAAATCTCCAGCTTCAAACTCAAATTCACACTCCGTCCAATATTGAAAATCCCTTCCGGCTTAAACCGAGATAAATGGGCCACATATTTCTTATCCGTTAAATTGGTGCCGCTCAAACCAACTTTCAAAAGAAGCTTGTCGAATTTAAAACTGCTTTCTACGCCTGCACTTAGTAAAGAATAACCTCCCGTACGAGTTTCGAAGTCGCTGATGTTGGTTTGGTCGAAGGTGTTTTTCAAAGTGATAAAAGCAGAACTATTCTTTCTTGTTTTTCCATCCTCAAATTCCACTCTAAATGTATTTTGAATGGAATTGGCCGGAATTAATGGCAAATAATCATCATTTTCTAATTTTCCTGTCACCGTTTCAAAACTGCTTTCAAAATGCAACCAATCCAATGGATGTGGGTGTAGGTGAAAACCCATTTCACCACCGTATAGTTTCGCATCATCCTGCAAATAATCGTAAACGGGAGTATCATCGATAACTTCATTTGTAGGAGAAATGAAGATATAATTCTTTACGGCATTATAAAATCCATTGACAAAAAATTCCACATGCTCATTCCGGTATTCCAGAGAAAGGTCGGTTTGGAAGTTATGCTCGTTTCTGAGATTGTAATTCCCTCTTTCATATCTGTTCGTGCCTTCGTGGATGCCATTTGAAGTTAGTTCAGCCAGATTGGGTGCCCGAAAGCCACTGGCGAAATTCAGTCGTGCGGAGATTAATTCAGAAATATCAACCTTTCCACCTAGTGCGGCGGTAAAACTGGTGAAAGTTTTGTCCAATGCCGGAATATAATCCAAATCACCAACTTCTCCTGCGGGATCACTGGTTATCTTTCGACCGTCAAAACGTATTCCAGCTTGTAGATCTACTTTTTCCAGATGGTAATGCGAAGTAGCTAAAAGTCCCACGTCGGTAGTGTTCGCATCGGGAATCAGTATTTCCTCCCCTTTATTTTTGTTGTTTTGGAACATTCCTTGTAAGCCGACGATGGTTTCAAACTTCCCAAAATCGGGAAGATTGTATTTCAGGTCGTAATTAAAAGTGGTGAGTTGCATACGCAGGGCAGCCAATGTGGGATCATCTTCAAATTCTCGTCTATCGTTGAATAAATAGCCCATCTTTAAATCGAAACTGGAGTTTTTCAAAAACAGCGTATTATCCAAACTCAAAATGTGGTTGTCTATTTCCTGAAAAGGCAATTCCAGTTTTGTCGATTTGGTCTGTTCCCCGATTTCATCAGCAATTCCGATGTTCGAACGGTTGTAGTTATAACGAACCGTAGATTTGAATTTAGTTCCTAAATACTGTATTCCTGTTTTAAGATCTTTTTCATTAAAACGGGAATTGGTCACCCGATAATCCGCCCCAGTTTTGTAATCGCTAAAGGAAGAATAGGAACCACGAGCTAGGTATTTCCATTTTTCGCCGGAGGTTTTTACTCCTAGATTGGTTGAAGTTCCTAAGGTATTTGAAAAATAGGAACTATTGATATCGCCATGGGTTTCACCGGAAGTTGCAAACCTCTCCGGATTTAAATAAAGCACACCTCCAAGGGCATCACTGCCGTAAAGGAGTGAAGCTGGACCTTTGATTACCTCTACGCTTTCCACTCCCGATTCGTTGATTCCAAGTCCGTGCTCGTCTCCAAATTGTTGGTTTTCCAAACGTACACCTTGGGTATAAGTAAGCACTCGATTAGAGCTCAGACCACGGATTACCGGTTTTCCAATTCCTTCACCTGTACTGATAATATCCACGCCGGGAATATTTTTTATTCCATCCGCCAAAGTCACCGCCCCTGCGGAACTAAGCTCCGAAGTAGAAACGCGCTCCACTTTCATCACATTTTCACTCTGAAGTTTATGGAAAGGGGTGGAGACAATTACTTCTTCCATTTCCACGGCGCTTTCTGCCATTTGGATATTCTCTGTAAAGACCTGATCCCCGTTAAAATTGAGTTTCAGGGAAACCGTGCCATAACCTAAGGATGAAAAAACTACTGTATAGTTCCCATCGGGAATATTGGTTAAGGTATAATTGCCATCAAAATCGGCGGCGGTTCCTTTTTCCAATTGGGGAATATAAACTGTTCCCATAATCGGGGTCCCATTTTGTTTTGAGGTTATGGTTCCTTTTAATGTGTTTTGGGCACTTGCTGCCGTTCCAATAAGTAGCAGTACAAGCAGGACAAAAATATTCTTCATGCTTTGTTGATTTAGAATTGAATGTTTTTTTTGAAAAGAATAGAGAGAAGAGAGTAGAGAGTAGAGGGTAGAGTGAGTAGATTTCTACTAGCATTCCTCTCTGTTCTCTGTTCTCTGTTCTGTATTCTCTATTCTAAAATCTAATCTCAACAAAACAGAGGTGGCCCTCTTAGGAAGAAATGTGTTGCATCGGTAATAATTTCCGACTGCTGATATTCGGTTTGTGTTTTAAAATACCCAGCCAGAACAAGAAATTCTGGAAGTTGTTGGGGCTTAAAATCGAAAATGGAGAAATGAAAATCACAAATGGAACAATCCAGTTGCTTTTTGTGAAGGTGGGTTGAAAAATCATTACACACCTGATGCTCATGGCCATCCATAGCGTGAATAGATTGGATGGCAATGGGAAACAAGAGCGCAAACGAAAAAATCGTTGCAATGAAAATTTTGAATGTTTTTTGTTTAAGCACTCTTTATCTTTAAAATTGAATTAGAACCGTACGGGAGCACAAATTTTCACGAACCTGTCTAGTCGTGATTCCTTTAGTCGTGATTCCAATAGTCCTAAATCCTACGTCCTTTAATCTTAAGTCCTTTTCTCCTTGAACAAAAAACCCAGCCCCAAGGATCTAAGCATTTTTTTCTCAAACCACCAGAAAAATTCGAATTGTCCAAATACCCATCCAAAGAATACCAGCAGCACTTGGTAAATTGGAAATATGATCAAAATTCGGAATGGCCAATAAATATACCACCCCATTTCTCTTTTTACTTCAAAAAAGTCGGTAACTGGAGCAGCCAATTTTGCCGAGGAACTTCCCGTAATGGCAAATACCAAAAAAACAATGAGTACTTGGCCGTTGGAATGTAAATTCCAACGTTTTTTTAACTTCTTCAATTTCTTCCTCCTGTTAAATGTTGTTTGTATTTTTCCTGGAAATACATGAAATAATTATAGAGCATATAATTTACTTCATAGCCATAATCCACTCTGGGATCATAGTTAATTTCATCAGAATAGATATTTCGTGAATAGGCTGGCTGTCTTACTCGACTATTGTAATCAGTAACGAACATGCGGTTCTTTGATTCCAAATAAGATTGGTCGTAATAACCTCGCGGTGGTTGTGAAAGCAACCAAGAATCAAATCCCGGTTCAATGATGAGAATCTGATATTCCAGACTGTCGTTTGCAATGCGAATCGTATCGTTTTTTGTAGCCGCGATATCGGAATTCTTTTTCATTCCCGTATTCCCCGAGCCACAGCCATAAATGGCCACCGAAAGTCCTAAAAGCAGTAGAATGGTTTTATGAAACGCTATTTCAGCAAAGTTAACAAAAGTAAGTGGAATGTTACTACGAGTTATGAGTTATGAGTTATGAGTTATGAGTTCTGAGTTCAGAGTTATGAAAAAAAATAGAACAGAGAATAGAGAATAGAGAAACAGAAAATTAATAATATATGAATTATGAATTATGAATTATGAATTATGAATTATGAATTATGAATTATGAATTATGAATTTTCAATAATCAATAATCATTTTTCAGTAACTCAATAACTCAATAACTCAATAACTCAATAACTCAATAACTCAATAACCATTAACTCAATAACTCAATAACCATTAACTCAATAACTCAATAACTCAATAACCAATAACTCAATAACTCAATAACCAATAACTCAATAACCATTAACCATTAACTCAATTTCTATTCAGGATTTCTATAATTTGTTCCGCCAATTCAGTTCCAATTCTATCTTGTGCTTCTATGGTGCTTCCACCAATATGGGGACTGAGTGAAACTCCCTCGTTCATTAAAATTTGAATTGAGGGGGAGGGTTCTCCTTCAAAAACGTCCAGGGCCGCAAAGGAAACTTTACCACTTTCGATGGCTTCCAAAAGAGCCACTTCGTGCAGAACACCACCACGGGAAGCATTGACAATACCGACACCATCTTTCATTCTGGAGATTTCTTCCTTTCCGATCAAATAACCAGATTGTGATGGAACGTGCAAGCTGATGAAGTCACTCTTCTTCATTAACTTTTCTACTGGTTCAGTCCTTATTTCCAAGGTAATACTTTGTCCGTCGAAAAAGCTCAGCGTAATATCTGCTTTACCCGATTCGCGATCGCTTGCGATTACATTCATTCCGCAGCCGAGCGCGATTTTAGCCACTTCTCGTCCTATTTTTCCAAAACCAATGATGCCCAGGGTTTTTCCGCGAAGTTCGTGTCCTGCGCTGTATTTCTTTTTCAGCTCATTAAATCTGGATTCTCCTTCTAAAGGCATATTGCGGTTGGAATCGTGTAGGAATCTGACGCCGCCAAACAAGTGCGCAAAAACAAGTTCCGCAACGGAAGCCGCGGAGGCCGTAGGTGTATTTATTACTTTAATATCATTTTTTAAGGCATAATCCACATCAATATTATCCATTCCAACACCGCCACGCCCGATTATTTTTAAAGTTGGACAGTTATCGATGATATCCTTGCGCACCTTGGTAGCACTGCGCACCAAAAGCACATCTACTTTATGCTCGTTAATATAGTTTTGAAGTTGCTCCTGTGCTACGTGCACGTCCAACACTTCAAAACCTGCTTCTTTTAAGGTGTCAATTCCACTTTTTGAGATTCCATCGTTTGCTAATATTTTCATTCTTTTATTTCTATTTCGATTGGTTGATGATTTGGTTTCAAGTTTCCTGTTTCAGGTTTCAAGTTAAATGTTGCAGGTTGCAAGTTTCAGGTTAAAATTTTGAGCATGCCTGAATAAGGTTGCCTTTTTTCTGGTTAATAATTTATCTTATATCTCGGTTTATGCTGATTGGTTAAGCTATCAACATAAGTTTCAAATTCTGTTGGTTTCATTTTATTTAATGAACCATGTGGTCTTTCATTATTATAAAGATATATCCATTTGGACAGCATCTTATTGGCCGTTTTAAAGGGTATGTCTATATTTTCAAAGTTAATATATTCATTCTTTAATATTCCGTTCAAGGATTCAGCGTGTGCGTTTTCCCAGGCCTTTCCTCCCATACTTGGATTTACCTCGGTACGCTTATAGTGCGACTTCATTATATCGCTTCCATACTGGGATCCTTTGTCAGAATGGAAAACCAGCTTCTTGAGATCTTCATCGCTCATACCTCGGATTGACATCAGAAAGGAGGGTTCTACAGTGTCTTCAACCCTCATAGTTGTTGAGAGCGACCATCCTTTTATATACCTCGTATAAACATCTAATACTAGCGTGAGATAGTAATGATTCCGGTATCCAATGGGGATATAGGTGATATCGCTCACAAATAGCCGATTCTTATCCGTTATGACAGTTCCACTGATCAGGTTGTTATAAAACCGCTCTCCAGCATAGGTGGTCCTTTGGTAGTTGCGTTTGCGGGGTATCCTAAAACCGTTGTCCAACAGAACCTTTTCGGTACGGTCACGACCAAGTCCACAGGGCTTGATCTCATCAAAAATCTTCCGGCAGCCCATCTTTTTGTGGTTCACTCTAATTTCCCTGGCCATTTCAATGATCGTACCTTCCTTTTCAAATAGGTTCCTGGCTCGGGCCAAACGGCCATAAAAACCTTGTTTTGTAATTCCTGCCATTGCATAGATATCGTTCATCTTATGGCAATGTGACGACTTGTTCATTCGGAAATCCTCTATGACAGCCGTTTGGACTTTTTTTCAATATCCACCCCAAACTCTTCTGAAGCTACTTCAACGACCTTTTCCAGATAATCGATCCGAAGCTGTTTCTGGCCCAAGGACCTCTCCAAAAGTTCAATCCGACTTTGGAGATCGGAATTTTTCTTTGATAAACTTTTCTGTTCCACTATCACACGTGTCTGTTTTTTATACATCTCTGAGTACTTGTGAAGCCACTTGTAGACGGCAGTAGGACTCAATCCATAAATTTTGCTTACCTCGGATACTCGTATTTCTCCGCGTTCAATCTGCTTTACGAGATCGAGCTTCAAGGATAAATCGAAAGTACGTTTTAAATTCTCTTTTTTCATGTTAAATTGAATGATGAAAAAAGGCAACCTATTTTAGGCTTAATCATTTTCAAGTTGCAGGTTTCAAGGTTGTTGGTTTTCCAATGCTTTATTCCCCCTTCGGGGGGTCAGGGGGACTGTCCTACGTCCTTTCAAGCTCCCCGCTCCACTTCCTCCATCACTTCCACCAAAACCTTAACACTTTCCAAAGGTAAAGCATTGTACAAAGATGCGCGATAGCCACCAACACTTCGGTGACCATTTACACCGCTTATGCCTGCTGATTTTAAATGGGAATCAAAAGTTTCTTTTAATTGATCGTTTACAAGGTTGAAAGTGGCATTCATTTTTGAACGATCTTCCTCATTGGCTACATATCCCTGGAATAAGGGATTACGGTCGATTTCTTTATAGAGCAATTCTGCTTTTTGATTGTTCACTTTTTCAATTGCTGAAATTCCGCCAATTTGTTTTAGCCATTGTAATGTCAACATAGAGACGTAAACAGAAAAAACGGGAGGAGTGTTAAACATGCTTTCTTTGTCAATATGAACTTTGTAGTTGAGCATGGAAGGAATAGCACGTGTTACCTTTCCTAAAATATCTTCTTTTACAACTACCAAGGTTGCTCCAGCCGGACCCATGTTTTTCTGTGCTCCAGCATAAATTAAACTGAATTTTGAAAAATCCAATTGCCGGGAAAAAATATCACTGCTCATATCGCAGACCATTGGAACCTTTGTGGTGGGAAATTCCCGCATTTGGGTACCATAAATAGTATTGTTGCTGGTGCAATGAAAATAATCTACATCCGTGGTAACGGTATAATTCTTTGGAATAAAATTGAAGTTATCACTTTTTGAGGTTGCCACTTCCACAACTTCTCCAATCAATTTTGCTTCTTTGATGGCTTTGTCGCTCCATACGCCAGTGTTTAAATAGGCTGCTTTTTGTTCCAAAAGATTGTAGGCCGTCATTAAAAATTGCATACTCGCGCCCCCTTGAAGAAAAAGGGCCTGATATCCTTGATTTTGAAGTCCGAGATGCTCCAATGCCAAACTGCGTGCGGTTTCCATAACCTCAACAAAATCTTTGCTGCGGTGCGAAATTTCAAGTAGGGATAGATTTAAACCATTGAAATTCAAAACTGCTTCAGAAGCTTGCGTTAAAACAGACTGAGGCAAAATACTAGGACCGGCACTAAAGTTATGCTTTTTCATCTTTGATAAATTTATGGCGCAAAGTTCAGGAATATGAACTTAAAAATATACGGAATAAAGAAAATTTTAATGATTGTGATGTACAGAAATCGAAATCTGTGGAAAATACATAGCGCAAAAGGGAATCAAGACCGAAGGGAATCAAGAACCAAGATTTTAGGGAATCAGGAAACAGACCACCAGAAAATAGAATTGAAAAGATTCGTTGTAAACTTAAAAAAACTGTATTTTCCTAATGCGGTTTTTTTAATTTTTCTACTCTTTGTCCGCCGTCCGTGTTGCCAAAGCCTTAGCGGATAGCCGTCGGCTAAAACCTATGGCGTCGGCCGAGGCACAAACTTTTTCAGCGAAGGAGTCTACCAACTACCGTTACAACCGTCTACCGTCTACCGACTATTCAGGAAGGTTCAACAAGAAATCCAAAGTATCCACCCCATCCGCATAATCCCATAATTCAGGACTTTGGGTTTTTCCGAAGTGTATTCCATTTGCAATATATTCCTTTGAAACAATACATTGTAGGTTATCTGAATGCATTTCTAATTTTTTCTCCAGCTCTTCCAAGGAATTATATTTCTCATAAAAAACTACTGCAATCGGAGAGGAGAAGCCTTTGTCTTCTTTTAGCAATAAGAATTCGTTGTCCAAAAGAGGAAAACTATCCATTAAATAGACTGCTTTATTGTAATCGTAGTTATTGATGTATTTATGGTTATGGATGATTTCTTTCCAATTGTAAACAGCCTTAAAGAATTTCTCGAAGTCATAACCTTCGGGAACATATAATTTTGAGACATTACGGCAACCCAGTCCGAAGTAGCGGAATATATCATCAGCCAGGAGAGTTAATTCTTCTTCAGTTTCGTTTCCGGTAAGTACCGCCACGGAATTTCTGTTCTTTCGAATAATATTCGGGTACTTTCCGAAATAAAAATCAAAATAGCGGGAGGTGTTGTCACTTCCAGTAGCAATTACAGCATCGAAATCTTTCAGTCTGCCCTCTGTAAATTCAATATAATTTTTGAAATCAGGTTCTATGGAAATCAATTTTTCGGCGAGAAATTGAAGGAGAGTTCTGTCGTTCGATGAAAGTTTGGCCAATACCTTATTTCCGGTTATCAGAACCGAAATAAAATCGTGGAAACCCACCAAGGGAACATTTCCGGCCATCACTATTGCAACAGTTTTTATCTCTTCAGCTGATTCTTTAGCGAAACTGTCCAAATTATATTTTGAAATCCATTGATTTAGGTTTTCTTCCGTAAGTGCTTCTGACCAATTTTGGAGTGCGAACTCTATGTTTTCAGGAGTAAACCATCCGTTTTCGGCCTGCGCTTTTCTGAGAATGGGGTTAATTTCATTTCTGACTTTGTCCAAATCCCCGTCAGGGTTGATTCTACCTAGGAATTCCCCTAAAGTGACCAATGCGTTTATTCTTCGTTTTAATTCCATGTTTATTTTTGGAGTTGCCCTTCATAGGGGTTAACTTTGCACAAAGTTAGAAAAAGTATAAGCTATGGCAATTATTATAACAGATGAATGTATCAACTGTGGTGCCTGCGAACCCGAATGCCCTAACAATGCGATCTATGAAGGTGCGGACGATTGGCGTTATTCCGATGGGACCGACCTAAAAGGAAAGGTTGTATTGCCAGATGGCAAAGAGGTTGATGCCGATGAGGTGCAGAAACCGATCAGTGATGAAATATATTTCATTGTCGCCGATAAGTGTACCGAGTGCATGGGCTTTCACGATGAACCACAATGTGCTGCGGTTTGTCCTGTTGACTGTTGCGTTCCGGATGAGGACAATGTGGAAACCAAGGAAGAGCTATTGGCCAAACAGGCCTTTATGCATAAAGAGTAGGCTCTTTTTCTATAAATGATAAAAACCGTCCAATTTATTTTGAACGGTTTTTTTTGATCTGCTACGACAGGCAAGATGGCAAGAAAAATAGCGGAATCAACAACCGCTATTTTTCACAATTGGAATAAGAATTTTTTTTATTTCGTTTTGGTCACATTGTCATAACGCAATTCGATTCTTTTATTTCTTTTTCCATATTCTACAATAACAGAATCCGGATTTAAACCGATTATTTTACCATCGGTAATTTTCCCTTTTCTTTTGAAAACAACATTATCATTAATGTTCAATTCAATCTGTGAACTTGCAGTGGTAGTAACAGTTACATTGGTTTTTTGTACTCCCCAAACATCACCTACTACCTTTACCTTTTTTCCGTTGCTTTTTACGTAGATCTTGACATTTCGTAAGAATTCTCCGTTATGCTCTTTTGTTATATTATCGACTGCTTGCTCCATCGCGTCATGTTCTGAGGAAACAATATTCTCAACATCTCTTTCAATTAAAACATACTGTTTGCTATCGTCTATATTTCTATTGCTGATGCCGGTAAGATCTCCAATTCGAGTGTAACTGCCACAAGAAGTTAGTGTGCTTAAAACAATTCCAGCGATGAGTAATTTATTATTTTTCATTTAATCAGTTTAAGTTAATATTTTGTGAAATTTTTCAGTGCACAATATAATATTAACCATCTAAAATGACAATTTTTCCTCATTGAGGTTAGTGTATGAAAATCAATAAATTATTCAAAGGGACTAAAAATAAATTTCCTATACTTGGGCGATTGTAGTTATTTGGGGAGGTTGGAGAAGAAATTTTACAGGTTTTTTTTAAAAGTACTTCGTTCCTTATGTTGTTCTGGATTGTAATCCTTCCAAAGCAATTGTACGGCCGTATTTTCCTTCAACTCGGGATTCGTCTCCACGGTTTGGATTCCCTTGGAATTGAAAAGATATTGCATTTCCTCAAAGATAATAGCCGTAACTCCTTTTCCTTGATATTCAGGATCAATTCCAATTAAATAAAATGCCGCAGTATCGTTTTTTCGCTGGGCCGATAGAATGTAACTCCATCCAAATGGCATCAGTTTCCCATTTGCCTTTTTTAAGGCTTTGGAAAATGAGGGCATTACTATGGAAAATGCTATAAGTTTTCCCTCCTCATCCTTTATACAGCAGATATAATCCGGGTGGATAAAACTGAAATACTTTTTTTTTGTAGTAATCGATTTGATATTGCTGGATAGGTACAAAGGTTTGAAGGGTATTGTACGTCTTGTTAAGTAAGCCAAACATATCATTTACATACGGCAATATTTCCTTTTTGTTCTTAAAGCGGATTACTGAAAGTTTGTAGCGCTCCCGTACAATTTTAGAGAATTTTGATACTTTCTCAAAAATAGCTTCTGGAATTTTGAGTCGATATTCCACCCAAGTGGCCTGCTTCTCAAAACCGAGTTTCTTCATATGTTCAGCATAGTAAGGATAGTGGTACCACGTAATCATGGTGTTCATTTCCTGAAAACCCATGGTGAGTATTCCTGCTTTTTCCATATTACTGAAACCTACTGGTCCTTCTGCATATTCAAGATCATGCTCTCGTCCTTTTTCGTATACTTTTTCAAGTAACGCTTTGGTTACCTCAATATCATCGATCATATCCAGCCAACCGAATCGTACCTTTTTTTTTCCTTGCTCTTTTACTTCTAAATGGTTTATGATCA
This sequence comes from Aequorivita sp., assembly GCA_034676445.1. GTDB lineage: Bacteria > Bacteroidota > Bacteroidia > Flavobacteriales > Flavobacteriaceae > Aequorivita. The sequence continues at coordinate 261,820 of JAUCCE010000004.1, forward strand.
CTGCAATTCTGCCAACAATTTTTTTCTCTTTATATGCGAGATAGTAATACGCCTCGGCATTTTTAAAAACTGGATTTTTTTCGGGATTCAAGGTTTCCATTTCATCCTTAATAAGGGATGGAACCCAATACTTGCAGTCTTTATACAGGTCGAAAGGAAAAGTGACAAACTTTTTAAGACCGTTTTTATAGGTTACTTCTTTGATTGTAATCATTCCTCAAGATTTTTTTGTTCTCTCCTTTCTCTGATTCTTTCCTCTCGCGCCTTTTTCCTATCTAATCTGTCTTGCTTTTTTTGCTCATCTCTCTTTTTCTTGAGCTGATCCTTCTCTTCTCCTTTAGGAACGTCATCATATAGATATTCATCTTGTTTGTGCATATCAAACCGGTATGCCATTCCGAGCCGGCCATATAGTTTTGAAGGAGTGTCCTTAAAATTGACTGTTACGGACAAGTCCAATTCAAGATCCTGGTTTATAAGGGTAGCAGCACCTCCGCGTAAAAGTTGATCCGCATAATAATTATTTTTTATCCCCTGGTTTTCAATAAAGATGGAAAAATACCGATTTGTAGCATGCGTCAAGGTAACGATATAACCATAAGATGGTTCGTTAGTGGTGCCCCAATCTGCAATAATATTGGTAACAAAAACCCAGCCTCCAACCCAATTGTTCTGGGTAGTAAGCATAAATTTAGGGCTTACGGTGGTACCGTTTTTTTGTGTTAATGGATTATCCGGAAAATCCACATTTAATCCAAAGTATAGTCCAACGGCAGGAACCCAGTCTGCCCACTGGATTGTATTGTTCTTTCTCCAGCTATAAAGGTTGGGTTTGTCTTTATACATTTCCTTATAAGGATCGTAAAGCAAATACTTCATTCCAACTGTATTGCTCTTAAAGTTGGCTACCCGCTGTTCAATTCCTGAATTATAGGTGATATTGTTGTGCTGAAACTCGCCTATTATGCTAATTTCAAGTTGTTCTTTCAGTAAACCATAACGGATTGAATAATCTATTCCCATTCCCTGGGTTTCTGTTTTTTGAAGAGAATGTTTTTCTTTTCCATAACTAAAACCAGTCTCAACCTGAAGTATATTTCGCCCCACGGCAAAAGCGCCTTGCGAAACTCCTGGACGGTTGGCGTTTATCATATCGGTATACTGGGCGAAAACATGTGAAAATGGGAAAAAACAAATAAAAAACAGCAAGCGAAGTTGAGTGCTCATAGAATTGTTGGGTTTAGCCCAAAGATATAGGATTTTACCATTAATTTAATAGCGAATATTCGTCTTTTTCAGTGCCAATCTTTATTTTTGGACAGAATTTGAATAATATGATGACATTCCTTAAAACGATACTGATCGTTCTTCTGGTATATTATGGCCTTAAGCTTTTGATAAGGTTCGCTACGCCTTATATACTGCGGTATATCTCCAAAAAGGCAGGGCAACAGTTTGAACAATTCTTCGGAAATCCGGCGGCCCCAAATAATCCTTCCCATGAGGAGGGGAAAATCACTATCGATAATATTCCTTCCCAAAAGAGGAGCAATGGTAAAAAAGTTGGGGAATACGTGGATTATGAAGAGGTGGATTGAGAGAAATCCAGAATTGTTAAGCCTTTATCTACCATCAAAGCCCCGAATCTTTCCTCACGGTAATTAATTTTTCAATAACTGTATGGAGCTTCATTCCTTAAGTGAAACTTTCGGAAGAAGATACAGTCTATATAAGTATATTTGCGAACCGTTACGCCCATAGCCCATATCTGTTATATGCAAAAATTTGATTTTCTAAAAAATTATACGTTGGAAAATGAAGTGGTAAGACTTAGTCCAATGCATATGCGTGATATTGAAAACCTCAAGTATTTTGCTATAGAGCAGCCCCAAATATGGGAGTTTTCGCAGCAACCAGCGAATGGACTGGAAAATATGCAGAAGTATATCCGGTTTGCGCTCAACGGCCGTAAGGAGAGCACAGCATATCCGTTTGTGGTTTTTGATAAACGCAGGCAACAATATGCCGGGAGTACTCGATTTTATGATTTTCAGCAAAGGAATAGTGCTGTACAATTGGGATACACTTGGTATGGGAAGGAATTCCAAGGTACGGGACTCAATAAGCAATGCAAATTTTTAATGTTAGATTTTGCTTTTGATTCTTTGGCAATGGAAAGGGTGGAGTTTCGGGCTGATGCGAGAAACGAACGCAGTATTGCCGCCATGAAAAGCATTGGTTGTACTGTGGAGGGGATTTTACGAAGCAACTGTGCCGCCCCGCATGGCAGACGGGACAGCATTGTTTTGAGTATCCTTAAAAATGAATGGTTCGGAGGAATCAAAGAGAAATTATTGGTTAAAATTGAAGCGGAGAGAAATAATTCTTCCTCTTGATTTTTGCGTATATTGAAAATATTTATGAAGAAGATTATCCTGTTTTTGGCTTTTGTTTTGATAGTTGTAAATTCCTTTGGGCAGACAGAGCACATTGTAAAAGGAACGGTAATGAACGACGCCAATGACGACCTACTCGAAAATGTGAACATCGTTAACCTAAACCAGGTTATTGGAACTACTACCAACGAAAAAGGTGAGTTTGCAATTAAAGCTGCGGTCAATGACACGCTTTACTTTTCCTATTTGGGCTTTAAATCTTTGCGGGTACGTGTAACCCACGACTGGTTGAAGTTTGGAGATATAAAAGTGAAAATGACGGAACTGGGAATTGCTTTGGAAGAAGTGGTGGTTCGGCCTGTACAGCTTACGGGCTACGTTGAAATTGATGCTAAATTGATTCCGGTTTATGACAATTACAGATATCGGATTGCGGGACTTAATACCGGTTATGAAGGTGGCAGCAACCAACCCGGAGCGGTTAGTAAGGTTTTGAGTTCCATATTCAACCCAGCGGATTTCCTCTATAACGTTTTCGGCAAACGACCGAGACAAATGCGGAAAGTTCAGAAAATGAAGGAAGATGACGAGATCAGAAACCTTCTTCAAAGTAAGTACGATCGCGAAACGCTGATGGCTGTTCTTCAACTCGAGCGAGTGGATATTGATGAAATTTTAAATAAATGCAGCTATTCCAAGGATTTTATCCTTTCCGCCAATGATCTTCAGATTCTCGATGCTATCAGCAATTGTTATGAGGAATATAAAATTCTGAATAGGAAAAAGTAAAATATTTCAATCCAGTATTGTTCGGTAAAAAATCATATTAGATCCACAGTGGCGGAGAGTATGCCGATAGGCATTAAATATGGGTAGAAAAATGGAACCCCTTTTAGATACAAGTCAGCTACGGCGTACATCATATAATAGGGGTTCTAGGGTCAATCATTATTTTTATCGGACAACAATGATTTCGACCATCATATTAGCTGAGAAAAGTCAAATTAAGATTTGATTTTGGTCATTGAATGGAATTTATCTTCTTAATTCTCTCCGTTCTTATTCCTTCTTTTTAGCCAAAATCCATCTCTATTTCACGCTTTAATACACCTATCATTATAAAAAACTCAGGTTTTAAGTAAAATTTCCTTTCGGTTTTTTTATTACCTTTAAAATAGTATCAAAACAACTCCAATGAAAAAAGTTTACGTTCTCATTTTTGTACTTTTTGTCCAGTTCTCTTTTGCACAAATACGATTTCAAAATCTCCCCAAAGGAGCCCAATTCCCTGAAAGAACTGTTTCCCAAACAATTATTGCAGATATTTCTTATCAAGGATATGGTGAAACACAACCCTATTTTGGACAGGGAGAATATGAAATCTTTTTGGATAATAATAATGGAGTTCTGAATAAGCCTATCATTATACTTGATGGTTTTGATCCAGGAAATTCCCGAGGCATTAGCGACATTTATGCGAGTTTGGCTTTTGGCGGTCAAAATTTTGCAGATGTTCTCCGAAACGAGGGCTTTGACATTGTTATCCTCAATGCTCCAGTTTATACTACTGGAGGTAAAACAATAGATGGAGGTGCGGATTATATCCAACGGAATGCAATGGTTCTGGCAGCTCTTATTCAACAATTAAACACAGACAAGGTAGGGGAGGAAGAACTTGTAGTTCTCGGTCCAAGTATGGGTGGTCTCATAGCACGATATGCCTTGGGTTATATGGAAAATAATAGTTTGGATGCGGAAACACGCTTGTTTATTTCGTTTGACTCACCACATCGTGGGGCGAATATTCCAATTAGTTTGCAATATGTTATTAATTATTTTGCTGAGGAAGTAGGGGATGCCACCGCCCAGGAAGTCATAGATCAACTGTTAAAATCTCCAGCTGCCAAGGAAATGCTTGTGGATCACTTAGATGGACATTTGTTGGCAGGTTCTACGTATGAGCAAGATCCTACAAAATTATTGCCGTTGGGAGCTCCCGGTTTTAGAAATGAGTTTCAGGCCGAACTGGATGCAATGGGATTTCCGCAGAACGTTAGAAATGTAGCTATGATAAACGGTAGTGGAAATGGTGTTACAACAGGCACTCCAAATGCTACAATTGTCGATACCAATCTCACCATAGACGCAACAACGAGTGTAGATGTGGCCTTAAAATTTACGCCAGAAGCGGGACAGACCAATAATGCAACCGATGTTACCCTCAGATTTTTAGGGTTTCCGATAGATAATTATCTCGCACTTAGTAAATCTCCATCAACCACAGACGGTGTAGATAGTGCACCCGGCGGAACCGGTAGTATCTCGGACGCCCTTGGTGATGGTGGAGGCAATCAAGTATTGATCGACTTTATAAACGCTTTGCAACAGGAACTATATTGTTTTATTCCTACGATGAGTTCTCTGGCAATCGATAACCCCGATTGGTTTGCAATACCTAATCTAGGTGATTCTCCTTTTGATGCATTTTCCATTCCAACCGAAAACGAACCTCACGTAGCAATGAGTGCCGCAAACGTTCAGTTTGCCCTAGATGAAATACGAAATGGTGTTGTTGGAATTTCAGATAATTCTTCAGAAAATGGATACTTGTTAGTTCAGAATCCTGTAAAAAGCACTATTGTCATTTCTACCGCTGGCAATTTTTCTTCGGAAAGATTTACTACTACCGTTTATAGTATCACAGGACAAAAATTAATGGAAAAAACCTGGATCCGTCCGAACGCTCAGATAGAGTGGAATCATAATTTAACCAGAGGAATTTATTTGTTGAAACTGGACAATGGTATTGCGGCACAAACAATCAAAATGTTGGTGGAATAATCGTTACTAACATTCTATGCTCCAAACTTTAGTTCATTATAGCCTTCACTTTTTAGCTCCAGGGCTTATTGCTTTTATTTTCTTTAGAAAATATTGGATTAGGGCTTGGCTTATCATGATTGCCACGATGTTGATTGATTTGGATCATCTTCTGGCAACTCCCATCTTCGATCCCGACCGATGTAGCATCAATTTCCATCCCTTGCACACTTATTGGGCTTTGGTGATTTATATTGCTTTACTCTTTTTCAAAAAAACCAGAGTAATCGGGGTTGGATTGACGTTTCACATACTCACGGATTTTATAGACTGTCTTTGGGGGTGAAAAAGTAGACAGTAGCAGTAGGCAGTTATCAGTGATTAGTGATCAGTATTCAGTGATCGGAATTCAGTGATCAGTTATCAGTTATCAGTGATCAGTTATCAGTATTCAGTATTCAGTTATCAGTGATCAGTATTTCAGTATACAGTTATTAGTAATCGGTAATCAGTGATCAGTAATCAGTTATCAGTGATCAATGATCAGTATTCAGTAATCAGAATTCAGTGATCAGGGACCAGGGATCATTTTCAATTGAAGTATTCTGTGACAATATCCGGTAGCAGAATTCAGTAGATGGATAAATAAAAATCCCCTGACTTCCGCACTGGGACACCCAGATTAAAGAAAGTTTTGAATGTTGAACCCACTACGGGGTTCTGTAGGATGGATGCATTATAACCCCGAACTGCACTACGTTTGTGAGGGGTTATCCATATTAGATCCCTTCGGGATTATGCCACAAAAAACAAAAATAACCGTAACCAATAACCTCGAAGAGGTTTAATATTGATAACCTCGAATCCAACCGAAATGAAATGAAATGAAAGTTTTATTCGAGGAAAAACGAATCCATCTATATTTAGAACTCCAGAGGAGTTCAACTTCTTTCAATTCAAATAATCAAAATGAGAATAATTGCCTCCGTCTTTGGTCTTGATTCTTGTTTCCCTTCAGTCCTGTTTCCTCCCGTGAACTACCGTCTACCGTCTCCCAACTACCGTCTGCCGACTAAAGTCTACCAACTACCCATGATGATAAGGCTCATTTCGAAGTATCGTAAACGCCCTGTATAATTGTTCAATAAAAAACAAACGGACCATCTGATGCGAGAAAGTCATGGAGGACAGTGAGAGCTTTCCGTTACTGCGTTGGTAAATTTCATCGCTGAAACCGTAGGGGCCACCAATAACGAAAACCAGATTTTTAAGACCGCTGTTCATTTTTTTCTGAAGGAATTCTGAAAATTTTTCTGAAGAATAGGATTTTCCCTTTTCATCCAAGAGGACTAGCGTATCAGAAGTAGCAATTCGCTTTAATATTTCGCCTCCCTCTGCTTTTTTCTGAAGGGATTCACTCAGGTTTTTAGCATTTTTTATATCTGCAATAATTTCTATTTCAAACGAAACATAAAACCCCAATCGCTTGCTGTAGTCATCCATCAGCGATTGTAAATTGCGATTGTCGGTTTTCCCGACAGCAATCAGTTTAATCTTCATTTTTGAAGTTTTAGTTTTCGGCGATAAAAATACGTATATTATTATAGATTGGATTTCTGAATTAGCTTTCTGTGTCTGGCAAAAATGTAATATTTCAAAGATTTTAAAGTATTTTAGCTAAAATTTATTGCAATGATTTCTAAAAAACAATTCGATAAAGAAATAGATCTTATTATAACCAATGCCATCCGGGAAGATGTGGGCGGAGGCGATCATAGTTCGCTGGCCTGTATTCCTGAAGATGCCATAGGTACAGCCAAGCTTTTGGTAAAGGATAAAGGTATTCTGGCTGGGGTGGAGTTTGCGCGTCAGGTATTTGAATATGTAGATCCGGGTCTGGAATTGGATATTAAAATAAAAGATGGAAGTCCAATAAAATATGGAGATGTGTGCTTTTATGTTTCAGGACTTTCCCAATCCATACTCAAATCCGAAAGGCTGGTGCTCAATGCAATGCAACGAATGAGTGCCATTGCCACCAAGACCAATGAGTTTGTAAAATTGCTGGACGGCACGAACACGAAAATCCTGGATACCCGTAAAACCACTCCCGGGATCCGTGCCATCGAAAAATGGGCTGTGAAAATTGGAGGCGGCGAAAACCATCGTTTCGCTCTTTATGATATGATAATGCTCAAGGACAACCATATCGATTTTTGTGGAGGGGTGGGAAAGGCAATTGAGAAAACGCATAAGTATCTACAACGCAATCATCTGGATTTAAAAATTATCGTAGAAGCCCGAAATTTTTCAGAAATAAAGGAAATCCTAAAAATTGGTGGTATCCATCGTATTTTGCTGGATAATTTCAATTTTGAAGACACCCGCATGGCTGTTAAAATGATCAATGGAAAATTTCTAACCGAATCCAGTGGCGGAATAAACCTTGAAACCGCACGTACTTATGCCGAATGTGGAGTGGACTATATCTCCAGTGGAGCCTTGACCCACTCAGTCAGCAATATGGACTTAAGTCTAAAAGCTGTTTAATGGATAAAGAAGAAAAGGAAGCCGAAACCAATATTCCGGTAATCCGGGGTTTGGTCAGATTGAGCAAAAAAATAAAATTACCGGGCCTTGGTGAATTTTCACTGTATCATCTTTTGGATATTTATTTTGGTGGCATCGTTAAAGGATCTTTTTCGCCTCGTGCAAGTTCGATAGCCTATAGTTTCTTCCTTGCACTTTTTCCATTTTTGCTTCTCTTGCTAAACCTTATACCCTATATTCCAATTGATGGTTTCCAGACCCGATTTTTGATTTTTGTGGAGGCCCTACTACCACCTCAGACCACACAATTCTTTTATCCAGTTATTGCGGATATTGCTGTGAACCCACGTGGTGGATTGCTTTCATTTGTATTTTTTCTCTCCCTCTTTTTATCAACAAATGGCGTAAATGCGATTTTTAGTGCTTTTGAATATTCATTTCACGTAAAGAGTAACCGAGGTTTTATAAGACAATACCTTGTGGCCCTGGGAGTCGCAATTGTTCTGGCATTGTTGTTGTTAACTTCCGTAGGAGTGATCCTATATGGTGAGTATGTTATCAGGGATTTGAAATCGAGGGCATATATAGACAATGATCTGTCCTATATATTTTGGTTTCAATTTTTAATTTTTGTGGTTATGCTTTATGTGGTAATTGCGACTTTGTATTATTTCGGTACCAAGGAAGGAAAAATATCAAAGTTTTTTTCAATCGGAGCCCTTATAACAACAGGATTATTCTTATTGACCACCTATTTTTTTGGAGTATATATCAATAATTTTTCAAATTACAACGAGTTATACGGATCTATTGGTGCTCTTTTGATTTTGATGTTATATATTTGGATAAACTCAAACTTGTTGCTGCTAGGGTTTGAATTGAATATTTCCATTCAGCGGCTAAAAGACAGAATGGGAACTTGAAGTAATTAAATGAATTTACAATAGCCCTTCGCTACGGCGCATTAAAAAATAATCGAAGATGGAATTTAGGGCATTCTGGCTTCTTTTAAAACTAAAACTGTACTAAGATGAAAAAAACATTTTTAACAATTGCGCTCGTTTTTTGTGCTATCCTGACGGGGACGGCACAAGATGTCCTCGGAAAGTGGAAAACTATTGATGATGAAACTGGCAAACCGAAATCCATTGTGGAAATTTACAAACAGGATGGAGAGATTTATGGAAAGGTGGTTGAAATTCTCGATCCCGCCAAACAAAACGCTACTTGCGATAAATGTCCGAGCGATGTTAAAGGCAAACCTATTTTGGGCCTAGTTATTCTTAAAGGCCTTAAAAAAGATGGAGACGAATATAGTGGAGGAACAATCATCGATCCTAACAACGGAAAAGTCTACAAATGTCTTATAGCATTGGAAGCTCCAAATAAACTTAAAGTCCGTGGATATATTGGGTTCTCCCTTTTAGGTAGATCGCAATATTGGGAACGAGTCCAATAAATAATTTAAAAAATGTACCTTTAGGCTGCCGTTTTTCGGTGGCCTTTTTTATGGAATTTTCTATTGAATTTCCTGATTTCCATTAACCTGATAACTGCTTCGTAAGTGTTTTTTGTTGACGTAATATTACCCATTCCGCTAAACCAAACTTTTACTTATTCCATTAATAAGGACGAAGCAGCCTTCCTTAAACCAGGAATGCGTGTTGCTGTCCCCTTTGGGAAAACCAAGATTTATACTGCGATTGTTCATCGAGTTCATGCGCAAGCTCCTACAGGTTATGAAACCAAATCTATTGATCATATCCTCGATCAAACTCCCATTATATCTCCAATCCAGCTGCGGCATTGGAAATGGATGGCTTCCTACTACATGTGTTCTTTGGGAGTAGTGGTAAAGGCAGCTTTGCCCAGTGCGTTTTTGTTGGAGAGCGAGACGATCGTTAAACTGGTACCTGAAAAAACAATAGAGCACCATACATTAACTGATGATGAGTATCTAGTTTACGAAGCGCTAGAACAACAATCCTCAATACACATCAATGGCATTCGTTCTATTTTAGATAGAAGTAACGTGGTATCGGTTATCCAAAAATTAATAGAGAAGGGAATTGTGGAGGTAGAAGAAACCATTTATGAGAAATATACGCCAAAACTAAAAAGATATGTAAAGTTGGCTTCTGCCTACATTGACGAAGAACAATTGCGAATTCTTTTGGACGGTTTAGGTCGTGCGCCAAAACAATATAAGGTTTTGATGACATTTTTCACATTGAAAAGTCAGTCTAAAAAACCTATTGAAGTTACCGTACTTCAAAAGAAAAGCAATGTTTCCGCCTCCGTTTTAAAATCGCTGATAGATAAAGGTATTTTGGAGGAATATTTTATTCAGAAAGATAGGATAGAATATCAAGGTGAATCTTCAGTGGATATCAAAATCTTAAACGAGAGTCAGCAAACGGCTTATGAAGAAATAAAGACTTCCTTTAAAACCGATGATGTGGTCTTGCTGCACGGAGTGACTTCGAGCGGGAAAACTGAAATTTACGCAAAACTGATCGAGGAAACAATGGCCTCGGGAAAACAGGTATTGTATATGTTACCCGAAATTGCACTGACAACCCAATTAATTTCTCGGCTACAGCGATATTTTGGTGAGAGAATATCGGTCTATCATTCCAAGTTTTCTGTAAATGAACGAGTGGAGGTCTGGAAAGCAGTTTTAGATCAAAGAAGCAAAGCCCAAGTCATTGTGGGAGCCAGATCATCTTTATTTCTTCCCTTTTCAAATTTAGGATTGGTAGTCGTGGATGAAGAGCATGAGCCCTCCTTTAAACAATACAATCCTGCGCCCCGATATAATGCACGTGATAGTGCAATAGTCCTGGCCAATTTGCATCAATGCAAATTGATTATGGGTTCCGCCACACCTTCCTTGGAAAGTTATTACAACGCCAAAATTGGAAAATACGGCTTGGTGGAGTTAAAAAAACGGTTCGGAAATGTACAGATGCCCGATATTGAACTGGTGGACATTCGGGAAAAGAGCAAAAAGAAACAGATGACCGGCCACTTCAGCGACCGTTTGTTGGAGGAAATGCGGGAAGTTTTGAAAAACGGGGAACAGGTTATTCTCTTTCAAAACCGAAGGGGATTTTCGCCGGTGGTTGAATGTACCACGTGTGGCGTCGCTCCCCAATGTCCCAATTGCGATGTGAGCCTTACCTACCATCAAAACAAAAACCAGCTCCGATGCCATTATTGCGGATACCACATGGCGATGATGTTGAACTGTATGGCCTGTGGCAGTCCAACCTTGGACACTAAAGGATTTGGAACGGAACAGATTGAAACAGAGCTGAAAACCTTGTTTCCCAATAATAAAATTGCCCGAATGGATCAGGACACAACCAGAGGAAAACACGCCTACTCAAAATTGATAGATGCCTTGGAGAATCAAGAAATAGATATTTTGGTGGGCACACAAATGCTTGCCAAAGGATTGGATTTTCGGAATATTGGCCTGGTGGGAGTTATGAACGCAGATAGCTTACTGCATTTCCCCGACTTTAGGGCTCATGAGCGAAGTTTCCAATTGTTGCAGCAGGTTTCAGGTAGGGCAGGGCGCACCAAAAAGAGAGGAAAAGTACTGATTCAAACTTATAATCCCTATCATCAAATTCTAAAACAAGTAAGCGTAAATGATTACCCAGAAATGAGTAAGGAGCAGTTGGAGGAACGTTATCAGTACAAATATCCTCCATTTTTCAGAATAATAAAGATCGAGTTCAAGGATAAAAATCTTATTAAGGTTCAAAATGCAGCGGAATGGTTCGGAGAGGCGTTGAAAAGTAAATTTGGAGAGAATATATTAGGACCCGAACAGCCACCAGTAGGAAGAATTCGAAATAAATTCATCTTTAATGTTTTGATGAAAATACCCAAGACCCAATCCTTGGAGGCAACAAAGAAATATGTTTCAAATGTGGAACGCAGTTTCAGTTCGATAAAGGAATTTGCCAGCGTTCGCATTAATGTGGATGTGGATAGTTATTGAAGATTTCAATATGCTCCAAAAAGGAATGTCCAGATCCCTTTTTGCTGATGGTTACGAACGCTCCCAACTTAAACTCCTGATTTTCATCCTTATTTAATGTTTTCAATTTGAATACTACTGCTCCCTAAACCTTTAGATTTTGCTGTTAACTTGATGGTTCCAGGTTGTTTTGTACTTCTAATTACCACTAAACATTTTCCGTTAAATGCGCTGTGATTATTGGCTTGAAATGACTCATGACTCGTAGGATCTCCATTACCTACGGCAATAATTTCTCCGGGACCTTTGATTTCAAAGTGTATCATATTATCAATTCGGGGAACTAGATTATTGTTTTTGTCCCAAATATTTACGGCAACAAAGACTAAGTCTTTCCCATCGGAAATTATTTTCGTTCTATCTGCATCCAGATTTATTTTGGCTGCCCCGTCAGTTGTTTGAACAATATCCTCCGCCCAAGGTTTACCATTTTTCCATACCTTGACCTTCAATTCTCCAGGTTTATAAGTGACATTATCCCATTGAATTCGGTATTCAAATTTCCCCTTTTTTCTTTTTCCAAGGGAATTGCCGTTGAGAAACAATTCTGCTTCATCACCAGAAGTATAAACGTGAACGGGAACATTCATCCCTATTCTTTCTGGCCAATTCCAATGCGGTAATATATGCGCCATGGGGAAATCCGGTCGCCATCTTGCTTGGTACAGATAGAAACGATCTTTTTTAAAACCACATAAATCCATGATTCCGAAATAGCTACTTCGCGAGGGCACTTCTACCTTGCCCAGCTCATCCAGATGCTTTTGCAGTTCTTCTTTATGAATTGGATCCTTATAGTTTAATAAGTTGGTGATATCATTATTATATGGCGTTGGCTCTCCAAGATAATCAAATCCTGTCCAAACATATTCTCCCATTATGCGTGGATATTGATCTTGTAGCATAAACTGCTTGTCCGGTGTCGATCCCCATCCGGTGTATTGTACATCGTAGGAAGACATCTGAAATATTCCGTGACCCGGCAAATGGTCATTGGCAGGGCCAAATTCGACAGGAAAAAAATATTCCCCTCTTGAACTTAATGCGGACGTGGTTTCGTTGGCAATAAACGGAACATTTATTAAAGCAGGAGCACTAAAGAATTTTTCGTAACTCGCTTGATTATAATTATAACCAAAAACATCCAGAGCATCCAAAAATCCATTAAATGCAGTATCTCCCCAATCACAACCTGCCGTAACAGGACGAGTGGGATCTGTCAATTGCACTATATTGGCCAATTTTTCTGCCAATTCAGGATTACCCTGGTCAGGAACCTCGTTGCCAATACTCCACATAAATACGGAAGGATGATTTCTATCCCGAAGTACCATCGACTTTAAATCTTTCTCATGCCAAGCATCAAAATTGATGTGATAATCATTATCCATTTTACCTTTCTGCCAAGTGTCAAAAGCCTCTACCTGAACCAAAAATCCCATTCTGTCGCAAAGATCCAATACCTCTGGCGCAGGTGGATTGTGGCTTGTTCTAATGGAGTTGCATCCCATTTCCTTTAAGATTTCCAATTGGCGTTCCGCTGCCCTAATATTAAAACTGGCTCCAAGCGGACCAAGATCGTGATGCATACAAACACCTTTGATTTCAACTTTTTTGTCATTTAATAAAAAGCCTTCGTTGGACGTAAATTCAATCGTTCTTAATCCAAAGGAAGTGGTTTCTTCGTCGATTAATCGCTCTCCCTCGTAGACTTGGGTTACTGCTTTGTAAAGAACTGGGTTTTCAATACTCCATCTTTGGGGTTTGTACACTTTGATTGATAGACCTATGGTTTTATTGGAGTTGGCCGTTATGGAAGTTGAAACTTGCTTTGAAGCTGCCACTATTTGATTTTCAGAATTGAGAATTGTGGTCTGCACTTTAATATTGGAGGCATTTGTCCTACTGTTTTTAAGATTGATTTGTAAATCGACCGTAGCTTCATCGTCCGAAATATTCGGTGTAGTCAAATTAATGCCCCAATGGTCAATATGAACTGGATTTGTTTTGGTCAACCACACATTTCTATAAATACCAGCCCCGGGATACCAGCGGGAATCCAATTTTTCAGTGTCGAGTCTTACTGCAATAACATTTTCGCTACCAAACAGAACAAAGGGAGAGAGGTCAAACCTAAAGGAGGTATATCCATAAGGCCATTCTCCAACAAATTGTCCATTGAGCCATACTTGGGCGTTTGCCATAGCTCCATCGAAATCAATAAATATCTTTTTGTTTTTGTCGTTTTGAGAAACCGTAAAATGCTTTCTATACCATCCTATTCCTTTCCATGGAAGCAATCCGGTATTGTTTTCCAAATCATTCCTGAACGGGCCTTCAATTCCCCAATCGTGAGGCAGGTTTAACTTTCTCCAATTGGCATCATTGTAGTTAGCAGCTTCCAGCCCACTAGGCTCGGGGATTATTTGTCCAGGTTTATCAGGGTGCAAACCGAAACGTTCAAATTTCCAGTTTTCATTAAAATTTTCTCTTGTAAATGAGGTATCTAATTTTTGAGAGAATACAATCGAATTCTGAAATAAAAGAAGTATCAGAAGCAAAACTTTCCAAGTAAATTTTTTCAGATCTTTCATTGAGAAATGGTATTCGTTTTAAGCTAATTTATAAAGAATATCAGTATAGTCCGGTTAAAAATCACAATATGTCTGCCGCGGGGGACATCCCTTAAATATTTTTTTTGCTGTCTGCCACTATTTTGTTCGCCCCGTGGACAATATGGCGTTAGGCATTAAATATTGGTAGACGAACAGAACTTCTCTTCAGATCTAAGGTAAATTATTATTTTTATCGGACAACAATGAATATTTTTAAAAGTCAATTGAAAAATCCGTTTGATGGTACGAAATAAAATAGTACTTTTGCGCCCTCTTGGCAGGAAGCCAAAAGATTAATCATTAATAATTAATAGATTTTTTATGAATCATTACGAAACTGTTTTCATCTTAAATCCCGTTTTATCTGAAGATCAGATAAAGGAGACAGTACAGAAATACGAAGATATTCTTGTTTCAAAAGGTGCTAAGATGATATCCAAAGAAAATTGGGGGCTAAAAAAATTGGCTTACCCTATCCAGAACAAAAAGAGTGGATTCTATCATCTTTTTGAGTACACCGTTGAAGGAGATGCGGTAAACGAACTAGAAACTGAATTCAAAAGAGACGAACGTTTTATGCGTTATCTTACAGTAGCTTTGGACAAGCATGCAATTGCTTGGGCCGAAAAAAGAAGAAACCGTACAAAAAAATCAGCGTAAACCATGGCAACACTTCAACAACAAGCAAAAGGAAAAAAAGACGGAGAGATCAGATATCTTACTCCGCTTAATATAGAAACAAACAAGACCAAGAAATACTGTATGTTCAAAAGGTCAGGCATTAAATATGTCGACTATAAAGACGCAGATTTCTTATTAAGATTTGTGAACGAGCAAGGTAAAATTTTACCTCGAAGACTTACTGGAACTTCTTTGAAGTACCAAAGAAAAGTTGCCGTTGCCGTAAAAAGAGCGCGCCATTTGGCCCTTATGCCTTACGTAGCCGATTTATTAAAATAAAAAACCAGAACGTATTATGGAACTTATATTGAAAAAAGACGTAGAAAATCTGGGTTTTGCAGATGATCTTGTTACAGTTAAAAATGGCTATGGTCGGAATTTCTTGATTCCACAGGGTCACGCTACCTTGGCGACTCCTTCTGCTAAAAAGATGTTGGCAGAAACTCTTAAGCAACGTGCTTTTAAAGAGAAGAAAGTTGTCGATGAGGCAAAAACACAAGCTGATAAGCTTAATGGACTTGAAATTAAAATCACCGCGAAAACAGGTGAAGGCGATAAATTGTTTGGTTCAGTTACCAATGCAGATCTTGCCGATGCTCTTGAAAAAGAAGGTGTTTCTATCGATAAGAAATTCATCGCTATTGCTGGAGGTATCGTAAAACGTGCCGGACAGTATGATGCTACAATCCGTTTCCACCGTGAGGTTATAAGTACCCTTACTTTTGATGTGGTTCCGGAAGCAAAGCCTGAAGTTAAAACTAAAGCTGAAGCAAAACCTAAAACTGAGGCTAAAGCTGAAGTTAAGGATGAAGATAATTCAGAAGCACAAGCTGAATAACTTATTCTAGTTTGAATATATAAAGCCTTTCTCATTTTGGGGAAGGCTTTTTAATTGGACGATAGATGTTAGATTTTGGACATGGAATTTTATTTCTCACATCTCACATCTCACATCTCATATCTCACACCTGTCTGCCGAAGGCAGGTCTCACATCTCACAATATGAAATACGCCAGATTAACCAAGGAACAATTTGAAGAACTTCACCAGGAGTTCATCAATTTTTTGGCAACCCAATCCATTACGGCCGATGAATGGACTGATATAAAGGAAAATAAACCACAGGTAGCCGAGGAGGAATTGGATATTTTTAGCGATTTGGTTTGGGAAGGAGTTTTGAACAAGGTTAAGTTCTTGGAGCACATTTCTCCGCAACAATTGATGTTGTTCCGCATTTCGCAGACCCATTTGGATCTAATTGCTATTAAAATTGAGAACCCCCAAATTGATATAACAAGTGGGTACGGATATAAATGGTTACAGCAAAATATCCACGATGATTCCGTGATTCTTTATACCTCAACAAAGGCCATTAAGGATGACAGAAATAAAGATATCTTCGCTTTGATACAACAAGGTTCCTCAATAACCAAAGGCGAACTATTTACTTATTTTAGTGATCTTCTGGAAGAGTAGAGGGAAGAAATGAGTCCTGGAATTTAAAAATGTTACAGTAGCCAGTTGAGCATCTAGGTATTCTGAAACCTGAAATCTATGGCTTGGAACCTGAACCTGAACTTGAAACCTGAAACTTGGAACCTGAAACTTATTTTTTTATTCGTGTCTCAAACTTTCAATCGGATCCAATCTAGCTGCTTTTGCAGCAGGATAGGAACCCGCAATTACTGCGACAATAAAGGTGATAATTGTGGCCCAGATCATCGCAGCCCACGGCAGGCTGAAATTAAAGTCGAAAATCTTGGCGAAGGCAAAACCGGTCAATATTCCTAAAATTATTCCCAAAACACTTCCGAATTGTCCGATAATTATGGTCTCGATGAAAAATTGGGTCGAGATGGTAGCTCGTTTGGCACCCAATGCTTTTCGTACTCCAATTTCCTGGGTTCGTTCGGTGACCGAAACCAACATTATATTCATTAATGCAATCGAAGACCCTAAAATTGTAATAATGCTGATAATCCAGGCCGCAACGCTCAAGTAAACGGTGATAGAAGCAATACGATTGATTAGGTCATCACTGCGTTCTATGCCGAAATTATTTGCTTCCACTGGATTAAGTCCACGTATATTTCTAAAAGTGATGATAGCTTCATCCTGAGCAGCTTCCAGCATCTCCTTGTCTTGAACCTTCACGCTAATATTATAGTTTATATTAGGCTGCGTATAGATTCCCCGCGCTACTTGTACCGGAATTAGCATCTTCAGATCCTGGTTGTTCCCAAAAGTAGATCCCTTGGGCTCCAATATTCCAATAACCTTAAATCGCACGCCTCGAATACTGACAGTTTTATTGAGAGGATCTTCATCTTTGAACAGACCTTTTAGAAAGTCAGAGCCCAGGATACAAACCTTATTATTGTTTTCTATATCAAAAATGGTAAAGTTGCGTCCCCTGTCGATCTCTGTTCCTGTATTTTCAAGATAATTTTCGTTCACGCCATACACTTGCACTTCCGGATCGGTCTTTTCGGAA
Source organism: Aequorivita sp. (assembly GCA_034676445.1). Lineage (GTDB taxonomy): Bacteria > Bacteroidota > Bacteroidia > Flavobacteriales > Flavobacteriaceae > Aequorivita. The sequence goes on from JAUCCE010000004.1 coordinate 279,430, forward strand.
CCGTATTTCACCTCTGCCACCGAGGTACCTTGAAAGGAAAGTGAGGTTTTTGTCATTGGGAAATCATATTTATTTATGAATTCACGTACATTATTGTAACTGATAATGGGATTGATTTTTTCCCGCTCGCCACTTCTATTGGTTTGAACGGTGAACTCATATCGCTGTATGTTGAAGGTGTTGGCTCCCATGGAGGCGAAATTGGTAGAAATAGTACTTTCCAAAGCCTTAACCGCGCTCAAAATACCCACCAACGCCCAAATCCCGATACCGATAATCACAATGGTAAGGATGGTCCGTAATAGCTGACCTTTAATGGAATCGAGGGCAATGCGCACATTTTCCCGAAAGAGTGAAAACATATTTTCAGTTTGTGTTACCCATTAGACTGTAAAACTTGGATAAAGTTACTATTATTTAGGATATTTGCGTTTTTAAGTTATGAGTTAACTTGAGTGATGAGTGATGAGTGATGAGTGATGAGTGATGAGTGATGAGTGATGAGTGATGAGTGATGAGTGATGAGTGATGAGTGATAGGAGTTATGAGTTATGAGTGATGAGTGATGAGTTAGTTTGGGATGGAGATGAATTTTCTATACTTCTCTCTATTCTCTACTCTCTCTTTTCTAACATCTAGCATCTAACATCTAACATCTAGCATCCAACATCTAACATCCAACATCCAACATCCAACATCCAACATCCAACATCCAACATCTAGCATCCAACATCCAACATCCAACATCCAACATCCAACATCTAAAAACCAAAACCATCTTGAAGCCATCCATCCCAAAAGGTACCCGCGATTTCAGTCCAGAAGAAGTAGGACGACGCAATTATATTTTCGATACCATCAAGAAAAATTTCGCTCTTTATGGATTCCAGCCTATTGAAACCCCTTCATTCGAGAACAGTGACACTTTGATGGGAAAATATGGGGAGGAAGGAGATAGGTTGATTTTTAAAATATTGAACAGCGGTGATTATTTATCCAAAGTGGATTCTGCTCTTTATTCTGAAAAAGATAGCAATAAAATAACCCCTAAAATTTCAGAAAAAGCGCTTCGTTACGACCTAACTGTTCCCTTTGCCCGCTATGTGGTACAGCATAGAAATGAAATCACTTTTCCTTTTAAACGCTACCAGATCCAACCCGTATGGCGTGCTGACAGACCGCAAAAAGGAAGGTTCCGCGAATTCTATCAATGCGATGCAGATGTGGTGGGATCTAAATCATTATGGCAGGAAGTGGAATTCATCCAACTCTATGATGCCGTTTTTAGCGAACTTGGATTGAAAGGTGTTTCTATAAAAATCAACAACCGAAAAATATTGGCCGGAATAGCCGAAACAATTGGAGCGGAAGATAAGTTGATCGATTTTACTGTTGCCTTGGATAAACTCGATAAAATAGGGGAGGAGGGCGTTAAAAAAGAAATGCGCGAAAAGGGAATTCCCGAAGAGGCATTGCAAAAGTTGCAGCCCTTGTTTTCAATGAAAGGGAGCGCTCTTGAACAATTGGAAAGTCTTAGCAAATTGTTGTCGGGCTCTGAAGTAGGAATTCAAGGTGTGGATGAATTGGAATTCATTTCAAAAACCATAAAAACCTTGGGCTTGCAGACTTCAAATTTTGAAATTGACCTAACTCTTGCACGCGGTTTGAATTATTACACAGGGGCCATCATTGAGGTTGCGGCGCCAAAGGAAGTCAATATGGGAAGTATTGGCGGCGGCGGCAGATATGATGACCTTACCGGAATCTTTGGACTGAAGGATATGAGTGGAATGGGAATCTCCTTTGGCCTCGACCGAATTTATTTGGTGTTGGAAGAATTGGGGCTTTTCCCGGAAGCAGTTTCGGAAAACAGCAAGGCACTTTTCCTGAATTTTGGAGAGGAGGAAGCCTTGTATGCGATGAAAGCCATTAAGAAATTACGTCTTGAAGGAATAGCGGCAGAATTTTATCCCGATTCCGCAAAAATGGGAAAACAGATGGGCTATGCCGATAAGCGAAATATTCCATTTACTATTTTGGCCGGTGAATCTGAAATGCAACAAGAAGTTTACACTCTAAAGAATATGAAAACCGGAGAACAGCAAAGTCTTGATTTTAAATCATTAAAGACGACTCTACTGAAGTAGATGTAGAAGACGTTTAATTGTGTCAAATCTAGATTTTTAAATGAAAACTTGACTTCTTTCCAGTCATTTAACTTCGTCATCGTTCAGGTTTCTTCTTATCAAATCTTACAGGAAACTTGATTTAATTCCCTTTTAAGCACGGCTCACAATCTTATCTACCTTATTTTTGTGTGTGATTTAAATCATTGTAATTATAAGGACTACGGACTAATATTGTGAATCCAATGGCACCGGACTTTACCAATTACCAAGATTTTAAAAATTAAATTCATCAAAGAATGGAATACAAACAAGATAACAAAGCCATTTACATTGCCACAACAGAGCCTGATAGTGGAAAGTCCATTGTTTCTCTTGGATTAATGCAGTCCTTGTTAGGGAGGGCGGCCAAAGTAGGTTATTTCAGACCTATAATTGACGATTTTAAACCAGGTGAAATAGATAACCATTTTAACACAGTTTCAACCTATTTCAAGTTGGATATTAAGTTTGAAGATGCTTATGCATTTACCCGAAGCGAGATAGTTCGTAAAACGAATGAAAATAAAGATGGGGAAATCATCAGTAGGATTATTGAAAAATTCAAGGCAATGGAAGAGCGCTTTGATTTTGTTCTGATAGAAGGTACTGGTTTTACAGGCGAAGGGTCCATCAAGGAATTTGATATCAACGTGCTCATTGCAAAAAACCTCGGGGTGCCGGCAATTATTATGGCCAGCGGAATTGGCAAAACCCTGGATGAATTTGTAGGAAATCTCCAGATGGCTTTTGACTCATTCAGGGATAAGGGAGTTGAGGTTTTGGCCGTCATAGCCAATAAGGTAGAACCGCAAAATAAGACCCTGGTTGTTTCGGAACTGGAAAAATACCTGCCTTCCAAAGTGATTGTGGGCGCAATTCCTTTAAACCCAGTTTTGGCCAATCCTTCCATAAAGGAAATAGTGGAAACATTGGATGCCAAAGTTCTTTTTGGCGAAGCTTTTATCAACAACCAGGCAGGAAATTATAGTGTTGGAGCTATGCAGTTGCATAATTACCTGCTTCACCTAAAGGAAAATGCCCTGGTAATTACCCCCGGAGATAGAGCGGATATTATTTTAGGGGCATTGCAGGCAAACATTTCGGATAATTACCCGTCCATTTCGGGTATTGTTTTAACGGCTGGACTGATTCCCGAAAATTCAATTATTAAACTTATTGAAGGTCTTTCAGATGTTGTCCCGATTATTTCAGTACAAGGAGGGACTTTTTCCGTTACCAATAGTCTTGGAAGTATTAAATCCCAGATTTATGCGGAAAACACAGAGAAGATCACACTTTCCATTAAGGATTTTGAAAAACATATAAAGGTAGATGCCCTTATAGAGCGTCTAATAACCTTTAAATCGAACGGAATTACCCCCCGGATGTTTCAATATAATCTGTTGAAAAAAGCGAAATCCAATAAAAAGCACATTGTTTTGCCCGAAGGAACGGATGAACGGATTTTAAGGGCTACAAAGCTGCTGATAGATTTGGATGCTGTAGAAATCACATTGCTCGGAGATAAAAAGCAGATAGAAGAAAAATTAGTGGCATTGGACATCGCTCTGGATCTGGAAAAAATAAATATTATAAATCCAAGTGAATCGGTTCATTTTGATTCGTATGCAGAAACCCTTTATGAACTTAGAAAGCACAAAAACGTCAATTTGGCGATGGCCAAAGATTTAATGATAGACGTCTCCTATTTTGGGACAATGATGGTTTACAAAGGCGATGCCGATGGCATGGTTTCAGGTGCCGAACATACCACGCAGCACACTATTCTTCCCGCACTTCAATTTATAAAGACCAAACCTGAGGCTTCTATCGTTTCCTCGGTGTTTTTTATGTTGTTGGAAGATCGGGTTTCGGTTTATGGAGATTGTGCCATAAATCCGAATCCCACAGCAGAGCAATTGGCTGAAATCGCCATTTCCTCGGCTGGCACCAGTTTGGCTTTTGAAATTGAGCCCAAAATTGCGATGTTGTCGTATTCCTCGGGAGCGTCGGGGGTGGGAGCAGATGTGGAAAGAGTGCGAGAAGCAACCAGAATTGTGAGAGAGAAAAGACCCGATTTAAAAGTGGAAGGCCCAATCCAGTATGACGCTGCCGTGGACATTGCCGTTGGTAAATCAAAAATGCCAAATTCCGAAGTGGCCGGACAAGCGAATGTCTTTATTTTCCCCGATTTAAATACAGGAAACAATACTTACAAAGCCGTCCAACGGGAAACAAAGGCCTTGGCCATTGGCCCTATTATCCAAGGGTTGAACAAGCCCGTTAACGATTTAAGTCGCGGATGTACAACGGACGATATTTTTAATACTGTTATTGTCACTGCCATTCAGGCGCAGGATTCTTAATAGAGGTTAGAGGTTAGAAGTTAGAAGTTAGAGGTGAGACTTGTATATGCAGAAGCTTGAGAAGTGAGATGGTTTTTGACGTCATGAAGTGTTATTAGAATAAAAAATTAAAAATTGCAAACCATATTTGGCACTCCAAAAAAAAAGAAGATACTATGAATATATTGGTAATTAACTCTGGCAGTTCATCTATTAAATTTCAATTGATACAAATGCCTTCTGAGGAAATTATTTGTAATGGAATGGTGGAACGCATTGGTTATGACGATGCTATTTTAAAATATAAAACAAATTCTTTTGACATTCTTCAGACGTTAAAGATCGATACGCATGCGGATGGTCTGAAAAAAATTGTCGAATTATTACGGGATCCTGAAAAAGGTGTTATTCGTGATACAAGTGAAATTGAGGTCGTTGGTCATCGAGTGGTGCATGGTGGTAATGCCTTTTCGGATATCACATTGATTAATGATGATGTTAAGAAGCAAATTCAAAACCACGCGGCCTTGGCCCCTCTGCACAATCCCCATAATCTGGAAGGAATTATTGTAGCAGAACAACTTTTTCCACTTGCCAAACAAGTTGCCGTTTTCGATACTGCTTTTCACCAAACCATTCCGTTAAAAGCAAAGAAATACGCCCTGCCCAATGAATTGTTTGAGAAAGAGGGCATTCAGGTATATGGTTTTCATGGGATCAGCCATAAATATGTTTCCGGAAAAGCCATAGATTATTTGGGTCTTAATAAATCCAAGATTATAACCGCTCATTTGGGAAATGGTTGCAGCATGACAGCGGTTTTGGATGGCAAAAGCGTGGATCACAGTATGGGATTTGGAACAACCACAGGGCTTATTATGGGCACTCGAAGTGGGGATATTGATCATTCCATTATTTTCTATTTGGTAAATTCCCTAGGCTATAGCTTGGATGACGTGACCACCCTCATTACCAAAAAGAGTGGAATGTATGGCCTTACAGGATCAAGCGATTTAAGAGACATTGAGATAGGGGCAGAGAAAGGGAACGCGGATTGTATACTCGCTTTACACATGAACGCCTATCGTATAAAGAAATATATCGGAGCGTTCGCCGCGGTTATGAACGGAGTAGATGCAGTGGTTTTCACTGGTGGAATCGGCGAAAATTCTACCGTTCTTAGAAATCTTGTTTGTTCCGATATGGAATATTTAGGAATTCATTTAAGAAATGAAAAAAATGAATTACGAACTGATGTACTCCGGGAAATAAACACAACTGATTCCAAAACAAAAGTTCTCGTTATTCCTACGAACGAAGAATTGGAAATTGCGAAACAGACGTTTCAGTTGCTTAATACTTAAAGTGAAATTGCTCGAGATTTAAATTTGAAAAGCGAACCAGATCCCATGGAAATCTAGATTTTTTTATATTGTTGTCCAATTTAGATGATAATGAAAAATCTAGACCAATAAAGGCTTTCGAGGATTTCTTAAATATGATCTTCTTTTTCAATTTGTTTAGGAACAAAACTGAAATATCATAATATCGTCTACCTTTAAATTTTATGAGCTACATTATCGGTGTTTTACGTTCTAATCTTGGCTCTTGATTCTTATAGCGCAGCGGCCCGCCCGAATGTGCCTTTTCGGTCCGGGCGGGTCTTGTTTCTTTTCTCGGACAATACTGATCTTTTTACTTCCTAATGATCCGAATCGTTTCAGTTTCTAGTTGCAAGTAATACATCCCTTTAGCAAGGTTTGAGAAATCAATCTGTTTTTCGTTTTGTGTGATTTCACCAGAAAATAAGGCTTGACCTAACGTGGAATATACTTTATAGTTGCTGGATGTTGGAATATTTACATTTATAATATCTGTCGTTGGATTTGGGAAAACACTGATGTCAAATTTGTTTTCCGCTATGCCTATAATTGGCTCACATTCAAAACTGGATTGCACTTTAGAAGCTGCTGGAGGATCGACCAAGAGCGAATCCGTCAATAACGGACAGTAACAATCATTTTCTTCTACAAATAGTTTTAGCCAGGAAAGTGCGATTTTTCCTACTGTACCATTTCCGCCGTTTGGTGAATTGGCCACGGAGTGATCTCCATTTTTAACTTCAAAAAGTAGTTTGTCGGTAGTATTTGGGGTAACGTTATAATGAATATCCGCATGTTGCGGCGGGGGGAGCAACAGTATCGTCCTGGCCGCTAAAAATTACCACTGGGCTATCATGGTTTAATGAGGGACTTGGTAACCAAGGACATAAACCCACAACTCCTTTTATTGTATTGTCCAGCACTGCCGCACGCTGCGCGCCGCCACCGCCCATAGACCATCCACTTACCGCAAATTTGTCAACATCAAGGTTATTTTCCAATGGGGAGGAGGCTCGTGTATTTTCTTGTCGCAACGTTTCCAGTGCATCTATAAGCGCAATGGCCCTCGTTTCTGGAAAATCAAAAAGAGAATTCGTTCCAATAATGATGGTTACGATTCCGTGGGAAGCATAAAATGGTCCCCATTCCGAAACACTTAAAGGCAGTGCTGAAAATCCAGGAACGATTGCGATACTGGCATAGGGAGGAGTGGCGTTGGTGGGGTAATACACCGTTGCTCCAAGATAATTTGGGCCATTTCTAATCCCATCCGCTTCCGTAAGTGTGGCGACCTCATAAGGCCCTGGGTTTGTTATGCTCTCAACGGTAACATCTTCGCATTGGGCAAATAGCATGTTGGGAGCAAGAGAAGTAACTAAAAATAAAAATGCTAAGAAGTATGTCTTTTTCATATCTATCTCCCACGAAGCAGGGAATCTTATCTAATTAAACCAATTTCAATATTGAAAAATAGACTTTTTAAAGCTTTAATTAAAATTTTATTTTTTGGGTTTTGGAAATTGGACCTCTCCAGTTGCCAGCCAGCTTTTGGATTTTGGTATTTGGTATTTGGTATTTGGAATTTGGTTTTTCGACTGCCAGCCCGACAAAGTCATTCTGGCGACCGCTCAATTTGACAAGTTTGGAATTTGGAACCTGCCTGCCAGAGGAACGACAGGCAGGTTTGGTATTTGGATTTTGGAATTTGATTTTCCGATTTTAATCCTTGACTATTTTTTCAGCGCAAAAATTATCCTCAGCACTAATGTTTAAGATGTAGAATCCCTTGCTTAAAGTTGAAAGGTCCAGCGTAACTTCAGCTGCATTATTTGCGGAAGTTGTTAGCACGGTTTTTCCCGAAAGACCTGAAATGACGATTTTTATGTCTTTATAACCTTTAGCAAATTTCAGATTAATCCTTCCCGATGTTGGGTTTGGATATATTCTGAATTTCTCTTGATTAAAGCTTTCGGTATTTAAAATAAGAATGTCCAATGTTTTTGTTTTCGTGTCCGATTCTCCACATTTCGTGATGGTTTGCGATACATTATAAAATCCACTTTCGGCATAAATATGAATGGGATTGACTTCCGTAGATGTATTTCCGTCGCCGAAATCCCAGAAAATCGTATCAAAATCGCTGCTGTTGTTTGTGAATGATACTTCTCCATCATTTATGATTTCAGAAAAATCTGCCACAGGATTTTGAGTGAAATCCCAACTGGAAATTTCATCGTAAACAATTGTTTTGGCAGCCATTTTTATGAGATTGGCTTCCGTTTCATTTAAAGTTGAATTCCAAGGAAGGGAAGTTGGGTCTTTTTTATAGATCATTGCATAAAAAGCACAGGCCACGGCATAAGACCCCGCTAAAGAAGGATGCGATCCATCACTGGAATACAGATCAATATTGGGATGGTTTTCCCTAATATATCGCCAAACAGCGCCTGCGGGTGCAAGTTCAGCTTCATTGCTTTCGGACATAAAAATGTAGGTCGATCTGATTACGTCGTCCATTTCTTCATAAGTACACACCCAAGGCATATAAGGACAATTGGTGAGATCGCCGTTTTCCCTACCCCAAGTCATATAAAATAGCGGTTGCGAACATTCATTATTAGCGCGAATGGCATTGCTCAATGATTCCGCATACGGATAAACTTCTGCCTGCATCTGCGCTTCACTCAACGAGGTTTCCTGGCTTTGTGCCTGAAGTGCAACATAATCCCAATTCTCCGAATTTATTTTAGCAAGCGTTGTTTGGTCTGAGGCGTGATTCATAAACCGGTAACCTCCGGGAGTGTTGGAGTCGTAGATTAAAACATCTCCGGTACTGGAAGCCATATCGCTAACCATTCGCGGTAGATTATTTACAGCCGTATAACTATTGCCGATAAACAGCACTTTCTTGGTGGTTTGGCCATGAATAGAGAATGTGGCTAGGGCAAGGGAAATTAAGAGTAGAAATCGGTTCATTGGGATTGGGGATTTGGTGCTTCGACTGCTACCAGTATGACAAGTTTGGGATTTGGGATTTGCGATTTGGGATTTGGGTTCTCAAATATAATACAAAACAGTTCTTATAAAACCTAATTTTTAATTGAGCAGCAAAACTACCGCGACTCGCCATTCTCCTTCTTACATTTTATCAGATAAAAAGGATAGATGTCCGTCACTTCTTTTATTTCAAATAGTCCTGCATTGCCAAACTCCTCTTGAATTGTTTTCTGGTCGTAAAAGAACATTTTTATATCTCCGTGAACTTGAAATCTTTCTTTACCAATACAGATTCCTTGGCCATAAAGAGGTGCCTTCTTGGTGGCGACTGCAAAGACCATATTTCCGTTATCCCTCAGTTGATTATAGCAGTCTTGGATCAGTTTTTCTCTTTCCTTTTTATCCAATAAATGAATTAAAGCGTAACAAAATATTCCGTCATACAGGTCTTTGTCAAAAGGCATTTCAGTTACAGAACCGTGATAAATAACCAAGTCGTCACCGAAATGTTTATAGGCCAATTCAATGGCAGTTTTGGAGATTTCAATTCCGGTTACTTTCATTCCATTCTCCATGAAAATTTGGGCATTTCGACCATAACCGATGCCTGGAATAAGAACATTTTTCACATTCTGTTCAACAAAAAAGTCCTTTGTCAATATAGTGGAGGGTGCTGGTTGAAAACCCCACATTTCCTGATTGTTTCTAAATGCTATTTCCCAAAAATTGTCCATTGGTGTGTGTTTTGAACTAGTGAAAACTGTTATAAATTTCGATATAACGTTTTGTGTATAAGCTGTGGTTTCTCACTGACAATAACAAACTTGCACTTACCAGATTGAATTCCGCCCTACGGAAGCCGAAGCTTTGGCTTAGGTTTCAGGATTTTCCAGAAAGGCGAGGAAAATCCATTGCTTAAGGACCTTGGTGTGCTTTCGTACTTTTATTCGACTTTTAATTCTATTGATAATCCCAGAGCATTGGCAAGCAAGGCGAAATTGGATAAACGTATATCCTCTCCGTTTTCAATTCGGGAGATATAGGGTCGTTTTTTTCCGACTTTGAGAGCTAAATCTTCTTGGCTCATATGCAATTCCTTCCTTCGGTTTTTTATGATTTCTCCAAAATAATAGGAAAAAGCAACTTCCCGGAATTTCTCACGTTCCTTAGTTCCTTCTTTCCCGTATCTGTCGGCAATCAGTTCCTTTGCATTTATTGACTTTCCCATAATTACTTTTCTTTACGATATTCTTCTAATATTTTTTCGGCTTGTTTTACCGCTTTTTTATAATCTTTGGTTGATTTTTTTAAAAACCCACATAGGCAAACGGCTTTGGTGGATTCAGCGAAATTCAGATGGTCAATTGCAAAAATTATAATTCCATATTCATTGCCTGCTTTAATTCGCAATTCATAAAATTGTGTTGATTGCAGTTTTTTAAGGAAGTTAGAGTTTACAACTTTTACCTCTCCAATAACTTCAATGAGTTGGAAGAATTTAAGTGAAACTCTTTCGTCTTGATTGTCTATAAATTCCAGACATTCTTCTGTAATATCGATTTCCCTCATATTACAAATGTAACGAATTAGTTACAATTTTATTTCAATCTGTTTGATTTTTCAGAATACGTAATTTTCTTTGGGATGAATCTCAACGAAGGGAATTCCATCACGTGAATAACGAATATCCGGAAAACTTTATCGAAGTTCATTCTTGAAATAAGAATTCTATTCCATTTTCTGCAATAAATAAAAAACGATTCCTCCCAAAAAATAACAAACCACATCCCAAATATCGCCAGTATATCTATGGGATTGTTGGGGGAGATAATATTCAAAAAATATAGAGAAAAGGGCTATAAGATTTAAAATGGTGAAAGCATTCAGACGAAGTATATAATCCTTTTTAATAAACCAAACAGCGTGTAAACAGATAGTTGCCACGATAGGAATTGCCAAGAAATCATTTAGATAGTGAAAAATCCAATTGGAACGTATGCCGGAAAAGTATTTCCAACTTTGGACGGATAAAAATACAACCAAGGAAAGAAGTACGTAGAAATGTAATATTTTCAACGGAACTCTTCGAATCATATAAATAAGAGGGAAATTAACCAGGCAATAAATCCTCCCACGATCATCACGATCATCCAGATCGTGTGCAGTAGATAATACAAACCTTTAACAAGCCAAAATCTGTGTGTTTTCCATCGTTCTGCGAAGGATTTTTTTTCGACGGGTTTCTCAATCAAATCGGAGTCGGAATGTATTTTTTCTTTCTTGTTTTTAGGAGTTAAAGTCGAATCTCGGATCTTTAAAACAGAACCATCACTTTCAAAATCCTCATTGTCTTTCTGCTGAAACATACTAACAAAATTCAACTTGCAAGAATACAAATTATATACTTAAATAACGGGGGTTTTTGGCTTTTCGGAGTTTGCAAGCTGATTGTCCTGGTGCTATTCCCTATTGGATTGGTTAGGAGAATTCGCTGGGTGTTATGGCCTTCTTGACAAAGGTAATAAGGTAATAAGGTATTTGGGTTTGCGGTTTATTCTTACTAAGGTAATAAGGTTAGATTGGCTGGAGCGGAGAAATTCCTTGGTAAATTTTTATATTTTTTCTCACGCAAATTACCACTATTTTTTAAACATAAAATAAACCGCCAGAATTAGGAATACAAAAGAAATGATATGGTTAAGGCGAAATGTTTCGGTCTTAAAGACAAGAAGAGTGAACCCTACAAAAACAACCAAGGTAATAACCTCTTGTATTACTTTCAATTGCAAAAGCGAAAATGGACCACCGTTGCCGCTATATCCAATTCGGTTGGCCGGAACCTGAAACATGTATTCAAAAAGCGCGATACCCCAACTGATCAGTACAATTGCAATCAATCCGAGTTTATTAAACCATTTCCATTCGGAAAACTTGAGATGGCCGTACCAAGCGAGGGTCATAAAGGAATTGGAAAGGACGAGGAGACAGACGGTAAGGATGGCTTTCATATCCTAAAAATATTAGTGTGAATATTTCTTTCTTTTTATCAAACGTCTTTCCTTTTCCTCCATTTGGGCACCGATAAATGGAATTCGGGGAGCAAGGAAATAACCAGTTAAACTTGCAAAAAGTATGGGAATAAAATATGTAAATCCTGTTAATGTAGCCAGTAGAATGGTAGTGCTCATCGGTGTCCTGGTAACACACGCATTGATTGCTGCCATACAGCTTACGATCGTCAACGAGAGACTTATAGAAGGAAATACAGTATGAACCAATAATCCTAGCGCGGTTCCGCAGAAAAACAATGGAATTATAAAACCTCCTCGCCAACCCGAGGTTACCGTAATGGCAATAGCAATTATTTTAAAGATAAGGACGGCCGCCAAAAACTGGACGGTTCCATCGGCTTGTAGCAGATCGTTTATTTCAAAATGACTAAAGTATCTAGTAAGTGGGATAAAGAAAGCAATGGTTCCCAATAAAATACCCCCAATAAAGGTTTTGATGTAAATGGGGGTTTTAATTTTCCCAAAGAGGGTTTTGAAGAATTTGGTACATATAATAAATCCCCACCCTACAAATGTTGCAATCACGGCGAAAAATACGGCCCATCCAAAATCAAAAACAGTTTCCATTTCGTAGGCGGGCAGATTCCACATAGGACCCAATCCCAACTGAACAATAATTGCGAAAACAACATAGCTGAATCCGCTAGCCACCAAAGCAGGAATAATAGCCTTGTAATATTCAACGGAGTGTTTGTGATGAAGGATTTCGAGAGCGAAAAGACTTCCGCCAAGAGGTGCGCCAAAAAGAGCAGTAAATCCTGACGCCATTCCCGCAATGCTTAAGGAACGCAATTCCTCGCCCTTTATCCTTAAAATCTTGCCCATCCACGTTCCTGTGGATCCTGTTACCTGCACCAAGGGACCTTCCGGACCAAGACTTCCACCGGATGCGATACACAGTAACGAAGAAAGAATCATGGAAGGATTATTCTTTGGATCCAATCTTCCTTTATTAAAACGGATGTTGTTGACCATTAGTTCCATTTCACCCGGATCTCCGATAAAATAAATAATCAATCCGGCAAACAATCCACATATAGCCATTACTGGAATTACAAACCAACCCTGCCAACCGGCAAGAAAATCGGTCAGAAGCATAAGAACAACCCAATAACTTCCCGAAATAATCCCTCCGATAAGCCCAAGGATAGCCCATAGAATGAACATTCTACTAAAAACAAACGGATTGAAACGAATAGGATGATCTAAAATGTTGGCATAAGAAACGAGTTTTCTTCTACGACTTATTTTCATCAGTGGAATTGTATTTTAGTTTGTTGTCTTTTTAAAGGTTAAAACTGGGAAATTTGAGTTCGGTAATAATAAAATCTATAAGAGTTATTGAGTTATAAATTATTGAGTTATTCTGACGCTCCGACTATGTAAATCATTAACTAAGTACCTCAATAACTCAAACTATAACAGTTATTAAGTTGTAGATTATTGAGTTATTCTGACGCTCCGACTAACTAACTCAATAACTAATTAACTCAATAACCATTCAGTTACCCATGAATCGATTGATGTTTTCCCAAGTCCTTCATAACCTCGGCCTCGAAGGTCAACAACTGGTTCCACTTTTTATCTACTACCTCACGATTGCCATATTGCCGGGCAAAGCTGAGAAACATGGTATAGTGGTTGGCCTCGCTTATCATTAATTTTCGGTAAAATTCTGCCAATTCCTTGTCTTCAAGTTCTTCACTAAGCAATCTAAACCGCTCACAACTTCTGGCTTCAATCAAGGCAGCATATAATAACCGATGTACAAGTTGAGTAGTCCTGCTTCCTCCTTTGGGGAAAAATTGAACAATCTGTAAAACATATTCATCCTTTCTGTCGCGTCCCAAAACCCAGCCCCGTTCCAATATTTTGTCGTGAACCATTTTAAAATGACTGATTTCTTCTTTGATCAATAAAATCATTTCTTGGATAAGTTCAGTATATTCGGGAAAACTCACTATTAAAGAAACTGCGGTAGAAGCTGCCTTCTGTTCGCACCAAGCATGATCCGTGAGAATATCCTCGATGTTCTTTTCAACGATATTTACCCAACGTGGGTCAGTGGGAAGTTTTAAACCTAACATAATGATTTTTGGATTTACGATTTACGATTGGAGATTTATTATTTCCGATTCTAAATTAAGGAATGCTTTATGAAATTAACGATTTTAAATCCCCCCTTTAGGGGGCAGGGGGTCTATCCACACAGATCTAAATATCCAAATCAAATTCCTGACGAAGTCTCTCAATCAATGGATTCTTTTCTTTTAGTTTTTCAAATTTTTCTCTTGGGGAATAGGCATACTTTTTCTCTACCACCTCATTTACTGTTATATCCAGATCAACATCATAGTTCTGCAGATTTTCACGTAAAAACTCGAGAAGTTCGAATTTAGCGCGTTCCACTTCGGTTTTAATGGTGTGGTTGGGAAATTCAAGATGAATAATGTGACCTTCCAGTTTCGGGATTCCCATGGTAAGATGGGACAGCAAGTTGAATTTTCCTTCTTTTTCTACCAGTTGTGAATAGGCATGCCAAGCTTCCTTCATTTCATTCTCAGAAAATTCCTCTGTTGGAAAATTGTCCTTTTCGGGTTGACTGGCAATAAATTCTTCTTTTAACTGTTGTTTTTTTTGAATGCTTTTTAAGGAAAGAGCGGATATTTTACGGGCATTCCGCTCGGCCAAAATCTGTGGCCGCTCAATAACTTTTTGAGGACCGTCAGGGTTCGTGTTCGGACTGTTGTTTTTTGAAGAAACTGCTTCATTAGCCGACTTTGTTCCAGTTGGATCATTTGTAGAACCATTATTTTTATTCGATTTATCTTCGGAAGAGCTATCGGATGAAGAAATAGGCTGATTGGGTCCCTTTACCTGACTTGATTTTTCTTCAGCCTCGTTCTTTTGGACGGGATCGGGCACCCTACTTCCCGCCGAAGTGATCTGTTGTTCTTTTTTAACCAAGTTTTTTGGAACAGGTTTATCCGATTTGAAGTGGGAGGGAGGGATTACGAAACGGTCGGGGCTATCGGAGTTTTTTTTTTCGCCTTGAAAAGTCAAGGAAGCCAATTGCATCAAACAAAGTTCGACCAACAAACGTTGGTTTTGGCTCAACTTGTATTTTAAATCACAACTATTGGCTATATCGATTCCATCGATGAGAAACTGTTGACCCGTCTTTTGTGATTGTTCAAAATACATTGCTTTGACTTGCTCCCCAACTTCCAATAATTCGATGGTTTCTTGATTTTTACTGACCAAAAGATCACGGAAATGGGAAGCGAGTCCCATTACAAAATGATGACCATCAAATCCTTTTGCTAAAATATCGTCGTAAGTGACCAATACCTGCGGAATATTGTTCTCCAATAGTAAATCCGTAATCTGAAAATACCAAGTATAATCCAAGACATTGAGATTTTCTGTTACCGCCTCTCGAGTCAGATGTTTTCCAGCAAAACTCACAACACGGTCGAAAATTGAAAGCGCATCACGCAAGGCACCATCCGCCTTTTGGGCAATAATGTGCAAGGCATCATCTTCAGCTTCTATTCCCTCGGCTTTTGCTACCTCAGCCAAGTGTTCTTTAATATCGCGAACTCCAATCCTTCTGAAATCGAAAATCTGGCATCGGGAAAGAATGGTAGGAATTATCTTGTGTTTTTCTGTAGTCGCCAGAATAAAGATGGCATGCTTTGGCGGCTCTTCCAGTGTTTTCAAAAATGCGTTGAAAGCGGCGGAGGAAAGCATGTGCACCTCATCAATAATATACACTTTGTATTTACCCACTTGCGGTGGAATACGTACCTGATCTATTAAATTCCGAATATCATCTACGGAGTTGTTCGAAGCAGCATCAAGTTCAAAAATATTGAATGCAAAATCCTCGTCGTCCTTTTGGGTGCCATCCTGATTTATTTCCTTGGCCAGAATCCTGGCACAGGTTGTTTTTCCCACTCCACGTGGTCCGGTAAAAAGCAAGGCTTGGGCTAGATGATTGTTTTTAATGGCATTCTCCAAAGTGTTGGTAATAGCCTGTTGCCCAACCACATCCTTAAAAACGGCTGGACGATATTTTCGGGCTGATACAATGAATTGTTCCATATTTCAGTAGTCAGTATTCAGTAGTCAGTATTCAGTGGTCAGTAATCAGTGATCAGTAATCAGTGATCAGTAAGTGATCAGTGATCAGTATTCAGACACGTGATATCCGTCATCGAGCATCCGTCAACCAACTTCCGTCATCCAATCACCAATTAATTCGACTTGCAAGCAAATATAAAGATGAACGGTGTGTAATAAAAAAATAGAGGTTCGTATTTTCTCTTATTTATTAACATTCCACTACATTTGCACTGCAGGCCGCCTTATCGCCGAGATCTCGCAAGGATTTGGGAGGAAAGTCCGGACACCATAGGGAAGCATAGCGGCTAACAGCCGTCGGGGTCCCCGCCTTCGCGGGGATTTTAGGACAAGTGCAACAGAAAGGATGTACAGGTAATGCTGTAGTGAAATCAGGTAAACTCTATGCGGTGAAATGCCACGTAAACCTGTGTCCCGATCCCGATAGCTATCGGGACGGGAAAGGGTACCCGCCCGAGCAGGAGGGTAGGCAGATTGAGCGTTTCGGTAACGGAACGTCAAGATAAATGATAAGGCCTCGAACTAGCTTCGGGGACAGAACCCGGCTTATAGGCCTGCTTTTTTTAATACCTGCGAAGGCAGGTATCTCTATCCTGACGATTGAAAATCCTCAATTAAAAACAAACTGGAAAAACCCATCAGAATTTAAATTCCAATTGTGGTGTGATTTTAGCCACGTATTCAAGGATAAAAAGTGGGTTTTTAACTCGTCAAAAAACATTTGATCGATTTACTCTTATTTTTCCAACCCAAAAGGAGTAAGATTTTTGAAATTTGAATCTAAAAATTTCGTGTATTAGTGGTGTTTTCTACTCCAAACCAAAAAAACTAAACACACTCCCACCATACTTCCTTGCTTCCGAAAAATTCGGTAATCGCGAAAGATCATTTTCTTTTGAATGCTCGATAATCAACATTCCTTCTTCGTCCAGTAATTCTTTTTCAAATACCAATTTTACCATGTTCTCAAAGTGAGGCACATCAAAATCATAAGGTGGATCTGCAAAAATAATGTCGAATTTACCCGATGCGTGCTCTAAATAATTGTCAACATCAGATTTTATGGCGGTAATGGGAAAGGAAAATTCTTCGGATATTTTGTTTATATATTGAACACACCCATAATTTGAATCCACAGAGGTAATTGTGGGTACGCCGCGGGAAGCAAATTCGAAGCTGATATTTCCTGTGCCAGCATATAACTCCAGAACGGTAATCTCATCGAAAAAAAGTCGGGTGCGCAGGATGTTGAAGAGTGCTTCCTTTGCGAAATCCGTAGTAGGCCTAACGGGAAGATTTTTGGGAGCAGTAAGACGACGTCCTTTATGTGAGCCAGAGATTATTCGCATTTATCCCAGATTTTTTAATGTGAAATTTCGGTGCGCATCCTCAACCTCGTCAATTTTCACAATATTCATATCAGTTCCTACAAACTCAATGTTTCTAATATAGGTATAGGCCATTTTATAAGTGTCATCATTTTTTCCTATGTCGCCACAAAGTAAAACAGGCAGGGTTTCTGGATTGAGTTTTAATTGTTCCATATTGAAAAGAGTGTAATAGATAAAGTCTTCCGCAGTCTTGTATGAATATGTATTACAAAGTTGAAGTTCCCCGTCTTTTAGGATAATACAGTCAAAACTATGCTGTTGGAAGTGAAGGTACATTTTGGGAAGGGAATATTTTTCCTTTTCCAGAATGGTCTTCAGCAACACACTTACTGAATGGTAATAATTGAAGGAACCGTATTTTTCAAAGAAAAAATTGTTTATGTTCATATAGGGAACGTAGACTACAACAATCCCGTGATCTTCCAGAATATCGTGTGCGATATAATCATTGGCCAATATTTTTGAATTGAATTTTAAGTATTCGCTCGCTCTTGATTCATCAAATAGAGTGGTGGGGACAAGCCCGTAGATGGCGGTGGAATATATAACGGAAACTTCGGAAAAGTTCTGCTGGAGTATCTTATTTTCAAAAATGAGATTTTCAATTTCCAATAGAAGTTCTTCTGGCGTGGTACTATGACTCAGTTTCTTCTCCTTAAAGAATAATGTTTCACTTTCGTTGGCATCTAATGCCAAAAAAGAAAGCCCGTTCAGGGAAACCTGAACGGACAGTCTGTTTTTATTTAAATGCTCTATGTCTTTATTTGTTGACAGTGTCGTAAATTTTAGGCCAGTTTCCTGAGGTATCCACTTCGTCCATAGATCCAACTTTAATGAAGGGTCCATTAACTCCATCCACAGATTGAACTTGTTTTTCCTGAATTACCAGATCTTTGTCCAAGTCATGCAAAACTACGTCTTTTGGA
Organism: Aequorivita sp.; assembly: GCA_034676445.1. Taxonomy (GTDB): domain Bacteria; phylum Bacteroidota; class Bacteroidia; order Flavobacteriales; family Flavobacteriaceae; genus Aequorivita. The sequence goes on from JAUCCE010000004.1 coordinate 297,856, forward strand.
ACCTTGGCTTCAAAAACCGAATAGGTTGCATCGTTCTTGGTTATTTTACCAGCTTTAAGATCGAATTTTGCGTTCACACCTTCAACAGGGACGTTCATCATTGTTTTATATCTATCTGAGTTACCGAAGAGGGAATCCTTGACCGGAGTAAATCCTAAGGTATCAATTAATGACACATCGATAAAATAACCCTCGCTAATTCCAAACGCCTTATTTTTTGCAACGTCAGCATAACTGGAATCTCTTCTTTGTGTGATTGCATAGTTGGCGGTTTCAATAAAGTGCACTAAACTGTCCCAATCGCCAGTAAAACTTCCTGTTATTTCTTTATGAGCCAATTCGGATGCTTGGATATCCTTCAAGTTTTTGATTACTTTTGCATAGCGTGCCTCTTTTATCTTATTGAATTCCACAGGACCCATTATAGAGGACCAAAGTTTCCAACCCAAAAAGATTATAACAATCCAAAGAACAATCTGAATTACTAATTTCATTGCTTATTTTGTTTAAATGTTGATTTCCCAAAAGGTGTATCGCAAATCTACAATTTTTTTTTGTTCACAAAAGTTTATTCCGAAAAAATGATAGCTATCTTTAAACCCCCACTGACAGTTGAGAATGATGAATGTACCTGAATTTTATAGTTTCCTAAAAAACGATTTTCCACACCAAACAACTCCCAAACAAGATATCGCACTCCAACTTTTGGCGAAATTTGTATTGGGAACAAACAAAAATGAGACCTTTTTACTAAAGGGATATGCAGGAACGGGAAAGACGACGATTGTTGGTGCTTTGGTAAAAAATTTATCCAAAGCCAAAATGAGATCCGTTTTGTTGGCACCAACAGGTAGGGCGGCAAAGGTGATTAGCTACTATTCAAAAAAGCAAGCCTTTACAATTCATAAGAAAATATATTTTCCAAAGAGCGAAAAAGGCTCTGTTTCATTCACACTTCAAAATAACAAACATCGCGATACTATATTTATCGTCGATGAAGCCTCGATGATACCTGATATTAACCAGGATTCCAGACTTTTTGAAAATGGGTCTCTGCTAGATGACTTGATGCAATATGTCTATAGTGGCCATAATTGCAAATTATTGTTGATAGGCGATACAGCCCAATTGCCACCCGTACATCTGTCCATAAGTCCTGCACTTGATATAAAGATCCTGGAATCACAATACAGCCGGGAGGTTATCCATATTGAATTGGATGAAGTGGTCCGTCAACAAAAGGATAGTGGTATTTTGGAAAATGCAACTAAAATCAGAAAACATCTGGAGGACGGTTTTTTCGATACGTTCAAGTTTTCAGGACAGCAATTTCCTGATATAATCCGTCCGGTGGATGGACAGGAAATTATGGATGCCATTAGCGATAGTTATTCCGATTTGGGGAATGAAGGAACCGTAATTATCGTACGATCCAACAAAAGAGCGAATCTCTACAATCAAAGTATCCGGGAACGTATTCTGTTTCAGGAGGCAGAGCTTTCGTCAGGAGATTATCTCATGGTCGTGAAGAACAATTATTTTTGGGTCGACAATACTAGCGAAGCTGGGTTTATTGCAAATGGGGATATTGTGGAGGTGTTGGAAATCTTCGCTTTTAAAGATTTGTACGGATTTCGTTTTGCTGAAGTGAAAGTAAGAATGGTGGATTATCCAAATATGGCACCCTTGGAAACTGTCTTGCTGTTGGATACATTGACTTCAGAGAGCCCATCGCTTACTTATGAAGAGTCCAATAGTCTCTATCAAGAAGTTATGAAGGACTATGCAAACGAAAAATCGAAATACAAAAAATTTTTGGCCGTAAAAAACAATAAGTATTTTAATGCACTTCAAGTAAAATTTAGTTATGCCATTACTTGCCACAAATCTCAAGGTGGTCAATGGAATACTGTGTTTGTGGAACAACCTTATCTTCCCAATGGGGTGGATAAGGAGTATCTAAGGTGGTTATATACGGCTGTGACCCGAGCACAGGAAAAATTGTACCTAATTGGATTTAAGGAGGACTTTTTTGGTGATTAAGAACGCCTAGATCATTGATAACCAAAGATGTCCATAAATTCTGCATTTTTAAGAAACAATTCTAAGATACTATGGGATGAAACAGTCGGAATTTGTTTTATAAAATGCTTGTAGAAAAAGGGCTGTCAAGAACTTAATCTTCTTATTTTTGGAAATATTTTAAAAAAAATAATCGTGAAAATTATAGCAATGATCCCCGCTCGCTATGGAGCTTCTAGGTTCCCAGGCAAACTGATGCAGGATTTGGGCGGAAAGCCCGTGATTGTAAGGACTTATGAAGCCGCAAAGGCTACAGGTTTGTTTGATGAAGTGTATGTAGTCACTGACAGTGAGGTTATTTTTGATGAAATAGTTCACAACGACGGAAAGGCGATCATGAGTCAAAAGGAACACGATTGTGGAAGCGACCGCATCGCCGAAGCGGTTGAGAATATGGATGTGGATATTGTAGTCAACGTGCAGGGAGACGAACCGTTTACGAGTCGTGAGTCTCTTGAGAAAGTTCTTTCGGTATTTAAAGGACCGGATGCCGATAAAATTGACCTTGCATCTTTGATGACGGAAATCCATGATTGGAAAGAAATAAACGATCCAAATACAGTAAAGGTCATCGTTGACCAAGACAATTTTGCGCTTTATTTTTCACGTTCCCCAATTCCCTATCCTCGGGATAAAAATGTAGATATCCAATATTATAAGCACAAAGGAATATACGCTTTCAGAAAGGCGGCAATAATGGATTTCTATCGCTTGCCCATGCGTGCTTTGGAAGCAGTAGAAAAGATAGAATGCATCCGTTATCTGGAATATGGCAAAAATATAAAGATGGTTGTGTCAAATACCATCGGAGTGGAAATTGACACTCCTGAAGATTTGGCCCGCGCCAACAAACTGCTCAAGGAAAGTAAACCAAACGGAATCAATAACAAATTCCGAAATTTCCCAATGGTTCCAAAGGTTGTCTTCGGAGAGGGAAGTTTTGACCAGCTTACCTCTATTTTGGCGCCGCAACGTCTGGAAAAGGCGCCATTCATTTTCTTGGTGGATGATGTTTTCAGGGATAATCAAGATTTTCTGGACCGCATTACGCTCCGCTTTAATGACAAATTGCTTTTTGTTTCAACAGAAGAAGAACCCAAAACATCCCAAGTGGACAGTTTGGTGCAAGATATTAAGGCAGAATTCACCTATGTTCCTTCAGGGATTATAGGAATTGGTGGCGGCACTGTTATGGATTTGGCAAAAGCCGTCTCTATTATGCTTGCAAATCCTGGAAGTTCAGCAGATTATCAAGGTTGGGATCTGGTAAAGAAGAAAGCTATTTATCACGTTGGAATTCCAACAATTTCAGGAACAGGAGCAGAAGTTTCACGCACTACCGTGCTGACTGGACCTGTGAGGAAACTCGGCATCAACAGTGATTTTACACCATTTGACCAAGTAATATTGGATCCACAACTTACCGAAGGAGTTTCTAAAAACCAATGGTTTTTTACGGGAATGGATTGTTTTATCCATTGTGTGGAATCGTTGAATGGAACTTTCCTAAATGCCTTCAGCCAGAGTTATGGGGAAAAGGCCTACGATCTTTGTTTGGAAATATTTCTGGGAGATTCTCTTTCGGATGACGAATCTCGAGCCAAATTAATGATGGCTTCTTGGCACGGAGGAATGAGTATTGCATATTCCCAGGTAGGAGTTGCCCACGCGATGAGTTATGGACTTGGTTACGTTTTGGGGACAAAACACGGAGTAGGGAACTGCATCGCATTCCAGTTTTTGGAGGAATTCTATCCAAAAGATGTGGCTTTGTTCAATGAAATGGTCATAAAGCACAATGTGGATATTCCACAGGGAGTCTGTAAGAATCTTACTGATGAACAAATGGATGTGATGATTGATGTGGCTATGGGAATGATTCCGCTTTGGGAAAATGCCTTAGGTGATGATTGGGAAAAAATAATAACCCGTGAAAAGCTAAGGGATCTTTATCTAAAGATGTAATTAGTAACTTCCACTCAGATATGGGGATTGCTAAATTTTTATTTTTTAAGGTAATGGGCTGGAGGATTGAAGGTGGCTTTGATCCAAAAATAAAAAAGGCTGTAATTATCGTTGTACCCCATACCAGTTGGCATGATTTTTATATTGGAGTTTTCACGCGGCGTATTTTAAAAATCCAAATAAATTTTATAGGAAAAGCGGAATTGTTCCGATGGCCGTTAGGAGCATATTTTAGATGGATGGGCGGCGTGCCGTTGGATCGTACTCCAGGACAGAATAAAGTGGAAGCTATTGCCGAAATTTTTCGGAATAAGGAAGAGTTTAGGTTGGCATTGGCGCCCGAAGGAACACGAAAAAAAGTTTCAGATTGGAAAACAGGCTATTATTACATTGCCCTTGCAGCTAATGTTCCCATTATTCCTGTTGCTTTTGATTATACTTCCAAAGCTGTTATTATCAACGAATATTTTTATCCCACTGGGGATATTATAAAAGATACCGAAATACTTCGTTCGTACTTTACCGGTGTTCTAGGGAAGAAAAAAGGAATTCTCTTAAAAAGTGGCACCAGTTCTTTTATTGGTTTTTTATAAGCCGTCTGATGGCAACCCATTCTTTTAACATATCTCTTGCGTCTTGTGCAGGATATCCCAATACTGTTTTTCCCGCTTCTACATCGTTCATTACTCCTGAACCAGCGCCAACAGTAACTCCAGAATGCAATGTGGTATGGTCTTTTATAGAAGCACTTCCACCAATTATTACGCCGTCACCCAAAGTAACTGAACCGGCAAGACCACTATGGCCTGCCATAATACAAGAACGACCCAAAACTGAGTTGTGGGCGATTTGGACCAAGTTATCAATTTTACATCCATCGCCGATAATCGTTGAACTGAACTTTGCCCTATCAACACACGAGTTGGCTCCTATCTCAACATAATTTCCGATGATGACATTTCCTATTTGGGGTATTTTCACAAGTCCTCTGCCGTCCGCACTGGGTCTATATCCAAATCCATCCGCACCAATACTTACGTTGGTATGGAAAATACAATGACTGCCAATAATACATCGTTCACGGATAACCGTGCCAGACCATACAACGGTATTGTTTCCGATAATGGTTTCGTCAAACACACAGACATTTGGATATAAAATTACTCCTTTGCCCAATTCCACATCCTTGCCAATGTAGCAATTGGCACCTATTTTACAGCCATCGCCAATATTGGCAGATTCATGAATTACAGCTGTTGGATGTATATCAGTTTCGAAAACAGGTGGGGAAGGATTAAACAACTCTAATAATTCGGCCATTGCCAAATCCACATTCTTTACTTTTATAAATGCTCTGTTGTCGCCAGGATTTATTGTAGAGGCCTCACCTACGAAAGCAGCGGACGCATTGGAATCTGCCCAGAACTTTTCATATTTTTTACTTCCAATAAAGGTAATTTGATTGGTTCCTGCTTTTTTTATCTCTTCCGGACCTTCAATTTTATGGCTGGTATTGCCAATTAATTCGCCTTTAAGAAGTGTATTTATTTCATTTATTGAATATGAAGTCATAGGTGGATTCGAAATTTGAGTTACAAAATTTTAAATCTAAGTGAAAAAATCGACAACTTGTTTATTTTTATAAAAAAATGTGTTTTTATTTTTTTATTCTAAAAGGAATTGTGGGTCTTTATAAAAAAGTTAAAGATTCCGAAATATTTTTAATAATTTGTCTTACTGATAGAATCTGGGAAATTTAATCCCTGTTGATTTAGTTATTTCTCCTTTAACAGAAAAAGCCGTTCCAAATACTTAGTTTGAAACGGCTTCTTAATATGAATCTAATTTATCTATTCCTCTTCCGAAGACTCTTCCATGGTGTGATACACATTCTGAACGTCATCGTCTTCTTCAATTCTTTCTAGGAGTTTTTCAACATCTGCGGCTTCTTCGGGACTTAATTTTTTGGTAATCTGTGGAATTCGGTCAAAACCGGAGGAAAGGATTTCGATATTTTTTTCCTCTAAAAAGGACTGGATATCACCAAAACTTTCAAAGGGAGCGTAGATTATAATTCCATCTTCATCTTCAAAGATTTCTTCCGACCATGATCGATCAATTCCAGTTCCAGTTCCTCAATGTCCAGGCCTTCGGGATTAATTCTGAAATTGCACGTGTGGTCGAACATAAATGAAACAGAGCCGGAAGTACCCAAACTACCATCACATTTATTGAAGTGCATGCGGATATTGGCAACGGTCCGGGTGTTGTTATCAGTAGCGGTTTCAATCAATATTGCGATTCCGTGTGGGGCGTAGCCTTCAAAAAGTACTTCCTTATAATCTCCAAGACTCTTGTCGCTGGCTCGCTTAATTGCTCTTTCAACATTTTCCTTGGGCATGTTGACCGACTTGGCATTTTGGATAACCGCCCGCAACCTTGAATTGGCATCTGGGTCTGGTCCTCCCTCTTTTACTGCCATCACGATGTCCTTTCCTATTCTTGTAAAGGCTTTGGACATAGCCGACCAACGTTTCATTTTTCTTGCTTTCCTGAATTCAAAAGCTCTTCCCATTTTTTTTAATACTTTAAATTATTGGTTAAATTTCTTCTGTTTACTAATTGAAAATTTACAGCCAAATATAAATAAATTCCAAATTCCAAATTCCAAATTCCAAAACCCAAACCTGTCCGCCGAGGAGGATTCCAATAAGAAGTCTAATTATTTTGTTTTTGGAATTTGGTGCTTGTCATTTGGTGCTTCTTTATAATTTGGTGCTTGCTATTTGGAATTTGTCATTTGTTATTTGGAATTTCAGCCAATTAGGTCATCAATAATCTTTGCAAGGTCAAAATCCTTCTCCGTAACGCCATCTGCATCGTGCGTGGAAAGAAATATTTCCAACGTGTTGTACACATTGGTCCATTCGGGATGATGGTTTAATTTTTCTGCTTCAAAGGCAATACGCGTCATAGCGGAGAATGCTTCCTTGAAATCCTCAAATTCAAAAACTGTGTGGAGGGCATCCATTTCAAAATCCCATCCTTCAAATTCCTTTAGTTTTTCGGTTATTTCTTTTTCTGATAGTGCTTTCATTGTTATTGGGTTATTGGGTTATTAGTTATTGAGTTATTGAGTTAATGAGTTACTGAGTTACTGAGTTATTGAGTTATTGAGTTGCTGGGTTATTAAGTTACTGAGTTATTGAGTTATTGAGTTGCTGGGTTATTAGTTATTGAGTTACTGGGTTATTGAATTACTGAGTTACTGAGTTACTGAGATATTCTGTGCACCGACTAAATAACCTTATAACTTAATAACAAATAACCAAAGTTATTGGGTTAAGAGTTCGACTTCACACAATTAACCTTTAACTGATCACTTCAACCATTAACTTGACTAAATAACCTAATAACTTATCACCTCATTTAATCGAAACAATTTCCTCATTCAAACTGCTTTCTTCAATTACTTCGGAAATACTTATTTGATATCCTTTCGGCATTTTGTTTTTCTTCGGAAGAAGCGCCCTGTAACTAATATCATTGCTGCTAAAAACGCTTTTAAAGATAGGTATATTATCTCCTATTTTCGAAGTTATTTCCCTGAAAAGGTCTTCGTGGTGCACCATATCGTTGCTCGATAGATGATAAATGCCCTTCAATGATCGGTTGATGATATAGTGTATTTGTTGGCACACCTTTTTTATGGTAGTTGCCGTGATTACCAAATTTGGAAAGACCTCGAACGAAGCTCGGTGGCGGATGCACTGTCTCAAATGAAAAATTGCAGGAGAATTGATTCCTAAAATTATCGGCAACCGAAGGATGGCGGTTTGCGAGGGAATGTTTTCCAACAACAATTTTTCAATTGTAATCTTAAATCTTCCCAGACTGGATTCAGAAAGAGTCTCGTCGTTTTCATAGGAAGGATGTTTCCATTTTGCATCAAATACTTCGGAAGAGGAAATATAGAGAACGCTACATTTTTGGTTCAACAGCGCATATTCCACGATTTGACAATGTGCTTCCACTTGACTGTCATAATCCCCTTTTAATGCGGAGATGATGACAGTAGGCTGAAGCCTGTTCAATAAAAGAAACATCGAATCCTTTTCTACGCAATAATTGTGAAAAACCTGATTTTCCGAAAAAGTTCCATGCTGCCTGCAATAAGTGCAGTGAACATCAAAATAGGAATGCAGCTCTTTATAAAGGGAATTGCCAATAAAGCCGCTGCCGCCCAAGATTAAAATCCGTTGTTTGCTTTGTCTTTCGGTCATTAATTCTCCTTTCCTTAAAAAATGGATAAATCGGTTTTACCGGTAAACATTTCCAATGCCTTCATTCCCAAGTAGGAATTTCCTTGAGTATTCAACGCAGGTGCCCAAGTTGCGATTGTGTAACAATGGGGGAGAAGCGCTACAATTCCGCCGCCAACGCCACTTTTTCCCGGCAGACCTACTTCAAATGCAAATTCGCCCGCTTCGTCATAAAAACCACAGGTGAGCATAATGGCATTGATTCGTTTCACTTTGTTCGACGATAAATGGCGAATATTCTTTAAACACTTTCCCTTATTCGCAAAAACGAAAAATGCATTGGTAAGTTGTTCGCAGTTCATCATAATGGAGCATTGGTGAAAATAGAAATCCAAAACATCCTCGACCTCGTTGTGAAGGTTTCCAAAGGATTTCAGCAGGTTCGCTGCGGCAAAATTGTTAAATCCTGTCAATCTTTCAGATTCCGCGATGGCATCGTTAAATTCAATACTTTCGTCATCGGCCAGTTCGCGAACAAAATCGAGAAAGTCCTGCTTCGGGTTTTCCAAATGTGAAAGCAGGACATCGGCAATTACTATTGCTCCGGCATTTATAAGGGGATTGCGCGGAATCCCATTTTCAAGTTCCAATAAGGAAAGATGGTTGAACGGATTTCCCGATGGTTCTACATCTACTCTTTTCCACAGATTGGTCCCTTCCAATTGAAAGGCCTTTGCCAAGGAAAGCACTTTGGAAATACTCTGTATCGAGAATTTTTCCAGCGCATCTCCGGCCGAAAAATTTTCTCCGGTAATCAGTTGTAAATGGATTCCAAGTTTATTTTTATCCGCTTTGGCCAATTCAGGAATATAAGTGGCCACTTCGCCCTTATTCTTGACTTCGCTTAATGTTTCGTGGATTTCATTTAAAATATCTTGGTATTCCAACATTTATCCTTTATAAAATGGTGTTTTTACAACTTTGGCCGCAACGGGTTTGTTTCGGATACCAATAAAAATTTCGGTGTCGGGAGCACTGTTTTCAACGGTTACATAACCCATTCCTATTCCTTTGTTAAGAGAGGGAGCCATGGTTCCGCTGGTAACCCGGCCAATCACGTTTCCGTCCTTATCCATTATTTGGTAGTCGTGACGTGGAATGCCACGGTCCAAAAGTTCAAAACCTATCAATTTGTTTTTAATGCCTTCTTCTTTTTCCTTTTTCAGGTTTTCCGAATTGACAAAATCCTTGGTGAATTTTGTAATCCAGCCCAAACCGGCTTCCAGGGGAGAAGTTGTTTCGTCTATATCGTTTCCGTACAGGCAGAATCCCATTTCCAAACGTAAGGTGTCGCGGGCGGCAAGACCAATTGGTTTAATGCCGTATTTTTCTCCGGCTTCAAATACCTTGTTCCAAACCTGTTCAACCTGGTCATTTTTGCAGTAAATTTCAAAACCGCCGCTACCGGTATAACCAGTTGCACTTATAATGACGTGTTCTATTCCGGCAAAATCCGCAACTTTAAAATGGTAAAATTTAAGTGCTGACAAATCTACAGAAGTCAAGGGTTGCATAGCCTCTATTGCTTTCGGGCCCTGGATGGCGAGCAAGGAATAATCATCGGAGATGTTCCGAAGTTCGGCACCCATGGAATTGTGTTTCGAAATCCATTCCCAATCCTTGTCAATATTGGAGGCATTTACAACCAAAAGATACTGTTCATCTTCAATTTTATAAACAATCAAATCGTCCACAATTCCGCCAGTTTCATTTGGAAGGTAGGTGTATTGAGCCTGTCCTATTACGATTTTTGAAGCGTCGTTGCTCGTCACTTTCTGGATCAATTCCAATGCTTTTGGGCCTGTCACCAAAAATTCTCCCATGTGCGAAACATCAAAAACACCTACGCCATTGCGCACTGTTTCGTGTTCTGCGTTTACTCCTTCATAGGAAACAGGCATGTTATAACCTGCAAAAGGAACCATTTTGGCACCAAGTTTTTCGTGTATATGTGTTAGAGCTGTATTTTTCATGATAAATTTCCCAAATCGGGAATCTTTTGGTTATTAAAACGATTTTTTATGCTAAGCGCAAATGTATTACAATCATGTAAAGTTAACGAGTATTTCCAAGGAATGTTTTAAACAACACCGCCGTTAAAATCATCTTAAGCACGAGTGTTTTTCCCAATGATTTCGATACTTTTATAGACTTGTCAGTTAAAAATCTACCTGGGATGAATGAATTAATAGTTTGTAGCTTGAGTTTCAGTTTACGAGAACATAAAAGTCCTACGTCTTAAGTCCTTTTGTCTTAGGTTGAATCGGAATTTCAAAATTGGCAAATGTTGAAAGTAATTTAAAAATAAATACTAATGGCTTCAACCACATCGATGAATCCCTATACTGGGAAAGAAATCAAAACCTATAAAAATCATACCAAAAAGGAAGTTGAGGAAATAATCCAAAAAGCCGACAGGCGATTTTACAACTGGCGTGAAACCTCATTCGCGGAGCGCAAAAAATTAATGTTGGCTGCTGCTGCAGAACTGAAAAAAAACAAGGAAGAGTATGCCGAAACGATGACTTTGGAAATGGGAAAACCTATTTCGCAAGCCATTGCTGAAGTTGAAAAATGCGCTTGGGTCTGTGGGTATTATGCGGAAAATGCACAAACCCAACTACAAAATGAAATTAAGAAAACCGACGCTTACAAAAGCTATGTCAGTTACGAACCTTTGGGAGTAGTTTTGGCCGTGATGCCGTGGAACTATCCGTATTGGCAGGTATTCCGATTTGCTGCTCCTGCCCTGATGGCTGGAAATATCGGAATTTTAAAGCACGCCTCAAATGTCTTTGGCTGTGCACTGAACATTGAAAAAATCTTTAAAAGAGCAGGATTTCCGGAATATTGCTTTACAACCTTATTGACTGGAAGCGATGCTGTGGAAAGTGTAATCGAAAATAAAAAAGTGAGAGCAGTTACCTTAACAGGAAGCGGGCCTGCGGGAGCCTCGGTTGCCTCCATCGCTGGAAGAAATATAAAGAAATCGGTTTTGGAACTCGGAGGAAGCAATGCCTTGGTAGTGTTGAAAGATTGCGATATTGACAAAACAGTTGAAACTTGTGTAATGGCCAGATATCAGAATACGGGTCAAAGTTGTATTGCCGGAAAAAGATTGATTGTTGACGCATCCATTGCCGATGCATTTACTGAAAAACTACTGCAGAAAGTCAGAGAGCTCAAAAGTGGAAACCCTATGGATGAGGACACCTTTATAGGAACTTTAGCAAGAGAAGACCTTGCAGAGGATCTCGAAAAACAAGTAAATGATTCCATTAACGCCGGCGCAAAACTAATCTTGGGTGGAAAGAGACAATACGCTTATTTTGAACCGACCATCTTGACAAATGTTACAGAGAAAATGGCAGCTTTTGACCAAGAAACTTTCGGTCCAGTTCTTTCCGTAACTACATTTAAAACAGTGGAAGAGGCAATAGAGCTCTCCAACAAATCAAAATTTGGATTGGGAGTTTCCATTTTCACAAAAAATATAGAGGAAGCTGAAAAGCTGGTTTTCCAATTTGATGAAGGTGCTGTATTTATCAATGAATTGGTAAAGAGTGATCCGCGATTGCCTTTTGGAGGAGTTAAAATGAGTGGTTACGGACGGGAATTGAGCGAACACGGGATTCGGGAATTTGTGAATAGGAAAACGGTTTATATTAATAGGTGAGATAGCAGTTAGACCACGAATACACGAATATTTTGTGTTCTATTGTCATGCTGAGCTGTTAGAAACTCTGGCTTAACCAGTCTTCGACTGCGCCTTCCTGCCAAGGCACGACTGGCAGGCTCAGACTGACATAGGGCTCATTTACATATATTATTCGTGAATTCGTGGTAAAACTTTTCAACTCCAAATTATATTCGTTGACCTGCCTTGCCGGCAGGCAGGTTCGTGGCCAACAACCCTTATATTTAGCATTAAATTATTATTGAAATGAATTTTCACACAAGAAAATGGGTAAAACCCGAAGACCTCAATCCCAATGAAACACTTTTCGGTGGGAGATTATTGGAATGGATTGATGAAGAGGCTGCCCTGTATGCCATCATACAATTGGAAAACCCGAGAACAGTCACCAAATTTATGAGTGAGATCAACTTCCGAAGCTCAGCAAAAAAAGGTGATATTATTGAAATTGGGCTCGACATTGTCAGCTTTGGGAATACTTCAATAACGCTATGTTGCGAGGTCCGGAACAAAATGACCCGTGAAGTAATTATCAGCATCGCTAAGATTATAATGGTAGCACTAGATGAAAAAGGGAAACCCTGCGCTCACGGGAAAACTGCAAAGGAATTTATCAAAGATAGGCTTGCAAAATAATTTAAGAAGGGCGTTGAATATCCTTAATATCCTGTCCTGTTGGAGATTCAAAAACCTCCAGATCAAAGTAGGGGAGGGCTGCCAGCAAATGTTCAAAAATATCGGCTTGAATGTGCTCATAATTTACCCAACGTTGATCCCTACTAAAACAATAAATCTCCAGGGGAAGTCCCTTATCAGTCGGAGCAAGATGCCGGACCATCAGCGACAAGTCCTTGTGAATGGCAGAATTTTGATTGATAAACGTATCCATATAATTTCTGAAAACTCCAAGATTGGTTTGGTTTCTGCCGTTTATCTGGATTTCCTTGTTTATATTTTTGGATTGGTTGTACTTTTCGATATCGCGCTGACGATGTTCTATGTAGTTTTTTACCAATTCAATTTTCTTAAATCGCTCGAGATCTTCTGCGGAAAGAAATTTGATGGATGATTGTTTGATATAGATAGAACGTTTAATCCTTCGTCCGCCACTTTCACTCATTCCGCGCCAATTTTTGAAGGAATCGGAAATCAGGCTATATGTGGGTATTGTAGTATAGGTTTTATCCCAGTTCTGAACTCGAACAGTTGCTAAATTGATTTCCACCACATCGCCATCGGCGCCGAATTTCTCAAAAGTAATCCAGTCGCCTATTCGAACCAAATCATTCACGGAAACTTGGATGCTGGCAACAAATCCCAATATAGTGTCCTTAAAAATAAGAAGGATTACCGCGGAAGCGGCTCCTAAAGTAGCAAGACTTTTTATGGAATATCCTGTAAGAAGTTGGATGATCCAAAAGATCCCGATCCCCCAGGCAAAAATCATCAGCACCTGAACATAGCTTTCCATTGGCTTATCGCCAAAACGCTCATTGCCTTCCAGAAAACGGTGGATGGTGCGAAGGATACTTCGAAATATAAGAATCCATAATATTACGAAATAGACTTTCAGAATCACCATTACCAGACCAGAGACAAAGGGCGATTCAACGAATAAAATTGGAATTAAATACCAAAGAATCGAAAGCGGGAGAAGCCTGGAAATAAACTTTGGAAAATTGCTCTGAACCAGATAGTTGTCAAATGTGGTTTTCGTTTTATTGCTGAATGCCGTGGAGACCGTTACCAAGGTTTGGCGGAATATTCCGCCAATTAGCAAAAGGCCGGTCCCTACAATAATACAGTTTATAACTACATTGAGAAAAATAGCCCAGCCTTCCATGACTCCTTGTTCTATCAAGTAGTTTTGGATAAACGAGCTATATTCTATCAGTTGTTCTTTATTCATGGCAAATACTTACGTTCGGCATAGAAGGGTCCAAAGGGAAGTACCGAACACATAACTACAATTAGAAATTCCATAATGGTCCAATTGAGTTTTTTGAACATATAAATAGCTCCGCCCACATACAGAACGAAAAGCACACCGTGCGCCATCCCAACCATTTGTACCATTTGCGGCATGTGCCAAATATATTTAAGCGGCATCGCAATACCTAAAAGGACAAGGAAGGAAATTGCTTCCAGAGTGCTTATCAATCGAAATGCTTTTATAGATTTTTCCATTTCAAAATAAAATTTTTGCAAATATACATTAAGCAAGTTGCAAGCCCAATTTAAAGAGAGGTTTAAACTTTGGGAGAATGAAGGATACAATAATTAAAAAAATGTCTTAAAATGATTCGGGTAATGCCAGATGCGGAGTAGCATCGATCCACAGACTAAAGCTCGTGGTTATTCCTTGTTTCTTTTCAAGTTAAAAGTTTTCTAACAACCCCAAGCGTTAGCTCGGGGTATATGCAACTTTTATTTCGCGGCCTTAGCCACATTTAGTTTAATTCAAGAAATCGTCCTACGTCTATCATCTAACTACTTTTATAATAATCTGATAATAAATGGGTTATGCTTTCCATGGGTTTATAAATATATAACTAAACCCCTTTGAACTAAAGTACTTAAAACAGACTGAAAGCCTGCCTGCCAAGGCACGACAGGCAGGTCTGTTAGATTCGTGAAAATCAAAGCCAGATTGATTACACATTCGTTTTTCACGAATCAGTGAATTTGTGAAAATTCGTGCAATTCGTGGCAGTACTTGAACCCTCAAGTTAGATAAAGTTCGCGATCTCGGGCGGGCCCGAGTGAAGGACTTACGTCCAAAAGTCATAAGTCATTTTTTTAGGGACAGCATCTCAAAATCCTAATCCCAACTCATTCGCTGCAATCTTATGGCATTCAGAATTGCCAAAAATGCAACCCCAACATCGGCGAAAACGGCTTCCCACATGGTGGCAATCCCTCCGGCGCCCAAGATCAACACAATCAGTTTTACCCCAAATGCCAAGGCGATGTTTTGCCAGACAATGCTTCGGGTGGAACGGCCAATCTTGATGGCACGCGCGATTTTTGAGGGATGATCTGTCTGGATAACGACATCGGCAGTTTCAATCGCCACATCGCTGCCCAGGCCGCCCATCGCAATCCCCACATCGCTGGCGGCTATTACGGGAGCATCATTTATACCATCCCCCACAAAAGCTACTTTGGTGCCAGGGATTTTTTTCAGGGATCCAACCTTCTCCAACTTATCTTCCGGCAGCAAACCTCCAATCGCTTCTTCCAGACCGAGTTCTCGACCCAGTTTTTCAGTTAACGAGGCTTTATCGCCAGAAAGCATGATTATATTCCTAATACCCAAATCGCGAAGCTGTTGGATGGCAAGTTTAGCATCTTCTTTGAGTTCGTCCGCAATGGTAACGTAACCGCTAAATTCTCCTTCGATCGCAATCATTACAATGGAGTCCACGATAGTATGGGTTTCAGATGGGATTTGGACTTTATATAAATCCATCAGTGCTTTATTTCCAACTAAAACTGTTTTATTGTTTACGGTTCCTTTCAATCCTTTTCCAGCAATTTCGGTTACTTTGGAAGCTGAATAGTCGCTTTCGCTTTTATATTCCAAAATTGCTTTTGCGATGGGATGCGTTGATTGTGATTCGATGGCTTTCAAATATCCCATCATTTCATCTTCAGTAATTCCGAAGGTTTTTATGTTTTTAATTTTAAAAACCCCTTTTGTCAAGGTTCCCGTTTTGTCCATTACCACCGTATTTATTTTGGTGATGGCATCTAAAAAGGAAGCGCCCTTAAAGAGAATTCCATTTTTGGAAGCAGCACCCAGTCCGCCGAAATAGCCCAAGGGAATAGAAATAACCAAGGCACACGGACAGGAAATAACCAGAAATACCAAGGCGCGGTAAAGCCAATCTTTGAAAACATAATCTTCCACAAAAAAGAAAGGAAGAAGTGTAAGTGCAATAGCCGAAAAGACAACAATCGGCGTATATACACGAGCAAACTTTCGAATAAAAAGTTCCGTTTTGGATTTTCTGGAAGTGGCATTTTGTACCAGATGCAGTATTTTGGCTATGGAGCTGTCCTCAAAAACTTTTGTGGATTCAATTTCTATTACGTTTTCCAAATTGATACTACCAGCGTAAACATTTTCTCCCTTTTGAAGGGAAGCAGGTTTGCTTTCGCCCGTAATTGCGGCTGTATTGACAGTTGCATTTGCGGAAAGTAGTTTTCCGTCCAAAGGGATTTTTTCTCCAGTTCGTACCTGAATTTTTTCACCAATTGAAACTTCCTGTGGATGTACGGATATAAATCTATTATCTCGAAATACCAATGCCACATTTGGCCGTATGTCCAGAAGTGCTTTAATATTTTCTTTTGATTTATGTACAGCCGAGTGTTGAAAGATTTCACCCAAAGTATAAAACAGCATCACCGCAACTCCCTCGTGGTAATGGCCGAGGGCAAAAGCACCGATAGTGGCGATTCCCATTAAAAAAAATTCGGTAAAGAAATCGCCTTTTAGAATGGCATCCCATCCTTGTTTTAAAACGGGAAAGCCTACGGGAAGATACGCTATAATATACCAAGCCACTTGAACCGTCCCGGTAAAAAAAGGTACTTTTAAATAATCGAGAACAATTCCGGCAATCAGCATTATAAAACTGAAAATAGCTGGGAGATAGATTTTTATTTTTGAATTATTTTCCTTTTTTGTGGTTTCAGTAGTGCTACAGCAATCATCCTCCTCTGTAATACTATGGCTGGTGCCGCAGCAGTCATCTCCATCTGTTATACTTTGGATCGTGGTGCAGCAACTATCCTCTGTTTGTGAAGCACTTTCTTTAATATTTTTATTTTCCATTTTTATTTTGTGTTCTATGGAATTATTTTGGTGATTAAGTAATTGGGTTATTCAGTTATTAAGCAACTCAGTAACCATTAACCCTTAACTCATAACATTCTACCCTTCCGAATCATATAGCCATTCTTGAGCTTCTGCTATTGCTTCTTTTATTGCCTCATCCTCAGAAACTCCACCTTTTTCCATTATTTTTTGGGCAATTTTTAATGCTTTTTCTCGAACTTCTGGTGTCAGATTATTTAGTTCGGCTTTAAAATTTTCGAATATCCATTCCATAGTGTTGTATTTTTAAGTCCAATAATACTTCAAGAATTTTGTGACGGATTATTTTTACTCAAAATTATGGAAACGAAGGATGCAACCGAAGTGCATTAACAGAAACGACGGTATATTATTGGGATATCCCGTTGTGCATTTTGACCAGATTTTAACGATATTACCCAAACCCTAAAGGGATTATCGTCAAAATCTTCATTTCATCCGCCCCGGCGGAAAGAGGAAAAAATGAAGATTTTGTTCATTATTGTTTAATTAGGATTAAAATGCACAACGGGTTTGGGATATATTTTTGAATTTACAAAATGGGCTTAGTTAATTTCTATTCACATCGAATTCAAAGTTTTATTGATACTTTTAAAGAATTATATTTTAATTGAAACAATGCAAAATAAAGATGTAGAAAATGGCTTCAATTCCTATTTGGAAAAGACCGCAGGAATTTCCGTTGCCAATGCAGACTTTTTATACGAAGGCCTTGAAAAAACAAATTTAGGTAAGGGAGAAATTCTTCTTAGAGAAGGGGATTTGTGCCGGCATACTTTTTTTGTAGAAAAAGGTTTGTTGCGCTCCTACACAATTGGTGAAGACGGAAAGGAACATCTTATTCAATTTGCACCCGAAAATTGGTTTATCGTCGATAGAAGTAGTGTCTATTTCAACGATGCTTCCGAGATTTATATTGATGCCGTTGAAGATTCCAAAGTGGTGTTGCTCGACCAGAATTTTATAGACCGCGCTTCACAATTGGATGAAAATTTCGGAAAATTTAATGATAAATTGTTGCACAACCATATTCGGCATATTCAAAAGCGTCTCATTCTCTTGCTCGGTGCAACGGCAGAAAAACGGTATTTGAGTTTTATTGAAATGTACCCAGATTTGCTGTTGCGAGTGCCGCAATGGATGATAGCTTCCTATTTGGGAATCACTCCTGAAAGTCTGAGTAGAGTGAGAAAGGAGTTGGCACAAAGAAATTTTAGACCAAGTTAGGGAATTGTGGCTAAAACCAGAGTTGAACTTGACTTTTTAACCATGGGCTAAAGCACCGTGGTTATTCATTTCCACTCAACAATATCCGTGTTTATCGCTTCGGAAATCATTCACCTTTATAAAGAAGGAGGATCGATTGAAATTTCAGTTATTTCAATAGGAATATTTAACATAGATTTATGTTTAAATCCTTATAGTTAGCGGGATTATGGGATTTTGTGTTATGTATTTTTCATATTTTTGAAAACTACTCTAATACCTTTGGAAGAGAAAGAGAAAAAAACTAAAAAGAAGAAAAAACACAGAGTTTTAAGGATAATCGGATGGTTTTTCGGGATTCTTATACTGCTGGTGTTTCTTCTTATTCTCTTTGTTCGCAGCCCGTGGGGACAGAATATCATTGTTCAAAGAGCTGTAAAATACGTTTCTGGAAAAACACATACCAAGGTTGAGATCGATAAACTTTTCATCACCTTCGATGGAAATGTGATGTTAAAGGGGCTTTATTTGGAGGACAAAAAAGGTGACACTTTAATTTATTCCAAATCGCTTGAAGCCGATATTCCGGTAATGCCTCTTATTCGTGGAAATAGTTTTGGAATTGACAACCTAAATTGGGAAGGGCTTCGCGCCAATGTAATTCGAAAGGATTCTTTGGCAGGTTATAATTTTCAATTTCTGATAGATGCTTTTGTTACTCCCGATACCACGATGGTGGCAAAGGATACAACTTCTTCCCCAATGAATATTATCCTGGGAGATTTCAATTTTAAGGATTTCGATATTGTTTTTGACGATGCGGTTTTGGGAATTGACAGTCGCTTCCAAATAGGAAGATTGAATCTGCAAATGAAAAAAACCGATCTGGAAAATATGGATTTCCGTGCTTCGCAGGCTGCCATTTCAAATGCGAAAATTAAATACATCCAATCGCCGGTTCCTCCTCAGCCAAAGGATGACAGCCCGTTACCATTTTTGGAATTAGATAAGATTACCCTTAAAAACGTTTTTGTCGATTATCAATCCTATGGCGATCGAATCGCTGCGGAAATGGAAATTGCAGATTTGTTTTTGGAAATGAAGAAGGCGGATCTAGCCAATAATACAATCGACATTGGAGATTTTAGATTGAAAAACTCCATCATTACCTTAAATACCGAAACAGAAACCAATGCAATAACCCAGAAGGCTGAAGAAGTTAAGGACGAAGCCAAAGAAGACATACAAAAATTTGAATGGCCAGATTTCAGATTAGCAGTTTCTGATATTGATATGGAAGGAAATAACATCAGTTATTTTGTTGGGAAAAATGAAGTGAAAAAGGATGTTTTCAATCCCAATGCTATTGCCCTTCAGGATTTCACGCTTAAGGCAAATGATATTTTCTTAAAAGATCAACATCCAGGCCTAAATCTGGATGAACTCAGCTTTCAAGAAGGTTCTGGTCTCAATTTAAAGGAATTGACCTTCAATTTAGATGCTTCGGATAAATATCTGGAAGTAAACAAATTAAAACTTGCTCTAAATGATAATCGTCTAAACGGAAAAGTCCGATTGGATTATAAATCCCTGGTGGAGTTGATAGAAAACCCAGATCAATCCAAGATGGCACTTGATGTTCCTTCGTTTTTAGTGGATTTAAAAGAAGTATTCAAATTTCAACCGGAACTTCGTAAAAACGAATATTTAAGTACCCTCAGCAAAAAACGACTTTCTGGAAATGTCAAGGCTTCAGGATATTTATCGGCTATAACAATTCCGAAGTTAAATGTGAACTGGGGCAATTCCACTCGGATTTCTGCAAATGGTTTAGTCCAAAACGCGACTAATCCCGAGAACCTAAAATTCAATATTCCCCATTTTTCAGCCCAAACCAAGCGCGTGGATTTGATTCAGTTTGTAAGTGAAAAGGATTTAGGTGTCAGTTTGCCTGAGGATGTTTCCTTGGAAGGAAATGCCAAAGGTAATCTTGAAGATATTTATGCGAAAGCAAATCTTACTACTTCTCAAGGAATTGCAATAATTGATGGCCACTTTAAGAATGATTCTGAAATTGCTTTTGATGCCGATGTAGAAATAAAGGAATACAAGCTTAACGAACTGCTGAACAACGAGGAATTTGGTGCGTTGAGTTTAAGTATAAAAACTCAGGGTTCTGGTAAGGATATCAACAGTTTGGATGCAACTTTGGATGCCAATATTTCAAGTTTTCAATTCAGGGGCTATGCCATAAAAGATTGGGCTATCAACGGAAAAATAAAAGATGGCGAGGGTGATATCGTTTCCGCTTATAAAGACAAAAACTTAGACTTGGACTTTAAGGCAGATGTTCTTTTGGATTCTGTATCTCCAAAAGTCAGTGCCCATCTTAATGTAAAAGGAGTGAATCTTCAAGCAGTTGGATTGATGGATCGCGATGTGAGAACCGGGATGAAGTTGGATGCCGATTTCGAAGGTTCCAAAGATGGTTTTGATGTGATTTCGACCATTGGAGATGGGGTAGTGGTTTATGACAATAAAACCTATCTTTTGGGAGATGTGCTGGCCACAGCCCACATCCGCAGCGACACTACTTCCGTTTGGATCGATAATAGAATTCTGCAATTGAGTCTGGAAAGTAATACCGATCCAGAGACATTTTCAAAAGCAGTTCAACAGCATATTTCGAGTTATTTCTCAAAAAAAATAGTTTTGGCGGATACTGTGGAAGATCCGGTAAAGCTAAAGATTATTGGAAGAATTGCCCAAGCTCCCGTTCTCAATAAAGTGTTTTTGGTGAATGTAAATGATTTGGATACTATTAAAATCGCCGCATATTTTGATCAAAGCGAAAGAAGATTGGCGGCAAAGATCCAGGCACCCCATATTAATTATGGAGGCAATGAACTGGATAGTCTTGCTTTTACAATGGATAGCGATAAGGAAAAGTTTGTGTTCGATCTTGGTTTCAACCGATTAAAAGCTGGTCCGCTGGAAGTTCCGAAAACAAAAGTTTCCGGACGCCAGCAAAACGAAGAACTTAATCTTGCTTTTACCGCGGTTCATAAAGACAGTATTTTGATCAATATCAATTCACAGATTACGGGCACTGCTGAAGAATTGCGATTTCACGTAAAACCGGATAGTTTGATTCTTGATAGGAACAAATGGGAAACTCCTGAAAATAATGAAGTACTTATTACCCGAAAAAAAGTTGCTTTTAATGATTTCCGATTTACCCGGGGAGATGAAAAGGTGGAACTTACAGATAAGATGCCTGGTATTTCAAGAGATCACGCCGCAATTGAATTTCAAAATTTCAAATTAAGCGAAATCCTAAATTACCTAAATCCGGAAGAGGAATTGGCAAAAGGAAATCTGAATGGAAATTTAACCTTGGTAGAACCTTATGGCAAAACCGGTCTTTTGGCAGATTTGATGATCCAGAATTTAGAAATGCTAGATGTGGATTTAGGAAAACTTACCATAAATGCCGAATCCGCAGGCGGGGATCGGTACGATTTTAAAATGGCCATGAAGGAAGGAGAAGTCGATCTAGACTTGAAAGGAGATTATATTGCAAGTGAAACCGAGGGCAGGCAGGATTTGGATTTGGTGATAAACAAAATCAATATGCATGCGCTGGAAGGGTTTTCTTTAGGAGAAATTAAAAATACGGATGGAAGCTTTTCAGGAAAATTCAATGTTACTGGAACAACAAAAGATCCGCAATACAAAGGAAGCTTAAACTTTAATAACGCAGCATTCACAATTTCAAAGTTGAATGCACCTTTTACCCTGGTAAATGAGACCTTGAAATTGGACAACTCCGGTTTTTATATGGATGGTTTCACTGTGCTTGACGAAAACAACAACGAGCTAGTTTTAACGGGAAATATTGGTACTGAAAGTTTCGTGAATCCTACCTTCAATTTAAAATTAAATGCCGAAAATTTTCAATTGATCAATGCCACCAAGGATGATAATGACATGCTTTACGGAAAAGCATCTTTTGATGCCGATGCAACATTAACCGGCGATTTACAAATTCCCAAGCTGGATGCCAGACTCACCGTTGATGACGATACGAACATCACCTATGTGCTGCCATCCTCCTCTGTGGCTATTGAAGAGAGAGATGGTATAGTTATTTTTGTAAATAGAGAAGATCCCGAGGCTGTGCTAACCCGAACAGAGGAAAAATCTGCAACCTTGACAGGGTTCGATATAAATGCATTTTTAAAAATTGGAAAGAAAGCGAAGATTACCATAATTATTGATCAGGAAACCGGTGACAATTTCGAGGTTTATGGCGATGGCGATTTCAACTTCACTATGAATCCGAATGGTCGAATAAATCTTACTGGACTTTACGATATTGCCGGTGGTCATTATGAAATGAACCTTTACAATTTGGTAAATCGACGTTTTGAACTTGCACCCGGAAGCAGAGTAAGTTGGGCTGGCGACCCATTCGATGCGAAACTGGATGTCAAGGCGATTTATAAGGTGGAAACTTCCGCTTCATCCTTAATGGCACCTATAAGTTCAGGCGCCGATCCGTCTGTAAAAGGGAAATATCGGCAAGTATTGCCATTTTATGTTTATTTGAATATAGATGGGGAATTGGAAAAACCGGTAATTTCCTTTGATTTGGATATGCCCGAGGCGGAGCAAGGTGCCATCGGTGGACAAGTATATGGTAGGATACAGCAGGTAAACCAGCAGGAAGGTGAATTAAACCGACAGGTATTTTCGCTGTTGGTGTTAAATCGATTTTATCCGGAACCGGGAAGCGACGGAAGTGGTGGAGGGTTTGCATCTGTAGCCCGAGATAATTTAAACGACGCTCTTTCCGATCAATTGAATACCTTTTCTGATAAATTACTTGGAAACACAGGTCTAGAACTCGATTTTGGCTTGGATAGTTACACCGATTATCAAGGAGAAACTCCGCAAGAACGGACCCAACTGGACATTGCGGCACAGAAAAAACTTTTTAATGATCGATTGATAGTGCGAGTAGGAAGTGAAGTGGATCTGCAGGGAAGTAGTCCCACAAACGAGCCCACTCCAATTATTGGCAATGTTAGCTTGGAATATCTTTTAACTGAAAATGGTCGCTATAGATTGAAAGGCTTTCAAAAAAACGAATACGAAAATATAATTGATGGTCAAACCATTGTCAGTGGAATTGCCTTGATTTTCACCCAAGAATTCAATAAGTTCAGTGAACTTTGGGATGCTCTTTTGCACGGAGAAACTAAAAAGGAAAAAGAGGCTAGAAGGGAATTAAAGAAAGTAAAAGAAGAAAGGGAGAGGAAAGAAAAGGCAGAAAAGGAGAAAAAAAAGATTGGAATCCCTAGAAAAGGGGAAAGAAAATACGGATGAATGAATAATGGAAGTTACAGTTAATTTTAAAAAACCTTAAGTTGAAGTATACTACTCTCAAGATTGTATTGATATTATCCGTGATTTTTATCGTGATGCAATCCTGTGCCGTAAAAAAATATATCCCAGAAGGGGAGCGACTTTATACCGGTGCCGATATCGAAATTAAATCGGATTCTATTATTGAAAAGGAAAAGCAACTTAAACAGGTGTTGAAGGAGGCTCTGCGACCCAAGCCCAACAAAAGCTTTTTGGGAATGCGTCTTGGTCTTCATTTCTATTATAAGATGCAGCAAGAAAAACCAGGGTTTATCAATAAGTTTTTATACAAAAAATTAGGGGAAGAACCAGTTTATCAAAGTGATGTAAAACCGTTTGAGGTAGAGGAAATCTTGCTGAACAGACTTGAAAATCGAGGATTTTTTTACAGTAGTGCACATTCCGAATTTGAGGAAAAAGAAAAGGAAGCTTCCATAACGTATACACTTCATGTTCCCACGGCATATAGAATGGAGCGGTATAAAGTGGACACACTTCCAGAACCCATTTATTCAAAAATACAATCTAGTGTATCCGAATCAAAACTTGACAAAGGGATGCGCTTTGATTTATCTAATCTAAAAATGGAACGGGAACGGATTGATAGTGATTTGAAGAAAATAGGATACTATAATTTCAATTCGGGATTTCTCATTTTTGAGGCTGATACGAATCAGTACAACAACAAGCGATTCGATCTTTTTCTGCGCTTAAAAAAGGATGTTCCCCAAAAATCGATTGTTCCCTACAGGATTTCAAAAATCAATGTGTATGCTCATTATGATGTACAAGACTCCACTGTAAAGGAAAAGGTTCGTTTCAATGATAAAAACTATATAAATAGTGAGGATTTCTTTAAACCCAAATACTTGGATCCCTATATTACTTTGGAAGAAGGTCAGCTCTATAGTCCCGATGATTCCAGAAACACTGCTCGCAGGCTTTCCACAATTGGCGTCTATAAGTTTGTCAATATCCAATACAAAGAAAAAGATTCATTACTAACAGACAGTTTGGGGATTTTGGAAACGAATATTTATCTGTCTCCACTTAACAAACGCGCCATACGAGCGGAATTACAGGCTGTGACAAAATCGAACGATTTTGCTGGGCCTGGTATATCCTTGACATATAGTAATAGAGATTTGTTCAAGGGGGGCGAAACTTTTAATACCACGGGAAAATTTGGCTATGAATTCCAAGCAGGAGGAGGGGAAGAAGGAGGAAAGGAAAGTATTGAATTTGGATTAAAAAATGAACTTATTTTTCCCCGAGTACTGTTCCCCATAAAAATAAATGACGATTTTTTTAAATATGACATCCCCAAAACAAAAATGAGCGTAAGCGGGGATTATCTCAGCAGGACCAAATTGTATTCACTTTTGGCGTTAACGGGGCAATTTGGTTATTCTTGGCGGGCAAACCGGTATATTACACACGAGATTATTCCAGTTTCTATTAATTACACCAAGTTGTTAAAAACTTCGGTGGAATTTGATTCCATCTTAAGGAATAATCCCTTTCTCCAGCGAAGTTTTGAGCAACAATTTATTTCCGGACTCCATTATTCCTTTACTTATAATGGTATGGTCGATTCGTATCGAAAGAATCAGTTTTTTGTCAATGCAAATCTTGATATTGCAGGTAACAGTATCAGTTTATTGGGGAAAGAAAATGAAGATGGGAAAAAATCATTTTTGGGAATGGAATATGCCCAATATGCCAAAGCGGATGTAGACCTTAGGTATCATTTTAAAATCGGGAAAGAACAAACAATTGCTACTAGATTGTTTGGAGGTTATGGAATGCCCTATGGTAATTCGGATGTTATGCCTTACGTAAAACAATATTATTCTGGGGGTCCTTACAGTGTACGTGCTTTCCGGATTAGGTCATTGGGGCCTGGAACCTACAATAGCGATGCCGATCCTGATAGCAATTACATGGACCTAACAGGAAATATCCGGTTAGAGGCCAATATAGAATATCGTTTTCCTATTATTTCCTTTCTTAAAGGTGCGGTTTTCGTTGATGCCGGTAATATTTGGAATTCCACGGCGAATGAAGCTTATGATTACAAGGACAAGTTCACCTCAAACTTTATTAATGAACTCGGAATGGGGGCAGGTGTGGGATTACGAGTGGATGTTCAAGGTTTTGTGGTCCGTTTTGATTTCGCTGCGCCATTCCACGATCCATCAGTAGAAGATGGACCGCGATTTGATTTCAAGGTCGATGAAACTATTTTCAATTTTGGAATTGGATATCCGTTTTAGAATAAGCTGAAAGCGGGAACGTTAATCACTTAGGGTTTAATTCCCCGATGCCTGCATCGTGGTAGTTCATTATATCGTCAATAATGACCTCTAAAGGAATTGCTAAGGGTTTTGAAGTTAATGAAGTAAAGTTCAAACATAACCTATGATGGATATCACCCATAATCCAACTAAAACATATAAATAAAGCCACCGCTTTTTCTTTGGTTTGCTTATCTTAAAAAGTTAACTTTATTCCTTGTCTAAAAATTGAAATAATGATAAAAAAAATAGGTGTTTTAGGACTTGGAAAAGTGGGCAGTCTTGTTGCTACTTTGTTGAGTCAAAAGTATGAAGTACAGGGAATGGATCAATTCGACATCAAGGAAAAATTTCCTTTTGATATTTTGAAAGGTGATGTTTCCAACGATAAAAATATCCGTGATTTCCTCAAGGACAAAGACGCCGTTGTCTCTTGTTTGCCGTATTTTCTCAATATAAAAATAGCAGAAACAGCGGTGGATATGGGAGTCCATTATTTCGATTTAACAGAAGATGTCCCCACCTTGAATGCCATTCAAAAAATGTCCAAAAACAGCAAGTCCGTTTTAGCACCTCAATGCGGATTGGCTCCAGGTTTTATCGGGATTCTCGGCGCAGGTTTATACAGTAAGTTTTCCGAAGTTCGTTCGATAAAACTAAGAGTTGGTGCTTTGCCATTACATCCGATGGGGCAATTGGGTTATAGTTTTACTTGGAGTGCCGAAGGAGTTATCAACGAATATCTAAACGATGCAGAAGTAATCCACAATGGAGAACGAAAAATGCTCAGTTCCTTGGATGATGTAGAATCCATAAATATTAACGGCCGTCAATATGAAGCGTTTTTAACCTCTGGCGGTTTGGGAACTATGTGTGAGACCATGGATGGAAAAGTAGATACTTTAAATTATAAAACCATACGATATCCCGGACACAGAGATGGAATGAAATTATTGCTCTATGATCTACTTTTGAAAAACGACCGGAAGTTGGCAAAGGATATTTTAAACAATGCCTTGCCCTTGGTTGATGAAGATATTGTTTTGGTGTATGCGGCTGTTGAAGGGATCCTGGATGGTAAATTGAGAAGAAAGGAATTTTCAGAATCATACCGCAGAATTACATTGGACAATAAAGACTGGCGCGCCATAAGTTGGACTACGGCTTGTAGTATTTCCACTGTGGTAGATTTGGTTTCAGAAGGAAAATTGAAAAATAAGGGTTTTATCAAGCAAGAGGAAATTCCTTTTGAACTGTTTATCAAATCCCATTTTGGGTCGATGTATGAGACGTATAAGGATGCTAAGTGATATTAGGGAGAAGGATTCACGAAACATAGCCTGTCCCGATTTTTTATCGGGAACGATTTGAGCCACGAATCACGACTTATTAACTTGCATCATCTGATTTTCAATTTCAGTTTTGTGTGGAAATTTTGATAGGGAAAGGACTATTAAAGTGTGGTTTTGTATTATCGATTATTTCTTAATTTTGAGGATAGTTTAAATTTGTAAAGATGGTAGCTGTATTAAAACAAGGAGCAAGTAAAAAGAGCATGCGAAATTTGCTTGAGAATCTCTTTAAAAACCGAAAGCGCAAAGGGATGGACGTACATAAATATTGTGGTACAATCAAGCTCAAGAAAGATGCTTTGGCTATTCAAAAGGAGATGAGGGATGAGTGGGATTAAGTTATTGCTAGACAGCAATATGGCGATCAAACCCTCGCTGATTTCCTTCAACTAAAATTTCTCTATGTATCGATAATCACCGAAATGGAATTACTTAGTTATAAAGGCATTACAGAAGAATAAATAAATCAAATACAGAGTTTTTTGTCCGAATGTAAAATTATCCTTATCAATTCACCAATAAAAAATGAGGCAATAAGGATTAGAACTAATTCAGGCAATAAATTACCAGTAGTATTATAGCCGCAACTTCTATTTATCTAGATATACCTTTAATTTCAGCAGATTCTGGTTTTATTAAGGATTGATGGAATTCAGTTCATTCATTACGAATTATAGAGATTATAAAGTATATTTTGAAATTAACAACATTACAATCCCTACTCAAATATTCAAATTTCAAACATAGTAGCCCCCCTTTAACATCACCTTAATTAAAAGCAATCTTTAAGTCAGTAACTTTGTTGTTCTAAAAATGCACAATGGAAAATAAAGAATTGCAAAGAATGACAGTAGGTGGAGGTTGCTTTTGGTGTACCGAAGCTGTTTTTGATCAGATAAAGGGAGTAGAAAAAGTTGTTTCAGGTTATTCCGGTGGGAATGTTCCCGGAACTCCAACATATCGCGAAGTATGCAGTGGATTAACAGGTCATGCCGAGGTAATTCAAGTGAGCTTTGATCCAAATATTATTTCATATAAAGAGTTGTTAGAGATTTTTATGACCAGTCACGATCCCACAACCTTAAATCGGCAGGGAGCAGATATGGGAACGCAATATCGATCGGTGATTTTTTATCACGACAATGAACAAAAAGAAATAGCCGAAAAAGTCTTGGAGGAAATGGCTTCTCATTACGATAACCCAATTGTAACCGAGCTTTCTCCATTAGAGAAATTTTTCCCAGCAGAAAAGGATCATCAAGATTATTATAAGAATAACCCGTCCCAAGGATATTGCAGAGTGGTCATTTCACCAAAAATCGCGAAACTTCGAAAGATGCATGCGGATAAATTGAAATCAGCTTAGTGTAGTATTTCCTTAGAAGAAGAAATAATATAAAAAGAGGTAATGAATAACTGATTATTCATTACCTCTTTTGAATTGTAGTCAATAAAGCGTTATACTTCTTTAACAGAAGCTTCTGGCGCATTCTTTTTGACTGATTCTATACCCGTAGTAACTCCACTGTCTGAAGCATACATTTGGCTACTGCCAATTATTTGACCATTGGTAGATTTTAGATTAAAATGGAATTTTCCGTTAACTGCTGTTTTTTTCTCATATAGAGAATCATTTCCAGAATTGGTTTTTACAGATTCAATGCCATTCAGTGCGGAAGCCTTTGAAGCGTACATCTGACTGGACAAAATAACCTGCCCGTTTGCCGCTTTGAGTACAAAATGAAATTTTTCGCCGCTTTTTTTAAGTTCAAACATAATAGATGATTATTTAAATTTATGAAAAGTTGTCCTCGCAATATATTCAAAAATCAGGGATTATAAAAATCTTAAAAAAGTAGCGTGTGGGATTTTTTAAGAAGAACAGGAGTGAAGACCACAAAATTTGAATTGACTTTCGGCAGGATTCCCAATTAATAACGCCACTGGCGTTCCTTGTTGAGTTCCTCTTCATTTTTTAGCTCCTCGATAGGGATAACTTTAAGAAATGAAGGATGTTGTTCAATGGCATATTCCAATTTTTCTACAATTTCGGCCATAGTATCGTTTTCATAATCAATATCCAGAGGGGGTTTGATCTCCATGGACTGAAGAATACCTTTCTTTTTGACACGGAGCCCCTTTTTGTCGAATGACCTTCTAAAACCGTCAATAACGATAGGAACAACAACAGGCCTATTCTTTTTAATGATATGGGCAGTCCCTCGGCGAATTGGGTTCCAAGGTTTTGTGGTCCCTTGTGGAAAAGTAATAACCCAGCCATCATTAAGCGCCGTGGTAATATTGCTAACGTCGCTCATTTTAACCTGTTTATTGACTTCCTTTCCTTTTTCTCGCCACGTACGCTCAATACTCACCGAGCCGGCATAAGCCATAATTTTGGGCAATAATCCGGCCTTCATGGTCTCTTTGGCGGCAACGTAATACACATTGAGTTTTGGATTCCACAGATAGCCAATGTTTTTTATATTGTCTTCCCGTCCACTCAAACTGGCGTTAAAAACGTGGAACATCGCCACGACATCCGCAAAATAGGTTTGGTGGTTACTTACAAAAAGAACATTTTTGTCTGGAAGATCTCTGATAACTTGGCTTCCGTGGATTTTTAATTCGTTAAACCCTTTGAAACGGCGGTGGGTCATGGCTCCCATAATCCGGATAAGCCAGAGTTTAATAAAAAGAATATGCCCGAATGGATTTCTTTTGAAAAGGCCCATTTTCAGTGGTTGGTTTAAATTTGTAAGTAGTTTATAAAGTAGATTGCCAAATTAAATCAACAAGCACGATTTCATCAAAGTTAATGGGGATTATCTTAATTTTCATCTCTATTTCAAAACTTTTAACTTCTTATTTTTAATCTTTCTCTAAATTTTATTTTCAGAAGTTTATCTTTCGTCTGATCTGCACCCGAGATCTTCGGTATTGTAATTCAATTTCCCTTATTCTGCTATTACGTAACCCCAATAGAAATTCACCATTATAATTCAAAAACCATAATGGGCTTTTTATTTTTTTGACTTGGCAAATATAGTAAATTAAGGTTTTAAAGAACTCGAAATAGTAATTCGCGCACCTCATTGAGCATCATTGCAGTAGCGCCCCAAACAATGTGCCCGTTCAAATGGAAGGCAGGTACTTCCCAGTCTGTGGCGTAGGAAGTGGAAAGAATTTCGGTGGTGACGCAATGTTCATCCATAAAATCGTTCAGACTAACTTCTATCAAGGCTTCTACCTCTCTTTCTTCCCTAATGAATTTTGGGGTCTTTGGAGTTATACCCAAAAATGGTTGGACAAAAAAATTACTGGGAGGAATATAAATTTCCGTTAGTTTTTTTATAATCTCAATGTTGTTTCGGGGAATACCAACTTCCTCTTCGGTTTCTCGCAGAGCTGCCTCCTCTACCGAGCTATCGGCTTTCTCCATTTTACCTCCGGGGAAGCTTACTTGGGCCGAGTGAACTCCTTTATAAGTTTTCCGAAGTATTAAAATCAAGTTGGTTTCAAATTCTTTAGTGGGGTAGAAAAGTGCCATAACTCCTGCTCTTTTGGCATTGTTTATATCTATAACTTTTCCTTTAAGTCCCCTTACACGTTCTAGGGGAGCCATTTTATATTGAATGGTTTCGCCCGGAAGATCCATTTTTTCTATTTTTACAATCCGTTTTTCAAAATCTTGAAAATTCATTTATGGGAAAGCTATTTGTTTATTTATTAGGAATTGTTCTTTTTTTCGGAAGCTGTGAAGATAAGGAAAAGAAGGCCCAAACGGAAAACGAAATCGAAATCGAAAACGAAATCCGAAATGATACTTCAGCTCTTAAACAATCTAAGGAGCAAAAAATTGAGGATAAAAGGAAAGATTCGAGAGAATATCCAGAAATTACCAATGATAATGTAGTTTCTTTTTTAACCGAATACGGCCAGAAGAATCCTGAAACCAAAGTTTTAATTAGCACAACTTTTGGAGATATTGAAGTTGAGCTTTTTAAGGACACTCTACTGCACCGTGCAAATTTTATTTATTTGGTAAAGCAGCATTATTTTGATGAAACTTTTTTCCATCGGGTGGTGCCAAACTTTATTATCCAAGGGGGGAACAGTGATTTGGTTTCCACTCCAAAAAAGCGCGCCAAGCTCGGAAAAGACTACTTGCTTCCAGCAGAGATAATTCCGGGTAGAGTTCATGAATATGGAACTGTTTCGGGAGCGAAGGAATACAGAGAAAATCCCGATAACAAATCTGCTCCCTATGAGTTTTTCATCTTCCTTGGCCCAAAATCTTCCACCACACATTTAAATGGCAAATACACCATCTTCGGAAAGGTGACAAAAGGAATGGATGTAGTGGAGGAAATCTCAAAAGTGGAAGCTGATAGCGGGGACTGGCCTTTGAACAATATTTATATTTCGGCGAAGGTTTTGGAGTGAATACCAAATGGGAAATACCAAATAACAAGTACCAAATATCAAATACCAAATACCAAATTCCAAATAAACCTCAAAAATCAAACTCCAAAAATCAAACTTCAAACACCAAACAACAAACAACAAACAACAAAATCCAAAATGCTACTATTGTAAAAATAATATACTCCTCAACTACTCAACTCCTAAACTTCTCAACCCTCAACTCATAAACTCATAAACTCATAAACTTCTCAACTTCTCAACTCCTCAACTCACTCCATCTCCTTTTTCGTATAAACACTCGGCAACGAGAGGTCAAAATAAACCGCCAACAATCTTATAATCATAACAATGGCTCCTGAAATGACGAAGATAAAATTAAGGGAAAGAGGTGTTTCCAATAATATAAAATAGACAGAACCTCCGATGATACAGGCGGTCGCATAGATCTCCTTTCTGAAAATAATTGGAATTTCGTTACAAAGAATATCGCGAATTACTCCTCCAAAACACGCTGTTATCGTTCCCAAAGCAATACAGATTAGTGGTGAGAATCCAGCGGCAACTCCTTTTTCAATTCCAACAATGGTGTAGAGGGCAATTCCAATTGTGTCAAATAGTAATAGGGAACGTCGGATGTAATTCAATCTTTTTCTAAAGACGACCGTGAGAAAGGTAGTACCAAAAATAACATATACATAGGTTAAATCTCGCATCCAGGCTACGGGTGCATTGATGAGAATATCACGTAAGGTTCCTCCTCCTATCGCCGCGACAAAGGCAATAATCAGAATTCCAAAAGGATCCAATCTCTTGTTGAGTGCCATAAGAACTCCCGAAATTGCGAATGCGATGGTTCCTATAATATCTATAATTAAAATCAGGTTCACATGTTCTGGGTATAATAGTTATAATCTTTTATTACACGATCAAGAAACGTCATCGGAGTTTCTTCCAACTGGATCTCCATCACTTTTGCCACCTGGTTGGCCAGTTTCAAAATTACGTGATGGTTTCTGCTCCATCGGGCCTGGTCAAAAATATTCTTGATGGTTTGTATTTCATTGTCGCTAAAGATAGTGACCTGTGGATATATTGGAATATAACCTTCAGGAATATCGGCCAATAAAATGTTTGAAAATTGAACGGTCTGTTTTTCCGTGATCACGGTTGTTGATGCGGCAATATCCCCGACACGTTGTCCTTTGCCATTTAATAAAATAGTAACGAGCGCCAAGGAGCCGCTTGTAACAGAAATATCAATAATCCGCAATAACCATCGTAAAAGATAATTTGAGAAAGCAGGTTTTGTTCCATCCAGTTTTACTACCCGTAATCCCATTGCTGCCTTTCCTGGACTTCGCCCGTTCCATAGCATTTCCCATAAAAGATGATATAAAAAAATAGGAAGACCGATTGTGATCCCAATTAGCATCCAATAATCATCTCCGAGTTCCAGGTTCGACAATACAAAAATAATGGCGAAAATATAAACGCCGATAACCAATAAATCAATAAGAAAGGCGAGGATCCGTTCTCCAATGCCCGCAACATTCTGGACGATGTTCACATTTTGGGCCGTTTCTATTTGAAAATTATCCATTAAATCTGTTCCTTTGGGCAAAACTACACTCTTATATGCGCGAAGCTGCCTTTGCGAAGCAAAATAAAGCTAAATGGTTAAAATTTGAAAGCGTTCTTCGGAATAATGTTTCCGTGGATCCTGACGAATTGAGCAACCTATACGTGGAAGTGACCGATCACCTCAGTTATGCCCAGACTTTTTATCCCAATAGCAATACTTTAAAATACCTAAACGGTCTTTCTGCACTGGCCCATCAAAAAATATATAGGACAAAACGCGAATCGCGAAAGCGTTTTATAACTTTCTATACTAAGGAATTCCCGCTTTTCTTTTCGCAATATCACAAGCAATTGCTGTTCTCCTTTGTGCTGTTTTTACTTTTTGCAATTATTGGAGCGTATTCTGCAGCTTCCGATGGCAGTTTCGTTCGGCTTATAATGGGTGATGCCTATGTAAATATGACCTTGGCAAACATTGATAAAGGCGATCCCATGGCTGTTTATAAGGAAATGGGGGAGATGAATATGTTTCTGGGGATAACAATCAACAACATTAAAGTTGCCTTGATGGCCTTTTCATTTGGTCTTTTTCTAAGTATAGGAACTGTTTATATTATTATGCAGAATGCGATAATGCTCGGTTCTTTTCAATACTTCTTCTATGAGAAGGGTTTGCTCTGGGAATCTGCACGTACTATTTGGATTCACGGAACTATTGAAATTTCGGTGATTATTATTGCCGCATGTGCAGGGATCGTTTTAGGAAACAGTATTTTGTTTCCAGGAACCTACACCCGATTGCAGTCTTTTATCCGCGGTGCCAAAGACGGCCTTAAGATTTTGCTCAGCACCGTTCCATTCTTTATAATCGCTGGATTTCTGGAAGGTTTCGTAACCCGGCACACAGATATGCCAGACTGGCTCGCTGTCATTATTATTGGGAGTTCGCTATATCTTATCCTATATTATTATGTGTTGTATCCCTTGAAATTGAAGCGGAGAATAGAAAGTTCTAATAATCTTGATCAAAATGTTGAAGGGTAGGAGAAAGTATATTCATCTAATCAATGGACTGCCTGGTCTAAATAATTCCAAAATGAGATAAAGTTGATTTGTCCATTTCCAAAATTTGGTACTTTGACAAGATCCAGCGGACAAATTTGGAATTTGACCATTGAAACCCGTCTGCCATCAAACCTCCAGTAAATTGACAGGCAAGTTTTTTTTGGAAATTAGAATCTGTTCTTTGGAATTTCACTTAAACATCCCATCCAACCCAGGAATATTGGGCATACCTTCTTTGGCTACCGCGGCCAATTCGGTTTCATTTATAGTTGTAGCTCTTCCGATGGCTTTATTCAATGTCAACACCAAATAATCTTCTAGCTGCTCCTTGTCCTCTAGCAGACTATCATCAATTGAAATACTTTTAATTTCCCGGTTTGCCGTAAGTGTTATTTTCAGAAGACCGTCACTGCTCGCCTCATCTATAAGTACGGTATCCAGGCGTTTTTTTGTGGCCTCAACTTTTTCTTGGGTTTCTTTAAGTTTACCCATCATTCCCATTAAATCTCCGAACATAATTTTGTGGTTTTTGTTTATACGCTTATAAATCTAAAAAGACATAAGGCAGTATGATCCGCCACGGTGGACAGACATACCACCTAGGGCAAAAAAAATGTTGAATCACCAATTCTAATTAAAAAAGATGAAACAGTCTTACGTCCTACGCCCTTTCGTCTTATGTCATTTCAGTAAATTAGATAATTTCGCGGACAAGTATTTATAGTTTATAATTCTGTACAAATTTACTACTTTGTAATCGTTTTAAAAACCTTAGATAATGATAAAATTGACCTTCCTTTCATTTGCTTACCTTACTTTTGCGTCCTCATTAATAGCGCAAAATATTTCAGAAAATACTATGAAAATCAATCCCCCAAAAGCAGAGAAAATAGCCAAGAATCTTGAAGCTCAAGGCGATGTTCGTTTGGACAATTATTATTGGCTCAACAATCCTGACGATCCAAAAGTAATAGACTATCTGAATGCGGAAAATGAGTATTATGATAAGATGACCGCCCATACCAAAAAATTTAAGGAAGATCTCTTTGAGGAAATGAAAGCGCGAATTAAGGAAGATGATGAGTCGGTTCCTTATAAGTTGAATGGGTATTATTACATCACCCGATTTGAAAAAGGTCAGGATTATCCAATCTACACTCGGAAAAAAGGTTCCTTGGATGCTATAGAGGGAATTCTTTTCAATGTAAATGAAATGGCCAAGGGATATTCTTTTTATAACTTGGGCGGAATGAGCGTGTCGGAGGACAATAAATTGGTTTCCTTTGGGGTGGATACCTTAAGCAGAAGAAAATACGATATTTATATCAAAAACTTGGAAACAGGTGAGATTTTTCCTGAAAGGATTCCCCTTACGACAGGAAGTTCTACTTGGGGCAGTGATAATAAAACTCTTTTCTATACCAGAAAAGATGAAAAGACCTTGCGTGCAGATAGGATTTACCGACATACTTTGGGAACGGATCCTTCGAAGGATGAACTTGTATTTACGGAAGATGACGACACTTTTGGGACCTATGTTTTTAAGACAAAATCCCGAAAGTTTATTGTTATTGGTTCCTACAGCACCTTAACTTCTGAATTCAGGGTTTTAGAGGCCGACAACCCACTTGGAAAGTTCAAGGTTTTTCAACCACGTGAAAGAGGCTTGGAATATAATATTTCACATTATGGTGACAACTGGTATGTGTTGACCAATAAGGACAAGGCACTCAATTTTAAGTTGATGAAAACATCTCTCGATAAAACTACCAAGGAAAACTGGGTTGATATGATTCCACATCGTATGGATGTCTTGCTGGAGGATATCGATATTTTCAAGGATTATTTGGTTGTGAGTGAACGAAACAACGGTCTTACCCAATTACGGATTAAAGGATGGAACAATAAAGTTGATTATTATTTGCCTTTTGACAATGAAACTTACACCGCTTTTACCACTCAAAATCCTGAATTCGACACCAAGATCCTTCGTTATGGGTACAATGCTTTGAATACTCCTTCTTCAATAATCGACTTTAATATGGAAACTAAGGAAAAAACCATATTAAAGGAAACTGAAGTCCTGGGAGGAAAGTTTGATAAGGATAATTACGAATCCGAACGTCTTTGGGCTACTGCTTCAGATGGAAAAAAGATTCCAATTTCACTAATATTTCGTAAGGGAATAAAAAAAGATGGTAGCAATCCATTATTGATATATGGTTATGGTTCGTACGGTTCCACCATAGATCCATATTTTTCTACTGTTCGCCTAAGTCTTTTGGATCGCGGATTTATTTTCGCAATTGCGCACGTTCGCGGTGGCGAATATTTGGGCAGACAGTGGTATGAAGAT
Source organism: Aequorivita sp. (assembly GCA_034676445.1). Classification (GTDB taxonomy): domain Bacteria; phylum Bacteroidota; class Bacteroidia; order Flavobacteriales; family Flavobacteriaceae; genus Aequorivita. The sequence goes on from JAUCCE010000004.1 coordinate 334,522, forward strand.
GGGAAATTACTGAACAAGAAGAACACATTTACCGATTTTGTGGCCGCTTCGGAATATTTGGTGGAACAGGGTTATACCTCTCCAAAACATCTCTATGCTTCGGGAGGTTCTGCCGGGGGACTTTTGATGGGTGCCATCGCCAATATTGCACCTAATCTATACAATGGAATAATTGCTTCAGTGCCTTTTGTGGATGTTCTGACAACAATGTTGGACGATACCATACCTTTAACCACAGGAGAATATGATGAATGGGGAAATCCGAACGACTTGGAATATTACAATTACATAAAGAGTTATTCCCCCTATGACAATGTAGAGGCGAAAAACTATCCGAATATGCTCGTAACAACAGGTTTACATGATAGTCAAGTTCAATATTATGAACCGGCAAAATGGGTAGCCAAGCTGCGAGACATGAAAACCGATAAACATTTACTATTGTTCCATACCAATATGGAAGCAGGCCATGGCGGTGCTTCGGGACGTTTCGAATCTTTAAAGGAAGTGGCCATGGATTATGCTTTCTTGTTAGATTTGGAAGGAATCAAAGAGTAATAAAAATAATTCCGTACCTTTGTCGCGTTAAAATATTTAGTTTTTTAGCTAAATATTATTAATAACAAACTCTGCCTTTATGAAAGAAGAAATCCAAGCCTACAACAATGTTTTGGAACTTATCGGTAACACACCGTTAATAAAGCTCGCCAAGATTACCCAAAATATGAAAGGTAATTATTTCGCAAAAGTTGAAGCCTTCAATCCGGGTCACTCCACTAAAGACCGAATAGCACTCTATATTATCGAACAAGCCGAGAAATCGGGGATACTGAAACCGGGAGATACTATTATTGAGACCACTAGTGGAAACACAGGTTTCAGTTTGGCAATGGTGAGTATTATCAAAGGTTACGATTGTATTTTGGCGGTAAGCTCAAAATCATCTGCTGATAAAATTGATATGTTGAAAACCATGGGAGCCAAAGTATATGTTTGCCCGGCCCACGTAAGCGCAGATGATCCACGTTCATATTACGAAGTAGCCAAACGGCTTCATCATGAAACTAAAGGTTCGGTATATATCAACCAATATTTTAATCAACTGAATGTTGATGCTCACTATCACTCTACCGGTCCAGAGATTTGGGAACAGACCGCTGGGAAAATTACTCACTTGGTTGCCTGTAGTGGCACTGGAGGAACCATCTCCGGAACAGCTCGTTTCTTGAAAGAACAAAATCCAAATATCAAGATAATAGGTATCGACGCTTATGGTTCGGTGCTTCAAAAATATCATCAGACCCAAGAGTTTGACGAAAACGAAATCTATCCCTATCGAATTGAAGGTTTGGGAAAAAACTTAATTCCTACAGCTACCGATTTCGATATAATTGACAAATTTGAGAAAGTGACGGACGAGAGTAGTGCACATACAGCTCGGGAACTAGCCAAGACAGAGGGTCTTTTTGTTGGCTATACTAGTGGAGCCGCAATGCAGGGACTTAAGCAATTGGAAGAGGAAGGGGAGTTTTCCGAAGATAGCAATATCGTTGTTATTTTCCCAGACCACGGTTCCAGGTATATGAGCAAAGTTTTTAGTGATAAATGGATGAACGAGCAAGGCTTTTTCGACTCGGAGACTGCGGAAATACAAAAGATTGAATATGTTAAGTAAATAGGGTTTTTAAAATAAATTCTATTGATAATTGATAAGAAAACCAAACATTTATATGAAGAATGTTTGGTTTTTTGTTTTTTATAAATAAAGCAAGTTACTCTCTAGCCTGATAGTTATACCATTTATTCCACACGCAGCATGCCCAAGCAAGTAACAAGCATAAACCCGGTAAAAAACAATGTGGTTCAGAAAACAGTATATCCCATTCTGTTTGCTATTGCTTTTTCTCATCTTTTAAATGACCTGCTTCAAATTGTTATTCCCTCTATTTATCCATTGTTAAAGGATAATTTTTCCCTAAGCTTTACCCAAATTGGTTTTATCACTTTTGTTTATCAAGTAACGGCTTCGTTGCTGCAGCCTATTGTCGGTTTTCAAACGGATAAAAAGCCAAGACCATACTCCCTGGCTTTTGGGATGTGTTTTACAATGCTCGGTCTTTTATTGTTGGCTTTTGCCACCAATTATCCTATAATCTTGGTATCCGTTGGACTTGTGGGTATAGGCTCTTCCATTTTTCATCCTGAAGCCTCGCGAGTTGCCTACTTAGCCTCCGGCGGAAGAAGAGGACTGGCCCAATCAATATTTCAAGTAGGAGGGAACTCAGGAACTGCAATAGGTCCGCTATTGGTTATTCTAATAGTTATACCATACGGACAAACTTATATTCTATGGTTTTTGCTTCTAGCTTTATTGGCCATTATCGTGTTGACCAAAATTGCCCATTGGTACCAAAAACATCTCATTTTTAGAAAGGCGAATAAAATTAAGGTACTCGAATATCCTCCTCGTTTACGAAAAAAACAAGTGAAGGGCGCAATAGGAATCTTGTTGATTTTGATTTTTTCAAAATACATTTACATGACCAGCATCAGCAGTTATTTCACCTTCTATCTAATCGACAAATTTGGGGTGAGTATCCCGGAATCGCAGTTCTATCTGTTCCTATTTTTTGGCTCCGTAGCCTTGGGAACTTTTCTGGGAGGACCATTGGGTGACCGGTTTGGAAGAAAGTATGTTATTTGGTTTTCAATTTTAGGTTCAGCACCATTCGCGCTCTTGTTGCCTTATGTCGATTTATTTTGGACAGGTGCTCTAGTAATAATGGTCGGTCTGGTTCTATCTTCAGCATTTTCCGCCATTTTGGTTTTCGCACAGGAACTGTTGCCCGGGAAGGTTGGTATGATTTCAGGTCTATTCTTTGGTTTCGCCTTTGGCATCGCCGGTCTTGGCTCGGCATTTTTGGGATATTTGGCCGACCATACAAGTATTGAGTTTGTTTATAAAATGTGTTCCTTCTTGCCACTTATAGGAGGAGTCGCTTATTTTCTTCCAAATTTGCGTTCGAAATCGGCAAAGGAAAACTAGCAGATTTATGAGCAAAATGAAAGAATTAATTTGAATTCCTTTTTATAAGCCTTAATTTTCCACTAAAGCCCCGTTATTGCGAAGTACTTCTCTTTAAATAAATTATGCAAATCACTAATATTTCGTTAAATTTGTCGCTGAAAAAAATCAAAATAATTGATGAAAGACTTATTCGAAAAAATCTATAAAGATAAAGGTCCGTTAGGAAAATGGGCGGAGCAGGCTGAAGGCTATTTTGTATTCCCAAAACTTGAAGGCCCCATCTCCAATAGGATGAAGTTCAACGGAATGGATGTTGTAACCTGGAGTATCAATGATTATCTAGGTTTGGCAAATCACCCCGAAGTTCGTAAAGTTGACGCTGAGGCTGGCGCAAAATGGGGTTCTGCATACCCAATGGGAGCGAGGATGATGAGCGGCCACACGGAACTTCACGAGCAACTTCAACGCGAGCTTGCTGCATTTGTCAGTAAAGAAGCGGCCTATCTTTTAAATTTTGGTTATCAAGGAATGGTTTCAACCATTGATGCTCTAGTTTCTAAAGATGATGTAATTGTTTATGATGTAGATGCTCATGCCTGTATTATCGATGGGGTTCGGCTTCATCTAGGCCAGCGATTCACTTATAAGCACAACGATATGGAAAGTATCGAAAAGAACTTGGAACGCGCTACCAGAGTTGCGGAAAAGACCGGTGGAGGAATTCTTCTTATATCTGAAGGTGTTTTCGGAATGCGAGGTGAACAAGGAAAATTGAAGGAGATTATCGCTCTTAAGAAAAAATACAATTTCCGATTTTTTGTGGACGATGCCCACGGTTTCGGAACTCTTGGAAAAACTGGAGCGGGAGCAGGTGAGGAGCAAGGGGTACAAGATGGAATCGATGTATATTTTGCTACTTTCGCAAAATCTATGGCCAGCACAGGAGCTTTTATTGCTGCGGATGAGGAAATAATCAATTACCTAAAATACAATCTACGATCACAGATGTTCGCAAAATCCCTCCAAATGCAATTGGTGGAAGGAGCTTTGAAACGCTTGGATATGATTCGTACCATGCCCGAATTGAAAGAGAAACTTTGGGAAAACGTAAATGCCCTTCAAGGCGGGTTACGTGAGAGAGGTTTTGACCTAGGCACCACCCAGAGTTGTGTAACTCCTGTTTACTTAAAAGGAAGTATTCCCGAAGCAATGGCTTTGGTAAAGGATCTTCGGGAGAATCACGGTATTTTCTGCTCTATCGTAGTTTATCCCGTAATTCCAAAAGGATTGATTTTATTGAGAATGATTCCAACGGCGACCCACGATATGCAAGATATCGAAGAAACCCTTGTAGCTTTCTCAGCTATCCGTGAGCGTTTGGAAAATGGAACCTATAAAAGACTTTCCGCTGCTGTGGCGGCGGCCATGGGCGAGAAAATTTAATCCGCCCAGAGAAAATTAGCAAACGATAAAAATAAAAGCAACTACTCATAAGAAAATTGAGTGGTTGCTTTTTTGTTTTAAACTATCAATCAGTTGTTTCGAGAAATTCAGGATAATAAACAGAAACTGATAGCACACCGTTTGATTAACATTCTTTGGCTACTCCCCAATAGAAAAAATGTTATGGTTAAATTGTTATTATCAATGTGCTATTAGGCTTCTGTTAACTTGCATCTTTCTAATTTGGCTAATTCTAGCAAGTAGAGACTTATTTTAAACGAGCTTGAAATTCTCCTATAACATCCGAATAACTTCTTAATACACGATCCCATTCTTTATAGAGTTCATCACTTTTCACACTGGTCAATGGAATTCCAGAAGCCTCGCTTACCAGTTTTATTTTAAAGACCAACGGATTGCTGGAGGTTTCCTTGATAATTATTCGGGTGCGTACGGTGTTCTGCATAAAAGTCTTCAATGACCAGGCAGTCCGTAGATATCCGGTTTCTTTATCAGTCATTTCTATAACGTCTATGTATGAAAGCACAATCTGGTTCATTAACTTCCAAGCTTGCTCTTTGTCCATTTTATTACAGACCATTTCTATATCTACGTTTGCAATATCCGTTTGTATTGAAGCATCGTAAGCGTCGTCGCGCCGCATTTCAATAAAATAGGATTTTGGAGGATCGGTCATTCCCTTTTTGTTACAAAATTCAATTCGCTCTATTAAATAGCCTGTCTTTTTGGCTACTATCATTACACAGTCATCTTTTGGTACGGTTACCAGTGTATTTCCTTTTCCGATCATTTTTCCGTTAAGGTATATTTCGGCATCATTTTCTGAAGATCCCAAGGCTATTTTTTTCTTTCCCGAAGCAAATGAGTCGGGATCGTTATCGGATTCAACAGAAGAGGCTATCCCTAAACTGAAGGTGAAAAGTGCGAGTATTATTAGTAAGTTTTTCATAATATATTGGTTTATTGTTCTTTGCTAATGTAATCTGCAAGAGAGCTGAAAAAAATACCCAGTAGCGGGTATATTTGATGCAAAGACGACATCCACGATAGAGATATTATGAAAGGTTGTCGAAAAACTATTCGAAGTAGTTAAGGTAGATTTAAAGTATTGCCTTGGAATATTTTATGTGAAATATTTTTAGAAGTTTTTCAAAAATTAATGTCCTACTAAACTTCTATTAATAAGAAAAGGGCTACCATTTTACGCGGCGCCCTTTAATCGAACATTAACTCCTCAATTAATATTTGTTCAATACAAAGATACGGTGAAGTTGGAAAAGATAAATACCCAGTAGGGGGTATTTTTTATGGATTGGAAAATTATTTTTCGAGGTAAAGAATCGAGTTGTTGAACAGGAAGTTTAAAAATTATATTTCTGCTCAAGTGCATATCGCAATAATTCTCCTTTACCGGTCAGCCCCAACTTATGGATCATATTTTTTCGATGTTTTTCAACAGTAGATACTGCCGTGAAACGCAGATTGGCAATTTCTTGGGTCGATTTTCCTTGTCCGATATAATGCAAAATCTCGCGTTCACTTTTTGACAAAATAAGTTTTGTGGTTGTGGTTGTAAAGGTTTCGTCCATAAAGGAAAGATCTAGGGCATTGTCAAAAAAAAGTATCACCTTCCGTCACAACCTTTATTGCGCGAAGCACCTCTTCCAAAGGAGAACTTTTAAGTAGATATCCTGATGCTCCAGCATCCAGCATCTGCGTTACCGCATCTTCTTGACTGAACATTGTAAATGCGATAATTTTGGTTTCAGGAAATTCACGTTTGATGATGCGTGTGGCAGCAATACCATCTATTTTGGGCATCTTAATATCCGTTAGTACTACCTGCGGTTTCTTTTTTCTTACAATATCCAAAAGTGCCTCTCCATCATTGGCGGTACCAATAACGGATATAAGCTCTTCATATTTAAGCAAAAGACTGATGCCGTCCACTAAACTTTGGTGGTCTTCGGCTATGGCTACGGTTATCATATTGGTATATCTATTAATACGGTTGTTCCTTTTCCTATTGTTGAATCTACATCCATGCTTCCTTCCAGATGTTCCACTCGGCGTTCTATATTGGCCAGACCCATTCCATCTTGTGAAAATTTCTTCTTTGTATCGAAGCCCTGACCGTTGTCTTCCACAATAATGCTCAACAAGTCCTTGTGCTGGGTTATGGAAATTGAAGCTTCAGATGCTTTAGAATGTTTAATGATGTTTGTAACCAATTCTTGAATAACCCTAAAAATCATAATTTCCATCGAATTTTCTAACCGTTCCTCCAGACCGAAATCCTGTACTTCAACTTTTAGGTTATTAGTTCCAGAGGCATTTTTGGCTAATTTTTTCACTGCCGGCAGTAAGCCATTTTTGGCAATCACTCCGCTGTTTTTTAAGTGGGCCATGGAACCAATTTCGGAATAAGCCTCCTCTAGGAGTGTACTGGTTTTTTCAAACAATTCGCCTTCATTCATCACTTTCCCTTTATTGTTTTTTAAATAATCGAATTGAAGTTTGGCAGCAGCAAGAGTTGCTCCTACAGAGTCGTGTAGGTCGCTTGCCAATCTTTCCCGTTCTTTTTCCTGACCTGCTATGATGGCGTCAATAGTGGTAAGTTCCTGCTCCTTAAGTTTTTTCTCGGTTTTTTGTATTTCTATTTCGTGTTGTTGTTTTCTAATTCGTTGCTTGCGTTCTATGTTTTTAAAGAGAAGAAAACCAACTAATCCCATTCCAAAAAGACTCCCTCCCAATCCAAAAGCAATATTGCGGTTTTGTGCTCTCTTAGATTCGATTTCCAGATTGTCCGCACGTAGTTTTTCATTGTCATACTGCTCTTTTATTTGCGCCATATTTACGTTTTGCGACGTTTCATTTATGCTATCCTTTATATCAGATAGTTTCTGGGCATATTCAAAAGCCGTTTCAAACTGACGATTTTTACTATAAACATCGGTCATGTTTTTATAGAAGATTTTTTTTGTCTTTAAATTGTATTTCCGCAGTGGAATGGAATCGGCCATTTTATAATATTTAATGGCTGAATTATAATCTCCCATTTTTTTATAAGCTTCGGCTTGGTTGTTATAATTGTAGGATAAATATTCAGGACTTTGTTGCTTAATATAGAAGGGTGCCGTCTTTTTGAAAAAATGCAAAGCACTGTCATATTGTTTTAAGGTGGTGACATAGACTACGGCTTTATTGAAAAGAAAATTGGTAGCCCGCAAAGTGTCCTTTAAATTTTCAGCAATCTGTATTGCCTTATTAAAATTAAGAACAGAATTTTCCCCATCATCGGCTTGAAGATAAACAATGGCCAGTTTAGAATAAGCTATCGCCTCATCAATGGGCTCACCACAAACTTTTGAAGCCATTATATATTCCTCAAGAAAAGGTTTTTCAGAGACCATATTTCGAGATTGGTGGCTCAAAACTTCTACAATCAAAAGATTGGTTTTCGCCAAATTGCACATATCCTCCAGTTCTGTATAGATTTTCCTTGCTTCAATAAAATCTGAAAAGGCAAGATCGTGATTGCTTTTTAAAAAGCTGGAATTTCCTTTTAAAAGATGAAATAGCCCCTTTTCCGTTGGATTTAGTTTCGAAAAATCGATGGATTCTAAAAGAGCAGATGCACTGTCGGCTTCAAACCTTTGAAGTTGTCCTTCCGCTTTGGTCAAAATTTTATTCTGTGAAAGACCCTGAATTGAAATCAGGATCATGACCATAAATAAATATGGACATAGTTCTTTCATGCCTTGGTTATTGTTGTTCCGATGAGAATAGCACCATCTTTATCGGCTTGAGCCATTCCTGTAAACGAATCGGCCCTAAATTCATCTTCATTTGGTCTGGGTAATTCAAATTCTATACAATCATCTACAACTTCTCCTTCATCATAAATGCGCAGGACCAATTCCATTTCCTTATTATTTTTTAGATCAAATCCTTCTGGAACAGAAAGACTCTCTTTGGTCCTTAGACCTTCTTCTTTTTTTACATAAATATGAAATTCTAAACGGTTCTGTTTCGAACACCACTTGACTCTTGCAATACCGTGGTTCATTTTTACGGCACTTAAATTGTCGAGTATAAAATCGATTTTTATGATATTGGAAATGTTTTTGGGATCCCAATGAAACAATCCACGTATTAATATATCGTGTTCATAAACTTTGGAATCAAACAGGATCTGGTAGCGATTACTGCCAATTAGAATGTAGTGTTGCTCGGTAACGTTTTGCGGCTTCATATTTTATTGTTCTTGGAAATGAATATCTCATAGCCATCAAGTGTACAAAATAAAAAACCTTGAAAAAATACCCTCTACTGGGTAATTTAAGCTTAAGAAGAAGTTAATTTAGAAAGAAGAATCAAGATTAGCAACTAATTATCTACATTCAATTAAATTATTTATGAAATTGTTTTTATTCAAGTTATATAAATTGCTACAATTTCATATTGGTATGTCTATTAAAACGGTTGTTCCTTTTCCCTCTGTGGAATCCACTTCCATGCTTCCTTCCAACAATTCCACGCGTCGTTCAATATTGGCGAGCCCCATTCCATCTTCGTTGTGTATTTTTTTTATGTCGAAACCTTGTCCATTATCCTCTACAATTATGCTCAACAAATCCTTGTGTTGGGTTATGGAAATACTTGCTTCGGAAGCTTGCGAATGTTTAATAATGTTGGTTACCAGTTCCTGAATGATCCTGAACACCAAGATTTCCATAGAGTTTTCAAGGCGCTCGTCCAATCCGAAATCCTGTACTTCAATTGTCAGGTTGTTGGTACCCGAGGCATTTAGGGCCAGTTTTTTTACTGCGGGCAACAATCCGTTTTTTGCTATTACCCCGCTATTTTTTAAATGCGCCATAGCACGGATCTCGGTATAGGCCTCCTCAAGCAGCGAATTGGTCTTTTCAAACAGTTCGTCTTCGTTTTTGAGCTTTCCTTTATTGTTTTTCAAATAATTGAATTGCAGTTTGGCAGCTACAAGTGTTGCGCCTACAGAGTCGTGCAGATCGCTGGCCACCCGTTCCCTTTCCTTTTCTTGACCAGCAATCATTGCATCAATGGATGTAAGTTCCTGCTCTTTCAACTTTTTCTCCGTTTTCTGTATTTCTATTTGGTGTTGTTGTTCGGAGATACGGTGTTTGCGTTTTGTATTTTTATGAATCAGGTACGCAATGATTCCTCCTAAAAACAGTAATCCAACCAATGAAAACGCGATATTTCTGTTTCGAAGCTTTTTCTGTTCCTCGATCAAAAGCAACTTTTCTTTTTCGGAAGCCCTGTATTTATTTTCGGCTTCCACAATAGCGTTGTTTTGTGATTGGTCATCTATACTGTCTTGGATGTCAAGTAATTTTTCTGCATACACACTGGCATTTTTATAATCGCTTATCTTTTTGTAGGCATTAAACTGATTTTTATAATAAATGGCGCGCGTTTTTATATCGTATTCCTGTAAGTTTATGTGGTTGGTTTTTTCATAAAGTTCAATAGCTTTTTCATAATCACCTTTCTTTTCATAGGCTCGGGCCTGATTATTGTAATTCACTGAAACGAAATGCTCACCTCCAAATTTTTCTAAAACGGGAAGTGTTTTATTAAAATAATATAATGCTGAATCGGTCTTTGAAGTAAGAGTAGAATATGCTACCCCCATATTCATTTCAATAAGAGCGATACGAAGGGTGTCATGAATTTTTTCGAGTTGGTCTTTGCTCTTGCGGTAAAAAGAAATGGTATTTTCAAAGTCATCATTATTGGAGTGTATTCCCGCTAGGGCCGAATAGGAGCGAGCGAGCAACAAAGGATTTCCCAATTTATATGCATACTGAATGAATTCATCCAAAAATGGCTGGCTATCAACTTGCAGCGACTTTTGATGGGTCAGAAGATCATAGATTTCATAATTCGAGTTTGCCGTATAAGAGCTGCTATCCAATTTTTTAAATAACTGCTTTGCTACTATTAGTTCTTTAAAACCCCTGTCATGAAAATCCCTTTTTTTATAGATGACACCTGAATAATAATGAAACAATGCTTCTTCGAAAACAGTTTTTCGATGTTCTTTTATCTCTTTTAAAAAAATGGAAGCAGAGTCTATCTCTGAATTGTTCAAATAATTCTTTAATTTGGAAAAATCAATATTTTGAGCAAAAGTGATGCTAGAACAACAGCATGAAAGTAACCAAACCAAAAAGATTTTTTTAACCATCCGCTGTTGTATTAAATGCAAATAATAATACTACCATCTTTTGACTTTGGTTTGGTATTTTCAAAACCACAGTTAAAGGTTTTTGGGCAGTGGTCATATCTCTTAAATAAAAAATGGGCTTTGGCGCCTATTGGTAAACTTAAAGACCCCAATTGTAAGGTAGAAGCAATAAATTCAGATTTATAATGGGTGCCGTCTTTTGCAATATGAATTAATAAATATGGATTCCCATATTCGCCATCTGCGGCACATTTTGTAATCCCACAGATTTTATAGTATTCAGAATCGATATTATATAAGGTAAGGGTTGCCTGGGTAATTAGATCACCCTTCCATTGAAGTTTTCCTTTTAAGACAATTTCTAAATCGATAAACAAAATATTATTGTTTCCATTTCCGTGGGTCCAATCCCTGTTTTGAATGTTGTTATTAATTGTGGATGTGCTCATAACTGGTTTTTAGGTTGAAATTAAAGGTGTAAGATCTGATTAAGTTGTAAGCAAATCCATAACTATTAAAAGATATTTCTTCACCTAAAATAAGCTATTAAATCGATACGGGTATAAACGATTATAAACTTCGTAATTTATTTCAAATGTATTCGAAATATTTAACGAAAAAAACCACCGGCGACTAACTGTTGCACGGTGGTTTAATAAGTCTATTTGAAAATAGAGTTACGATTCGAATTGCTGTTTACTTCAGGAATATAGGGTTTTCTTACCCCTCAAATCCACCTTCTTCTTCCATTCCGCCGTTTCGCTGACCGCGTTGACGTTGACGCTTGGGCTGATTGAAACGATAGGTGAAAGACATGGTTACGGTTCGAGGTCTCCATTGGAATTCACTTTCACTGGTAAAGGTATCGGTTGTTGTAAGACTATTTCTTTTTCGGGTATTCAAAAGATCGCTTACATTTAAGGACAATGTTGCGTTGTCATTGATAATATCCTTGCTTATTGCCATATCCACGGAAAGCATACCTTCGCTCTCGGTTTGTGCATTTTTGCTCGGTCCACGATAAAAAGCATTGGTTTGCCAATCAATTTTGGAGGGTAATTTTACCTTTGAACTAAATCGACCGAAATAACTGTCACTCTGGGTTCCGTAATCTACACCATTAAAAAATCCTTCCGATTTAAACTTATAATAGTTAAAACTTCCATTCAGGGTCAACCATTTTGCTGGATTATAAAGCATTCCAAGTTCAAAACCGTATCGCTGGTTTGTGGCAAGGTTAATTGGTAAGGATCGGATTATGCTCACGCCATTTTGGGTATACTCTCCCGTTTCTTCTTGAATCCTTGAAAACGCATCCGTTTCATATTGATAATAGATAGAAGAGGTAAGAGTAAGTTTTTTCCAACGCTTTAAATATCCCAAATCGAATGCACTTGCATAAGCAGGATCTAGGTCTGGATTCCCTTGGTATATATTGGCTTCACTAGAACGTGAGGGAAATGGGTTTAAATACCATTGCCTCGGACGGTTGATTCGACGGTTGTAACCCAGCGTAATATTTTCATTGTCTTTTAGTTCGTAAGTAAGGTTTACCGTTGGAAAAAGTCCTGTGTAATTCTTATTGAAATTTAAATCGAAAGGAGTATTTCCTTCTATATTTTCGGCATCGAGTTTACCTTTCATAACAGTATTTTCAACCCGAAGTCCCATCAAAAACGAAAACTTTCCAAATTTATTCCCATACTGTGAATAGATGGCATTCACATTTTGCTCGTAAGTGAAAATGTTTGAAAGGCTATCGTTACGCACAAAAATTCCTGAAGTTCCAATTTCCTGTTCCAGTAAATAATCGGTAGTGGTTTTGGCAAAATTTCCCCTATAACCTGCTTCAAACTGGGCATTTTCTCCAATTGGCAGCACATAATCTGCCTGTGCCAAATATTCTGTATTTTTTACATCCGATGTTATAGCTTCTGATGGTAAAATTTCATAATCCGGAAAAATCTTTTCCTCTCCGATAGTAGAATACTGGTTATTTTTACTGTCCTCATATTGCAAATCGGCAGTAAGTTTGTGGCCTTTGTCATTGAATTTGTTCTCATAGTTGAGCGCAAACTGAAGGGTAGCATCATCTCTCTCTCCGTTTTCATGGCGTGAGCCTTCTTCAATGATCTGGTTTTGATTATAGTTTGAGGTGATGTTATTGGTTCGGTCCTCAGAAGTTCCGGAACGGTAAAAAGTACTTGCGGTAAGTGAGGATCTCTCCGTCAAAAAGTATTCGATACCCAAATTTGTATTGAAACCTTGACGCTCTCTTTGATATCTTCTATCCTCGACAATTTGTTGAAAACGAGGTTCGACAGTGATGGTTTCACCAGAATCGTCCACATAGGTTCTAGGAAAGTAATGATTGTTAAAATATGCTTTTCCTGGGGCGTTGCGATAGTAAACCCCAGTGGTATTGAAAATATTAAATTTATCTGTTCTTATATTTATATTTCCAGAGGCACTGCTATTCAGCGGTACGCCAAGACTAGTACTGATGGATCCGTTTAGACCTAAAGTCTTTTCTTTTTTCAAAATAATGTTCAAAATACCTGCAGTACCTTCGGCATCATAACGGGCCGAGGGTGATGTAATCACCTCTACACGATCGATGGCTTCCGCAGGCAATTGTCGCAGTGCATCCGTAGATCCGAATCCTGCGATGGCGGAAGGTTTACCGTTGATCAGAATTTTTACATTTTCGCTTCCACGAAGGGCGATGGTTCCATCCACATCCACAGTTACGGAGGGAACATTGCTCAAAGCATCGCTAACCGTGGCCCCACCAGAAGTAAGATCTTTTCCGATATTATAGATTTTCTTGTCCAATCGCACTTGAACTTCTGTAGTCTCAGCACGAATTACCACTTCATCCAGACTTGCGGAATCCATGGCTAAGGAAATTGTTGGTAGCGTGGTATTTTCGGTGAGGTTCCTGTTTTTTAAGGTTTTGGTTTTGTACGAAATAAACTCATACTTAACTGTATAAAAACCTGCAGGGACCTTTATGTTGTAGTGGCCCTCAGTGTCCGTTATTCCTCCTGTCACAATTTTCCCGTCACTATCGGTAAACGACACGGTGGCGTACTCTAAGGGGTAGTTTGTACCCTCCTCGAGGATTTTACCTTTTACTGTGATTTGTTTTTTTTCTGGTTGTTGTGCGACTATTGCAAGCGTAGATAAAAGAAGAAGAAATGAAAATAGGGATCTCATGAATTGTTTTAGCTTTTTGGACTCGCGAAACTACCTTTGGTTTAATAGAGAGGGTGCCAAAGTTGTGTTAAATGATGAGTCGAAACATTAGGGAGTTATAATTGTGATATTAGACGGACCTATAGAATCTCCAAAACTTTTGTAGGAGGTCTTCCTATTATGGCGTGGGTTCCTTTAATGGCAATTGGACGTTCAATCAGTCTAGGGAATTCAATCATTGCATCAATAATCTGGCTATCTGAAAGTACTTTTCCTTTAAAGTTTTGTTTCCAATCCTCTTCCTTAGTTCTTACCAATTCAATAGGTTTAATGCCCAATAATTCAATCAATTGTTTCAATTCCTTCCGGTTTGGTGGATTTTCAAGATACTTGACCACTTCAATAGTTTCTCCACTTTCTTCCAGCAAACGAAGTGCTTCCCGTGAACTGCTGCATCTTGGATTGTGATATAATGTTGTCATAAAAAATGTTTCTGGTTTCTGGTTTCTGGTTTCTGGTTTCAAGTTTGTTGCACTCCTCAAGTTATTGCCGGCAAAAGTTATTTTGAACATCCCTAATTAGGGTTGACCGTTTCTCTACACCCTACTCTCTATTTTCATTTAAACTTCCTACTGCTACTGCCTACTGCTACTGAACACTGAACACTGAACACTGAACACTGATCACTGATCACTGAACACTCGTCAAAAAAGTTCTTCCAACTCCAAATTATAATCATACTGCAAATCTTCGTGCAACATTTCGACCTTCTTTTTTATGAATTCCAGTTGTCTGTTATATAAATTGGTAAGTGTGGTGTTTCTTTTTATGGAAGGCTCAAAATCATTTAGTTTATGACAAAAATAAATCAAAAGCTCTATTTCCGTCTCCTTATTTTGGGAATAGCGGATAAACTTTTTCATTTCCCTTAAAATCTTGCGGACACTCTTTTTGATATAGAAGAAGGTTTTGGTATTGATCGCTTCAAAATCCGTATCTACCTTATTTTTTATACTCTGGATAAAACCTTCCTCGTCCGTAGATTCAAATAGGAGGTAGGTGAGCAGCTCCTTGTTTTCTTTTTTGGATTTTGCCAATCTAAGACACAAATCCAACAACTCCTGAGTGGAGCGGTGGTTGAGTTCGGTTTTTATTTCTTTTAAACTTGCGGCCTTCATTTTTGACTTTGTGCAAAGATACTTGGGTTTTCATCAATTAAAAATCTTGTGGCTACTCAATTGTCAGGCCGACCTCAAACATTGACGTTTTTTTCTTCATAAAAATAATCCACATTCCGGTTAGCTGGGAATTAAACACTATATTTTTTATCACTGTTGTCCCGATTAAAATTAGATAACCCCGTAAAAGACGAGTCAAAAAAGATTTTCCGGGAGTTTCTTTAATATGCCCTTCACTTTCATTTTGTTCAGTATCAAAACCACAATATCATAATTTCGCCTATCTTTAAATCTTAAGAGCTACATTCTCAATGTTTTACGTTTTAGTCTTATGTCTTAAGTCTTTTAGCGAAGTGGTCTTAAGTCTTAACCTGACAATACTGATTTTTTATTTAACTTTAGAATGAATTTTCAATCGGGATATTTTGATTAGATTTTACCTCTCAGTACCGATACTATTTTTCGCATCAATCTTTGTGCAAGGGCAGACTTCCTCTTTGGATAGAATATACAGAACATACGATCAATTGGTAGGATTGGACAATACCGGTTTGTATAACGGAACTGAATTTACCGATATGTACCTTAATACAGATGGTACGTTCCGATATCTTGACGGCTTTGATTATACCAAAGGTTCCGTGGTTTATAATGGCCAATATTATGTGGATGTGTTGTTGAAATACGATGTACTTGAAGACCAACTGCTCACCAAATCCAATGATAATATCGGTATTTTCAACGTAAAACTTATTACTGAATTTGTGTCTGAATTCACTCTAAAAGATCGCCATTTTGTAAAAATAACTGAGTTTGGAGAAAAGGAATTCTTTGAGTGGGGTTATAAAGGAAATGCTATTAACCTTTATATCAAACACAAAAAGACGAAGCGAAAAAAAGTAATAAAATCAGGAATACAATATAGTTTTAAACCTGTGAATTTTTATTTGATTGAATACAACGGGAAATATTCGAAAATAGAAACCATAGGAAATGTACGTCGAGAGTTTCCAGATCTCAAACCGCAAATAAACGATTTTTACCATAGCTTTAAGGCGCTCTATAAAGAAGACAGAGATATTTTTATGAAGAAATTAGCATCTTATATGGACAATCTTCCACAGATAAAAAAACCTTAGATGAAGTGTCTTCCCCATATCAAAAGGAGCCACCTTCTTCTATTATTTCTAGTGGCTTTTTCCTTCTGTGAAGTTAGCGCCCAAAACAATCAAGATATTACGATCCAATTCGACCATATTCCCTTAAAAGATGCTGTCTTACAATTGGAAAAGATTACTTCGTATAATTTTTATTTTGATGAAGACTGGCTTAGGGGTCATTTTGTTACTAAAAAATTTGAGAACAGATCACTTCGGAATGTCCTGGAAGGGATTTTTCAGAACACCAATATCAATTATTTTATAAAAGACAAAAAGGTGATTTTGGTGAACAATTCATATATATACGCTGAATTACCGCCTAATTTTTTTAATGATGAATCAGAGAAATCGACGGCAACCCAGGATAAAAACGCACCTATTTTTCAAGAAGAATATGCTAGCCAAAATACTGCCCAAGTTCGAAAGCAGGTTACAATAGGAAGACAACTTCCAAATTCGGCCAATAAAACCTATCTGCTCACGGGAACCTTTACAAATTCCAATACGGGTGAACCCTTGGCAAATCTTGCTATTTCAACCCTTGATGGTTCCAAATATGCCATTACAAATACGCAAGGGACATTTGGGCTCCAACTTCCCTATGGATTGAATAAATTGGAAACAAATTTACTCGGATTTGAAAAAATCCGCCAGGATGTGATAATGTACAGCAATGGTACTTTAGATATCCAATTACGGGAAAATACCGAATCCTTGGATGAGGTGGTGGTAAAATCTAAAAAAGATGCAAATGTTCGGGATGCCGTAGTTGGGGTTACAACCATTGATATTCAGGCCATAAAAACGATTCCGTTGGTTTTAGGAGAACGTGATGTCTTGAAAGTGGCTACTACAATGCCAGGAGTAAAAACCGCTGGGGAAGGAGCAAGTGGCTTTAACGTGAGAGGGGGAAGAGTGGATCAAAACCTTATTCTGTTAGACGATGCAGTTCTTTATAATCCTTCCCATTTCTTGGGATTCTTTTCTGCAGTAAATCCATTTACTACAGGAAGTCTGGAAATCTACAAGGCCAGTATTCCCGCAGAATACGGTGGCAGATTATCGTCCGTTTTTGATATTGAAACAAAATCAGGAAATATGGAAAAGTTTGCAGGCGAAGGGTCCGTCGGGCCAATAACTGCCAATCTTGCCGTAGAAGTACCAATTGTAAAAGAAAAGGCTTCATTGATTACTGGTTTCCGAGCTACTTATTCCGACTGGATTTTAAGAAGTCTCGATGAAGATGATCTAAAAAATAGCGAAGCTTCATTCTACGATGGCATTGTAAAGTACAAACACAATATCGACGAGAAAAATACTATTGAAGGTACTGTTTATTACAGCAAGGATCGTTTCAGTATTACCTCCGATTCTGTTTTTGACTATAATAACAGGCTGATTTCATTGAAATATGGACATAGTTTTAATGAAAAGAATAGGGCAGAGCTGGTTTTGGTAAACAGCCAATACAAATACGGAATAAATTATGAAGCGAAAGCCAACCAAGATTTCAATTTTGGATATGAGATCAACGAGTATCAGGCAAAGCTTAATTTCAATTATAAACTCAGTAAAAATCACAAACTCAGCTACGGTGTAAGCAGTAAATTGTATTTCGTCGATCCAGGGAATATTTCACCAATAGGAGCCAATTCTGATATACAGGAAAAAAGTATCGACAGGGAAAAGGGTTTGGAATCTGCACTTTACCTTGCCGATATGTTTGAGGTAAGTGATAAACTACTGCTCGATCTTGGTGTGCGCTATTCCTTTTATGCGGCCTTGGGAGCAGCCACGCAAAACGTTTATGCCGATAACGTTCCGAAGAGTGAAAGTTCCATTATTGAAGTAAAAAATTACGGCAATAATGAAATTATCAAAACCTATGGTGGACCTGAATATCGTATTTCTGCACGTTACTTATTGGGAAATGAGTTTTCAGTTAAGGCTGGTTTCAATACCACCATTCAATATTTACATCTTTTGTCCACAAACACCACAATGTCGCCCACAGATATTTGGAAGTTGTCTGACCTGAACATTCAACCCCAACGGGCCAATCAATATAGTCTCGGACTCTTTAAGAATCTGGTAGATCAAAGTATTGAGCTCAGCCTTGAAGGTTATTATAAAAAGATGAACGATATATTGGATTACAAGGTTGGTGCGCAGTTAATCCTAAATGAAACTTTGGAAACGGAATTATTACAAGGAGAAGGAAAAGCCTATGGAATTGAATTTCTTCTAAAAAAGAATGCAGGTAGATTTAACGGATATCTGGGATATAGCTATTCGCGTTCCTTTGTAAAGTTGGATAGCCAACTAATGCAGGAACGAGTGAACAACGGCGATTATTTTCCGGCCAACTACGACAAACCACACGACTTTTCAGTGGTGGCAAATTATAAATTGACCAAACGGTTTAGTTTTTCGGGTAACTTCACGTATCAAACTGGTCGTCCAATTACATATCCAATAGGTCGATTTACGTTTGCTGGGCAAGAACAGGTGCTTTACAGCGACCGAAACCAGTTTAGAATTCCAGATTACTTTCGATTGGATTTGGGCGTAAACATAGAAGGCAGTCATAAGCTGAAGAAGTTGGCACACAGTTTTATCAATATTTCAGTCTATAATGTTTTGGGAAGAAACAACCCTTATTCTGTATTTTTCGTAAACGAAGAAGGGAAGATAAAGGCTTATAAAACCTCAATCTTTTCCGTGCCAGTGCCAACCATCACGTATAACTTTAAGTTTTAGAAGTATGAAAAAAAATATTTTTTATATCGCGCTTCTTTCAATATTACTTTTTCAAAGTGGCTGTACAGAACCCTACGAAATAGAATCTAATGGATATGAAGATGTTTTAGTCGTAGAGAGCACTATTACAGATGAAATGAAATCGCAGATTGTGAAATTGAGTAGAACCTCCACCTTGGATACGAATGTGGTTAATTTTGAAAATAACGCAATTGTAAATATTTATGGAGACAATGGAGAGAATTATTCCTTTTCACAGGATGCTGATTCGGGCTATTACGTTTCGGATAGAAAATTCAGTGCGCAACCTAATGTTTCTTATACCTTAAAAATAAAAACCCAAGATGGCCGTAGCTTTACATCTACACCAGTTACTTTGCCGACCTCGATTGCATTGGACGAAGTTTACGCAGAACGAATAATAGACGCAAACCAAAACAAGGATGGAATTCAGGTTTTAGTCAATACTGAAGATCCCACAGGTCGGGAAAAATATTTTAGATATGAATATGAGGAGACCTATAAAATCGTGGCCCCGTATCCTTCACCTTATACTTTTGAGATAACAGACTACATTGCGTATCCTTTATCTTATACCATTGTTCTTTATCCTCGAGAGCCGGAGGTGATATGTTATTCGACTGAATTTTCTACCGGAATCAATCAGATAGCAACGACAGATTTGAATGAAAATAGAGTATTCCATTTTCCGGTGAAATATCTCTCTAAAAATGATGCAAAAGTCCGGACGCGTTACAGTATTTTAGTAAAACAATACGTCCAGAGTGTGGAAGCCTATACTTTTTATAAAATCTTAAAAGAACTCGGAAGCGCGGGAAACATTCTCTCGCAAGGACAACCAGGATATGTTAGTGGAAATATGGTTTCTGAAGCCAATCCGGATGAAAAAGTTTTGGGACTTTTTGAGGCATCTGCAATGACTTCAAAAAGAATTTATTTTAACTATGAAGATTTTGGATTAGAGGAACCACCTTATTTTGTGGATTGCGAAGTTGTTAATCTTGATTATTGGGACAATACTGCATTGGATGATGATCCCGATGAAAGACGGGATTTGAAAAATTACTTGCAGTATTTTGACTATCAAATAACCCATGTCACTACGACCGGAATTTATACAATTGTACAGCCTGAATGCAGTGTTTGCACCTATTTTTCATCAAATATAAAACCCGATTTTTGGGAAGATTAATTATGAGAAGTAACATCTCCATCTTATTAATGCTTTTTATAGGCCTTGTGGTATTTGCGCAAATTCCTCCAAATGAGATTGATGTAGATGTAGCCGTATTTCCAAAGGAAAAACCAGCACTAATCTTCAATTCCAATATTCTTTTGGCTGGTGAATCGTTGCTTTATGAAATCGCCATTTTAAACGATTCGAATATTAAAAGTACATTGAGTAAAATCGCGTATGTAACCCTCCAAAATGAAAATGATTCGATAGTATTCAGCCATAAATTGAAATTGGATAGAGGCGTTGCCTACGGTGATTTTTTCATACCATCCACCTTAAAAACAGGAACTTATCGCCTGTTTGGATACACAAACTTTTCCAGAAATAACACTGTCGATGCCTTTAATTTAAAATATGTGTATGTTATAAATACATTTCTAAAAGACGTTTATAGCCCAAAATTGACGGATACTATTCGCCTAAATGCCATTTCAGAAAGGGATTTTGATTTTTCAGGAAAAAAAGATAATGATCAAATCCTTAAAATCAACACTGATAAGCAGATTTATGGTTTTCGTGATAAGGTGGCCTTGGCAATTGAAAACATTTTAGAAGAAAACAAGGGGAACTATGTTCTTTCGGTTAGAAAAATCAACCCTGTCAAAATTCCAAATCGAGCTGACGAGCCAATAAAAAATGATTTTTCTGAAACTTTTTATATACCAGAACTTCGGGGAGAAATTATTTCGGGAGTTGTGCTTTCCCATTCAGATAATAATCCCGCAGCTAATAAAGTAGTCTCACTTACAATTCCAGGAAAGGATTTTGTTTTTAAAATGGCCAAAACGAACAAAAATGGGCGGTTTTCCATTTCAGTATCCGAAGAGTATAATTCCGAAAACTGTATCATTCAATTAATTGAACCTTCGCAAAGTACCGAAAATTATAGCCTTAAATTGGATAGTAAACAATTCATTCTCAACAAAGTAAATCCGAGCATATTAAAACTCGATCCTAATTTAAAAAGTTGGTTGCAGGATCGTAGTGTGCAAATCCAAATAGAAAATGCGTATTATGATGAAAAACGGGACAGCATTTTAACTGTTAATCCGCATCAACCATTTTTTGATAATCTAGGAACCGTTTATAATCTTGACGATTACACCCGTTTTAATTCGGTGAGAGAAACTTTTATCGAAATAGTCAAACTTGCGGCAATAAGGGGTTCGGACGAAAACAGCCGATTTTTAGTCTATAACGATTACGATCCCAACGGACTGGGAAAATTTAATGATATTCCTCCATTAGTGCTTGTAGATGGAATGTTGATTCAAAATAACAATGAGCTTATTGGATATAATGCCAATCAAATAAGCAGTATTCGTGTAATTAAAGAGCCCTATCGCTACGGCCCAAACTTGTATAGTGGGATAATTTCAGTGAAGACCAAGAATAACGATTTCGTCCCTACACTTTCCAGCAATGTAGAAGCGATGAAAATTCAGCCAAAAATAAGGAAGAAAAAATACTTCAGTCCTAATTATGTGAATGCTAAAAAACTTTCAAGAATCCCTGATTATAGGGTGCAATTACTTTGGCAACCAAAGTTGGAGTTATCTTCAGAAAATTATTCCAATTCATTTTTCACATCAGATGTGCCGGGAATCTATGAAATCCGTTTAGAAGGCTTTTTTCTGATTTAGGCACTCCTAAAATAATTAGAAGTTATTTCGAAGTACGGGAGAATTAATTCAGGAATATCTTTTCCTTGAATATCTGTTTCTCCAGGTTTTAATAATGAGGTGTTCTCTTCCGTTAAATATATTGCCAGTTAAAGCCTTGGTGGCACGCGGAGGAGTTTTGGGTAGTATCGTCAAATTGTCTTTGAATTGCATGACGGTTTTGAGTTTGAAATACTTTTGTTAAACTTTCACTAATTGGGAAATAAGGGCCTTAGTTTTTTGTAACTTTATACTATAATCATAACGGGGTGCTTAAGTCTTAAAAACAGCTGAGAATATACCCGAAATACTTCAACGGATAATGCCAACAGAAGGAATGTGATTGGCGAAGGGAACAAGTTCATTTTAAAACTTGCTCCCTTTGTTTTTTCCTCCTACTACTTAATACTTTCTCATAAATTGTGTCTTCATTCTAAACATCAAGTAGTATCCCATTAATGTTATCAATATTTCGAATCAAAGATGATACACCTTTATGGAACATCAAATAAAATGATGGAATTAATCTAGCATTCAAAAAATAAAGCGACTCCAAATAGGAACCGCTGATTAAAATAATTATGAATTTTGTAAGAAAAGATAGGTTATCTAATTTCGCTTTTTATTTATTTAAAGGCTGCAATCCCCGTTTATAAAATCTTCTAAAGTGGGATTATAGGGGTTACTGCTAATATCCACTGGTATATTCATATTAACAATAGCAGACGACAGTCCGCAAAAATCTGCCAAATTTTCGTTCGCCCAAATTACTAAACCTCCAAAGCTTCTTAAATTACTCAAATCATTAAGATCTGTAATACCAGGCATAAAAAACAGATCTAGTACTCCTCCAACAGTTTCTAGATTCACAAGTCCTATACTACTTAGGGTTCCAGAAGTGATAGAAGCATAGCCGTTAATGTGTTTAATACCACTTAGATCATTTAAATTCATTAAAGAATCATTTCCGTCTAAATCTAAGTATTCTTCAATTTTGGTTACATTCCTCAAGCCGCTTATGGAGTGTAATTCGAGATTCCAAACCAAATATAAACTTTCGAGACTGGTAGCATCTTGAAAGATAGTAATTTCCCTAATCTTTGTTTGTTCAAATTCTAAACCGCCATTAAAATTTCTAACGTTTTTGAGGCCATTTATATCATTCAAAAATCGATTTGAATAAGATTGGATTTTTCCATCAATTCGAGTGACAGATTCGAGTCCACTGAAGTTTTTCAGATTTCGATTGTTGTAAAAGTATAAATTCCCGCCAATAGTATTTAAGTTTTCAAATCCGTCCAAGTTTTCAAAAGGAGAACTTTTAATGTTAATATCGCCATGAACAATCCTCAAATCCTGAAGGGGACTCAGATCATAAACATTCAAGCTTTCAACGGTCAAGTTGAAAAGTATTTCATTATAATGATGCGACCCAAACTCATTTATAGCTGCTTGATTATTAAGATAAACCGAGCCATCATAAATGTTTGAAGTATATTCT
The DNA here is from genome assembly GCA_034676445.1 of Aequorivita sp. GTDB lineage: Bacteria > Bacteroidota > Bacteroidia > Flavobacteriales > Flavobacteriaceae > Aequorivita. The sequence goes on from JAUCCE010000004.1 coordinate 357,962, forward strand.
GTTGTATTGAATGAAAAATTAGCGGTAGCGGTTTCACTGTCGTTGGTAGCAATAATTTTTCCGTTGTAAGTAGTATCACTTAACAGACCATTCAGGGTATAAGCAGTCTGGCTTATGTTATCCTCAACCAATTCATTATCGAGGAATATTTGAAAGCGGACATTCAGTCCTTCAGGTCTGGTCCAAGTTACGATAGCCGATCTATCTGTAATGCTATTAACTTCCACTTGAAAAGCAAAAGGTGGATTTTCCTCGTCATTATTTTCCTTACTACAGCTTAAAAGATTAATAGCGATAAGAAGAACTAAAAGTAATTTTGTTTTCATAAAAATCTATGGTTTTATATCTGATTCGAAGATCCTTAAAGACCCTCTTTTTTTTTCCTTTTGTCCCGTCATCATCAAATAAGCCTTTAAAAAGCCGTCAATTTCTCCGTCCAGGATGGCATCGGTATTTCCGGTTTCGTGACCTGTACGTACGTCCTTTACCAAATGATAGGGATGCAAAACGTAGTTTCGTATTTGCGAACCCCATTCAATAGCCATTTTATTGTCCTCAATCTCCGCACGTTGCGCCTGTTGCTTGCGAAGTTCGATTTCGTATAACTGTGATTTCAACATCTGCATTGCCTTTTCCCGATTGTCGAGCTGGCTGCGGGTTTCACTGTTATGGATCACAATACCAGAAGGGTGGTGGGTAAGGATTGCCTTGGTTTCCACCTTGTTTACGTTTTGGCCTCCCGCACCCCCGCTTCGTGCAAAATCCCAAGAAATATCTGCCGGGCTTATTTCAATTTCAATGGTGTCATCTACTAAAGGATAAACATAAACGCTTACAAAACTGGTGTGCCGCTTGGCGTTACTGTCAAAGGGTGAAATTCGAACCAATCTATGGACTCCGTTTTCACTTTTTAGCCAGCCGAAAGCGTATTCTCCATCGATTTCCAGAGTCACGGTTTTCACTCCTGCAACATCCCCGGACTGAAAGTTGAGCTCTTTCACTTTATATCCGTGCTTTTCGGCCCACATCAGGTACATCCGCATCAGCATTTGTGCCCAATCGCAGCTTTCCGTACCGCCTGCGCCGGCAGTAATTTGAAGTACCGCGCTCATATCATCGCCCTCTTCATCCAGCATATTCCTGAAATTCAAGTGCTTCTACCGCATCTTCGGCTTTTTGGAAAGTACTTTCCACTTGCTCGGGTGAGCCTTCGCCTTCATTTAGGAAATCCAGCAGAATCTCAGCTTCCTCGGTAAGCGCTACGGCATCTTCATAGTCGGAAACCCACTTTTTTTTCGTCCGGAGTTCCTTCATAAAAGCTTCCGCTTTTTGTGAATTGTTCCAAAAATTTGGGTCAAAGGTTTTTTCTTCTTCGTTTGTAATCTCTATGCGTTTTCCCGCAATGTCAAAGATAGCGCCTCAAGGCATCAAGCCGCACCTTAAGGTCTTTGATTTGGTCTGTTGAAGTCATATAAATTGCGCCCTTCGGCTCCGCTCAGGATAAACTTTGGCGGGTATCTTTTTATTAGTAATTCGATTTAATTATTCTGAAACCATTATTCAAAACAGTTCGAAGGCAAAATTACCATTAACTTCGTGAGACGAAAGATATTTTTCCCTTAATTTTTATGGTCGTCGAAAGTGGTGAATTTCCTTTAGAATGAAAAGCAATAAGTTTTTCCTCTATTTGGTAAAAGCAGAAACCGTAGATCGTTGAATCCCTTCAGTAGCAAGAATCTCTTTTTTATCCCCACCATTGGCGCTGCAGCTAAACAGGCTAAACGGCGGTGGATTGAACATGCCCAACACGTGAAAGACCAATCGTTTTCCATCAGGAGTCCACATTGGCACACCATTGACTTTGCCGTCATGTAGGATCAGCACATCTTCTGAAGCATCTGGCCTACATTTATAAAGATCGTGGTCAATTGCCAAAAAGAGATTAATAAAAGCCCCTTTGCTGTAAGCAATCCATTTTCCATCGGGTGACCATGCAGGATCATAACAATATAGATTATCGAAGGTAAGCCGTGTCGGATTTTCCATATACATTGTCGAAGGATTTAAATTTGCTTGAAAGATTTCTGCTTTTTCAGGGTTTCCAGGATCATTAAGATCGGAGGGGCCTACATAGACAACTTTTTTTCCATCGGGCGACCAAGCTGGATCGGCCACGTCATGGGTAAATTTTGAAATAATAACGGGATTTTGTCCGTCGGCATCGAACACCACCGTTCTTCCTCGAGAAACCATATCGCCGATATCAGGATCTTTGCATTTTGCGGAAGCAAGAATTTTAGTGCCGTCTGGTGACCATTTGGCGTGAGCTTGTAATTCCCAACCATAGGAATTTAGAGGAACGATTATCCTGCCATTGCTGCCATCCATATTAAAAGTCATCAACTCAGCGACGGTATAAGAATTGACACCCGCATTTTTTGGGGAGCGATAGCAGAGAAATTTGGTTTGGCTAGCATTTACTTTTATCCACCAATAATCATAACTGGGATCATTTACAAGATTGGTTTCTTTTTCGCCATCATAGGAATAGACTTGATGACCGGTGGAATCCTGCCGGTCATAAAAATAAATCAGATCGGGAGTGACCTCTTCCGATGGACTGGATTCCTCCTTATTACAGGACACAAAAACTATCAGTAAAAAAAATAGTATGTTCAGAAATCGGATCATTGTTTAAAGTTCTAATTACCTGTCTTAAACGTAGTATATAATCTGAGAGCCAATAGACTAGCTTAAAATTATAACATTTTTATCAAAAATCATTTCTACCAGCGATTTTTAATTCATTTCAAATCAATTACTTCTCGAAAAGTCATTTTCTGATGTTTTTTATTGAAATCGGAAACAATTAATTTTTTTCTTCTAATGTCATTTCTTTTAAATATTTCGTTTCATTGGATATTAGTTGGTGGTTTTTACAATTTGTTTAGTAACTAGATACACGATAGGTATAAATACTAATAAGCAAATAGCGAATAGGTAATTTGGAGAAATACTATTTTGTGAAGGCTCAGTTTGAATTATATTGTGCGTTACAAAGAAAAACACATTTCCGGCCCAATGCATGGCACCGGTTAACCATAAGTTTTTGGTGATCAGTACGGGAATTATTAAAACAATTCCCAGCATAAATATATAGGACCAAGACTCCGGTCCATCCGTCAGCCGATAGATGTGATTGAGTAAATAAATGAAGGCTGAACCTATTGCCAACCATTGAGGTTTTATTTTAGAATGGAAATGCGCATATATAATTCCTCTGGTAAGTACATCTTCAGAAAATGAAGAAAACAGAACGCCTACGGCAAATGGCAGGCTAGCGTTGAATATGTTTCTAGTATTGGGAATTTTGACAATTTGCTCAACACCCAAATAAAGACTTAAAATGAAAGGGAGACCGTAAAGAAATACTCCCATAATTATCCCAAAAATTATAAATTTGAATGCTTTCCTTCTAAAGGGCAATCCCCAAGCCGTCAAGCCATTTGCTGAATACCAATTTCCAAACACCCAGGCCAGAACGAAAAATAATCCTTGAAATAGAAAAAAAGCAAGGGCATTATTTTTGAAAACTATTGCGTATTCTGCGCTGTGGTAAACTAAAAATAACACAGTAAAAATGATCACTATTTTAAAGCTATTTGTCACTTCGGCAGAATTTAATTTATTTTTAAGTAATTAAATTTACGAGAAAAAAATTAAGCGTTTGATATTATTTAAAGCATTCGAATAAATTTAAAAGTGTAACATTTATTTTATCCAATTTGTGTAGGTGGAGACGAAAACAATGTCTCCAAGGATATACCTCAATAATTTTGCGGATAGATGCCTTGTTTGTGTTTTTAATGAGTTTCAAGGGCCCATAATTCCATAGGTTTTTAAAAAATCTGAAAGTCTTCTTAAATTTATTGAAATTAATAGTGAATTATTTAACTTCATATTTTTCAGAGAACCAGTAATTTCGTGAAAATTCGTAATCTTGATGATTCGGGATTTGGCGAAATTTTTACCGACTAAAGTGAAAATCCACTGAACCATTAATTTAAAGCTTTTTGAGACCAATAAAATGATTATAGATTTAAGAAGTGACACAGTCACACGCCCCACTTCGGGAATGATGCAAGCCATAATGAACGCCGAAGTTGGGGATGATGTATATAAAGAGGATCCGGCGACCAACAGGCTGGAGCAAAAACTCGCAGAAATGTTTGGAATGGATTCCGCACTTTTTTTCCCCTCTGGAAGTATGGCTAATCAAGCAGCAATAAAGATGCATACCCAGCCCGGTGAGCAATTGATTGCCGATAAATGGGCACATGTTTATAATTTTGAAGGTGGTGGCGCATCATTTAATAGCGGTGTTTCTTGTAAATTGATAGACGGCGAACGTGGGATGATCACTGCTTCACAAGTGGAGGAAAACATCAATCCTCCAGATTTCTATCACAGTCCGTTGACAAGTTTGGTCTGCTTAGAAAATACGACCAACAAAGGAGGAGGTGCGTGTTATGATCTTTCTGAAATCCAAAAAATCAGAAAAGTCTGTGATGAGCACAATTTGGGATTCCATTTGGATGGCGCTCGCATTTGGAATGCGCTGGTGGAAAAAAATCAGGATCCGAAGGATTTTGGAAGACTTTTCGACACCATATCAGTTTGTCTCAGCAAAGGATTGGGCTCGCCTATGGGAAGTGTTTTGATAGGTAAGAAAGATATAATGAAGAAAGCAATGCGCGTCCGTAAAGTATTGGGAGGAGGCATGCGGCAGATCGGCTTTATGACGGCTGCCGGCATTTATGCTTTGGATAATAATATTGAACGATTGGTAGAAGATCACAAAAGAGCTTCGGAAATCGCCGAAACATTATCAAAGCAATGGTATATAATGAAAGTAGAGCCGACCGAAACAAATATTGTTATCTTTTATCTCGCAAACGAAATATCCGAAGAGGGTTTTATGAAACATCTTCTTCAAAAAAACATTAAGATAAGCAGTATGGGGCAAGGCAAATTACGCATCGTCACCCATCTGGATTACACCCAGGAAATGCATCAAGAATTTCTTGAGGTTCTCGGTAAAGTCGACCTAATTTCATAAATACTAAACATCGTTCTCGAAATAGTTTCAAAGTTTGTATTTTTCATAATTCATAATTCATAATTCATAATTCATAATTCATAATTCAAAAGACACTCCTTCGGCGGGGAAACTCATAACTCATAACTCATAACTAATAACTGGTATAACATTTTGAACATCACCGCAGCATACACCGACCTCTATCAACTGACAATGGCGCAGGTTTATTTTAAAACCAAGCCTAAGGGAAAGGCGGTTTTTGATTATTATTTCCGAACGATCCCGTTTAATGGAGGCTTTGCCATTTTCGTGGGATTGGAAAATATATTGGAAATCCTAGAAAACCTAAAATTCTCGGATTCAGATATTAACTATCTGGAACAGCATAACTTCGAACCTGTGTTTTTGGAATACCTAAAAGATTTTCGATTCCGAGGTTCAGTTTTTTCAAGTAGGGAAGGGGATGTGGTGTTTCCGAATAGACCTATTTTACAGGTAGAGGCCAATATTATTGAAGCCCAGATTGTGGAAACAGTTCTCCTAAACATTCTGAATTTTCAATCCTTAATTGCCACCAAGGCGGGTCGGATAAGACAAAGTGCACCTAAAAATATGCTTCTGGATATGGGTTTGCGAAGAGCGCATGCTACTGGAGGTTATTACGCCAGTCGTGCTGCTTTTATTGGAGGATTTGACAGCACCAGCAATGTGAAGGCCGCTGAGGATTTCCATATTCCCTGTTCTGGCACAATGGCCCACTCCTTTATTCAGAGTTATGGAGATGAATTAGAGGCATTTCGAGATTTCGCCCGCATTCGTCCTATAAATTGTGTGCTTTTGGTGGATACCTACAATACCCTGAAAATCGGATTGCCAAATGCCATTACCATTGCAAAAGAAATGGAAAGTAGGGGAGACCGTTTATTTGGGGTTCGCTTGGACAGTGGGGATTTGGCATATCTGGCCAAGAAGACCCGGAAAATACTCGATGACGCTGATTTAAAATATGTAAAAATTGTCGCCTCAAATCAGTTGGATGAATATGTAATTAGTAGTCTAAAAGAGCAGGGAGCTCCCATAGATGTATTTGGAATTGGAACAGATTTGGTTACCGGTAAGCCCGATGCTTCCTTGGATGGGGTCTATAAATTATCTGAATACAACGGAGAACCCCGAATCAAACTTTCAGAAAATATTCTCAAAATTTCTCTTCCTTCAAAAAAGCAAGTATATAGAATGCTCGACGAGAATGGAATGTTTTATGGAGCGGATGCCATAGCCCTTGCTTCCGAGGGAAAAATACGTGAGATGAAACACCCTTTTGACCGAACCAAAAACTTAGATCTCGATAGGTTTCAGCATGAACCTTTATTGGAAAAGGTAATGGAAGGTGGAAAAAGATTGTTTCCAGTTCAGTCAACCAAGGAAGTTGCGGAATATTCAAAATCGCGTTTGGCTTTGCTTCCACCAGAATACAAACGTTTTCAAAATCCCCATATTTACAAAGTTGGTTTAAGTCCCAATCTAAAAGACGAGCGGGACAGATTAATTGACGCCCATAAATTTTAAATTTTAATATTCATGAAAACCCTGATTATTATTGATGTTCAAAACGATTTTATGCCCGGAGGATCCCTTGCGGTTCCTAATGGAGATAAAATAGTGCCAATCATCAACCAAATACAAGACAAGTTTGATTTGATAGTTGCTTCTCAAGATTGGCATCCTAAAGATCACGTGAGCTTTGCATCCAATCATCCAGGGAAAAAACCTTTTGATGAGATTGAAATCCATGGCCAACCGCAAACCCTATGGCCAGACCATTGTGTACAGGAAACGAACGGAGCCAAGTTTCATCCAAATCTTCAAACCCAAAAATGGGAAGCCATATTCCGTAAAGGAACGGATCGTGCTATCGATAGTTATAGTGCTTTTTATGATAACGGCCATCTTAAATCCACCGGACTTTCTGGCTATTTAAGGGAAAAGGGAGCCTCTCAGGTTTATTTTTGTGGCCTGGCGGCAGATATCTGTGTCTATTATTCGCTGTATGATGCTTTTAAGGAGGGATTTGCCTGCTTTTTTATTGAGGATGCATCCCAGCCCTTAGATGAAGAAGGCTTTAAAGCGATTAAGGATAAAATGAATTATTTGGGAATACAGATTGTTTCTTCTAATGATATTCAGTGATAGGGTTCTATCATTTTCTCCAATGAAAAATTGATATAAAATTATTTTTCAAATAAATATTCCTTTTTCCGTCCATATAATTTTTGTTAACTTTAAAAAATATTAACCATAACATATCAAATTATGTCTGAAGAAGTAAAAATGATTCCCGGAAATTCCCTGATAACCAGTACTCCCGAAGAGGGCCGTCAATTGGCCGTAAAAATGGCCCGTTTGGTGATAAAAGTTACCCAACCTGATGCGGAGATTAGACAAAAACTACGACCAGAATATGCCGAAGATGCTGCAATGCTCATTGCTGTTGGACAGGTAGTTGCTACCGAGTTTGCTACAATAGCCGCCGCTAATAATTACTGGAGAAAATAGTCTTTCTTTTTTTACAATCAATAGGACTAAGGAAGAAAAATAAGGATTATTGAAGTGAGGTTTATTTGAGGTTTTGGAATACAATACTTCATTAATATCAGGTCCCTATTCAGATGAGTGGAAATCAGACCATAAAAGCCAAGACTTTGTTACATTAATGTCTTCTATATAAAAAATCCGAAAATTTTCGTATCTTTGAAGTCTGAGATATTGAACTATTAAATCCAATATTAAGTAAAGCAATAACAGAACAAGTAACATATAATCAATACAAAAGTCATTTGCTTTCAGCGAATGGCTTTTTTTATTCAAACAACAGAAATGGCAAAATCGCAACAGACGTACAATAAGAAAGAAAAGGAAAAAGCAAAGCTTAAAAAACGGGAGGAAAAACAAAAGAAAAAAGATGCTCGTAAAGCAGATAAAACGCCTGGAATTGAGTTTGCTTATGTTGACCACAACGGGAATCTAACCGATACTCCGCCGGATCCATCCCTAAAGGTGGAAATTGATGCCGAAGAAATTGTATTGGGCGTTCCACCACAAGAAGAGGGAGACAGAGAAGCATTCGATCCAGTTCGTCAAGGAAAGGTATCTTTTTATGATCCATCCAAAGGATTTGGTTTTATTATCGACAATGAAAATAATGAAAAATACTTTACGCACGTAAGCGGTATTATAGATGAAATCACAGAAAATGACAATGTATCTTTTGAACTTGAAAAGGGGCAAAGGGGGATGAACGCTGTGAAGGTCCAGAAAGTTTAAAACCTATATTCTAAATAAGCACCTCTAAAATCTAGAGTTGCATTTTATTTATCAAACAAAAAAATCCCGCTATGTAGCGGGATTTTTTACAACTTACTTGGAATGCAATTAATGAGTTACATCCTTATACTCTTGCTTAGCTTTATTTTTTAAGCTGTCGTATTTATCAGAAATGCTGGCTTCAACATCGCCAACGGTTTCTTTAATTTTACGACCGGTGTCGCTCACTTTATTTTTGATATTCTCTTTTTCTTGAGGCGTCATGTTTTTGTATTTCCAAAACGCAAATGCACCTGCTGCAATTCCAATTAATGCTAATAATCCTTTTCCTTTCTTATTCATAATTTTTGGTTTTTTTCTAATTTAATGTGAAGATACAAGTTTATTTCGTAGCCAAATTATTTCCGAATCGACTTTAGTAATAATTTAATATAAACCCCCGTGTTTCAAGCTGTTTTGCCAATATTTTGTGAAAGAAAAGAGCAATAAATTCCCCATATCGATAAGTGATAAGTAAAAATATCGTAAATTTAAAACGTGTCAAAGCCATAGGAGATTTTGAGGAGTATTAGTTCGAAAATTTAAGACCGTTCGACAAAAAAATATACTAACCAATAAATTGATACTGATGAAAATTTACGACGATAAGCATATTAAAAACGTAGTTTTTGTAGGCGCAAATAACAGTGGAAAAACTACGCTCTCGGAAACCATGCTCTTTGAAGCGGGATTGATCAACCGTCGTGGTACGGTAGAAAACAAAAATACGGTGTCAGATTACCACGATCTTGAACGTGAGAAAGTAGGATCGGTATTCGCAACCCCACTCCACACGGAATGGCGAAACTACAAAATCAATATAATCGATACACCAGGCCTTGATGATTTTATTGGCGAGATTATTTCCTCCATTCGGGTGGCCGACACCATAGTTGTGGTTTTGAACGGCCAGCAAGGCGTGGAGGTCGGTACAGAGATAATCTGGAATTACATCGATAAATATCGCAAACCAACGCTTTTCGTCATCAATCAAATAGATCACTTAAACTTGAATTTTGACGAAAGTTTTAATAGCATTAAAAATTTAGTAGGAAACAATGCCGTGAAAATCCAATATCCCCTGAAAAATTGACGGAGCCCAATGTATTATTGATGTTCTGAAGATGATTATGTACAAATTTCCACAGGAAGGAGGAAGACCCGAGAAATTAGAAATACCCAAGGATCATATCGAGTTGGCTAAAGAACTGAACAATGAACTGATCGAAAAGGCGGCGGAGAACGATGAAACTTTAATGGAGCTATATTTTGAAAAAGGCACTTTGAACGAGGATGAAATGCGTGCCGGAATAAAGATAGGAATGCTCAACGGTGAACTGTTTCCTGTTTTTTGCGTCTCTGCCCTCAACGATATGGGAACCGGAAGGTTAATGGGCTTCATAGACAATGTGGCTCCCTCAGCCGAGGACATGAAACCAGAGCAAACAACCGACGGGAAGGAGGTTTTGGCAAAGAAGGAGAATCCGGTGGCCTTGTTTGTCTTCAAAACGGTCTATCAACCAAATTTGGGACAGATAACTTTCTTCAAGGTTATGTCTGGGGAAGTGCGTTTAAATGACAAGCTCATTAATTCAAGAAACGACGAAACGGAAATCATCAACCAACTCTTTATAATGGCAGGAAAGGATCGGCATCCGGTGACCAAACTGACCGTAGGCGATATCGGCGCCACCTTAAAGCTTAAGTTTACTGAAACCAATGACACTTTGGCTTCCCCGACACTCCCGGTTGCCATAAAGCCCATCAAGTACCCTCCGGCGCGGGTAAGGAAGGCTATTTTTGCAGTGAATACAAAGGATGAAGAAAAATTGAGCGAGGCGATGAAAAAGATTCATAGCCAAGATCCCACGGTCGGAATTACCTTTTCCAAAGAAGGCAAACAGTTAATAATTTCCTGTCAGGGCGATTTACATTTGGCCACTGTGGATTGGGTGCTAAACAAAGTTTATGGAGTGGAGGCGCGGTACGAAAAGCCGAAAATATCCTTTCGTGAAACGATACAACGTTCCTCTAATGCAAATTATCGACATAAAAAGCAGTCTGGAGGAGCAGGGCAGTTCGCGGAGGTTCATTTAAAGATCGAGCCTTGGAACGAGACCATGGATGAGCCACAGGGCTTCAGTATCCGAGGCAAAGAAGAAGTGGAGCTTCCCTGGGGAGGAAAGTTGGTCTTTTACAATTGTATTGTAGGAGGGGTGATCAGACCAGCGATATCTTCCCTCTATAATGAAAGGAGTCCTTGAGGTTATGGAAGAAGTTCCCTTGACCCGTTCCTATATCCGGGATGTTAGGGTAATGGTCTATGACGGCAAAATGCACACGGTGGACAGTAATGATATCTCCTTCAAGATTGCGGGAGCCCACGCTTTCAAACAGGCTTTTTTAAATGCAAATCCAAAACTTTTGGAGCCAGTGATGGAAATGATAGTCAAAGTTCCCGAAGAGATGGTGGGTAGTGTAATGACCGACCTACAAGCCCGAAGATCAATGATCCAGGGAATAGAAAGTAATCATAAATTCCAAATCCTTAAATGTTTTACACCAGAAACAGAGCTTTACAGTTTTTCTACAGACCTTCGTTCCCTAACCCAAGGGAGAGCCACATTTAAATCGGCTTTTTCTTCATATCAACCTGTTCCCACGAATGTGCAAAAGGAATTGATGGCTCAATAGTTTTTAATGTTGCCCATTGTTGGCTAATTAAAATTTAAGAATCCTTCGGAAAATATAGATACTTAAAGATTTTTAAGGTTCCATCCAATTTAAATTGCAGCTAAAAGATTATAATTCAAGCTTGATTATAAATTTTAGTATTTATAGTCAATACTTTCGGTCTGAAGTCTAGATTCTAAAAGCAAACTGGTATAGAATCTAATATTGAATGTGACTATATTTGCCAAAATATTTTAAGATGTCAAAACAGGTTTCCGAAATGGATAAAAAAACCCAGGTCGAAAATGACGATAGGGATAAGGATGCAGGAATAATGAAAGATCAGGAAATCAATTCAGAAGAAATAGCAAAGTGTATCGCAACTCTTGAGCTGTTGAATAAAAATACAGATCTGATTTTTGAAATCCCCAAAACACAAAGGATTGCATTGATCAAGGCCTCGGGAAAACTTTCTCGGCCAAATCGGGATGAATTCTCTCGAAGAAAAAAAGATGCTAAAAAGGCCGAAAAAAGAAAGCTTGCCGCCAAGGATCGAACCGCGCGTAAAGAAACGGGAATAAGAAGCGCTCGTGAAAATATTGTTTTCGTTGCTCCAAAATTACTTCAGGCTGCTGATCTGGTTTCCAAAAAGGAATTGGAACTGGAATCTCCCAGAAACTGCTATGTGTGCAAAACGCTGTTTACCACGATGCATCATTTTTATGATACGATGTGCACGGATTGTGGGGATTTCAATTATGCCAAACGCTTCCAAACTACCGATTTAACAGGCCAAGTAGCAATCATTACCGGTTCCAGACTAAAAATAGGATATCATATTACCTTAATGTTGCTAAGAGCAGGTGCTACCGTTGTTGCCACTACCAGATTTCCTGTGGATTCGGCATATCGTTTTGCGCAGGAAGAGGATTTCCATAAATGGGCCGACCGATTAAAGATCCATGGTCTTGATTTGCGACATATCCCCAGTGTTGAAATTTTCTGTAATTATATAGCGCAGCAATATGAAAACCTCGATATTCTAATCAACAATGCGGCACAAACCGTTCGCCGCCCTGCTGGATTTTACAAACACTTAATGCCAAGGGAAGAAATGCCCTTTGAATCGCATCCTACTTTTGTGTCCAATTTGTTAAAAGACCATCGCAATTGCTTGCAGGATCTGAAAACTCTTACGGACGAAATGGGAACAAATCCAAATAAAAATATTCCCGTTACTTGGCATGGAAAGGAACCCGGAATTGGAATCCGTGCCTCTGCAAAACTTTCACAGATTCCCTATAGTTTTGACAATTCACTTACTGCAAGTGAAGTATTTCCGGAAGGAGAATTCGATGCCGACCTTCAGCAAGTAGATCTTCGAAAGACCAACAGTTGGCGTTTACGACTCGGGGAAATAGAAACTACCGAAATGATTGAGGTGCAGTTGGTCAACTCTATCGCTCCTTTTGTGCTATGTAACCGATTGGGGGAAATAATGAAGAAAACAAACACCGGGAAAAAGCATATTGTAAACGTTACGGCGATGGAAGGGAAGTTTCACCGTTTTTTTAAGGAAGACCGTCATCCGCACACCAATATGGCCAAAGCGGCGCTAAATATGCTTACCCACACTGCAGCGGGAAGTCTTGCCAAAAAAGGGATTTATATTAACGCAGTAGACACTGGATGGGTTACTGACGAAGATCCCGTGGAACTCGCAAAGCGAAAGCAAGAAATCCACGATTTTCAACCTCCGTTGGATATTGTTGATGGTGCAGCCCGAGTGATGGATCCATTGATAGACGGAATAAACACAGGAAAGCACTGGAGCGGAAAGTTTCTGAAAGATTATAGACCGATTGATTGGTGATTAATGTAGTTGGGAGTCGGTAGTTGGTAGACGTTAGTCGGTAGTTGGTAGACGGTAGTAATCAGTGTTCAGTAATCAGTGTTCAGTAAACAGTATTCAGTGATCAGTTATCAGTAAACAGTATTCAGCAAATGAAAATCATTTTTTATTTTTTCATAATTCATAATTCATAATTCATAATTCATAATTCATATCCTTCCTTCGGAGGCCCAACTCACGGTTTTCGGGTCTCGATTCTATGTCTGGGTTCTCATAATTCATAATTCTTAATTCATAATTAAAAAACTCATAACTCTGAACTCCTTTGCGCCAAAACCTATAAAAATAGTGTCCCACCAAATAAGGTATCGCTATCTTCGCAACCTTAAAAATTTTCATGGATTATATATACGTTTTATTGGGTTTGACATTATTGGTAGTGGGAGGGGAGTTTCTGGTTCGCTCTTCTGTGGCGCTTTCTTTTAAGCTTAATCTTTCCAAAATGGTTATCGGACTCACGGTGGTTTCATTTGCCACCTCGCTTCCTGAACTGATGGTGAGCCTTCAGGCCGCCCTCAACGGTTTTTCAGATATCGCTTTGGGAAATGTTATTGGTTCCAACATAGCCAACATTGGTTTGGTGCTTGGAATTACCGTAATAATAACGCCCTTGACCATCGATAGAGAATTTTTGAGACTCAATTGGCCAGTGATGATGTTGCTTTCAGTGGCGTTGTATTTCATAATGAGAAGCGGAATGGAAATCTCCCGTACCGAGGGAGTTGGACTTCTGGTTATTTTATTTGTTTACTTGTGGCTCTTGATTAAAAGATCCAGGAACAGAGGGAAATCACATCCAGGTGATCATGATATAGACGCTAGACTTTTTAAAACTTCTAATTTTAAAGTTACTGTCTGGTTTTTGATTGGAGCTGCTGCTCTTTATGGTGGAAGTGAATTTTTAGTAGGTGGTGCTGTTTCCCTGGCGGAGAGTTTTAACGTGAGTGAACGTGTTATAGCAATTTCTATGATTGCGATAGGTACCAGTATACCTGAACTCGCCGCCTCCCTTATTGCCGCATTAAAAAAGGAACGAGCTCTTTCTTTAGGTAACCTAATTGGCTCAAACATCTTCAATATTGCTTCCGTACTGGGTATTACTGCTATTATTCAACCTATTACTGTAATCAGCAGAGAAGCTCTAATCACAGATATTTTTTGGATGATTGGTTTCGGAGCGGTTCTTATTCCTTTGGCATTCCTTCCCAAAAAACTTGAGTTGGGTAGAAAAAGAGGTGTTCTCTTGGTAGCCAGTTATGCACTTTTCTTGGGAATTACTTTTTTAAGCTAATATCCCGAATTTCTGTTGTGGATGTTAAAAATAGGGGGTAAGGAGGAAAAATGTAAGTTTATAAAAAATTTATGGTTAAAAAATAGGGGGTGCTTTGTATAAATAAGTATTTTTGTCCCGTTGAACCCTAAATTTTTAAAGATGTCCACATTAAGATTTTTTGCTGTTAAGGAGAGCCTTAGTAGAATTCCAATTCCGGTGACCGAGCCCGAAAGGCGTTCCGAAATTTTTGAAAAGAATGTTTTTAATGAATCTTCCATGCGTCAATATTTGACCAAAGATTCGTTTTTAAGCGTTATGAGTGCCATGGAAAAAGGTACAAAAATAGATAGAAACCTGGCAGACCATATTTCGACTGGTATGAAAGAGTGGGCCATCACCAAAGGCGCCACTCATTATACCCATTGGTTTCAACCTTTGACAGGCGCTACAGCAGAAAAACACGATGCCTTTTTCGAAACCATGGAAAATGGACATGCAATCGAGAAATTCGGTGGCACCCAATTAGTTCAACAGGAACCCGATGCTTCCAGTTTTCCGAGCGGGGGAATTAGAAATACTTTTGAAACCCGTGGATATACTGCTTGGGATCCATCTTCTCCCGCCTTTATTTATGGTACCACTTTATGTATTCCAACGGTTTTTGTTTCCTATACAGGGGAAGCCTTGGATTATAAAACTCCTTTACTTCGAGCCCTTCAGGCTATTGATCATTCGGCAACGGCGGTGGCAAAATATTTTGATAAGAACGTTACAAAAGTGAATAATACGCTGGGATGGGAACAGGAATACTTTCTTGTAGATAGTGCTCTTGCGGCTTCGAGACCCGATATTGCCTTGGCTGGACGAACACTCCTTGGCCATACGGCAGCAAAAGGACAACAATTGGACGATCACTACTTTGGATCCATTCCCAGTCGCGTTCTTAATTTTATGAGACATTTGGAAACCGAATGTATGTATCTTGGAATTCCAGTGAAAACCCGTCACAACGAAGTAGCACCAAATCAATTTGAGCTCGCGCCAATATTCGAGGAAACCAATCTTGCGGTCGATCACAATTCATTATTGATGGATCTGATGCACAAAATTGCAGAGAAACATCATTTCAAAGTATTGTTTCACGAAAAACCATTTGCTGGCGTTAATGGCAGTGGAAAACACAATAACTGGTCGCTGGCAACCAATACCGGCGTGAATCTTTTAGGGCCTGGTACCACGCCAACTAAGAACCTTCAGTTCTTGACATTCTTTATTAACACCATTAAAGCCGTAAATGAATATGAAGATCTTCTTCGTGCATCAATTGCCAGTGCCGGTAATGATCATAGGTTGGGTGCCAACGAAGCTCCCCCAGCAATTGTTTCGGTCTTTATAGGATCGCAATTAACGGATGTGCTGGATGAGCTTGAAAAAGTGACCGATGGAAAACTTTCTCCTCAGGAAAAAACCGACCTTAAACTTAATGTGGTAGGGAAAATCCCCGAGATTTTGTTGGACAATACCGATCGTAACCGGACCTCTCCTTTTGCCTTTACGGGTAATAAGTTTGAGTTTAGGGCCGTGGGTTCTACCGCAAATTGTGCGAATCCAATGACTGTTCTTAACACAATTGTTGCAAAGCAGTTGATCAATTTTAAAACAAAGGTTGATGACTTGATTGCCAATAAGAAAATGAAGAAGGACGATGCTATATTCAACGTGCTTCGGGAATACATCAAGGATTCTAAAAGAATCAGATTTGAAGGCGATGGATATGGAGAAGCGTGGGAAAAGGAGGCTGCAAAACGAGGTCTGAGTAATCACAAAAGTACTCCAGATGCATTAAAAGCTAAGGTTTCTAAAAAATCTATTGCTCTTTTTGAGGAAATGGGCATTCTAAGCAAAGTTGAAATGGAGGCCCGCCACGAGATTGAATTGGAAGAATATGCGATGAGAATCCAAATTGAAGGACGTATTTTGGGAGATATCGCGCGAAACCACATTATTCCTACTGCAATTCAATATCAAAATATCCTTCTTGAAAATGTTCAAGGTCTAAAGAATATTTACGGAACGGATTTTAAGGAATTTGCTTACGAGCAAATGCAGCTTATAGAAAAGATTAGCGAGCACATCACCAAGATAAATAAGGGAATTACCGATATGATCGAGGAAAGAAAGAAGGCCAACAAAATAGAGCAACCAGAAAAACGCGCCTTTGCTTATTGCGATAATGTGAAGCCTTATTTCGAAATTATACGCTACCACTGTGATAAATTGGAATTGCTGGTAGATGATGAGCTTTGGCCGCTTACTAAATATAGGGAATTGCTTTTTACGAAATAGAATCAGATTGTCAGGTATCTGAGAAGGGAATTTTGGTGCGAATGAAAATTTTGAGTATATTTAAATATGCAAATAGAAAGAACAAATAAGGAAATACTCATTCGACTGCCATCAGGAACTGATTTGGTCGGACTGCAGCGTATTTTGGATTATTTAAAGTTCCGAGAAATAGCATCAAAAAGCAAAGCTACTCAAGAACAAATCGACAAACTTTCTTCCGAATCTAAATCTTCTTGGTGGAATAAAAACAAAAGTCGTTTTGTAAAGTGAAACTCGTTGTCGACACCAACATAATTTTTAGCGGACTTTTAAGCCCAAATGGAACAATAAGTGACCTTTTGCTGAATTCATCCAATACTTTTGAATTTTATACGCCCACCTACCTGTTGGACGAACTTGAAAATCACAGGAAAAAACTTTTGAAGATCAGTGGATTTTCTGAGAGGGAAATAGATTTTTTACATCGAAATTTATTTAAAAAAATAGATTTGATCGATTTGGAATCCATCAGAGAAGAAACATGGAAAAAAGCAATCGATCTAACCCAAGATGTGGATGAATACGATGCACCTTTCCTTGCCCTTGCGCTCGAATTGGAAGCACCACTTTGGACTGGAGATAAAAAGCTAATAAAAGGATTGCATACAACAGGTATCGATTGGATTTTGACTACTGATATTGTGACCAGAATAAGAAACGAGGAATAAAAATGTCTAATCCTAGGTTGAAGCTATGTCAAATGGCCGCTAGAAGAATTACGGGATTAAATTTATAAACTGGAGGCTATAAACAAGGTTTTTCTAGGATATAGGTTAACCGCGGAGTCACAAAGAGTGCAGAGATTATTATTTATGAAAATCGGTCAACTATATTTAAGTAAGCTCATTTTCTGGTTTTTTCAATAATTTGGAATAGTATTCACAAATGGGTTGTTCTATAATTATTGAACAACCCATTTGCTATTTATCATCCTACATTGTAGGCTTTTTTATTAATCCGTACTTTTGCGGGAATTATAATCTACAACCCAGACGATGAGCAAGGAAATTTCTAAACGATATGCCCAAAGAGGCGTTTCTGCCGGTAAAGAAGATGTACACAATGCCATAAAAAATGTGGACAAAGGACTATTTCCGCAGGCATTTTGCAAGATTGTTCCCGATTACCTTACGGGCGATTCGGACTATTGCTTGATTATGCACGCCGATGGGGCAGGAACCAAGTCGTCTTTGGCTTATACCTATTGGAAAGAAACCGGAGATCTGTCCGTTTGGAAGGGAATCGCACAAGATGCCTTGATAATGAACATAGATGATTTACTTTGCGTTGGCGCGGTGGATAATATCTTGTTGTCCTCAACTATTGGCCGCAATAAAAATCGTATTCCAGGGGAAGTTATTTCAGAGATAATTAACGGGACGGAGGAACTTATTGCTGAACTAAAGGAATTTGGATTGAACATTCGTTCCACAGGAGGTGAAACTGCCGATGTTGGCGACTTAGTGAGAACAATAATTGTCGATTCCACAGTAACTGCCCGAATGAATCGTAGCGATGTTATTGACAATGCAAACATCCAAGCAGGCGATGTGATCGTTGGATTGTCTTCCTTCGGGCAGGCAACGTATGAAAAGGAGTACAACGGCGGGATGGGCAGCAATGGTCTTACATCTGCGAGACATGATGTTTTCCATAACTATTTGGCTGAAAAATATCCTGAAAGTTTTGATGCCTCTGTTCCGGAAGACTTGGTGTATTCAGGTTCAAAAAGATTGGACGATGCTGTTGAAGATAGTCCATTAAATGCTGGAAAATTGGTGCTTTCGCCCACACGAACGTATGCGCCTATAATAAAGGAAATCTTATCTCAAATTGACAATGAGAAAATTCACGGAATGATCCATTGCAGTGGGGGAGCGCAGACCAAGATTCTTCACTTTATAGACAACCTTCACGTGGTTAAAGACAATATGTTCCCAGTACCGCCACTTTTTAAACTCATTCAGGCAGAAAGCAAAACCGATTGGAAGGAAATGTATCAAGTTTTCAATATGGGACATAGAATGGAACTATATGTTCCTTCTGAAGTTGCCGAAAGTATTATCAAAATCTCTAAATCATTTAATGTAGATGCCCAAATAGTGGGCTATGTGGAAGATTCCGAAAAGAAAAAACTTACCATCAAATCTACATATGGAGAGTTTAATTATTGAAAAACGGAAGAAAGAATAGGTTTTTCTTCGTCAATTTTTAGTGGGTTTATAAGTAACCAATATCACATTCTTTTCAAATTGCTAAAAGTCTAAAAATGCTAAGTTACAATTAACCTCGTCAGAAAATAGTTTTACGCCATCCCCAACGATTGAAGGATTGATCAATAGTTTTAACTCATCTACTTGACCAGCTTCAAGTAATGGTTTTATAAGCGAAGCACTTCCCTGAACCAAAATATATCCACCATCTTCTCTTTTAATCTTATCTATTTCTTTTATATAACCTTTCCCTAGAATGGTTGTATCGGCCCAAGGTGCTTCCGTAAGGTTTGCGGACACTACATACTTTTTGCAGTTGTTTAGTTGGTCTGCAACACCTTGCTCATTGTCTTTGAAAGAAGACCAATACGGATGAAGCATTTCATAAGTTTTTCTTCCGTAGAGCATAATTTCACAGTTGTTGATTGTGTCCTGAATATACTTTTGCCGGCCTGGGCTGTCAAATGGTAACCACCATTTATTCATAGAACGTGCATCAAAAATTCCATCTAAGGAAGTCCACTGGGTTACTATTAATTTTCGCATCTTAATCCTATTTTAGTATGGAGACAACCAAATTTTTAATTCTTCAAACAAATTTTGATTTTCCGAAAGGGCTCCATTAAATTGCAGCAATGGGAATATTATAGAAATCGTTAATAACATAACACTTATGTAATTGAGTATGCTACAATATTGCATTTTTAATTCTTTCAGGATTACACTTCACAGCCGGAGCTATTTCTATTTTTTAAACCATTACTGTCCCATTAAAACATAAAATCGTTCTTTGAAACATTTGAAATTTAGTTAGTTATAAAGGTTTGTCAGCCGAACGGACTTGAAAACATAGCTTTGTTGCCAGATGAATCTGCCAACCTATGTTCCAAGATAAATATGTTTTCGCTCAATTAGTCTCGTTCCTCAACCGGAATAAGTTCAATCGAATTGTATCGAAGTATAAAGGAGACAAATACGTCAAGCATTTTAGCTGCTGGAATCAGCTCCTTGTTTTAATGTTCGGTCAGCTATCCAACCGTGAAAGTTTAAGGAGTCTGATTGTCACCTTAGAAGCCCATTACTCCAAATGCTATCATTTGGGAATGGGGAAGAATGTCTCAAGATCATCTTTGGCAAGAGCAAATCAGGATAGAGACTATCATATCTTTGAAGAATATGCCTACTACTTGGTTGACCAAGCAAGAGAGAAGAAAGCTGTCAATATCTTCAATCTCGGCGGTAACGTTTATGCTTTCGATTCGACAACAATCGACCTCTGCCTTTCCGTGTTTTGGTGGGCAAAGTTCCGTAAGAATAAAGGTGGCCTCAAAATCCATACATTGTATGATGTGGAAACCCAGATTCCTACCTTCTTTCATATCACTGAAGCTTCCATGCATGATTCAAAAGCGATGAAAGAGATCCCTTATGAACCAGACTCTTACTACATATTTGATCGAGCTTACAATAACTTCAAGATGCTGTATAAATCCATCAAATAGGGGCTTACTTTGTGATCAGAGCAAAGAGAAATCTTCAATATAAATCCATCAAATGGAAACGCAGATTGCCCAAGAACGTGCTTTCAGATCAAACGATCGAATTGACGGGATTTTATCCGAAACAGTACTATCCCGAGTCACTTCGCTTGGTCAGATACTGGGATGAGGAGCAACAACGTGAGTTTATCTTTTTGACCAATGCCATTCATATTTCAGCTCTACAGGTTGCCGAACTTTATAAAAACCGCTGGCAGGTAGAGCTCTTTTTTAAATGGTTAAAACAACACCTTAAGATCAAAAAATTCTGGGGTACTACTGAAAATGCTGTCCGGATTCAAATTTATGCCGCCATATGTACCTATTGCCTTGTGGCAATTGTTCAGCACGATATGAAACTGGGTAGAAGCACTTATGAAGTACTACAGATTCTAAGCATTTCCCTAACCGATAAAACGAATCTTAGAGAACTTTTTAGCAAAACTAAATTTCAAAATGACAAAGAACGAGCTAGGCTTGATGGGCCAAATTTATTTAATTTTTAAAACGCCCCAATTTTAATAGGACACTAGTGTATTTCAATTTAAAATTAAGGATGATTTTTTCCATATTTCCATGTAGAGGGAGGCGCAGCTCGTCTTATAAAACATTGTGGAATAAAATAACCCGTTGACATTTTCAAAAGGTTCTGTTCTGCTGTTTTTAAAATTTTCCAAGCTGAAATTTTCAAGAGGCAATGATTTACGGACCGCCGTATAAAGCCTGTCCCGATAGACGATTAATGTGGGGTGAAAGGCGCACCTCGCTGCTATTTTCGGGTGGAGCCGTCCACTCGTTTGGCAGTAGTCTAATTTTTCAGTTCCATTAATAAATAGGCAAAATCACTTTTTAGTTCAATTATATTTCCAGTACTAATGCTGATTCCAATCGAGGCATTTCCGTTTCCGTACCCAGTTAAATTTCCAGAACCAAATGCGTAAAAAATTACGGGTTGGTTTTCTCTCCATCGATGGAAAACTGTCATACCAGTAAAACCTCCTTTATTGATTTTGACTTCCTTGTTTTTGGGCAATTCAAATTGATAAATTTCGTTCGGCTGTAATTCAATTTTTTTGCTGTCAATCTTGAATTTCTGGGCTCTATTATCGTTTCCAAAAAAGTAAATTACATTAGTCGGATTGTTTTTTTCATTTAGTTCAATAAGTTGCTGATTTGCAGAAAACAAATCTAAAATTACGGAAGTTTTGTTTTTTAAATTTTCTTTTTCTACGTATTTAAACGCATTTGCCGATAATTCGTTTGCGGTCTTTTGAAGTCCAATTAAAATTTGATTAAAATCGTCTGATGAAATTTTTAGTTTTGCGATAAAATGATAATCTGTCAAATCCGTTTTTTCATTTATATAGACTAATCCTTTTTCTTTTATGTTCGGAATACTATCTGATTTTTTAAGAATTTCGATTTCTTGCGCAATGACTGGGGAAAAATTGGTCAAAAGAATTATAATTATTAGTAGGTTTTTCATTTTGGGTCAAATTCTGACTAATGTAAAGATGACATACTGATATCCAATTATTTATAAGTCGGCCAATTTCCTTTAAAATTTTTTCAATTTCCATCTTTTTTAGTCGAGGTTAGCACCTGAAATTAATAGAAAAATTTTACGTGGAGAATTATTGGTAACGTTTCGCTAGTAGCAGTGGCGTGGTTCGTCACGGACAATTTCAAACAAGTGCTTTCCATCTAGGAGAGGACAAGCCATTGCTTATACATATTGTGCACAGTATCTACGTTCTTTTCTTGGAGTTAAATTCGACTAATTTTATCCAATCAATTTCCCCATTAGGTTTACAGAAATCTTTAATAAAATCCCTCGTAAATTTATTAATCATATTAGAATATGACTCCATAAATTCGTCATTTCTCTCTTTTGATTTATGTCCAAGAGGTTCAATTATTTCCGTATATAAATTTTTGTCGCCAGAAATAAATTCCCAAAACTCTTGACCACAATATTTAAAATAATCCCCTTTATCTGGTCGATTATCAATTCCATAACAACAACCATTGATTGAAACCACCATTAAATTAGAATTACTTGTCCTTAAAGTTCTTTGAGCAGTTTTGAAATCGGACTTCATTTTAGAAATTTGACTACTATTCCCCCAATTAGGTCCAGATTTTATATTTAAGATATACCGAATATTATTTTTGTCAAATTCTAAATCAATATTTGGAATTCCCGATTTCCATCCACCATAAACTTTTTGATTTATAAATATGGCAAGACCTTCGAGCCAGTCTCCGAAAATAGTTTCTTCTCCAGAAGATATATAAGCATCTGCAATTCCTCGAACTATTTCGTCAGCAGTGAATAAATGTTTTGCTCTAAAAAGATATGGGTTTTTCTTTTTTAAAACTGTTTTAAGTTTGAGTTTTTTTAATCGTTCTATCCTTTTTTGGTGGAAAGTTCCAATATTTTCTTCAACGTACTGCGTGACGTCTGTTAAGTTTAATTGATTCATATTCGTCATCTGGCTCTAATAATAATAATTTAGTTGGTTCTAATTGGTCTTTCACTCTTTGATAATATTCAGGTAGAATTTCTATGCCAATAGAATTTCTATTCATTCTTTGTGCTACAAAATTGGTTGTACCTGAACCCATAAAAGGGTCGAGTACAATATCTTCTGGTTTTGTAAATAGTTTAATGAACCATTCAGGCAATGCTTCGGGAAAAGCTGCACTGTGGTTTTTATTATTACATTCTGTGGCTAAATGTAAAACGTTTGTAGGATAAGCCATATCTCTATCAACCCAGTTTGAAATATTCTTTCCAAACCCACTTCCAACCTTAGATTCGTCTCTTCTTTTATCTGTTTCGCTTAAATTTTTAAGTCTGGTCTTAGCCCAATCTCCCATTGGTACCATAACTTCCTTTTGATACATATTAAATTTTTTGCTCTTGTTAAATTGCAGAAGTCTCTCCCAAGAGTCTCTAAATCGATTAGGCCATTTCCCTGGGAAAGCGTTTTTTTTATGCCAAATAAATTCCTCTGTCCAAAACCATCCTTGCTTTCGCATTGCAATAATTAATTCCATCACATAAGTACTTCTCTCTCCCTTAACTACTTTTTCCTTTATGTTAAGGACAAAAGTTCCTGATGGTTTCAAAACTCTTAATAATTCCTCGGAAATGGGTAAAAACCATTCCACATATTTGTCGGGGTGAATTCCTCCATAAGTACTTTTTCTTTGGTCAGCATATGGCGGGGAAGTAAAAATCAAATCCACTGAGTTATCATCCAATTTCTTTAAAATATTCTTACTGTCCCCAAGTTTTATTTCTGTCTTTATCTCCATTTTATCATTTCAGTTTTTATTTTAAACAAATGTCGTGATTTTCATCGAGTTTATGAATTCGATCTATATTGTAGCTAACGTCTATACAAACGAAAATATGGCATTTATTTCGCTTATAAATTCCAATCCAAAGGTCGTTTCCCAAATATAATCGAAATTAGTTTGCAATTCCGTATTTAGGAAATTCAGAAATTTGAAAATGTAATAATGCTATAGTGTAGTTCAAAACAATATTATATTTATCTAACTACGGTTTTCTACAAAAAGATTTCCCTCAAAAAATTGTAGCTTTGCACCCATTATAAAATCTATATGTTAGACAGACTTCACATAATTAAACAACGTTTTGACGAGGTGAGCGACCTCATTATCCAGCCCGACGTAATCAGCGATCAGAAGCGGTACATCGAGCTGAACAAGGAATATAAGGACTTGCGGATTTTGATGGAGAAACGGGCGGAATACCTCGAACTTGCCAATAATATTGAAGAAGCTGAGGAAATCATTTCGGATGGAAGTGATGCCGAAATGGTAGAAATGGCAAAACTACAACTTGACGAGGCGCAGGAGCGTTTGCCCATTCTGGAAGAGGAAGTGAAATTTCTTCTGATACCAAAGGATCCTGAAGATTCCAAAAATGCCGTGATGGAAATCAGAGCCGGAACAGGAGGCGATGAAGCCAGTATTTTTGCAGGGGATTTGTTTAGAATGTACACGAAATATTGCGAAAGCAAAGGGTGGAAAACCAATATAATGGACTTTAATGAAGGCACTAATGGTGGCTTTAAGGAAATTCAGTTGGAAATTGAAGGCGACGACGTTTATGGAACTTTAAAGTTTGAAGCGGGTGTACACCGTGTGCAACGAGTTCCCCAGACCGAAACCCAGGGAAGGGTTCATACGAGTGCAGCCACTGTAATGGTTTTTCCCGAAGCGGAAGAGTTTGATATTGAGATTAACCCTAAAGACGTTCGTGTGGATTTCTTTTGTTCATCCGGACCGGGCGGACAATCTGTGAACACCACTTACTCTGCGGTTCGGCTTACCCACATTCCAACTGGGATTGTGGCACAGTGCCAAGATCAAAAATCGCAGCATAAAAATAAGGAAAAGGCATTTAAGGTGCTTCGATCCAGACTTTATGACATGGAGCTGGCCAAGAAGCAAGCGGAAGATGCTGCCAAAAGAGGTTCGATGGTGACCAGTGGCGACCGAAGTGCCAAAATTCGCACCTATAATTATTCGCAGGGCAGGGTTACGGACCACCGGATAAACTTGACCCTATACAACCTTGGGAATATTATGAATGGAGATATCCAAGAAATCGTTGATGAGCTTCACTTGGTTCACAATACGGAGAAGCTGAGGGATACTGGGGAAGCGTTTTAAATTAGAGGTGAGAGGTGAGAGGGTAGAGGTGAGACAAAAAGTAATGAAATTAACATTCTTTGAATCAATATCGATTTAGTCCTACGTCCTATGTCTTACAGTCCTATGTCATTTCAAACAACCGATGTAAATAAATTCAATCACAATGACTACCGACCAATTAGTTTCTGAGATAAAAAGAAAGAAATCCTTTCTTTGTATAGGCCTTGATGTGGATCTTGATAAGATTCCAGCATTCCTTTTAGAGGAAGAGGATCCGATTTTTGCATTTAATAAAGGCATTATTGATGCTACCAATCAATATGCGGTGGCCTATAAACCCAATATGGCTTTTTATGAAGCTTATGGTCTTAAGGGATGGAAATCGCTAGAGCGGACAATAAATTATTTGAATGAAAACTATCCTAAAATATTTACCATTGCGGATGCCAAACGGGGAGATATCGGCAACACTTCCACGATGTATGCCAAAACATTTTTAGAGGCTCTGAATTTTGATTCGGTAACTGTGGCACCATATATGGGAAGGGATTCCGTAGAACCTTTTTTGAGTTTTAAGGACAAACACACCATCTTGTTAACTTTAACCTCAAATGAGGGTGCTTTCGACTTTCAGACCAAAAAAGTAGATGGAAAATATCTGTATCAAGAAGTATTGGAAACTTCCAAATCTTGGAAAAATAGTGAGCAATTAATGTACGTGGTAGGAGCAACCAAAGCGGAATATTTTAAGGAGATCCGAAAAATTGTTCCCAACGCTTTTCTGCTTGTTCCAGGAATAGGAGCACAAGGTGGAAACCTTCAAGATGTTTGTAAATATGGACTTTCTGCTGATGTTGGCTTATTGGTAAATTCTTCCAGAGGAATTATTTATGCATCAAAGGAAACCAATTTTGGAGCAGCAGCCGCACAGGAAGCTTCACGTTTGCAAAAGGAAATGGAAGCGATTCTGGATGAATGGCTATAGAATTTTTCAAAAAATAAGTTGACTTCTTAATATTTCAACATAGAAATTATTATACCTCTATTTCTCTAAAATAAAGGTGAATTTCCAAGTTTGAACGACTTTTGACAAGGAGGAGTTTGTGAAATTTTAAAAAGTATTATTCTCCATTGTTTAGGGACAAGTATTTAATTTCTTCAAAAATTTTGTCCGCTTGACGATGGGCTCTTTCACTTTTCTCAGGGTTATTTAATGAGGCTTCGTATGATTTTCTCATTAATTCCCGATAGTGCGTCTTTAATGTCTCAAGTTTCGATTTTCTTTTAAACCAGCCTAACATATTTCCTGAATTTAGAAAACAAAAATACGTTGTTCAAACATCAAACTCTATTAAAGTAAGGTTAAGGGTTTTATAAAGTATAATGGGGGGGGGGAATTCCAAATTCCAAATTCCAAACTCCAAATTCCAAATCCTGAATCCTGAATCTGTCACACTAAGCCTGCCGATTAGAGTAATCAATCTTGCAATGCAAATACTTTTCGCAAAAGGGGAGTGGTACGCGCCGATAGGTTGCTGCGGATATCTTTTTCTTCCACTGCAATCATAGTATAAACGCCTTTCAAAGCTTCTTGGGTAACATAATCCGTAAGATCTGGATTTACTTTTGTAACGAAGGGAACGGCATTGTACCTATTAATAATATTGCTCCAAACTTGGTCCGCTCCTACTTTTGAAAAGGAATTCTTGATAATGGGATTGAATTTTTGGTATAAACTTCTGTCGGTTCGCTGTTCTAAATAAACAGTTGCGGCATTGTCGGGACCCAGAAGAATGTTTTTTGCATCGGAAAACGTTATATCCTTAACCGCTTTCACGAAAATAGGTGTGGCTTCCTTAACGGCATCTTCCGCAGCGCTGTTCAATAATTTAAGGCCTTCATCGGCCAGACTGCCAAGTCCGATATCCCTCAACGTTTGATCGACTTTTTGTAACTCCTGGGGCAGTAGTATCTTGACCATTTGATTTTTATAGAAACCATCTTTTTTGGCGAGTTTGGAAACTTGTTTGTCAATTCCAAAATCCAATGCCTGTCGAAGACCGCTTGCAATGGTTGCTGAATCCATTTGGCCGGGCATATTATTGACCACTTGTTGCAGTTCTGCACAAGAAACCAAAGTAAAGATTGATAAAAACAGGAGAAATTTTTTATATAACATTGGGATTGGATTTGGGTTTCAAAGATAAAAAAAAAGACCCTCCCAAAGGAAAGGTCTTTAAAAGATATTGTTTAAACTATTACTTTACGATTTTCACGATTTTAGAATTGTTTCCAATTTTAACCTTTACCATATAAGTACCGGATGGAAGGTTTGAAGTGTTGACACTTGGAGAGATTCTTTCAGGATTTACACTAAGAACCACTTTTCCAAGAATGTCATAAATAATTACTTGGTCAACAGCAACTTTGGAATCGATGTTTAGAATATCTCTTACTGGGTTTGGATACACAGAGAATACTTCAGGTGAGAAGTTTTCAGTGCTCAAAATACCAGGACCAGCAACAAAGTCATCAAGATACATTTCATTATTGGAGCTTGCGGAATAGAAATCAATACCAGCAAGGTTTTCAAAAGCTCGTCCTCCAAAATCAAATGGGTAATTATTAAACTGTTGAACATCATTAATACTCAATGACCAAACTTCTAGATCAAGATCATAAATAGCGGTAGTTTTAAACCACTCATCTTCAGGATAGAGAATTCAGCATCAAATCCTGAACAATCTATTGATCCTGAAACTCCACCATGACCCGCGTCATTTCCGCTACAGTTAAGATATACGTTTCCGCCCATTAAAGCTTGATCCCAATCTACACCAGGAGGAGTTAATACTCCTTCATGTTCCAATATCCCGAGCTGCCAGAGGGAATATAAGTATACCATTGAACGGTATAAATTCCGCTACTCGGTGCATTTGGAACTAAAAATATCGCATCAGTAATACCCGAACCATCAATCAAAAGAGAATTATCTGGAGAACGTGAATATTCACTAGTTACAAAAGCGTCCTCTCCGGGAGCTGGTGTTCCAGACCAAGTTCTCCAATTTGAATTCTGTGTAGAAATTGGACCCTCATTATAGGAATCGAAATTATCTGAATAATCCAATTGCGCCTGGGCCGTGAAGGCAAATGCACCAAGAGCAAGTGCCAAAATGTAAATTTTTTTCATAATATTAAGTTTATAAGGTTTATAATTGATAACGCAATATACAAAAATGTATATGTCTCCCAATCTTTTTTATAAATTTTATTGAAAGCAAATAATATCATACTGTCGATTTCATTAGGGCTTTGCTAAATTTTCGGTCTTGTATAAAATAACCCATTAAGTATGAAATCCTTAGGTCTTATAAAACTACCCAATTGTAACAGCCGTCCCACTTTATGATGGCCCTAATGAGCGAAGAAGGAAAGATGGCATCAAAAAAAAGCCGCCTCAAGTTTGAGACGGCTTCTTTGTTTGCTATGCATGTTCATTATCTATAGGGTTAAAGTCCCGAACGGGCTTATTTTGACGAGAACCGTTAGTTGAGGGCAAGGGTGTTTACCGTGAGGTAGAATCTGAAAGAAGCCTAAAACAAAAGTCGGTACTAACGAACAGAAACTGCATACCAAGGCTTACCCGGTGGGTAATGTGGCAATAGACACAGACGCCCGAAAGTCGTCCGTAGCCCGGGGTAGTAAATGCAGTAGTATTGACGGGAAGATAATGAACTTAACGTAGGAGGTCTTCGGTCCGAGAGGATCCGGAGAAGTCAGCAGAAGCCATAGTACCGTTATAAATATTGGGTAACGCCAATATAGGGAAGGGCTGAATTTTCAATTAAGGAGCAGTAGTTCTGTAAATCGTAACAACTATGATGAAGCCAGAGAAATACGAGAACTTCCAGATGGGTCTTTTTGACGAATGGGAGTGTAGCCAAACAGTGAAAGGTACTGACGTATTCAGTACCCGAAGCGGTTCGGTACGGCGTGAGTGGTTGTCGAGGTGCAGAAAAGAACGAGCCTTGACCCAAGATTTGATGAGCGAGATAGCGGACTTAAAGAATCTTGACACCGCATTGCGGAGAGTAATCAGTAACAAGGGAAGTGCAGGCGTTGACGGGATGAGCGTTGAAGAACTCCAAGATTGGTTCAGCAACCACTACCGAGAACTTCA
Organism: Aequorivita sp.; assembly: GCA_034676445.1. GTDB lineage: Bacteria > Bacteroidota > Bacteroidia > Flavobacteriales > Flavobacteriaceae > Aequorivita. The sequence continues at coordinate 387,297 of JAUCCE010000004.1, forward strand.
GCACCAGTTAACAACGGGCATTTATCGAGTTACGGCAGTTAAAGAGGTATTGATACCCAAACCGAATGGCGGGAAACGCCAACTCGGTATCCCCACGGTCAAAGACCGCTTGGTACAACAAGCGATAAGCCAAGTGCTGTCAAAACGCTATGACCCCACATTTTCAGACCACAGCTACGGTTTTCGCCCCAAGCGCAATGCCCATCAGGCACTGCGCAAAGCAGGCGGTTATGTAGCAGCGGGCAAGAATTGGATAGTCGATATGGACTTGGCAAAATTCTTTGACGAAGTGAACCACGACCGTTTGTTGTGGCAATTGAGTACCCGCATTGGCGACAAGAGTGTACTCAAACTGATAGGGAAATTCCTCCGCGCAGGAATGTTGAGCGGGGGGATGACCAATCAGCGGGTAAAGGGAACGCCGCAGGGCAGTCCGTTGTCCCCGTTATTGTCCAATATAGTTTTAGATGAACTGGACAAGGAGCTGGAGCGAAGGGGGCATTGTTTTGTGCGCTACGCCGATGACATTATCGTAATGTTCGGGAGCGAACTGGCGTCAGAACGGGTGATGAAAAGTCTTTCGGGATTTATCGAAAATCGGATGCGATTGAAGATAAACAAAGAAAAGAGCAAAATCATCCGCCCCCACAAACTCAACTTCCTTGGACATAGTATTTTAAAAGACGGAAGTTTAGGGCTGAGCCGAAAGAGCGAACAACGCTTTAAGGCGAAGTTGAAACAGCTTACCAAACGCAACAGGGGCATTGGTCTTGAGCAAATGGTAAGTGAGCTGAACCCCGTTCTTCGAGGCTGGCTAAACTACTTCAGATATGCAAGGATGAAAAGTCGTCTAAGCAATATTGAAGCTTGGCTACGCCGAAGATTAAGATGCTACCGTTTAAAACAATGCAAGCGAGCGTTGGGTATAGCAAGGTTATTGACCAAACTGGGCGTTCCTTGGAACCGAAGCTGGACAACAGCAGGCAGTTCCAAAGGCTGGTTCCGATTATCAATGACCCACGCTTCACACGAGGGAATGAACCTTGAATGGTTCAGGAAAACGGGATTGTACAGCTTAACAGCGAATTACGGTTAACCATTGAGAAAACCGCCTAATACGAGAGACGTACGTTGGGTGGTGTGAGAGGACAGCAAAGATAGGAGTAATTACCTACCTTTGCTTCCTACTCGATTAGAAAATTTATTTAATGTCTTTATTACTTAAGCACTTTAACCGTTTTGGAACTATTTCCAATCGTTACTTTAACCAAATAAGCACCAGATGAAAGAGTACTCATATCAATTTTTGGTGAAATAACCTCTGGATTAACAGCCATCACAATTTTGCCCAATATGTCATAAATGACCACTTGATCAACTGCAGTTTTGGTTTGAATGGTAAGCAAATCCTTTACTGGGTTAGGATAAACGCTGAAACTTTCGGTAGCAAAATCTTCAACTCCCACAAAACCTTCAGCAAAAAGAACGTCATCGATATAGACTTCACTGTTAGCGTCAATTGAATAGAAATCTACACCTCCCAAATTGGAACCGGTGTAAAAAGGACCAGCATATACTTCCACGTCATTAACCGTCATTACAACTGAATCAGTATCCAAATCAATATCGAAGTTGATATTGAACCATCCGTCCTCCGGATAGTCAAAAGCATCGGAAACTTGAACGGCGGGATTTGAATCATCAAAAACAAAACCCATGCCCTGCCACTCATTGTTCGGGTTGAAGTAAATATTCAAGCCCCAAGCTCCTTCTCCTGGATCCTCATTTTCCTGAAAATTGAGATATCCTCCCTTTCCGGCTGGAATATACATATACCATCCAAGGGTATATTGTCCCGAAGTACGGTTTCCCAATTTTAAAATAGCATCCTGTACACCATCTCCGCCAATCATTCCGGAAAAATCTCCCGATCTAGCGTATTCTTCAGTAATATAGATATCTTCAGGACCTGGAACCCCGCTCCAATTGGACCAATGGGCGTAGTGAAGGGGACCTTCGGCATATTCCATATTGTCATCAATAATTACCTGGGCAGAGGTTGAAAATGCAAAGGCCGCCAAGGTAAAAGCTAATAAGTAAATTTTTTTCATAATATTAAGTTTATAAGGTTTATAATTGATTACACAATATACAAAAATAAAAAATCCTCACAATATTTTTATAATATTATTTTATTGAAGGCAATCCTATCTATGCAAGCATTTTCATTAGGTTTTCGCTAAATTTGCGGTTTCTTATCAAATAACCCATTAAGTATGAAACCCATTAAGCCTTATATCCCCACAAACAATGTCCGAATTGTTACCGCTGCCTCACTTTTTGATGGCCATGATGCCGCTATCAATATTATGCGCCGCATTATCCAATCTACGGGAGTGGAAGTAATTCACCTAGGTCATGACCGGAGCGTGGAAGAAGTTGTCAATACTGCCATTCAGGAAGATGCCAATGCCATAGCTATGACTTCGTATCAAGGTGGGCATAATGAGTACTTTAAATATATGTACGATCTTTTGCAGGAGAGAGGGGCGGGACATATCAAAATTTTTGGTGGCGGTGGCGGTGTTATACTGCCTTCGGAAATTAAAGATTTTATGGATTATGGGATTACCCGTATCTACACGCCGGATGACGGCAGGGAGATGGGACTTCAGGGAATGATAAATAACTTGGTTCAAGAATCTGATTTTCCAATAGGAAATAAATTGAACGGAGAGTTCAAGAAACTGGAGGAAAAAAATATAGGTGCGATTTCGAGGATAATTTCAGCAGCGGAAAATTTTCCAGAAGTGGCAGAGGAGACCCTCGATAAAATTCACATCAAAAATAAGAATAGTATCATTCCGGTTCTTGGGATTACGGGAACGGGAGGCGCAGGAAAATCTTCTTTGGTTGATGAACTTGTAAGAAGGTTTTTGGTAGATTTTCCCGATAAAACTATCGGAATTGTATCTGTAGACCCTTCCAAAAGAAAGACCGGTGGCGCCCTTTTAGGAGATCGAATTCGTATGAATGCCATCAATTCTCCAAGAGTATATATGCGAAGTCTTGCTACCAGGCAAAGTAATCTGGCATTATCAAAATATGTAACCGAAGCTATAGAAGTGCTAAAAGCCGCCAATTACGATCTTATTATCATTGAGACTTCCGGAATCGGCCAGAGCGATACGGAGATTTTGGAGCATAGCGATGTGTCCTTATATGTGATGACCCCTGAATTTGGAGCGGCAACCCAACTTGAAAAAATCGATATGCTCGATTTTGCCGATTTGGTAGCAATCAACAAATTTGACAAAAGAGGATCATTGGATGCCTTGCGCGACGTAAAAAAACAATACGTGCGCAACCATCTTCTTTGGGATACGCCACAAGATGAACTTCCTGTATATGGAACCATAGCATCCCAATTTAATGATCCGGGAATGAACAAATTGTATAGTGCAATTATGGATACCATTTCTAAAAAAACCAAATCGCAACTTAAGAGTGATTATCACGTTTCGGAAGAAATGTCGGAAAAGGTTTTTGTTATTCCTCCGGCACGTACCCGTTATCTTTCGGAAATTGCTGAAAATAATCGAGCCTACGACAAAAGAGCAAATGAACAATCTGAAGTAGCCCAAAAGCTTTACGGAATTTTCAAGACTATTGAAACAATATCTGGAAGTACTCCAGAATTGGATAAAGCAGGAATTGTTTCTGAATCAATTTTGACCAAGGAAGATAACAAGGATCTCCTGAAACTTCTGCTTGCAGAATTCGATCGCGAAAGATTGAATTTGAATCCCTATAACTGGGAAATAATAACAGAATGGGATAAAAAGCGAAACAAATACACAGCTCCAGTTTATAGCTTCAAGGTCCGTGGACGGGAAATAAATATAGATACTCATACAGAATCCTTGTCGCATACTCAAATCCCAAAAGTTTGTCTGCCTAAATACCAAGCGTGGGGCGATATTTTAAAATGGACTTTGCAGGAGAATGTTCCCGGCGAGTTTCCATATACCGCGGGTCTTTATCCGTTTAAAAGAACCGGGGAAGACCCAGCGCGAATGTTTGCCGGTGAAGGAGGCCCAGAGCGAACCAATCGACGGTTTCATTATGTGAGCAGTGGATTGCCAGCCAAGAGACTTTCCACTGCCTTTGACAGTGTTACGCTTTATGGAAACGATCCAGATCGTCGTCCCGATATTTACGGAAAAATTGGAAATGCAGGTGTTTCCATCTGCTGTTTGGACGATGCAAAGAAACTTTATTCAGGATTCGACCTTAGCCATCCTATGACTTCCGTGAGCATGACAATCAACGGGCCGGCTCCAATGTTGTTGGGCTTCTTTATGAATGCTGCCATTGATCAGAATTGTGAGAAATACATCGTAGAAAATGGAATGGAGGCCGAAGTGGAAGAAAAAATAATAAACCTTTATAAGAAAAAAGGAGTGGATCGACCAAAATACCACGGCGAACTTCCTGAAAACAGTAACGGATTAGGATTGATGTTGCTCGGAGTTACGGGCGATCAGGTTTTGGATGCAGATATTTATAATAAAATAAAATACGAAACGCTTCAACAGGTTCGCGGAACTGTACAAGCGGACATTTTAAAAGAAGACCAAGCACAAAACACCTGTATTTTTTCAACTGAATTCGCCTTGCGACTAATGGGAGATGTGCAGGAATATTTCATCGAAAATAAGGTCCGAAATTTTTACTCCGTTTCTATTAGCGGTTACCATATTGCCGAGGCTGGAGCAAACCCCATCACACAGTTGGCATTTACCTTGGCCAATGGGTTTACGTATGTAGAATATTACTTGAGCCGAGGAATGGATATTAATGAGTTTGGACCGAACCTATCATTCTTCTTCAGTAATGGAATAGATCCTGAATATGCCGTTATCGGTAGGGTAGCACGAAAAATCTGGGCAAAGGCAATGAAGGAAAAGTACGGTGCCAACCCAAGAGCCCAAATGCTGAAATATCATATCCAGACTTCAGGGAGATCCCTTCACGCGCAGGAAATTGATTTTAACGATATCCGAACCACGCTTCAGGCTCTTTATGCCATTTATGATAACTGTAATTCTCTTCATACCAATGCTTATGACGAGGCAATAACCACTCCAACCGAGGAAAGCGTGCGCCGTGCTATGGCAATTCAGTTGATAATAAATAAGGAATTGGGACTTGCCAAAAACGAAAATCCAATCCAGGGTGCATTTATTATTGAGGAACTGACCGATCTTGTTGAGACGGCAGTATTAAAAGAATTTGATAGCATAACCGAAAGAGGTGGCGTTTTAGGGGCTATGGAAACTATGTATCAGCGAAGCAAAATACAGGAAGAGAGTCTGTATTACGAAACCTTAAAGCATAATGGTGAATTTCCAATTATTGGGGTAAATACCTTCCTAAGCAGCAAAGGTTCGCCCACAGTACTTCCCGCTGAAGTGATTCGTGCTACGGAAGAAGAGAAATTAGTTCAAATAGAGACGCTCCAAAATCTTCAAAAAATGTATGGAGAGGAGGCTAAACCAGCAATCGAGAAAGTGAAATTGGCAGCAATCCATAATGAAAACATGTTTGAACACCTCATGGAAGCCACCAAAGTATGTTCTTTGGGCCAAATTACTGAGTCCCTGTTTGAAGTGGGAGGTCAGTATAGAAGAAATATGTAAAAAGATGGGTTAGGATTTGGAAAACACGACACTATGACGTATATTTGTGTCAAATGTCGTGATCGTGAATAAATATAAAAATCATAACAACGTAAATTTACTTAAAGAGCCTGAGGTTTTTTACTTGTTGAAAAATCCAATTGATAGAATCGTCGGGGTACTTGGCGGGGCAAATCAAGTTGGTCAGGTTGTCAACAGTGATATTGATTTAATTTCCCTTTCTCGAAAAGGGCTTCCCAAAAGTGTGGTCCATTCGGTTTGTGAGGTGCTCGATATTTCTATGGATAGAATTAGTGATCTCCTACATATATCCCACCGCACTTTGCAGCGGAAGGCAGATGATGATCTCTTGAGTGTTTCAATTACAGAACAGCTTTTTGAAATTGCTGAAGTGGTTTCGGAAGGAATTAAGGTTTTTGATACCCTAGAAAACTTTAGAAGATGGATGCATTCCACTCCCTATTTACTCAATGGTCAAAAGCCTCTGGATTTCCTAGATACAAGATTTGGCACTCAGTACATTAAAAATATCCTTGGGCGCATCGCCCACGGAATACCTTCGTAGTTGTGCGTATTTATAGGATCACCAAAACTGAATATATTGATGATTTATCTGGCGAGGGTGCTAGATTATATGGAGGTCGATGGAATATGATTGGCGATGCAATATTGTATTTCTCCCAAAACCTTTCGTTGAGTTTGTTGGAAATCATCGTGCATGCAAACTTTTCTGAGCTTTCTACGCATTACTCATTCATAGAAGCAGAAATCCCTGATTCTGATATAAAAACCATTCAATCCATGGATTTCATTCAACCTAAATGGACTACCGATGGAGCTATAAGCCAACTTCAGATGTTTGGATCCAATTGGCTCAATAAAAAAGAAGGCTTAGCCATGAAGGTGCCTTCTGTCATTTTACATCAGGAAAATAACATTCTCATAAATCCAGCACACAAGGATTTTAAGGATCTCAAGATTATAAAAATCGAGAAACTGGATCTAGATCCGAGGTTATTCCGTTAGTCTTCGGGAGTTTCGTCGTTTTCCTCATCATCATCATCTGGAAATTCGTCTAAAAAATCTTCAAAGAATTGAGAGGGATCAAAGGGAATATCATCGTCGGGATCGTGATCGTCATAATTTATTCCTGGTGGATTGAAGAGTCCCCAACGGTCAATTATGTAGTTCCAAGGATCAAAAGTTTTTACCCATTCGGCAAAAAGAATACGGAACTCCTCAATTTCCTTTCGGAGTAAATCGGTATAATCTGTTTCCTTGAATCCGTACATTTTCAGAGCTGTCATATGCACTGATAATTCCCTGGCCGCTTTCCGGATAATAGCGGCATTTTCCATTTTCAAATCATAAATCTGATCTCCCCAAGCTCCGGCAATCTTAGGAGCAATTTTGGAAGCATCGTCCATAATATAACCAGCGTAGTCTTTCAGAATTTCCCGTCCCATCTCGGAATCGATATCGACTTCCGTCCTTTCCGCAATTTCCGCAATGCGTCGAGCCAATTCCCATATTTGCATCGCTTTTTGAAAAATCGGCGCTGATTTGTAATCATCGAAAGATTTTTCCTCATTGTCGTCCTCAAACATAATTTGAAATTAAAGATTAATTACAAATGTAAGGATTGAATTAAAATAAACAGGAGGAATTATTTTGGAACTAAAGAGTGAGGCGCCAAATATGTTGAAGTCTATGAAATCTTTTCAGTTCTTTGATCAATAGTGGAAGAAAATCCTTGCCATTGCTGTTAATGCGCTCCAAACGCCTACAGTTTTTATAAAGTAGATTTGAAAGCCGCATTACCGACGATGCATATTTATGCTTTTCGTCTTGAAACAACTGGCTTTCGGCTTTAAGTATCTGAGGCCCTAAGGAAACTGATTGTTGGATGATATCTCCCGTAAAATAAATTTCTGAATGTTCCTTTCCGTTTCTTTGCAACTGAGCAAGATCGTGACTGAGATAACTGGAAATTTGCCTTGACAAATGAAGAATTTCCTGAGCTTTGTTGTAAATGGCAGAATTAGAATTATTCCCGAAAGGTTGAGGTGACATCTTTTGATTATTAATTTTTTAAATCAACTCAAATTTAAGGACAAGTAAGCTTTTTATACTATTGATATTAAAGCAAATTGCTATATTTACTTTAAATATTATCTTATATTTTAAAATAACCTTAATATGAGCATAGATAATCTAAACTGGAAAATACTGAATTGCCTTCAGAAAAATGCACGCCAACCGAATACCGAGATTGGGCGACAAGTAGGGATAAGTTCACCCGCCGTTTCTGAAAGAATAAAAAAAATGGAGGATACCGGAATCATAAATGGTTATTATACAGTTGTATCACCTTTTGAAGCGGGCTATCAATTTAAGGCAATTATTACGCTCCGCGCTTTTATGGGAAAATTGAAACCTTTCTTGGAAATCGTAAAAACTTATGATGAGGTACTCAATTGCTATCGGATTACGGGAAATGAGAATATTGTTATGGAGGTGGTTCTAAAAAACCAAAAACACTTGGAGTCTTTTATAGATCAATTGATAGTTTACGGCGAAACCAAAACCCAGATTGTTCTTTCTCACGTGGTTAAAAACAATGATCTAAAACCCTTGAAATAATTCTGAGAAGTTAAAAACCTCATAATTTAATCTATCATAACATTTCTTTGTACCATTTCCATTTACCTTTACTCGATTCATTAATTTAAAATTAAATTAAAATGAAAAAATATACGTTTCAATTTTTAGTTATTACCATTATTTCGGCTTTACTTGGCTTTACGGGATTGGAATTTCCCGGGGCAATGGTAGTTAGGCTAATTTGTCTTTTTGCAGGGATTGCTCTTATGATCTCCTGTTTGGATGCGGTTATCGTGAGCCAGAGAAATCGCAAAGCACTGAAAAAAGAAAAAATACAGAGTTGATTTAGACATTTTGTATTTCTGATTTTCTCAGTAAAAAATACAGCCATATTGTTAGGCCAGCAATACCAAGCAGAAATACTGCGAAGAAATTCCAAGTGTCAAAATAGCCAAAACTATTGACCATATTCATGCCGCCGTTATGTCCAATAAGATGGGCAAAGCTAAAGCTCATACTATAGAGTCCCATATAACTTCCCTTTCTTCCCTTTGGGGCCATTTCGAGGGCGAGCGCATTCGAGAATGGAAATCCGATCATTTCTCCCAAGGTCATCAAGAACATTGCTACTACTAAAATTCCATTCCAACTTGTAAGGTTTAAGACCAAAAAGCTGAGGCCAAGAAAGAAAATTCCCCAGAAGGTTGCCATTGTCTTGGATATTTTTTTTCTATCCAGCCAGCCGATGAGCGGCATTTCAAAAACCACAATGGTCGCTCCGTTAATAAACAATAACCAGCCAATTAAATCTTCGGAAAGAAAATGTACTTTTTCATAATAGATTGGCATCACTGAAAAATATTGAACAAAAGCTAAACTGTTCGCCACCATAATAAGGAAAAACAAGATGAACAGTTTGTTGAGATAGGGTGGAACTCCTTCCTTAATTATAGTAGATTTCACCTCGCTTTTTTCTTTTTGTTTTTTGGGCTTTAGAAGGGCGACTACTCCCAGAGAGGCTAACATACAAGTAAACCCATCAATCCAAAAAAGATAGGTGTATCCAATATGTGCGATTATTAATCCGCCAATTAAGGGGCCAACCGAAAAGCCTAGATTTATGGCCAGTCGAATTAAAGTAATGCTTCGGGTAATATTTCCTGGTCGGCTATAGGTATCTGCCGCCACGAATATGGCGAGTCTTCCAGAATCGGTGATCAAGGTCAATAAAAAAACACCAATGCAAAATCCATAAAATGAATCTATAAACTGCAGCAATACAAATCCGATTCCACCGAAAAACAAACTAAAAAGAATGACCTTATAAAAGCCAATACTGTCGGTCAATCTGCCGCCAAAATAGGTTCCCACCAAAGACCCCAATCCAAAGCAAGACATTATCCAACCCACGTGTGGAAGATCGAAACCTTCAACGTTGATAAGATAAAGTGATAAAAAGGGAATTACCATCGCTCCGGCCCTGTTCACGAAAGTAACCAGAGCCAAAAGCCATATTTCGTGGGAAAGTCCCCGGAAATTTGCTAGGTAATTGGAATATATTTTTTTCATTCGAAATAATGAAGTAAAAAATGAAATGTTCGATTTCTCATCCTATTATTTTGTTGGATCATCGAGCTTTGTTCGTCGCCTTCCTCTATTAAAAGAAAAACGTCCCGTTTTGAGTCGGGACGTTTTCTATATTGAATAATCTAAAATTCAATAATCAATACATACATCGCCGACATTTCCTTCTCGAAATGACCAGGATTGGCAGGCTGATGTAGGTTTTATCTTGCATTTTTAATTAATTTGAATATCAAATGTAGTAAAAAAATAAACTGAATAATTCCTTCGGAAAAGAATTGTGATTTTTATTTTCGATTTAAATTCGAATATTAATCAAGAGAGATTTTGAAATAAAATTTAAAAATTCTTTTCTATTTTTACGGAAAACGAATTATGAAAAAATTGTTCCTTCTTTCATTTCTACTCTTCAGTTCGATAGCGATCGCACAGAATGAAAGTGATATTTCTGAAAGTGAAGCCGCCCAAACCGAGTTGAACGAGGAATACACCAATCCTGAAACTTCCATTTTGACTCCCGAGGATTTCAAGGATTTCAAAGGTTTGCAGTTTTATCCTATAGATTCCAAATTTATCGTAGAGGCCACTTTTATTCGAACTCCAGATGAAAAACCATTTTTAATGCCGACTACAACGGAACGTTTACCGGAATATGTGAAATATGGAGAAGCACATTTTGAAATTGATGGAAAAGAATATGTGCTGAGTCTTTTCAAGAGCGTTGAGCCATATAGCGAGCCCGGATATGAAGATTATCTCTTCCTGCCTTTCACGGATTTGACCAGTGGCGATGGGTCTTATGGAGGCGGGAGATATTTAGATCAGCGAATTCCAGAAGGAGATACTTTGATTTTAGATTTCAACAAAGCTTACAATCCTTACTGTGCGTACAATCATCGGTATTCTTGCCCAATTCCTCCCGAGGAAAATGATCTGCCAATAAGAATTGAAGCGGGAGTGATGGCCTTTAAGCCTCACTAGAAAAATTTCACAACCCACATTCCCAAAAAGACCATTGAAAATCCTACTACAAAACTGGCAATTGTATAAAGAGCAAACGACATAAAATCCCCACTTTTCAAAAAGACGTGGTTTTCATAAGCAAAGGTAGAAAAAGTAGTAAATCCACCACAAAACCCTGTGGCTAGAAACAAAACGGTGTTTGAAGATAAGGTTTCATTTTTTAAGGCGACTCCAAGGATTATCCCAATAAATAAACTCCCTAGAATATTTGCCGCAAAAGTGCCATAAGGAATTCCCGTTCTAAAGCTGTCCATATATCTGGAAAGCATAAACCTAAAAACACTCCCAATTCCACCACCAACAAAGACCAAGGCTAATTGTTTCATTTAGTAATCTTTCTTTGAGTCAAGGCATAATTGAATAAAACATCATATATTATATTCCGAAATCGTCAACAGGCTTTTCACTGGATTGTATAGGAATATAAACTTCGGTCACCCATTTGGCAGGATTGGGTTCCTTATCGGTATCGGTGGTGAAAACTTCAAAAATTTTTCGTTCGGGGTCAACTTCTAGTCCGTTCTCTCGCATATAATCCCTACCTTTTTGTAAGGCTTCAGGTAAATGCTCATAACTTCCTTTTAAAGAAATTTTTACAGTGGCGACTGGTTCCATAAAACCACAGACCACGGGACTATTTTCAGGCGTGATAACTCGCTCGCTTATGGGCAAACCGGTCGAGAAAATTACTGTGTTATTGGTATTGTCGGTTTCGTTGAATAATATAAATGGAGCTCCAGAACTGCTTAGATTGTTGCTCGTAACAAAATCTTTTACAAGAGTCATCATAGAATGGGATTTCTCAAGAACTTCTTGTTTTTTTGCCACTGAAGTAGTGTACATATAATATCCACCACCGTATTGGGTAACCCCATCTACATTAATTGAATATTTTTTCATGTCGGCTACTACTTCTTCCGCCATTTTCGATAAACCTATTCGGTTCATTTTGTGCATTTTCGCAACAAAATCAGAGCCTTTTATGGAATTGTATGCCTTATCAATTAAAGTGTGCTTTCCTTTGGTTTCCCAAATAACCTTGGTACTGTCTCCTTCGGCCTCGAAAATCCACAACATCTCCGCAATCCGTTTTCCCATAGGGGCTTCAAAAGTCAATTCTTGATTAATTTCTTTATTTGGAATCACCTTAGTTGTAGTGATGGAACCGCTACTTTTACCTTCCCAAGAAAATGAAGCTCCTTCGCCTGAGGATTTCTCGGCATAATTGAAAACCAAATTTGGATCTTCCTCCTTCCAAGGTGTCCAACCTTCCCAACTCTTAAAATCGTTTACTTTGTCGAAGACCACTTCTGCCGGAGCAGCAACTGTGATGGAATCCTTAATAATATAGTTGCCATCCTTGGTGCCAAAATAAATAGCGCTACCAATAATTACTAACAGTATTAAGAAAAGAAGGTATTTTAATATTTTCATTTGAAGAGGGAGTGTTGATTGGTGTGGCTAAGATATAAAAAATCATTGAAGCCCTTTAACTTCAATACCTTCAATATTGTTTTGGAGCGAATGATTTATAAGGATGGAAAATTATTTTAGTACATTTGCGAAAAACTAAAAACACCCTAAAATGAGGAACATCTTTTTTATTGCCCTGACCATGTGTGGTTTACTGTTCTTTTCTTGTAAAGATAACAAGGAAGAAAAGGAAGTGGCACAAGTTGAAACTGTTCAATCCACTGATATTGCTTCCGCCGAAGAGCAGTTTGGCGACGTTCGTATTTTGCACTATCAAATTCCTGGATGGGACAAACTTACACTAAAGGAACAAAAACTGGTTTACTATCTTGCTCAAGCAGGACTTGAGGGTAGGGATATTATGTGGGATCAAAACTATCGCCACAACCTGGCCATCAGAAATGCGCTTGAAAGTGTATTTAAAAATTACAAGGGCGACAAATCAACGGATGATTGGAAGAATTTCGAAATATACCTAAAAAGAGTATGGTTCAGCAACGGAATTCACCATCATTATTCCAATGACAAGTTGAAGCCTGGATTTTCTTCAGAATATTTAAAACAACTTTTGACGGATACCAATACTACTTTGGAAGGAGAAGCATTTGAAGTGATATTCAACGATAAGGATTCCAAAAAGGTAAACCTGACAAAAGGAATAGACAATGTTGCAAATAGTGCCGTTAACTTTTATGGCCCTAATGTTACCAATAAGGATGTAGAATCTTTCTATGGTAAAAAGAAATCGCCAGACCCTAAAAAACCACTTTCTTATGGTTTGAATTCAAAATTGATAAAAGAGGATGGCCAACTTAAGGAGCTAACTTATAAAGCTGGAGGACTTTATGGCCCAGCGATTGACAAGATAATTGGTTGGTTGGAAAAAGCAAAGGAAGTAGCTGAAAATGAGCCTCAGGCAAACGCTCTGGGTTTGTTGATTGAATATTACAAGACCGGTGATCTTCAAACCTGGGATGATTATAATGTAGCTTGGACGGCTGCTACCGAAGGGAATATAGATTATATCAACAGTTTTATCGAAGTTTATAATGATCCCCTAGGTTATAAAGGTTCTTATGAAACAATTGTGCAGATAAAAGATTTCGATATGTCTGAAAAAATGGCAGTACTTTCTGAGAATGCTCAATGGTTTGAGGATAATTCTCCTTTGATGGAGGAGCACAAAAAGAAAAATGTGGTAGGAGTAAGTTATAAAGTAGTAAACGTTGCAGCGGAAGCGGGTGATGCCTCTCCAAGTACACCAATTGGGGTGAATCTTCCAAATGCAAACTGGATTCGTGCCGCAGTGGGCAGTAAGTCTGTTTCACTAGGAAATATTATCGATGCTTATAATAATGCAGGAAGTTCAGGAAGATTGCATGAATTTGTAAATGATTCCACCGAACTGGAATTGGAAGAAAAGTATGGCCAACTTGCCGATAAACTTCATACGGCTTTGCACGAAGTTATTGGTCACGCTTCCGGACAATTGAATCCTGGAGTTGGAGAAACTAAGGAAACATTAAAAAACTATGCTTCAACTTTGGAGGAAGGACGTGCTGATCTAGTGGGACTTTATTACCTATATAATCCCAAACTTCAGGAGCTCGGATTGGTAGATGATTGGAAAAAAGTGGGAATGGCTGCTTATGACGGTTACATCCGCAATGGTTTGATGACGCAATTGATTCGTCTTGACTTAGGTGATGATATTGAGGAATCGCATATGCGTAATCGTCAATGGGTTTCTGCTTGGGTATATGAGAAAGGGAAAAAAGATAATGTGATCGAAAAGATTACCCGTGACGGAAAAACGTATTTCAATATCACTGATTACGATAAACTCCACGACTTGTTTGGTCAATTGCTAAGAGAGACCCAACGTATTAAATCGGAAGGAGATTACAAGGCGGTGGAAGCATTAGTAGAAACCTACGGAGTTAAAGTGGATCCTAAGCTTCATAAGGAAGTTTTGGAGCGAAACAAACAATTCACCGCAGCACCTTACAGTGGTTTTGTAAATCCAGTTCTTGTTCCTAAAATGAACGACAACGGAGAGATTGAGAGCATCAGTGTTGAGCAACCAAAAACATTTGAAGAACAAATGTTGTTTTACTCTGAGAACTATAACAATTTGCCAGAGGTAAATTAAGACAAAATAAACATAAATTTTAAAAGCTCTTTGGATATCCAAAGAGCTTTTTTGATTAAATATCATTATTGTCCAGAGTCAAAAACCATATTATGTCCGCCGCGGCGGACATTTGCTTATCAGTGTTTTCCTGACTACCAATATTATGTCCGCCCCGTCGGACAGTATGCCGTTAGGCATTAAATATCGGTAGGAAAATAAAAAATCTCTTGGGTCTTAGTTCGCGGTGGCAGATTGGATTTAATCTAGAGTTTCCGGTTTAATCATTTTTTTTTTTCAGAGAACAATGATTAAATATTCATTTTCTTGAGGATTAATTCCATTTGAGGAAAGAATAAAAAATAATAAACTGACACATATCTATAAAAATCGGGGAGGTATGTGCCAGTTTTTAATTAGGTTGGTAGGTAATATTTTAGGATTATCCCCTTGTTAACCATCCTCTCTTGCTTGCAGTCGCGATAGCATACGGCGTAATCCAGAATAGGGCAAATGTGTATAGGATGCTATACGAATAGGCCCAAACGGATTCCGATAGATTGTATCTTTTTGCGTAAAATAGCACGGGGAAACTAGATAAAATGAGAATTCCAAACAGCGTGGAGCTAAAGAACAGTATGGGGTGAGTTGCAATAAAGAAGAGCATAAAAAGGATAAACGGATAGCTCATAATAATCTTTAACGACTGGCTTAAAAACAGCAGTCTGATTCCACTTTTAGCGCCATCTCTGAAGTTTGTAAACACGTATTTGGACATTTCTATATTCTCTCGAACGTTACTGCGGCCCCAACGGATAAACATTTTATAAAGTCCGGTATAATTTTCAGGCACATTGGTATAAGCATAGGCATTACGTTGGAACAACACTTTATGGCCTTGTTTTAAGATCATATTTGTCATTGCGCGATCTTCCCCAATATCCGAAGGTTTTCCCATAAAGGTTTGGTTAATCCATTCTGGAAGGCAAGCAAACACTGCGCTTCTTCTATAAGCTGCTAGTGCACCAGGAGTACAGAGTACGGAATTGAGGCTGCTTTCAGCAGAGCGAACAAATTCAAAACTCAGCACAAAACTTACATCCAGCATTTTCGGTAATAGTGCTTTTTTATTGTTCAACACACGAATGTTTCCAGCTACGGCACCGCAATTTTCATCTACAACGAAAGGGCTGACCAGGTTTCTAATGGTGTTTGGTTTTACGATTGAATCACTGTCCACCGTTACAAACACATCTCCAGTCCCTAGATTAAAACCTCTATATAAAGCGTGTCTTTTACCTTGGTTGAAAGGTTGTTGAAAGATCGTTACTCTATCTCCCAAGGTTCTTTTAGCTTCCTGCATCCAATACCAAGTATCGTCCTTACTACCGTCGTCAATGGCCAATAGCTGTAGTTTTGCATCGGGATAATCGCTATTGGCCAAACTCATCAAGGTTTCCCATACTTGCTTTCCTTCATTGTAAGCGGGTACTATTACGGTACACGTTGGTAATTCGGAGTCTGTAACGGAAGCAATTGGCTTGTAGCAGAAATATCGGTAGAGTGTGTATATAAAAAAGCCAATCTTAAAAATCAATAAGGAAACGGCTAAAACCAAAAACGGATATCCCCAAGAAGAATTAAGTCGTTCCTCATGAAATGAAGTAAAGTCGCTATCCAAATAAAAAAACAAATATGCGGCAACCAGCATCAGCATAAACGTGGAGCCCAAAACAAAAATCCCCCACGGATTCGTGTGGTTCTTGGTTTGCTTCGTGTTTAAACCGTCTTGATCCTTCTTATCCGCAAAAGTATCTTCAGTTTTATTAAGAATATGAGATTTATTTATTGATTCAGTTGTTGTAAGAGTCAATTCCTGATTAGAGTTATTCATTCTAGGGTTTTTATAGGTATCGGTAGATTCGTAAAAAGTTTTATCTTCAATTTTGCTTTAATCCATTAGCAACCCCTATACCATTACTGTTTTAAAGGGCTAAGGAGGCTTTTGAATGAAATGTGTAAACAGAAACTGTGTAATTTTTATACAATGGAGTAAAGAATTACACAGTTTTTAGGAAGAATTGATTTATGGGAAAGATTGAAAAAAGGGGCTTTATCTATTGGATAATAACTGAAATATTATTCGATTCTGAGTATAAATTTCTCATTATAAAAGTGCCGAAAAGATTGATGAATTGATTACAATTATATCGATATTTCTCGCAGATAAAATGGAAAAATAAAGAATTTTATATTCTTATATATCCCTGGTAGTCAAAAGACTAATCTAAGCTTACTTAATTATTCCTTTAAGTAAGTTTTCAAAAGAATAAGCAGACCGATAAACGCAAGGAAGCCTATCAGTATCCAAATGTTTCCCTTATAATATTTTTTATGAAGTTTCTTGTCACCGCGGTAACTGAAGAATATTACAACAGCAAAGATAACAATAGCTATAAGGGCAAAAATCAATTGGCCAGAGGAAAACATAAAGTTGTAAATTTATAGCGGTAAAAATAGGTATTAATTGGAACACAAGAATCATGTTTGAAAGAAATCAACGACTATATTCTAGTGATCTTGGTGGCTAATTCCCTGATAATTTTGAAAAAATAGATATGAAGAAAAAGACCGACGCCGTGGCCGAATTCCATAAAGTTTTTGGTTTAAATATGAAAGAAGTTCCTACTGCTGATTTAGGAATCAAAAACAATCTCCTTCGTTATAAACTTATGCGTGAGGAAAATGAAGAATATCTTGAAGCTGCCAATAACAATGATTTGGTTGAAGTTGCCGATGCTTTGGGCGATATGCTGTATATTCTTTGCGGAACTATTATCGAACATGGCATGCAACACAAAATAGACGAAATTTTTGATGAAATCCAACGCAGTAATATGAGCAAGCTAGGGGAGGATGGCAAACCCATTTATCGGGAAGATGGAAAGGTATTGAAGGGATCGAATTATTTTGGTCCTGATATTCAATCTATCCTCTCAAAGTAATAAATTCCGTTAGAAATTGAATATAGCAATATTTCAAATTTTAACCAAAAGGAAAACCCCTTCAAAACTTTAGAGAATTTGAAGGGGTTTTATTTTTGGAAGCGTTTGTTTCCTGATTGTTTAATTCTTTTATTTCGGAAATTAAATCACCTCAAATCTCCAGCCGAAAGGATCTTCGCTTCGATTCCGTTGGATGTCGGTTAATTCCTTTTTAAATTTTGTAGCATAACTATCGTCCTGCTTTTCTAGATTATAGGTTGTATTCTGAAAGCTAAAAGCATTTATAGGGCTGATTACGGCAGCTGTTCCCGCTCCAAAAATTTCCTTTAGTGTCCCGTTTTTGGAAGCTTCAATAATTTCAGAAACCATAACTCTCCTTTCTTCGACCTTAATATTATCCTTCTTTGCTAGAGCGATAACGCTTTTTCGGGTAACGCCGTCCAAGATTCTATCACTTATTGGAGCCGTTAAGAGCGTATCATTTACCCGAAAGAAGACATTCATTGTGCCTGCTTCCTCCAGATAATCATGGGTGCTTGCGTCCGTCCAAATTATTTGTTGAAAGCCTTTTTCACGAGCCAAATTTGTTGGAAAAAATTGCGCTGCATAATTTCCAGCAGCCTTTGCTGCTCCCACACCTCCATTTGCAGAGCGGCTATAATGCTCGGCAATTTCAACTTGGATGTCGCCAGTGTAATAAGCTTGGGCAGGAGACATCAAAATCATAAACTTATATTCGGTAGACGGAGATGCTCCAACGCCTGCTTGGGTGGCGATAACGAAGGGACGAATATAAAGTGAATTACCATCACCGGCTTTTACCCATTGGCTATCCATTTTCACCAATGTTGTCAACGCCTCGAAAAATATATCTTCAGGAAATTCAGGAATGGCCAAACGAGCCGCTGATTTATTGATCCGTTTTGCATTTTGGTCGGGTCTAAAGAGCCAAACCTTGCCTTTGTCGTCCTTAAAAGCCTTCATTCCTTCAAAAACAGCCTGTCCATAATGAAAGACTTTAGCTGCAGGAGATAGGGTTAGAGGACCGTAAGGTCTAATAATGGGGGTTTGCCAAGCACCGTTCTTATAGTCACATTCGAACATATGATCGCTAAAGACATTTCCAAAAACAAGATTGTCAAAATCAACTTGATCGATTCTTGATTTGTCTGCTTTTTGGATTTTGAGTTTTTCGGTAGTGGAAGAATTCATCTATAATATATTTATTCTGTAAAAATAGCAAAAAAATAGGCTATAAAAAATTGAAAAAATCACTAAGATTGCAATCTATTATCAATCAATAATCTAATATCTTCATAAAATGAAAAAAGTATTATTTATTTTAGCATTGGTTGGGTTTGCTTTTGGTTGCAAAAACGAGAAAACCGAAAAGGAAAACTTTCCTGAGGGTCAGGAAATTGCTGTCAATTACCAAACTTTTGGAGATGTAATCACTGATGAAGCGGTTATGTCCAAAGCCGAAATGGCAGAGAAATTCCATAACCTTAAACCTGGCGACACTTTGGACTTAAAATTTTCTTCCGAAGTGAAAGAAGTCTGTCAAAAGAAAGGTTGCTGGATGAAACTTGATCTGGGTGGGGAAGAAGCGATGGTACGATTTAAAGACTACGGATTCTTTATGCCGAAAGATATTGCCGGACAGGAAATTATTGTTGCTGGGAAGGCTTACGTTGAAGAAATGAGCGTGGAAGACCAACAGCATTATGCGGAAGATGGTGGCAAAACACCAGAGGAAATTGCAGAAATAACAGAACCAAAAATCACCTATGCCTTTGAGGCAAATGGGGTTTTAATTCCAGAAGTGGAAAAACAATAATTTTTATTGAAACGCACCTTACTGAAAACGGGCGACGGATCTTATACGCTGCATCTGCCAGAATGGGATGAACAATACCATTCTAAAAATGGAGCGATAGCCGAAGCCCTTCACGTGTTTATAAAAGAGGGGTTGCATCGTTGGCATTCCCGTTTTCCCTCTTCGAAATTATCAATATTGGAAATTGGTTTTGGAACGGGGCTAAACAGTATATTGACCTACCTGGAAGCTGAAAAACACGGTTTCCAAATCAATTATACAGGGGTGGAAGCATTTCCGTTAAGTGTTCAGGAAGCAGAGTCTCTCAATTATCCATCAATTTTAAATGAATTATATGCGAAGGAAGTTTCCGATATATCGGAAATCGAACTTGCGTTTTCAGGAATGCACAACGCTGACTGGGAGAAGAGCTTTGACCTTTCAGAAAATTTCACATTGACAAAACACAAAAAAGTCTTTTCTGAAATTACCGATCGCTCCCAATTTAATCTTATATATTTCGATGCATTTGGAATTAGAGTGCAACCAGAACTTTGGACAGAGGAAATCTTCCAAAAGATGTATGACGCTTTAAAACCCAATGGAATCCTAGTTACTTATGCTGCCAATGGGAATGCTCGTCGTGCAATGCAAGCAGTCGGATTTTCCGTAGAGCGTCTTCCCGGTCCTCCAGGCAAAAAGGAAATGATGAGGGCTACAAAGAATGACCTCTGATTCAGTTATTTAAATTCTAGATAAGTTAAAAGATATTTTATTAATTAAAGGCAGTGACGTTCCTGCTCATCGAGCTATGGACCATCATTTCACAATCTTCCGTTAAGGCTCTTTGTTCTTCATCTTTATAGCTTTATTTTTAGAATTGCGATGAAAAAAATATTAATTACTGGAGCTACCGGACTAATCGGCCAAGAATTGACTAAGCAAGCCATGGATATTGGCATTGCCGTTAATTACTTCACTACGAGTAGAGATAAAATAAAAAAATCCGAAAGCTATAATGGTTTCTATTGGAACCCACAAAATGGTGAGATTGATGAAAAAGCATTTGAGGGGGTTAGCGCTATTGTAAATTTAGTAGGGGCGACCATTGCCAAGCGCTGGACAAAAAAATATAAGCAAATTATAATAGACAGTAGGGTAAAGTCAATGGGCCTTCTATATGATACCCTTCAAAAAATAGATCACGAGGTTATCCATTTTATCTCTGCCAGTGGTATAAACATTTATCCGCCTTCCAAGACTAAACTCTATACTGAGGAAAGTGAAGAAGTGGGTGACAACTTTTTGGCAGAAGTAGTAGTGGCTTGGGAAAATGCTGCGGTTAAATTTAAGGATTTGGGGATGGAAGTAACCAAAGTGCGTACAGGAATGGTTTTGGCCAAAGATGACGGGGCTCTGCCAAAATTGGTAAAACCCATCAAGTTCGGTGTGGGAGCGCCACTGGGAGATGGAAACCAATGGCAGTCGTGGATACATATTGAAGACATTGCAGGGATCTATCTATTTATACTTACCAATCAACTTGAGGGGATATACAATGCCGTGGCGCCGAACCCAGTGCTAAATAAAAAAATGACAAAACTCATTGCTGCACAACTCGATAGTCCACTTTGGCTTCCACCTATTCCAGATTTTGTCCTAAAATTAATCTTGGGAGAAATGTCCATCCTTGTTCTTGATGGACAGTTGGTCAGTTCGAAAAAAATACAGGAACTGGGATATATGTTCAAATTTTACAATGTCGAATCCGCAATACAGGATTTGCTGTAATAAAAGCTCACGATTTAATAAAAAAAGGTTGGACTTTTTTTAGTCCAACCTTATATTTTTTCCTTCGAGTTTTATCGAAGATGAAGAATTATGCTTTTTTCGCCGTCAACGAAATGGTGACCTTCATAATGTCACTAACGAACTTATCGCCTACACTTGGAAAGATGGTCTTTGATCCAAAATTTACTCCCCATTTGGTACGATCCAATTCGATAGCCTCACTTGTAAGCATCAATTTATCACCATCAATCACTATTGCTGCTGGAAATTCAATTGCGTTAGTCTTATCCTTAATGGTCAGATTTCCTTTTACATTATTATTTTCGATACCCGTCAATTCAAAAGTAGCGGTTGGATATTTTCGAACATCGAAAAAATCTCCTTCCTTTCCATCGGTTGTTCCTTTTAAATGATTCTCTAGATTGGTTTTATATTCTCCTTCAAGATCTTCATCGACAATGGTGTTCATGTCCACCTCAAAATTTCCAGCTTCAATCTCTCCATCTTGTACCAATAGAACTCCAGATGAAAGTTTTACGGTGCCATAATGAGTTGCTGTTGGTTTAGAACCTTCCCATTTTAGTTCGGAAGCATCGGTGTCTATCTTGTATTCAAAGGCTGTTTCGGAAGCTTCAGCTGCGGCTTCAATTTCTTTTTCAGTTTCGGTTTTGTTGTCCTTACAAGACATGGCTCCAAGCAAAACAAAGGCAATTAGAGCAGGTTTTAAAAATGTTGATTTCATAAATAATGGTTTTTTTCTTTGACCGGCAAACATAAAGATTCCCTGTTTCAATATTCTTAAAGTAATACTAAATTATAGTAGTGACATTTTGACATTTTACTTTAAATGGCAGTACTTTTGCTCACTTCACAAGAAAACCTGAAAAGAAGAAGCTAAAATGAGCAAAAAAGATAAATCGAAAGAAACCGACCGTTCTGAGGAATTGGAATTTGTTGAAAATGAAATTCTTGAAAATGATATCCCCGAACAGGAAGTAGAACAGGAAAATGTTGATGATGCCTTGGGTATCCTTCAAGATGAATTTAAACGCGAAAAGGATCGTTATCTACGGCTTTTTGCAGAATTTGAAAACTTCAAAAAGCGTACGGCTCGCGAACGTATAGAATTATTTAAAACAGCCGGTGAAGATATAGTTCTTTCGCTTTTACCTGTTTTGGATGATTTTGGACGTGCCTTGAAAGAACTAGAAAAAAGCAGTGACGAGGGACTCTTTAAAGGAGTGGAACTTATCAATAGTAAAATGCGCGAAGTTTTGAGATCAAAAGGATTGGAGATGATAGAAGTGAAACCCGGAGATTCTTTTGATGCCGAAATCCATGAAGCCATCAGTCAAATTGCCGCTCCCGAGAAAAAACTTAAGGGAAAGATCATCGACGTGGTGGAGAATGGCTACAGCTTGGGCGGCAAAATAATTCGCTACCCAAAAGTAGTGATAGGACAATAATATATAAAGGTATCCGCTATGGCGGACAAAAGATATGAAGGAAGATTATTATGAAATTCTTGGCATTGAAAAAAGTGCCTCGGCAGCAGAAATAAAAAAAGCTTATCGCAAAAAAGCACTGAAATACCATCCAGATAAAAATCCGGGTGACCATGCTGCGGAGGAAAAGTTTAAAAAATCTGCTGAAGCTTACGAAGTGTTGAGCGATCCAAATAAACGCTCCCGATACGATCAATATGGTCACAGTGCCTTTGATGGTGGAGGTTTTGGCGGAGGTGGCATGAATATGGAGGACATTTTCAGCCAGTTTGGCGATATTTTTGGCAGTCAGTTTGGAGGTGGCTTTAGCGGAGGTTTTGGTGGTGGTTTCGGAGGCGGTGGTCGCCGAACAGTGAAAGGCAGCAATCTGAGAATCCGTGTGCAGCTTTCGTTAGAGGAGATAGCCAACGGAGTAGAGAAAAAGATTAAGGTAAAACGAAAAAAACTCGCCAAAGGAACAACCTATAAAACCTGTACCACTTGTAACGGACAAGGTCAGATAACCAGAATTCAAAATACCATTTTAGGTCGTATGCAGACTTCCGCGCCTTGTACTACTTGTGGAGGTCTGGGTCAAATTGTGGATTCCAAACCCGCAAACGCTGATGCGGAGGGAATGTTGGTTACCGAAGAAACGGTTTCCATCAAAATTCCAGCGGGAGTAGTGGACGGAATGCAGTTGAAAGTTTCTGGAAAAGGAAACGATGCGCCTGCCAATGGCATTGCCGGAGACCTTTTGGTTGCTATCGAAGAAAAACCCCACGACACCTTACAGCGCGAAGGAGATAATCTGCACTACGATTTATATATAAGTATTTCGGAAGCGGTTTTAGGTACTTCTAAAGAAATTGAAACAGTAACCGGAAAAGTTCGTATTAAAATTGAATCGGGCGTTCAAAGCGGGAAGATTTTAAGACTACGAAACAAGGGAATTCCAAGTATTAATGGTTATGGAACTGGAGATTTGCTTGTTCATATTAATGTTTGGACGCCAAAATCGCTTTCAAAAGAGCAAAGAGATTTCTTTGAAAAAATGACAGATGACGAGCATTTTCAGCCTTTGCCAGAAAAAGAGGACAAATCTTTTTTTGAAAAGGTGAAAGATATGTTCTCTTAATCAAACGTTAAATAAAATTTTTTGTTTATATTTGAAAAGTCTCTTCCTAAAAGAAGTGATAATTTTTCTTTTTCATAGCAATTTTTCCCACCCAAAAATTTATATTTTTGGGTGGGTTTTTTTAAGGGTACCCCAATTCAAACAAACTGATGGAAGGAATTATTTTAAATTTGAATAGACGAAAACTTCTTAAAATATAATAATTTTTGCCCTCCCTTATCATATCTAAAAAAAATCATAAATCTTACTATCGTTGGGGATAGCCGTCCTTCAATTCAATATATTTACAGCATACATTCAAAATTTATGAAAAAACTCTTAGAGGTCAACAATGTTTCCAAACACTACGGAGATTATAAAGCATTGAACGATGTGTCAATCACAGTGGAAAAAGGAAGCATCTTTGGTCTGTTGGGCCCCAACGGAGCTGGAAAGACAACTTTGATAAGGATAATCAATCAAATTACCATGCCAGACAAAGGCACCGTGATCTTGGACGGCGAGCCACTCCAACCAAATCACATTCAATACATTGGATATCTTCCTGAAGAACGGGGTCTTTATAAATCCATGAAAGTAGGGGAGCAGGCCCTTTATCTGGCCCAACTTAAAGGTCTTTCAAAACAGGAAGCAAAAGAACGATTAAAATACTGGTTCGACCGTTTGGATATCGGAGATTGGTGGGATAAGAAAATCCAGGAATTATCCAAGGGGATGGCACAAAAAATCCAATTTGTGGTTACCGTTCTGCACACTCCAAAGTTGTTGATTTTCGATGAACCCTTTAGTGGATTCGACCCCATTAATGCCAATCTTATCAAGGACGAAATCCTGAAACTGCGCGATGATGGTGCCACCATTATTTTCTCCACCCACCGAATGGAATCCGTAGAGGAAATGTGCGATCATATTGCCCTTATCCACAAAGGAAACAAGATATTGGATGGAAGTTTGCTGGACATTAAGAGGCAACACCGAAGCAATACTTTTGAAATCGGTCTGATAACTCCCGATCATATTGCTACTACTACAAATTTGAAGGAAAAATTTGAAATATTCCCTGCGTCCTTTAAAAGTGTCAATGACGAATTACAGTATAAAGTAAAGCTGCCCGATTCTGTTTCAGGTAACGACTTTATCAATTTTCTAATGGCCCAAGGACAATTGACCCATTTTGTTGAAGTGGTGCCAACGGCGAGTGATATTTTTATTGAAACCATCCAAAAAAACTAAAGAGCGATGAACCATTTATCTCTGATAATAAAAAGGGAATACATTACAAAAGTCCGAAACAAGTCGTTTATTATAATGACCTTTTTAAGTCCTCTCATTTTTGTGGGAATCTTCGCTTTGGTCGCCTATTTGTCCAGTGTTAACAATGATACTGTCCGAACGATTTCGGTTTTGGACGAGAGCGGTCTTTTTGCTGATGATTTTGTGAGCTCTCCCCATACTGTATATAAAATGCTGCACGGGATTCCGCTTCAGGAAGCCAAGGAACAAGCGGAAAAGGAAGAGGTCTATGGATTGCTTTATATTCCCAAGGCGAGTGATCTGGAATCGCTTTCAAAACGGATCACTTTTTATTCCAAAGACTCTCCGTCTATTTCCATGATGCAGGATATCAACCGGTTATTGGAAAACAAGGTGAATGTGCTTAAACTCCGTGAAGCTGGGATCGACTCCCAGACCATCCGGGACCTTCACATAAAAATAAGTGCAAACCAAGAGACTTTTCAGGGTAGGGAAACTTCTAAAATGTCCTCCGGCCTAAAACTTATTTTTGGTGGTGCGGCAGGATACTTGCTGTTTATGTTTATCATAATCTATGGCAATATGATTATGCGAAGTGTAATTGAAGAAAAAACAAGTAGGGTCATTGAAGTAATTATTTCCTCCGTAAAACCTCGGGTTTTGCTTTTGGGAAAAATTTTGGGCACCACTTTGGCGGGACTTACCCAATTCTTGATTTGGGTGGTATTGATACTGGTTTTGATGATGGCGGTAAGTTCCATGTTTGGAATCGACATGACCGCTGCAACTCCTTCCCAGCAGATGGTTCAACAGAGTGTGGATGGAGGCGCGCAGCAACTTGTACAAGATGTGATGGTAGAAATAAATAATTTACCGATAGTCAATCTCATTATAATGTTTATCCTCTTTTTTGTGGGCGGTTATTTGCTTTACGCCTCTCTTTATGCCTCGGTAGGTGCAGCAGTTGATAGTGAAACCGACACCCAACAATTTATGATGCCCATTTTAATGCCGCTTATCTTAGCGGTGTATGTGGGACTTTTCACTGTAATAGACAATCCCCACGGGACGGTTTCACAGATATTTTCGTATATACCCTTTACGTCGCCAGTGGTTATGTTAATGCGTATTCCTTTTGGTGTTCCGCTGTGGCAACAACTTATTTCGGTGGTCCTTCTGTTTTTGACCTTTTTTGGAACCGTGTGGTTTGCTTCAAAAATTTATCGTGTGGGAATTTTAATGTATGGAAAAAAGCCAACCTACAAGGAAATATTTAAATGGTTGAAATATTAATATAGTGCTTCTTTGGTGCACGTTGCAATGAAGATGGATTTCGTGATGAAAAAGAAATTATATGGTAGGAAAAAAATCGTTGACTTTATTGCTATTACTTTTCACGGTCGTTTTGTCGGCCCAAACAACCGATTTGGCTCGGATAGAATATCTGTACCTCCCGTTTTCAAAATCCGGGAACTCCATTAGTCGGTATAGGGTTTTAGCTCAAATTCCCTTCCGAGTACATAAGGAGAAGAAGAATTTTATTGTGTTTGGAATGGAATATCGGTATTTGGATATTGAAATTTCTGATACAGAAGATAGGTTTGCGCTGGCAAATGGTAACAACATAAGCTCTATTCAGCGTATCGATGCATATATTGGCTATACTTGGAAGCATAATGAAAATTGGCGTTTTGGCGTCAAAGCCGGACCAAAGATTCAAAGTGACTTTCAAGGGAAATTGCATAAGGAAGATTTTATCTACGAAGTTGGCGTATATGCCATCAAGGACCGGAGAAAAGACCGTGAAGAAGGGAAGAAACCCAGCAGATTTATTTTTGGACTCACTTATTCCACTTATCCGGGCAGGTGGTATCCATTGCCAATTTTAAATTATTATAAGGAATTCCATCCCGATTGGACTTACACTTTGGGATTGCCCAAAACCAATATAAGACATTATCTTAACAGCACCCATAAAGACGCAATCCAAGCTTTTGCCACCCTCGACAACGATTTTGCACATGTACACAATGGATTTGTTCCCTTGTCATCAGATGGAAATTCGGATGGAAGGAAAGCCCAGAATATTCAGGTAACAATGGGGCTATTGGGATTAGGCTATGAACATTTTTTCACAGAAAATTTACTTTTCTATGCCTATGCAGCACATTCCGTTTATAATAATTTCCGATTTGAAGATGACGATGGGAAAAAAGTGTATCAAATAAATAACGAAAATTCGCCCTACTTTAGAGCGGGGTTAAAATTCAAATATTAAATATAATGCCTAGAATACTTATTATTGAAGATGAAGCGGCCATCCGTAGAGTTCTTGTTAAAATCCTGACCGAAGAAAATAAAGGTTATGAGGTTTTTGAAGCCGAGGACGGATTGTCGGGGATGGAAATTATTAAAAAAGAAGATTTCGACTTGATTCTCTGCGACATAAAAATGCCAAAAATGGACGGAGTTGAAGTTTTGGAGGCAGTCAAAAAGATTAAACCGGAAATCCCGATTGTAATGATTTCCGGACATGGAGATTTGGATACCGCCGTAAATACCATGCGATTGGGTGCCTTTGATTATATTTCTAAACCTCCGGACTTAAACCGCCTGCTCAATACAGTACGTATCGCTTTGGATACGCAGGAATTGGTAGTTGAAAATGCTCGTCTCAAAAAGAAGGTTTCCAAAAACTATGAAATGGTTGGAAAGTCTCCTGCTATTGAAATGGTTAAGGATATGATTGAAAAAGTTGCTCCTACCGAAGCTCGTGTGCTAATTACCGGTGCCAATGGTACAGGCAAGGAACTGGTCGCGCATTGGATTCACCAAAAAAGCGATCGCAGCAACGGTCCTATGATCGAGGTCAATTGTGCGGCAATTCCCAGTGAATTGATTGAAAGCGAACTTTTCGGCCATGTTAAGGGTGCTTTTACCTCAGCTAATAAAGATCGGGCAGGAAAGTTTGAGGCAGCTAACGGCGGAACCATATTTTTAGATGAAGTTGGCGATATGAGTCTTTCCGCCCAAGCGAAAGTATTAAGAGCTCTACAAGAAAATAAAGTCCAGCGTGTAGGAAGTGATAGGGATATTAAGGTAGATGTAAGGGTAATCACGGCCACGAATAAGGATTTGAAGAAAGAAATTGAAGCGGGCCGTTTTCGGGAAGACCTATATCATAGATTGGCCGTAATTCTCATTAAAGTGCCATCGCTCAAAGATAGACAAGAAGATATTCCCTTGTTGGTCGATTATTTTTCAGAAAGAATCTCGAAGGAACACGGTACTGCCCAAAAGAAATTTTCTAATAAAGCCATAAAACTGCTGCAGGAATATGATTGGACTGGAAATATAAGAGAACTCCGAAACGTGGTAGAACGATTGATTATTCTTGGAGGAAAAGAAATTAGCGAAGAAGATGTAAAGCTCTTTGCCAGTAAATAACCATAGTATGAAGGACATAAATATTGAAGATTTTAAGGTTTCCGGAAAAATTAATATCGGCCAAACGAAGACCGAATGGTGTCTTGGAGCTTCAAAAAAGAAACTTAAGAAAAAACTGAAAGAAACCCGAAAGGAATTGGGTGAGCTTCAGGATACCCTATATGCCCACGGAAAGTACGCTGTTTTAATCTGTATCCAAGGAATGGACACCGCAGGAAAAGATAGTTTGATCCGGGAAGTTTTTAAGGATTTTAATGCGAGGGGAGTGGTAGTTCATAGTTTTAAGACTCCAACTGCCCTTGAAAAACGACACGATTACCTATGGCGACATTATATTGCACTCCCAGAACGAGGGAAATTCGGCGTATTCAATAGAACCCACTATGAAAATGTTCTTGTTACCCGCGTACATCCCGAATATATTTTAGGAGAAAACTTGCCTGATGTAAACAGCTTGGAAGACATTGATGATGCCTTTTGGGAAAGACGTTTTCAACAGATAAATGATTTTGAACGCACAATCCAACAGAATGGTACCATCATTTTTAAGTTTTTTCTAAACCTTTCAAAAGAAGAACAAAAGCATAGGCAATTGAGGCGATTGGACAAGCCGAGTAAAAACTGGAAATTTTCCCCTGGCGATCTGGATGAACGGGAGTTGTGGGATAAATATCAAAAATGTTATGAAGATGCAATAAACCATACCTCAAAACCAAAGGCTCCTTGGTATATAATTCCTTCCGATGACAAAAATACGGCCCGTGTAATTACGGCTGAGATTATGCTCCGTGAGTTGAAAAAATACAAGGATATAAAAGAACCGGAACTGGATGACGATATAAAAGCCAAGATTTCTGAATATCGCGAACGGCTTAAAAATGATTAATGTTTATTTTTAGCAATTTATATTTCTAGTAAGTTGAATTTTATTTTTTATTTAAGTCAAATGAAGAAAACGTTTTTTATCCCCACGCTAATTATCATTCTTCTTTTTTCCAATATCGGAAATTCCCAAAATCATGTGCAGGATTCTACCATAATCAGAAATCTTTACAGCACAGTACTTACTGAGGGAAAAGGTTACGATTGGTTAGATTATATTTCCAATCAAATAGGAGGTAGGCTTTCGGGTTCTATCGAAGCTGAAAGGGCCGTGAAATATACGGAAGAAAAGCTTAACGAATTAGGACTTGACAAGGTTTGGCTCCAACCTGTTATGGTTCCAAAATGGACACGGGGTTTTAAGGAATACGCATATATCCAAACCACAGATGGACAGAAAACGGTTACCGATATTTGTGCTCTCGGAGGTTCCATGGCCACGCCGAGTCTTGGAATAAAGGCCGAAGTTGTGGAAGTTCAAGGAATTGAGGAGCTTGCTTCTCTCGGAAAGGAAAAATTGTCGGGAAAAATCGTGTTTTTCAACAGACCGATGGATCCAACGATGATACAGACTTTTATGGCGTATAGTGCAGCGGCAGATCAACGGTATGCAGGAGCGATGGAAGCTGCAAAATATGGGGCAGTTGGAGTAATAGTTAGATCGCTGAATCTCCGCATGGACGATTATCCACATACGGGCTCAATGAGTTATGGCGATCTGCCCGAAAACCAGCGAATTCCCGCCGCGGCGATAAGTACAAATGGAGCCAATTACTTGAGCAGCTTATTAAAATTGCAACCCGATTTACAGTTTTATTATAAAATGAACTGCAAAACCTGGGACGATGTCCAAAGTTATAACGTGATAGGCGAGATTACCGGAAGCACTTATCCCAATGAATATATAGTTGTAGGCGGGCATCTTGATAGCTGGGATCTTGCCGATGGAGCTCATGATGATGGAGCCGGAGTGGTGCAGAGCATGGAAGTTCTGCATTTGTTCAAAAAAATTGGCTATAAGCCAAAACACACCATTAGGGCAGTTCTATTTATGAATGAGGAAAATGGACTTCGTGGCGGTAAAAAGTATGCAGAAGAAGCAAAGCGAAAAGGAGAAAAACACCGGTTTGCAATCGAAAGCGATGCGGGCGGATTTTCTCCAAGAGGATTTTCCATTGATGCCAGTGATGCTATTTTTGAAAAAGTAAAGAGTTGGGAGCCCTTGTTCAAACCGTATCTCGTACATTTATTTGAAAAAGGTTATGCGGGAGCGGATATCAACCCCCTAAAAGGAAATATTGACGTAATGGCAGGACTTGTTCCCGACAGTCAGAGATATTTTGATTACCATCACGCCGCCACCGATACTTTCGACGCCGTTAACAAAAGAGAATTGGAATTGGGAGCCGCCACGATGGCAAGTTTGATATATTTATTTGACACCTACGGCACCAAATAATGCCAAATTAACGATTTCGATTGGGTATTCCAATTAAAGATATAGTGTCAAAATAAACCCACGTCACCGGGTTTCGATCTACCTTCGTTTTACCCGTAGGAGGGCGGAAAGGTTTCGTTCTTTGCGGTAATTGGCCTACTTCTTCTTATTCTTTAAATAATCACGGATAACACTCTTACGTCCAATGGTTTTGGTGATTATATCTTTATCCAAATCCCATCCACGGGCGGGAGAATATTGTCTGGCATACCATATTATTTGAAGATGGACGAGATTCCAAGTGTCTTTCGGAAATAAACGTTTGGCATCCTTCTCGGTCTGCACCACATTTTTTCCGTTAGATAGTCCCCACCGGTACATGGATCTATGGATATGTGTATCTACCGGGAAAGCCGGGATATTGAAGGCTTGGCTCATTACCACACTTGCAGTTTTATGGCCTACTGCGGGAAAAGTTTCCAGAGCCTCCATATCGGCTGGAACTACTCCGTTGTATTTGTCTATCAAAATTTGGGAAAGTCCGTGGATTCCTTTCGCTTTCATCGGGGATAGACCAACGGGCTTAATGATCTCGCGAATTTCATCTACCGTCAGTTTTACCATATCATAAGGATTGTCCGCTATTTCAAAAAGAATGGGCGTTATTTGGTTTACCCGAACATCTGTGCTTTGTGCAGATAGAAGCACTGCGATCAGCAAAGTATAAGGATCTTTATGGTCTAAAGGAATGGGGACTTGGGGATAGATTTTGTTTAAGGTTTCAAGAACAAAGCTTACTTTTTCTTTTTTGGTCATTTTAAAGTACTTTTATACAAAAATAACGATTATGCAGACATTAAAGCCAGGTGACAAGGTGCCTAATTTCAAAGTAAATGACCAAGACGGAAACAGCATCAGTTCCGAAGATTATAAGGGAAAAAAATGGATTGTTTTTTTCTATCCAAAAGCAAATACTCCGGGATGTACTGCCGAAGCTTGCAATCTGCGCGATAATTATGCGGAACTTCAAAAGGAAGGCTATGAGCTTCTGGGCGTGAGCGCGGACAGTGAAAAGCGCCAAAAGAATTTTAAGGAAAAATATGCCTTTCCTTTTCCGTTATTGGCCGACGAAAATAAGGAAGTGATCAATGCCTTCGGCGTTTGGGGACCCAAAAAGTTTATGGGAAGGGATTTTGACGGCATACACCGAATGACCTTTATTATAAACGAAAACGGAATTGTGGAGCGGGTAATCGATAAGGTAAAAACCAAGGATCACGCGGCCCAGATATTGGATTAGTTTTCCGGCTTTACCGCTGCTCTCTGATAATGGAACAATTTTTTATCTTTTATTATCTGGGAAACTCCTTCTGGCAACATTTCTTCCCAGCCCGGTTCGTCATTTTCTATCTTTTTTAAGACCTCGCGGGAGAAAATATCCAAGTATTCGGGATTGTAATCCTTGATGTCCACCAGTTTTCCATTGTATTTGAAAAACTTGTAGAGTTCTTTCATCCGCGGGTGGACCTTTAAATTTTGGCTGTTGATATATTCTCCAGTTTTTGGATCCTTCATTGGGTAGAGATACACTTTTAGATCTTTGTAAAAAAGCTTTCCAAAGGCCTCCAGGATTCCGCCACTTAGATGGCGATAGTATTTTTCGTCGAAAATCTCAATAAGATTGTTTACGCCCATTGCAAGTCCCATTCGCATTTTGGTGTAGCGTGAGAGGTATTCCACCAATCTATAATACTCCTGAAAATTGGAAATCATTACCGTGTGTCCCAAATTGCAAAGTAGTTTTGCACGGTCCATGAAATCCGTTTCATCGATTTCTCCCTCGGCTCTAAGGTTGGAAAGGGTAATCTCAAAAATAACTTCGGTCCTATCTTTTTCTACTCGGTTTTCCTTTAAAAACAGTTTGTACGCCTTTTCATACATGTCAATATTGACCTTTGTAACCGGACGGAAACTTCCTCTAAAAGCGAGGATGTTCTTTTTATATAGGATTTTTGCCGGAAGGATATTCAATCCGTTGGGGCCGAACATAACAGCCTCCGTCATTCCGTTTTTAATAAGTTGGAGGCTCATCAATCGGTTGTCCACATCTCTAAAGCGCGGCCCTGAGAAGTTTATGGTATCGATTTCCAAAGAATCCCTATTTATGTGGTCATAAAGATAACGCAACAACTTTTTGGGCTCGTCATATTTGTAATATGCCCCGTAAATGAGATTTACCCCTAAAACACCCAAGGTAATCTGTTGCTGTTGGGCGTCATTTTCATGAAAACGGATATGAAGGATAATTTCGTTATAATCCTCTTTTGGATCTACCTGATAACGGATTCCAACCCAACCGTGACCTTTATATTGCTTGGCAAAATCTATGGTAGCTACGGTATTGGCAAAGGAAAAGAAAAGTTTGTTCGGATGTCTTTCCCTATCTATACGCTCCTCGACCAATTCTATTTCGTGGGAAAGCATTTTAATTAGTCGGGCTTCGGTTACGTACCTGCCATCTTCCTCGACCCCATAAATGGCATCGCTAAAATCCTTGTCGTAAGCGGACATGGTCTTCGCTATCGTACCCGAGGCACCGCCTACTCTAAAAAAATTCCGAACTGTTTCCTGTCCCGCACCGATCTCTGCAAAACTGCCGTAAATGTTCTCGTTAAGATTGATTCGTAAAGCCTTACTTTTTATGGAGGGAATTTCTTGAAATTCCTTGTCTCCCACTATCATATCCGGCATAGTAATGTTGGATTTTCTCAATAACAAAGGTAGCGAATACAATAGGCAAACAAAAAAAATAACTTTATTTTTGCAGCAATGGAACAGCTAAAATCATTTTGTGAAAGTAACCGTGAAAACATTTTCTGGAACATTCAAATTGTCCTTTCAACCTTAAACCCACGGGATAAATGAATTCAGAAATTACGGTTACATTTTTAGGGACCGGCACTTCCCAGGGTGTTCCTGTAATTGGCAGCGATCATCCTGTATGCAAAAGTACCGATCCAAAAGACAAGCGTTTGCGCGTATCGGTATGGCTGCATTGGGAAGGTTACTCCTGTGTAATCGATTGCGGTCCCGATTTTAGGCAACAGATGTTGCGGGAGAATGTGACACGAGTTGATTCCATTCTGCTTACCCACGAACACAGCGACCACACCGCGGGCATAGACGACATCCGTCCATTCAATTTTAAACAGGGCGGGAGCTTGCCGTTTTATGCGCATCCAAGGGTTTTTGATTCGTTACATCAGAGATTTGGTTATGTTTTTGCCACCGAAAATAAATATCCCGGTGCTCCAAGTATAGAAGAAGTGGAAATAGATAAAGACTCAGTCTTTCAACTGGGAGGCAAAAAGGTAACCGTAATAGAAGCTTTCCACGCAAATTTACCGGTGTTGGGTTTTCGGATCGATGATTTCACTTATTTAACCGACGTGAAAACTATTTCCCCCGAAGAAATAGAAAAGGTAAAAGGGACCAAGGTCTTAGTAATCAATGCCCTTAGGGAAAAACCGCACTATTCCCATTTCAATGTGGCCGAAGCGCTGGATTTTGTTGAAAAAGTAAAGCCTCAATCCACTTATTTTACCCATATTAGCCACAATATGGGCTTCCACGAAGAAGTTGAGAGACGACTTCCAAAAAATGTCCATCTCGCATACGATACCCTAAAAATCACCGTCTGATCATGAAACGCCAAATATTCCTTTATTTATTCCTTTTTACGCTTCTTCTGGTAATTTTCCAGTATATGAACGAAAAAAGCATTTTTGAGAACCAAGAGAACAAGATTGAAAATCTGAGGGCCAAGGTAGAGGCAGACCAAGATTCCATTTTAAAATTAAATGATAAGATTGGCGACCTCAACTATTTTACCCTTCAGGGAAATGAAAATGCCATGACTTATCTGGAAAGTCTTGGTTACGATTCCGCCGATATTGAAAAGCTCGTTACAAACCAAATCTACGACCAAAACGTAATCAAGGGAAATAATCCCTTGGTGCCTTTTGAGGGAATGAACGGGGAAATGAAAATCAATAAATTGAAATTCCTAAACCACAAGTGGATACTTGCCGATTTCACAGATGGCACCTACTGGGGCGAAATGATTTTGGAATATAATATTGACGAAAATAAGGTATTGTCCCTAAATACCATTGCATCGCTTATTTATCCGAATTAAGGAGATACGTCGTGTTTGAACAATAAGAATTGGCCGCAGTTTAATTAAGGTTTCGAGGGTTTAAAGTTGGTACCAACATAGAAAATTGATTATTCCCTTTAGTTGGAGTAAAAATAAACAACCGTATTTTCGATAGTTTGTTCTTACCTCTACCCTAAAACCGTCCCCGTCTCTCATAGCAGGTGAGAAAATACCGAAAATCGAACTTCCCTTCATAATACCCACTCTAATTAGAGCCTAAAAATCTTGTAATTTCCGATTACTTAGAACCGATTTGCTGCTTGGAAAGCCAATCCTTCAGCTCATAAAAGTTTTGTGGGGCAACTCCATGACCAACTGGAAATTCTGAGTAGGTGCATTCAATATTCAAGTTCTCTAAAAAAGGTTTTGTCAACCGCGCCCACTGGACCGGAATCACCTGATCTACGGATCCGTGTGAAGTGTATACCCTTAGCTTGCTGAAATCGTTGTTTTCGTATCCATCCTTTAGAATTTCCCTGTTAATGTAACCGCTTAAGCCAATTACATTTTTAACCTTTTCAGGATAACTAAGTGCCACGGCAAAGCTCAGGATGGTTCCTTGGCTAAATCCTAAAAGCGTGATATTGTCCTTGTCAACTTCATATTTTTCTACTATCCCATCAATACATTTTGAAACCAATTCACGGGAGGAAATAGCTTGTTCGTCGTCGCTGAACTTTCCTTGTGAATCGTCAAAAAAAATATTGTACCACGCATTTCCATAAGGTTGCATTCTGATGGGGGCTTTTAAGGAAATGATCGCATATTCACTGGGCAATTCGCCTGCGAAAGAAAATAAATCGTTTTCATCGCTCCCAAAACCATGCAACATGATTATGGCCGGTGGTTTTCCCGACGGATTTTTTGCGGGTCTGTAATTATGATCTAATAGTAATTTTTTCTTTTCCATAGCTACAAAAATAGGCAAGTACTTTTGAATTGCATCTCTTTTAGAATTAATTAGGATTAGGGGATTGTTTGGACCTGCCTACCGGCCAGGCAGGTTTGGAATTCGGGATTCGGTTGTAGAGATATATTTTAATCCAAAAAAGTAAACCACTCCTGGAATTTTTCACTAAAAAAAGGAATGCCCCGTTCTTTTCCCATTCCAGCCTGTATCCAACAGAAAATCCAAAGTATGAAACATATTGCCCAGACAATATCCCCAACCGTAAAATCAATGGACGATTGGATTACCAACGAAGCTATAAAAAGAAGAAACAGCCCAAACATATTTTTGATATGCCAAGTGGCAAATGGATATTTTTTATCCTGATTTATAAAAAAAAGCGATAAAAAATCCAACAAAAGGGGCGTAAGCTATTAATGCTGTTGATTTTCCTGGAGGTATGTTTCTCATTCTGTGCGTAATACCAAATTGTTATTGGAAAAGATTCCGTAAGCTCTTCCTTTTAATTTTGCTCCAAGGAGAGCAGCGTTTTTGGAAGTGGAGAAAATATCCTTTTCAGAAAACGTCCATGTTTCTTCTGGATTGAAAAGTGATAATTCTGCGGGCTCACCTTCGGCTATTTTGATTTCCGGAATATTGAAAGTGTTTTTTAATCCGGTCAGGGCCTTAACCGATTTTTCCACCCCCAAAATTTTGTTGAGGGCACCAAAACATCCTTCCAATCCAATACTCCCAAAATGGGCACGGTCAAATTCCACATTTTTCTTTTCTACATCCAACGGATTGTGGTCACTGGTAATTCCGTCAATAGTGCCATCGGAAAGACCTTTTATCAAAGCCTTTATATCATCTTTGGTTCGCAATGGAGGCAAGAGCTTGTAGTTTGTTTCAAAATCATCCAAGGAATCGTCCGTCAATATAAGATTGAAGATGGCCACACTGCAACTCACGTTCAATCCTTTTTTCTTGGCATCCTTGATAAGTTGTACCGATTTTTTGGTAGAAATTGTAGGGATATGAAGTTTGCCGCCGGTATATTCCAAAATATAGAGATCGCGAATTATTTGAAGTTCCTCGGAAAGTGCGGGAATACCTTTTAATCCTAACTTTGTGCCACTAACTTCTTCGTTGACAACTCCATTTCGTGCAACCGATTTTTCAAAGGGAAAGGATTGTACCAAGCCATCAAAATTTTGCGAATATTGAAGTGCGATCTTTAACAGATTGGCATTGGCAATAGGTTTTTTGTAATCATAAAAGGAAACCGCTCCTTCATTTTGCATATCAAAAAGTTCAGCGAGATCCTCGCCTTTGCTGCCCAGTGTCAATGCACCCACAGGATACAGATTGACAGCGCTGTTTTCTGCTTTTGATTTAAGAAATTTGATGTGTCCTTTGCTATCCGTAACAGGAAAAGAATTTGCATTTACCGCTACTCCCGTAAATCCGCTATTTGCAGCCGTTCTTAAACCGTTTATGATATTTTCCCGTTCTTCAAAACCTGGTTCTCCAAAGGAAACACTGCTATCGAACCAGCCTTGGGAGATATGAAGATTTTTCAATGAAATTTCCTTAGCCTTTTCAGAAGAAGGAATTGAAGATGCTATTTTTTCTATTTTACCATTCGAAATCAGGATATCCCGTTTCTGGAGATGATGTTCCGACGAGGGATCGACTATGGTGGCAGATTTCAATATTATTTTCATATCTAATAATCTATATCAAGTTTGAATGCCGAAATTAAGTGTCTTTTTCTTTTTTTTGTTGTCATAATAGAACGTCAGGTTATTTTCCAGACAATTGTTTTTTGTTATTTCAAAAATTTCAAGATGAACATTTCACAAAGCAAAAAGAACAATGCAAAAATAGCGAACCATTTCCAAAAACTGTTTATGGAATTAGCTTCAGAAAGAGAATCAAAAAGATTATCTACCGTTTTATAAACTTTTACGCCCTCCCAATCCGCAGCATTTAAATAATTCATTCGGCTTTCCTTTCGCGAATAATTATAGCTAACGTTTTGCAAAACCTCATTTTCGCGCATTAGCTGATAGTTTCCAGCTCTGCTGGGTTCATCAGTAGTAGTTATCAAAACGTGATTTGCCTTGCTTTGTTGACGGGGAATAAACTGCGATATGCTATCCTTCATCGACAAGATTTGGTCTGGGCCCAATTGCACGTTCACGCCAAAAGTATTTTGCTTCCCAATAATGTAGTACAAATCGGGCAATGGCAGGCTTTGAAGCCCCATATTGTATATTGTTGGAACCACCAAAGGAGAATTTATAAAGTTGGAATTTTCCCTGTCTATGGCCGCCGTAAATAAATAGGTACTGTTTTTCTGGACCAAAAATGGACGCATGTCCTCAAACAATAGGGCAGGAGTGGCGGTCGTTTTAATATCATATATCGAATTCACCATCGGATATTGAAAATTTGCCACTTCCTTTTCAAAAACATCTTGAAACAGTGGATGGGAGAAAACAATTTTTGTAATCTTTTTTTCTTGGGAAATTTTCTCTGAAAAAGTTCCCATAGAAAGGTTGGAAAGCAAGTTGTTATAACCATCCAAAGCTGCTTCCCGAGTTGGGATAATCAATAGACTTCCTCCCGAATCGCTAAAAGATTTCAATGCTGTAACCAATGAGGCGGGAATTTCCTGTAACTCATTGAGAACAATAAAATTTTGATCGGGAATTTGATTATAATCCAAGGTTTTGGGTGTCTGCTGTTCAAATTGAAAGCGTTCCTTTTCAAAAAGACGTTGTAAAAAATTACCGTCGGTTCCGTTGATTGCTAGGACTTTTATTTTTTCAGGCTTATTTATGCTGAAAAACAAACTGTTGTCAAAAGTCATATTGCTCTCGGTTAGCTCTAGTTTTCCAATGAATGATTCCGACGCGTCTATATCAAAGATAATTGTACCCCTCGAATTTTGTGATAGATCCACAGCCGTTTTAGCCGTTAATTTTCCATTGTTAAAAAGCGAAACTGGCACATCCGGATTTACATCTCCTTGTTTAGAAACCATTACTTTTAGCTGTGTTGTAGTGGCATTGTTTGAAACGACGAATACACTATCCATCACTATATTGTTGGCTTTTACAGGCTTTAGTTGTACCGCATCAACCGTAAGATCCTCCGGAATCTCTGAAAATGCCTCCATTTGTTGAAAATCTGAAATAAAAATAAGTTGTTTTGAGGCATCCTTTTCCTTGGAAAAAAGTTGACTTGCTTTCAAAAGCACTTGTGAAGGAGTCAATTGGTTTTCAGAATATCCCAAAGCCAGGATTTCATTTTTGAAATCTTGTGGCGAGCTATTTATTCTTTCGGAATTATTTGTAAACCACGTAATGTTGTCCATTCCGCCACTTTTATCAAATAGATCCTGCAAAGCTCTTTCCAATAGACTTCCTTTACTTCCCCTGGCCTGCATGCTAAAGGAATTATCTATGTAGATTACGGTTTCCTTTTTTCCGCTCAGTGCTGTTTTGGATGCGAAAAAGGGCTGTGCAAATGCGATAATAATACACGCAAGAGCAAGCAGCCGCATCAATAAGGTCAGCCATTTTTTAATTTGTGAGCTTTTGCGGGTTTGTATGGTCACTTTCTTAAGAAAAGCAACATTGGTAAACTCCACACGTTGAAAACGCCTAAGCTGGAAAAGATGGATGAATATTGGGATGAGCAGCAGAAAAAGTGCAAAGAGAATTTCAGGGTATTTAAACTGCATTCCGAAAATTATTTTTCAAAGGTAACATGAAGTGTAATAATAACAAATCAAAAGCACTTAATGGCTATTAATGCCGCCATCCTTTTTTTTGATATAAAATTCAATGGTGGTGCCTACGCCCAAAGTTGAAGATACCGAAATTTCTCCCTGTAATTTCGTAATCAATTTCTTGACCGTGGAAAGACCGATTCCGTTTCCTTTCTTTCCCTCTCTATCCAGTATTCCCAAGGTTCCGAACAGTTCAAAAATGTGGTCCAATTCTTTTTCAGGAATTCCCATTCCATTGTCCTTGATCGAAAAATAGTAAACGTCGTCCTTTTCAATGCAGTCAATATCAATCCTAATTTTATCCTTGTCGTTATATTTTATACTGTTGCTAACAAGGTTAAGGATAATCTGCTCCAGGGCCGCTTTATTGGCCTGCAT
This sequence comes from Aequorivita sp., assembly GCA_034676445.1. Taxonomy (GTDB): domain Bacteria; phylum Bacteroidota; class Bacteroidia; order Flavobacteriales; family Flavobacteriaceae; genus Aequorivita. The sequence goes on from JAUCCE010000004.1 coordinate 427,357, forward strand.
TTCAATATTCTCTTCCGGAAGATTTATTTCACAATCAACATTGATATTCAAAAGCTCGATTATTTCCTCGAAAAGATCTTGGCTATCAAATATTTCCTCAATATGAGAAGCTGTTTTATCGGTTTCGTAATGTTCAAGAAGACCGGAAATGTACTCACTTAAGGTAAATGACGACTGTTTAATATAACCCAAATATTTCTTTGCCTGATCGTCTAATAATCCACCATATTTTGCCTGAAGCATGTCGGAAGTAATAATCATATTGGCCAAGGGCATTTTCATGTCGTGGGACACAATACCAGCAAAATTTTTAAGTTCTTCATTGCGTTCCCTCAATTCCGCTTGCACGGTCATCAAAGTTCTGTTGTGTTTTTTAGACTCAAATAAATTTACCACTTGATAGGCAAGGGCGGATAGAGCTTTTTTTTGTTTTTTGGTAAGTGTCCGTGGCTTTGTATCGAATACGCAGAGGGTACCCAAAGGATAACCATCCGGATTGAGCAAACGAACTCCGGCATAAAAAATAGCGTTCATATCCGTAACAAAGGGATTTTTCTCGAAACGAGGATCCTTTCTTGCGTCTTCCACAACAAAGATGTGATCGTCGTCCAAAATTGCGTGGGCACAAAAGGAAGTGTTTCGGGGAGATTCCGTAAAAGGAACTCCATAATGCGACTTCAGAAAATTTCGATCCGCATCCAATAGCGTTACAAGAGCAATGGGAACATCGCAGATACTGGCCGTTAAGGCGGTGATATTGTCAAAATCCTTCTCAGGAAGGGTATCGAGTAAGTGGTACGACTTAACTGCGGCCAGACGTTGCTTTTCATTCGCAGGAAAAGGTGGTTTAATCAAGGTATTGGTCTCCTATATTTTTGTTTTATCCAAAAACTTCATAGTTTAAGGATGGTGGATAAAAATACAACAAATAACAAAACAATTTAACTTATTCAGATAAATATTCCAGTTGGGCTGATATATTCTAAAAACCCTCAAAAACGCCCAGTCCGAATAAAGCAAAATCATATTTTACCGGATCAGCGGGATCCAGCAATTTTAAGGAGTTGTCCAGTTCAAGAACTGCTTTTGCATCGTTCTGCTTTCTTTTTAACAGGCCCAGTTTTCGGGCAACATTTCCGCTGTGAACATCCAAGGGACAAGATAGGAGAGAAGGAGAAATGTTTTTCCAAATCCCGAAATCCACCCCCGCATTATCCCGTCTAACCATCCATCTTAGATACATATTGATTCTTTTTGCAGCCGAATTTTTTACGGGATCGCTAACGTGTTTTTGCGTACGAGGCAAATGTGGAAGTTCAAAAAATATCTTTTTAAAGTGATGTATGTCTCCCTGAACGCCATTTTTATCGGAAAATCCAGTGAATATATTTTCCAGACCACCGTGGTTTTTATAAATATTCTGAAGTGATTTTATAAAATAAATTAGATCTGTGCCGTTGAATGTGCGATGGACAAAATTGGAAAGATGTTCGGAATTTTTATCCGAGAAATCCCTCACAAAATCATAGGGAGAGTTTCCCATTAATTCCATTAAACGATGCCCGTTATTTATAATGCTTTTTCGGTTTCCCCAGGCAATGGTTGCCACTAAAAAGCCGGCAATTTCAATATCTTCCTTTACAGTGAACAGATGTGGAATTTGAATGGGGTCGGATTCAATAAAACTGGAGTTGTTGTAAAGAGAAACCTTTTCGTCCAGAAACTCTTTTATTGAAATTGTATCTATTTCAGATTGATTCATTAAAATACAGACGATAGCTAATTGTGATTAAGGAGGGAATGGTCGATTATTGTGCAATTACGCCATCCCGCATCACCAATTTTCTGTCGGCCATGTCGGCGAGGTCCTTGTTGTGGGTAACGATCACAAAAGTTTGCCCGAATTCATCCCGTAACCTAAAAAATAGATTATGAAGGTTTTCAGAACTTTCCGTGTCCAAGTTTCCGCTGGGTTCATCGGCCAAGATAATGGGCGGATCATTGATCAATGCTCGTGCCACAGCCACTCGTTGTTGCTCGCCTCCTGAAAGTTCATTTGGCTTGTGGTCTTTTCGGTGGGAGAGTCCTAAAAATGAAAGCAATTCTTCTGCCTTCTTGGTAGCTTCGGTTTTTGAGATGCCTTTTATAAATGCAGGAATACAAACGTTTTCCAAGGCGGTAAACTCAGGAAGCAATTGGTGGAACTGAAAAATAAAACCGAGATTTTCATTTCGGAATTTTGCTAATTTTTTACTGGAAAGGGTTTTTACGTCAATACCGTTTATAACAAGTTTGCTGTTTGCATTGTGATGGGTGTCCAATGTCCCAATTATTTGTAAAAGAGTGGTTTTTCCTGCTCCTGAAGCACCTACAATGGATACTATTTCACCTTTTATGATGTGCAGATCAACGCCTTTCAAAACGTGAAGACTGTCGTAATATTTGTGAATGTTCTGGGCCTCTATCATCCTAAATATTTAGATTGTGAAAGTACTATATATAGCCGTATTCTGCAATTCATTAGGTAATATTGTTTTATTTTCAATTTATAAATCTACTTTTGGATATCAATATTTAATTCATACAATAAGAGCATGTCATCATATAGAAGTTTTGAGGAATACGACCAACCGGTTACGGATAAATTAATCCAGGATTACAGCAACATTTTGAATACGGTAGGAGAGGACCTCAGTCGTGATGGGATTTTAAAAACTCCCGAAAGAGCGGCCAAAGCCATACAATTTCTAACCTCGGGAAACTGTCAGGATCCTGCGGAAATATTAAGGAGTGCGATGTTTGCCGAAGCCTATCACGATATGGTTATTGTTAAGGATATTGAACTTTATTCCCTGTGTGAACATCATATATTGCCTTTTTTTGGAAAAGCACATATTGCATATATCCCAAACGGCTATATTGTTGGCTTGAGTAAAATACCTCGTATTGTGGATGTATTTGCCCGTAGATTGCAAGTGCAGGAACGACTAACCCACGATATTTTGGAATGCATTAATAATACTCTAAAACCAAAAGGTGTTGCGGTGGTGATTGAGGCTTCGCATATGTGCATGATGATGCGAGGAGTACAAAAACAGAATAGCGTTACAACTACCTCTGGATTTAGGGGAGAATTTGAGGCCATACAAACCCGGAGCGAATTCTTAAAACTGATAAGTAACGATTTATCCTGATTTTTGGAATAGGTTTTGATTCCATCACATTGAATTTAATCTTCTGAAATGATGAACAGTGATAAATATAAATTGCTCCAACGTGGAATCGTCTATGACCTTGTAGGAATGATATCCATGACAGTTCCCGTAATTGGACCTTTTCTGGACTTAATTTGGGCACCTATTGCAGCGCGCTTAATGAAGAAAATGTACAAGGGTACGGAAGGAAAAATAGCTTCGGTTTTCGTATTTCTTGAAGAGATACTTCCCTTTACTGATATTATCCCGTCGTTTACCTTAATGTGGCTATATACCTTTATCTGGAAAAAACAACCAAAAGGCCGAGCTATCCCCATTCGGTACGATGAATAAAAATTATAGGAATTTGTTTTTCAATTCCTTAGTTGGGATCATACAACTTTCTTTTTTGCCAAACCATTTGTAGCGGTTTTTTGCAATATAATCGTAAACTGCATCCCGGATAAATCGCGGAAGAGCCAAAAAGCCAGACAAAAGGGGATAACCACCCGAAAGATCTTTGGATATGCGCAGGGCCGCCGAGGATTTAATATAGCACTTCTTTCCATCTATCAAAATTATGGAATCGATCTTGGAAGTATCTACCTTAAATTCTGAAAGCATTTTTTTTCCTATATCACTTTGAAGAGTGGCAAACTTGAAAATGTTTTTCTTGTCTCTTTTTATAACGAAATTAATTGCTCCGTTACAGAGATTGCAAATCCCGTCGAATAAGATTATTTTATGTATTCTGCTTTGATTCAATTTTTAAAACTTGAGTTTATACTGCCACTGCCACAGCCACTGCCTACCGCCACTGCCTACTGCAACTTTTTTAAACTTTCTCCAGTTCTTCCAAACTAACATTGGTTGTAAACATTCCATAATTGACAAACGCCTTGTTTTTTTCAATTGTATCAATGGTTCCAATGGCCCGGCCTTCTAACATCCGGACCCGATCTCCAACTTTTAAGGTTACTTTGGGTTTTGGAGGTGGTAGTTTTTTCTTTTGTTCCTTTTCTTCCTTTTTGCGCTCGCGGATAACCTCAACTTTTTTCTCTACTTCTTTTTTTACTTCCAACTCCTTTGCCTTTACCGCTTTTTTGACCTTGGGAGCCAGTTTTTTCCGTTTGCTGTTTTCAACCATTACCAACTTCATCACTTCATCGATCAACTGCTTTTTTTGCTTGTTGTTGAAATATTTTTCAGAAAGGGTATCCAACTTTTTTCCCAGACTAATTAGCTTTTGGTTGGAATCGAACAACTCCTGATAACTTTCCAATTTTTCTTGGACTCTGGCATTTATTTCTTCTAATTGGAGACTTCCCTGGCGGGCTTTTTCAGCTTCGGTTTTTAAAGTTTCCGAGGTTTTACGCAGTGTTGACCGTTCTTTTTGTAGGTTGGCAATAGTTTTATCAAAACGCACCTTTCCACGTTCAATCTTCTTTTTAGCTTTATTGATGAGGCTATATGGGATGCCATTTTTCTGGGCCACTTCAAAAGTATAGCTGCTACCTGCTTCCCCTAAATGCAATTGGTACAAGGGTTCCAAGGTTTTATTGTCAAACTGCATATTTGCGTTGATTGCGTGTGGCAGCTCGTTTGCAAGCAATTTCAGATTGGTGTAATGGGTGGTTAATATCCCAAAAGCTTCCCTTTCATAAAAAACCTCCAAAAAGGTTTCCGCCAGAGCCCCACCAAGCTCAGGATCGCTACCGGTTCCGAATTCATCAATTAAAAAAAGTGTTTTATCATTGCACTTTCTTAAAAACTGATTCATCTTTTTAAGCCGATAACTGTAAGTACTTAAATGGTTTTCAATGGATTGATTATCCCCAATATCGGTCAGGATTCTTTTAAAAAACCACATCTCGCTTTGTGGATCTGCGGGAATAAGTATCCCACTTTGAAGCATTACCTGAAGCAATCCCACGGTTTTTAGGGTGATGCTTTTTCCTCCAGCATTTGGACCTGAAATTACAATAATCCGTTTGTCAGGAACCAGCTCAATAGATTGGGGAAAAGTTTTTTCTTTTCTTTTATTATTTGCCGCCAATAAAAGAGGATGGTATGCATTGATGAGGGTAACCCTCTTTTCCGAAGTTAAAATAGGAAGAACGCCATTGATTTTTGAAGCATATTTGGCTTTGGCATAAAGAACGTCCATAGCAACCAGATAATCCTGATAGGTAGCTAAAAGTTCCTTATATGGACGGATGAATTCCGTCAATGCTTTTAGAATGCGTTTTATTTCCTCAACTTCTTCGTATAAAAGATTGCTGAGTTCATTGGCATATTCCAGCGTTTGTTGGGGTTCTATATAAACGATGCTTCCAGTTTTCGAACTTCCTAGAACAGCCCCATTTATCTTTTTTCGGTGCATGGCTTTTACGGCCAGCACACGGCGATTCTCCACTACCGATTCTCTTATTTCATCCAAATAATCATTTTGGGAATATTGTAAAAGAGCTTTGTTGAAGGAAGAATTGATTTTCCCCTTTAAGCCGTTCAACTTTCGGCGAATGGAACTCAGCTCAGGCGACGCATCATCCTTTATTTCGCCGTATTTATCTATTTTTTTATTTATGGCTTCCGAAATAATTGAATTGTGGTTTACTTCTTCCGAAAAGGAATTCAGATGGATATAAAACTCTTCATATTTTTTAAAGAACTTCAAAAGGATCCGAGTGGTTTCAGAAATAGCGAGAATTTTCCGAAATCCCGATATTTCCAAAGTACTTCTTTCAATGTCCAGTAAGTGCAATTCCTTGAAAATAGGCTCAAACCCGTGATTTGGAATCTGATTATCCCCACCAAAGGAAGCAGTAAATTCATTTACGCGCTGTAGCTCCGGCTCAATATCTGAAAATTCCTGAAAAGGAGTAATGGAGAGTGTTCTTTCTTTCCCCGGTTCAGTCACGCAGTTTTCTGAAACCTGCTTAAGTACCGAAGGAAATTCCAGGTCTTCCAATGTTTTGTTAGCGATCCGCCCCATTAGTGGTATTTCTTGTAATTTTACACAAAAGTAAGAATAATGAAGATAACAATTGAGCCGAGTTGGAAGCAGGTTTTAAAGGATGAGTTGGAAAAGAAATATTTTCAGGATTTGATGGAATTCGTCAATACTGAATATGATGCCAATCCCTGTTTCCCACCGAGAAATACTATTTTTTCAGCTTTCGACCATACTCCTTTTAATGATGTAAAGGTGGTGATAATTGGTCAGGATCCTTATCACGGTCCCAATCAGGCACACGGATTATGCTTTTCGGTTAGTAGGGAAGCAAAAGTTCCACCTTCACTTAAAAATATTTTTCAGGAAATAAAGGCAGATTTAGGTTCTCCAATCCCAACCAATGGTAATTTGCAACGATGGGCAGACCAAGGGGTGTTATTGTTAAACGCTACACTAACGGTTCGAGCACATGAAGCAGGCAGTCACCAAAATAAAGGTTGGGAAAAATTCACCGATGCGGTAATACAAAAACTCTCATCGGAAAGGGAAGGTTTGGTTTTTATGCTTTGGGGAGGTCCGGCAAAAAAGAAAGGAAAGAAAGTAGATGCGTCAAAACATCTGATCCTTAACAGTGGCCACCCCTCTCCGTTGGCGGCTAACCGTGGTTATTGGTTTGGCAATAAACATTTCAGCAAAGCAAATGAATATTTAGAAGAAAATGGAAAAACCCCTATTGTTTGGTAGGTTTCACCTACAAATAGAAGGACAGACGAGAAATGAAGCAAGAGGTTTATTCCTCCTCTGGAACCTCACTGTCCTTGGTGTCATTACAGCTAAACTGCAACAAAAGGAAATTTGTGACTAGCAACGCACCCAAAACAATCAAAAAAGTAGTCATAACAATTGGATTTATACTTATAGGATGCAGGGTCTTCGGAGAGGTTGCGTGAAGATTAAGATTTTTTTATAATTTCTGAAGAATTTGTTCCGAGGGTAGTTTATGTTCTATTAAACCCAGTTTAAGTAATTCATCCTGAACTTTTTCCAATGTTTCCTCTGTCATTTGCTCTTGGCTCCAGTGTGTGAGCTCCATCCATTCCAGAACATCTGGAACTTCTTGACCATATCGTTCAGCGATAAGTTCAGCAATCTCGGGGATGTTTTTAAAATCCTTGGTAATTTCATTAATGACTTCCAAAACCGTTTTTATCGCCTCCTCATTTTCTTTAAGAACTTCATTTCTAACAACTATTACAAAGCTAGGCCAAGGGGTGGGAGATTCCCCGATCAAACGGAAGGTGCCATTGTCCACGTGGGGTTTTGTCATAAATTTTTCCCACATAAAATAATCGCCTTTTCCTTTTGGCAGTCCTTCTAAAGCACCATCCAAATCCTTGATTTCCTCAAAATTCAAGTCCTTTAGCAAATCCCAATCGTGGTTTTCAGCATTTACGAAGGCCATTAAATGGGAGCCTGATCCATAACGACTAATGGCAGCGGCAGTTCCTTTTAAATCAGTTATATTTTCAAATTCTGAATTTGCGGCTACGTGGATTCCCCATATCAAGGGGGATTCAACAAAAACCTGGACAATGCAACTGGGATTTCCATTAATAATCTCCCGTACGATTCCTTCTGTAAGAATCACGGCCATATCAATTTCCCCGTCCCGAAGCGCCTGTCCCATTACACCTGTTCCGCCGGGAAAATCCTTCCACCGCAGATTGATGTTCTTACTTTGAAACTTTTTGTCCCTTAATCCTATATACCAAGGTAAATTGAAGTGTTCTGGCACTCCCCCGATGATTATTTTTTTCATTCCACTATTTTATTCAGAGTATATTGTATAAGCTCATCTATAGAAGCTTTGGAGTCTTCACTAAAGGTACCCGATGCCCGATTGGCAACAATAACATTTAGAGAAAGTGCATGGTGGCCCAGCAATCTAGCCAAACCATACATAGTGGCAGTTTCCATTTCCAGATTTGTAATCTTATGGTTTTTGTATTTAAAGGAAGTCAGTTTCTCATTTAAATTTTCATCCCGAAGTTGGGCCCGGAGCTCTCTTCCCTGTGGCCCATAAAATCCTACATTGGTAATCGTACAACCACGAATGGTTTTATCTGTGGTAAATTTTTTCAACAGGGCTTTGTCAGCTTCTACTACATAAGGCACGGAATTATCTGGGTTCCATTCAGTATGGTCTATAAAAGCCTGGGCGAACTCACGGTTGAATATTTTATCCGTTTTGGAATAATAATGCATCACATTATCCAATCCAATGGCTAAAGCACTTATCAAAAAGCTATCTACACTGATTTCTGGAGTCAATCCTCCAGAAGTTCCGACTCTGATAATATCCAATGATGTCAGTTTCGATTTAACTTTTCGTTTTTCGAAATCGATATTTACCAAGGCATCGAGTTCGTTGAAAACAATATCGATATTGTCAGGTCCGATTCCCGTAGAAACCACACTGATGCGTTTTCCTTTGTACGTTCCCGTATGGGTTCTAAATTCACGATGTTGGGCAGTGGTTTCTATAGTGTCAAAATATTTGGAGACCATTTCCACTCGTCCTGGATCGCCAACTGTGATAATAGTAGGTGCGAGCTGGGAAGGAGCCAGATCCAAATGATAGATTTTTCCTTCAGGGGTTAATATCAGTTCGCTGGGTTGTATGGTTTGTTTTTTCAAAATGTTTTATGTGTTTAGAAACTTGACCGTTGTAGGGGGTTGTGAGTTTAGAAGTTTAGAAGTTTATGAGTTTAGAAGTTTATTAGTTTAGAAGTTTAGAAGTTTATGAGTTTAGGAGTTTATGAGTTTAGGAGTTTGGAAGTTTAAGAGTTTAGAAGTTTAAAGAGTTTATTGGCTTATCGGCTATAAGATAGTGATCTATGACTTATAACCAATAACTGATAACCGATCATCCTCCTACACGTTTTACATTAAATCCTTTTTCTTTTAAAAACTTCATGATTTTATCCCGATAATCACCTTGGATAATTATTTTTTCATTTTTGAAACTTCCTCCAACACTTAATAACTGTTTTAATTCCTTAGCGAGTATTTTGAAGTCGGTTTCGGCTCCATTATATCCTTCGATGATGGTTATGGGTTTTCCCTTACGTTTTTCATATTTGCATATCAAGGGCTCCTCCTGTAGCCAAATTCCAGGTTCTTCCTTTGTTTTAGGAGCTTCGGACGGTTTGTGCTCGGGGAACAGGTTTTTTAATTGCTCTTCTAAGGAATTCAAAATACTAAATTTTGATTAAATATTGTTTGTATTAAGGATATTAGCATCAAGTTTGTTGAAAATGCTATGGACGACAACTGGTTACAGTCTACTTCTTTATCAGTCCAATCTCCACCAATCTTTGTTGCAGAAATTCTCCAGCCGTAATATCATCATAGGCTTTTGGATGGTCAGCATCTATACAGACTTCCAAACAATTCAATTTCATATCGCTGCGGGGGTGCATAAAAAACGGAATGGAATAACGGGGTTTGTCCCATTCTTCCCGTGGCGGATTCACCACTCTATGTATAGTGGATCGCAATTTATTATTGGTAAGGCGCTCAAGCATATCTCCAACATTTATTACCAATTCATCCTCCTTTGGAATTGCATCTATCCATTCGCCATCCTTACGAAGCACTTGTAATCCGCCTGCAGATGCTCCCATCAACAGGGTTATAAGATTAATGTCACCGTGGGCTCCAGCTCTCACGGCTCCTTCCGGCTCTTCGGTAATAGGAGGATAATGAATAGGGCGCAGAATGCTGTTGCCATTTCCTGCCCAAGGATCGAAATAGAATTCATCAAGACCTATATGTAATGCTAGTGCCCGAAGAACATAAATACCCGTTTTTTCCAGCATCCGGAAAGCTTCCATTCCGATAGAGTTAAAATCAGGAAGTTCCTCCACATGAATATTCGGAGGATATTTCTCTGAAAGTTCCGCATCTTCTAATGCTTCTTGTCCAAAGTGCCAAAACTCCTTTAGGTCTCCTTCTTTTTTTCCCTTGGCATGTTCCTTTCCAAAGGAAACATATCCGCGTTGGCCTCCCAAGCCTTCTATTTCATATTTTCTTTTTATTTCCAAAGGAAGATCAAAGAAGTTTTTGACCTCCTTATATAATTCATCTACCAAATCATCACTAAGAAAATGATTCTTCAGTGATACAAAACCTATTTCCTCAAAAGCTTTTCCTATTTCGTCTACGAATTTTTGCTTCCTTTTTTGGTCTTTAGAAAGGAAATCGGCCAAATCTACACTCGGTATGTTGTTCATTGTATTGGAATTTGATCTTACAAAGATATTAAATTCATAACTCTAATCGGGAAGTCAACTTTAATTATGAAATGCCCTCCATCTTAGCGGATGTAAATAAACCGATTACGTTTATTGGGGCATTCCATCGCTTACTGAGCGAAGTGGAAGTATCCTATTTCTCAAATATTTTATACAGATGAATTATACATAAGTATAGATAGCTCCTGCAAAAAATTGCAATTTTGTATCTGCGGAACATTTAATTATATAAAGGATGAAAGCAAGCAAAACATCAGCTTTTTTTCTACTTTTGAACTTTAAAATATAAATGATGAAACCTGAGATTTCTCCAAATATTCTATTCGATTACAACAGAAAGGATCTTGACGACAAAACCCTGAAAATGCTGTACCGGGGAATGCTTAAACCTCGGATGATCGAAGAAAAGATGCTCATTCTTCTCAGACAAGGAAAGGTGTCTAAATGGTTTAGCGGGATAGGACAAGAGGCTATATCTGTTGGCATAGCCGCTGTTCTGGATAAAGACGAATATATTTTGCCGATGCACCGTAACTTGGCAATTTTCACTATGCGTGATATTCCATTATTTCGACTTTTTTCGCAATGGCAAGGAAAGGCAAATGGTTTTACCAAAGGTCGAGATCGCAGTTTTCACTTCGGTACCCAAGAATATCATATTGTAGGGATGATTTCCCATTTAGGACCACAATTTGGAGTTGCAGATGGAATTGCACTTGCAAATAAATTAAAGAAAAATAATAAGGTCTGTGCCGTATTTACCGGCGAAGGTGGAACCAGTGAAGGCGATATCCACGAAGCTTTAAACGTGGCTTCGGTATGGCAACTTCCAGTATTGTTCTGTGTCGAGAACAATGGGTATGGTCTTTCAACGCCTACCAATGAACAATACAATTGTGAAAACATTGCCGATCGGGGAAAAGGTTATGGAATGGAATCCCACATTATTGAAGGTAACGATATTCTAGAAGTTTACACGAAGCTTAAAAGCCTTGTGGAAAGTATGCGGGAAAACCCCCGGCCTATTTTATTGGAATTTAAAACCTTTAGAATGCGCGGTCACGAAGAAGCGAGTGGAACTAAATATGTGCCTGCATCTCTTATTGATGAGTGGGGCCTTCGAGATCCTTTGCTGAATTATGAGCGTTACTTGTTGACAGAAGGCATCATATCCGAAGGGGAGATTGAAGAGTTTAGAAGCGAATTCAAACACGAAATCGACGAAAATCTGGAGCTTGCTTTTGCGGAGCCGAATGTAGAATCATCTGAAGAAAAAGAATTAGATGATGTGTATAAAAAATTTGATTTTCAAGAGATTAAAGAGAATTCGGAAACGGAAAACATTCGATTTATCGATGCTATTTCCCAAGGGTTGAAACAATCCATGGAGAGACATGACAATCTGGTGATAATGGGTCAGGATGTTGCCGAATACGGAGGTGTTTTTAAAATCACCGAAGGTTTTGTTCAGGCTTTTGGAAAGGAACGCGTTCGTAATACGCCTATTTGTGAATCGGCAATTGTTTCCGCAGGGATGGGACTTTCAATCAATGGTTATAAAGCTGTTATTGAAATGCAATTTGCTGATTTTGTTTCCTCCGGTTTCAATCCAATCGTGAACCATTTAGCTAAAAGTTATTACCGTTGGAACCAGAATGCCGACGTTGTTGTAAGAATGCCCTGTGGAGCTGGAGTGGGAGCAGGACCCTTCCACAGTCAGACAAATGAAGCTTGGTTTACGCATACACCCGGTTTAAAAGTGGTTTACCCTGCATTCCCGTACGATGCGAAAGGACTTTTGGCAAGTAGTATTGAAGACCCGAATCCTGTAATGTATTTTGAGCATAAAGCACTTTATCGAAGTATTAGGCAAGATGTGCCTACAGGGTATTATACTATTCCTCTTGGAAAAGCCGCTCTTTTAAAAGAAGGTAAGGATTTAACTATTATTACTTACGGAGCAGGCGTACATTGGGCCTTGGATACTTTAGAGGAAATGGAAGATCTGAATTGTGATTTGATCGATCTTAGAACATTGGTACCCTTGGATAAACAAACAATATACGATTCGGTTAAAAAAACAGGGAAAGTTATAATCCTTCAAGAAGATTCCTTGTTTGGAGGAATAGCCTCGGATATTTCAGCAATGATAATGGAAAACTGTTTTGAATATTTGGATGCTCCGGTAAAAAGAGTAGCAAGTTTGGAAACACCCATTCCCTTTGCATCTGCGTTGGAATCCAATTATCTTCCTAAAGAAAAGTTTAAAAAACATTTATTGGATTTGATATCTTACTAATGTTTTAACATATCTAGTTAAACTTAATATAAAGAATCTTAGGGGAAAGAAGATGTTATCTACTTTAGTAGCATACTAATCATTAAAACTATTATTATGGTACGCTGGATCGTTATTTTTCTCGTAATTGCTATTATTGCTGCAATTTTTGGTTTTGGAGGTATTGCCTCGGGAGCCACCGATATTGCAATGATTATTTTTTGGATTTTCCTGGTCTTATTAGTATTGTCACTATTATCAAGCTTATTTAGAAAATAATAGAAATACCAACTTAAATTAAAACCCCATTTATGAAAAAGTTTATTATGCTAGCCGTGATTGCAACGGTCGCCTTGTCCTGCGGGACACCGAAAACAGTTCAGGAATCTAAGAAAGTTCTAAAAGGCTATTGGAGTCTGGACGATGTTTCTTACGACAGTTCCGGAACTTTTAATGTTACCCTATTCAATGACACCTCTGCGGAGTGTTTTGAAGGAAGTTCTTGGCGTTTTATTCCAAACAACAACACTGGAAATTACAATATTGACAATGCTGATTGTCCTACCGGACAGAGAAATTTCATCTTCTCAATAGTTGAAATCGACCCGACCTCGGGTTTATATGATTTTATGTTAAAACCTACGGATGCAAGAGGAAAATCAGAAGATAAAGTCGGTTTCAGGTTGCGATTGGCTCAGTTGAGCGAAAACAATATGCGTTGGGAACAGACGGTAAGTTTGGACGGAAAACCGTTCACGATAAAGATGGACTTTTCCAAAATACAGGAATAATTAATTGCCCAAAAAAATAAAAAAACAAACGGTCTCAGAATTGGGCTGAGAACCATAACAAACAATCTAAAATTATTTAAAAATGAAAAAGACATTGAAACAAATAGGAGTATTATTTTTTGCTCTTGCTCTAATTACGAGCCTGGGTAGCTGTGAAGCCACTAGAAATGCAAATAACAAACAAAAGGGTGCCGTAATTGGCGCAGGTAGTGGAGCTATCCTAGGAGCAATTATAGGAAATAACGTTGGTAAAGGTGGAAACGGCGCAATCGGTGCAGTGATTGGTGGAGTAGTAGGAGGTACTGCGGGAGTTCTTATCGGTGATAAAATGGATAAGCAAGCACAGAAGATCGAAGAGGAAATTCCAGGTGCACAGGTTGAAAGAGTTGATGATGGAATAGTCGTTACTTTTGACGAAAATAGTGGAGTTCACTTTGCTACCGCAAAATATAATATCACCCCAGACTCTCAAGTAATATTAGATAAGCTTGCTAATGTATTGAGAGAATATCCTGATACCGATGTGCTTGTTGTTGGACATACAGACAGTGTAGGTGCTGATGCTATGAATATGACCCTTTCAAAAAATCGTGCTATGGCCGTAACCAACTATTTTGTGCAGACCAAGGGACTAAGTCCTTCACGTTTCACTACCAATTGGTTTGGTGAAGAAGCCCCAATTGCAGATAACAGCACTGCCGAGGGACGAGCAAAAAACCGTCGTGTGAATCTTGCTATTGTGCCTAATGAGAAAATGAAAAAGGACGCACAAAAAGAAGCTGGCGAATAAACGTAGCTTTTAAAATAGATAAATCCCGTTCCATTTTTGGACGGGATTTTTTTTGGTCTTAAAACAAAGCAGCATTCGGATTAAGAGCTTGCCTACTACGGTTGCTAAACCGTGGGAGGGCTGGAGAGCTTTTCCAAAGGTCGTGATTCAAACCATCGTGATTCAAAACGTTCCCGAAAAAAATCGGGACAAGCTGTGATTCAAAAAGTCGTGATTCAAAACGTTCGCGATGAAAATCGGGAGAGGCAGTGTTTCAAAACGTCCTCACTAAGACTTCTTACTGCCACCTTTTTCAGAGATACGATAAAAAATATAGGAAGCAAAAAACCCGATAGCCGAGAAAACAGTGAGCATCCAGAATACATTTTGATGTCCTTCCTTTCCTGGCGAAGTGTCCAGAAAATAACCTATGGCCGGACCTGCAAATACTTCGGGAGTATATCCTACAAATGAAATTATTCCCACGGCTGTTCCAGTTAATAGCAAGGGTATATTGCCTTCTTCCATTACTGCAAAATAAAGCACCCGTGCAGCGTAAACCCCTACGGCAGTTATGATTATAGAAACGAAAAACAGAATATCCATATTTTCATCGAGAATTCCAGAAGCGAAAAATAACGCCCCAACAATAGAAAGCAGGAATCCGACGCACAGATAGATGGAGCCTCGTGATCTGTCTGCCAGAAAACCAATTCCAACGCCGACGATTGGACGAATGAATAGAAGGAAAGTTCCGGTCTCTGCAGCTTTGACCTCACTGTAACCCATCACGTCCCGAGCATACAACGAAATGATATCGGTTATTTTATAGCCTACGTAAGCACATAAAATAACAATCATTAATAGCCAGACTGAGGGGAGTTTCAAGACGGTTTTTATGTTTTGAAGTGTAATTTTATCAAGTGTTTCCACATCTTCATCTTTATTAATTCTTAGAAAAAAGAAGACGATAATCCCAATGATTGCCACAATTATGGAGGAGACGTAAATTACATTTTGAAAAGCTTCGGCCTGTGCAACGGGACTCAATTCCGTTTGGGAATCTAACATAAAGAGAGAAAAAACATAAACTCCCAACAATCCAAAAAGTGCTCCCACAAGACCTCGGCCTCCATCCAAAAACCCAAATGCTTTTCCTTGGTTTTTGGAACCGCCCCACACACGGGTGGCTTTTATCATCGCCGACCAGAAAAGAAAAATAGTGGTGAATCCCCAAAATCCATAGAGAATGGCCAATGTTTTTAACGACGGATTATTCGCATAAACCAAGCCGCCAAGAGCGGTCAGGATCAAAGCCGTACCCATCAATTTTCTCGGTTGGAGTCTGTCTAGGGGCCGCCGAATAAATATGAAAAAACTGCAACAATTCCATAAACGGAAAAGCAAAAGCCCAATTCGATATTATTTATTTGGAACACATCGAGAACCGTGGCGCGAAAAACACGAGCTAAGACAAAAGGAAGCACGAAAACGGCTTCCCCTGAAAGGATGAGCAATACAATGTAAAATATGTTTGTTCGAGAAACCTTGTTATTTGTCAAGGGTTTGAGGTTTAAAAAATTTTATGTCGAGTAAAAGTAATGATTTTAAAGGTTAGGAGGCATGGAGTTTGATGAGTTGAGTTAGAGACTGAAGATGGAACTGCACTTCCAACAACGTCTTCCTCCTCGAACGGATAAATTTCGATATTGTAGGCACGTAATTCACTTTTCTAATTTTTAAATTTCGTACAAATCTGCGTGAGGGATAGAAGTCGCTACCGTGTAGCGCTGAAATACGAAGTATTCAACGAATCCAATAAAATATAATAGTTGAGTTATAGCCCGATCCGTCGCGGCGGACACGCCCTAATGCTCAAGGTTAGGATCATTAGGTTACTAAACTGCTCAACTCATAGACTTCGCAACTTTTAGTTTCTGACAGGATGTCAGAATCCTTTCGCTGGCACAATCCTTGTCTTATAGAGAGCGACATTAAAAGTAATTGGACACAAAAATAAATAATAAACAAACAACAAGTTATGAGTAAAATAATCGGAATCGACTTAGGTACAACCAACTCCTGCGTTGCCGTAATGGAAGGTAGCGAACCAGTGGTTATTCCTAATGCCGAAGGAAAAAGAACTACACCTTCAGTAATTGCATTTGTGGAAGGTGGTGAAATTAAAGTAGGGGATCCTGCAAAACGTCAGGCAGTAACAAACCCGACTAAGACTATTAGCTCCATTAAAAGATTTATGGGAAACAAGTTTTCCGAAATAAAAAGTGAAGCGGAACACTCCACATACAAAGTGGTAAAAGGTGACAACGATACTGCTCGTGTAGATATCGACGGCCGTTTGTATACCCCCCAGGAACTCAGTGCTATGATTCTTCAGAAAATGAAGAAAACCGCTGAGGATTATTTAGGTCAGGAAGTAACCCGTGCGGTGATTACTGTTCCTGCATATTTTAACGACAGTCAGCGTCACGCTACCAAAGAAGCAGGTGAGATTGCGGGACTGAAAGTAGAAAGAATTATCAACGAACCAACTGCGGCAGCTCTTGCCTACGGGTTGGACAAAAAAGGTCACGATCAAAAAATTGTGGTTTTCGATTTTGGTGGTGGAACACACGACGTTAGTATCCTTGAATTGGGAGATGGCGTTTTTGAAGTTCTTGCTACTGATGGTGATACCCACTTAGGTGGTGACGACGTTGACCAAAAAATTATCAAATGGTTGGCAGACGAATTTATGGCCGAAGAAGATTTTGACCTTCGTAAGGATCCAATGGCTCTTCAGCGTTTGAAAGAAGCTGCGGAAAAAGCTAAAATTGAGCTTTCTTCTTCTACCCAAACTGAAATAAACTTACCGTATATTACTGCTACCGCTAGCGGGCCTAAGCACTTGGTGAAAACTTTGACCCGTGCGAAGTTTGAGCAGTTGATTGACGATTTGGTAAAAAGAACAATGAAGCCTTGTGAGACTGCAATGAAAGCTGCAGGACTTACCAAGAGTGATATTGATGAGGTAATTCTTGTAGGAGGATCAACCCGTATTCCTGCAGTTCAGGAAGCGGTTGAGAAATTCTTCGGAAAAAAACCCCATAAAGGTGTAAACCCTGATGAGGTAGTTGCAATTGGTGCAGCAATCCAAGGTGGTGTATTGACCGGAGATGTAAAAGATGTATTGCTTCTTGACGTTACTCCACTTTCTCTTGGTATTGAAACTATGGGAGGTGTGATGACCAAATTGATTGATGCAAACACTACAATTCCTACAAAGAAAAGTCAGATTTTCTCCACTGCATCAGATAATCAGCCAAGTGTTGAGATCCACGTATTGCAAGGAGAGCGCCCAATGGCAAACGACAACAAGACAATTGGTCGTTTCCACTTAGATGGAATTCCACCTGCACAACGAGGAACGCCCCAGATTGAAGTAACCTTTGATATTGATGCCAACGGTATCATCAAAGTTAGCGCAACTGACAAGGCTACCAACAAAACGCAGGACATCCGAATTGAAGCATCTTCTGGTTTGACCGAGGAAGAAATCAAAAAGATGAAGGCTGATGCGGAAGCAAATGCTGAAAGCGATAAGGCTGCTAAAGAAAAAGTAGACAAATTGAACGAGGCCGATGCAATGATTTTCCAAACTGAAAAGCAACTGAAAGAATTTGGTGACAAATTATCGGATGATAAAAAGAAACCAATCGAAGAAGCTTTGGAAGAATTGAGAAAAGCTCACGCAGCTCAAGACATAGCAACAATTCAACCTGCTTTGGACAAAATAAATGAAGCATGGAAGGTTGCTTCTGAAGAAATGTACAAAGCCCAAGCCGATGGTCAAGGCGCACCAACGGGTGATGCAGGAGCAGGAGCAGATCAAGGCAGTGCCGACGGCGGAGCTGATAACAGCAGCGACGTGGAGGACGTAGACTTTGAAGAAGTTAAGTAGTCTGGTTCTGAGCGAAGCCGAAAGGGCGGACCTTGAAGAAGTGAAATAAGTAGACAGAAGTCGGCAGACTGATGTTTTACTATGAAAAAGAAGTCGTCTCAATATTTTAATTGGGACGACTTTTTTAATTTTCCTTTAAATATTTAAATGACACCGATTTAGAGATTTCATGGAAAGTTATCTTTCTTATATTGGAGAGAGATTCTTTAATATAAAAAGCCGTCTCGGATTTTGAGGCGGCTTTTGTGTATATTATTCTCCTGACTTCCGCAGATTTTTGAGTCCTTAGAAGATGTAATCTATAACATATTAGCTATCAGCCTGTTTATTCCAATAGTGTTTCTATTTTGGGTGTCCTTGAATGTTTTTTGATTATTTGAATTGAAAAAAGTTGAACTCCTCTGGAGTTCTAAATACAGATGGATTCGTTTTTCCTCGAATAAAACCTTCATTTCATTTCGGTTGTATTCGAGGTTATCGATATTAAACCTCTTCGAGGTTATTGGTTAGGGTTATTTTTATTTTTTGTGGCATGACCCAGAATGGGTCTAATATGGATAACCCCGCACAAACGTAGTGCAGTGTGGGGTTATAATGCATCCATCCTACAGAACCCCGCAGTGGGTTCAACATTTAAAACTTTCTTTAATCTGGGTGTCCCAGTGCGGAAGTCAGGAAAAAGCCGTCTCGGATTTTGAGGCGGCTTTTGTGTATATTATTCTCATTCAGGTAACCTACATCTTAATAAAGCGCTGCGTTTTAAGGAGGTTGCCGTCGTAGATTTTAAGAATGTAATGGCCATTTGCCAGATTGGAAACGTTTATATAGTTTAAATCCAATTTAGAGTCCAAAATCTTTCTTCCCTGAATATCAAAAATTGAGTATTCGGGGTTTGAGAAATCGGTCAACTTGCCAAGATTTAAAATTCCGTGGGTAGGATTAGGATAAAGAATAAGGTTGTTTGCTAAATTCTCATTTACCCCAATAACAGTATTGCCTTCAATTATCGTTATAGCTTGATCCACAGCTACATTTTCTAAGACATCTATAATACCGGAGGGCCAATTTATAGTAAGGGTAGTTATTTCTGTATCGGCGCCTAATCCAAAGTGGGTGTTTAGGGTACTCATATATTTAAATCCTTCCCCACTTCTTACTTCTCTAATTTGTGTCCCTAAATTTGAGGTAACAGAAATTCGGGCTCCAATACCATTAATATTACTCTCCACACCTATGGTGTTAATGGTTATCCAGTGGTTCGAGTTTGCATCATTGTAATATATATATCCATCCGCAAAAGCATCAATAAATCCATCATTATTTAAATCGCCAAAGGAGCCATTATTATTAGGCAAAGCGTAGGGAATTAAAGTAAAGGTTAAGTCACCATTATTTAAAAGGATATTTCCATTGGATAAAATATCAACATAGCCATCGTTATTGAAATCATAGGCGCAATTTTCAATACCAGTTGTCGTTAATGCATATATTCCTGTAGAATCAGAAATATCTGTAAAGGTTCCGTCGCCATTATTTCTATTTAATTTATGTTGGAAATCACTGGAGCTGCTTCCTATAAAAACATCCAAGTAGCCGTCATTATCAAAATCTGCCCAGGCAGAAGACCAAGTTTGCATTTTGTCTTTTAATCCGGTAATTTCCCCTACTTCTACAAAATTGCCCGTTCCATCATTTTGATATAGTTGGTTTTCACTTCTTTCATTCACCTCTCCGTTCACATTACATTTTGCGATAAACAGGTCCACATCGCCATCGTTATCATAGTCTATCCAAACAGAACCATAATTCCCTCCTGTAGGATAGTCGCCCAGACCTCCTTGATGAAAAGTAAAAGTTCCATCTCCATTATTAATGTAATAAACACTAGGAGCAACATCATGGCATACATAGGCATCTAAATGGCCATCATTATTGATATCTATAAAGTTGGAACGTTGCGAAAAGACATATTCTGGAAATGAAATTTCTTCATAGGCGGTTCCGTCATCGTTTGCTTTCATAAAGGTGACGCCGTTGGCGCCCCCATAGAGTAAATCATTAAAGCCATTTCTATCAAAATCTCCCGCAGCAAGACTCCAAGTAGGAATATTATCTGCATGAGTGGTGGCGATGTTTGTCTCTACAAAGCTGCCATCTGGTTGTTGGTAGTATATTTGGATATTGTTAGCAGTTATTGAGACCAAGTCATCTAAAAAATCACCATTCATATCCACTACGGCTCTCTCTAATCCTATTATGGAAATGGGTGATGGGGTAAATGAAACCTGAGCATTTCCAATTCCGATAAATGACGTTATTAAGAATAAAGTAAAAATATTTTTCATATATATCGTTTTAGTTGGTTAATCACAAGTTGTGGTAAGGGAGTTGATCCATTCTTCTAAAACAGGAATAAACGCTTCATCTACCAATGTTCGCCCAATCATGGGCATTGCATATTCTTCTAAAGTTGTGGCTACTCTAAAAAACAGGATCGAGTTTTCAGCATCGCCGGGAGTAATGAGTTTTGCGCCATCAAATCCAGGGATTTGAAGATCCGGATCGACACAAATACCAAGATTATAATCTTCATGGGATTGGTTGAAAGCCAGTCGCAACGAACGTGCTCCGCAATGACCTCCATATGTATGGCAATGGGCGCAGTTCATATCAAAATAAGAACGGACCCTAACTTCTAAACTCTGTGAAATATCTTTCCAATTTGGCACAGTTTTAATATTATCGGGAATATTATCTGTAAGGTATCCTATTTCTTCCCATTTTTGAAGTTGGTTTCCAATGCCATCGGCATAGGAATAAATGGAATTCAAATTTTGCGGCTTTGGTGCAATTGGAATGATATCGTCAACCGACTTATGACAAATAAAGCATTCAGTTTCTGACGGAATTCTATAATTAACCGATTTTATTTCACCGTTTTCTACCCATTCTATTGGAACATTAAAGCCATATCCCGTTGTATTAAGAATGGCTTCTTGTTGGGCTCCATCCCATATATAGTTTGCAAAAATCCAACCCTCCGCTTTTTTAATCAGCAAGCGGGTTTCAATATTTTGAGTGGTATTATTAGGTAGAACATTTTCATAATAAAACGTTTTTATTAAGATACTACCAATAGGAAAGTTTAAGATGTCGCTATCAGAGACGTATGTTGCCGATACATTGTAGGGCATCCAGACAAAACGCTTTTTGTGGGCGTAATCAGAGAACAAAGCGTTTATGGGTTCATAGGGCAAAACGCCATATACAGGGGATAGTTCGGCTAGATTTCCTTCAAAGAAATTATAATCAGAAAGCTTATCATACGGAACAGTATTTATATCAAAATTCACTGGAGAAAAGGGTAACACATCAACTGTAACGGTTGCGGTGGCACAACTTTGTTCCGAGGGATCGCAAACAGTATATTCAAAGGTAACTTGCCCTACAAAGGTTTCCTCTGGAGTGTATTGGACGGTATCGTCAAGAATATTTGTTGGTGTTCCATTATTGTTTATTACAACTGTTCCACTTTGTGGTGCCGTAAGCATAATTATGCCATTTTCGGGAATATTGGAGTCATTTTCGAAAATAGCAATTTCTAAAGAGGAATTTTGAAAGACCTCTCCAGTATCTGGTTTGGCAATAATATTTAAAGGAATATAATTGGAATCATCGTCCCCCTTACACGAATTGAGCATCAGGGTTGAAAACAACAAAAGACTTATTCGAAGCACAATGGATTTCATATAAGGATAATGGATAATTTTAAGCATTCAGGTTTTTTTGAAGGCAATAAACTTAAGAAAACTTATTGTATTAATGTGAAAATCATTAACATTTTAAGGATAAGAAGAAACTATAATAACGGATTTAAGATGATTTCGAGTTGAAAGCCTTTGTAATAATCGCTCTTCACGAAGATTCTTTTAGTCTTTCAGACCGCAGGGTAGGGGAGTGTTCAGGATTTTGTAAGCCATGTTTTTCCTAAAACTGAAATGCCACCATTCCGTACGGATGGGCGAAAAACCAAATTTTCGCATTCCTTCGAACAACAGCTTCCGGTTGGCGAGTATTTCTTTTGAAAAATCATAATTATCAATGTGGGCGGCGCTGCCGAAGTGGTCATACTCACTTCCCATTTGAACAAAACATCCCTCCAGAGTTTCCAAGGTCATATCCACAGCGGCTCCTCGATTGTGGATGGAACCATTGCCATAAGGATTGCCAACATACGTGGCACGGGGGACTTTTGCCCACATTTTCTTCTGAACATCCAAAGGCCGATAACAATCGTAAATTCGAATTCGGTAACCTTTATCGTGGAAATATTTATTTGCTTCAATTAGAGCAGCCGCTACCTCGGGCCGCAAAAGGCATTTAGCGCAGTCGTAAAGTGTTTCACCAATAAAATTGTCAGGGGTGGCATAACGGATTTCATACACAAAATCGTTAGAAATATCTTCAAGATCTACTAACGGATCCTGCTGTTTCTTTCCCGATGAGAGGCCGAGAAAGAACACTATAAAAAGCATAAAAATTGGAAACTTCATCGGATAAATTTAGGCAGAATTTGGCAACATTAAAATTAACAATGGCTAACTTTGGTAAAAACGAAAAATTATGAATGAATTGAAAACGAAAATAGCATTGATAACAGGTGGCACCAAAGGAATTGGCTATGGAATAGCAGCAGCTTTAATGCAAGAGGGAATTAGCGTGGCAATTACGGGAAGGAGTAAGGATACTGCTGATGAGGCTGCAAATAAACTAAGTTCAAAGAGCGGAAATAATGCACGCGCAATAGGTTTGGAAGCTGATGTCCGTAGTTATGAAAGTCAACAAAAGGCCTTAAAGATGGCGATTGAAGAATATGGAAAAGTGGATATTGTAATTGCGAATGCAGGGATTGGTCATTTTGCATCTGTCGATGAAATTTCCATTGAGGATTGGAAGGAAACAATTGACACCAATCTCTCTGGGCCATTTTATACATTAAAAGCCAGTTTGGAACAATTGAAAAAGAACAAAGGTTATTTTATCACCATCTCCAGTTTAGCAGGAACCAATTTCTTTAAAGGTGGCGGTGCTTATAATGCCAGCAAATTTGGTTTAACAGGATTTACCCAAGCAGCCATGCTTGATCTGCGGGACAAGGGTATAAAAGTAAGCACGATTATGCCTGGCTCAGTATCCACCCACTTTAATGGGAACGAACCAGATGATAAGGATTCCTGGAAAATCCAAAAAGAGGATATTGGAAAATTGGTGGTCGATTTATTAAAGATGAATCCCAGGACGTTGCCCAGTAAAATTGAGGTCCGACCAACATCGCCGCCATCAAAATAGAATTCTTATCCAAAAAAATGTTTTGCCCAAGATTTAGCATCTTCTAGACTGTTGAAAAAGGCAAAGCTGTGGGGGAAGAGCTTTTGTTCAACGAAGGCTCTTTCTCTTTCTTCTTCCATCGACGAAACGATGGCGAGTCCTTTTTTTGTCTTCATTTTTCCATCTTTGTAGATATTGAGATCTAAGGTGTGATGGAATCTTCTGTCCGCAACTACCACAAACTCCTTGTTTCCAAAGTGTTCTTTATACTTTGTACGAATCCAATCATTTTTTTTTTAGATCTAAATGCTCGTTTTCGAATACGCGTAGAATCGCATAGGTATCATAGAGGTAAAGTTCGCAGAAATCGGATTCCATTTTTTTTTCCATTTGAAGAGATGTTTCGTGAAAGATAATGCATTTTTAGATAGCTTCAAGATAGCCAAAGCATATTTACAAAAGCTTCTTTTAATGGTTGTGATAGATTGATAATCTCCAATTTTACTAAATCAGTTAAATAATGGATTAGAGGTTTAATTTTCTCCCATAAAAAAAGCGACCTATAAAAGATCGCTTTCTATAATAGTTTCTATTTATTTCCTTTTATTGTGCGGACAACATTGCTAAGAATTTGTCTAGATTAGGAAGAATTACTATTCTCGTCCTTCTATTTTTGGCCATACCTTCCTTGGTGTCATTTTCAGTTAATGGATGATAACTACTTCTTCCAGCGGCAATAAGTTTTGCTGGATCAACACCATAATCGTTCTGTAATTTTCTAATTACCGAAGTGGAACGTTGCACACTCAATTCCCAGTTATCTTTCACGTAAGCACCAGGCTTCACGGTCTGGCTGTCTGTGTGACCTTCTACCATTACTTCAAGAGCTGGCTCACTATTGATAACATCGGCAAGACGTTTTAAAAGATTGTTTGCCTTTGGGTTCACCTTGGCACTACCTGAATTGAACAACAATTTGTCTGAAATGGTAATCATAACAACGGTTTCGTTGATGTCGATGTCGATATCATCTTCTTCTCCTTCGGCAATTAAATTGCTGTCCAGATTCTTTTTTAGGTTGTATGATATGACAAGATTCATTGAATCCTTAAGAGTTTTGGCTTGTGCCAGTTCCTCAGGATTTACGTTGACCAAGGCTTTTCGCATTTTCTGCTTGTCATTTTCAGAAATAACAACATTATCAATGTTTTGAAGACGTTCGTTATTGGAATCTGAAAGCGATTGGATTTTAGCGTTATAGCTAGCTACACGATCTTCGATTTTTGCATATTTTGCTTCCAACTCTTCTTTTTCAACTTGAGTTTTTACGAGCGTAGAACGAGTGGCATTATATTGATTCTCCATTTCCACGTACTTCTTTTTCGAAACGCACGACGTCACGATCAACGATCCTACCACCATGCTTAGAACAAATACTTTTTTCATAACTTTAGTTTTTAAAGGTTTACCAACAAATTTAAAGGCAAGCCTTACCAATTATTAGTTAAGAGGTCACTATTGTTTTGTTAAATAGAGAAATCACAGAGAATGGAATTTTTGATTTTTTGTCTCTGAGCCGTGTAAATAGAGCATATTTCGTTGCTTCCCAATTTCGTGGTCTTAGCGAAATGGAAGAATTTTAAGACTGTATTCTCTTTTGAAGCTTATTAGACTACTAAAACAAACCTAGTAAATAATATATAATAAGGAAAACTATAATGGTTCCAATGCAGCCGAAACCGAGTTTCTTTGCACCCCATCCGGCTATTAAGACTTTGAAAAACTTGTTCATAATTTTTGTTTTTAGTTGATTTGAGACTTAATTGATTAATAAAATTTTCTTTAATTGTGTTTTAATTATAATAGAGAGGCGAGCAAAAATGTCCCGACTATCCATAGAATCACCGAAAGAATTCCTCCTATGATTAAAAAGTGTTTGAATTTATAAAATCCCATTCCATAAATTAAAGTATTTGTTTGGTACCCCATAGGAGTAAAGAAGCTAAAATTTGCTCCGAACAACACGGAAAGTATAAACGGTTTCATCGATAAGTCCAATCCCGTAGCTATGGCAATGGCGATTGGAGTCATAATTATTGCGGTGGCGTTGTTGCTTACAACACTGCTCATCAGCATAGTAATCAGAAATACAAGTGCTATAATTATTAAGTGGGATTGTCCATTTAAAATATTCAATAACAGTTCTGAAATCCATTTGTCAGCTCCTGTATTGCTCATTGCTATACCCAAGGGAATCATTCCCGCAAGTAAAAATATCACTTGCCAGTTGATGCGATGGTACACGTCATTAAGTACCAAACACCGCGTGAGCAGTAGGAGGGCAACACCGGTAATAGCGCTTAAAAGGATCGGTAAAACTCCACTGGCAGCCAGACCGATTACCAATAACAAAATAGCGAAGGAAAGTCTTTTTTTGGAAGTATTCTGGTACGGTTTGGTTTTGTGTTCGCGTAGAACAGCAACGTTCTCCATTTCGTATAACTTCCCTATTTCATCTTTTGGGATCTCTACCAGCAAACGATCTCCAGGTTTTAAAGAGATTTCCTTGATATTCTTTCTAATTAATTGTGCTTGGGTATTCCTGATATTTCGTCTCTTTTTAATAGCAATAGGCAAGGCTCCTTGAAACCGTTGTTTCCGAAGTTGTTTTAAGGTTTTACCAATTAGTATGGAGCCTGGTAATATAAGGAGTTCAACAAACCCGAATCCTTCAAGTTTTTTCTTGCTTTCGCTGCTTTTTTCTTCCTGATCTTCCCCTTCAATCTTGAGAGGTGACTGATCTTTGTGAACGGTTATGCCCTTATCGGTATTTAGTTTGGCCAGGGTTTCAACGTCACACATTACAAGAAGTTTATCCTTTTCCTTTAGGGATATATACTTGCCAGGATCATTTGTGGTCTGACCCATTCGAATCAACTTTAGTATTGAGATTTCTGGGCTTTTAAAAAAAAATGTGTCCTCAATCTTTTCATTAATAAGCTCTGAATCTTCATTTATTACTACAACGGTAATGAACTTATCAAGTTCGTACGCTTCCTCAAGATTTTGTTGGGAACCTTTGGGCAACCATCGGGAGGCAACGGTAATCACAACTATACCAATAATCAGAAAGATAACTCCAAATAAAGTAAATTCAAAAAAGCTAAATGCCTCCGCTCCCAGATCTTTTGCCACCGAATTTACGATGAGGTTCGTAGAAGTTCCCATCAGTGTGCAGCTGCCACCTAAAATTCCGGCAAAAGATATGGGCATTAGGAGTTTGGATTGCGAAAGATTGAACCGTTTGGAGAGTTCTGAAATTATTTTTATAAAAACAATTACCACTGCAGTAGTATTGATAAAAGCTGAAATACCTCCCGTGATCAACATTATTATTGGCAACAGGAGAACGAGGGGAAGTACATGTAAATTTTTTAGAAATCGAGCCATGGAGGCTATAACGCCATTATCTTCCAGTGCTAAAGCTATAATCATTAAGGAGAGTACGGTTATTGTCGCCGAATTGGAAAAACCCGAAATAGCTTCTTCCGGAGTTGTTAGTCCCGTTAAAGCTAAGGCGCCAATAAGTAGAAAGGCAATTTTATCTACAGAAAATACTTCAAATGCAAATAGAAGTATGGTGATAATCAGAATCGAAAAAACGAGTATTATTTCTGTAGTCATTTGGCGAATGGTTCGTCTCGCTAAAGATAACTGTAGAAATAATACTCGTTCCCTAAGAGTTTCATAAAATTATGGGAGAACCAAAACTTTATGAAGAATAATTATCCTAAATATTTTTTTAGAATATGACTTTTTGATGTTTGACGCAATCTGCGGATAGCTTTCTCACGAATCTGACGTACGCGTTCTCTACTTAAATCGAAAGTGTCTCCAATTTCCTGAAGAGTCATCGGAGGCTGTCCACATAGACCAAAATTCAATTTCACTACATCTGCTTCCCGAGGCGCCAATGTGTCCAAAGCGCGGTTTATTTCAATGCGCAATGATTCGTGCATCAAATTCTTGTCTGGGTTTGGGCTTTCGCCAGAACTCAAAACATCGTAAAGGTTGTTATCGTTCTCTCCTTCTTGGAAAGGAGCATCCATTGAAAGACTTCGTGTAGAGTTTTTTAATGAGCTCTTCACTTTTGCTTCGGTGAAATCAAGTTCTTTGGCTATCTCTGCAGCAGTTGGGATTCTTTCGAATTTTTGCTCCAAATGTATAGATGCCTTTTTTATTTTGTTGATATCGCCAATTTTATTCAACGGTAACCTTACTACACGCGACTGCTCCGCAATGGCCTGCAATATGGCTTGTCTGATCCACCAAACAGCATAGGAAATAAATTTAAACCCTCGGGTTTCATCAAATCTTTTTGCGGCTTTAACCAATCCAACGTTCCCTTCGTTGATTAAATCGGGAAGGCTCAATCCTTGATTCTGGTATTGTTTAGCCACGGAAATCACGAATCGCAGGTTGGCTCGGCTCAGTTTATCTAAGGCTGCTTGGTCGCCCTCACGAATACGTTGGGCTAGCTCCACCTCCTCTTCCGCAGTAATCAGATCGATCTTGCTGACGTCCTGCAAATAGCTGTTCAAAGATTTGGTCTCGCGGTTGGTTACCTGCTTGGTGATTTTAAGTTGTCTCATAGTTTAATAGGGGTTTAATTTGAAAAACAGGGCATAATACCACATTATCCCGTCATTTCCAAATTGTTAACACAATCTGTTAAAGTTTGAATCCCATTTCTTTTTTGCTTACATTAGAATAAAAAACAAATGAAGTTTCTAAAATATAGTTTGGCGTCTCTTTTCAGTCTTTTCGGATTGAATGTATTTTCTCAAATTCCTACTGAAGTTCCTAAGCCACAAGACAATTCTCCTGTAGATTTCTCCGAACCGGTGAATATTATTCTCTTTATAATACTTCCCCTGGCGGTCGTTGTGCTTGTCATAATATGGCGTAATAAAAGGCAAAAAGATGAAACCGTGCAAAAGTAGTCTTTTTTTAGGGATTTATTGCATGAGTTGGAGTATTTTTGGTGCAGTTGTTGCGATCATACTTTGAAAAATTTTGATATGTTGAGATATTTTCTTTATGTACTGATCCCGTTGATTTCGGGAACGGCGATTTCTCAAATAGAATTGCCCAATAATTCTGTTCCGTTCAATTCTCCATCACCCAATGTTGGCAGTTCAACAGGATTCGAAATTCCCGTTACGGCACCTTCGCTGTCCAATAACAAAAACCCGAATACGCCCAATAATTCCGATTTTGGAATTGAAAAGGAAAAGCAAATCGATATGCAAAAGGGAGATGGACTTATGGAATATACCGGTACAAATAAGGCTCCGAAATATTTTACCAAGGATAAGGAGGCTAAACCGGAATATGGAAAGGATATGTATCTCGGTGATATAAAAACCAACTCCAAATATGTTACCATTCAATATCGTGACCACCAATACGTAGATGGAGATCGCATACGAATTTTTGTTAATGGCGATATGGTTGTTTCCAATGTTATGCTCGAGGGGAGTTTTAGAGGGTTTAACCTTCCTCTCCAAGATGGGTTCAATAAAATAGATTTCCAAGCGCTAAATCAAGGTTCTTCGGGACCGAATACTGCACTATTACAGATATTAGATGAAGTGGGCAATGTACTAGGCACCTATGAATGGAATCTTTTAACGGGAAATAAAGCTACTGCTATTGTGGTAAAACCCTAAACGATCTATATCTTTTTAGTTTTAAAATGTTTCGTTTTTCTTTTTCTCGAAATCTATTTCTACGCTGGATAATTTCAAAACACATAATCGGTCTTTGAACCTTAATCTGAATGGTTTCTTCGAGAATGATATCAATTATCCAGAACTTTTTGAACTAGACCAGCAAGAAAATCCTTTTAGATTTAAATAGAAGTTATATCTTTAAGCAGCTAGAAATAGAGATTAAAAGTTTTGTCAAAATTATATCTCCAGTATCATCAATATATTTAAACGGAATAGCATAACAATTCTGAAAAACAATTGACTATGAAAAAAGTAATGATAACCTTGGATTACAACCCAAACTCCGAAAAGGTGGTAAAAATGGGTTATGAAATGGCTCAGTTAATGGGCGCCGAAGTTTGTTTGTTCCACGTATTGGCCGATGTACGCTATTATGGGGTTCAATATGAACCTTTTATGGGCTATGAGGGATATGCTTTTCCGGTGGATTATAATATTCAGAATGAATTCGTAAAGGTGGCGCATGACTACCTCGAAAAAACAAAGAGGCATTTAAAGGGCGATAGTATTACGACCCATCTTGCAGAAGGTGATACTGCAAAAAAGATTTTGGAATACGCAGAGGAGTGGAAAGCAGACCTGATAGTAATGGGCACCCATAGCCATAGTGCATTGGAAAAATTATTTCTGGGAACGGTAGCCTCAAGCGTTTTGGAGCGTACCAAAATTCCTGTCTATATGGTTCCAGTTGAGGAATAATTCTACGGATTGCTCGAAGTAGATTAGAAAGTAGAAGAATGAGGAGATAACTGTTCTTTTTCTGAAATAAGAATTTTTCATAGCTCATCTTTTCCACCTAATTGTGATAGATCAGTTTTGTATTTCACTACAAATGCGGAAAATATTTAATAATAACTATTTCCCATTCGATAAGGGGAAAAACGTCTGTATTCTCCATTTGGAGTGTAGGGAGTATAGAAATCCGTATATATAAAGCCACGGCTTGCATCTTTATAGACAAAGTTTCTGACTTTCGTAGAACCATCTGGGGTATAGCTACTGCTTCCGGCAGAAATTCCGAAATTTTTGGCGTTCAACGAAGTTTGTATTTTAGATTCTACATAATTATTACTGGATGCCAATGCATCAGACATGCTCACGGGCTCTCGGAAATTTTCCTTACTCAATTTAAAAGAAAATGATTTTCTGGAATACTTATTTAGGAATTTTATGTCCATCGGAATGTCTATCAAACTTTCAGTGTTGGATAAAAACATCTTATCCCACCTAGCTTGGGTGGTTTCAAAATCCATTTGTGCCGAGGCAATTAATGGAAAAAATAAAAGAAGAAACATTAGTTTTTTCATATTTGCAAAGATATCAAATTTTGAGCCAACTTAGAAAAAAAGCTATTGATTCCAGAAGTATAGATTTGAAGGGAGTAAGCGATTCTATTAAATTCTGAGGTGGGAATTATTATCTTTGAAAACAAAAACAAAACTTATGTCTACTCCCAACTGGAAAATAGCCAAGGAATATTCTGATATCACCTATAAAAAATCGGATGGCGTTGCGAGAATCGCTTTTAATCGCCCTGAAGTTCGAAATGCATTCAGACCCAAAACTACTGCGGAATTGCTCGATGCTTTTCACGATGCACAGGAAGATACTTCTATCGGAGTGGTTTTGTTTTCTGCGGAAGGGCCATCTTCCAAAGATGGAGTTTATAGTTTTTGTAGCGGTGGCGACCAAAGAGCCAGAGGCCAACAAGGTTATGTTGGTGAAGACGGCTACCATAGGTTGAACATTCTGGATGTACAAAGACTTATTCGTTTTATGCCCAAAGCTGTTATTTGTGTGGTTCCCGGTTGGGCAGTAGGAGGTGGGCACAGCCTTCACGTGGTCTGCGATTTAACATTGGCAAGTAAGGAGCACGCTATCTTTAAACAAACCGATGCTGACGTCACAAGTTTTGACGGTGGTTATGGCAGCGCCTATTTGGCTAAAATGGTAGGTCAAAAAAGAGCTCGGGAAATCTTTTTTCTCGGAAGAAATTATTCCGCCCAGGAAGCTTTTGAAATGGGAATGGTAAACGCAGTAATTCCTCACGAAGAACTGGAAGATACTGCCTATCAATGGGCTCAGGAAATTTTGGCGAAATCGCCAACTTCCATAAAAATGTTGAAATTCGCTATGAACCTAACCGACGATGGAATGGTGGGACAGCAAGTATTTGCCGGTGAAGCCACCCGACTTACCTATATGACGGAAGAAGCAAAAGAAGGTCGTGATGCTTTCCTAGAAAAACGTAAACCTAATTTTGAAAAGAAATGGTTGCCGTAGTTTATAGCAACCTCGTTGACCGATTTATTAATTCAGAAATCCAAGCTTCCGCGCAGGTTTTTCGGCTTCAACCACAATCTAATTGTTTTTGGATTTTGATTTAATCTTCTGGAAAAATTGTGCTCTCATAAGCCCCGGCATCGGGACGAGCAGGCGGAAGTGGTCGGGCTACGCCATTTAAATCATACGGAGGTGGCACTCCAGCCATTCCAATTCCATCCGCACCTGAAGTTCCACTCTCAATATTGAGATTGTTCATTCTGGTATTTTGGAAAGCGGGATCAATATTGAAAACTATTTCATAATATAGGTTGGGATTTGAAAAATCGTATAAAGGATTATTGTCATAATCGCCCCGAGGATCTTCAAACCGCATTAAGCAATTTTTGAAATTGAAGTTGAAGTCGGCTTCGGGGTGTTTGTATAAGGAAAATTCAAGGCGATCATTGCCATAGATAATGCAATTTGTAAAATCTGCTTTTACCAAGTCGGAGATGTAAAGTATATCCTCAACTTCCCGAGTGTTTTCAATGGTTACTGCGGGGTAATTTCTAAATCCATTTGTCCAATAATTGGCAAAAGTGCAATGATTGAATTCGTACCTACCCCCTTCAAGTATGGTCAGTGAAGATTGTCCATTATTATTAATTGCTAAATTTTCACCATAGAGAGTAGCTCTTATAGCTAAAAGTCCGACGTTAGAATTATTATATATTTGGACATTTTTTAAGTTCGCGGGACTATTTTCCACTACCAATCCTATCTGGGCATTTTTTATGGTCGTATGGTGGAACTCATTTGCGGTACTACCATCGGTTAAACGAATATATGCCCATTGTCCAGGAACGTCCGCAAAGGAAGGTTCCAGTCTATCTCCCTGAAAGATCACCTCATTTTCCATTGCTTCACGATCAAAACTTTGAGTGCCCATAACTTTCATGGATCCCGCGACCATAATTCCACTGTTGTAATGGAAATGTACACGCGCTCCTGCTTCAACCGTCAAGGTTTTGCCTGATCGGACTGCTGCAAAACCATAAATTACATAGGGTTTCTCATTTGTGAATGTTAATTCGTCGTCATCGAGAAAAAAACCAGGGATTTCGACGGTGTTTTCACCCGAGCCCAAGGTCAGGGTTTCGGTGGTGCCATCTTCATATCTTTCTGGATAAAGAAATATGGCATCTTTTACCAGTGTGACCAATTCCACTTTCTGTTCTTTTGAACCGCTATCGAAAATGATTTGGTCCGTGTAAAGAAACTCATTAGAGCCAGTGGGCGGGTTGCTGATATCAAATGTAGTCTCGACAAAAATAAATATACTGTCCTTGGCAAGGATTTGTACGTCATTAAACACTTTTCCCGGAACCCCATCCACATTCAATCGATAATGGGAAGATTCTCCTTGGCCTAAACGTAAACTAGGAATATGAATATCGTCTTTGCTGTTGTTATATACCTTAAGATTATAGGTGCTTGAGCCGATATTGGTAAAAATGGTATCTAAATAGACAGTGTCCTTCGAAAATTCAAGATTCCCACTGCTCGCTACTGTTTCAAAATCATTGCGGCAAGAGCTCCACATTATAAAACAACACAAAATCCCTAAGCCGTATATATATTTCATTTATCTCTATTATTTGTTTCCAGCGGGAAAGTCCCATCAAAAATTTTGGTAAAAATATAACTTTTAATCCCTCTTATTATTGTGAAAGAGCGAATAATAAGTGAATTATTATATTCAAATATTTATATTTTTGAATCAAAGGCTCACATTACAATTGTAATATCCAATCTTCATTATTTTATTACTCATGCATGCCAGCAAGCACGGTTTTAGTGACGGGATCCAAACAAAAGAGCGAAAATTTAATTATTTTCACCCTGACCCTAAAGGGAATAATTAGATTTTCTTCGTAGACTCCATTAGAAATGTCTAAAATTTCACCTATTAATTCAATTAACACCAATCTGAATTACTTACCCTTTTCTATAATCTCAATTTTAAACAGCTTATCCCAATTCTTTCCTGTAATATACAAGATATTTGGTTCTCCTTTATATGCAATTCCGTTGAGCACGTCAAGTTGGGGATGTTGGGTTACTTTGCTCTTTAAATCGGTCAAATCTATAACCCCTTCCACGGCGCCGTTTTTCGGATCTATGATGGCGATGGAGCCTTGTTGATAAACGTTGGCATAAATTTTTCCCTCAACCCATTCCAATTCGTTTACGCTGTTTATTTTGCTTGTATTGGTGAATATTTCTATATAATCCTTTTCCGCTAGGGTGTTGGCACTTAAAGTCCAGATTCTATCCGTTCCATCACTTTTATAAATATTCTTGCCGTCGTTGCAGAGTCCCCAGCCTTCTTTACTCTCTCCATAAACAAAAGTGCCGGTCTGTTCCATGGTTTTTAGGTTGTAAATGAAACCTGTCTTTTCCCGCCAAGTAAGTTGATAGATTTTATTATTCAGGATAGTAAGGCCTTCACCGAAGTAGGCGTCAGGCAATAACACCTTTTGCAGCACTTCTCCCGTATTATAGTTTGTTTTTCTTAAAGAGGATTGTTTGTATTGACCAGTACTTTCATACAGTGTGTCGTTTGCAAATTCGAGTCCTTGTGTATAAGCGGTGATGTCGTGCGGATAAGTTTCAAGAATATTGTAGGTATACAGTTTGGGCTTTATCGAGGAAAGAATTGTAATGGGTTGAGAAGCTTCATATTCCTTTCCATTCCCGTATATTTTTGCTTTTAAAGTTCTAATTCCCAATTTGGCATCAAATAGAGAAATTTTGTTATCGGCTAATGATACCCTGTCTTTGTTCAGAAAATACACAGTTGAATCAATTGTGATATTTTTTTTGTTGTTCAAGGAAATAGAAATGATATCTTTTGGAGTATATGTCTTCTTCGGATTTTGAATTTCAAGTGAAAAAGCATCCTTTTCTCCTTTCGAATTATCTCCACAACTAATCAAAAGGAGGGTTAAGCTTATAGCAATTAAGGAATTATAAAACTTCATGGAACCTGATATTTTTTCTGCAAGGTATTTATTAAAATTGAAATCTAAAAGCCTTGTACTGACATCTAAAAAATACTATCTTTGCGCCGTGGCAAGTCCTACACAACCAGCTCCTGTTGAATCCTCCAGGGCGGGAACGCAGCAAAGGTAAACGGTCGTAGCGGTGTGATGTAGGTAGCTTGCCACTTTTTTATTGGAAAGCTCTAGTTTCAATATTAAATTCTCAATTTTCAATACCCAAGTTTTAATTCTTAAACAAGCTCAAAACGCCACGGCTTATTTTTCCATATTTCACCGGCGTAATCAATTCCTATTCTGGATGAAGTTATAATTTCTCCTTCTCTCGATCCATTTTCAATCCAAATTCTTTCAGATAGTTCTAAATTTTCCCCGTAAAAAGAACGATCGAGTTCTATTAATTTCCCTACTCTTCCGGGACCTATACAATTTTCAACTCCTCTTATCAATACTGCTTCTGGGTGGTCTTTGGGGCCTGTAACAATATTTAACATCCAATGTACTCCGTAGATTAAATAGGCATACACGAAACCGCCTTCAGCAAACATAATCTCCGTCCGCTGTGTTCGGCCTTTGCTGGCGTGACTTGCCAAATCGTCTGGACCGAGATAAGCTTCGGTTTCCATAATTTTGGTTCGAAGGATGTGTCCATTTCCAAAATCCCTCACCAAAATCTTTCCAAGGAGATCTTCTGCCACTACTAGGGCATTTTGGGAACGAAAATATTCCTGATCCAGTCTTTTATTCATTTTAATTAAATTTATTTTTATAATGTTCCTTTCAAGGCCAGCAATCCATTACAGTTCTTGATTTTTAGGAGAAAAGTCTAAAAAAATCAGTACAAATCAAATTTGGAAAACTAAAGGCATAAGCGCACCTTTGTACTTCATCAGCGATTTATGTCAAAAGTAGTATTTATTACCGGTGCTTCATCGGGTATCGGGAAGGCAATTGGCGATTATCTTTCTTTAAAAAATTATCAGGTTTTTGGAACGAGTAGAAATCCGGAAAGGATAAAGGATTCCAAGTTTCCACTGATAAAAATGGATGTGAACGATACCGCTTCAATCCGAGCAGCTATTTCTGAAATACTTGCGAAAACAAATAGGATCGATGTCGTTGTAAACAACGCTGGGGTTGGGATTACGGGTCCGATTGAAGAGACTCCTGAAGCTGAGATTGAAAATGCGTTCAGCACCAATTTGTTCGGCCCCATAAATGTGATTAAGGCAGTTTTGCCAAAAATGAGGGAACAGGGCAGTGGTCATATTCTTAATATCACATCGATAGCTGGATATATGGGATTACCGTATCGCGGAATTTATTCTGCAACCAAAGCAGCTTTAGAAATAACCATTGAAGCCATGCGAATGGAAACGCTTCAGTTTGGAATAAAAATGACCAATGTGGCACCTGGAGATTTTGCAACAAACATTGCCGCCGGGCGATATCACGCTCCCGTTTTGGAAAATTCACCCTATAAAAAAGCGTATGGAGATACGCTTAAATTGATGGATAAACACGTGGAAGGTGGTGAAGATCCTTTGAAAATGGCGAAGGTGGTATATGAAATTATCAACAATCCAAATCCGAAAATCCATTATAGGGTAGGGGCGCCGATGCAAAAATTCTCCATTGTTTTAAAGCGGATTTTACCCGATAAGGTCTATGAAAATTTACTTTTGAAACATTATAAGTTGAAGTAACTACAAATAACTTAGCAACACAAATATGAATTCCCGAAAAGACCAACTCAAAGCATTTGATCGATTGTTAACCATTATGGACGAGCTGCGCGAGCAGTGTCCGTGGGATAGAAAGCAAACCATGGATTCTCTTCGGCATTTGACTATTGAGGAAACTTATGAGCTGGGAGATGCCATTCTTGATAACGATTTGGAAGAAGTGAAAAAGGAATTGGGCGATGTGCTTTTACACATCGTTTTCTATGCAAAAATCGGCAGTGAGACGAATGATTTTGATATTGCTGATGTTTGTAATTCTATTTGTGAAAAACTGATTTCACGTCACCCTCATATTTACGGCGACGTTAAGGTGGCAGATGAAGAGGAAGTAAAACGAAATTGGGAAAATCTAAAACTCAAGGAGGGTAAGAAGAGCGTATTGGAAGGTGTTCCTAGATCATTGCCAGCAGTAGTAAAAGCGAGTAGGATCCAAGAGAAAGTTGCGGGAGTGGGTTTTGATTGGGAAGAGCCGCAACAGGTTTTTGAAAAACTTCAGGAAGAATTGGGGGAATTGCAACATGAAATTTCTGAAAACAATCCAGAAAAAATGGAAGCCGAATTTGGCGATGTTCTATTTTCAATGATCAACTATGCCCGGTTTCTTAAGATAAATCCTGAAAACGCTTTGGAGCGAACCAATAAAAAATTTATTAAAAGATTTCAGTATCTGGAAGAAAAGGCGAGTGGTTTAAACAAATCATTAAAAGAAATGACGCTTTCCGAAATGGATGTTTTTTGGAATGAAGCTAAGGGTAGGTAGGCAGTGGGCAGTTGCAGTGGGCAGTAAATCAGTGTTCAGTAAATCAGTGATCAGTGATCAGTAATCAGTTATCTCCTCCTTCGCTGAAGCTTCGGTGGACAAGAGTATTAGTGATCGGTTATCAGTTATCAGTAATCTCCTTCTTCGCTGAAACTAGTACCTCCGCTAAACCTGCCCGTCCGGCAGGCGGGGCTATGGCGACACGCGGACGGTGGACAAGAGTATCAGTGAGCAGTGAGCAATAAAAAAGAGGACAGGCAATATTCAAGAAATTGCTCCGCCCTCTAAAATCTAAAATCGTACATCGTAAATCTACAATCCTTTTTTATTCCTGTCTAACTTCTTTAATCTTAGACAATTTGGCCTTCCAGACTTCCAATTGCTCCTTATGACGGGCAATATTGTTATGGACCTCCTTAACCATCGGATTGTTTTCATCTACGTGATGGAAGAAGCCTAAATTATTTTCCAATTGGCGTATCTCGTCTCTTGTTTCGTCAATTTTTTTGGAAATAAAGAAATGCTCGTTCTGAAGTTTTCTATCGTCCTCACGGTTTACCAGGGTATTCAGTTTGTTGTCAAACTTGATAAGCTCTGTTTCCTTCTTGCCCAAATCCAGTTTGGAAAAAAGACCGTCCAAAGTTTTATTGAACTTCTGTTCAATAAAGCGCTTGTTATAAGGAACCCGACCAATTTCTTTCCATTCTGAGATATGTTTCTTGATGTTTTTTACGTCATCTTTATGATTTCCCGTAAGTTCAAAAGTTGACATTTTAGTCAACATCGCTTGCTTGGCTTCAAAATTTGCCATTTCCTCCTTGTTCGCTTCATTTTTTTCTGCGTTGAGTCGATCAAAATAATGATTACAAGCCTTTTTGAACTGTTTCCATATTTTATCACTATCCCTTCGCGGTACGTGACCAATGGTTTTCCAGTCATCCTGGATCTTTTTCATCAAGGGAGTCGTTGTTTCGAAATCTTCGCTGTCCTTGTTTTCTTCTGCAATTTTTATAAGCTCTTTTTTTCTTTTCAAGATTGCTGTATTGTTCCTTTTTCTGATTCTTGTAGAAACTATTCTTTTGATTATTAAAGGCACTTGTTGCATCCTTAAAAGCTTTCCAAATTTCCTTGTTATGGTTGCGTGGTACTCTTCCCGTTTTGAAAAAATCATCTCGGAGTCCTTGTACGGTTTTAATAGCATTTTGCCATCCTTGATGACTGGGTTTGGTTTCCTCTGTTGTCTTTTTTAAGGCTTCAATTATTTCTTTTTTCTTTTCATAATTGGCGTGGAATTCCTTTTCCATTTCCGCCAATTGATTTTGTCTTTTGTCGTGGATGAGTTTTGTGGCCTCACTGAACTTATCCCAAACTTCGTCCCTATATTCCTTCGCTACAGGCCCAATGTCCTCCTTCCACATTTTGTGGAGCATTTGCAATTCCCTAAAGGCTTTGTTGATGTCGTTCTCGTGTGCCAATTCTTCGGCACGGGTTATCAGCTTTAGCTTTGCGTCAAGATTGTGCTTGAAATCCAGATCGCGGAATTCCCGATTTAAATGAAGAAAATCGTAGAAATTCTCAACGTGATGATGGTAGGTATTCCAAACCGTGTTGTACTTATCTCTGGGAATGGCACCTGCTAAATGCCATTTTTCCTGAATTTCCTTAAAATGTTTATAGGTCGTATTGATGTTCTCTTCAGCACTCAATAAACTTTTCAGATCTTCTATCAATTCCCAACGTTTTGCGAGATTACCCTGGAGATCCTTCTTTAAATTTTTGTAGTAATTATTCCGTTTTTCCTTGTAGTCGAAGTAAAGTGAATTGAATTCCGTTTTCAAAGGGGTTGTATAGTGGAAGTCGATAATATTTCCTCCATCTGCTAAGAAATTCCTCTTTTTCTGCTCCAGTTCTTCATTGAACTTATTGTTGAACTCTGAGCGGATTTCCTCTGCTTCAGGTTTTATATCCTGAATTTTTCTACTTTTCAGAAGCTTATCAAATTCTGCGATCAATTCCTTCTTTGAAAGTGAGGAATAATCCTTTTGTGCTTGCTCTTCCTTGTCTTCTTCAGGCTCCTCGTCTTCGGAGGATTCTACCTCTTCTTCCTCTTCTTCCTCATCTGAAGTGTCAGATTCCTTTGAGGCTATTGGATCTTCGTATGTTGGCGAAGTTTTCTCTGCAGTCTTTTCGAGGTCTTTTTGTTCTTTGTCATCGACTTTGTCACCAGCAGAATCTTCATTCTTCTTAGGTAATTCAGGTTCCCCAACAACGATTTCCTTTTCTTCGGAAACTTCAGATTTCTCCGAAACTATTGTTTCTTCAGAATTAGAATGAACTTCCTCTGCAGTGGTTTCCGTAATTTTTTCTTCTTCCGAAAAGGTTTTATCCGTTGTTTTTTCTTCTGAGGCAACCTCAGGAATCTTTCCAGTTTCTTCTACTTTCTCCTCCGGTCTGCTGTCATCAGCTGCGACTACTTTTGCTTCCTCAGCTACCTCATTATTTGTTTCGGATTCATTAGAAGTTGCTTGGGATTCTTGGTTGACTTCAGTGGAAGGATATACTTTCTCATTTTCTTCCTGAGACGATTTTTCGTGCGACATTTGTTTCAATGTTGGGTTCGTATTCTATTTTTATAAGTTGGTCAATATACTAACATCAGCCGAATTGACAAAGCTTCAGACAACTTTTTGTCGAATTTTTATGAATTCCATATTTCCCAGGCTTTTTCAGCCTGTAACTCAAGCATTGCTGCACCGTTGCTGGTTTTAGCACCCCAAAGTTTTCCACGCTTTAGAAATTCGGTTTCAGAAGGGTTGTAAATTAAATCGAAGAGTAGGTGATCTCTAGTCAAAAATTGATAGGGAATGTCTGGACACATACTAATATCAGGAAAAGTACCCAAAGGTGTGCAGTTGATGATCAACAAATGTTTTTCTATTATCTCTTGATTCAATTGATCGTAATTTAGAAAAATGGATTTATCCCCTCGACTGACATATTGATAGTCGAAACCTAAATTGTTCAAGGCAAAGGCAATCGCTTTGGAAGCACCTCCGGTTCCTAATATTAGGGCTGTTTTCCTTTTTAGGGGGAGAAATTTGGAAAGTGATTTTTGAAATCCGTAGTAATCGCTATTATAACCCATCAGTTTTTTGCTTTCCAAAATCTTTATTACGTTAACGGCTCCAATCTTTTCGGCTGTTTTATCGAGTTTGTCCAAAAATGGAATTACCATTTCCTTATAGGGAATCGTAACATTTAAACCTTTCAGATCGCTGTTTTCGGAGATTATGGTTGGAAACCTTTCTATTGATGGAATGTCGAAATTCTCGTATAAATGTGGCAAACCTTCCCCTTCAAATTTTTCGGTAAAGAAGGACTTTGAAAATGAATACCCAATATTTTTTCCAATCAATCCAAATTTAGACACGCTGACTTCTTTTTTGGTTATCATACCAATCCAGGCTGAGAACAATTAAAACGCCCAAAATTATAAAGGAAATTGCCAAGATCGTTTCCGTTCCGAAATCTGTGGGGAAATGACGATTGTATGTTTGGATAATATCCCTTCCATTGGCATCGGTAATGGGTCTTCCCAATGCATCTGTTTTGTATATAGTTTCTTTCCAAGGCCAAACCACGCCCAATGAACCTGCAATAAATCCAATGATTACAGCGTAAGTTGCTTTTTTAAACCGTTTAAGTACATACGCCAAAAGATGGGATAATGAAACCAAACCCACAAGTGAGCCTATTGAGAAAACTGCTAATATCTTAAGAAGTTGAATGCGTTCCACATTGTGTATCCAACTGAAATCCAATTGAAAAATATTTTTAAACGTATCGAATAGGGCGTTTACAGAATCCACCAATAGCAACACATAATTTCCCACAAGAATCAAGATAAAGGATCCTGAAAGTCCTGGCAAGGTCATTCCTGAAACGCTAATGATGCCACAGAAAAAAACGAAGATAAGGTTGCTGTTTTCTTTGGCAGGCTCTAAAAAACTTATTGCCACACCAACTATTACTCCAGATAGAAGATAGGCCAAATATTTACGGTTCCAATGCCCAAAATCCTTGGCAATAAAATAGATGGAGCCGATAATCATTCCAAAAAAGGTACTCCAAACAAAGAGTTCGTAATGAATTATTAGATAGTCCAGTAATTTTGAAACGCTGAAATAGCTAATAATCATTCCCAGAATTAAAAGGAATAGAAACTGGCCGTTGGTATATCGATAAAAACTTCGGAACCGTCCGTTTATTAAAAGCTTGAATGCTTTAGTATTGACCTTTTGAAGAGAATAGATAAATTCTTCGTAAAACCCCGCAACAAAAGCAACTACGCCGCCTGAAACGCCCGGCACCTTATTGGCCGCACCCATCCCGAGTCCTTTGAGGACCAACCAAGTTTTATCGGAAAGTGATCGGTTTTCGTACATCTTTAGTAGTCAGTAGTCAGTAGTCAGTAGTCGGTAGTCGGTATTCAGTAATCAGTAATCAGTATTCAGTATTCAGTAATCAGTTAACAATAGACTGTGGTCGGCGGTCAGTCTTCGGTTATTGAGTAATTGGTTATTTTGTTAAATCATCAAGTTGTGCTTCGGGAGTTGGGGGACTTTTCTTCATTGCTATCCTTTCCAACAAAAAGATCGTCAAAAAACCAATAATTGCAAAAACGACTGCCAATAAGATCTTTGGATCTCCTTCAAAATTTTGGGGTAAAATACTCCGTTCAATAAACGGAATTTTTTCACCTGCATGATTTGTTCGAAATTGAAGAACTTCTTTCCACGGCCAAATCTTATTTAGGGCACCAATCATAAAACCTGTAAGAACGGCAAGTGTCATATTTTTATAATGCTTGAACATCCAGTTCAATGTATTTGAGAAAATTTTCAATCCGAGAATTGCACCGATTCCAAAGACCAATAATTTTCCAAAAGCCTGTAGAAACAGAGAACTATCCAATTTTGTGATTCCATCTCCCAACTGTGTTACAATACCAATAACTGCGGTATATGCACCGAGGAGCAAAAGAATAAATGCACCCGAAATACCAGGAAGGATCATCGCGATAATGGCAATAAAACCAGCGACAAAGAGGAACCACAAACTATCAGGAGAACCGATAGGGTCTGCAATTGTTATAAAATAGGAAAAAGCCGATGCGATTATTAGTGCCAAAATTACGCCGAATCTCCAACTGGTCATTTGATTTCCAACATAGACTATGCTGGCAATCACCAAACCAAAGAAAAACGACCAAACCATTATTGGATATTCCGCCAAGAGCCAGGTAATCAGTTTTGCAAGCGATAAAATACTGATGAAGATACCAGCAAATAGTGCCAATAGAAAGGATAAATTATATTCTCGCCAGGCCTTGAGAAATCCTTCCTTTTTCCAAATTTTGAAAAAACCAAGATCTATCTTGTGAATGGTCTCTATCAGTTCTTCATAAATACCTGAGATGAAAGCAATCGTCCCTCCAGAAACTCCGGGAACAACATCCGCAGCGCCCATTGCAAGGCCTTTGGCAGTAATGAGAAGGTATTGGAGAAATTTTCTTTGAGGCATAAGTTTTTCGGATAAACCCCAAAAGTAATCAAATTAAAGAGATGGGTTTTTGTGCTGCGCTATTATTTGTTTTACCTTCTTCATTCGGTAAACCAACGGAAAAATTTCCTCAATTATCATAAGGAATTCAGGCTCGGCCTTTAACGCATTTCTTAAATGGAATTCTCCTTTAGCCGATTCCTTTAAAGAAAAGTAAAGTCCCGATAAACGGTATTCAATCTCCGGATTTGTGGGATAAAATTCCAAGGCTTGATTAAAATTGTTGACAGCTGCCTCGTATTCTCCGAGGTTGGTAAGGATATCACCTCTGGTTAGCCAAGACTCCAGTTCGTAGTTGCCAAGTTCTAAGGCTTTTCTATAACCAACTTCGGCTTCCTCAAAATGTTTTAAACGGTTATTAATTTTCGCATAACGCTTCCAATAGGCGACGTTTTCCGCATCTATGCTTATTGCTTTTTCAATATAGTACAGTGCTTTTTGGTATTGTTTGTTTTTGTAATAAAAATCGGTAATTGCAATCCAGCCTTTATCTAGAAGACCGTCTTCATCCACACATTTTGTATAAAATTGAATCGCCAACTCCGTATTTCCTAACTTTTCATAACATTTTCCAATACGTAAAAGGGCATAGGAGGTAGGGTCATCGAGTCCTAAAGTAATTGAGTAGCTTTCTACGGCTTCCGTATACCTTTTCAATTTTTCCAAAACCCGACCTTTTTCAAGGTAAGCTCCAATAAAACTATCGTCGCTGATAATTGCGAAATCATAGGCAGCTAGCGCCTTCTTGTACTTTTTTAACTCGTAATACTGCTTTCCTACTTGATGCCAAGCAACTCCACAATAAGGATTTTTATTAAGGAAATCGTTTAAGAAATCTATAGCTTCTCTATGTTCTTCTAAATATTCAAAACAATACACTATATTGAACAGAGCCGAATAATCCTCTTCATCTTCCTCTAAACAACGCATAAAAAAGAGTTTGGCGTGTTCAAAGTCTTCCATAAACAGGTATTCCATTCCCATTAGGGAAAGCACATCTGCTGGATCATCGGTAATTTCCAGAGCCTTTTCGAGTAATTTTATTGCTTCTTTATGATTGTCTCTTCGGGAATATATATTGGCTTTTTGAATATAAATTTCCTCATTGCTTTGTTCCAATAGATATAGCACATCCAAAAGTTCCTCTGCCAATTCCAGTTTATCTTCAAAGATGTACATCTCGATAAGAAAAAGCTTGAGGTTGGTAGAAGAGGGATGTTGTTCTAGCCCAAGTTTGGTGGCTTTTTTGGCCAATGCGATTTTACCATTTTCAAGATAATAATGCACAATGTCCTCAAATTCCTCTGAATCAAAGAAAAGAACATTGTTGGTCTTTAGCATCGATTC
This sequence comes from Aequorivita sp., assembly GCA_034676445.1. Classification (GTDB taxonomy): domain Bacteria; phylum Bacteroidota; class Bacteroidia; order Flavobacteriales; family Flavobacteriaceae; genus Aequorivita. The sequence goes on from JAUCCE010000004.1 coordinate 471,546, forward strand.
GAATCTGGCAAGGGAGAAGTTGTTATGCTCGTCTGAACTTAATTCCATACTGCACGGTTTAACGGGTTCTTCTAATTTTAAAGATAATAATGTTAACGGTATTTCAATAGTTATGCCGTGTTTATTGTTAACGAACTTATCAACAGAACAGCGATATCTAAAGCGATGATATACAGTAAGTTGGTGGTGGATTACTTGAGATGCAGACCGTTTAGGATTTTTATCAGTTTTTCACATCCTTCCTCTATTTCGGAATTTGTGATAGTAAGGGGTGGAGTTATCCGAAGTGCCCGTCCCTCAAAGAGAAGCCAGAAAAGTATCAATCCCTGGACTTTTGCGCTCAGGATTACCTCTGTCGCCATTTCTGGAGATTCCAAAATAGGAGCGAGCATTAGACCTCTTCCGCGCACTTCTTTTATCATTGGATGCTTCAAGAGTTTTCTGAAAAGCTTTTCCTTTTCTAGGGTTTGTTCGATGATATCTGTTTCGGTCAATTCCTGTAGGGTTGCCAAAGCTGCGGAAGCAATCACAGGATTTCCTCCAAAAGTGGTAATATGACCTAATTTGGGATTATCCTGAAGTAATGCCATTACTTCGCGAGAAGCGGTAAATGCTCCAATTGGCATTCCACTAGCCATCCCTTTACCCATAACCAAGATATCAGGGACTATTCCAAAATGTTCAAATGCGAAGAGTTTTCCGGTTCTTCCAAAACCAGGTTGTATTTCATCTAGAATCAGCAAAGTTCCGGTTTCATTACAACGGTTTCTAACTTTTTTTAGATAATCATTTTCAGGCTGAATGAAACCTGCACCGCCTTGAATGGTTTCCAAAATGACGGCAGCCGTTTCGGCGGTTATTTTGGCTAAATCGTTATCATCGTTAAAGGTTATGGGGAAACAATCAGGAACTAAAGGTTTAAAAGCGTTTTTTCGTTCTTCAAAACCCATCACGCTCATTGAGCCCATTGTGTTGCCGTGATACGCATTATGGGCATACAGAATCTGCGTCCTTCCCGTAGCCCGGCGGGCGAGTTTTAAAGAGCCCTCAATAGCTTCGGTACCGCTGTTTACTAAATATGTGGTGTTCAAATTATCGGGAAGGTTTTCCGAAAGCAATTTGGCAAGTTCCACGGCTGGTTCTTGGATATATTCTCCATAAACCATCACGTGAAGGTATTTATCAACTTGATTTTTTATTGCTGAAACAACTCGTGGATGACAATGGCCGAGTGTACAAGCTGACACGCCTGCCACAAAGTCCAGATGTTTCTTTCCGGAGGTGTCATAAATATAACTGCCTTTAGCGTGGGAAATCTCCAAAGCCAAAGGATGTGGGCTAGTTTGGGCCTGATATTTATAAAAATCGTCTTTCATCTCTTGGTGAAAATCTTAAGGGGTAGAACCGAAGTATAATTTTTGGTTTACCGCCGCTTTCTAACCAGCAAAAATATTAATTATTACCGTGGGAAGGGATGGAATCATTTTCTTTTTGTACAGCCGCATTTTGCTCAGCTTCACTTTCTGCCGTTTCTGGTTTTGGGTCGTTCGGTCTATTTTGAAGATCTTTTGGAGAAAGCTTCGATTCTTTTGGCAATTCGACCTTATCGTTTGGGATATCATCGAAAAATAAACCTTCGTCCTTGGGCAATGGAATGCCAGTTATTTTTGGAAGTATGGGAGCGGGCTTTCCTTTAAATAGATCCATCACGGTATATAATCGTTCCTCGCCTCTCCAGTTAAAACCTGGAAGCAAACGCGCGTTTTCAGGAAACTTTGAAGGAGGATTCAATTTGCCGGGTACTTTCTTAAGGAATCGAACTCCCGTAATTTGTTGGTCTTCCAAATACATTTGGATAGAGCTTGCAACCGTTACGTCAATTCCAACCAATTCCCCATCATCATTTCTCATATAATATAGGACTTGGGCATTCTTATTAATATTTACAGTATCCAATTCGTTATTCGTAAAAAGACCAGTTAGCCGTTCGCCCTTAACCTGATTAAATCCTGTACTGTCCTTTTGAATCAGAAAAGCGTTGTTGAAAACCTTTAAGGTATCCAACTTGTCGGTCAAGGTATCGGAAAGAAGATGAATGGTGTCGCCGGTCATTTGGTTTTCGCCGCTCCATATTACAGGATTTCGCAATAACTTGGTGATTCCTTTCTTTTCGTCCACAAATATGGAATCACATTTTCCGCTCATCAGGTCATCCTCCGATTTTCCGGGCTTAAACATTCTTGCTTGATAAAAACCTCTTAAAATTCGATTGTCTGGTTTTCCGGTTACCCTCAAAGTATCGGCATGTACATAAAAAGTATCCTTTTCCCGAACCGAGATGGCCAAGGCTCTTTTGGTAATAAAAACAGAATCCTTTTCTCTAAAAACTTCGGCATAATGACCTCGCAGTTCACTCTTGTTTAATGTATCCAGAACTTTGATATTGTTGGTGGCAGATGCAAACCCTTTGTTCCGATCAAAGTAAATACTGTCCCCGTAAAGAGTTCGATTTTCATAATCCACTTTAGAGTTTTTTACGAAATATCCCGTATCGCCACGAGTGTCGTAATATCCGCGTTCACAATATATTTTGCTGGTTTCGCTAACGATGGTTGATGGGCCGTAGAGATATGCTCCACCTGTTTCTGAAAAGAAATCGAGTTGATTGCTTTTAAGAGTGTATTTGGGATTAACTATTTTAACATCGGAGAGAAATTGGTACTTTTTACTTTCAGCGAAATATCTGCCACTCCTACTTGTCAGGACACTGGCGGTATCTCTCACAGTTCCTCCAGTTCGATAATAGGCTTGTTGTTTTATTCTGTCGAAATAGAGGCTGTCCGTTTGTAGTGTGGTCTTGGGTTCGGTTAAAACTACATTTCCACTGGCGAAGGCAAACTGAGTGTTGCCATTGTATTCGGCGTAATTGCTATTTAACGATATTGTGTCCCCTTGGGTAAGACGGACATCTCCGTAAGCTTTTACAAAGTTTTCCTTTATGTAAACGAAGGCTTGGTCGCACCACATTTGGACCCCTTCGTGAACGATATAAACCTGTCCAGTTTCATCCATGGTATAAATAGCGGCGTCGGGAAATTCCGGTCGTCTTTCAAGGTATCCGGATTGTATGTCAACCTTTTCCCTTTCTTGGGCGGAAATTGATGGTCCCAAAAATAGGAAGGCGACGGCCAAAAACAAATACGATATTTTCAAAACACAATTTTTTGTCATAAACAAACGAAAATATCAGTAGGAAATTGGCTACCTGTGGATGGTTTGCTTTCGATCTGGACCCACGGAAACAATTTTGATGGGAACTTCCAATTCCTTTTCCAGAAAATCGATATAATCATTTAATGGTTTGGGAAGTTGCGATGCTTCGTCCATAGCCGTTAAATCTTCCATCCAACCTTTCATTTCGGTATAGATAGGAGTAACGTTTTCTGCTTCAATGTTAAAGGGAAGGTGATTGATAGTACTTCCTCTATAATTATATGCAGTACAAACTTTTAGGGTTTCAAAACCACTTAAAACATCTGCTTTCATCATGATCAACTGAGTAACTCCATTTATCTGAACGGCGTATCTCAACGCAACCAGGTCCAACCAGCCACAACGTCTTGGTCTGCCAGTTACGGCACCAAACTCATTGCCAACCTTGGCCATTTTCTCACCAACCTGATCAAAAAGTTCGGTAGGGAAGGGGCCGCTTCCAACTCTTGTGGTATAGGCCTTAAAGATTCCGAAGACATCCTTGACCTTATTTGGTGGCACGCCCAAACCAGTACAAGCTCCGGCAGCGGTAGTATTTGATGAGGTTACAAAAGGATAGGTTCCAAAATCTATATCCAATAAAGATCCTTGGGCACCTTCTGCCAAAATAGTTTTTCCGTCTTTTTGGGCTTGGTGAATATACTCTTCACTATCAATAAATTGAAGTGTTTTCAAAGTTTCGACGGCGGCAAAGAATTCAGCTTCAAGATCGGCTAAATCATATTGTACATCGACGTTATAAAAAGCAATCAAAGCTTCATGTTTATCGGCCAGGGCGCGATACTTTTCTTGCCAGTTATCCATTTCAAGATCACCGATTCGGATTCCATTTCGACCGGTCTTGTCCATATAAGTTGGGCCAATTCCTTTTAAAGTGGAACCGATTTTAGCTTTCCCCTTGGAAGCTTCGGAAGCTGCATCCAAAAGCCGATGTGTTGGCAAAATGAGGTGTGCTTTTCGGGAAATACAAAGGTTTTTTAGATAATTCACATTGTATTTATCCAACCCCTCCAGTTCTTTTACAAAAACTACCGGATCTATTACTACGCCATTTCCGATAAGGTTCATTGAATCCTCGTGAAATATCCCGGAAGGAATAGTTCTCAGAACGTGTTTAATCCCATCAAATTCCAAGGTATGCCCTGCGTTGGGGCCTCCTTGGAAACGTGCGATAATATTGTAGTTTTTAGTGAGAACATCGACAATCTTTCCTTTGCCTTCGTCCCCCCATTGCAATCCAAGTAATAAGTCAACTGCCATAATTTTTATTGATGATTGTTACCTTCGGTGTCGGTATCGGGATTTTTTTCTGGTACCGTAAAAATAAAGAGAGTGGGCTTTTATATCGATATTAAAAACCTCCTCTATGGTTTTTTGGATAGCGTAAATGCGTGGGTCGCAGAATTCAATAACATCACCATCCGCAAGAATCACATGGTCGTGATTGCTATCAAAATAAGATTTTTCATAAAGAGCCTGATTCTGTCCGAATTGATGTTTGCGAACCAATCCACATTCCAACAGTAATTCAATAGTGTTGTACAAGGTGGCACGGCTCACGCGGTAATTCTTGTTCTTCATATTTATATACAACGATTCGATATCAAAATGATCGTCGTGGTCATATATTTCTTGAAGGATAGCGAATCGTTCCGGCGTTTTGCGGTGGCCCTTTTCTCCCAGAAAATCGGTAAAGACTTTCTTTACGATTTCTTGATTGGATATGTCGGATTTTGAACTCATATTTTACGGTGGCAAAGGTACTTAATTTTTAGACTCTGGTCACTTTATCGATTCCGTTTATTTTCTTGATGTTTTCTGCCAGATTATTCAAAATGGTTTTGTTCTTGACCACAACCACGATCTTTCCGGTAAACACTCCGTCGTTACTGTCAAAATGAACGCTTTTCATATCGATATGAAGGTTGCCAGAGATAACCTTGGTCACTTCGTTTACCAAACCGATGGTGTCTATTCCGCTAATCATTAAAATGGCCTTGAATTCCTGTTGAGTGGAATCAATCCATTTGGCTGGCATAATTCGATAACTATAATTACTTTGAAGTTGCAGTGCATTGGGGCAATTCGTTTTGTGGACCTTTATTCCCTCATTTACCGTTACAAACCCAAAAACATCATCGCCCGGAATGGGATTGCAGCAATTGGCCATTTTATAATCTAGTTTTTCTTCATTTTTGCCGAAGACCAGCTGGTCAAACTTTTCCGTTAACTCTTCCCGGTGGACATCTTCGGGCTTTTCAGGTTTTCTTATACGATTCTTGAAAAAGCTGATAAAAGCATTGCTCCTGGAGGATGCAAAATCCTTCAGCTTTTGGTTGTCAATAATTCCGGCACCCACTCTATAAAATAAATCCAGGCTCGTTTTTACCTTAAAGAAAACTACGAGTTGATTGACGGTATTTTCGTCTAAGTTCATCTTTAGGGATTTCAGCTTTCTCTTAAGAATTTCCTTTCCTTCTTCTGCCAACTTTTTCTTTTCATCTTTGAGGGAAGCTTTAATCTTGGAGCGAGCTCTTCCGGTTGTGGCATAATTTAACCAGTTAGCCGATGGTCTTGAATTTTCGGAAGTGATTACTTCCACTTGGTCCCCGCTTTTAAGTTCGTGGCTTAGCGGCACCAACTTTCCATTTACCCTTGTTCCCCGAGTGTGCATTCCTATTTCAGTATGTACGTGGAAAGCAAAATCCAGGGCAGTGGCCCCTTTGGGAAGAGAATATAGATCTCCTTTGGGGGAGAAGACAAAAATTTCCTTGGCGTAAAGATTCAATTTGAATTCTTCCACAAAATCCACGGCACTTATTTCTGAATTTTCAAGGGTTTCCTGAAGTTTATTCAACCAGGATTCCAGCCCTGCTTCATCTTTTTCCTTGTGTTTGTATTTGTAATGCGCGGCGAATCCTTTTTCGGCAATTTCATTCATACGCTGACTGCGGATACTGGACCTCCACCCATCGTCCTTTTGGCCCCATAACAGTAATGTGCAAGGCCTCATAGCCAGTGGATTTTGGCGATGATATCCAGTCTCGAAGGCGAATGGGATTGGGTCGAAAATGATCTGTAACTATTGAATATATTTTCCAGGCGAAGAATTTTTCGTTTTCAGGGGTGCTTTCGTAAATAATCCGAACAGCAAACTTGTCGTAGACCTCATCAAAGGTAACGTTTTGAGTTAGCATTTTTTTGCGAATAGAAAAAATAGATTTTGGACGACCTTTGATTTCGTATTTTAAATCCTCTGCATCCAAGGATTTTTGGATAACCTTGTTAAATGCTTCTATATATGCGTCCTGTTCTTCCTTGCTTTCTTTTATTCTGCTTAAAATATCCGTATAAACATCTGGCTCGGTAAATTTTAGACCCAAATCCTCCAATTGTGTCTTTATATTGTAAAGTCCAATCCGATGGGCGAGGGGAGCGTAGATGTAAAGAGTTTCGGATGCTATTTTTCGCTGCTTGTCGGCGGGCATTGAATCCATGGTTTGCATGTTGTGCAAACGGTCTGCAATTTTTATGATGATTACCCGAATATCCTCGTTTAAGGTGAGCAACATTTTCCGGAAGTTCTCGGCCTGCATCGATACATCACCGGACATGGATATATTGGCAATCTTGGTGAGACCATCCACAATTTTGGCAACGGCAGTTCCAAACATTCGCTCAATATCCTCCAAGGTGTAATCGGTATCTTCAACTACATCGTGCAAAAGAGCGGCGGCAATGGAAGTTGCATCCAGACCGATCTCTGATGCGACGATTTTTGCCACCGCAATTGGATGGAAAATATAAGCCTCTCCACTTTTGCGGCGCTGGTCTTTGTGTGCATCGACCGAGAGGTCAAACGCACTGCGGATCAGTTTCTTATCTTCCTTGGTCAGGGTGCGATAACTGATCTTCAGCAACTGCTTATACTGCTTGGCAATCTCTTTGTTTTCTTTTTCTATGAAGGCTTCTGTCATAAACCTAAAAGTACAGATAAGTAATTTAATTGACAAGAAAATTAATATAGCTAATATCTGGCGAGTAAAGGACGGAAGTAAGCTGTGAGGCGGGATTTAAAACCTTCTTTTTAAAGGATATTAAGATTTACTTCAAAATGTGACGTCCTTTCTTTTTGAGTATTTTCTCTATTTTAAGTCATCTGTAAAATGACCTCCATGTTTTCCTTTTGAGAATTTTGTCTTATTGAAATCTGAAGATTTTCCTTTAGGAATTGACAAACTTTTCCATTTTTCTCCCTTGACCATTCTTCCGATATAAACAATTTGTCCAATATGATATGAATAATGGGCCAGTTGCCGGTTTATGGCGTCTACAATCGAATGAGATTGATTTCGAATAAAAATTACAGTTCCGAAGTTCTTCTTGTTTATGGAATCCAAGGCTTTAAATAGACATTCCCAACCCTCGTTCCATTTTGAAAAAAGCTCGTCTTTCGACTTGATTACCGATTCAAATTCCAGGTCGCGGTTTCGCCATTCCTTTTCTCCATCTGAAGTTAGGAAGTCGGTCCAACGGGATTCCATATTGCCCCAAAGGTGATTGACGATTATTGCAATGGAATTCGATTCCTCATTGAACTGATAAAACAAACCCTTTTCATCCAATTGTTCAAAAGTGCGTTCGCCTAAAACCTTATAATATTCAAACTGCTTTTTTACACTATTTAAGTATTCAAATTCCATTTTTGAGGTTTTCTTCTGAATGTAGAATTTAAGGACTCTCAAATATAAAAAAACTCCAAGGTAATTTTATGGATAAAACGATCAACTTCTTTTTTGAATAAAAATTCATTTAAAATATTATTTTAGCAATGTGGCTATATTAGTAGTCGATTTAAAAACAATTTCTTTTTGAAATGGAAGATAATCTTTTGTTCATACCTCTTTTGGTTGGACCTATTTATGTGCTGGCCGGGGTGGTAATGATTTTATTTCCGCCTAAGAAAATAAATGGTTTATACGGTTATAGAACCTCTAATTCCATGAAGAATCAGGAGAGATGGGATTTTGCGCAAAAATACTCGGCAATGGAGTTGATAAAACTGGGTGCCATCTTATTGTTATCATCAGGTTTGGGATATCTGATTAATTTTTCAGAGGATATAGTCCTAATTGTCGGCATACTTCTGATGTTTGGGGTAACTATAATTTTATTTGTTAAGGTTGAAGGAGCAATAAAGAAACGGTTTGGTAAAATGGATCAAACCTGAACTCAAATTAAAGATTAGGAGGATTATGATTTTCGATGTTCGAGCTTTTTCAGCTTTTCTTTAAACATTATGGCTGCACTTGTATAGCCACCTTCGGTTCCATCGACAAAATGAATATGTTTTTTCTGCCCTATCTTCTATATAACAGGACATTATCGATGCGTGGGTAATATGCAGACCATAAATAATTTTATTCTTTGATTCTAAATTATCTAATAGATTTTTCAATTTATTTACTTCTTTTTCGGTTCCTGAAATAACCGTATTTAAAAAACCATCCAACATTATTGTATCAGACAATTGTGTGATTCTATATTTATACAATCTGCCTGACTTGAAAAATCTAAAATAAAATCTACCAAAGAATGTAATAAACCAATTGATGGCGAGATAGATGGGCTGATTTCTACCCGTTTTCAGATACATCTCTTTTCTTATATTTGCCAAAGAGGTGTTTAGTTTCAGTCTAAGGATAGAAATTGGATTCCGTTTTTCTAAATTTCCAAAGATTAAATCTATTTCCTTCATAATTGCGCTATATATCGGGGCCTGTTCGTTTTCATTTTCGCAGTCCACGAGAAGACATATTACTTTTTTGTCCGTTTCCTTTGGATAAATCTCATCCCATCGACATTCCATTCCTTCTAAATTTAGCATTATATTTTCATCGGTCTCGGGAGAGAAAGTTTTAAAGCTTTCTTTTATCTTACGTTCTGCATACTTGAGTCCATTTCCTAAAACAACGGGAGTAGTAAAATATTTGTTGTGCCTTATTTTGGTGATTCTTAGGGTTATATTATTAGAATAAACTTCTTCCATACTAAGATATCCCCACCCGTAAAATTAATTGGAAAGTCTCTTTTATATGTTGGGAATATTTATTTAGAGCTACCGACACAGATTCTAAGGCATTAAGGGGAATTATGAATGTTGCGCCATCTCCGCCAAAGAAGTATGGGATCTCGATTTTTTGATCTAATCCTTTTATGGTGTTTAAAACAGTGACAATACTTCCCGGTTGCACTTAAATTTACATCGTTGTGGGCACCCTTTTGAACGGACTCTGTGGAGTTTTCTATGTCTGCTACAATAATATACCAAGAGTTGGGAACAGGAAAAAATAAAGACTCTTTAGTTAAAAGCTCTGATAGAGGTACGTTGTTTTTAGCAATATTTCTATAGAAATTTAAATCGTTTTGCATACTTATAAATGTCGAGAAAATATCGCAGAGAGTTGCTATTGAAATTAAAAAACCGCCCCAAAATTAATTTGAGACGGTTTTTTAATAAAAAATATTCTCCTTAAGGTTCTATCTAAAGATAAAAGTATTTACCTGACCTTGGGTATCCATAAATGTCATTTTAATCGGGGAACGATAATTCCGTTCTGACATTATTCGCTTCACATCTTCTACGTTGTTTACGGTTTCATCATTGAGCTGGGTTATGATAATTCCTTCGAGTTTGTACCTTGCAATCTCGGGAGTAAGAGCTCGGGTTACCATCACGCCGTTATTAAGTCCTTTTGCCTTCAACTCTGCTTTGTTCAAGTTTTTTACCTCAATTCCTAAGTCATCGATGGACGTGGTCTCAAGTTTTACTAAGGTAACAGGAACTGTTTTCTCGGAACCATCACGTATAACGGTCACTTGCACAACATCCTTAGGTCTTTTTGAGCCAAGATATCCTGCCATATCGGCGAATTTGTTCACTTGTACTCCATCAATTTTTTTGATGATATCACCTTCTTTTAACCCGCTCTTATCGGCACCGCTCCCTTTTTCAATGCCACCAATGATTACACCTTGGGTTTCATCAACTCCCAATTTGTTGGCAACATCGGTATTGAGATTACCTACTTGGATCCCGAGAATTCCACGTTGAACATTTCCGTATTCTAAGATGTCCTCAATTACTTTTCTGGCGTTATTGGAAGGCACAGCAAAGGAATAGCCTACGTAACTCCCGGTTTCCGACGTAATAGCGGTATTGATTCCAATTAATTCACCCCGGGTATTTACTAAAGCTCCTCCACTATTTCCCCGGTTTACCGCCGCATCGGTTTGTATAAAAGATTGTGGATTTCCATCAAATTGGTTTAAATCCCGAGCTTTTGCACTGATTATACCAGCTGTTACGGTTGAAGTAAGATTGAATGGATTCCCCACCGCTAATACCCATTCGCCAAGTCTGACGTCGTTCGAGTCACCAAAGGGAACGAAGGGAAAATCGTCATCTCCTTCAATTTTAATTAAGGCAATATCGGTTCCGGGATCGGTTCCAATTAATTTTGCCGTATATGTTCGATTATTGTTCAAGGTAACCTCTAAGTTTGAGGCGTTGGCAATAACATGGTTGTTGGTTACAATATATCCATCTGGTGAAATGATTACTCCGCTACCGCTACCAATCATAGCTCGAGGCTGTCCTCCTCCCTGAAAATATTCAAAGATATTAGTCGGTTGCCTGCTCACGGTAATATTTTTTACGTGTACTACAGCATGTACTGTCTTTTCTGCTGCTTCGGTAAAGTCTGTGTTCATCGCTGCACCAATCGCATTGAGATTGGTGGGTATGTAAGTGGATGTAGATTGGGGTGCAAAGGAAATCGGTGTATCCTTTTCAAGCATTTTATAGCCCCCTAGAGTAATAGCACCAGCAAATAGGGCTACTAAAAGTAAACGAACTGTCTGTTTCATTTTAGATTCAAGTTTATAATTAAATATATTTTATTGTGAAAGAATTGCATTTTGAACTATTTTAGGAATCTATCATCGTAGATTTAATCTAAGAATCCAATCATTTGAAGAATAATCTCAATAAATAACTTCACAAATTTAATCAAGCTAACGTGAAAATAGTATGCCAAATTTTGAAGTTAACTTTGATTTAACTTCACGGGAGTCAACGTACCGCCACAAACCCGCCTGCCGGACGGGCAGGTGGCACTAACCAGCCTGCCGACCGGCAGGTATACACGAATTCATTCTTCCAGAAAATAATGGCACAAATGGGACCCTTTAGATTTCACGAAGTGAGATTTAATTTGCGTTCACAGGAAATAAATCTGTCAGTAGAAATCCAGACATACCCTGTTCGAAACCAAATCCCAAATTAACGAATTCACAAATCCCATATCCAGAGGGACTTGCCGTCCTAAGTCCTAAGTCCTAAGTCCTAAGTCCCAAGTCCTAAGTCCTTTTAAAGAATAACCATTAACTTCAAAACTCCCGCCCAACTAGAAAAGGCTTTTTATATCTTTGCGCGAATATGGAATTCACGTTTTACAAATATCACGGCACGGGCAATGATTTTGTCTTAATAGACAATAGGAAAGGTAATTTCCCAAAAGAGGATAACCAGTTGGTGGCCAAAATCTGTCACCGTCGTTTTGGCGTGGGTGCGGATGGCTTGATTTTGTTAGAGGATCATTCCGCATTGGACTTCAAAATGGTTTATTTCAATAGCGATGGCAACCTTAGTTCTATGTGCGGTAATGGAGGAAGATGCATTGTGCATTTTGCCAGATTTCTGGGAATTATTAAAGATAAAACCCACTTTACCGCAATTGATGGAATGCATGAGGCATCTATTGAAATGGATTGGGTTTCCTTGAAAATGGCCGATGTTGCTGATGTGGATATTTCGGAAAAATCAATTTTTCTCAATACCGGCTCCCCCCATCATATTGAGATGGTGACCAATTTGGAAGATTTTGATGTTTTTTCAAAGGGAAAGGATATCCGAAATAGAATTTATGGAATTGAAGGTGCCAATGTCAATTTTGTAGAACAGAAGAAAGATGACATTTTTTCAGTTCGAACTTACGAACGTGGAGTGGAGGATGAAACTCTTTCCTGTGGCACTGGGGTTACTGCTGTAGCCCTCGCAATGTTTGAGATCGGGAAAACACATCATAATGACGTGATTTTGGAAACCCCTGGCGGGAGACTAAAAGTCCGTTTTGAAAAGAATGATAGCGGTTATAAAAATATTTATTTGGAAGGGCCTGCCATTCAGGTTTTTAAAGGAATTTGGAAATGATAACACTACAAGGTAATAAAATATACTTACGGGCTTTGGAACCGTCCGACTTGGATTTCCTCTACCAATTGGAAAATGAGGAATCACTTTGGGAAGTGAGCAATACCATAACTCCATATTCCCGGTTCATCCTAAGAGAGTATTTGGAAAATAGCCATCGCGATATATACGAAGTAAAACAATTGCGTTTGGTAATCTGTAGGGCTGAAGACGATGCCCCAATCGGGTTTATCGATCTCTATGATTTCGACCCGAAAAATAGTCGAGTAGGGGTGGGAATTGTAATCTTTCAGCAGGGAGACAGACGGAAAGGACTTGCCTCAGAGGCTTTGGAAATAATTTGCGATTATGCATTTACCTATTTAAACGTACATCAAGTTTTTGCCGGAATTACGGAAGGAAATGATGGAAGTATCTCCCTTTTCGAAAAAGCAGGATTTGAAAGAAATGGTGTAAAGGTGGATTGGATATATTCACTGGGGAAATTCAAAAACGAATATGTCTATCAATTAATTCGGGTAACTCAATAACCTACTTCTCATTTCTTCAAGGATGTATATAAAAAAAATAGTAATAATCGTTGCTTTACTCATTGGCGTTGGGATGGGTATTTTCTCATGGTATATTTACAACACGGTCTTTTCACCAAATACTGCCTTTAATAATGAGGTGGCGCATGTATTTATTCCCACCAATGCCAGAATGGATGATGTGATGGAGGAGCTGGAGCCACTTCTTAAAAATGAGGATTCTTTTCGATCTCTTGCAAATCAAAAAGGATATGATGCCAATATCAAACCAGGACATTTTATAATTAGTCGGGGCATGAGCAATAACGATATCATAAATACCTTGAGAAGCAGAAATATTCCAATCAATGTAAAATTTAACAACCAAGAACGATTGGAAAACCTTGCCGGCAATATTTCCAATCAAATTGAAGCAGATAGTATTTCCCTTTTGAATGCAATGCGCGATCCTGAATTTTTAAAGGAAGTGGGTTTAAACGAAGACACAGCCCTTTCACTTTATATTCCAAACACCTACGAATTTTATTGGAACACTTCTGCCACAGCATTTCGAGATCGAATGCGAAAAGAGTATGACAGGTTTTGGAATGAGGATCGAATGAAAAAAGCAGAGGCTTTAAATCTTTCCAGGGAACAAGTGATGGCATTGGCTGCCATCGTGCAAAAGGAAACGGCCAAGGTTGATGAACGTCCTCGAGTTGCCGGAGTTTATTTGAATCGCTTAAAGGTGGGAATGTTGCTTCAGGCAGATCCCACTGTAATTTATGCAATGAAACGGTACAGCGGGGATTACAATCAGATCATTAAGCGAGTGCTGTATGCCGATCTTGAACTCGATTCGCCATACAATACCTATAAATATGCTGGAATTCCTCCAGGCCCTATTACAATGCCGGATATATCTTCAATTGACGCGGTATTAAATCCTGAAAGCCACGGATATTACTATTTTGTGGCAGATGTTACCAACTTTGGATATCATAAATTCTCAAAAACCTTAGCGCAGCATAATGCAAATAAGGCAGAATATGTACGTTGGGTTAACAGTCAGGGATTAAAAAGATAAAATCTTTTCACCTCAGGAAGTTGCTTTTCTTTTGTAAAATAATCTTCCAATCCAGCGGTATCAAGTGGATGAGGACGATGCATAAAATTGCGAAAAAGAATGCTTAAGCGGCTATAACTTCCTTTTCACATTTATTTAACGGCCTATAAATCAGATTTTTAAAAAATTTCCTATCTTTGCGCGCTAGAAAGAGAGTGTATGCTATACATTCGAATTTGACTTTTAATGAAAAAAAGATTTTACTTTATTGCAGTTTTGCCTGTTGTTGCCTTACTGGTTGGGACAGGATTTAACTCGAAGGAAGACTACGATTTTTCAGCGTTCAGTACAGAAGGATTGGAGTTAAACTACGATGTGCCAACAGAAACGGATTTTGTTTCTGTTTATACCCTTAAATTTCACTTGTTTTTGGGTAAATCATATCTCGGATTTAAGGAGGCCTTGGGTTTTATGGAATCAAGAGGCGATTACCACATAGTTAATCCTTATGGCTATATGGGAAAATACCAATTTTCGAGATCTACCCTGAAAATGATGGGATTTAAGAATACGGATAATTTTCTTTACGATTCACGTCAACAAGAAGATGCTTTTTTAACATACACTTCCCTTAACAAATGGGTGCTTCGTAACGATATAAAGCGTTATGCAGGAAAAACCATTGGAGGAGTTAAAGTTACTGAATCTGGAATTTTGGCAGCGGCTCACTTGGCCGGTGCTGGAAATGTAAAAAAATTCCTACGAAGCAGTGGCGAAAATCGTTTTGAGGATGCAAATGGAACCTCCATTCGCTATTATTTGAGAACATTTTCCGGTTATGACACTTCGCATATTATTGCGAATAAAAAGCGCAAGAAAATTGGCTGACTGATTATGCTTGAACAATAAACAAGGTGGGTCTTTTATGAAGGTCCACCTTTCTCTTTTTCCATTGTTCCACTGTTGTGGTTTTTATATATTCCGTAGGAAGAGTAATATCGCAAGCTACACAAATCCTTGTTTTTGGATTTAAAGTCTCCGTCAGGCTCTGCAGCATCTGATTGTTGCGGTAAGGGGTTTCAATAAACAACTGGGATTGGTCAAAATCCAATGACAACTTTTCCAAACGTTTTAATTCGGATTTTCGTTCGTGTTTGTCAATTGGTAAATAGCCATTGAATGCGAAGTTCTGTCCATTAAATCCGCTGGCCATCATTGCCAGAAGAATAGAGGAGGGGCCAACAAGTGGAATTACTTTAATTCCGTGTTCGTGCGCTACTTGCACTGCTCTAGCACCCGGATCTGCAATCCCTGGACATCCAGCATCACTTATTATCCCCACGTCTAAACCTTCCAAACAAGGGTTTAGCATTGAAGGAATCTCTTCTGGACGGGTAAATTTATTAATTTCCTGAAATTTGAGCTCCGACTGTTTTTTATCGTGGGATATACTTTTTATAAAACGACGCGCATTTTTTTCGTGCTCAACTATATAATGATTGATTCTCTCAATAGTAGTCTTTACTGAAATTGGCAAAACGGCCAAAGGATGAACATCGCCTAACGGACAAGGGATTAGATATAAATTTCCTTTTGGATTGTCCATTATTGGATGATTATCTTTTTAATGGAAATCAGGCCTTTTGATGTTGTCATCTTGACAAAGTAAACCCCAGCTTTCAATGGTTTTATGAAAATCGATTTTTTCTGGCTGCCAATATTTTCCACTGATTTTACCAAACTGCCTCTTAGATCAAAGAATTGGATTGATCGGAATGTATCATTTTTAATACTGAAATTGAGGGTGTCCGATACCGGATTAGGGAGGACGCTCAAATTATCTTCCAATGCTAAATCTTGGGTACCAACTATTTCAGATCCGTTTATTTTATAAATATTTCCTCCAGAGATATCGACAATATATAATTCTTTGTTTATGTCCTCTCCGAATGAAACCCAATTACCGGAAAAATTTCCGTGGTTTATCATATTTCCGGAACCATCTACTGTTCCTATCATTCCACTACAGTAATCGGCAAAAAAATAAAGTCCAGCTATGTCCGAATACACAGAACCCCTGTAAACATTACCGCCAGTAATAGAACAATTTCCATTTGCATGCGAATATTCCGCAATTGGGAATTCCAGTTCAGATTGTGGGGGGCAATTTTGATTATTATAAGGTTGGGTTCCTTCATAACAGCGCCATCCGTAATTAAGTCCAGCACTGTCCAATGGTGCTCGGTTTATTTCTTCTATACTTCCCTGTCCCACATCGGCGATCCAAAGATTGTTTTCAACTAAATCTATAGAAAATCGCCACGGATTTCGGAGACCATAGGCATAGATTTCTTGTTTGGCGCTTGGGTTTCCTATAAATGGGTTGTCACCGGGAATACCGTAATTATTTCCACCGGATGGATTGTCAACATCAATTCGCAACAATTTTCCCAAAAATGAGTTTATGTTTTGAGCGTTATTGTTTGGATCGCCGCCACTACCGCCATCCCCAGAGGAAATATATAGATAGCCATCTGGACCAAATACCAAATTTCCACCATTGTGATTGGAAAAAGGCTGTGAGAAGTTTAAAATGGAAAATTCAGAGTTGCTATCTGCCAGATCAGCATTTGAAGGATCTACTGAAAACCTGGAAACGTGAGTGTCGCCGTTGGTATCGGTATAGTTTACATAAAAATAACCGTTATTGGCATAATTGGGATGAAATGCCAAACCGAGCAATCCCTGTTCATTTCCATTGGATACTTGACCCGTGAGGTCTAAAAAAGGTGCGGAGTTCACTGTGCCATTTGGCTGTATTATTTTTATTTTTCCACCCTGTTCTACTACAAATAGACGATTGTCCTGGGCATGTTGTAAATTTAGTGGAGAAGTAAAACCACTCTTGAAAAGCTCTATAGATATTTCTTGGGCAAAAACAATTCCTGCCATAAAAAGAAATATTAGGGTAAAGAAGGATTTTTTCATGGCTGTTTTTTTTAAGTTATTTGAATAATACCATCGACGAATTATGTGGGCTAAAGTTTTTCGGCTATTATCTCACAAGCGTCATCCAACATTTTGTATACGCTATCGAAAGTAACAGTTCCGCCAAAATATGGATCGGGAACATCTACGTTCTCTCCCGGAAAAACTTCATCAAGAATAAGTTTCACCTTGTTTCTTTGATCGTCATTTTGCGCAAGAGCCAATACATTTTCTTTATTGGAGTTGTCCATAACATAAATAAGGTCGAAATTGTCAAAATCCTTGGCGCTAAATTGTCTTCCTCTTTGGTCGGTGATATCCAAATTATATTTACTGGCTATTTCGATACTTCGTGGATCGGGCAATTGACCTACATGCCAATGTCCGGTACCTGCTGAATCTACAAAAACTTTTGCAGGATCAATTTTGGATTTCAAGATGCCTTCAGCCAGTGGAGAACGACAAATATTGCCGAGACAGACCATAAGTATTCTTTTCTTTTTCAAACTTTATCGTATTAATTGTGAGAGTTTGTCAAAGATAACGAATATCGCCTTCTTCCAAAACTTAATATTTGAGCTTTGAAGGGGATTAAAGCGTCAGTTTTTTACTGAGAATCTTCCACATACTTGCGAAATTGCTTATCGGTCGTGGATAAGTTATTAACAGTCTTACAAGCGTGGAGCACAGTGGGCATGATCGCGCTGCCCAATTTGCGAACCAATGGAAGCCAGGGAGGCTTTGGTGTATTTTTTCGCAAAAAACATGGCAAGCTGTCTTGCCTGAACAATATGCCGTTTTCTGGTTTTAGACTGCAGTGTATCAACATCCATCTGAAAGTAGTCACTTACTACTTTTTGTATATAGTCGATAGAAACTTCCCGTTTGGTATGCTTTACATAGTTTTCGACAATCTTGCGGGCAAGTTCGATGGTGATTTCTTTTTTGTTGAAAGAGGAATGGGCAATCAAAGAGATTATAGCACCTTCGAGTTCGCGGATATTCGTCTTGATGTTGTTTGCCAAAAATTCCACGATTTCGCTGGGCATTTCAACACCATCACGATACAATTTGTTTTCAATAATGGCTACGCGCGTATCGTAATCTGGATGGTTCAATTCGGCAGAAAGTCCCCATTTAAAACGAGAAAGCAAACGTTGCTCAATATCGATCATATCCACTGGAGCCTTGTCACTGGTAAGGATAACCTGTTTTCCGTTTTGGTGCAAATGATTAAATACGTGGAAGAAGACGTCTTGGGTTCCAGCTTTTCCTGAGAACAGTTGGATGTCATCCACAATTAGGACGTCAATAATTTGATAGAAATGAATGAAATCATTCCGATTATTTTTTCGGACCGATTCGATGTATTGCTGAGTAAATTTTTCCGCAGAAATATAAAGCACGGTTTTTTCTGGATACTTGTCTTTTATGTCAACTCCGATAGCGTGGCCCAAATGGGTTTTTCCTAAACCTACACCGCCAAAAATCAGCAAAGGGTTAAAGGATGTACCTCCAGGTTTATTTGCCACAGCTAAACCAGCTGAACGCGCCAATCGATTGGAATCCCCTTCCAGAAAATTCTCAAAGTTATAATTTGGATTTAATTGCGACTCGATTTTCACATTGCGAATTCCAGGAATCACGAAAGGATTCTTTAGCTCAGGACTTTTATTTTTCACCGGCACATCTACTTCCTGCAACTGCATATTGCTCCGGTTTGAACTAGGAATCTTCTCTGTAAATGGTAGTTTGTTGCCATAGGTGTTTTCCATTCGAATGATGTACACCAATTTGGCCGTGGCACCTAATTCTTTAGTGAGGGCCACTTTTAAAATCTTTACGTAGTGCTCCTCTAGCCACTCGTAAAAAAATTTGCTTGGAACTTGAATACTTAGCGCATTATCCGCTAATTTAACTGCCTTTATAGGCTCGAACCATGTTTTAAAAGCTTGTGAAGAAATATTATCTTCTATAAAAGCCAAACAGTTGTTCCAAACCGATTCCGCAGTTTTGTTCATAGTTAAATATTATGTTTTGTTTTTATTAAGTTTATGCCGAAAAATAATTGGAGGAAGGATTTCCGAGTTATTCTCAACAGTGCAAATATGTGAACAAAAAAGTTATAAAAAAAACCCATTAGGGGTTGAAATACTCGTTTTATTTCGCCATACTTCACTTTCGTTAAAACTACAAAATCCTTTTGTCATAAACACCATATTTTGAAAAATACATTCACAAAAATTAGAGTCCGATACGGTGAAACCGATCAAATGGGAATAGTCTATTACGGAAATTATGCGCAGTACTTAGAGCAAGGCCGAACCGAGTGGCTCAGGGAGCTTGGGTTTTCCTACAAATGGATGGAGGCGAACAATGTTCAACTTCCCGTAGTGCATTTTTCTATCGATTATAAATTGCCGGCATATTACGACGATGTGATTACCGTTAAAACAAGTTTGAAGAAAATGCCCACGGTGAAAATCGAATTTTACTATGAAATTTATAATGAATCCAAACAACTTTTGGTTAGCGCAACAACTGTTCTAGTTTTTGTTAACAGTACCACCAAAAAATTGATGAAAGCACCGGATTATTTATTGGAAAAATTGACCGAGTAGGAAACTTTAAAGTGAAAAATTTACGAATCATTTTTTCCTTCCTGGGGAATTTCTGGAGACTGAATATTTACTTTATAGGTGTTTTGGAATAATTCATAAATCCGATTGGCATCTTTTTTTTCGGACACTGATTTCAAATTCACAATTGAGCTCCATTTTTTGATCGATCACGGAAAGGTTTTCATCCTTTATAATTCGCATTACCGTATTCATTTCCGGATATTCAAATTTGAGGATAAAAGTTTCGTCTATAGTCCTCTCTACTATTTTGCTTGCATCCAGGGCCATTTGTGCCGTAGTTTTATAAGCTTGTACCAACCCGCCTACGCCTAACTTGGTGCCACCGAAGTACCGAACCACGATTACCACTATATTGGTCACCTCAAAAGATTGTAACTGTCCATAAATTGGCATTCCGGCACTGTTAGAAGGTTCTCCATCGTCATTGGCGCGATGCTGTTCGTATTCTTTCCCCAATTGCCAGGCATAGCACCAATGGCGTGCACTGTGGTGTTTCTTTTTTAGCTCATCCAAATGTTCTTTTACTTCCTCTTCTGTAAAAACAGGAAAAGCATAACCAAAAAACTTACTGCCTTTTTCCTTGTAAAGCACTTCTTCCGAAGGTTTTAAAATAGTTTTATATGTGTCCTTTTCAGTATCCAAATTAGATTCTAATTATTTTTTGATTTGAAATATCTTTTACCATTTTCCGAGAGTTATCAATAAAATTCCCAGTATGGCCAGCGCAATCCCGATCCAATTTTTGATCAATATTTTTTCCTTGAACAATAAAATTCCCAGTAAGGTAGAAACCATTACCACCGAAACATTGTTAATGGTAAAAATCCCCGAACTTTCAAAAATACCACTGCGCAGGGCTTGTACCAAGAAATAGATGGAAAAGAAATTGGGAATTCCCAAAGCAATTCCTCCCAATATGTTTTTAAACTGAAACTTGAATTTACCTTGAATGGCTCGGATTGCCAATATAACAATTCCTATTAAGGCAGCCATGGCGTAGATGGTAGCGGAAAAAATGGCAACATCATCCTTGCCAATATATTCTCCTTCCAAGTATTTTACGGTAGTATCAATGATGCCACTTCCTAAAAAAACCAAAAGTGGAAAGATGAAATTGGAAGCTTTTATTTTCAGACCTTCTTTCTTTTTTATGGAAACTAGATATACCGCAACAAGAGCTAGCAAAATCCCAAGGAACTTCAATATTCCCAGACTTTCCTTATAATAAAGCAATCCAAAAACTATCGGAACCACGACGCTCATTTTTGCCGCAACCGATACTACCGAAAGTCCATTGCGCTGTGCGGTAATTCCCATTAAATTAAAAACGGTGATAAAGAGAACTCCAAGTCCCAATGCAAATGGAAACCAGGAATATTGGAAGGTTTTTCCGAGGTCTATTTCATTTGTTTGAAGTAAGATTCCACAGAATGTCGCTACCACATAGTTGGTTACAATGGCGTGGAGGGTGTTGATTTGATATTTGGAAAATAGCTTGAAGACCACATAAATAGTTGTGGACGACAGAATGCTAAGCGCAAGGGCAATCAAGATTTCGGATTTTTAAATTGCAATAAGCGATCATTCTTTATAGGGGTTTCAGAAACCAAATCTCCTTGAAAAGTTGGTGCTAAAATTCCGTCGTTAAATTGGGTAGGGCCCAAGAATACAAAAGCTTCATCCCAAAGATTGGCCTGAATAAAGGTTTGTAGCGTTTTGGAGCCACCTTCTACAATAAGGGATTGGATTCCATTTTTGAATAAAATATTGCAAATCTGCGAAGCGATTTCCTTTGAGAAATCTATTTGTATATAATGTGTATCGTTTTCTGATTCCTTTTGTTTTTTGCCGTTTTCCTCAGTAATCACAAAGGTCTTTACACTTCCATCCAGAACGGTACAGTGGGAGGGGAGTTTTAATTCTCTATCAATTACAACTCTGGTGGGATTGTTTCCCGCCCAATCGCGGACGGTTAGTGACGGGTTGTCTTCCATAACCGTATTTGTCCCAACTAAAATGGCCATTTCCTCTCCGCGCATTTTGTGTACTAATTGTCTGGAATATTCATTGGTAATCCATACAGGTTTGGTTTCTGTCCGAGTTTCATTTTTTGGAGCAATAAATCCGTCCCTGGTCTGAGCCCATTTCAGAAAGATATAAGGTCTTTTTTTATTGTGAAGGGTGAAAAAGCGCTTGTTCAATTGGTTGCATTCTTCTTCCAAAATACCCGAAATCACTTCGCATCCTGCATCCCTTAATTTTTTGATTCCGCGTCCTGCAACCTTTGGGTTCGGATCGGTACTGCCAATAACGACTCTCTTAATGCCCTTGGCGATTATCAAATCAGAACAAGGTGGTGTTTTTCCAAAATGGCTACAAGGTTCCAAGCTCACGTATATCGTAGATTCTTTCAGTAATTCTGGATCGACGGTTACACTATTGATCGCATTTACTTCGGCATGCGGCCGACCCGCTTTGTAATGCCATCCTTCTCCAATAATTTTATCATTATTTACAATTACGCAACCCACCAAAGGATTTGGATAAGTAGTTCCCAGTCCATTTTTGGCAAGCCGGATGCAGCGCGACATATATTTTTCATGTAATTTCACATCGTAAAAATACAAGGTTTTAATCAGATGAACATACCCATTATTCGACTTGTTGAAAGAAAGGACAATCCGAGGATAGCAGAAGTGATACGAAAGGTTTTAGAGGATTTCGGCGTTCCAAAAGTAGGAACAGCTTATGCCGATAAGGCATTGGATTGTATGTTTGAAACCTATCAAAAACCCCGAACTGCCTATTTTGTGGTGAAAAGGGATGGAATTATTTTAGGAGGAGCAGGAATAGCACCGCTTGATAATTATGAAGGAAATATCTGCGAACTTCAAAAAATGTATTTTCTTCCCGAAGCCAGGGGAGTGGGAATCGGAGCACAGATGATGGAATTCTGCATAGCTAAAGCTCGAGAGTTCAAATTTGAAAAAGTCTATCTGGAAACCATGGGAAATATGGTTCAGGCACAAAAGCTATATAAAAAGTCAGGTTTTGAATACCTTGATGGACCGCTAGGCGACACGGGTCATTTCTCCTGTCCGGTTCAGATGTCGAAGGTTTTGTGAATTATAGAATGGCAATTGCCTTAAACAAACAAACCTTTGAATATTTCAGAATTAAAATCGAGTTTTATAAATAGTCTTGAAGGTTTATATCCTTCTGAAGAGATACAATCTTTTTTCAATATTCTCTCTGGAAAATTCTTGGACCGGACCCGTATTGAAATTGCTTTAAATCCAAAAGTTGAAGTTTTAGAGGAAGATTTGGAGCGATTTAAAGATGCTATTCTTCGACTGAAAAAACATGAACCTGTTCAATATATTATAGGCGAAACGGAATTTTACGGACTAGATTTCAAAGTCAATAAATACACCTTGATTCCGCGACCTGAAACGGAAGAACTGGTAGAATGGATCATTTCGGAATTCAGGTTTTCTACTGAAGTCATCAATATATTGGACATAGGAACGGGTTCGGGTTGTATTGCGATTTCCTTGGCCAAGAATCTTCCCAATGCAGAAGTTAACGCCTTAGATGTTTCATCTGAAGCCTTAAAGATTGCTTTGCAAAACGCTGAATTTAATGAAGTGAGGGTCGATTTTTACGAAACAGATATTTTAAAAGCAAAGACACTTCCGACAGGTGTAGGTCAAACATCAAGAAAATACGATGTGATAGTTTCAAATCCACCTTACGTCCGTGAGTTGGAAAAAAACCAAATGCAGCCCAACGTTTTGGAATACGAGCCAGAAACTGCTTTGTTTGTGAAGGATGAAGATCCATTGCTGTTTTATAAAGCTATTTCCCATTTGGCAAAAGTTTCTTTAAAACCAAACGGACAATTGTTTTTTGAGATTAATGAGCAGTTCGGCGAAGAATTGAAAGCCTTTTTAAAGGAGGAAGGGTTTCAGCAAATTGAAGTGAAGCAGGATATTTATGGAAAAGATAGAATGTTGAAGTGCCTTTTACAATGACTTAAGACTTAAAGACCTGCCTGGTCGGCAGGCAGGCGTAGGACGTAAGACCTTCACTGTGCACCCGAGATCGCAAACTTTATCTAACTTGAGGGCTCAAGTCCTACCACGAATTGCACGAATTTTAGCAAATTCACTGATTCGTGGAAAACGAATGTGTAATCAATCTGGCTTTGATTTTCACGAATCTAACAGACCTGCCTGTCGTGCCTTGGCAGGCAGGCTTTCAGTCTGTTTTAGGTACTTTAGTTCAAAGGGGTTTAGTTATATATTTTTAAACCCATGGAAAGCAAAACCCATTTATTATCAGGTTATTATAAAAGTAGTTAGATGATAAACCTTCACTGTGCACCCGAGATCACGAACTTTATTTAACTTGGGCTCAAAGTACTGCCACTCCCGAAGGTTCGGGAACACAAATTTACACAAATGAGTTCCATTGTCGAAATCAGTATCGCTCTAAATTTCACGAACCTGCCTGCCGGCAGGCAGGCTTTCAGTCTGTTTTAGGTACTTTAATTCATAGGGGTTTAGGTGTATATTTCTAAATCCGTTAAAATATAACTTACTGTTTTACATAATGTTATAAAAGAAGCTAGAATGATAGACTATATCAATCTTAAAAAGACAATTATTCATTGGCCATTTTGTCCTACGTCCTAGTGTCCTACGTCATTTTAAACTATTCGGACGTTTCTTTCATCCGTAAAAAGCTATAAACTCCTTTTCCTTCAGCGATAAGATCATCATTTTGAAATGCTTTCATTTTGGCAACGAGAATTCGGTTTCCCATTCTTACAATTTTGCCCACCACCACAATTTCGATAGGTTCGGCTCCTTTTAGATAATCTACCCTTAAATCGATGGTCGATATTTTATCGTCCATAGTAGTGAAATGGGTTGCGCCGATCACGCCGCCCACAGAATCCATAATGGTAGCAATGATTCCTCCGTGCCAACGATTTGTCCTAAAATCTCCAACCAATTCTTTTTTAAAAGGAACTCTGATTTTGACAAAATCTTTATCGAGTTCCATTATTTCCAATCCCAAAAACTTGTGGAGCGGAATGCTTTCTTCAAAAGTGTATTTTATTAAATCAATTTTATTTTCAATCATTTTACTGGTTTATAACTGTGGATAAATTCTAGGATTGTTGATGTTTTCTTGATTTTTAAGGTGCATAAAATTACGAATTTATTTTTAAGGTTTTCGGCGATGAAAGCAATTCGAGAAACAGAAGGAAATTTTTCGAAATCGAATAATTTTTAGCTTTTGCTTCGATTAATTAAATAAATTTATAAATAGTATCAAAGACTCTGAAAATGTGAGAATTGCTATAATTATAATCGTTTTTATGATGTTGTTTTCCTGCCAAAAGAAACAACAAGTGATTTCTAATGGAAATACTGAAAATCAGGAAGAAATATCAAGAATCTACACTGAGGTTATCCAAAACGGCCAAACTACTTCGGATACCTTATACAAGCTTACCCAAAAACTAGAGGAGACTTTACAAAATGAACCCCAAGAATACCAAGCTATGGTAGCGATTGTTTTGGGCGCACAAAATTCTGAAAAGGGATTTTATCACCTTGGGATAAAAAATTATGAGAAAGCGCTGGTTCTATTGGATACTACATCTGCTGATAGTTTAAAAGCCAAGGCTTTAAATGGAATCGGAAATAATTATATGCAAATAGGAGATTATCCCAAAGCATTCAAGAATTTGTATTCCGCCTTGACCTTGTTTGAAAAGATCAATGATACCATTGGAGTAGGAAGTGTCAATAATCTGTTGGCCAATATCTATTTACAAAGAAATCAAATAGAGAAAGCGAAAACACACATTGAAACTGCGATGAAGGTTCTAGAAAAGAAAAAATCAAATTTAACTTACCTATCAGCCGCGCATACATTAGCAAATATTTATGGTCACAGTGGTGATTTTGAAGCGGCCATGAAGATTGACGAGATGGGAATCAGAGTCTCGGACAGCATCAATGCGATGAAAATGAAAGTTTCTTTCCTTGACAATAAAGCCGCCTGTTTTCTTTTTTTCCAATAGACTTGATAGTGCTTATTTTTATTATAAAGAATGTTTGAAACTAGATTTGATAATCGGAAATCAAAGACAGATAGCAGATTCATATAGCAATCTGGGGCAATTCTTTATGATGAGGGGAAATTATCCGGAAGCTGAAAAGCAAGTGGAAAAGAGTGTTGAAATTTTAAAAAGCATTGACGCCAAACCAAACCTTCTAAAATCGTATGATATTTTAGCCGAAATCTATATAAGGCAAAATCAATTTGAAAATGCTTTGGCAGTTAAAAATGAGCAATTGGAAACTCATAAATTGATGATCGAGGAAAAGGAAGCTGCATCTTTATCGGAATTTAAGATTGTTTATGAAACACAGAAAAAGGAAGCTAAGATTCATACTCTGGAACTAGAAAACAAGGTTAGGGATTTAACAATACAAGAGCAGCAACTTCAAATTAAGCGAAGGAATTATTTGATGGCTGGTTTTGGTTTGATGATAATCCTACTTCTCTCAATTGCCTATTTTTGGAAGAATCAGCAGAAGCTAAAGAACCAAATTGACCGAGAAAAGGCCATCAAGGAAACGGAAGAAGCAGAACGCATCCGAATGGCTAAGGATATTCACGACGATCTGGGTTCGGGATTGTCCAAAATCAACTTTTTGAGTGAGATAATCTCCCAAAAATCCAAAAATCATCCAGAAATTAGAAGTAATACCGAATCCATTCAAGAAACCGCGAAGACTATGATTGATAATATGCGGGATTTGATCTGGGCCTTGAATCCTGAAAATGCAACCTTGACGAATCTGGTAATGCGAATGCGGGAATACACCACCGATTATATTGAGGATTATGACATAGATATTGAATATTCCATCTCTGAGAATATTCTCCAAATAGCCATTGCCAATGAAATTCATCGCGCATTGTTTCTTGTAGTAAAGGAAGCAGTCAACAATATTGCGAAACATTCCAAAGCAACGAAAATCAATTTTAAAATAGACATTTCCGATTCAGATTTCATATTGACAATCAAAGACAACGGCATTGGTTTTGAAAACATAGAATCCACTGGCAATGGTCTTAAAAACATGCAAAGTCGAATAGAGCGAATAGGAGGAGCGCTCTCCGTTACCAGTACATTAAATGTTGGAACGGAAGTGAAGATTTTAATTAAATTGGCTACTATTTTTAAAGCTTGAACTTGAATTTGGGATTGGAGAAAATATACGATTACTACTAAAATGGTATTTCCCCATTTAGCAAAAAGTGTAATTTTAATACAGCTATAAATCCAATAATTCATTTTAATGGCAATACAGGTTGGAATTGTTGAAGACGAAAAACAAATCAGGGAAAGTCTGATGATCCTTATTGATGGCAGCGAAGGCTTTTCCTGTAAACATGTATTTGCCGATGCCGAATCTGCAATTGATATTATCCCGACTTTGCAACTTGATGTTGTCCTGATGGATATCCACTTACCCCGAAAAGATGGGATTGCCTGTGTGAGCGAATTGGCTCCTCAAACATCCAAAACTAATTTTGTAATGTGTACTTCTTTTGAGGATACGGATTCTGTGTTTAGAGCCTTGAAGGCAGGTGCCAAGGGCTATATAACCAAAACCACGCAACCTTCCAAAATTTTGGACGCTATCGTTGATGTTTATCATGGAGGCTCTCCAATGAGCAGCAATATTGCGCGAAAAGTGGTTGCTTCCTTTCACAAACTTCCGGAAGATAATGATGAAATAAAAAAACTTTCTGCAAGGGAAAAGGAAATCTTATTACAACTATCCGAAGGATTACGTTATAAGGAAATAGCCGATAAATTGTTTTTGAGTACCGAAACCGTTCGCACGCATATCCGAAATATCTACGAAAAGCTTCAGGTAAATTCTAGAACCGAAGCCTTAAATAAAACATTTCCCAAATAACACCTCAATCGTAGATTACTACTTTTTGGTTATTTCCGCTTGATCTTGTGTGAATTACATTTGATAGGATTAAGGAACAATCCTTTTATCCTTCAACCACTAAAGAAAAATCAAATGAAAAAAGCTAGAAAAATTTCAATCTTACTTATTGCACCAATATTTATTCTGCTAATAAGTTTATCCCTTAATTCCTGCTCAAAGGATAATGATGAAGACACCACACCTCCCTACGCTTGTGACACCTGCGTGAAAACCCCAGATGCCTTGCCCGAAAATGACAATAGCGCCAAAGGAGTTTACAAAGGAATTGAAGTTGGTTCTTCGGGTACGTTATCCATAGACATCCAAAATGGCTCTAACACCATTACGGCCATCATGACCCTTGATGGTATTTCTGCATCATTAACATCAAATGTTTCCTATATTGACGGCCAGCCCTATGTTGCTCCGTTCACAGGAACTTATGACGGAAGTCCTGTTTCGCTAACGTTCTCGGTTGCCCCGGGCGGTGGAGATCCAACCGTTATTTCTTCCGATATACCTGGACATCCCGATGCTGTTTTTGCATTATATAAAGAAACATCCACTTCACTTATTGAAGCTTTTGAAGGCACCTATTCCATTACGGGAGGAGAAACAGGAACTTTCAATATTTTATTATCCAGGGCCTTGAATTTATGGGGAGGAATAGCCCTAGATAATCAGGCTGGTTCAACTCCAGACGATATTGGAGGGACCATAAATGCCAACAATCAATTGGTGGAATCAGAAAACGGAAGAGTAGTTGGAAATATTTCGGGAGACGTAATAAGTGGTCAATTTAGTAATGGTGATAACGAAACCGTAACGATTAACGGACATCGGACTTTGTAGTAAATTTGTTTGATGAAGAAAACCGTCTCAGCATTCGCGTTGAGGCGGTTTTTTATGTGAAGTTTTTTTCCTGTTTAGTGTCAGCAACACGCTCCCATTTGAATAGATGGACATTTTACGGTCCCATAACTGCAATAAACACAACAATCTCTCTGCATTGGCTTTAATATTTTCTTGCAGTTTTCACATTCATAAAAATATTGACAAGATTCTGTGGGCATTGTTTCTTCTTTTTTGTGTCCACAAAAGGGGCAGGAAATTGTCGATTGCAGTATAATCTTCATTTGATTTCTTTTTCGTCGATCACGGAGTACCCTGTTTTGACAATTGCCTTCTCTATTTCCTTTATGTCGGTTTGGGTCTTGTCAAATTCAATGATTGCGTTTCCATTTTCATATGAAACATTCGTCTCGATTATTCCTGCCAATTTGTTTACTTCGTGATGTACGTGATCTTCGCAACTTGAACAGGTCATTCCGCTTATTTTAAATTCTGCTATCCGAATGTTTGCCGGCGCGGTTACGATTGTTTGCTTTTCTAATGGCCGATAAAAGATGGTTGCATACGCTGGAAAAGCGAGCATTAGCCCTGCAAAAATTGTGATAATCCCCAAAAAAATCTTGGAGTGAATGAAAGGTGTTGTTTCCTTGGTTTCGCAGTTGCAGTCTATTATTTTTTGTGGTTTTAGTTTTTGATACCAGGCAAAAGCAAGAACCAAAATCGTCAAGCTGATTAAATAGGGCCTAAAAGGATCCAACCAAGAAAAAGTGGAAGCAAGACCACTGGTTCCTGCCATCAAAGCTAAAACGGGAGTTATGCAGCAAAGGGAAGCTGAAACGGCTGTTAATAGTCCAACGCCTATAAGTTTGTTTCCCGATTTCATCTTATCATTATGTATTAATTTTATTGCACTTTAGGCTTTTCCCTAAAATAATATAGAAGAAAGGTTGTTTCTTCGTGCTGGCAACCCACCCATCATTTTTTCTTTATCAATACAATTAAGCTAGGTTGCTTTTTATGGTAGCAAAGTAAAATTACTCAATTCCAAAGAAAACAAATGGTTCTGTGACCTTGAATAACGCCGATGTTTCCCCTGAATAAGTTTGAACGTTATCGACTGCCAACTTTTTTATGGAAGCTTTTGGGCCAAAGTCCACTTTTTTTAAATCCACCCAAAAAGTATTAGGAGTAAGGGTAGATTCAAAGTAGTATGTCAAATTTTTATGATCCGAAACGGTTCGCCATCTGGTAGAGGATATGTTAGGTTGGTCTTCGGTTGAAATACCGAAGGGAACGGAACAATTTCTAATGACACTGAAAACGGAAGCAACGGCCACTCGGGTGTTGTCTACTTTGGGAAGTGCATCAAGGTAATAAGAAGCCCTTACAAATCTATCCGCCGCTTTATTGGTTCCAGGTAAAAACTCTGTTCCGGGTATGGTTTTCCAATAATCGTTAAGCGCAAGTTGCTTATCAAATGTTGGTGAATTGGTCATCACATTGTAGGATTGGTCATGATGAACGGATAATTTTCCATTAACATATTCAAATACAGCATTATCACCTGTGGCATCCGATATGGAAAGATGAACGGTGGTAAACATTTCTGTCCCTGGAATTAGATCTGATACAACGATTATTCCGTCTTTTTTAAACTTTTCAACCGCTTCTTTTACAGTTGAAAAATTGTCGAGCATATATTGCGCCCATAAGGATACGACTAAACCATTTTTATCGGTTTTCGGATTATACTCAGGATAAGTCGATTCACCCAGCCAAAGCATATTTGCAACCAGGCCTTTTTCATTCATACCATCCGCTGTGGCAATATCCCAGGAGGTGGTCCCGATACTACCATATTTGGAAGTCCATCTTATTGAGTTTGGACCTACCTTTCCGGTTCTTTCAACTCCTCTTGGGAAAAGCCAAAGATTGGGTGGAATTTCCGTTTTCCAATCCATGGAACGAGCGGTGATATAAAGTCCATCTTTCCCCTTGTACACAAGTCTGGTACAGGCATAAGAAGTGAAATTTGGCATAAGAAATAATACGGTTAGCAAAACTGCTATTAAGGAGTTGTTTTTTTTCATTTTAGGTTGTTTAGGTTAAAACTATTCCAAAGGTATTATTATAATAATCTTTTTAGGTTTTTTAAATTGTTTTCTGAATTGAGAAATCAAGTCATTACGATTATCCCAAATAATTAGAAATGCGATATTTAGGTTTGAATTTAATGGATTTCACTTAGATTTCTTTAAGAAACTAAAAATTTGAAAACTAAGATTTTTTGATGAATGGAGGCTATTTTCCCTGACCAGTTTAATAAAGAAAAAAACCTCATTCTCAATTTTATGGAATTTTTATAGCGAAGCGATCACCGAAATCTCAACATTAACCGACTTAGGTAGCTTTGAGACCTCCACAGTTTCTCTGGCAGGCGCGGTGGCTTCATTAAAATATGAACCGTAAATTTTATTGATTTCAGCAAAATTATTCATATCACTGATAAAAATCGTCGCCTTTAATACGTTTTCAAAAGTCATCCCCGCTGCAGTAAGAATGGCTTTTAAATTGGCCATTACAAGCTTCGTTTCAGTTTCTATATCATCCAAAACCAAATCTCCCGACTTAGGATCAATGGCTATCTGCCCCGAAGTGAAAAGCATCCCGTTTTTAAGGATTGCCTGATTGTATGGCCCAATAGGAGCAGGGGCGTGGGTAGTGGTTATTATTGTTTTCATGTTTTGAGTTGTTATTGGGTTAATAGGTTTAAAAGTTTAGAAGTCGATGAGTTGATTAATTTATGAGTTTAAAAGTTTATAAGTCGATGGTTTATAAGCTTAGGTGCTTAGGAATAATCCGTTTTTCATCTTCATCTTCATCTTCATCTTCGATTTCGTCTTCAATTTCATCACAGTCTCTTATCGCTCTCCCGTCGTTTGTCATATTTAATATCACTTAGCATAGACGATTTTATTCCAATAAAGAAATACCAAGCGGTGTTGACGCTACCTATTGGTGTCCAGTTAAAACTCATCTGCCACGACTCCAGATCGCGCTGGAATCTGAACTGGGTCAAAGTTACACCACTATTCTTAAAATCATATCCAGATGATACTCCCACGGTCCATCGAGGTGCCACAGTGAGATTGGTGCTAAACATTATTGATTGGGAGCTAATCTCGTTTTGTCGCCGATCATTTGCATAAGTAATGGTGTAAGCTAGCCGGACATCCCAAGGAATCTTATAATTATACCATTCCACATTGGTTCTGGTTTCCTCATCTTCGTCACTTTCGTCTTGGTAAAGCCGGCCGTCATAAATATCTCCGGCCTCACCGAAAAGATCGTCTGGACGACCTCCATTCCTGAAAGTTTCATTGTCTATTCGATCCTTGCTAGTAGTACGTTTGTCGAAATCCTTACTGGAAAAGGAATAATTCATGCTCAAATTGGCATTGGCAAGACGAAAAAGACTCCCGCCGTTATCAATATTGAAAACGTCGATTTTTTGATTATTATTATCCAACGCATACGGATCCAAGGATCCACTGAAGTTAAAGTCCAGTTTTGGCACCACCGGAATACTTCCCGAAAACCTCACGGCATCCCATTGAAGGGAGTCTCCTGCAAGATTATATGAGGTGCTAAAGTTTAGGTTGTTCAATAAAATCACTTTTTTGGGCTCGGCAACGGTAGTATCTCGGTTGCGTACTTTGGCTTCAAAAGTATTGCTCAGACCCATCGAGATACTGCTGGAGTACACTTTTCCAGGTGCTCCGTACATTGTATTTTGGAATCTAGAGTATTCAACGGTCTCTCCAGCTGCCTCTTCTGCTGTTAGCGGAATTGTAAACTCATCGTAATATCTATCAAAAGAAGGATTGACGACATAACCCAGTGAAGGGCGCATTACATGTCGAAGCGCCTGGATCTTGTTATCTTTTCCAAAGTTGAAAAGTCCGTATACGGTAGTTCCAAGACTCGCTGTAAAGTTATAGGTGCGATAACTGTCAAAACCTGAAATAGTATCCCGTACAACTCCACCCCGACCATTACGGGCATTTTCATCATAGAATTGTCGTGTGGTCTTGAGCATCCAAGTTTCACGATAGTTTGTTCCTAAAGACGCGCTCAGATATTTCAACACTTTAAAGTTTGTAGTGATAGGAATGGTATGTTGCGCTCCAACCTGTGCATCGTGGAACATTTCGGGCTTAAAAAAAAGCGAATCCGTAGTTTGTATCCGGTTTTCCGCCGCAAGATTGTATTGAAAATTTATGTTCTCAATAATTCCCTTCTTCGATCCATCGCTCGGTGAAAAGGGATAAATACGCGAAACGCTGGCGTTCAGGTTCGGCAAGGTCATGGAGATTTGCTGTGTCTGCGTATTTTGGGAATGTGTTCCGGCAAGTGTTAAGTTTACCTGCGGATCACCCTCGAAGGTCTTTGAGTATGAAACCGAGGAACTTAAGGTGTTTACCAAAGCACTGGCGTTATTGGTCTGGTTGATGGATTCGGTGAAATATTTGCTACTTCCCAAATTCACAGAAGCGGAGAATCGGGAACTCGGATTACTCTTGGCATCCTGGGTATGCGTCCACCGGATATTGTATATACTTCCCTGGCTAAAACCGGGAAAACCACGTTCGCCTTCCACGAGACTTTCATATCGGAGGCTCACATTTCCTCTAAACTTGTATCGCATCACGTAACTGGATTCTCCGCGAAGGGCAAAGCTTCCATTGGTATAATAATCACCTAAAGCGCTAATATCCAAATAATCATTAATGGCAAAATAATAGCCTCCATTCTGAAAAAAGAATCCTCGATTGTTGTTCTCCCCAAAGGAAGGGATGATAAAACCAGAGGTACGATTTTCGGTCAAGGGAAAATATGCGAAAGGTAATCCTACAGGGGTTGGTACATCGGCGATATACATATTGGTTAGACCGGTAACGATTTTTTTCTTCGGAATAAATTTCGCCTTTCGGGTATAAAAATAATATTCGGGATCGTCAATATTCTTTGAAGTGGTAAACCGAACATTCCTAAGATATACTACCGAATCATTTACTTTTTTTGTCACTTCTGAAATGACATTAAATCCATCCTGTTCCGTGCGACTGTTGAAGACCAATGCCTTTTTAGAATTGAAATTATAACGAATGGAATCGGGCTCAACCTTATTGGTTCCTTGAACAAAAACGGGACGTTGGCTATAAACCCCGGCACTATCTATTCCTTTGGCATAAACTTCATTTTTGTTATAATCCAGAATTATCAAACCTGCATCTATTCGCATATCCTCATATATAACAAATGCCTTATTGTACATATAAACCTTCTTTTCCTTCCGGTTTAAAAACACATAATCCTCTCCGTAATATTCCACAACATCAGTAAGGGTCTCTTTTACAGGTTTTATGGAATCAGATTTTATTGTGTCCTGGGTTCGTTCGTTCAGTTCATCAACAATGGGTTTTAGGTTTATGGAAAGCGAATCTCCTTCAGGTTTGAAAGATTGTTCCAAGCTATCAGTTCTGGGAATATTGGTTTCCTTCTTTACAGGAATATCCTGTGCATGCAAAAAACCACCACTTAAGAGCAGGAATGTTAAGAAGATTGTTAAGTAATGCTTGTGGGTCTGCAATGCTCCGATACGATTATTTTGTAGATTTGGCTCAGTATTTGAAACGCTCAAAATTAAACATATTTTCTCGGGTACGTTTTTTTAATTGAGATTTTCAGAAAAAGGATTAACCAGAGCTAAGAAACAGGTTGAAAAGATTTAGAAAAGAAAAGGTAGAAAGATTTAATTTATCCAAAGATCCTAGAATCGATTTTTCATCCTATTCTTGCAGTAAAACAAGGGTTGCTATTCCTTCGGAAGCATTAAAATAATATTCAATCGTATAAATCGTTAAAATCAATATGACAATGCCCATTTACATTTTACAAACAATATTTTTGATGTGTAAAGTGGGAACTCCTTGGTCGTCCATGAGGCGGGCTACTATCAAATTACCATAAAGTATATGCAGATGCAAATGAAAATATTTTTTTCTTTCGTATTAATAATAAGTCTATCATTTTCTTTATCCATTGCAACAGCGGCAGTAAATCCTATAAAACCCTTTATTGTTGTTTTGGATGCGGGTCATGGTGGTCATGATTCAGGAAACACAGGA
The DNA here is from genome assembly GCA_034676445.1 of Aequorivita sp. GTDB lineage: Bacteria > Bacteroidota > Bacteroidia > Flavobacteriales > Flavobacteriaceae > Aequorivita. The sequence goes on from JAUCCE010000004.1 coordinate 506,377, forward strand.
CACAACAGAGCCTATAAGGAATCTGATATTGCGCTGAGCATAGTGCTTAAAGTTGGCGCCGCTTTAGAAAAACTTCCAAATGTTAAGGTTATTTATACCCGTAAAACTGATGTGTTTCTAGAGTTACGTGAGCGTGCAGCAATTGCCAATAGGAGTGATGCCGATCTCTTTGTTTCTGTACATTGTAATGCACATAGTTCTCAGGCTTATGGTACTGAGACTTTTGTGTTGGGACTTCACAAAAGCCAAGCAAACTTCGAGGTGGCGAAGAAAGAAAACGAAGTAATCTATCTAGAGGAGAATTATGAAGAGAAATACGGTGGTTTTGATCCCAATGCTCCCGAATCGCTTATAGGAATGGTACTAATGCAGGAAGAATATTTGGATCAAAGTATTCTCTTGGCTAGTTTGGTTCAGAATAATATTGTTCAAAACCTGAAACAAAATGACCGTAGTGTCAAACAAGCAGGATTCTTGGGTGTTGCACAACACCTATATGCCCAGTGTTTTGATTGAAACAGGTTTTTTGACCAATAAGCACGAGGGAGCCTACTTAAACTCTGCAAAGGGTCAGAGCGATATGGCCCGAGAAATCGCGAACGCCATAACAAGATATATAGCTAGTTTATCTGAAGCAAATTCAAACTTAAAAATTAGGGATCCTGAAATAGAACAGATAAAGGTTGAGAAGGCTATTGAAGAAACGAAAGAAGATATTTACAAAGGCATTACTTTCAAGGTTCAACTGGCTGCAAGTGGTAAAAAACTTGATCCTAAGCCCAATAATTTCAAGGGTCTCCAAGAAGTAACCCGTGATAAGGAGGATGGGCTTTACAAATATTATTATGGAGAGACCTCAGATTACAACAAAATTGAAATGATGAAAACCTTCGCTCGGCAAAAGGGTTTTGATTCAGCCTACATAGTCGCTTTTAAGGAAGGAAAAAAAGTAAATCTTTCGCAAGTGTTAAAATCCAAAGCCAATTAAGGGGCATTCCTTATATTTATCAATTAAATTTGCCCATAATCTAAAACTACTCACTTGAAACTATCGAAAGAAGTAAAAACAGGGATTCTCGCCATTGGCGCCATTCTATTGCTAATTTTTGGTTACAGCTTTTTGAAAGGCACTAATCTGCTTGAGAAAAATCGGGAATTCTTTGTAAAATACCAAAATGTCGAGGGCTTGGCCATTGCCGCTCCGGTAACTATAAATGGACTCACCGTAGGAAAAGTGCAGAATATCACTTTCGCCAATGAAAAGGGAAGTCTCATCGTTAAGTTTTCTGTTGAAAAAGACTTTGATTTCTCGAAGAACAGTATTGTAAGAATATACAGTGCGGGTCTTATTGGAGGAAAATCCTTGGGAATCTTTCCGCAATACGATGCCAATAACATTGCCAAAAGTGGTGATACTCTCGTGGGTGATATTGAGGATAGCATGCTTTCTGCCGTGAGCAAGGCACTCGGACCTATTGAGAAAAAAGTCAGCAATACCTTGGCTACTATGGATACCCTTCTGCTAAACGTGAACGATATTATAGATACCGAAACACGGAAAAATCTTAAGGAAGCAATAGCAAACCTCAATAATACATTAAATTCTTTTTCCGGCGTTTCGGAGAATCTAAACCACATTTTATCGAATAACACGGATAAATTGGATAACACCTTTACCGGTCTTGAAAAAACCGCGGGCAATCTTTCCCAGCTTACAGACTCGCTAGCCAAGTTGGAAACCGGAAAGTTGGCTAGAGACCTTCAAAATGTTGTGGACAAAATGAACAAAATTGTAAGTGGGGTGGATAATGGTGAAGGGTCTATGGGAAAACTATTGAAAGACGATAAACTCTATGAAAACCTCGAAGGCGCTTCCCGTCAATTGGAAGAATTGTTACAAGACCTGAAACTAAATCCAAAGCGCTATGTTCATTTTTCGGTTTTTGGAAAGAAGGCCAGAGAATATGAAGCTCCTGATAACGAAGACCTTTAAATTATGCAATATATTCCGAACATAATATTTTTTATCCTTCTTGCGGCTGGAATTGGGTATTTCACCTTGAATATTCGCAAGATTATCAGAAACATCAAGTTGGGGCGTGAAATAGACGCCTCAGACCACAAAGCGGAACGATGGGGCAATGTGTTCCGTATAGCATTGGGACAATCGAAAATGGTGGTTAGGCCAATTCCTGGACTGTTGCACATTTTTGTATATGTAGGATTCATCATCATCAACATTGAAGTTCTGGAAATTATTATTGACGGTATTTTTGGGACCCATCGCGTACTTTCCACTGTTCTTCCCATGGGGCTGTACAATTTTCTAATTGCGGCCTTTGAAATCTTGGCATTTCTAGTTCTCGTAGGCGTTATTTTGTTTTGGACCCGACGGAACATTCAAAAATTAAAAAGATTCTGGGCTCGCGAGATGAAGGGATGGCCTAAAAATGATGCCAATTATATTCTTTATTTCGAAATGGTTCTTATGGTATTGTTCCTAACCATGAACGCGGCTGACCAAAGATTGCAGATATTACAACCAGAACATTACACAAAGGCTGGTTCATTTCCCATTAGCCAATACATCGTACCACTTTTGGACAATCTTTCCGTTAGTAGTCTAATTGGGGTGGAACGTGCAGCTTGGTGGCTACATATCGTTGGAATTCTGGTTTTTCTGAATTACCTATATTTCTCAAAACACCTGCATATTATATTGGCCTTTCCCAATGTTTATTTCGGAAGGGTTGTCCCTCAGGGAAAATTCCCAAATCTCCAATCTGTTACGGATGAAGTAAAGATGATGATGGATCCAAACGTCGATCCTTTTGCTGCTCCTCCCGAAGGAGCTGCCGAAGCTGCTCCCACAAAGTTTGGTGCCAGTGACGTTATGGATTTGAACAGATTCCAATTGCTAAGCGCTTATACCTGCACGGAATGTGGCCGTTGTACCAGTGTGTGTCCAGCAAATATTACGGGTAAATTGCTCTCTCCCAGGAAAATAATGATGGATACTCGTGACCGCTTGCAAGAAGTTGGGCGAAACATCGATAAAAACGGAGAATTCAAGCCGGATGGAAAACAACTTCTCGATGATTATATCCTGCGAGAGGAGCTTTGGGCTTGTACCACCTGCAACGCTTGTGTAGAAGCTTGTCCCGTAAGTATCGAGCCGATGAGCATCATTATGGATATGAGACAATATCTGGTTATGGAACAATCCGCCGCCCCGCAAGAACTAAATGTCGCGATGACCAATATTGAAAATAACGGCGCCCCATGGCCTTACAACCAAATGGACCGTTTGAACTGGAAAGATGAAAATTGATTAAATCAATTCCAAAGACACATGAAAATTCTCGAAGAAATAAAATCGAAAAGCGAAGCCTTTCAATTATTATGTGAAACTCATAAGGTTGGAAAATTATATGCTTTTGGTTCTTCTACCCGCAGTGATTTTTCAGAGGCAAATAGCGATATTGACTTATTGATTGAGATTAATGCGGATGATCCCATGGAAAGAGGTGAAAAGTTAATTTCTGTCTGGAGTAAGTTTGAGAATTTTTTTCAAAGGAAAGTTGATTTATTAACTTATAAATCAATCAAAAATCCAATCCTTAGGAAGAATATTGAGGCTACAAAAGTTTTGATTTATGAAGCAGGAGTGTGAGAAATTATTGATGGATATTTCATTATCTATAAGTTTGATAGAGGAATTTATAATTGATATTGATTCCTTCAGTGATTATGATAAAGATTTAAAGACCCAAAGTGCTGTTGAGCGTCATTTGGCCATTATTGGAGAGGCGTTAAACAAATTAAAAAAACTCGACAACAGTTTAAATATTAAAAATGAAGTTGAAATAATCGCTCTGCGTAATAGATTAGTTCATGCTTATGACAGTATAGATCCAGATAGTTTGGGTAATTATTAAAAAACATGTTCCTAATCTGAAAAATGAGGTTGATGATTTTTTTAAAAATGAAAAGTAATGAAGAAATACGAAGTAGAAAAAATGCTGAGTGATAAAGTAGAAAAGGGTGAACATGTGAGCCCAATTCTTCCAGAAGGGATAAAAAACTACTTAATTGATATTGACGGAACCATTACCGAGGATATTCCCAACGAAGAACCGGAAAGAATGGTAACGTGTGAGCCCTTTCCCGATGCCTTAAAAACATTGAACAAATGGTACGACGAAGGCCACATTATTTGTTTCTTCACCTCAAGAACTGAAGCACATAGAGAAATAACTGAAACTTGGTTGGATAAACACGGTTTTAAATATCATTCTATGCTTATGGGAAAACCACGCGGTGGAAATTATCATTGGGTTGATAATCATTTAGTAAAAGCCACCCGATACAAAGGAAAATTCACCGATTTGGTAGAGAAAAAAGTTACCATTGAAGTGTTTGAAGATTAATAGATTAACCCCATATTAAAGGGAATCAGCGCATAAGCACCCCTTTAGGGGCTGGGGGTAGAGAAAAAAGTTACGATTAAAGTGTTTGAAGATTAATAGATTAACCCGGTTCTAAAGTCAATCAACGGTTTAGCCCCTTTTTAGGGGCTGGGGGTAGAGAAAAAAGTTACCATTGAAGTATTCGAAGATTAATAGATTAACCCCATATTAAAGGGAATCAGCGCATAAGCGCCCCTTTAGGGGTTGGGGGTAGATGGATTGTTTTGGAAACCTGAAACCTGAAACCTGAAACCTGAAACCTGAAGAAACCAGAAACCAGAAACCCCAAACCCCAAACCATAAACCTTTAATCTGGAACCAGAAAATTAAAAAAATGAGTGAACCAATAAAAGTCCCAACAATGGCTGAATACGCAGCCCAGGGCAAAATGCCGGAAGTTCTTTTTTTTGTGGGCTGTGCCGGTAGCTTTGACGATCGTGCAAAAAAGATAACGAAGGCCTTTGTTAAGATACTTAATAGTGCGAAGATCGATTTTGCCGTCTTGGGAACCGAAGAAAGCTGTAATGGCGATCCCGCAAAACGGGCCGGAAACGAATTCCTGTTCCAAATGCAGGCCATGGCAAATATTGAAGTATTGAACAGTTACGGAATAACTAAGATTGTTACCGCTTGTCCCCATTGTTTTAATACCATAGGAAATGAATATCCGGGATTGGGAGGAAATTATAAAGTTATGCACCATACCCAATTTTTAAAGTCCTTGCTTAATGAGGGACGACTAAAAGTGGAAGGTGGCAAGTTTAAAGGAAAGAAAATTACCTTTCACGACCCTTGTTATTTAGGAAGAGCAAATGGTGAATACGAAGCTCCCCGAAATCTTCTTAAAAAACTGGATGTGGAACTAGTGGAAATGCGACGCAATAAAAGTAACGGATTATGTTGTGGAGCTGGTGGCGCCCAAGTCTTTAAAGAACCTGAACCAGGTACCAAGGATATCAATGTTGAAAGAACTGAAGAAGCAATGGAGACCACCTCTGAAATAATTGCTACCGGTTGTCCGTTCTGTATGATGATGATGACGGATGGGGTAAAGGCTAAAAATGTAGAAAACAAGGTCCAGGTTATGGATATCGCTGAAATGATTGCCAGTGCCGACGATTTATAAGAAATAGAGTTAACCTCATCTTCAAGTAAGTTGCTAATACTTGTAGGAATAATAAAAGGAAAAAGAAAAATTAGAATGTTGACAGAATTCAAAAGCCTACCCGAAGATTCCAGAGTGTGGGTCTATCAGGCAAACAGAAAATTAAGTGACCAGGAAGTTGCTGAAATTATAGAGAAATCAGAAGAATTTTTAACAAAATGGACGGCACACGGCGCAGCTCTTGAAGCAGCGGTAGAAGTTCGATACAATCGCTTTATTGTTATAGGACTTAATCAGGCAAATGCTTCCGCTTCCGGTTGTAGTATTGATGCCTCGGTGCATTTTATCCAGTCTCTTCAGGAAAAATTTGATGTTGATTTATTAGATAAAATGAACGTTACTTTTTATTCTGGTGAATATATCGCCTACAAACCTTTGGAAGATTTTAAAAAAATGGCAAAGGACAAATCTGTTTCAAAAAACACGGTCGTTTTTAATAATCTTGTAAATACAAAATTGGAGTATCTGGAAAATTGGGAAGTCCCGGCCAAAGATAGCTGGCACAGTAGATTTTTATCCTAATCGAAGCTTTCATAGATATGAAAAAGTTATTGTTTGCAGGCTTTGCTATTCTCTTTTGTTTTCAGCTCTATTCCCAGGAAAGAAATCCACTTATTGTTAAAGACGATTTCCCGAACCAGAAAAAATGGGCGGATAGTATTTATGAAAATATGACTACCCAGGAAAAAATAGGCCAGCTTTTTATGGTCGATATTTTTTCCAGTGATCCCCAAGCCAAGATTGATAAAATAAAGGATCTAATATCCAATTACCATATTGGGGGAGTTATCTTTTCTAAAGGAGGTCCTATGCGACAGGCGAAACTCAACAATGAGTTCCAAGAACTGGCAAAAGTCCCCTTACTGATTGGAATGGATGCTGAATGGGGCCTTGCCATGCGTCTTGATTCTACCTACGCCTTTCCGTGGAATATGACCTTGGGAGCCATAACCGATAATAAAATCGTTCAAAAAGTCGGTAAGCGGATTGGAGAACAAGCCAAACGCTTGGGAGTCCATATCAACTTTGCTCCGGTGGTGGATATAAATACAAACCCAAAAAATCCCATTATTGGTAATCGTTCTTTCGGAGAAGACAAAGAAAACGTAACCGAGAAGGCAATTGCTTTCATGAAAGGCATGCAAAGTGCAGGTATCTTGGGAAGCGCAAAGCATTTCCCCGGACATGGCGATACCGATAAGGACAGTCATAAAACCCTTCCAACCTTGGATTTTTCGAAGGAAAGATTGGATACTCTGGAGTTGTACCCATATAAACGATTGATAAATGAAGGCGTTAACACGGTGATGGTGGCCCATTTAAATGTTCCTTCACTGGAATCACAACACAATTTTCCTTCTTCACTTTCTTCTAGAATAGTCACAGGACTTTTAAAGGAAGAATTGGGTTTTAATGGACTTATTTTTACGGATGCCCTAAATATGAAGGGTGCATCCAATTACAAAAACCCAGGAGAAATCGAATTGGCAGCTTTTTTGGCGGGGAACGATGTGCTCCTAATTCCGGAAGACGTTCCTAAGGCAGTTGATTTTCTGGTAGCGGCTTATGAAGGTCAAATAATTACCGAAAAACGACTGGCATCTTCAGTGAAAAAGATTTTATATGCCAAATATAAAGTCGGCCTCAATCATTATAAGCCGGTCAATATGATGTATTTGGTCGACAATTTGAATACTGTTAATGATGATGCACTTTATGAAGAAGCGATGGCAAATGCCTTGACAGTGATCAAAAATGACCGTGCAATTCTTCCCATAAAAGATCTTGATAAAAAAAACATAGCCTACGTTAACCTTGGAGATGATTCGGGAGAATATTTCTTGGATGAACTCAAAAAGTACGGTCAGGTTACTTGGGTAAAGGCCAATAGTCTAGATGAATATGTCCAAAAACTCAAAGATTTCAATTACGTAATTATCGGATTTCATAAATCAAATGATAATCCATGGAAGAAGTTTGAGTTTACAGATAAAGAACTGGTATGGCTCTATGAGATCGCTCGCACAAATACCGTAATCCTTGATGTTTTTGCGCGCCCTTACGCAATGTTGGATTTAAAAACAACTGCAAACATTGAGGGGGTAATAATTTCCTATCAAAACAGCAGGATTTCACAAGAGCTTTCTGCCCAGCTCATTTTTGGAGCGAGGGAAGCAAAAGGAAAATTGCCTGTTTCTTTGGGTCCTGATTTTCCATTAAATACCCATTTCAACACAAAAACTTTACGGAGACTTCAATATGGAACACCCGAGAGTGTGGGGATGAACAGTTATAAACTGAGAAAAATCGATTCTTTGGCAATGAAAGGAATCAGAGAGGGAATGTTTCCGGGAGCCCAGATTTTGGTGGCCAGAAAGGGCAAGGTAATTTATCAGAAAAACTTTGGATATCACGAATACGATAAAAATATTCCTGTAAGGGATTCAAATGTTTATGACCTTGCTTCCCTTACAAAAATATTGGCATCCTTACCTATGGTTATGGAGTTGGTAGATAAAAAGGAACTTTCGTTGGATAGCAAACTTTCAGAGATGTTGCCAGATTATAAGCACTCCAATAAAGCCAACATCACTCTGCAACAAATGCTTTCACATTATGCGCGTTTTAAGGCCTGGATTCCTTTTTATCGCTATACCCTCAACGATAAAAAGAATGGTGTTTCTCCAAAATATTATTCAGATATCCCTGGGAAAGATTTCAATGTAAGGGTTGCCGAAAACATCTATATGCGGCAGGATTATATGGATACTATTTTCGATATTATTCGGGACAGTGACCTTAATCCGAAACTGGAATACAAATACAGTGATCTTCCCTATTACATTCTGAAACGATATTTGGAAAATAAGTACGAAAAACCCATGGAGACTATCGTACAGGAAAATCTATACAAATCTCTGGGAGCCAATTATACCACCTATCTTCCATTGAATAAATTTTCAAAAGAGAATATTCCTCCAACCGAACAGGACAATGTATTTCGGAACCAGAAAGTTCAGGGATATGTGCACGACCAAGGTGCCGCAATGCTTGGCGGAGTAAGTGGTCATGCCGGACTCTTTAGCAACTCTAATGATGTTGCCAAGATTATGCAAATGTATCTTTGGAAGGGATTTTATGGCGGAAAAAGATATTTTAACCCCGATGTTTTTGATGAGTTCAATAAATGTTATTATTGTGACAAAAATGTAAGACGCGGTGTAGGTTTCGATAAACCTCAGTTGGGAACAAGTGGGCCTACTTGTGGCTGTGTGTCAATGACTAGTTTTGGTCACAGCGGCTTTACAGGAACCTTGGCTTGGGCAGATCCAGAGCAGGAGATTGTTTATGTATTTCTCTCAAATAGAACCTTCCCCGATGCTGAAAATCGTAAATTGATTCAAAGCGACCTGCGAAGTAAAATTCAAGCAGCGATCTATGAGGCAATTGATTTTTAACGGAGAAATGAGGAACACGGACCACAGCTTTTCCCGTTTTTTCATCCTGTATTAAAGAGAAAACGGACTGATAGGAAAAACACCGAGTAAAAACCGTTACCACATAAAGAATATGCTTTTAAATTATTACATCCAAAATGGAATCTTTTAATTCAGGCTTGCCGTGGGTCGTGCAGTCCCGATTGCTATCGGGACGGTCGTGAATCCCTTTAGTCAAATAAATAAATTATGAAAATAGCAATAGTATGTTATCCAACCTTCGGTGGAAGTGGAGTAGTGGCTACAGAATTGGGCCTAGCATTGGCAGAACACGGTCATGAAATTCATTTTATTACCTACAAACAACCTGTGCGACTGGAACTTCTTTCCAAGAATATCCACTTTCATGAGGTGACGGTTCCGGTTTATCCTTTGTTCCACTTTCAACCGTATGAGCTTGCGCTTTCCAGTAAATTGGTAGATATGGTGAAGTTGCATAAAATTGAATTGCTCCACGTGCACTATGCTATTCCACATGCCTATGCTGGTTATATGGCGAAAAAAATGCTTGCGGAGGAAAACATTTTTATTCCAATGGTTACGACTCTCCATGGAACGGATATCACGTTGGTAGGAAACCATCCCTTTTACAAACCCGCAGTTACTTTCAGTATCAATAATAGTGATGTGGTTACTTCGGTTTCCCAAAGCCTGAAAGACGATACTTTGAGACTTTTCGACATTAGAAAGGAAATATACGTGGTCCCAAATTTTATTGATATCCCCAAAAAAATAAGATCTGTCAGTACCAATTGTCAACGGGGATTGATGGCCGAACCACACGAACGGATTATTACCCACGTAAGTAATCTTCGACCCGTAAAACGCGTTAAAGACGTAATCGAAATTTTTGATCGTATTCAGAAAAAGATTCCATCAAAATTGGTAATGGTTGGTGATGGTCCCGAACGTCAGGCCTGTGAAAAATTATGCGAAGAAAAGGGAATAGAAGAAAAAGTGAGATTTTTGGGCAATAGCAACGAAGTGGATAAAATCCTTTGCTTCACCGATCTGTTCCTTCTCCCTTCTGAAAAGGAAAGTTTTGGTTTAGCTGCCCTCGAGGCCATGGCCTGTGGTGTTCCAGTTATTTCGAGCAATACCGGTGGTCTGCCTGAAGTGAATATCCAAGGAGTAAGTGGCTATTTGAGTGAGGTTGGCGATGTGGAAGAAATGGCTGAAAATGGGCTTAAAATATTGTCTTCCGATGAAACCTTACAAAAATTTAAAAAGCAAGCTATCGAATCGGCTATGGTTTTTGACACTAAAAAGATAGTTCCCATGTATGAGAAGCTATACGAAATGGCCATCAAAGATCAGTCCTGTACCAGTTTAGATAAGTAGTCTAAAGGTAAATGAGAATTTATACCAATTTAATTATATCATGTCCTGTTAATTTCCCTAAGGTATAATGCCGATATAGATTTTAAGGTGCATTTATGCGACATTTAAAATCATAATCGGTATTAAATTTGCTTTAAATTATACCAAATAAAAATGCCCGACGAACCGGGCATTTTTTATTGATTTGAGTATTTTAATAACTCTAAAATTGATATCGAATCCCTAGACCCACATCAAAGCCTAAATCGTCGTTGTAGCCCAAGTTAAATTGGGGACGTGCATCCAGTGATATCATAAGAGGGATGTCGAAATTATATTCAATTCCTACAGTACCCGTGATGAAGGCATATGTATCGGATCTGTCGTCATGATCATAGTAATGTCTATCATAACTAACAATTCCAAGACCCGCACCAGGACCGGCATACCAATTAAAGCCACCGTCAATGTTCCAGACCCACTGATAAATACCAGTAAGCTTTATAGCATCAGCATGTTTATGGTTATGCCAAGAAAATCCAAACTCAAGACGATTGTTGTCACCAACGTGACGTTGGTAATTAATTTCAGGACCGAATCCATCATTATTCCCCAATCTTAAACCAATAGCGTTCTTTGAGATTTCCTGAGCGCTACCTTCATATCCGAAAGCTACGACTACCAGAATTAAAAAAATGTACTTTTTCATAATTTTTGTTTTAGTTATATTGAGGACAAAGTTACCTCTTATGGTATGTCACAAAAGTTAATACCCTGCCAATCCTTTCACTTGAACTTACAATTCTTTGTTAAGTAATTTCTAACTTTACGGTTCAGAAATGGAAAAACGACTTCAGGATTTTAAAAAGATATTCAACGGCGAATTTTATATCGATTCGTTGCATACCTCTTTATATGCAACCGATGCTTCGGTGTACAGAAAGATTCCTTTAGCCGTGGCTTATCCTCTAAACGAAAGAGGTATTAGGCAGTTAATATCCTTTGCAGAAGCTAATAATACAGCACTTATACCTAGGGCAGCGGGAACTTCTTTAGCAGGACAATGTGTTGGAAATGGTATTGTCGTAGATGTCTCAAAACATTTCACCAAAATTCTTTCGGTTAACTCTCAAGAAAGAACCGTCACTCTTCAGCCAGGGGTGGTCCGCGATGAACTCAATACTTTCCTAAAACCATTCGGTTTCTTTTTTGCCCCAAACACCTCTACCAGCAACCGTTGTATGATCGGTGGAATGGTGGGAAATAATAGTAGCGGTACAACTTCCATACAATATGGCGTAACAAGAGATAAGGTTTTAAAACTGAAAACAATCCTTTCCAATGGAGAAGAAGTTGTCTTTGAGAAAGTTTCCAAAGAAGAATTTCATCATAAAACCATTTTAAATTCATTGGAGGGTAAAATTTATAAAACGATTTATGAGGAATTGATTTCTCCTGAAACCCAACAAGAAATTAAAAATGAATTCCCGAAGCCAGAGATCCATCGCCGGAATACTGGTTATGCGGTTGATGCTTTATTGGATACCTCTACGTTTGGGAATTCTGCGGAAGAAATCAATCTATGCAAACTTCTGTGCGGAAGCGAGGGAACTTTGGCGTTTACTACCGAAATTACTCTGCAATTGGATCCTTTGCCTCCAAAATATACCACTATGGTGGCCACTCATTATAAAACCTTGGAGGATTGCCTGAATGACGTTGGTGTTGCCATGAAATACAAGTTGCATACTTGTGAGATGATGGATAATGTGATTTTGGATTGTACCAAACACAACAAAACCTATCAACCTTATCGTTTCTTTGTCCAAGGAGATCCTAAAGCCATCTTGCTTCTCGAATTGAAGAGCGATACAGAAGACGATTTGGAAAAACAAACCAGCGCGTTGCTGAGTTCATTGGAAACTTCCAACCTTAGTTATAGCAATCCAGTGCTGAAAGGAAAAGAGATTGAAATGGCTTTGGAACTTCGTAAAGCGGGACTCGGATTGCTGGGAAACCTGGTCGGCGACAGGAAAGCCGTGGCCTGCATAGAAGATACGGCGGTGGCTTTGGAAGATTTGCCTGCTTATATTTCAGAATTTTCAGCCTTGATGAAAAAGTATGGTCAACAGGCTGTTTATTACGCCCACGCAGGCGCTGGGGAATTACATCTCCGACCCATCTTAAATTTGAAGGAGGGCGCCGATGTTCAATATTTTAGGGAAATCACCAAAGACGTAGCCTTGCTCTGCAAAAAATACAAAGGTTCTTTTTCTGGCGAACACGGCGATGGAATAGTTCGGGCAGAATTTATTCCATTGATGATAGGCTCAAAAAACTACGAACTTCTAAAGCGAATTAAATCCGTATTTGATCCCCAAAATATTTTCAATCCCGGCAAAATCGTGGATGCTTTCAAGATGGATGAATCGTTCCGATATGAAATCGACAGAAAGGAGCCAGAAATCGAAACCTTGATGGATTTCGGCGATTACCAAGGAATCCTCCGCCTCGCCGAAAACTGTAATGGCAGTGGGGATTGTAGAAAAAATGAAGATGCACCAGGAGCAATGTGCCCAAGTTATCAAGCTACAAAAAATGAAAAAGATACTACTCGGGCAAGGGCCAATATGCTTCGGGAGGTTTTGACCAATAACAACGCCATTAATAAGTTCGATTCAGAGGTATTAAAAGAGGTAATGGACTTGTGCATCAGTTGTAAGGCCTGTGCCAGTGAGTGTCCGAGCAACGTGGACATTAGTATCGCAAAGGCGGAGTTTTTATACCAATATCATAAAGTCCACGGAGCTACATTTTCCAACAAGCTTTTTGCGAAAAGCACTAGGCTCAACAAAATGGCTTCCCGATTCCCAAGATTGTCAAATTGGTTTTTTTCAAACTATCTCACTTCCAGAATCATTAAAAATATAGGTGGAGTTCATCCAAATCGTTCCTTGCCAAAAGTTTCGAGTAAGAGTTTTAGCTATCTATTACAAAACAAAGATAGACAGCTCTTTATAGAAAATTCTACCAAAGTAGAAACACGAGGGAATGTTTTGCTGTTTGTCGATGAATTCAGTAATTATCTCGATGCAGAAATTGCCGTGGATTCGTATTTGCTTCTACTAAAATTGGGTTATAAAGTGAATGTGATTGACACTTTGGACAGTGCAAGAGCCTTGTTTTCAAAAGGTTTTTTAGATGAAGCTAAAATTGAAGTCGATAAAAACATTCAATTTTTGAAGGATAAAGTTTCCAAAACCTTTCCGCTCGTTGGCATTGAACCTTCCACAATCCTCTCCTTTCGCGATGAATATTTGAGATTGGCGGACGACAAAACTTCCGCAGAGGATATTTCAAAACACACCTTTTTGATCGAGGAATTTTTGTCAAGGGAAATTGAAAAAGGAAATATAACCTCCGAACAATTCACTTCAGAAGAAAAAAATATTAAAATCCATTCCCATTGCCATCAAAAATCCTTGAGCAATCAAAAGGTAACTTTCGATATCTTGAACCTTCCCAAAAACTACAAACCCACTATTATTCCCTCTGGTTGTTGTGGAATGGCGGGAAGTTTTGGGTACGAAAAGGAACATTATGACGTAAGCATGAAAATAGGAGAGCTGAAACTTTTTCCGACAGTCCGAAAAACTTCCGAAGAGGTTATAATTTCAACCAATGGTACCAGTTGCCGACATCAAATTATGGATGGAACCGGGAGAGAAGCATTGCATCCTGTTACGATTTTGAAGAATGCACTTCTGTGAAAAGGGACGGTTCGAATCACGACCGCTTCGCTGCACGATTCACGACTAACTCCAGCGTTTAAAACGCTGGAAGAGTTGTAAAAGTTTCAATCTCTACTTAGTCCGATTTTGTATATTTACGATTAGGCAGATATAAAAAAGTTTTTCTTAAATCAATAATCTAAACTGAAAAATATGGAAACAAGAAATCCTGTGGTATGGTTCGAAATTTATGTAGATGATATGAAAAGAGCCAAAAAATTTTATGAATCAATTTTAAAAGTTGAACTGAGTGAAATGCCCATGACAGAAATTGATGATTCAATGGAAATGACATCCTTTCCTATGGCAATGAACGGCGAAGGCGCTGCAGGAGCACTTGTTAAAATGGATGGTTTTCAAGCTGGAGGAAACTCCACCTTGGTTTATTTTGGCAGTGAAGATTGTAGTATTGAAGAAGGCAGAGTTGAAGCCGCGGGAGGTAAAATATTTCAATCAAAACAATCTCTTGGAGAACATGGATTTATGGTCCTAGCCCAAGATACCGAAGGAAATATGTTTGGAATACATTCTCAGTCCTAAAATAAATTATGCCAATAGAAAACATTCCCCAAATTTACCTTGACGATAAAAAGGAAAAACCAGATTTATTTGTCTATGACTTTAAGATGACGAATGACGTGGTAAAAAGCAAGGTGAATTTGGGGATGAATATGTTCAGTTTTTTGCAAGTTGGTAAAAAGCAGGTTCACTTCGCAGGTACATCGGTTGCAGTGAACAAAGACCAATCTCTGCTCCTTAAAAAAGGAAATTGGCTTTGGACGGAATTATTGGATACAAATACTATTTACTACTGCAAGCTTTTCTTCTTTTCAGAAAAAAGGCTAAAAGATTTTTTAGAAAAGCACACCAAAAAGCAAAAGATTGTAAGGGATGAAGTGCCTTATTTCATAATAGGAAATGATGCTTACATTACTTCCTATTTAAATTCATTGTCGACAATAAGTAATGCCCCTGCAATTTTTATGGAAAATCTTCTCTCCGTGAAATTTGAAGAATTGATGCTTTATCTTATTCAGAAATATGGCAAAAAGTTCGAGTTGTATTTATACTCCTTAATAATAAATGAAAGCTCGGCTTTTAAAAAAACGGTTGAAAGTAAAATTCATTCCAATTTGAAATTAGAGGAGATTGCCTTTTTATGCAATATGAGTTTATCGACCTTTAAACGACATTTTATCAGGGAATATAAAACTTCTCCTGGCAAATGGCTTCAGGACAAACGTCTTCAAAAAGCGAAGGAAACCTTGGAGCAAGGAATTCTAAAACCTTCAGAAATCTATTTGGATTTTGGGTATAACAATCTATCCAACTTCAGCATTGCTTTCAAAAATAAATTCGGCTTTAGTCCAAGTGAAGCTTTCTAGTTTCGGCAATTAAAATCCATTTGAATAAGAACTGACCTTTTTTCATAAGTCTATGAACTGTTTTGGTAAATACAGACCTTAGCTTGCTCTGTATCTTTGTGCTTTAAAGTAGAAACAAGAACTAAAAACAGAAAATCATGAATATTACATTAGCACAAGCGGAAAAAATCATTGCTGCGGCAAAGAAAAAAGCAACATCAATTGATGCTAAAATGAACATTGCGGTGGTAGATGCCGGAGCAAATTTGGTAGCCTTTGGTCGCATGGATGGCGCTTGGTTGGGTTCGCTTGACATTTCGATCAAGAAAGCGAAAACAGCACGTTTCTTCAATATGAATACTGGAATTGTTGGCGAGTTGTCTCAGCCGGGTGGTTCATTGTACAACATCGAGCACTCTAACGGAGGGCTAATAACTTTCCCAGGAGGTGTTCCAATTAAAAATGGGAAAGACGAAATAATAGGAGCGATTGGTGTAAGCGGAAGCGTTGTCGAAAATGACCACGCAGTTGCCGAAGCAGGAGCGACAGCCATTTAAAGATATAACTTTTCAATACGCAAGGTTGTTTAAAAAGCGAAACAATCTGTTTATCCAGTTTAAATGGAGATAATGCCTTTTAAAGGTATAAGGCGCAATATTCCCCAATTGTGTCTATCTCTAGTGAAACTGGATTCCTCAAACAGATCAGTACTAACTTTTTAGGCAACCTTTTTTATTTAAATAATACCAATTTAATTATATAATGCCATGTTTATTCTTCTTAGGTATAACTCCCAAAAACATGCATACCACAAAAGATGAGGTCGGTTAAAACCACGTTGCTTCGACTTCGGTCAGCAACCGCCGCTTCGCGACACGATCCACGCCTTTCCTATTTTGTATAATTTTGAAAATGTACACCTAAAGGACTAAAATTCGCCCCGTTCTTTTATTCAGACAAGTCTCAGTCTATACATATTTCCAAATTTTATTTTTTGGACAACCTTTTAGAATTATGTGCGAAATTTAAAATTCAAATTAGTGCAGTCAGCACCATCCGCATCATCCGTGTTCCATAAGAATGGTTTGAATTAGTTTAAATCACAGGATTTTAACTTGAACAGACTATTATCCCATTTCAATAGCCAACTTTTCAATAGTTCCCGACGAAAAATATGGGAAAGCTAGGATTCAAAAAGTTCCCAATGAATAATCGGGACAAGCTGTGATTCAAACCGTCGTGACTCAAACCGTCGTGCTTCAAAAAGTCCCTTTTAAAAAAAATCATTTTTGAATAATTCCCTTTGAAAGTTTACATTTGTTGAAAACCACTTCATGGCTGGAAATTCCTTTGGAAAAATTTTTACCCTTACCACTTTCGGCGAATCACACGGTGAAGCCATTGGCGGGATTATAGATGGTTGCCCCGCAGGACTTTCCTTAGATTTTGAAGCGATAAATGCAGAGATGCAACGAAGGAAACCCGGCCAATCCGCCATCGTAACCCAACGAAAGGAGGAAGACGAAGTAAAGTTTCTCTCAGGAATATTTGAAGGAAAAACGACTGGCACCCCGATTGGCTTCCTCATTGAAAATACCGATCAAAAAAGCAAGGATTACAGTCATATAAAGGATATTTACCGTCCTTCGCACGCCGATTTCACTTATGAAAAAAAAATACGGCATCCGCGATTATCGTGGTGGCGGTCGATCTTCGGCACGAGAAACGGCATGTCGGGTAGTGGCTGGCGCAATTGCCAAACAACTGATTCCCGAAATCAAAATCAATGCTTTCGTTTCTTCCGTAGGAACTATTTTTATTGATAAACCTTATCAGGAACTTGACTTTTCAAAAACGGAAAGCAATGTAGTTCGTTGTCCAGATGAGGCTACCGCAAAAAAAATGGAAGACCATATTAGAGAAATCCGAAAACAAGGAGACACTGTGGGAGGTACAGTTACTTGTGTTCTTCAAAATGTCCAAATTGGTTTGGGAGAACCTGTATTTGACAAACTACACGCAGAATTGGGCAAAGCCATGCTCTCCATCAATGCCGTAAAGGGTTTTGAATATGGCAGTGGATTCTGCGGTTCCCAAATGAAAGGCAGCGATCATAACGATATTTTTAATAACGATGGCACCACGAAAACCAATTTGAGCGGTGGAATTCAAGGTGGAATAAGCAACGGTATGGATATTTATTTTAGAGTTGCCTTTAAGCCTGTGGCCACCATTATGCAGAAGCAAGAAACCATAGACAACAAAGGTAATAATGCCACAGCTGAGGGTAAAGGACGTCACGATCCGTGTGTGGTTCCGCGTGCCGTTCCCATTGTTGAGGCTATGGCAGCTCTTGTTTTGGCGGATTTTTGGTTGCTGAACAAAATAACAAAATTGAAATAGTGGACAAGAAACCAAAAACTCACATCTCACCTCTCAAATCTTACATCTACAAATGAAAAAACTCGCCCTACACTGGAAAATAATTATCGGACTTATTTTAGGAATAATCTGGGCCCTGCTTTCTAGCAAATTGGGTTGGAGTGCATTTACCATCGATTGGATTGCACCCTTTGGAACGATTTTTATCAATCTTTTAAAATTGATAGCAGTTCCTTTGGTGTTGGTATCCATAATCAGTGGAGTGGCAAACATAGGTGATCCCGCAAGTTTAGGAAGGATGGGAGGAAAAACACTTTTGGCCTATTTGGCAACAACCTTATTGGCGGTAAGTTTGGGTTTGGTTTTGGTTAATGCCATTCAGCCGGGCAAGTTGATTGATGAACAAAGCAGGATAGATAACAGAATCAGTTATGAAATTTGGGCATCTTCGCAGGGAAGGCAAATAAAGGACGGGATTAATTATCTTCAAGATCCTGCCTTTTTTGAACGGGCCCAGAAAATAACAGACCTTTCCAAAGGTGAGCTCAAGGATGCCTCGGTCACGGAAAAAATGAAAACCGCCGAAAAAACCAAGGAAACAACGCCTTTACAACCTTTGGTGGACATAGTTCCTGAAAACTTTTTCTTTTCCCTAAGTGATAATGGTTTGATGCTCCAGATTATTTTCTTCGGTATTTTCTTCGGAGTTTGTTTATTACTGATCCCCAATGAGAAATCGAAACCTGTAACAGACTTTATGGACAGTGCAATGGAGGTCTTCCTGAAAATGGTGGATTTGGTTATGCAGGCAGCTCCTTTCTTCGTTTTTGCTCTTTTAGCGGGAGTTGTAAGTAGAATGGCGGGAGATGATATCGGAAAGGTATATGAGATTTTTAAGGGCTTGAGTTGGTATTCCCTTACGGTTCTGGCAGGCCTGCTGCTGATGATTTTTATTGTCTATCCTTTACTGATGAAAATCTTTAGAACCAAAATTCCCTATCGCGGATTTTTTAAGGCTATGGCGCCTGCCCAGACGTTGGCTTTTTCTACATCCAGCAGCGCTGCAACCCTACCTGTTACCATGGAATGTGTGGAGGAAAACCTCGGAGTGGATAATAAGATAACCAGTTTCGTGCTGCCAATCGGTGCAACCGTAAATATGGATGGAACTTGTTTGTATCAAGCCGTGGCAGTTGTTTTCTTGGCACAATTGCATATGATAGACTTAACTTTTGGACAACAGATCACTATTGTGCTTACGGCCACATTGGCTTCCATTGGTTCTGCGGCGGTTCCTAGCGCAGGGTTGGTAATGTTGATTATCGTCTTGGAATCCGTAGGGTTAAATCCAGCTTGGATCGCTATTATTTTCCCCGTAGACAGAATCTTGGATATGTTCCGTACCATAGTAAATGTTACTGGTGATGCTACAGTTTGCACAATTATCGCAGATGGGGAGGGGATGCTCCATTATGATCCTAAAGATGATCCTTCCGAAACTTTTGATCTGGACTCCTGAGAACGAAATGTTCCCATCATTAAGTGTTCATAATAAGAAGGTTAAGAGCTAGCTTACCTGGGTATTTCTCGAATTATTTTTGGAACATTCCAAAGAATTTAATATCTTCGACTGTTCTCCCTAGAACTATTTCCCCAAAATATTTTTTTCCTTTCGTAATTGTTTAAAAGCATATTTTATGAAGGCGCTTTTATTCCTTTTAGGGGCTCTATCTATTACTCCCAATTTCTATAGTCAGGTTGGGATTGGCACCACTACGCCATCGCCAGCTTCCATGCTTGAGGTTAGCAGTACTTCAGATGAAGGCGATACTTATGCGGGATTTATGCCGCCTCGGGTTCCAAACATAGTTGCTAGAAATTTAATAAACGTAGCTCTCTCAGATGCTGGCTTGATTATATTTTTGAATAGTTCTGGTTGTCTTCAATTTTGGACCGGGACTGATTGGGAAAATATAAAGTGCAGCACTAATACGCCAAATCCTCCGACTTTATTGGGAATTCAGAACTTTGAAGTAATTCCCGCATCACCCAACTTGGCGGTATCAGGAATAAATCCAGCCAATTATCAAACAGGAAATGGCCCCTTTCCTATTGGTTTACCACGATATGTAAGTGCAACTAGAGGTTATGGAATTATTAATGGAAGTACGGAACTTACCTTTGGACCGGTAGACGCTTCATCATATACTTTTGTTATTGTAAAATTTCATCTTGCCTCATTCGCTAGCACCTTGAATCAAGGTGCCGATGCGGATGACAATGTTGTTTTAAGTATGAGCGATGATGGAATTACATTTTTAGATGAAATAAAGATTCTAGGGTATGATAATAGCAAATGGGGTTTTAACAATGCTCAGGTTGCTAATGCCAATTACAATGGAAATGGGATTCCAACGATTTTCCAATCAACAGGTACGTATGCTACAGGAATTGGAAAGGTTGAGTTAACGAATTTTCCTGCTGGATCCAATGTATTCTTTAAAATCCGCTTTAAAAATGATCGCAGTGATGAAATATGGATTATTGATGATGTGGAAGTTTTTGGATTATAAAAATGAGGGAATTAAGAATTCTGAGGTATTGATTGCTCATGGTTAGAATTTATCGATATCTAAATAATCATTCTTGCGAATACAAAAACCCTCCCGTTCAAAAAAATGAAGGGAGGGTTTCAGAACCAAACTAACTAACCTATTCTTTCCAGATTATATTTTGACACGACTTATGGAGCCAGTTTAAAAAAATAAGAGCAGCCCTAAAATGGACCGCTCATTTAAAGATTAACTATTTTATAAAGTCCATATTATCATTGGCTTATAGAAAATATATACAGACTTTTCACCCGAAGCTAGTTCATTTAAGAAGGTAAATATCCTTTGTCATATTTTTCCACCGCAACGGGCAAGTCTCTTTCGTGCCGTTCCTAATTCTGTCGGCAGGTAGTTCAATAAATTCCGAATTAGCGAACGAGCCTGGTGTTTTGGTAGTCAGGTCTAAAATCCCTCAAAGAGTGAAGGGCTTATATCTTTTATCTATACCCATTAAAAAACCTTCCCTTCATTTCTGAAGGGAAGGCTTTCTTGATAAAAAACGGCTAATCTTATTCCTTGACCATCAATTCTGTAGTTCTTCCATTCTTACCATTTATAATGACCATATAAGTGGCACTGGAAAGATGGGATACATCGATAACGGTTTCGGTGGTAACTCCATTAAGATCATACTTTTGGATCAATCTTCCGGTAAGGTCATAAATAGATAGACTTTCAAGTTCAGAATTGCTTGAATTGAGGATATTCAATTGATCTCGCATAGGATTTGGATAAAGTGTGGTTCCAGCCAAGGCTCCGTGACTGCCCACAACCAATCTTTCACTAAATATGCCACAATCCATACCGCCATCGATAATGGTCCAATTGAAGGTGCCGGTCATAATAAGCCTGCCGGGCTCACCCGCACAGTATTTGCTTAAACCAGCATGAAACTTAACGTTGCTTTTTAAGGGCAGTGCGCTCCAGCCATTCAACAATGCATCATAATTGGAGGTGGAAAGAGTAACATTTACAAACATGTTGGTCATATCTGTCACATTGCTGACGTCCCATGCTTCCAGGTTCTGGTCAAAACGATTGGCGTGAAAAAACATACTGCGCATATTGGTGACGTTGCTCACGTTCCAATTGCTTATATCCTGATTAAATTTCATGGCTGTAGCCAACATGTTTTTCATATTGGTCACGTTGCTCACGTTCCAAGCACCGAGATCCTGGTTAAATATGGTAGCTCCGTGGAACATTTGCTCCATATCGGTTACATTGCCGACGTCCCATCCTCCAATATATTGGTTGAAAACGGAAGCCCCACCAAACATTCCTTTCATATTGGTTACATTCCCCACGTTCCAGTTGCCAATAGCTCCGTTAAACTTTCTGGCATAGGCAAACATTCCATACATATCGGTCACATTGCCCACGTTCCAATTATTGAGATCTTGATTAAATTCCCTTGCAGTTATGAACATGCTATTCATCGAAGTCACGTTGCCGACATTCCAATTGTCAATGGGTTGGTTGAACAAAGATGCTCCATCAAACATTTTTTCCATTGTCGTTACATTGCCCACATTCCAGTTACCAATGGGATAGTTGAAAATTGAGGCTCCAGCGAACATACCATACATGGATGTGACATTGCTTACATTCCAGTTGCCGAAGTTGGCATCACCGTTGAAATTTCTGGCAAAAGCAAACATTCCGTACATATCAGTAACCATGGAAAGATCGGGCATATCCATTGCGTGGCTCACAAGGCTTTCACAGCCCAAAAAGGCACTGTTCATTGAGGTCCACGGATTGGTACCCCATTGCTCGACAGACTTTATTTTCATTCGGTCTCCAGAATTGTTGAAATAGATTCGTGGAAAAGCACCATTTATCTTAACCGTATAAACACCAGGCGCTGTATAGATATGAGAAGCATCACCAAACCATCCACCGTCAGTGTTGCCATCTCCCCAATCCACACTGTAATTATATCCGCTTCCAGTGGTTGGGATGGTGATCATTTCGTTGGACATTGTTGTCTGCCAGGTAGTCACAAAGTATTCACCCGGATTTATTGAAGATGTAAGAAAACTAACCGGACCGGTAAAGATGCTTTGATCACTTCCACAATCTGCTTTCACATAGACATCATAGTTTGTGGCAGCTGTCAAGCCGTTTATAACAGTATTTGACGAACCTGATGCAAGTACTGTTGTCCCCTCAGAATTTGGATCAAATCCCGGAGCCCCATATTGGATAATCCATTCGGTTTCTGATCCACCGGCTACCCAGGAGATATCGGCGGTGGTTTGTGTAACCGCATCCACCGATAGGCTGGTGGGCGCTAGGCATACAGAACCAAGACTGCAACTTCCTTCCCAAATATAAACTCCATCAAAAGATAAATCAGGAATTGTCCATCCACCATCATAAAGAGCAAGAGGATGCCCTATCATGCTAGAAGTAGTAGCCACCCAGAAAACAAATCCGCCACCCCCATCACTAATGGAAAGTTCAATCCAATATGTTGTTGGAACGCCACTCTGACCCGGAAAAGTAAATGGAGTAACTGTCAGTTGTAGTTCGTGTACATCATAACCATTTCCGCTACCAATAATAGTCTGGCTATCTATGGATACTGAATTTTCGGAACCAATCAATGTTCCAGGCAACCCCGACGCGTCGTCATAATAGTTAACGTTTACGGTAAGGATTGGATTGTTGGCCATAATACTTGCGGTGATATGCTCCAACGTAAAGTTGTCATCTGCCGCTACCGTTAGGTCATTGGCAGTTTTAAAGATGTAATCGGAAGAGCAATTATATCCATCCTCAAAAGTAAAGTCGTTGGGGTTTTCTTCAGAACAGTTTACGGTGCCACCGCCAAGTGGTCCACAATCGCCATCAAAAATATATACGGTATCCCACCCGGGATAAGGAAGCCACGTTGCCCCTGCATCCTCTGAATATGATAGTGGCAATCCCACCACACTAGCGCTAGTAGAATCAATATAACCGAAGTCAGAAGAAGTCATATCTACATATAATGAAACCCAATAAGTTGTAGGCAATCCCGCCTGGCCCTGCAGCATTACGGGATTAATATCAAATGCGATTTCAGAAATATCATATCCGTTATTGTTTCCTATTACTGTCTGGGAAACTGGGATTACCGCGGCCTGTGAACTCTTTATCGTTCCTGGAAGATCGCTTGCATTCTCATAAAGGGTAATGTCCGCAGAAATTAGGGTTACACCAGGAATACTATGGATATTGATAGTAATTGTGTTTAGGGTAAAATCAGTATCCGCTGGCACGGTTATGTCTGTAGCTATAATTTGGACCGTATTCTTTGATGTAGTATAGCCAACTTCAAAGCCATTGGTAGGATTTTCCTGGCTGCATGCCAAATTGGATCGTTCAGCTGAGCTATTGGATAATTCCAAAGCTTCTTTATAATTGATAGTTTGCTCAGACTTAGGATAGAACTCAGGATGGCTTCCGCTCAACACTCCCGTGCTCGAGGGTAGGAAATTCGAACTTCCGGTTTTGGTGATTTCCTGAGATTTGATTGTAGGCTTTTGAAATACAATAGGCTGGTTTTGGCTATGGTCTTTTAAACGTTGTTCCTGAACGGATGCAGTTGGCTTATTCGAGGATTCGACATTTGATCGGTTTACTCTCGAATCTTGACTGGAAGATTGCATAACTTGGGCGTTCATCGAAAGCGAGAGCAGGCCAACAATACAGATGATAACCGTAATTCTTTTCATGATTAAATAGTTTGGTTAATAAATAGGTTAAATGGTCAACAAGAAATACTGGAATCTCCGATGTATTTCTATATTTCGATTAAAGTCACCTCTCCTATAAAGGTGACTTTAAGTTCTATTCGTGTAGGGGCCAGAGCGAAATAAACTAATTTAAATATTAGCGTAATTCAAAGCGAGGGGATGAAGGGAGTTTTAGGAATATTCTTTTTCTAAATTTATAATGTCCAAAGATTCCTAAATCCTATGCAATTTAACTATAAATTACTATCTATCAATTATTTTTCTTAATTAATTGGAAATTACACATCTTAAAGGTTATTCATCGATATATTTAATAATCGTTTTGAGTTTTATGACGAAATCTTGTAGAAAACTTAAAATCCATAATATTTTGAAGAAACAATAAATTAATACCGGGAAGAAAAATTTCTAAGATTGGGCAAAAACCGCTCGAAAATATCTTATTGGTCAGTTTTTGTGATAATTAATTGACTGGTTTTTGACTTTTTTGGAAGAAGCGCTTAAGTCAGAATTTGATTTTGGTCGAAAGTTATTTTGAAGAAAATTCCTCTCAGGTTTTCAAAATCCAACACGTTTAAAATTTTATCTTTGTTTTCATGAACATCGAACGACGAATCATCTCACTTCGCAACGAACTTAGCGAACACAACCATAACTATTATGTTCTGGACGCTCCCACCATTTCAGACTTTGAGTTTGATCAAAAAATGAAGGAACTGCAGGCTCTTGAGCAGGCACATCCCGAATTTTATGATCCCAATTCGCCAACTGTGCGGGTGGGAGGCGAAATCACGAAGAATTTTGAAACCGTTCCCCATACATATAGAATGTATTCTCTCGAAAATTCATATTCCAAAGAAAATCTTGAGGATTGGGAAAAACGGATTGAGAAAATGGTAGATGGCGCGGTTGAATTTACCTGTGAGCTAAAATACGATGGAGCTTCAATTAGTTTGACTTATGAAGATGGCAAGTTGTTAAAAGCGGTCACACGGGGAGATGGCTTTCAGGGGGATGATATTACCGCAAACGTGAGGACAATTCGGTCCGTGCCTTTGCAATTGAGAGGGGACTATCCACCGTTATTTGATATTAGGGGTGAAATTGTATTGCCTTTTGAAGGTTTTACAAAAATGAATGCCGAACGGGTAGAGTTGGGGGAGGAACCGTATCGAAATCCCCGAAATACCGCATCGGGTAGTTTAAAATTACAGGACAGTGCCGAAGTTGCCAGACGTCCTTTGGATTGTCTGCTTTACAGTTTGCAGGGCGAGCGACTTCCAATCAAAACCCAGTTTGAAGGTCTTGAAAAAGCACGGCAATGGGGATTTAAGGTTCCAGATGCTGCAAAATTGGCCAAGAACCTGGATGAGGTTCTGGATTTTGTCAATTATTGGGATGTGCATAGACACGAGCTTCCCTACGAGACCGATGGGGTAGTGGTAAAGGTAAACAACCTGCAACAGCAAGAAGAACTCGGTTACACAGCAAAGTCGCCCCGCTGGGCAATGGCTTATAAATTTAAGGCTGAACAAGTTTCCACACTTCTAAATCAAATAACCTACCAAGTAGGAAGAACTGGGGCAATTACTCCCGTAGCAAACCTGGAGCCTGTGGAACTGGCAGGAACCATTGTTAAACGTGCTTCCCTTCACAATGCCGACCAAATACAGAAACTTGATATTCGCGAAGGCGATGTCGTTTTCGTCGAAAAAGGAGGCGAGATTATCCCTAAGATAATCGGAGTTGATTTTACCCAACGCGATCCCAATTCTTCCCCTACAAAATATATTACCGAATGTCCCGAGTGTGGAACTCCCTTGGTTCGCGCGGAAGGCGAAGCTCAACATTACTGCCCCAACGCCGAAGGTTGTCCGCCTCAGATAATTGGTAGGATTCAGCATTTCATTTCACGAAAGGCAATGGATATTGAAGGGTTGGGTGGTGAAACGGTTACCCTTCTGGTAAACAATGGTTTAATAAACAATTATGCCGATTTATATCTTTTAAAAGAAGAGCAAATAATTCCTTTGGAACGAATGGCCCAAAAAAGTGCCGAAAATATTATCAATGGAATTGAAGCTTCCAAGAAAATCCCTTTTGAAAGAGTGCTCTTCGGCCTTGGAATACGCTATGTTGGGGAGACAGTAGCAAAGAAATTGGCCAATCATTATAAAACGATTGATGCTTTAAAAAATACTTCCGAAGAAGAATTGACAACGGTGGATGAAATAGGAGAACGTATTGCCCA
Organism: Aequorivita sp.; assembly: GCA_034676445.1. GTDB lineage: Bacteria > Bacteroidota > Bacteroidia > Flavobacteriales > Flavobacteriaceae > Aequorivita. Next base: position 532,974 of record JAUCCE010000004.1, read on the forward strand.
AAGTGTGGTTTCATTTTTTGCGTCAGAGGAGAATTTGGCAAATATTGAACGATTGAAAATGTATGGAGTCCAATTGGAAATTTCGGCGGATAAGCTCGCAAATCAAACGGATACTTTAAAGGGGAATACTTTCGTTGTCTCCGGAGTTTTTACAAAAGTTTCCCGGGACGAGCTAAAAAAACTGATTGAAGATAACAGCGGGAAAGTTTCCAGTTCTATTTCGTCTAAAACAAATTATTTGGTAGCCGGCGATAATATGGGACCGAGCAAAAAAACCAAGGCAGAAAGTCTTGGCGTGCCCATTATTTCGGAAGACGATTTTCTAAAAATGATTTAACCATAACTTTAAAACAATTTTTTCAGGTATCATTTTAATAAATACAGTGGGTAGAATCCTATGTTGAAAAAATATAAACTTCATTCATTAAAAAAACATACCGACAAATTATTGTCTGAAAGGGATGTTTCCCAAAGGAATGCCCCTTTAACATACTTGGGATTTTTGGTGGATGAAGCTTTGTATGATGATTTCGATAAGCTTTCCGATTTTGGTTTCGAACTCGGGCTGCAGCGAAAGGATGTAAAAATATTTACATTTATTGAAACTCGAAAAAGGATTCCTTCGCTTCGTCAAAACCAGATCACCAATAAGGAATTTGGTTGGAAGGGAGAGATTCGAAACGAGAGTGCAAGTCAATTTCTAGAATATCCGTTTGATGTTCTTATTGGATATTATAACGGACAGCATAAGTTTTTGGATTCTCTTGTGGCTCAGAGCAAAGCAAAATTTAAGATTGGGTTTAATGGTGCAGATGAGCGACTGTTCGATTTGCTTTTAACAATTGATCTCCAGAAACCTGACATGTTTAAGAGTGAGGTAACAAAGTATTTGGGAATTTTGAAAAAGATTTAATTTGCAATACTTCCTTAGGACTTTTGGATGTATTTGTCTAAATAAGGAAATGGAAATTCAACTAAAATAGATTTAAGTAAAATATGAAAAAATTAATTGGAACCGGAGTAGCCTTGATAACACCTTTCAAAAACGATTTTTCAGTCGATGTGGAAGGACTTAAAAATGTGGTCAACTTTAATATTGACAATGGAATTGATTATTTGGTGGTCTTGGGAACTACAGCAGAAAGTGCCACGCTTTCAAAGGAAGAAAAGCAGGTTGTTATCGATACTGTGGTTTCGGCGAATAACGGGCGACTTCCATTGGTTCTTGGGATTGGCGGTAACAACACCCAAGAAGTGATTGAAGAGATGAAAACTCGTGATCTTTCTGCCTTTACTGCAATTCTTTCTGTTTCTCCATATTACAATAAACCCACACAAGAAGGAATTTATCAGCATTTCGCGGCAATTGCGAAAGCAGCTCCCTTACCTATAATTTTATACAATGTACCGGGAAGGACGGCATCGAATGTGTTGCCCGATACAGTAATTCGTTTGGCGAATGATTTTGAAAATATTGTTGCTATCAAAGAAGCGGCAGGAGATATTGTGCAAGCCATGAGATTGATTTCGGGATGTCCAGAGAATTTTTTGGTCATTTCTGGAGACGATATGATTACGTTGCCAATGGTGCTGGCCGGTGGAGCTGGGGTTATTTCCGTGATCGGTGAAGGTTTTCCAAAGGAATTTTCAAAAATGGTACGACTTGGACTGGATAAAAAAGCCACAGAGGCCTATAAAATTCACTATAAGATAGCTCCCGCCATTGATTATATTTTCGCGGAGGGGAATCCAGCGGGAATTAAAGCGGTTTTCAAAAAGTTGAAGATTTGTGGAGATACCGTGCGTTTGCCACTTGTGGGAGTAAGTGATAGCCTCAGAAAAAAGATTGATGCTTATGTTGAAAACTTCTAGAATTCGCCTTGTATAATTTTTGAAGTTAAATATTTCAAAAGGCTTGCAAATAATAGCCTTCAAACAAATATTTTAGCCCAGTTGGATATTCCGGAGCAAGCTGACCCCCTCGGGGAACACTAAAATCACAGGTGTTTCCCTAAGCATTTAAATCTGCCATTCCGGCGGATACTGCCCCCCTAAAATATATAAAAGAGCGTTAAGGTAAAACTTGTCGATTGTAATCCGTTTTGATTATTCCGGAGCATGCTGACCCCCTTTAAGCTCTTTACTATCCGATTTTGGTTTTATTTGGTGCATACACCAAATAGATAGGATATGGCAGGAAAACCAAAACGTATGAGTCAGATAAAACAACTACTTAGAATGCACTTGGAGGGCAAGGGCATAAAGCACATCGCAAGAACCCTATCCATTAGCAAGAACACCGTTAAGGGGTATCTTTTAAAGGTCTCCCAAAATCCCGTGGACATCCAGGCCCTTTTAAAGCTTGGGGACACGGAACTGGAGGCAAAGCTCTTCCCCGGGAACCCGGCCTACAAAGACCTTCGGTATGAGACCCTCAAGCACAAACTGGAATATTATGCCAAAGAGTTAAAACGAGTGGGCGTGACCCGGACGGTCCTGTGGGAAGAGTACATCCAATCGTATCCCAATGGCTATGGGTATAGCCAGTTCTGTTATCACCTCCACCAATATCTCAACAACCAAAAACCTTCGATGGTCCTAAACCACAACCCTGGCGAGAAGCTCTACATTGATTATGCGGGCAAGAAACTCTCCTATGTGGATCGGCATACGGGCGAGATCATAGCCGTCCAGGTCTTTGTGGCCTGCCTGCCCTATTCGGACTATTGCTTTGCAATGGCCGTCAAGAGCCAGAGTATCGGAGATTTTATTTACGCCCTGAACTGCTGCCTGCAAGATCTGGGTGGCGTTCCCCAGACCTTGGTCCCGGACAACCTTAAAGCGGCGGTAATAAAGACCAGCCCTTATGAACCGGACGTAAACCGTGCATTGGAGGATTTTGCGAACCACTACGCAACAACGGTCACGCCCGCGCGCCCGAGAAAGCCAAAGGACAAGGCCTTGGTCGAAAACCAGGTAAAGCTTATCTACAGCCGGGTATATGCCAAGATCCGCGACCAGACCTTCTTTGACCTGCCCTCCCTGAACAGGGCCATCAAGGAAAGGGTCAGGGCGCACAACCAGACCCGTATGCAACAAAAGGACCATTGCAGGGAGGAAAAGTTTTTGGCCGATGAAAAGCATACGCTGCGACAACTGCCCACGGACACTTTTGAGATCAAGTATTACCGTAGCCATAAAGTGGCCAAGAACAACCATATCTATCTCGGGGAGGACAAACATTACTATAGTGTTCCCTATGCTTATATGGGCGTTCAGGTAAAGGTGGTCTACACCCATGATACGGTCAGGATCTATAGCAAAATGAATTGTATTGCCATTCATACCAGAAGCTATAAAAAAGGTGGTTACTCCACGCAGAAAGAACATCTGTGCTCCCATCACCAGCATTACAAGCAACGTAGCCCAACCTACTATCTCCAAAAAGGGTACAAGCACTCCGAAACGCTATATAGCTATATGGAAGCCCTCTTTAAACAGGACAGGTATCCGGAACAGCTCTACAGGACCTGTGACGGTATCCTGAACCTGGCCAGAAAGACCGATGCCCGGACCTTTACAAAGGCATGTGAAATAGCATTGGAAAACAATAATTATTCCTATCAGTTCCTAAAACAGATCCTAGAGAACAGAATGACCGGGAATATGGAACAGGTCCCAGAAAAACCCTTGCCAAACCATCGCAATATAAGAGGTGCGGGATCCTACAAATAATAAGTTTAACCATTAAATCAATACACTATGAACACCATTGAAAATCAGCTAAGACAATTACGCCTACAGGGAATGCTCAGTACCTGGATGGCAATGGGAGAGACCCGACAGCACCACCAACTGGACTTTGAACAAGGCCTTGAAATGCTGCTTCAGGCAGAACAACAGGATCGGACCAACCGTCGTTTTGAGAGGCTCCAAAAAAGTGCCAAGTTCCGCTACCAGGCCACCATAGAGGAACTGAGCCTGGACACCTCAAGAGGTATCAACAGTTCCCAAATTACGGAGCTGGCCACGGGGAACTATCTAAAAAAGGGAGAGTCGGTCTTGATTACCGGGGCCACAGGGTGCGGGAAAAGTTTTTTGGCATCAGCGTTGGGCCACCAAGCCTGTTCCCAGGGAAACAAGGTTTTATACTTCAATACCCAAAAGCTTTTGATGCAGACCAAAATGAGCAGGATTGACGGAAGCTTTTTTAAGCTCTTTGAAAAACTTGGCAAAGCAAATCTGCTGATCCTGGATGACTTTGGGCTGTCGCATTTGGACAAACAACAGCAAATGGATCTAATGGAAATCATTGAGGACAGGCACAGCGTTTCCTCAACCATTATAGCGAGCCAATTACCGGTCGGAAGTTGGTATGAGGTTATCGGAGAAGCAACAATTGCGGATGCCATTTTGGACAGGTTGGTACATACCTCACACCGCATAGAATTGAAAGGAGAAAGTTTAAGGAAAAAACTGTAATTTTGTCAACTATCTTATCTTTTAAGACCAAAATCAACAGGGGGGTCAATATGACCGGAATGGGGGGTCAGTATCACCGGAATATCCACCAGTATTGTTCGGTTAAGAATCATATTATGTCCGCCGGGGTGGACATTATCTTAATTGTATTACCTTGCCTACCAATATTTTGTCCGCCGCGGCGGACAGTATGCCGTTAGGCAATAAATATGGGTAGGAAAATAGAACCCCATCAAAGTCTAAGTCCGCCGCGCGGACTAGATGTGGTATGGGATTTCAGGATTAATCAATACTTTTATCGGACAACAATGATTTTAGCCTGATAATAAGTTTGCCCATTTTCGTATAATTCCTTACTTTTGCCCGATGTTTTTGAAACCCATGCGATTTCCTGTTTTACTCTTATTCTGCATTTCATTGTTTTTTGCTTCCTGCGGCCAATATCAAAAGGTACTTCGGAAGGATGACATGGGCATGAAATATACTTATGCCGATTCTCTTTACAAGAAAGGAAAATATAAAAAAGCCTTGAAGCTGATGGAACAATTGGTTCCAGCATACAGAGGAAAACCCCAGGCAGAGAAACTTATGTTTATGTATGCCAACACTTTTTATGAGTTGGGAGATAACTATTCGGCTGGATATCAATTTGAGCGATTCACACAAGCTTATCCACAGAGCGATAGTACGGAATTGGCATTTTTTAAATCCGCCAAAAGTTTTTATAACCTTTCGGAACGCTACTCATTGGATCAAAAGGAAACCTACAGAGGTATGGAAAAACTGCAGGATTTTATAAACACCTATCCCAATTCAGAAAAACGAGAGGAAGCCAATAAATTGGTTACTGAATTGCGAACGAAATTGGAAAAAAAAGCAATTTGAAATAGCACGACAATATTACCGAATTGAGGATTATAAAGCTGCTATCGAATCTTTTGATAATTTTATTACCGATAACCCGGGCACAATTTATAGAGAAGAAGCCTTCTTATATCGATTAAAAGCTGCTTATGAATTAGCCATAAATAGTTTGCCTTCATTAGTACAAGAACGATTGGCAACCGCAAAAGGTTACTACAATAGCTATATGAAATATTACAAGGGTACAGACTCAGCGGCAGAGGCCAATGAAATCAGCCAGAAGATTGACGAAAAGTTGGTGACCAAAGAAACAAAACCCACTATTTAATAATTTAGAACCATGGATATTAAAAATTCAGACGCACCCATTAGCACAGTCACTCTTGACAAGGATTTGATTGATGCTCCCACCGGAAATATTTATGAAGCCATCTCTATTATTTCAAAGAGAGCCAATCAAATTAACGGTGATATAAAAAAGGAACTCCTTGAAAAATTGGATGAGTTTGCAACTTATAACGACAGTCTTGAGGAGATTTTCGAAAACAAGGAACAAATTGAAGTGTCCAAGTTCTACGAAAGGCTTCCCAAGCCACACGCTTTAGCCGTTCAAGAATGGTTAGAGGATAAAATCTATTATCGAAATACTAAGGAAGAGGAATCGTTGGAAGAATAAATGCTTTGTTTCTGAAAGGAAACCTTAAGTATTTATTTGATTTCCGACATCCGAAATTGAATCGAGAATTATGGCTGTTTTGAGCGGTAAAAATATCTTGCTTGGCGTTACCGGCGGGATTGCCGCATACAAGGCGGCTTTTCTTGTTAGGTTACTTGTTAAAAAAGGAGCCAATGTAAAAGTGGTTATGACTTCTTCCGCAAAGGAATTTGTTACGCCTCTTACGCTTTCTACACTTTCAAAAAACGAGGTATTCTCTTCTTTTACAAAAGAAGCCACAGAGGATAATCCCGACGTAAATTCACTTTGGAACAATCACGTAGAACTTGCACTGTGGGCCGATTTTATCTTGATCGCACCAGCTACGGCAAATACCATGTCCAAAATGGCAAGCGGGGCTGCGGATAATCTGCTGTTAGCCGTTTACTTTTCGGCAAAATGTCCCGTTTACTATGCTCCCGCAATGGATTTGGATATGTATAAACATCCCACCGTTGCCCAAGTTTTTGAAAAGTTGGAGCGCTTCGGAAATATTCAAATTCCCGCAACATATGGAGAATTGGCCAGCGGATTAGTGGGCCAAGGGAGAATGGCGGAGCCAGAGGATATTGTTTCATTTTTGGAAAATGATATTCTCAAAAATCTTCCCCTAAATGGAAAAAAGATACTGATTACCGCAGGACCCACTTATGAAGCATTGGATCCGGTGCGATTTATAGGAAACCATTCCAGCGGAAAAATGGGCTATGCCTTGGCTGAAGTTGCATCAAAACTAGGAGCGGAGGTAATCTTGATTTCCGGTCCGGTAAGTTTAAAACTCGACAATGATTTTATAAAAATAATCCGTGTTACTTCGGCAGAGGAAATGTATCAAGCTTCCCATCAGTATTTCGATAGCTGTGATATTGCTATTTTAAGTGCCGCTGTGGCCGATTATCGCCCAGCCGATGTTTCTTCAGAAAAGATAAAAAAGAAAGATGACGATCTGGTACTTCATCTTACCAAAACAAAGGATATTTTGAAGTCCTTGGGAGAAATAAAAAAGAAACAATTTTTGGTCGGTTTTGCGTTGGAGACCGAAAACGAGGAAGAAAATGCAAAATTGAAACTCAAAAAAAAGAATTTAGATTTAATTGTTTTAAATTCGCTTCGAGACAAAGGAGCCGGTTTCCAATCTGATACCAATAAGGTGACCTTAATTTCCAAGGACAATAAAGTACTTCCTTTTCCTGTTAAAGCTAAAGCCGAGGTGGCAAAGGATATTTTAGATTATATTATAGAGAAAACACATGCGTAGATTTTTGCTTATTTTGATATGTATTGCGACTGCCAACCTCACCCAGGCGCAGGAGCTCAATTGCACACTGACCATCGATGCTGCACAAACCGGTCAACCCAACCTGCAATTGTTCCGTACTTTGGAAACCCAACTGAGGGAATTTATAAACAATACAAAATGGACGGACAAAACCTATAAAAACCAAGAGCGGATAGATTGCAATATGACATTGATTATCAGTAATCTGGATGGGGAAAACTTTAGCGGAACGCTTCAGATACAATCCTCGCGCCCTACCTTCGATTCAACTTATGACAGTCCTGTATATAATTATTTTGATCGTCAGGTAGATTTTAGATATAAGGAATTCGAGCCTTTAAACTTTAATATTAATACCTTCGAGTCGAACTTGGTTTCGGTGGTTGCCTTTCACGTATATAATATTATAGGATTGGATGCAGATACATATATCCCAAATGGGGGAGAGTCCTATTTTCAAATAGCTAAACAAATAACCAATACTGGCGCGGGAAGCAATTATTTAGGCTGGAAGTCTAAAGATGGTAATCAGTCCAGATATCAATATAATGATGCCTTACTTTCATCTGTTTATAAGGAATTCCACCAGGCAATGTATGATTACCACCGAAAAGGATTGGATCTTATGGCTTCTAAACCAAAGGAAGCAAAGGAACAAGTTGCTAGTGCTATTAACCTCTTAAAAGGAATAAATGATCGGCGACCGAATTCGTTTCTGGTACGAACCTTTTTTGATGCCAAAAGTGATGAGATACAATCAATTTTTAGTGGTGGCCCGCAAGTTGACATAGTCCAGTTGGTTGAAAACTTAAATCGAATGGCTCCCACCAAAAGAAGTAATTGGGAAGAAATAAAGTTTTAATTTAATATTAATAACTTTGAATTTTGGTACTGGTTTATCTTTGACCGTTATTCCCAGTATTTTTCTGTTGATCATCTAAAGTCTAATCCCTAATATCCACAATCAACCGTGATTACAACCCTTGCCATAAAAAACTATGCGCTTATAGAGGATATTCGTGTGGATTTGGAAGAGGGTCTCACCGTAATTACCGGAGAAACAGGTGCAGGGAAATCAATCATTTTGGGTGCACTTGCTTTATTGCTGGGGAAGCGAGCCGATATAAGTAGCGTAAAGGATTCTTTAAAAAAATGTGTCGTGGAAGGTCATTTTTCGATAAATAACTACGGCTTACAATCAATTTTTGAGGAGAATGACCTTGATTATGACGATCAAACCATTATCCGTCGGGAAATATTGCCGAGCGGAAAATCCCGTGCATTCGTAAACGACACTCCAGTTTCATTAGCCCAACTTCAATCTGTTGCTCCCTTGTTGGTTGATGTGCACAGTCAGCACGAAACCTTGGAAATCGCTTCCGAGAGTTTTCAATTGGAAGTGATAGACACTTTAGCCAGAAATTCTACAATTTTAAAAACTTATCAAAATCAACTCACCGAATTTAGAATTAATGAAGAAAAGCTCAAGGCTTTGAAATCTATGAAGGAGTCTACTACCAAGGAATTGGAGTACAACACTTTTTTATATAATGAATTGAAGCAAGCCGGGCTGAAAGGATTGGATCAACAGGAATTGGAAGAAACTTATGAAACCCTGAACAATGCCGAGGAAATCCAAAATGCATTTTTGGAGGTCGAACAATTATTGCAGGAGGAACCTGTGGGAAGTATTGAAACCGCTAAGGAAGCAAGACTCGCTTTGGGACGTATTAAAGGTTTTTCCAGTAGTTATGAAGATTATTGGCAGCGTTTAAACAGTGTAATTATTGAGTTGGAAGACCTTTCTGAAGAAATGCGAAACACTGCCGAAAAGGTCGCATCCGATCCACAACGGCTTTCTGAAGTAAACGAAAAGCTGCAACAGCTTTATAAACTTCAACAAAAACATGGCCTGGCAACTGTAGGCGAGCTATTGGATCTTCAAAATTCCTTAGAAGAAAAAGTCAACAAAACCTTGGGACTTGATGATGAAATATCAGAGCTTGAAAAACTAGGGAAAAAACTTTCTGAAGCTGCTAAAAATTCGGCTACCATAATCAACAAAGAAAGAACCAGAGCTATTCCTGAGTTGAAAAGACAAATGGAAGAAATTTTAGCTCTTTTGGGATTGCCTAGCGCAAAATTTCAATTCAACTTAAAGTCTACTTCTGAGTTTAGAATAAATGGGGCAGATTCCTTAGAACTTTTATTTACTGCGAATAAAGGGACGGCACTTGGACCATTGAGGAAAGTTGCTTCAGGAGGTGAAATGAGTAGGATAATGCTGGCCATAAAATCAGTTTTGGCTCGGTACAAAAAATTGCCTACCATTATATTTGATGAAATTGACTCGGGTGTTTCAGGAGAAATAGCGAATAAAATGGCAACTATAATGTGGGAAATGGGTAAAAATATGCAGGTGTTGTCTATTACGCATTTACCCCAAATCGCCGCCAAAGGTGAAAATCATTTAAAAGTATATAAAGAAGATATAAACCATATTACGGTCACGCATCTACGAAAATTGGAAAGAGAGGAGCGGATTTCAGAGATTGCAGAAATGTTGGGAGGGAAGAATATTTCGGAAGCCGCGATTGCAAATGCGAAAGAATTATTGAATTAAAATGTATCTTTACTTTTCCTATTTTTCTAAAAAAATACATTGACCAATTGACTAAATAACATTTAATCATTAAAATATAAAGTATGTCCTATAATCTACTAAAGGGAAAACGAGGTATCATTTTTGGAGCATTGGATGAACATTCCATCGCATGGAAAACCGCCGAAAGGGTTCACGAGGAAGGTGGAAAGTTTGTGCTTACCAATGCACCCGTTGCTATGCGAATGGGCCAGATCCAAGAGTTGGCTGAAAAAACAAATTCTGAAGTCATTCCTGCAGATGCAACCAGTATCGAGGATCTTGAAAACTTGGTGGATCAAGCTGTAGAAAACATTGGGTGGAAAGTTGGACTTCGTTCTACACTCCATTGGCATGTCCATTAACGTCCGAAAAGGAAACCATTACACAAACCAAAATTATGATTTTACGCATAAAGGTTGGGATGTTTCCGCTGGCTCGTTTCACAAGACCATGCAGGTTCTTTATCAGAAAGATGCTATGAACGAGTGGGGAAGTATTATCGCGCTTACGTATATGGCCTCACAACGTGTTTTTCCAGATTACAACGATATGGCAGATAACAAAGCTTATTTGGAAAGCATAGCCCGTAGTTTCGGATATTTCTTCGGAAGAGATAAAAAAGTGCGGGTAAACACAATTTCCCAATCCCCAACGCCTACAACGGCTGGTCAGGGAGTAAAAGGCTTTGATGGTTTTATCAGCTATGCCGATCAAATGTCACCTTTAGGAAATGCTACAGCTTTGGATTGTGCAAATTACACCGTAGCAATGTTTAGCGATCTTACCAAGCGTGTTACGCTTCAAAACCTATATAACGATGGTGGATTCTCCAATATGGGAGTTGGCATGGAGGTGATGGAAGCTTTTGTTAAAGGATCAGAATAACAGGTCGTTTTAATAGCATTTTTTAATTACATAATAAGAAAAGCCATCCTGATCGATGGCTTTTTTGATGGGAGAAAATAAAGTTTCTTAAACTTGGATTACTCCGAGATTAAATTTCTTCTCGATAGGAGCGTGATTAGCTGCTTCAATTCCCATTGAAATCCATTTTCTGGTATCCGCTGGGTCAATTACCGCATCTGTCCAAATTCTGGCTGCTGCGTAATAGGGAGAGATTTGCTTGTCGTAACGAGCTTTGATTTTATCGAACATTTCCTTTTCTACTTCTGGCGTAATGGTTTCACCTTTCTTTTTTAGAGAAGCGGTTTCTATCTGAAGCAATACTTTTGCCGCACTATTACCGCTCATCACTGCCAATTCAGCACTTGGCCAGGCAACGATTAATCTGGGATCATAGGCTTTTCCGCACATTGCATAGTTTCCTGCGCCATAACTATTTCCAATAACTACGGTGAATTTTGGAACCACGCTGTTGCTTACGGCATTTACCATTTTGGCACCGTCCTTTATAATCCCACCATGTTCACTTTTACTGCCCACCATAAATCCAGTGACATCTTGAAGAAATACTAAGGGAATTTTCTTTTGGTTGCAGTTTGCGATAAAACGAGTAGCCTTATCTGCACTATCACTGTAGATAACGCCTCCAAACTGCATTTCTCCTTTCTTTGTCTTAACCAAAGTCCGTTGGTTGGCCACGATACCCACCGCCCAGCCATCTATGCGAGCATATCCTGTAAGTATGGTTTTGCCATAACCTTCTTTGTATTCCTCAAAATCACTATCGTCCACAAGACGTTCAATCACCTCGCGCATATCGTATTGTTCGGTGCGGGCCTTGGGGATAATTCCGTAAATTTCATTTGGATTTTTCTTTGGCTTTAACGCCTTATCGCGATTAAAACCGGCTTTATCAAAATCGCCTATTTTAGAAATAATATTTTTAATCGTGTCCAAAGCGTGTTCATCATCTTTGGCTTTGTAATCAGTGACGCCACTAATTTCACAGTGCGTAGTTGCTCCACCGAGCGTTTCGTTATCGATAGTTTCTCCAATGGCAGCCTTTACCAAATAACTTCCTGCAAGAAAAATACTTCCTGTTTTGTCAACGATAAGCGCTTCGTCACTCATTATAGGAAGATAGGCTCCTCCCGCAACGCAACTACCCATCACCGCGGCGATCTGGGTAATCCCCATACTGCTCATTACAGCGTTGTTTCTAAATATTCTTCCAAAGTGTTCTTTGTCTGGAAAAATTTCATCTTGCATAGGAAGATAAACGCCTGCACTGTCAACAAGATAAATTATAGGCAAACGATTTTCAATAGAGATTTCTTGGGCCCGAAGATTTTTTTTCGCCGTTATAGGAAACCAGGCACCCGCCTTGACGGTGGCGTCATTGGCAACAACGATACATTGTTTGCCTTTAACGTAACCAATCTTAACAACTACTCCGCCACTTGGTGCTCCACCGTGCTCCTCATACATCTCATATCCGGCAAAAGCACCTATTTCTATGCTAGGCTCATCTGGGTCCAACAGATATGCAATCCGCTCTCTGGCGGTCAATTTTCCTTGTTTGTGCTGTTTTTCTATACGATCTTTCCCACCGCCGAGTTTTATCTTTGCAAGTTTATTCTTTAATCCTGAAACCAGTAGTTTATTATGGTCTTCGTTCTTGTTGAAATTTAAATCCATGAAAATCCTTGTTTTTGGCTAAAATACGAAATGCAAATAATCAATTTCCAAAAACTTCAGCAAAATGTGGTTTTGGCATTTGTCAAGGGTTCAGAAGTCGTCTCGTTCGCTTTTAAGTTCAATGTTGGTGCTCTTACGTACGGTTTGTCCCACGAATACACGAATATGGTGTTTGGAACGGTGATTTTTAGTAAGAAAGATCAGATAAAGCTATTTTTTGTTTTCTGTTTTTTTCTTTTTTCTTCTTCTGTAACTATGACGTTTTGTTAACTAAATTCTACTATATATTGCCGATATTTGCTTTTGTCCATAAATTAGCGGCATAATAAAACAATCAAAGATTAACTATGGGAATGAACAAAAATACTGTACTAGCTTGGGCAACTTTTATAATGATCGTAGTGGGATGCTCCCTGATTGCATTGGGTGCTTTCCGATATGATGACGTTGCAGGCTATGGCTTTGCCGCAGTTGGAATTGGCTTCTTCGCTATTGCTTGGGTTTTTAATGCACTTAAAGGAAGGGTTTGATTTTAGTAATCGGCAATAGGTGATCAGTGTTCAATATCGCAATCTGAGCTTAGCCACGATCCCGAGTTAACGAATTAAGGCCCCCCAAATTAACAAATCTATGTCCGAAAATAGAAATATACGTGAAAGGCTCGCAAAACACCTCAATGGAGGGGAAGCTTTTATGCCCGTAACCGAAATGTTGGGAAAAATTTCTTTCGAGGATATCAATACCCGTCCTTCCAATTTACCGTATTCGTTTTATGAATTGTTTTTCCATATAGTTTTCACGCAAAAAGATATTGTGAAATTTACCTGTTCAGATGATTATACAGCCCCCAAATGGCCTGAATATTATTGGCCGAAGGAAAAGATTTGCAAATCCAAAGAGGACTGGGAAAGCCTGAAAGCAGAATATACAACTGATAGAGAACGCTTGAAAAATTATCTTCTAGATGAATCCAATAGCTTGACGGATGCAGTCAAAAATGGAAAGGGAGAACAAACCTTGTTGCGCGAAGTCCTGCTCGTAATTGAACATTCCGCATATCATACGGGACAAATGATGATCCTATTAAGGTTATTAAATTTACACTAAGCCAAATGATTAATTAACTATAAAAAAACAAAGGTGTCTGAGTGTTTTGAAAGCACAGCAAAAGTTAAAAGGTTTTGTAAAATGTAATTGCTTTCAAAATGTATCGATGATTAAGCCTAAACTATAAACCATAAACATTTATGTCTGACGATAAAAAAGTAATCTTTTCAATGTCTGGGCTAACCAAGACCTACCCGAGTGCCCAGACTCCCGTTTTAAAAAATATATACCTGAGTTTTTTCTACGGTGCCAAGATTGGCATTTTAGGTCTTAATGGAAGTGGAAAATCTACCTTGCTGCGCATTATTGCCGGAGAGGAGAAAAACTATCAGGGCGATGTGGTATTTGCTCCGGGCTATACAGTGGGATTTTTGGAGCAGGAACCAAAATTGGATGAATCCAAAACTGTTTTGGAAGTTGTAAAGGAAGGTGTCCAAGAAGTTGTTGATGTTCTTGATGAATACAATAAAATCAACGATATGTTCGGAATGCCTGAAGTTTATGAAAACCCAGCCAAGATGGACGAGTTGATGGATAAACAGGCCAAGCTTCAGGATAAAATAGATGCGACAAATGCTTGGGAATTGGATACGAAACTGGAAATTGCCATGGATGCCCTTCGCACTCCCGAACCTGATAAGTTAATTGGAGTTCTTTCAGGAGGTGAAAAGCGTCGCGTTGCCCTGTGCCGATTGCTATTAAGAGAGCCAGATATACTCTTGCTCGATGAACCTACCAACCACTTGGATGCCGAAAGCGTGCATTGGCTGGAGCATCATCTTTCGGAATATAAAGGAACTGTGATTGCCGTTACCCACGACCGTTATTTCCTGGATAATGTGGCTGGCTGGATATTGGAATTGGACAGAGGAGAAGGTATTCCATGGAAAGGGAACTACTCCTCTTGGTTAGACCAAAAATCAAAAAGATTGGCGCAGGAAAGCAAGCAAGCTGGAAAACGCCAGAAAACTTTAGAAAGGGAGTTGGAATGGGTTAGACAGGGAGCCAAAGGACGGCAAACAAAACAGAAAGCACGTTTACAGAATTACGATAAACTCTTGAGCCAGGATCAAAAGCAACTGGATGAGAAATTGGAAATCTACATTCCAAATGGCCCTCGCTTGGGTACAAACGTGATTGAGGCCAAAGGAGTTGCTAAAGCTTTTGGAGATAAGTTGCTTTACGATAATCTCAATTTCAAGTTGCCACAAGCAGGAATAGTAGGGATTATTGGGCCGAACGGAGCTGGTAAAACCACTATTTTCAAAATGATAATGGGCGAGGAATCGCCAGATAAAGGAACATTTGAAGTGGGTGAGACCGCCAAAATCGCCTACGTGGATCAGTCACATAGCAATATTGATGTCAACAAAACCATTTGGGAAAACTTCAGCGATAGTCAGGAATTAATAATGATGGGCGGGCGACAAGTTAATTCCCGTGCGTATTTGAGTCGCTTCAATTTCAGTGGAAGTGAACAAAACAAGAAAGTTTCCATGCTTTCGGGCGGGGAAAGAAACCGACTTCATTTGGCGATGACCTTAAAGGAAGAAGGAAACGTTTTACTTCTGGATGAGCCAACCAATGATTTAGATGTAAACACATTGCGAGCGCTGGAAGAAGGTTTAGAAAACTTCGCTGGCTGTGCCGCAGTCATTAGTCATGACCGCTGGTTTTTAGACCGTATTTGCACCCATATCCTGGCTTTTGAAGGTAATAGCGAGGTGTATTTTTTTGAAGGTGGCTTTAGTGATTATGAAGAAAATAAAAAGAAACGATTGGGTGGAGATTTACTGCCAAAACGAATAAAATACAGAAAACTAATTCGCTAAATTATGTGGAAAAATATTATGATTGTCGGTATGCTGCTCGCTTTCATTTCCTGTGGTACCAGTAGAAAGGGAGTAGAGCCTTCAAAAGAATCCAGTAAAATTGTTTTGGGAAAACAGACTCTTGCCTATAAAAGTTTGGGAAATGGAGTAGCCTCCATTTCCTTGAAGTTATATGACAACGATACGTTTAAGTTTGATTTTAAAAGCATTCCGCAACCCGAAACTGACGAGAAAGAAGTGAAGATTTCAGAAAAAGGAGCCTACACCTCAGATGGGAAGTGGAAGACCTTGAATTTTAAAGATCCAAAATTTTCTCTTGCTGCAATTTTTGATACCGATTTTGCTGAAGGCACAGAATTTAAAGTGCTCGATGAGGAAAATGTAAAAGTGGATACAAGTAGGAAATCACTTTCGATATGGGGAGTGGTCTGTGAGAAAGAATAAGGAGGGAAAACGAAATCGAAGTTGAAAACGACTTTGAATTCGAAATCTAGCGTATTATTGGGAGAAGCATAATAAAAGGATATTCTGGATGATTTCCAAAATCAAGCCTCCCACTGAGAAATACCACACGTGGTTTTACTTGAAAGCAGCCGTGATTTCTTGGGGCCAATATTTACACGAAGCTTGAACCACACTTTAGGTCTCTTTTGGACTCCGAATATTATTTGGAATTTGGGTTTTGGAGCTTGGAATTTGATTCTTTTTTTTTGGTATTTTCCTCGATGTATCTTTCGATTATCTCATCTGAAGCCTTGATTGTTCTTTTAACCCATTCCATCTCAATTTCAGGAATTTCTTCTTCCGAAAGTTGCCATTTAATTTCGCTTCGTTTCAATTTGGAAACTACATTTTGTAAAATTATGGCTGCGGAAACGGAAATATTTAAACTTTCGGTGAATCCATACATTGGTATTTTCAAAAACCCATCTGCGGCAGTCATTACGGTATCGCTCAGTCCCTCGCTTTCTTTTCCGAAAAAAAATGCACTTTTCTTTGTAAAATCAAATTCATGCAGCAGGGTTGAATTGTTGTGAGGGGTGGTTGCAATAATTTGATATCCCGATTCCCGAAGGTTAGTGATACAATCTGAAATTGAATTATATCTATTAAGAGTAACCCATTTTTGTGCTCCCATTGCAATTTCCTTGTCAATTCGCTTGCTTACCCGTTCTTCAACCACATGCAGATCTTGAATGCCAAATACATCGCAGGTTCGCATTACGGCACTAGTGTTATGAAGTTGGTAAACATCCTCCGTCACTACGGTGAAATAACGCGTTCTTTCAGAAAGAACTTTCCTAAATCGCTCCTTTCTTTGGTCTGTTAAATAGGTTTCTAAATATTTTAATAAATCTAAATCCAAAAGAGGTTAATGGTTAATGGTTAATGGTTAATGAGTTGATGGTTAATGAGTTAATGGTTAATAGTTATTGAGTTATTAGGTTATTGAGTTAATAGGTTAATAGGTTAATGGTTAGTAGGTTAATGGTAATTAGTAGGTTAATGATTGCTGAGCCCTGATCACTGAACACTGAACACCAATCACCGATAAACTGCATTTGCAAAGATAGAAGTAATTGCATATTTTAATAGGCTATTAAATGAAACGACTTTATAACTCAATAACTCAATAACTGAACAACTCAATATCTGAATAACTCCATAAAATAACTAAACTTTGAAAATAGTAGTACTCACAGGCGCAGGAGTAAGTGCCGAAAGCGGAATTAAAACCTTTAGGGACAGCGATGGACTTTGGGAAGGACATGATGTAATGGAAGTGGCCTCACCAGAAGGTTTTGCTCGAAATCCTGAAGCTGTATTGGATTTTTACAACCAAAGAAGAAGACAGCTGCTGACGGTGCAACCAAACGCAGCACATAAATCTTTAGCGGAGCTGGAAAAATATCACGACGTAACTATCATTACCCAAAATGTGGATGATCTTCACGAAAGGGCCGGTAGTACAGATGTAATCCATTTGCACGGAGAACTCTTAAAAGTCCGTTGTACTTCAGATGAAAATTTAATTTTGGATTGGAAACAAGACCTAAATCTAGGCGATCTTTCTGAAAAGAACCATCAACTTCGTCCACATATAGTTTGGTTTGGTGAAATGGTGCCGATGATCGAAGTTGCTGCAGAAGTTGTGGAAAGTGCTGATGCAATTATTATTGTAGGAACTTCTATGCAAGTTTATCCAGCAGCCGGTTTAGTGCAATATGCCCCGGAAAATACTCACATTTATTTTGTTGACCCAAAGCCCTCGATTTCTCCGACCAAACGAATTTCCGTTTTCGCGGAAAAGGCGTCTACAGGGGTCCCGAAGGTTGTTGAACTTTTAAAATAAAGAATATTACTTCCGAAAGATTTAGAAGAAAAATTGATGGAGGTTGACAATAGCCAAAAGAAAAGAAGTTATTGATTGGCCGGAAGGTGAGGTTAGTCTATCAATCGCAGTTTAAATATCATCTATTGAATTTGTAGTATTCCAAAAATGGATGTGGCGTGTTATTTATAGAATGTACAATCGCTTCCATACCCATCACGCTGAATGTAATTCCATTTCCTCCAAAGCCTAAAATGTAATGCTCGTTTGAATGCGGATCTTCCTTTCCAAAATAAGGCAATCCGTCTTTTGTTTCCCCAAAAGTCCCCGCCCAGGAATAATCTGCTACAAAAGGTATATCCGGGAAACATTTTTTAAAGGCTTTTACCAATTCTTTTTCTTTTTTGGGAAGAAGTGCATCCCGCAGTTTCGGATTTTTGAAATCTCGATCTCCACCGCCCATCATTATCCGTCCATCATCCGTACTTCTAAAATAGAGATAGGGAGAATCAGTGTTCCAGTACATTGTACTTTTAAAAGCTTCAGGAATAGTTTCATAGGCTTCAGAAGCCAGGGCAAAAGTGCTTTTTAAATTCACTATATCCTTTTTAACGGTGTTGGTGCTTTCATATCCCGTGCAGTAAACGACGTGATCTACTTCAATAGTTAATCCCTCTTTTGTTTTTGCAATTATCTTGTCGTTGTGCTGTTTTACATTTTCAATTGTAGTTCGGTCATAGATTTTCACTCCTTTTTCACCTAAATATTCTAAAAGATCATTTGCGAATTTATAGACATCCATTCGTGCTCCTGAGGCAGAATCAATTCCCGCGTAGCCTTTTAATCCCAATTTTTCCAAATCTTTCTTTAAAAGCCATTTCACTTTAAACCCATGTTCCTTTCTCGCTTCAAATTCCTTTTTAAGAAAGTCTACATCCTTTTTAGATGAGGAAAAATAAATGCTGTTTTGATATTTAAACCCACAATCACTTTTGATTTTGTTGACGATTCTTTTTAATTCCTTAATCGACTTTTCGCAATTCTGATAACTGGAAACCGCTGGAGTGAGGCCAATCTGCTCAATAAGTTTGTATAATGGAACGTCTATTTCATATTGCAACATAGAAGTGCTTGCCGCTGTACTGCCGTTGCAAACATCGCGTTTGTCCACCATGATTATTTTCTTTCCTTCCTCCAAAAGTTTATATGCAATCAAGGCTCCGGTTATACCTGAACCAATAATTAAAATTTCAGAGACAAGAGAAGTTTTAAGAGAGGGATAGCTTTTTTCCAAAGCATTTACTATGAGCGAATAAGGCTCGTTGGAACGTACATCCATGATTTTTTATTGAAAGTTATGGCAAACTATATTATAAACTTTTCCCTTTAGGATTAATTTAGGAATTGGAATCTACATTGCGTTAAACACATCTTAATTAGGAAAGTACTAAGAATGTTTTACGGCTTTCGTATTTATCTTTATCTAAATCAAAAATTTAAAATTATGAAAACCACAAAAGAAAATGTAGAACAGGAAATCCATGAGGAGATCGTAGATAATCTTCAGGATTTATTGGAAAAGAATTATGATGCTGAAAAGGGTTTCACAAAAGCCATGAAAGATGCCAAAAACAAAAATTTAAAGCATTTTTTAATGAAGCAAGCAGCTCAAAGAAGCCGATTTGCCAATGAACTTACACAGGAGTTACGCAACTTGAATGAGGAGCCAAAAGAAAGTGGAAGTTTTACAGGCGATTTGCACAGAGCTTGGATTGATATTAAAAGTGCCGTTACCGGGAACGAAGATGAGGCGGTATTAGAAGAGTGTATCCGCGGTGAAAAAGCCAGTGCCGAAGAATATAAGGAGAAACTTACTAAATATAGTTTCCCTCCTAAAATAGAAACCGTGCTTCAGAAACAATCCGCTGAAATTCACCAAACTCTTTCACAAGTAAAAAGACTGGAAGATCTTGCCGATATTGAAGATTAGGCTGGAAAAAGAAAAATTGGCAAGAAAAAGCCCGGAAGATTGAATTTTCTGGGCTTTCTATTTTTATCGGATTCAATTAAACTTCTATTGGAATTCCTGCGTTTTTTATGGCTGCAAATCCGCCTGCAATATTAACCACATTGTGAATCCCTCTACTTTTTAAAATGGAAGCCGCAATAACAGAGCGATATCCTCCAGCGCAATACAAATAGCATTTGTTTCCCTTGGGGAAACTACCCACGTAATCATTTAGTGCTCCCAAAGGAACGTGGGCAGCACAGGCTATATTGCCATTAACATATTCCCCGTCGTTTCGGACATCAAAAACTGGAATATCTCCTTTCAACATTTCTTTGAGCGTATCTGCATCCACAGATTCCAAGGTGTCAATTTCCTTTCCTGAATCTTTCCACGCTTCAATTCCGCCCTCTAAATAACCGAGGGTATGGTCGAAACCGACACGGGAAAGGCGTGTAACAGCTTCTTCCGCTCTTCCAGGAGGAACGACCAACAAAATCTTTTGGTTCACATCAGCCAATAATGCTCCAACCCAAGGAGCAAAAGTCCCGTCCAAACCAATAAAGATAGAACGTGGAATGTGACCGTCTATAAAATCAATTTGGTTTCGTACATCGAGAACAACAGCATCTGTTTCATTCGCAATTCTCTCAAAAGTATCTGGATCCAATGCCTTAGTTCCTTCAGCCAGAACTTCATTAAAGTCAGTATATCCTTCGCGGTTCATTTTCACATTCATTGGAAAATAAAGTGGGGGAGGAGCCAACCCATCGGTTACTTCTTTAATAAACTCTTCACGGGTCATATCGGCACGCAGGGCATAATTCATTTTCTTTTGATTTCCCAAGGTATCCACCGTTTCTTTCATCATATTTTTTCCACAGGCCGAACCAGCTCCATGTGCGGGATAAACGATAACATCATCAGCTAAAGGCATGATTTTATTTCGCAGACTGTCAAAAAGAATTCCTGCCAAATCTTCCTGCGTCATTTCATTAGCTTTTTGCGCGAGGTCTGGCCGGCCCACATCACCGAGAAAGAGCGTGTCGCCACTAAAAATGGCATAATCTTTCCCATTCTCATCCTTTAAAAGATAGGTTGTGCTTTCCATGGTATGGCCGGGCGTATGAATGGCCGTTATGGTGACATTACCCAGTTTAAAAACTTCGTTGTCCATTGCCAAAATGGAATCAAAGGCAGGATTTGCCTGAGGACCATAGACAATATGCGCCCCCGTTTGTTGAGCTAAGGAAATGTGACCACTTACAAAATCGGCATGAAAGTGGGTTTCAAAAATATATTTGATCTTGGCATTATCCCTTTCAGCTCGCTCCAAATAGGGTTTTGTTTCCCTGAGTGGATCGATAATTGCGGCCTCTCCATTGCTCTCAATATAATAAGCTCCTTGGGAAAGACATCCGGTATAAATTTGCTCAATCTTCATAATCTTGTATTTTTTCACAAATATAAGAATTGCGCCATTACATTGTAGGCCTGAATGTTAGCAATAAGGGCATTTTCACAAAACTTTCACCTTAATACCTCCAACTTCTTTTATCTTTACTTCCAACTTAAAACTCGAACCATCATGAAAAAATTAATGCTTATTTTATTGACAATCGTAGTTGTTGCATGTTCTACGGATAATAAGCCGGACCGCGATACCGTTCGCGAACAGGCGAAAAAAGATGTAATTGAAAAGCTACAACTTCCAGAAGGAACAAAATTTACTGATGATTCGGTTGAGATAACAACAGACCCTGAAGATGGAGAAGAACCAAATGTGGAATATATTGTAAAAATCACAGTAAAATCCCAAGACCAAACTGGGAAGGAAATTACCAAGATCCATAAGATGTACTACAAAAAGAGAGCGGATGCTGAAGCTGCAAAGGATAAGTTTGAACTAACTTTCTTTGAATAATTTAACCGATTTCATACTGAACCATGAAAATATTTCTTTACTTAATTTTCTCATCTTTAATTCTTTCGTGTAATTCTACTAAAAAGTCAATTGGAGAGCATCGAACAAATCTCGACTACGCCAATACCATTACCGCCCAAAATCTCAAAAAGCAACTGTATGTTTATGCCAGTGACGAAATGGGAGGACGAATGACGGGAACCGAAGGACAGCACAAGGCAGCCGAATATATTCGGGATTTTTATATTGCCCACGATATTCCTTCCCCATTTGGAGGAGATAATTATTTCCAAAAGATTCCAGCCAGTTATTTTAAGGGAAGAACGGATGGGCAGCCATCTGAAAACGTTCTGGCCTATATTAAAGGCTCTGAAAAACCTGACGAATTGATCGTCATTTCCGCACATTTGGATCACGTGGGAACGGATAAGGATGGCAATATTTTTAATGGAGCCGATGATGATGGGAGCGGTACAGTTTCAGTTATGGAGATGGCCCAGGCCTTTCAACAGGCAGTGAAAGATGGCAATGGCCCCAAACGTTCTATTTTGTTCTTGCACGTTACCGGAGAGGAAATTGGTTTATTCGGGTCGAGATATTATGTAGAACATCCTGTTTTTCCATTGAAAAATACCGTTTGCAATCTCAATATCGACATGATCGGCAGGATTGATCCTGATAAAAAAGATGATCCCAATTATCTTTATCTTATTGGAAGTAGTATGCTCAGTCAGGAACTTCATGATGTTTCTGAAGAAGTGAATGAAAAATACATCCATTTGGAGCTAGATTATAAATTTGATGACCCCAACGACCCGAATCGTTTTTACTATCGTAGCGACCACTACAATTTTGCCAAGAACAATATTCCTGTGATCTTTTATTTTAATGGCGTTCATGAAGATTATCACAAAATGACCGATACGCCCGATAAAATTGAATATGAGTTGATGGCAAAAAGAGCTCAGCTCATTTTTCTTACCGCTTGGGAATTGGCAAATCGCGATAAACGAATTATGGTTGATAAGAAATAAAGAGTTCGGGATGCACGAATCTCGAATGATTGAATTACAGCTCTTCAACGGGAACGGTTTGAAACTCGACTAATGGCTTGCCCACCCGAACAGGAAAAGAGGGAAACAAGAAACAGAATACAACAAGACTAGATTTAAGGAAAACTAGGACAAGGAAGCATCGAAACCTTGAACAACTATTTTGTTTTGATGTTCGGAATTGAAAATGGGAAGCTAACCTGAAACCTGAAACTACAAACAATAAATCCTCCCATTTTCAGGAGGATTTTTCTCCGGGGTGGAAGACCGGTTTCCCTTCGGCTCCGCTCAGGATAAACTTCTCAACCTATATTATTGTAATTAAAGAACAATAAAAACAAAAAAATCCCCCTTTTAGCGAGGGTAGTTCCCTAAAGGAAAGTACTTTCCAAAAGGAAATCCATATCAAAAATACACTAAAATCTCCGTATATTGCTATTAACATTTCAAAAGTGAATAGTTTAGAAATGAACTCAGTTACTTCAATACGCAAATTGAATAAAATTAATATTTAAATCACACAAACATGAAAAACGAAACTTTAAAAAGCAATCCACTTCTCTGCGACATCGAAACCGGAATGTGCGAAACCCAAGGTGATAAAGCGAATGATACCAATACAAAATCTGTAAAAGCCATCGAGAAAAAGGTAAAGCTGGTGTATTTTACTGATCCAATCTGTTCTTCTTGTTGGGGAATAGAGCCTCAGTTGAGAAAACTGAAATTGGAATATGGTGACCATATTGAAATTGAATATAGAATGGGTGGACTTTTGCCCGATTGGAGCTACAACAGTGGAGGCATCGGTAAACCATCGGATGTAGCAAGTCATTGGGACGAGGTGAGTGTCCATTATGACATGCCTATTGATGGCGATCTGTGGTTTGAAGATCCGTTAAATTCATCATATCCGCCTTCCATCGCATATAAAGCAGCCCAATTACAGGATGAAGGAAAAGCAAATTTATTTATGCGGGAAATGCGTGAGATGGTTTTCTTACAAAAGAAAAATATTGCCAAATGGGAACATTTAGCAACCGCAGCCGAGGCTGTAGGATTGGACGTTGCCCAATTAAAAACCGATTTTGAAGGAAAAGCTAAAGCACTATTTCAAGACGATTTAAAAACAGCAAGAGAATATGGCGTTAGAGGATTTCCAACTATTTTCGTAGTAGATAATGCAGGAAATAAAGAAACTGTTTATGGTACCAGACCCTATGCTTTTTATGAAATGGCAATATTAAAAACGAATCCAAATATTCTGAAAAGAGAATACAGCAAAAACTGGGAAGCATTGTTTGCTATCTATCCAACCCTTACAGCAAAAGAATTCTCAGAACTATCTGGAACTCCAAGAGAGGAAAGTGAAAACGTTTTGAATGAGCTTACAAACAAAGGTTCTTTGGAAAAATTATCGACTAAAAACGGTTCTATTTGGAAAATAAAATAAACAGGATTTGAAATAATTGATTTTTATCGATACAAATCAAAGAATATTTCACAAAAAAAAGTGAAGGATTTAGGAAGAAAAGGGATGAAGTTGAAAATTGACACTATCCCGCAAAGCTTGTAAGTTTAAAACAGCAAGGGTTGGACTTTTTTTAAGTCTGACCCTTTATTCATAGATCGGAAGGAACTGATGAATCACCCATATCTGTGTTTTCGAACTTGGGAAGACGTTCTTAATAGTATCTATTAAACCATTGAATTTAACAAATACGCGGAAAAAATGTAATAGTTAAATATTTTGTGAGCAAGTGGATTCTGGCATTTTTTCTTAAGTTTGCGCCCTACAAACAAAATAAACTTAACTATAAAATGATGAAAAAACTTTCCCCTAATAGACTTTTAAGTCTACTGATGATTACACTTTATTTTTCCGGAGTGACATTGCACGCCAATAATGGACAAAACGAAGGACATCTCCTTAGTGAAATTCCTTGTGATGAAAAAATCGTGATTGAATGCGATACGGTTTATACCGCAGATCTGGTTCCAAATGCAGGTTATTGGACTAATTATACAGAAGTTCCTTATAACTATACCGGGTCGGAACAAGTATTTGAATTTACCGCCACTTCCACGGGTCTTCATATTATGGATTTGGATCAGGGAGCAGGCGATGCAGACTTTATGATTATGTATGCTTGTGGAAATATGGCTGGAAATGTCACTGGTTTCTATTGGACCGGAGAGCATTCCGAATACATAGATTTAGTTGAAGGAACCACTTATTATATAATTGCTGATTTATATGAAACAAGCGGTCCTACTACCGTTAGCATTAAGGTAAATTGTCTGGGAGATGTCACTATTCCAGAACCGGATTTTGATTGCTTCCAAGGCTTGGGTATCGCCCCAAGCATCGATGGTGGCTTGAATTTGCAACCGCGTAATCCAAATACATTTGTGGCCAATGATTTTACGGTTGAGGAAAATACCACATTTGCACTTCAACAAATATCAA
Source organism: Aequorivita sp. (assembly GCA_034676445.1). Lineage (GTDB taxonomy): Bacteria > Bacteroidota > Bacteroidia > Flavobacteriales > Flavobacteriaceae > Aequorivita. Next base: position 558,281 of record JAUCCE010000004.1, read on the forward strand.
TCAGTACAAATCAGGTTCAAGCTCCAGACCATGGCGTTTTCAATATTAGAGAAAATAACGGTGGACAACCAGGAGATGTAATTGCTGTAATTGAAGCGGATGTAACATCTGCCATGGCGTATGCAGCGATGTTCGATGAGCCTGTGTACCACGTAGTATTTGACTTGCCCGAAACGGTTGTTTTTACCGAAGGAATTTATTGGTTGGAGCCAAAAGTTACTACACCTGAACCTTCTACTGTATGGTGGGCAACCACAGAAAATGGGACAGATGGTGCACCGACCATGTTATCCGAAGATGGAGGAACTACTTGGATATCAATGGAGGGAATGGAAACCATTTTTTTCGTAGCAGGAGAATGTGAAACCTTAGGAGTTTCTGATTTAACATTAGTTGATTTTGATTACTTTCCAAATCCAGTAAACGATGTGTTAACCATTCAATCAAAAGAAAATGTAGAATCGGTTGCTGTTTATAATCTAATGGGGCAAATTGTTTTAAGGTCAGCTACAGTTTCACAAGGAAAAATAGATTTGAGCCCTCTGAATTCAGGAATTTATTTAATGAAAGCAACTTTTGAAGGCGGACATATTGGAACTCTAAAAATTGTAAAAAAATAATAGAAATAAATTAGATTTCTTAAAGTTTAAATGCCGTCCTATTTTTCGAAATGGGGCGGTTTATTTATTTGTGGTGTATGTTCTTCATTATCTATTGGGGCAAAACCAGGAAACATCTCTTCTCAAAATACCCTATAATCACCCCAAAAGAACCTTCCGATTTATCTGGAATCCTACGAAAGGAAAGTGATGATGTATAAAATGAGTTCTCTGATAAGGGAAAATCAGAGAAAATTTCTACAAAAAATAGCGCTATTCGGAAAGTGATAATTAACGATGTTAAATAAATAATAACTCCCAGGATCGATTGGGAAGTTATTGGTAAATTACCAAAACCAATTAGAAAATAAAAAATTGAAAGGAAATGACAATTGGTAATTCTCAATCTGTAATGATTTTCTGCGATTCACGAAATCCAATTGAAAATTATTTGCGGTTTCTAGTAGCTTGAATATTATTCCCAATCATCAATTCACCAATTACAGCATCGGAATATTAATCAATTATTTCATTTAAAATTAAATATAAAGGATAAAGCAAAAATCTATGGCAAAGAAAATAGCGGATTTATTAGTAGAAAATTTAGTCAATGCAGGAGTTAAAGGCTTTATGCCGTTACGGGTGATAGTTTAAACCCAATCAACGATGCAGTGAGACGAGATGGAAGATTGGAATGGATTCACGTGCGCCATGAAGAAGCTGGAGCCTATGCTGCCTCCATGGATGCCGAACTGGACGGCATAGGTTGCTGCATGGGAAGTAGCGGACCAGGTCACGTACACTTGATTAATGGCTTATATGATGCCAATAGCTCGGGAAATCCTGTAATTGCTATCGCCACAACAATAAATAGCGACAAACTTGGGATGGATAATTTTCAAGAAACCAACATTGTCAAACTTTTTGATGATTGCAGTAAATACTGTGTAATGGCCAACACTCCAGAACAGGCTGCGCATGCATTCCAATCCGCAATCCAACACGCCATACAAGATAGAGGAGTCGCAGTTGTAGGCTTGCCAGGTGATGTTTCAGAATCAGAGGTTGAACATATAACAACCGCTGATAAAAATTTCTATACCAATTCCATACTTATTCCGGGAAAGGAAGAAATGAAACAATTGGCAGAGGTTATCAACTCTAATAAAAAAGTTATGTTGTTCTGTGGATATGGTTGTAAAGAGGCTCAAAATGAAGTTATGCAACTTTCAGAAAAACTAAATGCTCCAATGGGCTATAGTTTCCGTGGTAAAATATTTTTCGATAAAACAAGCAATCCGTATGCCGTAGGTTTAAACGGTTTATTGGGGAGCCAATCTGGATTTAAAGCAATGCAAGAAGCTGAACTGCTAATATTACTGGGCACAGATTTTCCTTATACTGACTTTTTACCAGAGGATAATACCATTATTCAAATAGATGATAAACCCGAACGTATTGGGCGTCGCGCAAAAGTGGACTATGGTTATGCTGGGAAAATAAAGGATACTATAGAAGTTTTACTCCCAATGCTGGATAAAAAGACTGACGATGCGTTTTTAAAGGATATGCGGAAATTGCACGCGGAACAGGAAGAAAAATATGCTTCCTATATAGAAGCCAAATCCAAAGAAAATAACATCCATCCCGAGTTTGTGGCTTCTGTAATTGATGAGGTTGCTTCAGATGATGCTATTTTTACAGTTGATACGGGTATGTCTGCTGTTTGGGCCGCAAGATACATTAAAGGAAAGCGCAACCGTTACCTCACCGGCTCCTTTAATCATGGATCTATGGCAAACGCAATGCCTATGGCCATTGGAGCAGGTCTCTCCAGACCAGACCGTCAGATCATTGCCTTGTGTGGGGACGGGGGTATCAGTATGCTTTTAGGAGATTTGATGACCATAAGCCAATACAAAATTCCTGTAAAAATCATTGTTTTCAACAACCGTTCTTTAGGGATGGTTAAACTGGAAATGTTGGTAGCGGGATATCCCGATTGGCAGACCGATATGAAAAATCCCGATTTTGCCAAGGTTGCAGAGGCTATGGACATCAAAGCCTGGAATGTAGAGGCATGCCAAAATGTTAAAAGCGTTTTGCAAGAAGCTTTTGCGCACGATGGTCCTGCTCTTATAAATATTTTTACAGATCCTGACGCATTGGCCATGCCTCCGAAAGTAAGTTTTGATCAAGTAAAAGGGTTCGCCACAAGTATGGGAAAATTAATGTTGAACGGTCAGGTAGCTGAGGTGATTGATACAGCGAAGTCCAATATGAAATATTTAAAGGAGCTATTTTAGAACCGAAGATTTTATATATTTAAGAACTAAAAACTGATAAATAATAAGAAAAAATAGAAGACAATTGTTTAAGATATCTTAAAGTTGATCTTAAAAAGTGTTATTCGAAGGGATTCCAAAAAAATACAATGGTAGCATTGCAGTACCACGTAGGTAAAATTTCAAAGTGATTTTCCCGGCGTGGCATTAATTTTTACTTAAAAATAAATCTAAATTAAATTCAGACTATGAAAACGACAATCAAACTTCTTTCAATCGCTATGCTATCCACATTGTTCCTTGTCGCTTGCAAGGATAAGCCAAGAGAGGAAAACTCCGAGACAATAACCTCCGAAAGCGTGAATACCCCGGCAGACGATATTGTGACATCCAATTTAACCGACAAAGACGGAAAAGAATTGAAGATGACGTTCAACAATACCAAAGGAACCGCTACCGTGGATTTTGAGGGCGAAACGATCGAAATGAATGCAGAAAGAGCTGCCTCAGGAATATGGTACAAAAACGACCACTATGAATTAAGAGGTAAAGGTAACGACATTCAGCTAACAAAAGATGGCATTGTAATATTTAAACATGAGGACGATAAGGTAAACGTAGAGGCTAAAAATAATAATAGTCAGGTTCTAAATATGACCTTCAACAATTCCGACGGAACCGTTAAAGCCTATTTAAATGGAGGAGATCAGATTGATTTAAAGGAGAAAAAGGCAGCTTCCGGAATTTGGTACAGTAATGACAATTATGAACTAAGCGGCAAAGGAGATCACTACACTTTGAAAAAAGATGGGAAGATAATATTTCAGAATTAATCCCGACTTAGTTATTCATTAAATCTTTGGACAAACAATAAATTATGGAAAAGATAACCAAACCGAACGTAAGATCTATTGCCACAGGCAAAAAGTTAGTAGCCAAACAGATGCAAGCCAAAGCAGGTGACCTGTTGCCCAAACATCTCGCAGATGTTGAATCCATACTTTTTATCCATGAAGGAGAATGTATCCTCCACATGAATGACGAGGAAATTGTTTTAAAAACAGGTGAAGGTTATATTATCCCTCCAGATACGAAACATCAGATTAAAGTTACAACCGATTTTAAGGGATTGCACTTAATGCCGGTAGAAATCAAATTTGAATTTTTTGATTAAAAATGATAAGTTTCCTTTTGTCTTTTGAAGGTAGTAAAAAATTTAAAAAATAAACAAAACATGAAAACAATGAAAGCAGCCCGCTGGTATGCAGCGAAAGATATAAGGGTAGAAGATGCCGACATTCCTTCTCCCAACGACAATCAGGTGAAGATTGCGGTGAAATTTACAGGGATATGCGGGTCTGACCTGCACGAATATACCAACGGACCACAACTGATCCCTGTAGACAAACCTTATTCACTCAATGGTCATCAGGGAACAACAACCTTAGGCCACGAATTTTCAGGGGTAGTGGAAGAAATTGGCAAAAATGTAAAAAACATCAAAAAGGGAGACCGGGTTACGGTGGAACCTATTTTCAGAAATCCTGAAAGTCCATTTATCACAACAGGTGAATACAACCTTTCAGAACCGTTAGGTTTTGTGGGATTGACATCCAATGGCGGCTTTGCCAAATATGTGGTTGTGGAAGATTATATGGTGCATAAAATGCCGGATTCTATGACATTTGAACAGGGTGCAATTGTAGAGCCCGCCGCAGTTGCAGCTTATGCCGTCCAGAGAAGTGGAATGAAAATGGGCGATACAGTTCTGATTGCGGGAGCAGGGCCCATTGGTCTGCTCACGGTGCAGGTTGCCTTGGCTACTGGAGCTTCCCAGATTTTTGTATCAGACCTTTCAGAAAATAGATTAAAGAAAGCAAAGGAAGTCGGCGCCACCCACACTTTTGACGCACGTTCCAAAGATATTCCCCAACAAATCAGAAAGATGACAGGTAACGGCGTCGATATTTTTATAGATGCTGCTGGTGCCCAAGCTTCCTTTGATACGGGAATTGACAGTCTGCGCAATGGGGGTACAGCAGTTCTTGTAGCCCTTTTTGGCAAGAAAATCACCCATGATGCACTGAATCAGACCTTAAGGGAATTGACCATAATAGGAACAGCCGCCTATCGTAATATCTTCCCTCAAACCATTGCTTTGATAAGTAGTGGAAGGCTACCAGTAGAAAAATTGGTCACCAGTGTGATACCTCTAGATGAGATTGTGGAAAAAGGCTTTGAATCTTTGGTCAACGATCCTTCTGAAGTGAAGATATTGGTTGATCTTAACCGTTAATCATAATAACCCAAACTATAAAAAAATAATTTTATGCAACACTCTGAGAACCTATCCGGAATAAACATAAACGTCCAAGCAGTAGATATTAACATCGGCGAAGACGTCTTGGAAACTATTCGCAAAAGCATTACACGTCTTAGCCGGTTTTACGACCGAATTGAATGGGCAGACGTTTATTTGGAAGACAAAAAAGAAAAAAGCACCCTGCAAAAACAAGTAAGCATCCGCTTGGGTATTCCCGGCAAAGATCCATTCGCTTCAGAATATGGAGATGACTTCCACGCTCTTTTGGCTGATGTGGTTAATAAATTGCAAAAACAATTGGAGAGGCGATAATACTTTCAATTTCACCATTTCTTATTAATTCTAAACCAAAAGTTCAAGAGAAAGGATATTCATTGAACCATTTGATTTTCCCGAGCAAAAAATGAATTAAATTTTTAAACTAATTCTATGCCAGAACTTATTATACAAGCACGTGAAGCGGCCATCAGTTCACATTTAAGCGTAAAGCGTATCCTTCCATTTCGGCGTAGAAGAATGGTGGGGCCATTTATTTTTATGGACCATGCAGGACCGCTTAGCAGTTTTCCTTCCGAAATCACTTCCATGGATGTTTTGCCACATCCGCATATCGGACTTTCTACCATCACCTATCTTTTCAAGGGCAACGTTACCCATCGTGACAGTCTTGGGGTAGAGCAAATTATCCGTCCAGGTGAAGTAAACTGGATGACTGCAGGAAAGGGGATTTCCCATTCCGAACGTTTTGAGGATCCCGAACTTTTGCAAAAAGGTGGTCTGGAAATGCTGCAGACTTGGGTAGCCCTGCCTAAATCGGCCGAAGAAAATGACCCCTCGTTTATGAATTACAAACCCGACCAATTGCCGGTCTATACCGATAGCGGAATCTGGATGCGTTTGATAGCGGGCAATGCCTACGGTTTAAAAAGTGAGGTAGCCGTGCATTCCCCACTGTGTTATCTACACGTAAAATTGGATGCAGGGGCAAAAATCGATTTGCCTTCTGAGCATTCTGAAAGAGCTATCTACATTGGCAGTGGAAATTTGGAACTGAAGGGAAGAACCTATTCTAGCGGGCAAATGCTTGTCTTTTCAAAGAATGAGGAAGCGACCTTGCGGGCCAAGACAAATACCGAATTTATGATCTTGGGGGGTGAACCTCTCGGAGAAAGGTTTATTTGGTGGAATTTCGTTTCCTCTAGCAAGGAGCGCATCGAACAGGCCAAAAATGATTGGGAAACCGGCAAGATTATTCTGCCACCCAACGATAACAAGGAATTTATTCCTCTTCCCGAAACCAGGTTGAATCCTGCAAGTAGCGGAACTCCACCGCCCGAGCCACTTTCTTAGAAGGAATTTTACATCAGAAGTGAATTAAACAATAACAGAATGAACAAAATATTAGGACTACACCACATAACCGCCATTGCCGGCGATGCCCAGCGCAATTACGACTTCTACACCAAAACCCTGGGACTTAGATTGGTCAAAAAGACCGTAAATTTTGACGATCCTCAAACCTATCATTTTTATTTTGGGGATGAGGTAGGCACCCCGGGAACCATTCTGACTTTCTTTCCTTGGAAAAATGTACGACAAGGAAAAATCGGCGCTGGCATGGCTACGGAAATAGGCTATTCCGTACCAAAGGGAAGTTTGGAATTCTGGAAGTCCCGTTTTGAAAATCTCAATATTCCTTACGAGGAAACCCAACTCTTCGGCGAACGACAAATTACCTTTCAAGATCCTGACGGGCTGTGGTTGAGCCTGATCGAAGTTGGCCACGACGATGATCGAAAAGGATTTGAAACTTCCGAGATAAAAACAGATGCTGCATTAAAAGGATTTCACACAGTTACTTTGACCTTGAATAACATTAAAGCCACAGCTGCGATCCTGACCGACGTATTTGGTTACAAACAGGTGAAACAGGAAGGAAATTTACACCGCTATCAAACGGATACCGTTAAAAATGCGGCCATAGTGGATCTGTTGGAGATGCCGGAAGTACAGAGAGGTCTTAATGCAGGAGGAACAAACCATCACGTGGCTTTTCGGGTTAAGGACGAAGAGGATTTAATGGCGATGAGGGAGAAAGTTATGGCAAAAGGACTTCAAATCACCGAAAAAATAAACCGGGACTATTTCTTTTCCCTTTATTTCCGGGAGCCGGGCGGGGTACTGTTCGAAATTGCCACCGACAATCCCGGATTTGCAACCGATGAAACAGTAGAAAACTTAGGAAGTTCCCTCCAATTGCCCAATCAGTATAAAGCGATGCGGACTGAGATTGAAAAAGGATTGCCAGAGCTAAAAACCAATTAAGAAACCATGCACAAGAAGAATATAAAAACGGCAGGAAAGTCTTTAAAGGAAGCAAAAAAAGCTCTGATTATGGTTAATGGCCGAGGAGCAGATGCGCGTGATATTCTAGGACTAGCTTCTCATTTAAATGTGTCAGGATATGCTTTACTTGCACCTGAGGCAACAAATAACACTTGGTACCCATATTCATTTCTGGCCAAACCTGAACAAAATGAACCTTGGCTTTCTTCTGCGCTTGATTTACTGAAAGAATCAGTCAATGAAATAACCAGTCAAGGTATCAGTCCTGAGAACATATATTTTATGGAATTTTCTCAGGGAGCTTGCCTTACGTTGGAGTATGTGGCGCGCAATGCCCAAAAATATGGTGGTGTTGCAGCCTTTACAGGGGGACTTATTGGTGATACATTAAATGAGGAAAATTATTCCGGTGATTTTGATGGGACGCCAATCTTTATCGGCACCGGAAATCCAAATCCGCATGTGCCGATAGCACGTGTAAAAGAAAGTGTTGCCATTTTGGAAAAAATGAATGCCAAGGTCGCTATTCAAGTGTATGAAGGTCGCCCTCATACCATCACAGAGGATGAAATTGAGGAGGCGAATCGAGTGGTTTTTACGTGAGAAGTGAGAGGTGAGACGTGACATTTGAGACGTGACATTTGAGGTGAGATTTGGGAGGTATTCAGTCCTCTATCGAAAAATGAAATATTACCCCCTAACTGGAGATAGTGTTCAGTGCTCAGGATCCAATTCTTTTAATTCATAATTCTGAATAATGACAACTCATAACTCATAACTCATAACTCAAAAATACCGTCTACCAACTAAAAACTACCAGCTAAAAATGAAATTACTAGACAAAATATACCAAGCTAGAGAGCGCATAAAAGGCGTAGCACTCCATACCTCTTTAATGTTGAACGAAAACTTGAGCGAGGAATTTTCTGCTCAGATTTATTTGAAACGTGAAGATTTGCAACCTGTCCGTTCCTACAAATTAAGAGGGGCTTACAATAAAATGGTATCGCTTTCCAATGATGAAAAATTGAGGGGAGTAGTTTGTGCCAGTGCCGGAAATCATGCGCAAGGAGTTGCCTACGCCTGTAATAAATTGAACATAAAGGGCACTATTTTCATGCCTGTAACAACGCCTCCGCAGAAAATACAACAAGTCAAACTCTTTGGCAAGGATAAGGTTGAGGTGGTTTTAAAAGGTGACACCTTTGATGAAGCCTCGGAAAAAGCACATCAGTTTTGCAAAGAAGTTGGAGCTGTTTTTATCCATCCTTTTGACGATGAAATGGTTATTGCCGGACAGGGAACCATTGGTCTGGAATTATTGGAGGACGCCACATCAACCATTGACTATGTGTTTGTGCCAATTGGTGGTGGAGGAGTGGCAGCGGGAATTATCACGGTTTTCAAACAATTGAGTCCGGAAACAAAGATCATCGGAGTTGAGCCTACTGGAGCGCCTTCAATGAAAACTTCAATTGAAATGGGCGAGAACACGGCCTTAGAGCATATTGATAATTTTGTCGATGGTGCTGCCGTGGCTCGAGTAGGAGACCAAACCTTTGAAATTTGTAAAACCGGTCTGGAAGATATTATCCTTGTACCTGAAGGTAAGGTTTGTACAACCATATTACGCATGTATAATGAAGAAGCTATCGTGGTTGAACCGGCAGGAGCATTGACAATTTCTGCTCTCGATTTTTACAAGGATCAAATTAAGGGCAAAAATGTAGTCTGCGTGGTCAGCGGAAGTAACAATGATATTACACGGATGCAAGAAATAAAAGAACGCTCGTTACTTTACGAGGGATTGAAACATTATTTTCTGATTCAATTTCCGCAACGACCGGGAGTATTTCGGGATTTTGTAAATGATGTTTTAAATCCGCATGACGACATTGTATATTTCCAATATACGAAAAAGAACAATCGTGAAAGTGGCCCTGCAGTAGTTGGCATCGAATTGAAGGACCCCAATGATTTGGGCAGAATAGAACAGCAGTTAAACCAACGAAAATTCGTTTATGAATATTTGAATGAGAATACAGATTTCTTTATCATTCCTGTTTCTTAACTAAAATGAATTTTTAGAATAGAAGGTAGAGAGTATCCATCCGAGCAACTACAGGTCGATTTTTTCTTGAAAATTGTTAGGTAGTAGGTCTTCCAATTTTTGGATATTCCAATCAGGAATATTTTCCAGTACGTATTGTAGCCATTGCCTAGGGTTAACATCATTGGCCTTACAACTACTAAAGAATGAATAAAGCATTGCACTGTTTTGCGCAGCATGGTGCGAACCTGCAAACAGATAGTTCTTTCTGCCAAGGGCAAGCGGCCTAATGGCGTTTTCAATAAGGTTGTTGTCCAGTTCCAATCGCGCATCAAGTATTACGGCCTCTAGTTTGTGGTATTGGTTTAGGTAATAGGCCATAGCCTTTCCAATGGCACTCTTGGGCAATACTTTAAGGTTTTCCTCTTCTATCCAAGTTTTGATCTGCTTGATCAGTGGTGCAATTTCTTTTAGGCGAAGTTCTTGTTTTAAGGCCAAGTCTTCTTTTGAAAGGATTTTGATCTGTTTTTCACGGGCATATATTTGACCAAACAGTCCTAGGGCATGTTTTGCCCGCTTTGGATCATTGTCCTGTGCGTCAAAAAATTTTCTTCTGGCATGCACCAAACATCCTACAAGAGTAATCCCTTTTTGGTGCCCAATAGCATCATAGACAGTATACCCATCACATTGCAAGAAGCCTTTATAGTTTTCCAATATTTCTTTTGGACCTGCCCTGCCCCTTCCCTTTCGGTAATTAAAGAGCACCAGATTGTGCAATGGGCTGCGATAGACCCATTGATATCCTTGATGTGTGCTTTTGATCTTGTCTTTGTCCAATACTTTTATCGGGCTCTCGTCCGCTTGGATATAATCGCTGGAGATGACTTTCTGTTTTAGTTTGTTATAGAGCGGTTCCAGTAGCGTACAGCAACTGTTTACCCAGTCGGAAAAAGTGCTCTGGGCGGCGTTCCAGCCAAAATCACGTTTGAACATTTGTATTTGGCGGTACAAAGGCAGGTGATCTACGTACTTGCTTACCAATATGTGTGCTAGAAGCGATGCCTCGGCAATGGATTTTTCTATGGGACGGCTTGGAAGCTCTCCTATCAGGACACCTTGCCCATCTGCCTTGGCATATTTGGGGCGTATGGTACGGCGTTTTACCAAACTGGCAGGCGTATAATCCAGGGTCTCACTTATTTCTTCGCCTATCTTGACCAAGCCCGTTACGTCCTGTTCCGGGACAATGATAATTTCCTTTACGGGCAGGCCTTCCGGAAGCTGGTTGCGGCCTTGGTGCTTTGCCTTATTCCTGGAATATGTGATTTCTTCTTTGGCTATCGGCTCTTGCGGGGCTTCTTCCGGAATATCAAATAGAGTGGGCTGATCCAAGATAGGCAGCGTACTGGAAAAACGCTCGGACTTAAAGCCGTTTATAAGCTTTATCAGTTGATCGAGCTGCTGCTTTAAGGCCATGATCTCTTGCCTTTGTTTCCGGTTTTCTATTTGCAATCCCTCTATTGTCACAGCATAAAAATACGGAAAAAACACAGTAAAACCAAGGGTCTTAAGAGGTTTTGTACCTTTTTTTTCTGAGATAGATTGCCAATGGTGATCCCGTCAAAAAGAAGCACCAACTGCGGATAACTTAAAACCAAGCTCTTTACCGAACCATCGTAAAGTGGAACTTCAAAAGTACCCTTCTCCAAACGCTTATAGTACAATACAAAACCACCCGTACGCCATTGCAAAAGCTTCATCTTATTGTGAAGCTTGTTTACAAAAATATAGACCGATCCATCGGATGGTGCGGTCAAAAGTTCTGCCTCAACGATGCCGCAGAGACTATCAAAACTCTTGCGCATATCCGTGGAGGATAAATACAGCTCAAACCGAAAACTACTATCAAGACCTAACATAATATCTAATTTTAGAAATGCAAAACTAGATATCTAAACTAATGGGATCAAGATGCTGTTGCTCGGACGCTTACGGTAGAGAGTAGAGGTAGAGTAGAAATTTTCAATGGTAGCAGTGCTCAGGATTCAGTGGTTAGAATGATTAAAAAAATAACTGTCATTTGAAAATGTAAATTAATTAAGGAATATTTGAACAACTTTCCGTTCCAAAATCTTTCATCATAAGTCGAAACATTTCGAAGTAGATTATAATTTTAATGAAAAAAGCTCCCAGATTGTTGGAAGCTTTTAAGCACTTAAAATAAAATTTGGTTGGGTTATTCAATGATGATTTTAACTACCTTTCTTTTTTGATCGTTAACTATATTCATTAGATACAGACCCTTGGGTAGGTTGTCATATTTAAAGGAATAGGCATTCTTCCCGTTCTGGGATCCTGGATCCTTTAATTTTCCTTCTGAAATAATTCTCCCTTGCAAATCAACCAATTGGAAATGCCCTTCATAATTTGATAACAATGTAAATTCCCCTGAATTTGGGTTTGGATAAACTGTTAGATCCAAAGAATAATCTGGTTGATCGATGATGTTTAAAGTCTCCGGCCCATATCTTTTCACGGTTGCTTTGCTATTGTTAGTTTCATCTTGATAAGCAATATATGGGGCTCCATCTGGTGAATAGGCTAAAGATTGAAAACTTGCAATATTTGAAAATCCGGCCAAGCCCACGGTGGCCCAACTGTTTTGGTCAAATCGCATCACCGTAGTTTTACCTCCTTCCAATTCATCCCTAAATCCAATAACCGGATTTCCTTGTAAATCAAGAGCTATGGTATTATCATACGTACCACCACCGGAAATATTTTCCCCAATCTGAGTCCATGCTGTGCCATTCCATTGATAGACATTTAACTGTTTTGAAGCAGTGTCGGTTGTGAGACTCACATAGATTTTCCCGTTGGCATCCATCGCAATGGAGTGACTAAAATAAGTAGAAACAGTGCTGTCAATATTTCCTCCTCCAATTATTTGCCAACTGGAACCATTAAATTCCGTAACATTTGAAAAGAAGGGACCATTACTTCCCCCCGTACCGTACAATATTACCGGTTGATTGTTATTGTTCGTGGTAATTTTTGTCCATACGGCTACTTGAGTCGAAAAAGTGGAATCTCCAACAGTAACCCAGGTAGAACCATCCCATTTTTTACAAACCCCTTTGGCTTCATTTGCAATGTCCATATACGACACATAAGGAGTGCCGTCATTGGCAATGGTCATATCGATATGATATCCTTCTCCCACGGTGCCACCTACTTGGGTCCAAGTGGTTCCATCAAATCTATACATCTTTAATGTGCCGTCGCCGGTAAAGACATAAGGAGTGCTATCTGGAGCAAGAGCCATTGCTGCCTGGTTTTCAGACCCGTTAATGGGAGCACCTAAAACGGACCAAGTTTCATTTTCAAATTTGTAAACGGAAACTTGGTTATTTGAAGAAGCCGACATCACATACGGAACTCCCGAGCTGTTCATTTTCAAATTGACACTTGCAGCCGATCCCGGTGTAAATCCTTCGTCTCCTACAAGATACCAGTCCACGCCTCCCGAATTTATTATCTCCACTTCAAAAACCTGTAGCCTTGAAGAATTTCCATCTGAAACTTTTAAAGTAACGGGATAAGTTCCTTCGGTGGAGGGGGTTCCAAAGAGACTGGCCGTTTTCGGTCCAGTCGTCGTAAAGGTCATCCAGCTCGGAATGTCTTCAGCCGTAATCGTCAAGTTCAAATTATCCGGATCGTGGGTTAGTATATCATATTGATAATTAACACCTACAAGCCCGTTCGTTTTTCCTTCGGAGACGAACATGGGTTGGGCATTTGTATTTCCCAATAAATAAGCACTTTTGCCTGCATTTAAGATCGCACCGGTAGAAGCCTGGGTAATATAACCTACTACGTGTACATATTCTTCGTTATAATCTGCAGGCAATGTAAAAGAGAGCGTATGCGAATGCTGAGATCCCGCAGCAATAGTTGCAGGTAAACTACTCGGATCTCCTGCATAATCTGAAGCCAAATACCGTGCAACATGGTCATAAACCATTTGTTTTGCGGGAACAGGATCGGGGAGATTTTCCCAGCCTCCCATTGGAGTACTTCCTCCTGAATAGGCATTGGATTGATTGTAACCCGAAGTTGTGCCCGTTACTGCATCTTCCACTACCACAGCTCCCAATCTGTAGTCCCCATTTAGAGCTACAAAAAATTCGGCTGTAACCGTCATCGTCAAGTTTCTCGTTGCTGCATTAAAAGTTGTGGTTACCGAAATATCCGCAGGCGGAGTATTGTTCAATTGAGCAATAACGCTTGTTTCCCAATCTATTGGATCCACCCGCATGGCAACACGATCCACATTCCCTGCAGGCAATCCCGACATGTTTGTGGCGTCGGCATATTCAGGGGCACTCTCCATAATATCGTTCATATGGATGCCAATGACTATGGCATCATATTCATAAACCATTTGTTCTCCAAAAACGAAGCCTCGGGGGCACCAACTGCACCAAGTGCCAGTTCCTTCCTCTATAAGTACCCTTTGGTTTGTGCAGTTAAACACATTTGGCTTAGAAACAATATTCCAATTAACAAAGTAATTTTTTTCATAGTTTTAGAATTAGGTTAAGTTCATTTTTTGTATACCTCAAATTACTTTAAGAAGATTTCAAGAAATTTTATTCAAAATTGTTATATTTAAAGAAGCAATATTGATTATTAATAAGATGTAAACTCTGTCAGTATTTAATTTTGTGGATTGTGAATTTATTAAATCCATGTTAATTATCCAAATTAAAATAAATATCATAAATGTTATTTGTAACCCTTGACCTCAAAATAAGCAGGGGTACTTTGTGGTTTCAGTTATTAACGATTTTTAGTGTTTCCAATTTTTAAGGAACCATTTAAAAGTGGACCTGTGGTTAAAACTGTAAACCCCTTTGGTTTAAAAGAGAGTAGAACAACAATCGCATCACAAAGGAAATTAGTTTTTAATATTATGGAATACTGATTTTTAGGAGAACAGAAACAGAAACAGAATGGAGAATAAATGGCCTATATTAAATTCCGAAAAAGGAAAGAGCACTTACGCTACATTGCATATGTGGACGCAAATAGTCGGCAAAATTAATCTAGCCTTAGCCCCGTGGATCAATCACTCGTGGCATATTACCCAGCACCTCACGCCTCGGGGACTTTCAACCCTTGAAATGCCCTATAAAAACAAGAATTTTCAAATAGAATTTGATTTTATAGACCATAAATTAAAGATTATAACAAGTGAAGGAGAATTCCGTGATTTTGATCTTGAAGGGATTTCCGTTGCCGATTTTTACCAAAAGATATTCGACTTACTCAAGGACTTGGACATCGATTTAAAAATATACACTACGCCAGTTGAAATGGAAAACCCGATTCCATTTGAACAAGATTCTGTGAATGCCACTTACGATAAAGCACAAGCTACAGCCTTGCATCAGGCATTATTAAAAATGCAAAATGTCCTCACCCATATCCGTTGCAATTTTACTGGTAAATGCAGTCCGGTGCATTTTTTCTGGGGAAGCTTTGATCTGGCAGTATCAAGATTTTCAGGACGAAGGGCTCCAAAACATCCGGGTGGCATTCCTCATCTTCCAGATTGGGTAGCCCAGGAAGCCTATTCACATGAAGTTGCGAGCTTCGGGTTTTGGCCGGGCAGTGAGGCATTGCCCGAGGCCGCCTTTTATGCCTATTTGTATCCCGCACCTGAAGGTTATAATGAGGCAGAAGTGGAACCTAAAGAAGCTTATTTTCATGAAACCCTAAGAGAATTTATACTACCTTACAGTGCCGTTCAAAAGTCTGCCGATCCCGAAAGCGTGCTGATGGAATTTCTTAATAGCACTTATGAAGTGGCGGCAACCTTGGCTAATTGGGACAGAGAGGCATTAGAAACTTAAACAAGAAACATGATTCAAATCACCAGAATTTATAGCGACAACACAGGAGAAAGTCACTTTGAGGATATTGAAATGCCATTACAGGATGATGGTGAAATTGGTTTTCTCTCAGATAAAATACCAGTTAAGGATATAATCTTTAGAAAGGTAAAGCCTGATTATGATTACGATTTCCATAATGCACCACAAAAGCAATATATCATCTTATTGGATGGTGAAATTGAGATTGAAACTTCATTGGGTAAAAAAAGAATTTTCAAAGGAGGCGACATCTTGTTGTTGGAGGACACCCAAGGCAAAGGACATAAAACGAAAAACCTTCAGAATATTGAAAGAAGATTCGTTTTTATAACGCTTTAAATTTCTTCTATATTTTTTTTATGCTTTATTAAATCTCAAATCAGAAGAAGTATAAGAACGTTAAATTTCCGTACCATAAATTCCTTTTGTTCAAGAATATTAACAACTAGTCCCGGATGTTTTAAACTGCTCCACTCCGTGACTAATCTATCTGGCATTAACAATAAAATAGCTATTGAATTAATGGTTTAATAATGATGTAAGTCAGCTTAAAAGCGTAATAAAAGTTGTATCTTATCACTATCTGCTTCAGCTGAGTGATTGAAGTCTTTTTTTAATTAGGAGCCTGACGTTCTACAAAAATTAATAATAACTTAAAATAAATGTATAATGAAGAAGAAGTTTTTTAATGCGAAAATATATCGAAACGATGAAGCAACCGAAATGATAGTTGAAAATGGTAAAATCACCCAAATCGGGAAAAATTTACCGAAATGTGAAGAAGAAATCGACCTCGGTGGCAAGCTTGTTTTACCACCTTACGTAGATCCTCATTTGCATTTGGATTATGTGTATACCCTATCGGAGCTGGGTCAAGAAGGCGCTGGCTCAGGTACTTTATATGAAGCCATCGAGCTATGGCCAAAATTTAAGGAAACCTTGACGGTCGAAAGTGTAAAAAGGCTGGCAATGAAGGGCATAAAAGATGAAGTTTCCCAAGGGGTACAGCATATCCGCACCCATATAGATGTTACAGATCCAAATTTTACGGCCTTAAAAGCAATGTTGGAAATGAAGCAAGACTTGAAAGATACGGTTGATATCCAAATAGTCGCTTTCCCACAACAAGGAATGTACACTTACAAAGGCGGCCGCGATTTAGTGGAAGAAGCGCTAAAAATGGGAGCCGATGTTGTCGGGGGAATTCCACATTACGAACCTGCCAGGGAATTTGGCGAAAAATCGGTTCACGATATTGTTGAGCTGGGTTTGAAGTACAATAAAATGATCGATGTGCATTGTGATGAAAACGATGACCCACAGTCGCGTTTTGTGGAATTATTAAATGCCCTGGTCCTTATGGAAGATTACGGTACAATGGCCACTGCGAGCCATACCTGTTCTTTTGGTTCCGCAGATGATTCATACGCTTTTAGAATGATGGACCTGTTTAAAAAGAGCAAGATGAACTTCATTTCCTGTCCCACTGAAAACGCTTATCTACAAGGTCGCCAGGATACCTACCCAAAACGTCGTGGATTAACGAGAGTGAAAGAATTCATGGAATCGGGGATTAATGTTGCTTTTGCACAGGATTCAATAAACGATCCTTGGTATCCAATGGGGAATGGGAATATGATGAATATTCTTGATAATGGAATTCATCTCGCTCAAACAATGTCGCCTACGGAAATACAAACCGTTTTTGATTTAATCACTTATAACGGTGCCCGTTGTATGAACATCCACGAGAGTTATGGTTTGGAAGTAGGGAAGGCAGCCAACTTTATTGTTCTTAATGAATCCACCGTCTATGAAGCCATTCGGAAAAGAGTAGATGTATTGGCTTCAGTTCGAAATGGAGAATTCCTATTCCGTCGTAAGGAAATGGCCTATGATATTCCTTTGAGCCTTTAAATCTATTTTTCTAATTAATGGTGAAATCTAAAAATCAGAAAAAGACTGTTGCCGTGGTCTCTTGTTTATGAACTTTAGTGAGGTCAAAAAACGACGATTTCACGGCAACTTTCATTTCATTTTAAATAGAAATTTATGAGCAAACAAAATATTGCCGAACAAGTCAAAGGTGCGTTCCCCTGGCTTATTATGATTTTGATGTCGTCAGTTACTTTTGTGGGAATTCTATCCGAGTTGATGCCTTCTGGCGTACTCCCAATAATGATGGCGGATTTAAACCTAAGTGAAGTGCAAACAGGAAATCTGGTGGGTTATTATGCTATAGCTTCAGCTATTTTTGCAATTCCCCTCATCTCCTTGACGATGCAGGTTAATCGGAAATACTTATTGTTGATTCTGCTTAGTGGTTTTGCCATTTCAAATATTGTTGCTGGACTTGTTTACGATTACACCACGATCATAATTCTTAGAGTTATTGGTGGTATTTGTGCCGGTGTAATGTGGCCAATGATTGCCGCTTACGGGATGCGATTGGTAGGTGAGGAGAATCACGGAAAAGCCATCGCCGTAATTATGGCAGGAACTACTTTGGGTATTAGTATTGGGATGCCCATAATGACATCTATTGGAAATAATTATGGTTGGAGAACAGAGTTTATTGGCCTCGGAGCGTTTATTATCGCAATTGCGATAGTAAGTTTGATTGCGCTGCCCTCAATCCCCGGTGAAAAACTTACCAAAAGTTCATCGCCATTTGCTCTTTTAAAAATTCCCGAAGTTTTAATTGTTTTATTACTTACGTTACTCGGGGTAGTGGCACATTATGGCGTTTATGTATATATCACAAGCCTTGTGGATGAAATTCAGTTAGCGGGTGGTGTAGAAATGGCCTTGTTGTTCTTCGGTATAGGATTTTTGATTTCTGTATTGTTGGCCATAAGGTATACCGATAAACACTTGAGATTCCTAACCATTTCAATGTTTGCCTTGATAATTATCTCGATGGTTATTTTTCTAATGTTTGGAAGCACAACTGGAATGGGGCATTTTGCATTTTTTTTATGGGGAGTTTCCTTTGGTCCCTTAGTAACCTTGTTGCAAGCTGCCGTAAGCCGACATGTAGAAACTGCCAAAGACGTTGCTACATCGGTTCAATCTTCTGTGTTCAACTTATCAATTATGATTGCATCATCCGCTGCGGGACTGTTGCTCGGAATATACTCCCCAATGAGTTTGGTGTACCTTACCATTGCTTTGTCTGTTCCAGGAATCATCATCTCCTTCTTTGCTAAAAAATCTTTAAGTTGATTTTTTTATAAGGGTATTTAATTCATTGTAAAAAAGACTGTTCTCCAAACGAAAGCAGTCTTTTTCTATTTTAAGTACTTTAATCAGCAACTTATTTAAAACACCTAATAAATAAATTGGCTATTTTAATAAACACATCCAAAATAGGTGGAATATTAGCATGCTCTCACTTCCCCATTGCCTCGGTGAGATTGAATAAGCAAGAAGTCAATGTTTATTACGTTGATTCAGTTTTTCGAATGCCGCACAATAACAAAAACAATTTAAATATGATTTGTTCCTCGTTGCAATAGTAGTAAATACAGCTATTTCATGTTTCTGGGATATAATTTAACTAATTTTGCAAATTGTCTTAAATGAGGTTGACATGAAAAAACAAATAAGCTTTTTGGGTATTGGGGCTATACTTTTTCTAGGTACACAACTTAATGCTCAAAGTTTTATTGAAGAGGTTTTAAAAGAACCAATAAAAAGGGCGATTGCCGAAAGTGCCGAAGTACGTATGCAAGAAATGCAGGGTGATGGTACTCAACTGGATATGGAAATCGTAAAAGGGAAAAGACTACCACAAGTTTCATTTATGGGAGGTTATGGTTTTTTATATTCGCAATTAAGCACAGAGTTTCCCACTCAATATTTACCCATTATTGGCACCCCATTCTTGGAAAATCCACTGGTTTCCAATTTTCAAACTCAAGCTTTATTAGGGTCACTCTCCGCCCGACAACTGATTTTTGCGGGAAATCAAATTAACAACGGTATTAAAGCATTGGAAGAAAAGCAAAAAGCGGAACGTTTTTTAGCTGAAGCGGGAAAAGAAGAGATTGCAAAGGAAGTCATTACAACCTTTGACCAATTGATGTTATTGAAGGAAGTGGACAAGTTAATCGTCGATTCTGAAAAGCGGCTCGAAACAGAGCATGAAAAGGTATCAAGAGCTATTGAAAACGGTTTGGCCATTCCCTATGATCGGGATAAGATAAAATTAGCTATTCTAGAACTGGAAGAAAAAAAATTAGAAGCTGAGGGAAACAGAAATGTACTACTTGCCAAACTAGAATACCTTACCCGAATGACAAAAACGGAATTGAAATCTATTGCCTATGAATTGCAAGCTTTTTTATTGAATCCAGGTTCTTTGGATGCAGAAAATCGAGTAGAATTAGAAGCTTTGAAAGCTGCAAAAAATGCCAGGGAATTTAATTATAAAAAAGAAAAGGGAAGTTTCTTTCCCAAAGTCTTTGCATTTGGAAACATAGCCTATCTTAATGCTTTTGACACGAGTATAGAATTTAAAGACGTACCAATTGCTGGTGATGTAAGGTTAGAGGCGGAACATATTAGATTAGAGCCTGCAGTGGCCGTAGGCGTAGGTTTGCAATGGGATTTATTTAAAGGCGGAGAAAACAATAAAAACGTAAAAAAAGCTGCAATAGAACTGGAAAGCAGTGAGATAAAATTAAAGGATACCCGCGAAAAGTTCGATTTGTTATTGTTTAAAAATAAATCAGATTTTACAACCGCAGAACAGAAGGTTTTAGTCGCGGGACAACGTGTTAAAATAGGCGAAAATAATTTACAATTGGCAACAAAGCAATACCAATCTGGATTAGTCGATTTAACAGAACGCTTGGCTTCAGAAAATGAATTTTATAAAGTAAACTTAAATTATTACAATCAGATTCTCAACCAACGTACTGCTGCTGTGGAACTCTTACTCGCTACCGGTGAGTTATTGAATAAAATTTATAACGGATATGGAAATTAAAAATATTTTAGTCATAGGGATTTTGTTGGTTTTTGCCTCTTGTTCAAATAAGAAAATTGATCCTGCTTTTATGGGAAAAATCGAAAGGGAACAGATTTCGGTGGTCACTAAAGTTCCTGGTAATCTAGAACAAGTGTTTGTCTCCAAAGGCGATTTGGTGAAGAAAGGCGATACCTTGGCTATTTTGGATATCCCCGAAGTGGACGCCAAAAAACAGCAAGCCGAAGGAGCTTTGAAATCGGCAGAGGCACAATATCAAATGGCGATTAAAGGAGCCACGGATGGCCAACTTAGGCAATTGCAAAACAAAGTGAATGGACTGAAAGAACAGTTTGAATTCGCTAAAAAATCGATGAACAGGCTCGATTTAATGCTCAAGGACAGTCTAATACCCCAGCAACAGTTTGACGAAGTATATGCAAAATATCAAGGAGCGAAAAATCAATACGAAGCTGCAAAAACCGAACTTGAAGAAGCTAGAACGGGCGGACGGTCAGAACAACAGGCGATGGCTTTGGGGCAGCAATTGCAAGCCTCGGGAGCAATCTCCGAGGTGGACGCTGCTGAGCGGGAAAAATATATGATTGCACCTCAGGATATGTCAGTGGAAACCATCAACTTAAAAACCGGTGAACTTGCCCTTCCTGGATATCCTGTTTTTAGTGGGTATATTGATAATTCCGTATATTTTAGATTTACAATTGCTGAAAGTAAATTTGGGGAAATTAAACCTGGCGAAAAAGTAAAAATAAAAGTACTTTATAAAGATTCGGACCTTATAAACGGCGAAGTTTCCATCGTGAAAGCATTGAGCTCATACGCCAATATTGCTACTGCTTATCCCGATTTTGATATGCAACAGGCCTTATTTGAAGTAGAAGTACGGCCCACAGAACCTGAAAAGGTAAAAGGATTGATTACGAAGGCTTCAGTTTCCTTAGAACTTGACAAATAGATCAATTTGAAGAAATTTAAACACTTAATAAAAAGAGAATTTAGGCTGTTCTTCAGCAATAATGTTCTGCGGTTATTGTTTATTGGTGCTCCAATTTTATATGGTGTACTGATTGGCGCTGTTTACCAGAAAGGGAAAATCACAGATCTTCCAATAATTGTGGTAGATCAAGATCAAAGTCCGATGAGCGCTAAGTTCATTGATATGCTCGAAGAAACTGAAAGTATTGAGATCACCTCAGTTTTGCCTACCTTAAATGGAGCAAAAAATAGAGCTATAGATAACGATGCTACCGTTATTGTTAATATCCCAAATGGATTTGCTTCCGGAATTCAACAAAATCGATTGCCTGAGATAACCATATTTGTGGATGCCTCTAATACCTTGACCTCTAATACTGCACTAATGGCGGTAAATGGCGTAGCAATGACGATGAAAGCTGGTATTATAATCGAATCTCAGATGAAAAAAGGAGTTCCCGAATATGTGGCCACACAAAATTATGAACCTTTCAAAACTACCATTATAAAGCAAAGTATCAGAAGTGGAAACTATTTATATTTTATGCTTCCTGGTGTCTTGCTTACTGTTTTTCAGCAAGTATTACTCCTAGGTCTAGCCCTGACCTTTGCTGCGGAATATGAAAATGGAACGTTTAAGGAATTGGTGCGAAAAATGCCATATCCATTTGGGATGTTAGCTGTTAAAATTATCCCTTATATGATTATGTCTGTTGGCATACTCCTATTGTACTGGGGCTTTTCCAAATATTACAATATGGTTATAGGCGGCGCATTCTGGGCGTTTTCGTTGAGTACCTTCGTCTTTATTCTTGCCGTCTGTGGAATTGGGGTTTTGGTGAGTATAGTCTTGCCCAGTCAATTGAAAGCTACCGAAGTATTGATGGTCGTGGCCACGCCCAGTTTTATACTTAGCGGATTTACTTGGCCCTTAAGCCAGATGCCAGTTTGGGTGCAATATATAGCCGATTTAATTCCGTTAACCCATTATTTAAAAACCTTTAGAATGCTCTATCTGAATCATGCAGGGATTTCACATATTTATGGACCTGTACTTGCGATGAGTATAATTGCCCTAGTTTGTTTGTCGTTATCGGCGATAATTTTGCATTTTAAAATTAGAAAAGTAAAGAGGGATTTTTAATGAATTGGGTAGAAGTGTTTATTTACAAAACTCCTTTTAAACATATATTTTTGATTCTAACTTTATCCAAAATAAAATTAAAGACCTAAATGAAGCCATTCCTTGGCTAATGGTTCAATAATAAATTAGCGTTTGGAGATTTTTAAAATGATTATTTTCTTCCTGGGATAAATTGACATCAATTAAACTTTACTGAACCAGCTAGCTTCAGCATTTTGTTGCTCACGGAATGCAGCCATTGAAGTTGTTCCCAGACCAAATGGGTTTCTTGAAGGTTTCGGATTATCTTTTTGTCCCCAGCTGTCAAATTTTCGATATCCAATGATTCATAATTAGGCAACTGTTCTTCAAAAAGAGGATACTTTTCAGAAGACACATTCGACTCTTTACATTTATTATCTTTTAAACATAGGAGCACTCTTCCTAAGTTAGCATCTATTTTCTCAGTTGCAGCTATAAACCGATCAGACGCTTCGGTGGTTTTATAATTCTTAATGTAAGTGCTTAAGGATGCTAATGAAGTTAAAAACGTGTGATTCAAAACTACCAATTCATACACTTTGTCCATTTCCCTTTGCTTCGACTTTGGTTCTTGCGTCATCCGCTGAAAGGCCGAACTAAGATTAGAGGTTTCCAAAAATGCTTCCTTACGGGCTATATTATAAGAAGTTGGAATGATCCCCTTCAGTTGATAATATTCGGTGATTTTATATAGGAATTCCTTGTTTGCCCTTACACTATTTTCAATACTTTTTTTGATATCATCGAACTCCCAAGTAGGCCAAAGCCATCGCATCGCGGCATAAGAGAGTCCAACTCCAACAATGGTATCCAACATTCTGAATTTTATTAAGTTCATAACGTCGGGGCTGAGAATAGCATAAATAAAAACTGCGCTCAACGTAATAAAAGTTGCCGAAGCTTTGTAGTTTTTCTGAACCAGTGAAATTGCGATTACCAAAGAAATTACTCCCATTATACCAAAAGCGTAGGGATCCTGAATCAGGAAAACCAACCCAAAAGCAATGGCTCCACCAATAAGTGTCCCGATCAACCGGTCCTTGGCGCGGTTCCTTGTCAGGCCATAGCTGGGCCGCATAATTACAATAATGATCAGCAAAATTGAGTACGGATTCTGAAAGGCAAAGATGGAACCCAAGGCATAACCTATCATAACCGTAGCGGTCAATCGAAGTGAATGTCTGAAAATATGTGATTTAAAGTTGAAGTTGCTCAGTAGCAATTTGGGGTCATAATCCTGAGGTTCTATAAACCGCTTGGCCTTTTTTCTATCGATAAAATCGATGTCGGCAATATCAGAATCACCCAAAAGTCGCTTAATTACCTTTAGTTTCTCAAACTGTTTCTCCTGGTATTCCAAGAAGTTTTGGAGCATTAGGTATTCGCCATAATATTGGGTTTCACGCAGCAAAGCTATATCGCGCCTTATACTGTCAAAACATTGTTTGATAGTATCATTCTTGGGTAGCTTTCTTTTGTTGTTTCCTGCTTCTGAAATTGCTCGTAATTGATAAGACATTTCAAAAATTAAATCCTGAAATCTTTTAATGTATTGTGGATGGTCATTAAAGAGGACATCCATTCGATCATAATTTACGGGATTCGCAACTGCGGTTTCCAGCATTTCTATCAACTGCGCAAATATCAATAAACGTTTATCCTGATAGTCGGACAAACCGGAAGTTTTTCTGCTAAGAATAAGAATTTCTCTCAGGGTCTCATGACTTGGTAAGCTTGCTTTGTAGTTTTAATAAATTATCCTGTAAATTTTCACGATCTTCTTTTGGATTGACTAATTTCCCTCGTGTTTCTATAAATTCAGCTGTCAGGGAATAAGTTTCAGACAAGATTTCCTCGGTCTCTGCTCTCGGATTTATCCGATGCCAAATTTTGGACAAGAGCAAATACCAAAGTCCGCCTAAACCTATCAATACTGCATATTGATAGATTTCCAGTCCTTCTGAATCCCGAGCGTAGCTCAATACCAATGCCATAAGACCTGAAAAACTGATTAAGGAGGCTCGAAATCCATAGACTGATATAAAGGCAATTGCAAAAGTGATAATCCCTAATACGGGAAGCAGTAGCCAGAGGTCAAAATTGAGATAACCCTTTATAAAACTGACAATCGTCACAAGGGCAGCGGAAATAAGAATCCCTATTTTTTTATGTTGGAAACTGCCGATGATATCGCTGGGTGAACTCCAAAAAGCACCAAAACTAAGAGCCATCCCAATCTCTAAGTACCCGAGTTGGCTAGCTATAACTGCGGGTAGGGTTACCGCAATACCAACTCGGATTGCCCTTGAAAAACTGATGCTTTTCAAAAACTGGAGCAGTTCCTTAAAATTTTCGGAAATGAAATTTGTAACCGTGTTCAATGCCTAAGTTTTCAGTTGCTAATATAGGTTTTATCCAAAAAATTCACCTCACAAAAACAGGGGAGGGCTTGAACCTTTTGATAACTACCAAAAATATATTTTTCCACAGAGGAATAAGACCTACATATTTGCATCCTGAAATTAAATCTTAGTTTTGCCAAACCTGATTTCAAAAGACAAAAAAAATGAATTTTTCCATTTTCATTATGACTGCAGTTTTACTGCTGACACTTTTTTCTCCTTTTGGTGTTTATTATGGCGTACAACAAGCGAAGAAAAATGAGTATAAAACCCATAGGAAAATTCAAAACATCATCTATTTTATTTGTGTTCTTGGTGTTTTGGCATTGGAAGTTTTGATTCGCTATTCAGGTGGTTCAGGAAGTTTGGTATCGGGAAGTAACTATTATGGAACAAATTTTTTCACCATTACTTTGGTTTCGCATATTATAGTCGCTGTTCTTACTTATTTGCTTTGGACCATTCTCATCATCGTATCCAACAGAAAATTCCGGAAAAGCCTACCTGGAAAATTCTCAAAAACACATAAAAAATTAGGATATATAATTTTTGGAGGATTGGTTTATACGGCAATAACAGCTTTGGTAGTTTATTTGATGAGTTTAAACTTGGTTTAATGAATTGATTTCAAAAAAAGAGAAGACACCGTTTAAGATGTCTTCTTTCAAAAGTCGGGATGACAAAACGACAACCTTGTATTTATCATATTGATAATCAGACATTTACACATTTAATTTTTTGATAGGGGTCCGATTAGGGTACATTCAATTTAATGAGCGTTGAATTGATTTGACTTTCAATTCGAAATAAAGATAGAGAAATTTCTGTAATTATTCCACATTGAATTTGTTGGGTTTTATTAATCTTTGTAAACTAATAGAATTAAATTATTTTTTATTAGGTCTTCTCTTTTTGTCCCACCAAATATATCCCCCAAAAATAATAAGACTCCCAATGGACCCCCATAGCAGCCCATTTTTCAAGGAGTCTGTGTTATGGCCAGTAATGGCTATTAGTAAGATTAAAGGGGTAATTCCCACTGCGGTTGCACTGATAAATTTCAGAAAATTCATTTTAAGGATTCCGGCAACAAAGCTAATGGCATCGTTGGATAAAAATGGATTTATCCGGGTTATAACCACGGCCCAAAACCCGTAATCTTCAATAAATGAAATAACTTTTTTGGTTGTTTTTTCACCCAATAATCTTTCAATCAATGATGATCCCATATACTTCCCAATCATATAACCTACTGAAGAGGCAATTAGTACTGCAATAAAAATTAGTATGCTTCCCCAAATAGGTCCGTATGCAAGAATTGCAACTATCATCAATAAGATTGTGGGAATTACAAGTAAAAACATTTGAAGGATCATTGCCAAAATAATCACTATTGGGCCTAGCCATCCAAAACCTTCCACCCATTTTTTTATTCGCGCTTCGTCATCATTAGTAAGCACATTCCAAGCTTCATTGAAAAAATCATTTACGGAAGGAATTATAAAATAACAAACTACCAAAATTGCCACAAAGAGAAGGGAAAGATAGAGTGGTAACTTACTTTTTTTTGAGGAAGTGTTTTTAGTCATCAGTTACTCTTCAAATTCAATTTCCAGAATGTTAGCTGTTTCTTTTTTACCTTCATTGGAAATATGCAGCGTGCCTTTTTCTGAAAACGTGATACCTTCGGGTTGACTAAACTTCTTTTTACTCAAATTCATCATCTTGATGGCTTTCCCATCTTTGTCAAGAATTAGTATTTTTGGTTTTTTTCCTTCCACAATATAATAATTCCCGTTCAGTGGATTGATCGCAATGTCTGCAGGATGAATTGGGTTTGAGGACTTTTTACTTTTATCAACTTTTTTATTCTTAAAAATAGGATCCTTGAACTCAATTTTAAAAATTGGATTGGAATCCATCTTTTTGCTTTGGAGATTGAAAGTGTAAACACCTAGAAAGTCCTCGTTATCCAAGTCTTTTTCCTTAGGAATAATAAGCAATCTGTTGTTTTCTTTGTCGTAGGTAAGGGATTCCATATCGTTGTTTTCGGAAAACGGCGTTTCGTATATTTTTACTTCAAAATCCTTTTTGAGATAGTTTTGAATTTCGAATAATGTACCATCGCTTCGCAAAACGTATGCAGCGCTATCCACAACGGCTATTCCTTCATAATCACCGCCTTTTGCAAAATTCACGGTTTCTTCCACTTTATTTTCATTTAGATTATAAATAAAAATAATACCTTCCTCATCTTGTACACAGGCTAATTTTCCATCGTCAATCCAGGCAATTCCAGAAATCTCATTGAGTTCTTTTGGCATTTCCCAAGTTTTGGTAATGGTATACTCTTCTTTCGCCAAACGCGGATTTAAGCTGGGAGTTTTAAATGCAAAGGCTAAAGATCCGACCAAAATCAGAATCGAGGCCACAATTATAATCGTAATTTTATTTTCGTTATTTCTTAGTTTCATCAGTTCCAATATTTAATGTTAGGCAATTCTTTTCCCAAACTGTCTATAACCAGTTTTTTGTCGTTAAAAAAACCGTCGCGCTCCAATTGAAAATATTCAGAATTTCCATCAATTATGTGTTCGGGATCTTCCCACTTTTCTTGCGGATATTCTTGCTCCAAAAAAGATTTTATCCCGTTGGAAAACGTGTTTTTATCCAATTCATATTTGTATTTGAGTAGGTTTCCCGTATTGTCCAAAAGAGCAGTATAGTCGATATTCTTCATCTCAAAATCAACTTCATAATCGCCATTTACAATTTCCCACTCCACATCCTTTGCGTGGGGAAAATGGTGTTTGAAAGTGTTTTTGACTATGGACGGAACTTGTGAGGGTGCAATTTCATTATCACATCCGATGATACTGAGAAAAATAATTGGGATAAATAAATAAATGAGTTTGGGCATCTTCAAAGTATTTACTTCAAAAGTGCGACCCAAATCTGTATTAATTTGGGAAAAAATGGAGAACCTAATTTTAATTGAAACTTACTGTAAAAATATGTTGGTCATTCTGAAAATGATATCCCAAACTAAACCCAAATTTTTCAGCAATACTTTTGGCTATGGAAAGTCCCAAGCCAGTAGAACTCGCATTGTTTCCTATTTTTTGGAAACGTTCAAAAATAGCTTTATCCTCTAACGAATCTATAGAAGAATGGTTGCTTATGATAAATTCCTTATCAGAAAGTTTCATTGAGACCTTGCTTCCTGCTTGTCCATGGAAAATGGAGTTTTTAATGAGGTTGGAGAATAAAATATAAGTTAGATCAGGATTGGTGTTTTTAATAGGTGCGTATTCTGGATCAAAAATCAGTCTCAGTTTTTTATGCGCGGCCATATCTGAGAAATCTAAAATTATTTTCTCTATTACAGCTTTTAGATCGACATTTTCTCTATCCTGAAATTGATCATTTTCAATTCTTGAAATAAGAAGTAGGGAACGGTTAAGCCTAGTTAATCTTTCCAAATTCTCCAATGCCTGCTGCAATTGCTCAGCTTGCGTATCGCTCAATGTTTCATCTTCAAATAAAAGCTCCAGTTTATTGATTGCGATAGCTAGCGGCGTTTGTAGTTCGTGACTGGCATTTTCTATAAATTGCTTTTGGTTTGAATAACTTTGCTGAGCTCTACTTAATAGTTTTTCAATACTCTTGTTCAATAAGGCAAACTCTTCAATTTTAGTTGTTGTGTAATGGATTGGTTGCTTTTTTTCGAGCTGGTAACTTTTCAACTGATCGATTATTTTATAGAAGGGTTGCCAAACTTTTCGTAAAAAGAAATTATTCAAAAGCAGAATGCTAATAATAAGTACTGCATATAGAATAATTGTGTATTTCAGTAAATTATTAATTTGGTCGTCTTCTTCGACCATGGAGGTCATCACAGCTATTTTATAATACTCCTCATTGTTCTTGAAAACACTTTCTAGAAGACGTACCGGCTCATAATCTTCCTCATTAACCATATACATTACTGAATCCCTATAAATGTCCTTAAAGCCTCGATAGTCGTTGTATTCAACTTGGTTTATGGTAAACAGATATTCGTCGAATTGTGGTTTGTCCAAAAGTGATAAATCTTTGCTAGCACGGGCTATTAAAAGCATCTTGCGATGCTCCAAACCATCATCAATACTGTCATAAATTTCATCGAACATTGCATAATAAAAAACAACTGCCCAAATGGAGATCAACACCAATAGAATGACCGAAAAGTAGGTGGAAGTGTAATTGAGGAGCTTCACTTGTTCTGCATTTTATAGCCGATTCCATACACGGCCTTTATTTCAATATCAGCGCTGTGGGAATCCAGTTTTTTACGTAAATTTTTTATTTGCGAATAGATAAAATCAAAACTATCTGCTTGATCAATATTGTCGCCCCAAACGTGTTCTGCGAGTGCGGTTTTATTTACCAACCTGTCTTTATTGGATGCTAAATAGAGCAATACGTCATATTCCTTTCGGTTGAGCTCCACTTCCTTCTTATCAATAAAAAGTGTCCGGTTTGAAGTATTGATAGCAGTATTGCCAAGCTTAAGTTCATCCTGACCTTCAAAATTTCTTCTTCGTAAAACTGCTTTTACACGAGCACGAAGTTCTGCCATATGAAAAGGTTTGGGGAGGTAATCATCTGCACCAAGATCCAAACCTTGCAACTTGTCATCTAATGAGTCCCTGGCGGAAACTATTATTACGCCGTCTTCTAAACCTTTCTTTTTGATAATTTTCAGAAGTTCCAACCCATTACCATCGGGAAGATTAATATCCAGCAGAATGCAATCATATTCATAGACGCCAATGCGGTTTGTTGCTTGCACATAGTTTGTGGCACTCTCAACCAAAAATCCTTCAGCTTCTAGATTTTTTGACATATTCTCCAGCATTTGTGGTTCGTCCTCTATTATTAAGATTTTCATTTGAAGATTATTTCAGATAAAAATACATTGTAATGTTGTAAAGAAATGGGATAATGGTAAATTTTAACCCAAATCCCAAATCCCATCCCGATAGCTATCGGGACCAAAACCCAAATCCTAAAACCATAAACCCTTTCATTCCAAATTGTTTACAGATTCACTGTCTTACTTTGCCTTAAACTTAAAAAAAGATATTATGAAAACTTTAAAAATTTTAACTATCGCCCTTTTTGCAACTGGTGTTGCAATGGCACAGGATTTAAACCCGTCAGAAGTGCCTGGCAACTTAAAAGACGCTTTCAACAAAGAATATCCTATGGCCACAGATGTGGAGTGGGAAAAGAAATTGGATAATTACAAAGTTGAATTTGATTTAAATAGACAAGATCACGATGTGTGGTACAACGCTTCCGGCACGGTTTTAAAGAAGAAGATTGAAATAACCGAAGTTGAACTTCCACAGGCCATTCGCAATGCTATAAAATCCAATTACGCTGGGTACCGAGTGGATGATGTGGAAATGATTTGGCAAAACAATGCTACGACATACGAGGTAGAGCTAGAAAAAGGACAGGACGAAAAACACATTACTTTTGATAGCAATGCTAAAGTGCTAAATGAAAGAGCGCACTAGATTTGTAGAATATAATAGGCAAGAAAATCCCGCTTCAGTGCGGGATTTTTTATTTGCAAATCTCAATTTTCTAGTGACGGCTTCTTAAAAAATGAATCATTCCTCAGGCTGATCCACTGTCTTATCGGGAATCATTAAAGACGCCAACACACCTCCAAGCAGCGCAACGGAGATTACGGTCAAGGATACCCATTCCGGAAGTTCTATATAATGTGAGAAGAGCATTTTCAATCCCACAAAAGCTAAGATTATTACTAAGCTATAATTGATATACCTAAATTTTTCCAGCATTCTTGAAATTAAGAAATACATAGATCTTAATCCGAGGATAGCTAAAATATTGGAGCTGAAAACAATAAAGGGATCGGCAGTAATGGCCAAAATAGCGGGAATACTGTCTAAGGCGAATAAAACATCCGTTAATTCAATTATAATCAATGCCACAAAAAGTGGAGTGGCGGCTGTAACTCCCATTCTTTTAATGAAAAAGTCATGTCCGTGCATGGCGCTTGTTATGGGATAGATTTTTTTGATCTGTCTGAAAACAAAGGAATTTTTCGGTTCAAAATGAGGCTCTTCCCCCTTGAGCATTTTAAAGGCAGTAAAGAGTAAAAAAACTCCGAAAACATAAATGATCCATTCAAATCTAGTTATTAGCGCCACCCCAAATAAGATCATAAGGCCTCTAAATATGATAGCACCTAAAATTCCCCAGAAAAGCACCCTATGTTGGTACATTGCAGGTATTTTAAACGAAGTGAAAATGACGGCAATAACAAATACATTATCGATACTCAGGGAAAGTTCTATGAGATATCCCGTGATATATTTTAAAACGGCATTATTCGGTGTAAGTCCTGTGGGGTTATCTACCAGACCATTGGAGAACAGCCAATAGATAACTCCGCTAAAACTGAGTGCAACAGTAATCCAGATAGCAGTCCAAATACCGGCTTCTTTTGTTTTGATTACGTGATCATTCTTATGAAAAACACCTAGATCTAAAGCCAAGAATATTGTAATCAACACAATAAATAAAATCCAAACCCACATATCCTTTATATTTTTTTACCGTGTTTTATTTTATTATCAAACTTCGAAGGCAACGCTTCAAATCCTCTTTTGTTAAAACGCACGAAAATATTGGTCAAATCTGGAAAGAAATGGGAATCAGAAACTGTATCTGCCATATAATACTATTTACATAATTCTTAATTTAAGAAAATATTAAAGTTCATTTTATCATATTCCCAATTCCTTACAGTATTACATCTTTATTTTGTGTCAAAATTGAAAGTAGAAGGAGGGACGCTATGAATCAGTTTTTCAATGCCCTCTTTTTTGCAAGGTTTAAATATGCGGAGCTTATTTTTTATCGTTTTCTTCTTAATGCTCACTGTTGTTGGTGTTGCCCAAGAACGATTTAAAGGATATTTCGAACCCTATATTGATTTGGAATACGATGTTACTGATAACTATTCGCACGAGTTTTCGGTTGAAGAGCGAACAGTTTGGTATGATGATGAATCTTTTATGGTGGATATAAAGCAAATCGATCTTTCCCATTTTTCCACATTAGAGCTAAACGATAGGAATGCCGTGGCACTGGGGGTTCAATACCGATTTAAAGAAAATTTCGACAAAGATGAAGAAAACGAACTAAGGTTTATAGAAGAATATAAATATTCTATACAGATAAATGCAACTGAAATTAAACATCGATTTCGGGCGGAACAGCGTATAGCCTCAACTTCGACCTCTCATAGATTCAGATATAACTTTGCCGTTACCCGTGGTTTCAACGGGTTAGAAATCGATACAGGTGAAGCTTATCTAATAGGAGACTTGGAAACTCTATTGACCGTAGTTCATACTTCCAAACCGCAATACGAGCAACGGATAGGGGCTGGAGTAGGATGGGTCTTGAGCAATTCTATAAAACTTGAATTGGTGACGGAATATAGGCTGGATGATTTTACACAGGATTTGGGACATGAATTGTTCTTGGTTACCGGAATGAAATTCAAACTTTAAAACTGCGTACTAGATCACAATAATTAAGGATAAATAAGACAGTGAGGTTATTATTCCACTTTATAAAAATATAATTATGATTTCTAACATATTTTTGAGCGCTATTCAAACTACCGAAAAAGTTTTAACTGGGATAGGAGTGGAACCCAATTTCGAAATCAGTCCAGATATTCTTTTCAAAATTCTGTTGGCAATCGGAGCAGGTCTGCTTATTGGTATGGAACGGGAATATAAAGGGAAGGATGCGGGATTAAAGACCAATATGCTGGTTTCAGTTGGTGCTTGTGCTTTTGTTATTTTATCCCTCCAATATCAAGGTGGGAAATTTATTGATCTAACCCGAGTTCTTAGTCAGGTTGTTACGGGTATTGGTTTTTTGGGCGCAGGAGTTATTATTAAAAAGGGTGGTACAGTTCAGGGGCTTACTACTGCAGCGACTGTATGGTGCAGTGCTGCTGCAGGATGCATAGCGGCACTTTATATGGTTGGAGATCTAATAATATTCACGGGCGCGGTGGTATTAGTAAACCTAATATTCGGACTCATCGGCAAAAAAATGGTCTAAGATGTAGAACCCTGTATTTTATAAACTTCGCAGATAGATTTTGACATAGGGAACGAAACTTAATTTGAATTTTAATTCTATTTTTATATACCTTCTTAAATGATGCATTTCCCAAATAGAATACTCTTATTAAATCTCATAACCAGGAAATGATTATGGATTTACTTATTGCCATACTTTGGAGCATTTCTCCTTTAGGAGAAGCAAAAGTTGGTATTCCGTATGCTCTTTTAAATGATGTGAATATCTACTTGGCCTTCATTTTTTGTTTTCTAGCCAATGTATTGGTTTTTCCAATTATGATCTTTTTTTTAAATGTTATTAACCGTTATTTCTTTAAATGGTATTACTACAAAAAAGCAGCGATTTTTGTGGCTCGACGTGCAAAAGTAGGAGCTGGAAAAAACGTTAAGAAATATGGTTTTTGGGGCCTGATGATTTTTGTAATGATTCCGCTACCCGGTACAGGAGTTTACGCTGGTACCATTGCCGCATATCTCTTTGGAATGGACCGTAAAAAAGCCTTTTTGGCAAATACTATAGGAATATTCTTTTCTTGCGTAATTGTATGGATAAGTACTTTACTTGCTATGGAAGGATTGGATTAATAGTCTTAAATAGACTAAACTGAATTCTCAGTAATTAGATTTAGTTAAAATTGTTAACTCCTGAGATACTCTTTCACGGTGACTATGTCCACTCCCGTAAACTCCGCGAATTCATCAGCTGTGACGAACTGATGAGGCTGCTTGTCCAAATGCTTTCTGATTTGGTGAAGTAGAAGCCTACCATACCGCTCACTTCTTCCAGTGATGCGTTGGACGTCTTTTGGGAATATGCACACTCGATCTGACTTCATAATACAATTTTAATACTCTATCCATACTTCATCCATACAGTATCTATACTTCATCTATACTCAAGTATTGGAGTTGATTACCGGCAGTTTCGGTAAAAAAGTACTTGTTCGGAATGGGTGACGGGTCAAAATCGTGCAGTGGTTTAAAAATACGGTGTTTTGTTGAGAACTTAAAATTTTATTGCAATGGCAAGACAAAAAGGTATTATCAAGTTAAAAGGAACTATCGGAGATATTTCTTTTTACAAAACGACAGACGGTCACCTAGCTCGTGAAAAGGGTGGGATAGAAAAGGACCGTATTATGAACGATCCGGCATTCCAAAGAACTCGTGAGAACGGTTCTGAATTTGGAAGAGCTGGAAAGGGTGGAAAGCTTATCCGAAATGCGATTCGGCTATTGTTGCAGAATGCGAAGGATAAAAGAGTAACCAGCAGGCTTACCAAAGATTTGGTGGCTGTGGTGAAATCTGATCTAGTCAATGAGAGAGGAGCGCGAACTATCCAAGACGGAGATTTGGGTCTCATCAATGGATTTGATTTTAATATCAGAGGGAAATTGGGAACGACTCTTTTTGCTCCCTTCATTGTTGCCTTTGATCGAATCACTGGAAATGTTACAGCTGATTTGGCTGCTTTCAGTCCGATTGTTCGGATTGCGGCTCCGGGTGGTACCACGCATTTCAAAGTGGTGATGGGAGCTGCGGAATTGGATTTCGTGAACGAATCTTTCGTTTTTGAAATGGATGATTCTGGAATTCTTCCTTATTCTGCACCAGATACTGTGCCGTTAAATTTAGCGGGAGTTTTGACTCCGAACTCTACATTGCCAGTTTTGGAGGTTTTGGGAGTGGAGTTTTACCAGGAAGTCAACGGAGAGATGTATCCATTGAAAAACGGATCTTTCAACGCCTTGGCGGTTGTGCTCACCGATACGCTATAAGAGATGGAATTGGTACTAGAGCGAAGTTATCATCAAGAGGGGACCCACGGTTCCCTCTTTTTGAATTCTCGGTTCCTATGCTTCACTATTGAGCTTCCTTGGTTGGGGAATCAACGTTCCAAATCTTGTATTCCAGAAGGGACTTATGAGTTGGTGGCTCGGTATTCAAAGAAGTTTGGGAATCATCTATTGGTTAAGAATGTGCCGAATCGGCATTTGATTTTGGTGCATCCTGCAAATTATGCCAAGGATGAACTTTTAGGGTGTATTGCTCCTGTATCGGAACTGACATCAATAGGAGTTGGAAGCAATTCTCGAAGGGCAATGCAAAAGGTTCTTTCCTTGTGTCATCAAGTGTTTGAACGAAAAGAAACTGTTTTATTAACTATTAAAAGTACTGGTTATGAATTTAATTGAGCGATATAAAAAACCCACTCCAAAATTCTTTAAGACATTACGGAATATTGGAATTGTATTGGGATCTACGGGAGCGGCTATTTTGGCGGCACCAGTAGCTATTCCTGCCGTATTAATAACTGTGGCAACTTACCTAACTATTGCCGGAACAGTTGTTACTGCTGTCAGTCAGGCCGTAGTTAGCGATGAAGGTAAAGAGGAGTCCAAATCGGATTTAAATTAAAAATTCTGATGATGCCTTTTAGATCTTTTTCGACCATTATGGGAACCTGCGGAGGGACGGTCTTGGCCACTTTGCCCGTTATTGGTTCGGATGATTTGATTCGGACTGGGATATTGGCGTTGGTGGGAGCCGTGGTGAGTTTTTCCGTTTCCTTCTCATTAAAAATAGTGGTGAAAAATGTTTTTTCGGCTAAATTGAAATCTTTTGCAAACCTTCGTAAGAAAAAAAGATA
This sequence comes from Aequorivita sp., assembly GCA_034676445.1. Taxonomy (GTDB): domain Bacteria; phylum Bacteroidota; class Bacteroidia; order Flavobacteriales; family Flavobacteriaceae; genus Aequorivita. Next base: position 594,200 of record JAUCCE010000004.1, read on the forward strand.
AGAAGGTAAACTGAATTCCATAAATATAAATTGAGAAAGCCCGAGATCTATTCCCGGGCTTTTCTGTTCTAGATAGGCTGACTATTCTCATTCCAGATTATAGGACTGCATTAGGGCAATCTTATATTCCTCCAGACAACGCTGCTGGTGCAGGAGGTGGATGGAAAAGCCCTCCAGTTTTTCCAATGCTGTGAACCGGCCGTTCCAATGATGTCCTTCATAATTTTTTATCATCTTTTTTAGGATGGAGCGGATATCCCCGATATGGATAAATGGTATGACCGAGCCACATAGAAGGGTCTTAAAGTGGTGGGCACAATGGAGGATATTGCAAATCCAATAAAGCCGGTTGGCTTCTTCCAAGGAATTGGCAAAGACCACAAATGAATTGTTGAAGGGGCAATGGCTTGGCCTGCCCGCATTGTTGCCTTTGTTTAGGATGAAAAAGTGCGGGGTTTGGTATGTTTCCCCTGGCTTGTGTGTTTTGATTTTGAATGCTTTCATAATCGTTGTTTTTTAAGTTGAACTTGTTTTGAATTGCTTCCCTTCCCCTTATATTTTTTTCGGAAAAAAAGAAAAAAGGAAAAAAGAAAGCTGTAAAACAGTTGGGGCGGCTCAGCTGTCAAGGCTTTTGGGAAAAATACTACCCGATGTTGCTGGATAATAAGGAAGAGTAATGAGCCAAAGATTTTGAGGAAATGCAGGCTTAAGAATAGGGGAAATAGGGTGGAGATTTTTTTCAAAACCCGGAGGGCTTGGCCTTTACAGCTGTTTTTTAGCCCCTACTACCTTTGCTTACTTTTTTTATTTTTGAAATATATGCCTCGGCCCTTCGATACATTTTATTTCGCTTTAAAAAGCTCAATAAAACACTCAGGGACCTGGTTTGGTAACTTATATTTATTTGTTTGACGGGTTTCGGGACAACTCGCGCAGGAATAGGCGATGTTGGTTGTTTAGAAGACGGAATGTTGATGGGAAGGGTGCGGGGTTTTTGGTGCCGCAAGATTTTGAAAGTTCTGAGGGCGCCGAGAAGGGCAAGTTGGAAGTATAGAACGTTTTTTTAACCGATTTGAGATGCGTAAAATGATGGGTATTTTTGCGCCTGCAGGGCTTTCTTTTTGAAGCCGAAGTTATCATAGCACCAAGAACTTTGCACTCTTCCTGTAGGGGCGTGGAAGGCTGGTATTCATGTTTTGTATGGAATTGGTCTAGCTTAGATTGATTAACGACATTTTCATGGTCGGACGCTGGATACCTGCCTGGAGTGCCCTTGCTTTATGGATCATCGCCTATTCCTGCAACCGCTGAATGGGGTGGGTGGGCTTTTCAGCTGTATTTTGAATATGTGCTATTTTAGGATGGTTGATGTATAGACGGAATGTTGATGGGAAGGGTGCGGGGTTTTTGGTGCCGCAAGATTTTGAAAGTTCTGAGGGCGCCGAGAAGGGCAAGTTGGAAGTATAGAACGTTTTTTTAACCGATTTGAGATGCGTAAAATGATGGGTATTTTTGCGCCTGCAGGGCTTTCTTTTTGAAGCCGAAGGTATCATAGCACCAAGAACTTTGCACTCTTCCTGTAGGGGCGTGGAAGGCTGGTATTCATGTTTTGTATGGAATTGGTCTAGCTTAGATTGATTAACGACATTTTCATGGTCGGACGCTGGATACCTGCCTGGAGTGCCCTTGCTTTATGGTTCATCGCCTATTCCTGCAACCGCTAAATGGGGTGGGTGGGCTTTTTAGCTGTATTTTGAATATGTGCTATTTTAGGATGGTTGATGTATAGACGGAATGTAGATGGGAAGGGTGCGGGGTTTTTGGTGCCGCAAGATTTTGAAAGTTCTGAGGGCGCCAAGAAGGGCTAGTTGGAAGTATAGAACGTTTTTTAACGGATTTGAGATGCGTAAAATGATGGGTATTTTTGCGCTTGCAGGGCTTTCTTTTTGAAGCCGAAGTTATCATAGCACCAAGAACTTTGCACTTTTCCTGTGGGAGCGTGGAAGGCTGGCATCCATGTTTTTTGGTAAAAGTAAGGGAACTGTGATGGGTATCGATTTTCTCTTTAACCGATGCTGGATACCTGCCTGGAGTGCTCTTGTTTAATTGTGCTTGGGCTAATCATTCAGTGGTTAAATAAGGTCTATGGGTTTTGCGGAGATTTTTTAAGGTAGCTTCCCAAGGAGGAATTAGTTCAATAAAAAGAAGCTTCAGGTGCTTCGGAATCTCTTTTTTTGATTTTTAAAGACAGACGGATGTGAGCGGCTTTGAGAGACGGTGGTTTCAGGTGTTGGGGAATTTTTAAGGAGAATTGAAAATTTTGATGTTGGAACAAATTGAGCGGCTTGGGCTATTTTACATAATGGCGTTATAGTACCAGCTTGGGCGAAGAGGGGATGGGGCGGCTGCGTCTATAACAGACCATTATGTAAATATAGACCCTATCGACATTTCCCTTTTCTGGCGGACATTTTCCTTCGGTATATCCCGACGTAAATTCGGGACGCTAAGGAGCCTTTGATAAGACGAATATTACCCTTTCTTAGGTAACACTTTACTCCCTGTCTATTCCAATCAGAAAATTAATGTATATCAAAAGGAGATTGCCACTCTTTCATTGCTTAGACTTATTTACAATTTCCAACACTTTCGCATTATTATCCATCTGTCCTACATGTATTTTTTGGCCTACTGTTTTTCCCATTAAAGAAATACCTAGGGCAGATTTAATATTTATTTTTGGGCTCATAGCTTTTCTGTTTTCCCCATACCTTATAACAATATTAATTGAGTAAAATAAACTATTTATTTATAACTACATTGTGGTTTTCCTCAATAATAGTCGATAACACGTAGTGTATTTTCTTATTTACGAAAGGTTCTTCTTGAAATACAATCTTTCTATCTGCCGTATAAACTTATAGTTTTTTTTAAAAGACTAGTAATATCAAAGAAGGGTATAAATTCAAATAAAAAGTATGCAAAGCATTGAATTTTTCTAGGTGTGTTTAAAAAAAATAGAATATACAAACTATTAGTTTGTATATTTGTATTAATCTAAACCTAAGATATATCATAATGGTTTAATAAAACCCGAAAATAGAAACTAATAGTTTGGAAAAAGAACAAAAAATAAACCGATTACTCAATTCTCAGCCTTATGGAGTTGTATATCTAAGCTCGTGGTTAGCAGCAAATGGGTTTTCTACCCAATTACTAAATCGCTATAAGAGGAGTAGTTGGCTTTATTCTATAGGTATGGGTGCTTGGATGCGTGTGGGAGAAAAACCGAAATATGAAGGCGCTATATATGCTTTACAACAACAAATGAAATCTAGTATACATCTAGGTGGTAAAACAGCCCTTTCTCTATTAGGAAAAGCGCATTACCTGAAATTATCACCACAACAAATAATATTATTTGGTGGCAGTGAAGAAAAACTTCCTGCGTGGTTTACGAAATATAATTGGGGAGTAAAAGTCAATTACTTTAGCTCTTCCTTCCTACCCCCTAAAGTTGGGTTACAGACTTTGGAACATAGCAACTTCAGTTTACAAATATCTAATCCTATAAGAGCTTTGTTAGAGTGCTTATATCTAGCTCCAAAAAAACAAAATCTTTTGGAGTGCTACGAAATAATGGAAGGGCTTAATAATCTTAGACCGGATCAAGTTCAAAAACTTTTGGAGCAATGTAACTCTATAAAGGTGAAACGGCTTTTTTTGTATATGGCCGAAAAATCAAAGCACGATTGGTTTAAGTATTTAGACTTAGGAGAAATAAATGTAGGAAAAGGAAAACGTTCTTTAGTAAAAGAAGGGGTCTATATTGGCAAATATAGAATCACTGTTCCTAAAGAACTAGCAGAATATGAGTAGTTATAAAAATCAAGTAGCACTATTATTACAAGTATTGCCGGAGGTGGCAAAAGAAAAATGTTTTGCGCTACATGGAGGTACCGCCATTAATCTGTTTATTAGAGATATGCCAAGATTATCAGTCGATATTGATTTGACATATATTCCAATAGAAGATAGGAATACTTCTCTTCAAAAAATTATTGCGGCTCTGAAAAGTATTAAAGATAGACTTAATAAAATTCTACCTGAGGCAAATTTCACATTGAAAGAAAAGGTTTTAAAATTACAAATTACTACAGCCAAGGCACAAATAAAGCTGGAAGTGAGTCAAATAAATAGAGGTTTACTGGATGAACTTGTAGAACTACAATTATGTGATAAAGCTCGAGAAGAATTTGATGCGTTTTGTTCAATTTCAGTGGTGTCTATAGGGCAGCTATATGGCGGTAAAATTTGCGCTGCTCTAGACCGACAACATCCAAGAGACTTGTTTGATATAAAATACTTATTAGAAAATGAAGGGTTTACAGATAATATTAAAAAGGGGTTTATACTGCTTCTGTTGAGTAGCAAACGGCCATTAAATGAAATATTGCAACCTAATTTAATTGACCAACGAGAAACCCTAATCAACCATTTTGATGGTATGAGTTTAGAACCTTTTTCTTATGATGATTTTGAGAAAACTAGAGTAATATTAATAGATACAATACTTGAAAAATTAACAGCTAAAGACAAAGAGTTTTTATTAAGCTTTGCCAAATTAAATCCCGATTGGGGTATCTATGATTTCGAGAGATTTCCAGCTGTAAAATGGAAATTGCAGAACCTCACTAGACTTAAGTCAAGGGATTTGAAGAAGTTTAATGCAATTAGCATAGCCTTAAAGAATCTACTAAACTAACTGGTAACCTTTATATACATTTTTAAATTTAAGTTAGCATTAAACTTTACCTTACTATACTTGCGGAGATACTCCAGGAGTCTTTCTTTTGAAATATTTTTATTATCGCTATTGTTTACGAACGATAAGGATTTCATCATCGGAGAATTCCATCCAAGCTAGGTCGTAGACATAATGGTACATTTTGTTTTTCGAGTTTATTTGATAATGGGTGTGATACTTGAATTTGAAGTTTTTCTTTTCCAGAATGTTTCGATATATTCTGATTTGTGATTTATTTTTTCCGAGCACTTCCGATAGAATGGAATAATTACGCTTTAAAAACTCGTTTATTTCTATGGCTGCCTGTTTGGAAGCATAGCGAAGATGTTTATGATACTCATTTTTGCAGAGGGATGAACAGAAAATTTTGTCTATCCTCCCTTTGAGTGGTTTTAGGCAAACCTTGCACTTTTTGTCCATTTAGTTGTCTGATATTAATACAAATATACAGTATCTGTTCTTAACGGATAAACACTTTTATTACATCTATTCTCCTTTTTGTCTGTCATAAAATTCTTTAATTTCACTTCAACTTTAAAATTTTAGGGTTATGGAAACGGGGAAAAATTTATTAATAACTTTGTTTATGCCGCCGAAAAATGCTGGACGGATTAAGGTTAAAATACCTTATGAAATGAAAGCGGAACGAGAGGATTTCAAGAAGCTTAATGGTACCTTTTATCACTTCAATCAAAAGCTGTGGAGTATAGTTAATACAACAGAAAACATAAAGCAACTCCAAAAAATGTTTGGTACTAAGCTCATAATTCAGGCTACTGAAGCTCCTACTGCGCTTCCAAGTTTTACACCTTCAGCGAAAATAGAGGAAGAACTGGATCGCAACCATCAAAAAATGATTCTTAAGGGTTACAGTGCAGCTACCATTCGCAATTATCAGCACAGTTTGCTATACTTTTTTAGATATTTTGAAACGGCGGTACTGCGTAGTATTTCGAAAGAGCAAATCGAGGGATATGTGTATTATCTAATAAGCAAACACCACATTGGGGATCAAAAACAAAATCTTGTTATCAATGCCATAAAGTGCTATTATGAACACACCTTAGGAATGCCGCGGGAGTACTATAACATTACACGCCCGAAAAAAAGCAAGGATTTGCCGAATGTGCTAAGTCTTGAAGAGGTACGACAGTTAATAAATCAACCAACCAATTTAAAGCATAAAACGATTCTTCATATAATTTATGGTGGGGGTCTACGTATAGGGGAAGTACTAAGGCTACGGGTGAAGGATATTCGAAGCGATGATGGCTACATTTTTATTAAAGATAGTAAGGGCAAGCGCGACCGGCACACGGTTTTAAGCCCAGTTTTGTTGGAGTTATTGCGGGAGTATTACAGGCAATTTAAACCAGCATATTGGCTATTTGAAGGGCAGGAGGGAGGTCAGTATTCGGCACAGAGCATTCAGAGTATATTTAGAAGTGCGGTTAAGGCGACCCAAGTTAATCCATGGAGTACACCTCACACGCTACGCCATAGTTTTGCTACTCATTTGATGGAACGTGGCGTAAACATACGCTACATACAAAGTGCCCTTGGTCACGCCAGCACCAAAACTACTGAGGTTTACACTCGTGTAGTGGGGATTAATAACAAAACCTTAAAGAGTCCTTTGGATACTTTGTATGAATCCGTTACATTTGATATAAAAGAATCTTGACCACCTGTGCACATGTGCGGGATAACACCAATAAAACATGTATTTACACACATGTTGTGCGCAAGCTAAAAAAAATGGGAATGAAATTGAAACTGCTTATTTTAATTATGATTTTCGGTCTTTCAAATAATGGATTTTCCCAAAATTTGAATATGATTATCGAAGTGAATGATAGATTGATTACATATGAAATCGCAGGCATTTTTTTAAGTTTTGAGTATAATAACGGAACGAAGACCCATACTCAAATAAACTATCATCCTGGCGAACTAGTTTTGAATGATTATCTATGGAAGCAAATAAAGTCAGATAGTTTGAAAGAAATCACTTTAAAGTTTGATTATTATACATACAAAAGAGGAAATCAAGACATAGCAAATTTTAAATTTAAAATGAGTAAATTTCTGTTTGAAAGAAAATATCTAATTCTTCGTGTTTATGACTTTCGAGAAAGAAAATTTCGCAGAAAGTATGGATGCTTAACTGACGAGGAATATATAAGTGAATTTAATTTTCCGCAAGGGGGGATTTTAATCAGTTGCGGATAATTGATTTAAAACCAGAGCGAAAAAAGCCTGCGCACAACACCGTATATAGCTCATAGCTAGCTAGTTGCTTATTCGAAGTTAAGGAATATTTGCAAGTCCGCCAAATTTTTTAATTTGGCTTATTGAGAAAAAAAGCTAATAAGAGAATTAAAAAATTTGGCTCGTGCTTAACCGAAAAGCAATTGTTAATTTACACGCTACGAGCCATATACAAGACCGTTAGCTGCAACCAAGAAATAAAATAATCCATATCAAATGAAAAAATTAATCTTCATTATCGTAATTCTCGCAAGTAACCTTAGTTCTGCGCAAACCAAACAAGAAACATTAGACTGGTTAAATCTAAAGTTACTAGAATATACCGATTCGTTTATGGGCGAATTCAGTATAAACGTAGAAAACGATCCAAGTTGGGGTGAAATAATTGTCATAAAATCCCGAGTTTCAAATGAATATATGAGCGAGCATTATCAAATTTATACATTTCTTCCGAAGAATATTTCAGCAGTTATTACAACTTCAAAGTTTAGAACAGACGGGCAATTAGGAATTCAGATAATATCTAAAAAATCAAATATTTATTACAATGGTAATGAATTTGTTTCGAGCGTTGATATTTTTTGCGACTCAGGTTCAGATGAAGCCATAATGCGTATGCAGAAGGGAATTATACATTTGCTAAATCTAATGGGCAATCCCTTAACAACTCCCAAAGAACTATTTAAAAACTAATACTGAAACTAAAACCTTTTACTTAAATTTGAATCTACTATGTTTTTAATTCTGAAAAAACATCTCCTAATGTATTAATATTCTTCAATATAAGATTGTTATAAATGACAAATAAAGAAAAATCTATTATACAGGAAAACTTGGTAAAGTTATACTTACGTTTAAATGGCTATTTTACCACTGGCTTTATTGTTCATTCCCAGAAACCTTATAAAATCCAAAGTGAAATAGATATTCTTGCCGTTAGATTTCCATTTCATATCCAAAATGATACAGGCCATAATTCATCCCCTACTTTAAAATTAACCGATGGCATTGACATAATAATCGCAGAAGTAAAGAGCCACGGTCAAAGTTTAAAATTTAATAAATCTTTATACGAAAATCATTCAAACGAATCCTGGACTAAAATATTAAATTGGACGGGGTTATTTAAGAATCCGGCACAAATTAATGAACTTTCAATCAAGCTCCAAAATATCGTTAAACCTGTAGCCAATTCTCAATTGAAGGATTTTCGTTCAATTATAGCAACTTCGGAATTTGGAAAAATATCAATTCGTCCTATTCTTTTTAGTCCCGAACGGATTAATCCAAACAATGCCGATAAATTTATAAATTGGACAGAAATAAATGATTTTATTTGGTATTGTTTAGCTCCAATTTCTATAAGAGAACTTTGTGCCACAACCTATGATTTTACTGCGTGGGGAGAAAACTTAAATGGAATTGTAAAGCTTTACAAGGATAGAGCGAAAAAGAATGATAAATACAAAAACATTGAGGAACTATACAATGAATTTGAAATCCTAAAGGCAGCAGCTAACAATGCATAAACGCAATAGCGGGTTAATGCCAAACCAAAAGTAACTGAACAAATTTAAGGTCATTTATAAACCGAAAAGTCCGTGCGTCAATCCCGCTACTGCGTTTATACGAGACGTTGCCAGTAATCTAAAAAAAAAATATCGTGAAGCCAATTTACCTAGACACACATATACATACTTCTGAAAATCCAAATGAAGTCAATAATGATTACGATATTGAGTTATTGGTTAAAAAAATACACGACTTCAATGGGAATTCAGAATTTTTAATCTCTCTTACTGACCATAATATGGTCAACAAAAATGCCTATCAAAAAGCAATTACTTTAAACCTTAATATAATTCTTGGTGTCGAGCTTCATATTAGGAATTATGATGGTTGTCCAGCATATCATTGTCACATCTATTTTGACATAAAAGTTATTACAGACGAAATTTTAGATGATATAAACACAAAGCTTGACGAATTATATCCTGATAAAATTGTGCGGAAGGATGACCCTCAAATTCCATCAATTCAAGATATTATAAATAAGTTCGATTCTTATGAATTTATGCTTCTTCCTCACGGAGGACAATCCCACGCTACGTTTAACACTTCAATTCCAAGAGATACACGACTTGATGGAACACTAGAAAGAAATGTTTACTATAATCACTTCGAAGGTTTTACTGCAAGAGGCGACAATGGTCTTGAAAGAACTCAAGAATATTTTAAGAAATTAGGTATTAACGAATTTGTAAATCTAATTACTTGTAGTGATAATTATACGCCAATTACATACCCAAATGGAAAAGACAAAAATCCATTTAATCCTACTTGGATGTTAGCAGAACCAACATTTAGCGGTTTAAGGCTGTCATTATCCGAACAATCAAGACTTGTCTATTCTCCTACTAAACCAAAATTCTATTCAGAAAATATACAGTCCGTTTCTCATAAAAAAGATAACATTGAAATAGACATTGAATTGACGTCAGGTTTAAATGTAATAATTGGCGGTTCCTCAAGTGGAAAAACTCTCCTTGTTGATTCTATTGTCAAATGTCTAAATAAAAATACAGAGGAATCTATTTATAACCAATACGATATTGACCAAATTACGATTGTAAACCCTTCAGGAATGATGCCCCATTATCTTTCTCAAAATTATATAATGGGTGTTGTTAATAATATCAGTAAGGACAAAATCGAAAATATTGACATCATTAAACGAGTTTTTCCCGGAGATGATGAAATAAAATTAAATATCAATAATGGTTTAAGAGAATTTAAAAAAAACATTGAAGAACTAATTAGATGTGTCAAGATTTTAGAAGAAGAAAGCCAAACTTTATTAACCATTCCAATCCTTTCAAGGTTATTAACTAGGTCTAACTTAGAAACTAATATTTACGATAATTTACAACCAACTGAAATCGAAAATGAAAAACTACGTTTTTCAAAAGGAACTTATGACAATTATATATTATCTCTGAATTCTTTGGAAACATTTTTGTCCAATTATCCATTCATCAATCACGATTCTAGTTTAATAGAGAATTTAAAAAATGAATTAGATGTTGTTTTAGAAATTTCAAATAAAGAAAAAAAAGTAAGACAATTATTAGAGCTAAATAAAGAGTCATACAATCAAGCATTAAAACATTCAAATTCAGAAGAACAAACGAAAAGACAAAATTTCAATAAACTTCTTAAGACATTAAAGAAATATGTCAGAGCATATAGACAATTTCATAGAACTATCAACTCAATATCAAGTTTTGCATTAAAATTTGATTCAGAAGAAATTGAATCAATGGGGCATAAATTATTTATTGAAAATGATTTTGTACTGAATACCACAAAATTTGTCGAGGTTGTAAATCATTATTTAAAAACCAAAATCACAGATTTTGACAGTATTACACCAGAATTACTTTTTGAAACTAATTTTAAAAAACAACAACCCAAAGTTCACGATTATGATGATTTCGAAAGTAAAATCTATAACAGCTTTGAAGAGTTAAATAAAAAGAAATATAAAATTATTACCAACGATGATCGTGAATTTGAGAGGTTAAGTCCAGGCTGGAAAACATCTGTTATTCTAGACATTATTTTAGGTTACGATAAAGATAGTGCGCCAATAATAATTGACCAACCTGAAGATAATTTAGCAACAGATTACATTAATAAAGGTTTGGTCAACGCAGTAAAAAAAATCAAAAGCAAAAAACAAATAATTTTAGTGTCTCACAATGCTACCATTCCAATGCTCGCAGACGCACAAAATGTCATTCTGTGCAAAAATGAAAACAACAAACTTATAATCAAGTCAAGTCCTTTAGAGGGAGAAATAGATGGAACGAGTGTTGTTGACTTAATTGCTTCAATTACGGACGGAGGAAAATCTTCAATCAAAAAAAGGGTCAAGAAATATAATCTGAAAAAATTTACGGAATAATGAAATTACTATTTAATAAAGAAGACAACAACGATATTACTGTGAAAATACAGCAGGGAACAGTACCAGTTGAGTTCACTTACACTGAAATGATAAAACAATTGTTAGAAAATAACACAATTGACGATACGGATTTTGGGAATTTACTGGATGACGAAAAAGAAAATTTAGAGGAAATGCTAAATAAGATTTCGGAAATTTTTGATGAAGAGGAAGAATCTGAAGAAGAAACCGAACAAACAACGGAATAAAGACTACTGGCAACAATGTATATAAAAAATAGGCGAAACAGTAATAAACTCAAGGCTTGTGGCTCGTATCAAAGTTGGTGCTTAACCGAAAGTTTCGTGCTTCGTAATCGCCTACTTTTCATATACTAAACGTTGGCAATAATTTAAAAACAAATTAAAATGAAAAGATTTAAACTATTATTCTTATTCCTACTATTATTATCTATTTTTTCTTGCTCCAAGAGCGATGACAATAACGATTGTTTAGATGAGAAAAATGCAATCATAGAAAAATATGACAGATTAATAGATTTAGCCGAGGGCGATGAAGCCCAACAAGCAGTTTTAATTAGAAATAAACAAGCTGAATTAGATAGATTAGATTGCTAAATCTTCAAAATAAATGAATTGCTCAAGTTTCCAATAATAAAAAATAACATAGAACAAATGGAAAAACCAATTAGCAGATTAATTGATAGTGTTGGAGTTGCAACATTTGTAAAATATTTTAAACAATTCTCGGACTTATATAAAGAAAGAACGACTAAAAGCAAAATTGCAGAACTATTTGAACAGAATTCAGAAAATTGGACAGATGGTTCCATAGCTGTAAAAATTAATGGAGGATTAAAGATTTTTACATTAAATAGAGAATTAGAAGCTATCGACCATATTCTTTACGTCAAAAAAACTGGGAACATTCCAAATGGAATTAAAATCAAAAAACAAGCGGAATTAATTAAAAAATCCCTAACCAAAAGTTGATTTTTGCTAAATCGAACTAAGAAGATACTATTTAAACTCAGAATCGAATTTAAATCTTTAAATCTGAACTTTCATAAACCTGAGTAGAAAAACTATTGCCAACAATGTATAAAAAAAATAGGGCAAGTAAGTGCTAAACTCAATGTTTCAGGCATATTTACGAGGTCGCCAAATCTTTTGATTTGGCTTTAGAACAAAAAAATAAAACAAAATACAAAAGATTTGGCTTGTGGATAATCCGAAAGGTAATTGCTTATTTACAGCCCTACTTCTTTTATACTAAACGTCAGACTGCGCAATAACCTCCCTTTCTTAATAACTTTGTTGATTACCTTTTAGTGCATTGCTTAAATCACTTTAAGATATTGGCTATCTTGAAGTTATGGAATTCATAACAGGTTTTAACAGGGATCAATTGGTAATGATGGACTTTGAGTAATGTGTAGGGCTGGATTCATGGGCACGTACCGTTGATATGTTCGTGGATATCCTTCCAATGCAGGAACTGGGCTTTAGGGACGTGCTCAATTCCGAGGGAAGGCCTCCTTATCATTCGACGGATATGCTCAAGCTCTATCTCTACGGGTACAAGAACAAACTTCGCTCCTCGCGCCAAATGGAACATGCCTGCAAGGTCAACCTTGAGGTAATCTGGCTCTTGAAGGGACTGCGTCCCTCGGCAAGAAAGAGCGCTTACTTCAGAAAGGACAATGCCGCGGCATTCAAACTGGCCTTTAGGCATTTTGTAGGGCTGCTCAAGGAATGGGAACTCATAGAAGGGGCGACACTTGCCATAGACTCCTTTAAGATCAGGGCGCAGAACGCCCAGAAGAACAACTTCAACCAAAAGAAGCTGGACCGTCATATCGCCTACATCGATGACAAGATCAAGGAGTATCAAGATCAGCTCGATCAAGGGGATGGGGATGTCGGCGAACAGGAAATCGAGACTAAGATTGCCTACCAAAAATCAAAAAAAGAGAGGTATCGCAACATAGAAAAAAAGTTGCAGGAAAGCGGCGAGAGCCAGATCAGCCTTACCGATCCCGACGCAAGGTCTGTAATCCTGCACAGAAATATCATCAACGTGGGCTACAACGTACAGGCAGGCTGCGATGCAAAGCACAAGCTCTTCGTGAACAACGATACCGGAAGCGTGAACGATACCCATGCGCTCTCCCCAATGGCACTGGACGCCAAAGAACTCCTGGGCGTGGAAAGCCTGGACGTCCTTACCGACAAGGGATACACCACCGCCAAGCATCTGGACATCTGCACCAAGAACGGCATCACGCCCTATTCCTCCCCGAAGGACCATTCATCGCACCACAACGGACGCTATCCAATGGTCGATTTCAGATATGATGCAATAAAGGATACCTACACCTGTCCGGCAGATCAGGTACTGGCCACCAATGGAAGCATCTATGATAAGGCTGGACATATGGTCAAGCATTACAAGAACAGGAAGGCCTGCAAGGTATGTCCCGTGAGGCATTTGTGTACGACAAACAAGAACGGGCGCTTTATAGAACGCTCCATCTATCAGGAGGCCCTGGACGAGAACCAAAAAAGAGTGGAAGCAAAACCGGAATATTACAGGCTAAGACAACAGATAACCGAGCACCAGTTTGGGACATTGAAAAGACAATGGGGCTTTACCCATACATTGATGAAGGGGAAAGAAAATGTACTCTCCGAGGTAAACCTGATGATGATCTGTTATAACCTCACCCGGCTTATGTCCATTCTTGGGCCAGGGGTATTGAAAAACAGGCTGAAAAGGCTTGTGCCTGAATTTTCGGCCCTATTTGAAGTGGTTTTGGCCTATATGGGCGACTTTCTTTTACTGGGCAATACCTATCCAATTTTTAAAGCCACAAGAAATACTACCTTAACCGCTCTCTAAATAGCAATTGATTCATTAATTTTAGTCCAAATTGAGTTGATGCACAGACTCACGTTGGCAACAAGCTAAAAAAAACCAAGATAACGAAGAATGAACAACGAAAAATGGAATGAAATCTGCTTTTTATTATCTGAAAATATTCGATTAGATATTAGCGAAAATGATTTTGAACAAAATGTAATCCAAGCTTTGAGGGTTTTGGATTGGAAAGAATATTCTGGAGATATTGAAATTCGTCCTTCTTTTCAAGTTGGTGCTTCAAACAGAATTACGCCTGACTTTGTAATTAAATCTTCAGACAATAGAAAACTATTTGTAATTGAAATTAAACAACCAAATATTCAGCTTAATTCAAGATTTCAGCAACAGCTATTTTCTTATATGCGTCAATTAAGACTCGAATACGGAATTTTAATCGGACAAGGAATTCAAATCTTTTACGACGGAGATTTAGCAAAACAAGAAGACCCAATACTTTTGGAAACAATCAAGTTTACAAAGGACAATGAAAAAGGGCTAAAATTTGTCGAACTATTTGCAAAGGAAAAATTCAATCAAGAATCTTTAAAGTCATTTACATTAAACGGACTTAAAAAAATAAACAGAAGAGAAGAACACAAAAGTTTGACTAAAAAAATACTTTCGGAAAGTTTTAAAGAAAAGGTTTCAGAATTAATTAAGCAAGATTTTTTGAACGAATATGACGGGGAATTAATAGAATCTGTTCTGAAAGAATTAAATATTGAAATTAAAGAAAAACATACAGAAACCACTCAATCGCAATTACCAAAAAGCCAGTTCAGAGAACCAAAAACCATTGATTATTCAAATGGAATTTTACCAATTGGTTTAAATCCGTCGTCAGAATCGGAATTTAAACGTAGACTTTTATTGACAAAAACGGCTTATATAACGACATTCTATAAAAACGGAACTTCTAAACAAAAAGTTTGGAACGCTAACAGATTTAGAGAAACTTCAGGTGTTTTAGGGAATTTAAGATCAAGACTGGATATTCCGGAGCAAGCTGACCCCCTCGGGGAACACTAAAATCACAGGTGTTTCCCTAAGCATTTAAATCTGCCATTCCGGCGGATACTGCCCCCCTAAAATATATAAAAGAGCGTTAAGGTAAAACTTGTCGATTGTAATCCGTTTTGATTATTCCGGAGCATGCTGACCCCCTTTAAGCTCTTTACTATCCGATTTTGGTTTTATTTGGTGCATACACCAAATAGATAGGATATGGCAGGAAAACCAAAACGTATGAGTCAGATAAAACAACTACTTAGAATGCACTTGGAGGGCAAGGGCATAAAGCACATCGCAAGAACCCTATCCATTAGCAAGAACACCGTTAAGGGGTATCTTTTAAAGGTCTCCCAAAATCCCGTGGACATCCAGGCCCTTTTAAAGCTTGGGGACACGGAACTGGAGGCAAAGCTCTTCCCCGGGAACCCGGCCTACAAAGACCTTCGGTATGAGACCCTCAAGCACAAACTGGAATATTATGCCAAAGAGTTAAAACGAGTGGGCGTGACCCGGACGGTCCTGTGGGAAGAGTACATCCAATCGTATCCCAATGGCTATGGGTATAGCCAGTTCTGTTATCACCTCCACCAATATCTCAACAACCAAAAACCTTCGATGGTCCTAAACCACAACCCTGGCGAGAAGCTCTACATTGATTATGCGGGCAAGAAACTCTCCTATGTGGATCGGCATACGGGTGAGATCATAGCCGTCCAGGTCTTTGTGGCCTGCCTGCCCTATTCGGACTATTGCTTTGCAATGGCCGTCAAGAGCCAGAGTATCGGAGATTTTATTTACGCCCTGAACTGCTGCCTGCAAGATCTGGGTGGCGTTCCCCAGACCTTGGTCCCGGACAACCTTAAAGCGGCGGTAATAAAGACCAGCCCTTATGAACCGGACGTAAACCGTGCATTGGAGGATTTTGCGAACCACTACGCAACAACGGTCACGCCCGCGCGCCCGAGAAAGCCAAAGGACAAGGCCTTGGTCGAAAACCAGGTAAAGCTTATCTACAGCCGGGTATATGCCAAGATCCGCGACCAGACCTTCTTTGACCTGCCCTCCCTGAACAGGGCCATCAAGGAAAGGGTCAGGGCGCACAACCAGACCCGTATGCAACAAAAGGACCATTGCAGGGAGGAAAAGTTTTTGGCCGATGAAAAGCATACGCTGCGACAACTGCCCACGGACACTTTTGAGATCAAGTATTACCGTAGCCATAAAGTGGCCAAGAACAACCATATCTATCTCGGGGAGGACAAACATTACTATAGTGTTCCCTATGCTTATATGGGCGTTCAGGTAAAGGTGGTCTACACCCATGATACGGTCAGGATCTATAGCAAAATGAATTGTATTGCCATTCATACCAGAAGCTATAAAAAAGGTGGTTACTCCACGCAGAAAGAACATCTGTGCTCCCATCACCAGCATTACAAGCAACGTAGCCCAACCTACTATCTCCAAAAAGGGTACAAGCACTCCGAAACGCTATATAGCTATATGGAAGCCCTCTTTAAACAGGACAGGTATCCGGAACAGCTCTACAGGACCTGTGACGGTATCCTGAACCTGGCCAGAAAGACCGATGCCCGGACCTTTACAAAGGCATGTGAAATAGCATTGGAAAACAATAATTATTCCTATCAGTTCCTAAAACAAATCCTAGAGAACAGAATGACCGGGAATATGGAACAGGTCCCAGAAAAACCCTTGCCAAACCATCGCAATATAAGAGGTGCGGGATCCTACAAATAATAAGTTTAACCATTAAATCAATACACTATGAACACCATTGAAAATCAGCTAAGACAATTACGCCTACAGGGAATGCTCAGTACCTGGATGGCAATGGGAGAGACCCGACAGCACCACCAACTGGACTTTGAACAAGGCCTTGAAATGCTGCTTCAGGCAGAACAACAGGATCGGACCAACCGTCGTTTTGAGAGGCTCCAAAAAAGTGCCAAGTTCCGCTACCAGGCCACCATAGAGGAACTGAGCCTGGACACCTCAAGAGGTATCAACAGTTCCCAAATTACGGAGCTGGCCACGGGGAACTATCTAAAAAAGGGAGAGTCGGTCTTGATTACCGGGGCCACAGGGTGCGGGAAAAGTTTTTTGGCATCAGCGTTGGGCCACCAAGCCTGTTCCCAGGGAAACAAGGTTTTATACTTCAATACCCAAAAGCTTTTGATGCAGACCAAAATGAGCAGGATTGACGGAAGCTTTTTTAAGCTCTTTGAAAAACTTGGCAAAGCAAATCTGCTGATCCTGGATGACTTTGGGCTGTCGCATTTGGACAAACAACAGCAAATGGATCTAATGGAAATCATTGAGGACAGGCACAGCGTTTCCTCAACCATTATAGCGAGCCAATTACCGGTCGGAAGTTGGTATGAGGTTATCGGAGAAGCAACAATTGCGGATGCCATTTTGGACAGGTTGGTACATACCTCACACCGCATAGAATTGAAAGGAGAAAGTTTAAGGAAAAAACTGTAATTTTGTCAACTATCTTATCTTTTAAGACCAAAATCAACAGGGGGGTCAATATGACCGGAATGGGGGGTCAGTATCACCGGAATATCCATCAAGACCAGAATTTAGAAATGGAGAATGGCAAAAACTCGGAATTGAAAAAGTTTTAGTTTCGATTGACAAATAGAAGTGAATAAGAAAAGCCAGTTGCCAATCGAGTAGACGGCCGTGAGCGATAAGCCCACGGTGCGCCTCTCACACCACCGTACGTACGGGTCTCGTATACGGCGGTTCACCAGATTGAAGTCTGTGCTCTATCGATGTAATCCCCTAGCGGTTTGTAGCCTTTTCGTTTGAGTCTGGAAATGGTTATGGTAGTTTTTAAAATAGGACTTTGGGCTACTGCCCATCCTCCCATTCGTGTTCTACTCCAAGCATACGCTTGTCCCTGTTCTATTCCCAATCTAATAAGGTTTTTACGTTTACGTTCCAGCTTTTTCCAATCGTGCCAAATACAATATCGCAATCGGTTTCTTAACCAAGTATCTAGCTTTTTAAGTTTAGCATAACTCTGGGTTAACCGATAGTTATTAATCCATCCCCGACAGACTTCATTAAGTCTTTCAAGCCGTTCTAACAGCGATATAGGTTTGGTCTTTTGGGTGATACTCTTTAACGTACGTTTAAACTTGCCCCAACTCTTATGTGATACAACAAGTTGATACTGCCCTTTTACTCCCTTTTTGTAGACAGGTACAAAACCGTGTCCCAGCAATTCGAAATGTACTGGTCTGCGAATACCGCTCTTGGCTTTGTTGATAGGTAACTTGAGTGCATCCCTTAAAAAGAGATACAGCTCATTACCTATCCTTTTTGCCTCGCTTTTGCTCCTAGTGTAAACACTAAAATCATCCGCATAGCGCACATAGCGCAGTCCTTTCGACTCCATATGCTTGTCCAGTACATCTAACATAATATTAGATAGTAATGGACTCAAAGGACTTCCTTGCGGTATTCCTTTTCTGCGTTTCTCGAGCCGTCCACTAATACGTATGGGCGCTCGTAGCCATTTTCGGATTAGGCGCAAGGTCGTTGGACATTTTACCCTGTTGTAAATAAGTTGCAGTAATCGCATATGGTCTACCTCGTCAAAGAACCCCTGTAAATCAATATCTACAATGTCCTGATAGCCGGTATTGATATACTGTTGGGCTTGTAGTACTGCTTTGTGAAGGTTCTTATTGGGGCGGAAACCATAGCTGAATGGTTCAAATTCATATTCGAACTCAACCATCAACTGTTGGTTTACCGATTGTTGTAGCCATCGATCTACTACTGTTGGAATCCCTAAAAGTCTGGTTTTACCCATACCTTTTGGAATGGAAACCCCTAAAATCGGGTCTGGTATATAGCGATGTGTGTGTATAGAAGATAGTAGGTCATCGCGGTGTTCTGCTATGTAAGCAGATAATTCCGTTGTCTTCATACCATCTACTCCACACGCCCCCTTATTGCGCTCAACTTTACGCTGCGCCTTATAAAGATTCTTTGCTTCTAATACCTTTTCAATCATAGGGTCAATAAATGTAAATACTCCTGTTGGGCTAAGATGGGGCTAGCTAGGCTTCCCAATCAAATTCCAACATAATCTAATGTTCGGTCCTTCCTCATTTGTGAGACTTCTGTGGTTTCTTTTCACAGCTCGTTTCCTATAAGTACTATGACTTCTGCTGACTTCTCCATTATGCCAACTCGTGGCTATGGAGACCTCCCCAGGTAATGGCATCTTCTTTCTCTCGATTCCTGCCGTATCTACATATATGCACTTTTGGTATTCTTGGGGCGTTACAATGATGTGGTTGCTTACCCGTGCATATATGCCTCCGTATACGGTTCCTGTTCGTCAGTACCGAGTTTTGTAGTCCTGCTTCCTTCAGTCCTATCCTCGCGGATAGCAACCTTGCAGCTTACTAATGGTTCAAGGCGTTACCCCTGCCCATAAGGGACTTGCACCCTCTAGATTAATTATTTACCTTTCGGTAAAGTAAAAGATGCCCATGCTGGGCACACACAATGTGTATAAGCAATGGCTTGTCCTTGCCTACTTGGAAATTCCTGCGGAATTTCCAATGGCAAGTACCTGTTTGCAATTGTCCGTGACCAACTACGCCACTGCTCATACACTAAACGTTGTGCAACATTCCCCACACAAAAAATTTCTATTAATTTCTTGAGCTAACGGTAAGAACTCCCGAACTTTATGTCGATCCTATGCAAGGCCGATTTTTAAACTGGCGCGTCATAGCCCGGGACACATTCTGGTTGAAAATGTAAAAGCCCCCGAAGTACTAATTCAAGGGCTTGTTGATAATTTCAGTGGTGGTCCATAGTAGCGGAACCCCGTTCAGAATAATTTTCTATATCAAAGTTACATTTCCTTAGGGTCATTTTTTATTAATCCATAAACTTTTTTATCATGGAAAGAAAAATGAAACTCGGCATGGACGTTGTAAATTTCAATGCCGCCGGAATCGACGTGGGCAGCCGCTCCCACTATGTGGCCATTGGCCAAGAACTAGAAAATGTGAGGGAATTCGGGGTCTATGCCGAAGATCTCACAGCACTCTGCCAGTGGCTCGTGGAATCTGGCGTGACCACAGTGGCAATGGAGTCCACCGGAGACTATTGGCAAAACCTGTACGTAGAGCTTATCTCCTTCGGTTTTGAGGTGGTGCTGGCCAATGGAAAGTTCACCAAGAATGCCAAGGGAAAAAAAACAGACGTTAAGGATTGCCGATGGATACAGAAGCTCCACACCCTAGGGTTGCTCAGCGGCAGCTTCCTACCAGATCTGACAACTGAACAGTTGAGGACATTCTGTCGCCAAAGGGGGAACTGGATAGATCTGGCCGCTTCGGCCACGCACAAGATGCAGAAGTACCTAAAACTATTGAACTTTAGATTGGACGTAGTGGTCAAGGACGTATGCGGACTTACTGGGATGAAGATCATTGAGGATATCTGCAAGGGCAACCTTGATCCCCTTAGTCTGGCCGAGCACCGTCACTACAACTGCAGAAAGCCAAAAGAAGAAATTGCCAGGGCACTCCACGGCAACAACCGGTCTGACTATCTCTTTGGGCTGCAACAGGAGTTCGAGGCCTATAAGTTCTTTCAAAAGAAGATTGCGGACTGCGACAAAAAGATTGAACATTTTATAAAGCAAGAGCTGAAACAGCATCCTGAGCGCGGGAAAATGAAAACAACTGAAAAGCCGCATAAGAGGATGAACAAAAATGCACCACAGATCAAAGATCTGAACCAAATAGCTTTCCGCTATTTTGACGGGGTTGATCTCTTTGCCATCGAAGGATTGAGCCACTCCACGATATTGACTATTATGAGCGAGATAGGTCCCGAGGGCTTCAATAAGTTCGGCTCATCTAAACAATTTACTTCCTGGCTCAGGCTCGCGCCCAATAATAAGATATCAGGAGGAAAAATATTAAGCAACAGAGTGCCTAAGGGAAGTAACCGGCTAAAGATCGCCTTGCGCCAAGCCGCAAATGCCATCGGCAACCTAAAAGACACTCATCTCTCAGACTTTTTCCGAAGGGTCGCATACCGAAAGGGAAGGCATTCGGCAGTGAGTGCGACGGCACGAAAACTTGCAGTGATTATATGGAACATGATCACAAAAAAAATCCAATATCAGCCTCCGAAACAATACTTGTTCCTGGACCAAAAAAGAAAACTCGGACTAGTGAACCGCATTAAAAAACAAATTGATAAATTTGAATTGAAACCAGAGGATCTAGGGTTTAAAAACAATCTGAATATCAGCAACTTAATTTGACGTTAGTCAGAATTTAAAAAAAAAATGAGAACTAACATCAAAATACTACTTTTTTCTTTAATCTTCACAGTTTCCGCTTGTGGACAAAAAAAGACAACTTCTAACAATTTAGAAGAAAATCAAACAGCTCAATCAAAAGTTGATAAAGAAAAACAAGAGGAGATAATAAATGAATATTTAAAAAATGGTGCGTGGAAACACGAATTATATTCAAGAGAATGGCAAGAAGAAATTGATAAAGGACTTGAAAAAGATAGTACAATAGCATATCTGTGGCAACAAAAGGCAATGCCAATGTTTAAGCAAGGCAAATATGAAGTAGGTATGGAATTTATTGACAAAGCAGTAAAATACGACAGACAAGGTTGGCAAGATTATCGAGCTTTTATAAAATGTATTTTTGCAAAAACCTATCACGCAGCAATTATAGATTTTCAGGACTGCAAAAAAAGGTTTGGTTATGGTTATGTTATGGACCATTCTTATGATTTCTACATTGGACTTTCCTACTTGCAATTAGATGAATTTAAAAAAGCTGAACAAACATTTGAAAAGGACTACGAATATCAATTAAAAAGTAAAGGTAAAGACTGGCTTCATCCTTTAGATTTGTTTTATTACGGTATTAGCAAATATGAACAAAAAGATTACACAGGAGCAATTTTGATATTTGATAAATCTTTAGAGCTTTATCCTAATTTTTCCGAAGTTCAAATATTCAAATCTGACTGTTTAAGAAAAATTGGTAAAGTAAAAAAGGCAAACGATTTACAAAAATTAGGAGAATTAAATGGAAGAAATGGCAACACAATTAATGAAGACAATGTAATTTATGAAAGATATCCTTATCAAATAAGATGGTACTAAAAAAGCAAATATTATGAAAAAAATAATTTTAACAATAACATTAATTTTCGTCTTGACAACCGCATTTGCGCAAGAAACTATAGTAATTCCAACTTTTTTACAAAGTTCAATGGATTCCATAACAAAACAAAATTTCAATCAGAGTTTGGAAACCTTTTTTTTAGAAATGAAACAAGGTAAAGTAAACGAAGAATTTTTAACACTTAAAAGAGCAGATTTAACGAAATCACAACTTCAAGAATTAGTAAACTATGAGACGAAAAAAGACAGTACCGTTTCAAAAATTCAAGATAAACAGTTGATTAACATTTATCCAATTTCAAAGGATAATTACTATATCTCAATTTCTTATATCTACCAACGTCCTGAAAAGAATCCTTTACTTTTTTATATTATCAATTTAATTGCAACTAAAACAAATGACAAATTTACATTTTCAGTACCAATCGATTATTTGACACGATATTGGAAAAAAGAAATTGTCGGCAATATTACTTATCATTTTAGAGAAAATATAAATAAAGAAAGAGCAGAATTATTTAATAATAAAAATACTTTAATAGCTGAAAAATTAGGGTTAAAGCCAGAAAAATTAGATTTTTATATGACAGATAATTTTCAAGAGATTTCAGAACTTTTGGGCTTTGATTATTCTATATATTCAAACGGAAAATATAGAGATGGTTATGGTGTAGATAGTAAAACAATTTTTGCAGTAATGAGCAACGAGGACTTTTCTCACGATATGTTACATTATTATTCTGGTCAGATAAATAAACGTGAAAACCGAAATTGGGTTACAGAAGAGGGAATTGCCTATGCTTGGGGAAATGCCTACTACACCGATAAAGATGGCGAAATGATAACACAAAAAAGACTTGTTGACGAGTTAAAAGATTATATATCGAAAAATCCAAATACGAACCTTTATGAAATTTTCAGCAATGATGTAAAGCTATTTAACAATATTGCATCCGAAATTTCGGTTCGCTCAATAATATCGGGAATAATAGTTGACAAAGTAGAAAAAGATAAAGGTTTGGACGGAATTTCAAAATTAATCAATGCTGGCAGAGAAAATAGAATAGAAAGTTATTTAAAAGTAACTAACGAATTAATTGGAATAAATAAAGAGAATTTCAATTCAAAGGTCGGAAAATTGATTAGTGATAAATAAGCCACAGCGGAAAAAACGTTGCACAACAAAGTATATAAAACATAGTGCGAGTCATTGCTAACACGAAGGTTCAGGCCTTTTTACGAGGTCGCCAAATTTTTAAATTTGGCTAATCGGGAAAAGAAAGATAATTAGAAAAATTTAAAAATTCGGCTTGTGCCTATCCGAAACGAAACTGCTTGTTTTCTGCACTACGTTTCATATACAAATCCGTTGTGGCTAATGCAAAAAATAGCGAATTCAAACAAACAATCGCCGAATTTGACTATTTTTAAAAAATGAAAATAAACGAACAAAATATAATCCGAATTAAAAAACTTTGCGAAAAATACAAAGTGCGGACATTCTCTGCATTTGGTTCAGTTACCAGAGATGATTTCAATGAGAATTCAGACATCGATTTCGTTGTAGACTTCAATGAAAATGACCCATTCGAATACACCAACTTATATTTTGAGCTGAAACATAAATTAGAAAAGTTATTAAAACGTCAAATTGACCTTATTGAATACAGAGCGATAAAAAACCAATATTTCAAAAAGGAACTTGATGAAACCAAAGTGCTGATTTATGGACAATAGAATAAAATCTTGGCTTGAAGATATCGAAAGGTCTATTGATGAAATTTATGAATTCCTACCCGAACAAAGAGACTTTTTTATCTACCAAAAAGACCTCAAAACAAAAAAGGCAGTTGAGCGGAACATAGAAATAATAGGAGAAGCAATTAACCGGATTCTAAAATATAAAAACTCGGTTATCGAAATTAATAATGCTCAAAAAATAATAGGCACTAGAAATCGAATCGCGCACGAATATGACAGTATTTCTGACGAAGTAATTTGGACTATCATTATTAAAGAACTTCCCGAACTAAAGATTGAAATTAGCGAATTGAAGAATAAGCACTAGCCACAACACTGTATAAAAAAAATAGGGCAAGTAAGTGCTAAACCCAATGTTCCAGGCATATTTGCAAGGTCGCCAAATCTTTTGATTTGGCTTTTACAAAAATAAGATAAAACAAAATACAAAAGATTTGGCTTGTGGATAATCCGAAAGGTAATTGCTTATTTACAGCCCTACTTCTTTTATACTAAACGTTGTGCAATATAAATGAAACGAGGATTAATAAAAACATCTAAAATTTTAATTGGTTTATTAATTCTAATTCCAATTACTTTATTTATTCTCGTCCGTTTTACTGATGGTTCATTTAGTATTGGGAAATTTTATTTGGCGTATGATGAAATTGAAGGAGTTTTTGAATATAAAAAAACATATAAACTAAATGGAATTGATGGCCCATATATATTTAAAAATGAAATTGTAACAGTAGATGATAACAATGCAATAATTCATTCAACTGAAATACAAGATACTATTTTAGTAAAAGTTAATAATACCGACAACGATATATTTAAAGTAGGCATAAAAAGTGAAATTCTTAAACCAACAGTTGCATATGAACAACCCCAAAAATTAATTGCGGTTTCGGATATTGAAGGCAATTTTAACGGATTTGCAAGTTTACTTCAAAAGCATAATGTAATTGACGAAAATTTTGATTGGTCATTTGGTGATGGACATTTAGTTCTTGTTGGTGATTTTGTAGACCGTGGGAAAAATGTAATCCCTGTGCTGTGGCTAATTTATAAACTTGAGAGTGAAGCAGAAAAAGAAAAAGGGAAAGTACATTTTATTATAGGTAATCACGAAATAATGAACATTCAAGGCAATTTATATTATGCCGAAAGCAAATATAAAAAACTAGCTATTGAATTGGGTAAGAAAGAAAATAATTCTGAAAATGGAAAGATTTTATTTTCAGTACACTCGGAATTAGGAAAATGGTTGCGAAGTAAGAATGTAGTTGAATTAATTGGCAAGAGAATATTCACTCACGCTGGTTTAAGTCCGGAAATTTTGAATTATAAGTTTTCATTGGATATTATTAATCAAATCGTACGAAGGAATATTGATGAAGATTTATATCATAATCCAGGAAAAGATGAGCGAGCTAATTTTTTAATGGGGCGTAAAAGTCCTTTTTGGTATCGTGGTTTAGTAAGTGATTATAAATATTATGATAAGATTGCAGAGAACGAACTTGATAAAGTTTTAGAGTATTACAATGCAGAACAAATTGTTGTCGGTCACACAGTTGTAGATGATATATCTTCTGAATTCAATGGCAAAGTAATAAGAATGGATATTAAACACGGAAAAGAAAAAAATAGCGGTAATACTAAAGGAGTCCTAATCGAGAATGGACTTGAATATAAGATTGATGATAAAGGGAATAAAGAGAAATTATAATAAATACGTGCTGTAACAAAGAACTGAGGTAAAAACCAAACATTTTCTCCAATAATTTTCTCCAAAGGAATTCTGGCATTGTTGAACGATTAAAAAGTAGTAACCTACACAAACATTTTACTATTGGTTATATAATTTTTAATACTGATACTTATTAGCGAAATCAAACCAAGGGCAACAATTATGAAAAAAATCTGCTTAATAATATTATTACTTTCATCAAAATTAATTCTGGCGCAGACCAATATTGATGTAGATGCGGATTTTATATTAGTCGATAAAAACGAATTGGTTTTCTTGAAAAAAGAAAATGGAAAAATTAATTTAAAAACTGAAATTAGATTTTATCCAACAGATGAAAATCGTGGGAAAAGAATTGAATTACGTACAGTTCCTGTTAGTGATTTTGATATTGAACGATTTAACAATTTTTCCTTGAATGGTAATCAATACTCCTTTGTTGTTGATGTAAAGGATATCGTCAAACAAAATCCCAAACAGTTTAAGCAAAACATTTTAAACAAACCGTTTTATTATAAAAATTCAGAAGAAGAAATTAGAGTTTTGTCATTATACAATAATTCCACTTTTATTGCCACAGAATGTTACTTTGAAAAATTTAATAAAAACACGGAATCTGAATGGGGATGCAATGAACAAGATTTTATGAATTTTGAAGTTATAAACATTACCAAAAACAGACGTATTATTTTATTCAATAAAATCGGATATAATGCTTCGTATGATAATACTTGGCATTCTGACAGGAAATATCTCATTGATTTTTACGGCTATATTATTCCAAAGAAAAAACAAATTATTACCAAATTTGAATCGAAGGATTTTAATTTACAACCAGAGTTAGAATTTTTAAATAACCTTGAAAGTTATGATGATAAATCATTTAGCTGGAGTCGCCAATTCAAGTTCGAAAATAATTTCTTAACAGATGCTGTTTTTGGTCAAAAATTAATTAATAAAAAATTTGACACAATAATCGTAAACAATGGTTTCATTGTCGGTAAAGAAGATGAATTGATAAATGTTTATAATTTTAAACTTAAAGATATAACACCGAAAGGCATTCAATCTGCTTTTCCTTTGCTCTCTGATAAAGGCTATGCAATAGCATTAATCAACGATAAAATAAAGTACATTACAAAGAATGGAAGTATACTTGAGCAACTACCAGAAAAAGAACCTTTAATAATATGTGGTTTTAATAGTTCAATGGGCTCAAGTTATTTGTCAATAAAAAAAGATAGTACAAATTATTATTTAGACATAAAACACCACTATGTTGATTATGATGAAGAAGAAGTAGATTTAAGTTTTACAGAAAATCTTTTTGATAAAGATAAATACGACTCAGTCAATTTTTTAGATTATACGATGCTACAAAATAAGCAAACATCCAAATCTATTGATTTTCACCGATTTTTTAGAGCGTTTGGTTTTACTGAATTAATTGTAGTAGAGAATGGTGAAAAATTTGGTCTGTTTTCTCTCAAAGCAATAGCAATAGACTACAATGACAATTCAAAAAAGTATCCAATAATAGAATTGAAAGAATTATTGCCAACAGAGTTTGATTTCATTAAGCTTAAAATGGGTACATCACATATTTTATTTTCTAAAAACGGATTATTGGGGTTGTATGGTCTGAATGAAAAACCAAAATACAAAAACGTTGAAGTTGCAGAATATTTTTCAAGATTTGAATTGCCGAATGGGCAAAAAGGATGGTTAGATACGGTAGGAAATGAGTTTTTGGATAACTAACTGTGCCAATAAAGGAGCTATGAAGTTGACAGGTCTCATTTGATACGCCGAAACGTCGGAACACCAGAGCTAGAAAGTCGGTATATACCGGCCTTGCAGACAATTTTGGTAAAGTATTGACGGAAACTCGCCACAGATATACGTAAATGTTGAATTATTAAAATGAAACCTTTAAAATTCAAAATATTTCTTTCAATTTTTACATTGAGCTTTATAACAAATGCTCAAAATGTAACCTACAACCACATTTTAGATTCGACAAATTTAGAAATTAAAAAAGTGATGAAGCTTTTCGAGGATTATTTAGAATCGAATCCACAAAATCGCGAAAAAAATTCATTTTGGAATTTACAAGAACAAAAAGAACATATAAAATATGACTTTTTAGAAAGTGAATTTCAACCCTCATTATATATGGGCTTTCCCGTCCACGTATTGAGTATAAAATCAAAAAATGGAGTTTATCAGATAAAAGCTCAATTTGGATTATGTCAAGAAAATGGAGAGCCTTATGTTTTAGCGATAGCCAATTATTTTGTAAAAAAAGAAAATGGAAGCTATAAATTATACAACGCTCTAACTTTCAACAAAAAAGAGTGGCTTTCTACGAAGGTTGGCTTTGTAGATTTCTATTATCCAAAATATCACGAATTCAACTATGAAAAGGCCGAAAAACTGAATAATTTTATTAAAGATATTTGTAAAGATTTTGACGTTAAACCCAAGCCAATTGAATATTATTTAGCCGATGATTTTGATGAATTTCAGGCTCTAAAAGGGTTCGATTATTATATCGGAATGGGTGGAGAAACCAAACCGTCAGGAAAAGCTTCAGACGACAAGGTTTTTTGTGGCGGATTGGGAGAATATTATCCCCACGAAGTTTTCCACGTAGAAATCGATGACCATTATCCAAATAAGCATTATTGGGTTTCAGAAGGTATGGCAACCTTTTTGGGCGGTAGCCGAGGGAAGGACTTACATTGGCATTTAAAGAGAACCTATGAATATCTGCAAAAACATCCAGAAATTAACCTGAACAACTTACTCGATTTGGTTAATTTGGATGAATATACGAGTTATCATTATTCCTTAGGTGGTTTAATTGCCAAACGGATTTATGAAAGAGGAGGTTGGGCGATGATAAAGGAATTTATGAATAGCGGAAAATCGGATAATGATTATTATAGCGCAATTGAGAAATACCTTGGAATAAAAAGAAGCAATCTAAACCAATATTTGAGAAACCAACTAAAAGCGGAGGCATTGGAATAACTTTGGCGAAGTGATATAAACACAATAGGGGATAAGACCAATAATGGTAAGGGATTTTATAAATTTTGGCGTATTATTGGCTGAAAAGATGATGCATCAATCACACTCCTGTGTATAATGGCACAAGTTAAACAAACTTCATTATGATGAAAAAAAAGGCAATATTCATATTTTTATTATTCCAGATATCCATTATCTCATTTGGACAAAACACCATATTGTGGTCAGTTAAAGACCCTTCAACTAACAAAATATCTTATTTATTAGGTACTCTCCACCAAATAGGAAACAGCTTCGTAGATTCAATACCACAAATTAAAAAAGCCTTAAAATCATCAGAATTGGCAATTTTTGAAACAACGAATGCCGGAAATGCAGTTTCAGAATTAATGAATCTGCGCAAAGGGAATAATGATTATAAAAATAATTTGAAGCAATCTGATTTGACCTATTTAGATGAAATTTCTTCCGATTGGAAAGTACCTGTTTCAAAGTTATCGCCAATTGAATTATTGATTAAACTTCAACAGACATACGTTGAAACTCAATGCGGCACAGTTAAACCTTCTGACAAATGGAAACATTTTGACCAATATTTAAAAAATCTTGCCACGGAGAACTCCATCAAATTATATGGTTTGGAAACAGACAGTTTACAGATTGAGCTAATCAACTCTCTTTCTAAAACAAAAATGACTTGGAAAGACGTAGAGAAACCAATCCACACAATTATAACGGACATCAAAAAACATCGGAATATTAATAAAAATTGCCAGTCCGCGCAGGAGTATATGAATATGCAGTTTGATTACCAATTTCAGGAGACTTGTGGGAATGAAGAACTTAAAACTCGTAATGAAAGTTGGATTCCACAACTCGCAAAGATTCTACCTGAAAAAAATTGTTTTATCGCTGTTGGTTTACTCCATCTTTATGGACAATGTGGATTAATAGTCCAACTTCGAGAAAGAGGATATGTAGTAGAGCCTATTTCATTATCAGTGCGGAAATAAATAAAATAAAATGTCCAAGCGGGGAATAGAAAATTTATACTAATTAAAGGACACAAGAAATACTAGGTCTAGGGATATTAAAAAGTGATTGTATATTTACGAGATAAGTGATATACCGAATAGGATTTTAAATGTCACATGGATTTTAGACTCAATGGCCAAGAAAAAAAAAGATAGCATTAATTGCATAAGACATAATACATAATGGACAAAACCAAGCAACAAGCTTTCACTTTTTTAGTTTGTTTACTATTCATCTTTTCGTGTAGCAGCAATAGAACTGTCACAAAGGAATTAAATAATAAGCATACCCATCAAGAAATAAAAAAGGTTTGTGAATGCACTAGCGATGTCGTACTTAGAAATATTGGCAGATATAGACCGCCCGTGAGCTTAATGCTGGACAAGGCTGAATTCAATAGAGTTTCTAATTGGACTTTAGATAACTTATATGAAAATATTTATTTCACGAATCTGGGAAGCGGTTTGAGCATGAAGCTACTTGCTACAGAACCCATTATAATATCGACAAAGGATAAAGCACTGACTTTAAATCTGACCCCTTGCGACTATAGTGACAAATTTTATGTTATACCCTATTTCGGGATTAATATTGAAAGGGACGAAATAAGTTATTCTACGGAGGATTTTGATTATTCAGCTTTTGCATATTTTGATTATTTGACTGGGGGCACAAATATGTTCGGACCTCGAGATCTTCAAATAATGTTGAAAGAGATTATTGAAGAGCAATTCTTTTACCGGGATGATGCTGAAATATCTAATGATTACAAACAATTTATCAATAAGATCAATACGAACTACAATATCGCTATACAGGAGTATAATGCTCTTTATTTAGAAGATGGAACAAGCACAATAGCAACAATTATACAATACCTTGAAGATGCACAAATTGATATTGCAAAACTCATTGTAAAAGAATTTGTGTTAACAGAGAACACCAACCATAGAATAAATGAAAAGGAAAAAAACCGGCTAAGAGCTATAACTAAAAACCGAGAAAATTCACTTTTTGAAAAGATAGACTTCAAGTTAAAAAACCAATTGTACAACGGGCATCTATTTGACAATACCGGAAAGTTTATTGCTTCTGTTGAAATTAGTACGGACATCCTAAGAAAAGCAGATTCTGTTACCAATAAATCTGAAACAGATTCTACCGGAAATAATGTTGCTGCGGATATTCTGGTCTATTCCGATGCCTTTTATTTTTCCAATTTTAGATCGGACAAAATGGTCATTGATAGTTTGTGCTCTTCGACTGCAGAAATTTCTGGAACTGGTATTTTATTAGAATTTGATAAGGCACAATTGGTTTTTCCGCCTAAAATTATGGATTATAATTACGGTCAAATACCTTCGAC
Source organism: Aequorivita sp. (assembly GCA_034676445.1). Classification (GTDB taxonomy): domain Bacteria; phylum Bacteroidota; class Bacteroidia; order Flavobacteriales; family Flavobacteriaceae; genus Aequorivita. Next base: position 625,339 of record JAUCCE010000004.1, read on the forward strand.
TATTAAAAACAATCCTCTGCTAAAAAGGATGGCAGAAAATGAGCGTGCCCATGTTTACAAAAACGGTCAAATGGAGGAGACCTACTTGACAAATTTTACTGGTTTGTTGGTGCCGAATGCTAATCTTCAAATTCCAATCAAAGGTCATAATTTAAGGGTAAAAGGGAAAGACCTTATTATAAACAATCAGCTAATTGCAGGTGCATTTGAAATAAAAAGACAACCTGATAATAAAAAGGGGGACAAACTAGCACTTGTTACTGATAAATCTACCATTAAAATAAGTGTAAATGATTTAACGGATCATTTTAAGCGCCTCGGAATAACACAAGTGGAAATAACGATACAAGAAGATCTTATAATAGTTTTTTTTATAAAAGAATGATTAATTGAGAGATAGGAGTAAATCGAGATGGTATCATAAAAAAGAAATAAATAAAGAAGTGACTACCGATTATAGATTTTTACCACAGGATCAATTTCAGCAAGGAAAGGAAATCTTAATCAAAAATTCGGCTTCGTTAAGAGAATTAAAGAACATATTGATAAATTCGCTTCGATTCATAAAGGTTTTAGAATTGCGGCTCAATGATGAAGTAGCAAATACAGGGATATGAGTCAGAAATGTAAAATTATGAAAAAATATATTTTAGTATTATTTGCTGCAATGTTTGTGGGCGCATGTCAGGCACAACAACAAGATAAGGTTCAGAATTTAAAAACCTTTGCTAAAGCCTATGGCTACGTAAAATACTTTCATCCAAGTGATGAAGCTTCCGAAATAGATTGGAATAGTTTTGCGGCCTATGGGGCTAATGAGATTTTAAAATGTAATTCTACAACTGAAGTTATAGCCACCCTAAACAACCTATTTAAACCTATTGCACCTAGTGTTGTGTTTTCTAATACCAAGCAGCAATACGATCTCAGCGCCATTACACCCAGCAATACAAAAGGTTATAAACCGGCTTATTGGCAACATAAGGGGGTTTCAAAGGATATGAATTATCAGGATGGTGCTTATAGTAGTGTGAGAGTTAATCGATTTAATGAAATTGATGAGTCCGGGGTTTTCGGTAACTTAGCGTTATCGATAGATCCAGAACAATATAAAGGAAAGGAGATAAAATATACTGGGTGGGTAAAACTTAAGGAGGATTCCAAGGGTACGGGCCATTTATGGTTAAGAGTTGATAAGACTGATAAAACCTTAGGCTTTTTTGAGAATATGGATAACAATCCGATTAAAAGCAATGAATGGAAGCAATACGAAATTGTTGGAAAAGTAGATGAAGCCGCATCGGGACTGTATCTAGGAGCTTTTATAAAAGGCAAAGGAGGTTTGTTTTTAGATGATGTGCATCTCTATTACAAGGAGAACAATGAATGGATAGAAATACCAGTTATAAACAGTGACTTTGAAGCTAATACTATTGGAGTGAAAAATGAACAGTCACCATGGATAGGAAGTAGCAAGGGATATTCATATACTGTTTCCAATACTGAAAGCAAAGAGGGGAAGAATTGTGCAGTTATAACTTATGAAGGGGAGGGTAACAAAGTAAAGGGGAAGGCTCTTTTTGACTCATTTCCCAAATTTGGTGAGCTTATAGAAAAAGAAATTGGAGTGGGTATTTTCTGTCAAATCCCTTTAAATCTATACGGCAATAACGAAAATACTTACCCTAAAAGTAAAACTTTATCATCCTTGCAAAAGCATTTAAAGAACGCTAGCGAAAGCCTGGATTATACTTCCATTTACCTAGGAAATGTTATAAATACCTACAATGTATTCCAACATTTTTATCCATATTTTAATGAAGTGGATGTCGATTGGAATAAGGAGCTGGAAACGGCTTTACAAAGAAGTTTAAATGACAAGAATGACAGTGATCATCTGATAACCTTGCAAAAATTTAGTGCACCATTAAGGGATGGACACATCCATGTTAGCGGTCCTAAAATGGATTATTATGTGCCTCCTATTAAATGGGAGTGGATTGAAGGAAAGTTGGTAATAACCCAAGTGAATGAAGAAGGTTTAGGAATACAAATCGGCGATGTAGTAACCAAGGTAAACAACCAATTATCCGAGGATTATTTTAAAGAGATTAATTCCAGAATTTCGGCAGGCACTATTGGGTGGTTAAACTACAGGGCGCAAAGTACCAGTCTTTTTGGTGAAAAGGACGAACAACTAATTTTAGAATTAAATAGTAAAAATATAGTTCTGAATAAGGATAAAAAGTATGATTATAGGGATAATGATATAGGGATTCAAGAAAAAACCTATAAACTCTTGGATGGCAATATATATTATCTCAATCTTGATAAGATTGAGATGGATACCATAACTGCGCTATTACCGCGATTGCAACAGTCAAAAGGTATTATTTGTGATTTAAGGGGTTATCCTAACGGAAACCACGATTTTATCTCCCATCTCTTAAAGAAAAAGGATACTTCTACCGCTTGGATGAGGATTCCTAAAATAATATATCCAGATCACGAAAAAATGATTGGGTATGAGAAGGATGGTTGGGAAATTCAGCCAAAAAAGCCTTATTTAGGAGATAAAAAAGTTGTATTCATTATTGATGGAAGGTCTATAAGTTATGCCGAAAGTTTTATGAGTTTTATTGAAGGATATAAATTGGCTACCATAGTAGGGCAACCAACGGCCGGTACCAATGGCAATATAAATCCGTTTACCCTTTTAAGGAATTACAATATAAGTTGGACTGGAATGAAAGTAGTAAAACACGATGGGTCTCAACATCACGGTATAGGAATATTGCCAGATATATACGTCAGTAAAACTATTGACGGAGTTAAGAAAGGGAAGGATGAATTTTTAGAAAAAGCTTTGGAGATTGTTTCGGAGTGATGGGTGAGAGGTGAGGGGTGATGGATGCTGGATGTCAGGAGCTGGATGACGGGTGACGGGTGTGGGAGGATGAGTGCTGGATGAAAGAAGTTGGAGTGGCAGTATTCAGTAGCAGTTGGCAGTAGTGTTCAGTGGTCAGTGTTCAGTAATCGGTGATCAGTGGTGCTAGATGAATTAGGATTAATTACTATTTTCAGATACTATGGATTAATTACGAACAGGTTAACTATTGTTAAGGAAGTGTAGGGTATTGATAGGTTTCCTAAGAAGACCAACCACGTTAAAATATCAATATGAATTGGTGCCAATCTTCATAGCCAAGTGTATTTCGGAATCTAAAGGAATCAAAAGCACAGGATTTTTTAAGGAATCTATTTCAGAAAGAGAATGTTATGATTGAAAAATATAAAATTAATCTCCACATGCGTAATTATTTCATGAACTTGTCGAATGATTAAAAAACTAATATTCCTTATATTAACATTGGCTTTAGTTTCTTGTAAAAAAGAAAGTAAATGTGATAGTATTAATTTTAAAAGTTTACAAAATGACTATTCTCTCTTTGAAGTATCCAATGAATTATCAATAGACACTCTAAATTATTCATCCAAAGTATATTTTAAAAAAAACGACTTCTTTCCCGGGCACGGATTACTTGTGGTTTTGAATAAAAAAGACGATACAATATTCAAGTATTTTGGTGACAAAAGAATACTCATAAATAGCACTATCGTTAAAGAGACTTCGAATTATTTCATAGTTCTCGCAAATTCTAAAAATGGCAGTTATAGATTAACACAAAATGATTTACGCAGTAAATTTTTCCAGATAGACACTATAAACAAATCTTTATTGGAAGTGGAGCCTATAGATGGTGACATTTTCAATCAATTTTATTACAAAAAAACGGGTAAAGGAATGTATAACGGGCTGTATTGTAAAAGGGATTCTACTAACAGTGGATTTAGAATTTATAGTGATTTAATTTATAATGACACAATATACTCTACAGCTTGCCCTTTGAAATTTATTAAAAACGATTCAGGAAAGTATGAACTCTTTGCACAACCAACTGAATTAAAAAAGCAAGCAATTAGAGATAAGGAACAGGAAAACACTACAATTACTCGTAATACATTATTTGGTAAAATTAATGGTTATGAATTGGTTTATGATTGTACCAATTGTAGAACATCCAGTACCGATGCAATAACAATTTACGCAAAAAAAGATAGCATTAGAACTGAACTGTTGAGGTATAATGGTTTTGGAGGAGACTATCTAGATGAAATTTCTTTACGATATTTTGACAATCATCCATTTATATTTATTCATTCAACTCATACTTATGGACATTCCTTAGGTAATCTATACGCACTTGATATTGATAATTTTGAAACTAATTTCGTTAACACCATAGAAACGAATTATAAAATACCTGATAGCTTATATCCAAGGAACTATTATGGAGTGGACATAAATAAAAATGGGGAATTTATATTTGGCACTTGGTATCGTAATGATAATGTTATGGGAGAATATTCATTAACTGGAAAATATAATTTATTAAAAGTCAAAAAAAATATATATCTACTTGAACCGTATGATGTAAAACTTTCGAAACCGGAATAAAAAACATTGCCTAATAAGAGCGAAAAAGCTAACGAAATATGAAAACACTCTTTGCTCTATTATTGTTATTCTTAATTGGTCCACAACCAATTAAAGAAATTTACGACAAAGGAGAATTTATTTTTTCAGTCAAGATTTATAAGAATGAAAATGAAATGGGTTTGAGATTCTTTCCTTTTCAACATACTGGAGAGAATGGTGAAGAATTTGATAATGCTTGGGAATTGTCAGAAGACCTTATAATAGATAAGAATACAGTTGTCTATTTAGGAATGGAGATAATGGAGGGCAAAATAAATGGAGATCAAAAACCATATCAGTTTAACTACTATAACGCAGAATTCGAGAAAATAGGAATGGAGGCAACTGGTTTGATAGAAAATGACTCTACTATTTGGTTGCATCCCCCAAGAGGAAGGTATTTTAAAATATTGGAACTAAACCCTTTTCCAGAAATTCGGTTTGATAAGGAAAAATGGAGTACCAAACTTGAAGTTGGCGACCATTGGGGAAATAAAAGATGGAAAACTTGGAAAGGCATAATTGAAATTGCTTCTGAATACAGTTATAATAGCGAGAATGGAAAAGTGACAGCTATCGCCAAATCTGAATTAGGAATTACTCATTTGGCGGCTGATTTTGATAGGACAGATGGATTTAAAAAATTAGATTATACAAATATTGACGGAAGCAGAATGGTGTTAGAATTAATTAGAAAAAGGGAATGAAGCCGACTGCAAATTAAAAGCAGTGCTATGTTGAATATAGTGGGTAATGAAAATTTATATATCGTTTTCGGTCCAGCGCATTCTAGATCACGAGACCTTTCGACTGCGCTCAAGGTGACACTCTTTCTATAAATCAATTTTTTACCTACTACAAATCATAAAGAGCCTAAAAAGCTTTATAAATGACCTGATGTGTGACTAGAAAAGGCAAATATGTTCAAATTTTTTTTGAATACAAATTAGCTAAAAGGTCCATCCATCATTTTCAAAGCGCGTTGAGTGTTTTAAAAGTACCGAAAGACTGAAACTCGCATTTGGAAAACGGGTAGGAGCGGAGAAGCACAGAGCTCTTTTTTTCTACCTAAATTTAAGTGTAATATGGAAGGCTGAAAGTAAAACAATGAGTAAAATATTTAAATATAAAGGTCGGTTGATGCTCTTAAGCATCGTAGTAAGTACACTTTTTTGTACTCTTCCAATTAAAGCACAACCTGGGTGGCAAGATTTTACGCAACGTTATTCTTACACTATCCTTGATAAAAACGGTAAGGCAATTTCGTTTAAGGGGAATGAGGATTATAGTATTATGGTTGACAGTGAGTTGTATAGCTCACCCAATGTCCCACAAGACTCTTTAAAACCTGCCACACAAAATAGTTTCGCGTTTGAAAATCAAATTAGGATTAATGACTTTTCTCTTGTAATTCCAATCAATTCCAATTATGAAACCCAAAAGCAATTGGAAATCAAAATTATTCATAAGAAAGACACCATGTATATTTATCAGTCTTCGGGGGCAGGAAGTTTTTGGATCAAGGATTTTCAAGGTAAGCCAACAGAACCAAGCCCTGATTTTACATTTCGATTTATAGGAGGTCACTATTTCTTTCCAAGCTGGACAAAAAATCTTTTAGACAACATACCTCAAACCAGTGGGAATGTAAAAATAAAAAACATAGACCAACGTCATTTCATAATACCAAAGACGGTTTATGACTCTGTTTTCTATTTCAGTAGAAAATATGACATGGGACAGAAGTATAAGGAAGAAGCGGAAAACTTGGTAGTAAAGAATTTTATGAATGGCTATTATTACTTTGAGCGCAGCATACAACCCACGACATTCGACAGATCTGTCCAACCTTTTAATAAACCTCGTTGGAGTTCTTGGGGAAATTCATATTTCTCAACTAAAGATAAAAATGAATATTTAGGGATTGTTGATTTTTCATACGACACTTTAAATTGGTCTGGCGGAAGGGGAATGATTGTAAGGTTTGACAGAAAAAAGAACCAAATGAAAATTTGGTCACCTACCGAAAAATTAATGTATTCCTCCACTGCACTTTTGTACAAAGACACTTTTAATGATGTTTATTACAACAGAAGTATCATACGAGATTCTAACTGTAAAGAACTGATTTATAAATGTGATTTTATAAACAAATTTTACCGTTCCACAGATGAAGGAAAAATGTGGGAAGAAGATAAAAAGCTAACGCAATTATACCAAAATCAGGAATTTAGAAAACTTGAATTTTTAGACAAAAATCACGCATTGATTTTCAAACTGGATAAAATTAGACCGGAAAATAAAAAATACGACATACAGCAAGGAACCTACTATTTGTTAAAAGATTTTCGCATTATAGATTCGCTAAAAACCCCAAAGGATTTACATTACAACGACAATTATAATCGGTACCAGTATAGCATAAAAAATGACACTATTCTTCTTGGGAGTTGGACTGATGATCCGCATTACACTATTGGCAAAACAAAATATTTTCAGCCGATTTTGAAAAAAGTTGGTAATCAATGGAAGTTCCAAGTGATTGAAAAAACTTATTCGCGAATTCAGCCCAAGACTGACCTGAGCGTGATTAATTTCAGAAATTTTAAAATCTTAAATAATTTACTTTTTCTAAACAACGAAAATGGAAGTTTAGATTTTTCGACCGATTTATCTGAACTACATAAAAAGGGATTAATTTTTGAAAGGGGAAATCAAATCTATTTAATTGGTTTAGGAATTGGCACATTATTATCTTTTGATGGAGGAAGTACTTGGTATGTTTATCCTTTACCTTTAGAAAAGGACAGCAGATTTGACCTGTTGGAAATAAATGAACAGGGCGGAATTACACATTTAAAAAACAGTTGGGGGAAAAATGGATACGAGTTCAATAAAGTGTTCAGTCAGTTTCTTGAATAGGAGAATAATTAGTAACACAGTTGGGGCTAGCTACTGAAACAAACCTAGCCACTAGGAAAAGGAATGAGAATACTACTGAAAATATTACTTGTTTTAAGTTCAATATATAGTTTTGGCCAGGATGATTTTGAAAGACATTTTGAAAAACTTGAAACTGCGGATACTCTTACTGACAGTAAAATGATAGCTTACTACCAGTCAAAAAGTCAATTCAAGAATGACGATTTTTTTATTTATGACGGAACGTTGATAAACCGACTTTTAGACAATTCTTTCCTATTTAAAAAGAATAAAGCTGGTTTTATCATTTATAAGCTACCTTTTCAAAACAGCTCCGAAATAGTATTTTCTAAAAACGAAAATTATCTTTTAAAAAAGGTTGAATATCGTAGTAGCGCGAGACAAATTAGGGGTACCTCGAAGGAACAGATTATAATCGACTTAAACAATTTGTCCTACATTGGACTGTTTACTTATAACTCGGTACAAAGCTGGGAATTTGGTGATGATGAAAATATGATTGTTCATAATAGTGCATGTAAATCTTTAATGAATATCGAGGATGATTTTCTTACGGTGCATACATTATGCTATGAAAACGACAATTTCCGGAATGAATGTGAAGAATGTATTTCGACGGGAATTTATGTAATCAAAGGAGATATATTGAGAAAGGTAAAATCATATTCAGAAAGGAATTTGAGTATGAACGACATTGAATGGATAGACTCCTTTTGTTTAGGAATGTCAATTGACGAATTTTTAAGAACCAACGATAAAGACGTTCAAGAAGTACCTCTTTTTGAATATGGTTATGATTCCGAGGAAATGGGATTTGAAATTATTAATAATGGCACCGCCGAATATTTCTTGGTAGTAAAAGAGAAGGAAATTGTTTCGGTCTTTGTAATGAGCCCAGAAATAGATATTCACGGAATTAATACCTCCTGGACGATTAAAGAAGTTTTAAAAAAATATCCTAACGTAAAATTACATATTGATTTGATTTCGCATTGGGAATATGTTTTTTTAAAAGACCAGAGCTTAAGGTTAATCTTTAAAACTGATAGTTCAAATCGAATTGGGAATTATGGAAATGATTTTGAGGAGGGTTCAATTGGTTTAAAGGAAGAGAATAAAACTATTGATTTAATACAGGATATAGGTAAAGGGAGCAATTAGGGGTACAGAATTAAATAGACTCGATTGAAATATAAAATCTTAGAACCCGTTCTATACCCTCAATAATAATTTTTAATTTAAAAATGATGACTATAAAAAAATTGATTTTAAGCATCTTTGTGATGCTTGCATTATTTTCCTGTAGTAGTAATGACGATAATGATAACACTCCGAGCCAGTGCGAAATTGCGATTGAAGCAGCAGTAGAGGCTAAACAAAACTATGAGGCGGCAACGGTAGAAAATTATACGCTGCTCTGCATTGCGTACCGAGTAGCTTTAGAAAAACAACAGCGGGAATGTGGCGATAGCAATGGAAGTTTACAAGCTATTATTGACGGTCTTGGTGACTGTTCGGGATCAGAGATTGATGTGGTTGAAGGACAGATAAGTGTGAAAGCAGGAACGCTGAGCATCGTTTTTGATGAAATAAGAATTGACCGGGAGGGAGGACTTTTAAAAATACTAGGTGAAACCTCTGCGGCCAATAACTACAATATTTATTTTGAAGTGGAAGAAAACATGGTTGGAAATAATCTTTTTCAGAATTTTAAAATCAACCTAATATCATCCTATTATCCAATGGCTTCAAATTTTAATAATTCTGTGACAACAAATTCTGGTGGCGTTCTTACGGGATCCTTCTCCGGAGTTGTTATAAACAATGATAATGGCCAGATTGAATTGACCAATGGGATTTTTGATCTGAGTTTTTGATACCTATAGATTAGTTTATCTATTTTTTTCTAATGAAAGCCCACTGTGAAAAAACACAGTGGGCTTTTGATTGTTATATTCTATTCTACTTTAGGCTACAAATATTTTATTAGCAAGTCTTCTTTTTGATCTTGAAATATTAAAGTGTAGTTGCTTAGTATACCCTTGTCGGGATGTTTTGCGGAACGAAACGGAACTACTAACGAACACCGCTTTACCTGCCTTCCGTGAGGTTAATGGTTTTAACTAAGTTGTTGTGATGCGTTCTGCTGTGAGGGCAATGGCAGAAAGCATAGGCAATAATTTGATTTTGCTTTAAGGCAAAGTTCTAATGCTTCTTAAATTATTGCTTATGCTGCGCCTTTCGACTGCGCTCAAGATAAAGTACACCGTAGGCTCTTGCGATTGAGGGAGTGTAGCTTGCGGAACGACAGAATGCTCAATACCACTTTAACATTCAAATGTCGCATAAAATTTGTTTCTTTTTAGCCCATTTGTTGTCATAAAATTTAACCATAGACAGGGCTATGCTTAAATTTTCTTCCTAAACTGAACTAAAAATAATTCAAATTTCTCATACAACATTTAAAAATTAAATTGGTATAAGTGCTGGAGGTGGGGCGTTTCAATAGCTTCTTTTATTCGGATTTGGTAGGTGACTAGTCATCCTTAATTAATTTTATGGCTTTCGGAGAGGAATTTATAACTTTTGGATGGATATGTCATTTTATATTACTTGATTGCGGAATCCCGTAATAAAATTAGATTTTTTTGTTTTATGTTTGAAGGTGATGTTGTGGTATTACGGTATTATTCTTAAATAGATGTTTTGAAATTTAAGTTTAATTAGGAAGGAACGCGAGAGTCCCGAAGCGTCGGGAGCGCACTAGGGGGCTTAAGGTAGGGAAATATGGAGTACACTGACAACTCCAGAAGCAATAAATTCAACTCCTATGGCGATTACTATGAATCCAATTATTCTTGAAAGTGCATTTATGCCAGAGGCACCAAGGGATTTAACAATATAAAATGAGCTTTTCAATATCAGGTAAATACATATTGTGGCCAATACAATTGCTCCAAGAATAATCAGCACTTCATTTAATTCTTGAAATTCTTGATTGTAGGCAATCAATAGCGATATCGTTCCGGGGCCAGCTATCATTGGGATTGCTAATGGAGTTAACGAAATCTCAGAGCGATTTTCAATGTTCTTCTTGACACTTTTTTTATTCATTCCTTTATGCTTATTGAATTCTCCGGTCAATAGAGCAAAGCCTGAAGTAACTATAATAAAACCTCCCGCTATTTTTAAAGAATTTAAGGATATGCCAAAAAAGGTCAATATAAACGTACCCGCAAAAAAAGAAATCAGGAGGATTATAAATACATTGAAGGAAGTCCAAAACGCAATTTTATTGCGTTCAAGCTTCGTGTTTTCTTTGGTCAAACCAACAAATACCGGTATGGTTCCAAAAGGGTTCATAATTGATAATAACCCGCCAAAAATAATTGCAAATAATTCCATTTGTTTTTTTGGCAAAGGTTGATTTTATAGAAATTTTCGAAATGATATTTTTATGAAGTTAATGTTACGTTATTCTTGCGATTATGACGATTTGCTTAAATCGATACACGATCTAAGTGTTTGGCCTCAATAGACAAGGAATCTGTTTACAAGATAAGGCTATGTATTTTTCTCACTTACCAGTTCCGCGTGCATTCTTAGGGTTTAATTCCCATTCTTCGACTTAAAAAATTACCCTGAAGTTAACTTAAGTGTAATCCTAAAGTAACCATATCGTAACATTAGGGTGGGTTCTTTGCGTCAAATAATAAAACGAAATAAATGAGATTATTCTTAATGACTATTTGCCTTTTCACTGGCACCCTTTCAATGGCACAATCAACTTCTATAACCGGCCAACTTATCGATGTGGAATATAATAACGAACCTCTGGCTTTTGCAAATGTATTTATTAAAGGAACTACAAAAGGGGTAACATCGGACATTGATGGTACTTATTCCATAGAGAATATAGCACCAGGAAATTATACCTTGGTTTACAGTTATGTAGGATATAAAACGATAGAGATACCCGATGTTAAAGTTATTCCCGGGAAAGTCACAAATATCGACGTGCCGATGGAACCCAGTGCAGCATCACTTGATGAGGTGGTAATTAAAACCACAACACGTAGAGAAACCGAAATAGCTTTATTGTTGGAGCAGAAAAAAGCAACCACAATTAAAGAAAGTATCGGCGCAGAACAGTTGACCAAGCTAGGTGTTTCAGACGCTGCTGGAGCAACTTCCAAAATATCCGGGGTGTCGAAAACAGAGGGCAGCGGTGCTGTATTTGTCCGCGGACTAGGAGATAGGTATTTATACACAACCTTAAATGGTCTTCCTATTCCTTCAGATAATATTGAAAGAAAGAATATAAACCTGAGCCTTTTCCCAACGCGGTTGATTGAAAGCATTGACGTTAGTAAAACCACCTCGCCAAATATTTCTGCAGATCAGGCTTCGGGGAATATTGACATAAAAACCAAGGAGTTATCTGGTAATAAACTGTTAACAGCTAGCGTGGGAACCTCTGTTAATACCAATGTAATTAGCAGTGGCGTATTCAATAATTTTAAAGTCTCGCCAAACTATCAAGATGTTTCCTTCGGGTTCTACAACCAAAGCATTGCTACGAACCAAGCTATTACTGGTCAAAGTTGGAATCCTGAAATTGTGAATTTCCCTATCAATAAATCCTATTCTATAAGCGCTGGTACAAGAATAGGCGATAAGCTGAGCGTACTTTTTACAGCCGGGCAGTCGGAAGAATTTGAATATAAAGAAGGCGCTTTTAAACAATACCGGTCCAATTTTTTGGATGATGTAATTCCTGATGCTACTACGTGGAGTAAGGAAGTAGCTACTTCTGGATTATTTCATATTCGCTTTAGAGCAGATGATAATAACGATTTAAAATTCAATACTTTATTAATTAATAAAATAGAGGACGAAGTGTTTGAAGGCGGACGTTCAGGCGAAGCTGTAATTTATGAAGAAACCGATCCCGAGGAAGGGTTGTCTCAATTTATTCGCGATCAAAACCTAAAGAAAACCTTGCTTTCCGTCACCCAAATCAATGGGGAACACAAAATTGGCGAAAAGAACGAAATCGATTGGGCGGCGGGTTACAACTATTTAAGTGCCGATGAGCCAAACCGTATCCGCAACGAAGTAAATTTTAATGAGGAAATCGTTCAATTAGGAAGAACAGGCGGTTTTCAACAACGAAAAAGCACTCAAACTATTGAAGATTCAGAATATAATGGCCGTGTAAACGATTTAATCAAAATTATCGACGAGGAAGAAAACCGTTTCCATATAAACATTGGAAGCACATACAGAAACAAAACCCGTGATTTTGCTTCTCAATTTTTTGGAGTGGAAGAAACCCTGACCAACGCTATCAACCCTGAATCCATTGACCAGATCTCGGAAATATTTACGCAGCAGAATTTCAATAACGGTCTTTTAAAGCGAAACACACTCTCTCCAGATTTCTATAATGGCGAGTTACAGTCTTTGGCTGGTTATACAAACGTATCGGGAGTGATTGGAAAGTTGACTGTCCAAGCAGGTTTACGATTTCAAAAGGATAACATAGACGTCAACTGGGATGTAAACAACTACGCAGGACGAAAGGGGAGCGCCAGTAAGGACTACAGCCGAGTTTTTCCATCGTTCAACATTAAATACGCGCTAAACGAAAAACACAGTCTCCGTTTTGCAAATAGTTATACCACCACACTTCCGGAATTCAAGGAAATCGCACCTTTTGAATACGTTTCGCCAGTAGGCCAGGTTACACGCGGTAATCCAGATATTGAAGCTTCATTGAACAGAAACTTTGACTTGAAATGGGAATTCTTTCCCTCAAGAGATCAATTGCTCTCGTTAACAGGTTTTTATAAACATATTGAGAATCCTATTAACAAAGTGCAGGACAGAGGTTCTGCAGGCGTGTTTTCATACTTCAATGCTGGGGATAAGGCAGAGGTTTACGGTTTAGAAATGGAAGGACGAGTCAACTTAATTTCTGGAGATGAAAGACCCAATCTAAAACTAAACGTAAACGCTTCAAGAATGTGGCACAAACAAGATTTGAAGGAAGTTTATGATGACGCAGGAAACTTTGTAAGAACTTTTAGGTACAAAGGCTTAACCGAAACCGGACTTGAGGGAGCTTCAAATTGGATTGTGAATGGCGCCTTAAATTTTAATACCAATACAGAATATCCTTTTGAAGCCACCATTTCTGGGAATTATGCTTCTGAAAAAATATACGCCTTGGGATCACCAGAATTCCAAACCTCAGGAGATATAAACTACAATGACGCCATTATGGAGGAAGGGTTTGTTTCCTTGGATTTGATTCTTAGTAAAGAAATAACAAAACATTTCAAAATAGGGATTTCAGGAAAAAACATTTTGAATCCTGAAATAAAAAGAACACAATTAATCAAACCGAGTACCACAAATGTTGAAACCAAAGAAACGGTGCTGTCATACACACGTGGGGCACGATTCGGACTTAACCTTAACTATACTTTTTAACAACAATGTCTAATTAAAATTAAAAATGAAAATGAAAAACTTAAAAAAATTCACATTATCAATTGCCATAGTAGGCACGCTATTTCTCACGGGATGTAGCAAAGATAACGGGTTTACGCCTGAAGAACCATTAGAAAATAGTGAACTCACGGGGTCACTGGAATCTGACAGAATTTTAGATCCTTCCGTTCAATACACGGTTACGGGACCATATCTTGTAAAAGCAGGTGCTATATTGACCATTCCGGCGGGAACGGTTATTATTTCGCAAGAAGGAACAGATAGATACATTGCGGTGGAACAAGGAGGAAAAATTGACGTACAAGGAACTTCTTCAAGTCCCGTGGTAATGCGCTCAGAGAACAACACCGCAGGAGATTGGGGTGGCTTGTTGCTTTGCGGAAAGGCAACTACCACAGAAGGCGTAAATGTTACTGCCGAAGTGGGAGGTCTTATTTATGGAGGAACCGATGATGCTGACGACTCCGGAAGCATTGAATATTTAATTATCCGTGGGGCTGGGGCGCAGATCAATTCTGAATCGCAATACAACGGACTTACACTTTATTCAGTAGGTTCTGGAACTAGAATTTCAAATGTAGCAGTAATAGATGGTGCTGATGACGGAGTTGAGTTTTTTGGTGGCACTGTTTCTGTATCAAACCTTTATTTTGAAAACAATGAAGATGATGCGGTGGACTGGACAGAAGGCTGGAATGGTACAATCACAAATACGTATGTGAGTCATACAAAGCCATTTTCTACTGCAATTGAAGCAGATGGCGATAACAATAATCCTAAGGTAAAAAACTTCACAGCCGTTTCAACCGTTGGTGGCACAGCGCTTCAGTTTAAAAAACAATCTGGTGCAACAATTACAGGTCTGTCACTTTTAGGATATACAACTAGAATTGATATGAAGGATAATGGTCCATTAACAAATGTTATTATCGAAGGCCAACCTGCGGATCCATCAAATGGTTATGATAACACTCCAACCGTAGATTTATCGCTGTTTTCTTGGGCTACTGATAATACCTCAGACACGTCTGTACTGCCAAATACAATTTCAGGCACAACAGAATTGAATGCTAGTCTTGTGTATCTTCTTCAAGGAACGACGCTTGTGAAGTCTGGTGGAAAATTGATTATCCCTGAGGGAACTACAATTATTTCTGAAACGGGAACTGATAAATATATTGCTGTAGAGCAAGGTGGAAAGATTGAAATTAATGGGACCAATGAAAAGCCAGTAGTTATGAAATCTGCAGGTAGTAACCCAGGAGATTGGGGTGGACTTTTACTTTGCGGGGAAGCAATAACTACCGAAGGTGTTGATGCTATTGCAGAAGTTGGCGGTCTTATTTATGGCGGAACAAATAATAGCGATAGCTCTGGAAGCATTGAATACCTTGTAATTCGTGGCGCTGGGGCGCAGATTAATTCAGAATCACAATACAATGGTCTTACACTTTACTCTGTGGGTTCAGGAACTTCAATTTCTAACGTTGCAGTTATCGATGGTGCTGATGACGGGATTGAATTTTTCGGCGGATCGGTTTCTGCCACGAATCTTTATTTTGAAAACAATGAAGATGATTCAGTAGATTGGACTGAAGGGTGGAGCGGAACCATAACCAATACCTATATCCTAAACAATGGCGCAAGCTTCTCTACGGCTTTGGAAGGAGATGGCGACAACAATAATCCTTCTTTTGTAAACCTAACCGCTATCAACACAAGCAGCCCAGGAAGCGGGATCGCATTTCAGTTTAAAAAACAATCTGGAGGATCGTTTACAAATATTTTACTATCGGACTATGGCACCAATGTAGATATGAAAGACAATGGGCCATTGGGGAATATTATTGTTAATGGAGTTCCTTTAACGACCCCCCAAGACGATGTATTCAACGGTACTGCGGTAGATATTTCAGGTTGGAATTGGATTAGCAAATAACCTTTGATTATTAATATCTACCAATATAAAGGGTCTTTTGATGTCAAAAGGCCCTTCTATATAATGTACCCAGGATTATGGATTGTTGGAAAACACACAATGGAACCAAAGTATTTGGGATATCCTTCTAGGACCTTAAGGCTTAATGATTAGATAACACCCAATGGAATTTATTATTAGAAGTTTGCATCAGTTTTATTAAAGAAAAAAATGGAGAATCTATATTTATTAATGATTGTAGCCCTTGTGGCTCTGGCAATAGCAGATTTGGTAGTTGGTGTCAGCAACGATGCGGTAAATTTTCTTAATTCCGCAATTGGTTCCAAAGCAATCCCCTTTAAGGGGATTTTGATAATTGCCAGTTTGGGAATCTTCATCGGCGCAATTTTTTCCAGCGGAATGATGGAGGTAGCCCGTAAAGGAATATTTGTTCCTGGCGAGTTTTACTTTGACGAGATTATGATCATTTTTATGGCAGTGATGATAACCGATATCCTCCTGTTGGATTTTTTCAATACCATTGGTATGCCTACCTCAACCACGGTTTCCATTGTATTTGAGCTTTTGGGTGCTGCGGTTATTATGGCATTAATAAAAATAGGCCATAGTGAGACAGAAACGATTTCAGCGCTTTCAAAATATATCAATACAGAAAAGGCAGTTGAAATTATAACGGGAATCCTCTTGTCTGTAATTATCGCGTTTACAGTTGGGGCTATTGTTCAATATATCTCAAGGCTGGTATTCACTTTTCATATAGAACAAAAGATGAAATATTTCGGAGCCATATTTGGTGGTGTGGCATTGACAGCCATAAGTTATTTCATTTTTATGAAAGGCCTAAAAGGCACTCCTTTTTATGGGGGATTTAAGGAATTTGTTGAAGGTGATACTTGGTTGATAATTGGGATAAGTTTGGTGTTTTGGACTATTTTCTCACAGCTTTTTATGGTAATATTCAAAAAGAGTATTTTGATAATAGTGATTGCCGTGGGAACATTCAGTCTTGCCCTGGCCTTTGCGGGGAACGATTTGGTTAACTTTATCGGTGTACCAATGGCGGCCTACCACAGTTATATTGATTGGTCCAGTTCAGGAATGAATCCTTCAGCTTACAGCATGGACAGTCTTGCCGAGGCTGTTCCGGCAGAACCTGTTATTTTGTTTATCTCGGGTGGTGTAATGGTGCTCACTTTGTGGTTTTCAAAAAAAGCTCGTACCGTTTCGGATACTGAGATAGATCTGGCCCGCCAAGGGGAAGGGCACGAAAAATTCAGTCCGAATATGCTATCGCGGTTTCTGGTAAAAGCCACTACTCAAATTTCCTTATATCTTAACAATATAATTCCAAAACGTCTGCAGAAAAAAATAGATCGGCGTTTTGAAAAACCGATAATCAACCTTCCAAAGCATAAAACATACGAAATCCCTGCCTTTGATATGGTTCGGGCCTCTATAAACTTGATGGTTGCCGGAATATTGATCGCTACAGCTACCACTATGAAACTACCTCTTTCAACCACTTACGTCACCTTTATGGTGGCTATGGGTACTTCATTGGCCGATAAGGCCTGGGGCCGGGAAAGTGCCGTTTACCGCGTGGCTGGTGTGTTGAATGTAATAGGAGGCTGGTTTTTTACGGCTTTTATAGCATTTGTTGCTGCTGGAACGCTTACCTATCTTATCTACATAGGAAAAGCGACAATGATTGCCGTGCTGTTGTTGTTGGCAATTCTTTTATTGACCCGGAATTATATATCACATAAAAAAAGTGTCAAACTAAAATTGGATAAAAGTGGTTTAAAGAAAAATGAAAGCCAGACAGTTCAGGAAATTATCCAAGAGAGCGCAGAAAACATAAGCAATGTGGTTTCGCGTTCAAATAGAATTTATACCCGTATGCTTCGGGGATTGGCCAAGCAGGACACCAAAGAGCTAAAAAAGAGCAAAAGTGGCGTGAAAAAGCTTAATGACGAGGTGGATGAGCTTAGGAACAACTTATTTTATTTCATTAAAAATCTCGATGAAAAAAGTGTTAGAGGCAGTAATTTCTATATCATTATTCTAGGATATTTGACCGATGTGGTTCAAAGCTTGGAATACATTTCAAAAGTGAGTTACAAGCACGTTAACAACAACCACAAGGGACTACGTTTTAATCAAATAAAGGACCTGCAGGAAATAGACCGCCACTTGGAGGAGCTTTTGAACGAGATTGAGGATATTTTCCAGAAAAGGGAATTTCACCGGATTGGAGAGGTGTTGGCGAATAAGGATGAGATATTCAACAGTCTTTCCCAAAAGATTGAAAAGCAGATCGCCCGTACCCGTACAGAAGAGTCCAGCCCGAAAAATACCACGCTTTATTTCAGTTTGTTGCTAGAAACCAAGGATTTGGTTACTGCCCTGATGAAATTGATGGAAGAATATCATTATAGCTTTAAGAAAAATTAATGGAGTCGATTTTTATTTAGGTAACGTATGTATATTGGTATTTCTAAAAAATTGATTGATTTGACATTGGTTTTGCAAGGGGTTTACTTGTTTTTACACTTTAAATTTTATGCAATATAGAAGAGATGGCTTTTATGGGAATCAAGAATCTCTAAAAACAAAAGTCTGTTAACGAATAAGGTTATATTTATGAAAATTCTAATAGTAGAAGACGATCGGGATATATGTGAAATCCTTGAGTTCAATCTTTCAAATGAAGGTTTTGAGGTAGAGTGCGTGTATTCTGCGGAAGAAGGATTGAAAATACTCTCAGCGGACCATTCCCTGATCCTGCTCGACGTAATGATGGGAGGAATGTCTGGCTATAAGATGGCGGAAAAGCTGCGAAAGGAAAAAAACACCACTCCAATAATATTCTTGACTGCTAAAGATACCGAGAACGATATGTTGACAGGCTTCTCTGTGGGTGGCGATGATTATATTTCCAAACCATTTTCCATTAAAGAAGTAATTGCCCGTGTAAAAGCTGTTGGCAGTAGACAAGGTTATACCACAATTGATGAAAACAGGGAAACCGTTCTTGGAAATCTTACTATTTCGCATAATCTAAAAGAGTTGACCATAAAAGATGAAAAAGTGCCTTTGACCAAAACGGAGTTTGAGATTTTGGCACTCCTTGCCCAAAACCCAGATAGGGTTTTTTCCCGTGACAAGATAATAAGTTCTATTTGGGAAGGAACAACCTTTATCACTGAACGTACGGTCGATGTCCACATTACCCGACTTCGGAAGAAAATGGGTGATTATGGACAGGCTATCACAAACCGTTCGGGTTATGGATACCGATTTGACCTCTCTAAAACCTAAGCGGATGAACTTAAGCTACAAACAGAAGTTGTTTTTATATTTCTGTGTTATTTTTTCCCTGTTTACTATTGGAATTATTGTTTTTGCACGGTCACAGGAACGAAAATTTCGTACGGAAGCCCTTGAAGAGAAGTTAGATGGCTATACCGAAATCACTAATATCGGATTGTCCAAAGGTCAGGATATGGATAACTTAGTCGCCTTATTTCCTGAGCATATTCGTCTTACATTGATTGATGGCCAAGGGGTTGTTCAATATGATAACGCTATAAAAGAATTGGCCACACTTGAAAACCATTCCCACCGCCCCGAAATAGTGGAAGCAAAAGCCAACGGGAGGGGTGTGAACATTCGAACCTCCTCTTCAAATAACTTGGAATATCTTTATTATGCAAAGCAGTTTAACGACTCCTTTATACGGGTTGCCCTCCCTTACGATATTCGGGTACAACAATTTTTGAAATCGGACAATTTATTTCTGTACTATATTATCGCACTATTTCTGGTAATGTTGATTCTGATAAACTTTGTTGCCACAAGATTTGGAAGTACCATTAAGCAACTTCGGGATTTTGTGATCTCCTCGGATGAAATAGTAAATCCGACTACCGTTAAATTTCCGAAGGATGAATTTGGCGAGATAAGTGAAAGAATTGTAGATAACTATTTCCAACTCAAAGCCAATAAGAAAAAGATAAGCCAAGAGCGGGAGAAATTGTTGCAACACGTTCATACTTCCGAGGAAGGGATTTGCTTCTTTACGCCAAGCAAAATAGTGGAGTTTTACAATGGGCTGTTTCTTCAATACCTCAATGTGATCTCTGATAATGCCAATGGCGAACCCGAAGTAATCTTTTCGGAGGCCGCATTCCATGACCTGAATTTGTTCTTGGCTTCCCCTGAGCGGGAAAATTATTTTGAAACCCAAATTGAAAAACACAGTAAACATTTTTCCCTTAGAGCGAATGTTTTTGAAGACCAAAGCTTTGAGATTATCCTAAACGACATCACCAAACAACGAAAGACACAGCTATTAAAACAGGAAATGACCGGCAATATCGCCCACGAATTGCGCACACCCGTCACCAGTATTCGCGGCTATCTTGAAACGGTTTTGGAGAAACCACTGGATGCGGAAAAAAAGCAACAGTTTTTGACAAAGGCATATAACCAAGTCCTTGCGTTATCGGAGCTTATCCAAGATATGGGATTGATTACCAGAATTGAAGAAGCACCAAGTTCATTTTCATTTGAAGCAGTAAGCTTGTCCAAAGTGTTGCAAGGTTTAAAAAATGATCTCGCTACCTCATTGGAGGAAAAAGGGATAGAGATGAGTTGGGATATTCCAGAAAAAGTAATGGTTAAGTCAAATACCAATTTGCTTTACTCAATTTTCCGCAACCTAACCGATAACGTCATCCGTTATGCTGGAAATAATGTAAAAATTGCTATAAATCAATATAGCGAGGATGAAAATTTTTACTATTTCTTGTATTCTGATACAGGAAGAGGGATTTCGGATGAAACCCATTTTAATCGTCTATTTGAACGTTTTTATAGAATTAACGAAGGCCGTACCCGGGATTCTGGAGGGTCGGGGTTGGGACTATCAATAGTTAAGAATGCGCTTCTTCTGCATAAGGGCACTATAACGGTTAAGAATAGGCAGGGTGGAGGATTGGAGTTTTTGATTAAATTGCCGAAAGGGTAGTGGTCAGTGTTCTCCACCTTCGCTGAAAAAGCTCCGGTAAATAAGAATGTTCCGGGGGTGAGCGTTTGGTGTTCAGTTTTTAGTGGCAGATGGCAAAGTTTTAGTTTTAAACAATGGGTTATGAGTGGTTAAGTTGGTTTTTGGAGCTGCCTGTTTTAGGTTTTCAAGTTTATGTCCTGTTATTTATGATAAATATTTTTAAAAGGAATTATTAGTCCAAGAAAAGTAGGGATGGATTTGTAAAGATTAATCATTAAAAATAATGGAAATAAGAGGGTTGCCATACGTTCTTTGATCTTTCGATTTGGATATATAGATAACTTTGGTCAAAACCAAGGTTATGGATAGAGGTAAATATGTTTTTGCCCAAGTGCTATTAAACGGATTGGAATCCTGATATTCAAAGAGCTGCTAAAATATGATTGACAAAGACAGGACTCCCTCTACTTTAAAAACCTATACAAAATGCACCATCTAAAATTTATAACAATTTCAAACAAACAAGCGCATAAGGTCAATTGTATCAAAAAATAATTTCTATTTGTTTAGAATCAATCTAAATAGAGATAAAAAGTTGGTATAACATTGATTTTGATTGCAGTATCTAAACTTAAACAAAATATATTACGGTATTTGGAATCAATACGTTACCAATGGAGCTTTGGTTTAAAATACTACAAATCCTAAAACGTACGTGATGAAAAAATACACACTTCCTTTTTCTTTAATGGTGCTATTGCTCTTACTTTCTACACTTTTAATTTCAAGTTATAAGGATAATTCAGAAGGCGTGTCTGCTAGTGGACTTGAAAATATTATCCAAGAAACTGGAAAAATGGAGTATCCCGCAGAGTGGATGTACAACCAGCGTGCCTATCCAAACAACTATATTAATAAAGATGCTTATAAAGAAGCCATTGTTCAATCAAGACAAATCCTTGACAATAGATTACCTGAAGTGGCTGGGGAATGGTCATTCGTAGGACCAATGAACACGGGCGGAAGAATTACTGATGTTGCAATTGCCCCTGATAATGACGACCATCTTTACGTTGCCACGGCCACGGGTGGCATTTTCAGAAGTTATGATCGCGGCGTAAACTGGATTCCAATTTTTGACAATGAAGCAAAAATGTCTATTGGTGATATTGCTATTGCACCCTCAAGTCCACAGCGAATTTATGCGGGAACGGGTGAAGCAAATGGAAGCGCCACCGATGGAGCTTATTTTGGCGATGGAATTTACAGAAGCGACGACGCCGGCGATTCTTGGACGAACGTCGGTTTGCCTGAAAGTAATCATATTGGCAGAATTGTAGTGGACCCTACAGATCCAGACCGTGTTTTTGTGGCAGCCACGGGTCAATTATACGGTACAAATAGTGAGCGGGGAATTTATAGAACCCTGAACGGAGGTGTAAGCTGGGAACAGGTGCTGTTTGTGACCGATTCAACAGCAGCAATAGATGTTGCGATGAATGTGGTAAACACCAACATTCTTTACGCTTCCATGTGGGAACGAACCCGTAAACCTTGGGAGCGTGATTATGCAGGGGTAACCTCCGCAATCCATCGCTCTATGGACGGTGGCACCACTTGGAATCGGTTGGGTGAAGCCAACGAGCTGCCTGCTCCAAATGTACAAACGGGAAGAATAGGGATTGCTGTTTCGGAATCCGATCCTTCTACGGTTTATGCACGTTACACCACTAATAAAATAACTAACGAATTCGACGGCCTGTATAAAAGTATCGACAATGGCAACAATTGGACATTGGTAACTCCAGCAAGTGCTTTAAGTGGCATTGATGCCAATTTTGGTTGGTATTTTGGAAATCTTCGTGTAAATCCAACCAATTCCTCGGAAGTGTATATTGTAGGTCTTGAGATTGCAAAATCTACCGACAGCGGCGAATCTTGGCAGACCTTACCAGGTATGCAGGTAGATCATCACGCGCTGGATTTTTCAAGGACCAACAGTGATTTTATGTTTGCCGGTAACGATGGTGGAGCTTATATTTCAAATAATGGTGGCAACAGTTGGAGTAAGTTCTTAAACCTTCCCATAACGCAATTTTACAATATTGAAGTTGACAGAACCCAACCAGAAAGACTTTACGGCGGAACACAGGACAACAATACGATAAGAACAATGACTGGTGGAGCGAGTGACTGGCACTCCATTTGGGGTGGTGATGGTTTTCACGTAAATGTTGATCCAGTGGACAATAATTACATTTACGTAGAGTCGCAATATGGAAATTTGGGTCGGAGCATCGATGGGGGAGACAGTTTCAATTATGCCACCAATGGAATTAGTGGAAACGACAGGAACAACTGGAACACACCGGTTATAATTTCGCCTTTTGACCACGAAATTCTTTATTACGGAACCAATAGATTATATACTTCCAACCGAGCTTCAAACTGGACTGTGATCAGTCCAGATTTAACGGACGGCGTTCATCCCAGCGGTTCTATGGCTTTTGGAACGCTTACAGCAATCGCTTCTTCTTATAACAATCTAGATGTAATTTATACTGGAAGCGATGATGGAAATGTAAATGTAACTTTTGATGGTGGCGCTTCTTGGACAGATGTAAGCACGGGCTTGCCAGACCAATATATTACTTCCATCGCTATGGTTCCAGATGATGATATGATTGCTTATGTTACGGTTTCCGGTTTTAAATATCTGGAATATACCCCGCACGTTTTCAAAACCACGGATGGCGGAGAAAACTGGACGGACATCTCTTCTAACTTGCCGAACTTGCCCATTAACGACATTATTACCTATTCAGAGGAAAATATACTTCTTGTAGCGACAGATTTGAACGTGTGGTTTTCGATAAATGATGGGGAAAGTTGGGATATTTTGGGTAATGGGCTACCCCAGACCATCATTATGGACTTGAAACTGCACGAATCAACGCAAACCCTTTATGCTGGAACTTTTGGACGGGGAATGTTCAGTTTTGACAATGTGGTTAACTTTTGTCTAGGCGTTGGCGACAATGAATTATCAGCGAGTTCCATCATACTACATCCCAATCCAGCGACTTCGGAATTTACAATTTCGCAAACTTTATCTTCGGAAGGAAGTATCCAGCTTTTTGATCTTTCAGGTAAAAAAATAAAAGAGTTGTTCCGTGGGGATTTTGGAGCACACAAAAACATCAGAGTAACGACTGACGGAATTGCCTCTGGGATTTACTTGGTGAAGGTGAGTGCTGGGAATCAATTTGTTGCGAAAAGGCTTGTGATAAAGTGAGTATTATGAAATGTTGGTAGAGGTGCACAATGAGGTTTTTGATTTCTTTTTTGGGATGTTATACTAATCTTTTCCATCATTATGTAATTTGGATTTTTCGGCAGAAACCCCTTGTAGCAGTTGTGGCAATTGCTCTTGATATCTAAAAAAAAACAGAAGGTCTTATATTCTAATATATTTTGTTTTTTTTGAAAGTTTAATTCGTTTTACAGAAAATCTAAAGACCTGTTATTTGCTCCTGCCTCGAAATAATTAACAGCAAAGAAACCAATAAAAAATTTTATATTTGCAATTAATGCAAAAACACAATCACATAAAAGCACTTTTCTTTTTGGGCATATTCAGCCTATTGCTTTTGCATAACGTAGTGCCTCATATACATCATCAGCACGAAATTGAGCACGCGCATACTGATGGTCACGGACACAATCACGATGTTCCAAAAGAAGAAAATTCTAAAAAAGGACTTTTAGAATTATTTTTTGAGGTACATATACATACGGTAGTTTCTAATGAAATATTAGTAACACACGAAAGTAGTGTCAAACAAATCAATGTTAAAAAGGATGTAAAAACATCTATCTTTCTTAATCGTTATAGTGTTTCTATAAACTATGATGATGAAGACGAAAAGGTTACGGGGTATCATCCACCCAGCACATATTTTAATTCTTATCTTTCTTCCCTCGACTCTCGAGGTCCTCCATCTTTAGGTTAATCGTTAAGGAATACTTTACTTCTGTTTAAGTATTCCATTTTTTAAATTCAGACCTGTCTGCCCTCCTCCGGCGGGTAAACTGACAGGTAAGATTAAACCTAAAATTTCAAACAATGAATAAACACATCGTGTTCGCAATTTGCGGATGCCTGTTCTTTATTAGTAGTTTCTCTCAAACTAAAAATATTGAGGAATTACTTAATCAAATAGAACAGAACAATACAGCGTTGAAAGGCTACCAATCATTTATTGAAAGTCAGCAACTCGAAAACAAGAGCACCAACAATTTACCCGATCCACAGCTCTCTGGATATTATTTACCCTTTGGTAATAATACAACTGATGCTTATACGGAATATGAAATAGCGCAATCTTTTGAATTTCCAACAGTATATGCGGCACGTGGTAAATGGAACCATTTAAAATCGGAGCAACTACAAACTGCTTATGCCAAAAAAAGACAGGAGGTTTTATTGAACGCAAAACAGTTGCTTATAGAACTTGCTTTTCTACATAAACAGAAAATCATTAAAAGCGAGAGAAGAACCCAGAGTAAGCAGGTTTTCGACCAAATTCTAGAACTTTTTAATAAGGAGCAAGTCGGTATTTTAGATTTGAACAAGGCGAAAATCGCTTGGATTCAAGAACAGTTTGTTGTTGAACAGATTGATAGTGATATTCAAATTCTGACGTCTAAACTAAATACCCTAAATGGTGATAAACCTTTAGATGGTCTTTCAACAGAAACTATCATTTCAACAGAAATAGGAAATATAGATAATCTTTGGCAAGATAAATTAGCGAACGATCCATCGTTACAAGAATTAAAGGCTAATGAATCTGCATCGCTTCAAAAAGTAAAACTTGAGAAGAATAAGGTACTTCCAAACGTAGCGCTTGGCTATAATTATCAAGGTGTAAACGGAAATAATTATTCAGGTTTTTACGGTGGACTTTCAATTCCGCTTTGGAGTAGCAAGAACAAGGTTAAAGCTGCAGAAGCTAATTATGAATATCAGCAATCCAACACCCAAGTTATTACTACATCGCTTTACTCCCAATTTCAAGAAACCTTTAGTCGCTATCAATTGATGCTTTCAAAATTTAACGAGTATCAAAGCACAATGGGCAATTTAGGAAGTGAGGATTTACTTTTTAAAGCCTATATGTTGGGCGAGTTTTCGTTTATGGATTACTATATAGAGCTTCAGTTTTACAGAAATGCTTCAGATAAAATGCTTCAAATGGAAAAGGAATTACAACTTCTTCAAGCACAGCTATTAAAACATCAATTATAAATTTTAAGACATACAATTATGAAATCGAAGATTATTTCATCAGTTCGCCTTAAAGGCTCGGGTCACGAATACCAAAATAAATATTTAGCAATGAATAAAATTTCAAAAATATTATTCACAATAGCAATCGCATCAACTTTTCTTGTAACCTCTTGCAGAGAAACAAAAACCGAAAGTAATGATGATCACGGTCACGAACACAACGCCGATGGTAGTCATATGAGCGATGAAACCGTAGAGCAAGAGGAATTTCAAGTAGGAAAAGATTCTAAGGAAACAAAGACAAAGGACCACGGGCACGACCACGAATCAGGAGGTAATCATACAGATGATGATTCAAAAACTCACAAACACGATGATGGCGCTGAACACCACGACCATTAACAAACAAATAGATATAAAATATGAATCGAGCGTTTCAAAGGCTATTCTTCCATCGGAATTATTGATAGCGAACAGCATTTGACCGTTAAAAAACAATAATTATAAACAAATGAAATATATAATAATAGTGCTCGCCTTTTTGGCAATGTCTTGTAACAACAAGGCAGAAGACGCACACGCACATAATCCTGATGGAACGCACGCTGGAGAAGAAATGCCACGTTTAGATTATACCATCTGGACAGATAAAACGGAACTATTCGTAGAATTTCCTGCTTTAATAGTAGGCAATCCAAGCAGATTTGCAGCTCACTTTACGGTGTTGGACAAGCATCAGCCCGTTCGCGAAGGTTCGGTTACTGTTAGTTTGATAAAAGGCGATACTGGTATTCGTAATACTGTCGAAGCACCTTCATCGCCAGGTATATTTTCGCCTTCCATTCAACCGAAAGAAGCTGGTAGTTACCAACTTGTTTTTGAATTGAAAACACCAGAATATTCAGATATAATTACGATTAAGGATGTTACCGTATATGCTAATACAGACGAAGCTATAAAAGCCTTGGGTGTAGCCGAAGATGATGGGAGCATTTCGTTTTTGAAAGAACAGGCTTGGAAAATCGATTTTCAAACTGCGCCTGTGGTTAAGGGAAAAATTTATGATGTGATTAATACATCTGGGGTTTGGACGCCTGCATCAGGTTCAGTAAAAACATTGGTAGCTAAATCCAATGGTGTAGTCGATTTTGCTGTGAGCAATCTCACAGAAGGAACGCAGGTAAAACAAGGGCAATTACTAATGAATGTTAGCAGTCAAGGTTTGGCGTCTAATAATTTGAGCACCGAAATTGCCAATGCACGTTCTAATTTTGAGCAATCTAAAGCGGAATACGAACGAAAAAAGGAATTATTTGAATCTAAAATTGTTCCCAAAGCAGAATTTGAAAAAGTAGAAAGCAATTACAACATTGCAAAATCTAATTACCAAAGTCTCTCGTCTGGAGTATCTGGTGGTGGCAAACAAATTCGTGCACCTTTTGATGGGTACATCACAGCAATCAATGTAGCTAATGGCGATTATGTAGACCAAGGCGTAACAGTTGTAACGTTAGGAACGCTTCAATCCAGAGTGTTAAAAACACAAATAGCACCTTCTTACGGGCTTACTATGGATAATGCACGAGAAGTGTGGTATCAAACCAACGATGGTCAATGGCGTAATGTCGCGACATCTGGAGGTTCAATCCTGTCCATCGCTAAAGATGTAGATAATAACAGACCGCTTATTTCAGTATTTGCGCAAGTTAATGATGATGTTGATATGCCAGAAGGAAGTTTAACGTCAGTTCAAATTGCAATGGGTAACGCAACCCAAAATACAATGATTCCTGTTAATGCCTTATTGGAAGATTACGGAAGTTATTCAGTTATCGTTCAACTTTCAGGCGAAAGCTTTGAAAGACGGCCTGTGAAAATTGGAAAACGCAATGGAGAAAATGTAGAAATTCTTCAAGGTTTGGAAGTAGGCGAGGTGGTTGTCACAAAAGGAGCGTATCAAGTTAAAATGGCTTCAATGTCGGGTTCAACACCTGCTCACGGTCACGAACATTAAAAACGAAGAGAAATGTTAAACAAAATATTATCAATTTCACTTCACAATAGATTACTCATTCTGTTGGGAGCGGTTGCGTTAAGTGTGTTGGGCATCTATTATGCCCGAACAATGAACGTGGATGTATTCCCAGACCTGACAGCGCCAACGGTAACCATTCTTACCGAAGCGCACGGAATGGAATCTGAAGAAGTAGAAAAATTAGTAACCTATCAATTGGAAACAGCCTTAAACGGTTCGCCAAATGTTAGGCGGATACGTTCGTCATCAGCTGCGGGAATTTCCATTGTGTGGATAGAATTTGAATGGGGAACCGATATTTATCGGGCTCGTCAAATTGTAAGCGAACGTATCCCAATGGTGAGAGAGAATTTGCCCGAAGGCATTGGAGCACCAACAATGGCACCTATTTCATCCATTATGGGCGAAATAATGCTGTTGGGCGTAACGTCCGATAGTTTGTCGCCAATGGAATTACGGACTTTATCAGATTGGACAATTCGCCCGCGAATTAAGGCTATTGGCGGTATTGCAAATGTGGTAGTGATTGGTGGCGATTATAAGCAATACCAAGTATTTGCCAATCCTGAAAAGCTGAAGCATTATGATGTTAGTCTTTCAGAACTCGTAGAGAAAGTTAAGGAAGCAAACACAAATGCACCTGGTGGTGTGATAAACCAATATGGTAATCAATACATCATTAAAGGTAGCGGTAGAGCTTATGCAATAGAAGATTTACAGGAAGCGGTTTTAAAACAAGTTAATGGTCAAACCATCAAGATAAGTGATGTGGCAACCGTTCAAATTGGTGCTGCCGATAAAATTGGCGATGGGTCATTAAATGCAAAACCAGCAGTTATTTTAACCATTTCAAAACAACCCGATGTCAATACATTGGAACTGACAGACCGATTAGATGAAGCGATTGCAGACTTGGAAAAAACCTTACCAAAAGGCGTTCAGATCAAAAATCACATCTTTAGACAGGCTGATTTTATTGATGCTTCCATCAGCAATTTGAATCAAACCTTGTTGGAAGGTGCGTTTTTTGTAATGATTATCCTGTTCATCTTTTTAATGAATTGGAGAACCACCCTCATTTCCTTGTTGGCAATTCCTATTTCGCTATTGGTGTCCATTATCATCTTAAAATGGATGGGGTACACAATTAACACAATGAGTTTAGGAGGTATGGCAATTGCCATAGGCGCTTTAGTAGATGATGCCATTATCGATGTGGAAAATGTTTATAAACGCTTGCGCGAAAACATAAGGAAACCCAAAGCCGAGCGCGAATCCACTTTGACCGTTGTGCGGGTAGCATCGGTAGAAATAAGGAGTTCTATAGTTATTGCAACCTTGATTATTATTGTATCATTTATCCCCTTATTCTTTTTAAGTGGAATGGAAGGACGCCTGTTACAGCCCTTGGGCATTGCTTTTGTAACATCTGTTTTAACATCATTGATAGTTGCAGTAACGGTAACACCAATTTTATGTTCTTATTTATTGGACAACGAAAAGCTTTTAAATAAGCAGGCAGATGGTACAAAAGTAGAGCGTTGGTTACAGAAACATTATGGTAACCTATTAGAAAGTGCTACGAGAATTCCAAAAACCATCATTGGAGTCACAATTGTTGCCTTTATAATCAGTCTTTTAGTGCTAACGCAATTGGGAAGAAGTTTTCTGCCTGAATTTAATGAAGGTTCTTTGGTGATTAGCGTGGTGGGTCCGCCTTCAATGTCGTTAGAAGAAAGTAACAAAACGGGAAGCTTGATAGAAACTATTTTATTGGATTTGCCTGAAGTGGAAGTGGTTACCCGAAGACAAGGCCGTGCCGAATTGGACGAACACGCACAAGGCGTAAATGCTTCGGAAATTGATGTGCCTTTTGTACTTGACGGAAAAACCAAAGAAGAATTTTTTGAAGAAGTCCGAAACAAATTAAGTATTGCACCTGGTGTAAATATTACTTTGGGACAACCTATCGCACACCGAATTGACCATATGCTTTCCGGAACACGTGCCAATATCGCTATTAAAATCTTTGGTTCGGATTTGCAACGTTTATTTGAAGTTGGTAAAAGTGTAGAGCAGAGCATCAAAGAGATTGATGGATTGGCTGATGTTGCGGTGGACCAGCAAATTGAAGTACCGCAAATTCGTATCAAGCCCAAACGCCAAATTCTATCGGCTTATGGAATGACCGTTGGCGACTTAATGCAACAAATAGATATCGCTTTTGCAGGTGAAGAAGCGGGTGAAATTTATGAAGGACAACAATATTTTGATTTGGTGGTGCGATACGAAAAGCCATTTAGAGATGATATTGAGAATATTAGAAATGCTTTAATCAGTTTGCCAAATGGCGGACAAACCACTTTGGGCGAATTAGCTATTATTCAATCCGTTAGCAGTCCAAACACCATTAATCGTGAAGATGTACAACGTAAAATAGTAGTGGCTGCCAATGTTCAAGGTAGAGATTTACGAAGCGCGGTAAACGAAATAAAGGAAGTGGTTGCAAACAATGTGAATATGCCAGAAGGCTATCGTGTGGAATATGGTGGACAATTTGAAAGCGAATCCAAAGCATCGCAATTACTTATGTTCACGGCAATTATCGCCATAGCAATAATTTTCCTGTTGTTGTATTATGAATTTAAAGATGTGAAATTGGCATTTGTTGTATTGATAAATCTGCCATTAGCGCTAATTGGAGGCATCTTGATTGTGTATTTCACGTCAGGAATTATCAGCATCGCTGCAACCATAGGTTTTATTAGTTTGTTCGGAATTGCGACGCGTAACGGTATTTTATTGGTATCGCGTTATGAAGATTTGCGAAAAGAAGGTATGCAAGGGCTTCAGTTAATAAAAACAGGAGCTTTGGATAGGTTGAATCCAATCTTAATGACAGCCTCTACTACTGGATTAGCATTAATTCCATTAGCCTTAAAAGGCGGAGAGCCAGGAAGTGAAATACAAAGTCCAATGGCGGTAGTTATTTTGGGTGGGTTGCTTTCAGCTACGATCTTAAACTTAGTGGTTATTCCTTGTGTGTATCAATTGGTTATTAAGAATCGTAGGTATTCCAAAGAAAATAACCCGAATTAAGTGAAAGGATGAAACTGTCAAAACTATTAGAGCCATTTCAAGCTTTACGTAACCGTTTATTTGCTAAACTTTATTTAGCGCAGACCATCAGTTTGTTAGGTGATGCTTTTACGTGGGTTGGGTTGGCTCTTTTGGCATATCAGTTTGGTGAAGAGAGGGCTGCGGTCATATTGGCAACAGCTCTTACTTTACGGGTTACTGCATTCATTATATTTTCGCCCTTTGCAGGCGTATTGGCAGATCGAATAAGCCGAAAGAAAATACTCTATACCACACATTTTATTAGAATGGTAATTGTAGGCTGTTTGCCTTTTGTAACCGAAGAATGGCAAATTTATGTCCTCATTTTTCTTATGAATATTTTCAATGCGTTTTTCAGCCCTACCTATCGATCTATTATTCCGCAGATTGTAGATAAATCCATATACCGACAGGCTATAGGCTTATCGGCAGCTACGTATCAGCTTTTAGGAGTTTTGGGTCCAGGATTGGCAGGAATTTTGGCCATCTCGTTAGGGGCAAGGGAGATATTTTTTGTAGATGCCGCCACTTTTGTCGTCGCAGGCGTTTTATTGTTGAGCCTTCCAAAAAGTAAGCTGGATGTTGTTCCAGAAGACGTAGAAGGAGCGGTAAAACCTAGCACGTGGCAAGATGTTTTAAAAGGAATGAGACTACTATTTTCCAATCAATACGTGCGGTTTGCATTATTTATTGAATTGGTTTCTGCGGTTGCCGGTGCACTTATTTTGGTCAATACCATCGTATTGGTCAAAGGTGGATTGGAACTTACAGATAAGGATTACGGAATTATAATGGCAGCTTTCGCTATTGGTGCAATGGTAGCAGCATTTGTTTCAGGTGCAATTGATAAATCCAAATCAAGACGCGTTTCACTTATTATTGGTGCTCTTATTTTAGGGGTTGCCATAAGTTTTGCCAATTACCTCGATTTTTCAATGTTATTCATTGTTTGGATTGTTGCAGGACTTGGACAAAGCCTCGCAGAAATTCCATCCGAAACGCTGATAGGTGAAACTGTTCCTATTGAAGAACAGGGTAAAGTCTATGGTTCTCATTTTGCCTTTTCTCATTTATGGTGGGCATTTGCATATCCATTGGCAGGATTTTTGGGTACGACATTCCCAAACCAAAGTTTTCTTTATGGAGGCATTATTACATTAGCAATATTAGTGCTGGTATTCATCTTTTTAAGACCTAAAAAACACTCATTAAAATATTAATATTATGGAAAATTCTAAAAATAATAAACCTGTCATTTATCAGTGTAACGGTGTAAACTGCCGAAAGAAAAAAGGAAAGCTTTTAGATTATTATATAAAGAAATACAAGCTGAAAAACAAAATAGAAGTTGAACAAATGGATTGTAATAATAAATGCGAACAAGCGCCAGTTCTTCATCTTCATCCAGAGGACATCTGGTTTTCAGAGAAAGATTTAGGGACAATTGTTAAAAAACATATTTTGAATAAATAATCATTTTGCTTTTGATGGGTGTACTATTTATGTTTGAATCTTAATGGTAATATTAAAAGGATTGAATAATATAAAAAGGGATTAGTAAAAGAATAATGAATGGAAGAAATTTAATTAAAATGACCTTGTATGACAGGAAATCGAAGTAAAAAGCGTCTGAAAAAGCAAAACAAGTTACCATCCAAAAAAAGTAGTGTTCCTAAAAAAGACAAAATAATTTGGATTGGTATTATAATCATAATTGTGTTAGTTATCCTCTTTTTTCTATTCTTGCTATTCTTGAAATACTTCATTGCAATTGATTAATACGTATTAAATGTCACTAATAATTACCTCCAAAACTTTATGCATTGGCCCAAAATCTCATTAAATCTATCCTTAATTAATTATTTAGCTTAAAATCGATTTATTATGAAAAATGCTGTTTTTATAGTAGTTATTGCATTTGTGTCTGTTATTTCGCTATCATCTTGCGAAGAGCACAAAAAGACGGATATAGTGCCTTCTGGGACCTATGAAGGAGCCGCAGAAACCGTTAATCCTTCTGAAAGGGAAATATATATGCGCACGGCAGATGACAAACTGCTCGAACTTTATTTTACTGATAACACAAAATTGACCAAAAATGGAGAAATGGTTGAATTTAGTGAACTTTCAGATGGGATCCCTGTAGAGGTTACTGTGGAAAAGAAAGGAAAAAAAATGGAGCCTATCGCTGTTAAAATTAAGTAATTTACAATGGAGGAAATTCCTTCTTTTTGGCGAACAGAGGTCTGGTACGCATTATCAATCCATTTTCCTATTGTTTTGTTGAGCCTGGCTTCTATCGCTTATCCCGTGCAGTTTTTTCTTAAAGATTCTAGTTGGACACAGTTTATTTCAAGATTTGTCTTCCTGTTATTGATTCTAGGTGTTGCGGGAGCATGGCTGTCAATCTTTTTAGGTAGATCTAGCCTACAATGTTGTAGTTAGAACACTGTGTGACCCTAATGTGCTTCAAGAGCATCAATGGTGGGCCTATTTCGCAACGATTACTTATTCCGTCGCCTTACTGCTTTTTGGTTTTCTACAATTCAAGCTTATAACAAAAAATAAGCTGTGGATGTTTTTCCTTTGTCTTATACTTTTAGTTGGTTTAGGTGGATTGGGATATGCTGGTCATTTGGGTGCTTCAGTGGTTTATCAGCAGGGTGGGGGTACATATGTCCCATCAGAAAATTGTGGGGAGTTTGAGTAGTAAGGCTCAGAAAAATAGAAAACGCAATACAATTTCATAAAGGGAATTAAAGGCCTCACTGTTTAGATAACTTAATATGTTATATGCAATAATCATTATACTAAGTATATTAGGACACTTGAATTAATAATCCTTGAACTCATATTTTCTGCTTTAATGGGGAAGAAATACCGATATGCCATAAGCGACCATAAGATAATCATTAAAACCTCCAGCAGCGTGTAGCCTGATTATAATGAAATGAATAACGAACAAACTGCAATACGAACCACCTATTTCAGTATCATTGGAAATACCGCTCTGGCATTAATAAAAGGCCTGGCAGGTTTTTTCGGAAATTCATACGCTTTAATTGCAGATGCGATAGAATCCACAACGGATATCTTTGCCTCGTTTTTAGTTTTGTTAGGCTTTAAATATGCCAAACGGCCTGCAGATGAAAACCATCCCTATGGGCACGGTAAGATTGAACCGTTGATTACATTTGGAGTTGTTGCGTTTCTGGTTATTTCGGCAACGATTATAGCCTCTACGAGTATTCAGAATATTCAAACTCCCCATGAAACTCCAGAGTCTTGGACTTTAATAGTTTTAGGACTAATCATTATTTGGAAAGAAATCTCATTTCAAATTGTTACTAGAAAGAGTAAACAGACCCATAGTTCTTCCCTTAAAGCAGATGCGTGGCATCATAGAAGCGATGCTATTACTTCTATAATGGCTTTTATTGGAATCTCTATAGCTCTTATATTTGGAGAAGGATATGAAAACGCTGATGACTGGGCCGCACTTTTTGCATCCGCTTTCATTTTGTACAATAGCTACTTGATTTTAAGACCTGCATTGGGTGAAATTATGGACGAACAGCTTTATGACGACCTAATACTTGAAATTCGTGCTAGATCTATCGAAGTTCCTGGTGTTATAAACACAGAGAAGTGCCGGATACGAAAATCCGGAATGAAATTCCACGTTGATTTGCACGCTACTGTTGATGGGGATATATCTGTTAAACAGGGACATTATTTATCACATAAGCTAAAAGACTATTTACAAAAGGAAATACCGAATTTGGGAGAGGTTCTAATTCATATTGAGCCCAATGAATAAAAAAGATTGCACATAACAAGGGTACCCACTGCACACCCCATAATTTCTGTAATACCGATCCTGTTTAAGATGCTTTGTTTTTTATTTTGCCAAGACTCAGAAGAGGAAATAAATTATTGAATGATAGTGATGCTAGGCCATTTGCGGTACAATTATCGCTCGCTGAAACTAATCTGCATCAGATTCATTAAAGTTGAGTGAAAATATAAGGAATATGAGGTATCATCACTCTAAAATGCTTGAAAACACCTCGGGATACTCAGTATCGATGAAACATACTCACCATCTTTAATTTAGAGGACAGGATTGAAATATAATCCCTTAGAACCCGTTCTATACCCTCAATAATAATTTTTAATTTAAGAGTGATGAACATAAAAAAATTGATTTTAAGCATCTTCGTGATGCTTGCAATATTTGCCTGTAGTAGTGATGACAATACCGATAATCCAAGCCAGTGCGAAATTGCGATTGAAGCAGCAGTAGAGGCTAAACAAAACTATGACGCCGCAACGGTAGAAAATTATACCCAACTCTGCATTGCGTACCGAGTAGCTTTAGAAAAACAACAGCAGGAATGTGGCGATAGCGATGGAAGTTTACAAGCTATTATTGACAGTCTTGGTGACTGTTCGGGATCAGAGATTGATGTGGTGGAAGGACAGATAAGTTTGAAAGCAGGAACGATGAGCATCGTTTTTGATGAAATAAGAATTGACCGGGAGGGAGGACTTTTAAAAATACTAGGTGAAACTTCTGCGGCCAATAACTACAATATTTATTTTGAAGTGGAAGAAAACATGGTTGGAAATAATCTTTTTCAGAATTTTAAAATCAACCTAATATCATCCTATTATCCAATGGCTTCAAATTTTAATAATTCTGTGACAACAAATTCTGGTGGCGTTCTTACGGGTTCCTTCTCCGGAGTTGTTATAAACAATGATAATGGCCAGATTGAATTGACCAATGGGATCTTTGATCTGAGTTTTTGATACCTATAGATTAGTTAATATATTTTTTTTTCAGTATTGTCCGAGAAAAGAGACAAGATGCTTCGGCTTCGCTCAGCAACCGCCACTGGCGCTACAGGAATCAAGAGCCAAGACTAAAGCGTAAACCTCTGAAAATGTACTTTTTAAAATTCAATGATAGACGAACTTGTGATATACCGATTATGATTTTAAATGTCGCATAAATACTCCTTAAAATCTATATCGGCATTATACCTCAAGGAAATAGACAGGACATTATATATTTAAATTGGTATTATTTCAGTTTTGTTACTGAACAAAATGAAAATGAAGGTCATATTTAAGAAACTCCCCGAAAGTTATTATTGGCTTGGACTTACCGAGATCATAGAATTTTAATCGGACAACAATGATTTTTTTTAATGAAGCCCACTGTAAAAAACACAGTGGGCTTTTTGATTGTTATATTCTCGTATATAAGGTGTTTTTAAGCTGCTATTTTTTCTTCCTATATGAACGGTCGATATTAGTTATCCGGTGGAATGTTATGGAGCTTATAAAGTTTCGTTTCCCGTTCCTCCTCCCAATAGTTTAAAGCAACATGACGGTAATTATTTTATAAAATGAATTGGGGGCTATTATTATAATTTCGGTAGATTTACCCCTCAAAATTACTGAATTATGAAAAACACGATTTTAATTATCTTTTTAACAATATGTGCCTTTGCGCAAGGGCAGGACTACAAACTATCTCAATATTACGAAGGTTACATCATTAAGAATGATGGCACTAAAGAACGCGGCTACATTCTTTATGACGATGAGTCTGCACGATATGAGAAAGTAACTTTTAAGAAAGATTTAAAAGACAAAAAGGAACGTTTTAAACCAAAGGACATTGCAGGTTATAAAGTGGCTGACAAGGTGTATCACACTGTGCAATTTCAGGATATTCCTTTTAAGAACACTAAGTTTTTAGTGCTGGAAAAAGAGGGGTGTTTAAACCAGTATTCTTACAGATCATTTTCTGATGGGGCTTGGTCAACCTCTATGATTTTAAAAAATGACGACAAGGCGATCAATACCCAGAATTTTATTATTGGTTATACGGATAAAATGGCAGAGATGGTAAAAGACGACAAAGCACTGGCCGCTAAGATAAAAAATAGGGAAAAAGGATATTCTTTGCTGAACATTGAGGCCATAGTTGATGAATATAATGCCAATTGTAAAAAATAGACCTATGAAAATATTTACTTTTTCTTTCTTGCTTTTTATTTCAATTAATGCGAGCGCGCAAACGTTTTCTTGGGGTTTTCCTTTTGGAAAAGTCGATGAGACGGAGAAGACCATAACCCACGTTGTAACAGAGGATAAACTCTACAGAATTTCGTCTAATTACGATTTGGGTACTTTCAACCAAAAAATTATTGTGGATCAGTTCTCATTGAATGATTTGGAGAAAACCGGAAGTCGTGATTTATCTGTTGAGCAGCCAATGATGGGAGCTGCAAGTTTGACTTTCAACAGCATGTTTCAAAAGGAAGGGTCAGATTTTGTATTTTTTTACACGGATTATGACCGAAAAACCAAAAAGAACAACTTGCTTTTTCGAGAAGTGGATATCAATTCCGGAAAGCTAGGGGAGTTGCAGACTGTTATGGAAATGGACTCCAACGATGGTCGATTTTTAGTAACCCAAAGCGACAACACACAATACTTTGCGGTTTTGAAGGAACTTCCTTATGCCAAAAAAACCAATGAAAA
Organism: Aequorivita sp.; assembly: GCA_034676445.1. Taxonomy (GTDB): domain Bacteria; phylum Bacteroidota; class Bacteroidia; order Flavobacteriales; family Flavobacteriaceae; genus Aequorivita. The sequence continues at coordinate 663,300 of JAUCCE010000004.1, forward strand.
AGTGGAACTTTTCCTATTGGATACAAGTGCTACCATTAAGAAGGAAAAAACAATGCAATTTGAAGTGGAGGACAAGCGTGACAAGCAGCATTCGCTTTATGTTTCCAATGAGGGCAACGTGATTTTAGTAAAAAAGATTGACGAAAAAAAGGAAAAACCGTATCTGAATTTATATAATTGGAATACTGCTGAAAACACGGAGTCCACATATTCCTTAAAACAAGAAGACGATTATCAAATCCCACAATTTGAAGGGAAGTTCCATGATGGAAGTTTTTATTTTTTGGCTATTCTGACCCATCAGAAATCAAGCAACTTTGGGTTAAAGATTGATTTGAACGGCCGAAACTCGGGGGTAACCGGCAATGGGATCCTAGCGGTAAAAATTGATGGACAAGGAAAGGTCGTCTATAACCAAAGAAATGATTTTGAGAAAAGTTCGTCCAATTTAAACCTTAAGGATTTTCTTTTTGACAGTAGCGGAATTTGGGCTATTTATGACCGTATTTTTGTTGAAAAAAAGTCAAAGTCAAGTAATTTGTCTGATGGGGACTTTAGTTATGATTACAGTTATTTAAATAATGGCTTTGTGGTAAACAGGCTGAATATAAACACTGGAAAACTGGAGTGGTCAAAAACTATTGATACGGCAGAACCCAATACCAAGAATGACAATGGGGATTTTTTATCAACCCTATATTATGTGGATGGTGCTAATTTGGTTTTGCTGTATAACGAAACAAGAGATTTGAATACTGCAAAAATACACGTGGTTTTCAATCGACGCTTTCCAATCCAGGAAGTTATTTCACCTAATGGTGAAACTTTGAGCAGGGAGGCTCTACTTTCTGCCGGAATTGGGGTAACAAAAGAAGAGCGGTTTGAGCTCAATACCCAATTTCTAGTTCCTGTTTCAGAAAAGACTTTTATTCTTCGCGCTAGTAACGGAGAGGAATATAAATATGGGATGATGAAGATATAAGGGAGGGGAGATTATTTTCTTATTTACTTTGCTTATTCGTTATAACGACAAGGAAAGTGCAGAGTTTTATCTGATACATGTTATAAATAATTATATAATAGTAGGTATACTATTGCAAAAGCATTATCTTTAGACTGTATTTGCAATTTTATATATTATGGAAGTTAAAGGTAAAAAAAATGTTCCGGCAAAGAAGGAAGGGAGCGGGGGGAGTAGAGGGTCTGGTATGACTCGAAAAAGAGTTGGAGGAACAGCACGGGTTAAGGCTGGTGAAAGGGCGGATTGGGTTATAAAAGATGATAGCGGTAATGTTCTCATTATAGAAGCCAAGGCCACCAATTCTTATTTTTTTAATGAGAAAGCTGCTGTTTATATCGTAGAATCATCCTCCGAAGGATTTAAATCTGATGAGGTAGAGCCTATTATAGAATTTTTGGATTTTAATCAGAGGGAGGCGGCGGAATTTTTAGAGGTTGATCCAGGGACCATTAGCCGCTGGAAAAAGAATCCGAAACATATTGGGCGACTACGGAGTAAGAACTTGATGGATATTGATGAGATAATCGCCAAGGGAGTTAGGATTTTTGGAAGTGAGAAGGCGTTTAAGGAATGGTTGCATAACAGTAATTATGCGCTCGGAGATGTTGCGCCTATAACACTATTGAAAGACCCCTATGGCGTTGCTGTTGTGAATGAGGCCATAGAAGGGTTATCCTGGGGATCTTTTGTATAATGGTTTATTACAGAATCTATGAGAGTTTAGAAGGAAGAACCAGTTTGGGATATGGCTATCTTGGCGGCCGATGGAACCATACGGGGACATCTTTAATCTATGCTGCTAGTTCAGTTGCCCTGGCAATGATGGAATTGTTATGTATTAAGGGGCCAACGGTAAGTACAAGCAAATGGATACTGGCCAGTTTGGAAGTCCCAGATAAATTGCCTTCGTTGGATGGGGCAAATTTACCCGATGGCTGGAATTCGCGGCCTCCCATTGGGGGCACTAAAGATTTTGGAACTAGCTGGGCATTAGGCAAGAGCTCGGTGGTGCTGAGGGTGCCTTCTGCAAGAATTCCTTTGAGCAGTTATCCAGCTGAACATAATTTGCTTATAAACCCTTTGCATCCTGATTTTGAGAGAGAGATATCAGTTGTTGGGGTTGAGGAGGTTTATTTTGGAGTTGATTCTTAGGTTTGTGGTTTTAGGTTTCAGGTTTCAAGTTTCAGGTTTCAGGTTTTAGGTTTCAGGTTTCAGGTTTCAGGTTTCAGGTTTGGGATAACCTCATCATTTCTTCTAAGAGGTTTTCTGGGGTTTGTTCTTTTGTTAGGTGTTTTAGTGAGTCTTTCGAGTTTTCCGTCATTTTATAAGCTGTGCTTCCGGTTATACGCAAGTCTGCGACGTTTTTGATGGTGGTTTCTAAGGCCACAATGTTTAATAACCTTCTCATTTGATCGGAGTTTAAATGAGGAGTTCCTTTTGACTTTAAGAAGGTGCTAAAATATTTAATGTATTTCATGTCTTGGGATTTGTTCCAAAATTATGGAATATTTCCAAGATATAGTTGTTTAGTGGGAGAATAATTTGGGATCCCTTCACTTTGTTCGCAATGACGTTTAAGAACCAAATTGGCTTGCAGATATGTTTTGCGGAACGAAACGGAACGACTGACGAACACAGCTTTACCTGCCTTCCGTGAGGTTAATAGTATAACTAAGTGTTGTATTGTGTTCTGCGGTGAGGGCAATGGCAAAAAGCATTGGCAATAATTTGATGATACTTTAATGGAAAGAGCTAATGTTTATTAAATTATTGCTTATGCTGAAGGGAACCGTAGGCTCTTGCGATTGAGGGAGTGTAGCCTGCGGAACGAGAGAATGAGGAAGTGCCGGAGGTGGGCGTTTGATTATTCACAATAGCTTCTTGCTTAAGGTTAATAATTCAATTTCTTGAAACTTTTTTCTCACTCGTTACTGAAGCTACAGTTAATAATGTAAAGGGGGTTCAACTTCATGGGTAGTAGGTAATAAAAGCACCTTTTGTTCAAATAGTGAAGTCATATGTATGAATAAAACTCTCTTCTAAAATTACGCTAAACCACTTAATTATACGATAATAAATTATTATATCACATTTTATAATAAAAATATTACGCTAATTCATTTTTATATCACAGTTTTATGTATATTTGTTACGATGATTTAAATAATAATACATAGATGTATACTGAACTAATAAAGATAATTGAAGGTGGCCTCAATCAAGATTCCAAAAAGGTAATCAGCTATTCTAAGCATCTGGCTAAAAAACTGCGCGAAGATGGCGAAGGGAAGCTGGCTGATAAAATTCTGAAAACAATTGAAGGAACTCAAGGTATTCCCGTTTATAAGGATCAACTTTTTGATGCGCCTGTTGATAGTGATACAAGGTTAAATATTGCAGATATTATAATGCCCCAGAATATAAAATTGGAAATTATCTTATCGGAAAGTGTGATTGATCCAATTAATCAATTTATTGCACTTGTGAATTTCTAAAAATATAATAAAAAGTAAAGGTCTAGATGTTAATCTGTCTCTTCTTTTGTATGGACCCTCCGGGTTGTGGAAAAACCACATTGGCCAAACATATTGCAAAAGAATTGGATATGCCTATTATCATAGCCAGATTTGATTCTTTGATTTCTTCTCTTTTAGGGAGTACGGCAAAAAACATTAGAAAGTTATTTGATTATGCGAAGAGCAGGCCTTGCATTCTTTTTTTAGATGAATTTGATGCGATTGCAAAAGCAAGGGATGATAATCAAGAAACTGGCGAATTAAAAAGGGTGATTAATAGTCTATTGCAAAATATTGATGAGTTTAGTGAAAATGGTATACTGATAGCCGCTACAAATCATGAACAATTACTTGATAGTGCAATTTGGAGACGTTTTGAAAAAATCATCAATGTCTCAATTCCCAACAATTCTGAAGTTCAGAATTTGGTAAGGTTATATTTTGATAAGATTGATTCGGAATTGGATATTGGAGATAAAAAATTGGAAATACTTTACAATTACTTAAATGGTTACTCTCACTCGGAAATTGTGAAAATATTAAACAGCGCATATTACAATTCAATCATAAAAAAGAATGAATATGGTTATGAAGATATTTTTCTTGAGTATTTAAAATACAAATCCAATAATCGGTTTACTCAAGAGGAGGCGATACGCTTTTTACACGAAAGCAATATAACTCAAAAACAGATATCATCATATTTAGATTTATCACTAAGACAAGTTAGAAATGCATTAAATTTAGAATAAAATGGCAAAGAATTTACCCATAAAGATATTCCAAAAGCGAAGATTGGATGAAAGAAAAACGGAAGGAAGCGGTTCAAATAAACCACCAAAATGGCAATTAAACGATGCAGAATTAAAAGAAAGAGCAGTCCTTTTGTTAGAGCCATTCGACCAACTTTTTCGAGAATTTCAGACACGTCCAAATGCTCGGGATTTCATCCCTGCAACTTTAAAAGTATCTATTGATGACAATGCTATTGCTAAATCACACCGTAAGGATATCCAAAGTCTTTTCAATGGAAAACGGACTAAAAATAATGTCATTGGTTTTATTGATTCGAATAGCTTATTGATAAAAGTAGACAACTTGGAAGAGGGACAATCAATTAAACGAAACATCGCAAATTTCAGAAAAAATGCCAAGTCGATATCGGCGATTGAGGGAATTGAAATTTTTTCTCCGCAGGTTATTGAATTCGCTGAAGGTATTCTCAAAGTGTCGTTGATTGATTACCATAATTTCGAGCTCAACAATGCCGTTAAAATAGCATTTACGAAATTTTGCCAAGAGTTAAACCTGAATATCAAGGAAATTCGATATTCAATCGGACTAATTCTTTTTAAAATTGAAGGCGCAACACCAGTAACCTTGGATCAGCTATCTGATTTTGAGGCGTTGGAGGCTATTGATTTTATGCCTAAATATAAAATTGTTTTGGATGCAATGGACACTGAGGAGGCTTTGGATGTTTTGGAGCCAAAAGAAGGTGTTGATTACCCCATAATTGGCGTGTTAGATACTGGTATTTCAGATAATAAATATTTGAAGCCTTGGCTTACTCAAGATAAGTTTTCTTCATACCCAGATGAGTTGATAGATCCTTCTCACGGTACAAGTGTATCGAGTGTTATAATTTATGGCGATAAGTTGCAAAATGAAAGTCTTTCTGGAAATACCGGTTGTATGCTTTTTGATGCTACGGTGTTTCCTGACAGTAAGAAAGAAACAATATATGAAGATGAACTCATTGAAAACATTAGGGAAGCTATAAAAAATAACAGAAATATTAAAATATGGAATTTATCCCTTGGTACAGATCAAGAATCTGATATTAATGATTTTTCAGATTTTGGGATGGCTTTGGATAGTATTCAAGAAACATATGACGTTATCATTTGTAAATCTACGGGAAATTGCAAAAATTTCGAAAGTGGGAGACCAAAGGGTAGGGTAGCCAAATCCGCAGATTCTATTCGCGCTCTTGTGGTTGGCTCAATTGCGCATAATAAAAACGGATATGACATTTCCGAAGTGAATCATCCATCTCCATTTACAAGAATTGGTCCTGGTCCTGCAAACAGCATTAAACCAGATTTGGTTTCCATCGGAGGAAATGCGGGATTGAAAGACTGTAGAACAATACAAAATGGCATAAATGCCATAGCACCAGATGGTAGAATTGTAAAAATTATTGGAACAAGTTTTTCAACCCCACGAATAACCGCACTTATCTCGGAACTAAATTTTAAAATTAGTGAAAATTTCAATCCAACGCTTTTGAAAGCTTTGGCGATTCATTCGGCAAAATATCCAAGTATGTTAGCTCTACCAGCCAATGAGAGAGTAAATCAGATGGGTTTTGGTGTTCCCGATTCGGCAGATGAAATTATTTACAATGACCCACACGAGATAACGCTTATTCTACAAGAAAATATTGTTAAAGGAGAGTTCATTGAGATTTTAGAATTTCCGTTTCCGGAAAGTTTAATAGATGATGAGGGATTTTTTTATGGTGAGGTAAAGGTAACTTTAGTTTCGCAACCTGTACTTCGTGAAAAACAAGGTTCTGAATATTGCCAGTCAAATCTGGATGTAAAATTCGGTACTTATGATAATATAAAAGATAGAGGAATTGAAAAGACCAACATTCTTAACGAATTTGGACCGGACGATGCCAAAAACGTATTGTTGGATTCCAATTACAAAAGTGCATTTAAAAAAGACACTGAAAGTGATTATGCAAGGGAAAGGGTTCTACTTAATTATGGTAAAAAATATCAGCCAGTTAAAAAATATTCAGTAAATCTAAATGAAATGACGAATTCCAACAAAGAGCATAATCTGGAAAGCAGTCGTAAATGGTATGCTAAAATAACAGGCACCTATAGAGACTTTGCAGAAAACTTTGCCCAAAAGGACGGAGAAATTCTAAATCAGGATTTTACCCTGGTCGTTACTATAAAAGATAATAAACGGCAGTTTAATATTTATGACGAAGTAACTCAATTACTCGAGACACGTAACTTTTTACATTCTAATATTAAATTAAGAGAAGAAGTACGAATCAGGCTAGATAATGACATTGAAACACAAGAAAATTAATTCTAAATAAACATATTATGGCAAATTATCATGTAACACAAAAAAAAAGGACAGAATGATTGGAATGTCCAGAAAGAAGGAGGTAAGAAGGCTTCAGCTATTGTAAATACCCAAAAAGAAGCTGAACAACTTGCGAAGCAGTTTTCATCAAATAATGGAGGTGGGGAAGTAAGGATACATCGTCCAAATGGAGGACCTATACGGGATAGTGATACCGTTAAGCCTGGGAATGATCCAAGATCAATAAAAGACACAAAACACTAATGAGAGGTAAAAGACTCGAAAAATAAAAAAACCAGGCAAAAATTACCTGGCTTGATTCCGTAAAGGAAACAAAAGCCCTTGCGAGGCTCTTGGTAGTATGACTTATAGTGATTCAAAACTACCTCCTTTATTTGAAAAAAACAAGCTATTTGTGATTTTAACTTGCGACTGCATTACACAGTTGTGGGGCTTGGTATTAATCATATAAATTTTTAATTGCAACGAAGTATAATTTTTTTTAAGGTAAGCCCTTGAATATTGCTGAAATGATAGGCAATATGCAATTATTTATTAATTAATATCAAATTTATAACAAAATGAATTCAAATAAAATGGGGGCAGATGATGCCTCAAATTTAAAAATGCCTTTAAAATTCATAATAGAGGGCAAGGAGTATGAAACCTTTGACCAGTACAAGACAGGGTCAGAATTAAAGGAGCTTGCCGGAATACCTTTAGGTACTGAGCTATTTTTGTCAATTCTTAGGCCATATAAGGATGAGCTAATTGAAAATGAAAAACAAGTTAATTTGGCTCGACCTGAAACCGAATATTTCTTTGTAAAGAAAAAGCTTCTTTTCTTCATTAATGATAAGCCATTTACTTGGTATAAACAATACATTCGTGGTATACAGATCAGGGATCTTGGGAATATCCCTGTTGAGGATGATATTTTCCTTGACATTAAGGGAGGCTGGGAAGATGATCAAATACTAGATGATGAGGTGGTTGATTTAGCTCGACCTGGGAAAGAAAGGTTTTTCTCTAAGCCAAGATTCTACTGAATTTACCATTATTGTAAATGCTCGACCACATGTTTGGAAGGAAAGAAACATTTCGTTTGAACAACTCGTGGAAGTGGCTTTTGGCGGATATGATAATAACCCAAACAAGGGTTATACGGTTACTTATAGTAGAGGTTGGGAACCAAAGCCAGAAGGAACTATGGTTAAGGGCTCAAGTGTTGGTGTCAAGAATAAAATGATTTTCGATGTTACAGCAACTGATAAATCTTAGTCCTGACCTAAAGCGTCTTAGAGACGAAGGTTATGAGATTGAGGTACATGGTGGATATTTACTTATCCACCATATACCCTATGTCAATCAAGAGAAACACATTCAGTATGGAACACTGGTAAGTACGCTTACATTAACAAGTAATGACCATACAGGAAAACCGGATAATCATGTTATATATTTTATAGGTGAAAACCCCTGTGAAATTGATGGTATTTTCATTACAGCTATCCAGCATGGTAACACTACTACAGTACTGAACAATCAAATTACCGTGAACAGATCATTTTCAAACAAGCCTTCTAACGGGTATTTGAATTATTATGAAAAGGTGAAGAGGTATGCGGACATTATTTCTGCACCTGCTAAATTTCTAGATTCGGAAGTTTCAGAAAAAACCTTTAAAGTTATTGCAGATAACAATAATGAGACGGTGTTTCAATACATTGATACGAATTCTAGTCGCGCAAATATTGAGGCGATTAATTCTAAATTGGAAAACCAAAGGATAGCAATTATTGGATTGGGGGGCACTGGTGCTTATATACTTGATATGGTGGCCAAAACCCCAGTAAAGGAAATCCACCTCTATGACGGTGATAGCTTTGACCAACACAACGCCTTTCGTTCTCCTGGTGCTACTTCAATAGGCGATCTAAGCGAAAACTTGGGTAAGACAAACTATTATCACAGGCAATATTCAAGAATGCACAAGTATATTCACATTCATGATTGCTATGTAAAGAAAGAGAATTTACAAGAATTGGATCAAATGGATTATGTATTTGTTTGTGTCGACAAAAATGCTGCCAGGAAATTGATTACAGATTACTTGGTAAGCGTAGGCGTAGCTTTTTCTGATGTAGGTTTGGGGGTTAATATTGTTGATGACATGCTTATTGGGGCTGTCCGGGTTACTTCTTCTACTCCTGAAAAAAATGACCATTTGCCTCTCCGAATCTTTTCTGGAGATTCTGATGATAATGATTATGCCTCGAATATTCAGATTGTAGAATTGAATGCATTGAATGCTGTTTTCGCTGTTATCAAATGGAAAAAGATAAGTGGAATTTATGTGGATTTAGAAAATGAGTATCACAGTTCATATTCTATTGGTGTGTCTAAAATTTTTAATGAAGATGTTAAAGCATAAATTCGTTGAGTTCGTTCCTGAAAAAATTGAAGAAGGTGTTTTGTACATTTCAATGGAATATTGCACTGCAATACATAAATGTTTTTGCGGTTGTGGTAATGAGGTTGTGACACCTTTATCACCTACAGACTGGAAACTGACTTTTGATGGTAAAACAATAACACTGTATCCTTCTATCGGAAATTGGAATTTTGAATGCAGGTCGCACTACTGGATAAGAAATAGTACTGTTGAGTATGCGGATCGCTGGACTGAAAGAGAAATTCTTTCAGGTAGAGGAAATGATCTGGAACGTAAGAAAGAATATTTTGAAGAAGTTGATTTATCATTTAATGAGTCAATTTCAGATGAAAAATCTAAACTTTCGATCTGGCAGAAGATATCTACATTCTTACGATTTTAGAATAGAGGTGAGATTTTTATATGAGACTGTTTTAAAAAAGCAGTCTCTTTTTTTTGTGCCAATATTTAAAATAAATGAGGCTAATAAAATCAGTAACATGTCTTTCAAGCGAGATGTTTTTAATAAGAGGTGTGCCCAAAAAAGTCAGTAGGCATTCAACTGGAATTTTCAAAGAGAAGGTTTAAATTTTGACATACCAAAAAGGTCAGCAGGAACCATTTTAAAAAGCTACAGGTGTTTTTTGGCTTTTGCTAGTTTTGAGCTTGCTGTATATCGAGGCATCTGAATTGCGGTAACATATATGATGAATTAAAATAATAGATATGGGGGTGGGACTTGTTTTAGGATTGGTGGTTTGTAGGTGTCTGTGTTTCGTTTGTAAAGATATTGGCTTACTGGTTGGGCTTTGAATTGCTTGGAGATGAAGCCGTTTTTAATTAGTTCTAGGACAATTTGCTCATTTAAATGCGGATTACCATGCGCAATAAAGACCTTTGTCAATGACAAAGAGTTGTCGCTTTATTATGTGGTGAACCTCAGCGAATTTACCTGCCTTCCATATGATTAATGATTTTTGTAAGTTGTTGTGATATGTTCTACACTGAGGGCAATGGCAAAAAGCATGGGCAATAATTTGATGTTACTTTAATGGAAAGTTTTAATGCTTCTTAAATTATTACTTATGCTGCGGGGAACCGTAGGCTCTTGCGATTGAGGGAGTGTACCCTGCGGAACGAGAGAATGAGTAAGTGCCGGAGGTGGGGCGTATGATTATATATCAATAGCTTTGTTTCTATCGTAGGATTTATATATTTAGAGTATAATTGTTACTTCTTTGTGGATTCCCGTAATAAAATAAGTTTTTTTTGTTTTATTTTTGAAGGTGATGCTGTTGTATTACGGTATTGTTCTTAAATAGATATTTTGGAATTTAAGCTTAATTCGGAAGGAACATGAGAGGATTCGCGCACTAGGCGGACGCTTTTAGAAGCGATTTTTGATGATAGATTTATACCCTGAAGTTGAAGAACGATTTAAGTAAACACTTCGCAAAGACTTGAGGGGTGTTGGCACCAATTTTATAGATTTGACTTTATCTATCAAAAAAATCATCAAATAATCTGTAGGTTAAAATTTATGTTACTGAACGAAGAAGAAATAAGAGGGCAATTACTTTTACCATATCTACAAGACTTGGGGTTTGACGCCTCGGAAATTTCTTTAGAAAAGTCTTTTTCTGTTAGACTAGGAAGAAGCCAGCATATGGTTAAAAACAATCTTAGAGGTAGATCTGACATTTTATGTAAAAGAAATGGAAAGAATTTGTTCATAATCGAATTAAAAAACGATTCAATCTCAATTGATGAAAACGATATAAATCAAGGGATTTCTTATGCAAGACTCCTAGAAGATATAGCACCTTTTACAATAATAACAAATGGGAAAACAACAAGGGTCTTTGATTCAATAACTAGAAAAGAATTAACCGGCACGAAGATATCTGGACAATCTTCCTTTTGGGAAAATGGTTGTACACTATCTACGGATGTTGATCTACGGATAAGGTATGAAGCCCTAAAGAACTTTGTTTCATTTTCTCAAGAAAATTTAAAACGATTTTGTGAGGGACAAGTTCGTGATAGAATGGGGCCTATCATTGGCAATATAGATAATCCTTATTCAAAATTTGTTAAAGAGCTTTATATACAAAGACAAGATCTACAAAGTGCTTTCATTCATTTTATGAATGCAGAAGCATTTGTATTTGGTATCGTTGGAGCAGCAGGAGTTGGAAAAACCAGTGCAATGTGCTCATTAGCTCTTCAAAGCTTGGAAAATAATTTCGTTTTTTTCTATAACGCCGCTATTATTAACAAATCACCTTTAGAGCACATCGCCCGAGACCTCAATGGGAAATTTTCCAGTAGGAGTGAAAGTGATATTGTTTTGAAAAAACTGAATGAGCTCGGAAGATTTCTAAATAAAAGTGTTTTAATATTTATTGATGGAATAGATGAAAGTGTTGATCCAAACATTTCTCTTGAATTAAGTGAAATGGCTCTTACAGTTAGATATTTAAGCAAGGTTAAAATTTGTATTAGCTGCAAATCAAATATTTGGAAAAATTTCTTAAGTGTTAAAGATACTAATACACATCTATTTGAAGAGATAAATAAATTTCACGATGTGATTCCTAGTTTGGAGAATACTCCCGGATTTCTATTGGAAGATTTTAGTATGGAGGAATTAAAAAGTATCATTCCTTTATATAAGAGTACATTTGGTTTTAAAGGCGAGATTTCCGAAGCATTGCTAAATGAACTAAGAAATGGTTTTTTCTTAAGAATATTTAGCGAAGTATATAGCCAAAAACAAATACCTACAACAATAGACGACAAAGCGCTAATTAGTAGATATATTAATAAAACTCTTGAGAAAACAAATGTTGGTGCTGAATTGGGGTTGGAATTCTCTCTAAAATTGGTGAAGTCATTATAATTCGTAAATACAATTCGATAGAAGTTTTTAAAAAAGAGGGTGTGGAGGTGCAGGAATTGCTTGATAAATTACAGTTTTCAATTGATGATAATTTGCCTGAAGATTTGTTTGCTAGAAATATACTTATTAAATCCAACAAGAAAGATTCCTATAACATTTCCTTTTACTATTCTAAAATTCGTGATTACATTATCTGCTATCACTCTTATAAATTAGATAAATTAAATGATGAGGAATTTTATAACATACTTGGAGATTTCTTTCAAAACCATATTGGTAAAAGTGCAATTGCATTTTATCTTGAAAATGCAAGGACTTCTCATAAAAATAGCTTGATAAAGTTCAAGAAAGATAAATCTCTCAATTATGTATTAGGCTACAATTCATATTTAGAAAACAATTTCAAAACATTCAAAGGTAAATTTAATCCTAATACGGATGGCGACATTGGAATTGTATTACCTGAGGATCTCATAAAAAACGATGGTTATGCACTTTTCCCTCTAGTTTCTTCAGCAGAAGAGCGGCTCATCTACAGCAATTTAGTAGATCCTTTTTCTGGACCTTATGAATCGAATCTACTCTTACAAAAAGGTGTTAGATCGGTATATGGAAGTAATACTTCCTTATTGGTTTCAGACCAGCTTAAAGTTATCAAAAAGAACATATTTAAGGAACTTAAAGAGATAATTGAAAAAGGAAGAATTAGTTCCTATAATTCGGATATCCTTCTAAAGGAGAAAGTTTCTTTAATTGTTTACTATTATTATAAGAATCTAGGTTATGATTTTACTATTGAGGACTATTTTCTTCCGCGCTTTCAATTAATATACCCTATAGATTTACATAATTTAAAAGTGAGGATCGATAAGTTTAGAATTACGGAATACTATAGAAGAAGGGGAGTAGATCGAAAGCTCATAAAAGAAATGGTTGAAAATGCGCTAAAAGAGAATCTTAAAACACCGAAATATAATGTTACTGGAGATGTTCCTCCGATAGAAGAATTGTCTAAGATTGTAGATATATTATTAAGAAAGGGCTATGGAGAAATCGAAGATCATTATTTGCCTTATCCAGATTTACCGATAATTGTAGCTAAAGAGTTTTATGAGCAAAATAGAAAAGAAAACTTCCATCAAGTTAGGATAGCTCAATTTACTAAGGAACAAGGTCTTTTATATATTACTGAGTTTTTTAAACATTTGGATTCTTGCTATCAAGAATTTGTTGAATATTGTTTTCCTAATTTGAAAGATGAGTTTACTTTCTATAAAGAAGTTCCACATGAATACTTTTTTTATATGAGGGATTCTGATGTTCTTAAGTGGGGTTCGTTTGGGTATCGGCCTTCTAGAAGTGGTCAATTTGAAATTCATATTAAGGATATCTCCCAGTCTAAAGAAGCATTTGAGAAAGAGAATCTTACTTGTTTAAGAGCATTCTCCCTTGACTTAATTTTACATATACGAGATTTTATTCATTTTCCCGTAAGAACGGTTGATGAAATAAAAACTCCAAATGTGGATGAGTTTTGCGTACTGAGAAATTGGATTTATAAGCTTCTCAAAAGTGATATGGAGGGAATTTTTGAGGAACATGAGGAGTAATTTGTATTTGTTCCTTCGATACACTTTTCTAAGGTCTGGCGAGCTTCTATGTGCACTCAGCAATCTTAAATATAGTTGAAATGAATTTAAAGCCTTAAAAAATGACATTTGATTTATACTAATATTTTGTCTTTAAAAGAAGAGAAAGATATTTTGATAATGGAACTGGAAATTACTTTTTTGACCAGAAATTATCCATAGAAAATTCATCGTTTAAAGTTAGCTTAATATATGAGGATGGGGAAATTATAATGGCAAGAATAATAATAGAAGGTTTAAAAAATAAAATTGTGCCGAACAAAATCCTTCAACATATAACCATTTTGAAAGAACATCTTTTAACTGCAATAAATATACATTTTGACCTTTATGCAAGGATTAGATTTCACATTCATTTATTTGTTAATAAAGGAGGAAAACCTGACTTAGACTTATTGATTAAAAGTGATAGTAAAGAAGTATCTGTGGATGGTTTTAGTGAAATATTTAACAACTCATTTGATTATGGAAATGAACTTAAATTAATCCCAGATTCACAAAAGAGTTATATTCCAATTCAGTTTCGTTTTTTGTCACTTTACAAATGGTTAGAACTTGAATTTAAAGAAAAAGGTAAGTGGAATGACTATTTTGTTTCATTTGCAAAGAGTGTAGAAAATGAATTTTATAAAAGAGAATTGTCTAACAAAAAGTTTTCAAATTATTTGCATGAAATTCGAGATAAATGTGCTCATATAAAGTCAAATAATGATATTTTAGGAGTTACAAGTTTATCATATAAGGATGAGGAAAAAGTGATAGAGTTCACGAAGTTTCTAATTATCATTTGTGTCGAGTATTTTAACCAAATAAAGCTGAAGGATAAACCATTTAAAATGAATTATTTCGGACAGCACGATATTGATTTGTCATAGGTTTATGAAAAATAAAATGAGGTTGAACCGTAGGTAATAGGTAATGATTTTTATTAATCCGAAAGTGTTGGCTTATTGAGTTGTAAGTTTAGCCAGATTAATAGATTTTCATAATATTTAAAAATTGTCAAAGAAGAAAAAACTCTAAATTACTCAGATAATGACTGAATCATGGTTTGAAATGCATGACTTGAGAAAACGGAAATTGGATAAATCTGTTTGGGTTCCTCTTCGTTCTGAAAAATCAATTCGTAATGATGTTGAGTATGGTAAAGTAGGCTATATTCAAGAATTTATAGGTCACGGCACATTGATGATTCCTGTTGCAAAAAAATCTAATATTACCGATCTAACCTGGAACAATATTGGAATAAGTCATGCGCATTGTTTCAATTATTTACACGGAGAATATTCGGAATCTGACAAATATGAAAGTGATGTTTTACAGGGGGTACACTTAGTTTTAAATCAAAACTTTGACAACAATTATGACAATCATGAATGGCATCTTCATCAAGATTTAGTCCTAAATCTTGGATTAAAAAGAGAAGGAGATATTTGGGTTTGTCCAAGACAAGGATATGTTGACGTAGCAAAACTAGAACGAGATGATGAGGGTAGCCCTGTATTGATTCAAATTAAAAATCAATTTCTCAAAGATTATTTATGTGCCCGAAATAGTGGTTTGTATGTGACTTCTTATTTTAGCAGGGATGAAATATTCGACAACAGGACTATACTCTCTTGGAATGATGATTCCAAAAGCATCAAAGTTGATAAGGATATTTGGGAATGTAGAATACTAGAAATCCATGAAGGAGGTTTTCCTTTTGGTGAAAAAATTGCTATTTCTCACGCAAGTCGGATTGACGTCGATGAAGCTGAAGACGTACTAGATATGACCTCTTTTCCAACAAATGAAAACGTCAAATCCAAATTTTATGAGAGAGGTTTTACAGGAAAGAAGCTATATAGAATTATGGCAGAACTATGGAAATACGAATGGATTAATCCAGCCAAGACTAGCCCGGTTGTTTTGGGTGATGAACAACAAATTGAAATTTTTTACATTGTTGATGCCGAAGGGAACAAAGAATGCGGAAGTGATTTAGAAAAAGGAGGTAAATGGCTTTGGTTTAAACCGAACCTAGCTTCATCTGTTCTGTCAACGCGTGGTGGTTTTTTAAAGTGGTATACAAAAGAAACAGGGAGTATTGGTTGTGCCCCATCTTGGGGAGTTCATTTTGGAGTGAATGATATAGGCCTTATTACTGTCTATGCAAAAGACATAGGTAAATTACCACTTTGGCAACAACAAATTTGGTTAGGTCATAATATTTCTCCGGAAGGTGGAATTTCAAATGAATTGCATGATTCTCAGGTTAAAGCAGAGCCTGCATCAACTTTGGCTCCAGAAGCATTTATTGGAAAGGTGCTCCTTGAAATAAACGAGACTGCTAAAGAAAATCTAAACACACGTTTTTTTAGAGGTCATTATTATATTAGCGAAATTGTAGATTCTATAAACAGATTTAGAGCAGTTGACGATATCGGATTATTTTCGCTTGCAAAGGATATGGCAAGAATTATTGTTGATGACATTGATATTGAATCTCTTCAAAAAATAGCAACGCCTCCAAAGAAGACAAAATGGGGATCATTAAAAACTATCGAGAACCTTTTAGCGATAAAAATTCCACAAGAAGAGGCAAGAAAAATATTGAGTCCATTTGTTGGAATTTATGAGTTAAGACACGGAGATGCCCATTTACCTAGTAGTGAAATTGAAAATTCGTTTAATCTAATTCAAATAGACAGAAATCTGCCAAATGTAATTCAAGGTTATCAAATGATTTTTGCATGTGTAGACAACCTCCATGTTATTCGGAGTATTATTGAAAATTGGAATGGCATTAAGCAAATAATAAAAGTATAGAACTTCAAAACTAACTTTACGCTTATCTAACAACTGGTTTGATAGAAACATATTATTATCTTAGACAGAAATTTATTGAGGCGATGAAAATATCCCAGTCTTTACCAAAACCAGAAAATTGGCTGGCCTTTAAATATTTTCAAGAGACTTTAGGGTGAACTATAACTCTTGATTTAAAGCTAGCTCTGTGTCTTTACAAAAGACAATCATAGTAGAAATTCCTTCGTTTTCACTTTCTATTTTGTATTCCTCATAATAATAATAATAATTAAATATATTTTTGAAATGATCGAGACCATAACCTCTATTGGACGAACTCTTGATGATTCCTGCACCGATATTGAGTAGATCATTTACGATACAATTCCAACCATTGTCCATATTATTAACAGGAGTATTGAATGCGAGGGCAGTTTTAAATTCCATAATATTTTTTAATTCCTTTCCCCAGATGGATTGGACAGAAGAGCAATAGGGAATATTCACTGTTTTTATGGATCGTTCTCTAATAATCAAATAAGACAAAGCATTATGACGTAAAGAATTAAAGTTAGGTAGTATTCGTAGCTTATTTTTATAGCTCGATTTTGCAACAACATTGTTTGGCATTTCAAATTCTAAATCAGATTCATATAGACATCTTTGAGATTCAGAGTCCAACCGATCATGCTTTTTCGCCTGCATTAATTTGGCTGTAGAATGGACGATGTTTTTATTTTTATCTAGCAAAATGAAAACTATCATTAGATCTCCAAGTTCACACCCACCTGTACTTCCCAAACAATTAGCTATAGAATTTGCAGTCCTTTTTATAATGGGTTTTTTATGACAAAATACCGAAGCGAATTTCATTTCGTATTTCGTTTCGTCAAAAATCCTTTTTGCTATATGGTGATTTAAATAATCTACTCCTTTACCTTTTGATAATAAATAGTCCTTCACAACAATGGGCTCTGGATTTGTCTTCTTAATTCTTTTCCAACTATTTTCTGCTTCGACCTGAATCAAAAGGGCATACTTTGAGATCATTTTACTATAATCACTTATTATTTTATCCTTCATGAGTATTATTGTTATGTATTGGATGGTTAATTTTTTATTTCTCCTCGATCTAGTTTGTTAATTACGTTTTCAAAATGGATTAGGTCGCCAGTTTGCATTTGTTGCATGAATTCATTGCTAAATCTATCACTAAAGTCGATAGATCTTTCTCCTAAAAGCACAGATCCAATCACTTTTCCAACCTCATCGTGTTTTTGAATATAGGAGCGTTCTTTTAATTCTTTCAAATATTTTCTAATGAGAATGGAGAATACGGCTACATGCTTATTATTCTCATAGGGGACAACTAAATCATGTGTGAATTCCGGTAGTTTGGTTGAAACGGTTACTATTCCTTTACCATATTTCGTTCTTATTTTTGAATTCATTTTCTTGCTTTGGGGAAACATTGTATGTACTACTTTGGTATCCTTATATAGTATTAGATGATAAGTTTCTGTATGATTGGTATCGTAAATATATTCGCCTGTATATTTATC
Source organism: Aequorivita sp. (assembly GCA_034676445.1). GTDB lineage: Bacteria > Bacteroidota > Bacteroidia > Flavobacteriales > Flavobacteriaceae > Aequorivita. Next base: position 681,288 of record JAUCCE010000004.1, read on the forward strand.
AAAAGAATTTGGTTTTGAATTTCTAGTAATGTTTTTGTTTTCTGGATCATAAATATGATCTGCAATTTTTACAAAATCGATTATTGGCATCATCTTAGGGTGGAATTTACTTGGTTTATCAAGCTTATTTAAACCAACATCATCTAATTTCCAATAATTAATATAAGAAAAGTAGTTATGTCTATTGCGTAGGTGAGTGAAGCCAGTATCTTTATTACCTTCTGTAAAAATGAGGTTGTTCTGTTTTGATACCGTTAGGATAGAGATTTCTGTAGCATCACCATCTAAGGTATCGCCACCTATATAGCTTGAATCCCCTTCTGCAAGTTTGATTATTTGTGTTAATTGCTCTTTTGTGAAAAGCTTCTCTTTATTCATATATTTTAAATTCTCAAGAGGATTATATTGTGTACAAACGTTTCAAAGTATTTCATAAATTATTTAATTTCAATTGTATTCTCAACACCAAACCAATCAGAGATAGTGTTCATAGCCGATTTTTCCATTTTGGAAAGTGCGAGAACGACTAAATTTTCTTTTGTTCTGGAACAGGATACGTAAAAGAGATTTTTTGTTCTTTCCATTCTATCAGGGCGTTCTTCTGTTTTATCAAAATAATGCTCAAAATTGTATTTCTGTTTCCAGTTAGTATCATCAATTACCACAAGCACATTTCTATATTCCTCACCTTTTGTTCCGTGTTTTGTGGAAAAAACATTCTCATTCTGAGTATGTTTGAAAAAATTAATTACTTCGGAATAAGGCACTGCCATTACTGTATTAAATAATGAAATGTCTCTCTCTACTTTACCCTTTTCGTCATCATTCAAGCCTTCGATGCTTGCATTCATTTTTTCAATAAAACGTTGAAGACCTTTTGATTTGGTTGCTAGTTTATTTTCTATGACGAATTCATAAACGTGTTTAACTGTTTTCTCTAAACGTAACACTTCGAGTTCTTCGAGTTTATTGACGATGAATTCTTTATCACCATGTCTTTTTAAATTAACTGATTGAACGCCATTTGAACTTAGTAAAGAAGATAAATGCCCATAATCTTTGTTTTCGTAAAAAGTCATTAAATGCTCAACACCTGTTTTACGCTCTGTTGAGGTTTTCTTATCCATAGAACCTACGAATAATGATATCAAATTACTTTCTCTTTTAAGAAGCATGTCATTAGCGGATTGGCCATATCTTTTACTGAAAGCACCATACAAATTTCTAAAACCACCTCGATCTGCAACTCGACTATTTGCTATTATCAAGATTTTATCTTGGCTTCCCGGGCCAAAATTCCAACCAGATTCTGATAGTTCGTGGAAAATATAATCGTAATTATCATTTTTTATAGGAGTCAAAAAATTTTCATAATCTGTTATTTTTTGACCCTTAGTCTGCTCTTGATAATTTGCACAGTTAATGAACTTTACACTTCCTTCAATTTCTTCTATTTCCTCAGGGATTTTCTGTTTTATGTTCGTCCTTATATTGTTTAATAAGTCGATGACTGCCCTAGAGCTCCTATAGTTTTCCTCCTTCTTAATAATTTCTATAACACCACTTTCTACATAGTCTTGAAGTGAACCGACTCCAGTATCGTATATCTTCTGATGCGAATCGCCATAAAATCCTAACACAATCTTTTCTTCATTTCTTGGAAGTAGGAAGTCTAAGAGTGCCTTTATGGTTTCGGGTGCGGTGTCTTGATATTCATCCACAAATACATATGGATACTTTGAAGCTAAAATAGAGGTTAGAAGTTCATAGTTCTGTAACATTCTTTGAGATAATGTTATAAGATCATCATGACCCACTGTTCCTTTTTCGAAATCACTAAATGTCCTGTCTGTATACTCAACGGATACTATACGCGAAGCTAAGCCAGGAGTAAACTTGTCTGGTTTCTTTTCGTGATAAATTGTATTAATGGCGTCAAATTCAATTATAAGTTGCTTGTTAAATAACTTTATACAATCCCATAAAAACTCGTGAATAGTGGAGACCATTACCAACGGATTGTTTTCTAGGCGCTCTATAATCTCATTTTTAGCTACATTGGTATAGGTAATGCAAACAATCTTTTGATTGTTTAGGGACAACACCTTACTTTTAGTTTCAATAAGATAATTGATAGTTTGAATAAGAGCATACGTTTTGCCAGCTCCTGCACCGGCTTCAAGAACAAAGCTTCTATTTGCTCTGATTTTTTCTTTTATTTGATCTGTTGCATCCATCTATTCTTCTTCTTGGGAGGTTAGAATAGTTTTGATATTTGCCTTTGGATTAATTGGTTTTTCTAACCATTTCAATCCTTCGTCAATATAAGCAGGTACCTGCCACTTTGCAATATCGTCTTCTGGAAAAGACATTAGGTCAAATGTGAAATTAGTCTTAGCACTCGAGCTTATTGGTGCTAACGCATAAGGTGTTTCATTGCTTAAGTTTTCGATCGATTTAACTTTGGAAAAGCTGAAAAGGTTTTTAACAAGCTTCTCCTCATCTTTTTCATTTTTATAAATAAATCTAAGTAATTCGATATTGGCATTAATAAAGGCTTCTTCGAAGCTTCTACTTACTATGCCGTTTTCTTCGGTTTGATAAGCTACTCTAATAATTTCCTTTTCAATTTTGTCTTCTTCAGTACAAGCTATTAGTTCGGCAATAGTTGCTTTGTTTGGAATCCAATCCTTTAGTGTTTGATTAGATGTTAATTCCCCGCCTAAACCGCCATTAACTTCGCATCTTTTTCCATTTACTGAATCAACTGAATCAATATCTGTTACAACCAAAGTTTTCAACTTTAGAAATTCTAGAATCTCTTTAAATTTATGAGTATAGGCTCCACCTACCTCTAAAATTGAAACATATTGCGTTGATAAACCAGGAGCGGATTTTAAGATAATTTGTGGCATTAACATCCTTTCAGTAGTTCCTTCAACTATAATCACTTTGTCAGAAAAGAATAGGTCCGATTTATGTAGCGTTAAATATTGTTTTAAGAAACGTGTGGTTCGTTTTTCGTCTAAAATTTTGAGTGAGTTGAAATCTTTAACTTCCACACCAGTTTCTATTTTATTGAAATATCTAATTCTTTTAAAACCTTTATTTGAATCAATACCCGCCTCTGATAAAATATGTGAGGAATGTGAAGTAATTAATAATTGGACCTGAATGTTATCTTTCTTAGCATCTTCAAGAATTCCTATTATCTGGCTTATGAATACCTGTTGCATCTGCGGATGCATATGTGCTTCTGGTTCTTCAATTAAAACTGTAAGAAATTCGGATACTTTATTTTCTTTGGCGTTTCGAAAACGTTCGATAAGGCTGGCAAGTTCCAAAATCATATAGATTAGATTGCTATACCCTAAACCATTATAGCTTTCCGGTAAATTAATCTCGTCTTGTTTGTAGTAATATTTAATATTGTTTCTAATTACTGATTCAGAGTCAAATTCAGAGTCTATTGTAATCTGAGGAATGGCAATAGGAGTAGAGGCGCCAAACCTCTTTAAATCAGCTAATATTTTTTCTAGAACCGCATCATATTTTTCTTTCAAGTCTGAGGAAACTTCTTTTAATTTATCTTCAATAGCCTTAACATTTTCGTCAGTTTTATCTCGCTCATTGTAGTATTTAGAGAAGCCAAGAGCAAGTGTTCTATTTTTGTCATTCTTTTTGTCATCCAGAATTCTCAAAGCTTTAATATCTTCGAAAGAAACAATCTTTTTTATTTTCTCTCTAAAACCTAATTCAATTTCGCGTTGATAATTTGATTTTATATCCTTTGCAAAGCATTTGAGTTTGTAGAAGGAGCTTAGGTTCTCTTTAAAATATGGAATTAGGGTTATATTTTTATCTTCTCTGTTGCTAAACATTTTTAATAAGCCAAGCGTATTTTGAGGTTCATAAGATAACAGAACGCAAGCGTCATTTCTTTCAACATCTAAGTCCGTAATAAATTCGCTAAGCTCTACTAATGAGTCTTTAAGTTTATCATAGCAAAACTCAATTTGAAGTTGAATTTTTGGAAAACGATCTTGAATATCGATTTCTATAGCTTCTTTTTCATCATCAGGAATTTCCGGATTAATAGTCTTTTCAAATGCAGCATTGAGTTCTTTAAAAATTGGATATGATGATTGTGAGAAATCCTCGAATGATAACGAATCCTCATTTGAGGTTAGCATTTTAATTACTTCCAATAATGAAGTTTTTCCGGTGTTATTTCTGCCTACGATTAGTGTGATATCATCTTCTAAATCAATAGAAATATCCGATAACATTCTAAAAAATCTAACTTGTATATTTTTAATTCTCATTATTTCTCATATTAATAATAAACTCCATTTTGTCCCAATTTATGATAAAGAGATTTGATTTTTTCAATTATCTCAAGTGAAAATTTTGGTTCATCGAAATAAATGTGAAACATGGAAGGATATGTTTTATTCTCAACTAGCTTAAAACGATTTTTTGAAAGTGCTCTTAGATCATTAATTGGTTTTTCTTCATCATAAAAATAGAGTGTTTGATGATGTACGATTCTGTTTCGTAAAGTGTTAAGCTTAGAAAAGAAGCCCAACTCGTCATTAATATTCTGTAAATTTATTCTGGCATTCTTCTTTAAAAATGTCTTTGCGTAATCGAACCCCGCTTTATCTGGTGTCCCATCAAAGTTACTCTCATCTATTTCCTTATTTGAGTAGTACATCTCACATGAACCAACAATTGTTCTTTCAAAAAAGGAAAATAGTTGGACGATAATCGATTCCCTAAATTTTTGTGCAAACTCATTGTCCATTTCTAACATTTGTTGCACATACTCTTCACTCTTTCTCCAATCTTTATTTTCGTTTTGTAAAGATTCTAAATGTTTTTGTTGAAAATTCTCAACTTGATTTTCTAAATACGCTTCTGTGAATTTTATATATTTTACATAAGGCTCTAATGCGAGGTTAAGTAGATAAAGATGATTTTCTTTTAAAAACCCCTCTCTATTTATTTTTGGAAACATATCAATGTTATAAACCTTACTCATATTAGTGTTAAATACTTTCTAAGTATTCTTGATACTTATAATAGTGTCTGCTGTGCTGATAGCTTCTAAGTTTAAAATGCCGGGCAAAAACTACAATAAGTATATGTTTAAAATACCATTACCCAAATATGCCAAAATAAAATTTAACATTATTGAGGAATCCCTCAATTGAATGAATTTTTGTTTTTGTAATTTGTCCAAAATTTGTCAACGAATGGTTTAAATTCTGGTTATCGACAACAAACAAGATTCAGAGTACTTTCTTAAATTGCACAAAACATTAGAAATTAACCCCAAAAGATTTAATTAAAAATAAATAATGACAAGTACAAACCAAAGAGCTGAGTTACAAGCTAAAATATGGAGAATAGCCAACGATGTACGTGGCTCTGTTGATGGATGGGATTTTAAACATTTTGTTTTAGGAACACTTTTCTACCGTTTTATAAGTGAAAACTTTTCAACCTATATAGAAGGGGGCGATGAGAGTATTGACTACGCAAAATTATCTGATGATGTGATAACGCATGAAATAAAAGAAGATGCTATTAAAACAAAAGGATATTTTATTTATCCGAGTCAGCTTTTTGGTAATGTTGCCAAAACAGCGAATACCAATACAGATCTAAACACCGATTTAAAATCCATTTTTGACGCGATTGAAGGGTCTGCGAATGGGTATCCATCCGAACCTGATATAAAAGGATTGTTTGCCGATTTTGATACGACCAGTTCGCGATTGGGAAATACGGTTGAAGGCAAAAACGACCGGTTAGCCAAAGTGTTGAAAGGTATAGAAGAATTGACTTTTGGAAATTTTGAAGACAATCAGATCGACCTTTTTGGTGATGCTTATGAATTTCTGATTTCCAACTATGCCGCTAATGCTGGAAAATCGGGAGGTGAGTTTTTTACGCCACAAACCATTTCCAAACTTATTGCGCAATTGGCTATGCACGGACAGACTTCTGTCAATAAGATATATGACCCTGCAGCAGGTTCGGGCTCATTGCTGTTACAAGCCAAAAAGCATTTTGACAACCATATTATTGAAGAAGGATTTTTTGGGCAGGAAGTAAATCATACCACCTATAACCTGGCGCGTATGAACATGTTTTTGCACAACGTGAACTATGACAAGTTTAATATCGTGCTGGGCGATACGCTTCTTAATCCGCAACTGGGCGACGATAAACCCTTTGATGCCATTGTTTCTAATCCGCCCTATTCCATAAAATGGATAGGAAATGACGATCCTACTTTAATTAACGACGATCGATTTGCACCTGCCGGTGTGCTGGCACCTAAATCAAAAGCCGATTTTGCCTTTGTGTTACACGCCTTAAGTTATCTCTCAAGCAAAGGAAGGGCTGCAATTGTTTGTTTCCCGGGTATCTTTTACCGTGGAGGTGCCGAACAAAAAATAAGAAAGTATTTAGTTGATAACAACTATGTAGAAACCGTAATCTCTGTGGCACCCAATCTGTTTTTCGGAACGACTATAGCGGTAAATATTCTGGTGCTCTCGAAAAATAAAACCGATAATACCACCCAGTTTATAGATGCAAGTGGCGAAGGTTTTTTCAAAAAAGCAACGAACACCAATGTGTTGACCGATAAACACATTGATCAAATTATGAAGCTATTTGACAACAAAGAATATGTAGATCACATAGCAGTTTCGGTGGATAATGACAAAATTGCTGAAAATGATTATAACCTGTCTGTTACTGCTTATGTGGAGGCAGAGGATACGCGTGAGGTGATTGATATTGTGGAGTTAAATGCGGAGATTTCCAAAACAGTGGAAAAAATAGACAAGCTACGTGCTGATATTGATGAAATTGTAAAGGAAATTGAAGCATGAGTGAAGTGATTATATATACTACTGACGATGGGTTAACTAAAATAAATGTTCAACTCGAAAATGAGACGGTTTGGTTGACAATTGATCAAATGGCGGAGTTATTTCAAAAAAGCCGTTCTACCATTAATGAACATATTCTTAATGTTTACACCGAAGGAGAATTGTCAGAAAACGATACGAAAAGAAAAATCGGGATTTCCGATTTTTCTACTAAACCCACTAATTTTTATAACCTTGACGTGATAATTTCTGTAGGTTATCGTGTTAAATCCATACAAGGAACCCGCTTTCGTCAATGGGCAACCGCACGATTGAGAGACTATATTGTAAAGGGATTTGCGATGGATGATGACCGCTTGAAAAACTTGGGTGGCGGAAATTATTGGAAAGAATTACTGGACCGCATCCGCGATATCCGCTCCAGTGAAAAGGTAATGTACAGGCAGGTCTTGGATTTGTATGCCACTGCCACTGACTATGACTCAAAAAGTGAGGAAAGTGTAACCTTCTTTAAAATTGTGCAAAACAAATTGCATTATGCTGCCCACGGGCATACCGCCAGCGAGGTCATTTATATGCGGGTGGATAGCGACAAAGCCTTTGCGGGTCTCACAAACTTTAAAGGAAACGAACCCACCCAAGCAGAAGCGATGATTGCCAAGAATTATCTGGAAGAAAAGGAGCTAAAAGTGTTGAACAATTTAGTGGCTGCATATTTTGATTTGGCAGAACTAAATGCCATAGAAGAGCGGGAGATGCGGATGGCCGATTATTTTCGAGAGTTGGACTCAATTCTAAAATCTGCCGGAAGAAAGATATTGAGTGATGCCGGAAGCATTTCCGCCAAGGATGCTAAAACCAAGGCAATTTCAGCATACAAAGATTATAAAAACAAAACGCTTAGCTCCGTAGAAAAAGATTATTTAAAAAGTATTGCTGCACTAGAAAAAACAGCAAAAAAACAGAGTAGAAAAAAATGAATTATTTAGAGAAATTATTGGAGGGTGTTGACAGTTCGGCAGGCTCACTGCAAGGCGTGGAGTGGAAGCCTTTGGGGGAAGTATATAAATTTCAATATGGTAAAGGAAATACTATTCCAACTTCAGGAGGTAAATATCCTGTTTATGGTAGTAATGGGATAGTTGGTACACATAATGAATTTAACAGCGAAGATTCTCCTGTAATTGGGCACATTGGAGCTTATGCAGGAATTGTAAATTGGGGGGAAGGCAAGCACTTTGTAACATATAATGGTGTTATTTGCAAATTGATAAATGAGAATGTTAATTTAAGATATGCCTATTATCACTTACTAAAACAAGATTTTAATTCAATGGCGAAAAATTCATCTCAGCCATTTGTTTCATATAAAGAACTTAATGAAGTAATCATCCCCATCCCACCTCTTTCCGTTCAAAAAGAAATTGTTCGTATTCTCGATACGTTTACAGAGCTTACAGCAGAGCTTATAGCAGAGCTTACAGCGCGTAAACAACAGTATAATTTTTATAGGGAAGAGTTGTTGAGCTTTGACGAAGGAGAAGTGGAGTGGAAGACTTTGGGAGAGGTGGCTTTAGATTTTGGCCGCGGCAAGTCCAAACACCGTCCAAGAAATGATGAAAGGTTATATGGTGGGAATATACCTTTTATTCAAACAGGTGATATTAGAAACTCGTCTCACATTATTCAAAGGTATACCCAAACTTATAGTGAATTCGGATTAAAGCAAAGTAAATTATGGCCAGAAGGAACGTTATGCATTACTATTGCAGCCAATATTGCTGAAACTTCGATTTTAGGATTTGATTCTTGCTTTCCTGATAGTATCATTGGCTTTGTTGCAAACCCTAAAAAAACCAGCTCGAATTATGTCGAATATTTACTCTCTTCTATGAAGCTAAAGTTAGAAGAGATGGGACAAGGAAGTGCTCAAAGTAATATTAATTTAGGAACTTTCAAAAATCTAAAATTACCTTTCCCTTCTCTGGAAGAACAAGAGCGCATCGTTTCCATTCTCGATAAATTTGACACGCTCACCAATTCCATTAGTGAAGGTTTGCCAAAAGAGATAGAATTGAGGCAGAAGCAGTATGAGTATTATCGGGATATGTTGTTAACCTTTCCAAAATAGTTGCACAAATGAGTACCTACAAAACCATAGCAGAATCCAATAATTTTATCGTTCTTGATAAATACACCAAGCATTCAGAGGCGCAAGAGGCAGCTGCTGTCTATCAAACAGAAGCGGCTTTGGAGCGGGAATTCATTCAGGATTTAATCAATCAGGGATATGAAAATCCGACACACCTTACTTCTATTTCAGCAATGCTAATCAATGTAAGGGTGCAATTGCAAATGCTTAATAATATGGTATTCGCAGATGGCGAATGGGCGCGTTTTGTAGAAGAATATTTGGATAAGCCCAGCGATAATCTTGTGGATAAAACAAGGAAACTGCACGACGACTATATTTACGATTTTGTTTTTGATGATGGCCATATTCAAAACATTTACTTGGTGGACAAAAAGCATGTTGCTCGAAATAAAGTGCAAGTAATTTCGCAGTTTGAACAGAAGGGAACCAATGCCAATCGATATGATGTTACTATTTTAGTCAATGGCTTGCCTTTAGTGCAGGTAGAACTAAAAAAGCGTGGGGTGGCTATCCGCGAAGCCTTTAATCAAGTGCATCGCTATACCAAGGAGAGTTTTAACAGCAATACGTCCCTATTTAAGTTTTTGCAGATTTTTGTTATTTCTAATGGTACAGACAGCCGTTATTTTGCCAACACCGTAGAGCGAAATAAAAACAGTTTTGATTTTACCATGCATTGGGCAAGAGCAGATAATACGCTCATTAAAGACCTGAAAGATTTTACGGCCACATTTTTTCAGAAACACACCCTTTTAAATGTGCTGCTCAATTATTCGGTATTCGATACAAGTGATATACTTCTTGTGATGAGACCTTATCAAATTGCAGCAACAGAAAGAATATTATGGAAAATAGAAAGTTCCTACCAGGCGAAAAATTGGTCTGACTCTGAAAGTGGTGGTTTCATTTGGCACACCACCGGCTCGGGTAAAACGCTCACCAGTTTTAAAGCGGCACGACTCGCCACACAATTGGATTTTATTGATAAAGTATTCTTTGTGGTAGACCGTAAGGATCTGGATTATCAAACTATGAAAGAGTATCAACGTTTCTCTCCGGATAGTGTGAACGGCTCGGATAGTACTGCAGGCTTAAGGCGGAATATTGAAAAAGATGATAATAAGATTATCGTCACCACCATTCAGAAACTGAATAATCTGATAAAAGGTGAAAATGATTTAGCCATTTATCAAAAGCAGGTGGTTTTCATTTTTGATGAAGCCCATCGTTCTCAATTTGGAGAAGCTCAAAAGAATCTTAAAAAGAAATTTAAAAAGTATTATCAATTTGGCTTTACGGGAACGCCAATTTTCGCTCAAAACGCTTTAGGATCTGAAACCACAGCGAGTGTATTTGGTCGTGAATTACATTCGTACGTTATCACGGATGCCATTAGAGATGAGAAAGTGCTAAAGTTTAAAGTGGATTATAATGATGTACGTCCACAATTTAAAGGCATAGAAACCGAAATTGATGAAAAAAAGCTAAGTGCTGCCGAAAACAAAACAGCTTTGCTTCATCCTGCTCGTATCAAAGAAGTATCTCAATACATTTTACAGAATTACAGACAGAAAACACATAGAACCAAAGGTGGAAACAGTGGCTTTAATGCCATGTTTGCAGTGAGTAGCATAGATGCGGCAAAGTTTTATTATGAGGAATTAAATAATTTACAAAAGGAAAGCGATAAGCCATTAAAAATAGCGACGATTTTCTCCTTTGCAGCGAATGAAGAGCAAAGTGCCATAGGTGAAATATTGGATGAAAGCTTTGAACCTTCTGCCATGAACAGCAGTGCAAAAGAGTTTTTATCTAAAGCTATTGAAGACTATAACGCTACATTTAAAATGAATTATGGTATCGATAGCAAAGGCTTTCAAGACTATTATCGAGACCTTGCAAAACGTGTAAAAAATAGAGAAGTAGACTTACTAATTGTAGTAGGTATGTTCTTAACAGGATTTGATGCGCCTAGGCTCAACACACTTTTTGTAGATAAAAACCTACGCTATCATGGTTTAATGCAAGCCTTTTCGCGTACCAACCGTATTTTTGACGCCTCCAAAACCTTTGGTAATATTATTACCTTCCGTGATTTGGAGAAAGCGACCATTGATGCGATTACACTTTTTGGAGACAAGAATACCAAAAATGTAGTTCTTGAAAAGAGCTATAAAGAATACTTGGAAGGCTTTACGGATATTGTCACCGGAGAAGCGCGAAGAGGTTATACAGAGGTGGTTAAGGAACTTAATGAAAGGTTTCCCGATCCTGACGAGATAGCTACCGAGGCCGATAAAAAGGATTTTACAAAACTCTTTGGAGAATATCTGCGCGTTGAAAACATACTACAGAATTACGACGAATTTGTCCATCTTAAAGCACTTCGAGAAATAGATATAAATGATAAGGAGGCTATTGAGACCTTTAAAGAAAGTCACTTTATAACAGATGAAGATATTACCGCCATGCAAAAGATTGAAATGCTGCCCGAAAGAACTGTGCAGGATTATCGATCGACTTATAATGATATTCGGGATTGGTTAAGAGAGCAGAAAAAAGGAGAAGAAGCTGCAGAATCAACTATTGATTGGGATGATGTAGTCTTTGAAATTGATTTGCTTAAATCACAAGAAATAAACCTCGATTACATTCTTGAATTGATATTTGAACAAAATAAAGAGACCAAAGATAAAGCGTCTTTAACTGAAGAGGTTCGTAGGGTTATTCGTGCAAGTATAGGCAACAGAGCAAAAGAGAGTTTAGTAGTCGATTTCATTAATGCAACTGACCTTGACAGCATTCAAGATAAAGCGAGCATCATAGATGCATTCTTTTCTTATGCCCAAGAAAAACAGAAGGCGGAGGCTACGGAATTAATTGCAGATGAAGATCTAAATGAGGAAGCAGCAAAACGCTATCTTTTGGCGTCTCTTAAACGGGAATATGCCAGTGAAAACGGGACAGAACTCAACGCTATTTTGCCAAGAATGAGTCCTTTGAATCCTCAGTATTTGACAAAAAAGCAGAGTGTTTTTCAAAAGATAGCCTCGTTTGTAGAGAAGTTTAAGGGAGTGGGGGGGCGAATATAAATATCAAGAACCAAAGCGGCACACATCGCCAAGCCACTCGAGCCAATCACCCCAGCCATTACTTGACAAAAGCGTAACGTTTAATTATGAAACAAATCAATAATTGGATTAATGATCTACTCCTTGTTTTGTTTCCTTCGGATTCCGAGGAGACCGGGGGGGAGGATGAAACTGTTGCGGAAAAACCTATTGTGAATTTTGTGGTTTTGGTGCTATTGATATTCACTGTGGTAATGTTGGTTCTATCGGCTAGTTGATTTCGTTTTGGTTTGGAAGCCGCTTTCCTCAGTTCACTATTTAAGGTCTTCCAAATATTGTTTTAGTACTTAGGCATATGCTAATTTATTTTAATCTGTATGTTTCTTTTAGACCATATGTAAAGAAAATCGAATTTTCTTTACACGTTATTTTTAAGTGTAAAGGAATTAGAGATTGGGTTACATGAGGTTTATTGGATGCCAGAGGGCGGTTAATTGGTGGATGTAGGGGTATATTTAAGTTGTGGGTTATGATTGTGTTCATTTTTATAGACTGTTCAGTGACAATGAACGCAGAATTAAAATGAACAAAAAGAATGGAGCCGCATATAGTTCAAATTTAGTTTTCGGAGGAAACAAACTATTATCAGTATGCAGTGGCCAGACCCTCTGCACCTCCCGAGGTAAATTCGGAACATTCCCCTTCGGCCAGGCTCAGTTACCTCTTTATTATTCAATAATCAGTAATCAGTAATCAGTGATCAGTGATCAGTGATCAGTGTTTCAATCCTGTAGAGGGTATAAAAGTTGGTCTATGATATATCCGTTTGCTTCGATCTTGGCTCATCTCCTTCTTGTCTGCGGGTAGTGTCCATTCCACCGGCTACTGAGGCTAACACAACATTTTGGAATTGCCGAAATCTCTATTGAGAAAGATTATCTTGAGAGCTTTCGCGGCGAAGTTCAAACGTTGATCTACCCGTAATTTTGGGAGAGAGTGGATATGATATTAAAATGAGGTTAAAAAACCAATTTTTTTTAATGGAATAAATTTTTCTGCAGAATAAAAATATCGAGCTGCTACCCATTCTTTTTAAATTTTAAGCCAATCTTAAGAAATACCAAATCCTATCTTAATTAATAATTGCAACTTTTACTGGATCAGTGAATTGGTGTTATCAAATAGTTGGTTTATGGTCAAAACAGGTTTCAGGTAGAGAATATGATATTTTTGATCCTTATGGATAAAGTTTTAAACACAAAGACATTATTTTATGTCAGAAATTAGACGAAAAAAACGTGCCGAAGGAAAAAACAATGTAAAGACTGTAAAAAGCAGCATTTCCAAGAAAGATAAACTAGTTTGGTTTATTATTCTAACCGTTTTTATCATTTTAACCTGCTTTCTACTGTTCTTAATTTTCCTAAGGTACTTTCTGGTTCTCTAGTCAAGGATTCAACCGTGCCTGTTGGTTAAATAAAAAGTAATATCCATAAATTTTCCAAAAGTGATTTTTGTCACCTTACTAGCCAAAGCCCTGTTGTATATTTACGATAATAGCTATAAAATTTCAAGATGTCAGAATTAGCAGATGATTATTTAGACAGTCATTACATACACCGTAGCAATTGGTTACGAGCAGCTGTACTGGGAGCAAATGACGGGATTTTATCAACGGCAAGTATCGCAATAGGTGTTGCTGCCGCAAGTGATTTTAGAGAGCCTGTTATCTTGGCGACGGTAGCTGGATTAGTGGCGGGTGCTTTATCCATGGCAGCGGGAGAATATGTTTCTGTGAGTTCACAAACCGATGTTGAACATGCGGACATTGAGAGGGAAAAGCTAGAATTGGAGGAAATGCCTGAAATTGAATTGCAACGACTCGCTGAAATTTATGAAAAAAGAGGTTTAAAAAAAAGGAAACCGCCCTGACCGTTGCCCAGGAACTCACAGAAAAGGATGCCCTGGCCGCCCATGTTAGGGATGAGTTGGGAATTAATGAAATGAGTAGAGCCAACCCCACACAAGCCGCCCTTGCCTCTGGAGCTGCCTTTACGGTAGGAGGGGTGCTTCCTTTGTTGATAGCATTATTTCTGCCATTAGAACACTTGGAATATTACCTCTACGGTTCTGCACTTTTATTCCTAATTGTTTTAGGGGGCTTAGCGGCCAAAACAGGAGGCTCCAGCATAAAAAGAGCTGTAATTAGAATAACTTTCTGGGGTACTGTTGCAATGGGGTTGACAGCCTTGGTGGGGTATTTGTTCAACGTGAATGTAGGATAAAAGACACACCGCTAGGCCGTGTATGATATAAACCAAAAACTCTGGAAAATATAAATACTCATGAAGAATAGAAATGGATATTTAATTTTGATTTTTCTGGTAATTGTGTTACCTGTTTTTCTTTGGGCTTTAACCTTCCCACAAACAACAATAAAGCACAATGCCTATCCAATTATTGTGTATGGTAGTCAACTGTTCGCTGTAATTGGATTCTCCTTGTTCGCCTTTTCCTTTATGTTATCCACCCGGATTAAAGTGATAGAAAAATATTTTGGAGGGCTTGATAAGTTATATCGGATCCACCACACAGTTGGCAAACTAGCATTATTTGCGTTGCTGGCCCATCCAGTGGTCTTGGCAGTTAGATGGTTGCCTGACAACATAGAAAAAACATTTTGGTATCTGTTGCCCGTCCATAGAAAAATGGAAATAAATTTGGGCAGTTGGGCCTTAATAGGTCTGTGTACATTGTTGCTGTTTACCCTAGTTATAAAATTACCTTATGACAAGTGGAAAATAACACACAAATTCATGGGCTTGTTTTTTATTTTAGGCATCGTCCATGTGTTTGGGGTGGCTGGTTTTTTTGAAGAAAAACCCTTGCTTTCAATCTACTTTCTAATTATTTCTATTCTTGGGGTGGCGGCATTTATGTACAAAGCTATATTTCATAAGTGGGCGGTAAAAAAACACCCATTCACGGTAGTAAAAATCGACAAGTTGGATGAGAGAACAATGGAAATTACCTTGCGGAATCACTCTGTTAATTTCGATTATATTTCTGGGCAATTTTGTTTCTTCCAATTTGTAAACAAAGGGATTAGCATGGAATCGCATCCATTCACTATTTGCGGTTCTTCAAATGAAGGAGAGATTAATATACTCGTTAAGTCTTTGGGTGACTACACCAATAATCTTTATAAAAAATTGACCTTGGACACTGCTGCCTTGGTTGAGGGACCTTATGGCTGTTTTGACTATAAATTAGGCAAGAAGAAGCAGATATGGATTGGTGGCGGAGTTGGAATTGCCCCATTCATCAGCTGGTGTAGAGATTTAGAAAAGAATCCAATGCTAGGACTGGATGTTGATTTATACTACTGCGTAAATAGTGAGGCAGAGGGCTTTCATCTACACGAATTCCAAAAGCTGGAAAAAGCAATGACCAATTTTCGAGTTAACTTTTCCTGTTCAGATAAAGGCGGATTTATAAAAGGTAGTGATATCAAAGACAGGAAGAATAGTACCATTTTTATTTGCGGTCCTAAGGAAATGAGAAGTGCGCTATTGAAAGATTTTAAGACCCTTAAGGTGCCGAAGGAAAATATAATTTTTGAGGATTTTGATTTTATATAGCTGAATTATTTTTTTGTTGAGAGGCAACTTTAAATGCTCAATGGGTTAAGATTATTAACTACAAACAAGAAGTCGTGAACAATTTATCGCCTCTGATTTTCCTCTAGAAACGTCTTTGGTGCTTAACAAGGGAGTTTTCTTAATACTTGCTGCGTTCTGAACGAAACACAAATAGGTTGCAGAATATAATATTATCTGAAAAAGAAAATAAACATTATTAAAAACAAACATCATGGAAAAAACAAAGTATTCTAAAATCTATCGAATAATCCATTGGGCAATAGCTGTTTCATTTCTACTGTTGTTAATCACCATTTTTTTGCGGTTAACATGGATGAACAAGTATAATGTAGCAACCATCATACAGGATTATTTGAGTGGCACGGATCTGGTTTTGACTCAAGATCAACTTATTGTTTTAGCAAAAAAGATAAGACAACCCATGTGGGATTGGCACATTTACATTGGCTATGTATTGGTTGGATTATTTAGTATTCGTTTCATTCTTCCTGCATTTGGGCATATGCGAATTCAAAATCCTATTACTAAAAACCTATCTATAAAAGAGCGATTCCAAAAATGGGCATATATTATTTTTTATATCTGTGTTGCTACATCATTGGTTACGGGACTTATAATAGAATTGGGACCAAAGGAATTTAAAAAACCAATGGAGGAAATCCATGTACTCGGTATTTATTACCTGATTGGGTTTATCGTAATTCATATTTCAGGTGTACTTGTAGCTGAATTTACAGTCCATAAGGGAATAGTCTCTAGGATAGTGAGTGGCACTAAAAAGGAAGATTAGATAAGGGCGGAAGCACAGTAGGAAAAAGACGAAAGAAAAAAGGCGAAGACTTACCGACCGGCAGACAGGTCCTCTGTCATATTGTGAAGTATTGTAACTTTTAAACTAATTGAACCACAAAGCATGAAATACCAAATCAAAGCCTCATCCACTGCAAATGATGATGCTGTTATTCATATAAAGCAGTCTGATATAGATTTTGGAACGACTTTAAAAACTGCTGAAACGCTGCCAAATCCCGCCGAATTATACTTGGGTGCTTTTGCGGCCTGTATGTTGAAGAATATTGAACGTTTTTCGGGTATGCTGAAATTTTCCTATACAAAAGCCACTGTTGAAGTGAATGCCACACGTCTTGAAAATCCTCCGAGGATGGACAGTATCGTTTACAACTTGACAATTTACAGCAACGATAAAAAGCTTAATACAGACTTGCTTAAAAAGAACATTGAAAAGTTTGGAACCATCTATAATACAGTAAAATTGTCTTGTTCAATTTCAGGCACTATAAATACCATTGACAATGTTTGATTGTTTGCAGCACGTAGCAGATTGGTTGATTTTAAACGAATTATAATATATGCTTATCCGGAAAGTAACCTAAAATAGACTTAAGACGGTAAGACGTGGGACATAAGACAAAAGAGCATTCATGGTTATTATTTCTATACAAACTGGAATAATCATACGCCTGCCTGTCGTGCCTGCCTGTCGTGCCTTGGCAGGCAGGCCTTTGGCAGGCAGGTCTTATGTCCTTTCATCCTATGTCATATTTGAACATTAGGTAGCTTTACGGACAATCATTTAATAATAAATGAATCATAAACTATAAGCAATACAAAAACAAAATACGGCTGGATAGTATTTGATAAATCTTAAGCCAATCTTAAGAAATACCAAATCTTAGCTTAATTTAGAATTACAACTTTTGTGGAACATTTTAGTATTGAATGTTTTAGACATGTCTAATCTCTTAAAGATGAAAAAGATGAAAAAGGTTTTAAAAGTAATTCTGGTAATTGTAATTATTGCATTCATTGCGATTCAATTTATAAGGCCCGCAAAAAACTCAGGTGAAGAAATTGCCGCAAACCAAATTACAGCGAAGTATGAAGTACCCCAAGACGTGCAACAAATTTTGAAGGTTTCCTGTTATGATTGCCATAGCAATACAACCCATTATCCTTGGTATTCCAATATTCAACCTGTTGCCTGGTGGCTTGATGATCACATTGTAGAAGGTAAAGATGAATTGAACTTTTCTACCTTTATGGAGTATCCTGTCTATAGGCAATACAAAAAATTCAAGGAAATAGGGAAGGAAGTAAAAGATGGCGATATGCCAATGTTTTCATATACATTAGCGCATCGCGATGCAGTTATGAGTGCGGATCAAAAAGTATTGATACAAAACTGGGTGGTAAGTTCAATGAAAGAAATGGAATCGCAATATCCAGCAAAAAGTCTGGAAAAACCTAAATAGGGTTTCAGGTTTCATCCACCTTCGCTGAAGCTTCGGTGGACAAGGGTTGCAAGTTTCAGGTTTCATCCACCTTCGCTGAAGCTTCGGTGGACAAGGGTTGCAAGTTTGTCCATGCCTAAATAGCATTGAACATTGAACATTGAGCATTGAATATTGATTGAATCCCATTTGACCAAATCTTAGCATTATTAAATATTATAAATATTGTCCTATGAGAATTTTAATCGTAGAAGATGAACCCGGCATATACAACTTCCTCAAACAAGGCTTGGAGGAGGAGTCCTATGCCGTTGATATTGCAGAGGAAGGGAAGCAAGGTCTTCAATTGGCCCTTTCGGGGGAATATGATTTGTTGCTGTTGGATTGGATGGTGCCAGGGTTAAGTGGTATTGAAATTTGTCGTCAATTCAGAAAGGAGTTTAAGGAAACGCCTGTCATATTTTTAACGGCAAAGGACACTCTTGATGAAACCATTTTCGGACTTCAAGCCGGTGCGAACGACTATATAAAAAAACCCTTTCATTTTGAAGAGCTTTTAGAACGGATCAAGGTGCAATTGCGTCCTAAATCTGGGGAACATTCCGTTTTTAAACTTGGAAACATTACACTGAATACCGCAACACATCAAGTCTTTAAATCTGAGGAGGAAATTAGTCTTACGCAAAAAGAGTTTGCACTTCTGGAATATCTTATTCGCAACAAGGGTATAGTCTGCCGAAGGTCCCGTATCATTGAAAGTGTTTGGGATATCCATTTTGAGTATAACACTGGAGTTATCGATGTATATATTAATGCCCTGCGGAAAAAATTAAAACTTGGAGAGGATGAAAACTATATCCAAACCGTTCGTGGAGTGGGCTATGTAGCAAAAGAAGTATGAACTTAAGTTTTAGAAATAGAATTGCTTTACATTATATGATAGCTACTGCCGTGATTATGGTCGTGGCGTTTATTGCTGTTTATTTTGTAGTGAAGGAAACGGTCTATCAAAATCTCGATGACGATTTGTCTTTTGAAGCTGAAAAGCATACGGGTGAAATTATAATTGTAGGAGATAGCATAAAGGTAAGAAACAAAAGAGAGTGGGAGGAAAGAGAACATCGGGAAGTTCAGGTAAATCCAGTCTTTATTCAGATCCTGAATAAGAATGGCAAATTTATGGACAAATCGCCAAACCTTAAGGAAGATGTCCTAACCTTCAACCCACAACAAAACTACGGTGGCCATTTTAATGAAACATTGAACAGTATAGCCATTCGGCAAGTACAGGTGCCTATTGAGGAAAACGGTAAAATAAAAGGTTTTATACTGGCCGCAATGTCATTGGAATCATCCAAGATGGTATTGCTTAGCCTGCGGAATGTTTTAATTATTTCCTATTTATTCCTTTTGGTGGGATTGTATTTTATGTCTAGATACTTGGCAGGACGGGGCATCATTCCTGTAAAGATTATAACCGAAACCACGAAAAGGATTACAAAGAATAATTTGAATGAAAGGGTGGTTTTGCCCCAAAATAAAGACGAACTCTACGAATTGTCCTCGGGAATCAACCAATTATTACAGCGTATTGAAAGCGCCATTGAGCGAGAGCGGCAATTTACTTCCGATGCTTCGCACGAACTGCGTACCCCTTTGGCAACATTAAAGGGAACACTTGAGGTCTTGATTCGAAAACCAAGGGAGCGGGCAGAATATGAAGATAAAATAAAGTTTAGTCTTACGGAAATAGACCGAATGACTGCTACATTAGAACAACTTTTACTACTGGCGAGGTTAGATACGAGCTCAAAAACAGTGGACCAATCCTTAGTTCCCTTACCCACCCTAATAGACGAAATCCTTTCAAGGCATAAGAAAAGTATAGCTAACAAAGACCTTACAATAGATTTTCACACTGACCTTGCCTTAGAAAGTTTGGTGCCACACTATTACAGCAATCTGATTTTGGACAACATTATCGGCAATGCCATAAAATATTCCAGGGAGAACAAAACGCTACACATTACAATTATGGAAACCGATTCCAAAATTGTCTGCAAGGTCCAGGATGAAGGGATAGGTATTAAAAAAGAGGATTTGAACAACTTGTTCAACCACTTTTTTAGGTCCGATGCACTAAACCATAAAAGCATTTCAGGAACCGGCCTAGGTCTTTCCATAGCCAAAAAGGCTGCCGATGCGATAAATGCAGAAATTCACGTGGAAAGTGAATTGGGTCTGGGAACTACTTTCACGATTAAATTTTAATCCAATCTTAAGACTTTCCTTAGTAAACCTTTATAATACGATACTACTTTTATATTTGAATTAGCAGCATTAGCTTGAAAAGGAAAATAGATTCCCCCTGTTGACCATTAGATGTTTTGGTTGGTTTTTATTGGTTGATTGGCAAAGGCCCTGGACAATGTTCGGGGCTTTTGTTTTTATGGTAAACCAAGGAATAATAATTCTTAAGCGAATCTTAAGAAACCGCTTAGATGGCTCTTAGATGCTACAAATACATTTGTGATATAATTTTCAACAAACCAGCATAAAATGTTAGAACGCATAATCCAATATAGCATCCACCACAAACTTATTGTACTCTTGTTTACTGCGGGTATCGTTGGCTTTGGCCTTTATTCCTTAGCCAATATTCCCATTGGTGCCGTACCGGATGTAACCAACAATCAAGTCCAGGTCATTACCACCTCCAGAAACTTAGCTACGGAAGACGTAGAAAAGTTTTTGACCTATCCCGTGGAATTGGAAATGGCGAATTTGCCCGGAGTAAAGGAAATCCGTTCGGTATCAAAGTTTGGACTATCGGTAGTTACCGTTGTTTTTAATGATAACATGGGCACTTATCTACCCCGTCAGCTTATTGCAGAGAAAATAAAAAGTGCCGAAGAAAAAATACCGGCAGGTTTCGGCACACCTTTTATGGGACCCGTTTCCACAGGTTTGGGCGAGATATATCAATATATAATCGATGTTGATCCAAAATACAAAGAACGGTATTCATTATCCGATGTGCGCACCATTCAGGATTGGGTGGTAAAACGCCAACTTTCCGGCATTCCGGGTGTGGTAGAAGTAAATACTTGGGGAGGCTACCTAAAGACCTATGAAGTGGCCATTAATCCTGAACGACTCCGTGCTATGGACGTTTCCATCTTTGATGTGTTCAGTGCATTGGAAAAAAACAATAACGTTGCTGGCGGCGGTTATATAGAGAAAGCGAATGAAAGCTACTTTATCAGGGGCGAAGGTCTTGTGGGTTCCTTACAGGACATTGAAGATATCGTCGTAACAAATAAGGGAGACGTGCCGGTCTATGTTGGAGACATTGCCAAAGTAGGCTTTGGCCACGCCAACCGTTTTGGTGCGATCACGGGAAACGGGGAAGGAGAAAAAGTATTGGGCCAGGTAATGATGCTCAAAGATGCTAACTCCAATGCTGTTATCGAAGCGATAAAAGAACGCGTGGCCGAAATACAATCCTCATTGCCTCCGGGCATTTCCATTAATCCCTTTCTAGAGCGAAGTGAACTTATTGCTAAAACTACTTTCACCATTGCCGAAAACCTGATACTGGGGAGCTTAATTGTGATTTTCGTCGTAGTGTTGCTCTTGGGCAACCTGCGCTCTGGTTTGGTGGTAGCTTCCGTCATTCCATTATCATTGCTATTTGCACTTTCCCTGATGTACCTCTTCGGCGTGGATGCCAACTTGATGAGCTTAGGGGCGATAGACTTCGGGATTATCATCGATGGTGCAGTAATTATTGTTGAATTTATTGCTTTTAAAATCACCAGTCAACGGGCTAAGATATTGGCACTTCCCAAAAACGAAAGACAAGGATTAATAGATAACATTACCTATCAAGGCGCGACTAAAATGATGAATTCTGCCGTTTTCGGGCAAATAATCATAATCATCGTATTTATACCAATTTTATCCCTAGTCAATGTGGAAGGTAAAATGTTCCGGCCTATGGCATTGGTATTCACTTTTGCCCTTATTGGCGCTATGGTGCTGTGTTTTACCTACATACCGGTAATGGCATCTCTGTTCATCAAACCTACCAATACCGAAAAAAGGACTATTTCATCCAGACTGATCAATTTTTTGGAAAGAAAATACCAGCCTACCATATCTTGGGCGTTGCGTAAAAAGAAATTGGTTTTGGGCATTGCAGTGGGACTATTGGTGTTTACCGCATTTCTATTTACGAGAATGGGAGGGGAATTCGTACCGACTTTGGACGAGGGCGATTTTGTAATTCAACCTGTATTGAAGACTGGAACTTCATTGAGCAAAACTATCGAAGCGACAACCCGAATGGAAAAAATATTGAAAAAGTTTCCAGAAGTAGAGCAAGTTGTCAGTCGGATTGGTGCTGCCGAAGTACCTACAGACCCAATGTCCATGGAAGAAAGTGATGTTATAATCAAACTAAGACCAAAAGGCGAATGGGTATCTGCCAAGACTAAAAACGAACTGGCAGATAAATTTAAAGAAGCCTTATCGGAGATAGCAGGTGTTGATTTTGAGTTTACCCAGCCTATCGAAATGCGATTCAACGAGCTGATTACGGGAGTACGTGCCGATTTGGCCATAAAGGTTTTTGGAGAGGATCTGGACATACTCTACAAAAAAGCTATGGAAATAGAAAAAGCAATACAAAATGTGGAAGGAGCTGCCGATATTATTGTAGAGAAAACTGCCGGACTGCCCCAGATGTCCGTGAAGTATGACCGTAGAAAAATTGCAAAATACGGGTTGAACATTGAGGATTTAAACAAGGTCGTCACAATGGGTTTTGCAGGAATGACCGCAGGAACAGTTTTCGAAGGAGAAAAGCAATTTGATCTGGTGCTTCGTTATGACCAAGACCAAAGAAAGGATATCGAAAATTTAGAGATGGCTTCGATTGCTCTTCCCAACGGAATGCAGCTGCCATTAAGTGAATTCGCCAAAATAGGTTACACCAAGGGACCGGCAAAAATTTCGCGCGATGATACCAAGCGACGTATAGTTGTAGGTGTGAACGTCCGTAACCGCGATCTGGAATCGGTTGTAAAGGATGTTCAAGCTATTATTGAAAGAGATATTAAGTTGCCTACGGGTTATTCGATAAGCTATGGAGGGCAATTTGAAAATCTTCGCACAGCAACGGCAAGATTAAAAATTGCCGTACCTATTGCACTGGTCCTGATTTTCGTCTTACTCTACTTTGCATTCAATTCCATAAAAGAAGCCTTGATGATTTATAGCGCAATTCCATTATCTGCCATTGGAGGCGTGATGTTACTGTATATACGGGATCTGCCCTTTAGTATTTCTGCAGGCGTGGGCTTTATTGCTCTTTTTGGAATTGCCGTGCTAAACGGTATTGTATTGATTGAAGAATTTAAGGAACTCAAAGCACACGGGATAACCAATATTAACAAGCGAATTTTAATGGGTACAAAGAATAGGTTACGCCCTGTGTTATTAACAGCATCGGCGGCAGCTTTAGGCTTTTTACCTATGGCAATTTCAACTTCGGCCGGAGCGGAGGTGCAAAGGCCTCTGGCAACAGTTGTTGTAGGAGGATTGATAACTGCTACTGCATTGACCCTAGTGGTATTACCAATTTTATATGCAATGTTCGACAGAAAAGGACATCATCCAAAAGTCAAGAAAAAAGTAAATTTTAAGGCTCTCGGAGTTATTGCCCTTTTGTTCTTGCCTGTTTTTGGCATTGCCCAACAAAACCCTGTTAATGCGGAACAAGCAGTACAGATAGCCATAGAGAATAATAACGGCCTTAAGGCTTCCGCGAAGAGGATAGACCAATCCAAACAGTTAGTAGGAAGTGCCTTCAACTTAGATAAAACTCAGGTATATTATAGTTCTGACCAAAACAACATTGCCGAAAACGGCCGCCCATTGGATGTTTTTGGGGTGACTCAATCCATACAGTTTCCAACTATTTATGGAGCACAGCGAAAGGTGGAAAAACAAAAGGTTGAGTTGTCCACCCAACAATACCGATTAAATGAGAGAGCCTTGACCAAAGAAGTTTACAAAGCCTATTACAATGTGGTTTACTACAACAGTCTTGTGCACCAATACACTTTTCTGGACAGTCTTTATGGGCAATTCTCCAGAGCTGCCAACAAACGATATGATGTGGGCGAAACCAATTTATTGGAAAAACTAACGGCAGAGACCAAGCAAAAAGAAATATCCATTTTGCTTTCACAAACAAAAGAAGACGTAGCAAAGGCATTTACGATGCTACATCAATGGATGCAGACAGATTCGTTGGTTACCATAGAGGAGAACCGTTTGCCCAGACTGGAATTGCAACCACCTAATTTTAGTGACCATCCCGGGATTCTTTACTATGATTCCGCTCAGAAATTGAGCAAAGTCTCCCTCTCTTTGGAAAGGCAAAGATTGCTTCCCGACTTGCATATATCAGTCTTCCAGGGCACCAACAATGGATTGGATGCAAAGCGATATAATGGATTTCAAGCGGGCGTGTCCATTCCTTTATGGTTTGGAGCGAACAAAGCAAAAATCAATGCCGCAAAAACAGAGACTATGATAATGGCAGATGAATCTGAAAATTACAAGATACAACTGGAATCAAGGTATCAAGGCTTATTATCCGATTTAAACAAATTTCAGGAAGGCGTTGATTATTATGAAACCATTGGTGGCAACCTGGCAAAAGAATTAACGACAAGTGCGTCAAAATCATTTCAAAACGGAGAGATAGATTTCCTGCAATATGTACAGCTATTGGAAAGTGCCAAAAACATTCAAATCACCTATTTACAAAACCTGAACGCGTATAACGCAACGGTTTTAGAATTAAACTATTTAATCAATTAACGATGAAAAATACAGTCAACAATTTCACCAATATTATAAGTCTAACGGGCATTCTTTTAGTGCTAACGCTGGCTTCCTGTAATTCAAAAGGAAAAACAGAAGCGGCCAATACAGAAGCCACAATAGAGAATACAGACCGAGAAGTAATTACCATAACCGAAAATCAGTTCAGATCCGGAGACATGGAATTGGGCAAAATATCGATGCAGGAGTTTAACACTGTTGTGAAAGCCAACGGCATGTTCGCAGTACCGCCACAGAACCAAGCAGATGTTAGTGCCTACTTTGCCGGCTACGTAAAGGAAATCAATCTATTGCCGGGGAATGCGGTAAAACAAGGACAGGTATTGTTCACAATTGAAAATCCGGAATATGTTCAGGTACAACAGGATTTTCTGGAAGCCCAAGGACGTTTGAGCTATTTGAAATCGGATTATGAACGCCAGAAAGAACTGATGACCGATAATGTGACTTCAAAAAAGGTTTTTTTAAAGGCCGAATCGGATTATACCGTGACTTTGGCACAATTCCAATCCCTTAAAAAGAGGTTGAGTCTTATGAACATTAATCCAAATACCCTAACGGGCGAAAACATCAGGTCGGTAATCAGTGTGACTTCGCCATTATCGGGTTACGCAACTTCGGTAAATGCAAGTAAAGGAATGTACCTAAACCCTTCCGATATTGCCGTAACCGTTACCAATACAGACGACCTCCATATAGAATTGAAGATTTTTGAAAATGACCTTCCCATGGTAAAAGTAGGTCAGCAAATCAATGTGAGATTGCAAAACGACACGGAAAAAGTATATAAGGGAGTAGTCCATTTAGTCAACAAGACAATAAACGCACAGGATAGGACCGTAAATATTCACGGGGATTTGGCGAATGAAAAAGAAGTAAAACTTTTTGCTCCCAGAATGTACATTGAAGCTGAAATCCTGACCACAACTGCGGAACATCCTGCATTGCCATCAGAAGCGGTCGCAAACATTGACAATGACTTTTTCGTGCTTGTGAAAGAAGATAACACAAATTTCAAAAGGGTGTTGGTGAAAATAGGAGCTACAAACAAAGGGTTTACCCAAATACTCAATGCGTCTGATTTCGAGCCAGACACGGAGTTTTTGATCAAAGGAGCATTTAATTTAATAACTGAGTAAGGCGTGGTCGAAAGAAAAGACCGAAAATCCGATTGTTTTGCCCCGCCCCTAAAAGGGTGCAATCGGATTTTCTATGTTCACGGTGATTAAAAACAACATTGTTACTATTGACAATCACAAATATCAAATCTGAATTAACCTGGTTCTAGTTTAGAATAGCTGTGATATTTCAAACCTTTTGTAAGTCCCATCCCTGCCTACGTGCCTCTGGCAGGCAGGCCCAGCCCTCCCCCGAGGGAAAGGAGCCAATTCGGAAACAAATTGAAACCAGTTTTAACATTAAAATAGACAATTTCAAGTCAATAATCGCAAAAATCAAATCTGAATTAACCTAAAGCCTTTAACATTTTAAATAAAACAATTATGAACGATGTGCATTTTCATTTAGTAGTAACCCATCTTCCCATTGTGGGAGTATTGATTGGGTTTTTGGTCTTACTCACAGGGTATATCACAAAGAGCCCCCAAGTAAAGGCAACGGCATTGGGTATTTTCATTTTTAGTGCCCTAGCGGCCATTGCTGCCTTTTATACAGGGGAAGCAGCGGAGGATATCGTAGAAAATCTACCGGGAGCGAGTGAAACCCTTATCCATAAGCACGAAGAATTGGCAGAGCTTTTTTATACAATGATGTTGATTCTGGGGGGTGCCTCTCTTGTGGCCATGTTTATTCACTACAAAAAATTCGCTTTTGCTAAATACGGCTTTATCGTAGTGCTGCTCCTGTCTATAAGCAATATTGTTATTTCCAAATTTGTGGGTACCAGTGGTGGCGAAATAACCCACGTTGAGATCAGAAACGATTCCAACAATTTAATTGAACTTGATTCCCATCACGACCATGATGACGATTAAAAACATTACTGGGTATTGTTCAGACATTCTTCATAGCGATAAATGTGTGAATCTTCCTTTTCACAACTTTGCGCATACACAAGAGGTAATCGACAATGTCTTTTTGATTTCTGAAGCCATGGGAATACAACCAAAAGAGGCAGATCTTATAGCTATTGCGGCCTGCTTTCACGATACAGGCTTCTCGGAAAATTATGAAGGCCACGAGGAAGTGAGCAAAAGGCTTGCTGCTCAGTATATGGAAAAAGCAAATTTTACTAATACAGAAATTGAGAGGATCCTCTCTTGCATAGACGCTACAAAAATGCCTCAGAACCCCCATGATATTTATGGGGAAATACTCTGTGATGCCGATTTGTTCCACTTGGGAACACCCAATTTTTTATACAGGAATATGCTCTTGCGAAAGGAATGGGAACTGTTTCGCGGCATTGCTATGACGGATGACACATGGCTACTGCACAACATTGCGTTTTTGGAGGGACACCGATTCAAGACCACTTATGGGAAAGAGGTTTTGGAACAAGGAAAGCAGGAAAATTTAAACAAACTAAAACAATTGATAGGGGTTTAATTAAAATAGCAAATAGTCTAGGTGCTTTTTTTAGGAAAAGTAAACTTTAAATTTTCTTAAGATTTAGACATAAGGTTTATGCAATAATATTAAGACTTCGCTGGGGAACTGGAAGAAATTAAAATTTGGTTTACAGTGGTCAGTATGTAGTAATTAGCCTAGTAATCTGCTTGAAATAGTTATAGGTTTTCCAAAAATAATTTTAACTCCCGTAGCTCGAATAGTTTTTCATCTTGAGGGATTTCTGAGTGAAGGTTGATGTCTTTTATATGACGGTTATAGATGTTTTCTCCCAGGGTGTCTTTTAATATTTCGACTACTGTTTCGTGTACTATTTCAGGGTCAATTTTAGCTATTGGGAAATTGGGAATAATTCCTAGAATTAATTTATTCGTTACTGGATCAATATGTTTTGGCCAAACTTTTAAATTGGATGCGTTGCAGCTAATTTTGTTTAAGCGGAATTCATTTTCAAAATATTCTGAGTCTTCTTCAGATAGCGTTGATATGGTGGCTGAGATAATCCAATTGGGGGTTTTTGGGGCTGCTTCTATTAGATTTAAAATGAGTTGACGCACTTCGTAATCACCACAAGTGGAAAGGGAAAGAGTTGATAGTTTTTTGGAACTCGTAGGGATAATTAATTGGAAGCCTATTTTAGGGCTGTAGTAACGAAGATGCTGGTAAAACCAGTATAATAATTGGTTGCCTTCACTTTCAGGAATGGTGTGAATGGTTCGTAGTTTTTTTTCGTTGGCGAGGAACCAGTGCCAGAAGGGTGGGGTTTTCATGAGTTATGAGTTATGAGTTATGACGGATGCTGGATGACGGGTGTTATAGTTATGAGTTCAGAGTTATGAGTTATGAGTTAAGGCCTTCGGTACTTTTTCTCTTGCTCTACCGGGCAAGAGAAAATACTCAGGCACCTGGCATTGGGTTAATTTGAAAGCAATTGGGCTTTGGAGTTTTCATTTTCTTTTGTCTTTTGTGTTTTTGTCGAAGCCTATTACGTTTACCATTTCACGCAGGCGGCTGCGGACGCGGTTGCCGTAGCGGTCTTCAATTTCTTCTGCGTTGAGGTTGGTGGTTATGTGGGTCATACTGGTTAAAATTGAAGCCCTTCGACTGCGCTCAGGGTGACAATGAAAATTGGGTTGCTCAGTCCTTCGACTGCCCTTCGACTGGGCGCTCAGGACAGGCAGCTCAGCCGTTCGACTGCGCTCAGGATGACATTGGGTGAATAGTTCGTGACGGGAGAGGAGGATTTCGCCCATCACGTTACAGTCTTTTCCGAAGTGTTTTCCTTCGGGTTCTACGCCTAGATCGTCAAAACAGTAGAAATTACTGTTACCATATTGTTCGATTATGGAATATCCAAGGTTGTTAAAACCGAATACGATATTTCTTGTAGGGATGATTTCATAAGGTCGACGATGGGGGACTAGATGTCGCAATAATTTCATTAGAGTTGTTTTGCCACAACCTACCGGGCCACTGAGTAAAATTCCTTTGGTGGGGTCGATGTTGAATTTTGGGCAGGTGACTTCATCTTTGATGAAGTAGAGGCATAGCTGATAGATTATTTGATGATCTTCTTCGTGGATTTTGAATTCTTTTCCGAAGAGTAATTTCCCTTTTGCGTTGAGGTAAATGAGCATCTTGGAAAAATCGTAATTGATGGTATCGCCTTTCATTTTTCCCAAATGGAATTCTACGCCACCTTCGATTAGGATGTGGGGGGTGGAGGGGTGGTATTTGGGTAGGGTTTTCATTTGGTTGTTGGTTAAAGGTTGCAGGTTGCCCTTCGACTCCGCTCAGGGACCTTTGTTTGTCTTTCGGTACTTTTTCTTTAGCTCTACCGAGCTAAAGAAAACACTCAAGAACCTTTGTTTGGGATTACTTTTAATGCTTTTTTCTTTGGTTATAGAGGTTCTTTGTAATTTTTGGATTTTGTGGTTTTTAGGTTGTCTTTAATTTGGGACGGTGGGGATGGGGTTTGTTTTCGGTTGAATTCTTCGGCTTTTAGCATCCAGCTTTTGGCGGAGGCGTGCCAGTCGGTCATTTTGATTTTTCCGCCTATGCGCCAGCCGATGGCTGTGTAATGGGCATAGAATTTTTGGGCTTCTATTTTTGGCCAATTGTTTTCAGAAAAAAAAAGAAATTACTTTTTCTTCATCTTGCGGGAGCTCTCGTTTAAATATGTTTTCATTTGGTTTGTTATTGTTTATATATGGTACCAAGGGTTGTCCTTGATTTGGGATAGCTGAGTCCAGAGGTTGTTTAGAGGTTGTCCCAAAAATGAACAAGCTGATTCTGCTGCCTTTAAATGAATTGTGAGAAGGGATATACCGGAGGTATTTCCAAGAATCCAATTGCTTTAGACAACGGTGGTAGGTGGATTTGGAGCCGATTTTTGAGAGTTTCATAACCTCATCACGGATTATGATAAAGTCTTCTGGAAATCGGTTTATGTTCCAAATATTGAATAGTGCCATATATAAACTGATATGGGTTGGATTGAGTCTGGAGTCTTTTGCAATGGTCATAAAAAATGCGTTTAAGTGAGCGATGTAATTAACATTGGCCATGGGTTTTTGTTATAAAGTATTTGCATCCTAATGGTATAAGGGTCTAGCGACCTGAGACTTTGTTTTCCTCCATTACGCGTTCTATTTCTCGTTCTTCGTACAGGATTATTCCGCCAATTTTAGAATAGGGTAGGGTTCCGTTTATTCTTAAATTTTGCAATGTGCCGGGGCTGATGGAGAGCATCTCCATTACCTCGGAAGATTTCAAGTATCTTTTTGACTCTTGAGGTTTTGGTGTAATGAGTTTTTTGATTTCGTCGAGAAGCTCTAATTTAAAATCGTAGAGATCGTCGGTAGTGAGAATGGTTACTGGCATAGCTGAATGATTTAAAATGATTAAAATAATCCCCGTGGGGAGCCGGGGATTATAAAAGTTGCCAAAGAGTTATGGTTTTTTAGATTGACAACTTTTTGCACGATTTGACCTTCGTACTGCAAAGATTTAAAGAATGGAAGAAAGGAATTCACAAGGTGTACCCAAGGTGGGTGATTTTTTTCCCTCGGTACTTTTTCTCATGCTCTGGCGAGCGTGAGAAAACATCCTCCTTCGGCGGACAGGCTCGGGAACCTTAGCTTCGGAAGTTTTTTGATAGGTAGTGGGTAGTTGGTAGTGGGTAATTGGTAGTCGGTAGTTGGTAGTCCGTAGTTGGTAGGGGGTAGAGGATAGAGGATGTTGGGTGACGGGTGACGGATGTCAGATGTTGGGTGCTCGGTGAGGGGTGTGTGTGTTGAAGATTGATTGATTGATTGATTCATGCATTGAATGTAAGCTGATCGGTGGTTATAGAGACCTTTATTATTAAAAATACCCGTTAGTGGGTATTGAAAGCAGATACGGTTAAAATTACATTTAGGCTAAACAATTAAAGTTATAAAAATGAAAAAGATTCATTTATTTTCCGTCTTATTAATATTGAATATGTGGGGTACTAATGCTCAATCTACTTATGATATAAAAATTAATTTTGAAAATAAGATCATTGAAAAATTTCCCGTATTTAAAGAAGGTGATTATTATCGAATAATCATAAGTGATATAAATCTAAATCTTTGGAAAATTTCATTAAATACAAAAGACACAACTCTCTTCACAGCGTTAAGGACGCCTACATTTGATGGTTTTAGTCTTGAAACACTGTCTTCTCTAGTCGCAAATTTAAAAAACAGTACTTCTAGTTCCCCTGTATTTAAGAATGACCTTATCAATTTACATAGTTTAGAAAATTTAAATTTTCCAAAATTAAAAGGAAATGAAAATATTATTTCAGATCGTCTAAATGAAGAAAAATTAATACTCATTTCATTATTGGAAAATCAAATTGAAATTGTAAACAAAATTGATAATCTAAAGTTTGAAATTGGAAAGAAGCAACTTTCGGCATATAGCGATAACAACTTGTTAGAATCAAATTATGATATTGAACTAGCCATAAAAGAAATTGATCAAATTAGAATTGGAATAGAAGAATTTAGCAAATTGGTTACAAGCCATAAATCTAATTTTGAAAGTTTCTCAAAAAAAAATGCAGATGATATAAATAAGAAGGTAGAATTTATCGAAGCTGATAAAGAAAGAAAAGAGAGTTATAGTAAATTTATTTCCTTTTTGAGTACATTAAAAGAGTCAATAAATTCAGAAAAGTCACTTGAGCTATTAAAATCTATTTTGTTCATTAGAAATAAGAAAGGTTCATATACTTCGCTTCCTTTACAATTTAAGGAAGATCAAGCTAATGTTGAATTATTTATTGAACCGCTAAGTTCTGATTTTAGATTGCAAGCATATAAAATGCCATTTGTTTTTCCCATTAGAAGCAATAGTTATTGGTCAATAGGAGTTTCTTTCTATGGCTCTAATCTTTATGATGAACGATATAGTACATTTTCAACATCAACTTCCGACACAACAAGAGTTTATAATTTGATAAAGGAAAAGGATGAAAAAGTAGAAATTGGGATGGCTACGTTAGTTAGGTTTGGAAAAAAGTTTAATAATGATACCATGGGAGTTCACGGAACATTTGGACCAGGCATTTCCATTGGTGAAAAAATAAAACCGCGAATTTTAGTGGGAGGTGGTTTTTCTATCGGTAAAAAACACAATGTTTCTGTAGATGTTGGAGGAATTGCGGGTTATGTAGATAGAATTAGTAATGTATACGACATCAGCACCGGTTATGCAGAATTACCAACTGATATAACGATTTCAAAGGTAAAATTCGGAATATTTTTTGCTCTAGGATATTTATTCACATTATAAAATCACACATAGCACCCTTAACTTTAGCCGATCCTATATTTTTAAATACCGTCCGAATATAATACGTTATAAGAGATTTCATTTTCTTCTATTACGCATCGGATTTCTCGTTCTTAGAACGAGATTATCCCACCAATTTTTGATTAGGATAGGTTTCTACTGATGCGGAGATTTTGCAATGTTCCTAGGCTGATGGAGAGCATTTCCATAACCTCGGAAGATTTTAAGTCCCTTTTTTGGCTCTAGTGGTGTTTGACGTGTGTTGAACTTTTTTATTTCTTCGAGTAGTTCGAGTTTAAATCATAGTCAGTAGCAAGGATGGTAACTGGCGTATTGATTTGATTTAAGAGTTGAAAATAATTCTAGTGGGAGAGACGGGGATTTTAAAAGCTGTCAAAGGGTTATGGCTTTTTGGATTGACAATTTTTTGCACTATTTGACCTTCGTATGGCAAAGATTTGAAGATTGGGTAGATAAAAAGCACAAGGTGTACCCAAGGTGGGTGTTTTTTTTCCCTCGGTACTTTTTCTTATGCTCTGGCGAGCGTGAGAAAACACTCGGGAACCTTAGCTTCGGAAGTTTTTTGATAGGTAGTTGGTAGTCGGTAGTTGGTAGTTGGTCGGTGGTTGGGTGTTAGATGATGGGTGTTAGATGATGGGTGTTGATGATGGAGGTGATGGGTTATGGGTGAGGTGACCGGTGCTGGATGCTGGATGCTGGGTGAGGGATGTTGGGTGTGGGTAAACTCCCCCTTCGCTGAAGCTTCGGCACACTTTGTCGGAGGACAAAGGGGAGAGGGTAGACGGAGCAGAAGAGGAAACATTAACTATTAGCTATTAACTATTAGCCGTTTAACCATTATGCTTTAATCATTCTTCCTTAGACATTCGAGTAGTTGGTAGAGGGTAGAGGGTAGAGGGTAGAGGGTAGAGGGTAGAGGGAAGTTCAGGGAAAGGAATTGGGTGGGGTTATTGGTCGGCTTGGGACATCCTTTTCTTGAGGTTGGTTTTCATTCGGTCGAGAAATTTGGTTTGGTTTATTTTTCTGGAACGGATTTCTATGTAAGTGCGATAGTATTCGCCTAAATCGATCTTGAGAATTTGTTGGAATAGGGTCGCGAGTTCTTTTATGTCTGTGTTGCCATGATTAATAGTCCCAGTTTCATGTAAGGCGTATATTAATTCGATTAAATCTGATTTGGCGCCTGTCCATTGAAGATTGTTGTTTTTTTCCCGTTCAATTTTAAGTTTAGGTTTTCTGGAAATCTTATTGCGGATGTAATTAATGGTATTTGTATTTCCTATAATACGTGCAAGAATTAAGTCGTGAGAAGTATTAAAGTTTGCGTCAATCATCGTGGATATTGAATTTAGGTGTAGGTCAGGAAAGTGGATTTTCCGACAAAAGAATTCGGCATCTTTATGGGTATGACGTCTCAAGTAATATTCATAAAATTCTCTATGTTCTAGAAAAAAACTCTTTAAACCTGAGACGAATTCGGCTAAAAAACGATGCTTATTCTTGTCCCCTATTATAGGCTTATGACGTTCCAACTCGATTAGATTGATATAGAAGTACAAGTAACCTACCACCTTAGGCTTTATATCCTTAAAAAAAGTGCATTCCTCCTGCTCACTTCTAAATCCATTTTTAGACACTTTTAAACGTAGGATTGTTAGACAGTCTTGACATGCCGTAATGGCTAATTCCGCACGTTTATAAATAAAGCTTTCATTTTCGAATTTGGAAAGACTATCCTCCAATATGGAAAGCTGATCTGTATAGAGTTTCATGCTGGGACGATATTGGTTAGTGAACCCAAGATAGGACTCGAAAATTCACTTATCCCGTTTCTTCCCGTTTAAAGAGTATGGTTGAGCCGTATATTATTTGAAATTTAAATTTATAATATTCCCAAATTAAATTTTTGGATTTGAGATTTTATTTAATTTTCGATAATGACCCTTCGTCTTCAAAAGTAATCACCAATAGTTTCAATAGTATTGGGGAATTTGAATGTTCGGCTATTGTAAAAAATTCTCATTTCAAATTGCACGAGATTTTGAAATTTGAACCCGAACTCATTATAATAAATCTTGATACTTTCTGGGGCAACCACCAAGAGATCATTCAAAAGTTAAACAAATCACTCGGGATTGCACCCAATTATATTGGGATTACAAGATGTGCTATTAAGGGGTTAAAGGCTTTTAAGAGTGGATTTATAGACGTAATCGATGAACCGACGAACAAGGAAGCGATTTTAAAGGTATTGGTTGATTATAAGACAATACGAGTGCCTAACAAGTTCTATTGCATTAGTTATTATTACGATTTTCAGTATCTATTGATTAATGACATCGTACTACTGAAAGCTGATGGATACACTACTGAATTTATTATGAGCGATGGAAGATGCTTGACAAACTTTAAAACTCTAAAACATTCACATCTACTATTGCCATATAATTTCCAACGTATTCACAAGAGTTATGTAATTAACTCATTTCATGTATCGAGGATACATCTTGGCAAAGGAAAAATCTATCTACGGAATTGGAAGAATCCCCTACCCTTATCCAAATCATACTTAGTGAATATAGAAACGGTGAAAAAGTTGTTATTGAATGCCCGAAATGCTTCTATTTGATAAAATCGATAGACATACTGGTATTGGATAGTATTTCACTTGTAGATTCATACCTTTCACTTAATAGGATTAGAATACCATAAATATTGGTTCATTGAAAATTATCTTAGCCGTCAGGAAGTTGCTATCCTTCTAACCTAAACGTTAGATTCATTGTGCACAATGAGAGGCCTCGCTTAAGAGGTATTAAATATTCATTTAACTAAAGACTCTCATTATGAAAACAAAATTTGTATTCCTTAGCCTACTTTTAGTCGTGAGCCTAATGAGCTCCTGCAATCCTATCGAAATCGCTGAAGACAGTGAAATGCAAAATTTACCCACAGTATATGGTACTGGAGGGGAGCACAGTGTAGAACCCGATAATGAAAAGGATGGATAGACATATTGAATTGAAAGATGAGCCTTTTTTTAAAAAGAAAGGCTTATCTTACTTTTTCTTATCACCCCAAATCCTTACAAATGAAAACTCACCACCAAACAATAAGGCGTGAGCTGGCCTGGGCTATCATAGGAATATTACTATTGTTTCCTTCAATATGTTTGTATTCCCTGGATTTAGGACTTTCTTCAAATAAGGTTTCGAATTACGATACGCATTTCCTAAGTGATTCTCTTTCGGTATCCGCCAAAATCACACGACTCAAAACAGCCTATCACCTCCATCTGAAGAGCAAGGATGATAGCTTAAAATACAAAGGCTTAAGCGAATTAGCAGTTCAATTATCAGAATTAAAAGACACCTTATTATTCAAAAAAGTAGCTGCGGAGGCTAAGTTACTCGCCGAACACTTGGGAGATGCAAAGTTCATTGCTGATTCCCATTGGAATTATGGTTCTTATTATCTCCAAAAGAAGGACTATGACAGTAGTTATTATCACTATGACAGGGCCTACAAGATTTATTCGACGCAAAATAATTACTACTATGCCGGCAAGATGCTTTATAATCTAGCATTTATTTCAACCCAAATACGTGATTTTACTGGTGCCGAGATGCTCCTCTTTAATGCGATAGAAAACTTTGAAACAGCAGACAAACCAAAACAGCTTTATCTCTCGTTTAATCAGTTGGGGGCGATTGCGGACAACCTCGAAGAGTATGAAAATGCTCTAGATTACTATAATAAGGCCGCAGGATTTATGGGTGCTCTACAGGATCCTCAATATTATCAGGTTGAATTATGGAACAATATGGGAGTAATGTATCAGAAGACCTTAAAGTATGAAAGGGCGCTATACTACTTTAAGAAGGCATTTGATTTTGATGAAGTCTTACAAAGGAGACCATCTCTATACGCAAAACTACTGGACAATAGGGCCTACACCCATTTTCTTATGAATAGTCCGGTAGATATCTTAATGCCGATGCACAGGGCAATGAACATTCGGGACAGTCTTGATGATATCCCAGGTGCTGTTGTTGGCAGGATCCACTTAGCTGAAGTGTATGCAAAAGAAGGCGATAGTTTGAGTGCTATTAATTATGCCAAAAAAGCGCTTATCCTAGCACTTGAAAGTGGATTGAACCGGGATGTTTTAGAGACTCTTGAAATATTATCTCTTTTGGAACCGAGTAATAAACTAGGATATTTACAGCAGCATATAGACTTAAACAAGAAACTTAACCATAGAGAACGGAGCATCCGCAACAAATTTACGTCCATTCGATATGAAACGGAGAAATACATAAGTGAGAACGAAAGACTTTTTAGAGAACGGACTTGGATAATTGCATTTTCTGTTGTCAGTACACTTCTGTTTATGCTCCTTTATTGGAATACGCGCCAGCGAGCGAAAAACAAAAGGCTTGTTTTTGAGCGCGAACAACAACAAAACAATGAAGATATGTTTTTGCTTGCCTTGGAAAACAAAACAATTTTGGAAAGAGGGCGAAACTTAGAACGGCTTCGCATATCGGAAGAATTGCACGACGGAATTTTAGCAAGAATGTTTTCAGTTCGCTTTAAATGGGCATTTCTTGAACTTTCCGGCACCACTGAAAACGTGAATCAACATAAAGACTCCATTGATGAGCTTGCGGGTATTGAGACCGATATACGACACATTTCCCACGATTTAAGAAATGAATTAATTTGGTGTGAATTGGAATTTCTAGATGAGATTAAGAATACCATTCAGGAAAGAAGCGAGTTTGGCAATTTTCAATATCGGTTTCATTCTGACAATGCTTTAGAATGGGAGTCATTGGCGTATTTGAGTAAGACTAATATATCCCGCATTATGGATGAAATATTCCAGAATATAATTAGGCATGCAAAGGCAACTTATGTTATTATTGAATTTACGGTGGAGGACAGATTATTAAATATTTCGGTTATGGACAATGGGAAGGGATTTAAGTTAAAAACTATTCACAAAGGTATAGGGTTAAAAAATCTTAAGAATCGGGCTGAGAAACTTAATGGGGAAGTAGCTATTACTTCTAATATTGGTTATGGCACTTCCATTAAAATAAGCATTCCACAAAAACCTTGAGTTATGGAGATTAAAAATATTAATGCTTTATTAGTGGATGACCACACAATGACTTTGCTTGGTTATGCCAGTGCCTTAAATGTTTTGAATGAACGTTCAAGCACATATAAGTTTCATATGACCAATGCGACAAGCATAGAGACTGCAATGAGAGAACTTGACGCTAGTTTTAAAAATAAGACGCTTCACTTGGTTTTTCTGGATATACAATTACCCAACCACCCAACTACTAAATATCAATCGGGAGAGGATTTGGGGGTAGTAATTAGAGAACGGTTTCCAAAAACAAAAATCATTATAATCACCACCTTCGATAACAATTTGCTTATTCAAAATTTACTGGAAAGTATAGATCCAGAAGGTTTGATGATAAAGGGGGACTTAACTCCGGAGAACTTTATGCAGGCGGTAATTGATGTGTTGGAAGACCCACCCTATTACAGTAAAACAGTAACCAAATTTCTTCGAAGACAGCATGGGTTTACTTATCATTTGGATAGGTTTGACCGGTTGATACTGTATTATATCTCTATTGGAAAATTAACCAAGGATTTGCCCATTTACATTCCGCTTTCTCTACCGGCCATTGAGAAAAGGAAAAAACGTTTAAAAGAAGTTTTTGAGGTGGAGGATGGGAATGATATTGATCTTTTGCGACGTGGTGAGGAGGAGGGGTTTATTTGAAGTTGGGCCTTCGGTACGTTTTGAAAGCTAGAGAAATTTGGAGGTTTTTGAAACTGGCTTTATGGCTTTCAAAACACTCAGGTAGCTTTGAGTGGCTAGGGGTTTGATGACTGGGATGATGAAAATTAGTGATTGGGGATTGGGGATTCGGGATTTGTTCGGAGTTGATAGTGGATGTAGTTTTGGTTGGTTTAAACGCGGAGGCGCAAAGGTCGCAGAGGGTTATAGATGCGTTTTGCCTCGGCCTTAAAAGAGACGAGGATTTGGAATGGGATTTCCACGGCCTCGAGGGTGAATGGGACCTTGACATGGCCTTAAAGAGGGGTGTGGGATTTACCCCGGCCCTAAAGGATGAATGGAAATTTGATATTGGCTTAGAGAAGGACGACTACTGATATTTAAAATTGGTGTTTTATCTCAACTTCAGAGGAAGTTAAATTCATCTATCTTAAAAAAGCGACGAATTTTTATCCTCCCCTTTAGGGGTAGGGGTCTGAGCTTTGTTGCGACCTAGAGGGGAATGTGGGAGGTACCCTAGCCAAAAGGGTGAATGCGACCTTGACAAGGCCTTAAGATTTACCCCCGCCAAAAGGGTGACGACACTATTGATATTTTCAGGAATTTAAATTCATCTATCTTAAAAAAGCGGCGAATTTTTATTCTCCCCATTAGGGGCGGGTGTCTGAGCTTGGCCTTGGCCTAGAGGGGAATGTGGGATTTACCCCGACCCTAAAGGGAGATTAGACCGGCGGAGAGGATTTAGGCTGGCTCTATAGGGAGAATGTACTGTGGGATTAAGGTAACACAGATGGTTGACGGAGGTTGGCTGAACTTAGACCGAGCTTAAAAAGAGATTGAAATACTGATTTTAAGATTCTTGATTAATTCGTTATTACGGTCGTGACCATACACATTCTATGGCTGTACCATCGATTTAGCTTATGGGGTTGAAGTACTTTTAGGATAGCTAATTGAGTACGTTATGGGTTGGGATGGTGTTATAAATGAGAAAAGGAAAAGGGGTTTAATCCAGTTTGTGGTATTCGCTTATGTGATTTTATTTATCTACGCCGCTATCAGTAAACTTCTCGATTTTGAAACCTTTACCGTTCAGTTGTCTCAGTCACCTCTACTCAGTGCTTATGCGGGGATTATTGCTTGGCTGATACCAGGGATAGAGATTGTCATCGCTCTTTTGTTGGTGGTTCCTAAGTTCAGGGTTCTAGCCCTTTACGCTGCTTTTACCTTGATGGTTATGTTTACGATCTATATCTATATCATCCTCAATTTTTCCGACTTTATTCCCTGCTCTTGTGGAGGGGTTTTGGAGAAATTGGGATGGACAGAGCATCTCATTTTTAACATTGTTTTTATTGTGTTGGCCGCTGTTGCTATTTTATTATCGAAGCCTTGGTTTACGAAAAGGAAATTATTAGTACTAGTAATTCTTGCAGTAGTGGGAATAGGTGCAGTGGCTTTGTTATTTACTTTTTCGGAGAAGAAGATACATCGGAATAATGCTTTTCAGAGGAGGTATATACCTCAACCCTTTGAGACACTTCAGGAGTTTACGCTGGAATGGGACACCTATTATATCGCTGGGATGGACAAGGAAAAAATTTACCTTGGGAATTATATGGCGCCTCTCTATCTAGGTGAGGTTGATATAGCGCAGCATAAGATAGAAAAATATAGCGTTGCGATAAGCGACTCGACATTGCCCTATAGGAGGGTGCGGACTGAAGTTAGACCACCCTATCTCTATTTGGGGGATGGGACGGTTCCTATTGTGTTTAGAGGAAGTTTACAAGATAGAGAGGCGTTCCCTTATTATAACGATACCCATTTCCTACATTTTATCGTAGCTGACACTTTCAATTTAGGAATTGTGAGTATTAGCGAAACGACGGGGAATACTACCTTGGGCGTTATCAGCAAAGAAAAGGGGAGTCTGAGGTTAAATTTAATGACAGAGTACTAAGGACTCAGGTAGATGGGGTAATTGATGCTGATGGAACTTTACTTTGGAACGATCGACGACAAGAATTTATATATGTCTATCGGTATCGGAATACTTATGAAGTAATAGATAAGCGATTAAACCATTCATTTTCTGGGCGTACCATTGATACCATTGCCCATGCTATACTGGATCTGGCATACTATAAAAAAACCGACCAATACGCATTGGGAGCAAAATCTGTGGTGGTTAATAAAGCGAGTGCCACGAAGGGAGACTATCTTTTTATAGAAAGTGAGCGACTTGGAAAATTCGATGATGTTGATTTCGAAACAACAAGTATAATTGATCTTTATAATATCGCCAACAATACTTATGCGTTCAGTTTTAGACTCTATCATGATAAAGGAAAGAAATTGAAAGGATTTAGGGTTAATGGAGATTTATTGGCAGCCATTTTTGGAGAGACATTAATATTATATAAGTTAAAGCCAGAGTATTTTAACTCTGGCTCTAACGGAACACATACTGTGCAGTATCAGGAATAAGACCGAACACCTGTAAAAAATAGTAGGTCGCTAATTCATTAAAACTTTTATATTATGAGAACAAAAATTTTAAAGTTCGGAATGCCGTTGATGGCATTTTTACTGGCAATCGTGTTTGCTTTTGCATCCAATGGGAATCCAGACACTTCAACAGCCTTGGTACATGGCTATATCCTAAGCAATGGCTGTTCGCTACAACGCGACCATGGTTGTACAGTAAATGGAAATAACACCTGTAAGGTGGACGGAAAAACCGTATTTCAGTGGGGATGCAGTATTCCATTGATGCGTGACTGAAGTGATGATTAGTTAAGGAGGGATATTTTCCCTCCTTTTTTTTATTTACAATATTTATCAAACCATTCTTTTATTGCATGGCTCAAGTATTCCTGTTTTTTATAGTCCAAGATATTGTGACCTTCATTTTCAAAAAGCAATAGCTCCACATTTTTATTCAATCTCCTCAAGGCCAAATAAAAGCGAATGCTTTCATTGTAATCAATATGGTAATCCTCAGCGCCTGCCCATAGCAAGATTGGGGTATTAAGATTTTCGATATTGTGGAAAGGGGAATTTTTGAAATAATCCTTTTTTCTTTCGTAGTATGATTTTCCCATTCTCATTTGATAATCTTCCATCCGCCACATTTCTTCCAATCCAGTGCCCCAATTAATGGCGTGATAGAAAGTAACCAAATTGGTGACGGCGGCACCGGATGCTACAGCTGCGAACCTATCGGTTTGAGTAGCGATAAAGGCGCTTTCATAACCACCAAAAGAAAAGCCATACAATCCAATTTTGGCAGTATCAACTTTAACCTTTTGAATTATATGATCCATACTTTCTATCACATAGTTGAGGGCCGAGATTCCTGGATTTCCTATGTCATATTCAATATCGGGCATTAGTACAAAGTATCCGTCGAGGGCGTAATGAGTGGGATTGAAGCCACTGGTTCCAAAATCGGAAATGGGATAAAAATCGTGCAATCTTTCCGTTTGCTTTTCATAGATACACACGACCATTGGATATTTTTTTGTAGGATCGTAATTGGTGGGATAAATAAAAAAGCCTTTTGAAGGCTTACCATTTTGCATGGTAAATTCAAAAAGCTCGGGTATTCCCCATTCCTCAATTTTTTTATTTTCATTGGATTGGACTAGTGTTTTGAGTCTATTTGATTCTCTATGATAAAAAAGTAACTTAGGAGGGGTGGTGTATGACTGAATGCGGAATAAGAAATATTTCATATTTACATCCCATTTTATTCCATCAACCTTAAAAGATCCAAATACAATTTTAATAAGAGGGTCATTTGACGATAGCAAAAAATATCCGGCATCCTTGTTTTCGTCCTCGGCATGTAATAAAAGTCCTTTTTGATAATTCACCACAAGTTGATTAAAGTTTTTTGGATTTCCGAAATCTATTACCGGTTTATATTTTCTTTTTATTTCCCTTCCTTTTGTGAGTTTCTCTCTGCTTTTTCCATTCAAGGAGAGTTTCCATACATCAAATTCGTCGCATACAAGAATGGAATTTTCCTCTTCCAACCATCTTATACGTTTGGAATAGGGGGTTCGATTATCACTTCTATCACTATGATTGTCGGAGAAGGATAGCTCCAATATGTCTGTGAGATTTTGAAATTTTTGAGTTTTAATATTATAGGAGTACCAAGCATTTTTGCGAAAAAACACGATATACTGACCCATTGGATCGACAAAAAGTTGTTCGGGATTTTGTTTTCTTAAAAACGGCTTTTCCTTACCTGAATGAAAGTGGTAGAGGTAATAATCCACTTCGCCGACATGCTTATATTGCGGTTGGTAGACCAGCTTGTCAATCTTTAAAAGGTAGTTATTGTTAACAGTAAGAATTTCCGTTAGCGTAGTATCTGAGATAATTTGGATGAAATCATTGCTTGTATTCCACGTATAACGATAGGGTTGCTTCTCCAATAGTCCTTCCCTTTTACGTTGGGGATAAATATATTTATCGGTTCCGGACCATATTTGAATCCCGGGGGGAACTTTGGAAACTGTATTCCACTTTTCTGGTATCCCTTTAAAAAAAACAAAATCACCCATTTGGGATATCTCAGAAAAGCCCCTGTTCATTTTAAAGCTGCTAAGACTACTAATATCGGATGCAACGAAAGATTGGCATTGAGCGCGTTTGCAGCTATAAACCTTGGGCTTATCGGTTATGTCTTCTTTTGGAGATTCGTGAAAGGTAAGGTGTTTGCCATCTTCGCTCCATAATAAATTATTAAAATTATGAGTATGGGATTCCTTTACTCTGGTAAATTTATTAGTGGCGAGATCAAGGATGTTTACTGAGGTTTTTCCATTGTTATCGTCTCTTAATGCAATTTGATTTTTAAAGGGATGGATGCAGTAGGTGTTTATCAGGAAAGTGGAAAAAATTTTACCGCTTTGAAGATTTATAACATCCAAAACTGTATTGTTTTGTTTACGCTTTTTGAGAATTAAATAAGATTCATTCTTTGTAAACTCGCGCTGATAAACACTATCTATCTCCAATTGTTTATTATTTTCAAGATCTATCAGCACCAACTTTAAGCTATCGTTAATAGTAGAAAAATATTTATTGTTATTGGTAAAACTTCCTTGGTTACCTCCGGGAATCTTATACTGCATGTGGCCTATAATGGTTTTTAATACAAGAGTATCATTTCCAGCTTCGGTTTTTGAAACATAAAAGAACCATTTTCCATCATTGGAAATGTCGCCGCAATAGATATTTTCCCATTCGCCCCAATTATTTGGATTGGCGCTTTGGTTTTGGGAGAATGTTTTTATAACAATACAGGCCATTATTGGTATTAGGTATTTTTTCATTTTATAATTTTTAATATCCAGGATTTTGAGGGTTGAGATTGGGATTGGCAGATAATTCCGATTCGGGGATCGGCAATAGTACATCCGTATTTTTCCAGTTCGATTTTATTGGAGCCAAAACCTCCTCGGCCATTCCCATTCTGCGGAGGTCGAACCAACGATGGCCGAATTCTGTAAAGAGTTCGAACCTTCTTTCGGATAGAATGGCAACCTTTAATTGTTGGGAGGTGGAAGCCGTAGTAATTTCAAGGCCAGCACGGTTACGAACCATATTTAGGTCATGCTGGGCGCCGGAAATATTTCCTGACATTGCCCTTGCTTCCGCACGAATTAGGTATTGTTCCGCAAGGCGGAAAACCTTAGAATATTCTAAGCTGGTGCCTGTATTGGATCGTTCCTTGTATTTGAATGGGAAGTACCAGGATTGTGAGCCATCGGAAACTTCACCAATCCAGTTTAATTTGCGGAGATCTACCACTTCCATATCTGCTAGTAAATCAGGATTAAGAGCGGTAAACGGAGGAGGGCCTTCATTAAAGATAAAGAATTTTGCTTCAACTGTATTGTCGCCTTGGTTTAAAGGTTTGAATTGCCAGACGGTGGATGGGCTGTCCTTTAAGAAAACATTGTTTATGTCTGCATCCAAGGTAAATAGCGAATTGTTGATCAATCTGGAACTTTCCAATTCCGCATTTGCCCAATCTTGGCGATATAAATATACCCTTGCTAGAAGAGCGGAGACGACAAGGCTATTAGGACGAATTCTTTCGCTATCCATATATTCCATTCCCAAAAGTGATTTTGCCTCGAGAAGGTCCACTAGGATATTGTCATAGACCTCTTGTGACGACATTCTGGAAACGGAAGTATTGATAGAGTAGTCGGTAGTTTTAATATATGGCACATCGCCAAAGGAATTCAATAGATGAAAATGGCAAAATGCCCTTATAAAAAAAGCCTCACCCCGAAGCTGCTTCTTTAATTCCTCGGGTAGGGCAGAAGCGGATTCAATCCCTT
The DNA here is from genome assembly GCA_034676445.1 of Aequorivita sp. Lineage (GTDB taxonomy): Bacteria > Bacteroidota > Bacteroidia > Flavobacteriales > Flavobacteriaceae > Aequorivita. The sequence goes on from JAUCCE010000004.1 coordinate 725,895, forward strand.
CGATTACGGCATTTGCGGAATAAATTATATTGTAAGGAATATTCCAAATATCAGAAAGTGTTGTATTGGAAGGCAACACTTGGTGTAAATAAAAAGATTCAGTTGTAGAGCCTGGGTTTGCATAGAAATCCAATTCGTCAGCATAAAATCCGAATAAAACATTATTACCAGAAGCATGGCCGCTAAGGAACCCCCCATCCCGTAATTTTCCATAAAGAGTTGTAACTGCTGCAGTGGCCGTAGTTTCATTAGTAAACACACTTTGTTGGTCAATTTGATCCAAGGGAGTTTCGGGTTCAAGAAAGTCCTCACATCCTGGCAATAGGAAGCAAAGTGTAATTAAGGCAATTAAATAGTATTTAAAGGGCTGTTTGATGTAGCTATATATTTTCATGATAATTGATTTAAAATTGAAGTTGGAGATTTAAGGCTATTCTACGAAGGGAAGGGATATAACCGATGGTACGTTCTGGATCGCCTCCTTGAAACTGCGTAAAAGTCAAAAGATTTTGCCCTTGTAGCGCTATTCTGCAGGAGGTGTTGGGTACATTATGCATTGGTAAGGAATAGGATAATTCCAAGGATTTTATTCTTATGAAAGATGCATCTGAAATAGCACCATTACTTTGACCGAAGCGGGAAAAGGCTAAATAGCTTTCATTATTTGAACCTGTTCCAAACTGTTGCATAAATGGAGTATCGCCTGATTGCTGCCAACGATCCAAAACTGCTACTGATTGATTGTACATTGATCCCGGTTGTGGGCCCCTATAATATTGATTATAGACATCTTTTTTGACGAACTGGAAATGAATATTTAAACCCCAATTTTTGTATTGTAGGGAATTTGAGATACCGCCGTAAAATTTGGGCGTGAAATCGGCAACAAACTGTTTATCCTCGGGGCTAGTAATTTCACCATCGCCATTTACATCCTCGAAGGTAAAGAGCCCAGTTTCCGGATCGACTCCAGTGACAGTATATAATTTGGTAATACTGAGCGATTCACCAATAACAAATCGATTGATATAGGTGGAATTTTCGAGACCGGGAAATTCAAGCAATGTATTTTTCGGCCGTGTAATATTTGCTCCCAGTTTCCACGAGAAATTGTCATTTTGCACAATGCTGCCGTTCACTTCGGCTTCAAAACCTTTGTTTTCTACCACTGCGTCCAAGTTGGCTAGTATGGAAGTAAAACCTGTGGTAGCGGGTAAAGCGTAATCGATTAATTGGTTGGATGATCGGCTGTTGTAATAGGCAAGGTTAAGAAAGAGTCTATTATTCCAAAAGCCCAATTCCAAGCCAATTTCGGATTTTCTATTTTTCTCCCATTTAAAGTCGGGATTAAATAGCCTTGCGGGTTCAAGCCCTATATTATCACTGTAATGGCTTGAGCCGAGAAAGTAGGATTGCAAGTATTGGTAATCGCCAATTTGGTCATTCCCAGTAATGCCGTAGCTTCCCCTTAATTTACCCAAGCTGAGCCAAGGAAAGGATATGTCTTCAGAGAACAGCCATGCCGAACCTATAGCCCCAAAATTACCATATTTATTACCCGGACCGAAACGGCTAGAGCCATCGCGACGACCAGTAAGGTTTAGAAACAGTTTATCGCGAAAGGCGAAATTGAGCCTTGAAAAAAAGGATTGATAGCTGTAGACTGTTTGAGTTTCATTGAAAGGCATAATTGTGGTTGCCGCCTGAATGTTTTCAATAAATGAATTGTCAGGGAAACCAAAACCCATAAATCCTTGTTGTGCAGTTGTATTCTTTTGATAGGATGCCCCGAGCAGGAAAGCGACTTTTAAACTGTTGAATGATTTTTTCCATTCCAATTGTGGTTCCAGAATATAATGTTCGGTTGTACTATTGCTTTTGGATAAGGATGAGAGCGAACTATTTAAACCGGCAGTAGGATCGTAGATGGTATGTGGACGTGTTCCAAGCTCATCTAAACGCGTGTTGCCGTAGCCGAGGTTTATTTTGGTTTCGAGGTTCTTAAACAATTTGTATGATAGCACCGCATTTGACAGTAAAGTGTTTGTTTTATTTTTATAAATGGCCTTGAACTGTGCAAGAGGATTTTCCCACGTACTGTTTTCCCAGTTGAGTTCTCCATTTTCGTCATATAATGCTGGCGCATTTGGAGCAAGGTTGATGGCGTTCCACGTTATATCTGCCCGAGGAAGATTATTGTTTTCAATGGCGTAAGCTATATTGAAAAGGAGCTTGAAACGCTTGTCGGCACTTTGGTGGGTGGTGTTGGCGTTGACGTTTAGGCGATCGTATTTAAAATCGCCTGAAAAGACCGTGGTTTCCTTTTGGTAGTTACCCGAGAGGCGAAATTGGGTTTGGGCATTTCCACCGGAAACGGAAGCCTGAATGTTTTGTGTTCGGGCGGTGCCGCCGATAAGTTCCTCCTGCCAATCGGTGTATCGATTTTGGTTCCAAGTGCCATTGATGTCATAAGCCGTTTCGGGATATTCCGTGATACCCTCGTTCGCAAAAGCTTCGCGCCGCATCGTTAAATATTGTTCCGTATTTAGGAGGTCCATTTTTCGGGTAATGTTGGCTATGCCTGTACTGCTGCTAATAGAGAACTGGGTTTTCCCTTCCTTGCCCTTTTTGGTGGTAATAAGTATTACCCCATTAGAACCCCGCGAACCATAAATGGCAGTCGCATCTGCATCCTTTAATACTTCGATACTTTCAATATTGTCCGGATTAATGGCATTGAGCGGACTGGCATTGGATAGAGGAATAATCTCCATGGAGACACCTCTGGAGCTCAAAGAGCTAGAACCATAAGGCACACCGTCAATAATATATAAAGGTTCGTTACCAGCGGTGAGGCTGTTTTGGCCACGGATGCGGACATTGAAACCGCTGCCTGGAACACCCGAGGTTTCCACAATATCGACCCCAGCTATACGGCCCTGTAAGGCGGCTAAGGGATTGTTGACGGGTTGTTTTTCAATTTCAGCTGCGGAAATTGTACTTATATTTCCCGTTCGTTCTTTGTTTTTAACGCTGTAATAGCCAGCATTTATAACTACTTGATCGAGTGCTGTGGCATCTGATTGCATGGTTATTGGAATGTTCATTTTACTGCCAACGGCAATCTCTTGGGTTTTATAGCCTACATAAGAGAATACTAATGTATCGTTGGAGCGGGCGGGGATGGAGTAGGAGCCGTCTAAAGCACTGATTGTGCCTCGGGTGGTGTTGTTCTTAATAAGTACATTGACTCCGCTCAACGGCCCATCTGCGTCCGTTGTGCTACCACTAATGGTTTTGAGTGGTTGGTTCTGTGAAAAAATAGGGGAGTAATAAGTAAATAGCGCAAAAGTAAGTGCAAGCGCAAGGCACTGCCTGTAATTATTTTTCATAATTTTGCAATGGTTAAGGTTATACAATAATTTTAACTTCCAGGCCTGCTCTTGCGTCGTCGAAAACTGGGAGCGGGTCATTTTATTCAAAGGTTTAAGGAAATGGTACTAGATTAATTTCCGGTAATTACCTCTTTCGACTGCAATTAAATAAAAATGTTTATTTCTAAAAAATAATTTTGGTTGACCTTTACATTTATTTGATTGACTTTTACTATTTTTACCTAAATTCTAAATCATGAACACAACAACAAAAAGGAAAAGAAATACTACTCACATGGGTCACAATGTCGCGAAATTGAGATCCTTCTTAGGTGTAAAACAAGAATCTCTTGCTCAAGACTTAAAATTGACACAACAACAAGTTTCTCAAATTGAACAACAGGAGAAAATTGATGAAGAAACCTTAATTGTAATTGCGGAATATTTAAATATCCCTGTAGATTTATTAAAGGATTTTGATGAAGATGCTGTAGTTTATAATATTAATCATTATAACGTACATGATAATACTTTTTCGGATTCTTCGGCAGCACAAGTTTTTAATCCAATAGAAAAAATAGTGGAGCTTTATGAGAGATTATTGGAAAGTGAAAAAAACAATCTGAATAAGAAATAATTTAAATTTTAAAAAATGAAAAATAACTTTGAGAATGTTTCCAGTCATATTGGACGTAAAATTGAGAAGGTAAGGGTCCTAAGAGGTTTTACCCAAACGGAATTGGGCGAACGATTAGGGGGTATTAGCAAACAAGCTATCAGCAAACTCGAACAAACAGAAGTTATTGATGACAATAGAATCGAAGAAGTAGCTCAAGCTTTAGGAGTCACTCCGTCCGGATTGAAAAAATTTAATGAAGAATCCGTTTTATATGCTACCGCGAATTTTTATGAAGGAAGTCATTCAGTCAATACTAATATCAATACCATCATTAATGATCCTGTGGATAAGATAATTGAATTTTATGAAAAGAGGCTCCAGGATCTCCGAAATGAAATAATCACCACCTTAAAAGAAAAAAAAATAATAGAGAGTATTATTTACGATAAGAGTGTTTTTTTTAGCAAAAACTAAAAGGTCAAAAGTTTCATTATAATCTTTACATAACCTAAAAGTCAACAACTCCGAAAACCCACAGAAAGAGGACAATAACACCAACTATTACGTCTATTAATTATGAGAATTTAAATTGTTCAGGGCAGTGTTTTCTCGAAGTTGTCCTTGTTATTAAAATTCTAAATCATCCAATTAACCTTCCCACGCACAGAGCGTCCGGCCGGCATTCTTTGCATCATCTAAGGATACAGTGTAAATATCGGTTGAACAATTTTTAAGATCTCTGCAGTCCTTTTTATAATGGTACTTTGTGCTTTTTGGCCCTTTGCAGACGCACACCCCAGACACATCTATGGAAAATGAGGATAGAAATAAGAATAATAATCCACCTATGAAAATTGCTTTACTTTTTTTCATTGTTTATTGTTTATTGTTTTTAAAGGGAGCGGATATTCAATTATAATAAATTGTTTTTTATGACCTCAATTACTCAACTCTACATGGATTGACCATTAAAAAACTCAATTTTTCGTATTCAATACATATTTTAAAAAACACATTAAATCACAGATCACGTAAGTTAAAAAATGTATATTTGGTATGTTCCGTATCCTTTGTTCTGGTGAACTTTTATAAAATAATGAAAAGAACATTTTTAGAAATTGCAGAAGAAATTCTACGAGAATTTAAAAAACCGTTGAAACCACACGAGATAACTAATTTTGGCATAAAATCTGAACGATTAATATCCAAAGGTAAAACTCCGGAGCTTTCAATGAAAGCGAGGATTTCTACGGAAATAAGGAAAAAAGGTTTCAATTCTAAATTTATGAGAGTCGGACCGAATAGATTCGCTCTTAGAGAGTTTGGACTGAAAGAGCATATATCACAACCTTTTAAGAAAGGTATTCCTAAAGAGATACTTATCTGTATTGAACGAACAAGGCTAGATGCAATTAAATCAAATTTCGGTTTCATAACGGATATTGAAGTACTTTTAAATATTTTAGCAGATGAAAATAACTTTACACTCATAGAGAGGAAAGAAGCGGAGGTTAATAATAATTATAAACAGTTAATAGCGTATGTTTTATTAACGAACAGGAATGGTGAAGTTTTGACTTACAAGCGAGGTTCATTTTCTAATGCGCATAGTATGATTAAAGGATCAACTTGCTTAGGATTTGGTGGACATGTTCAAGATATTGACAACAGCAAATTATTTACTGCAGGGTTTGGCGGTGTTTTTGAAACGGCTGAAAGAGAAGTATCTGAGGAATTAAAGGGTGTGGTTCCTGAAAATTTGGAAATTATTGGATATATTAATGACGACTCGTCTCCAGAAGGAGTTAAGCATCTAGGGATAGTGTTAAAAGGTAAAATCCCTGATAGTTTTAATATAAGAGAAGTTACTACAGAACTGTCTGTCAATGGAGTAATGTTTATGACACCACAACAGTTGTGGGAAGACTTTTATAAATTTGAATTTTGGTCACATTTAATTATTCGGAAGTTATATAATGACACTCAAACAATAAATCCAGTTTTTATAAAGCCAACTAAATTTAATATATTTTCGGATGTTATAGTATTCGTAGGTGAAATCGCATCAGGAAAATCTATCATTTGTGAAAGTCTTTCCGAAAAATTTGGATTCAATCACGTTTCTACGAGAAAATGTGTTGCCAAACTTATCCATATGGATGATTTTGGAGTAAGAGACAGAGTAGAATTTCAAAAGAAAGCTGAGATTTTTATTAACAAGAAAGAAAGTCCATTTTTGCTTGCAGAGGAGATTAAAAATCATATAAAAAAATCTGACGCAATTAGCGTGATTGATGGGATCCGTCATTTGGAGACTTTAAAAGAACTTAAAAAGCTATTCCCCGAATTAATAATTATATATATTGATTCTACTAGAGATGATGCTTTTAGAAATTATACAATAAGAAGTAAAAAGGAGGCATCAATTGACCAATTTCGAGAGGCTAGACATCATCCCGTAGAAGAAGAAATACAACAAATCAAATATGAATCGGATGCTTATATATTTAATGGAGGTAATAAAGAACAATTATTGGAAGGATTTATTAACTGGTTTAATACGAATCAAAAATGAGTGACGGTGGTTATGATATTGGATATAAACAATGTAGTTCTTTTTGGGGCACTAATCCAGGTAGTTTAATCCTGAAATTGGATGATGAGTTTAAGGCATATCAAGGGAAGTCAGTTCTTGATATTGGATGTGGTGAAGGAAAAAATGCTGTTTATTTCGCAGAAAAAGGATCTTTTGTCGATGCTTATGATATTTCTGAATTTGCTCTTATCAACGCTTCCAAAGTCTGTTCGAAATATCCTTCAATTATTTTGAGACAGTCTGATGCATTGGACATTCCATATCCAGAGGGAAAATATGACGTAATAATTGCGTATGGTCTTTTTCATTGTTTTAAGGATAAAGAAAGTGTTGAGATCGTTCTAAATTTGTGTTTAAAAAGTCTGACAGCAGGTGGTCTTTTTATTATTTGCGCTTTTAATAATAGAGAACATGATTTATCAGCGCATCCTGGATTTAAACCACTTCTATTAAAACATTCATTCTATACCGAATATTTTTCAAATAATACAATTGTTTTTGAATCCGATGAAGATTTACACGAAACCCATCCTCACAATAACATTCCACATATGCATTCAATGACTAGATTGATTATAAGAAAATGAGTTTTCCTAAAAACCTAAGAGATGTTTACGCCGAAGGTCGTTTATTACCATTTATTGGGGCGGGCATTTCTATGGCAGTGGAATGGAAAATTAATGAAGAACTGAGAAGAGGTCCTTCGTGGAGTGAACTTGTAGAAAAGGCTGCGAATCTATTAGGATTCAATGATCCAGATTTATTAAGAGTTAGAGGAACAGATCTTCAAATATTAGAGTATTTTAAACTAAAAAATGTTAATTCAACGGAATTAACAAATTGGTTACTTACTGAATTTCAACCTCCTATAGAAGCTTTAAAAGGTTCAACAATTCATAAAGGTTTATCCGAATTAGATAAATGTAAGACTTTCTATACCACAAATTTTGATTCTTTTTTAGAAAACTCTTTTACTTCATTAGGGCGCTCTAATAAGATTATCGCTAAGGAGCAGGATATGCATCGAGTTCAAAATGGTGAATGCGAAATTATAAAATTTCATGGTGATCTACTGAACCCAGATAAAATGGTCCTTTCTGAAGCTGATTATGAAAAAAGACTTGCACTCTCAACGGAAATGGATTATAGATTTAAATCTGATTTATTAAATAGAACTGTCCTTTTTTTGGGATATAGTTTTAGAGATCCCAATGTATCATATTTGTTTAGAACCATTACTGATCAATTTAAAAGCAATAATGGCATACAGGAACCTAAAGCCTATATTGTTGTTAAAAATCCCTCGAAATTCGAAAAATTATTATTCAAGTCTAGACATATAGAAATTATTCCGGCGGAGACTGAAAATATGACAGAGTTTATATCGGAACTTCTCTCATTTATAAAAGGTAAATAGTTATGATAAGAATTAATTATGTTACCAGCAGCAAATTTAAACAAGAAGAAATTAAAGTTTTCGAGGAAAATTGTTCTCTCACCGATGGAACCCCTATTAAAGGAAATTTTGAATTTAAAATATACCCTAATCTCATCCATGAAAGACTAGAAGTCGATATTGAGAAAATGGTGAGATTTGAAGTTAAGGAAGCTTATAGTAAAATCAAAATTCCATGTATTGTAGAGCATGCGGGTCTTATTTTTGAGAAATACAAATCAGTTGGCTATCCTGGTGGTTTAACAAAACCTTTGTGGAATACTTTACAAGAAAAATTTTTATTAGAAACCAATTCTGCGAAGGAAAAAGTAATTGCCAGAGCAGTAATTGGATACTGTGATGGTAAAGATATCAAAACCTTTATAGGAGAAACAGATGGTTTGTTGTCAGAAGTACCTAGAGGAAACAGGGACTTTTATTGGGATACAATTTTCATTCCTGATTCTAAATCAAATCAAACCTATGCCGAAATTGTGCAAAAATATGGCCTTGAGGCTAAATTAATTAATCACTCGCAATCTGCAAAAGCTTTAATTTCATTTCTAGAATATATTAGAGATAATGGGGTTGATGATTTTTGGGGATAATTTGAATATAAAAAAGGATCTTTAAATATATTATCAAATCGGGGCACATGTAAAAAAATTCAACACTTTCAAACCATTCAGAAGTCGCTAAATCTGTTTTTGATTATTATTAGAAATCTTACTTACACTAGACCAAATCAGGCACAACTGCCCCAAAAGCTGGCTCTGCTAATTTGTTTAAAATAATGGAGTTCCTTTGGCCATTCGTCGTACAAATCTTTCAGGATGATGTCGTTCGGTTCATGTAACAACTCATCGATAAATGAAATGGAGTCTGTAACATCATCCCAAAGAAGGTCAAAATCAGTAGGGGTGGCGCCACTCCAAAATCCATTATTATTACCGAGGTTGTTCAAATAGAAATCAATATGGTTTTTATTTATACCAGCTGATGTCATTAGATCAAATACGCAGCCACTTGATATTCTAAGTAATAAAAGAGCACGTGATATAATATTTAAGGGCATAAGTTCTCCGGTAGCACTAGTAATAGTTGGTGTTCTAGCTGTTGTGAAGAGTTGATTGGTAATTCCTTGATCCACAATTGATTTGATGGCTTCATCATCTCCAGAACCACTAGCTGTAAACGTTTGACTGATTAATTGCTGTAGAGTTATATTAGCCGAAGGTGGTAAGGAATTTTGGTGAATATTATGGAATAGTCTGGAAAACAAATACTTGTCTAAAAGCGCAAATTTATCTGTTGAATTAGGTTCAATGAATTTCCAAATATTACATATGCCAGAAAATTTAGCTTTAAAATCAATCGGCAAATTATCAACTAAATGTTGAGGTTGATAACTTACTGTATTTCTAAATGCTCTATCATCCTCATAATTTTGAACGTCAAAACTCCAATCTTTCAGCCATTGTAACGTTATAGTACTAGCCACTTGTGAGCTTACTGGAGACGGTATTGCTCCTATCCAGTGGTCAAAGGTTTTTCCTTTAACTGTGAAATATTGTAATAAAGGTGTATGGTCCACGGTAGGCGAATTAATCCAGTTTTCTAAAAATTTCCAAGTAGCTACATGTGTAGTTGCCTTTAGAGTACAATTATTAATACCTAGGGATGAAATGCTTATATGCCTACGATCATTAACAAGGACACCCTGCCGTGCTAAAAAGGACATAGTTCCTCTCAGTTCAGCATAATAAGCCAAATGTATAGCCGCACCTTTATCTCCTTTCAAAAGACTGTCTATAGCCTGAGATAAATACAGCCATCCATCAAAACAATGAGCTACAACAGATGTCGCCAAATAAACTTTTAAGTTATCTGGTTGTAAGATGGATGTATTACTAAAATGATCTTTTATAGTACTAATGGAATTATCCCGCAACGGATTTGTATTTGGCAAGAAATAACCATTAGCCAAATAGTTAGCTTTTATTTGCACCATACCATCAACTACTTGATTTGGATCAGCATTATTTACTATATCTAAATAATTCATGTTAGGATTCCAGCTGATTTGAATATTTTACAATAGTAGCGTCTTCTGAATTTTGAAACAATTCATTTAGAATTTTCCAGAACTGGGAATATCCTCCGCTACCTCTAAATCTCATCCGGTCTGTCCTTTCTTCTTCAGATGTAAATTCGGCAGAAGGTGTTCTCCAATCAACTTTTGAAGCTATTTGGCAAAATTGTTGAATTAGCTCATATATGTCTGACTTCTCATTTTTGATATATTTTATAGCCACATCAATATTTTCATTTGTTATAGATTTAGCCTCTTCTTCTAAATAGTTGAATTCATCAAAAGAATAGTCAGAAGTACCAGCAACCAAATAAAAGAAATCGTTTGCATAAGTTGAAAACCCACGCACTCCTTGGTCTCTTGCAAGAAAACTATTTTTGTTTATAAATGCCAGATCCCAATTTTCGGAAACTTCATAATCTTTAAATTCACGATCTTCCTTACGTAGCAACTGAGCCCATTCCTCATCGACTTTAGAAACTTCATTGGCAAATTCAATCCATAGCAAAATTATGAATGCAGCTTGTTGATTGCGTGACCATGGGAGTACCTCATTATCAAGTAAATTACTGCTGAAAAGACCGTTTTTCTTTTTAAAAAAAGAATTAGATAATGAACGTATGAAGGCTGCCTGACTCATCGTAGGGCCGCCACTTTCTCCAATCATATTAATTCTTTTATACCAAGGGCTTTCAGGATAATTCCACAACGCCTCTACAATTTCTTGTGATCTCGTCTCTCTGTAAGCGATTAGTCCTTCTTTACTGTTTTCTAACCATTCTTGCGTACGAAGCAACGGGTATAAGTCATAACCTAAACTTGTATTTATTTTTACTGGTTTAATATTAATTGTATAGAACAAATAGGCTTGCCAAGCTCTGTCTAGATTATAATAGGCTACTACGGGTAATTCAAAATTGCCACTTAAGGGATCATTTTCATCAAATGCCCAGAGTCTATGCTGGCCATCAATTATTTCAATCGGTTTGAGATCAGGATTCCAGTCATCAGCAAAAACCTGGTCGGGAATGTTCAATGTGGCAAGACCTGTTTTCTCATTAATATCAATCTTTAAAGTGTCATCATTTTTTATAGATCGGTTATTTCTTTTTTCGTTGGGACCTATAATGTTGGCAATGATCGCCGTTGGTAAGAAACCTGGCATTTTTAGTTTTTGGTTCTCATATGACATTCTCTCGCTTGAAGATAGAGTGGACCAAGGAAACCCTCCTTCAATATATGCATTAATCTCATCGATTCTGCTTGCGTTAAGGTTTCTCTGAACGTGCTTATCTTCTCCTCTAGGTTTATCAGCTTTCCTTCTATGGACATCAGCAAGTTTTTTAAGTACCCGTGCGTCTATTGAAAATATATATGCAACAGGTTCTGGTTTTCTTCTTAACTCATCTACATTATAGTTTACGTCATCCCAATCATTTAACCATTGATTCATTTTAATCATTGGGATTTTTTGATATACCTTTAATTGACTAAAATTGAATATATCTTCTACTTGATTTAGTGATTTTCCATTCAACCATTTTTTAAATTGATCTCTTGTCAAACTTAAAACCTTATGAAATTGATATCCATGACAAACTTTTAAAAATTTACTTGGACTATCAATTTCCGCTGGCGAATGACCGATTTTTAAAATTCTTTGTTCAAGTAAATCCTTAAATAACATACCTACCTCACCTTCCTCATATAGTGCGGTGAGGTCATAAGGTACCTCTTTTGCTTTTTCATAATTTTTCAATGCTGCCCCTGAAACAATTAAACATCGTCTAAGGTTTGTACTTTGTTTACTCCCAGAAGCTACTGACAAGACACCACGCATTTTACCATCCGAAAACTTACTCGCAAAATCATTAATATTTCTTTCGTGAGTGAAAATTGCAGAAAGCAATGCGAATAAGCGTAACTGTTTTGGGTATCTCTTTATTTTTCTCCAATATTCTGGAAATTCATCATCGAAACTATTTACGCCCACAAAGGATCTCAGAACACCTGAATCTATTCCTTCTTTACTCTTATAGATACCTTCTAATTTTCCTTCTGTCGTTATTTCTATGGCTTTAACGATATCGAATTTAGTCCAAGAAGAGTTTATGTTCTTTAAATCTGGCATTTTAATTTCGTTTAAATAATATAATATATTCTTTTACATCTTGGTTTCTTTCATCACTTCTACCCATTTTACTGTGAACATGATCCTTTATAAGAATATCAGTAGTATAATTTTTGAGGCTTTCTTTAGAAATCTTTATAATAGTATCTAGATCAATCATTCCAGTATCAGAATAGCTTAATGCAAGATGTGAGTTTTTTAATTTAATGCCTTTAAACAAGGAAGAAAAAGCCTGAGTAACTGTGGTTTTCTTACAGAAAGGTGACTGATGCCTATCTTCTCGGTACCTTCCTTTAAACTTCAGTGTGGGATAATCATATTTAACAAGAGTTTCTAATGCATGATAGAATCTGGAATAATGTACAGATTGGTATGGGGGATCCGCATAAACAATAGAATCCTCTTCAATAATTCTGAGACAATCCAAATAATCTAAGGTTGTAACTCGAAAATCATTGGACTTCCCATTTACACTTTCAATCAATTCAATAAATTTTCTTTCGAAATAGGGCCACAATTGTCTATTGCGATAACTTAGGATATCTTTCATATTATCTTCAGTTACATCTCTATATTGTGCATAATGGCCTGTACTTGGTGATACATATGACATTGCAAATATGAGTGAAGAAAGAATGGGGTAATATTGAGGTTTCGATTTATATTGTTCGGCAACTGCCCTTATAGAATCAATCCATATACATTGTTCATATGACCAATAAGTTCCTGAGTAATATTTTGTAAATAAATGGAATCCTATATTAAATTCTCGGTTAATAAGATCTTGTTGTTGTTTTTCGAGTTTTTGAAGTTTAATAAAACTATCGATTTGAGAATAATCAAAGTTTAAATTTTGAAATCTAAAATAATAATCCTCGACAAGCTTATCAATTTTATTTTTTATCTCTTCTAAACAATCAATAGAGAGTTGCCCCTTTAGGTTCAGAAGATATGTATTGGACATAATTGAAGAATATTCCTGAACATCATTTGCATGGACTTTATAATCATCCTTTAAAGATCCGCCTACCACTCCTGTCCCACTAAAAAGATCACAAAGCCATTCACTTTCAACGTTTAATGAAGAAATGGACTCAGTTACAAAATCTAATATTTCCCTTTTAGAACCCATATACTTTAATAAGTGAGGGATTCTTTTAATTTTCTCTTCTTGTTCTACCCGAATAGTTTCGATCATTTGAGTACTCTATATGTTTAAATAATTTTTAAAGATAGTTAGAACAAAACTTATAACTAAACGTACCATCTGCAAGTTGTGCAAAATATATCAACCGGCTTCATTAATTTTATTCAAGAATATTTAAAATACCGGGGGAGAAGAGTAAATATATAAAAAAATAAATATTTACCCGCCTCGTTCGGTTTCAATTTGATTAGGGTTAATATGAGGGAGGACATTAATGAAATTGTTCCATAAAGTAGTTGATTTCCTACATCATTTGCGTTGACTTTTTGATTGATATTGATTTTGCTGGAAATCAAGTTTTGATTTTTGTCAGTGATTTCTGTGGGTCAGTGCCAGGGAAAACGGATCAAACATTGACATTTTTTGTCCTCACCCAGAACTGCCGAAAAAGGCAGTTCTGACCTCCCCGGAGGGGGAGGTAATTGGGAAGTTTAAGTTAGAATGGGTTTGATGGTCTGTTGAGGAGTTTGAGAGCTAGGTAGGCAGCTCTGGTCGTTTAATTGAAAAGCTGCAAAATGTTATTATAATGTTGATAAGTCCCTTTAATCAATCAGCATATATTTCATTTCCTTTTTAATATCCCGAACTTTTAATTCTAAATACAAAGTATCGTTTAGCACTTTTTTAATTTTACAATTCAGTACTTCTCCGAGTGGACGTTTAAATTCTCGCCACGTAAATTCTATTACGGTAGCATTATATTCACAGTCACTAATCCATTCCAATTTCGACTTAATATAATATTTTCCACCTTTTACATATTCGGTATGGATTGAGTCGTTGATTATTACATATCCTCCAATTGGAATAGAAACATTAACCATTTTGCAGTTTTTCAAAAAGGAACAATCCGTTTTGTTTTCAGACTGGGAATAAAGCAAGGATTGGGTAATAACTAATGCAAGTACTAAAGTTAATCGAATTGATATTTTCATTGAGTTCAGGGATTTTGTATTCTGACTGCCGTTTTAAATTCACCTCGTTATAAATTAATTGTAATCTTGAGATCTGCATTAGTTAAAGCGAATTTATCGATTTGTTTTTAATTCTCTTGTGGATATTACGGTTTGATTTGGGCCATAGTGCAGAACGAGCAATTGGATTTGCTATTTGGATTGCACTGCAGATGTGATTCAAATTGGAGCCTCGTTGGGCATTTTAGAATTGCCCCTCCCATAGACTTGTCCCCACCCAGAACTGCCGGAAAAGGCAGTTCTGACCTCCCCGGAGGGGAGGTAATTGGGAGGTGTAAAGAAACTGGTTAGGGAGATTTTATTTATAGAGTTTAAATTGATTGAAGCAAATCTTGCTAAAATAATGGCTATTTACAAAATAGTTGTAGAGATATACCGGTAGTGAATTTAATCCTTTTTGCTAATACGAATAGTAATTGTTTCTCATTATCCACCACTGGAGCATTTTTGTATAGCTTATCTAGTTCTGTGGAAGCTGCACTGCCACTACGCTACTTAGTCAAAAAGCTTTATATTTCGTATTTTTCCACTTTTGTCTTCATATTCGCGTGCCAAGATGGGCCAATTTAAAGACCTACACTTGTGGTTTCCCGTAATGGGGTTGTTTGAGTTTGTAGTAAGTTTGAAAAATAATAAATAAGCTATCTTGCACTCGTGTGCGACATCACCCTGATAGGTTTAAGAAACAAGTGTTTATGCACAGGTTATGCAACAAACCAAGAAAACCGAACTGACAATTGAAAGAATCGCTAAATAATATATTCGACTTCCTAATTAAGAACCGAATTTACAACAAGGAATTACAAACAAGATATTATTCTGGAATTGTAAAACCTCCAAACAGTAAAGCTGAAAAAATTGTTTCATTATTATATCATATAGCGAATACTCAAAGCTTACCGAAAATTGACAATCTCGCTGAATTTTATAAAAAAAGATCTATGGGGATATTGATTTACTAAATTCATTTTCGGGATTTATGTCTGTCATAAACTCGAATGGAAATGAACCAAATAATTACAGCGGACTTTACGGCGGAATGAAAAACCAAAAAGGTTGGGGAGAAAAGACTTCTGCCCTTTTTGTGAAAAGTATTTTTCATTTGCACAATAACGAATATCCGAAGGAATTGAAGATATGGAATGATGCGCCAACCGATTTAGGAAAAAATGATGATTTTTATTTGCCCGTAGATGCGGTAATTGTTGCAATATTTAAGGAAATTAAACCAAGAAATTGGAACTTTAAGAACGTAAATAAAATGATCAAAGAGAATTACAGCGGAAAAGATATTGAAGTTTGGGACGACTTATGGTTTTGGGGTTTTATAACTCAAATTGGAACTGGAGACGGTCGAAAAATAGGCTGGAATTTAAACAAATATTGGAATTTAAGAGAAAGTGACAAAAACCAAAAAAAGATAGCGGAAATAAAACTGAAAGCGGAACAATTCCTGCACATATTGCGCGAGAGTAGGTTGAATAACAAAGAGGAATAAACGTTTTACTCCCTAAAAATGAGCAAAATCTGGACTGACGAACAATTTGAAGAAGAAGCCTTGGTATTTCTGAATAAAAAGTTGGATTACTTTAATGAAGAACATCCTTTTGATCTTTCTGGAATGGCATATGAGTACGTGCGTAATAGTGACAAATTTAAATACAAAGATCACGTTGAGGCTGGAGTCATTACTAGCATATTAGTGAAATTAGGATATTTTGAATTTCACAACAGAATAAATGATATCCGGTATTATACAATGACTGAAAAGGGTAAGGAATTCGTTAGGAAGAAGAGAAATAAATGATAAATAAACAGCTATAAGTTAGGTGGCCTTTCACAACTATTATTCCATAAAATCGAAACCCTTTAAGCCGTTATTTTTTGGATTTTATCAAAATAAAGTAGATAGTTGTTTTATTTTTCAAATAATTATTATATTCGGTATTCTTCCCAATTCAAATGCTGATTCTTATGGTTTTCTGTAAAGGAATCACCCCTCATTGTCTTATATTTGAGATTATAAATAATAGCATACAAATGGGATGTATACGTAATATGAGGATTGCTGTTATACAGAAATTTGGCAGAATGCTACAAATCATCAACCAATAGAATGAACTTTACCAAATACGATTTAGGAAATAAACAAAAGGGAGAGATTGTTGAAGTAACTCTACAAGGTAGTGCAGCCAATGTGAGACTGATGAAATTCATCAAATTTTCAGAGTTTTAGAAGTGGAAGAAGACATAGTTATATTGGTGGTCTGGTAAAAAAGTCACCTATTCGTTTACAAATTCCTAATTCAGGACATTGGTATGTAACAGTAGATATGCAAGGATTAAGAGGAACTACAAAAAGTTCTATTAGAATGATGCCAAGTGCATTACCTGAAATGCGACAGCCTTCACTATCAACAGTTCCTTCTCTAGTACAAGACAGAGAAAAACCGCCAGAATTTGATAATGAAGTAAGAGAATATGATGTTTTTATTTCACATGCTTCAGAAGATAAAGATGAAGTTGTCAGACCTTTGGCTTTAGCTCTAAAAGCAGAAGGGTTAAAAGTTTGGTATGATGAATTTGAAATGAAAATCGGAGATTCTTTGCGACGAAAAATCGACAAAGGGTTAGCAAATAGTCGATTTGGAATAGTTGTTTTATCTAAAGATTTTATCCGCAAAGGTTGGACAAACTATGAACTTGATGGAATCATAACAAAAGCAGTTTCTGAAGAACAAGTAATGCTACCAATTTGGCACAACCTTACAAAAAAAGAAGTAATTGATTTTAGTCCCTCTCTTGCAGACAAATTAGCAAGAAACACTTCCTCATTTACAGTAGAAGAAATAGCAGCGGAAATTGCAGAAGTTATACAAGGTAATTGAAAAAATATGAAACCAAATCCAAGAGCTGGAATAGCATATATTGCAGATAGCCTGATTTCCAAAAAACAATCTTCATCTGTTTATGATTATTCACAAAGTAAGTATATTAGTATTAGTGGAGATATACAGTTAGGCAACATAAATGTTTACGATTACGACCAAGGCTGTCATATCTCAGGAAATGGAAATAATGGAGATTTTTCATTATACCATTATGGTGACAGTCATCATATTAATTTAAAAATAGAAAGAAATAAATTTAGTGGTTATGACTATGGTTCTTCTTGTCATTTCAATGGAACTGTAACTGGGAATTCTATTTCCCTTTATGATTACGGAAATGGTGCATATTTTAATTATAGTGTGTAAGCGAATTATGTACAACAAAGAACTGAGGTAAAAAGCAAGCCTTTCCATCAAAAATTTTATCCGTAGGAATCCTGGCATTGTTGAAATGGAATAAGTTTTCCTTCGGAGATTTGTTTCTTGTTCAATGAGGGATAAAGACTACTGAATATTACGGCTTGATTTATACCAGGCATTTCAGTTCAAACTGTACCACATTTTGTCCCCACCCGCTCGCCTTCGCTAAAGCTTCGGACGGGCAGGTAACTGTCACCACCCAGAACTGCCGGAAAAGGCAGTTCTGATCCGCCGCGGCGGAGGAGGTAGTTCGGAAGTTTAAGATATAGTGGTTTTTAGGGGTATTTAGGAGTTTGGTTGAGTAGAAAGGAAGCGATGTCTCATAGTCGTAGACTTTGCGAAGCAGAGGATTGAATCCATATTAATCCAGATCTATATCTATATCCGCTATTTTTTCATTTCCATAATACAATTGATAGAAAGGCTCTGATTCGAATTTGTGGACTGCAAAAAAGGCATCGGCCACAAAGGAATTCATGGTTATTGGAGCATAATAAATTTCGGAAACAATGGGCTTTTTCTCGGTTCCGAAATTTATCTTAGGAGCAAAATCTGTGTACCCTTCAAATTTATAGTCATAAAATGAATCTTTAATTTTTGGATTATAATCCGGCAGATTTTTATAGGGCCGGCCGCTCTTGTTCAGCAGTTTCGTTTTTAAGAGTTGTTTTCCCTGATAGGTGGCCACCACAACTGAAACGGGTTTATAGCCCACGAATTCCACCAGTTTGTACCGAACCTTGTTTACCGTATCCAATAATGACAATGGATTTACATCTACATCTTCCTTATCGAGGGAACCTGATCTTGGATTTTATCATTATTTTTTCTGCACCTTCACCCTTTACCTTTATGTTCTGCTGTGTGTGGAAGAGGATGGGTGCTTTTTTCACCTTTTTAATTTTGATTACAATGTTATCGTTTACAGTAATCTCTTGAGCATTTAAAGCAAGGGAGGTCATTATGGCAATTATAAAAATGTAGACACTTTTTCTCATAATAGTTGTTTTTATAAAATTTGATTTAAGGGTATTTTGATTCCCAGATAATACGCAGTGCGCAGGAGTTCGTCCTCGACAATTCTGGAAAAAGGACTGTGGATGCCCAGATCGATGATAACAAGTTTTGGAAATCTATAATTGAGACCCAGTTTAATGGGGAAGTCCATTTTTCTTGTCTTACGGTTTAAATCTGCATTTTCAAATTGAGGTGTCTTAACCATATATGCAATTCCGGCACCGAGATTTAAATATAGTTCCTCATTTTTAATTAAAGATAGGGAAGCATACGGAATAAGATTAATTGAAGTGAATCTTATCCCTTCCAATTCTGCGGAGGTTGTTTTGGTGTAGAATAATTCTCCGGCCACGGCTACCCGTTCCTCCATGAAAAATTGACCGAATATTCCGAAACTAAAATTATTTTCATACCCCGTGGTTCTTGAGCCCTCACCACCATAATCGCCAATCATTATAAAGGAGGCGTCTGGAATATTAAATGAAGTTCTTTCGAAATTCAACATGGGCCCAATTTCAAACTCCTGTGAATACGAGACGGTACCTAATAACAATAATATCATTATAATAGCTTTTTTCATCTTTATCAATCTTTTTGTAATTCCGTAGCAACGGATTAAAGGACTCGGTATTCGCATCAGCTATTATGGGGTAGCGTTTATAAGTTATTTTTAAATCACCTCCGCTTCGTTCGTTTTCCGTTGCTAAAGTATTTAAATTCTAGGAAAATCTTCTTTTAGTTTGGAGATTAATTTGTCGTAATTAATAGCTACGTTTCCCAAATGCAGCACCTAAGTTTAAAGCCAAAAACTTGTGTACAAATGAAAAATGAGCGACCAAAAACCGGATGTTCAACTATCCAAACCTCTTTCTGAGCTCCCGAGGCTGGGGGAGCATCGTATGAAACGGAGGGTCTTTAGAGAATGTAATATTTTAATAAATAGTTTATTCCTAGTCTATGAGGTACTATAGGCGATGAAAGGTATGCGATGAAATCGCACAGCAGCGAGGGTTTCCAAAAGTTTTATTTAAAGGTTTTATTTAGAGAGATGAATAACTTAATGTAGGGAAGATTGGCGTAATTTGAACTATCAAAAAAAACATAAATGAAAAATTCGCTAACCCATTTTTAATTTATATCAGTGAAGTTTTAAGATATTTTAGTATCTTTATAGAGTCCTCCCCATTTTATTAATTTTTAAAACCTATAAAATGGCAAAAAAATCACCTTGGCACAGTATTAAACAAACAGTATATCATAACGATACAAACTGTAATACTGGCAACAACATCGAAAAGGAAAATCTGAGACAAGGAACAGGAGGAAAGAGTTTGTGCAAAGAATGCGCAAAACTTTAGTCTGGTTCACAGATTTCATTAAAGGACTTATCTCGCGATAAGTCTTTTATTCTCTAGGTCAAAACCAGACAGGCATCAACGTGGTAATAAAAATACGCAGGGGAATACTCCATCGTTAAAAGTGCATAAGCATAAGAAGGGGGATTAGATATTTTGCTACTGTAGAAATGGATTCTTTCATCTGGGAACAGGTATTCCCCAAGGATATAGGTAATATTTAACTTCCGTCCAAATTTGTCACAGCACTCTTAGCTTATATCAAAATCCAGAATACTGTTTCCTACCAATAACCTCAAGTAGTATTTGACCTTTCAATGTTATTTTATATTGTTGATCTTGATGAGTAGGGATATTGGGGATGGTCATTGTTATCCATCCCAATTTTAATAGTGGTTTGAAAGTCCTATCCCTTCCATTAACGTTGCTCTATTTAAGGGTTCCTTTAAAGCTTCAACCATAGGAATTGCTTTATTATGAACTGCACTATAAATTACAGCAACAGCTTGGTCATTAGCTTGGTCACTAAGTTGGGATATTTGTAATCTTATATCTTGTGGTATGCCATTATCATTGGGTTTAGCTTGGTCACTAGCTCGGTCATGAAGTTGATAAATAAAGTGATTAAGCTCACTAATATTATTAAAAGAAATCTTTGTATTAGCAGTTACAAAGATAGATTAGTATGTACCGTAAAATAGGTCTCACTCTAAGGAAATGCTTACCTTGAAAGAAACTTATGTAAGTTGATATTTGCAAAAGAGGTTGAATTTAGACCCTTATTGCAATTATTAACTTAATCAAATAGTGGAACAGGATAAATATTTGGACTCTTTTATTGATTAAAACATGGCTAAAAGTAAGTGCAGTTTTACTAAATGCAGGAC
The DNA here is from genome assembly GCA_034676445.1 of Aequorivita sp. GTDB lineage: Bacteria > Bacteroidota > Bacteroidia > Flavobacteriales > Flavobacteriaceae > Aequorivita. The sequence goes on from JAUCCE010000004.1 coordinate 746,893, forward strand.
TACACGCGCAATTGGATGTTTCTGAAAATACCTTAAAGAAAACCTTGCAACGATTTAAAAAACAACAACATGCTGTAGTATGGTGCGAAGAAGGGAAATGAATAAGATTTTGGGCATCTTCTTCTTTATCTTATTCAAATATTGACTGCAATATTTATTTTTAAGAAACAGTATCTTTTGTAAGTTTTCATTGGATAGAAGTATTATGTTGTTTCAGTTTAAAAATTAGCGTTTGCAAGCCCAATTGGTGATATAGTCATCAGAGGAGCGCTTGGCTGGCTGATTCGATTTCTCTTATTATTAGAACTAAAACTATTCAAAGATGTAGCAGTAAACTGATATGTTGCCGAATCTTTGAATTTCATTATATTAATAGTTGGTTACTCTGTTTAGAAATAATTATTATATTTAAGTATTCTCCCCAATTTCAAAGCCCACTCTTATGGTTTTTCATAATGCTAGGTTAAAGATCGTTTTAGGATTTCAATAAATATCAATGTATTTGTTCGTGATAATTAAGCGTTCACAGATAATGAACAATCAAAGTATTATAGTGGCGAATTCATTTCATTTTAAAATTGACCTGGATAATTTTTCACCCCTATCCAACATAAACATCAAGAATTATTTATTTCTTTAAGATTTTTTTCCTCTTGTTGGCCTTTTAAAACATTCCTCAGATTCCCAATATCATCGCTTATTCTGCTTTCCAAAACTCTAGCATAAATTTGAGTGGTCGATAGTTTGCTGTGGCCAAGTAATTTGGATACGGTTTCAATGGGAACACCATTGCTGAGGGTGATGGTAGTGGCGAATGTGTGGCGGGCGGAGTGGAAGGTTAGGTTTTTATGGATTTTAGTTTTGACAGCAATCTTTTTTAAATATTCGTTTATTTTTTGATTTGAGAAAACGGGTAGGAGCCTTTCCTCAGCTTTCATTTCTTCCTTATACCTTTCGATTATATACTCTGCCGTATCTAGGATTGGAATTTTTACGGGCTGATCTGTTTTTTTACGAGAGGTATAAATCCAATTGCTTCCATCAATTCCTCTTACAATATTATCCTTTGTTAGGTCTTTTACATCAATATAAGAGAGACCGGTATAACAGGCGAAAATGAAAATATCTCTGGTTTTGTTCAAACTGTTTATTTCGAAGTCGAAATTTAGTACTGTATCTACTTCGTTCTGGGTTAAGTAAGGCCGTTCAGTTTTGTTAAACTTCAGGGAGAATTTTACAAATGGGTCGCGGGTTATCCATTCCAGTTTTTGGGCGAGATTTAGGAGTTTTTTTAGTCGCTCTAAATGTTTCATCACTCCGTTGTTGGTCAGGGGTCTTGACTGTAATTGTGCTACATTCATCCGTAGGAAGTTTTCAAAGTCGATTATGAAGGCATAGTTGAGGTGCTCTAGAGCGATATCGTCTGTGTTTCTTTCAATTTGGAGGAATTTTGTAATGTATTTCTCGGTAGTGAAATAGTTTTTTAGGGTGCCAGGCTTTAGTGTAGATTTCGTAGTGAAGTTGTGATAGGTGCTGAGCTGCAGTAGAGTTTTATTCAATTCGTCCTCTCCCAGATAGCGAGCTTTAACGGTCTGTGGCGTTATCAATTTCTTCTCTTTTAATAGCTGTCTAAATGCGTCGGAGATTTGGATTTGAACCTGATCTAGGTAAGTGTTGATATGACGGGCTTCAGCGCTTGTTCCTTTGAGTCGGGATACAGAGGTGTCCCATAAAGAAGTGGTAAAGCTTTGTTTTAAACTAAACTTAGTAGCCCTGCCATTGGCTGTTATTCTTGCATACAGCGGCGTTTTTCCTTTAGAATCTTTTTCAAATCTCGGAAAAAGGGTAACCGAAAAGGTGTCAGAATTTCTCATGATAATTACGTTTTCTAGTTAAACAAATGTTTGAAAACGAAGGTCAAATCAGAGATTGTGCTCATTATACCCCTTTTAAAAAGGGGGTACGATTAGGGTACATTTTAGATGGTTTTAGACCAAATTTAATGACTTTTTGCTATGTACCATAAAAAGATAAAACCCTGTAAATCATATGGTTTACAGGGTTTTGGTGTCAAATGGTATTTGACTTTGTCGGGATGACAAGATTTGAACTTGCGACCCCACGCCCCCCAGACGTGTACGCTACCAGGCTGCGCTACATCCCGATTGATGTTTTTATATACGTCCTTTTAAATTAAGAACGACTGGTAATTTATTTTCGGAATCTTCAAGTAGCGCAGTTTATACTGAGCGTAGCCGAAGTGCTACATCCCGAATGATGTTTTATATTTAAGCTTTTAACAAAGCCTTCTGGTTATTTTCTATCGGAATCTTCAAGTAGCGCAGTTTATACTGAGCGCAGCCGAAGTGCTACATCCCGAGAAATATTGAATGGCAAAAATACTCAATTTATAAAGTTGGGCAAGTTCGATGCCGAATAAATTTTGAATTCGTCTTGGTAAAAAAACGCAATTATTAATATTTCTTTAAGTTCAATACCATAATCCATTGGTTAATTTTGAAGTAAAGCTGAAAAAATGAGCAAAAAAAACATCAAAGGTCATTATGACTTGATTTGTGTCGGTGGAGGGATTATGAGTGCGACCCTCGCATTAATGTTGAAATTGATTGATAGCAACAAGAAAATTCTTATCCTTGAAAGATTGGATAAAGTGGCGTTGGAAAGTTCCGCGGCCTGGAACAATGCGGGTACAGGACATTCGGCCTTCTGTGAAATGAACTATACCCCGGAAAAAAAAGATGGTTCCATAGATATTTCCAAAGCCGTTCAGGTTTGTACACAATTTGAAAAATCGAAACAATTTTGGTCTTTTTTGATAAAGAACAACCTTATTGAAAATCCACGGGATTTTATTCATCCCGTGCCACATCACAGTTGGGTGGAAGGTGAAGCCGATGTGGAGTTTTTAAAGAAGCGCGTTGAAAAAATGACAAAGCATCAATTGTTCAAAGGAATGCAGTTTTCTGATGATTTCAGTGAAATGGAAAAATGGCTCCCTCTCATGATGAAGGATAGGGAAAGTTCTGAAAAGATTGCAGCCACGAGAATGGAATTGGGAACCGAAGTGAATTATGGAGAGCTGACCCGTACATTTTTCGACATCCTCGAAAAAAAATTTGATACACCCGTCCACACTGGACACAAGGTAAAGGACATAGATCCTACCAAGAATGAAGATTGGCTCATAAAAATAAAAAACACTGAATCCAAGGAAAAATATTATTGTGACGCAACCCACGTTTTTATTGGAGCGGGTGGTGGCGCCCTTCCTTTGCTTCAAAAGGTTGAAATTGATGAAAAGGACGGTTATGGGGGATTTCCTGTCAGTGGACAATGGCTGATTTGCAAAAACAGGAAAGTTGTTAAAAAGCATCATGCAAAGGTGTATGGAAAAGCCGCAATTGGCGCACCTCCTATGTCTATGCCACATTTGGATACTCGTTATATTGAGGGGAAACAAGAACTTTTGTTTGGCCCATTTGCCGGTTTTAGCACAAAGTTTTTAAAGGAAGGCTCCTATTTGGATCTTTTCAAGAGTATCAAATTTGAAAATCTACCTTCAATGTGGGGAGTCTTTTGGCACAATATTCCACTAACGAAATACTTGATTGAACAAGTAAGAATGGATCATGCAGATAGAATGAAAGAGCTACAGAAGTTTGTAAAGGATGCAAAAGATGAAGATTGGGAATTGAAAGTTGCTGGACAACGGGTTCAAATCATTAAACGGGATAAAAAAGAGGGAGGTATCCTCGAATTTGGAACTGAGGTAGTTCATTCCAAGAATGGTAGAGTCACATCACTTTTAGGTGCTTCACCCGGAGCCTCGGTTGCGGTGGATATTATGATAAATATTTTGCAAATAGCATTTCCTGAGGAAGCTAAGTCCAAATTATGGAAGGAAAAACTTACAGAGATGGTTCCATTTTGGAATAAGGAAATAGAAACCAACCTTCAAGAATTTAAAGAGGTTAGATTGAGTTGTTCCAAAGTATTGGATATTAATGCTCCATTTGAACAAGACTCATCAGAAAAGGGTGTGTCTTCTCAAAAATCTCCCGTATTAAAGTCCGATTCGTAAATAATAATTCTTCATACCATTTAAATCCGCCATTTCTTTAAAAGTTAGTATTTTTGCGGTTTCTAAAAATTTTGAAGAAAATATCATGAGCGAATCAATTGAAAGAATTAAATGTCTGATTATCGGTTCCGGTCCTGCTGGATATACTGCGGCAATTTACGCCGCACGGGCCGACCTTAAACCTGTTTTGTATACGGGAATGGAGCCAGGTGGCCAACTCACAACTACCACTGAAGTTGATAATTATCCCGGATATCCTGAAGGAATTGACGGGCCCACAATGATGGTTCAATTTCAACAACAAGCCGAACGTTTTGGAACCCAAGTGCGAATTGGAATGGTTACCGAAGTTGAACTTAGCGATGAAGTGGGCGGAATCCATAAAGTGACAGTCGATAATTCTACAAAACTTGAAGCTGAAACGATTATAATTTCTACGGGAGCTACTGCGAAATATTTGGGATTGCCAAGCGAGCAACGACTTCGAGGTGGTGGCGTGTCTGCCTGTGCCGTTTGTGATGGTTTTTTCTACAAAAATCAAGAAGTGGCCATAGTTGGAGCAGGGGATACCGCAGCAGAAGAAGCGACCTATCTTGCCAATTTGTGCAGCAAGGTTACCATGCTCGTGCGAAAGGACTATATGAGAGCTTCCAAAGCAATGCAGCATCGCGTTAACAATACCAAAAATCTAGAGGTTCTATACAACACCGAAGTTGATGAAGTTATAGGAGATCAAGTGGTAGAAGGACTTAGAATGGTCAATAACCAAACTGGCGAGAAAAAAAGAGATAGAAATTACCGGACTTTTTATAGCTATTGGTCACAAACCCAATACTGAGATTTTCAAGGGTCAATTGGATATGGATGCCACAGGCTATATTATCACAAAAGGTAAATCCACAAAAACGAATAAACCTGGTGTATTTGCAAGTGGCGACGTTCAAGATAGTGAATACCGCCAAGCAGTTACGGCAGCTGGAACAGGATGTATGGCTGCCTTGGATGCAGAACGCTATTTGGCAACTATTGAAACTGAAGATTAAAATTATCCATTAAAAACATAATATCCTTTGACTTTTTCGGAATATTATTTTTATAAATTGTATCGATAATACCATTAATCTATTGATTAGATTCGTTATACTGAAAATCCCTTTTGTTCCATTCTATCAAATGGAATTTTATTAGGTGGAATAAAAGGGAAAAACCCTTTAACAATAGGGTTTATCCTGTTTTTTAGAAAAATTTGATGTATTCCATTTGGAGTTAAAATTAATATCTATATATTGGGCATCATCTAAGAGATTACTATGGAAGAAAAGATTAAATACGAAATGGAATTCCCTATACAGGTATCACCTTCATTGTTATACCAATATATTTCCACTCCCTCCGGCCTTTCGGAATGGTATGCGGATAATGTAAATTCCAGGGATGAATATTTTTCATTTATTTGGGAGGGAAGTGAAGAGAAAGCTCGGCTTTTGAGTAGAAAAAGTCCCGAACGGATCAAGTTTCGATGGTTGGAAGATGAAGAAAAAGATTCCTATTTTGAACTTCGCATTCAGGTGGATCAAATCACAAATGATGTATCTCTCATTGTGACCGATTTTGCCGAAGAAGATGAAGTGGATGAAGGAAAAATGCTATGGGAAAACATGGTCCTCAAACCTTAAGCAAGTTCTTGGTTCTACTTAAGCTAAACATTAAAAATATATTAACTTCGCACCGTCCAATAAAAGGACGGTTTTTTTATGATCAATCTGAATGGAACCCTGCTACCAGAATCTGCTCCAAACCTCACACTAGACAATCGTGGTCTCAACTATGGCGATGCTGTTTTTGAGACTTTGCGCGGCTCAGACGGCAAAATATTCTTTTGGGAAGACCATTATTTCCGATTAATGGCTTCCATGCCAATCCTGAGAATGGAAATACCCATGAGCTTTACAATGGAATTTTTGGAAGCTGAAATTTTAAAGACTCTAGATTCTTCAGAAGAAAAAATAACCTCGTTTCGGGTAAAGCTCCTCGTGTGGAGAAAACCGGGTGGAAAATATTCTCCTTCAACTCGTGACATCGATTATGCTATTTCGTACGAAAAACTTGAACATCCCTTTTATGTTTTAAAAGATTCAAGCTGCGAAGTTGAGCTTTTCAAAGATCATTTTGTTTCCGTTGGTCTGCTTTCCACCTTAAAATCAAACAATAGGCTTATCAATATCTTGGGAAGTATTTTTGCTGAAGAGAACGCCTATGATAACTGTTTGTTGCTAAACGAAAATAAGCAAGTAGTGGAAGCTCTTAACGGAAATATATTTTTGGTCACAGAAAATACGATAAAAACCCCGCCACTTTCCGACGGATGTTTAAATGGAATAATGCGAAAACAGGTGCTGAGGATTCTGAATTCTATGTCGGAATTTTCATTAGTGGAAGAATCGATTTCTCCTTTTGAATTGCAGAAGGCGGATGAGATTTTTATAACCAATGTTGTTGCAGGGATTGTACCCATAACAAAATATAGAAAAAAGGAATATGGAAATGGATTGGCTAGGATTTTACTTCCAAAACTAAACTTGCAAGCGCGATTGAATTAATTGAGGGTTGGATTTTCGGGAGCGTTGGACCATAATAGATAATCTCCTCCGAACTCTCTCATTTTTTCTTTCCAAAAATTGACATCTGTTTTTCCAATAATAGTGTCGTTGTAAGTATTAGGCGCCACGACCCAACTGTTTATTCCCAGTTCCTGTTCCAGTTGATTACTTTCCCATCCGGAATATCCCAGAAAAAAGCGAATCTGGTTTTTCTTAAGCTTATCTTCTTTGAGTAAATCTAGAATTGCTATAAAGTCTCCACCCCAAAAAATCCCATTTGATATTTCCACACTATTTGGTATAATATCAGGAATACAATGAATAAAGTATAAATTGTCCTGCTCTACAGGACCTCCATTGTAAACGGGAAGGTTGGATTTAATCTCGGGAACATAATCTTTGAGTTTGTAGGGTAGGGGTTTGTTAAGAATAAAACCAACGGAACCTGTTTCATCATATTCCGCTAAAAGAACAACGGAACGGTTAAATGAAACATCACCGATAATAGAGGGTTCGGCGACCAGTAAAAGTCCTTTTGCGGGGTTTAATATGGTCATAATTTATTTTTGGTAAATTAAAACTAAGAATTAAATTTTAAATTGCCAAAAATTTATTCAATTGGATTTAAATTATCTTAAATGGAATGAAACGATTAAATGATTACTTCTTATCTAAAGTTTTATGAAAAATAAAAAATCCTTCTTTGCAAAAGAAGGATTTTTACAGCTCTAAAATATTGTTTACGATTAGTTTACGCTGTTTTGTAAATCCGACCCGGCCTTAAATTTAACCACATTTTTTGCGGCAATTTTAATGGTTTTTCCAGTTTGTGGGTTTCTTCCTTCGCGAGCAGCTCTTTTTGATACTGACCAAGAGCCAAAGCCTACAAGAGATACTCTATTTCCTGCCTTTAGCGATCCTTGAACGTTGTCCAAGAAAGATTCTAATGCTTTCTTAGCAGCAGCTTTAGTAATTCCGGCATCAGCTGCCATTGCATCGATTAAATCTGATTTGTTCATAATTCTTTTAAATTAAATTGTTGGTTAAACTTCGATTAATTGCTCTACAAATTTATAAGGATTATCCGTTCAAGCAAGAAACGACGCATTAAATCGAGAATTTTGTTAATAACTTAGGCCATTTGTTAATAAACCTGAGAGGTTTACGTGTTTATTTGACCAAATCAATGCTGACAAGGGTTTACGATAGTTTCGCATCTGACTCAAAGGAATAACCATTTAGTAGCGAAAAAACATCCATTCTCCGTTTTCCCGGCAATTGGATTTCATCAATAACAATATATCCGTCGGTACAGGCAACCTTAAGTTCTTTTTTCAAAACTTGGAGCGTTCCAGGCTCAAGTTTATGATCCTCTTTTTCAAAATACGCAGCATAGATTTTAGTTTTCAATTCTTCACCTTTAGTTTGAAGAATGGTCCAAGCTACCGGATAAGGTGTAAGGCCTCTGATAAATGCGTCAATTTCCTTCCCAGACCTTCCCCAATCAATTCTCGTATTCTCAGGAGATAGTTTCGGTGCCTCCTTTAAATTGCCATCTTGTGGCTGTGGTTTTGGCGCTACAGTTTCATTTTCTATCAATTTCAGGGTCTCAAGAACAAGATCAGCGCCGGTATACATCAGTTTATCGTGAAGGCTTCCTGCCGTTTCTCCTTCCGTAATAACCACCTCTTTATTTGCTATCACCGAACCGGTGTCTATCTGTTCATCTATAAAAAAGGTTGTGACCCCCGTTTTTTCTTCACCGTTTATAATTGCCCAGTTAATTGGTGCCGCCCCTCTATATTGTGGCAGGAGCGAGGCGTGAAGATTAAAAGTTCCGTACTCTGGCATTTGCCATACTTCCTTTGGAAGCATTCTGAACGCGACAACCACTTGAAGGTTGGCATTAAGTGCTTTTAATTCTTCGAGAAAAGAACTGTCTTTTAAATTGGTGGGTTGCAACACCTTCAAATTCTGGGACAGGGCATATTCCTTTACTGCGGAAGCCATCAATTTTCTTCCACGCCCTGCAGGTCGGTCTGGTGCGGTTATTACCCCTACAATCTCTTTTCCGGCGGAAACTATTTTTTCTAGAACTCCGACTGCGAAATCGGGGGTTCCCATAAATACAATTCTTAAATTCTTGGACATTCTTTTTAAATTAAATAAAATTGGTTCTTAGGAGTCATTCCTATCCTTTCGGCATCCATCAAAAGTCGGATTACCTTTAATATATGATCTTCCGCAAAATTAAGTCTTTCCGAAACTTCTCTGGAAGTTAAATCCCTACCTTCCAACAATGCCAAAATTTGCTTTGCTATCTCCTTGATCTCAGCCTTGGACAGTTTGGACGCCCTAGGACGACACACTGAACAAATACCGCATTTTGTCGCCGTAGTTTCTCCGAAATATGAAACGAGTTGCATACTTCGGCAGATATCGGTGTTTTCAATATATTGCAACATGGAATTGACCTGGACAACCTTTTTTTGATTCAAGGCTTCCACCTCCCGGGAAACCACGTTTATGGTTTTGTCATCTTCTCGTGGCAATAGAAAGGTCAAGGTAGCATCTGTGGTTTGGAGCATCATTTCCAAAACTTTATCCCTTTCCATTTTTTTTAGAGCTAAAATCACCAGTTCAATGGATTGTCCGGTTTTGGAAACTATTAAATCCAGATTGATAGAGGTAGGCATCTCAAAGATTCCACCATACAATCTGAGAATTGTTTTTCCAATGATTGAAACTGTAATATCTTTTTCAAAATAATTCAGTAATTTTTCTGAAGAAACAAGAAACTGTAACGTAGATTTTCTTCCAAATTCTTGTGATAATTGAATTATTCCCAGTCTGTCAAAACTATTTAAAGCATTGTATGCCACGATGGAATTGAGGTTATAGATCCTACAAAATTCCGAAAAACTGAAATTGTGTTTGGTGAATTCACCTTCGCCATAAGGGATTTGAAAATAATTGTTCAGATTGCGATAGATTTTTTTGAGTTCCGAAGTGCTCGGAAGCGATTCCACAAACTGTTTCTTCACATATATTTTATCGTATTCATTGTAAAGAAGTACTGCCGAAGCATATTCGCCATCACGACCTGCGCGCCCGGCTTCTTGAAAATAGCTTTCAACACTTTCGGGTATTTGAAGGTGGATCACAAACCGAACGTCGGGATGATCAATGCCCATTCCAAATGCATTTGTTGCGACCATTGTCGATATCTGACCTCCACGCCACGATTTGAGTTTCTGGGCCTTTTCCTTGTTTGATATTCCTCCATGATAATGAGTAGCCCAGATTCCAAGGATATTGAGTTGCTCACTTATTTCCACCGAACTTTTTCTACTCCTTACATATACTATTGCAGAACCTGGATTATTTTTAAGCAACATTTCAGCTCGATATAATTTATCCTCCTCCTTATAAACTTGATAGGAGAGGTTTTCCCTCACAAAAGAGTTTTTGAAAATGGCAGGAAGTTCTAACTGTAATTCCGAAATGGTATCTTCCAAAACCTCCGTCGTTGCCGTAGCCGTGAGTGCTATAATAGGCACTGATGGATGGATTTTTCTAAGAATTACTATGTTCTTATAAGCCGGCCTAAAATCATTGCCCCATTGCGAAATACAATGAGCCTCATCCACGGCGATGAGATTGACCTTCATCTGTCGGATGTAATTTTGAACTAGTTCCTGCTGTAATCTTTCAGGTGAGAGATAAAGAAATTTATAATTCCCGTAGAGAGCATTGTCCAAAACTGTATTCAGTTCATCAAATGAAATTCCCCCTGTGATTTTTAAGGCTTTAATTCCGCGTTCCTTTAAGGCATTCACTTGGTCTCCCATCAATGCTACCAAGGGAGAAACCACGATGCAAATTCCCTCCATGGCCAAGGCGGGTACTTGAAAACACAGCGATTTCCCTCCACCGGTGGGCAGTAAGGCCACTGTATCCTTTCCGTTCAAAACCGAGGTTATTATTTTTTCCTGCATGGGTTTGAATGAAGGATATCCCCAATATTCAAGCAGGATGTCGCGGATTGGTTTCAATATGTATTTTTAATAAAATCGAGTATATATTGGGCTCTTTCTTTTAACGTGCCAACGGGAACTTCATGAACTTCGTAACCATAATTCTTATAGCTATTTTTTAGGAAGTCGAAAATTTTTTCAGCCTGCTCAAATGATTCATAACGCTCATTATCCTGTTCATAGATCATTTCCCAAGGTGGAAGAACGAAGATGGTATCATATCGATATTTCATACACGTTTCCGAAAAATTAATTGGATAGTGGATATCCATAAAATCCATATAGGCAGTAACATCTGGCATACCACGATCGTAGAAAATGATTGGTGTGGAAGATTTACCTCCTTCTTGAAATTGTTTCAATCTTCCTTCCAATAACATCTCACTGAAAAGAATAGGATTTTCCAAAAATAATTGTTCAATTCCCTGCTTTTGTGCTTCCAGGATGACCTCACGCGAGATTTCGTGCAAAACAAAATGGTTTTCTTGCTCCAAAAATTTTATCAATGCAGTTTTTCCAGATCCTGGGCCACCAGTGATTACGATTCGTTTTGTATCCAAGAGTTTAGTTTTTACGCATTTGTATCCAAAAAATAAATTAGGCCACGGATTTTCAGGATTTTGAAATGAGAATAGTATTTTCTCTACTTATGAATCGTTCCTTTCTCAACAAATACATTTATAATAAGAAATTATAACTTAATAGTAATAGAAGGAGCTCTTTCAAAATAGTCGTTACCCGAAATATTCGAAAATATTGGACAAAATTGAAATTTGTACAAAGTAAGTAAATTAAAATCGATGCTGAAAGTGTATATTTGTAATCACAAAGCTGATACTCTTAATGAAACAAGATAAGAACACTAAAGAGTTCTATGAACGACTAAAAAAACAACTAGAGGAAGATACCACCTGGCCATCTCCTTATCTCTTCAAATTTATAGTCCCCGCTGAGCTAGAAAAGATTGCAGAAATACAGTCTTTCTTTGACGGTTTGGATGCTGAAATTAAAACCCGTGATTCTGGCAAAGGCAATTATACCAGCCTATCTATAATGGTCGTTATGGATTCACCAGATCATATTGTAAAGAAATATATTGAAGTTTCCAGCATTGAAGGCGTGATTTCCTTATAATTTTATTATTTTGCAACAGAAAGATACTTATCTTCTTCCTTATTTATTTTAACATCTCCAATAACCATAATATTTTGACACACGTAGCAGGACAATTAGAATATAACCTTGAATATAATACCGAACGGCCCCATTTAAATATTCCGGAATATGGACGCCATATCCAGAAAATGGTAGATTATGCGGTTGCTTTAGAGGATCGTGAAGAACGAAACAAAACAGTAAAAGGCATTATAGCGGTTATGGGAAATCTAAATCCCCATTTGCGGGATGTTCCTGATTTTCAGCACATGCTTTGGGATCAATTGTTTATTATTTCAGATTTTAAACTGGATGTGGATTCTCCTTTTCCAATTCCCTCCAAGGAGGAACTGGCGGGGCGCCCGGATCCCTTAAAATACCCACAAAACTTTCCGAAATATCGTTTTTATGGCAACAACATTAAACGAATGATCGATGTGGCAAACAGTTGGGAGGATGGTGACAAAAAGGATGGACTGATCCTGACCATTGCGAACCACATGAAAAAGTGTTTCCTAAATTGGAACAAGGATACCGTGGAAGACTCTGTAATCTTTAAACATCTTTATGAACTTTCTGAAGGAAAAATAAACCTTATGAACGCCGATGAGGATTTGAGTGATGCCACCGATTTATTGAAGACCAAAAAACGCTTTGCTTCTACACCAGGAAAGAAAAGCCACAAGACAACTAGTAGTAATCGCGGTCGCAAACGCCATTAAGATTTCAAACGATATTTATGGGAACTTTTCAAATTGAGGGTGGACACAGCCTTAAAGGGGAAATTACGCCTCAAGGAGCCAAAAATGAGGCTCTTCAAATTTTATGTGCCGTTTTATTGACACCTGAAAAGGTTGTAATCGAGAACATTCCCGATATTCTCGATGTTAATAAACTTATATCAATACTTGAAAATTTAGGTGTAAAAATCCAAAAACTTGGGAAGGGTAAGTTTGCATTTACTGCAGACGAAATCAATCTTGATTATATGGAATCCGACATCTTTAAAGAGGATGGAAGCTCACTAAGAGGATCAATTATGATTGTTGGGCCTTTGTTGGCACGTTTTGGAAAAGGATATATCCCAAGACCTGGTGGAGATAAAATTGGTAGAAGAAGGTTGGATACCCATTTTCAGGGATTTATAAAACTTGGCGCAGAATTCCGCTATAATAAAAAAGAAAGATTTTACGGAGTGGAAGCTCCTGATGGATTGAAAGGTGCCTATATGCTTTTGGATCAGGCCTCAGTAACCGGAACTGCCAACATTATTATGGCCGCTGTTCTTGCTAAGGGAACTACTACAATCTATAATGCCGCCTGCGAACCTTATATTCAGCAACTTTGCAAAATGCTCAATTCTATGGGCGCTGATATTAGTGGCGTAGGGTCAAATCTTTTGGTTATCGAGGGTGTAAAACAACTCAAAGGTTGTACTCACCGGATTTTACCAGATATGATCGAGATAGGAAGTTGGATCGGCCTCGCTGCGATGACCCAAAGCGAAATAACCATAAAAGACGTTAGTTGGGAAAATCTGGGTCTTATTCCAGATACTTTTAGAAAACTTGGAATCACCCTCAACAAAAAAGGAGATGATATCCATATTCCAGCTCATAAAGAATACGAAATACAGGGATATATTGATGGCTCCATTCTAACCGTGGCAGATGCACCCTGGCCAGGTTTTACACCGGATTTATTGAGCATTGTGTTGGTAATTTGTACCCAAGCGAAAGGAAGTGTGCTTATCCATCAGAAAATGTTTGAAAGCCGCTTGTTCTTCGTGGATAAATTAATTGATATGGGAGCAAAAATAATTCTTTGCGACCCACATAGAGCCACCGTAATTGGTCATAATTTTCAATCAAATTTGCGAGCAACCACCATGGTTTCTCCAGATATTAGGGCAGGAATTTCTTTGCTTATTGCTGCATTATCCGCGGAAGGGCATAGTACTATCCATAATATCGAACAAATAGATAGGGGATATGAAAACATTGTGGAAAGACTTCAAGCCATCGGAGCCAAGATTACTAGAACTGAGCCTTAATCTCTTTTAAATTTTTCTGTTTTTATTGATTTCGTCCTGTAGTTTTCGACGAAGTTTTTGCTCACGTTCCAAACTATTTCGGCGATGATCTTCCAGTTCTATCTCCATTTCTGCCATCTTTAATTGTGCGGCATTAGTGATTTTGTGACTGTTCAAAAATCTATAAAATAATGCCCCTGCTATTAAGAGCAAAAGAACAATAATACCCCACATAATCGCATTATAGGTTGATTTGGACATCAGAATACCGAACAATTCAATTCCGTCTTCCTTTTCCTTGGATTCGGCCAATTTTTCCTGGGTAATCTTAAGGGATTTACTTAACGAATCAACTTCCTGTTTTTGTAAATTCAATTCGTTTTGCTGGGAAGTAATCCTTCTTTCCAAGTTTGAAACAGAATCAAGTATATTCCGCTTCAGCGTGGCAAGTTGTGTTTTTTTAACGACCTTGTATTCTTGATAACTATTGCTTTTATCGAACGCATCGATCATTTGGTTGTTTAGGGTATTCTTATGGATTTGGATGGAATCCTGAGCAGTTAGTTGCAGCGTAAATAAGAATAAGGGAAAGACAAGAATCAAAATCTTCTTCATAGTATCTGTTTTGTTGTCATTTAACTGTACAAGAGTAGCAAAATTGTACAGGTTGGCATAAAATAATACATGCTTTAGATTTTTTTTAACATCCCCAGGATTGGAAGAAAGTAACTTCTAAATAAATGCGGCCTTATAAACACTCAGACATCGTTCGCGGGCTTCTTTATGATCCACAATTTTTTCTGGGTATTTTTCCGTTCCGAATTCTGGAATCCACTTTTTGATATACTTGTGGTTTTTATCAAATTTTTCGATTTGGGTAGTAGGATTGAAGATTCTGAAATAAGGTGCCGCATCCACACCACTCCCTGCTGCCCATTGCCAATTGCCAACATTACTGGACATTTCATAATCCAACAATTTTTCCGCAAAATAGGCTTCGCCCCAACGCCAATCTATTAAAAGATGTTTACAAAGAAAGCTTGCCACGAGCATCCTTACCCGATTGTGCATATATCCAGTAGCATTTAGTTGACGCATTCCGGCATCTACCAATGGAAAACCGGTTTTACCTTCTTTCCATTTTTCAAATTCCTTTTCATTATTTCGCCATTCAATGCGGTCGTATTTCTTTTTAAAGGCTTCATTTCCGGTTTTTGGAAAATGCCAAAGAATTTGCATAAAAAACTCGCGCCATATCAATTCTTGCCAAAAGATCTCATTTTTTTCAGCAGTGGCCTTTTTAATCATTTTTCTGATACTAACTGTTCCAAAACGAAGGTGAGGGCCAAGATGGGAAGTGGCATCTTCCGCAGGAAAATCCCGTTTCTTTTCGTAATCCTGAATGGTAGTTGGAGTAACGTCAAAGTCTGGAATCTGTATTTTTGACTTTTGAAAGCCGATATCCGAAAGGGAAAGATTTGGAAGTCTGGAGTTTTGATACAGTTTGTCTAAATATCCAGAAGTGTAATAGATTTTATGGTCGTAGTCTGTTTTGAATTTTTGCTTCCACACTTTCATATAAGGAGTATAGACAATATAAGGATCGCCGTCAGTTTTTACAACTTCATCCTTCTCGAAAATAACCTGATCCTTAAAAGTATAGAAACCGATATTTTTTTCTTCAAGTAAACGTTCCAAGTTTTCATCGCGTTGCTTCGCATAAGGTTCATAATCCCTATTGGCAATCACATTTTGTACTTCAAATTCCTGAATTATATTTTGAAATACATCCTCCGGTTTTCCGTGATAAAGGGCAATACTGCTTCCATGCTCCCGAAGCTCATTGCGCATTTTCTGAAGTGTTTCTGAAATAAAAGTTACCCGAGCATCATCTTTTGGAAGTCCGTTCAATATTTCTGAATCATAAATAAAAATAGGGAGGACGGGGAATTTTCCGTGAAGTGCTTTATAAAAACCTACGTTATCGTCCAAACGCAAATCTCTTCGGAACCAAAATACATTTACTTTTTTTTTTCACGATCAATATTGGGATTTAAAAAGTTCCAAAGAGTTCGATAAGCTTATTTTTTCGATATTCAAAAATTTCAGCCAGCTTCGGTTTAACCAATAAAGGGTGCGCTACTTCTCCTAGGAATCCAAAGGGAAGCTTGTAATGTAGTAAATCTTCCATTTCAACCCCTCCAACAATTTCCTTGATAAAATGCTTGTGATGCCAAAAAGCGTAGGGTCCAAAGCGTTGCTCATCCACAAAATATTGTTGATCTACAAGATGGGTGATTTCTGTAACCCATTTAGTTTTAATTCCGAAGAGTGGGGTTACTATGTATTCGATAATTTGCCCAGCGAACATAGGCCTGTCAGCACCTGATTTAATATCGAAACCCATATAATCAGGAGTAATAACTTTTAAATTTTTCGGATCGGAGAAAAAAGTCCACGCTTTGCCCAACGAAATGGGTAAGTTTTGTTTTGCATGCAGGGTGTGAATCTTCATTCAGATAATTACTTACCTTTTGTAAAAGAAAGTTTTCTGTTCATCTGTAAAAGTCTATTTGCACGAATATCTATCGTCTTTTTGCGTCCTACCGCCTTAAATAAATTTTGAATTGCCTTAATCATTTTGCTATTTTTCATTAAAGATAGTTTGTTCAACTAAGTTAGTGAAAGTATAAACAAAACATTAACAATTTTAAAAATAATTTAGATTTATTATAGGTTGCGTATTTTAAACAGATTTTGACGATAACATCCATACCCTTCTGCGCGCCGCGGGGCTTTTAGCAGAGGAGCAAAGGGAATATCAACAAAATCTTCATTCATTTTTGTCCGGATAACCATCGGAAGAGAAAAAAAATGAAGATTTTATTTATCGGTATTTAACTTGGGTTAAAATGCCCAAGGAAAATCGTTATTTTTGCTGATTATTAAGGTTTTGTATCTGTCCTTTTTAAGATTTTATTAACAATTAAGAGTTTGCCAAATGGTAACTTCGTAAAAATTTAAAAACCCTAAAAATGAAAAAATTAATTATGCTTTTCGCGGCCTTGAGTTTGGGTTTCGGACTCCAAGCTCAAATTAAAACTCCCCAGGCCAGTCCTTTCCAAAAAATTGAACAAACGGTTGGGCTTACAGATGTTACTCTTGAGTATTCTCGTCCTTCGATGAGAGGCAGAACGATATTTGGAAACTTGGTTCCTTTTGACAAAATTTGGAGAACAGGGGCAAACGCCAATACCAAAATTACTTTTAGTGACGATGTGGAAATAGGAAAAACTGCGGTAAAAGCTGGAACCTATGCCATCTTTACCAAACCTGGAGCTTCCAATTGGGATGTGTATTTCTATTCCGATGCAAATAACTGGGGAGAACCTGGAAAATGGGATGATTCAAAAGTTGTGGCAAAAGTAAATGTAGCAACTCAACCTATGAATATGCCAGTAGAGACTTTCACTTTCACCTTTGATGATTTAAAAAATGACTCTGCCATATTAGGGATCCATTGGGATAAGACCTATGTCGGAGTCCCAATTAAATTCAATACCGATAAAGTTGTTTCAGCAAGCATAGAACGCGCAATGGGTGGGCCAACGGCTGGAGATTTTTACAATGCCGCTATTTACTATTTTGAAGCTGATAAAGACATCAACCAAGCTAAGGCCTGGATGGACAAAGCTATGGAGATGACAAAGAATCCAGCATTTTATCAATTGCGTCAGAAGTCTTTGATATATGCAAAAGCAGGTGATAAAAAAGGTGCTATTGCCGCTGCAAAAGAATCTTTGGAACTCGCAAAAAAGGCTGGTAACGACGATTATGTAGCATTGAACACCAAATCCTTGAAGGAGTGGGGAGCAATGTAATTTCAAATAAATTACTTCATTAAGACTATATAAAGACCGTTGCAGACTGCAACGGTCTTTTCTTTTATAATGCTTTAATCAATATTTATAACTGAACTCTTTCAGCGTTTTAAACGCTGGAAGGGTTAACCGTTAGATAAAGTTTGTGATCTCCGGTGCGCCCGAGAGAGCGACTATCATCTAACTACTTTTATAATAACCTGATAATAAATGGGTTATGCTTTCCATGGGTTTAAAAATATATAACTAAACCCCTTTGAACTAAAGTACCTAAAACAGACTGAAAGTCTGTTAGATTCGTGAAAATCAAAGCCAGATTGATTACACATTGGTTTTCCACGAATCAGTGAATTTGTGAAAATTCGTGCAATTCGTGGCAGTACTTGAGCCCTCAAGTTAGATAAAGTTTGCGATCTCGGGCGGGCCCGAGTGAGCGACTTATATCTAGGTTGGGCACTATTAATTCAAAGCAAAAAACCTCCAGTAAAATAATACTGAAGGTTTGTGAATGTAACGTGACTTATCTCCTATTGTAAAGCTACCGAAGGATTAAGTTTCACAAGGATATTATTCAAGGTTTTACTTGGTCGCATTATTTCATAGACCAATTTTTCTGTTGGGGCGTAATAACCTCCAATATTTACAGCGTGACCTTGTGCGTCAATAAGTTCCTTGTTAATTTGATTTTCATTCTTCTTCAATTCTTTTGCAATTGAGGTAAATGCTTTTTTCAAATCCTTGTCCTTATCCTGTTTTGCAAGCGCTTCTGCCCAATACATCGCCAAATAGAAGTGGCTTCCACGGTTGTCGATTTCTTTGGCATTTCGTGAAGGTGATTTGCTATTATCCAAGTATTGCTCTGTTGCTTTTTCAAGTGCATCGGCCAAAACCAACGCCTTTGGATTGTTGTATTTTGTGCCCAAATGCTCCAAAGAAACTCCAAGGGCCAAAAACTCACCCAATGAATCCCAACGAAGGTGGTTTTCTTCCAAGAATTGCTCCATATGTTTAGGAGCAGAACCTCCGGCTCCAGTTTCAAACATTCCACCGCCGTCCATCAATGGAACAATGGAAAGCATCTTTGCACTGGTGCCCAACTCTAGGATAGGGAAGAGGTCGGTCAAATAATCACGAAGTACATTTCCGGTTACAGAGATAGTATCTTTTCCTGCCTTAACGCGTTCCAAGGTAAATTCTGTGGCATCATCAGGAGAGAGAATTTTAATATCCAATCCTTTTGTATCGTGTTCTGGAAGATATTTGTTCACTTTTTTAATAAGTTCCGCATCGTGGGCGCGATTTTTATCCAACCAAAACACAGTAGGATCTCCTGTAGCACGTGCGCGTTCCACTGCAAGTTTTACCCAATCTTGGATAGGGAGATCTTTTGCCTGGCACATTCTCCATATATCTCCCTTTTCAACCTTGTGCTCTATGATTGTCTTACCGGCAGCATTTAAAACCTCGACTTTCCCGTCTGCGGGGATTTCAAAAGTTTTGTCGTGACTTCCATATTCCTCTGCTTTTTGGGCCATTAGACCAACGTTGGGCGTTGTTCCCATTGTGGCAGGATCGAAGGCACCGTGTTTTTTGCAGAATTCAATTGTGGTTTGATAAACCCCAGCATAACTACTATCCGGAATTACTGCTTTGGTGTCATGGGATTTCCCATCAGCTCCCCACATTTGTCCTGAATTACGGATCATTGCGGGCATAGACGCATCAACGATTACATCGCTCGGAACGTGAAGGTTGGTGATCCCCTTGTCGCTGTCGACCATTGCAAGATCTGGATTCTCATCCATTATTTTTTTAATGTCCGCAAGGATTGCATTTCTTTTATTGTCGGATAATTCAGATAATTTATTTTCCAAAACGGCCAATCCGTTGTTGGCGTAAATTCCTAATTCTTTGAAAGTGTCAGCATATTTTTTGAACAAATCTTCAAAATAAACCTTAACCGCATATCCAAAAATAATTGGATCGCTTACCTTCATCATGGTGGCTTTCAAATGGATTGAGAAAAGTACTTTCTTCTCTTTGGCATCCTTAATTTGTTCCTCTAAGAAAGAAATTAATGCATTTTTGCTCATCACGGTTGCATCGATGATTTCTCCTTTTAATACTTTAAGTCCTTCTTTTAAAACAGTTTTCTTTCCATCGTTTTCAACGAGGACGATACTTAGGGTATCATCTGAATCCATGGTAAGAGACTTTTCATTGTGAAAGAAATCTCCGTGATCCATTGTAGAAACGTGAGTTTTGCTGTTCGGGCTCCATTCGCCCATTCTATGAGGATGTTTTTTTGCATAATTTTTAACTGCCTTGGGAGCACGACGATCGCTGTTACCTTCACGAAGTACTGGGTTTACAGCACTTCCTTTTATTTTGTCATATCGGGATTGAATTTCCTTTTCCTCCTCATTTTTTGGTTCTACGATATAATCTGGAATTTTAAATCCTTTCTTCTGAAGTTCCGCAATAGCTGCGTTAAGCTGTGGGAGGGATGCACTGATATTGGGCAATTTTATGATGTTTGCTTCTGGGGTTTTGGCAAGTTTGCCAAGTTCCGCCAAATCATCACTTACACGTTGGTCTTCGGAAAGATATTCCGGAAATAAAGCCAAGATTCTTGCCGACAATGAAATATCCCGGCTCTCAACCTTAACATTCGCCGGAGCGGTGAAGGCTTTTATAATCGGTAAAAATGAATGCGTAGCCAAAGCAGGAGATTCATCTGTTTTGGTGTATATTATTTTTGAAGTATTTGTCATAGAATTGTTTTTTTTAATATGATATACAGTGTGTTTTATTGAAGTTTTAAAGGTTTGCAAAGATAACGATTTGGATGTTCTTTTAAAAGAGAACCCAGTCCTTAAATTATTTGATTGAATTAGTAGAGAGTTGGCGATAATTAAAACCGAAATGGCCAAAAACAAGAAAAGCCATATCACTGTATAAATACATTGTGATATGGCTCCTTGCAGTGTAAATCGTTACCAACCAATCTGCCAATGCGGATTCAAGGCAAGTAGATTAATTTTCTTGCGGTTGTGATTTTCACTTGCACGGGCTCCATTCTTCGATTCTGCATCAACATTGAAGTTTATGCTTCATTTAAAAACTGGCCCATAAACTTTTTAATCTCGATGTAGAAGATCAGAAGATTTATCTTTATCTCAAACGATTAAAAAAGTTTGAAAAGTGAATTCTTTTTATCTTTTCCAAATCTGGAAGCTAATATTCTTTCGAACGTTAGTTTCGTAAGCAATTTGTAAAAAATGTGTAAAAGAACGTCTCTTTGTTTTATCAAATTGGTTTTTACACCGTTTTGATACTGCTAATATAAGACGGATTTTCGATTGCGCAATGGCTTTTATTCAACTAAAGATCAACAGTCTGCCAACAACGCTTATCAACAATTGTTAATAAAATAAGCCCTGTATTTACAGGGCTTATAAGGGTTTTCAACAAATAGTAAACTAGTTTCGTTTTTCTTTGATTCTAGCTTTTCTTCCAGTAAGACCTCTAAAGTAGTAAATACGTGCTCTTCGAACACTACCTCTTTTATTGATCTCAACTTTTTGAAGCGCTGGCATATTAAGAGGGAAGATACGCTCCACTCCAATTGTACCGCTCATTTTTCTTATAGTAAAGGTTTTGGTAAGTCCTGTACCTTTTACTTGGATAACTACGCCACGGAAAAACTGTGTACGTGTTTTTTCACCTTCACGGATTTCGTAATACACAGTGATGGTATCCCCAGCTCCAAATTCAGGGAATTCTTTTTTGGTGACAAATTCGTTTTCAACAAATTTTACTAACTCTTCCATTTTATTGAGTTGATAAGGTTTAAATTAAAACAACATTCACGGATCTCGCCAGAGGTTGGATTAAGTGGGTGCAAAAGTAAGTAATTTATGTTATTGAACAAGAAAAAATGTGGATTGTTATTTTTTTTTAAATAATGAGGATTGGTATTTTATGGATCACATTCAATTAAACCTATCTACTTCACTGAACCTTGCTTTCCCTGAATCACTCGAGGCTAAAAATTTTGCCACTCCCTTCGGGATCACGAAATTTCACGAATTCTTTTGTTTCCTGAAAATGGGTGTGTAAATGATTCTCTATCAATTTCACGAACCTGCCTGTCGGCAAAGCAGGCTTTCAGTCTGTTTTAAGAACCTCTGGTGCTTTGATCTATAAGGATTTAGCTCGAAAAGTGATCATTTATCCATACAGAAATATCATTAAGTACTAAAGGAGAGATGGTTTGTTCTAATTGTGGATACTCTTGAACCGTTCCTTTTTCGCACTCCTGGAACAAATGGTTATGGGCTGGATATGATTTTAAGGTGAATTTTTTCGAAGGATTCTTTTTTCATAATATCCTGAAGGGCATTAAAGTTTTCTTTCGCCGGAACTTGCAAATCCATTTCCCCATTTAAAGCGAAAAGAGGTATACCTAGCTTTTCTAAGGCACTTTTTGGGTTGTATCTTATAAAATAACTCAGCCACGGACTGGAATAAGAATCCACAATTAACTTTTTGTAGTATGCTTCGGTGAGACCATGATCCGAAACGAATTTTGGATGTTCCGCAAAATATTCAGTGGCATATCTGTCCAAATCTTCCTTTATCGATTCGTCTGTCGACTTTGTGATTACCTCCATCAAACCCGAGTCAAAATCAATTTCTTTGGAAATATATTCTTCCGAAGAACCCATTGCGCGCAATTGCATTTCCTTTTGAAGAATCAATAATTCGCCCATAGGAATCATTGCCCCAGCCAAGGAAACAATGAAAGCCACATCGGTATTTTGAGAAGCTACCATTGGAGCAATAACACCGCCTTCACTATGCCCAATTAAGCCGATTTTCTTAGTATCTATTTCCTTTCTAGTTTTTAAATACTCTATTGCCGCAATCACATCTTGTCCAAAATCGAAGGTGGTACTTGATGCGAAATCTCCAGTAGATTCTCCAAATCCTCTATCGTCGTAGCGAAGAACGGCAATCCCATTATTTGTTAGATAATCTGCCAGTACCCAAAATGGTTTGTGTTCAAATATTTCTTCATTTCTATCTTGGGCACTACTACCTGTTATTAGAATGACCGCAGGAAAGTTAGTACCAGATTCAGGAAACGTAAATGTTCCCGCTAAGATGACGCTGTCCTTTAAATTCGTGAAGGACACATCTTCAACGTTATAATTGAAAGGTGGTTCCGGGGTTTGCGGACGATTAGCCTGTCCGAAGAAACTTGTCGAAATTAATAAGAAGACAATTATGGAAGCTATCTTTTTAAATTGCAAATATGAGTGGACAACAGGGATTAGAGTGATGATCCCGGTAATCACAAAAAACAAAATTAGTGAGGTTTGTTCATTAAATATCAAACAACCAATTATAATCAATAAACCGCCGGCAACCCAAAGTTTCCCTGCCAGCTTATGGGTTCGTTTCCATATAGTTTCATTTTCCAAAGTCCACGGAGTTCGAATTCCAACGAAGTAATTTGGCTTTATGGTTTTAAAATAATTACCCAAGAACACAAAAAATGCACCTATTATAATATACAAATAGTTTGGGTTGGCTAGGGATTGTTCTTTTACCGAATAAATAATAAAGGTGAAAAGTACTGCTATAAATAAGGTAGTAATAAGTCTAATGTTATAATATTTATTTCCCATTGCTTCCAGACGTTTTTTGGGATCGATCAATGGGATAAACAAGAATAACGCATACAAGAAGATTGGCAATAAACCGATAATCAACAATTCTATTTTGTCGCCGTATCTATTGACCTTGCCATCCAAGCCCCAATGGAGGGGTACAAGTTCGGGAAGTCCGTTCCATATAAAAGCAATAAACGAAATTGGCAGAAGTGAAAGTAATAATAGCGGAATCTCTTTTTTAAGATTGAAGGTCATAATTATGGTTTTTTAAGGGTTAGAAGCCAAGTAAAAACATCATCGAGAATGGTGGTGTTTATTGAATAGTGGATGAACTGTCCTTTTTTTTCGCCAGTGATCAAATCGGCACGCTGCAAAATATCAAGATGGTGCGAAATGCTGGGTTTTGAAATACTGAAGTTATCCGCAATCTCTCCGGCGGTCAAATCCTCTTTTTTCAAAAGCTCCAGAATTTCCCTTCTTGTTTCATCATTTAATGCTTTGAAAATATCTTTCACCTCTCGTTTAGTTATTTAGACAAATATCTAAATAACTTTTGAAGTTTGCAATTATTAATTTTGAAATTGTTAGGTTGTTGTATTCTTGGTGGAATTGATATATAGTTCGGAGAAATCATTCAGAATCCGAAGGATTCAAATATTTGTAGAAAATGGAGTCAATTGCGAAGTGGTCTCAAATCCAATTTAGTGGTCTGTTCGGGCCGGTCGGTAGTTAGATGGGCAATATAAGGTGGGGGAATTTGGAAATAAAATCCCATCTCCTGTACCTAACGGCACAGAATTCGTTCTCATTAACATCTTTGCTACCCATATTGAGTCCCTAACGGGACAGAGAAAGAGAATACCATTTAGGAAAACACATTTTCTA
Source organism: Aequorivita sp. (assembly GCA_034676445.1). Lineage (GTDB taxonomy): Bacteria > Bacteroidota > Bacteroidia > Flavobacteriales > Flavobacteriaceae > Aequorivita. The sequence goes on from JAUCCE010000004.1 coordinate 771,266, forward strand.
TAATCAATTGACAAAAAATAAAATTTCCTTCAGAAGCAAAATATTTTATGTAGTTGTAATCTCAAAATTGTCCTTTACGGCCTTTATATCGGTAACATAAAATTTGAATTTTGCGAAAGCGTGCCATAGGCCTGCCTGCCGGTAGGCAGGTACGCAATATGGATGCAAAAATGATTGGAAATGAAATCCCATATCCTGTACTTAACGGCACAGAAATCGTTACCATCAATATCTTCGCTACCAAAATGGAGTCCCTAACGGGACAGAAAAAGGGAATAAACATGAGGGAACCACAATTCCTTCAATCAATGGGCAAAAAATAAATTTTCCTTAAAAACAACATATTTTTTATAGGTGTAATCTCAAAATTGTCCTTTAGGGCCTTTATATCGGTAGCATAAAATTTGAATTTTGCCAAAGCGTGCCGTAGGCCTTCCTGCCGGTAGGCAGATACGCAATATGGATGTAAAAATGATGGGAAATGAAATCCCATCTCCTGGATTTAACGGCACAGAATTCGTTCTCATTAACATCTTTGCTACCCATATTGAGTCCCTAACCGGACATTTGCTTCAAGCTTAAACCTTTATCTCTGCGTGATTTATCTTGTTAAAAAAGGACTATTTCTTCTCCGAAGAAATCCATTTGTCAATTTTTTTCTCCAACAGGGAAAGAGGAATGCAACCCGTTTCTAACACCTGGTTGTGAAATTCGTCAATTTTGAATTTATCACCCAATTCCTTTTCGGCTTTGTGACGAAGTTCTAGAATTTTTAATTGTCCGATTTTATAAGATAGAGCCTGCCCAGGATTGGCCATATATCTTTCAATTTCGGAGATAATCCCAGCTTCCGGTTCGGATTCATTTTCCAAGCAATATTGAATGGCCTGTTCACGTGTCCAACCTTTAGAGTGAATCCCTGTATCCACAACAAGTCGGACGGCACGGTGCATTTCTGCACCTAGCATTCCGAAGTATTGGTAAGGATTTGTGTATAATCCGAGTTCCTTTCCAAGTGATTCACAGTACAGCGCCCAGCCTTCGCCATAGCCGCTGTAGAAAAGGGTTTTGCGGAACATTGGCAGTTCGTCATTTTCCTGGGTTAGTGAAATTTGATAATGATGTCCCGGAATCGCTTCGTGTAAAAATAGAGATTCGTCGCTATAAACATTGTATTCCGAGGCATTTGGAATGGGAATATAAAAAACTCCAGGGCGTGTACCGTCTAAACTACCCGGATTGTATTCTGCACTTGCAGAATTTTCACGAAATTTTTCGGTCTGTTTTACTTCGAAAGGAGTTTTGGGCTTGTGGTTGAAAAGCAGCTCCAAATTCGGTTTCATTTTATCGTAAATAGCATAGAAATGATCGATTATTTGCTGTGGCTCCGTATATGGCATTAATTCTTTGTTCGTGCGCACGTAATCGAAAAACTCTTTTAAATCTCCTTTAAATCCGATCTGTTCCTTTACTTTTTCCATTTCGGCAGAAATACGTGCCACCTCGCTCAAACCTAGATCGTGAATTTCCTCTGGAGTTAGTTCGGTTGTAGTGTAAAGTTTTATTTGGTGTTTGTAATAGTCATCTCCTTCAGGAGTATCTGCTATTCCCGAAGTTGTTCTTCCTTTCTCTAAATATTCACCAGACATAAAATTGTACAAACTTTGGTAAGCCGGAATTATTTTATCTGAAACCATTTCAGAATAAGCTTGTTTCAGTCCTTGTTTATTTTCCTCAGAAAAATCATCAGGAAAGTTTTTTGCTGGGGAAAAGAATAAATTTTTCTCAATATCGGGTTCCGTCATCGCTTTCAATTGGGGAATAACTTTTACTATTAACGATTTTGGAAGTACATAACCCTCAGACATCCCTTCTTTCATTCTTTTTTCGGCAGTATGTAGCCAAACGACAAATCCATCAATCCGTTCCAGCCAATTCTTGTAATCTTCAACTGTTTTAAATGGTTGTGCGCTTTTCCCACTTGCCAATTGGCCCATTAAAAGATTTACCGACCACATTTGATCTATGGGGAAATAAAGACCATTTTTGAAAGCAAGTCTTTCCAAATTGATGTCACATTCCCATATCAGAATGTATTTACTCATTTTTTCCGTTTCGCTTAGGAGAGAATCCTCAAATTTTAAAGCTTCTTCTCTGAAGTTTGAGTAATAGCTGGTCTGTTCATCGATATAACCATCGGAAAGAAAATTTGGAAAACTGTTATTGAACCGATTATCCCCAGAGAAAGTTGCATTAATAGGGTTTAAAACCAATCCTTTTTCATAATAGTTTTCAAGTGTTTTATTGAAATCGGCATTCATTTGGCTGAGGGCTTTAGAATCCTTTTTTTCATTTGTTTCATTTTTACAAGCAGTAAAAAAGATGACCGCAAGCGCCATAAATAAAGTTTGTACGGGTTTCATTTCAAATTGATTTTTAGTTGTTTTTCAGCTATTTGGTTGTAATTGCAATCACCTAATCCAGTAAATCGGGCCGGCGTTCCTCTGTGCGTTTATAGGCTTGGTCTTCCCGCCATTCTTCAATTTTGGGAGTATTGCCACTAGTCAAAATCTCTGGCACTGTCCACCCTTTGTATTCCGCTGGTCTTGTATATATGGGAGGAGCCAATAGATTATCCTGAAAGGAATCCGTTAAAGCGCTCGTTTCATCGCCCAATACCCCAGGTAGCAAACGGATTATAGCATCGCAAACCAACGCTGCAGCTAATTCGCCGCCGCTTAAAACAAAATCGCCTATGGAAATTTCACGGGTTATAAAATGATCGCGAACGCGTTGATCCACTCCTTTATAATGTCCGCAGAGAATGATGATATTTTCTTTCAAGGAAAGTTCATTCGCCGTTTTCTGATTGAATGTTTTTCCGTCGGGGGTCATATAGATAACCTCGTCATAATCTCTTTGGCTTTTTAATTCAGTAATGCATTTGTCGATAGGCTCGATCATCATGACCATACCGGCACCGCCGCCAAATTGATAATCATCGATTTGCTTGTATGCATTTGTGGAGTAATCTCGAAGATTATGCAGATGCACTTCTACCAAACCTTTTTCGATTGCGCGTTTAAGGATGGAAGCCTCAAATGGACTTTGAAGCAGTTCCGGAAGGACGGTAATGATGTCAATTCGCATTTTTAAATTTTTGAAAAGATTCAGATTTTAGGTAATATTCATTCCCAAAAGTTACAATTTTGAGATTTCAAAAATACGGATTAAAGCAACAATCATCCCTTTTTTGGACGGAGTTCTTTATTACGTTGGGCTTTCTGTTCCTGTAATTGTTTTTGTAGTTCCTTTTTACTTAAAGGAGGTTTTTTAACCGCCTGCTCCGCCGCTATTTTATCTTTAAAGGTTTGGATCCAACTATCACTAAAAGATTTCATTAAAGAAGACCAGGTACCCAATTCAGGATTATCCAACTTAGTTTCAACAAAAATTTTTGTAGGCAACGGCTCTGTTCCGGAATGATCAATAATATCGTTGAAAAATAAGACAAACCCTTCCCATAAATCCTCATCATAATTTCCTTTATCGAAAGCTATCTCTGTGTCGGTCAGTATTGGTTTTAGAAATCCTTTAAAATTTGCATTCGTTAAATCTGCTTCTCCGAAAATATCCAGTTTTCCTTTTTCAAAATAAAAGTGTCCATAAGGCTTTGTAAAACTGTTCAGGATTTCAGCCTTTGCATTTTCAAAAGAAAAGGATAAATCCATTTCTGGGATTTTCTTTTGCAGGTTCATATTTCCTTCCAAATAAAATTTGCCGCCTCCCTTTGAAATACCGCTTGCATAAATAGGGGCGGGGAGGATGCGTTCTTTCTCTACCACGGTTTGCAGATTGGTTGCGGTTAATTCTAAATCCTCAATTCCAAAGTTGATGGGTGGATCGGTCGACAATTGGACAAATGTGATTTTTCCATTTTGGACTTCAAATTGATTGATATCTAAGGGAACTAATTTTGTCCAGACCATTTTCCAGTCTTCTGTTTTCGTTTTGGTATCGGTAACTTTCCAATCTTCATATACGTAGGTGACTTCAGGATTGTCGATTTGTATTTTGCTTGCGAATTTTCCTTCAAAAACTGCTTCCCAATCCACTGAAATTAAAATGCGAGGAAATTTAAGGAATGGAATTTCTGATTTTGCCGAAGCTTTTTCCAATGTCATTTCATTGATAGTGTAGGTGGCACGAAAAATAGAGATATCAATATCATCCAACTGTCCGTGATAGCCCGGAATCTCTGCCAGAACTTTATTCACGTGATTTTTAACCAAAGTGGGCAAGTAAAGACGAAAAGCGATAAGAAGCATAAGGATTACAAGAGGAATTATGTAGCGCTTTCTTCTGAAACCTCTCTTTTCGTTTTGATCCACAGGCTTTTCTGCTTCAGGCATAATAGAATTTATCGATGTGACAAATTTGCTTGAAACGGCGGGAATCTAGGGTTAATGAAGTCATAAAAAACCCTTGAATTCCTTGTGTGTGGGATTTTCAAATATTAATAAAAAAAAATCCCATCGTTTTGGCGACAGGATTTTCGAATTAAAATCAAATTTTACTAGTAGTAAGTGTATCTTCTTACTTGAGCGATATATTTAGCCAAGCGCATAACTTGATGGCTATAACCGTATTCGTTGTCATACCAAACATAAAGCACCATGTTTTTACCATCTTCGGTTGCGATAGTAGCATTGCTGTCAAAGATTGCGGGCTGGGCGGTTCCAACGATGTCGCTGGACACTAATTCATTGCTGATTGCATACCTTATCTGCTCTACCAAATCGCCTTCCAAAGCGTATTTTTTCATTGTGGCATTGATTTCATCCCTGGAAGCAGGTTTTGCTACCTCAAGATTTAAAACCACCAGAGATCCATTTGGAACCGGAACTCGAATTGCATTGGAGGTCAGTTTGCCAGCCAACACAGGAAGGGCTTTGGCAACTGCACTACCTGCTCCTGTTTCGGTAATAACCATATTTAGAGCAGCAGCTCTTCCACGACGGTATTTCTTGTGCATATTATCAACCAAATTTTGGTCGTTGGTGTAAGCGTGAATGGTTTCCAAATGTCCGCGAACTACACCCCACGAATCTTCAACTACTTTTAAGATTGGCGTGATGGCGTTTGTGGTACAGGATGCCGCAGAGAAAATATCAACGGTATTGGGATCGTATTCCTCGTGGTTTACGCCGTACACGATGTTTGGCACTCCTTTTCCAGGAGCGGTAAGCAATACTTTTGAAACACCTTTGGCTTTCATGTGTCGTCCTAGTGCCTCTTCATCGCGAAATGCTCCGGTATTGTCTATAACCAAGGCGTCTTCAATGCCGTATTTGGTATAGTCGATTTCATCTGGATTATCAGCTGAAATAATATGAACAGTAGTGCCGTTGATAATTAAGGCGCTATTTTCAACATCGGTACAAACAGTTCCCAGAAACTCACCGTGCACTGAGTCGTATTTCAACAAGGAAGCTCTTTTGTCCAAAACAGTTTGGTCTGTACTTCCTCGAACCACAATAGCGCGAAGTCTAAGCTGGTTCCCTTTCCCGGTTCGGGTCATAAGTTCTCGTGCCAACAAGCGGCCTATACGACCAAAACCATATAACACAACGTCTTTTGGAACGATACCTTTAAATTCCTTGGCATTTTTCAATTTGTCTGAAACGAATGCCATAGCGTTGGAATGCTTCCCATCCCCCAAATGATATTCGTAGGTAAGTTTTCCAATGTCCAAGCGGGCAGGAGGTAGGTCCAAGGTTTTGATGGCCTGCGCAATTTCAACAGAATCAAATATAGAGATTGGTTTTTCGGCAAATTCGCCTGCATACTCATGGAGGCTAAGGATTTCACTTACGCTACAATCGATAAGTTGGTTTCGGAAAAGCACCAATTCAATGGACTTATCGTACCATAGATCGCTAATAATCTTAATAAATTCTACCGTTGCTTTGCGGCGATCGGTTTGAAAAGACAGTTCTTTTTCATAAACGTCATCAAAACTCATAATTGTGATTTTTTAGGCTTCCTGCGTTGGCTGGGAGCGTGTTAAATTTGGGTGCAAAAATAGTCATTTTCATCGGTCTAAGGAAAAATAAATAGAAGTTATGGGGAATATCTTTTTTTCCTTTATTGGGAATTGTTATAAAGATGGATTCTAACTGCATTTATTGATGGTGTTTTCGAATTGTGAACTGAAAAATTACTTATTCAATTCACTATTATAAGCAAATAAGGGAACTGTTTACAGATATAATGCTCTGAATACTTGGAAGGTAATAAGGTAGAATCGTTTTTACGTTATCATGTTTACTAAGGTAATAAGGTAAAATACTGGAGACTTTGCTTTAGAGGCACCGGATTTAATTGGGTTCATTGGATGATGGTGTTAAATGGGAAGAGCAAGAAGAAATTTATTCCTTTGAAAATCTGAATTTATTTTAGCCGAAGAATATGAAAACCTTAATAAGCAAACAAAAGAGACTACCGCTTAACCATATTATCTTAGTAACCGATCATAGAGTTTTCGGCTTAAAAACCTTATTACCTTCGTAATTAAACAAGGAAAATACTGTTTTTTCTTTTTGATAACTTTTTTCAATCCTATTTAAGCATCAAAATGCAAAATGAGTTTCGTTATCCATTATTCATTTAACATTATTCGTTCAACATTAATCATTCCCTCATTATTCCCCCATTCTCCCTTACTTAATATTTGTATTTTTGTTTTTCAATTATATAATATGGACTATTCAGCAAAAATGCTTCGCGATGACGCGTTAAAGGGAAAAACAATAGTAGTAACCGGTGGAGGAAGCGGTCTTGGCAAAGCCATGACAACCTACTTTCTTGAATTGGGAGCGAATGTGGTAATCACTTCGAGAAACTTAGAAAAGTTGCAAGCCGTTAAAGAGGAACTGGAAGCAGAAACGGGAGGAAAGGTATTGCCGGTGCAATGTGATGTTAGAAATTATGACGAAGTAGAGGCCATGGTCAAAGCTTCTTTGAAAGAGTTTGGAAGCGTAGATGCGCTGCTGAACAACGCCGCAGGGAATTTCATTTCTCCTACCGAAAGACTTTCTGCCAATGCTTTTGATACGATTATAGATATTGTTTTGAAAGGAACAAAAAACTGTACCCTCGCTTTTGGAAAACATTGGATAGATAAAAAAGAAACGAACAGAACAGTTTTGAATATTGTAACTACTTACGCTTTTACAGGATCGGCTTATGTGGTACCAAGTGCTACTGCAAAAGCTGGCGTTCTCGCACTTACTCGTTCGCTTGCCGTGGAATGGGCAAAATACGGTATTCGATTTAACGCTATTGCTCCGGGGCCATTTCCAACCAAGGGAGCTTGGGATAGATTATTGCCGGGCGATTTGAAGGAAAAGTTTGACTTAGCCAAAAAAGTTCCGCTTAAGCGGGTAGGGGACCATCAGGAACTTGCAAATCTTGCCGCATATCTTATTTCCGATTTCTCTGCCTATATCAATGGCGAAGTAGTCGTTATTGATGGTGGGGAATGGTTGAAAGGAGCTGGTCAATTTAATTTGCTAGAGTCAATTCCTGAAGAGATGTGGGATATGCTGGAAGCTATGATTCGTTCTAAGAAATCGAAATAATAAATTCCACATTCCAAGAACCAAATTACAAGAACCAAATTCCAAGAACCAAATTCCAAAATCTAAAAAAAAACAAACAAATTTTTCCTCCCCTTTTTTAAAGGGGAGGTGGCAAAATATTTAGTTTCTTCCAAAAGCAGAAACCAAATATTTTGACGGGGTGGTCCCTGATAACAAAAATGATTTTCTATCCCCATAATTAATTGTACTTTTAACCCCTAAAATTCCAAGCAAATTAATGGGTAAAATTATTGCAATTGCAAACCAAAAAGGAGGTGTGGGCAAGACCACAACCTCAGTAAATTTAGCTGCATCCTTAGGCGTTCTAGAGAAAAAAAAGTTTTGCTTATCGATGCGGATCCACAGGCTAATGCCACTTCTGGATTGGGTATTGATGTTGAAGCTGTGGAACTTGGAACCTACCAATTGCTTGAACACAGCGCAAGCGCCAAAGATGCCATTGTTGCTACCAATTCTCCAAACTTGGATTTAATTCCTTCCCACATAGACCTTGTAGCCATCGAAATTGAATTGGTAGATGTTGAAAACAGGGAATATATGCTTAAAACGGCATTGGAAGGTCTAAAAGAAGAATACGATTATATCATTATAGATTGTGCTCCATCACTGGGATTATTGACCCTAAACGCGCTAACGGCGGCCGATGCGGTAATCATTCCCATTCAATGTGAATATTTTGCCTTGGAAGGTTTGGGAAAATTGTTGAATACCATTAAAAGCGTTCAGAAAATCCACAACCAAAATCTCGATATTGAAGGATTGTTGCTTACCATGTACGATTCTCGCCTTCGACTTTCAAACCAGGTAGTGGACGAAGTTAGGAAGCATTTTGATGAAATGGTCTTTAAAACAATCATTCAGCGAAATGTCCGTTTAAGTGAGGCGCCCAGTTATGGTGAAAGCATAATCAGTTATGACGCGGCTAGCAAAGGAGCTGAGAATTATTTAAGTTTGGCGCGCGAACTAATTGAGAAAAACGAAAAAAGTTAAATGGCGAAAGCAACGAAAAAACAAGCTCTTGGCAGAGGTCTCTCAGCATTGCTTAAGGATCCATCCAACGATATAAAATCTGTTGCCGACAAAAATGCGGACAAAGTCGTTGGTAGTATTGTCGAGCTTGATTTGGGCAGTATTGAGGTAAATCCCTTTCAGCCACGGAGTAGTTTCAATGAGGAATCACTTCGGGAGCTTGCATCGTCTATTAAGGAACTTGGGGTGATTCAACCCATTACCGTTCGAAAATTGGATTTTGATAAGTACCAATTAGTAAGTGGCGAACGTCGATTCCGCGCTTCAAAATTGGTTGGGCTTACTACAATTCCCGCTTATATACGAATTGCCAACGATCAGGAATCTTTGGAAATGGCATTGGTTGAGAATATCCAACGACAAGATTTGGATCCTATTGAGATTGCCCTTTCCTACCAAAGATTGATTGAAGAAATAAACGTTACCCAAGAGGAACTCAGTGATAGGGTAGGGAAGAACCGATCCACAATTGCTAATTACCTACGCCTGCTGAAACTCGATCCAATTATCCAGACTGGAATGCGGGATGGTTTTATAAGTATGGGGCACGGGCGAGCACTCATTAATATTGAGGATCTAGGAGACCAGTTGGATATTTACGAAAAAATCCTCGGTCAAAATCTTTCCGTTCGTGAAACTGAAGCCTTGGTAAGAAATTATAAGAACCCTGAACAAAAGACGGTTTCACAAAAAACGGTTGCACCACCTTTTGCCAAACGGGCAAAAAAAGAACTGACCGACCTATTTGAAACATCTGTTGATATCAAGGTTTCTAAATCTGGTAAAGGACAGTTGATAGTTCCGTTTAAAAATCAAGCAGACTTCGATCGTATTTTGAAGCTCATCCAAAGTGGGAAATAAGTTTCTATATATTTTTTTTTTTAATCCTTGCAACTCCCATGTTGGCACAGGTTTCCGATTCACTTAAGGTCAAGTCGGAAAAGAAAGCCATTGTGGTGAATGATTCCCTTTTTTCACAAGTGGAATACGATCCATTGGCACCTTCCCGCGCGGCTTTTTATTCCGCCGTACTACCGGGATTGGGACAGGCATATAATAAGAAATATTGGAAAATACCGATTATTTATGCCGGAATGGCTACAGGAGTTTATTTTTATAAGCAAAATAACGAGGATTACAATCGGTTCCGAAATGCCTATAAACGAAGGCTTGCAGGATATAAGGATGATGAAAATCTATGGGGATGGGGATGCGCCGGTTATTTCCAATGATCGTTTGATAAATGCCCAGAAATCCGCTCAAAAAAATAAGAGTGTCAGTATTATTGTTACTGCGGCATTTTATCTTCTGAATGTAATTGACGCCAATGTCGATGCGCATTTGCGGCAATATGAGGTAAGAGAAGATCTTTCCTTGGAACCGAATCTGGAGTTAAATCCATTTAACGCCCAGCCACAGTATGGATTGTCGTTGACATATCGGTTTAAGTAGAAGTCAAAAAAAGGAATAAAGAATAGAGAATAGAGAATAGAAAGATTTCTTAATAATTAAAAGAATACCCGCCTACGCGGGTAATGTAATGAAGATAGCACTTCTGGGATACGGTAAAATGGGGAAAACCATTGAGAAATTGGCTTTAGAAAAAGGCCATTCCATTGTTTTTAAAAGTACCAAAGATTCTTCTGAAGGAAAGTTTGAGGATGCGGAGATCGCTATTGAATTTTCATCACCCGAAGCAGCGGTTGGAAATATTTCAAAAGCCTTAAATGCAGGAATTCCCACAGTTTCTGGTACTACAGGTTGGCTTGATCATTTTGAAGAAATCACCGATTTGTGCAAAGAGCGTAACGGAAGCTTTATTTATGCGTCAAATTTCAGTATTGGAGTTAATCTATTTTTCAATATAAATGAATATGTGGCAGCATTACTCGCTCCGTGGAAAGAATATAATGTTTCTGTAGAGGAAATCCATCATCTGGAAAAGAAAGATGCTCCCAGTGGCACGGCAATTACCATTGCAGAAGGAGTTTTAAAACATAGTGACAAAAAAACCTGGAAGCTGGAGGGGAAGAAAAACGACGAATTGAAAATTACCGCTAAAAGAGAAAAAGACGTAAAAGGAACACATATAGTTTCATACGAATCCTCAATAGATACCATTTCCTTAAAACACGAAGCCCATTCACGAGAAGGTTTCGCAGCAGGAGCAATTTTAGCTGCGGAATGGTTGAAAGAGAAAAAAGGGATTTTTACAATGAAAGATGTTTTGTCCCCCTAACCCCCGAAGGGGGAATAATGGACAAAAATAGTATAAAGATTAACAATTGACGATTTACAATTAATGCTTAATGTTTAAGGGGTAATTGAACAACAACGAACCATTAACCATTAACAATGAACAATTAACGAACAGCAAATTATGAGTTGGACAGGTTGGTTTATATTTTTTTTAATAGTTCAGATAATCCATTTTGCTGGTACCTGGAGATTGTATCAAATTGCAGGTAGAAAAGCTTGGGAAGCAGCTATTCCAGTTTACAATGCGGTGATCTTGATGAAAATCATCAATCGGCCTTGGTGGTGGACAATTCTTCTGTTTGTGCCAATTGTGAACCTGATTATGTTTCCGGTTATATGGGTAGAAACACTTCGCAGTTTTGGACGTAACTCAACCGCCGATACCGTTCTGGTTCTTCTTACTTTAGGACTTTACATTTATTACATCAATTACACGCAAAAGGTTTCCCTAATAGAAAATAGAAGCCTAAAACCCCGCACTGCAACAGGCGAGTGGGTGAGTTCAATTCTCTTCGCCGTTGTGGCAGCAACTATTGTGCATACCTATTTTATGCAGCCTTTTACAATTCCAACCTCTTCTCTGGAAAAAACCCTGTTGGTTGGCGATTTTCTTTTTGTGAGCAAATTCCATTACGGTGCGCGTGCGCCAATGACCCCAATAGCTTTTCCAATGGTTAATGACACCATTCCAATAGTTCATACGAAATCATACCTGTCAAAACCACAGATACCTTATTTTAGATTTCCGGGGTTTCAGGATATTGAACGAAATGAAATTGTAGTATTTAACTGGCCTGTGGATACTGTAAACGCTTTTCAGCAATATGGAGATGGGAAGTATTATTACAAGCCAATCGACAAGAAATCCAACTACGTAAAAAGATGCGTAGGTCTTCCGGGAGATTCATTGGAAGTGCGTGAAGGTTATGTTTTTATCAATGGAAAACAAAATCAACTTCCGGATCGTGCGAGACTTCAATTTCGATATGCTCTTAAAACCAATGGACAGATCAATCCACGGTTGCTTGTAGATAGATATGATATCACCGATGGTTATGAGTACGACCAAGAAAACAGCGTATATTATTTCAGGGCTATTTCACAGGAATCTCTTGATAAAATAAAAAATAACCCCAGTGTCTTGGAAATAATTCCTTTAAAAGGGAAGAAGGGACAATGGGATAGAAGTGTTTTTCCTAACAACGAAGCTTATCCATGGAACAATGATTTTTTTCGGCCCTTTATATATTCCGAAAAAAGGTGCAACGGTAGCCATTTCTCCAGAAACCTTACCATTGTATAAGAGAGTTATAGAAGTGTATGAAGGCAGTGAATTGGGAATTGAAAACAAAATCACCCAAAATGGGACAGAAATATTATTGAACGGAAATCCAATATCAGAATACACCTTTAAAATGGATTATTATTGGATGATGGGAGACAACCGAAACAACAGTGAAGATGCCCGTACTTGGGGGTTTGTACCTTTTAATCATGTTGTGGGGAAACCTGTCTTTATCTGGATGAGCTGGGATGGAATCAACAATAAAGTCCGTTGGGAACGAGTTTTCACCACTGTAAGCGGTCACGGAAAACCAGTTTCATACCTTTCTTACTTTATTGTTTTGGTCATTGCTTGGTTCGCTTTTGATTTTTTCAGAAAGCGTAAAAAAGCTACTAGGAAATAGATTTTTCTGGGGATATTTCTTTTTCTTCAGGATCTGCGGAATTTATGGTTTGACTGATGTTTTATATCTAGAATATCTTAGTTCAATTCCGTAGAGATTCGGTTTTAATAATGAAATCTTATTTAATTTTATCATCTAAGGTATTGATCAACCATGGAGACCTAACTGCATATCTCCCAACGAACAGATATTGATAAGGAATCGAATATAATTAAGTAAATTACTCTTAACGACATGTTGTAAGCCATTTGAACAAAGAAACTGCGAATATGAAAAACATTATTCTTATAATCTTTATTTTAACTTTATTCTCCAGCCAGGGACAAGAATTAGGGGCTGTTGATGAGGTTGTTGAACTCGCTAAAATTTATAGAGGAAATCACGGGTTATCCGGACTTGATGAATCTTCCGACTCTATTTTCTCGAAATATAAAGGAACGAAATTTGAAACTGTGAGTAAATTTATCCAAGAACTTACAAAATCAAAAAATCGAATCATAGAACCTCAATTTCTCAAAAAACAAGATTCTATAACACTCAAATTATTTCATACAATTATAATGGTAAATTATAATATGTATGAATCCCGTCCAGATGACAACGAAGCAGTCGCACGAAAATATTTAAAAAAGGATATTGTCGTTAATGAACAAATTCAACAATATTACGGCAGTTTATTTAGTTCGGTCATCAATAAAAATAGACCTTTCGATTATTCTGGACAAGATTGGAATTTAAACCAATTAGGTTTTGATAATGACAAAGAAAAGGCCGTTTTCTTCTTGATTTTTATGGATAAGCTCGGTTCGCAAATATTCCATTTTCATAAAGCAATGCGTGGCCCTAATTGGGATGGGATTGAAAAATATGTTCAGCTTCTGCCAACAATTAATGGGAAAAATTATTACGAATATGATGCATTTTATTTCAAAGATTTTAAAATGAACATCTATAAGAAAAGCAGGTATTTTAAGGAGTATTATATGCCTATATTTTACGATATACTTGTAGGTCATATCTCGATGATGGAACAAAAAGATTTCGACAGAAAAGAAATCAATAAATTTTTGCTGACATCTATTTTATCCCAAGATCAGTATTTTGAATATTGTAATAGAATGGACGTGATCAATAGTTATATGAAAAAAGAAGGAGTGAAAACGGCCTATTCGAAACAATGTGGGACATAAACCAGTAAACCTTATGAAACAAATTTCAATTTTACTATTTCTGATTTTTTTCAGTTTAGCATTAAAAGGTCAAGTGATTGTTGACAATGGAAAATTCTTTTCGGATATAGAAAAATCTGAATTAACTTCAATCTTAAAAAGGATAGAGGCAAAGAGCACTGTTCAGGCCTTGATTTACACCACAATGGATTTGGGAGGAATAAGTCCTTTGGACTATGGTAAAGACCTATCAATAAGATACCCAGTTGGAACGAAAGGTGTTAATAATGGAATAATTATTTGGCTTTCAAAGAATGATAGAGAACTTCAGATTTTAAATGGATATGGCATTGAATGGGTAATTTCTGATAATCAATCACAACAGATTATTGATCGGATGATACCATATTTCAAGGAAGGAGAATTTTACAACGGAATAGTTGAAGCGTTGGATTTAATAAATGAAAAAGTGGCTGATATTGATTGGAAAGCACATAAATTTAAAAAGACTTCAAACTTTGAAAACGGTAGGATTTTTAAAATGAACTACTCGAATAAAACTGGACAAATAAAATATAAATACGCTATTGACACAGACCCACAATTTTCTGATGATTTTAAGATCAAAATGATAATTGATGGTGAATATTTCGACTTGTATTATTCAAAATATATGAATGACTTAGTTTCTATAATATTGGCAAGGAATAAAGTTAGTGTATATTTTAGGTTGAGTGATTTTGACCAGAAAAGGCTTGAATTAGTTGGGATTGAATAATAAAATTATAAAGCAATTCCTTAATGAAGTGCTGAAAATGAAGGCAATTCCCACTGCTCATAGCGAAGTCATAATGGGATATCTTAAATAAAACACCCCAAGAAAGATGAATGAATAAACAGACAAAACTGATCATCTTTACATTTTGCGTTTTAAAACTTGCGCTTCATCTGATTGCAGATTTTCATTCAGGCTTTCAGGGTGACGAATTACTGCATATTGAAACAGGAAATCATCTGGCTTTCGGCTATATGGAATTTCCGCCGATGATAGGTTTATTAGCGTTTATTCAAAACTTGTTTCATTCAGATTCCATTTTTGTACATCATATTTTTTCCCATCTTGCTACAATTCTGATTCTCATTTACGTTTCCAAAATTACTGTCGAACTAGGTGGAAAAGGAAAAGCCGTTTTTTTGGTTTTATTGTGTATCCTCATCGCTCCTGGCTTTGGTCGTTCGCATCAGTTATTTCAGCCTGTTGTTTTTAGTCAATTCTTTTGGGTGCTGAACTTCTTCTTTCTGACTAGATATGTAAAAACTCTTGAGCAAAAATATTTATGGTTTCTCACCATGGGTTGTGCCTTGGCATTTTTGACTAAATACGATGCTGTATTTTTTATTTTTGGAGTTCTATCATTACTTCTTTTTAAATCGACCAGACAGGCCTTATGGGATCAAAAATTTTGGTGGATTATTATCGTTTTTATCCTTTTGATAAGTCCAAATATTATATGGCAAATAGTCAATGATTTTCCGGTTCTAAAAATGTTTGCACGGCTTTATGAAACTCAATTAGATAAGCAACAACCATTAGAAGTTTTCCAATTCTTTATACTCGCTTTAAATCCGTTAACATTACTTATAACTATTCCAGCAATCATTTTTATGTTCCATCATTCAATGAAAGCTTATAGGCCTTTAATTGCATCCATCATATTGTCTATTATTTTTTTAGCATTCAGCGAAGGAAAGGGATACTACTATTTTCCTATTGTTCTGACCATTCTACCATTTGGTGGGATATTTTGGGAATACGTCATACTTCCTAAAAGAAAATGGCTGTTCTATCCTCTCGGTATTATTCTGTTAATCGGAGTTTTTCTAATTCCCTTCGGAATGCCCGTATTTCCATTGGAAAGATATTTAAAACACGAATATCCGTATGAAAATAGTGTGGCTGTAAAAGGCGGCTTATACAATATTAAACTTGAGGAAAGGTATTCAAAGGAAAAATGGGCTGTTACCTTAACGGAATTAAAGAACGTTTACGATAGCCTCCCAAGTCAGGAAAAAAGTAATATTATTATCTGGGGAAAACATTATTCCCAGGTCGGAGCAATCAGTTTGTTTAACGAAAGCTATGGTTTACCCGAAGCATTTTCTCTTCACGGAAGTTTCTACAATTGGGTTCCCGAAGGGGAGATGCCCGCAACGACACTGTGTTTAGGATATAATGTTGGGGGTTTTTTTAATGAGTATTTTGATGAAGTGGTTAAGGTGAGAACGATTTACAACCCCTATTCTGAAAATGAAGAGGAATTGCACCAACATATCTACGTCTGCAAAAAGCCAAAACAAACATTTGACCAATTGAAAACCTTATTCAAAGACCGAATTTTTGAATAGAACATTAAAGTCCTACAATCCCCAAAAATTTCAAACCGAACACAACAGCTCCCATACTCTCACCATTGAAATAGGAGCGAACATAATCGATTCGTAGAAATCTAAAATTGCCAAATCCAACGTTATCCAATCCTACGGAAAATTCTGAATAAGGCTTTTGTTCCTCAGTTCCCAGAATATGTGCACCAACAATCAAGTTGAAATTAAGTTGATTGATTCCTGGGATTTTTCCCAAAACCCAACCCTTAAAATCGTGTTCCAAATGTCCTTCAAAATAACTTTGGTTCGTACTGAATGCATAGTAGGACATTAAATTAAAAACGTTCGTATAATTCGATTCGGTGCCCACTCTTGTTTGGTTTCCGTTGAAATGTTTATAATCGACGAAGGAGATTCCATCGCCATTGGCAAAGGTTCCTCCTTTAAGATTATAGTTTAATTCACCCTTATTTCCTAAGAAAAGAGACTGCCTTAAACCAGCCTCAAATTGGGTATAATCGTAATGACTATTATCGGGAGCAGTTCCATTCTCAATTGAAAGATTTAAGGTGGGATATTTATTGTCGCCCATATTCAGTTTCATATCTGGATTGGAATAATATTTCTGGGCAAAATTGATACGCGCACTCAGTTTGGACTTTACGATATTGTGTTCGGTAATTGCCGCATTCTCAAAATCTTCTGGCGCAAGCGGATTGTTGCTCGTATAACTTACGCCGTCAATGGGAATGGTGACGTAATCCGTATTGTTGAATAACGGTTTTCTATTTTCATATCCCGAAGAAGCCGTAAGATGAAGACCATTGAAAATTTCTTGACTGTAACCCAAACGCCCATAATTCAACTCATACAATTTCATATAATTCCTTTCAAAAAATAAGGTGGATATGGAATTGATGAAAGGAGAAATAGGTTGACTACTATTAAATTGAACCGCCCTGCTTCCGCCCATAACCCACAGGCGAAGTTTGTCCTTCCAATTAAAGTTTCTAAGTATATAACCATCAAAACGCAACCTGTCTTCGGCCAGACCATAATCTGCTTTTACCGAAGCCACAAATGAATTCGTCTGATTTTCATCATACCATTTTCTATAGGTCAATCCCGCGTTGGCATTCCAACCTTGAACGGTATTGAAATTGATTTTAGTGAGCACACCATCATAACCAAACGACCATTTCTGAAAGGAATTCCTATAGGTATAACCCGTAATGGGCGACATAATTCCCACCTTATTCGATTTGGCATCAACCGAGTCCATATATGGTTTGGAACGTCGTAATACTTGTAGGCTATCCCTTCTCACATAATCCTTCAATTCCTCATTCGTTAAAGGCACAGGCCGGATTCCTTTCCAAAAAAGGCTATCCTTTTTATTTGCTCCTTCTTTAAAGGAAAGAACCTCATTGGTAAAATATTTTTTAGTGAACTCAGGCTTAAAATCATAATTGGAGTAAACAGCGATAAATTGGCCGTCGCCTTTCATTCCCAAAAGCCCAAAACCAAAATCGATTGTTTGTGAGATTTTCACCCAAAAATTATTCTGTGAATCGTATTTATAATTTTGTTTAACGGTCAAATTATTCACAAAGGGAACTTGAATCGCTTCACCGGTAGTGGATAGCTCCACTCCATAAAGTTGCCAATCGTCTTCGACAATATAAATAAACCCATTCCAAACTCTATCCTTTGGCCTGCGGGGGATAACCTTGATTTTATTTATGAGTTTGGAACCTTCATAAAAAACTCCGTCAAGCTTATAAGTGTAATAACTCAATGCGTTGTTGGCAATGGGGGATACAAGCGCGGCATTTATTTCCATGGTGTTTTCATAAAAGGAAAGATCTGCGCTCTGGGCACTGTTAAAGCTAAATCCATTATCATTCCCGCTGACCTTACTGGCGATAACTTTTTCGGTGAATTTATCAGGTTTCTGATAGGCTATTTCTGAAATAGTTTCAGAAAGATATACAATACCTGTACGAGTAGAATCAAGGGCTCCATCAAAATCACCCACTTTCTGACCAAATATCTTCTCGGGAATATCCTTTACGCGCCAAAGTCCTCGTGAATAGAAATCGGCAGTAAATTCGCTTAACTTTTCTAGGTTCTCTTTTCGTTGGGCAATGGTTTTTCGGATAATTCGATAGGCGGGATCTTCCTTTGTATCCAAAACGACTTCCTCCAGACTAGTGGATTCTTCCTCTAGTGTAACATTTAGAATATATGGAAAGGAAGCAGGAGAAATGGTTTTCATTACCGATTTATATCCCAAAAACTGGAATATAATATGATATTCACCTGGTTCGGAAATATTGAGAGCGTAATTGCCATCGTCATTCGTAGTCGTACCTCTATAACTATCTTGTAGATAAATATTCACATACGAAAGTGGTTCGCCATTTAGGTCAGTTACTTTTCCTGCAACTTGAGCAGAAAGATTGGCTGAGATTAGAACAAATAACAATAGTAATTTCTGCAACATAGAGGAGGAGGATTATCGCCGTTTATATGAATGCAATATACAAGATTGGAATGGTATATAACCTAGAAAATATTGAGTAGGAATAAAACCTAATCTTAGAGTTTATAGAGAATTGAATTTTTAGTCTTGTCTAAAATAAAGACACAAGCAATTTAATGTCAGTATTTTATAATATCCGATCTAAAGCTTAACTTTTCTGCTCCTTGTTGAAGTACACCAAATAATAGTACATCTGTTTTTCCTCATCCCATCCTTTTTCAATAAACTTGTCCGCACTTTCAGGATTGATAAAATCCATTTTGATCTGAATGTTTGTATCGAGATTGATCACGTTTTTTATCTTTTTCCGTGCAGCGGTTACGGCGGTGTTAGCTATTGGAAATGTGGTTAAATCCTCAATACTGTACTTGGGAGCTTTTTCGGATTTATAGTGATGGAATTCTGGAATCAAATCTGGATTGTCGATAACCTCGTTCATAAAGGCGGTTTCCTCGAAATTGTCATTTTTTGCAAAATGGTTTACGGCCCTGTTCATAAACATTACCTCCTGCTTTTTGTCTTCTGCCGGGAGAACTACATCCTTCGCAAAATCCTGACAGAATTTCAGATATTTCTTGGTATAAAAATTATCATCGGCAAGAGCTTCTACTCCAAGGAAATTTTCCAGCCAATATCGAGTATCATAACGATTGCTATCAACCGAAAGAACTTTAAAACCTTCCTCTTTGCCTGAATTAAAAATAATACATCCCTTATCCAGTTTATTGAGATTCACACCGTGTTCCAAAATGGCATCCAATTGATTTTCCTTTTCTGAAAATTGAAGAAAATCCTGTTTCAATTCACTTTTAAAGATTCCAATAGCATCCATTTTCTCGTTGTTCAATTGAACATTTTCAAGATAGGCCACATAGACTTCGCCATTTTTAATATGTGGATGCTCAGACTGGTTGAAGAGGTGGGTAGTGATTTTTCTGGATTCCTCGTGAATATTTCCTGGATTTTCAAAAATGGCTGAAGCAATATTGAACAATTCGTGAAATTCCAAATCAGCTTCGTGAGCAAAGTGGAAATAGTTTTCTTCCTTTTCCCGAAAGGGTTTCAGAAAAAACTCTTTCATCAAGGGAGTAAGTTCGTCGTCCAGTTTATACGGTTCCGAAGAAAGAAAAATAGGTTCGTTGCGGCTTTTGTTGCCAACACGATGAATAGAAAGAGAAGCGATATGGGTACCGAATAGGTTTATCATTTTTATGAGTTATGAGTTATGAGTGGTGAGTGGTGAGTGGTGAGTGGTGAAATTATGAATTCAGAGTTTGATTTGTGGAAAAAATAAATATTAATTTCTTCGTTAACGGTTCCCATTAACAATTAACCATTAACAATTAACCCTTAACGGCTATCAGTTCCAGTTCTCATCAAACCCCAAACTGTCGTAATCTTCCGGGTCAAGATCGAATTCTTCGTCAAAATCACTATCCAAGTCATCAAAATCATTATCGATTTTTTCGGAAGTAAATTCCTTTTCTGGAGCTTCCGCAGGAATTTGACCGTGGGCGAACATCAAATTAGGATACATTACACCATCCTCAATTTCAGCAATATCTGCCAGTTCCACCATAAATGTCCACATACTTAAAAAGTCGTATATATAAATCATCTTGGTTTCTTCTCTGGATACCACCTCATCAATTGGAGTTTCGCTCATAACACGGACCTGTCCGGGCTCATCTCCTAGATCGAAAAGACAAATCTCTTGTCCTTCCTCCCAGAATTCGTTGCTTTTATAAAAGGAAGCCATTTCCTGCCCATCAAACCCAAAGGCTTGTGTAATGGCATTATGGAGGTCTTCCAAAGTGTCTGTGGCTTCAATTTCGATGTCGCGGAAAACGTCTTCGTCTGTATCGAGGATTATTCTGAAACGGTAAATCATTGTAATTTTTTTTAAAGTGCAAAGTTATATAAAATGTAAAGGCAATTCTTGCTTACAGCTACATTTACCTAATTTGGTATTTTTATTTCGAAAAACGATGTAAAACGAACGTCATTGATGCCAATAGGAAGAAAGCAACAACTTGGTGCAATACGCCTAAAGTAACCGGTACGTGCATAATTAAGGTAAAAACTCCCAAAGTGAACTGGGTCAAGACCAAAATCACAAGTAAATTGATTCCGTATTTCTGCGGAAGCGTAAGACTCAATTTTTTGGTTTTGTACCAAATAACAAATATCATCGCCACGACAATATATGCCAAATAGCGATGCACAAACTGGACACCACTTTTACCTTCCACAAAATTTCTCCATAACGGAGATAGCTCGGAATAGACTGTTTCGTGCATTAATTTGCCTTCGCTCATCATTGGCCAGCTATTATGGATTAAACCTGCGTGTAGTCCTGCCACAAAAGCTCCCCAAATAATTTGAACAAGCAATATTGCCATCGCAAAACGGATAATGTTTCGAATATGTTTGTTGACCGCCTTTTTAACTGGATACCATAAATCCAAAGCGACCCACAGTGTATAAGCAAAAGTGATAAATGCGGTAGTCAGGTGCATTGCCAAACGGTAATGGCTCACATTGGGTCTGTCAATCAGTCCACTTTTGACCATATACCAGCCCAAAAAACCTTGGAAACCACCAAGAGCAACCAGAATCAGACATTTTTTTATGGTTGGTTTGGTGAGTTGCTTTGTAAGAAGAAAATAAAGAAATGGTATGATAAATACGACTCCGAGCAATCTGCCTAAAACACGATGGATCCATTCCCAGAAATAGATGAACTTAAAATCCTCCAGTTCAAAATGGTAGTGTTTCTTTTGGTATTCAGGAAATTGCTTGTAATGTTCGAACTCTGCAATCCATTGTTCTTCATTTAATGGAGGAATGGTTCCAGAAATTAGTTTGTAACTTGAAATAGATAGTCCTGAATGGGTAAGCCTGGTAATACCACCCACCACGACCATCACAAAAATCAAAAAGCATCCAGTAAGGAGCCAGTAGATTACTTTTTTGTTATCTTTTTTTGACACTGATTATTGTTAGTTATGAGTTATGAGTTATGAGTTCAGAGTTATCAGCCTGCCCGCCGTAGGAGGGTGAAAGCTCATTATTAATATTGTGCATTATTTCCAAACCAATTTTATTTACTTTTTATTCGTGAATTCGTGGTAGATTTTTTGACCACGAATACACAAATTATTTATTTTAATATTCTAATCCACTGGTTGCTGAGCCTGCCTGCCGGAGGCACGACAGGCAGGCGGAGCCGAAGCATTTATTCGTGCATTCGTGGTGGATCTTTTTGACCACGAATTCACGAATTATTTCTAATCCTTCAATTGCCAGCAAAGCTGAGGGAATGTCAATTTTTTTTATCCCTCTCTATTTCCCCCCTGGGGGTTAGAGCCTGTCCCGAACTTGCTTCGGGAGGGACTAACCCAATTTCCATCCCTTTCTTCATCATAAACTCCCTAGCAGCCTCATATTCATTCGGGATTTCTCCTTCTAAAATTGCTTCTTTTATTGCATCCTTTATAATACCAATTTCACGGGAAGGTTTCAGGTTGAAAGTTTCCATTATTTCCTCTCCAGAAACTGGGGGCTGGAAATTTCGAACGTGATCGCGTTCTTCTACCTCCACAATTTTGTTACGTACCAATTGAAAGTTTTTATGGTACTTCTTAAATTTCTTTGGGTTTTTGGTTGTTATATCCGCTTCGCAAAGAGTCATCAAATCTTCCACATTATCACCTGCATCAAAAATCAACCTACGTACGGCACTATCTGTTACGTCGGCAGCAAGGGCGATGGGTCGTGAGCTCATTAATACCATTTTTTGGACAAACTTCATTTTGTCGTTTAACGGCATTTTTAAACGTTTGAAAAGCTTATAAACCATTTTTGAGCCTACAAATTCGTGAGCGTGAAAAGTCCATCCCAATTTTTCATCGAACTTTTTGGTTGGAGCTTTTCCAATATCATGCAACAGAGCTGCCCATCGCAACCAAAGGTCGTCCGTGGTTTTTGAAATGTTGTCAACCACTTCCAACGTATGCCAAAAATTATCTTTATGGGTCTGTCCTTCCTTTTCATCGATTCCTTGTAATGCGACCAATTCTGGTAAAATGAACGGAAGAAGTCCCGTTTTATGCAAAAGGGAAAAACCTTTTGAGGGTGTATCGGATAGAAGGATTTTGTTTATTTCGTCCACAATCCTTTCCTTGGAAATTATTTTAATTCTTTTCGCATTTCTTGTGATAGCTTCCAGAGATTCCTTTTCGATTATAAAGTCCAATTGCGAGGCAAAACGAATCGCCCGTAACATCCGTAACGGATCATCGGTAAAAGTGATGTCGGGATCAAGAGGAGTCCGGATAATTTTCTTTTTCAGATCTTCAATCCCATTGAATGGATCCAAAAGCTCGCCATAATCCTTATCTGATAAACTCAATGCCAATGCATTTATAGTGAAATCACGACGGTTTTGATCGTCTTCCAAAGTTCCGTTCTCCACTGCAGGATTTCTGCTCTCTTCGGAATAGGACTCCTTTCTAGCTCCTACAAACTCAAGTTCTATCCCACCACTTTTCAACATTGCCGTGCCGTAGGTCTTAAAAATAGAAACCTTTGGTTTTCCTGGTAAAAGTTTCGAAACTTCCTGAGCCAATTCAATTCCGCTTCCCAATGAAACTATGTCAATATCCTTGGCATCGCCACGTTTCAGAATATAATCGCGAACATAGCCGCCAATGACATAACTTTCAAGATTCAGGTTTTGGGAAGCTTTGGATATGGTTCTGAAAATTGGATTTTCTAAAGCTGATATGTAAGACTTTTTTACCACGAATACACGAATATTTTTGAGTGTTTATTTTCTCAAATGGAATGAAAGAAGATGGTCTAAGAATGTTTTCATAAAACTATCCTTTTATATTCTAGGCCTTCTCCTTTGTAATTTGCCAAAATAGCTAATTTATTTTTTGAAACTTTTAAGTAATTTATACACTGTCCCAAATGTCGGTCTGTAAGAATTTCAACTGTTTTGATTTCTAAAATAATTTTATCGTAAACCACGAAATCTGCATAAAATTTATGTTTTAGAACTATGTCTTTGTAGACAACAGAAAACTCTTTTTCCCTTTCAAAAGGAATATTTCTCTGAATAAACTCATATTCCAATGCATCCTTATAAACAATTTCAGATAAACCATTTCCAAGACAATTGAACACTTCGTAGAGGCATCCAAGGATATCGTAACTTTCCTGTCTGTAGATTATATCAGTCATGTTCCACAAAGAAAATATAAAATATTCGTGTATTCGTGGTAAACCGCTTTACTGACGAATTACTTTCACACTTCCATCATTCTTCAACTTTATTATAGTTGAAGGTTTTCCGGATTTTTTCTCGCGGTGCAAATTTACGATATAGTCAACGCCTTCCAAAATTAAAGGGTCTATTTCACTATAACTTTGTGGAGTAGGGGATCCACTAAAGTTGGCCGATGTGGAGACCAAAGGCTTACGGAGTTTCTGAATCAATTTTTCACAAAATTGGTCTTTGGTAACCCTAAGAGCAAGTGAATTGTCCTCGGCAATCAAGTTTTCAGCAACACGAATGGGATCATCAAAAATAATGGTGGTCGGTTTTGATGCGTATTTCAAAATATCATAAGCCACTTCAGGTACATTTTCCACATACTCATTGAGCATTTTGAAATCGTGGACCAAACAGATCATCGATTTTTTGTCGTTACGATTTTTGAGCCTAAATATTTTATCAACTGCCTCGGCATTGGTGGCATCGCATCCAATTCCCCAAACGGTGTCTGTTGGATAGAGGATTATACCCCCTTTTTTAAGAACTGTCAATGCCCTTTCAATTTCGTCTTTCAGTATCATATTGGTAAATTTTGAGTTTGCAAAGTACTTCAAAATTGACTTAATAACAGTGGGTATTCCCTAGAAACTTATTCCTTAGCATAATAAAAATAATTGAATTCGAAAATGGAATTATGGCCCGTAAATCCATCAATGTTTTCAAAAAGAAAGGACATTGTTTCAAAAGATATATATTTGAATAAAATTGATCTTTAGATGAAATCTTCCCTTTTAATTTCTACTTATAATTGGCCCGAAGCCTTGGAATTGGTTTTGTTAAGTCTCGAAAACCAATCGGTAAAACCAGATGAAGTGCTTATTGCCGACGATGGCTCACGGGAAGACACAAAGGAATTGATTGAAACTTTTCAAGGAAAAAGCAATATTCCCATTCTTCATTTTTGGCATGAAGATAATGGTTTTAGAAGATCGCTTATATTGAACAAAGCTATTGCTGGCAGCACTTCCGATTATATTATTCAAACGGACGGCGATTGCATTATGCACAAGGACTTTGTTAAGGATCACTTGGAAATGTGCCAACCAAATACATATCTGTTTGGAAGTCGGGTCAATATAACAGAGGATTTGCTTCCAACATTATTTTCTACAAAGAAGATTAACTTCGGATTTCTGGATAAGGGAATTAAAAAGCGGACGCGAAACCTGAGAATTCCCATGTTTGCGGATATGTATAAGAAAAAAACTGAAATCTCTTCAAAAATGAGAGGGTGCAATCTTTCGTTTTGGAAGAAAGATTTTATTGCCGTAAACGGATATAATGAAGAATTTGAAGGTTGGGGAAGAGAAGATTCAGAACTGATTGTTAGAATGATGAACAACGGCGTTCAAGGGCTCCGACTTCGGTACAGGGGAATTGTTTACCATATTTGGCACAAAGTAAAGGATCAAAGTCGTTTTGAAATCAATGATAGTTTACAGCAAAAAGCAGTTCTGGAAAATAGTAAATGGTGTGAGAAAGGGGTAGATAAATATCTATAAGTCCGAATCCAAAAATTCGGTGATTGCCAAAGCAGCACGCTGGGATGCCGTAGAACCTTCTTCCGTATAAAAATTCTCCTCAGTCATTTTTTCTTGTATTGACTTATATTTTTCTTGAAAACTTTTTGAAGAATTTTTCAATGCGCTGTCAAGTTCCTTACTTGTGTTTATCACCTCGCCACACTTCCAAAACCGATAATTTAGATCCTCTTTGTAATCTACTTTATCCGGATTTAAAAAAATGCAGGGACGGGGAGTGGTTATAAATTCGAATACTTGACTGGAAACATCTCCCAAATAGATATCGGCTTCATTTACATAAGTCATGTTTACGCTTTTTTCGCTGCCTAAATCGATATGGATATTTTCAGCAGTGAAATATTTTTCTGGGATACTGGAAAGGTCGTCGCCACCAACTTTATTAAAAAGATTTATATGAGGTGCGAAAATAAGATTGTATTCTTTTGAATGATAAAAAAATTCCAAGATTTCCAATCCGATATAATGCCATGAGGAAAAGGGGGGTGAAAAGTGCGGATTGTAAAGAACGGTAACCTTTTGGTTTGTAAATATAGATTTTGTAATCACTCCGCTTAAAGCATCCAGTTTAGGATAACCCGTAATTTTATGGTTTTTGTTAAGGATGTTTAATTTCTTTAAGGAGTCATATTGAAATTTTCCATATAATAAGTGAAAGTCAAAATCCAAAAGGTCCTTATGGTAACTATAAGCTCTGCCAGGAGCGCCATGATCCAAAAAAATAAATCTTGTGTTTCGGTCTTTTCTAGCCTTCAGAAAATATTGATGAAAATAATCTGAAAAAATTATGGCATCAAAATAATTAAGAATATATTCCTGATTTTTCTTGATCCAAAATCCTTTTCTTGGAAGTTTCCTTCCTTTCAATTTATCCGTAAATGCCCTAAAAGCCGAAGTTGGCAACTTATCTATGATAACTTTTTCACCATGAAGCATTTTTAATGAATCCTGAAGAAAACTGTCATCTCCCGTATGGGTCAAGATGTGAACCTCATTGTTTTTTGAAAGTTCAACAGCAATACTTATAAAATGGTAAATGTGATGGATTTCATCAAGGAATAAAAAGGCTATTTTTTTGTTTTCTTTCATTCTAGTCGATTTTACGATACAATAACCAGAGATTAACATAACGTTTAAAAACCGAAAAGGCGTTTAAATAAGCCAAAATAAACCCTTCTTTCCCATCGAGCAGGCCTAGGCGAAAGAGATATTGATATCCAAAACGATAAAAAGGCCTAAAAAAGAAGTGGTACAGGGTGGGTTTTTTTCCTTGTTCGTAAAGCATAACAGCTTGCAACCTGCTGTAATGGTGCATTTTTGCTGTATATTCATCAAAGGATTTATAAGTGTGATGGTGGAGATGGTTTTTTAAACGGAGCGTTTTACCATTGGCAATAAGAAGCTCGTGAACCAGATTGTCGTTGTATTGGCAGAAGTTTTTGTTGAAAAGTCGGATGATATAATCGTTCTGGATCCCGCTGTATTTTAAAAGTTTCCCCATAAAATAATAATCGCGTTTTACGAAATATCCAATTGCGTTCGGGTTTATTACTGTCTCTACTATTTCGTCGGCCAGTTCCTGGGTAATTTCCTCATCCGGATCAAAGAAGGTAACCCAATCGTTTTTTGCTTTGGAAAGAGCAAAGTTTTTCTGGTCGGAAAAATTATGGAATTTTCGTTGATATACTTTAACTTTTTCGTTTCTTTCCGCTAATTCTACGGTGTTGTCCGTGCTATAAGAATCCACAATAATGATTTCGTCCGCAAACCAAAGACTTTCAATATACGCTTCGATATTGTCGGCCTCATTGAGTGTAATGGCAAGGGCGGAAATTTTTATAGGGTTTTCCAAAAACGATTTGTAATTTGCGTAAAAGTAACAATTTTAAGAGTCAAAACTGAAACAATAATGGCCCGACTTCCTATTTTAATGTACCATCACATACACCCTCGTGAAAGCGGGGGCCTCACTATTTCAGCTGAAAAACTTGAAAAGCAGTTAAAATATTTGGCTGAAAACGATTACCAAACCTTTCATTTAAGGGAATTGTTACAAATGAAGCAATTGCCAAATGATAAAAATATCGTTATAACCTTTGATGACGGATACGTGAGCCAAATGCAATATGCTGTTCCACTTCTAAAGAAATATAAGCTTAAGGCAACCTTATTCATTCCCCTTCATTTTCTGGGGAAAACCGATTCTTGGAATACCTCGGAGTTGGATATTATGACAGTGGATCAACTGAAGTCTCTGGATCCTGAAATTGTCGAACTGGGCTTTCATTCATTCTATCACAACAAATACACCGAGCTTTCTAATGCCGAAACGGAGGCTGATACTCGAAGATGTATGGAATTCGTTTCGGAAAACGAACTGAATTTCTCGCCTGTTTTAGCTTATCCGTATGGCAAATTTCCAAGAGAGAAAATGGAAAATGAAATTTTTGAAAAAATATTATCCCAGAATGGCATTAAGCTCGGGCTGAGAATCGGTAATCGAATAAATGATTTTCCTTTTAAAAAACCGTATCAGGTGGAACGAATAGATGTGAAAGGAGAATGGTCATTATCGAAATTTAGACAGAAAATGCGGTTTGGGAAGTTGTTTTAGCTGAAATCAAAATTTGTAGATTAAAATAGGGTAGAGGCCATGGTCTAATTGGGTCTTTTTAATCCAAATTAAATTGAGACTTCAAGGATTCAAAGATGGCTTTAACGTATAAAATACGATTATTCCCTTTAGGGTCAGGGTAAAAATAATCGTATTTTCGGTATTTTGTTCTTACCCCCAACCCTAAAGGGTGACAAAATACCGAAAACCCACCCACCTAGCCATAATACCTATTTTAAAATAGAGCCGAGACAGAATATAAAAATCATTCCTCTCCACAGGATTTTACAGATTTTTGGATACCGGTTCCTTTACGAGATCATAAACCCCAATAGATATATCCACGTGGAACCATTCGGTAAACATTTTGTAATTACGTTTTTGGGGCCATTTTTTTTTGTTGGAGTGCCAACCTTCCAAAACGAGTTTAAAAATCTTATCATATTTCTTCTTGAGCCAAGCTTGCTCATCATCTATTTCATCGCTTATTAAATAGATTTTGACTTCTTTTATTTCTTCAATTTCGTCAGGATAATATTTTGTACACCAATCTATAAAAGGCTGCAAAGGTTTTAAGATAATAGCACTGCGATTGATATAATTTTCATCAAAATCTTCCTCAGTTATTGCATACTCATCTTCGGTCATTTCATTATCCAATCCTTCCATTAAAGAAGTCAAGTAAGTGTCCTCTTCTTGAGTAAGTACAGTTAAGATAGGACCACCCTTTGTTTCCTTTATTTCGTAATCGACAATAAAATTGGAAAATTCTCTAAAGTTAGCAACTTTGCTGTCTATCATTTTTTGGAGTAAATCAAAATCTATTTCATCACTTTTCGCAGTAGACATTATTTCTTTAAATTCATTCTTTGGAACAAGAAGACTCATATTTCCAAAATTCCAAGCGTTTATTGCAATATCCAGAATGTCTTCATAATATTCCACATTAGAAAACTCACTTGAGAAAGGAGCCATAAACTGTTCCAATAGTTCGGAATATTTGACACCGGGATTTTGGATAATTTTTCCTTTGCTGAATAAATCTATTACCTTATTTTTCATCTTGTGGGATTTTTATGAGTTCTTTTTAATAGTTTCTTTTTTAAAATTTCCTCTTGCAATTTAATTTCGATAATTACCGCATCCCTTTTCGCAGAAGCATCAATTTTACATATCTTTCAAAAACCCCATAGGCATTTACAGCGGCCACAGTCAGGCCTGGAATGCCGTCCATAATTCCTCCTTTTAAAATATAGGATTTAAAGAACCTAAAGGCTGGCCTGAACATTAATAAAAACAAGGTCGTTTTTTTATCTTTTTCCATCAATTGACCAGCTTGAAACCAAGCATAAGATTCCCTTTTCTGAATGTAATTGAGCAGCCCTCTGTAGGTATAATGAAGCATATCGTTTTTAAGCTTCCCAATACTGCCTTCTACCTGAAGCTTTTCATGAACATCACCGGTAAAGCTTGCGCCCTCTCTTTTTATAAGCCGCAAAACCTTGTCACTTTCGTGATAGAGAAACCGATTCATAAAAAAATGGGGAAAATTTATTTTGTAGCCATTGTGTATTGGCTCGGCAATAGTTTCCTTTATTTCCTTTTGCAGAGCATGCGTAATACGTTCGTCAGCATCCAGAAATAAAACCCAATCTGAGGTGGCGTGTTTTAATGCGAAATTCTTTTGGTTTGAAAAGTCATCAAACTTCCGATGTAGAATTTTAGTCACGTAAGGCTTCGCAATTGCAACGGTTTTATCGGTACTATATGAATCAATCAATATGATTTCATCAGCAAATAATGCCGATTTGATGGCTCCCTCGATAAAGGATTCTTCGTTGTAAGTTGGGATTATTACGGTAAGCGTTGGCATGCCGTAAAATTAGTAAATAACTTTATCTTTGTGTCAATGAAAATAGATACTTCCATAATAATAAGTACATACAATGCCCCCGCTTGGTTAGAAAAGGTTCTTTACGGATACAATAACCAGACTTATCAAATGTTCGAATTATTAGTTGCGGATGACGGTTCTACTTCGGAAACCAGAGACCTTTTATTGCGACTTCAAAAGGAAGTGTTTTTTCCGATTGTTCATGTTTGGCAAGAGGATGACGGTTTTCAAAAAACGAAAATCCTGAATAAAGCCCTGGCCAAAAGCAAAACTCCTTATATTATTATGAGCGATGGCGATTGCATCCCGCGGAAGGATTTTGTGGAACAGCACGTAAAATATAGGGAGGAAGGTTATTTTCTATCGGGTGGATATTTTAAGCTTCCCATGTCAATTTCAGAATCCATTACTAAAGATGATATTTATACAGAACGGTGTTTTGATTTAAACTGGTTGAAAAATAATGGGTTGAAAACTTTTTTTAAAAGTAATAAATTGACTTCCGGCTCCATAAAGAAAGCTGTGTTAAATACGGTTACACCAACAACTGCGTCCTGGAACGGCCACAATGCCTCGGGTTGGAAGGAGGATATTCTGGCCGTAAACGGTTTTGATGAACGTATGCAATACGGCGGTGAAGATCGAGAACTAGGGGAGCGGCTTATGAATCACGGGATTAAAGCAAAACAAATGCGCTATACGGCAATAACGCTCCATTTAGACCACGAAAGAGGATATGCAAAACCAGAAATGATTGAAAAGAATAAAGCAATCCGTGAAACTACCAGAAAGGAAAATAGAACTTGGACAAAGTATGGTATCGAAAAACAATAAGAACTAATCTCTTATAAATGAAAATCCGAAAATTTGATGGCTAGGATAATTCAGGAATTTTGCAGAGCATTAATGTCTAAATAACCATTAGCCATTAACCATTAACTATTTAACTCAATAACTCTTTTCCTTCCCAGACCCAAGAAGCTGTCCATCCAAAAACGGTTTTAATTTTTTCAAAATTATTTCCGGAGTCAGTTCTCGGTATAAGGATTCTGGGTTTGCTTCAATTTCCTTGCGGGAATCGCGGGTAAACTCTTTAAACAGCTCAGGTTTCTCTTCTAACAAATGTACCGATTGGTGGGTTATTTCATCCTCAAAACTGCTCCAATCTCCCTTATCTATGTACGGCGAATAAATTGTAAAGGTCGGCTTATCCAAAGCTTTGGCAATATGGACACTTCCGCCTTCGTTGGCAATGAGCAGATCGCAGGCATTCATTAAGACACAGAAACCGCGAATACTACTTTCATAAATATCCAATTGGATTTTTTCTTTGTGCGTACAAAGATCATAGATTTGTTTTGCCTCTTCCAGTTGATAGGGAGCATAGTTGAATAGCATGCTGACAGCGTAGTTTTCCAAGACAAAATCTACCAATTTTGCAACATATTCAAAGGGCATGGATTTTTCCTTTGTGCTCCCCATAATTCCAAACATAACAATGGGCTTTTTTAAATCCGCTGTTTTATCGTACGCTTTTTCCTTCTCCGTCAGAAAAAATCTTCGGCTTGTAATCGGGATCTTCCAAAGGAAAAAGATTGTTCATCATATTGAACCTATCTTCAATGGCCTTGCCACAAAACATTGTCTTTCGATCCAAAAAATCCACGGGATGGGTATAAAAGGGCAGTTTCAAGGTTTTATAACTTCTTTTGAAACCTGTCCGTATTTCGGCCCCCGAAAAAAGACAAAGCATTCTACTTTGGAATTTGGCGTAGCTATCAAAGATGATATCGTATTTCTCTTCCCTTACTTTTAGGATGGTTTTAAAAAGGTTCCCAAATTTCTTTAGTTCCTTTTCCTTTACCGAAATAATCCGGTCAATGTTCGGATTGTTCTCGAGCACACCGGTAGTATAGTCGTATACAAAATAGGTTATTTGGCTTTGTGGAAAGACCTTTTTAATATTGTTGGCAATGACCGAGCTTATCAAGACGTCGCCAATTCTTTTATTCTGTATAACGAGTATTTTCTTCATAAAGATTACCTTCGCAAAATAATCCTTTTGTCCTTATAAATATAAATAATGCGAGATAATTTTATTGTTCATCCACATTATTCAAACTTGGAGTCGGAGTTACAAAAAGTGATACATAATTTTTCCGAGATTGGAGAAAATGTAACCGAGGGGCAACGCAATGCGATAAAAAAGGTAAAGATTGGAGATACTTACTTCAATATAAAAAGATTCAAGATTCCAAACCGTTTTCAATCCTTGGTGTATCGGTATCTTAGGAAGGGCAAGGCAATGCGCTCATTTGAATATGCTCAAAAGTTAATTGGATATGGCATAAAAACTCCCTTTCCAGTAGCTTATGCGGAAAAATTCTCTGTGGGATTAAAGGAAAGTTTTTATATAAGCGAACACTTGGATTACGATTTCGACTTTCGCGATTTGATCCACAATCAAAATTTTCCCAATCGGGAAGAAATTTTACGACAATTTACACGGTTCACTTTTAAATTACACGAGAACAATGTCAATTTTCTAGATCATTCCCCAGGAAATACATTGATTGTGGAAGGAGAGGGAGAAGGAGAAGATCCTCAATACGAATTCTATTTGATTGACCTAAACCGAATGCGATTTGAACCGATGGATTTCGAGAAACGGATGCACAATTTCCGACGCCTATGGCTTTCCAAAAAGATGATGAAGGTTATGGCACGGGAATATGCTGAGCTATATGGAAAAAGCTACGAGGAAGTCCACGCTTTGATGTTCAAATACAGCAGACAGTTTCAGAAGAAAATTAATAGTAAGAAGTTGCGAAGACGGAAAAAGCAGCAGTAGTCAGTGGCAATTGGCAATAGCAGTGTGAGGCCATGAAACAATTGTCTTTTTAAAAAAACATTTTATGGCCGTATAAACGCTCATAACTCACAACTCTGAACGCTGAACGCTGAACTCATAACTTGTTAAACCGCCACGTCATACTCTCTCAAAGCATCATTCAGAGAAGTTTTTAAATTGGTGCTTTCCTTTCGTTTTCCAATTATCAAGGCGCAGGGAACTTGAAAGTCGCCAGCAGGAAAACTTTTGGTATAACTACCGGGAATGACTACAGAACGTTCGGGAACGTATCCTTTTATTTCTATTGGATTTTCACCAGTTACATCTATGATTTTTGTAGAAGCTGTAAGAACAACATTTGCACCCAAAACAGCTTCCTTTCCCACGCGAATTCCTTCTACCACAATACAGCGGGAGCCGATAAAAGCGTTGTCCTCAATAATCACAGGTGCCGCTTGAAGTGGTTCCAACACACCTCCAATTCCAACGCCTCCACTGAGATGCACATTTTTTCCTATTTGGGCGCAACTACCTACGGTGGCCCAGGTATCTACCATAGTCCCTTCATCTACATAAGCACCAATATTTACGTAACTGGGCATAAGGATTACTCCTTTGGAAATATAGGCTCCATGGCGAGCAACGGCGTTTGGCACCACCCGGATTCCTTTAGCTTCGTAACCCGATTTCAATGGAATTTTATCGTGATATTCAAATATGCCAGCCTCCATGGTCCGCATTCTTTGGATAGGAAAATAGAGAACAATTGCCTTTTTGACCCATTCGTTTACTTGCCAGCCATTCAATGTAGGTTCTGCACAGCGCAATTTGCCCTCATCACATAAGTTTACTACCTGACGGATAGCGACAATGGTTTCAGTTTCGGTAAGCAAGGATCGATCTTCCCAGGCTTTTTCTATAGTTCGTTGTAGGTCTCGCATTAAGAATGGATTTTAAACATTTCACTTTGCCCAATTTTGATCAGGGCTTTCAGTTTGAGCAAATATAAAACCTCCATTTCAATTAACGGCCCAATTGTAGTGTAGTAATTCGCAAACTCTTATTTTTGCATCCGTTATGGGAAGAATTTTGGCATTGGATTACGGGAGCAAGCGCACAGGCATCGCCATTACGGACGAATTGCAAATGATTGCTTCGGGCCTAGCAACAGTTGCTACTTCTGAATTGATCACTTTTTTGAAGAAATATATTGCTTCTGAAAAAGTGGTACTGGTCTTGGTTGGTGAACCAAAGCAAAAGGACGGAACCCATTCCAGTATTGAGGAAGAAATTCAGAAGTTTTTAAAGAAATTTTCCAGTACTTTTCCCGACTTAGAAGTGAAGCGAGTTGATGAACGATATACCAGCAAAATGGCTTTCCAAACAATGATCGATAGCGGATTGAAAAAGAAACAACGCCAGAACAAAGCACTTGTTGATGAGATTAGTGCGACGATTATTTTACAAGAGTTTTTATATAATAAATAAAAGTAGGCAGTAGCAGTAACAGTTTTCAGTTTGGATCGATGGATGAAAAGGTTATAATTGGGGAATAGTATCTGCCGTGGATATTTATGCGCAATATCAATAGGAATTTTAAAATAACATTAAACATTATAAAAATGGTTTTACCAATAGTGGCATACGGTGATCCGGTATTAAGAAGAGAAACCGAAAAAATAACCAAGGATTTCCCAGATTTGGATGTTCTTATCGAAAATATGTTCGAAACCATGTATGAAGCTCGGGGAATCGGTTTGGCCGCGCCCCAGGTTGGAATGGCCGTTCGACTTTTCGTTGTTGACGCTACAATTTTTGAGGATGATGAAGATCTGACAGAGGAAGAACGAAAATTTGTTTCCACCTTTAAAAGAGTCTTTATCAATGCCCAAATAACTGAGGAAACGGGTGATGAATGGGCCTTTAACGAAGGTTGTTTAAGTATTCCGGACGTACGTGAGGACGTTTTCCGTCAGCCTCACATTACGATTGAGTATGAGGATGAAAACTTCAAAAAGCACAAGGAGACCTTTACCGGTATCGTAGCTCGTATTGTACAGCACGAATATGATCATATTGAAGGAATTCTCTTTACCGACAAGCTTTCTCCATTGAAAAAAAGATTGATAAAGGGCAAATTGGCGAACATTTCAAAAGGGAATATAGATGTTGATTACCGCATGCGTTTTCCGAAGACAAAAAAGAAACGTTAACACCCTTGTATATATAAACGAAACCAAAGATATTTGTATCGATTAAAAATCTAAAATTAATTTATGAGCTTAGAAAAAGTGCTATCCATTTCCGGTAAACCGGGACTGTTCTTATTAAAAAGCCAAACGCGTAATGGCTTTCTCGCAGAATCCCTTCTGGACGGAAAGACCGTAAACGTAAGCGGACGCAATAGTGTGAGTCTTCTCTCTGAAATTGCTATTTATACGCTGACCTCAGAAGTTCCCCTTCGTGAGATATTCCAGAAAATAGCTAAAAAAGAAGATGGAAAAGAAGCCATAAGCCACAAGGTTTCAAAGGATGAACTTGAGGAATATTTCTTCGGTATATTGCCAGATTATGATGAGGATCGCGTATATCCCAGTGATATCAAAAAAGTGATTCAATGGTACAACTTGCTTGTCAAAAATGACATGGCTGATTTTTCTGAACCTGAAAAGAAGGAAGACAAGGAAAGCAAGGAAGCAACCGATCTGACAAAGGAAGCTAAGATTCCAGCAGCCAAAAAAGCAGTGGCTCCTAAAACCGCAGCTCAAAAAGCATCCTCCACAAAAAAAGGTGGGCCAACTAAAAGTGCTGCTTCCCGAAAAACGTAAATTGAAATTTCCAGCTACCTAAGTCTGGAATATAAAACAAATCGATAACGAAATCCCTTGAATCTAATTTAGGAATCAAGGGATTTTCTGTTTTTAGATCTTCATCTAATGGTAGACCGAACGTTCTTTTCAGAAAAAGGTTATTTCGATTTACAGTATTATAGAATAATTTAGAATTCAGATTTCTTTAATTTTCCACTTTAAAAAAGGTTGAATTAAGCTCAGGATATTCCCCGGCTCTAAAGGATGATTGTCCAGCTGACTTGATTTGGACTCAGGAGTTGTCCCGGCACCTAAAGTGAGCTTGAATTCGTCTATAAAATGAAATCACGTTTCTTCATTCTCCCGTTTTGGGCCGGGGTCAAAAACGACAGAAATTCCCCTACCTAAAGGGTGATTATACCGGGTTTCTGTTAACTAGAGCTTTGGCCGAGTTTATTAAGCTAGATTGAGGTTTATATTTAAACCTGTTTCATTCTCCCCTTTAGGGGTCGGCGGTGCATATTCTGGTAGAACGAAGATTCTTTTTTCGAAAACCATGTCCGTCACAACAATTCTTGTGTATTTTTGCCGCCAATAATCTGAACCAATAACTATGAAATTTTTTATCGATACCGCAAATCTTGACCAAATCCGCGAAGCCCAAAACATGGGAATTCTTGATGGAGTAACCACCAATCCATCCTTAATGGCTAAGGAAGGTATTAAAGGCCGCAACAACATTCTAAAACATTACGTTGACATTTGTAATATTGTTGATGGCGATGTTTCTGCAGAGGTTATTGCAACCGATTTTGAAGGAATGGTTAAAGAAGGAGAGGAGCTTGCAGAACTTCACGATCAAATCGTGGTAAAAGTTCCAATGATCAAGGAAGGAGTAAAAGCAATTAAATATTTTACGGACCACGGTATCCGAACCAATTGTACTTTAGTTTTCTCAGCCGGACAGGCTTTGTTGGCTGCAAAGGCAGGGGCAACCTATGTCTCCCCATTTATTGGAAGACTGGACGATATCTCTACGGATGGATTGGAATTGATTGCTGACATACGTCTTATTTATGACAACTACGGTTTTGATACCCAAATTCTGGCAGCTTCAATCAGACATACCATGCACATTGTAAATTGCGCCAAAATTGGAGCCGATGTTATGACGGGGCCGCTTTCATCCATTGAAGGATTATTGAAACATCCTTTGACGGATAGTGGCTTGAAACAATTTTTGGCAGATCACAAAATGGGGAATTAAAGGGTTGATGAGCCTGCCCGCCGAAGGAGGGTTGATGAGTTGATGAGTTTATGAGTTTATGAGTTTATGAGTTTATGAATCGATAAGTCGATGAGTTTAAAAGTTTAGGTTTTTTTTAGTTTTCCTCCTGAAAATAATTATCATCTACAGAAAAATAGAGACTAAAGTTTTATTAGTCTTATGACTATCATCTAGCTACAACTAATAATCAGTAAGTTACATATTTTGCTAAACCGTTTTGGATTAAGGTGCAAGGTTCATTCAAACAGGTTCGTGAAATTCAAAACCGTGCTGTACAAGAATCTATTTTCAACAGACGAGTGGACCTGTCTGCCAATTTACCTGCCATTAGAGGGCAGGCAGGTTCGTGAAAATTTGTGCTCCCGAAGCCGCGGGAGTGGCAAAAGATTTTTCGGTACCAATTCGAGTTAGATAAAGTTCGCGATCTTGGGCGGACCCAAGTGAGGGACTTATGTCTGACGTTCTTTCGTCTATCATCTAACTACTTTCGTAACAATTTGATAATAGGAAAGTTACATACAAAGATAAAGATATGACTAAACTAGGCTGTACTAATGTTATAAGGCATTCAAAACAGACTGAAAGCCTGCCTGCCAAGGCACGACAGGCAGGTCTGTTCCATTCGTGAAATCAAAGGCGGCCTATTTGCGTCATCATTTTCAAGAAAGAATTCGTGTATATTGGTGCAATTCGTGGCGGTACTTTGAATCCAAGTTAGATAAAGTTCTCGATCTCGGGCGCGCCCATGTGAAAGACTTACGTCAAAAAAAGATAGCTATTTCTAAACAATCGTAGAACTCAAAAAGATAATAGAAATCTTATTACCGGTTTAGAAATCCCAACAACAATTCCTCGAAATTGCTATTGAACATATTGGTGTTACCATCCAAAATTACCGAATTTTTATCCAGAATTATGGCTTTGCTCATTGTGCTAAGAACTAGTTCTTTTTCGGCCAAGGGCAAATTCTCCAATTGGAATTCCTGAGTCGGGTCAAAACCGACACTTTGAACAGTAGTCCGCCATTTTTTGAAATGGGTGTCCCTATTTATCGCCAGAAAATTGTATTCAGGATATTTTGATTTTAGTTCTGCTGCCCGACTGTGAACCATTTTGGCTTGGCGCGGTGAGTCCCCTGTCCAAAAATACAATACAGTTGGCTTGTTTATAACCTGATGTAAATCCTTGACATTATTGTCCATTGATAACAGTTGGACATTAGGAATTAAATTTCCTTTCGATAATTTTATTGTTGCTTCTGTTAACTGTTCTATTTCCGCAAGATGTTTAGCGTTATTGTTCATTGATGAAAACAGTTCATAAAATTGTCTTTCCTCAGTTGGATCTTTGGCATAAAACAAATATCGTAAGGCGGTATACCGTAACAAACTATTTTTAATTGAGTCATTAGAGACGGTGCTATCAATCGATTTTGCCTTATCCATACTGAAGTTATAAGAATTTCGATCTACCCCTGGAGGGTACTTAGATATTATCAAACCATTGAAATATCGATTCAAAAAACGATAATAAGGATAGTAATATCGCAGTTCCTCTTTATCAAAATCTATATCTTGACGATATGCAAAATAGTCTTTTCCCAAAATTTCTGACCGACTTCTATTGGCCATAGCGTATAATTCCTTTTTGGAGAAGTAATCGTACTTTATGGAGGATTCTGCTACTTCCTTAAATCCTTCACTAACTTTGTTTTTGCTCAAAAAATCTCTGTATTCGTTTTCCTTTCCTGCTTTTATGGAGTCTATTTTAGCAGTAAACTCTTCTGGAGAAAGAGTGTACCACTTGGGAAGAAGTTTGTTTTCCCTTTCATTTTTCAAGTAAAAATCCATCAACAAATTGTTTTGTTCAGCTCCCTTACCCGAGTAGGCTAAGGATTCATCAAAGTCGAGGGTGTTCACATGCATCAAAAGACTGTCGCCGGGCTGAATGTAAAAGACCTGCGTTTCATTGTGCCGAAGTGTGTAAAGTCCCTCTTTGATCTTATCGGTTCGATATAGGAAGAAATTATTGGAATCCAGTTTTACGGTGTCCAAGACATGTTTTCCCTGTGCAAAAATGACATAATCCAATTTCGGATTTATAATTTGTCCACCGATCCAAGTAGTGTCTTCCGATGCTTCGTCCTTCTTTTTACAGGAAAACAGAGTAAAGAATATTAAAATAAAAAAAAGTAGTTTTTTAACCAAGAGCGCTGTCATTTTTATGTAACGAACAAATGTAACCGAGCGCCCCTAGCGATAGTGTTAAATGATGGTTAAAAGGATCTTTTGAAAGTTAATCTTTTCGAAGTCACGCTTAAATAGCTACTTTTGCGCAAAATTTAGGAAAGTATGTTATCAGTTTCAAATTTATCGGTGCAATTTGGCAAAAGAGTTTTGTTCGATGAGGTAAGTACCCAGTTTACCACCGGAAATATATATGGTATTATCGGGGCGAACGGTGCGGGGAAGTCAACCTTTCTAAAAATAATTTCTGGGAAGCAAGATCCAACCTCTGGGCAGGTGCATTTAGAAAAGGGAAAACGGATGTCCGTTTTGGAACAAAACCATAATGCCTATGATGATTTTATGGTCTTGGAAACCGTTGTGCGTGGTAATAAGGAGCTATTCGAAATCAAAAGTCAAATAGATAAGCTTTATGAGGATTATACCGATTCCAATGCTGAAAGAATAGGGGAACTCCAGGTCGCTTTTGAAGAAATGAACGGCTGGAATGCCGAGAGTGATGCGGCAACGCTTCTTTCCCATCTTGGAATTGATGAAAGCCTGCATTACACTTTAATGAAGGATTTGGATGGAAAACAAAAAGTTCGAGTATTGCTGGCCCAGGCCCTGTTCGGAAATCCTGACGTCCTGATTATGGATGAGCCTACCAACGATCTGGATTATGAAACAATCACATGGTTGGAGAATTTCTTGGCCAATTATGATAACTGTGTAATCGTGGTTTCCCACGACCGCCACTTTTTGGATTCCGTTTGTACGCACATCAGCGACATCGATTTTGGAAAAATCACCCATTATAGCGGAAACTATACCTTTTGGTATGAAAGTAGCCAATTGGCCGCTCGTCAACGTTCGCAGCAAAACAAAAAAAGCTGAAGAGAAAAAGAAGGAACTCCAAGAGTTTATTATGAGGTTCAGTGCCAACGTGGCAAAAAGTAAACAGGCTACTTCTCGTAAGAAAATGATTGAAAAATTGAACATTGAGGAAATCAAACCTTCAAGCCGTCGTTACCCTGCCATTATTTTTGAGCGTGAACGCGAGGCAGGCGACCAAATTTTAAATATCGAAAACCTATCCGCTTCAATTGATGGAGAAGTTCTCTTTAAAGGCGTTAATCTAAATTTGGCCAAAGGAGATAAAGTGGTTATTTTCTCAAGAGATTCAAGAGCTGCGACTGCTTTTTATGAAATTTTGAATGGTCATCTTAAACCGGATACTGGAAGTTTTCAATGGGGTATTACTACCAACCAGAGCTATTTGCCATTGGACAACGAGGAATTTTTCCAGAACAACCTTTCTTTGGTTGATTGGCTTCGTCAATATGCCAAAACAGAAGAAGAGCGCGAAGAAGTCTATCTAAGAGGATTTTTGGGGAAAATGCTTTTCAGTGGGGAAGAGGCATTAAAGAAAAGCAATGTTCTTTCGGGAGGAGAGAAGGTACGTTGTATGTTGAGCCGAATGATGATGATGCGGGCCAATGTTTTAATGCTGGATGAGCCTACAAACCACTTGGATTTGGAATCTATTACTGCGTTTAACAATTCACTGAAAAACTTTAAGGGAACTGTATTGTTCACAACCCATGACCACGAATTTGCACAAACCGTTGGAAACAGGGTGGTAGAGCTTACTCCGAATGGTACAATTGATCGGTATATGAATTTTGATGAGTATATGGACGACAAGAAGATCAAGGAACAACGCGAGAAAATGTATTTGACCGAAGCTCAATAACATCAATATATCTAAAAATAAAAGTGGGGTAGTCTTTATGGAAGGACACCCCACTTTTATTTTATATAACCTCTATTTACTTCTGATTGTCTATTTCCTCGCCAATTTCCTGGAAAAATTCATCAATGACCGGTTGTGCTTTTTCTATTTCGTCCTCGCGTATAAAGATCATCATTTGATTGGCAATACTCGCGGCAAACCCAGCTCTGATTGCGCTTTCATGATCATCTCTCTGTACCGGACTTACTCCAATTTCATTTAATCGAGCGATTAAACCCATAGCGACTAAAGAAGGTCCTGTATATATTCTTTTGATTTCAGACATAGATCTACTCTTCGATTTCTTCAATAAAAGCATCTGCAATAGGCTGCGCTCTGGCCAATTCATCCTCACGCACAAATACCCGAATCTGATCGGAATAATTGCTTCCTGAACCAAACATTATTGCATTTTGCTGATCGTCCCTTACAATAGGTACAATTCCAATTTCTTCCAATCTTCCCACCAGGGCTTCGGCCATTAAAATTGGGCCGGTATATATGCGAACGGTTTCTTCTTTATTTTCAGACATAATTATTTGGTTTATTGATCAAGTCACTAAAAATACTAACTTATTTCAAACTTTAGCTCCATAACCACTGTGAAAACTTTCACAAAACAGCCCATAGTTATTTCCTGGCCAAGGAAAAACCATCATCAAATGGTGAATGGCATATTATTCAATTGAAAATGAGAGTATTTCGATTTTTTTCTTCAGAAGTTTACAGGTTTACCCATTATAATATTTGCTATCCCAAATATCAGAATTGAAGTTTTTTCCTTTGGCGATACCATAAAAGAGCACGAGACCACCAACGCCATTTAGGATAATCATGAACAAGAATATATAGTTCCCGATTCCTGGCGACTGGGAAAACCAATGCATAGGTGAAATTATCGTCAAGAAAAGACTCAGCAGAACGACGGTAAAAGTAAGGTTGTCGAAGTTTTTATAAGGCCACATCAATAATTTTCGAAAAGGATTGAGATCACGGCCCCATTTATGGATCAAATAAAAATATCCATTTCCCATAGGGGCAAAAAGCAGGGGATCGTCAGCATTCTCAAGTTTAAGCAATTTGGCTGGTGCCACAATTTTAAAACTTCCCAAGGCCGTGCGATGTTTGTTTTCAAGATGTCGAATTTCGGAAATGGCTTCTTCGGGAACCTTTCCCTTGAAAAAATGGGCATCCAGAAAACGCAGTCTATAGTTAATACATATTTCCTTTATATCATTAAGGTGGAAAATCCGATCGGGATCCAAAAGGTCAAGATCAAACTTATTTTCCGCTGAAGATGTTTTTTCTCCGGCAAGAGTGGAAACTATCTCTTGGCGTTGTTTCTCATTATCGGAAAAAATCTGATATATTTCATTTAATAATTCCTCTTCCTTGACCCTTTGCTTGCGCAAATCCATCATTTTTTTCCCAATATCAATTCTCGAAAACATAGCCACTTATTTTTTTCCCTAATAAAATTACACACTAGAAATAAGGATTACAAAAGTTTAACAGAAATTAAATTTTTATAAAATCATGACTTTCAACTTTCCTAAGTGAAACTTAAGTATATGAAAGAGAATAATATGTGAACTGTAATACCACTTGAAGTTGTTGATGTTTATCACTATATTGTTACTTCCTGAATTTATCGATATGAAATTGTTGTTTTTCCTTATAATGACCTTTATTATGAACTTAACTATCGCCCAAAATTTTAAAGAGAAAGCTATTCCTCTTGAAAATGAATCAAGTTTGGATAAACTTATTGACGCGGCCAAAGACAAAAGATTGGTCCTGCTTGGGGAGGCCAGTCATGGAACCCACGAATATTATAAGTGGAGAGATGAAATAAGCCGACAGTTAATAGAGAAACAGGACTTCAACTTTATTGCCGTAGAAGGCGATTTCGCAAGTCTCTATAAGCTAAATCGGTATGTAAAGAATATGGAAGGAGCCGAAAG
The DNA here is from genome assembly GCA_034676445.1 of Aequorivita sp. Classification (GTDB taxonomy): domain Bacteria; phylum Bacteroidota; class Bacteroidia; order Flavobacteriales; family Flavobacteriaceae; genus Aequorivita. The sequence goes on from JAUCCE010000004.1 coordinate 814,331, forward strand.
CTCAGCAAGAGCAGTGTTGTTGAAACTTGATCGATGGCCAACCTGGATGTGGGCCAATGAGGAAGTTGTGGAACTGGCGGAATGGCTCAGACGCTATAATGACAAATTACCACAAAACGAAAAGGTAGGTTTTTATGGAATGGATGTTTATGACGAATGGCATTCCAAAAAAATGGTTTTGGAGATTCTAAAAAACACGGACAAATCGAGTTTTGAATTTGTTCAAAACGAATATGATTGCTTCCATCCGTACAAGGGCGAAAGTTGGCAGTATGCCCGAGCGGTAAAGGCTGGAAAAAAGGATTGTGCTACTGCCACAAAAAACGTGGTGGATTATTTAAGGGATAACCGGGAGAAGCTAAATACACTTTCCAATGACGAGTATTTTTATTTGCTGCAAAATGCCATCGTTTTTCACAATGCAGAAGCTTTTTATAGAGAAAGCGTTGCTGCAAAGGAATCTGCTTCTTGGAATTCGAGAGTATTCCACATGCACGAAACCGTGGGAGATTTACTTTCCCTTTATGGCGAAAATTCAAAGGGAATTGTTTGGGCACATAATACCCACATTGGAGATGCCTCCTACACCAATATGCGGAATTATGGAGAAAAGAACATTGGCCAACTCAGCAGAGAAAGTCTTGGAACTGAAAATGTATTTCTAATTGGTTTCACAACATACCAAGGAAAAGTTATGGCGGCTCGCAGTTGGGGAGGTCCAATGGAAGAAATGAAAATTCCAAAAGCTATTTCCAAAAGCATAGAATCAGAATTGAACAAAGTCGGTCCCGAGTCATTGTATGTTATTTTTGACAAGGAAGATCGCAAGGAAAAAAATCTAAAAGTTATGGGCAATAGGGCAGTAGGGGTTGTGTATAATCCCGAACAGGATAGAAGGCAATTTGTGCCCACCCTTGCGCCTATGCGATATGACGCTCTTGTGTTCTTTAAAAACACTACAGCTTTACGGGTTTTGAAGAAATAACTCAGGGTCAATTTTCAATGTTCAATTCTCAATAACCCAATAACCCAATAACCGATAACCGACAACCAAATTCAATGTTCAATGTTCAATGTTCAATGTTCAATTCTCAATAACCCAATAACTCAGTAACTCAATAACCCAATAACTGATTAACCGATAACCGAATTCAATGTTCAATGTTCAATGTTCAATTCTCAATAACCCAATAACTCAGTAACTCAATAACCCAATAACTGATTAACTGATAACCGAATTCAATGTTCAATGTTCAATGTTCAATGTTCAATTCTCAATAACTCAGTAACTCAATAACCCAATAACTGATTAACTGATAACCGAATCAATGTTCAATGATCAATTTTCAATAACTCAATAACTAACTGATTAACCGATAACCGAATTCAATGTTCAATGTTCAATGTTCAATTTTCAATTTTCAATAACTCAGTAACCCAATAACCGATAACCGATAACCGATAACCCATAACCCATTTTAACCCTTAAAAGAATAATTTATGAATGAACAAATCGTTATCCCAGTAATTGTTCCCTAATTATTATATTTACGCTCAATAATTTTTCCTTATGGTCTTCAAGAATATTTCTTTGTTATTTTTTATAATTCTCTCGTTCAACTTGGCTTCTGCGCAAAAATATCTTTCCAAAGAGATGGATGAAGTCACAAAGCAATGGCATGAAAACACATTTACTTCAGCAAAGACATTTTCAGAAAACATTGCTGAAGCACCTGAGTTTACAATCTTATCAAAGATTTTTAAGGATGGTTCTATAACGGAAGCCATTGAAAAAAATGAAATGGTCACCATTTTTGCCGTGAGTGACGAAGCATTTTCCAAATTGGACGAAAAACAAAAAGATTCTCTTCTCGGAAATAAAGCCTTGATGGTTTCAGTAATGAAATATCTCATCGTTCCAGGTCGCATCGATAAACATGGACTGGCAACCGAGGCCAAGAAGCACAACGGAAAGTTCTATTTGGCTACCCTTAACGGTGAAAACTTGACCGTAACTGAAAAAGAAGGTCAATTATATTTGGTCGATTCCGAAGGCAGACAAGCCGCTATCCAAGATGGGGACTTTTATCATAAAAATGGTTTCTTTCACATAATTGATGGTCTTGTTTTTCCTGAATCCAAATAATAACTGTAAAACAGGATCAAGATTTTACTGATAATACCTTAGTAAACTTCATCTACAATCCATCATTCAAATGGAAAACAAGCTGCCTACGGTTTCCAAGGAAACCTAATGGGCGGTTTCATTCTTGAGGTTGGAGCTGAAATAGCGTCCTCATTTTCATAGAACGATTATTTGTGCAAATTAGGGAGATTCGTGGCAAAACAATCGATTCGTTATTCTATTTTTGCACCCTTCAAAGTTATGGGGTATCGTATTTTTAAAATTTGCACATTTCTATCCGTCCTTTTGGGACCTCTCTTTATACAATCCCAAAATATTGGGGTGGATGCCCACACCTACTCACCGCAACAACTTATAGAGTCTATTTTGATCGATAGCGGCTGTATTGAGAATGTTTCTGTTACAAACACCGTGGGAGGAAATTTTTCTGATGGTGATAAAAGTTACGGCTATTTTACTTCCAATGGATCCACTTTTCCATTTGAAAAAGGTCTTGTTCTTTCCACGGGGAAATTGGCACATGTTCCCGGCCCCAACACTACATTGAGTGACGATGATGCTCCCGGATGGGTTGGCGATCGCGATTTGGAAATGGCACTTGGCATCTCCAATACTATAAATGCCACCATCATCGAATTTGATTTTGTTCCCAATGCAGATAACATTCGGTTTCGGTATATTTTTGCTTCGGAGGAATATCAGCAAGGCGACCCAAATACCTGTCGCTATTCCGATGCTTTTGCTTTTCTTATCAAACCCATTGGTGGAACTTACAGTAATATTGCCTTGGTTCCCGGCACCAACACTCCAGTGCAGGTTACAACAGTCCATTCGGGAATTCCTGGCGCTTGTCCTCCTATAAATGAAACCTATTTTGGGGGATGGAACGGTCCAACTGCGCCTATCAATTTCAACGGACAGACCAAGGTTCTAATTGCGGAATCCCCTGTTCAAGTTGATGAGCAGTACCATATAAAACTTGTTATCGCAGATCATAGCAATTACCGGTATGACTCCGCAGTTTTCCTGGAAGGCGGGAGTTTTAATATAGCCGCGAATCTAGGCCCAGACCGAAGTTTTATCACCGACAATCCCTTATGCGAAAATGAAACGTATATTCTGGATGCTACGCCGGAAGGAAATACTCCATTAGGATATAAATGGTTTAAAAACAATGTATTGCTTCCAGGAGAAATCTCCGCGCAGCTTGTTGTCACAACGGAAGGAGTTTACAAGGTTGAAATAGATTATGGCAATAATTGTATCGCAACCGACAAGGTTTTGATTGAATACGATGGTCCTGTGCGAGTCCAAAACACAGATTTATACCAGTGTGAACCAGATGCGGATGGACGGGCTACTTTCAATCTCTACAATGCCGAGATGGCCGTTATTAATGGCGATCAGTCACTTCGGGTATTTTCCTTTCATAAAACATTCGCCGATGCCAATACCAATCTTTCACCTATCCCAAATCCTAGGAATTACACTAATAGCGTTCCAGATGAAGTGGTTTTTGCTCGTGTTGTTTCCGAATATGGTTGTGTAGGAGTAGCAGAAGTAACATTAAAAACCACCACCAACTCCGTTTCTCCTTTTCAATTGGTTTCTTGTTCCAATGAAGGAACTCCGGGCATTGCTACTTTCGATCTTTCAGGAATTACGGCCGAATTGATGGACCTTTTCGGAAATACTTCCATCGTAAAATATTACCAGTCCTATTCCGAAGCAATTAGGCAAATCAACCCGATTGCTGTTCCTTTCACAAACACAAGCATGGGTTTGCAAACAATCTTTGCAAGAATTTCTGGAAATATCGGATGTTTGGGTACTGCTGAAATAACCCTTAAAGTAATAGACACTCCTGAATTTGAAGGGCCAGAAAGCCATATTTATTGTCTGGGCCAATTTCCAGCGAAAATCACACTTCCCTCTGGACTTATTGGAACAATTTCTAATGCCGAATTCCTCTGGTCCACGGGAGAAACCACATCTGAAATCCGCGTCAATGAGGCTGGAATCTATACCGTTACCGTAACCCGAAGCAGCCTTGTTTATGGGGAAACCTATTCCTGCACCAATTCCAGAAGTATTACTGTTATTGCTTCCGAGCCACCTCGTGTATCTTATGAGCTGGAAGGAAATTTTGGGGATCAAACCTTATTTGTTTTAACCTCCGGAGTAGGTGACTACGCCTTTTCACTAGAGAATGGTCCCTTTCAGCAAGATCCTGTTTTTGAACATTTAAGACCGGGAAAATATTTATTGTCCGTAAAAGATTTGAACGGATGCGGCACAACGACCATCACCGTTTATGTGCTTGGTTTTCCAAATTTCTTCACACCAAATAACGATGGAATCCACGACTATTGGCAGATAAAAGGTTTGGACGGAAGTGACCTACAATTGGAAAAGCTTCTGATTTTTGATCGTTTTGGGAAAGCTCTTCATAGCTTAAATTTTCATGGAAATGGTTGGGATGGAACTTACAACGGAAAACCATTACCATCTTCAGATTATTGGTTTAAGGCTGTTTTTAAGGATGGTGGTATATTTAAAGGGCACTTTACCTTGAAACGGTAAAGGAAATAAGGAACTATGTCGAATATAGTGGATATTGGAAATTTCATGTATCATGTCTGGTCGAGCGCAGTCGAGATTTCAAGACCTCTCGACTACGCACGAGGAGACCTATTTTCTATAAACTACTTTACTTTTATCCACTCAAAACAACATAGACGCGGAAATAAATTTTAAAAAAAAAGAATATCAAACATCTTATTCCAATCCCGTATCTTTATCTTCAGGCCTACAGTCACATACATTGGATCCTCCGTCACAACAGGCATAATATCCATCTCCACAAGATACAGAACAATTAGAATAAATATCTCCAATTGTGCATGAGGTAGAACCCTCCCCACCACTTGTGCAGTCATCGTCGTCAATACCCTTATTCAGAAAGGTATCGGTATTGACCGAAGCCATATTTTTAACCAAACTATTGGCTTTAATCTTTATGGCATCTTTTTCAAACTTTCCAAATACAAATGTATTATCCTTAGCATACGCTATTTGATCACAAAAGTAAATCTTTTCATCAGTATTGAGATTTTTATAAAATTCTCTTCCCTGCTTATTATTTACTACAAAAGTAAGCCTTTCGTTTTTTGAATTCGAAAACCTAATTGCTTCCAAAGTATAAACAAAGGAGATTTTGTCTTCTTTTAAAAAAGAAACTAATGCTTTCCTCTCTTTAAGGCTATGGGGTAAAATGGTAATGACATTTTTATAATGGGTTTCTTTTTTATCAAAAAGAAAAACCACGCCATCAGATGCTTCCATTACTTTTTTGTTTTGAATGTTGTCTCTTGTAATAACCCCTTTATTTGCAATGGGGTTATGGGGCATTGGATTTTGTTTTAAGCTATTTTGAACCTCATTCTCTTTCTCAAAAGTTGAATTTTCTTCTTGACAACTAAAAGAGATCAAAAAGATTAGGCAAAATATAAATATTGATTGTAATTTTATGTACTTCATAATATTCAAGTTTTATTGTTCATGATTTTTTTTGAGCAAAGTGTCAGTCTTTTTGAGACGGTATTTGTTTTTTGTTGATAGTAGCTAATTTACGCATCAAATTGCAGTATAATTCATGTTTTTCCCAAGAATTGTCCTGAATCTCATTTGTAAATTACAAAAAAAAGATTTCCCAGGAAAATCATCTTGAAATACAGAGCTATGTTTAGCAAAATTTTAACGTTCTATTTTAAAAACTCCTTGCAGACCAAAAGCATGTTTCTCATATTCTAAACAACGGCAGATTCATATTTTGAGTAATTTTGTACCTCACTTATTTCTTTAGTTTATGTCGAAAACGTCCCCCCATAAAGCCTCCCAGATCGCTCTCGAACATTTCAAAATCAAAGCCCTGGCCACAAGGCTCAACAGCTATGTGGATGAGAATTTTTTATTGGAAACCAATTCTGGAGAAAAGTTTCTTATGAAAATTTCCAAGGAAGACAATGCGGAGCGACTGGATTTTCAAATCCAGCTTTTGGAACATCTTTCCCATAAGGAATTGCCATTTCAAATTGCAAAATCCGTTTTGGACAAAACCGGAAATGCGCTTTCTAAAATTTCTAACGATAAAACCGTTCGTTTGCTCACTTGGATACCCGGCCGGCTCTGGGCCACTGCAAATCCAAGGACGGATAATATGCGCAAAAATTTGGGAATGGTTGCAGGGAATTTGACAAAAGCACTGCAGGATTTTGATCATCCCGGAGCGCATCGTGAGTTTGATTGGGATGTGGCAAATGCCGCCTGGACCAATCGCCATGTCAAACGATTTTCAGGGAATGAAAGTGAAATGGTTACTTATTTCCAAAGAAGATTTTCGCAAATACAAGAAATATATAAAGCTCTTCCGAAAAGTGTAGTCCACAATGATCTAAACGATTACAACATCCTAGTTTCCCCAGATTACTCCAATCCTACGGTCGCAGGTATTATTGATTTTGGAGATTCTGTTTTTACGCAGACAATTAATGATTTGGCCATTGCATTAGCCTATGCGATAATGGATTTACCCGATCCACTTTCGGCCGCACTAGAGATTATAAATGAATATAACGAGCAATATAAATTTTCGGAGAAGGAATTGGCATGTCTTTATACTCTGGTCGGAATGCGATTGGTAACGACTGTTGTAAGTGCTTCGGTTAAAAAAAGGGAATTTCCAAATGAGGAATATTTTGTCATCAGCGAAAAACCTGCTTGGGAATTATTAGAAAAATGGTTTCATATAAATGAACATTTCGCCCTTTATTCCTTCCGGAGTGCTTGTGGACTAACGGCACATCCATTGGAAACGGAATTTGAAACTTGGGCAAAAAACAGTCAAATCTCACTGAGAACAGTATTTCCAAGCCTTCAATTTGATAGAGTAATAAATTTGGACATGAGTGTGGGCAGTACTTTGTTGGGAAATCTTTCAGAATACAGTGATCCAGAGGTTTCGGAATTTAAACTGTCCCAGTTCAGAAAACACCATCCCAATTCCATTGTATTGAACGGCTATTTGGAAGCACGCCCTTTTTATACCTCCGCCGCTTTTAAAAGTGAAGGCAATAACGGCCCGCAATACCGCACTGTTCATTTGGGAACGGATTTTTGGGTTCCAGCCAAAACGCCTGTGCATGCACCTTTTGATGCCATTGTAAAGATTGTCCACAACAATGATTACGACAAGGATTATGGTCCCATGCTTATTCTGGAACACCAGTTTGAAGGCAATGTTTTCTATACGCTCTATGGGCATTTATCGCTAGATTCCCTTGAGATTTTAAAGGTTGGCCAATCTGTGAAACAAGGGGAACTGATCGCCTACATTGGAACATCGAGCGAAAATGGCAACTGGGCGCCCCATCTTCATTTTCAGTTAATATTGGATTTATTGGGCAACGATGAGAATTTTAACGGCGTCGCCCTGCCTTCAGAAATGGGAATCTGGAAAAGCATTTGCCCGAATCCAGATTTTATTTTTAAGGAAGAATTAAATACTTCGGAAGAAAAGATTTCAGAAGAAAGCTTGATAGATTTCAGAAAGGAACATCTAGGAAAAGGACTTAGTCTTTCGTATGATAAACCCTTGCATATCGTCCGAGGTGAAGGTGTTTATTTGATTGATATCGAAGGACGAAAATATCTGGACACGGTTAATAACGTTAACCATGTAGGTCATCAGCATCCTAAAGTAGTGCAGGCGGGCCAGCGACAAATGGCGGTGTTGAATACGAACACGCGGTATCTTCACGAGGAAATTGTGGGATATGCTAAATCTTTATTGGAAAAACTTCCTCCGCATTTGTCAGTGATCCATATCGTAAATTCTGGAAGCGAAGCCAACGAACTGGCTTTACGAATGGCAAAAACGGTTACAGGAAATGAGGATTTTATAGGCATAGAAGTCGGATATCACGGAAATACCAATGCCGCAATGGACGTGAGCTCTTATAAGTTTGATGCCCTTGGCGGCAGCGGAAGACCAAAAACCACCCATATTCTTCCATTGCCCGATTCCTTTAGGGGAAAATATACGGGCGAGAGTTGCGGACTCGATTATGCAGGTCACGCAAAGGAAATCATTGAAAACCTGAAAGCGGAAGGCAGGGGAATTGCCGGGTTTATCGGGGAAAGTATGATTAGTTGTGGCGGACAGATTGTACCGCCTTCCAACTATTTTAAGGAGGTTTATAAATATGTTCGTAATGCTGGTGGAATCTGTATTGCCGATGAAGTCCAAACCGGTTTTGGCCGTATGGGAAAAACCTTTTGGGCATTCGAACTATACGATGTATTGCCAGATATTGTAACCATGGGAAAACCTGCCGGGAATGGCCATCCGTTGGCGATCGTGGCGTGTACGGAAGAAGTCGCAACCAAATTCAACACCGGAATGGAGTATTTTAACACCTTTGGCGGAAATCCTGTTTCCTGCGCCATCGGTCGCGCGGTTCTGGAGATTATTGAAGAAGAAAACCTCCAGCAAAATGCCTTGGAAGTCGGCGGATTTTTAAAATCTGAATTAAAAAACCTTCAAAAGGAATTTCCAATAATTGCAGATGTAAGGGGAGAGGGCTTGTTTTTGGGATTTGAATTGACAGATTTCAATAAAAAACCACTACCAGAGCATACTACCTATTTGTCGACCCGGATGAAACAATTGGGAATTTTAATGAGTATAGACGGCCCTGATCACAATGTTATGAAAATAAAACCTCCCATGATATTCAGTAAAGAAAACGCAGAAGAACTGATTATAAGATTGAAAACTGTTTTTGCCGAGGACTTTATGAGAGGATTTTAAAAATAATCGATGTCCTTAATGTAAGGCTAATTTCTTGTCGATAGAAACCTCTATCCCAATTGTATATATCCATCCTCAAATTTTACGTTGAAGTTTACTTCGGCTTTTAAAGCTTTGAATACTTTCAGGATAGTATCTATTGTGGCACTGTTGGCACTACTTTCAAGTTTGGAGATTTGCGATTTCTGAACCCCGACAAGTTCTCCCAACTCTTCTTGAGTGAGGTTTCGTTCTTGCCTAGTCTTTTTTATCATCCGTCCCAAAATTTCCATACTTAGTTCATATTCATATTCATCTCTCTCCGATGTACCAATCTTGCCAATATGTTTATCTTTCATTTCGCCAAGCGAATATGACTTCATTTCCTTATTTTCCATAATTATTCTTTCTTTTAAAGTACTCCTGCCTGATTTTCTCTGCTTTTTCAATTTCTTTGGAAGGTACTTTATGGACTTTTTTTATAAAACCGTGAATAGCAAAAACCAAAGTGTGTGTTGGGACCTTGTTTTTATCAAAGGTAGAGAAAGTTTCTAAATATTGAAACTAAAAAGATGTAAAACAGCCAGATGAATTTGTTATCTCAAAACAGCTCCAAAATCAGACTCAAATCTATGCTTCAATTTTTCCATGATCTTATCGACCTGTTTATCGGTAAGCGTCTTATGCTCATCCTTAAAAGTAAAGTTTATGGCATAACTCTTTTTGCCCTCGGGAAGATTTTTTCCTTTATAGACGTCGAAAAGTGTAACTGCTTTTAGAAGCTTTTTCTCTGTATTTAAAGCGGCATTCTTCAAATCCTGAAACTGTACAGATTCGTCCAACAATAGTGCGAAATCTCGATCTGAGCCTGGGAATTTGGCGATGGGCCTTAGATTGAAATTTTTGATGGAGATTTGTTTCAATACAGCGTCCCAATTGAAATCCGCATAAAATACTTCGGCCTCAACATCGAGTTTTTTAGCGATAGCTTTCTTTATAATTCCAAATTCTACCAGGTTTTCCTTATTTCTTTGGAAGGTGATTCCTTCGGAAAAAATATCATTTTCAACGTTTTCTTCTACATAACCTCCCAATCCCAGTCTTTCTAAAAGGACTGCGACAATGCCTTTTCCATAGAAGAAATCAGTTTCACTTTTGTTGCCCACTACAGACCAATTATCTTCAATTCTTTTGCCAGTAATAAAAATAGAAAGATGTTTTTTCTCTGTTCTCCCTCCCGGAAAAGCGTGATAGGTTTTTCCGAATTCAAATAAACGCAGATTACTATTTTTCCGATTGCTGTTGTATTCTATAGTTTCCAATCCAGAAAAAAGCATGGACTGGCGCAATACTGAAAGGTCTTGACTTAAAGGGTTTAACATCGTAACATTAAAGCTTTCCTTTATTGATTCACTTAGTCCACTGTATTTGGGAGTGGTCAAGGAATTGTTCATCATTTCGTGAAATCCAAGCGCTGTCAACTGTGAGGCGATCTTGTTTTGCACTGAATAATCTTCGCCGGGTAAAACAGTTGCAGTAGAGGCATTTAGTTTTTCAGTGAATTTTATATCGTTGTAACCATAGACCCTTAGAATTTCCTCAATTACGTCTACATCACGGGTCACGTCGCTTCGGTAAGGAGGAATGCTCATTCCGATGCCCGTCTCGGTCATATTATTGATTTTAATTTCCAGGGAAGTAAGGATCTCCTTGATGGTTTCCTTTGAGATTACTTCGCCAATTAGTTTATCAGCTTTTTCAAAATTCAGAAATACTTGGTGATCGTCTATTTTCTTATGGTAAAGATCGATTAGGTCGCTAGTAACGTGCCCTCCGGCGACCTCAATAATAAGAATAGCTGCTCTTCTCAGAACATAATCCGTAATGTTCGGATCTACTGCTCTTTCAAATCGGAAGGAGGCGTCGGTGTTAAGTCCGTGGCGCTTAGCTGTTTTACGGATACTAACGGGACTGAAATAAGCACTTTCAACAAATATGCTCGTAGTATCTTCTGACACACCGCTATTTAGACCACCGTAAACCCCAGCAATACACATTGGTTTTTCGGCATCGCAAATCATTAGATCCTCATCGCTTAGCTCTCTTTCAACACCGTCCAGGGTTGTAAATTTTGTGCCATTTGGCAAAGTTTTTACGTTGATGGTTTTCCCGGCAATTTTTGCCACATCAAAAACGTGGAGCGGTTGCCCCAGTTCGTGAAGCACATAATTGCTCACATCCACAATATTGTTGATTGGAGAAAGACCGATGGATCTCAATCTATTTTGAAGCCAAATAGGAGAGGGGCCTACCTTGATTCCGCTAATCGTAATACCACAATAACGTGGTGCAAGAACGGGATTTTCAATATTAACATCAATCTTTAAGGTGCGACTGTCCACACTAAATCTACTGGAGGACGGGGTATTGAGTTTTGTTGAGATTCCTTGTCTTAGCAAACCTGCCCTGAGGTCACGCGCCACACCCCAATGGCTCATAGCATCGGAACGATTGGGAGTTAGACCAATTTCAAAAACTTTGTCGTTTTCAACTTCAAAAACTTTTGAAACTGCTGTTCCGGGCGCAAGTTTGCTATCCAAAACCATAATTCCATCGTGGGAATCTCCTAGGCCTAGCTCGTCTTCGGCACAGATCATTCCTTCGCTTACTTCGCCTCGGATTTTTCCTTCGTTGATCGTCCAAGGCTTTTCCTCTTCATCATATAAAGTTGTTCCAACTACCGCTACTGGAACTTTTTGACCTTTGGCTACGTTTGCTGCGCCACAGACAATCTGGAGAATCTCTTCTTTTCCTACATCAACCTTTGTAACCTTCAATCGATCTGCATTGGAATGTTGTTCGCATTCCAAAACGTGTCCTACCACAACGCCTTTCAAGCCTCCTTTTACGGAAGAGAAATCTTCAATTCCTTCTACTTCAAGGCCAAGATTTGTAAGTAGTTCGCCTGTTTTTTCCGCATCCCAAGGAAGGTTGATAAATTGCTTGAGCCAGTTGTATGAAATCTTCATAAGTGTGAATTCTTAAACGATGGCAAAGATAATATTCTATTGGTTATTGTTTGAGGTTTCTTGAAGTGAATTAGGCTTCTCTTTTCAATGTTATTTCACAATCTTCCGGATAAAATCGGGACAGGCATTTGATTTAAACCTTCGCAACTCACTCCACGATGAACTTATCTAATCAGAGTGGATCGTTATTAACTGATTTTCATCGTCGAAAAATAATCATCAGTTTTCTTGTTACTGTTTCTCTGTTCTCTATTCTCTGCTCTCTGTTCTGTTAACAGACATACAGGTAAAACAGCTCTGAACTAGAACTCTGAACTAACTCCGAACTCAAAAATAAAGATAATAATATCTTTAAATTTGCAAACCGATATTCTTTTTCACTATATTTATTCGATTCACTAAACAACCATAAATCATGAAAATACTTTCATTGCTTGCTGTAATCCTCTTGTTGATTAGCTGTAAATCGGAGCGGAAAATAAATACGGTAGAGAGAACTGTACCCGAACGTGGAGAATTGAGTATGGATTCCCAAATCTTTCTTGGAAATAGATTGTTTTCTGAAAAGACCTGTATTAAATGTCATAGTGTTAACAGTGTGAAGAAGGGACCTTCCATTAAAGAGATTGTCGCAGTTTATAAAGAGAAAGAGGGAGATATCGTGGATTTTTTAAAGGGAAATGCTAAACCTATTATGGATGCTACTTCCGAACAAATTGCGATGATGCAGGAAAATATCGATGGGTTTTTAAAAAATATTTCCGACGAAGAAATGAATTCCATTGCCACTTATATGATGCACGTGGATGATTTGTATTCGGAATAAGTTGGCCCCAAAAAAAGATTTATATAATCAACCGAGAACCAAAATAAAAAAGGTCGGCCTATTTTATTCTAAACAATACTGATAGTTTCGTTTTCCAATCTTACATAATAAATTTCCTTTGCAAAGCTTGAAAAGTCAATATACTTTTCATTTGGGGTAAGTTCTCCCAAAAGCAACAATTGTCCTTAGCTGGAATAAACCTTGTAATATGAATTCGTTTGAACATTTATAGTTACTAAGTTTTGGTGGGATTGGCGAAAACGTTTACCTCAACTTTATTGTCGGGTATACCAAGTAATTTGCATTCGAAACTAGATAATCCTTTTGAAGCCGCAGGAGGAATAACCAAGAGTTCTTCCGTCAATAAAGAACAATAGCAATCGTTATCATCTACATATACATTAACCCAAGAGAGTGCAATTTCACCAACGGCTCCATTTCCACCATTGGGCGAGTTGGCAATTGAATGATTTCCGTTTTTAACTTCAAATAACAGTTTGTTGATGGTGTTTGGAGTAGTCCGAGAAGTTAGACCTTCTAGGATAATGGCAAAAATTTAAAATGAATTCTCCAGGTGTTCGAAATAAAATTGAATTGTCCAATAATTTAAATATTTCGGAATAATCTAAACTTAAAGAGATAAATACTATTTTGCGTAAAAATCAAAGTGATCTCATGAAATATAAAAACAGAAAATATTGGTTCTTTTTGTGTTTTATAACAATCCTCGCCAGCTGCGCTACAGACGATAGTCCAGAACAAATTGAAAATGAAGATCCTGAATCTGAAGTCTTAGCTACAGTAACTACTTTTCCTGCAGAAGAGATTAAGTCAACTTCGGCAAAGTTTTGGGGAAAAGTAACTGACGATGGAGGAGAGCCGATTTTGGAAAGAGGATTTTGCTGGAGTTTAAGTCGTGAGCCTACTTTGGAGGATTTTAATATATCTACTGAAGTATTTCCCAACGGAAACTACATGGCAGAAGTTAATGATCTAAATAGAGCAACTACGTATTATTTCCGTGCCTATGCAACTAACCGTTTTGGAACTGCTTATGGAGAAGAACAAGTTTTAAACACATTGGATAACTATTTGTTGTTTACGGCAGATAGGATAGTTCCACATACAGTGCACAACATAAAGGACAAAATTATTTATCTATTTACCTATAAATATACAAACGGAAACGAAAATGATTTCAAGGTTACCGCATATAATTACGAAACCAAGAACGTTGTCGCCCAAAAACAAATTGCTATGTATAGGGACGGATTGCATAGCATCGCGCAATATAATGACAACAAGGAATTATACATCTTTGACAGGAATTCCATACATATCCTAGATGGGGTTACTTTAAATGAAATCAATACTATTACTGTCCCCCAGGCCTCTATGGTGCTCAATGCAGAATTGTTAAATAATCTATTGTTCATAACCGTTTACTATCCTAATGGCCATAATGGACTAATAACGATGGATAGGGAAACTTTTACCATTGTGGACGAACACGAAAGTATGGGTATTTTCGGAAATGTGAGACCTTATATCAATGCATCCAATCCGGATATAATTAATTGTGCACTATTTCCACAATATTCAAATTCTAACTATTATGCAGTTTGGTCCTATAATCTTGAAGGTCACTATATAGATTTCGAGCTGGGAAAATATGCCAATGAAGGCCGGCCGATAAGATATAATGAAAACACGAACTTTATTTTGAAAGGGATGCATGGACGAATATATTCCCACGATAATCTCATGGAAGATCATCCCGCTTTGAATCCTTCAGAAGGTTTGGGAGATTATAGAATTAACAGTGAGGGTACCGCTATTTACGCCTTTCAATACAGTAAAAAGATTAATAAATACAACACAACTTCTTTTACTCTGGATAAAACTATGGATATAAGAGAAGAAGGCAAAAATATATTTGTTGATGGAAATCAACTTATTGTATTGGATTATTTATATGGTTTGGAAACGACAGATGTATATGTTTCCTTTTACGACGATTTATAGATTTGGAATAAAAATCCATCAGCACGGCGCCGTGGAGGATTTATATAGGAATTAGCAATTTCATCTAATTAGATTATTTGTTGGCTCGATTGCGTTCCACAATTTCTTGAATGGGAACTCCATCAAATAAAACATCCTTTATTACAGCCTCTCCATTTTTTACAGATACCAGCGCATAGACATTTTTCGTGGAATCTCTCGCGGCTTCATTATACGCCCATTCAGCCTCAGGAGCTTTAGTTTCTTCCATATAAAATCTGTTAAACGGGTAGGAAATAGTGAGGTTTTTTGAATACAAGCCAGCAATAAAATGCACTTCTGCTCTAACATAATTCGAAGTATTATCAGGTTTTTCTTTTGAGATGGATTGAATCTTAGCAAATCCTATGGAATCTGATTTAAGAATCACATAAACCTCCTTCACCTCAAGCCACTTATCTGTCGATTCTACAGGGAAGTTGTTCTCTTTAAATTGAAGTGTGATATATTTTCCACGGAATATGTCGGTAGGGTCAATGGGAGCCACTTCAAATTTGAATACCTTTCCAGTTTTCAGTATTCTTTCTTGGTCCCAAATCATTTTTCCCGGAATGACCAATTGAATTATGGCAACTATAATGAAGGCAGTCAATATAATATTCCTCTTATCCATTCCTCTTCCTTTTTTTAAGCATTAAATAATTCGCCGTAAAAAATCCAATCCCGATTGCCATTAATATAAGACCACGAATAACGAAACTCAAATCACTGTTAAGAAAACGGATTATGATCCAAATTGTAATTATTGAAAGCCCGAAATTCAAGATACCAAGATGTTCGCGTTTTGCGCCCTCCATAATCTTCATTATGCTCACGACAAGAATTATCAGATTGATAAGAACTACGGAAATTGTGGTAAAATAACCAATGATGAAAATTGGTATAAAAATCAGGAAAATGGGAGAGAGAATAGGAAGTTCCCGTAATGGTTTGTCTTTTTGTTGCTTGTAAAGATATACTGTGGCAATGATGGTTATTATAATGGAAGCCCACAATTCTATTGCAGTTAGCAAGTTTTCAACACCATAGAAATCACTTCGTAAATCCATCCAAAAACCTTCGAAGCTGGACATAAACAAAAGAACCAAGGTGCCGAGTGTGCCAATGACATTATAGGGGTTGTTCCTCAAACCCTTTTCTTTAAAAAATGAGTTATTACCAATTATATAGAACAAGCCAAAAAGGCTAAAGTAGGATACGAACATCAAGGATCCCACACCTGAAGCAATGGTTCCAAGAACGATTGTTATTGATAACGGAATCAACCAATTCTCTACCACCAGGAAGTTGCTTTTCGGCTGATTTTTAAAGAGTAAATAATACTGTGGAAGTACAGCAAACAGTAATCCCCAATACATATATGATTCGGAATTTATATATGCAAAATATCCCGCCTCTATGGCGTAATAGGTAATTCCGACTATGTATAAAAGAGCTGCCACCGAGGATTTCATCACATACATCAATGGAAGGATAAGTAGCATCCAAACTAGAAGGAATGAACTTAAGTTTCCCGGAATATGATAAATCTGACTTATTAAGGAAATACACGCGCCCACAGCAAAAACCAGAAAGGTAGTTGTGCTTTCTATCCAAACTGGATTGGTGGATTTTCTTAAAAGTACATATACGGAAATTACTTGTGCAGCGATTAAGGGAAGGAAAGCAAAAAATGTTTTGGTCGTTCTGGAGAGTTCATCCCAATTGTGGGCGATGATCAATATAATTCCAAGCCCAACCAAGATCGCTCCTAAAATCCCAAAAGCTAAAAAAAGCCTATTGGACGAGGAGCCTTCTTTGCTTTTATAATACTGCCGAATTCCTTCAGCAGCCTCTGGAGTGATGATTCCAGCTTTTAATAATTCAGGAATATCCTTTTCTATACCCATTTTATTCAGTAAATCAGTAATTCAGTGATCAGTAATCAGTGATCAGTGATCGGTAAATCAGTGATCAGTAATCAGTAATAAGTAAACAGTAATAAGTAATAAGTAAACAGTAATAAGTAATAAGTAAACAGTAATAAGTAATCAGTGATCAGTAACTCAGTAACTCAGTAACTCAGTAACTCAGTAACTGATTAAGCCTAACTTATAACTCATAACCCTCCTTCGGCGGGCAAGCTCATAACTCAAAAAATCATTCCCTCTTGCTCCAAACCTCATCAATAGGATCCCCTTTTGATGATAATCCAGAATGATGCCAGTTGCCATCCTTCAGATTATAGTCAAATTTTAGTTGAAGGCCAACTCTAGAATTATCTCTTGAGAAAAATTCTATATTTTCGGTATAAATACCATCCACTGTTGTATAAGTTCCTCCACCTGTAGCCATAAATTGCTTGGTTTCGGTATTGTAGGCAATCCATTGAAACCGGGTGCCAGAGAGAATTTTCATCGTCTTTCTTGGCGTGTCGGTATCTCTCAACTGGGTTTTCCCATCGACCGTTCTGCCAGACATTAACCAGGCGCCGTGTAGTGCACCAGGGGAGCCATTATCTATTCTTTTCATTTTTATCCCACTACCCAGAATTTCAATAATAGAATCTTTAAGAGAAATTTCGAAATTAAATTCCTTTCCCACATTCTCGGGGTTTGTGGAATCAAATTCTACCGTTTCTGTCATCATATTACCCTGGAGTTTCCAACTTCCCCCATTGGTTGAGATAAATTCTCCTGTCACAGCATTATAGGTTGCAACTGCTTGATACTTCTCTGAGATAATCAGAACGCTTCTTAGGTTTTCATTTTCTTCTGAGGTGTAAAAACGTTCCCAAGCGCCAATTAAACTTTGTCCCTGAATTCCGAGAGTGAAAAAGCTGAAAATGAAGAAACCCATAATTTTTGTCATAATGTAGATTTGATAGCTATAATAATATTCTTCGGTCTAAATTACAGTTTATTTCTTGATTTCATTTTATCCTCATTTCTGTTTTTAAAACCAGGGTTAACGGCTTGATTTCTTTTTTAAGAATCCCCAAGGAAACCGCATTGAATTCCGATTTTGGTTTGATGAAAACTTCATCCAATGTATTTACCTTTCCAAAGATTGAACTTACTGTGTCTGAAAGATGTTGATTTATAAAGTCATCGGATTTCAATATGGAATGAAAAATAGTTGAAGCTTCCTTGTCAAAAATTGAATCCTTCACTGCTATGGAATCTTGCAACATTTCCTTTTTCTGGGAGAACGAATGAAGGGCGGAAAAGAACAATAACACCGTGAGAAATCTCACATAAGTTTTTCAAACCGACTGAAAGCCTGCCTTGCCCGCAGGCAGGTCTGTTCCAACTGTCTTCCGGCAGGCCGGTTCGTGAAATTTAGAACGATGCTGATTGCGTAGCTGTTTTCGAAAATGGAGCTTATTTGTGTAAACCTGCCTGCCGGCCAGGCAGGTTTGTGTTCCCGAAGCTTCGGGAGTGGCAGTATTTTGAATCCAAGTTAGATAAAGTTCGTGATCTCGGGCGGACCCAGTGAAGGACTTACGTCTTACAGCCAAGCGGTCTTAAGTTTATTTTTGAAGCCAACTGTCAATAATACTATAAATTTCCTTCTGCTCATCAACATCAAAACTTTTTATCCGTGTTCTGTGATTCCCTTTAGATTTCACAAATTTATAAAGTTCCCGTTTCTCGGCATTTTCGGTTAAATCGACCGCGGTCGCACTCCAGGCATCGTATTCCCCATAAATAAATAGCATTTTTTCTGCTTTTAAATCCAAGAATGCTTTTACACGCTGCATGGGTTTAAAATCAAATGGCTTGGTAATCCCGTCTGGAAAAGCCCAATCAAAAGTGTACATTTTATCTGTATGCAGATATTTTTCAAACGGAAGGGTTTTATAGCCGTAAATGCCCTGTTCCGTCAATGCCGCCCAAAAATAAGGCTGTAGTTTTTCCACGGAACTTTCTTCAAAAAAGCCATAACCAACCACATCAATTAAATGCTTGTAAATGACTTCAGGACTGGCCGTTTCCATAGGAATAGTATCTGGATCTGTACCCCATTGCCAGTAGGCAAACGAGTATTCCAGTATGGTATAATCAATGGCCTTGTCCACACCAAATTCCCAGGACATTCCTTTTTCTTCTGCCTTAGTCTTCAATATCTCTAATAAGGCTGCTCTATTTTTAAAGCATAATTCCTGAAAATCTTTAACCTTTTTCCTTTCCTCGGTGGTCCCAACTGTTTCTAGAAATTCAAAAATCCGGGGATCTTCTCTACTAAAGTTCAAGGGCCCGACATAGCAAACGCAACCATCGACATTCTCGGGGAAATAACTGCGATGTACCATAACTGTTTGGCAACCTTTGGATATTCCCGTGGAAATAAATTTCGCTTTTGGATATAAGGCATCCCTAATTGCATTAATAATCCTCGCTTGATCTTTAGCGGCATTTTCCACCGTAAGTGTATACCAATCTATGTCTTCGGGCCGGGAATCATTAAAATATCTGTGCTCTATAGAAATTTGATTGGCATTGTAATGACTGGCCAATTCCCCTGCATTTTCAGAACTTATCCCATACCCACTGAGCTCTACAATTACGGGTTGGTCAGGATTTTCAAACCCCAGAAACACGCGTTGTCTAAAACTGCCTTTTGTCAAGTCGCTATAATCGATAGGCTGTTCAAACCACAGCACATAGTTTTCATCAAAATGGCTTACCGCCGGTCTCTTTTCAATACTGACTATGTTGTCAATCGTTGCCAATTTCTCGAAGTTGGAAATTTCCGTTGCAGGTATTGCAACACCTGACGCAGTTTTACAACCTACAACAAGGAGTAGAGAAAGTAAAAAGTAATAGTAACGGATTGATTTCATAATTTTTCGAATTTTAAGGTACGACAACTGCCAGTAGGGAAAAGATAATTAGTTTTATTCTATAATTTCATAATTGATACTTAGTTTTCGCAAAGCTCTCAACGCAGAACCCGAATTTTTATCATCAACCTCTATATCTACTGCGTCTCCTTCTAAAAGTATGGCCGTAAGTTCATTGGCCAAGGATCCATCCACATTCAATGAAATCTCCACAATACATTGCGCTATTGCCCTTCTATCAGGTCTCTGAACATCACACGACAATAAGTTTAATTTCATAGTAATTTTTTATAAAACATTCAAATCAATATTTTACACCTGTCTACCGTCTACGGACTAACAACTACCGACCAAAGTCACTCAAACGTATACCGTTGTTCCGCCGTAGAAGACGCATTCAACAATTGATTGAATATCCTGATATTATTAAAATCACGGGTAATTTCATCAGATACAGCAATTCCAGAAATTCCTGCTTTCAATATCGCTGTAACGTCTTTTGTGGTGATCCCTCCGAAACCAATAATCGGAGTTCCGGTTTTTAATACATCTGTAATGGCCATAAATCCTTTTAAATCTAAAGCCGAATGAGTATTTTCCTCGTTTTCTGAATCTCTAAAAGGCCCTAGACTAATATAATTTACTTGATTGTCCAGTAGTTTTTCACAATCTTGAAATGTGTTTGCGGCCCCACCCATAATCTGCCAGGTGTATAAATGCTTTCTAATTGTAAGCCCGGAGTCCGTCTGGCATAAATGTAGACCATCTGCCTTAACCTCTCTCGCAATTTTATAATTATCCTTAATTATCAATCTAGTTTGAAAATGGGAAGTAATTTCCCTTGCCTCCTGAGAAATTTTTAAAAATTTCTTTTCTGAGATATTTTTTAAACCTAATTGGACCAACTCCGCACCGGAAGTACAAGCTTTTTGGATATTTTCCAGATGTTCTTTCGGCGTGTTTCCTTGAGAAATGTAATGTAGTTTAGGTATCATGTGGTCAATATTTTAATTTCTCCGTTCTCTGTTCTCTGTACTTTGTTTCGGTGGGCAAGCCTATCGACTTATCGACTCATAAACATATCAACTAATTAACCCACATTAACTTTCTTCGCAAATTCCATAAAATATTCCTGAAACCTATTTACCATTGGCTCCATCTTTTCTAGGAATAGAATATATTGGCACTTTGGGATACTTCGGGTAAATGACATCATTGCGGAGTAATCTGATTTCTGCGCCAAGAATTCTGCATCGTCCACACTTATCATTTTTACTTCGGAAGTGTTTATGCCATTGGACAGAAATAACTTGTTCATAGAAACGGGTGTTGAAATAAGGATGTCTATTCCCATTGCAATTTCAGACTTTTGGATATCGAGATGGATTTCTTCCGTGGCCAAATAAATGCGTAGATCACTTTCCCGGGAATATTCCTGAAAAAGATCGTAAAGTTCCTGGGCCTTCTCCTTATTTTCCGCCAAGGCTATTGCGCGGGGCACATTTCCAATGGCTCTAAATTTTAGTTTTTGAAGTGTTGTAACAATAAGGGTAGTCGTTTTTCCACTGTTCTTGGGAGCAATGCAATATACATTCGCGCCACTTTTTATTACGGGAATGCTTTTACTTTCAAAAAGGGTTGGGGTGGTTATCTTTAAGGAATAAAGTTTTTTTAAAATATCAGAATGTAATTTTTTAAAAGGCATAATATTAAACTATTATAGTTTTGAAGTATTTATAAATCTAGACAAAGATACTGTCTGCAGTTCATTTAAATGGATGCATTATTGTTTTCTATTTTTAGACAATAAATGCGATTGAACACGGATAACGCAGATCGGGCGGATGTTCACGGGTTTTTATCTGCGTTAATCCGTTAAATCAGCGTCATCTGCGTTCCATTTTTCGGATTTAACACCTATTGAATACGGATAATACGGATCGAGCGGATGCACACAGATTCTTATCCGCATTAATCCGCTAAATCAGCGTCATCTGCGTTCCATCTTTAATAGCCTAACAGTAATTGAACACGGATAACACGGATCGAGCGGATGCACACAGATTCTTATCCGCATTAATCCGCACAATCAGCGTCATCTGCGTTCTATCTTTTCTAGAAATTACGGTAATGTTACTGTTTTATCCATCAATTAGTTTTTCAGAAAAACATACGCATTCAAAGAAGCAGCAATCGCGATCCAAACAAGATAAGGGACTATGATTAGCGATTTAAGTTTTAACTCCGGCCAGTAAAAAAACAGCAAGAAACCAATAACAACGGTAAGCCCAGTTAATACAAAAAGACCCGTTAAAACTTGATGGTAATGAAAGAAAATTGGATTCCAGATTAGGTTCAGTATGTAATGAAGTATCAATACGCCGATTAGAAGTCTTTTGCTGTCCACCACAGGCCATAAATAGGCCAGATAAATACTAAAACAAATAATCGTTACGGTCCAGGATAAGCCTATGATCAAACCCGATGGAGTCCAAGGTGCCGTTTCAATCCCCATATACCATTCAGATCTCGGACCTTTTCCACCTAAAAAACGAGCCAGCCCGAGGGAAGTAAAATTTAGTATCAAAAACAGAATCAGTCTGTAAGCCATTCCCTATAAAATATTAAAAATACAATTAATTGCCAGTTACTCCTAAAGTCCTATTGTCCTAAAGCCAAGCGGTTCTATGGCCTCTTCAAAACCCAAGTCTAGGATTCAGTTTTGATCACCGGATAAAGCACCTCCCAAACATTCCCAGCCACAATTTTATGTCCCGTAATATTAGGATGAATTCCGTCACTCTGATTTAATTCCTTTACACCTCCAACATCCTTTAAAATAAAAGGAATAAAGTCAATCTTGTTTTCTGAAGCCAGATCAGGGAAAATCTTTTTAAACTGGGTGGTATAATCCTGCCCCATATTAGGTGGCAATTGCATTCCCGCCAAGATGATTTTTGTACTCGGACTTTTAGCTTTTACTTCATCTATAATCGCCTGTAGATTAGCTTTTGTCTCGGATAAAGGCACCCCTCGCAGTCCATCGTTGGCTCCGAGTTCCAAAACGAATATGTCGATAACTTGGTTCAATATCCAATCGATCCTACTTCTTCCGCCAGCGGAAGTTTCCCCACTAACCCCTGAATTTATTACCACATAGTTCAATCCCAAAGAATCAATTTTAGCCTGAATAATTCCGGGAAAAGCATCATCGGAATCATCCAATCCGTAACCAGCAGTGATACTGTCGCCAAAAAACAATATGGTTTTGGGTGAAGTCCTTTCTGGGGTTTCAGTTTCGGTAGTGGTATTTTCACTGTTATCTACAGTGGCTTTTGATTTTGTATCATTTCCGCAGGAAATCACCGCAAAAACGAATAGGAAATAACAAAACTTTATGAGGTTTCGAGACTTGGAAACTGTACTATTTAAAAGGCTTTGCGTAGTTTTGGGATTTGGCATATCTGATGTGGATTGGTACAATAATTTGTAATTAATTAAATTGAATCAGCGTATTTCACGCAGAGGTGCGCAGAGAAAAAAGCGCAGAGAAACGCAGAGGTTTAATTATTCGGTATTCAATAGTTTACTCTCTACGACTCTCCGCGTTAACCTCAGCGTTCTCTGCGTGAAACCCGTCTTTTATGTGAACCAACAATAACACAATGACAAAGATATTAAAGATTAACGGCCTAGAGCGAACTTATAAAAGTGGTTCCAAGGAATTAACAGTTCTTCACGATGTTTCCTTTGAAGTTGAAAAAGGACAAACATTCGCCATCGTGGGGCCATCGGGAAGTGGGAAAACCACCTTATTGGGATTAGCCGCAGGCCTAGACACTCCCAATGCCGGCACGGTGGAATTATGCGGCCATATTTTAAACACCCTAAATGAAGACGAACGCGCACAACTGCGAAATGAAGAAGTGGGCTTTATCTTTCAGGATTTTCAACTTCTACCAACTTTAACCGCTCTTGAAAATGTCAGCGTGCCTTTGGAACTACAAGGGTCCAAAAACGCCGCAAGCAAAGCGAAAGAATTATTGGAAAAAGTTGGCTTGGGAGATCGCATTCACCATTATCCATCACAACTATCAGGTGGGGAGCAGCAGCGGGTAGCGGTAGCAAGGGCTTTTTCAAACAGTCCTTCTATTTTATTTGCAGATGAACCCACCGGAAATCTGGACGCAGAAACGGGCGAAAAAGTAGTTCAATTGCTCTTCAACCTCAATGAGGAAGCAGGAACTACTTTGGTAATCATTACCCACGATTTGGATCTGGCCGCAAGAACACAGCAAATTCTACGATTGAAAGGCGGGAAGATTTTAGAGTTGACGTAAGACGAAAGGATATAAGACATAAAACAGCCTCATTTTTAAAATAAAAATCTCATTCTAAACAAAATATCTGTCCTATGTCATACGTCTTACAGTCGTACGTCAATTAACTTAATAAAACAACATTAAAAGTTGAACAAATCCCAATTAAAATCGAAATTGAACACCGCTTGGCTTTTTAAAATGGCCTGGCGCGATGCAAAAGCGAGTAGGACGCGATTGCTGCTTTTTATGGCTTCCATTATTTTGGGAATTGCCGCGGTAGTTTCCATACAGCTATTCAGCCAAAACCTAACCGATAATATCCAACGCCAATCAAAATCCTTGATGGGTGCGGATTTCATTATCGAAAGCAACGAACTGCCCACGGAGCGCGCCCAAGAAATTATCGATTCCTTACACCCAGATGCAGCGGAAATAAACTTTGTTTCCATGGTCGCCTTTCCAAAAAATGACGATACTAAATTGGTACGTGTCCGCGGCTTACAAGGAGATTTTCCATTTTACGGCACACTTGAAACAGAGCCAGTTACATCGGCTACTTCATATCAAGCTTTAGGTAGTGCTTTGGTGGATGTAACCTTAATGTTGCAATACAATCTTCACCCTGGCGACTCCATAAAAGTGGGTGAAATAACCTTGCCAATCCTTGGTGCAATAAAAGCAATTCCGGGGAATTCAGCCGTGGCAACTTCCGTAGCACCTTTGGTAATTATTCCTTTACGATTTATAGAGGAAACAAAATTATTGCAGTTTGGAAGCCGAAAAAAATATCAGTTTTACTATAAACAACCTAATGCAGATCTGGCGGAATTGGAAAATCGAGTAAAGCCAATGCTCGCAATAGAAAATGCAGGTTTAAAAACCCACACCAGCGCAAGTAGCCAATTGGGTCGCCAATATGAAAATGTGGGCTCCTTTTTAAACCTAACCGCTTTTATCGCCCTGTTGCTAGGTTGTGTTGGGGTTGCTAGCTCCGTAAACATCTATATCAAGGAAAAAATTAAGGCGATTGCCGTTTTAAAATGTTTGGGCGCTTCCAGAAAACAAAGCTTTTTGATCTTCCTGATCCAGATTGCAGGAATAGGAATCTTGGGAGGAATTATAGGAACCGTGATAGGAGTAGGGCTGCAAGAACTTTTTCCTATTGTATTAAAAGAGTTTCTACCTTTTGATTTGACCATTAATATAACCGCACAGCCTTTAATCACAGGTGTTCTTTTGGGATTGATAATGTCGGTTTTATTTGCCTTACTGCCCTTGTTGCGCACTTGGTATGTTTCCCCATTGGAAGTGCTTCGGTTTAGTGGTGATACTTCAAAACAATCTAAAATGGCGCGTAATGTTGTTATTGCCGTGATTGTTTTATTTTTATACGCCTTTTCCTATTGGTTGCTTCGGGATTTGGTGTTTGCATTGGTCTTTATTGTTGGAGTCCTAATAACCTTCGGCATTCTGTCCGGGATTGCCATCGGCACCATGAAATTGGTCAAAACCTTCTTTCCCAAGAGCGCAGGATTTACTACCCGGCAAAGTCTGCTGAATTTATTCCGTCCCAACAATCAAACTATCGTGCTATTGGTTGCAATTGGTTTGGGTACATTTTTGATCAGTACGCTTTATTTTACAAAGGATATTTTACTGGATAAAACAACAATTGGGAAAACTTCCGATCGTGCCAACCTCATTACAATTGACGTGCAACCGGATCAAGTAGAGGCGGTGGAAAATACTTTTAAGGCGAATGATTTATCCGTTTTGGATAACATCCCACTGGTTACCATGCGGATGCACAGCATAAAGAAGGAATTGGTAAACAAGTTGCGAACGGATAGTACTTCCCAAGTAAAAAATTGGGTCTTAAACCACGAGTTTAGAACCACTTATCGCAGCAATCTTATAGATTCTGAAGAAATTATAGCAGGGGAATGGGTGCCAGTGCAAAAGAAAGGCGATACCATCCAAATCTCCATTTCTGATAACCTTGCAAGGGATGCCGATGTAGGCGTTGGCGGTCCAATTGTTTTTAATGTGCAGGGCGTTCTTATGCCAACGCTTGTCAAAAGCATCCGAAAAGTGGATTGGTCTAACCTGCAGCCCAATTTCACCATCGTTTTTCCCAGCGGAGTTTTGGAAAACGCGCCACAGTTTAATGTGTTGACCACCTACGCACCAACCGAAGCCAGTTCGGCCAGCTTGCAACGGGACTTGGTCACTAAATTTCCCAATGTATCCGTGATTGATTTACGGCAGATGTACACTGTCGTAGAAGACATCCTAAACAAGGTATCGTGGGTCATCAATTTTATGGCGTTCTTTAGCATCCTCACCGGGATCATTGTTTTAATTGGCTCTGTGCGCACCAGCAAATACCAACGAATAAAAGAAAGTGTTCTCCTACGAACCTTGGGCGCAAAAAACAAACAGATCCTCACCATTACCGCCCTGGAATATTTATTCCTGGGAATTTTGGGCAGCCTCCTGGGAATCCTTTTGGCACTGGTCAGCAGTTTGCTCTTGGCAATATTTGTATTTCAAGAACCCTTCGCACCTTCGCTAATCCCGTTTTTGGTTTTCCTCCCCGGAATCTCCCTTTTGGTCTTGGGGATTGGGTTGAGCAATATTCGGGAGGTTTTAAGGAGTTCGCCGTTGGAGGTGCTAAGGAAGGGTGGGTGATTATGAGTTATGAGTTATTAGGAGCTATGAGTTAGGAGTGTGAAAGTGATTGGTTATCGGTGATTGGATATCAGGGCGGGAAATGAATATCCTTGCAACTAAAACCCCAAAGTTTTGGAAACCTTTGGGGTTTGAAGTCTTTCTATCCTCTAAGCGACAATTGAGTGTGGAAAGACCTCACATGTTTTCCTCCTACGCTGAAAAGCTTCGGCGGACAAGTTTCAATCTCTGAGGTTTGAAAACGCTATAAACTATGAGGGTTAATGAGCTTCGATTACCGATATTTGCAACCACATAACCTCCCAAATACATCAAATAAATACACCCGAATATCAATGAAAAACAAAGATGGTTTCCATCCCAATCAACGCTATACCAGCAAAGGCGAACCCGAATTAGGGATTGGCATTCTAACGGAGACCAGCCACCGACAGGTGAAAATACATTTCCCCAAATCGGATGAAACCAGGATATATGCCATGGAAAATGCGCCTCTGCGTCGCGTTATTTTTAAACCGGGCGATACCATAGAAGATGTAAATAAGCAAGCATTGCTAATTGAGAGAGTAGGGCTGGAGAGTGGCTTGTATGTGTATTATGGAAAAGACAGAAAAATATCGGAAGCAGATCTTGGCGATGTTTCCATAAATTACGGCGTGGACGACAGATTCTTTAACGGCGATGTGGATACTCCGCAAGCCTTTGCCTTGCGTAGAGAAACCCTGCAACACGAATACGAAAGAAAAATATCTCCAGTATATGGGTTTGTTGGCGGAAGGATAGATCTCATTCCGCACCAGCTCTATATTGCGCACGAAGTGAGTTCCCGCTATGCCCCGCGTGTATTGCTTTCAGATCAGGTGGGTCTTGGAAAAACCATTGAGGCCTGCCTCATCATCCATCGGTTATTGTTGAGCGGACGGATTTCAAGAGTGCTGATTCTCGTTCCGGAGTCTTTGTTACATCAATGGTTTGTGGAATTATTGCGCAAGTTTAATATGTGGTTCCACATCTTTGACGAGGCTCGAAGCGCATCTCTTGATGACAGTTCTCCAGACGGAAACCCCTTTCTTGCCAATCAATTGATTATTTGCAGCACGGAGTTTTTGGCAGCCTCCGAAAAACGAAGCGGTCAAGCATTGACAGCCGAATGGGATATGCTGGTTGTGGACGAAGCGCATCACCTGGAATGGTCCGTTGACAAGGTGAGCCCAGAGTACGCGGCTGTGGAACTGTTGGGCAAGGTGGCTAAAGGTTTACTGCTTCTCACCGCCACGCCGGAACAATTAGGGGAAGAAAGCCATTTTGCGCGTCTCCGATTATTGGATCCAAACAGATATTCCAGTTACGAGGATTTTATAAATGAAACTTCCGATCATAAAACCATTGCCAATATTGTTGAGAAATTGCACTTGGGAAAAAATCTGAATTCCAAAGACATAAAAATCCTAGAGTCTATTTTTCCAAAAGAACGTATTCAAGCCGTGATTAAAGGAGACGAAATGGCAAAGGTTAACCTGATTGAAGATCTGCTCGATCAGCATGGCCCTGGACGTGTTTTATTCCGAAATACCCGATCTGCCATGACCGATTTCCCTAAGCGAAAAGCACATCTCATTCCCTTAAAAGCAAAAAACGATCCTTCACTTTGGCTGGAGCGATTGACAAATGAGTTTGCCTGCGATATGAATTTAGAGGATACTTCTAAAGAACAGGAGTTTTGGTTTAAGGAAGACCCTCGCGTTCAATGGCTTTTAACTACATTAAAGAAAATATATCCCGCAAAAGTCTTGCTCATCTGCAAGAGCAAAGAAAAAGTTCTGGCATTGGAGGAGGCCCTGACCAAGCGAGCCAACCTAAAGGTAGCCGTTTTTCACGAAGACCTCACTATTGTACAACGCGACAGAAATGCGGCATGGTTTACAGAATCGGATGGAGCTCAAATCCTCCTTTGTTCTGAAATAGGAAGTGAGGGACGCAATTTTCAATTCGCGCATCACCTTATCCTATTCGACTTACCGCTGCATCCAGAATTGTTGGAGCAACGAATAGGCCGCTTGGACAGGATTGGCCAAACAGAAGATATACACATTCACATTCCATATCTTCCCCAAAGCCCACAACATAAACTGGTACGGTGGTTTCACGAAGGCTTGAATGCCTTTGAAAAAAATATTGAGGGCGGATATAAAGTTTACCAACTATTTGGAGAGCGTCTGCAAGATGTTTTCAAATCTCCTTCCGCCAAAGATCCCGATCCGCAACTGGAAGCCTTGATTGCTGAAACTTCTATCTTTCAAAAAGAACTTCAAAAAAGCCTTGCCGAAGGCCGTGATAGACTGCTGGAAATGAATTCCTTTCGACCTGCGATAGCAGAAAAGATAGTAGAACAAATTCAGAAAGAAGATCGCGATGAAACCCTTGAAACCTATTTCACCAAAGTCTTTGAATATTTTAATGTGGAAATGGAAGACCTTGCCGCCCGAACCTACTTTTTGCATCCTGCCTCAGAAATCACCGAGATTTTTCCCTCCATTCCGCCTAAGGGCATCAGTGTTACCTTCAGTAGAAATTACGCACTTAGGAGGGAAGAGGTTAGTTTCCTGACCTGGGATCATCCGCTTACAACGGAGTGCATAGACATGATGTTGAGCTCCGGCACCGGAAATGCCTGTTTTGGAATCCTACATAATGCCAAAACCCCAGGTCTTTTACTCGAGATTCTTTTTGTTCTTGAAACATCGGGAAAACAAGGTGTATATATAGACCGTTTTCTTCCCAATACTCCCTTGCGAATTGTTGTGGATCTTTATGGCAATGACGTAACAGCTACGTTTCCTGTTGAAACATTGGACAAAAACTTGACGCCAGGCCCAATAGAGCCTTTGCTGGATAATGAAACCTTTGTAGAAACTATCCTGCCCAAAATGATTGCCGCAGCCACAAAAATTGCCAAAGAACAGAGTTCAAAGGAAATTGCAAAAGGACTGCAAACCATGAACCTCACCCTGAATCACGAAATAGATAGACTAAAAACCCTTCAAATGAAAAATAAAAACATCCGGCCAGAAGAAATTCAAAGTGCGCTTGAAGAACAGACTACATTGGAATCACTTATTAAAAATGCAAGAGTGCGAATGGATGCCATGCAGGTTGTAATAATAGAGTAGGGGTGGAGGCAAGACGCAGGACACAGGACACAGGACGTAGGACGAACTTAAACCCCAAAGGTTTTCCTCCTGCGCTGAAAAAGCTTCGGCGGACAAGTTTCAACCTTTGGGGTTTGAAAACTTTCCGCCGAGAATGTCATTTTTAAAAACAGTGTAACAGTAGCTTTAAAGGAAATGCAAATGGAAGCCAACATAAAAAACTTATATAAGCATGTAGCCTTCTTGACCTCCATATACCCTTATCGAAACTATAAAAACATTGAAAGTCTTCAAAAAGCAGCAGCTTATATCGAAGCGGAAATGAAGGTAATTGGTTTGCCTACAACGAGACAACAATGGGAAGCTAAAGAGAATATTTACGAAAACATTATCGCTCAATATCAGCCCCAAAAAACAAAACGCTTCATTATTGGCGCACATTACGACGTATATAAAGAAACAGTTGGAGCAGACGATAACGCCAGTAGTGTTGCCGGCTTGTTGGAAATCGGACGAATTCTGAACGAAAACGCATTGGAATTGGATTATGGAATTGATTTCGTGTTTTTCTCTTT
Organism: Aequorivita sp.; assembly: GCA_034676445.1. GTDB lineage: Bacteria > Bacteroidota > Bacteroidia > Flavobacteriales > Flavobacteriaceae > Aequorivita. The sequence goes on from JAUCCE010000004.1 coordinate 844,808, forward strand.
AGAGGAACCTCCGTTTTTTAAAACAGATAAAATGGGAAGCTATATTCACGCAAATTCCCTTGCAAATATTGACAAGGATTATATAGGAATGATCGCTCTTGAAATGATAGGTTACTATCGCGAAGAAAAGCTATCCTCCAAAGAGGATACTATCTATAAAAACCAATTGATAGTTTCCGGGATTAAAAAGTACGATGCCTTTAACAAGAAAATCTCCCAGCTGCTGAAAGCCCCTGCCAAATTGGACTCCCGGCGTTTATCCTATGCAAATGATTACCTAAACAACGGCCCTTCAGACCATCGCAACTATTGGCCCTTCCATATTCCCGCCGTAATGGTCATCGGCACCGGCGGCCATGGAAATCCAAATTATCACACAAATACTGATACCATTGAAACGCTGGATTTCGAGATTATGAGGGATGCGGTGGGGAGTATTGGGTATGCGTTGTTTAACTTTATGGAATAAAAAAGGACGTAGGACTGTAGGACTTAAGACGTAGGACAATTCGGAAGTAAGATTTTTAACTTTCAAACGCTAGCGTGAGCGTCTCGCTCGTGCCGGTTGCTTGCTCACGATAGTATGGGACACGGGCGAGACGCCCGCGCCAGGGGGGCATGATCAATAATTAATCTCTCTATGACTAAACTGTTGTGCCAAATGGAAGGAGTTTATCACTTAGAATTGTTAAAATATTCCCAAGAGAAATGTTATATTTGGGAGATTTGATAAAACCTTATGCTGAATGAGGATTCCCGTAAAAAAACTAGGTTGACTTGAATTAAATTTGAAGGTTTATCAATCAAACCAATATTTTAATGGCAAAAAATACATCTCCTAATAAGGAGCAAAATATGGTATAATGATACTATTAATTTAAAAATGAGAAGTAGAACTACCGCTGCACTTTTAGCCCTTTTTTTTAGGTGGATTAGGGATTCACCAATTCTATCTCGGCAATTACATTAGAGGGGTACTTTTTCTAATATTCTCGTGGACCTTTATTCCTATCTTCATTGGAATTATAGACTTTTCGATTTTGGTATTAATGAATTAGGAGAGCTTCAACAGGAAGTATAATAAAACTAAAATCCCGGCTGAAGTAAACAAACCTTTAATTGAGAATAGGTTATCAACACAAAAGTCGTTTATTTTAGATACTAGAAATATCCCACCCTCTGTAAGTCCGAAAACTTTTGCCAATCAGCGCGAAGAGTATTATAAGAAAATTGATTCCTCCATAGTTGATGTAAACGAAACAGCTTTTGAACTAAAAATCCCTCTATCTAAAGTTGAAAAGACTAATACTATAAAAGTACCTTACTGGGCTCATTCATACATATATTCAATTAGCGAATTAAGTAATGCTTCCACAGAACAAAAGAAATTTTATGATTATTTCAAGGATCAATTTTTACAGAATAGTTTTATAAATATTGAGGGTAATACAAATTATGCCTTTATCCTATATTTTGATCTACTTAAGGAATATGATAAGCACAACGATATTGAGCTTCTGGAAAGACAGTTTGCATTGCTCGGCGAAATATGCCCTAAGACTAAAAATTATAGTGCCCCTTCTTTCAAGAACTTATTAAGAAAAAGAACCGATTCATATTCAATAGAAAAACTTAATGAATTAAGTGAATCTGCCTATCAATTTGAATACGCTTATGGCAATTATGACCCTGATGAATTCAAGTTAGGCAAACAGTATAAGGTAAAATTGAATCTTAATGAGCAGGAAGTGATTTGGCTCAATAAATTTTGGAATCCGACAAATGTGTTCATTTCTATTGAGGAATGCTGTATTGCTGTTATCAGGCAATATCTATTGGTTTTAAAATCTTTTGATCATTTCGTAATTTCTCATGGAACATCTTTTTTTAAGGAAACCGATTTCCTTAAAAAGGAATTAAAGAAGTATTATAAGGAAAATACGTATTCTGACTATGGCTATTACAGCGGTGATTACTTTGAGAGTGTAAGTGATTCGGCAATTTATTTAACAATCTTTAAAAAAGTAGAAAATTTTGTTAGAGAGAAGTATGGACATAAAAGAAAAATTAAAAGTGATTTTAGATATACAGCTGCATTAGACCAAGAATTTGAATCGCGAATTGGTGAAATTGTTGACCGACTAAATCTAAAACACACGGATGTAATAGAGCTGCCAGATTTGCGAACTCAGATAATATTAAATGGTCAAAATGTAAATAGATGGAAAGCTGAATTTTTTGAAATAAAGGATAGATTTAATAAGGGGGATATTATAAGCTTTACATCAGCTATTGAAACTTTGGAGGTTGCAAACCAAAAGAATCCCAATTTAGAACACATATTTTATGAGGCCTCAAAATTTATAGCGAAATATGATAAACTTCAAGCCTTGCAATTTTATGCTAAGTATATTTATTACGACTTAAAATCAAACAAATTTGACAACAAACAGCTGACCAAAACTATTGAAAAATCATTGTTCAAAACTGAAGAACAGCTAGCGGAATATAAAATAATAATCCAGAAGATCATTGAGACGAGGAATATAGAAAAGGCTCTCGACGATATTGCTAAAATATATGTTCCAAAGAGAAAAAAGATTATTCTTGATAAAAATGAAATTAGAGCTGTTGCAAAAAAATACGACAGCACTGTAGAACTGCTAAATGAATATCTGGATGATACGGAAGAAGGGGTAAAATTAAATATAGGATTCAATGCAGAATCTGTTGAAGAGGAAATAGAAGTTGTAACCAAAGCAAAACAAAAATCACCTTTTAATGATGTTTTAAATTTTAATAAGATTCAATTGGAAATTTTAAAAATGATGAAAGATGAGTCTTTTATTTTGGCTCAAAATGAGGTTGACAAGTTCGCATTGGAAAATGGAATTTTTAAAAACCAGCTAATTGACAGTATTAATGAGGTTTGTTATGATCTTTTGGAAGGTGAACCTTTAATTGAGGAAGATGAAGATAATTACATCATCGAAAAATCTTATTACCAAGAATTAGAATCAAAAGTATAAAATTATGGCATTGAAGATAAAAGCTAAGGAAGCAACCGCAATTATTAATTCGTTATCTGGAGGAGTTGTTCCTAAAATAGGAGTTCAACATATTACAGTGGGAAGGAAACTGGAAATCGAGGCTTTTACTGAGGCACTTGAAGATGTAAAAAATGGCCATAGTATGGTCAAATTTTGGATTGGTGATTTTGGATCGGGAAAATCGTTTATGCTGCATTTGATGAATACTGTAGCTACCAAACAGAAATTTGTGGTATCAAATGCTGATTTCACTCCTGATAATAGATTATATGCTAATGACAGGAAAGCAGTTGCGCTCTATAGCGCGATAATGGATAATGTGTCCATACATACAAAACCCGAAGGTGGAGCATTACCTACTTTATTGGATAAGTGGATTGAGCAAGTAGTTTCAAAAACATCTCAGTTAAACAATATACCAATTACAGAAATTAGGGATGAAAAATATATGAACTTGATCCAGAGCAATATAATGCAAACTGTAAATGAAGTTACTGATACTGGAGGATTTGACTTTGGGGTTGTCATTATCAAATATTATGAAGGCTACATAAAAGATGATGAATATTTAAGGAGAAGTGCGCTTAAATGGTTAAAAGGTGAATATCAAACCAAAACAGAAGCTCGACAAGATTTAGGCGTACGGGATATTGTCAACGATATGAATTACTACGATATGCTGAAAAACTTTTGCAGGCTTTTCGTGAGTATTGGATATAGTGGATTTATGATAAATTTGGATGAAGCAGTCAATTTATATAAGATTTCAACTTCTACCATGAGAGCTAAAAATTATGAGAAAATCTTGACAATATTCAATGATTGTTTTCAAGGAAAAGTATCCAATTTTTTTATTAATTTTTCTGGAACCAAGGAATTTCTGGAAAATGAACGGCGGGGGTTATTCAGTTATGATGCACTAAAAACTAGATTGGAAACAAATAAATTTGAAACCATGGAATATCGTGATTTAGCGCAACCAGTCATTAAGTTGGTTCCACTAAATCACAGTGAAATTTTTGTTTTGTTGAAGAAGCTTAAAGAGATTTTTGATCTGAACTATAACACAAATATTGACATTACCGATGACGATATACAAATGTTTATGGAAGAGATTTTCAATAAACCTGGTGCAGATGAGTTTTTGACTCCTCGGGAAGTGATTCGAGATTTTTTAAATATACTTAGCCTCTTAAGACAAAATCCAAATGCTGAAAAGGGAAGTTTAATTACTAACATTAAAATTGCTGATGAAAGACCTGATGACAGCATATTTGATTCAATTGAAGAATTATAATGTCGTTTAACTTATTATCAGAGCCTATTCGAAAATATATTCGGAATAAACGTTGGGAATCATTACGTCCTATTCAGGCAGCGACGATTAATAAAATCATAACAACAGATAGTAATTACATTTTAGCCTCTAGAACGGCATCTGGTAAAACTGAAGCAGCGTTTTTACCAATATTATCTAAAACAGATTTCAATAAAAGAGGTGTTCAGGTTCTCTATATCTCTCCATTAATAGCTTTAATAAATGATCAGTTCTACAGAATTGAAGATCTATGCAAGGATATTGAGATTAAGGTTACCAAATGGCATGGAGAAGCGAAAAGGTCATTAAAGGATGAACTGGTTAAAAACCCAGAAGGCATTGTATTAATAACTCCAGAATCTATTGAAGCAATGTTCGTCCATTCACCATACAATGTATATGCTCTTTTTGAGAACTTAAAATACATAGTTATTGATGAGATACACTCATTTTTGGGCGTTGATAGGGGAACTCAATTAATGTCGTTATTATCTCGTTTACAGGAAGTAAATAAAAATAGAATTATAACTATTGGTTTATCGGCAACAATTGGAAACGAAAACTATATTGAAGCGAAGAAATTTACTGGCAATAGTTCTGAAACAAAAGTTTTACTGGATAAAACAAAGAAAGATACTGAAGCCAAATTCAAATATTTCGAAAATGTAACCAAAGAGTTATCATTGAATTTGCTCAAAGATTTATACCTAGAAACAAACAACAATAAAGTTTTGATTTTCCCTAATAGTAGGGGAAGAACCGAAGAAATAGCCGTTAAGCTCCGAAAGTTATCAGAACACGTGAACGGGCATAAAAATTACTATTCGCATCATTCCTCTGTTGATAAGGAAATTAGAGAAAACATTGAGTTTTTCGCAAAAAACAATGAAAGATTTAATTTTTGTATTTCTTGTACATCAACCTTAGAGCTTGGAATTGACATTGGTACCGTTGATAAAATAGTCCAAATCGATTCCACTCATTCAGTTTCTTCCCTAGTTCAAAGAATCGGTAGAAGTGGTCGTAAAGATGGGGAGAAAAGTTATTTGTGCCTTTACGCTACTAATAAATGGAGCTTATTGCAATCATTGGCGTGTTGGTTATTATATAAGGCAGACTTCTTAGAGCCTATTAAAATAGCAACTAAACCATATGATATCTTTTTACACCAGCTACTTTCAATAGCGAAGCAATCATCTGGTATTAAAAGAATTAATTTGGTTAATCAGTTGAAATCAAATTTTGCATTTCGAGAAATTCCCGAAGTTGATATTAATTGTATTATTGACTTTTCGATTGAAAAAGATTACTTAGAAGTACTTCAAAGTGACATCATATTAGGAGTTGAGGGAGAAATCATAGTTAATTCAAGGGAATTTTATAGCGTTTTCAAAACAGAGGTGAATTTCAAGGTGATACATTCTGGACGAAGGATTGGTGAAATTCCTCTTTCTCCGCAAGTGAGGATAGATGAAAACATATTATTGGCCGCAAGAATTTGGAAAATTAGAGATATCGATTTCAAAAGCCAAAAAATTGATGTAATTCCTGCGCCTGATGGCAAAAAACCAATGTTTTTTGGAGGGGGAGGAGATATAGAATCCTATCGTGCGGAATGAGATGTTGAGGATTTTGAAAAGTCATGAAAATTATTCAGAATTAAATGAAGCAAGTAGCTCCATACTCCAAGAACTACGATATGATTTCAATGGTTTCCCCATAATTAACTTAGCTACCGAACGGCCACTAATAATAAAAGAAACGAAGCAGATATTATACACATTTACTGGTACAAAAATCAATAGGAGTCTAAGTTTTCTTTTTAACTTACTAGGTATAAATAATTTCTTAGATGATCATACTAGTAGTATCGAAATAGATTTAAGTCTTGCAGATTTTAAAGTTCTAGCAAAGCAAATTAGGGATCTCTATACCGATATTGATTCCTATTGGGAGGTCGAATTGGGAGAAAATGAAATGTTATTGAGCTTTTCAAAATGGGGTTTATTTCTACCAATAAAATATCAATGTGAAATTTTAAAGGATCGATATTTTGATTTTGAAGGTGCGATTGAATTTATGGAGCAAACGAAGTTTGTTGAAATTCAATCACGTTAAAAAAGGATAGGAGCCCGCTCCCGCGCGATTGCGTCGCGTGGTTTCCCAAACTTTATTGCAGTAACCACTTTCACAAACACGTATCTTTATTCAACTTAGTATATGTCATTGTGTCCGTAATTAAACTATTCCGCTTTTTGGTTAAGTCAGAAAGGAACGCGATACTCCCGAAGTCGGGAGCGTACCAGCCAAGAGTTAACCTAATGTTGGTTATTTATGATTTTTAAAAATTCTTTTGCACTGGATTCATTTTCAAATTCCTTTGTTACAACATCTTGCTCGTTTACAATCATATAATATGCTGCTCGGCCTTTGTCCCTGATTTCACTCTTAGTAACTAAGAATTGACCTTTATAACTTCCATTTCGAATATATTCAAAACTGTTTGCCCCAAAGAGTTCATCCCAGTGTCCCGTTTCAATATTTACTTTTACCAGCTCATCCGATGTTACCCATTTTTCGACAGTGAAATAAATACTTTCTTGGTCGATTGAAAGAGTTGGATTTCCAATTCTAAAAATTTCATTTGAATTGTCAATTCCATCTTTATATGGCTTTTTCTCAGTTATTGTCCTTTCGGACAAATCGTCAATCGAAACTATCATAAGTTTCTTTCTTTGATATTCTCCATAAGGGGTCTTTTCCGGAACATTACGTGTGAAAATTATTTGTTGCTTATCATTATAGAAAAAAGGTTCTTCATCACTGCCATTGAAGGTGATTTGTTTTTGTTTATCATTTTCATAAACAATATGAATGTTATTGTCTTTAACATATAATTTTTTAATTTCAGTTTCAGTTTTTGGCTCATCAATTTTTTTTGATTCATTTTTACAATTATAAAAAATCAGAGAGATGAGGAGTACTGTAAATGTTAATTTCAAAGTTTGTTTCATTTTGTTTCCTTTCAGTATTTAAAAAATTAAGTAGAACAGTTCAAAAATGTTCTTGAGAATATTTAAAGGTAGAATTTCATTATATAATCCAAAGATATTAAAATTCCCCACTCCCTAACTCCCGACGAAAGTGGCGTAATCATAATTTCCTCCCTCGCTCCCGAGCGATTGCATCGCCCCCGCTCCCGCGCGATTGCATCGCGTGGTTTCCCATGCTTTAATGCAGTAACCACTTTTCACAAAACACTGGCATGCTCCGGAATAATCAAAACGGATTACAATCGACAAGTTTTACCTTAACGCTCTTTTATATATTTTAGGGGGTCAGCATCCGCTGGAATGGCAGATTTAAATGCCTAGGGAACCCCCCCGCTCCCGCGCGATTGTATCGCGGCGCAACTAAGTAAACATTGCATGCCATTCAGTATCTTTAAATTCTGATATTCTAAAAAACAATTATCTTTAGAATATGAGTCGCAATTATAAATTTCATAATCCGGAAGGGCTATACTTTGTGAGCTTTGCAGTTGTAGAATGGCTTGATGTTTTTACTCGCAATGAGTACAAGGATATTCTTTTGCAAAGTCTTTCATTTTGCCAAAAGGAGAAGGGGATGGAGATAATAGCGTGGTGTATTATGACGAATCACGTCCACTTGGTTTTTAGAAGTGTAAAAGGTCAGCATCCGTCGCTTCTGTTAGGAGATTTTAAACGTTTTACTAGTAAAGCTGTAGTAAAAGCTATACAAGAGAATCCGAGAGAGAGCCGAAAGGAATTTCTATTGGAGCAATTTAAAAAAGCCGCGGCAAAATCCTCCAATGTGAATGAATATCAGTTTTGGAGACACGATAATAAGCCTATTGAATTGTGGAGCAATAAAGTTATTTGGGAGAAAATCAGTTATGTTCACAATAATCCAGTAGAGGCCGGTTTGGTTTATAGAGCTCAAGATTATGTTTATAGCAGTGCTTCAGATTATGCAGATGAGAAGGGTTTATTGGATGATATTGTAGTATTCCGTTATTATGGCTGAGTCGGAAAGGGACGGAAAGGAACGCGATGCAATCGCGCACCAGCGGGGATATTATGGCTGAGACGGAAAGGAACGGAAAGGAACGCGATGCAATCGCGCACCAGCGGGGGGTAGTATTCCGTTATTATGGCTGAGTCGGAAAGGGACGGAAAGGAACGCGATGCAATCGCGCACCAGCGGGGGAAGGAACGGATTTGCAAAATATCAATTGCTTATTTTTAGTATATCCATTTTCTTTTGAAGGGAAACTGATCCAATACATCGGTAGGGTGCAACGCTCTGAAATCAATCCGATTATTTATGATTATCGAGACTATAAAATTGATTATCTCAACAAACTATTTCTAAAACGCAATACTTACTATCGAAAGATTAACAAGCAAGCAACTTTGTTTGATGAGCCACAGGAGGAAATTACCTCTTCAATTTCTATTGTCTCCATTGATAAGAAAATCAAAATCCCGATTGCTGAATTGGAGTTTCACTATGGAAGTGTGGCATTCAAATACACTATAACGGAGATAAAGACCGAGCTGGAATTTCAAATTGAAAATATAGAGATAAGGCCCGAATTTGAGGTGTTGAAACCCTATTTCATTAAGACCCTCAAATCAAAGACTATTTCTGTTGCTTTATTTGCCGAATTTGAAAACGGGAAATTGGTCTCACAATTAGCTTTGTCACCAGAAATTGGACGTATCAATAATGACATTATAGAAAGTGTCAAATTTCAATTTATGAATAAAGCATTCCTCGGAAATTTCACGTCTCAAAATAAAAACATCCTGACTTCTGATGAATTGCAAGGTAAGGGAAAGGTTTTTAATGATGCGGAGGAGTTGTTGAGTGAAATCCTCAAAAACAAACAATATAAACATTCTCAACATATCCAATATTTGGCAGATCAACATGAAAACCAAACGATGAAAATTCGTTTTGTATTAAACCCCTTTTCCTTTGTATTTCTTTTGGCAGGCGAACAGCGATATTATTTTGTTTTGGAAACATTGGATACAGAAGAGGCAACCTATTTATGGCATACGGCTAAAAACAAATCAGCACTGATTAAGGAAGTGAAACAAATTGAAAATCAACTCAATATTATTAAAGAAAAAGGAAGACAGGCTTTTTTAGAAAATAGCCCAGAAAACTTCACCAGGATTTTGCACGATTATTCAGAAAAAAACAAAGGTTTTATTATTTGGAAATCCATATTGGAAGAAGGGATTGTTTAAGCACATCAAGAAGGCCAATTTAAACAAGCTATCAAAACTGGAATTTTATAAGAACTCCAACCCTGAAACAGCCAATTCAGAATTTTGACTACCCTCTTCAGTCTACCGACTAACTCTTCTTTTACAACTTTAACACAACGTTCTGTTCAGCCGAAGGACAAAAACATTAAACAATCGTTATCTTTGTGGACCGAAGTAAAAAGCGGACTTAACTCAATTTTAAATACTTAAGATATAATGGCAACTGTAGATAAAAACTCCCGAAAAGCTAATAAATCTGGCTCTCAGGACAAAATGACCAAGGAAAAAATAATTTCGCTTTACATGGAATCTGTTCTCTTAAACGAAAAAACACCAAAGAGCGTTTTTAAATTCTGTAGGGATAACAACTTTGAGGAAGCTTTGTTTTATGAATATTTCGGTTCGTTTGAAGGTTTACAGATGGAGATTTGGAATTCATTTTATGAGCAAACAATTTTGTTGGCGAATAATGACGACGCGTATGCTAGTTATTCCAACAGAGAAAAGATGCTGACGTTTTTCTATACTTTCTTTGAATTGCTAACCCTAAACCGGAGCTACGTTCTTTTCACCTTAAAGGAACATCAAAATATAATGCGTAATTTGAGTCAGTTAAAAGGACTTCGAAAAGATATAAAACACTTTGCTGTTGAATTAATTCGCAAAAACAACGAAGAAAAAAAACTGAAGGTTTTAAAACAATCGGTCACCGTGTTTTCTGAAGGAGCTTGGCTTCAAACCTTATTTCTGTTGAAATATTGGATGGATGACAATTCCGCCGCATTTGAGAATACGGATATTGCTATTGAAAAATCGGTTCGCGCAATCTTTGACGTTTTCGATACACAACCTTTAGAGAGTGTATTGGATTTTGGAAAGTTTTTGTGGAAGGAAAAAATGGTATAATGAAGACAATAGACAAAATTCCCACGAATAAAATTCAGCGTGCCTCAAAACTGATGACTACTGGCGTAAAAGTGGGCGGTAATTACCTGAAGTATTACGGAAAAAAACTTGTTGACTCCGAACATACCAAGGATGAACTCAACGAGAGTAATGCGGAAGACATTTACGACACTTTAAAGAATTTGAAAGGAAGTGCCCTTAAAGTCGCCCAAATGCTGAGTATGGAGAAGAACATAATGCCGAAGGCCTATGTTGATAAGTTTTCATTGGCACAATTTCAAGTGCCCCCGCTTTCCGCACCCTTGGTCCGCAAGACATTTAAAAAATATTTTGGCGATACTCCCGAAAGTCTTTTCGATACTTTTGATGCCGAATCCGTTGCCGCAGCCAGTATTGGGCAAGTTCATAAAGCCACAAAAGACGGTAAAAATCTCGCAGTTAAAATTCAATATCCTGGGGTTGCAGAAAGCATCAGTAGCGATTTGGCGATGGTAAAGCCTGTGGCGATGAAAATGTTCAACATAAAAGGGAAAGACAGCGACAAGTATTTTCAGGAAGTTGAAGGGAAGCTATTGGAAGAAACCAATTATTTGTTGGAAGTGGAGCAGAGCAAGGAAATTACCAAAGCTTGCAGTAATATTCCAAATCTGCGGTTTCCACAATATTACGAAGCGCTTTCAAATGAACGGATTATTACAATGGATTGGATGGAAGGGGAGCACCTTTCGGAATTTGTGAAATCGAATACAAGTGACGAAAATGCGAATAAAGTAGGGCAGACCCTTTGGGATTTCTATATGTTCCAAATGCACGTATTGAAACGCGTTCACGCCGATCCACATCCCGGGAATTTCTTGGTTGATACGGATGCAAATTTAATTGCCATAGATTTTGGATGCGTTAAGACTGTTCCAGAAGAATTTTATGTGCCCTATTTTGAATTGGCAAAACCTGAAAACATAAACAATCCCGAGATTTTTTTAGAACAAATGTATGCTTTGGAAATTTTGAAAGAAGAAGATTCTCCCGAGGAAGTAAAGTTCTTCTCAGAATTATTTCATGAGATGTTAAGTTTGTTTACAAAACCCTTCCACAGTGAGACTTTTGATTTTTCGGATGAAGAGTTTTTCGGAAAAATTGCTGAGCTGAGCAATAAATACTCCAAAGACACTGAAATAAGAAAGATGAACGGAAATCGTGGTTCGCAGCATTTTCTCTATATCAACCGTACCTTTTTCGGACTTTATAATTTGATGAACGATTTGGGAGCGAAGGTGGAGATTGATAATTACAAGAATTACGTTTAGACTCTGACCATTTTCTGTTGGTTTTGGATGGAACGCTGATAACACGGATTGGGCGGATCTTCACGGATGTGATTCTGTAGTTTTATAGGTATTTATCCGTTGTATCCGCATGATCCGTGTTCTATTGGTCTCAAAGGGAACGCTGATAACACGGATTGGGCGGATCTTCACGGATGTGATTCTGTATTTTTATAGGCAATTTATCAACTGCATCCGCGTCATCCGTGTTCTGTTGGTTTCAAAGGAAACGCTGATAACACGGATTGGGCGGATCTTCACGGATGTGATTCTGTGGTTTTATAGGCAATTTATCAACTGCATCCGCGTCATCCGTGTTCTATTGGTTTCAAAGGGAACGCTGATAACACGGATCTCACGGATTTATGAGGACACTTCAGAGAGAGGGGCGCCCCGACCAAAGCAATAATTAATTCATCATTATTACAATCTTTCCTTTACTATGACCTTTCTCTAATTCCTTATGTGCTTCCCTAATTTCATCAAGAGTAAAACTTTTAGAGATATAAGGTTTTAATTCTCCGTTTTTCAATAGATGAGCAATGGCTTTCATATCTTCCGTGTTATTTTCGAGTGAAAATCTTACTCCAATACATCCGGCTCTTACTGCTTTTTCTTCAACCTCCTCGTTGGTCGCACTTGGAATACTTATTAATATGCCGCCTTTCTTCAGGGATTTTAAAGAGCGATCGATATAATCGCCACCAATCAAATCGAAAACCACATCCATATTTTTTGCTTCTTCATCAAATTTTTGGGTTTTGTAATTGATAAAATGATCCGCTCCCAATTCCTTCACAAATTCTTCTTTAGGCCCCGATGCCGTTGCCCAAACTTCGGCACCAAAATACTTGGCAAATTGAACCCCGAAGTGTCCAACTCCACCGGAAGCGGCGTGAATCAACACTTTTGTGTTGGAATCTAACTTACCATAATCCTTCAGGGCCTGATAAGCTGTGATGGCGGCAATAGTACTGGCCGCAGCATCAGCAAAACTTACATTTTTAGGAATCAAGGCTAAGTGCTTTTCTTTGGCTACAAAATAATCGGCATAGGTTTTCCCAAATTCAGGAAATCCGATAATTCCAAAAACTTTATCGCCCGGTTTGAACTCGGTAATATTTTTTCCTACTTTTTCAACCACTCCACTGGCATCCCATCCCAAAATAGGATATTCTTGTTTCAGTAACTCTTTGCTAAACCGATTGCCTTTACGTGTTTTTATTTCGATGGGATTGATACTGGCTACTTTATTTTTGACAAGAATTTCGTCCTCCTTTATTTCCGGAATAGGAATTTCCTTCACCACAAGTTGATCTACATCTCCTGTACCTTTAAGAATAACCGCTTTCATAATTAAAGTTTTTTAAATTTCAATAATTAGTATACTACTAAAATACGGATTTTAAAAAAAATCTGTATCCTCATAAAAATTTTAGATAGAACCACGGTCTGAAAAGCATGTCTTTCGTAATTTTAGGTGTTGGTTGCAACTCTAAACCTGAAAAAGCCAACACTATGTCCGACAAAAAAGACAAAACAGAAAAACCAGCATCTGAAACAGACAATACGCCCAAAGTGACTGGAGTAGGAGGGATTCTTTTTTTATTCAGATAACCCAGAAGAAACCCAAAAGTGGTACACTGAAAATTTAGGAATCGAAACCAATGATTGGGGCTCGTCCAGTTTTGACAGTCGGGATATAAATAATTCGGAAAAGATAAACTCCCTGCAATGGAAAGCTTTTAAAAGAGGAGATGATCATTTTTCACCTTCCAAAAAAGAGTTTATGGTAAATTACCAAGTTCAAAATATTGAGAAACTTGTTGAAAAGCTCAAAAAGAACGGAGTAAATGTTTTGGATAGTATTGAAACATACGATTATGGGAAATTCGTGCATATTTTGGACAGGGAAGGGAATAAAATCGAGCTGTGGGAACCGATTTAAAATGGATTATTTGGAAAGTGTAGAGTGCATACTACTTCCTACAAAACTCACTGTCAATAAAGATAGCCTATATAGTTGGTCCGTTGCCTTTATTTGAAAACAATGCGTAGTCCAACGAAAACCTGCCAGGTTCCCGTAAAGGTAAGGGCAAGAAAGGTAAACAAATATAGGTACCGCATTTCCAAAACTTCAAAGGCATCGCCTATGATAAACGCGTGGAAAATAAATATCACTACAAAGTTTATGGTTAGGATCAAACTTGCAATTCGTGAGAAAAGACCCAAAATCAATAGAATGGCACAAAGTCCTTCCGCAAATGCAGCCAGATAAAAAGAGGTGGCCATCCCGATGCCGATGGGATCCATAAATTGGATTTCCTGTCCGCCAAAAATAACACTCATTTTTCCATATCCATGTCCATAGAGCAGGACAAAGGCAAAAACCAATCTCAAAATCAACAGGCCGAAATCGCGAGCTGTGGCATTTTTACCGACTAAAAAATATTTTATCCTTTCCATAATGTTGGGATTTAATTTATTTAACCTTAGGGGCTTCCAATGGATTAAAGATAAGGAATTTTTATTTTGAATAGAAATAGGAGGGATGCTGTTCTATACAATGAAGATTCCTTAAAAAAATAATTATTCAATAAAATTCATTACATTTCGTATTACAAATATTAGAAGATGCCAATATTTATGGACCGCCATGATGTTTCGGCTGAAGTAACTGCAGAAATTGTGGCACAATTACATAGAGAGGATCTAAAAATACAGGATAAGTTCGACTGTAAAGCACTCACTTACTGGTTTGACGATATCCGTAAAACTGCATTTTGTTTAGTGGAAGCACCCAATAAGGAAGCGATTCAAGAAATGCATGACTGCGCCCATGGACAAGTGGCGCACAGAATAATAGAGGTTGATGGAGCGGTGGTGGAATCTTTTTTAGGCCGTATTGAAGATCCCGAAAAATCCAAAAACACAACTTTAAACATTATCAACGATCCTGCATTCAGAACTATTATGGTTCTTACCATGAAGCCAATACGCTTATTGGAACCCGTCAAAACACAAAAAAAGGACTATCAAAATCTTATTGATTCAATTCAGCCGTTTTTACAAACCCACAAGGGTCGAATGGCTAAACAGCAGTTGTATTATGTGTTGGTTTCCTTTGATTCGGTCACTCATGCAGTTCAAAGTGCGCTGGAAATCCAAAATAATATTGAAAAGGAATGCAAACAACTGATTTTCAAAATAGGGTTGAGCGCGGGGGTACCCGTTTCTGAAAAGGAGGGTATTTTTGAAGACACCATCAAAATGGCCGAGCGATTATCTGTATTTGGCAACAGCCCAATCTCTATATCTTCAAACGTCAAGAACCTTTATGAGAGTGAAAATTTGAACACTCCTCTTAATAATAAGGCGGTATATCAATTAAGCACCAAGGATGAGAATTTTCTAAACCAACTTGTGGATTTTACGGAGCGGGTTTGGCATCGATCCACTTTAAGTGCAACCGACTTTTGTAAGGATTTAGGGTACAGCAAGTCGCAACTTTATCGCAAAATGATGGCCGTTATTGGGAAATCACCCAATACTTTTATAAAAGATTACCGATTGGATCACGGCTTGCGTTCACTGCAAAAACAAGGTGATAATATCTCTGAAATAGCCTATAAAACGGGCTTTAATAGTGCGGCCTATTTTTCAAAGTGCTTTATGGAGAAGTATGGAATATTGCCTTCACAATATATTAAGCACTTTACATCCCAATAAACCACCTATAATTTTTTCACGGTTCAAAAGTGGGATCATTTGAACCAAATGTCGGGTTCTCTTCCTGTTTGTCTTTTTAATTTTGGTTTATATCTAAAACCTATTATTATGACAACTACACTTTATGAACGCCTCGGCGGCAAGGAAGGCATTTCATCGATAGTAGATGACACCGTAGATGCCCATATGAACAACCCAAATATAAACGCCCGATTTCTGCCCTTAAGGGATAAACCAGAACAACTGGCTATCATTAAAAAACACACAGTAGATTTTTTTACTGCGGGAAGTGGCGGACCCGCACATTATACGGGAAGAGATATGGTTGAAACCCATACCGGAATGAATATAAGTCCCGCGGAATATATGCATGTAATTGATGACATTTTTTATGCACTGGACAAGAATTCCGTTTCGGAGGATACCAAAAAGGATGTACTGGCCATACTGTGGTCTTTAAAGGATACTATTATTGCAAAATGAATAATTGGAGACGGACTGGGGAGAATTTAGACTAAGGAAATTTATTCAGCTGCTGTATTTTATGGGACATGGAACTGGCCCATATCTACAGCAGTTATACATTATGCCTTATAAAAAGCGCTATTTGCTAATGTGTTTAAATGTTCTATAATGTTTGCGTTATGTAACTTTGCTTTGGAGAAAAGCAAAGTTTAATTGCAAAATGTTTCTTTAAAAAGTTTTCTTTCCCAAAGTTTCTTTTAGGATGTAATGGAACACTCTTTTTTGCGAGGGCAGGGGCGTGGAGGAAAAGTGTGTGGAATAGGATATTTAGACCATTGCCTTTTTAGTGAACTATCTATGGAGTATCTATGGAGTATCTATGGAGTATCTATGGAGTATCTATTGTGGAAATTACCTTGAAAGGACTTCCTTAAATTGATAGAAAAAGCATTTGATTAAATTTACTAAATCTACTTTAAAACTTCTATCGCTTTATTTAAGATTTCATCTCTTTCTGCTTGAAGTCCTTCAATTGTTGGAACTACATTTACATCAACTTTAACTCCTACACGCTGTGTGATCGATTTATCTGGATAAAAAACACCAATACTGGTCATATATGTGCCAAAGCCCATAAATTGAATAGTGGCAATATCTCCATCGGCTCCAGCCGTCTGATTTCCTACTGTTACCACATTGTCTCCTGATTGTAAAAGCATTGTAGAATACTCTGCAGCGCTAAGGGTTTCATTATTAACTAGGAGTGCTACTCTATTTTTATAAAAATTCTTTTTATTTGAAGAGATAATTTTTGGTTTGTTCTGAATAAATTTCCCAGGATAAGCAAGATCAGGCTTTATTATTATTGCAAAGCTCCTTTCTTTAGTTACAAAATATTTGGCCAAATTAAAGGGCATAAAGTTAGGATAGTTTCTTAAATCGATTATCAAGGCATCAGTATTCTCCAAAGCCTTCATCATATTCTTAACATCTGTTTCTTCCAAATAGGCCATATTAATATATCCTATATTGTTACTAATTATCTTAAACTTCTCTTCAGAAATTTTATTTTTTAAGTTGATTATTTCCCAACTGTAGCGACCCACAGTTTTATTCAAATGTTCATTCCCTCTTACTATTTCTAACTTGACAGAATCAGATGTTCCACTAGAAATTTTAAATTGTAAATCTTTGTATTTTACGCTTTTGTTAGATCCGTTGAGATATTTGTCGTTTATTTTTACGAGTTCCATTATATCTTTTCCATCTACCGATTTGATAATGTCCCCAATAAGAAGATTACTAATTTTAGCTAAAGAATCATTTACGTACCCACTAATAATAACACTATCTTCCAAAATACTTAATTGCACTGGAATCGTTTTCTTTCCAAAAAAATCACCAATTTCATTTGAGTAAAAATTAGCGTGCGTATCATCTAATTTAACGACTGTCTCTAGCATATACAATTGATATTCAGAAGCGTTCTTTGAATTCAAAAACTTAGGGATAATGTCGGTTAAAACGTTATCCCAATTTTCATCCATTAGATATTTATAAGGAAAAAAATATTCAACTATATTCCAATAGCGAGCTAAGCTTAGAAGTCTGTAATTCTGATTAGGATAGTCAGAATCCTTAGGATTGATTTCATTTTTTATTTCTAATACTCCGAGGTTATTTACACTGACATAATGTTGTTTTCCTTGAAATCTGTTTTCCTCAATAAACTTAAATTTAGCTGAAAGTTCTTTCGAAAAAACACTATTATCCTGCGTCCAAGAAAGATCAAAGTTATTTTCAAAATGTTTAATTTTTTTTGAGGAATCACAAGAAGAGCATTTTTTTATTTCACCTAAACCATTAATCCAGTCCAAATATATTTTTGACAAATCCTCATTATCGTTCAAATTCTCAACTTTAGGCACCATAGAGAGAAACTCCTCATCCCAATTAAAATCCCCATCAGCGACATGAGGATGGTAATATCTCAAAAAACCCCAAACTTTAGTAAGAACCTCTAAGTTCTTTAATTTTTGGTCTTTATATGAATACTTAGGATCAACTCCTGCAAAAGCGGTATTGGATAATATTAGGAATCACTAGTGTCCTATTAAAATTGGGGCGTTTTAAAAATTAAATAAATTTGGCCCATCAAGCCTAGCTCGTTCTTTGTCATTTTGAAATTTAGTTTTGCTAAAAAGTTCTCTAAGATTCGTTTTATCGGTTAGGGAAATGCTTAGAATCTGTAGTACTTCATAAGTGCTTCTACCCAGTTTCATATCGTGCTGAACAATTGCCACAAGGCAATAGGTACATATGGCGGCATAAATTTGAATCCGGACAGCATTTTCAGTAGTACCCCAGAATTTTTTGATCTTAAGGTGTTGTTTTAACCATTTAAAAAAGAGCTCTACCTGCCAGCGGTTTTTATAAAGTTCGGCAACCTGTAGAGCTGAAATATGAATGGCATTGGTCAAAAAGATAAACTCACGTTGTTGCTCCTCATCCCAGTATCTGACCAAGCGAAGTGACTCGGGATAGTACTGTTTCGGATAAAATCCCGTCAATTCGATCGTTTGATCTGAAAGCACGTTCTTGGGCAATCTGCGTTTCCATTTGATGGATTTATATTGAAGATTTCTCTTTGCTCTGATCACAAAGTAAGCCCCTATTTGATGGATCTTATACAGCATCTTGAAGTTATTGTAAGCTCGATCAAATATGTAGTAAGAGTCTGGTTCATAAGGGATCTCTTTCATCGCTTTTGAATCATGCATGGAAGCTTCAGTGATATGAAAGAAGGTAGGAATCTGGGTTTCCACATCATACAATGTATGGATTTTGAGGCCACCTTTATTCTTACGGAACTTTGCCCACCAAAACACGGAAAGGCAGAGGTCGATTGTTGTCGAATCGAAAGCATAAACGTTACCGCCGAGATTGAAGATATTGACAGCTTTCTTCTCTCTTGCTTGGTCAACCAAGTAGTAGGCATATTCTTCAAAGATATGATAGTCTCTATCCTGATTTGCTCTTGCCAAAGATGATCTTGAGACATTCTTCCCCATTCCCAAATGATAGCATTTGGAGTAATGGGCTTCTAAGGTGACAATCAGACTCCTTAAACTTTCACGGTTGGATAGCTGACCGAACATTAAAACAAGGAGCTGATTCCAGCAGCTAAAATGCTTGACGTATTTGTCTCCTTTATACTTCGATACAATTCGATTGAACTTATTCCGGTTGAGGAACGAGACTAATTGAGCGAAAACATATTTATCTTGGAACATAGGTTGGCAGATTCATCTGGCAACAAAGCTATGTTTTCAAGTCCGTTCGGCTGACAAACCTTTATAACTAACTAAATTTCAAATGTTTCAAAGAACGATTTTATGTTTTAATGGGACAGTAATGATTAGGAATAGTAAAATAACTATACCAATTTTATTTTTAAACATACATTTATTTTTTCTTTGAAATCAGAATAATCTTTTCTATTTTATATAATGTTATCCTATCTTTTATTAACCTTTCAAATATAAATTTAAATTATAAAAAAGCAGCGAAATGTAACATTTTCTTATATTGTAGGCTGTTCTTTTGTAGTTGAACTTTCCTGTTTAGTAATTTTAAAATCTGAATTGTATCAGAATGTTCCTTTGGCCTCAGAAAACTTTGGTTAGAACAATAGGGGAGTGAGCGTTAAGCACTTTAGGGTGTCAGTACTACATGTTCTTAATTTGATAAAAGTTTAATGTCAGTTCAAGGCAGTCTTGATACGTTCTCATCTTTCCTAAAGTGTAGCGATTGACCCGTACATTGTTTCCAAAGTATTCTGAAGCCTTGATTTTTTGTTTAGCTCACGCGTTAATATTTTATTGGAGTTCGTGAATCTCCTAAAGTCGATTTCTTTTTCATCAAGGAAAAAGAAAGGCTAAAACTTTTAGTAGTAACGAGGTTTCAATATTATTTCCAAAATTTAATAAAAGTACTAAACCAAAAAATAATCAACAAAAGGACGAAATTAGTAAGGGTAAAGAAATTTATGGATGGATGGTGCGCTGGGATAAATTTTTTACTCTTACGGGAAACCTTCCCAAATGTTCTTGAAAACTTTTTTTCAGCTGTATTTTTCTTAAAAGGACAGAATAATCAAATAATACAAATATTTGCTTTTGTGCGGCTGGCTTAAGAGTAACAAATTTTAAAACCTTTACAGAACCTTCTTAAAAAGCAGAATTAATCAACCAAGCACGCTGTGCGCGGCAACCTGCCAGTACCGAAACCAGCCCGACAAGTCATTCTGGCGGGAGGTACAGTCGGGCGGGTTTTATACTTCGACAAGCTCAGCACAGACGCCACAGTTAATGACATAAAATTCCAACTGGACCTTCAATCGTGCCAAGAACCAAAGTTTAATAGCTATTGAGAGAAACGATTGCGTAAATATGCTTTTACATAAATGCTAACGATATAGTCCTAACGGCCGATATCTGCATTTATGTAAAATAGCGCTGAAAAAGCGCCACGGCCTAATTATAATCATAGGTCATAAAAAGGCTTTGACATAATCCCAAGTTATAGACCTAAAGGCGCTATAACAGGATTATGTCAAATAGAACAGAAAAAGTTCTATTCGCCATTTTATTCACCATCAACAAATGTTCTATAATTTATATTATGTAAAATAGAATATTTCCCAACCACGGTATAGACTAAAATGAAGCCACTCACTCTATTTCAGCACCATCCTCCAATTATTAAGTTAGAGTTTCCTTGCTCTTCTTGTTATAACGGGAACTTCAATTTCAAACTTCCACTATAAAAACTCAGGCCTCACATAAAATAAAACCCTCGACAAAAATCTACTCCTATTTAAAACTGAATTCCTCCACTAATCTGAAAATCCTATTTTAATCCAAATGGAATTATCCTCGGGATATTCCACGGTTAGTACTTCAACCTTGTCACCGGCTACGATATTTGCACCTTCTATAATATGTTTGTCGTCTTCATCCCATACTTCAATTGGGCCCAATGCGGTAAGGATATCAAATTTTCTCGGGGGCAAATTATTGTCCACCCCAAAATCCAAATCGCCATTGGCATCCGAAAACAATAGTTTTGAAAAGAACTTGTTGCCATTCCCATCTTGGAAAAGTACCATTCCTTCGTATGGAAGTTGTGCATGTATGGAATCTAATGCTGCATTAATATATTCACCATCTGGACCGGCATATTTGATATATTTAATGTAATTGTCAATGGAGTTGCTATTTAGGGCATCTTCCCAACCGGGATCGGTTATGGCAGATATTTCCTCTTGTCCTTTTGGAAACTGGTCTTGATTATCGTCCCCTTGCATAAAAAAGCCGATCAAAAACAGTATGGCAACTACTGCACCAATAATATACAACGCAATTTTTAGCTTTTTTTTGGATTGGACCGGTGTCGCCCTTTCAGAAGTTACGGGAGCTACCGGAGGCTTAAAAGCTCCTTTTGGAACCGATTTATTTTCTTCAACCAGTTCTAAGTTTCTTTTTAGGTCATTCACCAAACGTTCAAAACCCGCTTCGTGGCCCAGGGTCGTAAAATCGACAAACTGTTTTCGCGCCAGACGCATGGGAACTGCGCACTCCTCTATTTTTATGGGATTTATGGTCTTGTCGAGTCCCATGGCATAACTCATTTCATCCTTCACATTTTCCGAAGAAACAGAAGTTTTACTCAGTACCAATACAATGGCATCGGCCGCCTTTAATTGCTCTTCGATGGTATCGTCCCAATCGGAGCCAGTTCGGATATTCTTGTCGAACCATACCTCAAAACCTTGTTTTCGTAATGCTTCAACCAAGGCTGAAACATATTCGGTATCCCTTCTGGAATAACTGATAAATATTCTTTTTGCTGCCATAATGCTGAATTTAAAATTATTTATAGTTGTGTAGCTAAATACATATCTTTTGCTAAATTTAATTATCTGGTTATCAGTGTAATATAGATTTTATTGTTTTCTGTTAATATGTTAAACCACAAAAGCTCGGATTCCTCAATTGCACACATTTAATTGGAATCGGTTTTTTAATGCTTTTTTGAATTTCAGTTTTGGATTCTTGTCTTGAAATAATTTCAGCATGATTAAACAGATTATTATATTAGGATAAAAAATTGGTCTTCAGGGATTTGATAAACATATCTTCGGGATTATCTGTATGCATTAAACAAGTGTATGCGTTGTAAGCATTTGTGTAAATTGATATTTTCTCCCTAATTCCACCCATCTTGGCGGCGGCTTCATAATTCTTTTTTGCTTCATCAAAATTTCCCAAATACAGGTATGCTTCGGCAATGGTGACCAATTTCCAAAGACTGTTAAACGGATCTTTACTGGTTGCTTCCAGTGCTTTTTGCGCAAAATCGTTCATCGCAGTTTCATCGTCCTGAAAGAGAATGCTCAAAAAAGCTAGATTTATCGCCAAATAGTATATCTGCTTGGCATCGGCTTTTCCCTCCGCAATTGCCAGACCTTTTGAATAGTATTCTACCGCCTTATCGCCATCTTCCTTTACAAATGAATCCAGATATTTACGTTTGTAGCGCCCGCCAATAATACCGAGGAGGTTTGAGTTGTCCTTTGCCAATGGATGCTCTTGCAGTATTTTTAGGGCTTCTGCTCCCCTATCCGCGCCTTCCAAAGCGAAAATCAGTCGCTCTAACCCCTTTGTATCAAGGGTTTCGGCCGTGGGAAGTAATTTTTTAATCACTTCGTCATAATCGCCCAAAGCAATGTTTATTTCTTGGGAAGAAGAAAATTTATGGTAGAATTTATTTTCAGTAAGCGTATTGACAATCAAGTTGTAGCTGTCATTTTGCTCATCGGTTATAGCAACCATTGAAAAATGGTCACCTTCCACAAAGGTGCGATATTGTTCCTCAAAAGGGTTTAAACTTGAGGTTGTAGGCACAAATACATCTTTAGTGGCCGCCACAGTTTTGAAGGTGAAAGGATAATTCACAGGAAAACGGGCTTTCCAATTTTTTCGCAATTCTGAAATGTAATTCCCCGATTCACTTAGATACTTTAAACTACCTTGGTTCAAATGGCCCAACTGTTTTTCAGAAAGACCACCGCTAGGAGTTCCAAAAAGTACTACATGGCTTATTTTATTTAGTTCTTCTGGAGCCAATCCCAGAATTGCCTCCTGAGCCACTAATCCGCCCAAGCTGTGCGCCACAATGGCAATACGCTTGTATTTTGAGTATTTGTGCTTAATGGAAGTAATTAAATAACTGGAATTTCGTTTAATATCCGTGATGGAAGCCCATACATTTTTCCCCATTTCAGGGGTGATATTTTCACTATATCCCAACGGAAACATATCCCATCCGTCCATCTGTGGATTGTTGATCAAAAACGAGGGAATATCTCCAAAATTATTGGTGGCAAGACCGGAGAAACCTTGTATAAAAAGAATAACATTATTGGCATTTTCTGTTTCTTTAAATAATACAATTGGTTCTTTTACAGCATCTTTAGGTTCTTCTTCTGAAATATTTGTTATAGATTGACCGCTTGGAATTTGACGAAGACTTTCGGGAATATAACTCAAAGCGAAATCGTCATAGATTTGAAGATTTGCATACGGATTTTGATCGGGATTGGCCTCTGGCACCTTTTTGAAAATGTACTGTACCACTTCTGAAATGCGGACATACGGATCTTCATAATTGGTTCTGGACTTGCCTTTTAGCACTTCAATCATACATTTGGTGTAAAGACTATTGCTGTCACCTTCCATGATATAAGAAAGTTGATCTTCCCGACAAGAAGAAATAATGGACATACCCCTTCCGTCATCCAAGTTTTGGGCAAGACCATCTGCTTGGGTCAAAGTTGGTTTCGGTTTCGACATAATTTCTGGACCA
Organism: Aequorivita sp.; assembly: GCA_034676445.1. Taxonomy (GTDB): domain Bacteria; phylum Bacteroidota; class Bacteroidia; order Flavobacteriales; family Flavobacteriaceae; genus Aequorivita. The sequence goes on from JAUCCE010000004.1 coordinate 868,833, forward strand.
TTCTTTGTAATTCCTGCTGCATGGCAGCAATCTAAAAAGAAAATTAAACGTCGCGATTTTAGCTGCCCTATCTTTTCCTTCACCTCTTCCGCTTTTACCCAAGTAGTTTTATAATTATTCGGATCATAATCAAAGGGACATAGGTGAAAGTATTTCGTATTTTCATCTTCGGGCTTCCAATCCTCCTTCTTCAAAAATGTATTGTCGCTATAAATTCCACCATGTCCTGAATAATAAAGCAATACCGAAGAATCCTCATCTGTATTTTCTATAAGATGGTTAAAGGCTTCAAGAATTCCTTTACGGGTTGCTTTTTCATCGGTAAGAAGAACGATGTTCTCTGGCAGATACCCCGCTAATGTTTCATCTGCCAAAATATTGTAGATAGCAGTGGCATCCTTTGAAGTTACTGGTAAATCGTTGCCCACTCCTATTAATAATGCGTACGCATTCTTTAAAGTTCCCACAGTGTATGTTTTATAAAATTTCTATTTGTTTCATTAAATCTTCAATCTCCTCTGCCTGCGTTTTAGTAGCAGAAGCGTTTGCAGCAGCAGTAACTTCCAGCATTGCATTTATCATTTTTGACTGCTGAATCGAAATCGATCCAGTTTCCTTCAGTTTATCGATAATCATTTCTGGAGAATGGTTGTCTATTTTAATTCCTTCTTTCGCGGCAATAATCCTTAAATGATTAATCAAATTTGATCGCGCAGCCAAGATATCAGCAAAAGGCGAATTGTTTATTTCATTAAATGACTGAATATCGGGTGCCGATTTGGACGAAACAACGGGCTTTATCTCCTTAAACAGTTGTTTGGTAGCTTCAATTTGTTTTTGAAAACTAAGTTCAATTCCTGACCTATCTGCTTTCAATGTTCCCAACCGCTGGACTACATCGGCAAGATTGCGTCTGAATAACAGGACTAAAATCAACAGTGTTACGGGCCAAATAATGGTATCTACCAGTTGTATCACTAGCTCTAATGTGGTTTTGGTGGCAAGCTCTGCATTCATAATCCTGAAGGGTTTTAGATGCTATAAAGCATTATTTTAATAAGTATTTTTTCAGAAAGTAATAAGGAACCTCAATAAGGCTACTTCCAAAAGGCAAGCACTTCCTTAAACTCTTTTGATTTATTGTACTTTAAAAACTGGGGGTCATTTTGAAAGTATTTCCAGTGATATAAATGTCCATTCGCCACCGCCTTCAGTAAATGCCTATAAAGCTCGGCTTCGTCGCCCGTTGCGGCGTAATATTGTGCGAGCGCATAATCCACTTTTCCAAATTGAAAGTCTGCCCGGAGGCGATCTAAATCTTGGATGTATTTTTCCGCTGTGGAAATATTTCCCATTTCCCAATTACAAATAGCCAGCATGGCCAAAGCATCAACATTTTCGGGGTCTTTGTGGTAAATCTTCTTTAACACCGTTTCAGCTTTTGCATAGGCTTCCTTATAAAATAGAGCCTCGGATAAAACACCATTATCCAAAGCGCCAGTTTCAGTAGTTATAATTTTATCGAAATATTCGTTGGCTTTTTGTTTATTTCCTTTCAGAAGAAATTCCTTGCCCACTTGTAGATATAATGCTTGTACCTCCTCTGGGGTTGCAACAATATTTTTCATTCTCAGGAATTGGTTTAATTCTTCTTCCCTATCGGCCCGAACATAGGCTATTACCAAAGGCCTATCCAACAGCTTGGCCTCATCTTCTTTCTTGGCATTTTCAATAGTATAAATTGCAGCACTATAATTGCCCAATTCAATATCTGCATAAGCCTTTACATAGATTCGTACCAGACAATCAAAACAGTTTTGAAGGTTGATACTATCCATGCTTACGGTCTTATAAATTTCCTCCACGTCTTCTGGCCTATTGACGTATTGCAGCGCCACCACCATTGCCGTTTTATTGGTTTGAAGGTCGAAAGGTGCAATTTCATATTCTTTTAGAATAGTTTTGTAAACCGTACGGTTATCACCACTTAAAAGTGATTTGTACATGTCGAGAAGGTTCAATTGCCGTTTGTTTGTATATGAATCTGGTTTAATCAATTTGAGCAGGGAGTCTGCTTTTTTAAATTTCTTCTCGTTGTAATAATGGGCAACCCGCAATACTTTGGGTTCAAAATAAGTGGAATCGGCTTCAATTGATTTCTCTAATAGCATAATGTATTCTTCATTTTCATTGCTGTTTTTAGCTTCCAGCAAGTATTTAAAGGCATCGTACTTTGGTGGTCTTTCTTGTAGCATTAACCTCTTTTTATCTTCGGTAATGAAATAGCCAGTTATTGATTCGTTCAAGTCTTCAATACACTGTAATGGATTTTCCGCAGCACATTCCGTAGGTTTAAAGGAAAAATTGATTTTGTCACTTTTTCCGTCAATGAGCATTCCCTGAAAAATAAGGTTTCCATTTTTTAGATAGAAATTCCCTGAAATTATTTTACTTGGTTTTAGATATTCCTTTACTATTGTGTTTTCGTCTACATTTATGTTTTTTCCTTTTAAAATTGTCTTGTATTCATCCACCAAGTCCTGCGTTATAACCTGTGCCACCTGATTTTCGGTAATTCCATGGATAATCCAATCGGATGCCATTTTGCCTACAATGTCGTATTTGGGATTTCCTGTATTGTTGCCAAACTTCAAGACAGCTATCTTGTCGCTTCTTTCTATTTTAAGAGGTGCCATTTCTTTCTCGGCTGAAAAATTCTTATTGACAATAAGAAACACAGTGATGGCGCAAAGAGTAGAAATAATACCCAAACCGGAAAAATAAATTCTCTTAAAACCACGATGTCTTTTCAATTCCTTGGCCTCGGTCTCGACATCTGTTTTGTGCATTGGGGAAATTCTGAATTTCCAAATGAAAAAAATGTATAAAGGAAAGCACAGAAGCAGGACTATTATTAAGAAAGTAACTGTTTCTTGAGGGAGACCTAAAGGGTGCCATGTTACTGAAAGTACCTGCAAAATAACCCAAGCAGACACCACATATATTGACAGCATCTTAAAGACCTCCTTTTCATGACATTGTTTAAAAAAGGAATTAAGATTCATAATAATAGGTACGTAAGGCTAATTTACTGAATTTATTTTCAATCCTTAAAAATTTGCGGGTAAATAAGAAATGTATTTAAAAAATTACTACCTTTAATTGTAATTTAACTTAAACCTTGAGAATTATGGCAACACCATCTAAAAAACAACCGTCGAAAAAAGTGGATACAAAGCCGAAAACAGGCAAAGATGCCCCGAAACCAAAAGCAAAACCGAAACCAGGAGCAAACATTAATCCGGGATAATATTTCCACTCACAAAAAAAATCATTAAAGGAGCCCACTGAATTGGGATCTTTTAATGATTTTTTTATTAAGGAGCGTTTCCCCTAAAATCTAAATAATTAAAGCTGAATTAAATCTAAAATTCTGGAAAGCTGTTACTATGATTGAAAACAAGGTACGTTCCGGATTGCGAATAACCGGATTGATCGTGAAAGCATTCTTTTTTTTACATTCAATCGCGCTACTCCTGCTCCTTTTCCTTTAGATAAGCGTAAAGATTTGTCTCTTTGGATGGATTGTTCAATCGGTATTTATAACCATTCTCCATTAATTCCATCGTCACAAGATGTTTCTCATATTGATCGTTATCCATCAAGGATTTCGCCTCCTTATTGATTTTGACGAAAATTTCATCCAATTTATCCTTAATTTCAGAAACGGAATAATTTTTTTCTGGATCGGTAAGATGGAATATGGCGTTCAGGTTTGACTCTATAACCTTGCCGTAAGCTACTTTTACACTTGGCTTTAAGTTTAGTGAATCGGTTTGCTCAATAAACCAAAATTGGATTTCGTCTTTTTCCTCGGGAGTAAATACGTCTATCTTGGAGATTTTCTTTGTGGTGTCTTTATTCTGCGATAAATTTTTATCCTGTGCAAAAACCGTTGTGCTTATACTGCTAAGCATAAACATAAATAGCAAAGTGTAGCTTATTTTCATAATTAATATGGATTGATTGGTCTAATCGTTAAAAATAATAAAATAATCCTTTTGACTTGTCTGTACGAGATATTTTTTCAAAATTATGAGCGAATAATAACTTCAAACCTTTATTTCCTAAGATTAGTGGCGGATAAAACTTTAATTATAACTGAAAGTATCTCCGTTCGGAAATGTTCTTCACAGCCTCATTATTATCATCCTTTTACATCATAAACAAAAGCGCGGTATTTCAATAAGGCGACGAATACTGCCCCACCAACGGCATTACCAAAGAGCGCCAGGCCAATAAACTTAAGGTAATCAACTAATGTTATTGCAGGGGAACTTATCAATCCTGCAAACACTTCCACATTGCCAACTATACTATGGTGTAGCCCCACAAAAGAAAGGATGGAGGTGATAAGGAAAATAATAAAGATACGACTCAGAGTATCTTTGGAAGCCGCTACCAGCCAAGAGAGCATTCCCATTAACCAACCTGCCAAGATGCTGCTTACCAGAATAACAAGTCCGCTATATTGGGTAACGTGGATTGCTATTTTTTCCACGGTTTCTAGGTCAAAAGCCCCCAATCGCGGGCCAAACCAAACCAATAAAAAAGAAATAAGATACCCACCGATTAGGTTTCCAAGAATCACCAATCCCCATAGCCTTAAAAGACTTCCAAGACTTCGTTTTTTATTAAGAACCGGCAAAGTGAGCAAGGAAGTCTGCTCGGTATAAAGAATGGATTGACCAAGGATTATCATAATAAACCCAACGGGATAGACCAATGCCAAAGCTTTGATTTGGGTATCCTCGCTAACTTTTCCATTGAGGAAATAAAACAAAACACAGATCAGTAAATAACTGAATCCTATTTCCAATCCGGCTGTCAGCGAACTTAGAAGAATACTTACCGGTTTTTTATCATAGGTCTCCTGCCCTTCTATAATCTGCTGTTTCAGGATTTCCCCGTGCGATTTTGCGGTGCCCGATTGGGAAACCTTAGAGTTTTTCAACTCATTATCTATGTGTTCCTGATCTTGGGATGTTTTCTTTTCGGAATCGGACATTCGCTTGAGAACTAAATTTCTAGTACATCTAAGATAAAAATAATAATGCCAAAATGCGAAACCGTTCGAGATTTTATGGTAACCTATTTATACCCTTTTCTACTTCCCTCCTACTGAACTTTCAAAAAGTCTTTAAAGTATTGGAAAAGCTATTTTTGAAAATTCCCATTAAAGGCAAATTCCTCTTGCGATTTCCGCTTTCGTAATTCTTTGAGTTCCTGCTTTTTTAAATTCTCTGGCAAAACTTCTTCATCTCCACCAAAATATCCAAACGCTACTGCTGTGGCCACGTGATAGTCATCGGTAAATTGAAATTCATTTTGGGCATCCTTAAACTGGACTCCCGCCATTTGGTGAACGGCGATTCCCATACTGTTGGCCTGGTTGATAACATTCCCCATAAAAAGACCGAGATCATGAAGAGCATGGAAATTCTCCTTATCATTTTTATTCATGGTTTTTTTAAACGCATTCAGCCAAAGTACTTGGGAATTTCCGGCCCAAGATTGGTTATAATCATCTAAACAATCGAAAATACGATCGTACATCTCCGTCCCCTTGATTCCCCAAATAATTCTCCAGGGTTGCATATTACCAGAACTCGGAGCCCATCGTCCCGCTTCGAGCAATATTTTTACTTGTTCTTCCGAAATGGGTTTTTCTGAAAACACTCTTGGACTCCAGCGATTCTTGATGCTGTCCAAAATGGGATAATCTATAGGGGTTATTTTATTCAAAGTTGAAATTTTATTCATTTTTTTTAATATAAAAGTTAAGTATTGTCCGATGAAAAAACATATTTAGTCCGCCGCGGGCTGACTTTTTCTTAACGGTTATCTGCCGGTTACCAATATTTTGTTCGTCTCGGTGGACGATATGCCGTTAGACATTATATATCGGTAGGAAAACAGAACCTCTCCCAGGCATCAGTACGCCACGGCGGACTGAATATAATCTAGAATTTCAGGTTTATCATTATTTTTATTAGACAATAGTGCCTAAAATTTAATTATTTCTCTCACCTAGGCAAATTATTTTTTGAATGGATTGTTAACAGCTTATTCATTATGATCAGTCCCAGAGCAACCTTCCATTCACTCTCAATTAATATCAGGTAGATTTATTGAGGACAAATTAGTTATTTTTTAAGGTCTCGGCTTTTTTTTTATCTTCTTCCACTTTTTTCTTGTATTTGCGGAGTTCCTTCATTTCCTCTTCATAGGATAGGGTTGCATTCTCACTAGGTTCAATTTTTATGTTTCGGTGCAGCGCCCAATTTACGGTAAACTCCGCCCCAAAAAACAAAATAAGACAGGTATAATAAATCCACAACAGTAAAAGCACCAAGCTCCCTGCCGCTCCATAGACCGAAGCAGGATCTGATTTTGAAAAATAAAACCCAATGAGATATTTACCAATAAGAAAAAGTAAGGAAGTCATAAATGCACCAATAAGATTGGTCTTCCACTTCACTTTAACATCGGGCAATACGGTAAAGATGGTTGCGAAAAGCGCCGTGATAATTATTTGTGAAAAAACAAAACTTATTACTTTCACAAGAGCCGAAGACATATCGGCATAATAGGTTCCAATAAAGTCGCTAAAAGCATTAATTGCCGTGCTTATTACCAATGAAATGAGCATTAAGAGTCCGATAGCCAAGACCATCCAAAAAGCAACAACCCTACGTTTTAAGGTTGCCAAAAGAGTGTTTTTCTTTGCACGGACGCTCCAAATGTTATTAAGTGCCTTTTGAAGTTGAAAAAAGACTCCCGTGGCACCAAAAATCAAAACTCCAACTCCAAAAATGATAAACAAAAGAGAGCTTTCAGACAAAGCTGAATTTATGATCATAGTTTGGATCAAATCGGCACTTCCCTGCCCTATCAATCCACCAATTTCAGAGGTAATCCTGCCTTCTACAGCCTCCCTTCCAAAGAAAACCCCGGCAAAATGCACCGTAATTATAAGTAGGGAAGGCAAGGAAAATAGAGCATAATAAGCAATTATGGCACTTTTTGCCCATGGATCATTATTGTCCCAACTTACGTAGGTATCTTTTAAAAGCTTAAGAAATTTCATTAACGATTGGGTTTTATAAATAATTGGTTAAGGTTGAAAGGAATTGATCTTTTGAAAAGAGTCCACTAATTTCGGTTATCCACCATTTGCCTATCTTTTCAATAAAAATAAAAAAAGCCTTTACTCTGGGCAAAGGCTTTTAGACGAAATTATCAATTACTCTTAAATCTGACTAAAAATTGAATGTAGCAATCTTTTTTTGTCGTTAATGCTTTCTTCCATAGAAATCATTGTTTCCGTACGGCTTACTCCCTCAATATCATCAATTTGATAAATAATATCTTTTGCGTGAGCAGTATCTCTAGCTCTTATCTTACAAAAGATGTTGAATTTACCAGTTGTAACGTGAGCTACCGTAATATAGGGGATTTCACTAATACGTTCCATAACAAATTGCGTTTGTGATGTTTTGAAAATAAACACCCCTACATAGGCTATAAAGGAATAACCCAATTTGTTGTAATCAACTTGAAGGGAGGAACCTGTAATAATACCGGCCTCTTCCATCTTCTTCACTCTAACATTAACCGTTCCAGCGGAAATATCCAATTTCTTCGCGATATCCGTAAAAGGAGTCCGCGTGTTATCAATTAATAAGTCCAGAATGTTGTGATCCGTGTCGTCTAATTTAAACTTTGACATAATATCTTCTTTTTTGGGCAAAAATAAAAAGTTTCCATCCATTAAAAAACATTTTTATGATAATTTATTGGTAATCCCTTCTTTATTTTTAATGATTTCCGTCACTTTAACACTATCTGTTAAATTTTTATCAGTTAATGTTAATATTTCTTCACCTCCCGCATCTACCTCAAAATGTCCAAAAAGCTTAATCAAATCTCCCACTTTATCCACAACCGGTTGAAAACTAACTAATCCATCTTTTAATACCTCTTCGTACTGAAGAGCTATGTCAACAGAGTCTGTATAATCCTTCAATTTTGCATTTCTAAGAATGATATCCCTATAATTTTTTCGGTTTTCCGGAATTTGAAAGTATTCTGCGGGATTGATGTTGTTTTCTTCTCCGATAATCCCAAAAAAGGCAAGGTGAGAATAAAAAATAAATTCCCGCGATTTTTCCCGTTCGTAATCATCCTTAAAATGACCTGCCTCGAAGAGAATTGTTGGAACACCCGCCATTTGGAAGGTGTCACCGACACAAGCGGGGTTAAAACCATCATCATACCTACCCACTTGGCCAGGTATAATCGTTTGAAGATATTGGTCCATCCTCACAATCCCCTCCATCGCTATTTTTCGAGCTTTTGTAAGGGATCTTTCAGCGTTGGCAGCTGGAGAAAGAAAAGAAATAGTTGCGGGTTTGCCATTGTCAAATCCATATATAGTACGTTGATCGTGCATATTTAAGCATCCATCGGGGTTCAATCTATCGAAGACAGAGCGAAGACAGCGACTTTCACGTTGGGAAAGATTTTGTGCATCCCGATTGAGGTCAATTCCATTTGCATTTTCTCGAGTATATAAGGCAGCACCGTCCGGATTGAGGATTGGAAGTATATAAAGCGAATAGGTATTCAGAAAAAGCTGGATTTCCTTTTGAAAATACTCGTCTTCACTAAAAAACTTCATCAGGTCAAAAAGAGCTTTGGTGGTGGTAGCTTCATTTCCATGCATCTGCGACCAAGCTAGGAATATCTTTTTACCATTTCCTATTCGAACTAAAGGAATATTTAGATCGTTTTCGGATTTTCCAGCAAAAGATAAATCAAACCTTTCCTTGTATTTATCCAATAGGGGCATTACCATTTCCAAGGTTATATATCTGCCACTCAAATGAGTCTCAAAATTTCTGCTATACCAATCTTTTATTTCCATAATTTTTCAGTGTTACAAAGTTAAACAATGCCTTGTTTACAAATGTAAAATCGGAATCCGTATTGATGCGCTTACAACCGTAAACACAACTGCTACAATTGTTAGGGATTTATCCTATCTTCTTATTAAGATGTCTTCAAGCAAGTGGTATTTATTTATAATCAGATAGTTATATGTAGTTATGCAAAGTATTAATTCAAGAAAATAGACGGTTATATTATTAAATTTTGACAGGAATAAATAATAGTATACATTTGTAATCACAAATAGCATCTCAAATATGTTACAATGTTAAACAGCAAGGATTTTACAAAACGGTTGGAAAAAATCTTGGATTTCTACGGCTTGACCGCTTCCGCATTGGCAGAGGAGATTGATTTTAACCGCTCCACTATCTCCCATTTAATCTCCGGAAGGAATAAGCCCAGCCTAGAATTTGTGATGAAGCTGCTCCAAAAATTTCCCGAGTTGGATATGGATTGGCTCGTTTTGGGAAAGGGAACTTTTCCATCTACTGATTCCTCAAAAACACCGGAAGGGAATTTAAAACAGAAGCCTGCTCCCACTTCTAAACAAATCCCCGATTTATTTTCAGAAACCATCCCCGTAAAAGGAATGGGTTCCAATATTCAATCGGATCAAAAGGAAATTGAGCGGATCATAATCTTTTTTAAGGATGGAAGTTTTAAGGCCTACGAAAACTAAGGTGGCCATTGTCGTTAATTTTCACGAAATTCGCGTAAATTTATAGCTATGCGTTTTCTGTGTGTTTTGGGTCTGTTACTATTATTTTCGGGGTGTTATAACCAAGAAAGAAATTGTGCCGATTATAGAACCGGTAAGTTTGAGTTTGAGGCAATATCCGGTACAGAATTGTTCAAAACTACAATTGTTCGAAATGATTCAATGGAAATCGATTTTTTTAAAGGAAAATCGGATACTTCTTCCATTCGGTGGATCAATGATTGTGAATATGTTATCAAAAAACTGAATCCCAAAAACCAGGCTGAAAAAAAAGCAATCCTAATAAAAATCCTGACAACTTCAAAAAACGAATATACGTTTGAGTTTAGTGAAGTGGGCAAGAACAAATCCAGTAAAGGAACGGCACGACGGGTTCAGGGGAAATAGGAAGGGGTTTCGGGTTTCGGGTTTCAGGTTTCAGGTTTCGGGTTTCAAGTTGAAGTTTAAAAGTTTATGAGTTGAAGAGTTTATGAGTTGAAAAGTTTAAGAGTTTAAGAGTTTAAGAGTTCTGAATATCCCTGATTAGCGTTGACCGGTTTTTAATTATTTTACATTTTCAAGTTATAGTCAATAATTCCAATCAAATCAACGATCACTGATTACTGATCACTAATGCCAACTGCAACTGGATACTGCCACTACTGAACTTTTCTGACTGACTACCGCCTACTGACTACCGCCTACTGACTACCGTCTACCGTCTACCGACTACTGACTACCGACTACCGTCTACCGTCTACCGACTACCGTCTACCGACTACTGACTACCGACTACCGTCTACCGTCTACCGACTACCGTCTACCCACTAACTATTGTTTCTTCAAAATCCTGTTCTGTTCCTCCATCAATTTTTCAATATTTGACAGCAGCTGAATATCCTTAGGGGTTTCGACCGTTTTATCCTTGACGTCTTCCGATTTTTTCTTAAAGCGATTTATGAATTTTACGACTACAAATATGGTGAAGGCGATAATGACAAAATCGATCAGGACCTCCAATAAATTTCCGTAACCTATCGCCACTTCCTCAGAAGTTTCCTTGGCCGCTCTGAGGATATATTTCTTGTCTGCCAGATGTACACCTTCGGTAAGCAGAGAAAGGGGCGGCATGATGACCATTTTAACAATTGTACTTATTACATTGTTGAAGGCGGTACCAATGACGATACCTACCGCCATATCAATCATATTGCCTTTTATGGCAAAATTTTTAAATTCCTGATAAAATGATTTCATACTGTTTATTGACTAATACTGGATTGCAATCACTGCAAATTTCAACAATAATGGAGATTTAGGAAAGAAAATAGTAATACTTTATTAGTCGTGTCCGACTAAGATTTAAGATCGCTTGCTCCTCCGCTAAAGCTATGGCGGCACACGGACGCTGAAAGACGCAAGTCCTTCACTCGGGCCCGCCCGAGATCGCGAACTTTATCTAACTTGAGGGTTCAAGTACTGCCACGAATTGCACGAATTTTCACAAATTCACTGATTCGTGGAAAACGAATGTGTAATCAATCTGGCTTTGATTTTCACGAATCTAACAGACCTGCCTGTCGTGCCTGCCTGTCGTGCCTGCCTGTCGTGCATCTGGCAGGCAGGCCTCTGGCAGGCAGGCCTTGGCAGGCAGGCTTTCAGTCTGTTTTAGGTACTTTAGTTCAAAGGGGTTTAGGTATATATTTTTAAACCCATGGAAAGCATAACCCATTTATTATCAGGTTATTATAAAAGTAGTTAGATGATAGACTTAGTCCTCTATAGCTTGATAACTAGGTCAGATTGGTTATGCATACTTTTTTAGTTTTTAAATCTCAGATGTGAACATAATAGCAAAGTCCCACTTAATAAAAAAAGTTTTAAGCTCCAGTTATCCTTGGCAAAACAGAATTTTGTAATATTTTAATCGGACACTAATGATACTTTATAAATATAGTGTATGGAAATAAGAGATAATGTTATTTTGATTGATGTAGAAATTATACGGATTCGATTAGAAACGTTTCTTCAAGCAATTTTTCCTGATAAAAACTAGAATGCAAATATCAAACTCTTCCCGCAATCCGATCCTTAGCCAATTGCAATACCATATTGAGTTGATCCTCGATATTCATTTCGGAATTGTTGATTTCAATGGCTCCTTCAGCTTTTCGCAATGGAGAGTCTTCTCGAGTGGAGTCTATTCGATCTCTATCTTCTAGATTCTTTAATACGTCTTCAAATTTGATATCATCACCTCTTTGAATAAGTTCCTTATACCTTCTCTTGGCACGTTCTTGCGCAGATGCGTTCATGAATATTTTTAGTTCCGCATCGGGAAAAACAACGGTACCGATATCGCGACCGTCCATTACTACCGCTTTTTTTCGACCCATTTCCTGTTGCTGTGCAACCAATTTTGCCCGCACCTCTGGAATGGTGGCAATGGGACTGACAAACTCTGAGACCTGAAGATTTCTGATTTCATTTTCCACGTCACGATCATTCATGAAAATACGGGCATTCTCCCCTTCCCTCTTTCTCTCAAATCTTAAATGTATGGATGGGAGGGATTCTATTAGTTTCTCAGTATCGAAACTTTCTGCAGTGATAAATCCATTTTCCATAGCATAAAGTGCCACAGCTCGGTACATAGCGCCACTATCCACATAGACATATCCCAAGACATCAGCAAGTTGTTTGGCTACCGTGCTTTTACCCGTGGAAGAAAAACCGTCAATGGCTATGGTAATTTTCCTCATTAATTTATTCGTAGAATTTAATTTAGCAAAAATGAATGAATTATTATTGAAGGTCAATATTAAGTCCAAAAAAACTGGAGCTTGCCGCTGTACTGTACTTGGCATAGGAATAACTAAGCCGTAATTTATTCAACTTAATTGAAAAGCCCGCACTTAGACCTGCGAGGGCCCGTTTTTCAAGAATACGTAATTCCTCTCCCCTTCTAAAATTGTATCCCAAGCGGAGATTGAATCCACTTTCTGGAAACAATTCAATTCCCACAATGGCATGTCGAAAAGCATTGTCCAGAAAATTAATTTTCTCCTTGGTAACGTTACCCTCCAAATCCGTTTGTTCTCTTGCGGGGTTGGAAAACGCAACGTTCCAAATCTGCATATTCTCTAAGGTGAAATGCCAGCGGATAGGAATATTTTCCAAAGTCTGGGAAATTCCAAAGAGCAATTCAAACGGCAACGGCTCGTATTGCTCGTGATAAGGTTTAAACTGAGTACCTAGATTTCGTGCAACTCCAGTAATGTTGAGATCCCAATCTTCATAAACATACATCACGCCAATATCCAATGCGCCACCAATGGAGGAATATTGTTCCAGTTTTGAGGAAATCAGTTTTACGTTTACGCCTACATGAAAATTTGTAAATGCGATATTTCGCGCATGACCAAAAGATAAGGCAACCTCGCTCCCGCTAAAACTGTTGGTAGGATTTCCAACTTCGTCATATCCATCGAATTTTCCATAATTTACGTACGTTACCCCAGCGTGGATTACTTGGGTACGTCTGTCCCAAAGATATGCGTAGGCGGCGGTTCCGTAATTAACATCGCCAATGTAATTAGTATAATTCATGGAAAGCTGGTTATCCATCTCAGGGTTTATACTGGCTGGATTCCAAATAGCTTGAATGGGATCGTAATCGTAATTGGTCACCACTTTTCCTCCTAATGCTGCCATCCTGGGGTTGTTGACCAAGTTGAGAAATTGGTATGTTGACCTACCTCCTACCTGTGCGGTAACTGTAGCTGAGAAGAGAAAAAATACAATAAAAACCTTATGGGCCATGGATGTAAGTTACCGTAACTGAAATCTAAAACGAAAGTAAGTATAATTTATTTTCATCGCCTCCCGAATGTAGGGAAAATGAAAGAAAAAACGGATGTGAAATGAAAAACTAGTTTTCATATCACATCCGTCAATAATATAGGTTTTATCCTAATCGACCAAATCTAGGTTCTTTGCATTTTTCACCTTTTCATTGGTCAGGGCCACTTCAAGGACCTCACTCATATCTTTTACATAATGGAATTTAAGTCCCTTAAGATATTCAGGCTTTATCTCCATAATATCCGATCGGTTGCCTTCACAAAGTAAAATCTCCTTAATGTGGGCGCGTTTCGCTGCCAAGATCTTTTCTTTTATTCCACCTACTGGAAGAACTTTCCCTCTTAACGTGATTTCTCCCGTCATCGCTAGGCTTTTCTTAACCTTTCGTTGTGTAAATAACGATACCAAGGAAGTCAACATGGTAATTCCAGCACTTGGTCCATCCTTGGGTGTGGCACCTTCAGGCACGTGAATGTGTACATTGTATTTTTCAAAAATATCCGGTGAAATACCCAAGATCTCTGCGTTGGATTTGATGTATTCCAAAGCGATGGTAGCAGATTCCTTCATTACCTTACCTAAGTTACCAGTAAGGTTCAGATTGCCCTTACCTTTTGATATCGTAGATTCAATAAATAATATATCGCCGCCCACACTTGTCCAAGCTAAGCCAGTTACTACACCTGCAACATCATTGTTCTCATACTTATCGCGTTCCATTTTTGGAGAGCCCAGGACTTCTACAATGATTTCATTCGTTATTTTCCTTTCGTAGGTTTCTTCCATTGCAATCTTCATCGCAACATAGCGGACCATTTTCGCTATTTGTTTTTCCAAGGAACGAACCCCACTTTCACGAGTGTAACCTTCAACAATCTTTTCGAGTTGTTTTTTTGGAATCTGGATTGCGTCATTATCCATTCCGTGCTCTTTCAATTGCTTCGGCAATAAATGCCGTTTTGCAATTTCTACCTTTTCCTCAACCGTATAACCTGTGACGTTGATGATCTCCATCCTATCCCTAAGCGCAGGCTGTATGGTGCTAAGACTATTGGATGTTGCAATAAACATCACTTTTGAAAGGTCATATCCCAACTCCAGGAAATTGTCATAAAAGGAGCTGTTCTGCTCGGGATCTAGAACCTCGAGCATCGCTGAAGAGGGGTCTCCTTGATTGCTCGCTGACATTTTATCGATCTCATCTAGTACAAAAACCGGATTACTGGTTCCTGCCTTTTTGATACTTTGTACAATTCGTCCTGGCATGGCTCCAATATAGGTTTTTCTATGCCCGCGAATCTCAGCTTCATCTCGAAGACCACCTAGGGACATCCTGACGTACTTTCTGCCTAAGGCCTCTGCTACAGACTTTCCTAATGAGGTTTTCCCCACTCCTGGAGGTCCATAAAGACATAGGATGGGTGATTTCATATCGTTCCGCAATTTTAAAACTGCCAAATATTCAATGATACGTTTTTTAACGTCGTCGAGTCCGTAATGGTCGCGATCCAAGACTTTTTCTGGCCCGTTTTAGGTCAAATTTATCTTTGCTGTATTTTTCCCATGGCAAATCCAAAAGAAGATCCAAATAATTGCGTTGAATGCTGTATTCTGCCACTTGCGGGTTCATTCGTTGCATCTTGGTCAATTCCTTCTCAAAATGCTTTTGAACCTCTTTGCTCCATTTTTTCTTTTTGCCCTGGAGTCGCATTTCATCAATCTCCTCTTCCGTCGAAGAACCTCCCAGCTCTTCTTGAATGGTACGCATTTGCTGTTGAAGGAAATATTCACGTTGCTGCTGATTGATATCATGCTGCACCTTTGATTGGATGTCGTTCCTCAAAGAAAGTTTTTGGATTTCGATGTTCATATATCGAAGGGTCTCCAGAGCGCGATCTTTCAGGTTGTTTATTTCCAACAACTTTTGCTTCTCTTCTACAGGAATATTTAAGTTGGATGAAACAAAATTGATAAGAAAACTAGAGCTTTCTATATTTTTAATAGCAAAAGCAGCTTCCGAGGGAATGTTGGGGCTATCCTTGATTATCCGTAGAGCCATTTCCTTTATCGAATCGATGATGGCCCGGAATTCGTCGTTCTCAGTTTCGGGGCGAGCCTCTTCCACTTCAAGGATTCTCGCTGTCATATAGGGTAAGGTATCGATAATTTCCGAAACCTCAAATCGCTTTTTACCTTGAATAATAACGGTTGTGTTCCCGTCGGGCATCTTTAAAACCCGAAGAATTTGTGCCACTGTTCCAATGGTATTGATATCATCGATTCCGGGTTCTTCCTCGAATTCGTCCTTTTGCGATACAACACCGATTATCTTATTGCCTTTGTTGGTTTCATTGATAAGTTTGATGGACTTGTCGCGTCCAGCGGTTATCGGAATCACAACTCCGGGAAAAAGAACGGTATTTCGTAAGGGTAAAATAGGAAGTGTGTCAGGAAGATTTTCCCTGTGCATCGCATCCTCATCTTCCGCAGACATAAGGGGTATAAATTCCGCATCTCCTTCTAAATCCTGAAATGACAGCTTGTCCAATGATGTTAATTTTGATTTTGTCATAATTATGTTTAAGACATTGTGTCACCTATTTGGGCAAACACAATATCTGTTATTAAAAAAATGATTCACTTTACAAAAGAACCCCGCAAATCATTCTATCTCCGGGTTCTCTTATAGTATATTTCAAGAGTTGTGCCAACCTAGACTATTCTAGGTTTTGCAGTTCAAGATTCCAAAATGGAAACTTTTTAATTCTAAAGTGTAACAATTTATAAGAAGCGATATCTTTAATACAAACAACAGTTAAACATTGTCCCTAACCAAACTAGATATAGATGCCTTATTGCTTCTTTGTAAAGAGAACAACCGTCTTGCACAAATGGAGGTTTACAGTCGCTACCAACGAGCCATGTTCAATGTAGCTATGAGGATAGTAAAGAATCCTGACGATGCCGAAGATGTTATGCAAGAATCGTTCATTACGGCTTTCGACAAACTAGAAAGCTTCAAAGGTGAGGCGGCTTTTGGTGCTTGGCTTAAAAGAATCGTGATAAATAGAAGTTTGACCCATTTGAAGAAGTCAGAAAGATATGCAGCCCTTCCTGAAAATGAAATTGTGGACGTAGCGGACGAAAGTGACGGAATACCAGAAGAAGATTACTTAAAAATAAAAGCTGCCAAAGTAATGGATTGTATGGCAAAATTGCATACAAGTTATAGTCGGATTTTGACCCTCCATTTAATTGAGGGATATGACTACGAAGAACTTTGTGAAATATTGAATATAAGTTATGCAAACTGCCGAACGCTCATTTCGCGTGCAAAAGATAGTTTGCGAAAACAACTAACGTTATGAAGAAAGACAAACTCGACGAACTTTTTGAAAACCTAAAAGATGGTTTTGATGTGTATGAAACGCCCGAAGGTCATAAAAAAAGATTTTTAAGAAAATTAGAGAAACATAAAACATCATCCGGTACCTATCGAAAATGGTGGAAACCTTTATCGATCGCCGCGTCGGTTGTCATTATTGTTGCATTGGGATTCATGTATGTTGAAAGAGATATTCCGACAGCCGATTTGGCAAGCGTTTCACCTGAGATGGCCCAAACACAGAGTTTCTTTACCGCTGCATTCAATAAGGAAATGAATACATTAAAAGGTTTTCATTCTCCCGAAACTAAAGTTCTTGTCGAAGATGCTTTAAAACAAATGGATATTTTAGAAACAGAATATGAAAGTCTTAAAAAAGGATCTTGTAAGCAGCGGCAATGATAAACGTGTAGTTTATGCAATGATAAACAACTTCCAAAAAAGGATAGACCTTTTAAAACAAGTGATTGCAAAGATTGAAATGATAAAAAAACTTAACACTGAAACAAATGAAACCACAATATAAAATATTGCTATTAGCCCTTATGCTCCCCGCAATGGTCTTTGCAGGACCCGAAAGATTCAAGGGAAAATACACCAAGGAAAAATCCCTTAAAAAGGAATACAACGTCAATCCCGATGCTGAGTTAAGGATTGAAAACAGCTACGGGAACATTGATCTTGTTTCGTGGAATGAAAACAGAATTTCCATTGTTGTTTCCATCAAAACCAATGGCGACGATGAAAATGAGGTAGAAAAAAGACTTAACGACATCGATGTGGATTTTTCTGGAAACAGTTCCTTGGTAACGGCCAAAACTGTTATTAATAAAGGTAAAAACAATTGGAATTGGTTTGGAAGCAAAAAGAGTAATATCTCTATGGAAATAAACTACATCGTGAAGATTCCAATTACCAATTCGGTAAATCTCGATAATAATTATGGAGCTATAAGTATCAACCAGCTCAAAGGAAGTGCAAAAATAAAATGCAATTACGGTCAACTCATTATTGGAGATTTACTAGGCGACAACAATTCCCTCTCTTTTAATTATACGACTAACTCCTCTATTGGTTATATGAAAAATGGAACTATCAATGCCAATTATTCAGGGTTTACCTTGCGGAAAGCAGATAAGATCAAACTAGCTGCGAATTACACCGATTCCGAAATTTTAGATATAAAAAGTCTTGACTTCAACTGTGAGTACGGTAAAATATTAGTTGATAAAAGCCAGAACCTGATTGGTCGAGGCGCTTATCTTACCACCAGGATTGGGGCGATAACAGGTTCTGCCGACCTAAACTCCACTTATGGAAATATAACAATCGAAAAATTGACCTCAACAACAAAAAATGTTTCTATAAGAGCCGCCTACACGCAAGTTAAGTTGGGTTTCGAAAGAGATTTGGATTTTAACTTCTCCATCAATACTTCCTATTCAAATTTTAAAGGGGAGAATATGGTTAATGTCACTAAATCCTCAAAAGATGGAAGTAATAAATTATATTCAGGATATCACGGTTCCCCCTCCACCACAAATCTTATAGATATAAATTCCAGTTATGGCAATGTAACCTTTAATGAACTTTAAAAATAAATCATGAAAACACTTCGAAATTTTTCTATCACAATTATGCTTATTGCAATAGCAAACTTGCAACTCTCAGCTCAAAACAGAAAAACCACATCCATTAAAGGTAGTGGGAACGTAATTACTAAAACCATAACAACAAAGCCATATAACATTATCAATGTGCATGGCTCGATGGAGGTATATATTGAAAAAGCTAAGGAAGGAAATATTCAAGTAACTGCGGAAGACAATGTTCAGGAATATATTCTTGTAGAATCTGACGGAAAAACACTTACTATTTCAATGAAACCGAACACATCTCTTCAAAATACCACAAAAATAAAAATCAAAGTTCCTTTTGAAGAATTGTCGGAAATATCATTGAGAGGTTCTGGGAAAATTGAAGGTCAAGATCCTATAAAAAGTGATGTCTTAAATGTGAATTTAAAAGGTTCTGGCAACATAGGAATTAACGTGGAAACCAATTCCATCGTTTCAGAACTGAATGGATCAGGCTCAATAGAACTGGAAGGTATTTCAGATTCCTTTAAAGGGACAACCACTGGAAGTGGCAAGTTTAATGGAAGGAAATTAAAAACGGAACAAGCTGAAATCTATATCTCCGGTTCGGGAAGCTCATCAATATTTGTAAGCAAAACTCTTTCCGGAGGAATCTCTGGATCTGGAAGTATATTTTATAGTGGAAATCCTACAAGCAATACGGTCAGCGTTTCGGGTTCTGGTAAAGTGAAAGCCCAATAAGTAAAATTTACTTTTGATCAATTAAAAAAGCCGTTCCAGAATTAACTTGGAACGGCTTTCCTATTTGGTTTAATAATTTGTTTTAATACTTATGGTCTTTGTAAAATCACCATAAATTCACCTCCGGTAATTTCGTAAACGGTCGGATCCAGAGTTGTAGGATCTACAGCCGTAAAATTGAAAGTACCTTCAATAATTCCGGTATCATAATCATAATTGGTAATCGTCAAACTACCAGATTCGGAAACATAAGGAATAGAAACCCCATCTATGGGATAGTAGGTTCCCACAATTTCATCTCCGATAATAACTTCTGTTCCTATATCGAATGTATCAACGGTAAGAGTTGCAGGAAAACTAAGAATAATGCGTCGGTTATCGGCGGTGGTTGTCAATGTAATTCGTGGATATCGACCTACAATAGATGTGGAAACCTCCATAGTTTCTGCAGTATACGGCTCTCCATCAATATTCGCTTTAAACATATTCATTGCTCCGGGAACACCTTCAAAATAAATGGTAAAACGACCTTCTTTTATCTTGACTACAGTATTGTCTACTCCCAAAGGATCGGTTGCGGTAAATTTAAATGTTGCCGAAATAACTCCTTGTACCAAATCGAATTCCGTAATGGTTATTTCACCCGGATTGGAGGTAAGATTTGCGCCGCCCCTGTTATCCTTGTATAGACCGATGAGCTTTGTGCCATCGGATAAGTTTACCATTTGGAAGGTGCCAACTCCAAGGTTTTTTGGTATATCGATACGGATTAATTCGTGATTGGAGTTCAATGCTTCTATTTTAAGCATAGGAACATTTGCGTTGATCGGCTCGGTTACGGTTAAAGTATCTGGAATAAAATCCCTGCCGTTGACTTTGGCAAAAAATTCATTTGGAGGGGTGTCGTCGCCGTCACCATCACCATCACCATCTCCGTCTCCTATAGTATAGGGAATGGAATTAAATGTACCATTGGTAATTTCCATATTCTCGATCACTGGTAGGCCATTACCATCCAGAACGGGTTCTCCAGAATCATCCATTTTTATGCGGACTCCTACGAATTCAAAGCTCCCCGTAACCTTATTGGTTGCTTCATCGATTTTTGTAATTTTTATTTGGCCTGAACCGCCACCGTCGGTAAGCGAAACATAGGGAAGGGAATTCGTCCTATCCTTGTACTCACCACGATTGGAATCACTTCCATTCCAATTCAGATCGAAAGTTCCCAATGCAGCATTTTTCACTTCCAAATAAATACTTTCACCGTTGTATTTACTTCCGGTAATTTTCAAAGTATTGGTTTCAGAAAGAGTAGCAGTTACCGTTTCAGCAATGAATTGATCTCCCGCCACGGTAGCCTTGAATTTTCCTGTCGGGGTTCCACCTTGACCTCCTTGGTCAGGGAAATTTCCCACAAGAGGTTCATTCTCACAGGAAATAAATTGGAATGCTAGAAACATTAAAAGCATTCCCTTTATAAGATATCTTTTCTTCATTAGATAAGTTGTTTGGTAGGTAATAACAGCAAACTTAAACAAAAATTGTTTAATCGCTTTTATTTTTTGGCACTCTTAAGAGTAAAAATAAACCAGATAAAAAGAATACAACTAGAAACAATATGGAATTCCGCATACTCCCGGTAATTTGATCAATAAATCCGTAAAGGAGCATTCCTATTACGATACCAATTTTTTCGGCAACATCATAAAAGCTAAAGTAGGAAGTGGTATCCTTTGTCTGCGGAAGGAATTTTGAATAGGTAGAACGGGAAAGTGACTGAATTCCTCCCATTACCATTCCCACAACGCCCGCCGTTATATAAAACTGAAGTGGCGTGCTGATAAAATATGCTACTACGCAAATAACCACCCAAACCATATTAATAACCACCAAAACGGAAATATTTCCAAATCTTTTTGAGGCAATAGAGGTTAATTCTGCTCCCACCACTGCTACCAATTGTATAATCAGTATACTGGAAATCAATCCAATTGTTTTTTCTTCGCTCCCACCCCAACTAATTTCCTGTTCTCCAAAATAAGTGGCCACCAACAAAACAGTTTGGACTGCCATACTGTAAACAAAAAAAGCTGTAAGAAATCTTTTTAACTGGAGATCTGCCGAAAGTGATACATAAACTTTCTTTAATTCGTGAAACCCGTTAAGTAATATTTTTGTGGTTACTTTTTTGTCACTTTTGTTTCCCTTCGGAAGATAATAGAAAGTGTATTGGCTAAAAAGGATCCACCAAATACCCACGCTGACGAAGGACCATTTTCATGGCATTCATACTTGCTCGCTCTCCTTCACCCAAACCAAAAAGTTCTGGCATCATTACCATTGCCAGATTAAACAGCAATAAAATTACGCTTCCTATATATCCCAGGGAAAATCCCCGCGCACTTATCTTGTCCTGTTGTTCTGGAAAGGCCACATCGGGCAAGTAAGAATTATAAAATACAAGACTGCCCCAAAAACCTATCAGCCCAAAGAAATAAAACATTAAGCTTATCAGGATGTTTTCGATGCTAAAAAAATAAAGTCCAATACAAGAGAGTGCTCCCAGGTAACAGAAAAATTTCATGAAATTCTTCTTGTTGCCTACATAATCCGCAATTCCGGACAAAAATGGCGAAATAAGAGCAACCAATAAAAACGCCGCCGCGGTGGTGTAACTAATTAGAGGAGTACTTCTAATATTTCCACCAAAGACATAAACAGTTTCTATATTGGCAGTTTTGAAGAGACCTTGATAATAGATTGGAAAGATGGCCGAGGTAATGACAAGGCTATAAACAGAATTTGCCCAATCATAAAATGCCCATGCAAATAATAACCTTTTACTTCCTTTGGGCAATTTGGGCATGATTTATTTTGATAATTTGGAATGCTAAACTAATAAAAAATCCCGCTCAATGCGGGATTTCATATTTTTAAATGATTCATTCTAGAATTGCCGAATGTTTTATTTGATTTAACGAAAGGAAAGTAAACGCAAACTTCTTTTGTCTTCAATTCCATTTCCAAACCTTTGTTCAATGGCAAAGTTGATGAGGTTTCCGACCTCACGACAGGAAACCTTGTTTCGATTTCGATTTCTCGGAGTCTACATTTTAAAATTAGTTACTCCATGCTTTCGAGCCTCCGCTTTAGCAGCAGGTGCCCACGATCGGATATTCCTTATACGGGTGCTGCTTGCGGGGTGGGTACTCAAAAATTCTGGCGGAGTTCCCTTTTCTTGAGCCTGCATTCTTTCCCATAATTGAGCAGCCGCCATTGGATCATAACCAGCAATAGCCATTAGGGTGAGCCCAATTTTATCCGCTTCGGTTTCGTGGCTTCTGCTAAACGGTAGCATTACTCCCAAATTGGTTCCGACTCCATAAGCAGAATCGAATATTTGTTGATATTTAGGATTATTTGCCAGGGCTAAATCTCCAGCCACAGCACCCAATTGTTGGAGTTGGGCAGCGCTCATTCGCTGTTGTCCGTGATTGGCAAGAGCGTGGGCAACCTCGTGACCCATTACTGCGGCCAATCCTGCTGCATCTTTGGTGATCGGCAATATGCCGGAATAGACGACAATTTTACCTCCTGGCATACACCAAGCATTTGCTTCAGGGCTTTCTACCAAATTGTATTCCCATTGATAGTCTTTTAAATATTCCCTATAACCGTGAGCTTTTAGATATTTTTCTGCCGCAGCGGCGATTTGATGCCCTACCTCATTTACCAGCCTTGCGTCTGCAGTATTCTTTTCAACCTTATGTGTGGACAGAAATTCTTTATACTGTTGAAACGCCATTGGTAATATTTGTGAGTTCGGAACCAAGGCCAAGGTCTTTTCTCCCGTAAAGGGATTGGTGGCACAGCCAACTGCAAATAAAGCGGCAGCAAAAAATGATATGATTAGTTTAACTTTCATAATAACAGTTTTTATTTGGTTAAAGCTATGGATATAATCGCAACGCAAATATTAAAGTTTTTCTAAATGTTTATATAATTAATCAGTGTTGTTTAAGTAAAATTAGAAGGAACTATAATTGGGACAGGAACTAGGATGTTTCGGCGGTTGTTTTTAACGGAAATATTATTCTCGGCAAGGTAATAAGTGATAAGGTAATAAGGTTAAACTGGCAACAGCAAAGGGTTAATAAGTTGTAATAGCTTTTCGATTTTCAAACCCTGGGTTTATTATACTGAAATATTACAGGAGAGGATTCTCTACAATACAACTTTAGTGTTTCCTTAATAGATAAATAGGGCGATAGCATGTAAATTTATCCTTTTACAAAAAGTTGGAACGACTTTTGTAAAATTGAACGTAGAAACTCTAAAAAAATCGATTATGAAAAATATTATTCTCTTCCTCGCCCTTTCCTCAACCATTTTTTTCACTTCGTGTACGGGAGAACAAGGACCTCCGGGTGGTTTAGTTTACGCCAAAATATTTGAAACTACTGTCAATAACTACCAATATGATGCTGAATTCAATCAATTGTATACCAACACTATTTCCTATCCATTTACAGTTTACGAAAGTGATGCCGTGTTGGTTTACCGTTTATCAGGTTCAGATAATATTGTAAATCCGCCCGCAGATGTGTGGACACAGTTGCCACAAAGTATTTTTTATAACGATGGATCTGGCGATTTTTTCCAATATAACTATAATTCCACCTTTATAAGCATTCAGTTCACCATTGAAGGAAATTTTCCACTTTCAAATATTGCAAATGAAGACGTCAGAAATCAAATCTTTAGGATAGCCGTTGTTCCTGCTGAATTCGCAAAAACAAATCCTTCGATGGAAAAACTACTTGAAGTAATGAGGGCTAATGACACGGAAATTCAAACAATTGAATAATAATAATGAAAAATTTAAGTATTATAATTTTCTTGGGCGCAATTTTTTTTAGTTGCAATTCACCAGCGCAGAAAAGCAAAGGCTCAGAAAAACAATCTTTTAAAGTAGTAAAAACGGACGCCGAATGGCGAGCAGAGTTATCTCCTATTGCTTATAATGTGATGCGTAAAAATGGAACCGAACGGGCTTTTAGCAGTAAGCTAAACGACAATTATAAATCGGGGACTTACGTATGCGCCGCTTGTGGGACTCCACTTTACGAAAGCAAGCACAAGTTTGATAGCGGTACAGGATGGCCAAGTTTTGATCGCGTGATTGAAGGCAATGTTGCTTTTTCAACAGAAAAGCAAATGGGTTATATCTTAGCGGAGGAACATTGCGCTACTTGCGGCGGCCATTTAGGTCACGTTTTTGATGATGGACCAAAGAAACAACTGGCAAAAGACATTGTATAAATGGCGTTGCCTTAAATTTTATTCCAGACAATGAACAATCCAAATAAATATCCAGTAAGCAAGTCGGAAGCCGAATGGCGTGAGGAATTAGACGAAAAACGCTACCATATCCTACGTGAAAAAGGCACCGAATTCCCTCGAACAGGAGAGTACAATCTTCATTTTGAAAATGGCACCTACGTTTGTGGCGCCTGCCATGCTCCTCTTTTTAAGAGTGACCAAAAATTTGAAAGCAGCTGTGGTTGGCCTTCCTTTGATGATGCCATTGAAGGTGCAATAGAATTTGTCAAGGATACCTCTCACGGAATGATGCGCACGGAAACTTTGTGCGCCAATTGCGGAAGCCACTTAGGTCATATATTCAATGATGGACCGACGGAAACGGGACAAAGGTTTTGTATAAACTCGCTCTCACTGGATTTTAAAAAATAAATCCGGGATAAAATTAAATTCCAAATTCCAAGAAAGTTCCAATTTTTAAGTATCAAATTCCAAAAAAATAGCAGGCCGCAAGGACCAAATTTCAAATAACCAAAAATGTTCAAAACCCAAATTCCAAAGAACGATCCTTTGGAATTTGGGTTTTTTGATTTGGATTCGTTAATTGGGGATTTGGGATTCGTTCATTTGAGGTTTTGAATTTGGTTTTGGAATTTGGTTTTTGGAATTTGGTATTTGGTATTTGGTACTTGTTGTTTGGAATTTGGTACTTGTTGTTTGGAATTTGGGATTTGGTACTTGGGCTATGTATATTATTTTATATTGCATTTTTGGAATTTGTTTCCTTTTTGGAATTTGGAATTTGGAATTTGGTTCTTGTTGTTTGGTATTTGGAATTTCATTTTTGGAATTTGTACTTTTTCCCTTTGTATTTCGTAAATTCGTTCCCTCAAAAGATTTTATACATAAAAGCAAGAAATGAGCAAATACGACTTAATAGTTTTAGGAAGCGGCCCAGGTGGATATGTTGCCGCCATTAGAGCCTCTCAATTGGGGTTAAAGACCGCCATTATAGAAAAAGAAAACCTTGGTGGCATCTGTTTAAACTGGGGATGTATCCCTACAAAGGCACTATTGAAAAGCGCCGAGGTTTTTGATTATCTCAAACATGCTGATAGTTATGGCCTTACCATAAAGGAATTTGATAAGGATTTCGGAAAGGTTATAGACAGAAGCCGTGGAGTTGCTGATGGAATGAGCAAAGGCGTGCAGTTTTTAATGAAAAAAAATAAAATCGACGTAATCGAAGGTCACGGGAAGTTAAAGCCTGGAAAAAAAGTTGATGTCGATGGAAAGGAATATTCCGCAGACCATATTATTGTTGCTACAGGAGCACGTTCCAGAGAACTTCCAAACCTAAAGCAAGATGGAAAAAAGGTTATCGGCTATCGTGAAGCCATGACTCTTAAAAAGCAACCCAAAAGCATGATCGTTGTAGGAAGTGGCGCCATTGGTTCTGAATTTGCCCATTTTTACAATTCTATGGGAACGGAAGTTACCATTGTAGAGTTTTTGCCAAACCTTGTGCCGTTGGAAGACGAAGATGTTTCAAAGCAATTTGAGCGTTCTTTCAAAAAAGCCGGGATTAAGGTAATGACCAATTCCTCAGTGGAAAAATTGGATACTTCAGGGAAAAATGTAAAGGCAACCGTAAAAACCAAAAAAGGCGAAGAGATCTTAGAAGCCGAAATCGTTCTTTCAGCAGTAGGAATTGTTTCCAATCTTGAGAACATAGGATTGGAAGATGTCGGAATCGTAACTGACAAAGGAAAAATCGTAGTCAATGATTTTTACCAAACCAACATTCCTGGATATTATGCCATTGGCGATATAGTACATGGTCCTGCCCTAGCCCACGTTGCTTCCGCAGAAGGAATTACCTGTGTAGAAAAAATTGCAGGCCTTAATGTAGAGCCTATTGATTACGGAAATATTCCAGGCTGTACGTATGCAAGTCCCGAAATCGCAAGTGTAGGGATGACAGAAAAACAGGCAAAAGAAGCTGGCTATGAACTTAAGGTAGGAAAATTCCCATTCTCTGCCAGTGGAAAAGCAAGTGCTGCAGGAACAAAGGATGGCTTTGTAAAAGTGATCTTCGATGCCAAATACGGCGAATGGCTAGGTTGCCATATGATTGGCGCCGGGGTTACCGATATGATTGCAGAAGCCGTATTGGGAAGGAAACTGGAAACTACAGGTCACGAAGTTTTAAAAACCATCCATCCCCACCCAACTATGAGCGAAGCCGTTATGGAAGCCGTAGCGGATGCTTATGGGGAAGTGATTCATTTGTAGACGGTAGACGGTAGACGGTAGACGGTAGACGGTAGACGGTAGACGGTAGACGGTAGACGGTAGACGGTAGACGGTAGACGGTAGACAAAATTAAAAAAATCGCACTTAGTTGCGATTTTTTTTGTTCATATAATTGAGAAAAATAAGAAATATCTTACGAATTGGAAACTTCAATCTTTAACGCTCTCTAAATTCAATTTTCTTCTTTTACAAACGGATCTGGGTCTTTTGTGATCAATTAGCATGTTGATAAGGTAATAAGGTTAAACTTATTATCCGTAACGCCAATTGGTAATTCCTTTCCAAAGAAATTAATAAAATCCCGCAACATTCCCAACATTATTATCTTAGTAGAGAATTTCAAATTGACCGCACAATTCACCTTATTACATTGGAAAGAAGTTGATCGCAATTAAACTCCTCCCCTTTAATTCGCGAGATAAAATCGGGACAAGCGACAATTCTCTTTTGTCGTGGGTCCCTTTCATCTTGGTTCTTGGTTCCCTTCAGTTCCCTATGTAAAATCAGGACAAGTATTGAGTCGTGGTCCCCTTCAATCGTGGTTCTTGGCTCCATTTAATTCCCGCAGTAAATCGGGACAAGCGGTGTTTCCCGTCAGTCGTGTTTCCCTTTAGTTCCCGATGTAAAATCGGGACAGGCAGTGGTTCGTGATTCCCTTCCTGCCTCATTTCATTCCAAATAACTCTGCACGGCCAACTCATAACTTTGTAAACCAAAACCGACAATAACTCCTTTGGCATGTGGTGCTATAAAACTTTTATGGCGATAGTCTTCTCTTGAAAAAGTATTGGATATATGTACTTCAACTACTGGCGTCTCAATAGCGCGAACCGCATCAGCAATTCCTATGGAAGTATGGGTGTAGGCGGCGGCGTTTAAAATAATACCATCACAATCATGGTTGACTTCCTGGATTTTGTCTATCAGTTCTCCTTCTATGTTGGATTGGAAAAAGGATAGTTCAACGTTTGGATATTTATTTTTCAAACTTTCAAAAAAATCATTGAAAGTTTGGTTTCCGTAGATATCTTTTTCCCGCCTTCCGAGCAGGTTCAGGTTGGGGCCATTGATGATTATTATTTTCATATCGTAAAAGTAATAAATAAAAAAAGCAGGACCTTGATTCCTGCTTTTATAAATAAAATATCAACTTAAATTAAAAGAAATAACCTGCAGAAACCTGAAAGGTATTGGCTTGGTTTTTAACATTAAAGCCCTCAACATCGTTCATATTTGTTAACCCTAAGTTATACCGCAAACTAAAGAATACCCCCATATCTAAGTGATACGAAGCCCCGAGAGCAATGGCGGCATCGAAACTATTAAAATCATCTTTCACATCGACATCTTTGACCTTTGCAGAAACCAGAGCGCCAAAAGATGGGCCAGCCTCTGCGCTCAATCTTTCAATAATATAGTATTTAGCTAGAATAGGAACCCGGATATAGGATGATTTTACATCCACACTTTGTAGGATGGAGCCAAATTCATAAACTTCAAAGGAATATAGTAATTCCGGTTGCAACGCAAATTTTTCCGAAAAAGAAATCTCGGCTAGTCCGCCAATATGGAAACCGGACTTTAAACCAAAATCCCCCATATCGGTATCTCCTCCAACTTTGGATACGTTAAGGCCAATTTTTGCTCCAAAATTAACTTCTTGCGACTGAATGGTTGCAAATACAAATAATGAAAATACAATAAGTAAAAATTTTTTCATAATTAAAAGGTTTTTATAGCTAAAAAAGCAGGTTATTAGCTTTCAAACATAGTAAATAATGTTAATTCTGGCAAATCACATATTTTACAATAAAAAAAGCAGGGACGAAACCCTGCTTTTTATTAAAGAATATTGCTGTTTTTAGAATGAAAATTCAACTCCGGCATTAAAAGAGCTGAAAGTAGCACCAGTCATAGCTACTCCAGAATAAGACAATACAACTCCTATAGATCCAAAATTATAAGCAGCTTTAGGTCGGTAGAAAAATCCACCATCGTTGCCATCAGGAGCCAATCCGATTCCATAGCCCAAATCAGCTCCAAAAGAGAAATCTTCTATTAGATATCTTGCGGAAGCACTAATAGGAAGGAACATTGCTGCATCTGGCTTATAGCCGTCAATATCTTTCCCCATATAGTAAAGAAGACCTGCTTGTGGGCCTACCAAAAAGGCATCGTTCACTTCAAAGAAATAAGTGAAATCCCCTGTAAGACCAAAAGAGTAACCATCTTTAAAATCACCCATAGGAATGGCGGCACCTACTCCAACTTTCATTTGTTGAGCTTGGGTAGTTGAAAAGCGAATACTGCAAACGCAGCAACTAGTAATAATTTTTTCATAATTGTTTATAGTTTAAAAGTTAATTAGGACAAATTAACGAATAATTAGTATCATATCCAATAATAACAGGCACTATCTTATCAACATCATATAAACAAAATAGTAGTATCAATAAATTATAAAAGTAGTATAAACTAAAAAAATGTAGTATGTCAGACCTTTGGATAAAAGATAATCAAATAAACCTACCCCTCTTTATATCTCCCGCATTGAAAATGGCATTTTAGGGATTTTTGTTAAATAAAATTTATGTACCCCTTTAAATATCCAATACTCAAAAAAAAATGTTTGAATTGGATATTGATAAAATATTATTGAAATGTCGCGAACTGTTCTACCCCATTGATTATAAGTCTTGGCAAAATACTATAATTCGGATTGTCCATAAATATTAAGGTCAATAATGTTCTTCATCCTTACTCATCAAAAAGAAATGAGATCAAAATAGAAAGCCAATAGAAAATTGAATCACGCTGTTTTTGTTTTTATATCCTCGTGATTCCTTGTAAATATCGGTTATACCTAGATTATATCGCACTCCAAAATTAAACCCGTTATTTAATTGATAGGAAGCACCCGCCCCGATACCAAAATCAAAGCTCTTGCAATCCTCCTTAAAATTTTCATCACGGTCTTTTAACTCCGCATATAACAATTGACGAGTTTCTTCCGAGACATCTCCCTCAAAAATCAATTCTGTCTCTGAGTTAGCATCTATTAAAAATCCCACTTGAGGTCCCGCCTCCAGGCGGAAATTTTTGAATGCCTCATACCCGACCATAAACGGAACATTAATATAATGCAATTTGATTTTTCCTTTAGCGGTTACCTTTTTTTCATTCCTGGTCGTGGAAGTTTCCAAATGTGCTCCCTGTAAAGAATACAACAACTCCGGTTGGAAATCAAATCCTTTACCAATATCTATTCGATAAAGACCTCCAATATGGAAACCCGTCAAAGGGCTCACGTCATCTGAACTACTTCCGCCTACGGATGCAAAATTAATCCCGGCCTTCACTCCAAATTTCGATTCTTGTGAATAAGTAACTATGGTAAATAAGCAAAAAAGTATTCCTAGAATTTTTATTTTCATAATATGTTGGTTTTTATGGTTTTCTTCTAAAATACATTTTTTGAATATTTAATTTCTACAATCGCCCTAAATCCTAACTTTCTTTTAACTAAATTGGGTTTGATTAAGTTTTGCTGGTAGAATTTATATTGAAGTAAAAAAGCTGTCTCAGAAATTGAAACAGCTTTAATCTATCGTTTTTTTTCCTAGAATATTTTTCTTCCTCCATCCCATTCAATTGAAGAAGACATTTCTCTATTTGCACTTCGTTAATCTAGAACATATATCCAATCGATACTTGGAAGACCCTGTTCTTTACATTGCTGCTTTCATCGAAATCCTCATCGTTATCCTTATTGATATTGGATAGTCCAATATTATATCTTGCGCTAAAGAATACACCCATGTTAAGTTCATAAGAAGCACCAAAGGCTACGCCCATATCTAGAGTTTTAACCTCTTCTTTTAAATCGATGGTTCCTGTTTCATCAATACCAGGTCCGGAAGCCTCAAACTCCCCTTTTGCAGACATAAGAAATCCGAATTGAGGGTCCTACTTCCAATGCCAGGCCGTCGACGACATAGTATTTTGCCATTATGGGAAGGTTGATATAATTCAACTTTAAGGTAGTCTTTGAGCTATATGTTTGTCCCATATATGTTTCAGATTCCTCTTCTTGAGCTCCTTGCATAGAAAATAATAACTCTGGTTGGATTGAGAATTTTCCAGAAATAGGAATTTCAACCAATCCACCAATGTGAAAACTTGTACGGGAATCCGGTTTCGAAACGTCATCCTGTTTAATGGACAGATTGGAAAGGTTTAGCCCTCCCTTGATCCCAAAACCAATTTCCTGTGATTGGACGGTATTAAAAGAAAATATTCCTAAAGCGGCGAGAAGTAAAATTTTTTTCATAAATGATTATTTTTTAAGATTAGTGCGGCAAAACAACGCCAAAATACCAACATATGCAAGGGCAAAAGACATAAAAGAATAAAAAAAACACCCTCCATATTGGAAGGTGTTAACTCATTAA
This sequence comes from Aequorivita sp., assembly GCA_034676445.1. Lineage (GTDB taxonomy): Bacteria > Bacteroidota > Bacteroidia > Flavobacteriales > Flavobacteriaceae > Aequorivita. The sequence continues at coordinate 900,225 of JAUCCE010000004.1, forward strand.
AAAATAACTTTTTAAATAATCGTTTAGAGGAATGAATACCCCAAAGCCAGAGAGAAAACGCTGTTTTTACCTTTACCTCCCTCGATCACATCGGTTAGACCAAAATTATACCGAGCATCAAAACGAATTCCAAAGGGAAAATCATATCCGGCTCCCACTACTCCGGAGACATCTGTTTTTTCGGCTTTTGCGATTTCACCAAATACCTTGGCTATGTTATCGTCCACCACAAATCCAAATTGTGGTCCTGCCTGAAGGTTTAATCCCTGAAATAAATAATATTTTAATACTACCGGTACGTTTACATACGAAAGATCAAAGTCCAGTCCATCGAACTTTGCACCTTGCTGAGAATATAAAAGGTCAGCCTGGATGCCGAGCTTATCAGAGAATTTTATTCCTCCAAAAACACCGGCCTGAAAACCTGTTTTATTGGAAAGTCCCGAAACGTCGGAAATATTTGCAAAGTTGGCGCCCGCTTTTATACCAAGGTCAATGCTTTGCGAAAAAGCGGTTGTTCCTACGAATAATACAAGTGCTGCTACAATTAATTTCTTCATAATAGTTGTTTTTATAAATATTGATGGACAAATATACTGACTAATAATCCCCAAGATTTACATTTAGTTTTTTGTTAACTATTGTTTTTAATAGTAATATCGCAAAATGAACTGGCAACAAGCTCTAAAAGATTATCAAAATTACCTGCGATTGGAACGCGGACTCTCCGAAAATTCAATCGTAAATTATTCATTGGACGTTAAGAAATTGATGCGTTGGCTCGATAACAACGAAATACACTTGTCTCCTACCTCCATTTCCGAGGAAAGTCTGCAACAGTTCATTTATGAAATAGCCAAAAAATTGAATCCCAGATCGCAAAGCCGTCTAATTTCAGGTTTAAAGGGATTTTTCAATTACCTAATATTCGAAGATTATCGAAAAACGAATCCGCTGGAACTTATAGAATCTCCAAAACTCGGCAGAAAACTACCCGATACTTTAGCCATTGAGGAAATCGACGCAATTATCAGTGCTGTTGATTTAAGCTCAAAACAAGGAGAGCGAAACCGGGCTATCTTGGAAACCCTATACGCCTGCGGACTCCGTGTCTCAGAACTTACAAATCTCAAAATCTCCGATCTATATTTTGATGAAGGTTTTATAAAGGTAACTGGGAAAGGAGATAAACAACGTTTGGTTCCAATTGGTCCTTCTACCGCAAAATATATAACTATTTATAGGAAGGAAATTCGCGTACATCAGAATATAGATCCAAAAGCAAAAGATACACTCTTCCTGAACCAACACGGCAGACAGTTGACACGCGCTATGATATTTACCATTGTTAAAAATTTAGCCGAAAAAGCAGGTATTCGTAAAACCATAAGTCCGCATACCTTTCGCCATTCCTTTGCAACCCATCTTTTGGAAAACGGAGCCGATCTACGAGCCATCCAACAAATGCTGGGGCACGAAAGCATAACCACTACTGAAATTTACACCCATATTGACAGAAAGCATTTGACGGAGGTTATTAATAAGTTTCATCCTAGAAAGGGGTGAGTTGGTTAGTTGATTAGTTAATGGGTTAATGTATTATTGAGTTATTGAGTTAATGGGTTATTGAGTTATTGAGTTAATGGGTTATTGAGTTAATGGGTTATTGAGTTAATGAGTTAATGAGTTAATGGGTTATTGAGTTAATGGGTTAATGGGTTATTGAGTTATTGAGTTTTTGAGCTTGCCCGCCGAAGGAGGGTTATTGAGTTATTGAGTTATTGAGCTTGCCCACCGAAGGAGGGTGGATGAGTGGTGTGATTAGTGATTAGATGAATTGAGGAGTTTAGGAGTTACTGATTTACTGAGTTACTGAGTTAATGAGTTAATGAGTTAATGAGTTAATAAGTTAATGAGTTACTGAGTTGATCTGTTGATGAGTTGAGAGGTTTAAGAGCTTGCCCTCCATAGGAAGGTTGAGGAATTTAGCTGAAAAGTGTTTTGATTGATATAAAGTATGTTTCCCAAGTTAAAAAAACCCCAAACCACTCCGATTCTTTTTTGATAGGTTTCATCTTTTGTAATTTGGAATGAAAATTAAATTACCAAATAAAGAAACTATGAAAACATTAAAATTCAGTAATGGCGACACTATGCACGCCATCGGATTAGGAACTTGGAAGGCTGGAGGAAATGAACTTAAAAAAGCAGTAAAAGACGCACTGTATGCCGGTTATAGACATATTGATACGGCTAAAAATTATGGAAATGAAGAAATTATAGGCCAAGCTTTAGCAGAAGTTTTCGCCGAAGGGAAAATATTTAGGGAGGACGTATTTATAACATCCAAACTTTGGAACGATTCCCACGCAGAGGGACAGGTAATTCCGGCTTTGGAAGAAAGTCTAACAAAATTACAATTGGATCGATTGGATCTTTATTTAATTCATTGGCCCGTGGCCTTCCGACATGGTGTGGATTTTCCAAAAAAACCAGAAGACTATTTAACTCCCGAAGATGCGCCCCTGACCGAAACCTGGAAGCAAATGGAAAAAGCGAAAAGTTTGGGACTTACCAGTCACATTGGAGTTTCTAACTTTAGTGAGAAAAAACTAAGGGCTCTGATAGAAAAGGCAGAAATAAAGCCAGAAATGAACCAAGTAGAGCTCCATCCACTACTTCAACAAAATGGATTGTTGGATTATTGTAACAGCGAGGATATTCTTGTTACCGCCTATTCTCCGTTGGGATCCGGCGATCGAGCGAAAGCGATGAAAGCCGATGACGAGCTCAATATGATGGATATAGATGTTTTAAAAGAAATAGCTAGGGATAGGAGTGCCACTGTTGCCCAAGTCCTTATTGCGTGGAATAATCATCGGGGTTGCGCCGCGATTCCAAAATCCACAACGAAAGAACACATTATATCCAACTTTCGCGCTGCGGATGTAGTGTTAGAAGAATCGGATATGAAAAAGATCGCAAAACTTGACCGTCATTATAGATATATCAACGGAAAGTTTTTTGAGGAACCTTCGCGAGGTTATAAGAATTTGTATGATGAATAATCCCCCTAGCCCTAGCCCCTGCCTACGTGTCTCTGGCAGGCAGGCCCAAAGGGGGGAACTCTTGCTCAAACCCAATAAAAAAGCTCCCTTCGGAGCTTTTTATTTATACATGTGGTAAATCCCCCTCCTCAGGGAGTCAGGGGGGACATTATCTCGCGATATTCACTGCCCGTGTTTCACGGATAACAGTAACTTTTACCTGTCCCGGATAGGTCATATCCGTTTGTATTTTCTGTGAAATTTCAAAAGAAAGTTGCGATGCTTTTTCATCACTAACCTTATCGCTTTCCACCATAACTCTTAATTCGCGACCGGCTTGAATGGCGTACGCCTTGTTAACACCATTAAATCCAAAGGCTATATCCTCCAAATCCTTTAATCGTTGTATATATGAATCCAATACCTGACGACGGGCTCCCGGTCTTGCACCGCTTATAGCGTCACAAACCTGGACTATCGGCGAAAGCAAACCGGTCATTTCAATTTCATCGTGGTGAGCTCCAATGGCATTGCATACCTCTGGTTTTTCCCCATATTTTTCGGCCCATTGCATTCCCAAAAGTGCGTGTGGCAATTCCGTTTCTGTTTCGGGCACTTTTCCAATATCGTGAAGAAGACCGGCACGTTTGGCCAATTTGGCATTTAAGCCTAATTCAGAAGCCATTACGCCACACAATCGAGCCACTTCACGGGAGTGATGCAATAAATTCTGCCCGTAACTGGAACGATATTTCATACGTCCCACGGCCTTTATGAGTTCGGGATGCAATCCGTGGATACCTAAATCGATTACCGTACGTTTTCCTACCTCTATGATTTCCTCCTCGATTTGCTTACTTGTTTTTTCGACAACTTCTTCAATTCGGGCTGGGTGTATTCTTCCATCCGTAACCAATTTATGAAGTGACAGTCTCGCTATTTCCCTTCTCACGGAATCGAAGCAAGAAAGAATAATTGCCTCGGGTGTATCATCTACTATAATCTCAACCCCAGTAGCCGCTTCCAAAGCGCGGATATTTCTACCTTCACGCCCAATAATTCTACCTTTTACGTCATCGCTCTCAAGATTGAATACGGAAACACAATTTTCTACTGCTTCCTCCGTACCGATTCGTTGTATGGTATTGATAATTATTTTTTTCGCATCCTGTTTGGCCGTCATTTTGGCTTCCTCCATCGAAGATTGTATATACGCCATAGCTTGGCTCTTGGCTTCTCCTTTTAGATTCTCCATCAACTGCCATTTTGCTTCCTCTGCAGAAAGACTGGAAATAACCTCCAGCTGCTCTATTTGGCTACGATGCAGCCTATCGACGTCCTGCTGCTTTTTATCTAATAAGGCGAGCCGTTCTTCATATTCACCCTGTCGCGAATCCAGTTCGGCATTCAGCTTTTTATTTTTGGCAAGTTCATTTGAAACCTGTGATTCTTTGTCACGAGTTCTCTTTTCGGCTTCGGAAATCTTCTTATCTCGTGCCAAGATCACTTTTTCGTGCTCAGCTTTTAATTCCAAAAATTTCTCTTTAGCCTGAAGTATTTTATCTTTTTTTAATGTCTCTGCCTCCGATCTGGCTTCCTTCAAAATTCCTGAGGCACTCTTTTTTGCTCCTTTTATTATACTCGAAGCTCTTTTACGTTCCAGGAGCTTGGCTATTAAATATCCAATTACCAGGCCCACTACGGCAAAAACTATATCTTCTATTCCCATTTTTTGTTTTCGTTTGTAAATAAAAAAAGCCTACATCAATATTATTGTTTTGAATAAAACTCCTAAAAACAAGTTTAGGGTTAACAAGCTGGTCAAGTATCCGTCTTCTGAGATTATCAGTAACGGCGCGCTTTTACAACTTAAACTCACCCTTTTTAAAGAAGTCCTGTTGAGTTTACCAAAAATTAGTATTAATGTAGGCAGTAACCTTTTTTATGTAAAGAACGTTTATGTCAATTGCTCCTGCAACAAACGGTTTAAGGCCGTCAAACGGCTTTCTGTTTCTTGCGTGTCGCTTGATTTGTCAATTTCTTTTTGCTCCACCTGGGCGGCAAACTGAAGGGCACACATGGCCAATACATCTTGTTTGTCCCGCACAGCATAACTTTGTTCAAACTTTTTTATCATTGCTTCTATCCTTTTGGACGCCAGCCGCAACCCTTCTTCCTGGGCTGGACTGATGGTCAGGGGATACACTCTATCCGCAATTGAAATCTTGATCTTTAATGGTTCAGACATTGTTACGTTTCTATTCGGAAAGTTGAATTATACATTGGTCTATCTCCCGAATCAGAGCATTTATTTTGAGTTTCGTTTCTCGTTTATATTGATCGCTGCCAAGTAATGAATTTGCTAATTTCAATGAGTGGCACTTTTCGCTCCAAGAGGCAATTTCTTGTTCAAATTGTAATTTTTGGGCTTTCAAAACGTCGATTTCTTTCTCCAATTGCAGCTTGGCACTCTTTAATTCTTCTTGCTTATCCAGCAATTTTCCAACACTACTTTCTAGAGAATCAACAATTTCAGTAAGATTACTCATTCTAAAATTATGTTCAATACTACTCCCACAAAGTTAGCATACCCTCGCTAATAAGCAAATGGTTTTCGGTTTATTTTTCGTAATATTGAGTATAGCTTACAATAATTCCCGTGACTCTCCCTTTTAGTTATAGCGTAATTTTATCTTTGCACTATGAAGAAAATCTGTTTGTCACTGCTACTTTTAGGTACTATTTCTTTTGGTCAATCCCAGATTCCAACTGATTATTTCTCGAACCCACTGAATATCAATTTGATATTGTCTGGTAATTTTGGCGAATTACGTTCCAATCACTTTCATAGTGGCTTGGATATTAAAACACAACAAAGGGAGGGTATTCCGGTTTACGCCAGTGCCGATGGCTATGTGAGTCGAATTAATGTCAGCCATTTCGGTTATGGAAAAGCACTCTACATTTTGCATCCCAATGGATATACTACCGTTTATGCGCATCTTCAGCGATATGCGGGACAAATAGAAAAATACGTGAAGGAAAACCAATATAAAAAGGAAAGTTTTGAAATCGAACTATTTCCGGATTCTTCAGTAATTCCTGTGAAAAAAGGTGATCTAATAGCTTACTCAGGAAATACCGGCAGTAGCGGCGGCCCACATTTGCACTTTGAAATTCGGGACAATTCCCAACGGCCAATGAACCCGATGCTATTTGGCATAAATATACCCGATAGCAAAATCCCAATCGTAAGTTCTATTTTGATGTATCCTGTTGGAGAGGATGCCCAGATAAACCAAGGTCAAGAACCGACGAAGTTGCGAATGATCAAGCAAATGGATGGAAATTATAAAACCGAAGATGTCATCGCTTTTGGGAAAATTGGTTTTGGAGTTTCAACTTATGATCAATTAGATGGAGCGTACAACAAAAATGGAGTTTATAGCATCACCACCTCTTTAAACAATATTCCAAAATTCGAGGTCAAGTTTGATAAATTCTCCTTTGATGAAACGCGGTATCTAAACCGCTATACGGATTATGGTTATTTTAAAACCAACAGAAGCCAGGTTCAAAAATTATTTAGGGAATTGAATAATCCCCTCAGTGTTATTGTTAAAGAGGACCTAAATGGATACGTTTTTATACAGGACAGTCTGGATTATTCCTATACTATCTCCGTCAAGGATTTCAAAGGGAACGAATTAACTGTTCTCGTTCCTATAAAAGGGAGAAAAATGGACATTTTGAATCCCAGAAGAATCCAGGAAACGGAGGATTACATTACTGCCGATCACGCTACCTCTATTACGAAAGGAAAGTTTAATATCTACATTCCGGCCAATAGTCTTTATGAAGACACCTATCTAGACATTAAGGTAAAAGGTGACACTTTAAAATTTCACGAAGATATTATTCCCATTCACAAAAACATTTCGATTACTGCGGATATTTCAAATTATTTAGATACAGATAAAGACCGACTCTTTATTGGTCGATTAAATTATAAAGGCGAACCTTACTACACTAGTACAACCCGAAAGGGAGATAAGTTAATTGCCACTACTCGCCTATTTGGGGATTATGCAGTAGTTTCGGATACGGTTGAACCGAGCATTTCGCCTATAAATTTTTCGGAAGGAAAATGGATCAGCAACCAAAAAGATCTTAGAATTAAGATTACGGATAAACTAAGTGGAATCAGTTCCTATCGTGCTACCATCAATGGAAATTTTATTCTGATGGAATATAATTACAAAACCGACGTTTTAACTTATGATTTTGCTGATGCTGTAAACACTGAAACCGAGAATAATTTGAAACTCGTTGTGATAGATAATGTGGGAAATAGTGCTACATTTGAAGCAAAATTTTTTAGAAAACAAACCTAAGAACAGCTTTTGAAAACGACCAACCTGCCGCTTACCCTGCTCTTTCTTCTCTTCGCAACTACCTTATTTGCTCAGAAAGCAACCATAAAAGGAATTGTTATGGATGAATTCAACCAACCTATTTCGGGAGCGAACGTTATATACAACGAAACTGGAACCATAACAGATCTAAATGGATTTTATATACTTGAAATTCCAGCGAAGAAGGATGTAGTGCTAACATTTTCACACGTAAGTTTTAAAAAAGTACAGATAACAGTAAATCTTTCTCCCTATGAGGATTATGAGCTGAATCCAGTCTTAAATGCGAGTGTTGAACAAATAGGTGAAGTAGTGATTTCGGGTCGTGAAAACAAGCGGGTGGAAGGTGTGACAACGATTTCTCCCGAAGTAATCCGAAAAATGGTCGGAGCCAATGCCGGAGTGGAAAACCTATTAAAATCCCTTCCAGGTGTTAATAGCAATGACGAATTGAGTACCCAATACGCCGTGCGTGGGGGAAATTACGACGAAAACCTTGTCTATGTAAATGAGATTGAAGTATATCGCCCTTTTTTGATCCGCAGTGGACAACAAGAAGGGTTGAGCTTTGTAAATAGCGACCTTACCAGTAATGTAGAATTTTCCGCTGGTGGCTTTCAGGCCAAGTATGGCGACAAGCTCTCTTCGGTTCTCGATATCACCTACAGAAAGCCCGTGACTTTTGGAGCTACCTTGGATCTAAGTTTCTTGGGAGCAAGTGCATCTGTAGGAGGAATGTCTAAAAATGGGAGGTTTTCTGGCATCGGCGGAATCCGGTATCGAGATAATAGCCTTTTTGTCAATGCTAAAGAAACCGAAACAAATTATAATCAAAGATTTGGAGATGCACAGACTTATTTGACCTATAGGTTTTCAAATAAATTTGAACTAAGTTTTCTGGGCAACGTTTCTATTAACGACTACGATTTTGAACCGCTTACACGGCAGACAAACTTTGGAACACTCTCTGAACCTATTGCTTTAACAGTATATTACGAAGGAAAAGAAAAAGACCGTTATAAAACCTATTTCGGAGCCTTGAAATCTACTTGGGTGGTTTCGGAAGACTATACTGCAAAATTAATCGCCTCTCTTTATCAGACTACTGAGCAAGAACATTTTGATATTTTTGCCGAGTATTACTTGGGCGAAGTAGATACGGATTTGGGAGGCTCTGGTTTAGGAGATGTAAAATTCAGCCGCGGAGTGGGATCGCAACTCACTCACGCCCGAAACGATTTGGATGCACTGATCCTTAATGTAGAGCATAAAGGAACCCTCAAAATCGAGGAGAATACTATTGAATACGGCATAAAATTTACCCACGAGGATATTCGGGATCGGGTACAAGAATACGAGATGATAGACTCCGCCGGATTCATTATTCGACCGCCCATTCTTCCTTCAAATGACCAGCCCTACCAACCTTACACCTCGCCTATTACACCTTATACAAATATTCGTGCCATTAACGATGTTCAGATAGATCGTATTTCAGGCTATGCCCAATGGAGCCGGAGAACCACTTTAGGAAATAACGATTTATGGCTTAACGCTGGTGTCCGAGCTCAAAACTGGACGGTAAGCGGAAAAGGCATTGAGAGCAATACTCAAACTGTTTTCAGTCCTCGCGGCCAAGTTGCCCTAAAACCTGATTGGGAAATGGATATGCTTTTTAGAATTTCGGGAGGACTTTATCATCAGCCACCTTTTTATCGAGAGCTCCGGGATTCTACAGGAACCGTTCGGCCGGAGGTCAAGGCCCAACAAGCTGTTCATCTCGTATTTGGAAATGATTACAGTTTTAAAATGTGGGATCGCCCATTTCGATTAAATTCTGAATTATATTTTAAGCAATTGACGGATGTAAATCCTTATACTCTCGAAAACGTTCGTATTCGATATCGCGCCAATAACAACGCAGTAGCTTATGCTTATGGGCTAGATCTTCGTTTGGCGGGCGAATTTGTTCCCGGAACTGAAAGCTGGTTAAGTTTTGGATATATGAAAACAGAGGAGAATATCGACCACCGAGGTTATATCTTCCGCCCTACCGATCAGCGTTTAAAATTTGCGATGTTGTTCCAGGATTATGTAAAGATAATCCCCGATCTTAAAATGTATTTAAACCTGACCTACAATACAGGATTGCCTGGTGGCACTCCTAGCTATGCTGATCCATACAAGTATCAACAGCGATTACCGGACTACAAACGGGCAGATTTGGGAGTAAGCTATGTACTAATCAGTGAGAATAAGCAACGTACAAGCGGTTGGTTAAAGCCATTTAAGGAACTAACCATCGGTGCAGAGATTTTTAATATATTCGATGTTCAAAACTCTATAACCAATACGTTTGTGCGAGATGTGTATACTAAGGTGCAGTATTCCATTCCTAATTATCTTTCACCTAGAATATTCAACCTGCGTACAACAATGAGGTTTTAAAGAAAGGATTTCCTTAAATGAGAAGGATTCTACCGCACCTTTAGGGGTTGGTCAAGACGCTTGGGAACTACCCCAGCCCTGAAGGGAAAAATGAAAATATGGCGTGGAATTATTCGGTGTTGATCCTCCTATGGCGGAAAAGTTTTGGTTTTTATTGGCTCGCAAAGACGCAAAGTCGCTTATTTTGAACTTTTAAGTTTTCGTCTTCGATTTCGATTTCGTCTTCGATTACAAGTGGTCTGTCCCCCTAACCCCCCGGGGGGGAAATGGGAATATGGATGGGCCGTGACCTAAAGGATGAATATTATGTTTGCCTGTTTTAAAGTGTAGGAGTTGCCCCAGCCCTAAATGGAGATTGTACTGTTGGATTAAATCCAAATTTTTATTGTCCCCATTAGAGCTTGTCCCGGACTCGCTTCGGGAGGTCGGGGGTCAGAACTACCCCAGCCCTGAAGGGGAAAATGAAAATATGGCGTGGAATTATTCGGTGTTGATCCTCCTATGTCGGAAAAGTTTTGGTTTTTATTGGCTCGCAAAGACGCAAAATCGCTTATTTTGAACTTTTAAGTTTTCGTCCTCGATTTCGATTTCGTCTTCGATTACAAGTGGTCTGTCCCCCTAACCCCCCGAGGGGGAAATGGGAATATGGATGGGCCGTGGCCTAAAGGGTGAATATTATGTTTGCCTGTTTTAAAGTGTAGGAGTTGCCCCAGCCCTGAAGGGTGTGATTGTACAAAACCTTTTTTAGGGATGGGAATTCTCCTTTTCTTAGGGCGATCGTTCTTTTAGTACAATAAAAATAGGTTTATCTTATGATGTTCTGCATCAATCCACAAACTCTTTTAGTATTTCAACCACGAAATCTATTTCTTCTTTTTTATTAAAGCTGGAAAGGGAAAATCGGATAGATGGTTTTTTTAGGTCTTCCTCAGAAAGGATTTCATTTAAAACGTGTGAGCCTCCTTCACTCCCACTTTGACAGGCGCTTCCTTTTGAACAAGCAATACCTTTTAAATCCAATTGAAACAAAAGCATCATTGCTTTATCCGCACCAATCGGAAGGCAAACATTCAACACCCTGCAAGAACTGTGGGTGTCGTCTTCACAGGAACCATTGAATTTCACTCCAGGAATTGCAGACTTCAGTTTCTCTTTAAAATAAGTTTTAAGTTCTTCTATATACTTCAGTTCCTTATCCATATCTCGATAGGCTATTCTCAAAGCTTCCCCCATTCCAGCAATATTTGAAACAGCTTCCGTACCAGCACGCATCCCACGTTCCTGTTCCCCTCCGTGTAGCAATGGCTGCAATCCGGAATTTTTTCGTATAAAGGCAAAACCAATCCCTTTAGGACCGTGGAATTTATGGGCGGAGGCAACAGCGAAATCAATAGGTATCTCTTTAAAATCAAGCTTGCGATGACCAATGGACTGCACTGTATCGCTATGGAACAGTGCTCCGTGTTCTTTACAGCACAACGCCACTTTCTTAATGTCGAGAACATTTCCAACTTCATTGTTCACATGCATCAGGCTTACAAGAGTTTTTTCCGAAGTATCCTTCAACAAGTTTTCTAAATCCTCATAATTGACAAGACCCCGATCATCCAGTTTCACATATTCAATCACAATATTGTATTTCTGTTGAAGCCACTCCAAGGTATGCAGAACGGCATGATGCTCAATGCGGCTTGTAATAACCCGTTTTACTCCAAGATCGCGCACGGCACTAATCAGAATCAGATTGTCAGCCTCTGTACCACCCGAAGTAAAGATTATTTCGCTGGAAGAAACATTAAAAAGACCTGCAATTTCCTTTCTAGTATTCTCAATAAGTGATTTAGATGACCTTCCGTAAGAATGTGTAGATGAAGGGTTTCCGTACTCTGTTTTCAATACTTCAGTCATACAGATTATTACTTCATTGCGCAGCTGAGTAGTAGCGGCATTGTCAAAATAAATTTTTTTCATTTACTGTTCTTATTTAAAAACTTCACAAGATCTAATTCCGAATTATCGGAAGGAAACCTTTTTTGCTATTGCAATTTGCAAAAATACACATAAAAAAAATTTACTCCATTTCAATAAAAAAGAAATGCGTTACTTTGTGGGGTTTATTGGGAATTCGGGATTAGTCGTGTCCGACTAAAATTTAAGACCGCTCCGCTGAAAGACATAAGACATAAGTCCTTCACTCGGGCCCGCCCGAGATCGCGAACTTTATCTAACTTGAGGGTTCAAGTACTGCCACGAATTGCACGAATTTTCACAAATTCACTGATTCGTGGAAAACGAATGTGTAATCAATCTGGCTTTGATTTTCACGAATCTAACAGACCTGCCTGTCGTGCCTTGGCAGGCAGGCTTTCAGTCTGTTTTAGGTACTTTAGTTCAAAGGGGTTTAGTTATATATTTTTAAACTCATGGAAAGCATAACCCATTTATTATCAGGTTATTATAAAAGTAGTTAGATGATAGACTTGCTCCTTAATAGGTCGATAATTAGTTTAGACAGATTAAGCTTGCTTTCTAATTTGAAATCTCAGGAGCAAGGTGTCTCTTAAATAAAAAATGTTTCTAATACCCGTTACCCTTGGCTAAACAGAATTTAGCAATATTTTAATCGAACACTAATGATTTGGGATTCGGAACACAACTCTAACTAAATAACTCATAACTTTGAACTCAAACCCATCTTCGGCGGGCAAGCTCAAAACCCATAAACCTATGAAACGAATATTTGTCATATTATTTTTGTCCCTACTTTTTCAAGCTTGCAGTGACGGGGACGTGATTGTTACTACATTCAATTTTGACAATGTTGCATTAAAGACCTGCGGCGATGTGGGCAATTACGTTTTTTACAAGGAAAATACCGAAGTTTTTGAGAGTCTTTCGCTAAGACTGGGAACCCAGGATAGTATATATAAAACCGAAGGCACTAAGACCTACGAATTAAGTGCCAACACCAATTTTGTAAACTACCGCAGTTATGATGGGGTTTTGGGCAATAATTATTTCTGCAGCAGCATTCCTCCTACTTCTCCCAATGTGGAAGCAGATTATCTTGCGGTCTCGGGTACAGTTTTGGTAATTGTTACATTTAAATACGAGGATCCTCTTCCCAAGGAGAATCTAGGAAAAAGGACAAATTCTGAACAAGGCCTTCAGTATCGAAGTACGATTAAAAAAGATGTGCAAATTATTCTTAAAAATATAGTTCTAATAAGTGGCGACAAACAGATAATCCAAGAAACGCTCGATATGGGAACCATTGAAAATGTTCGTACAGAGGAAATTCTTCCTTAAAACGTCATCTTAAGATGGGATCAATTACAACACGAACTTTTGATAGGACTGTTCAAAACTTGTCCATTGCATTTGTTCAGACGTATCCGATGGCTAATGGATCGAGACCTACTAAGGCTTAACAAAGAAGTATGGTTTTCAATACCTTCGAGAGTGATTCTCTCAGGTTGGAGATAGACCTGACATTCCCCAAAAATCTCAAACTTCTAATTTCGATTATAGATTTTAGAGAAATTTCATTTCCAACAAATTAAAAAAAGACCGTCTAAACAGAATTTAGACGGCCTCATTTCATCGTTTATTTACGATAAGATTATAGCAACCTTACTTTAACGGCGCTTAGACCTTTTTCTCCTTGTTCAACATCAAACTGTACGCGATCGTCCTCACGGATATTATCTATAAGATTGGTGGAATGGACAAAAATATCCTGGTCTGTGTCATTTACTTTTATAAAACCAAATCCTTTGGCCTCATTGAAAAACTTTACTGTACCTTCTTTCATTACTTCTACTTTTTTAATATTCATTAATTTATTTATAAATTCTTTTAACATGGTTGTTTCTGTGTTTAAATTATACTTTCTGCTATGTGTACTATTCCTGTCCCTTCATCTAAATCCCATTACAGAATTGGAATTACATAAAAGGAGGAACTTCTTAGCGAATTGATTATGGAGATACTTTTGTGGAGGATTTTTTAAATTACCCTTCAGGTATTTACCATAAAGCCGGTTATACTCGGTCTGTTAAGGTATAAAAGGAAGCGAAGGATTAATTAAAATTGGGGAAAGATTAAGAAAAGATAAGCTTACTAATTCGTTATGCGGTAAATGTAGGTGAAAATAGAAGACCCACTCCATGTGAAATGTTAAATGATAAATCTTTGGGTAAAGCGAGAATGATATTTAATTTTAATTGAAGTAGTTGAAATCCTAGGTGCCCCAATGATTTTAAGGTTGATGAATGAAGAACAGAATAGTTCTAAGGTTTGTTCTAAAAAACCTGGACCATAGTTTATCTAAACCAATTTGCCGCTTTTGCTGTTATAGTCAATCACCAAAACAACAACTGATAAAATTGCAGCTATATACCACACGTACTGAAAATAGGACTGCGAATTTTCCATGCCGGCGGATAAACAGACAATAATATTCATAACCATTATGGAATAATTCATATTCTCAATCTCCCTTCTTTCCTTCATCTTAAATAAACGTGAGGCATTAAGAATAAAAGCCAATAGTAAAATGGCGGCCAATAAAAAATCGCTCGCCCTGAGCAACATTATTCCTCCGATAAGGAAAAGAATGGCATTGAGTGCAAACGCTCCCTTCATAAGTTTGTTTTTATTCATCAATCTTTCAGTTTTTCCGATAACAATTGGGGAGGGAGTAATTAAAGCCAAATATATTAAAATTCTCCCATGACTGCCCTATTTTTAACGAAAATCAGAATACTTTAAAAATGTGAATTTCCGACCAAACCACCTCATAATATTAACTGCCAGTATGGTACGACTCTCACTAGGAATATTTGATATTCCCAATATATTTATTTCTGTAAAAGTAACCTAATATTATTAAACTATCACAATTAGTGAGCTACACTATTCCCTGGTCACTTGATGGGGATGGATTAATGTTCCGCTTTGATTGTTCAATCTCGATTTAAACTTATAATTATATTCAAAAGACTGCGACTATAAAGAATTGTAAGTTATTGAAATTCGATTTCATCTTAGGAAATTAGGGTGGTGTACAACCGCTACGGCTGTTAGCTACTGTATCTATTCAATTTTATACGTAAATCCAATTTCATAAACAGCATCATTTTGTTTGTCAAAAGGTAGTTTCCCATAAGAATAACCGGCATACAGGCCACTGGAAGTTGTCAATGAAGCTGTGAAATATGAAAAGTCGCCATAATTATTGTCCCGAATACTTGATGAGGCACTCAATTCCTTAAAATACCTGAAAGAGCTATTAAAATAAAGCGTTTCATTTGAAACTTCGGTTAATACTGTTCTAAATCCAATTTCTAAATTTATTCTTGAATAGGGTTTTAATTTGCCTTCAAAATTTTCCCTCCTCGTATCGTTTAGTGGATTTACATAATCAAATCCGAGCATTATCGAAGGAATCGTTATCCCCGGGTGTATGTTTCCTCCATAACCTGTAATTTCTCTGATTAGCTCAAAAGGATAATCTATTATGTTAAGCGTTGATGCTAGATTGTCCTTATCCCACGACTTAAGCCCGGTTCCCAAGCGTAGACCCAAGGTATTTTGGTGTTTTGAAAAATCCTGGTTTGATTCTATACCGCCGTTCAGTCCATATTTTACAATCCAACTGTTTTTTATAACGAACTTCTCTTTCATCTCCTTCCATTCAACTGAATTAAGTATTTCTTCAACGCTCTCGTAAGTTGCCAGTTTCCTTCTTAAATTCGCATAGTATGATAAATCATTATCCGTTTTCTTTATAGTAACACCACCACCGGAATGAAATAGGCTTAGCGAAAGTTTGGAATTTAAAAAATTATAAGGGTTGACTAACTTATTAAACGCTATATTTCCTTTCGATTCAAGGGAAATTGATTTCCCATTTCTTAAATTACCTTTCTCTATAATTCTGGCTCTTTCAAGATTAAAATCATAACTAAACCCTAATGATGACCTTGTTGAATCCTGATTTTGGAACGTTTTAAATTCGAGGTTTAAATCACTCAACCATTTGTTGTAGGAACTATCCTTTTGTGTCGCAAAATTCTCCATAAACTCCCGAAGATTGTTCCAATTTTCAGGGTCATTTGAAAGTGAGTCAATATTCCCCTTAATATCATTTGTAAGATTGTAATTTTCTGTTATGGTCCTACTATCGGTTTGCCCAATTATTATGTTGGTTGTAAATAGTAACAGGGTTAGAACGATTAATTGTGTTTTCATGACTCATTTTGTTTCGCTTGTGAAAAAATAATTTTCATCATTTTTTTCTGCCAAGTCTAGAACTGTTTTCTCTTTATCAAGAAGAACTTGGATCATATCATTCAAGGCTGTGTTTCTCGAAATATTATTTTCGAGTTTGGCTCCCCAACTTGTAAAAACCCTATCGATGGTGTCCGCAATTAGAGTAGCTTCAACTTTTAAGCTATCCTTGCCAATGGTCGGGTTAAAAAAGGTAAGCTCAGACATTCTTATTTTTCCCGAGGCGCTGAATTTCTTACTTATCTGACCAAGTCTGAATAATGAAAACCACGTGTCTACGTGTGCTGGTTTGTCTATCGTCCAATTTGCCATGATGTTAGTGTTTGAGGTTATTTTAATATTGTTGTGGATGGATTCTGAAAAAACCTGCAAAAAAACCTGGGAATATAAATTCAATCGCTTTACAACAGTTCGGTTAAATTGTTTTGACGAAATAGATTGTCAACAAGATAAATATTATGACGTTCGTAATCAACGCAAACTTTTCATTTGTCCCTGCTGGAAAAGCTTTAATAATTTCCGGTCCGGCGATTTTGAATATTTTATTATCTACCTATTCTTTATCTGAACCATTGTAATGTAATTAATGATAACCCAAGTAATATTTCGAACATCATAATGAAGTCAAAATACCTACCAGCAGTTCCCACTTTCATTCGCGAATACAACCTGCCTAATCCCGAAAATGCCACGATAATTCCGATAAAGTAAACGATGGGTCCAGTGGTCTCAATATTAAAAGCAGCATAAGCGCATAAAAATCCGGCACCTAAATAAATACCGCTTAAAAATCGAACCAAATTATCCAAAACCAACTGAGGAGGTGTTTCTTTAGGTAAGAAATACATGGCTCCTTTAAGCATAATATTTGCTCCTCCCAAGAAACAAATAAGCGCAACAATAATTAATAAAATAATGAGGGTTATTTCCATATTCCTAATTATTTGTCAATTTACCTTTGACGGTCCTTCAATTTATTTTGGTATTTGTTCCACCAAAATAGTATTTCCTGCTTTGTCAAAGTAGGTGCAAGTCATTTTGTCAAGACGAGCAATCCATTTTTCGATTCCCGTTTTTGCGCAATCCTTGCAGAAGGTAAAATAGTCAGTCTTGCCTTGCTGATGCTCCTTTAAATAGTGCCCAAATTTTTCTTTGTCAACGGTATCTGTGATAGAAAGGTTGCCATACATTGGCTTTGACGAAGTTTGAAAGTTATTTGTTCCTAAATAATCCGTATGCCCATCCGTTACCCAAGTTTCAAATCCCAGAACTCCCATTGTTTTGATTTCTTGAATGTATTTAGGAAAATCTGCGCCTGATTCCACTTTGGCATGGGCTTTTTCAATTGGTTCTATTGTAAACATTTCATTATTGGTTTTAAACGTTCAGTGTAAAAGAAGAAGTGCTGTAAATAAGCAATTCCCTTTCAGGTTATTGCCTTACAATTTAATATTTTGAAAACAAGTTTACTCGTCTATCGGTTTGCAGATAATTATCAACGTCTTCACTGTGATAGCAACTTACAAACACTCTTTAACCGGTCTTATTTTATTTTATCTATGTCAATGATTTCAATTTTCGCACCTTTATTCTTAGCTATTTGTATCATGTGCTCTGTACCTCCTGACCCATCTCCGCCCTTGTAATCCCATAAAGCAATAAGTGTCATGTTTTTTCCTTCAACTTCCAACGCATTTTCAAGCATCCACAAGTTTGTAGCGGCCCAGATATTAGTTTCGGTATTATCTCCCTTTTCTTCTGGTAATATTTTCACAGGTAATTTTTCTATTAACCTATCAAAACGTTCGTCCCATAATTTTCCCGCAAATGAAACAGACGTCTTTTTATATTCTTCAACCGGTAAAGCGAGATATATTTCAGTTTTAATTCCTATTTCCTCACAGAGTTCATGAAAAAGAATGTCCCCTCCACATGCCCCTCCAGCGATTCCGGTCAATAAACTCTTTGTTTTTGCTTTCTCTTTGAGTAACCGCTCTCGAAGCTCCATTCTTACCGCTATTTCTTTACTTGCCGGGAAACGGGGTTCGTTTCTATCCTTATTGTCAATCATATGCCCCGTAAATAAAATAGAGTGATTCATGTACTTAATCTAAGTTGGATATTGTTAAATAAATTACTATGGACTAAAGTCCCATAGATTTTTAAAACAGACTGAAAGCCTGCCTGCCAACGCACGACAGGCAGATCTGTTGCACCTGCCTGCCAAGGCACGACAGGCAGGTTCGTGAAATAGATAATTAATCATTTTGCATTCAGATTTTCAGAGAACTAGTGAATTTCGTGAAAATCTGTGATCCCGAAGCTTCGGGAGTGGCAAATCTTTTAGCCCCGAGTAATTCGGGGAAAGCGAGATGCTCTAAAGTACATAGTTTTAACTCTATTAAAGACCAAGACCAAGGCCAAGAAAAAATTTTAAAATGTTCTTTAACCTTTACCTGATTTTTACCTACTGCTTTTCTAACTTCCCGTAATTGAGGAATATATTTTACAGAATCCATTTCCCGTACTTGATCTGAATCAATGTGAGCCAGACCATTTTCTTTCAAACCTTGTTCACTTAGATCCTCGCCTTTGTCTTCATATGTTCCCATTCAGAACTTAATAGTTGCAACTGAGTTTGATAATAGCTTTATCCATTATATTAACAAATTTATGGGGATTACCTTAACAAATATAACTATTTGCTAAGTATGTTAGTTGTAAGATTGGGGAAAATAATATCTAAAATGGTATTTTTAGTTGTACCGTCTCTATTGTATACCCTGTTAAAAACCCTGTTAATATAAATCCAGTCGCTTTCCAAAAGTTCGATTCAATTTCTTTACTTTAACCGACAATTTAAACTACCGAAAAACCGCACTCATTATGCAATTGTCCATTCCCGATTGGATTATCATCATCTCTTTTTTTATTATTTTCCTTGTAATCGGTGTAGTCGTTTCCAAAAAATCCGGAAAAGATTCAAAATCCTTTTTCCTTTCGGATAGAAATATGCCTTGGTGGTTGCTTGGGGTAAGTATGGTCGCCACAACCTTTGCCGCCGATACTCCCAATTTTGTTGCGGGACTTATTCGTGAAGATGGAGTTTTTGGAAACTGGATCTGGTGGAGTTTTTTGTTGACGGGAATGCTTACGGTATTTTTCTATTCTAAGTTATGGCGTAAAAGTGGGATAACCACTGACCTGGAGTTTTATGAATTACGCTACAGCGGGAAAAGTGCCGCTTTTTTAAGAGGTTTTCGAGCCATCTATCTCGGCGTATTCTTTAACATCGTTATTATGGCGAATGTGTGTTTGGCCGCGATTAAAATTGGCCACGTGATGTTTGGGCTCTCTTCCTATCAAGTTTTATTGATTGCTTCGCCAGTTGTCGTTATTTACTCAGCTTTTGGAGGATTAAAGGGAGTTTTGCTTACGGATTTTGTACAGTTCATTATTGCAATGGTCGGTAGTATTTGGGCTACTGTTTACATTGTGAATATGCCCGAAATAGGCGGTATGGAAAAACTCCTGGCTACTCCTGCCGTTGCTGCTAAAACCGCAATGCTTCCCGACTTTTCAAAACCTGAACTGTTGATTCCGCTACTCATTATTCCATTGGCAGTACAATGGTGGAGCGTTTGGTATCCAGGCGCGGAACCTGGAGGTGGAGGTTATATCGCCCAGCGTATGTTGGCCGCCAAAAACGAAAAACACGCAACTTGGGCCACACTGTTTTTCAACTTTGCACATTATGCGCTCCGTCCTTGGCCTTGGATTATCATTGGATTGGCTTCGATAATAATTTTCCCGGACATTGCGAGTTTGCAAGCTGCCTTTCCCAACTTAGATCCTTCCTTCGTAAAAAATGACCTCTCCTACCCTGCTATGCTTACTTTCCTGCCCGCGGGATTACTGGGAATTGTAATTACTTCACTAATCGCAGCTTTTATGAGTACCATTTCAACGCACTTAAACTGGGGAAGTTCGTATGTGGTCAATGACTTTTATGTTCGGTTTCTTCGGAAAGAAGCTACTGGCAAGGAACAAGTGGCCGTAGGGAGAATTTCAACAGTTCTAATGATGGTCTTTGCGGGTCTGTTGGCACTCATCCTTGATGAAGCACGCGATGGGTTCAATCTTCTGCTTTCCATTGGTGCAGGAACAGGTTTGCTCTTTATTTTACGTTGGTTTTGGAGCAGAATAAATCCGTATAGCGAAATTGCCGCAATGCTTATTTCTTTTCTAATCGCCACTTTCTTCTTTATAAATGGGAAAATGGAAAATCCAATGGTAGATTTGGCCGGACATTGGCAATTGGTTTTGGGCGTAGTAATCACCACTATTGGTTGGGTTGCGGTCACTCTTTTAACCAAACCCTCAAAGGCAGAAACCCTAAACACTTTCAATAGTTTAATCTTTGGAAACGAATCTAAATTCAAAGGTTTCGGAATGAAGATCCTCGGATTTTTTGCTGGTGTTGTTGGTGTTTACTGTACGCTTTTTGCCATTGGGAATTTCCTTTATAGCAATACTTTGTTAGCGGTGGGGTTATCTGGAGTTGTAGTAGTTTGCGGTTTTGTAGTTATAAAATCGTTTCAGAAGACGGATGCGTAGATAGGAGAAAAGAGACAGGAGACAGGAGACAAGAGAGTGTCAGTATCCAGTAGCAGTAGGCAGTATCCAGATGGCAGAAGCAGTTGGAAGTGGAACTTAGGGTTCAGTTTTCAGAAATTTGGACATTTACCGATTTTATGGTTTTTCGGTTTTGAGGTTTTTTGATAAACTTATTTATCTCTATATCGGAATTCAAAAAAGTATGGTGCCGCCTTCGGAATCCTCAATATTTCTGGGGAAAAAATCACTTTCGGATTCACATACTTTCCTTGCTTGCGCGATATGGCGTTCATTGTGGTAGATCACAACTTTAAAGGTATCTCCGAGTTTTAATTTAAACCATTTCGATATGCTAATGGCCGTTTTGGTTTTGTTCAAATCAATATTTTTTTGATTCTTCCAAAAGACTCAGTATCTGTTCTTATTGGTCTATAAAACGATCGAGAGAGGTTTTATCCAATTGACTGCCCAGCGGATTTTTGTCCTTGAAGGTTTTTATCTTGTTCAGCTTTTCTTTAGGTAACATCATTTCGGCAAAATAATTACCTAACAGTCCCGATTTAAAGTTTTTCTGGGGAAATGTCTTTGAGCTTTCGATTCTCTTTTTAATTTCTGGAATATAAAAATCGCCGTATAAATTCAAATGCTCGAAACATTCTAAAATGCTCCAACTGTCCGGCTCCGGTCTCCAATTTAATATTTCAGTTGAAATCATGCTAAATTTTTCGGTGGCCTTAATATTTACCTGAGTTCTGTTGGTTAAGTCCTGTGTTACCTTTTTTGAATCAATTGTCATATCTCCCTTGTATTTCCGTTGTCCTATAAAATCATAATTCTCCTTTGCCATTGATCGGAATTCACAACTCTAAAGCCTTCGTCTCCAAACGATTCGAATATTCCACATTCCTTTCCTTCAAATGTAGCACAACAAAATAATAATTGAAGACTTAGAAAAATTTATTGCCAATCTTCGTCGTCCAGATTTAAATCCAAACTCCCAAAGGTCATCATTCTTTCCATATTTCTCCGCGTCCTCGTGCCTTTGCGGTTATTCATTTTATGTCCCATACCCCCACTCCTATCCGAAATAATCCCATACAAAAAACCCTCCACGAGGGAAGGTTTTTTTTATGATCTTAATTTAAGTTGAGCAGGTTTCGATCTGACAAAGATTAATTATTCCCCAAAATCAAGGGCAATCCATCTTTTCCAGAGCCGATCACGATTACTTTAGAATTATCAGATTTAGAAAGTTCTACAGTTGCCTGGATTCCCTTTTCTTTTAGAATATTATCAGTTATAGAAGCACTAAGAATCGTGTTCGCCCTTGCTTTACCTTCGGCTTCAATACGTTGTCTTTCAGCTTCCTTGGTTGCTTTTTCCAATCTAAATTCATATTCCAGTGATTCTTGTTCTTGGCGCAATTTACGTTCTATTGCATCCTTTATAGTCGGTGGCAAGGTTACATCGCGAACCAGTACTTCATTTAATTGGATGTATTGCTTATCGAGAATCTTCTTGGTTTCTTCATAAATCTCATCTTGAATGGCATCCCGCTTGCTGGAATAAAGTTGTTCTGGAGTATAACGCCCCACAACACTTCTGGCGGCACTTCTAATTGCTGGCATAATAACTCTTTGCAGATAGCTTTCACCTTTCTCCTGGTGCAATTTTGCAACATCTGCATAAACTGGCTGGTACCACGCAGAAGCATCTAATTTAATTTCAAGTCCGTTGGATGATAACACTTGCATTTTATCTGATAATTCTTGCTGGCGTGCTTCATAAATAAAGACACGATTCCAAGGGGCAATCAAGTGAAATCCTTCTCCCAACGGAGGTTTATCGGTAACAACTCCATTTCCGAAGGTTTCATAAAGCACGCCTACGTGACCCGATTTAATGGTTACTGATGATTTTGCAATTATAATTATCAGAATAACAATTCCGACAATTACGGGGATAGTAAGTCTAGGTAATCTTTCCATTTTAATTTTTTATTTTATTGTTAAATAAGTCCGTTGTATTTTCGGATAAACCATTCTCCGGCCAGTGTAAGGATGATAAGTGCCAGAAGATATTTCCAATCAATTAAAGGCACGGTTTTTCGCTCTGCCTTTTGGATATTCTGAAAATTTGTGTCTGAAAGTAGCTTATCGACCAAAAGGTCGGCTTCGGTTATTAAATATTCTTTTCCTCCCGAATTTTGTGCAACTCGGCGAAGTTTCGCAATATCGGCATTTAAAAATTGTTGCTCTACATTAAAGTCTAAAATGGTGAAATTACCACTGCTTGAAACCTCTTCATTGGTAACCGATACCGTATAAGTATATTCCCCAGCGGGAAGACTGTTTAAGTCCACTTCATAGAAATTATTTCGCAAGAGCATGGGAAATACAGTTTGCTTTTCGGTTTCTGTGTTCACAACGGTAATATTCAAGGAAGCACGATTGTCAAAAACATAGTTTTTATCGAAATATTGAGCATCGATCTTGATGGGATTGTTGTTGTAATAAAAGGTTTCTGAAGAAACTTCCAATCTACTTCTCCGTTTATTGGAAGCTAGGTATTGTACCAAACTTCCGATAAATCCGTCAAAATCCTGAAAACTTTCTGTTTTTAAGAAACTACTTGCACGCCATCGCCAAAACCCTTCTCCATCCCAAATAGCATTTCGCTTTCCATTGATTTCCATAGTTGCCAATAAAGGACTTTCGGTGGCAATATTGCGTATTGTCTGTTCTAATATGGCATCATGAGGAACATTTATCCTTAGCTCTCCAAACTGGGTATGCAGGGGTGGAAAATCGTTAAAGCCTAAATCCTCAACCGCAAAAGTTCCATAATTAGGATTTAATAACCCTTGAATATCTTCCTTTTGCCGGGTTGAATTTTTCTTAAAATTACTTTGGGCCATATTTAAAAAAGACCAATCTGTTTGCAAGCCAGCAATAACCCACGAGTTTTTATTCAATTTTTCCATTTCTGAAAAAACAGCAGCAAAACTTCTGTCGGGTTGATAGAGAATAACTAGTTGATAGTCGTTTAAGGCACTGACCGCTTCCATAGGTTTTTTGAAAGTGACTGTCCTTTGCTCATTTGAAGTTATGGACTTTTTTAAGGCTCCCAAATCGGGATGGGTAAGTTTGCTTACAATAAGCACGTTGGTGGCTTGATCAATTACTTCAACTGCAAAATGTTTTATATTGTTCGTTTTGTTTTTTTCATTATCCAGAGGAAGTATTTGCGCAGTATATTTCTGAAGTCCGACGCTATTTGCAGTAAGATTGAAATTTAAGGTGCTAGAGTTTTCCTTTTCCGAAAACGAAACCTTAGAGCGATAAACTGTTGAAGCACCCTGCGTAATAACAAATTCCGAATTTACATCACTCGTACCACTGTAAGTAAGAATTACTTCTACAGGAAATTGGTTTTTCAGAAATGCATATCGATTGGTATTCAACTGCCCAATTTTCAAATCGGTATATTGAACGGAATCACCTAAAACAATGGGATAAATAGGATTTTTGAAGGTTGCTGACGAAAATTCATAATCGTTCCCCAGGGTTTGGTTGCCATCAGTTATAAGAATTGTGGGAGCTGTTCGGTTTTTAAAAATCTCATTGACCGAGGAAAGTGCCTGCGAAATGTTTGTATTTTTCTCTGAAAAGGAAAGTGTATCAGCTTTTCGGAATTCACTTCCGAAGGAAAAATACGAAATATCAAATTTGCTGTTGAGCTTTTTGCTCTCCTTTAGCTTTTGAATCAACTCCAAAACATTCTCATTCTGTTCCAACACTTCAACAGAAGCTGAATTATCGATTAAAATGGGAAGCTTGGGTTTTTCAGTTGTATAGGTCTCACTCTCAAATTTTGGATTGATAATTAGAAGAAGAATGGAGAAAATAGTTATAAACCGAAGTACTCCGAATATCCAACTGAGCCGGACACTTTGTTTTGATTTATATCCATACATAAAAATCGCCAGAGCAATGGATATTACACCGGCGAGGACTATATAGAGTATGGTTTCTGTAGGCACTAAGGGGGTTTCGGGTTTATGGTTTCAGGTTTCAGGTTTCAGGTTTCAGGTTTCAGGTTTCAGGTTTCGGGTTTCAGGTTGGAGTTTCGTGTTTTAAGCTTAAAAGTTGATGAGTTGATGAGTTGATGAGTTGATGAGTTTAGGAGTTTAAAAGTTTATGAGATTCGGCTTTTATATTTGATCGTGGTTTTCTACCGTCTACCGACTACAGACTACCGACTATTTTCTACCAACTACCGTCTAAAGACTACCGACTAGTTTCTACCAACTACTGTCTAAAGACTACCGCCTACCGTCTAACAACTACCGACTACCGACTACCGACTATTTAAGTAAGCATTCCTCCGTCAACATTAAGGACTTGTCCGGTAACGTAGTCAGAAAGATCGCTGGCGAGGAAAACGCAGACGTTGGCGATATCCTCTGGCATTCCACCACGTTTTAATGGAATAGCATCACGCCATCCTTGTACGGTTTTTTCATCGAGCTTTCCGGTCATTTCAGTTTCAATAAATCCTGGGGCAACAACGTTGCAACGGATATTTCGGGAACCTAATTCTAAGGCAATGGATTTGGAAAAACCGATAATCCCCGCTTTTGAAGCCGCGTAATTTGATTGGCCCGCATTTCCTTTTACTCCAACGACGGAACTCATATTGATTATTGATCCCTTTCGTTGTTTCAACATAGTGCGCTGAACCGCCTTGGTCATATTAAAAACTGATTTCAGGTTCACTTCTATTACCTTATCAAAATCTTCTTCCGAAATACGCATCAACAGATTGTCCTTGGTAATTCCTGCATTGTTTACAAGAATATCGATACTGCCGAATTCCTGTTGGACTTCTTCTGCTAGTTTTTGAGATTCATCATAAGATGCAGCATTACTTTTATACGCTTTTACTTTCACTCCGGTTTTGGAGATTTCCTCAGCTAAAGCATTGGCGGCCTCCGCTGATGAACTATAGGTAAAAGCTACATTTGCTCCGTGTTGGGCGAATATTTCAACGATTCCTTTTCCAATTCCGCGACTGCCTCCTGTGATGATTGCTGTTTTTCCTTCCAGTAATTTCATATTTTAAATCAGTTTTTATTTATTTTCCAACTATCTATAAGATTTTGGACATTCTATAAAATGTTCTTCATAAATCCCTTCAAAGGTTGGGATTCAAATATAACAAAAGCTTGTGGGTTCTCCATAAAAAAGACCCTGTGAATTTCACAGAGTCTTTCTTTGTATTACCTTAAAGATTAACCTAAAATTTCCGCTACTTTTTTGCCAATTTCAGCAGGAGAATCAACAACGTGGATTCCACATTCGCGCATAACTTTTTTCTTCGCCTGTGCTGTGTCATCACTTCCTCCAACAATTGCACCTGCGTGACCCATAGTACGACCTGCTGGAGCGGTTTCACCAGCAATAAAACCAATTACAGGCTTTTTAATTCCACTTTCCTTGTACCATTTGGCTGCATCAATTTCAAGTTGCCCACCAATTTCTCCAATCATAACCACTGCTTTGCTTTCAGGATCTGTAATAAGCATTTCCAAAGCCTCCTTGGTAGTAGTTCCAATAATTGGATCACCACCAATCCCGATTGCAGTTGTAATACCCAAACCTTGCTTTACAACTTGATCCGCAGCTTCATAAGTAAGTGTTCCAGATTTTGATACGATTCCAACAGTTCCCTTTTTAAATACGAAGCCGGGCATTATACCTACTTTTGCTTCGCCTGGGGTAATTACTCCAGGGCAGTTGGGGCCGATAAGGCGGCAATCTCTATTTTTTATGTAAGCCGCAACCATAATCATATCCTTTACAGGAATACCTTCGGTTATGGTGATAATCACTTTAATTCCGGCATCGGCAGCCTCCATAATGGCGTCTGCGGCAAATGCTGGCGGTACAAAAATAATAGAGGTATTTGCCCCAGTTTCTTTCACTGCATCTTCAACTGTATTAAAAACAGGCCTTTCGAGGTGTTGTTGTCCTCCTTTTCCTGGAGTAACCCCACCAACCACATTGGTTCCGTATTCAATCATTTGTTCTGCGTGAAAAGAGCCTTCACTTCCTGTGAAACCCTGTACTATTACTTTCGAATCCTTATTTACTAAAACGCTCATTTTTAAGTATTTTCTATTAATTATTTCTATGTGTTGTTTAAACGGTATCTTTTAAAATTGTGCAAAGATATAGTTTCCGACCAAGTCTTTTAAGAAGATATTAAACTTTAACCCTATGATAACTCTCATTAGTGTCATCCTTATCCGTTACTGGCTGACTTATTTGATATCCCCGAAATATTTTTCCATCCTTAACCTCCCAAATTGCAATAAAATGGGCGATTCCCAATTCCTCATCTGGATTTTCCATGGTCGGACATAATATTTGTAACGAATGGTGACGTGATTTCCATCGGCAAGCAAATGACTTACTTCCAAACGTAAATCGTGATAGCTTCTTCGAACTTCATCAAAAAAATTCACCAATTCATCATAATGCCATATTGAGAGTCCGATGGGACTATTCCATATCAAAACCATTTCAGGATGAAAATAGCGTTCAAGAACGGTTTTATCCTTTAAAATATCGGATTCGTAAAAATCCCTAACAATTTCTTTCGCTTTATTACTCATAATATTTTATCCAGTTTTTCAATAATTTCCGGAATTAACCTAATGGAGGCCATTTCTTTATATTTTTTTCTAAATTCATCAGCGGGAGTTCCAAAGTAGGATTGATGTCCGGGCAGGGATTTACTCACTCCGCTTTGGGCTGAAATCACTGCTTTTTCGCCTATTGTTATGCCACTGGTAATTCCAACTTGACCCCAAATAGTTACAAAATCCTCAATAACAACACAACCGGCAATACCCACTTGCGATGCGATCAAACATCTTTTTCCAATAATGGTATCGTGGCCAACTTGCACCTGATTGTCCAGTTTTGATCCTTCTCCGATTGTAGTTGAAGCTGTTACTCCTTTATCAATGGTGCACAATGCTCCTATATCTACATTATCTTCCAGAACCACATTTCCGCCACTGAGCAATTTATCAAATTTTTCAGGACGATTTTTATAATAAAAAGCATCGCTTCCCAAAACCGTTCCGGCGTGGATTGTTACATTATTTCCTATTCGGGTATTGTCGTAGATGCAAACATTGGAATAGATTAAACAGTTTTTGCCTATTTCTACATTGTTACCGATAAATACATTCGGCTGAATAATGGTTCCTTCCCCTATTTTCGCAGTTTCTGAGATTGAAACATTTGCGCTTTTAAAAGGTTTAAAATGATGGGTCAATTTGTTGAAATCGCGAAATGGATCTTCTGAAATCAGTAACGCCTTTCCATCGGGACATTCCACTTCTTTATTGATAAGAATAACGGTGGCCTTTGAAGTCAAAGCTTTATCATAGTATTTGGGATGATCCACAAAAACAATATCACCTGGTTGTACTACGTGAATTTCATTCATTCCTAGAACAGGAAAATTGGGGTCGCCCACATAATCACAACCGATTATATTAGCAATATTTTCCAAAGAATGGGGAACTGGGAATTTCACAGTGAATGTTTATTGTTTATTGTTTGTAGTTTATTGTACTGGATACTGATTACTCGATACTGATTACTGGATACTGGATACTGATTACTGAATACTGATTACTGATTACTGGATACTGATTACTGATCACTGATTACTGATCACTAATTTCTGACCCCTGAACACTATTCCTTAACCCGTTCCTGATACTGTCCTTTGTCGGTATCAATTCGGATTTTATCTCCTTCGTTTACGAACAACGGTACATTAATTTCTGCACCGGTTTCAACAATGGCCGGTTTTGTGGCGTTGGTGGCGGTATTTCCCTTGACGCCGGGTTCGGTTGAAGTAACTTCCAAAATAACGTGAGCTGGCATTTCCACGGACAACGGAGATCCGTCTTCAGAGTTTATCAAAACCGAAACAATTTCACCTTCCTTCATCAATTCCGGAGTATCCAAAATACTTTTCTGTAATTGGATTTGGGCATAGTCCTCGGTATTCATGAATGGTATGCTTCACCTTCGTTGTACAAAAATTGGAATTTATGTGTTTCTACACGCACATCGTCAATTTTATGACCGGCCGAAAAAGTATTATCTATTACCTTCCCTGTGGTTACACTTTTAAGTTTTGTTCTTACGAAAGCAGGTTCCTTTACCCGGTTTTACGTGAAGAAATTCAATTACCTTGTATATATCATTATTGTAACGAATGCAAAGTCCTTTTCTGATATCTGATGATGTGGCCATTAATGAGTTTAAATTTTAGATTGTAGAGTTTAGATTGTTGAGTGATACTTCTCTTTTAATTTGTATTGAAATATCCCTTCATAATTCCGCGTTTGGAATTTTTTATAAACTGAAGAATTTCGTCGCGTTCGGGCGTTGCCTCCATTTCAGCTTCGATAATTTCAGCAGCTTGGGATGTGTTATAGTTTTTCTGATAAAGAATCCTATAGATATTCTGGATTTCCGATATTTTTTGGGAGGCAAACCCTCTTCTGCGGAGTCCTATGGAATTTATTCCCACATAGCTAAGTGGCTCTCGGGCAGCTTTTGTAAAGGGTGGCACATCTTTTCTAACCAAGGAACCTCCCGTAACAAAGGCGTGGTTGCCGATCATACAAAATTGATGAACAGCGGTCATTCCTGCCAAAACAACATAATCGCCTACGGTAATATGTCCGGCTAGAGTACTGTTGTTACTGAAAATACAATTATCGCCCACAATGCAATCGTGAGCAATATGGCAATAAGCCATAATCCAGCAGTTCTTTCCAATCACGGTTTTTCCTCGATCAATGGTGCCTCTGTTTATGGTAACGAATTCTCTTAGGGTTGTGCCATCGCCGATCTCAACGGTTGTATCTTCGTCCCTGAATTTGAGATCCTGTGGAATTGCGGAGATAACCGCACCTGGGAAAATATTACAATTTTTACCAATACGAGCTCCTTCCATTATGGTAACGTGGCTTCCAATCCAAGTTCCTTCACCAATAACCACATTATTGTGGATGGTGGTGAAAGGTTCGATTACAACGTTCTTGGCTATTTTTGCGCCCGGATGGACGTATGCAAGGGGTTGATTCATTTCTTATTAATATTATTTATTCCGTTCAAGCTTATTTTGCAAATGTTCTTCTCCATTTAAAGGGAAACTAAAATGCGCTTGTTTTCATCTATAAATTCTTTGTTTTTACCATTTGTGCCATTAGTTCAGCTTCAGTTACGATTTTATCGTTGGCATAAGCCTTCCCGCTCATATGAACAATACCACGACGGATTGGCGACATAAGTTCAAGTTTAAAAATCAGGGTATCACCTGGGTTTACTTGCTGCTTAAATTTTACATTATTTATTTTCATAAAGAAAGTAAGGTAGTTCTCCGGATCGGGAACCGTACTTAAAGCTAATATTCCGCCTGTTTGAGCCATAGCCTCGACAATCAAAACTCCTGGCATAACAGGAGCTCCCGGGAAATGACCTACAAAAAAGGGCTCATTCATGGTCACATTTTTCAATCCAACCACGTAGGTGTCGCCCAATTCCATAATTTTATCGACCAACAAAAATGGCGGTCTATGAGGAAGCATCGCCATTATTTCGTTAATGTCCTTAACCGGCGTCTTGTTGATATCGAATTGCGGAATACTATTCCTCTTTTCAATTCTAATTATTTTTGAAAGTTTCTTGGCAAACTGGGTGTTAACGTGATGTCCAGGCTTGTTTGCAATTACCTTTCCTTTAACTCGGGTTCCAACAAGAGCCAAATCCCCAATTACATCCAGCAATTTATGTCTTGCTGCCTCATTGGGGTAATGCAATGTAAGATTGTCCAAAATCCCATTTGGTTTTACCGAGATGGAGTCTTTTCCAAAAGCCGTTCGCAGTTTTTTCATAGTGCTGGGAGAAAGCTCTTTATCAACATATACTATCGCATTATTGAGATCTCCTCCTTTTATCAGGCCATTGTCAAGAAGTGTTTCAATTTCATGTAAAAAACTGAAAGTCCTCGCATTTGCTATTTCATCCTTAAAATCGGAAAGGCTTTTTAGGGAGGCGTTCTGGGTACCTAAAACTTTTGTTCCGAAATCTACCATAGTTGTCACTTGGTATTCATCAGATGGCATGACGATTATCTCACTTCCAGACTCTTCATCAACATAGGAAATTACTTCCTTGACCACGTATTCTTGGCGCGGTTCATCCTGTTCGACGATTCCCGCTTTTTCAATTGCCTCGACAAAATACTTTGCGGATCCATCCATAATGGGTGGTTCGGAAGCATTTAATTCCATAATACAATTGTCCACCTCGAGTCCTACCAAGGCAGATAGTACGTGCTCTGAGGTCTGGATTTTCACTCCTAGCTTCTCAAGGTTGGTTCCTCTCTGAGTGTTTACCACATAATTGGCATCCGCCTCGATTTCTGGATTTCCCTCCAAGTCAACCCTTACAAAAGAGTACCCATGATTTTCGGGAGCTGGCTTGAAAGTGATGGTCACTTCCTTCCCTGTATGCAATCCTACCCCGGTAAGTGATATCTCCTTACCAATAGTGCGCTGTTTTACAACACTTTCACTCATTATCGATTCTTTTTTCAACGGTATTTAATCTTTCCGCTATTTTCGGAAGGTTTTTGAAATATACATAACTTTTATTGAAATCGGCATACCCTAAGGCGGGCGAGCCCTGTAAGGTTTCATTGTCCTTTACATTCCTACTTATACCACTCTGGGCCTGGATCTTAACGTTGTCGCCAATAACTAAATGTCCGGCAATTCCCACTTGGCCTCCTATAATACAATTTTTTCCTATCTTGGTGGAACCCGCCACTCCAGTTTGAGCTGCAATTACGGTGTTTTCACCAATAATAACATTATGCGCTATTTGAATCTGATTATCTAGTTTTACGCCATTTTTAATAATTGTGGAACCCATGGTCGCACGGTCTATTGTTGTGCCAGGACCGATATCTACATTATCCTCGATAACGACATTGCCTATTTGCGGCACTTTGTGGTATTCTCCTTTTTCATTTGGAGTGAATCCGAAACCATCTGCACCAATCACCACGCCACTGTTAATGACGCATGATTTTCCAATTATTGTTTCGGAATATAACCTTGCGCCTGTAAACAAAATTGTATTATCCCCGATGGAGACATTATCACCTACATATACATTGGGATAAATCTTAACGTTTTCACCTATTTTTGCATTTTCTCCTAAATATGAAAAAGCGCCTAAATACAGGTCTTCACCGTGTTTGGCACTTTTTGAAATAAAAACAGGACTTTCAATTCCCACCTTATGCTTTTTCACTTGATTGTAATATTCCAATAGCTGTGAAAAGGCCTTATATGCATTCTCTACACGAATAAGTGTGGTCGAAAGTTCATTTGTCGCCACAAAGTCATTGTTTACAATAGTTATTGACGCCTGTGTGGAATATATATAATGTGTGTATTTGGGATTTGCCAAAAATGTTAAACTACCTTCGGCTCCCTCTTCAATTTTTGCTAGATCAAATACTACAACATCCTCATCACCTTCTACGGTTCCATTTAGAATTCCTGCTATTTGGCCTGCTGTAAATTTCATGAGAGGTGTTAGATAAATATTTTTTGATCCTTCAAAAAGAGCCAGTGCAAAGTAGTCCTTTTTAAATGAATTAATGGGCTCAGATTAATTTTTTCATTCCTGCAAAAATAGAAAAAAAAGGAGATAGTCCCTTAGCTATCTTTATTGTTTTTTGGATAGCACATATAGTACTTGACCACGGATTTGGAAAGCGCCTCTAAATTCAATTGGTCACTGGCCTTTGCCACATCCACTATCTTTCCATTTTTCCGCACGAGGTTTATTGTATCCTTTTCCATACTATATGCCTGATTCTCCAGTTTTCCGGCAAAGGCAAAATAGGAAGCCTCTTCCTCTGATATGTTGTAAAGTTGAGCTAAATCTTTTCTTTTTATATCTATTTTCTTAGATGCAAATGGCTTTGATTTCACCTTGATTTTTAATAAATCCCTATTTAACAACATCTTACATAGGTTTTTAAGAACGAAATCATCGTGGCTCACCCAGGATTTCATCGCAGATATAATATCATTATCATCAAGGTGCGAAAACGTATCAAGCACTTCTTTGGAAAAATCCTTCAATCCTATATCATTGTGCAAAAAGAATTTTAGTGCCTTGCTCGCGGGAAGTTCATTTCCCTGTGCCGTAAGATATTTTGCTCTTTTCAACACTCGAACAAGTAATTGTTCTGCCACAACACCGGTTTTATGCAAATAGACTTGCCAGTACATCAGTCTACGGGCAACAATAAAGTTTTCAACGGAATAAATTCCTTTTTCTTCAACGACTAAGGCATCATTTTTTACGTTCAACATCGCAATGAGGCGCTGGGAATTTACCGTACCTTCCGAAACTCCGGTATAAAAACTATCTCTTTTTAAATAATCCAGTCGATCCATATCCAATTGTCCCGAGACCAACTGATGCAAAAATTTTCGCGGATACTCATTTTTAAAAATTTCGATAGCAGTTGTCAATTGCTGGTCAAAATCTTGATTTAAACTTTCCATAAAGAGCAACGAAATATCCTCATGGCTTACGCTCTCTACTATGCTGTGCTCCATGGCATGGGAAAACGGACCATGGCCAATATCGTGCAATAGGATTGCTATATACAATCCTTCCTCTTCTTTTTTGGAAATGGACACTTTCTTGGATTGCAGGCACCTGGACTGCTTTTTGCATTAAATGCATGGCTCCCAAAGCGTGGTGCAATCGAGTATGATGTGCTCCGGGATATACAATGTAGGAAAAACCCATTTGGGAAATTCGACGAAGTCTTTGGAAATATTTATGTTCGATCAATTGGAAAACCAAAAGACTTGGAATAGTAATAAAACCATAGATTGGATCGTTTATAATCTTAAGCTTAGGAAGGGTTTTCAAACTTTAACTTTAAATTAATAGCTTCATTATTTTTTTGAAATAATTCGGGCCTATTTTTGAAGAGAATCTTCGCAACTGCTGAAAATTATTTACAAATTCAATATTAACAATTCTCCAGCGGTATTTGCTGGAAAAATACTCCTACGCCAAGGCTACGGAGTATAAAACACTCCTGCGCTAAAGCTACGGAGCATAACACAAATATACATATATGAGCGAAATAAAAATACTTTGGGTAGACGATGAAATAGATATGCTAAAACCCCATATCATCTTCTTGGAAAACAAAAATTATCAGGTGACTACCGCTAAAAGTGGTACGGAAGCCCTGGAAGAAATAAAAAAGGAAAATTTCGATATCGTTTTTCTGGATGAAAACATGCCTGGATTGACGGGTCTTGAGACGCTTTCTGAAATTAAAGAGATCCAAGCTTCAATTCCTGTGGTAATGATTACAAAAAGTGAGGAGGAGTATATTATGGAAGAAGCGATTGGATCGAAAATCGCTGATTATTTAATAAAGCCGGTGAACCCTAACCAAATCCTGTTAAGCTTGAAGAAAAATCTGGACCACAGTCGGTTGATTTCTGAAAAGACCACCTCAAATTATCAGCAAGAATTCCGGAAAATTGCAATGGATCTTTCAATGGTGAATAGTTTTGAGGAATGGAAGGACCTTTACCAAAAGCTTGTTTATTGGGAACTCGAGCTGGAAGATATTGAAGACCCGGGGATGTTCGAGATTTTGGAATCGCAAAAAGTTGAAGCCAATAATCAGTTCTGTAAATTTATTGATAAAAATTATCCAAAATGGTTCAAGGATCGGGATGAAGCTCCCATTATGAGTCACACTCTTTTTCAAGAAAAAGATCCAGCCCCAAATTCAACACGGCACCCCTACCCTTTTAATTGTGGTAGATAATTTGAGATTGGATCAATGGAAAGCTCTAGAACCATCTATCGCTAATATTTATAAAAAAACAACTGAGGAACTTTTTTGCAGTATTCTTCCCACCGCTACCCAATACGCACGGAATGCTATTTTTTCTGGGCTTATGCCACTTGATATGGAAAAACTTCACCCAGATTTATGGCTTAACGATACAGAGGAAGGTGGGAAAAATATGAAAGAAGAAGAGTTTTTCAATGCGCAACTTAAAAGATTAGGACTAAAACTGGATTGGAGCTACCATAAAATATCAAGCCTGAAACAAGGAAAAAAGTTAGTTGAAAACTTTAAGAGTCATAAAGATGAAGATTTAACCGTTGTTGTCTATAATTTCGTTGATATGCTTTCCCATTCAAAAACCGAAATGGAGGTTATCAAGGAATTGGCTTCAACTGACAAATCATACAGATCCCTGACCCAAAGTTGGTTTAAAAATTCACCTCTGTTGGAAATTATTCAGCAGGCGTCGCGCTTGGGTTTCAAACTGATTATCACAACAGACCACGGAACCATCAATGTTAAAAACCCATCCAAAGTGATCGGGGATAAAAACACCAGCTTAAATTTGCGTTATAAAACCGGAAGAAGCTTAACGTATGAAGACAAGGACGTATTGGCCGCACCAGACCCAAAAACCATAATGTTGCCTTCCATCAACATGAGCAGTTCGTTCATCTTTGCCAAAGGTGACTATTTCTTTGCATATCCCAATAATTACAACCATTACGTGAGTTATTACAGAAACACCTATCAACATGGTGGAGTATCGCTTCAAGAAATGATTATTCCATTTTCGGTGCATGTGCCAAGATAGAAACGATCTAATAGCTTGTATTTAGAGGAAGTTTCTCGCTAACTTCAAGAATTATAATGATATTCGAATAGACCTTTCTATTTTGAAAGATATTCTATCAACATTCTCATAGCCTTTCCGCGATGACCTATTTCACTTTTTTGTGTAAGGGTCATCTCGGCAAAGGTTTTATTAAATCCTTTTGGTTGAAAAATTGGATCGTATCCAAAGCCAGATTCTCCCCTTGGCCCAAATAATATATCCCCTTCACAAATACCGAGAAAGAGTTTTTCTGAATTGTTCGTTGATAGGGCTATGGCTGTTTTAAAACGTGCATAACGAAATTTTTCGTTTCCAAGTTTTTTCAAAAGTTTTTCAATATTTGCTTCGGAGTTATTTGAGGAACCCGCATACCGTGCACTAAATACCCCAGGCTCATTATTGAGTGCCAATACCTCAAGTCCGGTGTCATCGGCAAAACAATCAAGATTATATTTCTGGCGGACATAATCGGCTTTCAGAATTGCATTGCCTTCAATAGTTTCAGCGGTTTCAGCAATATCTTCATCACAACCTATGTCATCTAGACTCAATAATTCGATATGCGATGGAAGCATCTCTTTTACTTCAGCAAACTTGTTTTTGTTATGGGTGGCAAAGACCAATTTCATTTATGATATAATTATAAGATGATAATTTAGGGTAGTTTAAAATAAAGATTTCTTTGGATATTTTCAAAAGTCTCATTTCAACAATTGATAGGAAAATCCTATCATAATTATTTCTTAGGATACCAATCCAGTTGAATAACATTGATGTTGGTATCTTTCGATTCGACTAAGGATTTAAATTTTTCCACATCGCTCAGCCCATCTGTGCCTCGATAATGATATGGATAAACCGTTATGGGTTTAAATGCAAGCACCGCTTCGGCTGCTTTTTCGACTGTCATGGTGTAAGGTAAATTCATACAGACAAAAGCAATATCAATATTTTTAAGGTTTCTCATTTCGGGAATATCCTCAGTATCACCTGAAAGGTAAAGCCGTTTGTTATTTTTCTCGAGAATATACCCATTTCCCCTTCCTTTGGGATGATATTGAAGAGCTTCCTTCCTCAGATTATACATCGGAATGGCTTCCACGCTAATCTCAAAATCAGTAGCCTTATCTCCATTATTTAATATCTCGGTTTTCTTTTGAAGGTCTTCAGGTAATTTATCAAATACGGCTTTCGGTGCAATTATGTGCGTTTTCTCTGTGACGGCGGAAATCAGTGTAGTTATATCGAAATGATCTCCGTGAATATCAGTGACCAAAATTAAATCAGGTTGACCGTACTTTAAATAAGCTTCCCCATTACCCACGGGATCGACATAAATAAGTGTACCATCCCAATTGAGAACCATGGAAGCGTGTTCTATTGGGTGAATAACGATTTCCTTCTCCTCAGTTTCGGATTTCTGAATGCTATCTGATTGATTTATCATCATACTTTCATCGGCATCTTTGGATTTCGAATTATCCTTGCAACTCATAATAATTAAAAATAGGATGGGAATAAATAGTATTTGTTTCATATTTGAATTTTTGATCGTAAACAGTAATCAAATTAAAGATTTTCAGTACCAAATTCTTTAGCTTCGGAAATGGCATCGGATACCAAATAAGCAATAGTTTTTCCCACTTGAGTTGGAAAAAGTCCCAATGAGGGCGCTCCCTCACAGATGTGCAGATACCTCGCAGTAGCCATTTTGGAAAAATTGTTTACAAAAGTTCGGGCTTGGTCTACTGAAAACCCACTGGGCGTAATAGCACTACTGCCCATCATGGCAATGGCATCCATATCCAGCTCAATTCCAAAGTTTTTATCACAGCAAAATAGTGCTGCTTCTTCCATTGCTTCGGAAAAAGAAATAGTTTGTTCCACTGAAATATCTTCAAAAAGATTAAATTTCACTCTTTGCGAACTTTTTTGAATTGAACTTAAAACCGTTTCGGAGGTATAGTTTCTATGAAGTCCGAAAATGAAATATTTATCCAAAAAGCCGTCTTCAAAAGCATAGGAGAATCCGTTGCCACTGTGCCGGTGCTCCAAGGCACGAAAATCTGTATGGGCATCAAAATTGATGCAGTTAATCTCTGAATTTAAACCAGTTGACGTACCTTTCAAGTTTCCATAACTATTGTTGTGACCACCACCAATTATGATGGGGAATTTCCCAGCTGCAATTATTTCCTGAATAACCAGAGACACCTTATGATCTATTTGGGATACCAATTCGCCGAGTTCTTCAGCATAATGGCTCTCTTTGCTCGAAACGGATTCGGCTTGATTCATTTGGACTTCGCAGTCGATCTCTCCCAGAAGAATCAAGTTTTCGGCGTTGGTCATAAAGTTATGCTGAATATTGAGCAGACTTGCTAAGGCAGCATCCCAGGCTTTCGCGGTTCCCGCATTGCCATAATTGGCACGGACACCAATATCTTCGGGAATTCCCAGAAGTACGAATTTTGCGGGATGCTCTTTAATATCTTCCATTTTTTTAACGAAAGATAATTTCTCACCAAACTTGGTTTCCCCTGCTCTTCTTTTTATAATAGAAGAAGCATCACTTTCAGAATAAATTTTCAGTACCCTCATTTCACTTCTGCTCCATTAATTATTACAGAATCAATCAAATTACTTCCGAAGGCATACGGCAAATAACCATAGGAAGGAATTTCCTTGGTAATAATGAGATTAGCTTTTTTTCCTCTAGTAATACTTCCATGTGAATGGCTCAAGCCCATGGCATAAGCACCATTGATAGTTGCAGCGTTTATCGCTTCTTCGGGTGTCAATCTCATTTTAATGCAAGCTGTAGCTACTACAAAATTCATATTGCCACTCGGCGTGGAACCTGGGTTATAATCCGTGGCAA
The DNA here is from genome assembly GCA_034676445.1 of Aequorivita sp. Lineage (GTDB taxonomy): Bacteria > Bacteroidota > Bacteroidia > Flavobacteriales > Flavobacteriaceae > Aequorivita. Next base: position 938,778 of record JAUCCE010000004.1, read on the forward strand.
GTGCCAATGGAAGTCCTGCATCAATCATTTTTCTACCGGGAGCATAGGGAATACCCAAAAAGTAGGAACAGGAAGGTAGCGCTACTGGCATGGTTTTACTATCTTTTAAGGCCTCGATGTCCTCATCGGTCATCACTTCCAAATGGTCAACGCTTAAAGCATCGTGTTTAACAGCCGCCGCGATACCGCCAATACTATTGAATTGATTTACGTGCACTTTGGGAATGAGGTTGTATTTTTTTGCTTCAGAAAGAATACGTTCCATATCAGCCACTGAAAAATATCCCTCTTCACAGAATACGTCCACATATTCAGCAAGTTCATTTTTGGCAACTTCGGGAAGCATTTTGTTGCATAAAAGGTCAAGATACCCGCTTTTGTTATTTTTATATTCGGTAGGAATGGCATGTGCGCCCAGAAATGTAGTTTTAATATCGATTGGATATTCTTTGGAAAGTCTCTTGGCCACCCGAAGCATTTTTAATTCCGCATCCACGGTTAGACCATAGCCGCTCTTTATTTCGATAGCTCCTGTTCCCAGTCTCATTACCTCCCTCAAGCGAGTTGCAGATTGGTGATAAAGATCTTCTTCTGAAGTTTCTTGTAGTTTTTTTGCACTGTTTACAATTCCACCTCCTTTTTCAGCGATTTCCTGGTAGCTTAGTCCCTTGATTCGATCGACAAATTCCTGTTCGCGATTTCCTGCATAGACAATATGTGAATGGCTATCACACCATGCGGGAAGTACTGTTTTTCCGGAGCAATCCAAAGTTTTAAAACCTTGATGTGGTCCCATTTTATCCATGGATCCGTAATCTTTAATAATACCATGCTCAATATACAACCACGCATTTTTTAAGGTAGGAAGTTCTTTCATTTCATCACCGCAGAGTTTTTTAGGACAGTTATCGCGGACTTGGAGCAATTCTTTTATATGGGTAAGAAGTAGTTTCATGTAAGGCTTTTTCTTTTTACGATAAAGATAAGGAATGTGAATGTCTATTTTAAGCTGAAGAAAGTTTTTAGCTTTTCTATTTCAAATGATGTAGTAAAACCATTTTATTTTTTATGTTTATGAGAAAATAAGGTTGTGGGTATAACCTGGATATAGAAACGACTTAAATCAATATCAAGCATTGTAAGATAAATTTTAATATATAGTTTAGTTCCTGTCTAAAAGAAAATAGGATACCCAAAATCTTCGAGTATCCTATTTAGCAAACTACTTTTATTAACTCCCCAATTAATAATATAGTAAAACAAAGATGCGGTTTACTTAAATACTGGTAAAGAGGGTTTTCCCCTTTTTTCAATAAGCTTTTTCACCATTTTTTAATCAGTGTGCGAATTATTTATCTAATTGCGATTATTAAATTATTTAACAGAAGTATGCTATTCCATTCGAAAAGTCAATATAGGAAAATCTGCTCGGTTGGCCAGATCTTCGGAAATACTTCCCTCAAAAAAACGAGCTAACCCGGTACGTCCGTGGGTGGTAATTGCAATCATGTCGGCATTGACTTTATGGGCATATTTCAAAATACCTTTTTCCGCAGACTTGTCAGCTATATAACGAACATCCTTTAATCTATCCAAGTTACCTTCAGCGTTTTGAAGAAAATTTTCAACCCCAGCTTCCATTTCGTCTGTGTTTTTAAACCCATCACCAGGAAGATTTACATAAAGCAATTGTACTTCTGTAGCCAAAGAGTCCAAAAACTTGATGGCAGTTAAATATGAAGGGGTGAAATCATCCGAAAAATCGATAGCGAAAACTACTTTTTTTAAATCCCAGTCCACGGGTTTGCTTTTAATGACCAAAACGGGAATTTCAGAATAGCGAACAACTTTTTCGGTATTGGAACCGACAAAAAATTCCTTCATCCCACTGGATCCACTAGAGCCCATTACGATCAGGTCTGCATTTTTTGCTTGGGCAACTTCTCCCAGTTCACTAAAAACTTTGAAATGTCGTATGATTGGAGTTACTGAAATGCCCTTCAGGTAATCCTTACTTAAAAATTCACCAAATTTCTTTTCTGCCAACTTGGTATAAAACAGTGCTTTTTCCATTTGATCGGCCTGTGTTATCTTACCATAGGCATGCACCGTGGCAAGCTCGAGCATGTGAATAGCCAAGATATCGGCATTATGCTTTTTTGCCAAAATTGCGGCAGCATTCAAAGCGTATTCGGAATAATCGGAAAAGTCGATTGGTACTATAATGGTTTTCATAAAATGGATTTTTAGTTATATTTTTAATAGAAGTTTAGGTTTGTATTTTTAAGACACAATGTATATACTTTTTAAAATTACAAATCTTTAATTTAAAACCGATAATTTCATTAACCTATTATCAGGAAACGAAGGATATTTTAGAAAATTTTAGGAATATTTACATCTGTTTTGAAAGATTGAATTTACGCGCGAAGTTCTTCTTTTGCCAAAAAATTCAGTTTCCATATAAATCCAATTATATTCCTCTAAACTATAATCATCAATTTTTATAGCATTTCCTCTATTCTACTTTATCTAATTTCCTTAATAAGCCTGCGATTCCTCTTAAAGATTGAATATAATTTATACCTTTAATTCATAAAAACTGAATAGAATGAATTCAAAAAATATTGGTATCAATACCATTTGCACCCACGTTGGTGAAGTGGAAGACAAACAATTCAAGGGGGCAATTTCCCCCTTATTTATGTCCAGCAGCTATGCTTATGAAGATGTAGAAATAAAGCGATATCCACGCTATTTTAATACGCCAAACCAAGAAGCCCTCTGCAAAAAAATAGCAAGACTCGAAAAGAGCGAAAACGCTTTGATTTTTGGAAGCGGTATGGCGGCAGTAAGCACAACCATGCTGGCTTTTTTGCACAAAGGGGATCATGTGGTACTTCCACAGACCTTGTACGGCGGCACCTATAATTTTGTGGTGGAAGAGTTTCACAAGTTTGGAATAGAATATTCTTTCGCAAAAGGTTTTTCAGAAGATAACTTTTCCGAAAATATCCGGGATAACACAAAGGTGATTTTCGTTGAAACTCCTTCAAACCCGCTAATGCGGATTACTGATTTGGAAATGATCACAAGATTGGCCAAGAAGCACGGACTTATTTCCATGATTGACAATACCTTTGCCTCTCCCATAAACCAAACACCTGCTGATTTTGGAATTGATATAATGATTCACAGTGCCACTAAATATATGGGTGGCCATAGCGATATTTGCGCCGGCGCGGTGGCTGCGAGTGAAAAGCACATAAAAACAATCTGGAACCTAGCTAAGAACTTGGGAGGCAGTTTAAGTGATTACACAGTTTGGCTTTTGGAACGCAGTATGAAAACTATGGCCATCAGGGTGAAGGCACAAAACAAAAATGCAAAAAAAAATCGCAAAATGGTTGGAGAAAAATCCTTTAGTTGAAAAGGTTTACTATCCTGGATTAAAAAGTCATCCAGAACATAAACTGGCTAAAAAACAGATGCTCGGTTATACTGGGATGCTCTCCTTTGAAATCAAGGATTCCTTTGATGTCGGTGTATTTTTGAAATCTTTAAAATTGATAAAACCATCTATGAGTTTGGCCGGAGTTGAATCAACCATTCTTTCGCCAGCGAAAACCTCGCATGGTTTATTGACTTCCGAGGAAAGAAAACACCAAAATATTAGTGATGGCTTGTTGCGATTTTCCGTGGGAATTGAAGATGCAGAAGATATCATTGCAGATTTGGAACAAGCTTTTAAAATTATTTCTAAAAATAAGAAAAAATGAAAATTGATATACTTGCCATTGGCGCTCACCCCGATGATGTAGAGTTAGGCTGTGGTGCTACTTTGGCCAAAGAAATAAATAATGGGAAAAAAAGTAGGAATCCTGGATTTAACGCGAGGTGAGCTAGGTACACGTGGTACTCCCGAAATCCGTGAGACTGAAGCCAAAAATGCCGCCAATATTTTAGGGGCAAAGTTTAGGCATAATCTCGAGTTTTCAGACGGCTTTGTAATAAATAATGCTTCTTCTCAACTAGAGATAATAAAAATTATCCGAAAGTACCAACCGGATATTGTGCTATGCAATGCCATTGATGACCGACATATTGATCACGGAACAGCGAGCAAGCTAGCTAGTGATGCATGTTTTTTAAGTGGTTTGGAGAAAATTGAGACCATTCTGGATGCCAATCATCAAAAAGCGTGGAGGCCAAAACATGTATATCACTATATTCAATGGAAAAACATCGAGCCTGATTTTGTGGTAGACGTAACTGACTTTTTAGAAAAAAAATTGGAAGTTGTATTCACCTTTGCCAGTCAGTTTCATCAAAAGGATGCTGATGAACCAGAAACCCCAATTACTTCGACTAATTTCCGGGATAGTATTACGTATCGAGCACAGGATCTGGGAAGATTGATTGGTGTGGAATATGCAGAAGGTTTTACGGTGGAAAGATATGTAGCGGTAAAGTCATTGTTTGATTTAATCTAAAAAAAATAAATGGCTATTGTACATCCCTAATAATTGATTTATATTTGCAACCGCTTTGAAAGTGTAAAACTTTCCTAGTGAAAAATGGTGGTTGTAGCTCAGCTGGTTAGAGCGCTTGATTGTGGTTCAAGAGGTCGCCGGTTCGAAACCGGTCTTCCACCCAAAAATAAATCCTCCTTGAAAAAGGGGGATTTTTTTGTTTTAATTGTTCTTTAATTACAATAATATAGGTTGAGAAGTTTACCCTGAGCGGAGCCGAAGGGAAACCGGTCTTCCACCCAAAAATAAATCCTCCTTGAAAAAGGGGGATTTTTTTATTTTTATTGTTCTTTAATTACAATAATATAGGTTGAGAAGTTTATCCTGAGCGGAGCCGAAGGGAAACCGGTCTTCCACCCAAAATAAATCCTCCTTGAAAATTATCCCCATTATTTTAACATAAAAATGAAAACAATGAAAAAGAAATCAATAATAAACAATACCACTATTTGTCAAGTTAGGGTACAAGCCATAAGCGACACAATGAGTATTTTGTCCGGAAAATGGAAATTCCATATTTTGGGAACCTTGATAGAGGGCGACAAGCTCGGATTTATGGATTTGATGCGTGAAATTGAAGGCATTGGTAGCAAAATGCTTTCCAAGGAACTTCAAGATCTTGAAATGAACCACTTAGTGAGCCGAACCGTTCTAAACACCAAGCCCATAACCGTTGAATATGCAGTTACTGAATATGGAGCAACTCTTGCACCAGTTATCAATGAACTGGCAAAATGGGGAATTGAATATAGAAAGTCCGTTTATGGAAAGCACTAAATTTGGGCATTACCATTCGAAGTGGACGGTTTTCTCGGTCAAAAAAGGATGTCAATGGCAATGTCAATCACAATTGACACCCTTATTTTATTTTTTTGTTCGATGTTACTGTGCTAGATATCCACCATCTACGGGATAATATGAGCCCGTGACAAAGGATGATTTAGAAGAAGCGAGCCACAGAATTAATTCTGCAATTTCTTCTGATTCGCCTAACCTTCCCATTGGGTGTAAACTTACTAGCCCGTTCATTGTTTCTTCATCAAGAGCGTTGGTTACCAACGGTGTTTTGACATAACCAGGTCCTATGGAATTAATTCGAATATTTTGGTCTGCATAATCTAAAGCTGCTGCTTTTGTCAAACCTACCACTCCGTGTTTTGCGGCAACATAGGCTGGTGACCCTTTTGTACCAGCGTAGCCTAAAATAGAGGCTACATTAACGATGGAACCTCCTTTTTTGAGCATAGCTGGAATTTGGTAGCGGAGCCCGTAAAACACACCTGACAAGTTAATGTCAATTACCTTTTGCCACCCGTCCACTGGATATTCTCCTGTTGGGGCAATCGGGCCTCCGATACCTGCATTGTTTACCGCTATGTCCAAGCCACCATATTTCTTCAAGCTACCTTCAACAAGCGATTTATGACCTTCGGCCTTGGAAGAATCGGATTGAATAAAGAATCCCTCCCCTCCTGTTTTCAATATTTCGTTTACCACAGATTTGCCGTTTTCTTCATTGATGTCTGAAACGACAATCTTTGCGCCTTCTTTTGCAAATAAAAGCGCTGTTGCGCGTCCAATCCCCGACCCTGCTCCGGTAATGACAGCCACTTTATTTTCTAAATTTTTCATTTTTATAAATTTTTAATGATTTGTTTTTTCAGTTGTTTCAAGATAAACAATTTCAGTTCATTATCCCAAATAACCGATGTGCGATTAAACTTATTTTTTGATTGTTTCCTTTTGTCGAGCAATACTAGTTTAATCAGCTTTTCCTCTCATTAATTGTCCTACATATCTAATTTTATAGCTACCTATGTTGGATTTTACGAATGGCATTTCATTTAAAATCTTCTTGGCTTCCTCTTCATTTTCCGCATTCATAAAATAAGCTGTGAAATTTTTTATTGACTCGTCGTAAGGAGAATTCTTATAGGCATTTTCAAGAACGCCTTCTTCATAAAGCTTAAAATCGGCATCAAATTGGTTTTGAATTTCTTGTGGATCTACTTCGTCATAGGGTTTCGATAAATCCCAAATAACGGCATAAACATTTTGTTTTTTAAGCCGAACATCCCCTGCTTTTTCACTTTGACCAAACAAAAAGTTTCCAACGGGTATTAATTCAAATGATCCAATATTCTTGGTCCTAAAAATCATTTGGTCGAGTATATTTCTGGCCTTGTCTATATCTGTTGCACGAATAAAATATGCTATTGTGGGTATAATCTGGCCATCAACTGTCTGTCCCTCCACATTATAGTAAAGATTTTCAACAGTTCCTTCTTCCCACAGTTTATTTAATTGAGATGCCTGCTCAGTAATATTGTCATTGAATTTTTGCGGATTCTCAGTGGTTAGGGAAGGAATGACCGCGTAGGTATTCATTACTTCATTTGAAACTGAGTCAGTTTGAAGTTCCGGTTCTACTGTTTGATTTTCAGTTTTATTTTTGCAGCCTACAAAAATCAGTAGATTAAGTATTAACAGAAATGTGAAAATTTTCTTCATTTTAAAATAGAGTTAGAGTTAGATAATATTTTAATTTTTGTTTGATATGACTGAGGGCAAAAGAAAGCAGTAACTAGTACTATTTTTTGGTCTTACGTTCCAATATACACATTAGTTTTTATCCGTAACTTCTTCAGAGCTTGCAAACTCTTCCATTTTTGTAATCAAATCGTTTTCAACGGTATATATTTGAACCCATTTTTGTTTTAATTCCCTTCCAGAACGTTTAACGCGTTGATGTTCTTGGCCTAAAACAACCACCATATTTCCGTCCAGTATATATTGCTGGATATTGAACGTGATCATTTCGGTTCTTTCAAAAATATTGGTAAAGAACTTTCTTACGCCTTCCTTCTTTTCAAATTTTCCTTTGGGAATGATATGTGTCCCATGATACTCCCACTTGGTATCCTCTGAAACCGTTTCTACCAATTTTTCAACATCGCCACTATTAAAGGCAGCGAACATTTTATCAACTACTTCTTTTGCTGAATTTTTCATTTTAAAAATCTTTAAATTATTGCTTTGCAAATTGTAGGTGAACTATAATTTTCACGTCTTTTCCAACCCCTGCAGCTCCGGGATCAAAGTTGATATTGTAGTCAAACCTGTTGATGGTAGTTTCAGCTTTCATACCTAATTTTTCTCCTTGAGCACTTTTGACGATCCCGCCATAGTGAACATCAAAAATCACATCTTTCGTAACGTCTTTTATGGTCAGTTTACCATACAATAGATATTCGTTGGGTTTTCCTGTAGCTAAGATCTTGGTGCTTTTAAAAGTCATATTGGGGTATTTTTCTACCTCGAAAAAATCGGCACTTCTTAGATGATTATCTCTATCCTCTACGTTGGTGTTGATACTTTTTACTTTTACAGTAAAATCAAAACTTGCATTGTTTAACGCTTCTCCATCTGTAGTTAAAGTCCCTGTGTAGTCCAAAAATTTTCCGTTCACAATGCTAATTCCTGAATGTGAGATGTTGAAATTTATGGAGGAGTGGTACGGATCGACCTTCCATTGAGCTTGTGCAAATGAATTTACCGTAATAAAAATTAATGCAATTAATGTTAAGAGTTTTTTCATAATATTTGTTGTTTAAATGTTTAAAATTAATACTTGAGGTTAATCTATTCGTTCATACTTCATTATTGTTATTCTTTAAAATCCCTTATCAAAGGAATTTTAGGATAGCTCAAATCTCTTTGAGGTATTCATGGACAAATTGTATGGCCATTGATCCTTCACCCACCGCCGAAGCAACTCGTTTCACGGAAGTGGCACGCACATCGCCCGCCGCAAAAACTCCTGGGCGGCTTGTTTCCAGCCAAAAAGGCTGTCGTGGCAAATTCCACTGTGGGGAGTGGAAAACTTCAGGCCCTGTACGGACAAAACCATTTGGATCTGTTTCAATTTCATCGGGCAACCAATCGGTGCAGGGTATTGCTCCAATAAATGAAAATACGGCTACGACCGGAAGATTATGTTTTTCACCATTGATATTATTGATAATTTCCACTCTTTCCAGATGCGTTGTTCCATGCATCGAAGAAATTTCAGTGTGGGTCAAGACTTCGATATTTTGTGTTTCTTCAATACGTTGTAGCAGATAATGTGACATAGTTTCCGGTAGATTATCCCTGCGGATCAGCAAAAACACTTGACTTACATTTTCTGATAAAAAGATGGCTGCCTGTCCCGCCGAATTTCCACCACCCACAACGGCTACCTTTCCCCCGGCGCACATCTTGGCCTCCATAGGGGTTGCTGCATAATAAACTCCGGCACTGTCAAATTGTTCGCGGCCAGGAACTTGTAACTTGCGATAATTGGCACCACTTGCAATCAATAATACTTTGGCCGTAATCTTCTCGCCTCCTTTAAGCTCCAACACCTTAAACTTGCCCTTGAAATGCATTTTAACCACCTCTGCGGGTGTGGAAATCAAGGCACCGAATTTCTGAGCTTGTAGGGTGGCACGGTCAGCCAGCTCTGCACCCGATAGACCTGTGGGAAAGCCTAGATAATTTTCAATTTTTGCACTGCCCACTGCCTGTCCACCCGGAGCGTTGCGTTCCAAGATAATGGTATCCAGGCCTTCGGACGCGGCGTAGACAGCAGCAGCCAATCCTGCTGGACCGCCGCCAACAACAGCCAAGTCATATAACGCATGATAGCTGTTAACACTTTTAAGACCAATTTTTTTAGCGAGTTCACTGTTGGACGGGTTGCGCAACAACCAATCATCGGCATAGCTTACAACGGGAGTTTCTTCTGGCCGGATCTGGAACTGTTCTAATAACTCTCCCACCTGGGCATCGGTTTCAACGTTGATCCAAGTAAATAAAACGCTGTTTTTCGAAAGGAAATCACGGATGCGAAAAGTATCCCGTGAGTACTGCGATCCAATGACGCGCAGTCCGATAAAGCCTTCACGGCCAGCCAATGCCCCCGAACGGGAGATGAAGGTTTGTAAAATGAGGTCACTTAAATTGGGACGCTCACTGATAATCTGCTGGAAGTTAGCTCTGGAAATCTCATAAACTTCCACATCACCCAAAGCTACTGCATCAACATTGGAAGCCCGGCCCGCCAGATTTGCTAAATCGCCGGTAAATTCACCAGGTTCGTGAATCAAAACCGTATGCCCAGTGCCCGATGATCGATCAATGATTTCGACACGTCCTTTTTTAATAACGTGGAATTTAAATTCGGTATCGCCAGCACGTAGTAGATACTCACCATTACCATACGTCTTGCGCTGAGCAAACTCTTCAAGTTCGGCCAGTTGCTTTTCATCCAAACGTGGAAAAGCCGTGGGGTAATTGCGCCTATATTCTGCGTTGCGCCGTTCACGCTCCTCTTTGCTATGCATGCGTTTTTACCCATTTTTCAAAGGCTTCCAGAAAATTTTTCAGAAATTTTTTCGTGGAATCGTTGGTCAATTTTCCCTTGTCGTCAAAAAGTGCGGCGGCGCCCCCAATGTAAGCTTCGGGTTGTGCCATAGTTGATACGTTTACAAAAACCAAAGACTGGCGTAAGTGATGGTTAGCTCCAAAGCCGCTAATGGCACCGATGGACACACTTACAATACCTGCAGGTTTTCCGTTCCACGAATTTTCTCCATAAGGACGGGAACCAACATCAATGGCATTTTTTAAGACTCCGGGTACGGAACGGTTGTATTCTGGGGTAAAGAAAAGGAGTCCGTCGGCTTCTCTGATCTTTTTGCGAAGCGCCACCCATTCCTTAGGTGGATTTGCTTCAAGATCTTGATTAAACATGGGAAGACCCGATATATCCACCAATTCCATGGATAATGATTCTGGAGCCATTGCCATCATAGCTTTGGCAGTTTTTAGGTTAAAGGATTCTTTCCGAAGACTCCCTACTATAACAGCTATTTTATATTTTTTCATAAATTCTAATTTAGTTAAAATCACTTTATGCCATAATTTTACGATAATTTAAAATAAATCCTCTGGCTGTTATTGAATATTTAACAATATTCAATAAGAATGAGCGGTCACTATCAGGAGGAAAATTCCCTAAATTGATTTCCTTATGTATTGTTTGATTCCTTGCACCATCAATAATTCTAATATACGATTCTCCTCAAACAAGGGCAATGACCTACATCAGGTGGCATAATTTTCAGATTTATATATACATATATTGGAAGGCCTATTGATAAAGGCATAGGAGGTTTAAAATGGTGTATTCATCTATAAAAAGGCACACGACTTTGCCTCGATAATTATCCAGGCAGATGCTTGCCATAATTTAGAATGGAGGTTATGGTTCTTGTAATTAGAACTATCTATTTTCTACGGCAAAATAATTAATGGAGTTTCACCTTCGTAAACTAATTCGTTAATTAGGAATCGACTAAAGAGTTGGTCGGTTAAAATACGTGAGCCTTTTTGAACAATCAGAATTTCATCAATCTTGTTGTTGATTACTCCTTTTATACCGTCCAATCGATTATTGGCTTCGTAAACCGCAAAGTTTGTAGTAAACCTGTCCGCATAAGTTTGGGATAAACGCTGCAACTGGTCTTTTATAAGAGTTGTATCTTCATTTGGTTTTGCCAGATGGAAAAATGTTATACTGGTGTTTTCGTGGTCTATAAACTTAAGGAAATTGTCAAGTTGCTGTAAATTCAAAAGTTTTTTTTCGCCTACTGCCACAAATATTTTTTCGTGGGAAAAGGAATCGATTCCCTTGGGCATTGCAACAACCGTGTTTTCAATATTTCCAATAATGCGAAGGGCGACGCTTCCAAGAAATAATTTTTTTAGAATTCCCGTTCCTTTTAGACCTATAAAAATTAAATTTTCAAAAGGTTCGGCCAATAGTTCGGGTAAAGTTTGATGAAAATCGATTTCAGAAACATAATAGGCAACTTCAATAGTATCTGGAATAAGAGTATTGGCAAGTGTTTTTAATTTTTCAAGAGCTTTGTCATTCTCTTCCCGAACAATGTAATCCCTAGCTTCCTTCTCGGCAAACGCTGGCAAGAACGGATGGGTTTGATGATGCAAAAGAATTTTCGCATTTGCTTCCTGGCTCCATTCGGAGGCATACTGTATCAGATTACTCGAATACTCTGAAAAATCAATGAGTACTATAAACCGTTTGTTCATTTTTTAAGATTTAATTGCGTTGTTCAGTTTGCGAGACGGTTTTGTATAAGAACGGTAGGGCTGAAAAAGAGAGCAAACCATTCGGTTTAGCCACTAATTGCCCTATTGTTTTGCTACGTTGTTGACATCTGTCTTTATCGCGTTCGCTTGATTTTCAGAGGGTATTGTCTAACATCGAAAACATCATTTATTTCAATTCGATTTTCTTCTCGATTTATCCAATAAATAATCTTGTAATTCTTTTTGTAGAGTATATAACGAAATTCAACTTTTCTATTTTTCAGATACTCTTCAACTTGACCAATTTCAGGTTGATTGGTTAGCTTTATTGGTTCCTCATAAATTCCATCAGCAAGTTTTTTGGCAGTTCGATATCCAGCTTTTTTAAGATAATGCTTAAATATTTTGTAAAGCTCGTCTTCTGCAAATTGCGTCCAAAAAATTTCTAACTCCATTTATCAATTTTGGCTTTTAAATCGCTCGCTTTTATCAGGCGACCATTTTTAGAGTCTTCCATTGACTTATCAATTCTGTCATTGAATTCGTCCATTGTCATTGGCTCAAATTCGTCATTATGCTCAGATTTCATTTTTTTGCGTAAAAGTTTTTCAAGACTTAAAACTACTTCCTCGCTTTGTATTTTTAGAAACTCTTGTACGAATTGTATTTTTCGTGATTTTAAATCCATATCGTTTAGCATTTTATCAAAGGTACGGAATTATCAAATTTGAACATAACTTTAATGAAATTACGGATTCCAAGCTTGATGGCAACTAAAGGATGTCCACTCCCGTGCTCTTGTTTTAGTTTATTAGTTTATAAAACTCTTCCACTTTACTCTGGTCTCCCTGAATATAAATGATGTCTCCTTGTTTTATTGTTTCGTCTGGCTGTATACTTTCCAACAATTTATCCTTTCTTTTAATGGCCAATATATTGATGCCATAAATTGCCCTTAGGTTCAACTCCTTTAAAGGTTTGCCTAAAAACTTGTTACTATCCGCTCGCATGCGCAGACTTTTAATGTTGAAGTCTGCCAACTCAGTAGTCCTATATGTTTTGGGACCATTTAATTCACCCTTGAACATTTGGTAATTGTCTGCCCTCACCTTTTGTATAAGCTGGACAATATCGCCTTCGGGAACAAGAAAATTATGTAAAATGTGTTCGAAGATTTGTATAGAGGTCTCAAATTCCTCGGGGATTACCTCATCGGCGCCCAAGGCCAACAATTCCGACGTCTCTTTAACATACCTCGTCCTTACCACTAAATATAATGAATCAGAAATGGAACGTATATTTCTAATAATTTTTTGCGTGTCAGTATTCCCAGAAATAGCAATTACGGCTGCTCTGGCTTTTGAAAGATTGACTGTTTCAAGAATATGATCATTGGTTGCATCACCAAAAATTATAGGCAGACCTTTTGCTTTTTCTTTCTTGACTATTTCAGCATTCATCTCTATGACAATAAAAGGAATGTTGCTAGCTGTGGCAGCCTTCGCCAAATTGCTTCCATTCATTCCATACCCAATGATTACCAAATGATTTTCCAATTCTGGTACGGCGATTTCTTCAATCATGCTTGGATCAATTTCCCGTTTGAGTCCTAACTTTCGTTTTACCCCCAAGACTTTATTCGCAATATTGTCAGAAAAAATAATGACAAATGGCGTAACCATCATAGACATAATGGAAACGGACAGAAAGTATTGGTTGGTTTCTGGAGTTAGCAGATTGTATTGAATACCTATCTTAGAAAGTATAAAAGCAAATTCCCCGACTTGAAAAAGTGCCAAGCCCGTTAAAATTGCAGTTTTTGTAGGATATTTAAGAATAGCCACCGCAATTGTTGCAACCGATGCTTTTATTATAAGAACGACCAAAACCAAAATCAGGATGATAGGAATATGCTTTAGGAAAAAGCTTAAATCAAGCAACATACCAACGGATACGAAAAAGAAACTGGTAAAAAGCTCCCGAAAGGGAAGGATTATGCTGGTGGCCTGGTGGCTGTATTCCGATTCTGAAATAATAAGGCCAGCAATAAATGCTCCTAATGCCAGAGATAATCCTATTTCGGCCGTAAGAAAAGCAATAGCAAAACAAAGGGTGATCGTGACCAGAAGAAAAAGTTCTTTACTATTGGTTTTTGCCACGGCGTGCATCAATCGGGGAACAACATATCGTGCACTGATATAAGTTAGAACAATGACAATGACCGATTTTACCAATAACATTAAAATATCCATGGTTATATTGCTGGATTCGCCAGCAATCATTGGAGTAACCAGCATCATCGGTACTACAATGATATCTTGGAAGATAAGAATTGCCAAGGCGTTTCGTGCATGCGGAGCTGAAATTTCCTGACGATCCTGTAATGTTTTTAAAACAATTGCCGTACTTGATAAGGAGAACAGAAAACCGACAAATACAGACTCGTTCCAAGAATTTCCCAGAAGATTGTAAACCAGTGCAGCGACACCAACGGTAAGTCCCACTTGTAAAAATCCACCAATGAAAACAGTTTTTTAATGGAGACCAATTGTTTAATGGAAAGTTCCATTCCAATAACGAAGAGCAGTAGAATGACACCAACTTCTGATAGAATTTCTACTTGTGCTACGGCTTTAATAAGACTTAAACCATAAGGTCCTATAACCACACCTGTCAACAGAAAACCAATTATAGAAGGGAGTTTTAGCCGTTGAAGTACAAAAACGATAACGACTGAAAAAACTAGTAGGATAAGAATATCTTGTAATAACGGCATAGGATTTAGCTATTCTTGTAAAATAAGAATTGTAAAAATAAACTAATGACAATTAACTATGGGAGATTTGTTAATTAATCTGTCCCCAAATTAAGTTGCGTCATTTATGCCGCTTATTTTAGAAAAGGTTTAGCAAAGCTGGGGAAAGCTATGAAGCAGATCATTAATAGATATTGCAAAACTCTAACCAGGATAAAATTTTGCAGTTGAGTAAAAAAATGATCGGTCAGCACCTGGTAGTAAATTTTACACGGTACAATTGTAAATGGTAAGCAGTAATGGGTCCTAAACAATACAGTTTTGCCGCAACCCAAGCAGCTCTAGTTGGTATTGTTTTCACTTTGCCCGGAAAACATACCAGAAAAAGGGGCTGGAACTCGCCCCGATCATTCCGCCTTTCGGCTAATCCTTTAGCTCTGTGAGCCAATTAATCTCTTGGATCTTACTGTCAATCTCTCTGAATACCCTTCCTGTTTGATCCATTTCGATTTGCAACTTTTTGATATCAATAGTGGTTTTCAGATTGGTTTCCCCACTATTATTTATTTGTGCCGCATAGCGTATATTTCTCAGTTTTTCGGAAAGCATTTTTAAGGAATCTCTTTTGGCAAGAGCTTTCATAAGAGAACCTTCCCCTTCAACAAGGGTATCATTATTTGTTTTATTTATTCTAACAATTATGGATTCTAAATCCTGGATCGCTTTTCGCAATTTAGCAAGCAGCTCCACGGGTCCTCCTGCGGCAGTTTTTCATCGGAGACAATTAATACAGGTCTAATTCTGTTTTGAAGATGTTCTATTTTCTTCATTAGATCTGCTCTTAGCAATAGTCCTTCTGCAAGTTTCATTGTTTTTTTATTTATCGATTTCTGTTCTGCCATTTTAGGTCTTTTTAATCTTTCTTGAAAATATTTATCTGGGAATTAACATTCTGAAGGGTTGGCTTTCTAACTTTTCCCAGCGAAATCTCGAGGAAAACTCTTCTTAGTTTATACCTTCTACGACTTCATTTAAATGATTTTCAATTCAAATGGGCTCAATTCCTAATATCTATACAGAGCATTTATTCTTGAATTGGGATTCGGCATTTCTTCATTATCCAACAAATAGACCTCCCCTCCATTTAAGAATGTATTTATGGCAGCAACATTCATCAAGGATATGGCGCCATTATTTTCTTCACTTTGCTCAACCGTTATAGAATTGTTTTCCTTTTTATAGTTACCAAATATATCTGACTTATTTTCGCAAAACAAGGTATCAACTTTCCCATTAAAAGCCGCTGGTATAATTCTATCTATTCCGATAGCTGTTTTGCCCGTACCTTGCTCAGCAAGGAAAAGTGCTATTTTATCTTTTCTTTTTTGGTCAAACTGGGGGGCTATTTTCTCCCACGCCAATTCATGGGCCTCAAAAATTGTGGAATCGCCAAAATTGACATTCAAATTTTCGTCCACTAAATTGGAATAACTGTTTACTTCTTTGTAAATATCAAAAACAGGTCTTTGTGCGGCTACAAGCATAGGTATATTCTCTTGACTTAAAAGCGGTGCAATGCCATCATTTATTGCCCTCAAATATTTTTTGATCTCATTTTTCTTTTTCCCCGTAGCTGCTTCTTGCCCATGAAACATCGCTTGGCCAGATCCGGCATGTTGCGTCCTGAACTGAAGGTTTTTTTCTTCATAATCAAAACCTACGCGATCTCGTTTGCTTTCAGGTATCAGATCATCAATGATTATTTCGGTAAAGCTGTGTTTTGTACATTCGTACAATTTCACATTTCGCCTTTCAAGCATTAATAAATAGAAATTTCCATCGCCAACAAACAGGGGCATCAAAGGTTTTAAATAAAATGAATTTGAAATATAATTAAACGCTTTGAAATATATGGGAAGCCTATAAATTTTTGAAAAACCATCGGCTATAAAGATAGCAAGACCGTCTGATTGCTCTCGCCAAAAGGAGCTGTCGTCAATCAGTTTTTGGACCGGCAGCGTTATTTTATCAATCTCGTCGGCTTTAAGTCCCTTCTGGTCCAACTTGTCCTTTACATCTTTTAATTGATTTTTTAGAGCAAGTGTATCCTCCTCTTCCAAGACCTTTTTGCCTGCCCTATGTGTGGGGATGAAGATTGAAATACAATTTTCTTGATTCAGCTCGTTCAATTCGGTTATTTCCTTTTTTGTGATTAATGACATAATTCTTTTTTAGTATATTGATTTTGCACTTTGATTGTGAAATAATAATTCACTAAAATACGGAAAATAAAAGTGCTTTGAAAAGAACGCAGCTCATTGCCATTGTAATTAATTGTTAATGTTTTTAAATATTAGAAATTAAAATCTCTCACTTTTTTAGAGGGAGAGATAAGAACATTACGAAATAAATTGAAACTCGAACTTTAAAAAACTTCGGTATAATATTTTTAAAAAGAAAATGATAAAAATGAAGAAATATAGATTGGCGATAATAGGGAGTGGATCACTGGGTGGCATTATTGGAAGAGTCGTTTCTAAGGAAATGGCCACAGAATATGAAATTTTAGGTGTATTGAGCGGTAGATTAGCAAATGCAATAAAGCTGGCAGATGAGCTAGGTTGTAAGGCATATAGCACTCTAGATGAAATAATTGTCGATAAACCGGATTATATTATTGAAGCCGCTTCCCCTGAGGTGGTTAAGGATATTGGAATTAAAATCTTGGCCAATGGTATAAATTTAATTCCTTTATCAGTTGGCGCCCTTGCTGAAAAAGAATTTTATAATAAGATGAAAGAAACGGCATTGGAGAATAATAGTCGCGTTCACATACCATCAGGAGCCGTTGGAGGTTTTGATGTGTTACATGCATCTATGCTAATGGAAGATGTAGAAGTAAGTATTACTACAGAAAAATCGCCAAGATCATTAAACGGAGCTCCATTTTTAAAGGGCAGAAAGCTTTCTGAGGAAAAGACAGAGGAAATATTCAATGGTTTTGCAATGGAGGCAATAGATCATTTCCCTGAAAATGTAAATGTTGCGGTGGCTACTGCTTTGGCAACAACAGGAGTGGAGAAAACCAAAGTATCCATTAATAGTATTCCCGGATTTAAAAGCAATAGGCATGAGATTAAATTGGCAGGAGAGACAATAGAAGTTACCATAATAATTGAGACAACCCCGTCTGAAGACAATCCTAAATCCAGTACCCTTGCGGCATATAGCGTGATTGGTTTACTTAAAAATTTAGTTTCTCCTATTATTTTTTAATATTTAAAAAAAGAGAGTGATCATGCTGGGCAGCATAATCACCCTTAAAATTCAAATTAAAAGCTTCATTTTTATAGGTTAATCAAATGTTGATCTATCGCTTGGTAGGTCTCGGAGCCCATTTATTATAAGGGGTCATGTCGAAAGCGTTTACTTCGTCCATGGTTAAACCGAGTGCTTTTGCTACACCTTCACCATATTCCGGATCGGCTTTATAGCAATTTCTGATATGGCGGATCTGGATGAATTTGTGCGCCGGCCCAATGTCAGCAGCCGTATTGCTAAATAACAATTCAGCTTTTCCATCGGCTTTGATGATGCGGAACAAATCCCCTGGTTGTGTGAAGTAATCTTCATCATCATCCCTGAAATTATGGGCATAAGCACTCCCATCCAATTCTAAAGGTGGTTCTTTTGCGTCAGGCTGTTCTTGCCATTCACCAAAACTGTTGGGTTCATAATGTTTAGCAGCACCATAATTGCCATCTACCCGCATTGCCCCATCCCGATGATAGGCGTGATACGGACAGGTGGGTTTGTTTACAGGAATTTGATAATGGTTTACACCCAATCTATATCGTTGCGCATCACCATAAGAAAACAATCTTCCCTGAAGCATTTTATCTGGAGAGAACCCGATTCCGGGAACAATATTAGTTGGATTAAAGGCAGCCTGCTCTACATCCTGAAAATAGTTTTCCGGATTTCTATTTAATTCAAATTCCCCAACAGGAATAAGTGGAAAATCTTTTTTTGACCAAACTTTAGTCAAGTCAAAAGGATGAAAGCGGTAGGTCTTTGCCTGTTCTTCGGTCATAATCTGGATGAACATTTTCCACTTCGGAAAATCTTCTCTTTCAATTGCATCGAAAAGATCTCTTTGTGAAGATTCCCTGTCCATACCAACTACCTTCATAGCTTCTTCATCAGAAAGGTTTTCGATACCTTGTTGGGTAACAAAATGAAACTTTACCCAATGTCTTTTATTTTCTTGGTTGATAAAACTATAGGTGTGACTTCCAAAACCATGCATATTCCTGAAGCCTTTTGGAATACCACGATCGCTCATTACAATAGTCACTTGGTGCAAGGCTTCTGGGAGCAATGTCCAAAAATCCCAGTTGTTGTTGGCACTTCTTAAGTTTGTTTTTGGATCGCGTTTTACGGCGTGGTTCAAATCTGGAAACTTCATCGGATCGCGAAAGAAAAATACAGGCGTATTATTTCCAACCAAGTCCCAAATTCCTTCTTCGGTATAAAATTTAAGTGCGAAACCTCTAATATCCCTTTCTGCGTCGGCAGCTCCTCGCTCTCCCGCAACGGTAGAAAACCGGGCAAACATTTCCGTTTTCTTTCCTACTTCGCCAAAAATATCGGCCTTGGTATATTGTGTAATATCGTGGGTAACCGTAAAAGTTCCAAAAGCTCCTGAACCCTTGGCGTGCATTCTTCTTTCTGGAATAACCTCTCGGTCAAAGTTTGCCATTTTTTCCAGAAACCAAGCATCCTGCATCAACATGGGGCCTCGTGGTCCTGCGGTCTGTACGTTCTGATTATCTGGAACCGGTGCGCCGGTCTGTCGTGTGAGTTTGGATTTTTTCTCTTCCATTTCGATTGGTTTTAAGATGATTTGTTTAGTGCAGAAAGTTACAATATTTCCTGCGTTTAAAAAATGAGCAATCCTGGTTTCTGGTGTTTCGGGTTGCTGGTTGCTGGTTGCGGGTTGCGGGTTTCAGGATTCAGGATTCAGGTTTCAGGTTTCAGGTTTCAGGTTGCAGGTTGCAGGTTGCGGGTTTGAGCATGCCTGAATAAGGTTGCCTTTTTTTCTGGTTAATAATTTATCTTATATCTCGGTTTATGCTGATTGGTTAAGCTATCAACATAAGTTTCAAATTCTGTTGGTTTCATTTTATTTAATGAACCATGTGGTCTTTCATTATTATAAAGATATATCCATTTGGACAGCATCTTATTGGCCGTTTTAAAGGGTATGTCTATATTTTCAAAGTTAATATATTCATTCTTTAATATTCCGTTCAAGGATTCAGCGTGTGCGTTTTCCCAGGCCTTTCCTCCCATACTTGGATTTACCTCGGTACGCTTATAGTGCGACTTCATTATATCGCTTCCATACTGGGATCCTTTGTCAGAATGGAAAACCAGCTTCTTGAGATCTTCATCGCTCATACCTCGGATTGACATCAGAAAGGAGGGTTCTACAGTGTCTTCAACCCTCATAGTTGTTGAGAGCGACCATCCTTTTATATACCTCGTATAAACATCTAATACTAGCGTGAGATAGTAATGATTCCGGTATCCAATGGGGATATAGGTGATATCGCTCACAAATAGCCGATTCTTATCCGTTATGACAGTTCCACTGATCAGGTTGTTATAAAACCGCTCTCCAGCATAGGTGGTCCTTTGGTAGTTGCGTTTGCGGGGTATCCTAAAACCGTTGTCCAACAGAACCTTTTCGGTACGGTCACGACCAAGTCCACAGGGCTTGATCTCATCAAAAATCTTCCGGCAGCCCATCTTTTTGTGGTTCACTCTAATTTCCCTGGCCATTTCAATGATCGTACCTTCCTTTTCAAATAGGTTCCTGGCTCGGGCCAAACGGCCATAAAAACCTTGTTTTGTAATTCCTGCCATTGCATAGATATCGTTCATCTTATGGCAATGTGACGACTTGTTCATTCGGAAATCCTCTATGACAGCCGTTTGGACTTTTTTTCAATATCCACCCCAAACTCTTCTGAAGCTACTTCAACGACCTTTTCCAGATAATCGATCCGAAGCTGTTTCTGGCCCAAGGACCCTCTCCAAAAGTTCAATCCGACTTTGGAGATCGGAATTTTTCTTTGATAAACTTTTCTGTTCCACTATCACACGTGTCTGTTTTTTATACATCTCTGAGTACTTGTGAAGCCACTTGTAGACGGCAGTAGGACTCAATCCATAAATTTTGCTTACCTCGGATACTCGTATTTCTCCGCGTTCAATCTGCTTTACGAGATCGAGCTTCAAGGATAAATCGAAAGTACGTTTTAAATTCTCTTTTTTTCATGTTAAATTGAATGATGAAAAAAGGCAACCTATTTTAGGCTTAATCAGTTGAGTTTTTGTTTTGGGGTTTGGGATTTGGGATTTGGGATTTGGGATTGGGATTTGGGATTTGGGATTTGGGGTTTGGGATTTGGGTTATGAGTTATGAACCTTCCTGAATGAAGATTAGCCACGGCTCACGGATTACTGTGTACTGGTCTGCATACTGAATACTGCGTACTGGTTACTACATACTAATTCCTGCTTAACGAAACCACTGCCATCCGCTACTGCATACTGCTACTTTTTCTTCAGACTCTTGATCCTCATTTAATGTGGTAACGACATCGGCACTTCCATTAAAAGTATTTCGGAATTTTCCAGCGCTGCCAATTTAAAGGAATTTGTCTCGCTAATGCCTAGACCATCTCTTTTATCTAAAATCTGATCTCCTATTTGGGCTTTGCCCTCAAGAATAAAGACATATACG
The DNA here is from genome assembly GCA_034676445.1 of Aequorivita sp. Taxonomy (GTDB): domain Bacteria; phylum Bacteroidota; class Bacteroidia; order Flavobacteriales; family Flavobacteriaceae; genus Aequorivita. The sequence goes on from JAUCCE010000004.1 coordinate 960,037, forward strand.
CCATTTCCTTCCTTTTTCAGCGTATATTCCTTGGTGATTCCCTTATCAAATTTGGCTAAATGAAACCAAGCATCTTGATGCACCCACACTCCTTCTTCTTCTTTATTAGGAGAAACAATCTGTTGAAAATCATTGGGTTTTGCGTTATCTGCAATGGTTATTTGACCATATCGCGGCTCAACGTTCATCCTATTTGGAATCACCCAGATTTGTAAAAATTTTACGGGCTGATCTGGATTGTTGTTGTATTCCGAATGCATAACTCCCGTACCCGCACTCATCACTTGGATATCACCTGCTTTAATAATGGTTTCATTTCCCATATTGTCCTTGTGCTTCAGGTCGCCTTCCAAGGGAATGGAAACAATTTCCATATCTCTATGCGGATGGGTTCCAAATCCCATACTTTCTGAAACCGTATCGTCATTAAGAACCCGTAATACCCCAAAATTCATGCGTTCAGGGTTGTGATAATTAGCAAAACTAAAGGTGTGGCGGGATTTAAGCCAGCCGTGGTCTGCGTTTCCTCTGCTGTCTGCTTTATGATATATAGTCTTCATTTTTATCTTTTTTGTCTGTGGTTATATTTTAAATTCGTGTTTGTTCAGGTTCTGTTTAGGCTAAGACGTCTGCAATGCTTTTATCCTTATCGAATCTGCTTTTTGCATACGGGCAAAGAGGAATGATTTTTAAGTCGTTTTTCCGGGCATAATCTACACCAGCCATAACCAGTTGTTTTGCAAAACCCTTTCCTCCAAATTTTTCCTCCACCCCAGTATGATCAATTATGAATTTTTCCTTTCCAGCCCAAGTAAAAGTCATTTCCCCGGCAAATTCATCATCTTCATAAATGACAAATCGGCCCTTTTTTCCGTTATCCTCTCTTTCTATTTTTACCATGATTATGTGTTTTATAAGTAATTATATATTTTAAAATAGTCGTTTCCGATCCAACTAAGATTTAAGACCGCTTTGCTGAAAGACGTAAGTCCTTCACTCGGGTCCGCCCGAGATCGCGAACTTTATCTAACTTGAGGGTTCAAGTACTGCCACGAATTGCACGAATTTTCACAAATTCACTGATTCGTGGAAAACGAATGTGTAATCAATCTGGCTTTGATTTTCACGAATCTAACAGACCTGCCTGTCGTGCCTTGGCAGGCAGGCTTTCAGTCTGTTTTAAGTACTTTAGTTCAAAGGGGTTTAGTTATATATTTATAAACCCATGGAAAGCATAACCCATTCATTATCAGATTATTATATAAGATGTCATTTAATAAAAAATGTTTTTAAGTGTCCACCATCCTTGGCTAAACAGAATTTTGCAATATTTTAATCGGGACTAATGATTTGAAAACTTGTTCACCAAATAAAAATATTAGAAATAAGCTTTTAATCAATTGAAATCACCAATCTTTTTCCTGAATCTATTTTCCGGTTCCACAAACTTTCAATATTCGGGATTTTATCCACAACCAATTCGATTTTTAATTTTCCATCTGCAGCAAGCTGAAACATTTCGGGAAGTATTTCTTTGTGAAAGTTCTCAAAGTCTTGCTGGGAAAGACTGCCAAAGCCAGATCCTAAAATTTCGATTGCAGAACTTCTTAGGGCTTCAGATTCTAAATTTATGGTCTCTCCGGCCATAGAACCAACAGTTATAATTCTTGTTTTGTGGGATATATTATTCAAACCACCACCTTTTAGTGAGGCTATAACCAATTCAATGGGATTTCCCCATAAATAATCAATTACTAAATCTATTGGGGTTTCAGTATGAATTTCTTTTAACTGCTCCACTATCGCTTGATTATCTTGGTTCAAGGATATTGTTTTTTCCGCTCCCAAACTTTTTGTTTTTTCTAAACTGTCGGGGTTTCGACCCGTTGTAATAATGTATTTTGCTCCGTAGTATTTTGAAAGTTGAACCGCAAATTGTCCTGTAACTCCTGTTGCTCCGTTTATCAAAACATTTTGTCCGGGTTGGATTTCTCCTCTAACTTTTAAGGACATTGCAGCTCCCAATACCGCATTTGGTAATGCGGCTGCGGTGTAAAAATCCAGGCCATCAGGAATTAGAGTATACTTGTTTTTGTTTATAAGCGCTTTTTCAGCAATCATTCCCGTAATTCCCTGCGCATAAACCCTGGTGCCGTCTTCTAAAATTCCCACCCCATCCATTCCTACCACAACGGGTAATTTCTTATGACTTGCATAATGGGTTCCACTGGCAATTAATTTGTCCAAATTCTTAACAGCGGCTGCTCTCACTTCCAGTATTAATTGGTCATCATTCTGGATTATCGGGATTGGAAAATCCTCATATTTAGGATCCTCTCCCAATTTCTCTAAAATAGCTGCCTTCATCATCGGTGGTTTTATTAAACTATTGGTTATACTATTGAGGGATGTTTTGAACTTAATAAATAAAGGTCGATAGATAGTTTCATATCGAATTTTCGATTTGCCCTTATCTATCAACCTATATCAATAATTTAGCAATTTTTACTGCTTGATAAACTGAAGGTTGGCTATCAACTTAACTTTATCACTCACCACAATATTACCTGCTTCGGTTACGGCATTCCAGTTTAGATTGAAATCTTTACGGTTAATAGAACCTTCGGCCTCAAAACCTGCTTTGGTCTGTCCATATGGATCTTTTGCTATCCCGTTAAAATCGACATCAAGAGAAACTTCCTTGGTAACATCACGCATTGTCAAATCGCCTACCATTGTTTTCCCGTCAAAAGATTTTGACTTGAAGGTCAATTTTGGATGTTTTTCCGCATGGAAAAAATCTTCAGATTTTAAATGCGTGTCTCTATCATCATTTTTTGTGCTGATGGAATCGATGTTTGCACTAAAATTAAATTTTGCATTTTTAAAGGTATCGTCATCGGTTTCAACTTCGCCATGAAATTCTGCGAAACTTCCTGTTACGGTTGAAATCATCATGTGTCTTACCTTAAACTCGATCTCTGAATGTGTTGGGTCAATTGTCCAAGTTGTTTTTCCTTTTGTCTCCATTTTTATAGATTTTTATTGTTAAACGATTAATTTATTACAAAAATACAATGCATTATCCTCCTATGCCTTGATCTATGGTAAGAAATGAAAATACATTGTGTCTATAAAATTAAAGAGAACATTTAATAATTGTTCCCATAAAATGCATAAAAATCTTTTCCTTAAGATTTAAATATCTCGGTCATGGGGAACGGGATACCTTAAAATAGTTGGGAATTCCTTTCCTTAACCAGATTTTACTGTAATTTCGCGCATTAAACCTAAAATTTAATTCTATGTTAAAAAAAATCCCTCTTTTAGTAATCTTATTTGTGGCATTTGTCGCAAAATCTCAGGAAATGCCTGAGACAGAATGGATAGATCATGCCGATGTTTCTTGGTATGATAGTTCAATGGATTCGTTTGATATTTCAAATGCAGAAAGTTTTGCCGGAATAAGTGTTCTGGTGGAAGCTGGAAATAATTTTGAAGGAAAAACAATCAATCTTACTTCCGATATCGACTTGGGCGCACACTTGTGGCTGCCAGTTGGTACTTCGGTCAATTTAGCTTTTAAAGGAAATGTGGAAGGAAACGACCATACCATTTCCAATTTATTTGTCAATCGACCAGACAATGATTTTTCCGCTTTGTTTGGAGCATTGGTTACTTCAGAAATAAAAAACCTCAAGATCGATACCGCAACCATTTACGGGCAAAGTACTGTTTCAGTTTTGACTGCGAATCTTTCGACAAATAGTTTGGTTGAAAACTGTCACGTAACCAATTCCAAAGTATATTCAGGTGCAGGTTTTGATGGTGCAAGCTCTGGTGGAATCGCCGGTGGTATTTTAATAGGTTCTATCGTAAGAAAATCCTCATATTCCGGGGAAGTTCACGGAGGAAACCAAACCGGTGGTCTGGTTGGAACCGCTTGGGACACGACTTTAATTGAAGAATGCTATTCTGAAGGTTTAGTTTCAGGAGATGATGTTGTAGGAGGAATGGTCGGCTTTTGTACCTTCAATTTTCCTCCCTCGCCAAATTCTACCAATGTAGTTAAGAACTCTTATTCAAGATCTAATGTAGTTTCAACCGGTGTTATGGTCGGTGGTTTTTATGGCGCTCCAGAAGTAAATGGGGGAATTGAAAATTGCTATTCCACAGGGCTAATTACTGCTCCAAATGCCGAAGGGATGGCCGGTGGTTTTATTGGAAGAATTATTTACGATACAACCGTGGCAAATTCATATTTTGATACTGAAAGTAGTGGAATGACAACCGGAATTGGAGACTTCACTCCTGAGCCAACAATAGACGTAGTTGGAAAAACCACGGCTGAAATGAAATCTCAAGAGTTGGTAGATCTTCTAAATGCGGACCAAGGCAATATTTGGAGCATTGATCCTACTGTAAACGACGGATATCCTATTTTGGTAAGCTCAATGCTTGCTGCTGATGATTTTGTTTTGGTTCAAAATGAAGTGATTATTTATCCAAGTATTTCTGAAACTTCCATAAATCTAAGAACTAGCCTACCATCCAACTTCACATTGACTGATGTAAACGGGAGAATTTTGGATAAGGGAATGATTCAAGATAACGAAGTGAATTATAATGTTTCGCATTTAAATTCGGGAATTTATTTTGTAATTTTTGAAAACAATTCTCAAAGAACGGTAAAACGTTTTATCAGAAAATAACCTCTATAAATATTGGAATAAAGAAGCCGTCTCAAAGCCTGAGGCGGCTTTTTTAATTTCATTAAAAAGGTTTCGAGAAGTCAAATACTAAAAGCATAAAGCACACGTAGGTTTCGAACTGATAGCTACCGGATGGGATCAAGCTTACATAAAATGTAAACCAATCAAGCATAGATTTCCTCTTTTCTGGAGTTGCATCGTTTGAGAATATTTGATTACTTTAGCCTAACTGGCCTAAAATTGAATACTTAAAGTAGGTCGGATTTATAACATCCTGACTTCCGCACTGGGACACCCAGATTAAAGAAAGTTTTAAATGTTGAACCCACTGCGGGGTTCTGTAGGATGGATGCATTATAACCCCGCACTGCACTAAGTTTGTGCGGGGTTATCCATATTAGACCCATTCTGGGTCATCCCACAAAAAATAAAAATAACCGTAACCAATAACCTCGAGGAGGTTGAATATCGATAACCTCGAATACAACCGAAATGAAATGAAGGTTTTATTCGAGGAAAAACGAATCCATCTCTATTTAGAACTCCAGAGGAGTTCAACTTTTTTCAATTCAAATAATTAAAAAACATTCAAGGACACCCAAAATAGAAAACTATTGGAATAAACAGGCTGCTAGCTAAGATGTTATAGTTTACATCTTCTAATACTCAAAAATCTGCGGAAGTCATTAAAAAGGTTTCGAGAAGTCAAAATTCTAAAAGCATAAAGCACGCGTAGGTTTCGAACTGATAGCTATCGGATGGGATCAAGCTTACATAAAATTTAAACCAATTAAGCATAGATTTCCTCTTTTCTGGAGTTGCATCGTTTGAGAATATTTGATTACTTTAGCCTAACTGGCCTAAAATTGAATACTTAAAGGAGGACGGATTTATAACATTATACATTAAACCAGTTTTAGGCAAAATACTTTAATCCAGGAAAACAATAAAAATGCAAGAATCTAGAAGTAATACAGGAGTTATATCCACATCAGATGGGCAAATTACTTTGTTCTATAATTCTAAATCTCAAAGGGGCAAACAGACCGTTGCATACGCCTCGACACACGGTCTCCCGTTAGAGAAAATTGATATTTTGAAGACTCCGATGACCGGCACCCAAATTACGGAATTGGCAAATCGCTTGGGAATTAGGATCGAAGATATGGTCAATCAGGAACATTACAAATACAGAAAAAAATTCATTGCTCAATGTTTCACTTCTGAAGATTGGATAACCGTGATACAGAACCATCCCGAAATCATGAAACAACCTATAGCATTAAGAGGCAACAGAACTATTTGGGTGGAAACACCCACAGATATTATTCGGATATGAATCAGTTTCCAAGCAGCTTTTCAAAAATACCAGATAATTATTAATAGGTTCTCAAATATTCAACAATTTCTCTTGCTTCCTCCTTGGTTAAATGTAGATTGTCCATTCTAATTTCATAAACAGCTTTTAAAGCCTTGATCTGCGGATCGCTTTCAATCATACCATCTGGGTTTAAAATCATGTTCATTACAAACTGGGGTGAACGTTTATCCAAAACACCTCCAAGTGCCGGGCCTCTTGCGCTCTCGTGAATCTGGTGACATACAGAACATTTACTGTTAAATAACTCCTCTCCCTTAGCAGCCATTTCCTCATCAATTTGGTCGCCTAGTTTCACCTCGTGGGTAATTGGGCCAATGCCAGTTTTAGAATTATATTTATCGGAGGATATATAATTAACATCGGAGGAGTCAACTTCGTTTGCTGTATTTTCCTTTTCTGAAACTTTATGCCCCCAATCACAGGAGATTAAACTAAGTAACAGGAACATTAAGCAAGTTGTTTTTAAAATTCTCATAACTATAATTTATAATTATTTTCTTTAGTTTTTATATAGAAGTCTTTAATAAACTTTCGATAATTCTGGAGGATTAAAAATTCTTTAGTGCAACTTTTTAAAGTCTTTTTGAAACTCCAAGTCTTCAACATTTCTAAATTATATAGAAAATCCCAAAAAAATTAACCGAAAAGATTTTAAGTTTAATCCAATGCATTATTCAACCAACGCTGTATAATTGATTACATCTACAGAGTTAAAGGATTCTAATTAATTCGTACTTAAAATTTTTCCTTCAATAATTATGTCCGGCTTATCAAAGACCATCGTAAATTTTATGGGAATCCAGGCGGCAACCAAATCTGGCGGGGTGGGACCAAAAAAGTAATCTGAAGTACTTATCTGAAAATTACCCTCCAGAACTATTTCTCCATCAACATCCTTCCGGGTTATATTCATAGTTATCGGTCTGAATCTTCTACGAAATTCCAATTGTCCGTTCACTTCCAAATAATCCTTCTTTTTATTGATGGAATTACTTCTAAAGTTTAAATCAGGGTTTTCCCTTGCATTTCCAAGCCAAGCCAGATAACCTCCGTGGGAACCGATAAAAGAAATAAGAGGCACTTGAAAGGCCAAGCTCTCGATTTCACCAGTAGAATCATTTAGGCCTAACTGACCCTTCATTTGGAGGCTTTCTCCATCAATTGGAAATACCGGACCCGAGGTTACCTCATAGGACATTTTAGTAATTGGTTCGTTTTGGGAAAAAACTTGTTGCATCGAAATTAATACAAAAATTGAAGTGAAGCGTAAAATTCTGTTTGCTAACGTTTTCATCTTTTTAAAATTTAGGTTAATACATAAAAGAAAGTGATAATTTCGTTTTCTATAATTGAGGCCAGTTTTTCATTTATAATTCAAAAAGTCCCGTAGGTATCAAGTGAAATCCCAGCACTTTAACCCTATCTTCTATCGTTTTTATTTTGACCATTTTAGAAGTTAGTACTTTCAGTTCTTTTGGAAATTTTTCTTTATCTATAATAACATTCTTGATTCCGTCGATTGATAGAATTGTATCTACTACCTTATCTAGATTTCCTGCCTTTCAGCATTTGTGCCAAAAACCTTTCCGTGATTTCCGGGAATGACATTCTTTGATAGAAAACCCATATTGTTGAATTTTGAAGGAATAAACCATAAACCGATGCAGGGTCCTGAAGTTCATATTCATTGAGCTAATCTTTATCTCTTTAGGATACATTTTCTTTCCCTAATGATTTTAAATTTATAATTAGGTATACATTAATATTAAATCCCACGACATGATACACGGAATTGATGAACGCGAACAATTGGCAAGATTGCACGACCGCCATAAAAGATTATCCTTGGAAGCTTTTGATAGCGTAAACAACGAACTCGATAAAGACTTGATCGAACAAAAATTAAAGGAATTGAAAGAAACTTCCATGGAATTGGATATTTTAATGAAAAAATTTCACTCAACGAGATCGTAAAAATATATCGCGACATATAATAAATCCCTCCCCACGTGGAAATCACCTTCAGAGGACTGAACCCAGTGTTCCAACTACCAGTCTCAGTTCAAAGCTCTTCTTTGTTACTTCGCCATTGGAATACTCTAAAACTAATGTTTCCTGACCTTGTGCCACCGCCTTGAAATGAAAAGTAGATTCAACCAGATCGTCCTTACCCTTCTGGGTAGAAGTGGATTCGAGTTTTACGAAGGATGTAGGTTCAACCACTTGCCAAGAATATCCTGTATTTGTTTCTCCCTCAAGTACAACTTCAAAGACGTCGTTTACACTCAATTCTACGCTCTTTCCGCTATCTTTATAAGTATATGGGCCTGCACAAGCAGCAAATAGAAATGCGACACCAATTATTAAAGAGTTTTTAATTTTGAACATCATTTACAAATTTATGATTATGGTCTTTTCCGTTATTACCTATCCCTTTTAGCTTGATCTCCCGAATTACTGATATTACGATCCAATATAAATATAATTATTTTTTAGAATTCTGAAGTAAAAAAGCCACAACATTATCTACTTCTTCCTTGCTGAGAGAGCCTCCGTATGCTGGCATATTTTCTGAACCGTTTACAATTCGAATAACTATCTCGCGCTCGGTAAGTCTATTTTGTACATCTGTAAGCTCAGGGCCTCGAATTCCTCCCCGATTTCCGATTTTATGGCAATACAAACAACCTTCCGTATTAAAGAGATCGATTCCTTTTTTTACTTTTTCAGATGGTTGGGGCACTGTAGAGTATTCAGACAATGGCGGTGTGTTAAATCGGGGATGCCATGGTGCTTTGTGTCCCACATACCACAAACCCCCAATTGATATTATTACAAAAAGAACTCCCGCAACCGCCCAAGGCCTTCGCAGCGGACTGCGTTCCCCTTTATTGGATAGAAACGGAATGGAAAACAGGAAAATTCCTCCAACTAAAGGAGCTAAAAACATCACGTACGACTCCAACTGGCGTGGCATCAGGGCGAAAATTGCAAAAATCCAAGTGAAATACCAATCCGGTTTTGGATTGGCCTGTACATTGGTGAGATCTGGGGGCGATGTCAGGGCCGGCGCACCCACAAAAAATGCCAAAATCAATAAGACCACCAACACAAATAAACTAAAAATAGCATCTCGCCATATTGCGTTTGGGAAAAACGGCACCCCTTTTTTATCCAGCAAATCCTGGTACCATTTTCGATAGGTTTTTGGATCCAACAATCTTCCGGCCTTTGGAGGTTCGGAAATTCCATTTTTAAAGACCAAATAAACGTGATAACAGACTATCAAAAAGAGTATTGCCGGAAAAAGAAAAACGTGCATAGAGAAAAAACGATTTAAGGTTTCCCCATTAATAGTTTTTCCGCCTAAAAGAAAATAGGAAATGTAATCTCCAAAAATTGGTATCCTGCCAAGTTGTTCGGCAGCCACTACAGCAGACCATACTCCATTGTTGTCCCATCGCAAAAGCTGGCCTGTAAAGGCCATTACAATGGTGATTCCCATTAAAAAAACACCTGTTATCCAGCTCATTTCCCTAGGATATTTATAGGCGGCATTTATATAAACCCGAATTAAGTGCATCCCCATCAAAAAAATCATGGCCGAGGCACCCCAATTGTGTAAGCCCCGGATAAAACTTCCTAGAACGGCATCATTTTCAATATATTGAAGTGATTGATAAGCAACGTCTGCAGAAGGTTGGTATAAAAAACCCAGAGAGATTCCGGTTATAATTTGAATCAATAAACAAAATAGAGTGGCGCTGCCCCAAACGTAATTCCATTTTACATTTGGAGGCACAAGATGGGTTTTCAAGGGTTTTAAAAGATCACTAACTCCTCCCCTGTCATCCATCCACTTCCATATTTTAAGTAGTTTCCCTTTCACGCTTTAATAGTTGTTATGGGAATGGCATCGGTCTGGATTTCAATATGTTCCCCCGAAATTCTGATTGGATATTTATACAGTCCCCTGGGTGGCGGACCGGCGGCTCGCGACCCATCCTTGTAATAAACACCTCCATGGCACGGACACATAAATAAACTCGGCTCCTCCTCCCAACAGACGGGACATCCCAGATGGCTGCAGTTAACGGAAAAGGCAACGAACTCATCAATTCCTTCTCGGCGAACGTACGCCGCAGACTGGGCAATCTTTCCGCTCCATTGGTAAGGTGAGGCATTTTTAAAAGTTACCAATTGGGTTTTTCCTTCTTCAAAATCTGACAGCAAACCTATTGGTCTCCATTTTTTTCCCGTTTTTCTGGTCACGGGATCCAGCATAGCCATAATCAACGGAAATGACATTATGAGGGCTATTATGGCACCTATTACTAAGGTAATTTTCGTCAAAAAACTTCTTCGGCTTAGAATTTCTTCCTTTTCCTTTTTATCGCAATCACAGCCCATCTCTTTCATCTTTTAGTAATTCCTTATAAATATCCATTATCCATCCGCTCAGTGCCACGGCAAAGATTACAACACCCAAACCAGATATCAGCCAAGTGGTGAGGATGCCCCAGAAGATACATACCAGCCCAAATGCAAGGAAGAAAGGCCAATAGGTAGGTTTGGGCAGTCGTTCAGGTTTTGCTTTATATTTTTCCGGTGTTTCCATATTGAGATTAATTATTTATATCCGTCGGAATTTTTACTGGCTCGATATATTTTTCGGATGGACTTTCTGGGTCGTTATACCATCGAAGCAGAATCCCCATGGATAGCAAAACATAAAAAATACAGCCCGGCACCCACATCAACATACCCGCAATTTCCTGATCGGTGCGAAGAGACATTGGTAGGGGATTTCGCAAGGTGGTAAAAAATGGAACTGCTTCTGCGGCGGAAGCAGCAGAGGCCGAGAATGCAACATATAATCCGAGTAGGGAACAACTTATGCAGGCAGTAAATAGATAAATCACACTTTTAACCGGACTGAGACGTTTTGAAATAACTGGATGAAAAACAGGTAATGAAAAAATAATACCCGCAATCAAAAGAAATCCCATAATCAAGATTTGGGGAATCTGTTCTATCCAACTTCCGTGGGCAACAGTTATTCCACAGATTGCCACACCTGTTTTGGCCGAAAGGATAGCGGCGCTCAAAAAATGGCCACCCCACATTGCCAAGGCACCGATAATCCAAAACCTAACAATTCTATTACCGGAATAAGCGGAGGGGTTAAATAAGGTCAGTGACGTTTCCTTATACCTTTGGGAAGGAAAAGATTTCAGGAGTAAAACTGGAACCAACATTAAAATAAAAAATTGTTGCAGCATAATGATGCTGTGCAGTCCAAAGCTGGTAAGTGCGTTAACAGGTGAGCCAACCGTGATGTAAATAAACAGCAAAGCCGAAAAGAAAAAGACCTTCTGAAGTATTTCCGTCTTAACAAATAAAATATAACCCAGAAACACAAAACCCAGCCCTATTAGCCACGGAAGTGACCAATTTGAAGTGTCTGAAAAATAACTTAAGATATTCATAACAACGGAGTTATATAAACAAAATAAAATACAAACAACCACACTACATCCACAAAATGCCAATACACATCCACTCCTTGAATAGCTGAAATAGTCACAATTTTCAATTTTCCAAAGGAAATTCCAAACAGGATGGACAAGACAATAATGCCTAAAATAACGTGAAGACCGTGAAAACCGGTGAGTGTAAAAAAGCTGGATCCAAAAATATCCTGACTCAGGGTTATCTGTTTTTTATAAAGCCCTATGTACTCATCCATCTGCCCGATAATGAAGATAATTCCAAATAAAATGGTCACTGCCATCAGGATTTTATACACTGCATAATTTTCTTTGAGCAAAGCTCTTTTACTGAAAATCAAGGTAAAACTGCTCGCTATCAAAAACAAGGTAAAGACTCCGGTTTTTACAACATCGAGGTTTTTTGCAACCGTATCTGTGGCGTTTGTGAAATTTCGGTAATAGACATATGCGATTATAAGTGCAATGAAGAAAAATGCTTCAGAAGAAATCAATAACAGCATCAATATTTTTCCTTTGTTCTTCATTGCTTTTTCAAATCAATTTCTTCTGATTCACTTTTGTTGTTTTTTATTTCACTCATCAACCTTATTCCAAATACCAAACCTACTGACGTGCCTCTGGCAGGCAGGTTCCAAATGCCAAATGCCAATCCTTCCCATTTAATTCAACCTTTTGTCCTTATTATCTGGATGGTCTAGATCCCATAAGGGTCTTCGACTATGTATAGGTGGTATTTCAACAAAATTTTTCAGGTTTGGAGGAGAAGGCGTTGCCCACTCCAGTGTCCACCCTTCCCAAGGATTGGAGGATACAGATCGGTCATTTTTCAAGGTCACATAAATATTCCAGAAGAACACCGCCATTCCTACAAACATTAAAATAGCCCCAATTGATGACAATAGGTTTAATATCTTCCAATATGGCAAATCTGGATAAGTGTAAATCCGTCTTGGCATACCTATGATACCTAAGATGTGCTGTAAGAAAAAAGTGAGATTGAAACCGAGAACAAATAACCAAAAGTGCCATTTGCCCAATTTTCGGGATAGTTTTCTACCACTCATTTTTGGAAACCAATAATAGATTCCGGCAAAAATTCCGAAAAGACTTCCACCCAGAAACACATAGTGAATGTGGGCAACCAGATAATAAGTATCCGTCAATTGCCAATCAATTGGAACTATGGCGAATGAAATTCCGCTTAGGCCACCTAAGGTAAAATCTATCAAAAATGCTATTGCAAAAAACATAGGAAGCGTCAATCGGATACTTGCCATATACATAGTGCCGATCCAATTAATGATTTTTAATCCGGTAGGAATTCCGATTAGCATACTGCTGATGGCGAAAAAACCGTTTACCGCATTTGAAAGTCCAACGGTAAACATGTGATGCGCCCAAACACTGTAGGACAGCAGTGCAATGGCAACGGTAGAGGCGGCAACAAATTTGTAACCGAAAATGGGTCTTCGGGAAAAAACGGGGATTACTTCCGAAATTATTCCGAAGGCTGGAAGTGCGAGTATATAAACTTCAGGATGTCCAAATGCCCAGAAAAAATGTTGCCATAAAAGTGCCGATCCACCGGATGACGGAAGAAAGAAATGAGTGTCGAATTGACGATCCAATAGCGAAAGAAAAAGTCCGGCATTCAATAAAGGAAATGCAGCCAACATCAAGAAGGCGTTTACAAATATCATCCAAACAAAAAGTGGCAACATGTTCAGTTTCATCTGCGGGGAACGAAGGGTAATAACAGTGGTCACAAAATTCAATGCTGCACCGATGCTCCCAATTCCTGTCAATATCAACCCGATTAAATAATAATCCACTCCCGGCGTAGAGGTATAGTTCACCTCGCTCAATGGTGCATAGTTAAACCATCCAGCATTGGGAGCTCCACCAGCAAGAAAGCTGAAATAAAGTAAAATCCCACCCATACAGGTCATCCAAAAACTGAAGGCATTCAGTCGTGGAAATGCCATATCGTTAGCGCCGATCATTAAGGGAATTAAATACGTGGCCAAACCAATGGATGCCGGCATGAGAACGAGAAAAATCATGGTAGTGCCATGCATGGTAAAAATCTCATTGTACATTTCAGGGGAGACAAGATGATTTTCGGGAAGTGATAATTGAATTCTCATAATCATAGCTTCCAGCCCACCGATAATAAAGAATACCAATGCCAGCCAGAGATACATTATTCCTAGCTGCTTATGGTCTACAGTAGAAAACCAAAGCAACTTTCCTCTACCCTCTTTTAGGCTTGGCAGCGCGGATTCTTCTTTTGGCATTTTGATGTATAGGCTCATTTTAGATTTTGGATATAAGTAACCAAGGCATTGAGTTCATCTTTAGAGAAAATAAAATTAGGCATATGTGCACCAGCCTTTACTTTCTGGGGATGTTGCAACCATGCGGTCAGGTTTTCAGTATCGTTTACTTTCATATCGCCCAAAAACCGTTTCCTACTAGCAAAATGTGTCAGGTTCGGGCCAATATCTTTATCATAGGGAGTACCATTGATTGCATGGCAGTTGGTACAGGTTTTTTGTTCGAACAATTTTTTTCCTTCCAAAAAAGTGGCATCGGTATTTGTGGCCACGGGTTGCAGCTGTTGTGTTTGCCATACTTTAAAGTCTTCTGGTTTTTGGGCAATGACCCGAATGCGCATGCGGGCGTGCCCTTGGCCACAAAATTCACTACAGGTGCCCAAATATTCTCCTTCCTTTTCGGCATAAAGCCACATATAATTGGTGTTTCCGGGAATCATATCCATCTTTTGACCCAATTCCGGAACCCACCAACTATGGATTACATCGGCAGAATTGAGCTGTAATAAAATCTTTTTTCCAGTGGGAATATGAATTTGGTTTGCTGTAATTGCCCCACTATTTGGATATCTTGCTTCCCACCACCACTGATGTCCGGTAACCTGAAGAAATGGCTTGGGATTTTCGGGAATATTCTGCACTTTCCCCATGGTGGAAATAGTCAAATAAACAAATACGGCAGTAATAGTTGTTGCAAGCGCAGTTAAAAAAATCTCAATCTTAACACTCCCCTCTCTTTGCGGAGGTATATCGGGTCTTTTTTTTGCATTATATTTATGGAGATAATAAAAAATATAAAAGACAACCAAGAAGAAGATAATCCCTGCAACGATAATGAAATAAACAAAAAGTTGATCTATTAATTCAACGTTTGTGGGTTTCAAAATAAATGGGTTCGCCATTATAGATTCCTGTAAAGTGAATTTCTAAAGAAGGGACGAGGCCTCTACCCCCGAAATCCTTTTAACTAAAGTGATGCTTATGAATGTTGTGCTTCAATCCCAAAATCATATTAAAGTTAAAAATGTCGGCATTTGTTTTTTGACCCTTTAGGATTAAATTTTAATGTTATAAGGTTGAAGATGGATTTAATAAGTCTTGAGTTTAGCTGGACAAATCCCGTTGGAGATATTTATTAAATTTTTAGAGCTAAGGAAGTTTAGTGATTTTAAAGAATTTTAGAAGCTGGGATGTCGAACAATACCTGACGGAAAGTTGGAGTATCAAATTAAAGTTTGGTATCTTTTAATTTACAAATATTTTTAAACAGAAAATAAATCCTACCAACTTATGAAAACAGGACTAGTTCTCTCCGGCGGGGGCGCAAGGGGAATCGCCCATATCGGCGTTATAAAAGCACTTGAAGAATATGGGGTTGAAATCACCCATATAGCTGGGACGAGTTCAGGAGCTATTATTGGGGCATTATATGCGGCAGGACATTCGTGGGAAGAGATTTTTACATTTTTTGAAAACATATCTATTTTTACGTATAAACGATATGCCCGAAACAAACCAGGCTTTTTTGACGCGGATAAATTCCACGAAGATCTTTCCGCTTTCTTTCCTGAAGACGATTTTAGCTGTTTGAAAAAGAAGCTTTTTGTCACCGCCACAAACCTTGTAGATGGAAATTTAAAAGTTTTCAGCTCCGGTGAATTGATCAATCCCCTACTGGCATCGGCTTCATTTCCGGGCGTATTCTCTCCGGTAAGTATTAAAAAGGGCTATTATGTTGACGGTGGAGTGGTAAACAATTTTCCCGTTGACTTATTAAAACCCATTTGTGACAAAGTGATCGGTGTATATGTAAATCCACTGAGGAAGATAAAGGCAAAGGACCTAAAGCATTCCTATCAAATTTTTGAAAGAGCTTATGATGTAAGCTTGGGTTATTCCTGTTATGGAAAATTTTCTGATTGTGATGTCGTGATCGCGCCCGAAAAATTATCCAACTATGGAATTTTCAACTTGCGGAAACCAGATGCCATCTTTGAGATAGGATATATAGCTGCTCTAAAAGCTCTTAGAGGAAAGGAAAAATCTGAAATGTTGAAAAATAAGGATTGGGATGGTGCAGATTTTAAACTAAACAATTATACAGGCTAAGTTAAGATATCCAGTCTGAAATTCTATGGAATAAAAACTACTCAATGGGATGATCTTTTTTCCATTGTTCGTACTTTTTGTATTGGTCTTTATCTAGGATAGTCTTCAAAATATTATCTTTCTCCTTTTGAAATTTATCCCGACTTAGATAATAATCATTATCTATCAGATCATTCTTTTTCTTGTTGTACTCGATCTCAAAACGATTTATTTGATCTGGGGTCATCTTAAGATATGGGTACATTTCTTTCAGATTCGAGGTATCCAAAGTAAGATATTCGTCATTAATGGTAATATTATCGTTGAGCACGTCATCCGCACTGTTGTCCATATTGTTATCTGGTGTCTCCGCCGCATAGATTTCCTTTTCTGTTGTTTTTTTGTTGCCGTTGTTACAAGCAATCATTACCAGAATTCCAAAAGTCAAAAAAGTCAATTTTAATAGTTTCATAAGTTTTGTTTAATATTCTAACGGTATTGAAGGAGTTTAAAGACAATTTTTTATGCACTTTCACAAACTTTAAGTTCCACCAGAGATCTCGTTTCCAATTCAGATCTAAGTTTTTCCTGATAGGCCTTGGGTGATAGTTTATATTTATTTTTGAATATCTTCGAGAAGTAGCTTCTGCTGGTCAATCCAATACTATAGACAATTTCCGAAATGTTCATATCGGTGGTTTCTATCAGTTCCAATGCTTTTTCTAGACGGATATGACGGATATAATCAATGACCGTTCTGTTATGGATTTTTTTAAAGCCCTCTTGAAGTTTGGATGGTGAAAGACCGGTTTCTTTACAGAAATAATCGATTGAATAACATAAAGAAGGGTTTTCCCGAATGTCATGTGAAACAGTCTGCAGACGGTCAATCTCCGTTTGGGTCAATGAACAATACTCTTCTTCTTCAGTAGCAAAAGTATCCAGAATCTGTTCCATCTTGAGTCCCAAAATTTGCATTATCATCCCCTGCATAATAAGTTTGGATGACCAGTTATCTTGAGACATTTGGGCAAGATCGTTTATTTTTTCCAAAAGTTTTAAGTAGGGCTGTCCTATAAATATACTATCGGATTTGGTTATGTGGTTCACGAACATCTCCCTAAATCTCATGTAAAACGAATTTTCTGGAGTGGTCCCTCTACCCTTGGGCCTTTTGAAGCTAATAACACAAAAATGATTATTACCTTCTCTCTCCAGTTCTATCACAATTTCTGAAGCATATTTATTTAGAAGTATAACACTTTGGAAAGGTAAAATTTCCCAATATTTATCATGTAACCTAAAGGACAAATTTCCCGTCCAACTATATAAAAAGAAAAACCCTTCACTATTCCCCAAGTTTACCTTTAAACGTTTATCTGTTTCGGTATCTATCGAATATTCGTAGTAATCAAAGGCATGCGGTAATTCATTTGAAGGTAAATTTTCTTCAATTTCTTTTGCTAAATGTGAACGGCCTCTGTAGAATGAAAATGAAGGATACTGTTTTGCGAGAATTTCAATTGATCGCTCCATAATTATTGGCATTTTTAAATTTTCTAACACGCCCAATTATTCCTACAACTTGGTAGGGAGATCCAATAACGAATATTTTATAGGCTTACTCAAATTTAAGTATAAAATTAATTTTTTCCGTATATAATTAACAAGAATATAGCAATTGAAAATAAAATTTATTGTTTTGATAACAATTTTTGGTATTTTCTATTGAATTTGCTTTTGAGGAATAGTTGAATCTTAATTCTTCAAACCATATAAAATAGTTTCTGAAAACCTTAGATAATCCTAAATAACTCGGCAAAAATAATCCCAAACATCCCTGAGATAAAAATAAAGACACTAAAGAGCATACGCAAAAGAAATATAGCTCGCCAATGGGGTTCGGAAGATCCAAATACCCAAAAAGATGAACATTCCTCCCAAGATAAGCAAGAGCCATCCGTTTTTTGCCGACGATTTTACCGAATGTGCGATTTCTGATTGCATAATTTGTGTTTTTAATTTGTGTTATTCTTGAATAAATCTTTTATGGATTTCCCCAAGTTATCCATGTCGTGTTTGAACTCGCGTTCGAATGCTTTTTGGCTTTCTAGGGCGTCTTCATTAAACTCAACCATATTCTCTTTAAAAGTTTCGTTTCTTGCTGCTATTCTCCCTCTTAATTCTCGGTTCTGTTTTTCCAATTGATCTATCTCATTATTGAGTTTCTCTCTTTGTTTCTTATTGGATTTAACGATTTTCCCGCGTAGGGTTTCAATCTCTTCCTCCGTATTTTGAAGAGCCTGTTCAGAGGATTCCTTGAACTTTTCCCAGTTCTGATTGATGGCGATCTTAATGTCCTCGCCCTGTTTTTTGATATCCGTTACTAATTTATCCTTCTGGTTTTCATTTGAATCCCGGGTAGATTTTTCCATACACCCCGTCATTAGCATTCCTCCCATAAAAAAAGGAATTATCATATAGAAGATTTTTGTTTTCATATTCAATTTGTTTTACATTTTTAATTCTTACATATTCACTCCGAAAAAATATCCTACCAGTGCACTGGTTCCCATAACTAAAGTTCCCCAAAGGGTGATTCTTGTAATCGCTTTCCAAACACTTGAACCACCTGTTTTGGCAGTTACGACACCTAAAATTAGTAGAGAGAAAATAGCGGAACCATATAGGGCGTATCCCATCCCTTTTTGGGGAAGGAATATTGTTACCATAAGAGGAAGACTTCCTCCCAAGATAAATGATGCACCGGCAGCTACTGCCGACTGCCAAGGCTTTGCTTGGCGGATTTCACTGATTCCCAATTCATCCCTTACATGAGCCGACAAAGCATCTTTTTCTGTAAATTCTTTTGCTACCTGCAGGGCAGTTTCCTTGGTTAGGCCTCTTCTTTCATAGATTCCTGCCAATTCAAGTAGCTCCAATTTGGGACTTTCCTCCAATTCTATTTTTTCCCGCTCTATCTCGGCTTTTTCAGTATCTGTTTGAGAACTTATGGAAACAAATTTACTGGCAGTCATTGATAAAGCTCCTGCAACCAGGCCAGCTAACGTAGCAAGTATAATAAAATCCCTCGTATCACTTCCGGCAGCAACCCCAATTGCAATACTGGCCGTGGATAAAATTGCGTCATTGGCTCCAAGAACCGCCGCTCTTAACCAATTGCTCCTCTCAATAAAGGGATTGTCTAAGGAATCGTCTAAATCATCAGTATTTGCCTCCATGTACCTGTATAATTTGAATCAACATAATTGATTCAACTTGCTCATTTAAATCTAGATCTATTTAAAAAATATCGTCGAGCGAAAATGAATAATTACTTACAAATATTTATCAATAAACCTAAAAAAGCTCTTTTTCAGATCAGAAAATAGATCTCTTTGCACTTCCATTCTACTTCGTAGCTCAATATGTATTTTCAATAATTGGGAATCTCCCCGAAAAAGACCTAAATTAAATTTTGTTGAATTACGGGTTTCCTGTTGCTCAATACTTTCTAGCAGATCTTCGATAATATCCTCATAAAGAATAATTTGTCTTTGGTAGTTTCCTATCTGAACAAGAACTTCCTTATTTTCCCATCGGCTTATTAGCTCGCTCAATCGGATGTTAAGGGATTTTAATTCCCTTTTCCAAAAGATAATTTCCTCCTTCCACTTTTGATGCTCAAACCCAATGTTGGGATTGTATAAAACTGATTTCGCCATCGTGATATTCATTTAAAACAAATGTTTTCAAAGATTCAGTTTTACATTGATGTACAATTAATAGGAAAACTTGAAAATCTTATATTGCCAATTACTTAATAAATAATGGAGTTTTTTTTTAAAATGGGGGCGATTTCCTTTTCGAAAGTTTTTTGGTGTCTTGGGAAATGACAGAACCCAATTTTCTTAAGTCGTAAACTGCCTTAACGCCTCCATAGCCTCACAACCATAAACTACGGCAGGTCCACCTCCCATGGTTACGGCCACACCAATGGTTTCCAAAATTTCTTCCGAACTGGCTCCCGCGTTTAAGGCGTGTTTTACGTGAAAAGCGATACATCCATCGCATCTCACCACAATGGCAATTCCCACGGCAATAAGTTCTTTGGATTTTGACGACAAGGCTCCAGCATCTGTGCTGGCCTTGTGGAGTGCGTTAAACGCTCTCATAGTTTCGGGAATCTTGGTTCCCATTTCACCCATCAACTTTGTGAGTTCGCTATAATTTTTTGGATAGTCCTTAATCATATCATTAAATTTAAAGGGTTACATTCTTTGGTAATTGCATTGAAAACGATCAATAAAATTTCAAAGTTATGCCTATACAGCGACCTTCGAAATGATGTGGGTCATTCCCTATTTTTTGTCAATTAAACTTCGGCTCGTTTGATCGACAAAGATTTTCATATCTAAAGTTGTGACCCAAAAAATTAATTTGAAAAGGAATCCAACTGATCTAGGTCATTGCAAACTACCTAGATATCAATTAGTTTAGTCATAATTGAACGTTAAGACGCTCTTTGATTAATGAAAAAATAGATTTTCAATGTTTAGAGACTTTTAAAATCATTAATATCAAAATATTTATTAACCCAAAAATTATTTATTATGAAACGAATTATTATTTGCCTATCGATCGCAGGTCTTTCTGTAATGGGGCTTCATGCCCAAGATAGAAGTCAAATCCAACAAACTCCAGAGTACAAAGCTTATATGCAAAAGCAAGAGCAGGATTTACAATCCGCTATCCGGACACAAACCCAACAATATACTTCGGAAGCTGCGAAAAGAATGGAGACACGAAAAAGAGAGGTTCAAAATGATCTAGAAGCACGCAGAGCCAGATTAACCAACAGACCAACTGGAATGGTTAAATACAGCGGCAACTAATAGCTGGAAAAAAAACTCTTTTGAGGGTTGCCTACTCACATATTTTAGACGCTATGGCACAAAGACCTTTGAGATATCTCAAAGGTCTTTGTGCATTTAGAATGTAGGTCCAGTGGCATAAGATAGGTTGATAACTTTATAATTCCATTATTATTAAATAATGGCTCGCACAAGCTCCATTTATTATTAGTTTGAATTTCCGAAGTTAGCTCCGGTCAATCTTTTTTAGAGATCGACATTTTCAGTGGGATCATTTTCAGCGGGATCATTTTCCGTAGTATAATCCGAACCATCAGAGTACAATGCTGGAGTTTTATGCAATGGTAACTTAATGGTTACGTCTATCTCTGGCCATACGTTTGCTCTCCCATCGGTAATTTTATGGGCACCATACCATTCCTTGTTTAGGGTTGCAATCGCTTCCTCTCCACTCCAACGTTTCAAATCCAAGTGCGTCAACAATACCAAAGTGTCATTATTAATTGAATAAGTATATGGTGTAATGTTGGAAAGGTTATTCATTCGCAACTGAATTTCGCCAGTTCCCTTCTCCGCATTTATAATTTTTCCGTTAATGAAGGGTGTGTTAAAGACCCCAAAGAAATAGGTTTTTATTTTAAAATCCTGAATCGCGTTGGTGGTAAGTATACTTTCGGTAGGAATTGCCAGTTGCAAACCACTGAGGATGTTCTCAATGGAGCCCGAAGAGTTTTTCTCATTCAGCGTATAATCCTGAAAAGTTCCTGAAACACTTATTCTATCGGTAAACTTATAAGCGGTCCAGGTAATAGACATTCCAAAATCTTCTAAGGTATATTGATGCCCTTCCGGATTCTCTTCTTGGCCAGTCCAGTCGGAAAAGAAATTATTTTGTGAATGGTTGCAAGAGTTAAAAAGAAATATCGACAGTAAGAATACTGCAGGTTTTAAAAAGGGTTTCATGACTCGATAATTTAGGTTGTTTGACCGGTATGAAGGTTTAAGCTTCAATGCAATTTCAAAGTGAAAACTATGAATATCAATCAGTAGTCCAAATGACTTGGGTCATTATTTTTTATTCTTAAAATTCGGTAATTTGTGTTTTAATTGATAGTTCCAACCTAAAAGGTGAAAACTCTTTAATAGAAAGGAAAGAATTAACTCCAATCTCCATTTAGGGTTGGGGTAAGATACTCCCTTAGGGTTGGGGTAGATTTGGCCCCCCTGACCCTCTAAAGGGGAGAAGGACGATCTGTTTCCTTTTTTAACTGGCAAACAAATCTAGCTCCATTTAGGGCCGGGACAGATTTGGGACCCCTGCCCCTAAAGGGGAGAAAGAAGATCTGTTTCCTTTTTAAACTGGTAAACAAATCTAGCTCCGTTTAGGGCCGGGTTAGATTTGGACCCCCTGCCCCTAAAGGGAGAAAGAAGATCTGTTTCCTTTTTAAACTGGTAAACAAATCTAGCTCCGTTTAGGGCGGGAGCAAGCGTAAAATTTTAATAATTAGAATTTTATACAAGAAAAAATAAAAATTAGGCTATTTTTATCTTAATACTTATGCAGTCGACATTCGCTATTTTATTAGTACATTCTCAACAATAAATTCCGCAAGAAAGTCTTCCTACTTTTAACAGATAGCCTCCTTCTTGTCCAAAAATATTTTATACCGATGAAAACCATTACCCAAAATACAGATTTGTTTCAGAATATTTTTGAAGCTGCCTCTGAGGGCATTATGGCCATTAATGATGATGGATATATTTTAACTGCCAATCCTGCAGGTGAAGAACTGTTCGGATATAATTCAGGGGAATTGATCGGTGAAAATATAGAAACTCTTATTCCCGAAAAACTGAAAGAATCCTATAGAAACTATATTCATAAACAAAGTTTCCACCTTAAAAGAGAAAGAGATGTTTGGGGAATTAAAAAGGATGGAACTAATTTCTCTTTAAATGTTGGCCTAAGCCCTACGGAAATTGATGGAAAAAATGCAATCATTGCCTTTTTTTGGGATGCAACCCAGCAAAAAAATAATTTAAGGACCATCAGGAAAACCAACCTTAAACTCATAGAAAGCAATCGAAAGTTCGATACCCTAATAAACAATCAAAAAGGTATTTTTTACAGGTGCAAAAACAACGGCACTTATGATGTGGAGTTTATAAGCGAAGGCTGTCTGCAGACTACTGGCTATGCGATTAAGGATTATTTAAACCAGACAATAATCTATGGTCATTTAATTTTGGACGAAGATCGCAAACGCGTGTATAAAAGCATGGAAAACGCCATAAAACAAAAAAAAACCTACAGTATTGAATATAGAATTAAACATAAAGACGGAACAATTAAATACGTTTGGGAAAAGGGCGCAGGAATTTACAATGAACAAAATGAAAGTGAATTTATAGAAGGTTTTATTACCGATATAACTCCACAAAAAGAAACTGAATTGGAATTGCGACGTAGCGAGTCTAAGATAAAAGCACTTCTGGAAGCCAATCCGGATATAATGCTAATCCAGGATAGAAAAGGTGTTTATCTTGATTGGTATGCAAACTCACCTCAAAAATGGTTCTTGGCGCCTGAAGAATTTATAGGAAAGACTATGAAAGAGGCGCTACCAAAAGAGGTGTATAAAAAGATAAAAGCTTCGCACAAAAAAGTACTCGAATCTGGCAAAATGCAAATTGCAGAATACAGTCTCCAAGGCAAAAACGGAATTGAACATTATGAAGCCAGGGTAGTGCTTATGAATGACCATAGTCTTTTAACCATTGTTAGAGACGTTACCGAGGAATGGGATATGGATGCCTTGCTCACCATACAAAAAAATGCCCTTGTCTCTTCCAGCGACAGCATTTTGATTGCAGATGCGCAACAACCAAATAACCCAATTATCTATTGCAATGCCGCTTTTGAAAAAATGACCGGATATTCGCTGCAAGAAATATTAGGGAAAAACGGTGATTTTTTACAGAACGATGACCAAGACCAAAAGGAAGTTGAAATCATCAGAAACGCGGTTAACAAGGGAGAACCTTGCAAGACAATAATTCGAAATTACAAGAAAGACGGTACGATGTTTTGGAATGACCTTACCATTACCCCTGTATATGACGAGGAAAATATTCTGACACATTTTATAACGGTTCAAAACGATGTTACAAACAAAGTCAACGAAGAATATCTTAAGGATAAAACCAGAAAAATACTGGAACTTATTGTTAAGGAAAGTCCATTAAAAAGTGTCGCCAACAAGATTATAGAAACTCTGGAGACCCATATAAAGAAATGTGTCGCATCTATTTTAATCTTCGATACTGAGAACAATACACTTCATAAATTGGCTGCTCCCAATTTACCCCATACTTTTAGCAACTATTTGGACGAGGGCCTAAAGGTTGGACCAAAATTTGGCTCTTCCGGCACTGCGGCCTTTTTGAGAAAAGAAATTATTGTAACTAAAATCCAAACCAACCCACTTTGGGAAGATTTTAAAGATTTAACCATCCAAAACGACTTAAAAGCCAGTTGGTCATTTCCTATATTGTCGTCTACAAAAAAGGTATTGGGCACCATTGGCCTATATAGCTCCATAGCCAGAAAACCTTCGGCAGAAGAAAGAAAGGTTATTCTCGATATGACCTATCTGGCCGGGATAGCCATAGAAAATCATAGAAATACCATAACCATTAAGGAAAATAGGCTCGAGCTGGAAAAACACGCTCAAAAATTGGAACAAAGAATAGCCGAACGAACACACGAAGTAATGGCAACCGTTCAGAAATTGGTAGAAACCAATTTAAATCTCGAAGATCAGATAAAAATAACCAAACTGGCAGAAAGTGAGGCCGTTTCGAGCAAAAGTATTGCTTCGGAGATCGCCAAAAACTTTCCTAATGGTTTTGTTGTTGTATTAAACAAGGAATCCAAAGTAGTATTTGCTGAGGGAGACGCTTTATCACAATTGGGATTGAAACAGATTTTTCAAGAGGGAATGACTATAGATGATGTTCCTGTTTTCTCTACAAAGCGGAAATCTCTCATTAAAGAAAACATCAGAAAAACCCTTTCTGGAGAGCACCTCTCTTTCGAAACGAACTTTAAAGGCAGATATTTCACCGTAAACACCGCCGCCTTGGTAGATGAAAATGATGAAATAACCGATGCACTGCACGTATATAATGATATTACGGTACAAAAAGAAATAGAGTTTGCCTTTCAGAATGCCTTAAAAAAAGAACAGGAATTAAACGAACTGAAATCACGGTTTATTTCTATGGCATCCCATGAGTTTAGAACTCCATTGAGCGCCATTCTCACATCTGCCATTTTAATAGGAAAGCAAAACGAATCTGGAAAGGAACAAATTCGAACCAAATATTTGGATCAAATTGAAAGAAATGTAAATAATCTTACCGTAATCCTCAACGATTTCCTCTCCTTAAGCAAACTGGATGAAGGAAAAGTAGTATCTTCTCCCGAACGGTTCGATTTGATTTCAGTTACCAAATTACTGGTGAAAGAAACAACCTATGCAGGACTAAAAAACAAACAAACTATCAATCTAAGCTGTACAGCGGATGAACTCTATGTATATTTAGACGAAAAATTACTAGGTCACATCCTGAATAATCTCTTATCAAATGCCTCCAAATATTCACCCGAAGGGACTAAAATAGATTTTAAAATATCGCAAAAAGAAGAAAATGTGATTCTCAAAATTACGGATTGCGGAATAGGAATCCCCAAGGAAGAACAACAGCATTTATTCGGTCGATTTTTTAGAGCTAAGAATGCGGCCAACATTGAAGGTACAGGCTTGGGATTGAATATCGTAAAACAATATGTTGAGTTAATGGATGGAACCATACGGTTTAAAAGTGAAATAAATAAAGGGACTACCTTTTGGGTGTCGCTTCCAATACAGAAGCCATGAAAAAAATACTCATTATTGAAGATAATAAAGATGTTCGCGAAAATACCGCAGACATTTTAAGATTGGAGGGTTATACTGTAGCCACGGCCGAAAATGGAAAAGTGGGAGTAGAAGCCGCAAAAAAGTTACTTCCCGATGTTATTGTCTGCGATATAATGATGCCCGAATTAGATGGTTATGAGGTGCTGCAAGAGTTGAACAAGAAAGCCAAAACCGCAAGTATTCCATTTATTTTTCTCACTGCAAAAACAGAAAGAATCGATGTGCGAAAAGGGATGAATTTGGGAGCAGATGATTATCTCACCAAACCCTTTACCGAAAAAGAACTGATGGAAGCCATTCAAAGCCGACTAAAAAAGCACGATTTCCTAAAAAGAAAATTTTCAAAATCTGTAGAAGGTATCTCCCAGTTTATTCAAGCCGCCACGGAGTATATGGATCTAGATCATTTGTCTAGGGATTATACTCCAAAAAAATTCAAAAGGAAGGATTTTGTCTTTATGGAGGGAGACACAGCAAATTCCTTGTATTTCATAGAAAGTGGTGTTTTAAAAACATTTAAAACCACCGAAAAAGGAAAGGAATTTGTCACGGGAATGTACAATGCGGGTCATTTTGTGGGCCAGTTATCTTTATTGTCAGACAATGGAACCTATATTGAATCGGCGTCAATACTAGAAGATGCCGTACTTTATGTAATTCCTAAATTTGACTTTACAACCCTAATTCACGCAAATAAAGAGGTGGCCAATAAATTTGTAAGTTTAATTTCGAATAATTTGGTAGACGTACAAGACCAATTGGTCAATGTAGCATTCGCGACCGTAAGACAGCGTTTAGCAAAGGCTTTGGTTGACTTACACGACAACCGCATACTAACCAATGACGTAGATAATAGCATTAGCATTGTAAGAGAGGATTTGGCGGGTTTAATTGGTACCGCAACCGAAACGGCCATTCGTATGCTTACGGAGTTTAAAGAAGAGGGACTTATTAGTATTGGTCTGACCAGAAATATAATTATCGAGCAAAAAAAGAATCTGGAGGATATTGTGATGTTTGGATGATCCGAGTTGTTGAAATACTTCCAAAAAACAACAAAGGTCTGTGCGCCGCAAATCCAACCGATGGCGTTGGGTAGAACAGAGTTACAGACCTTTTCATTTTCTACATTATATCTTGCACCGCTTTGGTAATTTCATCTTTAGACTGTTTTACCAATTTGGAAACATCATATGCGGTCCCAACTACGGCATGTCTTATTTTCCTCCTGGTTTTTCTGCCTTTGTATGGGGCATAAAGAATCCCCAGTATGGCGCCAATTGTTGTGCCGATTACCACTCCGGTTAAAAGTGCAAGCGCTGTTTTTCCATTTCTGTTTGTCATGTTTTTATCCTTTTTATTAAATTATATTTTATCCTGAACATTTTTGGCAAGTTCTTCTTTGGAATGTTTCACAAAATTGGAAACATCATACGCCGTACCAACCACAGCATGTCTAATTTTTCTTCTGGTTTTTCTACCTTTATATGGAGCGTAAAGGATTCCCATTACTGCGCCAATCGTCGTCCCAATGACTGCCCCTGTTAGAAGTGCCATTACCGCTTTTCCATTACAATTTTCCATGATTTTATTTCTTATATAGATTATTTATATCGGTAAACTTAAGGCGAATGCCACTATCGGACAATGATGTAGGTCATAAGGACACCATAGAGAGGCGCACCATAATCTCTAGATAATCTGCATTTATTTTTTTCGATTTCTATTTTCTTTTGACCTGCATCAGGTGAAACCGCTTTTAATAAGACTACCTTGGCATTAAATAAAATTCTTTATTTATTTATTCCCTATTATGACCGCAGCTATTTCTAAGAACGAACCAAAACAAGTTTACTTTAAAGCCTTTACCCATCTGTCGGAATTGGAAAAAGCCTTAAAGCATCTAAACAATGAAGAAATTATTAAATTTGATATCTCCATTCTTGGAAAATTTGATCGATTTTATCTCGATACAGGCCTTGAAACCTTGAAACACAATGGGGCCATAAAAGCGCATTGGCAAGAAGCCTATAGTACAATGGCCTATGCCAATTTATTCAACCCTCAATTTGGAAATATTTTTATTGTAGGATCTTTAGCCTCTACTTTTCTTTATAAAATAGATGGCAAAACACTGGGTATGCTTTCTGCGGGTCCAAATGGTATCTTTAGAGGAATAGGTGCCACTGAAGCACAAGTGAATACGCATTTAAAAATGTTGATGTCTGGGAATTACTTATTGGTTTTTAGAGGGACCAAAACGGATTTAGAGGATTATAAGAGGCTTTTGGAAGAGGGGTAGGTTTGAGGTTACAGGTTATAGGTTGCAGGTTTCATCCGCCTACGCTGAACCTGCCCGTCTGGGCAGGCGGGGCTCCGGCGGACAAGGGTTGCAGGTTTGAGATTGAAGGTTTGAAGTTTGATTAAGGATTTTCATTTTCGATCCTCCTTCGGTTTACCCGCCGTAGGAGGGCGGACAGGTTTCGACTTCAACTTCAAATTCAACTTCGACTTCATTTAGCCGTCCCCCTAGCCCCTGCCTGTCGTGCCTCTGGCAGGCAGGCCCGAGGGGGAATTTAGAAATGTTGCAATCTATTATCTTTCCAATATTTCAAAATTTGACGACATTTTTCGGTTTCGTTTTCGATTTCAACTTCAATTTCAACTTCATCTTCGATTTCCCTTTGCTCCCTAAATCAAAACATAAACCTCCACCTCATGTTCCTTTCCATCATCCTTTAATGGGAACGTATTCCCCTTGCCCCGCTCCTGCCCTATTTTCCACCAGGATTCTTCAATGTCTCTTTTCTGAAATACGGTGATGTTATAAACCGAAGATTTGAAACGATAGTTGATTGTCACTGAAGGCCATTCCTCTGGAAAGCAAGGAGTGAATTGGAGTTTGTTTACCAATAATTCCATTCCGAGCAATGAGCCAATGATGAATTGATTCATCCATCCAGATGAGCCGGTATACCACGTCCATCCGCCACGGCCACGATGGGTTTCATTGGCGTAAACATCGGCTGCCATAACATAAGGTTCTACCTTATATGTCTGCACGTCTTCCTGCCTCAAAGAAAGATTGATGGGTTGTACCATACTGAAAAGTTCATAAGCTGTCTTCCTGTCACCCTTGGCTGCAAAAGCCATTAAAGTCCAAATGGCAGCATGGGAATATTGGCCCCCATTTTCTCGTACGCCAGGTACATATCCTTTAATATATCCGGGATTCAAATCGGATTTATCAAAGGGCGGATCGAGAAGCTGGATAATTTTCATATCTCTTTTAACCAGATATTTATTTAAGGAATCCATCGCTTGATTTGTTCTTTCTTCAGGCGCAGCCTTGGACAAAACAGACCAACTCTGGGAAATGGCATCAATGCGACATTCCTCATTTACTTTTGAGCCCAACGGTGTGCCATCATCAAACCATGCGCGTTTATACCACTCACCGTCCCAAGCGGAATTTTCAATATTTGACTGCAATTTAATTGCCTCCTCTTTACAAGTTTTAGCAAATTCAGTATCTCCATATTGAAGGGCGACTTTTTCAAAATTGGAAAGGATATCATAGAGGAAAAATGCCAACCAGACGCTTTCACCTTTTCCTTTATTTCCTACCTGATCCATTCCGTCATTCCAATCGCCAGAACCCATAAGCGGCAAACCGTGTTGTCCAAAACGAAGACTGTGTTCTATTGCAAGGCGAGAATGGCGGTACAGATCGGCACTTGAACCTCCGCTAATGGGCAGATCATATAAAGAATCCTCTCCCTCAAGTAGTAACCTCAATTCCAAAAATCCGGTTTGTTCTTTCAGTATCCTGAAATCCCCAGTGGCATTTAGATATCTATAAACCACAAACGGTAGCCATAACAAATCGTCAGAACAATTTGTACGCACTCCTCTTCCTTCCGGCGGATGCCACCAATGCTGCACATCGCCTTCCTTGAACTGGCGGGAGGAATTTAAAAGTATTTGCTCTCTGGCAATTTCGGGTTTATTGTGTAATAAGGACAAAACATCCTGAATCTGATCCCTAAAACCAAAGGCTCCTCCAGATTGATAAAATCCACTGCGGGCAAACAATCTGGAAACGATTGTTTGGTAGGTAAGCCATCCATTGGCCAAAATATTTAAGGCTTCATCTGGCGTTTGAACCTGCACAGTGTTTACTATTTCATTCCAATAACCCTTTACCTGTTCTAAAGATTGATCAATAGAATTCAAGTCGGGGAATTTCTCAATAGTTTTAATAGCCGAGGCCGTGTCAGGACCGCTCCCAATTATAAAAACAACCTCCCTTTCCTCACCTGCCAACAAATCAAATTTCCCCTGCAACCCAGCGCAAGTGTCACGACCTGCACCAATTCTTCCTCGAAGATCCTGACGATAAAGAGCCTGTGGATTTGAAAGATTTCTGTTTCGGCCGATAAAGTTCGAGCGATCGGTGGTATTGCTATACTTATTTACACCTACGATTTTAAAAAACACCGTGCGGTTGGCAAATGCATCGTTATATCTGTTTCTAAAGAACAAGGCTCCACTGGGAACATCATACTCCGAAAGAATATGCATATTGGTCTTGGAACGGACATCGCCCAAAATAATTTCCAAATATCCGGTAGCTGAGAGTTTTCGTAATCGATCCGTGTTGTTCTTTAATTTAAGCTTCACAAACTTTACAGGTGCCTCCTTGTCCACAAACACCTTCGTTTCAGAAGCTATTCCGTTTTCTATATGTTCATAATTGGTATATCCAAACCCGTGGGTTGTGAGATAATTGCTTTCACTTTTTATAGGAAATGGTGCAGGCGACCAAAAAGCCCCGGTCTCCTCATCCCGTAAATAAAAAGCTTCGCCACAACTATCTGAAACCGGATCATTATGCCAAGGAGTAATTCTGTATTGATGGGCGTTCACGACCCACGTATAAGCTGAGCCACTTTCAGAAACTACAGTTCCCAGGGAAGGGTTCGCAATGACGTTGACCCAAGGTGCCGGTGTGGTGGTTTCTTTTTCAATTAGAATTTTATATTCCTTTCCATCCGATGTAAATCCACCCGTTCCATTGAAGTATTTCAAGTCTATTGGCAAAACCATATTTTTTATAATTGGCTCAGGGGTTGAAGCTTTAACCTCTAGTAATGGGGAAGTGCCTATTTCTCTGTACTGCCCTGAAATCTGGTCAGAGAGAGTGCCGTTGCCATCGCATATAATTACTTTCGCAACGCTTTCAAACAAAATGCGATCCTCTGAGGAAATTTGATCGGTGGATTTCACATATATTTTTCCCGGGATATGACTAGTCAAGGTATTTACCGTTGAAATCATTCCCAAAATCTCATCCTGCAGTTCATGACGATAGGTTCCGTGATCCTCATTCCAGATTACAAGATCTACGGCCAGTCCTTTTAATTGCCAATATCCGTGGGCCTTGATCATTTGCGATACTAAATCCAGATTTTCCAAATCCAATATCTGCAACAATACAATTGGCAAATCTCCTGAAACCGAATGGCTCCATAGTCCCGATTGACCTCTGAAATTACTTTTTATCACCGCCTCACTCGCACGGAGGGCGGGATTCGAATAAATAATTGAAGCGGCTAGTTTTCCAAACAACTGTGCATCTTCTTCGGTAGCATTAATCTGCCTTAACAATACCTGACTATGCGTCCACGACAGGTCTAGGGCTCGTTTTTTAAGGTTCCGATCCCTGTATTTATGCATAAGGGCTTCGCTGTCCTCACGACTTTCACAAATGCCGTAGATAAGGTCAATGGTAGCAGTGCTGTGTGGCTTAACGGTTATCCGATACTTTGTAGCCATCACAGGATCCAAAACCGCACCTTGATTTCCACCTAATCTGCCAGCATTTATTGCTTGGGGATTCGCCAGCGTTCTTCCCCTGCCAATAAATTCCATCCTATCTGTTTCGAAGGAAACCTCTTCCACTTCTGCTCCATAAGCATCCATTAAATGGAAAAAATGTGGTGGAAATTCATCTTTTGAGCGGGGACGTCTTGTGCCAAATATGGCATTGTATTGTGGTTGTATTTCTGTTTGAACGAATAAATTACTGAATGCCGGATGCGCCTCATCAGAAGGCTGTGAGGCAAGTACAATCTCGGTATAACTTGTAACTTCCAGCACTTTTGAAACCTGTGACCTATTGGTAATCTTGATTTTTCTAATTTCCACATCATCTTCAGGAGAAACAACAATTTGTGTTTTGGTTTCAAAACCAAAGTCCTGTCTGTGAAACTCGATGGTGCCTTGGGAAAATATAGTTCCATAATTTTTGGAAGCCTGAAGGGTTGGGTGATAGGTATTTGACCAAAATTTTCCACTTTGGATATCCTTAATATAGCAAAAGATTCCATAGCTGTCCTTTACGGTATCCTCCCGCCATCTTGTTACCGACAAATCCTTCCAACGGCTGAAACCTCCTCCAGAATTCGTGACCATAACCTGGTAATTTCCATTACTGAGCAATTGCAATTCTGGAATGGGAGTATTGGGGGTATTTATAATTCGCAATTGCGAATCGGCTCCCGTCGTATGTATATCTGTTGCTTTGGCTGTATGCGCATAAAAAATAGAACTCTGTGGAACACGCTCCTGCAACAATAAAATGGTAGCCTGAAAGCGCAATTCCGCAGCAAAACGATTTTGCATCGGCTTGTTTAATAACACATAGGCCATTGATAAAAAGCCCATCCCTTGATGGTGCGCCATATAGGAATTGATTATCACATGGTCTTTGCCTCGCGGCAATCTAGTTTTGGTATAATCAATGGCCTCGTAAAAACCATATTCTCCTTCAAAACCTTCGTCGGTTAAGAGCTTCATATTGGTAACCGCTTTTTTGGGTGCGACCATTAAGGCCAACATGGTTGCGTAGGGAGCTATTACCAAGTCTTCCTCCAATCCACGCTTTAATCCCAATCCGGGAACACCAAAAGCTTGGTACTGATAATTGAGACTGGCATCCACACTGTTGTAGCCAGATTCAGAAATGCCCCAAGGAACATCTCGATTTGTGGCATAGTCAATCTGCCGTTTCACCATCGCTTTGTTTGTGGCGTGCAACAATGTATTTTCATACGTTGGCATTATTAATTGCGGCATCAGGTATTCAAACATCGATCCGCTCCAAGAAAGCAGGACGGGTCCGTTTTTTGAATCGGTGAGCAAACGACCTAAGGAGAACCAACTTTCCTGAGGCAACTTTCCTTGTGCAATCCCTACAAAAATGCCCATTCTAGCTTCGGAGGCGAGCATATCGTAAAAGCTGTCATCCCTTCTCAATTCGTCCACGTTATAGCCAATTGCAAGATGACTGGTGTTTTTATCCAGCAGAAAATCATATTCTACAATACTCAATTGCTCCAATTGCTCAGCCAATTCGTCAAAATATCTGAGCTTTTCTGGAATACGATCTGTTTTGGTTTTTAGCGCAGTTTCTACTTTTACCAGCCAGTCGGCATCATTTTCATTACTGGTTTCCTGTTTATATTGATCTAGCTGCTGTTGCAATTCTCCATTTAATTCCCAAAGGGAAATAAGAGAGTGATTACTATCCAATTTGGATAAACCATCAAATGCTTCGGGAATGGGCAGTAGATTCAGCCAAGGAATTTGGCTGTACAAATCTTCCCTGATATTTTCAATTTGATTTTTTAGCTTAAGAATCCATTTTCCCGTTTCTGTATTTTCATCATACTCGGTTATCTGATTGCTAAGAGCCAAGAGCTTATCAAGATTTTCCTTTATTACGGAAAGGGAATTATTTTTATCCTTATCAACATCAACCAGAAAACTTTCTATTTTACCTATAACTTCATCTTTTTCCTCTTTTAGAAAATCCTGTACAACTCCTGTGGTAGCGAGAAAACCATTAAAACTTTCTGTATTGAAAATGGGAGCAAATTTAAAAGCTAAAATTCCCTGGCGCAAAATAAGTAGATGTCCCACAAGGTTTCCGCTATCAACAGTTGATACATAAGCTGGGTTCAGGAGGGTCAAAGTCCGCGTATCATACCAATTGTAAAAATGGCCTTTGTAACGCTCCATTTTATGCATTGTTTCCAGCGTATTATTGCACCTAAAAAGCATTTCAGCTCTAGTAATATATCCAAAATCATAAGCGGTAAGATTGGACAGCAAGCACAATCCAATATTGGTTGGCGAGGTTCGATGCGCGATTACCGGATCTGGATGTTGTTGGAAATTATCTGGTGGAAGCCAGTTTTCACCCTCATGGACAAACTGCTCAAAAAAGCTCCACGTTTTTCTAGCCGATTTATGAAGAAATAATTCCTCTGTAGCATTTAAATCTGGGACTTCCTCCTTTTCAGGAAGACTTAATCTCCACGCAATAGCGGGTGAAATAAACCATAAAATAAGAATGGGAGAAGAAACAAGAAACGCCGGAATGTTGGCACTCAGAAAGTAAATTGTGCAAAGAATAGCCAATATCGGGCCTATCCACATTTTTTGATAAATGAACCAAATATTATCTTTTGATTGACTGGAAGCCGTGGCGGATGGGGTCCATTCCAAAAGTCTTTTACCGCTGACAAACATTCGCCAATTGGTCCGGATTATGGCATCTGTAAAACGAAAAGCTTCATAAGGCAACACCGCAATTCCAAATATAAACCGCAAAAGCACCTCTTGCACGGAAGTACCAACATCGGAAATATGGGCTTTAAGATCTAAATCCTCAGGCTGACGGAATAACTGGAGAAAAGCAGCCGCCATTACGGGCAATAAAATAATTGCAGTAACTGCAAGAGTCCAAAACCAGGGTTCTGGCAAAATGGACCAACCAAGAATTAAAATTGCCAAAAGTGAAATGGGCAACAAACTTCTCCGCAGGTTGTCCAATATTTTCCAGCGGGACAATAGTGATAACTTGTTTCTGATCCACTTTTGATGTTCATTTTTCGAGAATGGCAACACCCATGCGGCTATTTGCCAATCCCCCCTAATCCAGCGATGTTGGCGTTTAATATCGGCTTCATAATTGGAAGGATTATTTTCATATAAAACAACATCGCTTAATAAACCCGAACGGATATACGACCCTTCCAATAAATCGTGGCTAAGGATGCGGTTTTCGGGAAAGCGCTCGCCTATAACTTTTTCAAAAGTATCTACATCATAAATTCCCTTTCCAATAAAAGAACCTTCTTGAAAAATATCTTGATAAACATCAGAAGACGCACGGCTATACGGGTCTATGCCTTTCATATCTCCCTGCATACGCAGGTAAAGAGAAGTTTTGCCTTTCGGGAAATCTGAAGCTACACGAGGTTGCAAAATTCCATACCCCTGCACTACCCTATTTTTTTCCTTATCGTAAACTGCCCAGTTTAATGGATGTGCCATGGTAGCGATTAATTTCCAGGCAGCGTCTCTTGGAAGTTGGGTATCGGAATCTAATGTTATTACATATTTTATATTTTTTAGAACTCCACAGTCTCCAACGATTCGGCTAAAATCATTTTTATTCTCACCCTTTAACAGCGCATTCAAGGCAGAAAGTTTACCTCTTTTTCGCTCATATCCCATCCATTTTCCCTCTTTGGGGTTCCATTTTCGTGGTCGATGAAAAAGGAAAAATATATCCGGCTCTCCCGGTTTTGTGTATTTCTCATTTAAGCGTTGGACTCCTTCACTAACAAGGTTGAGAAATAGGCTGTCATTAGGTTTTGTTTCTGAGTCGGAGTCGGTGAAATCGGTCAATAGACTGAAGTATAGATTTTCTTCCCTGTTTGCCAGAAAGTGAATTTCAAGTCCTTCCAGATTCTCTTCAATTTCATTTTTGCTCGAAAGCATGGTTGGAACTGTTACCAAAGTCCGAAATTCATAAGGAATGCTGTTGGAAAAATCCAATCTAGGCAAGATTGTGGGTTTTATCCAGACGGTTGCCAGCCAGTTGGTCAATGAAATAGCCAGATGGGCCCCACCGACCATACAAAGCAAGGTAATTAGAATTAGGAATTTTATACTGAAATCACCATAAGTCCAAGCCACGGACATCATCCCGAAAGCGATGGCCAGTGTTAAAATAGTAATGGAAAAAAGATAGATGAAAACCGGTCTTTTTTCCATAAAATGGGTCAGACTTTGCTTTATGGTAAAACGCATCTGCACAGCTTTGGCCAATTGTCCATAGCCTTTACCTATAAGATAATACCCTACATGTCTTTCTCTGTAAAATTGTTCCCCAGCTATTTCCGATCTTTGGGTTAGTTCAATGGTTTTTTTTGCAATCTCAGTTTCAGAAAGAGTGCTACCAATAGCAATGCTTTCAATAACATGTCGGTATCTGTCCCGTGTAGCAAAATCCAATTGCGGATAGGTTCCTGTTATGTCTTTTCGTAGAATTTGCTCTACTATACTCGAGGCTTCCACAAATTTGCGCCAATCGGTTGAACCGATAAATCGCAAGGTGCCGATACTGTTTTTAACGGAAACCTGATCTGCCGCCTGTTTTTGGTTTTCATGCCAAACCAGGTCTGGACTCGCCAATCCCTGCTTTGATAATTGCTGCTCAAGCCAACTTAGCGGTAATGCAAAAGTGGGGCCTTTGCCTTGGAGTTTACGTGTAAATCCAGCCACAAAAGGACTATTCAAAACAGGATTGGTTTTCGCCATATTGGCGATGGTCAAAACTAGATCGGCTGGATCATCTTTAACAGTCGCAATCATCTGCTCCGTCCAATAATCGGCTATATTATTATCGATCCTATCGAGCGCAATTTTTTCTGCAATCCTTCGGAGATTTTCGACTACAGCGAGTTTCATCATGATCGGAACTGCCCATAGTTCACCAAGAGTCAGAATTTTTTCTGATTGATAGGCCATGATAAAACCCTTTAATCCATTGGAGTCCACACGGCCATCACTGTGGGAAATTATTTCGAGAGCAATATCATAAACTCGCGGCATTCCGTTTGAGTTTCCATTTGCCAGATAGGGTAATCCCTCGCTATATTTTTTGGGTAAGTGTTTTTTGGCCGTAATAATTTGTTCTTCAATCAAATAGAAATTGTCCAAGAGCCATTCTGCCGCTGGCGTTATTCCCTGACCAGATTGAATACTTTCCACCAGCAGGTTCCGAACCTCAACCAGTGCTTTTTCATTGTCGTCCAGTCTTTTTAAAAGTATATCCTTCGGCCTCTCCTTAAGCAACTTATGAGACCTTGCCACTATTTTGGCATGGTCTTTCATTTGATCGAAATTGTATAATTCTGAGCGGATAGGGTCTGCAGCGGTAGAATTCAAGATGGTATTTCGCTTCTGAAAATATTCGCGCATTCGGGATAACATTTCGAAAACTGTAGTGCTTTTAACCTTCATATTTGAATTGTAATAATTTGCCGAAGCTGCGAATAAAAGATAGTCTCCAATATAGTCATAATATGTTCAATTATCAGATAGCGCCGATCCAATGCTGTCTTTTGAAAAATCGAGAAATAATCTAGGCAGATTAACCAATCCTACGCAATTAAAAAAAGAATAAGAACTAGTACTTCATTCATTTAATCTTATGGGTTATGGAATTTGCTAAAAAGAGAAACGGGAAGCCAATGCCTCCCGTTTTTTAATGAGCCGATTTTTTTTATTATCAACTCTCATAAATTCGCTAAAAACTCCGTTTATGGAATATTATAATGAATCAATTTCAGTAAAAATAATTTTGATCGCCCCTTATTTAAAAAATAGAAGCTGAAAGTCTAGACTTCCAGCTTCCTACGGGGGAGATTACTTTTATTTTCTAAACTACAAGAATAAACCGATTTGGTTAAAAGAAATCAATCGCCCCATATAAAGATAATCTGGGACATTGAAATATCCCAGATTATCAGTGCCGTGCATTCCATATAATTTTTAAATAGACACAGACTTTCAGCAAAGTCAATATGTTCAACTATTCAACCTTTAAGAAGCCCTGGCACAAAAGATTTCCCTGTACAGCTACAGCAAGAAACCTATTTCAATATTTTTCAAAGAACAATCCAATCGGTATTTATACTGCTAATTTATTGAAGTTTATAGTCTTGCAAAATGATCTGGGTCAGTTGGAGTGTTTTTTTAAATTTGTCCGATGGAATTTTGTTTTTCTTTGAAGGATTTCTCAAGAATACGAGCACTTGTATTCCTAAGCAAAACTAGTGGAGATATGGAGGCAGTTTCAGCAAAAAACTTCTCATATCCTTTATTTACCGACAATCATTATCTTTTATTCATAAAAAAAATCAAATCACCGGCCTCAGCCGATTTCTTTAAATGTTTTTCCTCCTTATTAACCGATTAAACCCGGATTTACAAAGAGTCCTGAGAGTGGGCCGAAAACCTTATCTTTTAGGAATCTTTTTTATTACGTAGCAACATGAGTGATTTTTTCCTTCATATAGCCAGCATCTTTTTCTATATATACCACACGGTATTGATTTTTTTCAATCTGTTCGGTTGGCTTCATCCCAAACTGCGAAAACTCAACCTGATTTCTCTGCTCGTTACTTTTGGATCGTGGTTCCTTTTAGGACTTTGGAAAGGTTGGGGTTACTGCTTTTTGACCGATTGGCACTATCAGGTGCTTCGGTCGTTAGGAGAACGAAATATACCGTCCAGCTATATTGCCTTTCTTGTAGAAAAATTGACAGGCTGGTTACCGAGTGCCGAACTAGTGGATCCTTTTACTGTTGGCTTGGCGTTATTGGCATTGCTGTGTTCTCTTTGGGTAAATTTCGAAACCGGAATGGAGAAAAATTGAGCTAGTTTAATCATATTGTCATATACCTTAAACCTTCCTTTCATATTAAGCTTCATATATTCGAGGACAGAATATGCCAATCATTGAAGAAATCTTAAATGACTTCTGTCATTTCACATCGTTGTCTCAATTGGTAATTTTGCCCTTATCTTCACAAACATTGAATTTGTGAAAACAATATGCCTAGCCGCAGGTAATACGGTGAGGGATATTCCAAGTTTCCCAATAGCTCTATTAAATACATAAAGATGACTAAAAAAGAGAATCTTCCTAAAGATAAAAAGCCAAAATCCTTTAATCCGTATTGGCTGTATGGCCTTCTCTTGGGCTTTTTCATGATAATCTACTTTGCCAACCCCGTTTCCGATACCAAGGAAATCACCATGTTACAATTTGAACAGCAGATGCTCAGCAAAGGAGATGTTGAAAAGATTATCGTCGTCAATAAAGAAGTCGCCGAAATTTATATAAAACCCGACCGTCTTTCCGAAGAAGAATACAAAGATGTCAAGAGCGAAACGGGACCACAGTATATTATAAAAATAGGCTCTGTAGAAAGTTTTGAAACCAAACTGGCCAAGGCCCAGGAAGATATTGCCCTTCAGGAAAAGGTAGGAGTCCAATTTGAAGACCGTTTCAACTGGACCGACAGTCTTTCCTGGCTTTTGCCATTGTTGATTATCGTGGTATTCTGGATCTTTATTTTACGCCGAATGCGCACAGGCGGTATGGGCGGCGCGATGGCGAATTTTGGGAAGTCCACAGCCAAACTTTCAAACATTGACACCAAAAGCAAGGTCACATTTGAAGACGTGGCCGGATTAAAAGAAGCCAAGGTTGAAATAATGGAAGTTGTAGATTTTCTTAAAAATCCTGAGGAATATATAAAACTCGGTGCCAAAATACCAAAAGGAATATTATTGACCGGCCCTCCAGGCACTGGTAAAACTCTCTTGGCCAAAGCCGTTGCTGGGGAAGCAAAAGTGCCCTTCTTTTCTATGTCGGGTTCAGAATTTGTTGAAATGTTCGTCGGCGTCGGGGCGTCTCGGGTCAGGGATTTGTTCAAACAAGCGAAAGCAAAAGCACCCAGTATTATTTTTATCGATGAAATAGATGCCGTAGGACAAAGTCGCGAAAAGGCAAAATCGTTCAATCCAATGACGAGCGGGAAAACACTTTAAACCAATTGTTGGCCGAATTGGATGGCTTTGGTGAAAACACCGGGGTTATCGTTTTGGCGGCTACCAACAGGGTGGAGATATTGGATAAGGCCCTGCTTCGCGCAGGTCGGTTTGATAGACATATTTATCTAGAATTGCCCACAAAAATTGAAAGGGTGGAAATCTTCAATGTGCACCTAAAACGGATAAAAACAGATGAAACCGTAGATGTGGAATTATTGGCTTCGTTAACCCCTGGCTTTTCGGGTGCAGACATTGCAAATATCTGTAATGAAGCCGCATTGTTGGCGGCTCGCAAGAAAAAGAAAGATGTAAGCCAGATTGATTTTACCCAAGCTCGGGATCGTGTTGTGGGGGGTTGGAAAGAAGTAGCAAAATCATTTCACCCAAAGAAAAGTTGATTGTTGCCTATCACGAAGCGGGACATGCGGTTGCAAGTTGGCATTTGGAACATGTGGATTCTTTGGTAAAAGTTTCCATTATCCCCAGAGGAAAATCCCTGGGCGCAGCTTGGTACCTGCCCCAAGAGCGCCATATTATAACCAAATCGCAATTTACCGATCAAATGTGCGCGATGCTCGGTGGCAGAGCTGCGGAAGAAGTGGTACTGAACGAGATATCTTCAGGCGCCCTCGACGACTTGGAAAAAGTAACCAAACAAGCATATAGCATGGTCGCCTATTATGGCCTGGATGAAAACTTGGGTCCCTTAAGTTTTTATGATTCCTCTGGACAATATCAAAACATGATGGGAAAACCTTATAGCGAAGAAATGGGGAAACGGATCGACAAAAAAATAACTGATCTTATCACCACCCAATACCAGAGAGCAAAGGATATTTTGACAGAACACAAGGATGAACTTGAACAATTGGCTCAGCTTTTATTGGATAAAGAAATAGCCGATAAAGAGGATCTGGAGAAAATATTGGGAAAAAGAAAAGCTGAAAAGTTATTAAAAACAGGAGAATAAATCAGTTTGTAGAATGTAAGTTGAAAAACATCTCCAAGACATTAAAAAAACGAAAGTACTGATGGTTTTGAACTGCGAACCTTACAATAAAACTGATGTGACCTGAAACTGGCTTCGACTTGCTGAAACATTCTTATGTAAATAAAGTGCTGTTTAAAAACAACAAAAACACAAAATGTTCTTTATAGAAAACATGGTGTGTTTTTGTTACTTGGGAAAAGTTCTTAAATCTGTTTTTTATTTCACATTGCCAGTACAAATGTATTTCAACTCGACAAAATCATCCAATCCATAAACCGAACCTTCACGACCATGTCCCGACTGTTTTACCCCACCAAATGGTGCGACTTCAGTTGAGATAAGACCAGCATTTAGGCCGACCATTCCATAGTCCAAGGCTTCACTTACGCGAATGGAACGATTCAAATCGTTGGTGTATAGGTAGGAAGCCAGACCAAAAATGGTATCGTTGGCCATTTCAATGGCTTCTTCTTCGGTTTTGAATTTGAAGATCGGCGCAATCGGTCCGAAAATTTCCTCTTGTGCAAACTTCATTTTTTTGGTCGCATCGGTTATAACTGTGGGCTGAAAGAAGTAATCATCTATTTTTTCCCCTCCATAAATAATATTTCCGCCTTTTTCTTTTGCATCCTCCACAAAAGTCTTCATTTTATTTATGGCGTTCTCGTCAATAAGCGGCCCAAAATTTACACCATCTTCCAAACCGTTGCCAATTTTGAATTTCTTGACTTCAGCTACGAATTTTTCGACGAATTCATCATATACCGCATCTTGAACCAAGAATCGGTTCACACAGACACAGGTCTGTCCTGAAAACCGGAACTTTCCGGCAATAGCTCCTTGGACAGCTTCATCCATATTGGCATCGTTAAAAACAATAAACGGCGCATTTCCACCCAGTTCCAAACTCAGTTTTTTAAGGCCCTCACTACATTGTTTCATTAAAATCTTTCCGACTCGTGTAGATCCCGTAAAAGAAATCTTGGCCACTTTCGGATTTTCACAGAGTTCGATTCCCATGGCAGATGCATCCTCGCCTACTACAACATTTACCACACCTTCGGGAAATCCTGCTTTATCGGCAAGATGCGCTAAGGCCAATGCCGTAAAGGGAGTCAATAAACTTGGACGCACTATAACAGTGCAACCTACGGCCAAAGCGGGCGCGATTTTCCGGGTAATCATAGAAATTGGAAAATTCCAAGGAGTGATGGCTCCCACTACTCCAACGGGTTGTCTAATTACTGAAATGCGCCGATCTTGGGTAAATCCTGGAATTACGGTGCCATTATTTCTTTTGCCTTGTTCGGCATACCATTGAACGAAGGAAGCGCCATAGTCTATTTCTCCTTTACACTCGGCCAAGGTTTTACCAGATTCCAACGCCATAATACGGGCAATCTCCTCCTTGTTTTCAAGGATTAGATCAAACCACTTCATCAATATAGCGGAGCGCTCTTTGGCCGTTTTCCTTTTCCAAGCAGAAAAGGCTTGATATGCCGCATCTATAGCTTGTTTTACAAGAGATACATCGCCATTTTCAACTTGCCCAATAACAGAACCATCGGCAGGATTGTTCACATTTAATTTATTTCCAGAAACTTTCTTCCATTGCCCATCCACATAGGATTGTTCAAACATCAAATTCTTATAGCTTTCCATAACCCCATTTTAATCAAAAATAATTACTTGTCGAATGGCTTCTCCGGCGGCGAGGCGTTCGAAACCTTCGTTGATATCCTCCAGTTTTAAACGATGGGTGATCAATTTTTCAACAGGAAGCCTTCCTTCTTGATACATCCCCATAAAATTTGGTATATCCACTTTCGGCGAACCACTGCCTAAATAACACCCCTTTAAAGACTTCTCTTGTCCGACTAAGGTAAGTGGATTTAGCGATAACCGAGCATCTGGGTGTGGCAACGCGCCGGTTACGGTTCTGCCCCCTCTTTTGGTGGCGTTAAAGGCAAAGTCCAGTGCGGGCATGGCTCCGGCAAATTCCACGGAAATATCCGGGCCTTTTTCGGTCATGGCTTTCACCTTATCCATGGCGTCTTTTTCGCCTGAGTTCACGACCTCATCGGCTCCGAAATCTTTCGCTACATCCAATTTGTATTGACTGATATCGGCTCCGATTATTTTGGACGCCCCAGCAGCCTTGGCGCCCAAAATTGCCGATAGGCCAACCCCGCCCAGGCCAACGACCAATACCGATTCTCCGGCATGCATTTTGGCAGTGTGCACAACGGCTCCCACTCCGGTCAGGATGGCACAACCAAAGATGGCAGCTATTTCGAAAGGAATGCTTTTGTCGATTTTCACCAAAGAATGTATAGATGCGACAGAATAATCTGCAAAACCAGATACTCCCAAATGATGGTAGTATTTTTTACCGTCTTTATTGATTTTTCGGTCCCCGTTCAAAAGGGTGCCTTCGGCGTTTGCTGCAGCTCCGGGTTCACACAGTGCGGTTCGGCCTGATTGGCAGAATTTGCATTGCCCACAGGAAGGAAGGAATGCAAACACAACGTGATCGCCCACTTCAAATCCTTTGACGTGCTCCCCTACTTTTTCGATTATCCCCGTAGCTTCGTGCCCCAGCACCATGGGAACCGGCCGTGGACGATTGCCATCCACTACGGAAAGATCGGAATGGCAAATTCCTGCGGCTTTTATCTTTACCAAAACTTCTTCAAAACCGGGCCCATCCAATTCCACTTCTTCTATGGTGAGCGGTTTTGTCTCGGTGTAAGGTCTTTCATGTCCTATTTTATGGAGTACTACTGCTCTTGTTTTCATTTTATATCAATTTTTATTTATAGTATTCTTTTGGCCCTTTTTTGAAAGTTTTCCAAGCATCCGGGTCATGGCCAGTGACGACCAAGGCATCGGTAACGGAAGCTATCTCCCTCAATTTTGCTACCGAGCGAACAGAATCCACCGCCGAGGCCAAAAAGCCCGGAAGGGCTTTATCTTCCCAATGATCGGTAGTGTAAGCAGCATCGATTGCCAGTATAATTGCTCCATCGTTGGGCAGGGTAATCAAAAAACTACAATGTCCGGGAGAATGTCCGGGCGTAGGGATCATTTTAACCACCCCATCGCCATAGACGTCATAAACTTCGTTGCCATCTATTTCGAGGAAATTCCATTTTAGACCGGGGCGATCAAAATCCTTTCGGATATATCCGCCAGCGGCAAACCAGTCGGCAGTAAAGGCGTATTCATATTCTTTTCTTTGTACTACATGGGTCGCATTCGGAAATCTTCCCGTAGCTCCCGTATGATCCAAATGCAGATGCGACTGCAAAACATATTTAATCGAAGCGGGATCGATTTCTAAACTCTTTATAACATTTTCGCACCCTTCTTCTTCCTTCATCACGGGCCAGTACACCTCGGTAATACCTCCCCAATGTTTTTTGGGATCCGTTGCACATTCCACGGCATTTCCGCCATCGATAACTATGTTTCCCTTTGGATGTGTGATGAGATACCAGGGTACCGGAATCTCATAAGGGTCCAAAGGTCCGTTCATTTTAATGTTGTTTACCTTACACTTCAGAACACCGGTCTGAAACATGTACAATTTGATTTCATCTTTCATATCGCTATTGTTTTAATAAATTGAAAAATCTACTTTTTCTAAAGTTATATAATTTAGACTTAATTCCCTTCATTAAATATCAAAATGTACCTTCCGCAAGACGACCATAGGAAAAATTAATTCGTCCCCAAGATTATCTGGATCTACCTGATGTTCATTTTTGGGAAAATTTAGTGATCAGCAAATTGGCAAGAAGGAGAGTGCTTTTGAAAAAATGATAACCGGATGAGCAGAATTCAAAAAAAACAAACCAAATCTCCACGCGCAACCGAAATGAACCCGACGGCCGTGAGC
Organism: Aequorivita sp.; assembly: GCA_034676445.1. GTDB lineage: Bacteria > Bacteroidota > Bacteroidia > Flavobacteriales > Flavobacteriaceae > Aequorivita. The sequence continues at coordinate 1,004,801 of JAUCCE010000004.1, forward strand.
AAGGTTTAATACTTGGTTGTAGACTTTAGCGCCTCTTGGGATATTGAATTAAAGAGTGAAATTTAATTGAATAATTTTCAATCTTAAAGATACCCACATAGAACTTTGGAACTAAAATTAAATACCTTGGCATATTTTAATTATCCTTCAAAGGACATTTAAGTGGATTCTGGAATCTTATAAATATCAAATCTTTTATTTGCAGTAAATCTAAACAAGAATACTATGGAATTTTATAACGACAGCTATTTGGGAATGCACTTCTTTTGGTGGATTATATGGATCATCTTGGTTATTTGGATATTTGTTTCCCCGTATGGAAAAAGAAAAGCAGCGGACAAAAACATCCCGTTCGATAACCAAAGTCCATTGGAAATCCTAAAAGGAAGATATGCCCGAGGCGAAATTACCAAGGAAGAGTTTTTGGAAGCTAAAGAAACGCTCAACTCCAAGAAATAACTAATTCCAAATTCCAAAGCCCAAACCTGCCTGCCGGCAGGCAGGTTCCAAAGCCCAAATCCCGAATTAACGAATGGTCTATCCATCACCGCTTCTTCAACGCCTCAAACCCGGCAATCACATCAAAAAGCTCTTCCTCAATAATGCTTTGACGTAGGCGATTGTAATCGCGATTTAAATCCTCCAACATCTCGTCGATTTAACAATTTCTAATTGGGGTGATCTGGAATGTTTTTTTGATTATTTGAATTCAAAAAAGTTGAACTCCTTTGGAGTTCTACATAAAGGCCGATATGTTTTCCTCGAATAAAACCTTCATTTCATTTCGGTTGTATTCGAGGTTATCCATATTAAACCCCTTCGGGGTTGCCTCTGGCTTCTATTTTTGATTTCCTATGGAATATTCCGAAGGAGTCTAACATTGATAACCGCACACAAACGCAGTGCAGTGTGGGGTTTCTATGACTCTACTCGCTTAGAACCCCGAAGTGGGTTCAACATTCAAATCTATGGAATACTCCGAAGGAGTCTAACATTGATAACCTCACAAACGCAGTGCAGTGTGGGGTTGCTATGATTCTACTTGCTAAGAACCCCGAAGTGGGTTCAACATTCAAATCTATATATAATTGAGTGTACCGGCCGGAAGTCAGGAGATGAAATAGAGTCTTAACCTCGAATAAAACCTTCATTTCATTTCGGTTGTATTCGAGGTTATCCATATTAAACCCCTTCGGGGTTGCCTATGGCTTTTATTTTTAATTTCCTATGGAATACTCCGAAGGAGTCTAACATTGATAACCCCATACAAACGAAGTGCAGTGTGGGGTTGCTATGACTCTACTCACTTAGAACCCCGAAGTGGGTTCAACATTCAAATCTATGGAATACTCCGAAGGAGTCTAACATTGATAACCTCACACAAACGCAGTGCAGTGTGGGGTTGCTATGACTCTACTCGCTTAGAACCCCGAAGTGGGTTCAACATTCAAATCAATATATAATCGAGTGTACCGGCCGGAAGTCAGGAGATGAAATATAGTCTTCAGGGTTAATCAAGACTTTTATCGGATATGCTAAATATCACCGCTTCTTCAAAGCCTCAAACCCCGCAATCACATCAAAAAGTTCCTCATCGATAGTGCTTTGGCGTAGACGATTGTAATCTCGATTTAAATCCTCCAGCATCTCGTCTATGTTTTTTTCTGCGCGCTCCATGGCTTCCAACCTACTTGCGTTTTCGGCAGCCAACGATTCTGCACTGGCTTTGTACAAGGAAACAAATAGGTATTCCCTGATCAGCGTTCCCAAGGTGCTTTTGGTTCCTCCAATAACTTGGGGAACGTTTTTGGACGGCCACTTCATCTGGGTTATCTCGTCTTCCCATTTCTTATCGGGCGGGTACAACTGTTGACTTTCCTGTTTGTAGTTTGCTCCTTCCGTGGGCGTATTGTGAAAAATATAAAAACTGTAAAACCGATCGTCCTGCCGATACTCTTCACTTTTAATCAAAATCTGATTTACCAAAGGAGTTATGGCAGAAACTGAATTGGGAACGCCAAAACGTTTGGATGGTGAAAAATTTCCATCGACAAGCAATGAATAAACTCTTTCGCCAACCACCCAGATTTCCGTTTCTCCAGGAATTTCCTTTATTATTTTTTTGGCATAAGTGCTTACGGAATCATTGAACCTGCCCACCAAACCTTGGTCTGAGCCAAAGATGACTGCCACGGAAATAGAATTTTTCTTATCCTGATTGTCTGCAACTACCGAAATTCTTTCCTTCTTAAAACAGGCGTGTATTCCTAACGAGATGGTGCGGTAATAATCCTGCAGGGAATGAACTGAGTTTTCGTATTGGGTAATATTTGACGAAGCCATTGCCTTCATCGTTCTAACCACCGAGGCCATATCGCCCGCGCTTTGTTTTCTTCTTTGAAGGTTTATTAAGGTATCACTCATCGTCCGCAAGTTCTGAACTATTCGTAATTGCTTCCTTTGCCAATGCCACGAGGATGGCTTCGTCATCTTTATTTAAAGGCTCCGAGGCAAATATCCGTTCCAATACCTCATCAGGTATTTGATGTGCTTTTTTCTGAATTAAAGCTTCTGCCTTGGTTACTTTATTAAGTGGGATGGCATCAAAAACACCATTTATTAGTGCAAATAAAACAAGTAGTTGCTCGGGTACGGCAACCGGTTCCATTTCAGGCTGCTTGAATATCATCCGTATTCTTTTTCCACGCTCGATCGTTTTTTGCGTGTCTTCATCCAATCGGGTTCCAAAGCGCGCAAAGGTTTCCAATTCCTCGGATTGGGCGTAACCTAGTTTTAAATTCCCAGCAATTTTTCTATAGGCTCTCAACTGGGCTTTCCCACCCACTCTAGAAACGGATTTGCCGATATCTGCTGCAGGAAGCAATCCCAATTCGAACAATTTTGGGGATAGGTATATCTGTCCGTCAGTAATTGAAATAATATTGGTTGGAATATATGCCGAAATGTCCTGCGCTTGCGTTTCTATAATGGGCAAAGCAGTCAACGAGCCACCACCGTTGGCTTCATTTAAGTGGGTAGATCTTTCCAAAAGTCTGGAATGAATGTAAAAAATATCTCCGGGAAATGCTTCTCTGCCCGGTGGTCTTCGCAGTAAAAGTGAAAGCTCCCGATAGGCTCGTGCGTGCTTGGTAAGGTCGTCATATACAATCAACACGTCACGGCCTTGTTCCATAAAATATTCCGCAATGCTGGTAGCGGCATAGGGCGTTAAATATTGAAGACCAGGAGAACTATTCCCTTCTGAAAAAACTACCACCGTATATTCCATTGCGCCCTTTTCTGTCAACTCTGAAATCACTTTGGCAACCGCCGCCGTACGCTGACCGATGGCACAATAAACACACAACACATTTTTATCGTGTTGATTGAGAATCGTGTCAATGGCAATAGAAGTTTTCCCCGTTTGTCGGTCTCCCAATATCAATTCCCGTTGACCACGACCAATGGGAATAATTGCATCTATCACTTTTATTCCCGTCTGCAAAGGCGCGTTTACGGCCTCACGACTCATAATGGGCGGCGCAGGTCGCTCAATGGGATAGCGTTGTTGAAATGTAATTGGGCCTTTGTCGTCCATTGGATTTCCAAGGGAATCGACAACCCTTCCGATGAGTCCGTCGCCTACGGGAATGTCGGCCACCCGATGTGTTCTTAAAACCGTGTCGCCTGCTTGAATTTGATCATTTCTACCCAAAAGCACTACGCCTATTTCATCTTCATCCAAGTTAAACGCCATTCCATACAAACCGTTGGGAAATTCCAACAACTCCTCAAATCCCGTTCCCGGCAGGCCAGTGACAGTGGCAATCCCCGCAGAGATATTCTTTACAACGCCCATCTCTCGAAACTGGATATTGGGGTCGTGACTTTGCTCGCTGTGGCTTATTTCCTGAAAGGCATCATCTATAATTTTATCTAAATCAGTGGATCGCATTTTCTTTCTCCTTGGTGATACTATTCTTTTTTAATGACTCCAGATAGGAATCAATATTCCAGGACATCTGGAAGCTTTTCGTCATAATCTCAATGCCACTGACCAGTTCTGGCTCTAATAGGTATTTAAATTCATTTTGTTCAGGGGTGATTTTTCCGATCGCTTCCTCCAGTTTCTGTTTTGAAGTTGCCGAGAGTTCAAAAACGCTTTTAATTATAATGGAATCGTCGTTGTTTTTGAGAGCGTCCATAAACTTTGACTTTTCCGCGCCATCCAATTTTTCAATCTTTCCTATAAAAACGGTTACAATCTGTTCTTCAAGTTCGGCACTGGCAAGGTCGGAAAGGGTTTTTCCGGCAATGGCAAAAACGGCATCTTTAGTTTTTTTTACAAGACTTTCCTTAATTTCTTGTTCTTGCTGCTTAAATGACTCCTCGAATTTTGAGCGCAATTGGTTTGATTCCTTTCGTACTTCTTCGAACAAGCGTTCCTTTTCCAAATCAATTTGCTTGTTGACCTCCTGCATTTTGATTACCCGTTCCCTATCAAAAGCTTCATTTTTCTGACGGAAAAGTTCTTTATCTTCTATGGCCTCCGCTTTTTTCGCAGTAGCGTCCGCTAGCTGTGCCGCAATCTTCTTCTCTCTTGCATCTATAGCCTCCAGAACGGGTTTGTACAAAAACCGTTTCAACAGATAGACCAAGATGAGAAAGTTGACTATTTGCGCTATTACCGTAAACCAGTTGATTTCCATAATTGCTTATGCTATAAAATGATTCCAGAACGGATTGGCGAAAATGAGGATCATCGAGAGCACGAAACAATAAATTGCCGTCGATTCGATCATTGCCAGACCGACAAATAATGTTCTGGTAATTGTAGGTGCCGCATCAGGCTGTTGGGCAATCGATTCCAATGCCTTCGAAACCGCTCTTCCTTCTCCAATTGCCGGCATCATACTACCAATTCCTGTTGTAATCCCGGCAGTTATTATCGATGCCACTGCGATGATTGTTACGTTGTCCATGTCTTAGATTTTAGATTTTAGATTTGAGACTTGAGATTTGAGACGATCACTCAACCTTTAAGTCCTTAAACCAATAAGTTATCTGTTTTAATTTTATTCCTTTTTTCTCTGTTCCCTCCTTTGGCGGGCAGGCTATTCTTTTCTTTTTTCTCATGTCTCATGTCTCCAGTCTCACCTCTCATCACGTCTCACGTCTCACGTCTCCAGTCTCACGTCTCTCAACATCCTGCGTCGCCGCCGCTATATAAACGGTCGCCAAAATCGCGAAAATATACGCCTGTATCATTCCCGTCAGCAATCCCAAGGCGCTCATTATCATTGGGAAGAAAAAGGGTACTATCGATATCAAAACTGTTGCGATCAGGCCGCCGCTCATTATGTTTCCAAACAATCTCACCGCCAAAGCTAGGGTCCTTGATATTTCACTGATAATATTAAAAGGAAGCATAATGAAATTCGGTTGTAAATACGAACGCAGGTAATTCTTAACCCCGCCCTCCACTATTCCAAAAACGGGCACCGCAATAAATACCGATATCGCCAATGCCGTTGTGGTGGAAAGTGATGCCGTCGGTGCTTCATACCACGGCACAATTGTCAATAAATTTGAAACTGCGATAAAGAGAAACAAGGTTCCAATAAAGCCCATATATTTTTCGGGTTTCTTTAGTCCCACTTCCTTAATCTGATCGCGGATCATCAGTACCAGCATCTCCAAAACATTTTGCCAGCGGGTGGTTTTGATTTCTGCTTTCAGATTTCGCGTTATAAGCCACGCGCCTACCACAAGCAAAATCATCAATGCCCAAGTGGTAACGATGGTGAGGTTCAAGTGCATAAACCCGTACTCCCAGAAAACCATTTCGTCCGGACTAATTCTCATCACTTACTTCTTTTATAAACGTGGACTTCACCAGTATTTCCTTCTTCGTCAATCGGGTAATTACAATTCTTGCAATCAAAAAACCTCCGAGACAAGCCAGCAGTTTTTGCCAATTGTCTCCACCGATATAATAAAATCCGATAAGGACAATTGCCATTCTTACCACCAAACTGCCCATAAATATCAAGGTGGCATTCTTTGAATCCAATCCTTTACGAACCGTGAGCCAAAGACCTCCGAAAAATATAGTTCCTAGCAAAATCCCAGCAAACACAGCCGGCAGTAGGCTAAATACTTCATTCAATTCCATCTTCATCTTTTTTATGAATTTCTTTATTTTCTTTTTGAACCCAGTTCCAAGCAATACCACAACCTAGCATCAATCCTGCAACCAAGAGACTAAGCGTCCAAGAGAAATCATTTTTATAATGATTGTCCAGCCAAATTCCCAATGCAGCACCCAAAATGGTGGGTACTACGATAGACCAGCCAACAATTCCGAATAATCCCAAGCCCGACCAGACGCTTTTTTTATCACGCTGGGCCTGCAATTTTCGTTCTTCCTTATCGCCGACTACCTTCTCAAATGAGTTGTTTTTATTTTGTTTTTCATCGCTCACCTTTATCGCCTCAAATTTTGAAAATTACGAAGGAAGCCTGTTTCCAATTTTGCCATCACATTACGGGCGTTTATTTCCAGTTCATCCAGTTCAATCATTTCCTTTTCTACCTGCTCCCTCAGTTTTCCCAGTGGTGCGTTTCCTATGGCATGGCGAACGGATATTGAAACCTCCGTTCCCGCTTTTATCAAGATTCCTTCGTTAACAGCAACATATTTTTCACCTTCCCCTTCTTCAGTTTCGTACACCAAAATCCCTGTGACCAATGCGGCCGTACAATCCAGGCGGCGCGGTAAAATTCCATAGGAACCATCGGTTGTTTCCACCACAATCCGTTTCACGTTTTTTATATCCGCAAAAACGCCGGATGGCAACAGGATTTTAAGATGCATCAATTCAGGAATCATTCTCTATACGTTAGCTGCTGCTTTCTTTATCACTTCATCTATGGTCCCAATCATATAGAAATCACTTTCGGGATAATCGTTAAATTCGTCGTTCAATATTCTTTCACATCCGTCCAAGGCATCTTTTAGACTCACGTTTTTCCCCTTATATTGAGTGAATTGTTCTGTTGTAAAAAACGGTTGCGTCAGGAATCGTTCGAGTCGTCGGGAGCGGTTTACTGTTTTTTGATCTTCCAATGATAGCTGCTCCAAACCTAGCATCGCGATAATATCTTTAAGTTCTTCGTACTGCGCCAAGGTCTGTCGAATCTTTTGGGCAATATTGTAATGCCTTTCGCCAATAATGTGTGGTGTGGCCATTTTGGAACCCGATTGCAATAGGTCGATTGCAGGATACATTCCCTCACTTGCCCTTTTTCGAGAAAGCGTTATGGTCGCCGATAAATGCGAAAACGTATGCACCGCTGCCGGATCTGTCAAATCATCTGCAGGTACATACACCGCCTGAATGGAAGTAATAGCTCCAGTCTTTGTGTTTGAAATCCGCTCTTCCAATTCCGATAGTTCGGTGCTCATAGTAGGTTGATACCCAAGTCTTGAAGGCATTTGACCCAATAATCCGGACACTTCCATTCCCGCTTGTATAAAACGGAAAACGTTGTCTATCAATAACAATACATCCTTATGTTCGTCATCGCGGAAATATTCTGCCATCGTCAGTGCGGCATGGCCTACTCTAAAACGAGCTCCCGGCAATTCGTTCATCTGTCCGAAAATCATCACCATATCTGGGAGCACACCCGCTTCTTTCATTTCCTGATACAATTCCAGCCCTTCACGGCTTCGTTCCCCAATGCCGTAAAACATACTGACACCCTGATGGTTTGCCACCATATTATGAATAAGCTCTGTTAACAAAACCGTTTTCCCCACTCCCGCGCCTCCAAATAAACCTGCTTTTCCGCCACGTTCCAAGGGAAGCAAAACATCAATGGCCTTAATTCCGGTTTCAAAAACTTGCGAAGTGGTCGATCGTTCGGTCAACGGTGGTGGCTGATTGTGGATGCTCCGCCACTCCATTGTTTTGGGCAATTCAAAATCATCCAAAGTATTTCCAAAAACATCAAACATATGGCCCAATGTCTCTGGACCCACCGGAACCTTTAAAGGCTCAAAGGTGGAGATGGCTTTCATCCCCCTTTCCAACCCCTGGGTCGGGGTAAACGCGATGCACCGAATATGCTTATCGTCCAACTGCATATGTACCTCGAGGATAATCTGCATATCCTTCCCCGTTTTTACAACCATATTAATAGAGGGAAGGTTTTTCTCAAACAGGATATCCACCACACTGCCGCGAACCGCAACAACGCTGCCTATACTTTGAGAAGTTATTTCGTTTTTCATTAAGGGTTGAAAGTTTTATTGAGAAATGGGAATAACTGGGGAATGGAATTGTTATCTCTTGCAAAATATGCGACCTCCTGTTACCTCGCTCACTCTTCTAAAAAGGTAAATATATCGAATTGTGAAGGGATGGGAAATGACGTATGTCATATAGGAAAACGAAATCGAAACCGAAAACGAAATCGATATACCACGGAGGCGCAGAGAGCACAAAGAGAAATGACGGTTTGAATCACAGCCTGTCCCGATTTTACATCGGGAACGGTTTGAAACACGACGAGGAAACTTTCTACCTTTTGGAGGGGCATCATTCTATCTCTCGGGCTAAACCATAGCGGCCTTAGATTTTAAGTTGGCAAACATCTTGGCAAGTTCTCACACTACTTACAGAAAGTCAAGAATCGATAGTCTTGTACTCGTTACCTATGCTGGGTTTGGTCTACTTTCCGTCGAGGGCTCTCCGAGGTTTGTTCGTGACTGTTTCGGACAACGACTTTTTTTTCGAAACAGTCACAAACAAAACTTGAGCGACTTTGAAATGGATTAATGTAGAAATAGGCCCCGCTGGCGCGGGCGTCCCGCCCGTGTCCTCCACAACCGTGAGCAGGCAACCGTCACGAGCGAGACGCTCGCGCTAGCGTTTCGGTCATCCTCCGGCGGACAAGTTTCGATTTCGTTTTCGATTTCTACTTCCTCTTCCCACCCTCCAAACCCCGCGCCCCCACTGGTCTAAAAAAGGGACGCCTTCCATCGATCGATGGAAGGCGTCCCATGAGGTCACGGCACGCGTCTCATGCTCCCTCGGAAGGCGTCTCATGAATACAAAGATGCCGTCCTTTAAAAGTGGGTGTGCCCCCAGTCCCGCCCGTGTCCTCCGCAACCGTGAGCAATCGTCACGAGCGAGACGCTCGCGCTAGTGATGCTTTAATCAGCCTATAATTCTCAGCGAATCTCCGCGTTTTCTCAGCGATCCCGATAGCTATCGGGACTGTGAAACAACTTCATCTTCATCTTCATCTTCATCTTCATCTTCGACTTCATCTTCATCTTCATCTTCCCCCCTCAAATCTTCGCCTGATACGTATACAATTCATAATACCTACCTTCCTTAGCAATCAACTGCTCGTGGGTGCCGCGCTCCACTATATGCCCTGCATCAATGACCAAAATTTGATCTGCTTTTCTAATCGTACTTAAGCGGTGGGCAATAACGATGGTGGTTCTGTCTTTGATTAATTCAGCTAAACTCTTCTGGATTAAGGCTTCACTTTGGGTATCTAGACTGGAAGTGGCTTCGTCCAGAATAATGATTTTTGGATTTGCTAAGATAGCACGGGCAATGGCCAATCGCTGTCTTTGTCCGCCAGAAAGTTTTACGCCTCTTTCGCCAATCAAAGTTTCCAAACCTTCTTCAAACCTGTCGGTAAATTCATTTACATAAGCAGCTTTTACTGCACTTTGCACTTCTGCTTCCGTTGCATTGGGTCTTGGGAACATAATGTTTTCACGAATGGTGCCTTCAAATAAAAACTCATCCTGCAAAACCACTCCTAAGTATTGACGGTAGCTGCTTAGTTTAACCTTTGATAAATCTTGATTGTCAATAGTAACCATCCCTGCTTGCGGAGTTAAAAATGTAGCCGAAAGCCCCGCAATAGTAGATTTCCCAGAACCTGAACTTCCCACTAAAGCGGTTACGGAACCCGCGGGCGCTTTAAAATTGATGTTGTGCAAAATCTGTTTCCCTTCTTCATAAGAAAAGGAAACATCATTGAATTCAATATCGCCTTTTATGGTTTCCAACAGAATATTTCTGTCTTGGTTATCTTCTTCGGCAGTCATATTCATCAGTTCTTCCGTTCTATCAAGACCCGCCAAGGCTTCTGTTAATTGACTTCCAATATTGCTCATTTGAACAATGGGCGCAATCATAAATCCGAGGATTAGGGTGAAGAACAGGAAATCCCCTGTGGTCATTTCGCCAATCATCATATAATAACCACCCATTCCCATAATTCCGGTGGTTGCAACTCCGATTAAAAATGTGGAGGAGCTGGTCATTAAAGCGGTGGCCGTTAAACTCTTTTTTACGTTCTGATATAATCTATCAACCCCTTTCTCAAAAACCACATTCTCTTGTTCTTCAGCATTAAAAGCTTTTATAACCCTCACTCCCGCTAAGGATTCTGTCAGTCTTCCGGTAACTTCGGCATTGATTTTACCCCGTGTTCTAAAAACAGGTCGAATGTATTTAAACGCCTTCAGTGCTACCAAGCCAAATATGGACAGTGGCAATAACACAAAAAGTGTCATCCAGGCATTTAATTTAATTAAGATAATCAGTGACACAATAGCTGTAAAGGAACCGCCTACCAATTGCACCAAACCTGTACCGATAAGGTTTCTAACGCCTTCCACATCAGTCATAATCCTTGAAACCAAGGCACCGGATTTGGTGTTGTCAAAAAAACTGATAGGTAAGGAAAGTACCTTCTTCTGAACTTGCGATCTCAGTTCGCTGATTAAATATTGCGCCTGTACACTCAATATCCGGGTTAGTAAAAACGAGGTCACCGCCTGAACGGTTATGGCACTGATTACTATGATGATTAAGGTATAGAGCTGTGACATATCCTTATTGGGAACAACATCGTCAAGCAATACTTTACTCTGCCAAGGTAAAACCAAGCCGGATAAGCTTCTAAGTACTATCAAGAGCAAACCAATAAAAACCAGATTCCGCCTAGGCCATATAATCGTTTTAAAAGCCTGCGCCATGGTAACTTTCGGATGTGATTTTTGTTTGCTGGTTGTTTCTTTTAAGTGCTGCATATTTCTTTGTCAATATTAGAACGCGCAAAAATACTCATTAATGGAAGGGGAATTTGGTTTGATGTTTGGAATTTGTTGTTTGGTGTTTGGTGTTTGTTGTTTGGTGTAATGGAACCTGCCTGCCAGAGGCCTGCCTGCCAGAGGCACGACAGGCAGGTTTGGAATTTGGAGTTTGGAACCAGTAGTATTTGAAGGACTCGCGGACCATGGCCGTTTCGTTAGCAGTCCCGACTACAGGAAATCACGACCAAAGACTTGCCATTTTCAGTGTTTCATTGCGAAATGCGCAATAAACCTCACAGGTTTCAAAACCTGTGAGGTCTGATGTGCTCACGGTTGTGGAGGACATGGGCGAGAAGACCGCGCCAGCTGGGAAAACCGACTTTCCTTGAAGGACTCCACAAATACACGAATGTTTGTTTGGAATTTGTTGTTCGTAGTTTGTTATTTGGGGTTTGGGGTCTGGAATCACCAAAATAAAAAACAAATTCGTGCATTCGTGGCAAAGAAAACCATCCCACTTTTCCCTTATCTTTACCCCCACTAAACAGCACGATGGTTTCTACCCTACTTTCATCTCCTTTACAAGGCTTTACCGATTTCAGATTTCGCAATGCCTTCAATCATTACTTTGGCGGGATTGATACCTTCTATGCGCCCTATATTAGGTTGAATGGGAAACTAAAAATCAAGCAATCCTTTCAAAATGATTTAGCACCAGAAAACAACTCGACCCTAGAAGTGATTCCACAGATAATCACCAACGATGCCGACGAATTTATATTTGTTGCCAAATATGTACAAAGCCTAGGTTATAAGGAATTGAACTGGAATTTAGGTTGTCCCTATCCGATGGTTGCTAAATCTGGAATGGGTTCTGGTTTAATCTGCAATCCTCCAAAAATTGATGAAATTTTACATAGAGCGCACTATGAGACTGACATCTTGGTTTCTATGAAAATGAGGATGGGCTATGAACACGCTGAAGAAATTTTGGATGCTTTTACTATTTTGGATAAATATCCGCTGAAAAACATTGCCATCCATGCCAGAATAGGGAAGCAACTTTACAAAGGTGCTGTGGATCTGTATGCTTTTGAAAAATGCATTGGCAGCACCAAACACAAGTTGTATTACAACGGAGATATTACCAGCGTGACGGCTTTTAAAGCTATTGAAAAACGCTTTCCTAGTATCGATCATTTTATGATTGGCCGAGGTCTTATTGCCGATCCATTTCTGCCGAGTATGATCAAAAACAACACTATGGAATATCCCGAAAACAGATGGGAAATATTTTCTGAATTTCACGACACCATCTATCAGCAATATGACGAATACTTATCTGGTCCCACTCCTATTAAAATGAAAATGCTCGGTTTTTGGGAGTTCTTTTCTCAGGTAACCTCAAATCCACAAAAAACCTATAAAGCTATCAAAAAAGCGTCGAATCCGATAAAGTATAAACAGGCCGTGGCCCAGATTTTACGTTCGGAAATGAAAGTAGCAGGCTTATAGTTTCGGTGGAAGGCAACACAGTTTATTGTAGGTTAATTGGCCAAACCTATAGATTGTTCTTAGTATATTGCTCTCGAAAAAACAATTAATTTCTGAATTAGTAAAAAATAGAATGACAAGTCTTTCAAAATTCACCCAGGCAAGTATCTCAATAGTAATAATCGTGGCTGGGTTGGTCTATGGCAAGGCTTTTCTTATCCCGTTGATTTTCGCCTTCATCTTTTGGATCCTTATTAGAAGAATGAAGGAAACATTGAATAGAATAAGGGTAATGGACAAGTATGTTCCCAACTGGATAAAGAATATTTTTCTTACAATCGTTATCTTTTCATCAATATACTTTTTAGTCTCTATAATTTCTTTAAACATCGCTAGAATGATAGGAAGGTTTGATCTTTATCAACATAACTTCAACGCTCTAGTTTTGAAAATCAATGACACTTTTGGGGTAGAATTCGACGTCTTTTTAAGGAATACAGATGTGAGAATGATATTGAGCAATTTAATCCAACCTTTTGTAACTGTTTTAACAAGTACGGTAGGGAATGTTTTTTTGGTGCTCATATATATGTTGTTCCTGTTTTTGGAGGAGACCAACTTTAATTCAAAATTAAGATTGGTATTTACCACCGAAACGAACCATCACCGAGTTTCGGGAATACTTCGAGAGCTAGAGTATTCTATTTCAGATTATTTAGGTGTAAAAACTTTTGTGAGTTTTATCACTGGAGCCTTGAGCGCTATCGCTTTATCAATAATTGGGGTGGATGCTCCCGTTTTTTGGGGACTTATTATTTTTCTTTTAAATTATATCCCTACCGTGGGATCGCTTATAGCCACATTATTTCCTGTTGCATTTTGCCTACTTCAATTCCCTGATTTAACGCCTGCCATTCTAACCCTTGTTATAGTAGGAATCATTCAGGTAATCGTTGGCAATGTGGTAGAACCTAAGCTTGTGGGCAACTCTATGAATCTTAGCGCACTGGTTACCATCCTTGCGCTATCGCTATGGGGAGTTATTTGGGGAATTACAGGAATGATCCTTAGCGTTCCGATAACCGTTATTATGGTTATCATATTTTCAAAATTTGAACAGACTAAGGGTATTGCAATTATGCTCTCGGATAAAGGGGAATTAAAAGGTTGAAATGGATTTGTTAGAAAGGAGATTCTTTGCCGAAGTACAAACTTAGGCCTTCTCTTCACTTAACCATTTAAGCAAATCGGGTCGTTTAAATTCTTCCATTTTCTGAAGAAGTTGTTCTGGATCTGAATCGACCAGAAGTAAGTGATAGTTGTCCCTAGAAAGAAAACCCTTCCGAACCATATTTTCAAGCAAGTTGATTAGGTCGTCATAAAAACCGTTTACATTCAACAAACCAATGGGTTTTTGGTGCAAGCCAAGTTGGAGCCAGGTTGTTATCTCAAAAAGTTCCTCAAGGGTTCCCATTCCTCCGGGAAGAGCAATAAAACCATCGCTGGCTTCCTGCATTTTCAGCTTGCGCTCGTGCATGTTTTCGGTCGTAATCAACTCCGTTAAACCAAGATGGACTACTTCTTTCTTTTTCAAAAAATTTGGGATAATTCCTATTACTTCTCCATTATAATCCAATACACTTTTGGCCAGGGTTCCCATCACTCCTATTTTGGCTGCACCATAAACCAAGGTGATATTTCGCGAAGCAAAAATTTCGCCTAGTCTTTGGGCCATATCAGTTATGTTGAGATCATTTCCGCTACTACTGCCGCAGAAGACACATATTTTTTTTAGTTCGTTCATGAGACTTCAGTTTTAGATTTTACAATATATTAATTTGTCGGTTTAATTAAATCGCTTGATAAGGTACGTAGGAATTTCAACCTCTGAGTAGACCAAATTATCACCAACCTTATGGATTCTGCAAAAGTTGAAGGTCTTAGTCTTGCTATTTTAAACAATAAAATTCCTGTTTATATCAAAGCTTATGGATATAAATTTAAAACGAAAAATGATTTATTGGATACGGCCACGGTCAATTATGCCGCTTCATTCAGCAAAGCAGTTTTTGCCGTTTTGGTTTCAAAAGTATACGAACAGGGAATAATAAATCTAGATAAACCTATTTATAAATACCTGAAGAAACCCATAAAAGAGTATGAAGAATTTGCTGAAATTGGAAATGACGAAAGATATAAACAAATTACTCCTAGAATGTGCTTGTTCCATACCACTGGTTTACCCAATTCAAGATCACCCTATTCGTGAAGAACAAGAAATGGAATTTCAGTATGATAATTAAAACCTCCAGAAGTGGGGCGTAGCATCAATCTCTGGATAAAATTCAAGTTTTTTGCAACAATGGCGACGATGCTGATTTCCCAAGTATCCACAAAATCCTGAATTCCAAACTCCACATTCTTGTTTTCTAAAAAATGAAAACTGTGTTTGGTTTCCTTAAAGAAGTAATGCAAGAAGCCCTTATTATCCGTTTGGGCTGTATTTAGAGTGGTGTTTTGCGACCTAATATTAAGCACGCGCAATGGAGAACTATGCAAATGCAAGGCCTCTGAAAGTGTGGAAATCACCCTGTTTCTATAGATACAATTATAATCTGTCACGAAGGCAATGTTTTTGATTCCGTTGAAATGCGCATTTTCAGGAATAACCATTATCGGGCATTTTACCTTGGTGATAACTTCATAAGTATGACTGCCCATTTCACCATGATTCTCTTCGGAATCACCCTTGGTACCCATAACAATAACATCAATTTCATTTTCTGAAATCTGTTTTCTGATAGCTTCTACCAAAAGCGTACTCTCCAATAAGGGATAAAACTTATGATGGGGATTTTTTGTCAACACCTGAAGATTTTGGATATCATCCTTTAAAAGAGCTGACGGGCTGGACATCACCGGAGCATCATTGGATGATTCGAAATAAGAATCGGATATTTCGGATTTAATAGATTGACTTTTATGTGAAATATGAAGAATGAAAAAATTCACGGGAATATCTGCGAAATAATCCAGCGCATACCGAATGGCATTATGTGAATTCTCCCGAAAAATCCGTCGGAATCAATATATTTTTCATCTTGCTTTGTCGTTTGTTATATTCAGCAGAAACATTGAGCCGCTTCTGTTCAAAATCAACCTACTCAGTTAATTACATGAACTGATTCCATGTAAAACCGCTCTGTACATTAAAATTTGATAATGAGATGTTTAATCACATCCAAAATTCAAGGACAAAACTATCGGTATAATCCCGATCAGGAAATGACAAAAATCAGGTTTGAAACAAATGGTTGAAAGGAAATGATACATCCCAGTATCCACAATGGTTACCGAGATTTTTTATTCCATTTGTCGCAGTCCTTCGGGGTTGATGATGTGAATATTACGTCCTTCGATATCGATAAGACCGTCTTTTTTGAAGTCGGAAAGAGTTCTGATCAGGCTTTCAGTAGCTATTCCTGCTGTGGTTGCCAGATCAATTCTTGAAATCCGAATGGGAACATCGGGTGCTACATTCATAACTTCCACAAATTGTAGAATTGTGGCTGCCGTTTTCTTTCGAACGGAACTATAGGCCATTCGCAGCAATTGCTTTTTTATCTCCGATAAATTGTCGGATAGCAAATTCATTAGTTCCAGCGATATATCCTGGCTATTTTTAAGTATCTCTACTAATTGCTTTTTCGAAATCCCCACTAGTTCACAATCCGCAACCGCAGTTGCAGTCTCGGTATAAGGAATAATTTCATCAAATGTTGTAAATCCAAGGAAATCATCTGCTTTATAAAGACCGGTGATAAGTTCCTTGGCATTGTGATCCATGGTATGTGTTTTTACAACCCCTTCCAGAATAAGATAAAGATTATTGGAATGATCGCCTTCCCGATAAATATTTTCACCCTTTTTGAAACTGACTTCTTCTCCTTCGTCGCAAAAAAAGTTTTTCAACTGATTAAGGTTTTTCAGAGATTCTTCATTTTCAGAAGCAGGTGCTTTCTCACGGCTGGCCATAATACTTGCCTTGGCGAGACGGCTCTCAACGGCACTCATCAACTCTTCCTCGTCAAAAGGTTTTGTAAGATAATCGTCTGCGCCCATATCCATTCCTTTTCGAATTTCCTTGTGCTCCGTTTTTGCAGACAAAAAGATGAATGGAATATGGCTGGTATTCTCTTCAGATGAAACCGCCTCCAAAACTCCATAGCCATCAACTTCGGGCATCATGATGTCGCAGATAATAATATCTGGGGGGGTTTGTTTGGCCTTTTCTATTCCTATTCTGCCGTTGGGTGCGGTGTTCACTTTATAGCCTGAAAGTTCCAATAGTTCCGCGGTGTTTTCGCGGAGTGCGGTATCATCTTCAATTAACAAAATTGTTTTCATCTAAATATCTTTGTTTTCTAATGGTATAAAAATGGTAAAAACACTTCCCTTGTTTTCCTCGCTTTCAAAAGTGATTTTTCCTCCAAGGCTTTCCAAATAACTTTTTACAATATTTAAGCCGATTCCTGTACCTTGATTTAGCAATGCATTTTCTGCCCTGAAATATCTTTTGAATATAAATTTTTGATCTTTTTCTGGAATTCCAATCCCCTCATCTCCAATTTTTATGGTAAGATGATCCCCAAGTTCTTCTACCTCCACATCAATAATTGAATATTCCGAAGAATATTTTATGGCATTGTTGATCAAGTTGGTCAATGAAAGCTCCAGAATCTTTTCGTCAAAATTTAGAGAAATATCATCAATATTATTTGGATAGGTTATTCGTTGCCCATCCTTAAGAAGCATGTTGGCATTATAAATTACCTCATTAATAACCTTGCTAAGTGGGAAGACCTCAAATTTAAAAGTCGCCTTCCCAGATTCGAGACGTTCAATAGATAAGAAGTCATTTAATATATTATTGAGATAGTTGACCTTGCTTTTAATTGTCTTGAAGTGCTTTTCGCGCTTGTCCTGCTGTTCCGTCTCGGTGTATTTTGAAGCCAAGGTAGCGGAGGTGAGAATTCCGCTCAACGGCGTCTTAAATTCGTGCGAAACAAGAGATAGAAATTTAGTTTTCAACTCTCCAAGCTCACGTTCCTTACGCAAAGATTCAGAAATTTTATGTTCGGCTTTTTCCCGTCGGCTCACTTCTGCTTCAAGCTCGATAACACTTTTTTGCAAGGCAGCGGTACGTTTCTGAATTTTCTGTTCCAGTTGGTTGTTGAGCTCAACGATCCTCCATTTTATGACTTTTCCGAACTGAAATATCGGTGATAAGGGCCATTACATATCGGGTTCCGCTGATGACAAAAGGATTCAGCCCAGCTTCCACCGGAAAAATGCTTCCATCCTTCCTACTTCCGTAAAGATCACGTCCATGTCCCATTTGACGGGGATCGCTCTTTTTTAAATATTCATTTGCCCTAACAGTATGTTCCCTATGATAATCTCTCGGAATCAAAACATTAAGATTTTTCCCCAATAGCTCTCCGGGACTATAACCAAACATTTTATCTGCAGCCTCATTCGAGGTCACAATCTCCTGCGATTGATTCACAATAACGATCCCTTCGGAAATCGCTTCAGAAAGAATCCTGAATATACTGTCCTTTTTTTCCTCTAAAACCTTCACACGCCAAAAGTAAGGATTTTAAACATTTTAAGTGAAATGATTAATGTCATAAAATACCAGGGAAAAACTCGATAGTTTTACCCCATTGAAAATTAATCTAACTATAAGGACTATGGATACATCGGAAAAACCCCAATTACTTTTTTACCAAAAAATGGGGGAACTGTTTTACGCCATTGCAGCTGCCGATAAGGTAGTGAGGGAAGCAGAATACACGGCATTGAAAAACATCGTTACAGAAAAATGGAAAGACCTTGATGAATACGAAGACCCCTTTCAAACCGATGCCGCACACCAGATTGAAATAGTTTTCGATTGGTTTGACTATGAGGAATTGGATGCCAATGACTGTTTTGATAGCTTTGCGGACTATAAAAAGGAAAACCCAAGTCTTTTTACTTCAGAAAGAAAGAAATTGATTTGGGAAACCGCAAACGTCATCGCTGCAGCATTTGCAGGAAAAAATAAAAGTGAACTGATAATGTTGGCGAAACTAAAAAATATTCTTAAGGATTGATCGTCCCTAAAGAAAAGCCAATATCTTTTCCCCACTTAAATTGTTTCGCTAATTTTATGATCTAAAACTCAAAAATCTTGAAATCCTTACTGCCAATTTTTATTCTCTTTGTACTCATAGGATGCAAAAACGATCCTAAAAATGATAAGATTTTAGACGAGGTGGAGCATACTTCTGATGAAAAACCTGATTCTTTACAGTTTTCTGACAGGGATTTAATGCAGGATAGATTTCTCAACTTGAAACGACGGGAACTTCTGGAGAAAAAAGACCAGAAGGACGAACTGGAAAGTTTGGTGATTTCTAAATCCTTTTTTAAAGAAGATGACAAGCTTACAATTGATTTTGAGTATCCCTATCTGAATGAAAAAATAAAACCTTCCTACGAAAACTTCAACGAATATGTTAGTAAACATTACCTAGATATAAAGGGTATTGAGAAACAGATTAGAGAAGATAAGCGTCTCTGCGACTCTTTAGGAATACCACATGCCGAAGAAAAGTGGATTGTTGAATATAAAATTTACAACCTTAACGATCGCTTGATAAGTATTCTTTTTTACAAGGAAAACCACTATGCTGGTGCAGCCCACGCAAGCTATACTTTTGAGACCATGAATTTTAATTTGGAAGAATCAACTTTTATGAAGTATGAGGATTTTTTCAACTCAGGCTCCGAGGAAGAGCTTCGCGAAATCCTTAATGGACTACTTGCCCAAAAAATTAATAGTGGTGAAATGTATTACGATTGTTGGATCATCTCTGCGGATGATTTCTTCGATTCAAAAAATAATTATGTTCTAACCGACGATGCCGTAGAATTCTATTTTGACGATTGCGTTATATGTCCTTCCTATACTGGAACTTATTCTGTAAAAATTCCTTTGGAAATGCTGAAACCTGTTTTACGGAATCATAAGAGGAATCCGTTGGTTTATTGGGATTAGGGGGTTAGAAAAAGAGAATATAGAGAAAAGAGGAGTGATCGGTGAACGGTTATCGGTGAACGGTAATCGGTAATCGGTAATCGGTAAACGTAAAAACTCTTTTCCTCTTGATAAATTAATTAAATGCGATGTACTTATAGGAGTTCAGTAGATCAAGGATACCAACCTATTCCAAGAAATACTTACTCTGTATCAATTTCAGCTTGGATATAAATGAGAATACCATGAAAAGCAACTTTAAAGACATAATCAATTCTGAAACCCCAGTTCTGGTAGATTTCTTTGCAGATTGGTGCGGACCTTGCAAAATGTTGGCCCCCATTTTAAAAGATGTAAAAGCCGAACTTGGTGATACGGTTAAAATTGTAAAGATAGATGTGGACAAGAATCAAGCCTTGGCTGCACAGTTTCAAGTTCGTGGGGTTCCAACCATGATTTTGTTCAAAAACGGAAAACAAATTTGGAGACAAAGTGGCGTACTTCAAAAAAACGATTTGGTTTCCATTATTAACCAACACAGGAACTAATGGAGTTGAACCAATATATAGACCATACTCTATTAAAGGCCACCGCCACTGCTGATGACATTATTAAGCTTTGCAACGAAGCCAAGGAATACGGTTTTTATGCCATTTGCATCAACGGCAGTTATATCCCATTAGCAAAAAAACAATTGAAAAAATCCACGGTTAAAATCGTTACTGTGGTAGGTTTTCCTTTGGGCGCGTCCTCTCTGGAATCGAAAATCCGCGAAGCTCAAATAGCCCTTGATCACGGAGCGGATGAAATCGATATGGTTATGAATATCGGATTTTTAAAAAGCGAAATGACCGAGGCCGTAACCAGAGAAATCGAAGAGGTAAAAAAAGCTGTTGGTCAAAATATTTTAAAAGTAATTATTGAAACCTGCTATTTATCTGACGAGGAAATAAAAACTGCCTGTCAACTGGCGAAAAAAGGAGGAGCCGATTTCGTAAAGACCTCCACTGGTTTTGGAACAGGTGGTGCGACAGAACAAGACGTACAAATAATGTTGGATGAAGTAGGCGATTCTTTAAAGGTAAAAGCCTCTGGCGGGATAAAAGATATTGCAACCGCCGAAAAATACATTAAAATGGGCGTAAGCCGAATAGGAACTTCTTCCGGGGTTGAAATTGTTTCCGGAGGATCGAAAAAAGATAATAATGAGCACACATATTGAAGCAAAACCGGGAGAAATAGCTGAATCGGTATTACTGCCTGGAGATCCAATTCGTGCCAAATGGATCGCAGAGAATTTTCTGGAAAACGCCAAGTGTTATAACGATGTTCGAGGTATGTTGGGCTTTACAGGAACTTTTCAAGGAAAACGAGTTTCGGTTCAAGGAACCGGAATGGGCATTCCCTCGGCACTGATTTACTGCCATGAGCTCATTAACGACTTTGGCGTTACCAATTTGATACGCGTAGGCTCTGCGGGAAGTTACCGAAAGGACATTAACTTGCGAGATATAGTGATAGCGATGGCTGCGTCCTCAACTTCCGGAGTCAACAACCTTCGTTTTGTCAATTCTGACTTCGCTCCTACCGCCGATTATGATCTATTTATGAAAGCAGCTCTTTACGCAAGAGAAAAGAACATCCCGATTAAAGCAGGGAATGTACTTTCCACCGATCAATTCTATGAGGACAATTTCGAAAACTATAAAAAATGGGCAGATTTTGGAGTATTATGCGTTGAGATGGAAACGGCAGGAATCTATACCATTGCGGCAAAATTCAAAGTGAAGGCGCTGGCTATTTTAACTATTTCAGATTCGCTAGTAACCGGAGAAGCTACCACTGCAGATGAACGGGAAGGAACTTTTTCAAAAATGATTGAGATTGCGCTGAATACCTTACCGTAAATTTCAAAAAACAAATAAACTATCTCTGGACAGAGCCCACGAGGTAGTTAAATTCCAAATTCCAGAAAAACAAGGTAGAGCTTTGTGGAATTAAACCAGAAAAACAAATTAAAATAGAGGTATCAAATTCTTATCTTAATTAAATTCATGAAAAAAGCAGGAACCAAAAATGGGATTCCTGCTTTTTAAGTTAATTGAAGTCGATAGCCAATTAACTATACCCTAAATGTCATTACCGGTAAATCGGAATGGTTTACAACATCCTCTCCGATACTTCCGGAAAAGAAATGAGCCAGTCCTTGTCTTCCTTGGGTAGGCAGTGCGATAATATCCGCATTTGCCACTTGACTATATGCAAAAATACCAGCTTCCACAGAATAATCGTTGTACTGAACAACCCTGTTCAGGGCTTTTAATGGATTGGGATCGTTGGCATCCGTCAAAAACTTTAGGATTCGTTTTTCGATTTCGCGAGTACTTCTAAAATCGCCAGCTAGGTTGATATAGAGCAATTGCATATCAATACCGAGCAAATCAAAAATCCGTTTTGCACGCTTGTAAGGTCCTACGGCATTTTCCAAGAAATCGCAGGCAAATATTCCTGATTTCGGATTGAAGTTCTCAGAACGATGTTTAATCACCAAAACGGGAATTTCAGAAGTTCGGACAACCCTTTCGGTATTACTTCCTACAAAGACTTCCATCATTCCTGTGGTACCGTGCGAACCCATTACAATAAGGTCTATATTCATCTCTTTAGCGATATCATTGATTTCGTTGAAATTTGTATAGTTGTGGACCGTATCCGTTACAGTTATACCCTTCAAATAATCTTTGTCCAATAATTCCGCGAACCGGGTTTCGGCCAATCTCATATAATACATTGCCTCAAATACTTCCTTCGATTGATTTCGCGTTACCACTGCATCGTTAAGGCCCATCATGTGAAGTGCCACTATTTCAGAGCCCTGTTTTTTTGCAATTGCCGCAGCAACTTCCAAGGCATTTTCAGAATGTTTTGAGAAATCTACGGGAACTAATATTTTTTTCATTATAATTTAATTTTAATGGGTTGTCATTTTAGCTTTTCTTTTTTTCAGTTGTCTTTCCAAATCGAGAATGGTCTCTTTGGCAGCCGCCTCAAATGAAGCATCTTTTGTAGAAGCAAATAATTTTGGCCCAGGAAGACTAAGTTCAATCTCGCAAATATTTCCTTTGCCATAGACGTTATTTTCCATTTTGAAACTAACCTCCGCACGAATGATCCAGTCGTACTTTTCGGCTATTTTTTGAAGTCTTTTCTCCACATAATCGTTCATCGCCTCACTAGTTGGCATTTTTACATACTGAATGTTTATGGTCATAGTATTACATTTAGTTGATTACTTCACCAAAGATACTTTTAATTTTAAATAAAGGAAATGACCAAAATCATATTGTAAAGACTGGAAAATTAGGTGATGGCCAAAATTTAAACCAAAAGGATTCAACTCCCATAAAAAGAGAGCAGAATCCTTATAAATTATTTCTTTTGAGAAATTCTAAGCACAACAGCTATCCCCATCCTCCTTAACTCCGAGTTTCTTAAGGATTTTCTCCATTAAGCACCATCTTGTCAAGGAAGACTGAAGTAAATTGGCGCCCACAAAAGCGGTGAACCACAGCCAATTGATGTTTACGTAAACAGCCAACAATAAGCTGATCAAAATAAAAGTTCCAGCAATAGCACGTATATATCTATTAATCATAATATTAAAATTTAAATGTTAGACAAATTAGTTTATTCTTGACTTTCCAAGCTTTTCCAAGCCGGATTAAGGAATTCAAAGTCCAAAGACTTACCACGAATTCACGAATTATTTGGGGTGATAATTAATATTTAACGTCCCTTCCCAATCAAATTCACTGACCCACTTCGTCCCGATAGCTATCGGGATCGATTTCGATTTCGATTTCGTCAGTCCCCCGGGCCCCCGAAGGGGAATGGTAACTTTAGTAAAGGTTCCTTTTCTTCGATCCTCCTCCGGCGGACAAGTTTCGCTTTCGTTTTCGATTTCGATTTCGTCAGTCACCCTGGCCCCCCTAAAGGGTGAAATTACTATTTCGTAAAAGTTTAATTTAGGTTCATTTTTTTTATCTTACTCAGCCCTTCGATCCTCCTCCGGCGGACAAGTTTCGATTTCGATTTCGATCAAATACTCCGTTCTATCGGCACAACCACCGCATGAATCGGGTTGTTGGTTTCTAAGTTTTCATTGAATTGTGCCACAAGGCTAAAAAACAGGGCAATCTTATCATCTTCCGTAAAAGAGAAAAACATACTGCTGTCCGCACCACTTTTCTCTGAAGGAAACCAACTGGAATTCAACATAAAAGCCGAAGCATTTTTATAGCCTTCAATATCGGAACCACTAAAATTCTCGATATTCGATTTTTTGAAAAGCTGTAGTACCTCTTTCTCATATTGGTCTACAGCGGTTACTATTAGTAGTTTCATAATTAAATTTTTAAGGTTAGTGATTGTCGTTATTAAGATCCGTCTCGGTCTTGCTGTCTAATCTTATTTCAACATTTTCGTCAGACTCCAATTCTTTATAATTCTTTCTTTCAATCATATAATAAACCAATGGCACAACCAACAAGGTTAACACAGTAGAAACAATGGTTCCGCCCATCAGCGAGATGGCAAGTCCTTGGAAAATTGGATCAAATAATATTACAAATGCACCGATGACGACGGTTCCTGCAGTTAATAGAATTGGGGTTGTTCGTACCGCACCAGCTTCAATTACGGCTTGTTTTAATGGAACTCCGTCAGCAGTCCTCAAGTTTATAAAGTCGATTAGCAGGACCGAATTTCGAACCATAATTCCCGCGAGGGCAATCATTCCGATAAAGGAAGTTGCTGTAAAGAACGCGCCCAAAACCCAGTGTCCGAGCACAATCCCTATCAATGATAGCGGAATTGCCACCATCATCACAATTGGAGCCTTAAAGTTTTGGAACCATCCTACAATTAGAATGTAGATAATGATAATTACTCCTAAAAATGCAATTCCTAAATCGCGGAATACTTCTAAAGTTATCTGCCATTCTCCATCCCATTTTACGGTGAAATCATCTTCAAATTCAGGTTGCCCCAAATAGAGTTCATTCATTTTATAACCGGCTGGCAATTCGATTTTATCCAGTTTCTCGGTCATTCCCAAAATAGCATACACTGGGCTTTCAAGTTCTCCAGCCATATCGGCAAGCACATAAACCACCCGTTTTTGATTTTTGCGATATATGCTCTTAGCTTTGATACTTTCTTGGATATCGACCAAATCGCCCACAGAAACCATATTTCCTTGTTTGGAAGCAATTTTTAATTGGGATATATCTTGTATTGTGGATTTCTCTTTTTCAGCTAAAGCCAGCAATATCCCAACTTGTTCAGTAGCTTTTTCATCATAAAGTTGAGTGACAGGCCTATCGGAAAGGGCCAGGTTCATTGTATAAACGATTTGTTGAGGAGCCACACCATAGCGCATCGCCTTTTCTTTGTCTATCACGAATTCGTATTCCTTTTGGTCTGCTTCCACCATCCAATCAACATCTACTACATCTTCGGTATTGTTCAGAATATTTTCGACTTGCTTAGCTACTGCAATTTGCTGATCATAATCAGGCCCATAAATTTCAGCTACAATAGTGGAAAGTACAGGAGGTCCTGGCGGAACTTCTACAATTTTCACATTCGCTCCGAATTTTTGACCTATTTTTTGGATATGAGGTCTAAGTTCCTTGGCAATTCCGTGGCTTTGAATACTTCTTTTATCCTTATCGATTAGGTTCACTTGAATGTCGGCCATATTACTTCCTCCACGGAGGTCGTAGTGACGCACCAAGCCATTAAAAGTGATGGGAGCAGAAGTACCTACATAATTTTGATAATTCACCACTAAAGGCTGCGTAGATAGATACTGACCAATTTCCTTGGCAACAACAGCGGTTCGTTCCAGCGTAGTCCCCTCAGGCATATCGATAACAACTTGCATTTCGTTTTTATTATCAAAAGGCAACATTTTTACTGCAACCGATTTGGTGAAAAACAACATCACCGAGCCCAAAAGCATTACAACCGTAATTCCCAAGAACAGAACGCGAACCTTTTTGTTTTCCAGAAGTGGAGTTTCAAATTTTGAATAGAGTCTGTAAATTAAAGTCTCTTCTAAGGGCTTTTCTACCTTCGGCGCTTTACCCTTCTTTTCCTTTTCTCGAAGAAAAATAAAACCCAAGTACGGAGTAATCGTCAAAGCAACAAATAGCGAAAGAATCATCGCAATAGATGCTCCAATTGGCATTGGCGACATATAAGGTCCCATTAATCCGGAGACAAACGCCATTGGAAGTACAGATGCTATTACAGTCAGTGTGGCCAAAATCGTTGGGTTACCCACTTCGTTAATAGCATAGATGGCAGCTTGCTTAAACGGCAAGCGTTTCATCTTAAAGTGACGGTGCATATTTTCGGCTATGATAATGGAGTCATCCACCACAATTCCCGTAACGAATACCAAGGCGAAAAGTGTAATTCTGTTTAGAGTATAATCGAGTAAATAATAACTCAATAGTGTTAGAGCAAACGTAATCGGCACTGAAAGGAATACCACCAAACCACCTCGCCAGCCCATAGCTAGCATAACGACAATCGTTACTGCTAGGATTGCTCCCATAAGGTGCATCAACAATTCGGAAACTTTTTGAGAGGCGGTTTCGCCATAATTTCGTGTAACTTCCACGTGAACATCATCAGGAATTAGGTTGCTTCGTAAATGGTCGACTTTATCGAGAATTACATCTGCAATCTTCATAGCATCCGCTCCCTTTCTTTTTGCCACGGAAATAGTTACAGCAGGATATTCCGACTGGAAATCTGAAGCTAGCTCACTCCCTGCGCCATATCCAAAGGAAACGTATTTACTGGGGATTTCTGGACCATCGTTTATTGTTGCTATCTGTTTTAAATAAATGGGTTGATTCTGCTGTACTCCAACAACCAAATTTTCAACATCGGTAGCGGTTTTTAGGAAATTGCCGGTTGTGACCAAAAACTCGGTATCGTTTTTATCAAAACTGCCCGAGCCCAACTGTTGGTTGTTTGCTTTTATCATTTCGGCAACGCCTAAAAAATCCAAACCACTTGCAGCCAACTTATCTTTGTCCAATACTACTCGCACCTGTCTGTTCCTGCCTCCTATTTTTTGAGTGGCAGAAACTTTTTCCACCTTTTCAATTTCTTGGGTCAGAACATCGGCGATTTGTTTCAATTGGAAATCGTCATAATTTTCGCTCCACAACGTCAATCCTAGCATAGGAACATCGTCAATCGCACGGGTTTTTACTAGCGGCATGGTAACGCCCGGAGGCATTTGATCCATGTGCTTGTTCATTTCGTTGTAAAGTTTTACGAAAGAACGTTCAATATCTTCACCCACAAAAAACTGGACAATTACCATCGCCCCTTCTTTTGAAGAAGTAGAATATACATATTCAACTCCTGGAATATTGCTAACCAATTTTTCCAGGGGTTTTACAACTCTTGATTCTACCTCCGCTGGGTTTGCGCCAGGATATCCCACAAAAATATCTGCCATTGGCACATCAATTTGAGGTTCTTCCTCGCGAGGTATTAAGAACGAACTGTAAACACCGATGACCATAAAAACAATCATCAATAAAACCGTAAGCTTTGAGCCTATAAAAAGTTTGGCAATCCTGCCTGCTATTCCGTCTTTCATCTGTAGATATTATTTGATTTCTTAAGGAAGATGCCCACCTGCCGGACGGGTAGGGAATGCCCTAACAATCCATCCTTCGTTGACTTAATAATTACGAATGGGCATTTCATGATTATCCTTTAATCGTTAATTTTGCGCCATTATAAAGCTTACTATCAGCTGACAAAATAAATTGTTCATCTGCCGCAAGTCCCGAAAGAACTTCCACTTTATCACCATAGGTTCTACCTAACCGCAACCAGCGAAGGATGGCGGTATTACTTTGGCTCACGGTATAAATTCCTGTCAATTCCCCACGGTGCACCAGAGCGTCTTTGGGAATCAAAATCATTGAGACATCGGTTTTTCTTTCCACTGGAAATTGAACAGTGGCGTACATTCCTGAGAGTACGCTCGAATCAGTTTTGTCCAAGACCACTTTTACTAGGTATTGACCTCCCGTATTACTGGCAGAAGAACTTACTTCGGTAACATTTCCAGTAAGAGACGTGCCCAAAGATTTCACTATTACCTGCACTTCTGCTCCAGATTTGATTTTCGATATTTCACTTTCCGGTACCGATGCGGTAACTTCAAAGTTTCCAGGACTTTCAACGGAAATTAGTGGCGTTCCAGGATTCGCCATATCGCCTTCGTCAATGAATTTATTGGTAATTACACCGTTAAATGGCGCGCGAAGATCCACGTAGGCAAATTGTGACTGAACCTCATTTCTCATCTGTTTAGCTCCTTCCAATCTAGCTTTTGCCATTTCATAATGAGCGCGTTGATCGTCAAGTTCTTTTTGACTCGCACTGCTTTCTGCAAAAAGATTCTGGAAGCGTTGGTAATCCTTTTCGGCATTGTTAAATGCAGCTTGGGCTTCTGTAATTCCTGCGTTGGTCTGAGCCTGTTTTGCAGATAAATCAGAATTATTGATACTTACCAACAGTTGTCCTTTGCTAACTTTTTGACCAACATTAACGTGTATTTTGTCCACGAAACCCATCATTCTTGTGCTGAGAGTTGCACTATTTACGGCTTCAATTTTTCCACTGGCGGTTAAAAACGGGGTGTTGTTTTCTCCTGCCACCGAGCTAACAGTGACAGAAACAGCTGGGGTTTGATCAATGGCAGTTTCTTTGGAAGAATTGCCGCAACTTCCCAATATGAGGAATGTTGAGAAAAGTAGGGTTGTATATATTGGGTTCATAGTGATACGTTTATTTATATTACAATTGGTTTTTGTTTTGGTTTGGTTTTGACCCCCTGCCCCCCTAAAGGGGGAAAAGGTTATTTTGTTAAAGGTTTTTATTTTGTTCGATTTCGGTTTCGTCGGTTCCCCTAGCCCCTGCCTATCGTATCTCCGGCAGGCAGGCCCTAAAGGGGGAAAAGGTTAATCGGACTATATTTTATTCATGTTCATTTTTTAGGTTACTGAGCCCTAAGGCAAGGCTCAGGATAAACTTCGCCGAAGTATCGATTTCGATTTCGTCGGTCCCCCTGGCGCCTGCCTGTCGTGCCTGTCTGTCGTGCCTCTGGCAGGCAGGCCCTAAAGGGGGAAAAGGTTAATCGGACTATATTTTATTAATGTTCATTTTTTAGGTTACTGAGCCCTTCGGCAAGGCTCAGGATAAACTTCGCCGAAGTATCGTTTTCGATTTGGATTTCGATTTGGATTTCGATTTCGATTTCCTCCGATTTCAATCGTTTTTGGTTAAAAATTGCAGGTATGCCAAAGCATAATTATGTTGAAAAACGGTGTTGAAATACTCTAATTGTTTTTGTGAGAATTGGGTTTCGGCCATTAGTAAATCGGTGGTTCGTTCTAGCCCTTCTCTAAATCGGTTGATACGGATGCGCAAGGCTTCTTCGGATTGTTGAAGGGCCATTTCGGTGAGTCTGAGATTGTTCTTGGCATCCTCAAACATTCGCTTGGCTTTGTTTACTTCCAATTGGCTTTCGGATTTGTATTGTTCGAGTTCCAAATTTGCTTTGTTGAATTCAGCTTTACTTGATTGCGTTTTTCCGAAGCGTTTTGAACCTTCAAAAATGTTCCAGGTCAAAGCTGCTCCAAACAAATAACCATTGGCATCACCCTGAAAAATCTCATCATCATAAAGTTCGTAGCTTCCAAAAGCATTCAACCTCGGTAGAAAAGCCATTTTATCGGCTTTGTAATTTTGTTTGTAGGCTTCAGCGGCAAATTCCATCGCTTTTATATCGGCTCTGGAATTTAGAAAACTTTCAGATGTTTTCAATTCTGATGTAACTGTCAATGAATCCGTTGGTTTTAAAACTCCTTCAACATCTTCGTTCATTAAAACCTCAAGATATTCCGAAGCATTTATCACGTTACTCTTTGCATATTGCAATTGATTTTCTATTTCGGTTACGCGCACTTGCACACTTAGAACATCACTTTGTTGTAGGTATCCCTGTTTAAAACTGTTGTCTGCCAGTCGAAGGTTTTCTTCGGCAGCTTTTAAGGCTGACTCAAGTACGGCAACACTTTTGTATGCGAGTTGCAATTGCATATATGCCTTTTCGGTTTCAAGCGAAAGGTAATCACCGGTGCGTGCCAAATGCATCCTTGTTGCCTCCCATTTAGCTCTGGCCGCTTTTCTCTGGAAAATCCCATCCACATTGATGATTGGCTGTTGCACTTCAAATTTGGTGGCATACATATTTATCTGGGAAGGATTGTTCAGTTTATTGGGATCGAAATCTGCTTGGGTTACAATTTCCTGATTTAGTTTAAAACCAAAAGCCATTAATGGGTTGGTGGTTGCCATCGCGGAATAGGAAGCATTAATATTGGGTAGGAAAACCGCATTGGTCTGATTAAAATCCCCTTTGGCGGAAAGTACCTCCTGCTCCCCTATCTTTAGTTTTCTATTTTGTTGAACTACTTTATCCAACACTTCAGCCTTGGAAATCGGCACCGTCTGCTGTGCAAAAGCAAATGCCGGTAAGAAGAAAAGAATACCTGCTATTTTGTTGATTTTCATTTTTCAAAATTATTTTGATGCAAACATACGGCACAAAGTAAGTGCGGTCAGTAACTAATGTTACCAAAAGATTGGTATTGAAAAAATGACGTTTTGAATCAGGACGGTTGGAGGCACAGCCTGTCCCGATTTTTATCGGGAACGGTTTGAATCACGACGTTTGGAGACACGACGGAGGGAACTCGACGGTTTGTGACATTACGGTTGTGACACGACGTTTGTGACACGACGGTTATTCTCGAATTCATAGGACATAAAATGAAAAAGCACCCCGAAGAGTGCTTTTTCAAAAACCAATTAAACTAACATCCAGAAACGAACCAACCAAAAAACGTTTCTAAATGCTTTGAATAACCTTGGTTAATTTATCTCGAACATCCGTAGCTATTTCAGACAAGGCGTCATTTTTTACGGCCATCATGGAAGCCGCTGGATCTACGGCTGAAATTTCCACAGTTCCCGCTTCTCGTTCTTGAACAATTACATTGCACGGCAACATAGTTCCTATTTTATTTTCTGCCTGTAAAGCTTGATATGCCATTCCAGGATTGCAAGCTCCCAAGATTGTATAATTGTAGAAATCTGCATCCAGTTTATTTTTTAATGTGGCTTTGATATCTATTTCGGTCAAAACACCAAAACCCTCCTTCTTCAATGCGGCAACAGTTTTTTCAATTGCATCCGGAAAGCTGCTGTTTCTTAGCGTGGTGCTTATATAATAATTCATGATCTTATCTTTTTAAATGTTATGATACAAATATAAGCTTCATAAACGGATAGTTCTGTAACATAGATTACACAAGAAAAGAATTTTAATCGATTGGTGAAAATGAAGTTAAAAGTCGGTGGTAATCTTTTATTCTTTATATTCATCCACTTAAAACCTTAAACAATAACAATTATGAGAACAATTCTTTCTACTCTCTTCCTATCCTTTATTCTTATGGGTGCAACCGCACAGAAAATGAGGATAAAAGAAGTTGCCCAAGATCAAAAACAAGAAGTATTCAACTACATCGTTATGACTAAAAACATAGATCAGTTGGAACCGATTTTAATGGCCGCCACGCAGCTGATGAAGCAAGATGAAAAAGGCTTCGGAAATTTTGAAATTATAGTGTACGGCAAGGATATTGGAGAAATAACCGACGCAAAGAAAATGGAAAGATATATAAAAGAAGCTTCCGATTTGAAAATCAATATTCTAGCTTGTGAGCTATCACTAAAAAAATCTGATATTAATCCTGAAAAACTACCAGATAATGTGAAAACGGTCGAAAATGCATTTTTTTATAATTTGCAACTTCAGAGGAAGGGATATTTGAGTTTGGAGTTATAAATCATTGAATACTGTAAAATGACCTGAGACATAATACCTTTATATAATAAGTTTTAAAACGCAATTAAAGGTATTATGTCGTTTCGGTCCATGCTTTTTAAAAGTCTCTAAATCTGAGAGATCCAACAATGCTCTTAATATTATTCCTTCTGTCTATATCACAGTTCTTATTGTCTTCGACAATATTCCCATTATACCCAAATTATTTATTTGGCTTTGCCGGCGAAATCATAATATGTGAGCGATGGGTATTGGCATCCATCAACCAGGGCATTCCGGGAGCTTGTGGCTTTGTTGGCAGTCCGGTACTCTCTCCAGTCATATAGGGTTTATAGAGTACATAGCGGATCCAACTATTTGCCAGATCTCCAGTTTTGGCATCCATATCATTTTCTTCAGCGGTCAAAACATAAACCATTGCAGGTTCCTCGGGCATTTTTAAAGTTCCCCCATCAATTTCTCTTTTTCGTATTTCTCGTTTTTCTGCCTCCGATTTTCCTTCTGCAATCAATTCGCGTCCACGCGCCATAAAAGGCTCCAATTCTTTGCTGTAACAAGCCACGCTTATTCCTTCCTTGTTGGGGTCATCCGCAAGGCAGACCATTTCATTTTTTCCTTCCCGAAGGGTAATCAGTTTCCCGTCCTTGCCATAACCCAAGACAGTTGCATCATCCCGATACATTTCAGGAGCGGCCAAAAGTGCGGTTTTTATCTGTACTTCGGCAGGAAGAATTTTTGATTGTGAAATGCCCGACAGGCCTCCAAGTGCGAATAAAACAACCAGTAATCTTTTCATAAGGTGATTTTTTTAAAATTGAGACTTAAGATACAAAATATTATTCTTAGAATACACTTTCGTTTGTTTATGGTTAAAATTCCTATTTTTACAAACTTCATAAAGAATTGTTAAAATGACCTGTAGTAAAAATCCCCTCAAAATAATCAGTTTACTATTCTTTTCGCTCCTGCTTTTTCAAAACGGGAAGGCCCAGAACTTTGGGAAACCATCAAAGGAGGAACTTGCAATGACAAATTATCCTGCCGATCCTGAGGCGGCCGGGGTTGTTCTGTATGAAAAAGGAAACTATAAAGCGGAAGTAGTAAACAATTATGTGAGGCTAATAAAAGAAATATACGTAAAAACCAAAGTGCTGGATGCCAAAAAATTTAAACAGGCTACCATAGAGATTCCATACTATCGGGAAAAGGGCATTAAAGAAGAGATAACCAAATTGACCGCGATCACCCATAACGGCCGTGCGCCAACTTATTTGAGTAAAACTGCCATTTTTGATATAGATGAAACTGAGAACTGGTCAATGATAAAATTTACTTTCCCAGATGTCCAGGACGGCAGTATCCTGGAATATACCTATCGGGTGGTGTCTCCTTATTTTTTCAATTTGGGCAGCTGGAATTTTCAAGGCCCTCTACCCGTAATATATTCTGAATTCCACACGGAAATACCTGGAAATTTCTTTTATAACAGAACGATGTATGGAAGTAGAAAGTTGAACATCAATAGAGTAGAACTAAAAAAGAACTGTTTTCAATTGCCCGATAATACCGATCCAGGGGATTGTGAATCTGCCACCTATGTGATGGAGAACGTCCCCGCGTTAAAGCAAGAGCGTTATATGCTTTCAGAAAAAAACTATATCTCCAGGATTAAATATGAATTGGTGACTTATACCGATTTTAGAGGAAAGAAAACTAACTATTCCGAAACTTGGGCAGATGCTGATAAAACTTTAAGGCTGAACAAAGATTTGGGTCGTCAACTGAAATACGATAGTTACTTTAAAGAACGTTTACCTGCCTCTATTTTATCGATATCTGATGATCTGGAAAGAGCCAAGGCCGTTTATTATTACTTCCAAGAAAAGCTGACCTGGAACGGAAAATACCGAATTCTATCGGACATTAGAGTTAAGGATGCCTTTGATCAAGAGCAAGGGAATAGTTCTGAAATTAATTTGGGACTTATCAATGCGCTGAAGGCTGTAGGTCTGGACGCAAAAATAATGTTGATTGCTACCCGCGATCGACATTTACCAACCAATCTGTATCCCGTATTATCAGATTTTAATTATGCATTGGTATTTTTGAAAATAAATGAAGAAAAATATCTTCTCGATGCCACCGATAAACATAATCCGTTCGGGGTTCTTCCATTCAGAGCCCTGAATGTTGAAGGCCGTATTTTGGATTTTGACAGGGGCAGTTATTGGGAACCTATTGTGCCAGTTTCCCGAAACATGCATTATGTGAATATGCAGCTTACAGCCGATGAAACCGGAATCTTTAATGGTGAAATAAGCGAAGTTTCCACGGGATATATCTCGGTTGGAAAAAGAAAGGAATACAACGATTATAACAAGGAATATATCCTTAAGAAAAAACAGGGTAAAAACGAAGCTTTGGATATTTCATTTTATGAAATTGAAAACCAGAAAGATTTGGAACTGCCCTATAAAGAGAAATATAAGATTAAAATACACGAGCAGCCGGTTGCAAACAAGCTTTATCTTTTTCCTTTCGTTATGGAAACTTATTTTTCAGAAAATCCTTTTGCTAAAGAAGGAAGGCAATACCCTATTAACTTGGGTTTTCCTATAATAAACACTTATTTGGTTTCAATTGATTTGAAAGATCAATATAATGTTGTAGAAGTACCCGAGAACAAAGTTTTAAAACTTCCTGGCGAAGAAGGCGAACTATCTGTGGGATATGATGTTAACGGAGATAAAATAAATATCAGACTTAATTTAAAACTTAATAATTACAGTTACGGACCTGAGGCCTACCAAGCACTTCAACAGTTTTTTGCCTCTTTAATAAAAGCTCAAACAGCTGAGCCCATTGTACTTCAAAAAATATAACTGATTAGGATTTGAATTAATTTGGAATTTCGATTTCGACCAGCCTGCCGACGGCAGGTTTCCATCTCTTAAATTCCCAAACTAAGATTTCCAGCCAATTCCTTTAAAGTGATTTCCGAAAGTTTGGCTTCGTAGACCGCATTTGTGGAACGAACTACGGCATTGATATAGTTTAATTGTGCCGTCCGGAATTCGATAGTAGGAATTGTTCCGATTCGGTATTTGGCCATGGTGATATCCAGGTTTTCCTTGGCTATTGTTTCATTATGGACCTCCAATTCCATCAACATCAAATTTGTTTTATAGGTTTGAAAAGCAGTGGCAAGCTGCGATAATAATGTTTGCGTTTGTTGCTCTATAAGAAGCTGGGAATTCTCTATCTGGATTTTGGCTATTTTCTCATTCCGGTTTTGATTGAAGCCATCAAAAAGATTTAATCTGGCAGAAAATCCGTAATTGAAGCCACGCGAACTATTGTTGGTAGTAAATCCCAAACTCGATTCCGAATCGCTAAACATATATCCGGCTTGAGCACTTATTTTGGGCAATCGACTTCCCTTAATCTGTTTTAGTTGAAGTTCGCTAATCCGTTTATTTATAAGTTGCGCCTGAAGCTGTGGATTTTGGGTTGTTGTTTCTTGTTCCAAAACATCAAGCTCCAAGGTTCTATCTATTGAAATCAAATCTACCACTCGAAATTGCGATTTTACATCCCTTCCCATAATTTCATTGAGCCGAGTTTTGGTGTTTTTAAATAATTCCCTTTGTCGAAGATAAACCGCCTGATCTGTGTTTTCATCTACTTGCGCATTCAACAGTTCCAATTTAGAAGCTTTCCCGATACTAAAACGATTGTTGGCAAGTTCCACACGTTGTTTTGAAATTACAATGGTGCTGTCCAAAGCATTCAATTGTTGTTTTTGCTGTACCAAATCGTAATAAGTAATCATTACATCGCTAACTGTTTCCAAAATAGCAAGTTTTAGTTCGGCATCACTTCGCTTTTTAATTTCCTGCAACTGATCGTATCTCGCAAACATGGTCAAGCCATCAAAAATGGTCCAATCCAGTTGCACTCCGTAATTTAAACTATTGCTTTTGGCATTATCTCGGGAGAGTTTTGTGCCATCAGATCGGGTTTGATCTATATTTTGAACGCTGTTGTTATTGTCTGCAACAGCATTTAAACTTGGAAGCATACCGGCAAAACCTGGACTGACGGAGGTTTCATCAATCTTCAGTTCGTTAGTTGCGATTTTTATCTGAAAGTTGTTTTCCAAGGCAATGGAAACAGCCTCTTCCACAGTAAGTAATTCTTCCTCCTGGGCTATTGTCTGAATGCCCATAAAAACTAAAATTAGTACAAGAATCTTATGAAATCTGTTCTGCATCATATTTCTCTAATTGATCAAATTCAGGACGGTGCTTTTTCTCTCTAGACCACATATAATAAAGGGCGGGAATGACGAAAAGAGTAAGCATCAGCGAGAACATGGTTCCCCCGATTATAACTACTCCCATCCCAATCCTACTTGTGGAAGCCGCGCCCATAGAGAGGGCAATAGGTAAGGCTCCCAAAGCAATAGTCAAGCTCGTCATTAATATAGGCCGCAATCGTGATTCCGAAGCTCTTAAAATAGCCTTTCCTTTGGGAATTCCATTTTCACGAAGTTGGTTTGCGAATTCCACTATCAAAATCCCGTTTTTCGTCACCAATCCAATCAACATAATGGTTCCTATCTGGCTAAAAATATTCCAGGTCTGACCAAAAAGCCAAAGTGAAAATACCGCTCCGGCAACGGCCATGGGCACGGTAAGAATAATGATTAATGGATCTATAAAACTTTCAAATTGTGCTGCCAATAATAGGAAAATCAATATCAACGCCAATCCGAAAGCGAAAAGGGTATTGCTGCTGCTTTCCACAAAATCCCGGGACTCACCGCCCAAATCGGTTGTAAAAGTATCGTCCAGAACCTTTGCCCGAATGCTTTCCATTGCGTCAATCCCATCGCTGATACTCATGCCTGGCGCGAGTGATGCTGAAACGGTGGCACTCATATAACGGTTGTTATGGTACAATTGGGGCGGACTGCTGTGTTCTTCAGTGGTTACTAAATTGTCCATCTGAATAAGTTCTCCTTTGTTGTTTTTTACAAACATGGAGGTAAGATCGGTCGGGCTACTTCGATCTTTTTTGTCGAATTGACCCATTACCTGATACTGTTTCCCATTCATCAGAAAATATCCAAACCGTTGTCCGCTTAAGGAAAGCTGAAGGGTCTGCGCCACATCCAATACCGAAACTCCCATACTTTGGGCTTTTTCGCGATCAATGGTTACATATATCTCGGGTTTGTTGAACTTCAAGTTTACATCGCTATTTGAAAAAGTGGGATCGCTTTCCACCGCTTCCATAAAAGGGGGAATCTTTTCTTCCAGTTTTTCAAAGTTCTGAGCCTGGATTATATACTGAATGGGCATGCCTCCTCTTCTACTTACGGAAATAGTAGGTGTTTCCGATATGCTGACGCGTGCATCAGTATATTTTCGAGTCCATTTGGTCAAATCCTGAGCAATTTCAGCTTGTGACCGGTCCCTTTCTTCTGGGTCAACCAGAGTAATGATAGCACGACCGCTATTCACCGAAGAGGAACCCCATCCCGGAGAGGTAATGATTAAATTCACTTTCTTTTCAGGGACGGAATCGTTTATTAAATCTGTCAATTCTGTCATAAAACGATCCATATATTCGTAGGATGCACCTTCAGGAGCAGTAACCGATGCACGTATAAAGCTACGATCGTCATAAGGTGCTGTTTCCTTTTTCAGAAGGGTATAGAAAAGTCCGATCATAATCATACAAACCAAAAGAATTGGAAAACTCAGCCATTTCTTTTTCATAAAACTTCCGAGAGATTCCGAATAACTGGTATTCATTTTTTCAAAATACCGTTCGGTTACTCTATAAAACTTTCCATGTTTCTGCTTTCCGGGACGCATCATATAAGCGTTCAACATTGGGGTTAATGAGAGCGAAACAAATGCGGAGACCATAACTGCCGTTGCGAGCACCACACCAAATTCCCTGAACAATCTTCCCACAAAACCTTCCAAAAATATCACCGGAAGAAACACTGCCGCCAAGGTGACCGAAATCGAAATAACGGCAAAAAATATCTCTTTTGAACCTTTTATTGAAGCCTCAATGGGAGACATCCCCTCCTCTACTTTTTTATAAATGTTTTCTGTAACCACAATTCCATCATCCACAACCAGACCTGTAGCAAGTACGATGGCCAAAAGGGTAAGCACATTAATACTGTAGCCAAAAAGCCACATCACAAAAAATGTCGCAATCAGTGAAACTGGAATATCGATAAGTGGACGCAATGCCATGGACCAGTTTCGGAAGAAAAGGAAAATCACCAAAATAACTAGGAAGAGCGAAATACCTAATGTTTCAACAACTTCCACAATTGCTCTTTTTACAAAAATGGTATTGTCCCGGGATATATTCAATTTAAAATCTGCCGGGAGATCTTTTTGAAGTTTATCATATTCCACATAGAAACTGTCTGCTATGTCGACATAATTGGTTCCGGGTTGGGGAATAATAGCCATTGCAATCATGGGTTGCCCACTATCGCTAAGCTTGGTTTCCATGTTTTCGGCTTCCAAGACAGCTCTTCCCACATCCTGCATTTTCACTACCTTTTCGCCATCGGCAAAGATGATGATGTTGTTGAATTCTTCTTCGGTAGAGAGGTTTCCTATTGTTTTTACGGTAAGCTCGGTATTGGCTCCTGTTAATTTCCCAGAAGGTAATTCCACGTTTTGGGCGAGCAAGGCTTTTCGCACATCTGCAACAGTAACTCCGTAGGAGCTCAATTTAATAGGGTCTATCCAAAGTCGCATGGCATATTTGCGCTGTCCCCAAATTTGCACGCTGCTCACCCCGGGAATGGTTTGCAGGCGTGGAGCAATTACGTTATCGGCATAATCGGTGAGTTCCAATACGTTTTTATCATCACTCTGAACGGTCATTACAATAATTGCTTCCGAATCTGCATCGGCCTTTGAAACTACGGGCGGGGCATCTATATCCTCCGGCAGACTTCGAATGGCTTGCGAAACTTTATCGCGAACGTCGTTGGCCGCGGCTTCCAAATCCTTGCCCAGGTTGAATTCAATATTGATTCTACTGGAACCTTGGTTACTGGAAGAGGTAATGTTTCTAATTCCGTCTATGGAGTTAATGGATTTTTCAAGAGGTTCCGTAATTTGCGATTCAATAATATCAGCATTCGCTCCTGAATAGCTCGTGCTGACAGAAATCTGTGCAGGATCTATGGAAGGAAATTCCCGAACTCCAAGATAGGTAAAACCGATTATCCCGAAGAGTATAATGGTAAGGTTCATTACAATGGCAAGAACAGGCCGCTTGATGCTTAATGTGGAAAGATTCATTAGACTCCCGTAGTTTTATCAGATTCTTCAAACTTTACTTTTACGGGAACCCCATCTTTAAGCGACATAACCCCGGAAGTGAGAATTGTATCTCCTGCTTTTAATCCCGAAAGGATCCTGATGGAACTTTCGGTACGCGATCCCGTTTCCACTTTTATTTGTTTCGCCTTTCCTTCTTCAGAAATAAAAATCATTTTACCATTTTGAATGGGAATCAGTGCTTCGGATGGCACGAGAATAGCATCGTCAATGGTTTCTAGAGGCAGCAAAACACTGGCGAACATCCCCGGATATAATTTTCCTTCGGAATTGTCAGCAATGGCACGCATTTTCAAGGTGCGGGTGGCGACATCGATTTGTGGCTCGACGGCATAAATCTTTGCTGTGTGTTCAGTTTGGGAACCGGAAGTAGTGAAACTTATTTCACTGTTCAACTTAATCCTGTTTGCATATTTTGCTGGCACACTAAAGGTGATTTTTAGTTGCTTGGTGTTTACCAAGGTGGCGATGGGAGTAGTTGGGGTTACATAAGTACCTTCAGAAATATATCGCAGTCCGATGGTGCCCGAAAATGGCGCTCGGATCGTTGCCTTTTCCAATTGGGCCGCGATAAGCTGGGCTTCCGCTTGAGCACTTTTATATCCAGCGCTGGCAACATCATATTCCTCTTGGCTGATGGCCTGTTTTTCCAACAGCAATTTAGCACGACGCTCGTTTTCTGAAGCCAATTGTTTTGCCGTCCCCACCTTTGAAAGCTGTGCGCGGAGTTCAATATCATTTACCCGTAAAAGAACTTGCCCTTTTGAAACTTGAGTACCTTCCTTAAAGTTTATAGCTTCTACAACGCCCATAATCTCACTGCGGATTTCCACTTGTTCATTGGCTTCCAGCGATCCGGAAAGTTGAAGATTATCCGCGAATTTTTCTGGGGTAGCGATAATGCCTGTAACCGTTGCTATTCCTGGTCCGCTTTTTTGACCTATATTACTTTGAGCCTGATTACTGAATATTCTATACGCGATAAAGGCTATAATTCCAATAATTAAAAGGGAATAAACTATGTGCTTTGTCTTCATAAACTTTAAAGGAAATCGATCTTAGGAACGAAAAATTTGAGATTTTACAAATCTAATTTTAAAGTTGACTTTAATGAAACCTTATGGCATGTTTAACACTATATCTCAGTTTTTGGCCCGTTGTTCTTATGAGACTTCCAAAATGTTGGATGTCACGCTAGTATGATTTCGAAGGCCATAATCCGATGAAAAAGATTTACAACAATCAAGTCAACCTTTTTATTAGTACGCCTTTCTTGCTATTTTTCAACTTCAAGATCCCCAAGGTTACTAAAACAAAAGGAGCGGTTAGCGTAATTAATCCCGTCTTTGCCAATCCGATATTCACCAAGGTTGAAAGGATTATTGCAAGGGTAATCCACAGAAAATCCATTCCTCTTTTTCCTGTAAGCGCAATGGCGCAAAGAATGGCATTGTAACCCATGAGCCCAGCATTAATGGTAGAAATGGGCGCCGTGAAAAGCCATCCGGCCAAAGAGCCCAAAACAGCAGCATAAAGTGCATAAATTGCCATAAGTTTGTTGTTTACCACTATAGCCAAAAGAAAAAATAACCCTGTTATACTATTTTGCTGAAACATCACCTGACCAAAACTATTACTTGATGCGGTTAGAATATCAAGGGTGTTTGCGGAAGATGCCGTTGAAGAAATGAGGGAAATGTTGAATATGAAGATCAGTGAATATATTGCAAACCATGTTGTCAAAACAAAAGGTGCGGTCAAGGGCGAAATAATTTTCTTTAAAAAATTCATCAATGGTGTTGACAAAACAGAAGCTACAACGAGCGCTAAAGTGGTGATCAAACTGACTTCGAAAAAACACAGCACCGCTATGCCTGTTAAGGTGCCATTAAAACCATAAAGTCCATCTTGAATGTCTTCTTTTGGATATTTCAAGATTAGGGCTGTACCCGTACTGATCATGGTACCCAAGATGGCCGCCAAGCCCAATATCCAGGAATTATATAAAATTCCAACCAAAAATAAAATTCCAGAATAAATATTATTCTGAAACATAACCTGACCGACGCCCCGCAAAATTATCTGTAAAAATTTCATTAAATCTTCGGTAAAATATCTCTTGTTTGTGTCATTATTGAATTATGGAATCCATTTGGTTTTGTTAGCCAAATATACTGCAAACCACTAACCTACTTTGTAGGTTTATTTAAAAAATGATTAATGTCCGGTTAGGAATCATAATGTCCGCCGCGGCGGACATTTTCTTAATTGTATTTTCTTGCCTAACGGCATTAAATATGGGTAGGGAAATAGAACCCCATCGAAGTCCAAATCCGCCACGACGGACCAGATGTGGTATGGGGTTTCATGGTTAATCAATACTTTTCGGACAACAATGAATTTTAATAATGTTTTTAGATAAATGGCATACCCAGTATTTTCGTGTAGTATTATTGACCGGAAATTAGACCGATTTTAAATACCTTAATTAACTTCTCTTTAAATTTGTTTTCATTTCTATTTCAGAATTAAATTGTAATTTGCACATAATAATCACTATCTACAAACCATTGATTTACAGTCATCTAATTTTTTAAAAAACAATTTCATCTTCTGAAATAGAGCTTTTTATCCATTAAAATCTGATTATGAGAACCCCATTTTATATTTTTTCTACAATTTCCTTATTGGTAACTTTTTTTCTCGGATTCTATTTAAGTTCAAATTGGTATGTGGTAACTGCAATTATTTTGGCATTTACTATTCTTGGATACTACGATATTTATCAAACCCGACATACTGTAATGCGCAATTATCCTGTTTTGGGCCGATTGCGTTATGTACTGGAA
This sequence comes from Aequorivita sp., assembly GCA_034676445.1. GTDB lineage: Bacteria > Bacteroidota > Bacteroidia > Flavobacteriales > Flavobacteriaceae > Aequorivita. The sequence goes on from JAUCCE010000004.1 coordinate 1,046,775, forward strand.
GAGTTAAGACCTAAAATGTATCAGTATTTTATTGAATCTGATATTGATGGTCGTCCATTTAATAGAGTGGATCGTTCTACCGTATATCAACGAGCCAAGGCTGTTCGGGATACCATTCCATTTGGAACCCAACTTGATGTGTATGCGGAGGGCTATGAGTGGATTTGTCATTCTATAGCACCCAAGGCTTTTGACACGTTAAATCATGACCCTCGGGTAATGATTGGTAATAAGGATTGTAAACAGCCTTATTCTGCGAGTATTTTGAATATTTCGGCAATGAGCTTTGGGGCGCTTAGTGCCGCCGCGGTAGAATCTTTAAATGGAGGTGCTAAAATCGGAAATTTTGCCCATAATACTGGGGAAGGTGGTTTAAGTGATTACCATTTAAAACATGGTGGAGATTTAATCTGGCAAATCGGTACGGCATATTTCGGCTGTCGGGATGACCACGGAAACTTCGCTCCAGATCTCTTTGCGGAAAAGGCGAAACTTCCGAACGTGAAAATGATTGAACTTAAAATTTCACAAGGCGCGAAACCCGGGCATGGTGGTATTCTTCCAGCCGAGAAAAATTCCGAGGAAATTGCTAAAATCCGACATATTAAGCCTCACACAAGGGTCAACTCGCCACCATATCACTCCGCTTTCAACAATCCGATTGAAATGGTGAAGTTCATAAAAGAACTGCGAGATCTATCCGGAGGAAAACCGGTTGGATTTAAATTGTGTATTGGGTATAAGAGCGAATTTATTGCTATTTGTCAAGCCATGGTAGAGCTGGACATTTATCCCGACTTTATTGCCGTTGACGGAGGTGAAGGCGGAACGGGAGCTGCACCGCCAGAATTCAGTAATTATGTAGGTGCTCCATTGATTGACGGACTTGATTTTGTGCATAATATTCTGAGAGGAATGGGGATTCGCCAACATATTAAAATTATTGCTTCCGGTAAAATCACCTCTGCGTTTCACGTTGCTCGTGCTATAGCATTGGGAGCCGATTCCTGTTACCAAGCTCGTGCGATGATGTTGGCATTGGGTTGTATCCAAGCTTTATTATGTAACACAAATAAATGTCCTACGGGCATTACAACACAGGATCCAAAATTGACCAAGGGATTAGTCCCTTCCGACAAGAAGGTGCGTGTGGCTAATTACCATGAAAAGACAATTCAAAATTTCGTGGAACTTTTAGGAGCTACAGGTCTGGATGAAGCGAAAAATCTAACACGTTCACATATTTATCGTCGTATTTCATTAAACGATATGATTACTTATGAAGAACTTTTCCCAACCATAAAACCTGGATCTATGCTTAACGGCGAGATTCCTGAGAAATATAGATTGGATTTTGCCTTTTCAGATAAAACACGCTGGGGAGTGCATCCAGAAGTGGAATTCTAGAACACAATCTTTATCCAAAAAATTTTTGGCTCCTTCTTGTACTCATTTCAGAAATGTTTACAAAGGGAGCCAAATTTTTTAAGGCCATCTTGCTTTATGGCATCCAACGAACTGATAAATATCAGTTTTTAAAAATGATTGGAAAAAACAATGGATTCTATTTATCCTTAATCTAAATAAGAGCTAAATTTGCACTCAAAATAAAAAAATCAAATTCTATGAAGAAATTAGTTTTATTAAGTGCTATTGTTTTTGGATTAACCTTCCAATCCTGCTCAAAGTCGGATGACGTGGTTAGAGATGAAGTCACTCTCGAAGGCGATTGGAGAGTAACCAATATCGATTTTTCAGTAATGGAAGAAGGTGGGATTCCTGCCAGCGACGCCTGTATTTGGGAATTGGTAACTGGTTTTGAATTCCACGCCGATCATAGCTTTTATTATATTTTAGGTGAAATTGATTCCCCTATTAATTTTGAAGGAGAATATTGGACTTGGTCTGGTGATACCGACGAATTTACAATCAACCAAACCAACCCAAGAAACCCTCCCTACAATTTTGGTTTAACACCAGTACAAGTGAGCATCAATAATGGAGAAAAACCTGTAATGAAGTTTGAATCTGAATTGTCCAATGGTTCGTATGCCACCTTTACTTTGGTAAAAGAAGCAATTGACAAAAACAAATTTCCGATAGTGACCGATCCTGAAGGTGCCGTTTATCACTGCGGATTTTTTGAATAATTAAATTAAGTTTCATTTTAAAGCTCATACCTGAGCTTTAACTATCAAATCGGGCGCATCATCAATCCATCATTGGGCTTGAAAAGATGCGCTCGATTGGATATATAAACCGTGCTTAAACTACTCCCCTTTCTATGTTAAGAAATTTTTCGGTACTCTTCTTAATACTATTTTTTCAGGTTTCATGGGCACAAAATACTGGCGAAATCCAAGGGAAAATACTAAACTCCCTTGATGACCAATTGGAAAATATAACCATACATCTAGTGGAAACGAATGCCCAAGTTCTGACCGACAAGAATGGAGAGTTTGTTTTCAAAAATCTTCCTCCAGGAATCTACAATATTTATGCAGTCCATGACGGGTTTCACTTTCCCGTAGAAACAATGGAAGTCGAACCGGATAAAATCCAAGAAGTCACGCTCTATCTTGGAACTATGAATTACAGTTTGGACGAAGTGAAATTGCGAACGCTCACAGCTAGTGAGAAATTAAAAAACAGTGCGATCAAAGCTGATATAATTTCGGTGGAAGCGAATACCAGACGGGCCAATTCTGTGGAGGATTTAGTTGATAAAAGTCCAGGGGTTAAAATTAGAAATGTCGGCGGCCTTGGTTCTGCCAGTAATATCATTGTGGGCGGTTTTACTGGTAATGCTGTGAAATTTTTATATGATGATATCCCTATCGACTATATGGGATCCAACTTCGGTCTCACTAAAATCCCGACAAATGCCATCAGCCGAGTTGAAGTTTACAAAGGAGTGTTGCCCACCAAAATCGGGGTAGATGCCTTGGGTAGCGCAATCAATATTGTTCCAAAGACCAGCGCTCAAACTTCAGGAACGGTCTCTTATGAAACGGGTTCGTACAATACCCACATCGTTACTGCCAACGCAAATATCAAGTTGAGCAAACATCTTTTTTTCGGAGTTAACAGCTTCTATAATAATTCAAAAAACGATTATAAGGTAGATAATCTACCTTTTAAAGATCCTAGTTCCGGGCAGGTTACTTATATTAGGGAACGCCTGTTTCACAACGGATTTAACCAACATTCCTTAGAATTTTCTATACAAGCGCGTGAACTATCCTGGGCTGAATCGATTGAGTTTAAGGTGAATTCGTATGGTCTAAAAAAAGGATATTCAAAACGATCAATTTTCCAGAGCTAGACCTTTTGGAGAAGTATATAGAAAAGAACACGGAGATTTTATTCCTTCGCTCAAATATAAAAAGCATTTCTTTGAAAATAAATTGAGTGTGAATCAGTTTTTGGTATATAGTCAGATTGATTTTGAAATTTTTGACCAGGCCAAAGATGTTTATTATGATTGGAAAGGAGTTGCACATTCAACAAATTCAGGTTCTGAAATGGGAAATATGCTTCTTAAAGATGGATATCTCCACAACAACTTTGAGCAGTTCACTTCCCGAACCAACCTCAACTATTTGATCAACAATTATTTCCAAATAGAATCCAATACCGTTCTGAGTCTCTACAACCGAAAATCCAATAACGGTGACCTCAATCCAAATGGAACCAACTATGATAAGCTCATTACCAACTTCGCCTTAAACACACAGTTTTTTGATCAAAAATTGGAGTCGAATACCCAATTCAAATACTTAACAAGTCATTTCGCAGGTCAATATGATGCCTCTGATAATCCATTGGAAACGGATATTGTGGACAGAGAGGTAAGAAACACCGGATTGAGTTTTTCCCAGGCGTTGAAATACAACATTAACCCAAAAAGTTATGTTCGAGTTTCCTATGAAAATACCTTCCGTCTTCCTGAGCAACAGGAATTGTTTGGTGACAATAATTTTATTGTGGCCAATTATGAATTGACTCCCGAAGAAAGCAAAAATATAAATCTTGGGTACACGTATTCGGCTAAAGATTTCGGTTTCGAAGTAAACACCTATTATCGAAATACGAAAAATCTGATCCGTTTAAAGGACTTGAACCAATATCAGGCAAAATATCTGAATCTTGACAACGTTAAAGGATTGGGTGTAGAACTGCAAGCGAATTTTGAGCCGGTTAATAATCTCCTCTTATCGGGCAATTTAACTTGGAATGACTTTCGTCTTCAGTCCTCCAGGGATAAATATTTAAACAACCAGCATTTTAAAAATGCCCGAATAGCGAATATGCCCTTTTATTATGGCAATATTAGTACATCCTACAATCTAAGGGAAGCACTAAAACTTACCAGCGATTTTTCATTTTTCTGGGATTATTCCTACGTTCACCAATATTATCTGGACTATATAGAGAAACAATTTGAACCAGATGGTTTTCTAGGTTTATTTGGCACTTCAAAAATTAATACCAGTCGGATTATTCCCAATCAACATACCCATAATGTCGGATTTATATATGTTCGTGACTTTACGAAACAAAGTGTATCTTTTAGTGCCGAACTTAAAAATATTTTTGACGAGGACATTTACAACGAATTCAAAATGCAAAGTCCGGGCAGGCATTTTAGGGTGAAAATAACGTATAGTTTTTAAGCGTATGAAGTTTCCAGTAATAAATAAAATCCTTTGTTGTTTCCTGTTGATTTTATTGTTCTAATGCCACGTCGAAAACTTGGACGACCAGAACAAAAATCCCAAAACGGACTATTCCACCTTCAATTATGTATTGGCCACAGAAGATGCTTCTACAGCCGATATCACCCGATTTTTTAGTTTTAATCTTGGAGGTATAAATCCGGAAAAATCTTATGATTTGATCCAGGAAAACGATGTGTTCACAAACTCAGAATCCCTCCACTTCCTCAGGCCATCATTCCTTTAGAAATTATATTTTCAGTATGGCCAAGGACAAAAAAGGATACTCTTCAACTCCTGGCATATTCAGACTTACCTTGAACACCTCCAACCAGGTTTTTATCGACAGCGAAATATATATCGGGAAAGACAATCTATTTCCATCGAGAAAACTGGCGTTGGTAAATGACCATCTCGGTTTCTTTTACAACGAAAGTGCCGGTGGACAAACCATTCAGGCGTTTGATCCATTGACGATGCAATTAAAAGAAGAATTGGATTTACGGCCTTACATCAAATCGTTTCGCCCGGATGCGGTATTTGAGGACGAATATGGCAACAATCTCGTCAGGACCGGTTCTCTGGTGATGGATTATAAGGGTGATAAACTATATGTAAGCGTAGTATTTCTGGAAGACGCCAGTTTTAATCTTATAGCTGACACCGAAGAGAATTTTTACTTGGCAGTAATCGATATTCCCAGTTTTAGCTTTGAGAAGATCATTCAATATCACGGTGCAAAAACAGTAGGCTTTTTTGTTTCGGAAAATAATCCTACAGCCAAGGATGAAGCAGGAAATCTGTATTTCTGTTCTTGGGGCTGGAACCAGTTTAATGAACATAATCCATCTAAAATTTTCAGAATTAAGGCCGGTGAAACCGATTTTGATCCGAATTGGGAAATCGATATCGAATCATTATTTGGTGAAGGGAGAATTGCACAATCCATTGCCTCGTATAACAACAAATTGTATTTGCATATCTCCGAAGAACCCTATCTATTTGAATCCAGTGAAGAAGTGGAAACCAGAAACGGGCTAAAACTCTCTTACTACGAATTTGATACCACCCAGCCAGAAATCTATAAACGTTTGGAAATCCCATCTTCAAATCCTTCCTCGCGGATGAATGTTTTCAACATTGTCGATGACAAGTTGTTTATGGTGGTTCCCAATGCCATTTCGCCCAACTTTAACGGAGTGTATTCTATTGATAGAAGTGGAACTCTTAAACAGGAAATGCGGATAGATAACAAATATCGGCCTACGCGGTTTTATAAGTTGCAGAATTAGGCATGAATTTCTTTGGAATTATGCTGGGTCATATTTCTTCTGCGAAACTCACTCAGGCTCAGGATATGTCGCCCTTTCAGGGCTGGAGTCGACCCGGGGCGGGATTACCTACGGTTCCTTTATTCCCAGGTTCTTATTCTCAGGTTCTTATCCCATAACCCCAAGGCTGTCGCCTTGGGTTAGGGTATTACGCCCTTTCAGGGCTATCACTGAATTATCAGCTCTGAAAGAGCGTAATACCATAACATGGGGCATAGCTGGGTTAGGGTATTACGCCTTTCAGGGCTGGAACACCTAGTTTTCTGTTCTCAAGGCTGACACCTGGGGGTTAGGGAATTACGTCCTTTCAGAGCTATCCCTGAATTAATAGCTCTGAAAGAACGTAATACCATAGCATAGGGCGAGGCCCTATGCTATGGTACGAAAAACCTCCTCTCATATAGCCCTGAAAGGGCGAAATATCTCTTTCCGATATGCTATTTATCGTCGTAGTTTAATCCCATACATATCGCTCATCATATTCCACCTTATATTTCTTGAGGAGTGCGCGATATTCCTCCTGAAAGGTTTTGCGTGTATGATGCTCTTTCTGGTTTGCGATGTAATTGATGACGACCTCGACTTCCGAAGGTTTTACGGAAAATGCACCGTAACCATTCTGCCAATAAAAGTTTCGATAAGCTTCACCTTTGGTTTTTATCCATTTCGAGGAATTGGATTTTAATTTCTCAAGAAGAGTTGCTAAGGCTATTTTTTTCGATAAAAGGCATAAAATATGAACGTGATCCTGATAGCCTCCGATTTTTATAGGTATGCATTCTAAATTGTTAGCGATGCCACCGAGATATTTATATAATTCGTCTTCAATATTTGAATCGATAAGTTTTTGACGATACTTTGTGCTATACACTATGTGGACATAATTCTTGACTAATGATTGTGACATGACTTTTCAGGTTTTATTATGCCCTTCAAGACTCTCCGTCCCTGTTTGATGCCTTGGATTATGTCATTCCAGACTTGTAGGTCTTTACTTTAGGACTTTTGATTATTAAATAAAAGCTAGTGTTAGTTATTATCAAATATATGATTTTTAAGTACTTACAGCACGTCTTCATGTTTATAGTAGATTTTAATTCAATACACCTTGAAGAAATATAACGAATCATTCCAACACTTTTGAAATGGCGATTTCGTTTTATTGGATTGCAATTCTTTGTCCACTTCCCAAAAACAGGGTTTTGTAGATTTTGTACACATTCGGGTTGCAACTTCACTGCCCAAGCAAATGTGTAAAGTTGTAAGTATCTTTGGCCAAAATCCAATCCCCATGACTAGAATTAATTTTAAGCGATACCGGATATCACTCTTCGTATTTTTAAGTTTATTCATTCCATTACTTTCTGCTCAAGAATCCCTGCCGGAGAATTTCGACTCCTGGGTAGAATCGAGCAGACAAGAATGGAAAATTCCCGGAATGGCAGTGGGAATCGTAAAAAATGGCGAAGTGGTCTATTCAAAGGGATTTGGAGAAAAACTCTTGGGAAGTGGCGAAATGGTTGATGCGAACACCATCTTCAGCATCGCATCGGTAAGTAAAAATATGACGGCCGCCGCCCTTGGGATTCTGGTGGATGAAGGGAAAATAGATTGGGACGATAAAATCATCAATCACATTCCATGGTTCCAGCTAAAAGATCCGTGGGTAACCAAAGAAATCACTATTCGCGATGCATTGACCCATCGTGTGGGATTAGGACGGATATTAGGAAATAGACTTCAGTTTATGACGGCAAGTCCACGTGACAGTATCCTGTTCAGAATGCGATATATGGAATTGGAAAAACCTTTTCGTTCCGCTTTTGTCTATAACAACGTAATGTATTCTTTGGCAGGACAGATTATAGAATACACCGATGGTCGAACTTGGGATGAATTTTTGAAAGAACGTCTTTTTGTTCCTTTGGAAATGAATTCTACCACGACAAGTATAACACAGCTTAAAACTAGCGACAATCAGGCATATCCACATCAAGAAATTAATGGAAAAGTAGTTCCGATTTCAAGAAGAAATTGGGATAACGCTGGTCCTGCCGGTGGCGTAAATTCTTCCGTAAACGATTTGAATAAGTGGATGTTGATGCAATTGGGAACTTCTGGCGAGTACGAGGGAAAAACTATAATCAGTAACAAGCAGATGAACGAGATTCACAAGCCGCAAATAGCTCTTCCATTGACAAATGCGATGGTAGCACAAAGAAGTTATGGTCTGGGATGGAATATAACCGATTATAAAGGAAACCGCGTGCTTACCCACGGCGGTGCAACGGATGGTTTTAATACTGCTATGTACTTGGTGCCAGATTTGGACCTGGGAATTATTGTAGTAGGAAACAATTTTAACGGTCTGGGGAATGCCATTGCCTATCAGGTGATGGATGCATTTTTAGGAAATAGTGAAGTAGATCGGCACGATCGTTACTTTCAAGCTTATAAAAAATCATTTGAGCTCGCTTCGGAGGAACGGGAGAAAATCCATCAAGCCCAGATAAAGAAAACAAAACCCAGCTTAAATTTAGAAAGTTATTTAGGCAAATACCAATCTCAAGGATATGGAAAAGTAGAAGTGAAAAAACAAGGAAATAATCTGGTTTTATATTTTTGGGATACCGAAGGCTTAGAGGCCAAACTCGAGCATTGGCATTACGATACTTTTAGAGCGGTGTGGAAAAATCCTGCCCAACGCGAAGAATTTATGCAGTTTCACTTAGGAAAAGATGGTAAAGTCGAGGCCTTGGATTTTGAGTTTTCCCTACGGCCCTTATCCTTACAAGTGGGAGCATATCCTTCCAACTATACACATACGGAACGATTTATTTAGCAGCAATAAAACCAATTCTCATAAGAATCTATTGTTGTTCTTTAATAATTATTAGATTTTATTTTTCCTTCATGTGACACTAATTCAGCATATTAGGATTTGTAGGAGCCAAAAGAAAATGGAAACCAGAAGAGATTTGAAAACCATTTATTAGTCAGTTCCAGATTAAATACCGCAACACCAAAACTTCCGGGAGTAAACAAAAGGCAGAATTGTTCCCCTTGCGCCAAGAGATTATCTTAGCTTGATTCCTATTATAAAGTCTATCGCTTAGCTACAGGAACAATTTTAAAAACAGTAACTTTTACTTCACAAATTTAAAGGAATGCCATTTTCCATTCATCTTCACTCGGGCAATATATACACCTGAACTTAAAGATGAAATAGCAATAGATTCTTGAGAGTTCTTTGGAGCTTCGGAATGAATAAGACTTCCTAAAATATTATAAATTTCAATCTTCTCCATATTATCTGAACTTTGTAAGTTCAAATAATCATTTTGAATGTAGTGTATAAATGAGAGGTCATTAGGAGTTTGAACATTTAAGCTCGCATTGGTTTGAAGGTTATCCATGAACATATCCTCAAAAAGAAATACTTCAAAGGAATATTGATCAATTGCTTCCGAAGAACCCCAAAGTACTCCCTGATAAATTTCTTCTCCATTTGCGTAATAGGTAATGGTTTCCGCAGTATAATTGAAAATTAACTTTATCTCGTTAAATTCACCCACATTTATTGGAGCCATCGCCAAAGGCACCGGATTAACTACATTAACTATGGCGGGAAACACATATTCTTCCTGAACAATTATATAAGCCGCATATTCATCATTTGCCTTGATTTTCCAGTAAAACGTAGTCATCCCGCCAGGCGCATAAATATCCATGGAAATCTCAAGGTTATCTTGCACCGGAAGAGCTTCCGGAAAATTCCAATCGGCAAAAATTAAGGGTTGTTGGGAATCATAAACCATTTTTAAGGAGTTTTCTCCTTCGGACGGCTTTTCATTTGAAATCAAAAAATAATTTGAAGTTGCCGAGGTTTCTTGCCAACCGTTAATGCCATCGATAAATTCGCCTGCAGAATAGCCTTGGGAGTCTTCAAATGAGGTTTGTTGTGCTTGAACAGAAATTGTTGCCAAGGTGATGGCAATATAAAAAGTAATTTTTTTCATGGGGGATTAAGTAAGTTAGGTTTAAAATGCAAGTATAGCTTTATTCGATGAGAACTACATCCTTGGGTTTAAAAGATTTTGTAAATTAAAAAAGTAAAAAGAAAACAAAATTTTAAGGCTGCCTATTCTTAAATTTATCCTTGAGCATTTGAAAGTGGTCGTCGCCGGCAAGAATTATTATTTTCTTATTCCTATTCTGAGCAATGATAGTTTTAATATTTTCTAGAATTTTTCTATCTCGCTCTTCTGTGGATTTCACTACTTCATCATAGGGCGTATCTTGCAGGTTTTCCTTTAAACATTTATAATAGTCAATGACCAATTCACCATCTTTACTTTTGAGAAATTGGTTTAAGGAAAGGTTTTTAATCAATTCAACTCTTTTCTTTTGAAGTTCAAAACAACCGGCCAATTTTTTTAAAGTCAGTGAATCCTGTTGCAATTGCTTCCATTGCTTTTTACTGGGAAGATCTGCAAAGAAGTTTTGGGGAATCTCGGAAACTTTAACTCCTTCAGCATCGGATGCCCACCAGTCAAAACCCACGATTGTTTTTTCTGGAAATTGGGTTTTCATCATTACAAATTCATGTGGATAGAACTTGGACAATAAAGTTGAATCTTCAGAAATATCTATATTCCTAACCTCCACGGCAATAATATCGGGATTTATTCTCGAAATTATATTCGTGAGGGAATCATAGTTGTAATTGTCATTCTGTTGATGATACTTGTGAAGAGTGGGAATGAAATAAACAGTATCATTTGATACTGAATCCTTAATCCCGCCACAAGAAATCACGTTTAATGAGAAAAAGAGAAGGTATATGATATTTGAAAATTTAGTCGTCATAGATAAAAAAGAGATTTCATTAATAACAAGATTAACTTCATTCCATAGAACCTGGGAATGAATTTAGCGAAAAGACGACTTACATCCTAAATTGATACAAAAAAAACAGACGTATTTTGAACCTAAGCCGCAGACCTTATTTCCCGGAACTCTCGCGTAGGTCAGATCTTGTCCGCATCACCGGAGGCATCATTTTTGGCATTGGGGAAAACCAGAAACCCTTCTCTGCCACCCACTTGTCGCATAGCCTTAGCGGAAAGCCATCGGCTATAGAATATGGTCGGCCGTGTCACAAGCCTTAGCATAGGTGGATGAAACCTGAAACCTGAAACTCTTGACTTATCCCCTATCCTCAACCTCTTCCAAGGCGCGTTTGGATTTCCTATAGATATAATTAGGATAAATATTACGTTTGGCAAAACGATTTAGCTTGTCGGTATTTACCATCTTCATATAGATTGATCTCGTAACTCCGAAGTATTCATAAGTGGTGCCATCCAAATAATTAACTTCCAAGACCATCCCCTTATGCTGAAAATCGGCAATACCTGAATTATTAATGGTTTCTGTATATTCTTCCAAATTTGCAGCTTTGGTTTCGGGAGCAATGCTCACTAAAAAATGATACCCATCAATAATTTTTCGACTGTTTATCTCAGCTTCTCCACGCAGGGCATCTCCATCCTGAAACTTATCAGGATGCCACTCCTTCACCAAGTTACGATAACTGGTCTTAAGGTGTTTTAACTCTATTTGCTTTTCAACTCCAAAGAGTTTTTTGTATTCGTTGATACGTTTCATCTGCTAATTTCTATTTATTTTATAAACGGCAACTGAACCGTATTCATCCATTTGATTTTCAAATTGATAATGAATATTTTATATCCAATTTTCGAGGGCGCGAAAGTACGGTTTTTTAACTAAGGAATAGCGATATTAAGGAGAAAGAATTGAAAATTGAAAATAGAATATTGAGAGTTGAGAGTTGAGATTTTATCAATCATACTCATTTGGCTCGATGTGGATCAAGACCTGTCCTAGATTGGGAATTTTCTTTTTTAAATAATCCTTTAAGTGATGTGAAATGTCGTGCCCCACTTTTACGGTGATTTCACTATCGACCATGGCGTGCAAATCGACGTGAAATTTCATTCCAGATTTTCGGATCATACACTTCTCGGTACCCAAAACTCCAGGAACCTCCATGGATCTAACTCTGATTTCCTCAATTAAATCATCATAAAGTTGCTCGTCCATAATTTCGCCCAAAGCAGGTCTTAAAATCAAATAGCTATTGTATAAGATAAAAGCCGAGGCGAACAGTGCTGCCCAATCATCAGCGTTTTCATAACCTTTTCCCATTACCACGGCAATGGAAATTCCCACAAAGGCTATAACAGAAGTAATCGCATCACTTCTATGGTGCCAAGCATCTGCCCTTAATGAAGTGCTCTTTGTTTGCCTGCTTTTTCTTATAACGATTTGAAAAGAAGTTTCTTTCCAGATAATTATTACGGCAAGCACTATGAGAGTCCAAGCTTTAGGAGCTTCGTGGGGTGTCTGGATATTTTGGATACTGGTGTAAGCGATTATGGTAGCAGAAATTACCAAAAAAGCCACGACTCCAAAAGTTATTAACGGCTCTATTTTTCCGTGGCCATACGGATGGTTTTCGTCCGCCGGCCGCTTGGCATATTTAAGCCCCACCAAAACCAAAAATGAGGAAACAATGTCCGTGGTAGATTCTATGGCATCGGCAATAAGAGCATACGAATTTCCGAAGAACCCAGCGAGCCCTTTAACTAAAGCCAAACAGGTATTGGCTATAATACTGAAATAAACAGTTCGTATTGCAGTTTGCTCGTTATTCATTTAAATGCACGAAGATATAGCAGTATTTAATTTTCTAAAAACGATCGCTATTCGAAAAGCTGATTGCCAAATTCCTGCAGAGTCGGAATTGTTATTTTGATAAACTCGTGATCTGTTTTTCGGTGGCAAATTGTACAGGTATTTGTCAATAGATTATAACTACTCTTAAACTGATCCAAGTTTTTTTGTTCGATGGCAACGGGAACACTATCCAGTGCAGGGTATATAATAGGCACCAATTCGGTTTCACTTCTTCCGGCATGATACTTTTCGATGGCCTCAAAACTTTCCTCGATTTCGTGAACCTCAAAATCTGCCAACTTCCAATTTTCGTTTATTCCTGCAAACCATAATTTTGAATGATGAGCTTGTATGGTGCCCATAAAATCCCCAAATCCGGGTTTGTATGTATTAGAAAGTTTATCCTCTAACTTGTCTATTTGATCTTGAAGACCTTTTATATTTTCGGTATTTTGTTGACAACCAAATAATAGGGTAGCAAAACAGAGGATAAATACTTGTCTCATTTTATTTAAATTTTGTGATGGTTACATAAATATACAACAAACTATCAAAATGATGGTTTATTGACATACGAATGTCATTTAGGAGCATTGGACTTCACGCTATGGCACAACAATTTGTGTTGGGCAGACAAGAAGTATTTTCCTACATAATGTCTTTTTGAAACGCAGGTGAGGGATTTCATTTTCTGATTCTTCTTAGGTAATCTCCAAAGATAGCTCCATTCTTAAAACCCAAGAGGCTAGTTTCATATAAAAGAACAATTTAAAAACATTAGTGTCCGATTAAAACATTACAAAATTCTGTTCAGCCAAAGCTGACAGGCGCTTAAAAACATTTTTATTAAGTGATCACTTGCTATTAGGTTAAGTATGTTTAATCAACTTAACCTAATTATCAACCTATTAAGAAGCAAGGCTTATGTTTTATGTCTATCAGCGAAGCGGTCTATCATCTAACTACTTTTATAATAATCTGATAATAAATGGGTTATGCTTTCCATGGGTTTATAAATATATAACTAAACCCCTTTGAACTAAAGTACTTAAAACAGACTGAAAGCCTGCCTGCCAAAGCACGACAGGCAGGTCTGTTAGATTCGTGAAAATCAAAGCCAGATTGATTACACATTCGTTTTCCACGAATCAGTGAATTTGTGAAAATTCGTGCAATTCGTGGCAGTACTTGAACCCTCAAGTTAGATAAAGTTCCCGATCTCTGGCGGGCCCGAGTGAAGGACTTACATCTTAGTCGGACACGACTAATTTCAAAAATAAAATCCAGTCGTTAAAAATATTTCAGTACTTTCGAAACCAAACTTAGTTCAATGCAAAAACTTCTATTTATCCTTAACCTCTTCCTTACTGTTCCCTGTATAGCCCAGGATTATAAACCCTTGTTGGACAATTATAACGAGTGGCAATTTACCTATTGCTATTCTGGGTGCCTAACCGATATGTACTTCACAAATGGAGATACATTGGTCGATGGGAAGACTTATAAAGTTCTTGATGGCTACCATTACATTTCACGAACATTTCTGCTTCGGGAAGAAGTGGAATCTCGAAAGGTATATCTTAATTTAGTGTCTGCGAGTGGCAACAAAGAATATCTTTTGTATGATTTTTCTTTAAACGTTGGAGATTCCATCGATATTAAAAACCCAATCAGCCCTTTTCCTACGGATGGCGGATTTTATAAAGTAGATGAAATCATCAACGAACCTTTAGCGGACGGAAATGAATATCGACATTTCTACCTTTCTCCCACTCCCTCCAATCCAATAAGCACAACACCAGCTGTGTGGGTCGAAGGTGTTGGCTCATTATCATTGATAAATGCCCCCGGTGGTTTTCCTAATATCAATGGAGTGGGAGAAGTTACCTGTTCCTTCAAAAATGGGCAACTGTTCTATTCTATATTAGAAGATTGTGAACCCCTGATTTTGGGAAACATGCCCCAAACAACTTTAAATGGTGTTATTGTCACAACCCTTATCAAAGATGGTCAATGTAAAATATATAATGCCGAAAACATCCAGTCCATTAGTGTTTTCGATCTCAATGGCAGAAAATTAAAAGACATCAAAACATTTGGTGAAAAAGAATTAACTATTGATTTTTCCGATTTTTCCCAAGGAATGTATTTTGTCGTTGCTCATTCCATATCATTCGAAAAAAAGGTCTTTAAAGTTCTTCTTAAATAGAAGAATTTTATATTGCGGACCTATTTCAATTCTTCTCATTTATTGGACATTGTTATAAAACGTAACAATAGTGATGAAGTAGCTACTAACACCATTCAATCATCAATCTCTTAGTTAAACGAATATGCTTTCTATCAAAAACCTCAATAAAACCTATCCCAACGGCACCCAAGCACTAAACGATGTAAATCTTGAAATCCATAAAGGAATGTTTGGACTTTTAGGCCCCAACGGAGCGGGGAAATCTACCCTAATGCGAACAATTGCCACCTTACAAGTTGCCGATAGTGGAACCATCGATTTTGATGGTATCGACGTTTTTAACCAACCGGAAGAATTGCGAAAAGTATTGGGCTATCTGCCACAGGATTTTGGTGTTTACCCGAAGGTATCAGCGGAAATGATGCTTGACCATATCGCAAAAATCAAAGGGATCCACAGCACAAAAGATCGAAAAGCGTATGTAGCCGATCTTTTGGATAAAGTGAATTTATACAAATTCAGAAAGAGAAATCTGGGTGATTATTCCGGTGGAATGCGGCAACGTTTCGGAATTGCGCAAGCGTTGATTGGAAATCCTAAACTGATTATTGTAGATGAACCCACCGCTGGCTTGGATCCTTTGGAGCGTAATCGTTTCCATAATTTATTGAGCGAGCTGGGAGAAAATGCCGTTGTTATTTTATCAACTCACATTGTGGACGATGTGGTGAATTTGTGCACCAATATGGCAGTCTTTAATGATGGTGAAGTTGTGGTGCAAGGCCATCCGCAGGAATTATCCAATTCGCTGAACAACAAAATATTCAGAAAACGAATCGAAAAGAATGAAATTGAAAATTATCAAGCTGAATATACGGTGCTTTCAACCTATTTACGAAGTGGGAATTTAAACGTGAACGTGTTTAGTGAAACCCATCCGGGCGAAGGTTTTGAAGTGGTAAACAACAATCTGGAAGATTTTTATTTCTACAGTATCAACCAACCTCAAACCGTATAATTATGTGGGAGATTTTCTTATTTGAGCTGAAATATCGGTTTCGGCGCCCTGCGACCTACATCTACATTTCGTTGATGTTTCTTATTCCGCTATTATTGAGTGTCTTTGCTGAGTCGGTTACTGCCCAATACACCAACAGCCCAAATGCTATTACTGGTATTTTGGGGGGTATGAGTATTATAAGTCTGTTCTTTTATGCAGCAATTATGGGCGTTGCGGTTTATCGAGATGAGGAACATAGAACAGCACAAACCTATTTTACATTTCCTATTTCAGAGAAAAATTATATTCTGGGGAGATTTTTTGGGAGTTTTGCCATCGTTACCATTATGAATATTGCAGCCGTGCTCGGAGCCATAATTGGTTTCAGCATGGGAGCTTTTCTGGAACGACCGGATTATGGCACGTATACTTCATTCGATTTCTCGGCCTATGCCCTTCCCTTTCTTTATCTATTGACATTTAACGCGTTTTTTATTGGTAGCTTGTTCTTCTGTTTGATGACGTTCTTTAAACGTATGTCAATCTTGTATTTAGGGGGAATTGTAATTCTTATTTTAACCATTGCCTCCGGTCAATTATTATCAAGTCTTGACACGGAATGGTTGAGTATCTATTTTGATCCTTTTGGAGAAACAGCTTATTCATACATCACAAAATATTGGACTGTAGATGAACTGAACAACACACAATTATCACTTTCTGGAAAATTCGCCTTAAACCGATTGTTATGGCTGGGCGTTTCATTTCTGATTTTCTTTTTCACTCTATTCAAATTCTCTTACAAAGGATTTTTAAATACGTCTAAGAAGAAATCCGTTAAGGAAGCAAAAGAAGAATATGTTCCCTCATCAATTATTCCAAACATCACACAGGTTTTCAATGCCAAAGCGCGACGGGAAAACCTGTTGTCGTTGAGTAAAATTGAATTTCTGTCCATTGTTAAGGAAACTGTTTTCACCATTTTAATTGTATTGGGGGTTATTGTTGCCGGATTTATCACCTACCAATCCAACCAAATTTATGGAACTCCTTCCCTACCATTAACCCGATATATGGTTTCCCAGATTTCGGGTGGTCTCTCGTTATTTTCTGTTATCATTTTGGTGATTTATGCCGGAGAAGCTGTACATAGAACAAGACAAAACAAAACTTTCGAATTTTACGATGCGTTGCCCGTAAGCAATATCACCTTATATCTTTCAAAAATTATTGCACTTCTCGGTGTTGCAGTAGTCTTGACATTGCTAAATGTGGTTGTCGGAATTTTATATCAAACCTTTAACGGTTATTTCCATTATGAATTGGATGTTTATCTTATCTATAATTTCACTTCTGTATTTCCGGTTTATGTAATGACGGTGCTTTTGGCGTTCTTTATCCACGTCCTGGTCAACAATAAATTCTTGGGACATTTTATCGTAATTATCATTTATATCGGGCTACCGCTTCTGTTTACGTTGGCATTCAAAACTTCGAATCCCTTATTGATTTTCGGTGATACTCCCGGAGGGTTTTTAAGTGATCTAAATGGTTTTGGACATTATCTGTACGGAAAGTTCTGGTTGAATCTATATTGGATTTTATTTACCTGTATTCTGGCAACTATAGGAATCGTTTTTTGGAATCGCGGATTTCTTTCGTCGGGCAAAGAACGACTTCATATCGCAAAACAACGGTTTAGTGGAAAAACGTTCGGGATAATGTTATTTTTTATCTTGGCTTTTGTTTCGGTAGGAGCTTATAGTTATTACAATTTAAAGGTTTTGAACCAGTTGGAAGATGGTGATTATAGCAATAGGATCAGTGCGGAAGCTGAGAAGAAGTACGCAAAATACATTGACAAGCCCCATATTCAAGTCATCGATCTAAAAGCGTTTATCGATATTTTTCCGGAAGACAGACGTGTCGCCGCCAAAGGGGAATTCAAGGTGATCAATAATTTTGAAACTCCTATTGACACACTATTAATGGAAGTGACCTTTCCAATTGCAGATACGAGAATCACCAAAGTCGTTTACAACGGCACTGAGTTGAAACCTTTTTTAGAGGATGAGGATTACCCGCATGTTTATCTACAAATTGCCCAACAGTTTACAACCCGAAGAAACCGCTTCTTTAGTAATTGAAACTGAAGCAAAAACCCACGGTTTCTCTTCCGATAGGGAAACTGCCATTTTAGGCAATGGAACTTTTTTCAGAGATGATATTTTCCCTTCTTTTCATTATGAAAGAGCCCTTGTTGAAAACGGGGTCCGTAAAAAATATGGATTGGAAGAACTGGATTATTTATACGCCCCAAGAACGGATAGTAGTGCATTACGAAAAAATCTATTTAACGAAGATGGTGATTATCTGAATTTTGAAGCGGTGGTAAGCACAACCAAGGGACAGACGGCAGTAGCTCCAGGTTCATTGGTAAAGAAATGGGATGAGGATGACAGAAGTTACTTTCAATATAAGCTGGAAAATAAAACAGATTACTTCTTCAATTTCGTTTCGGCCAAATATGATATTGAAAAAGATAGTTGGACGGCCCCAAGTGGAAAAAAAGTAGCTATTGAAATCTACCATTCCCCAAAACACAATAGAAACCTGGAGTATTTCATCAGAGGAATAAAAGTGGCTCTGGATTATAATTCCAAGAACTTTTTGGAATATCCCCATTCGGTAATCCGGGTGATAGAATTCCCAGCTTATGCCAATTTTGCGCAATCTTTTGCTACCACAATTCCCTATTCCGAAGATTTCGGATTCGCGGCCGATTTTTCAAAAGCAGATAGTTATAATTATGCTTTCAGGATTACTTCCCACGAAGTTGCCCATCAATGGTGGGGTCATATAGTAACTCCGAGCAAAACCTCGGGTGCCAACATTATTTCGGAGACCTTGGCTGAATATTCATCCTTGATGACCATGAAACACGAGTATGGTGAAAACGGAATCAAATCATTTCTGAAAAGTTCGCTGGACAATTATTTATCCGGCAGAAAATTCAGTTTCAAACCTGAACGAACCTTACTTGATGTCGAATTTGGCGCACACATTTGGTATGAAAAGGGATCTATGATTATGTATGACCTCCAAGATGTAATGGGCGAAGATGTGGTCAATAGCGGATTGAAGAACTTTCTGGAGGAATTTAAATACAACAACAAAGGTTATTATCCTACTTCTGAAGATTTGTATAATGCCATTTATGCCGTAACGCCCGATTCTTTAAAATACAAGGTTAACGATGGTTTTAAGGAGATTGTTTTATACGAGAATCGAGTCCTGTCCGCCAAAACAAAGCAATTGCCAAATAAAAAATGGGAAACCACTTTTACCGTAAACTCCCATAAAACTTATTACGACAATACTGGACGGGAAGAGAATATAGATACCAAAAACAATCTGGTAGACATCGGATTATTCGGGGAGGATATTAAAAATGATGAAGGGGTAGCCATAAAAAATCCGCTCTACTTTGAATTGAAATGGTTAAAACCGGGAGAAAACACTTTTACGGTGATTACTGATGAAAAACCCTTAAAAGCAGGGATCGATCCTTATAATAAGTTGATTGACAGGAATTCGGATGATAACTTGAAAACGGTGGAATAACTGAAGGGGTTTCTGGTTTCATCCTCCTATGCTGAAGCTTCGGCGGACAAGATTTTCGTGTTTCAAGTTCGGTTCAGATTAAAATGGATCATTGATTATTGAATATTGGGGTATTGGGTTATTTATATCGGTTGAGTAACTTAATAACCCAATAACTCTTGTCCCCAGAACTTTTATCTTTTCTGGACAATAATTAGATAAAACCGTTTCAAAAGCTGAAGCGGTTCTATATTTTGCATTTCTGAAATGGCTTCTTTTAATTTATTTTTCACCTAATTTATCTCATCCGTAATCTCCCCACACTTCAACATACTCGCACCAAAATAAGGATTGAGTATTTCTTTTTCTGTGCTCATCCAAAACGCGCCCACGTCATTATTTGCCATTGGGCAATAATCCACATATACTTTTTGCTCTATGCCAAAGGTTTTTACGGCATTTATCAAATGAGCGGAAAGATGAATAAAATGGTCTCTTTGCCCGGCAATATCAGAAGTTTTGGAAATAGCTGTGGCAGTTGCCTTGAGTTCTTTTTCCAATCGCATCCATTCGGTGTGGGCGTTGTCTTCTTTTAATAATTTCATATCAACCTTCTGAAGGCTTTTAAGTAATTCTGAAGCGCCCTGTTTTGGTATTTCGGAATCGTCAGCGACCAAGGCTTTTTCAATGACCATATAGTTGTCGAATACTGCTTTTAATTGCTTCTGAAACTGTGAAGGCACTTCCAATCTTTCCACTTCGGCAAGGTGATCAGTGGGATCGTTATGGCCTTCGTGTCCGGGAATGGGTTGGTCTCCTTCGGCGTTCATCATACTTTTCTTGCCTTGAAGCTGTGCGGCGGCATCTACGGTAAATGTACCATTGGTCACAACCTCCTCCCCATTGGAAAGACCCTCTTTAATGGTATAGAAATCTCCATTTTTGTTGCCGAGGGTGACTTCCCGCATTTTAAAAATTGGCTCATTCGGATTTGTTTTTACATAGACCAAAGATCTATTACCGGTCCAGAGTACAGCCGAAGCAGGTATGGTTATGGGAGCTTCACCCTTTCCTTTTTCTGCCATTTGCACTTTTGAAGTCACGAACATTCCAGGCTTAAACAATCCTTCCTTGTTGTTTAAAGTTGCCCTTACTGAAACTGTTCTGGACTGTGTATTTAAACTTGGATCGATAAACGAAATGGTGGCTTCAAACTCCTTACTGGGATAAGCATTGGTGGTCACGGTGATTTTCTGCCCTTTCTTTAACTGTGAAATTTGGTTTTCATAAGCGTCAAACATGGCCCAGACCGTTCCGAGATTGCTCACTTTTACAATGGATTGACCTTGTTTTACATAGTCGCCTTCCTCTGCAAGTTTTTCAGTAACCGTACCAGAAACCGTGGCGTAAATCGGAAAATTATCTCGGACTTTCCCGGAGGATTCAATTTGGTCTATTTGACTTTCTGAGAGTTTCCAAAGTTTCAATTTATTGCGCACAGCTTTATATAAAGAAGGTTGAGATTCCTTCATTGAAGCTGCTGTAAGAAGTTCCTGTTGCGCTGCCACAAGGGCCGGCGCGTAAATAGTGGCCAGCAACTGTCCTTTTCGAACTTCTTCTCCGGTGAAATTGACGTTCAACTTTTCAATTCTCCCTTCAAAATAGCTGGCCTGCACGGCGTTGGCCTCTTCATTGGGCATTATCTTTCCAGAGAGCAGCAACGTATTGCCATCGGTTTCTGAGGCATTGCCTACAATGGTGGTTTGAATATTGGCCAAGGCCATGGCATTCTTGGTCATTTTTATTTCGTTCAATGCCAGCCCTTCCGCGCCAGATTCGGCGGGAATTAAGTCCATTCCACAAATGGGGCAATCCCCGGGTTCGGGCTGCATAATTTGAGGGTGCATGGAGCAGGTCCACATTTGGGATTCGGAACTTTCGGAAACCTCAGTGGTGTTCGAATTTCCTTCCGTTGATGTTCCGAAGAACACATAGCCCAAGAGAAGTCCTCCGGCTAAAATTGCGATGTAGATGATGTATTTTTTCATGATTTTAATTTTAATTCTGTTCCCAAACCACAAAGGTTCTGGTCCAAACCCCAAAGTTTTTTCCTCCTACGCTCAAAAAGCTTCGGCGGACAGGTTTCAATTTTTGGGGTTTGACAATCGTAATTTTACTTATTATTTTCCAATCGTTTGATCATCGCTTTCATTTCCCCAATTTCCTTAACCTGGGCTTCGATAATCCCATCCGCCAACTTTCTCACCTCAGGATCTTTTATGTCCGCTCGCTTACTGGTGAGGATGGCGATGGAGTGATGGGGAATCATAGCTCTCATATACAGAACGTCTCCAATTATAGGGGCTTGGGCTCTTACCAACCCAAGTGCACCGACAAAAAGGATGGCACTTCCCAGGAGAATGGCGATGTTCTTTTTCTTGTTCTGATACATTTTTCGCATAAAGAACCACATAATCACTGCCATACAGGATATTCCCAAACAGGTCATATAAAACCTGGTTAGACTAAAATAAACGTGGTCCATCTCATAGGTATTTAAATACATGGTGATGTACATGGCGATAAATGACGCGGATAGCATCAAAATAAATTTCGTGTAAACGTTTCCTTTTGAATGTTGGTTTGCGTTTTTCATGATTTCAATTTTTAATTTTCAGATTCAGATTTCATACTTCGTTTTAGCAATTGTGCGTTTGCGGCGGCGATAATGGTACTGGCACTCATCAAGGCGGCACCAATGGCTGGGCTTATCATAAGTCCTGGAATAAAGCCGGTTGCCAAGGGGATGGCCACCACGTTGTATCCTGTAGCCCATCCCAAATTCTGAAGCATTTTGCGATAGGTAGCTTTTCCAAACAATATGAGATTGACGATATCTCGCGGATTGCTATCCATTAATACTATGTCCGCAGTTTCAGCAGCCACGTCGGTGCCAGAGCCAATTGCAATTCCTACGTCGGCCTGTGCCAAAGCGGGTGCGTCATTTACCCCGTCTCCTACCATAGCCACAAATTCTCCTTTTTGCTGCAATTTCTTTATTTCGTCCAGTTTTTGGTCGGGTAGTACTTCCGACATATAATCGTCGAGCCCAAGCTTATCGGCCACGTCTTTGGCTACTATCTCATTGTCGCCCGTGAGCAAGGACACTTTGATGTTGTTTTTATGAAGCGTTTCAATGGCGCCATAGGAACTTTCCCTTATCTCATCGGCAAAAGTGATAAAGCCAACCAACTCACCGTCAATAATGGTGAAAATCTTGGTTTCGATCCCTTCGTCCTCGTCTTCGGCAACAGTTTTATTCAATTGTTCCAACAATAAAAATCCGCCGACCTGTACTTTTTTGCCATTTACGATTCCACTTACGCCCACACCCGCCGTGTACTTAAAGTCGGTTACTGCGGGAATATCCAATTTTTCCTCTTTCGCCTTTCGCATTAATCCTTTGGAAATATGATGCTCGGATGGACTTTCAACGGCAGTCGCATATTTTAAAAGTTCTGTTTTATCGTAATTTGAAGACAAGGGAACGATGCGGGTTACTTCGTGTGAACCTTTTGTAAGTGTCCCCGTTTTGTCAAAAACGATAGTGGTAATTTTTCGGGAAGACTCAAAGGCGGTTCTGTTGCGAATCAACAACCCGTTTCTCGCAGAAATACTGGTCGATATTGCCGCTACCAAGGGGACCGCCAATCCTAAGGCGTGCGGACAGGAAATAACCATAACGGTGACCATTCGTTCCATGGCAAATGCCATGGTTTCTCCCAATGCCAACCACGTAAAGAAGGTGCCGAACCCCACAACGAATGCGATGATGGTAAGCCATTTTGCGGCAACGTCTGCCAATCGCTGCGATTTGGACTTCTGTTTTTGGGCTTCTCGCACCATATTTATCACTTTTGATAAATAGGCGCCTTCGCCAATGCCTTTGATTTTTACCTTAACCACCCCATTTCCATTGATGGCTCCACCGATTACTTCATCATCCACCGTTTTGCTCACGGGCCTGCTCTCCCCGGTGAGCATACTTTCATTCAGGTCGCTTTCACCTTCAACAATAATCCCATCAGCGGGAACTTTTTCTCCAGGTCTGATGAGGATGATATCGCCTTCGTGGAGTTCACTTATTTTCACTTTTCGGGTTTGATTGCCATCCACCAGATTTGCTTCATTTGGTATTAAGGCCGCCAGAGCTTCCAAGGCTTTGCTCGCTCCCAAAATAGAGCGCATTTCCAGCCAATGGCCAATTAGCATCACTACGATAAGCGTTGCCAGTTCCCAAAAGAAGGTTTGTCCCTCGAAACCAAAAATGACCGCGGAACTATAAACATAGGCTGCTGTAATTGCCACGGCGATAAGGGTCATCATTCCTATGGCCCGTGATTTAATTTCGTCCACCAATCCGGCTAAAAATGGCCATCCCCCATAAAAATAAACGATGGTCGATAGCCCAAAAAGTACATAACCGCTGCCCGGAAAGACCCATTCCACTCCCAACAATCCCTGTATCATTGGCGATAATGCCAAAATGGGAATGGTCAAAACGAGCGATATCCAAAATCTTCGTTTAAAATCCTCTATCATCATTCGGTGATGGTCGGAGTGGTCCATATCGTCATGATTGTGATTGGAATGATTTTCTTCTTTATGATTGTGATGTTCGTGATTTTTCATCGTGGTTTATTTTGATTGTTTGGTATTGTCGTTTACAAAAATTCCTAGGTTATCTTTTTACCGCAAGATAATCTTCCAATTTTTGGGTCATCGACCCAAGAATGGAGTCTGACAGTAGATAATTGAATCTTTGGTTGTTTATTCCATTTTTTTACCCATATAATAATCAATATTACTTTCCTGCTTAAAATACTCCCCAATGGCCTCAATCCGATTCAACTGAAACTGCAACTGTAATTCCTGCACGTCCAGCACCTCCCTAAAATCAATGGTGCCGGTTTCATAATTCTTCAACAGGATTTCGTTGGCGTCTTTTGCTTGCTTAAGATTTTTGTCTTGGGTTTCCAGGCGGATGCGGGCGGCATTTCGACTTTTAATGGCAGCTTGTAATTCTGCTATCAGCGAATTTTTGGAAACTTGTTTTTGAATGTCCAACTCTTCATAACGCAGCTTGTTCTGCCGGGCGACGGATTTGAATTTTGAATTGAAAATGGGAATGGAAACCGAAACCATCGGCATAACCATATCGGGCATTTCTGTGAAATACATATACTCCATCCCTATCCCGAATTCGGGGGCACTTTCTTTTTTGTTTAAAGCATCAGCCTGGGAAACCACTTTGTTCAATTCCTCAAATTTCTGCAATTCAGGGTGAAGGTCGAGATTGAGCATATCTATTTGGATTTCCTCTTCGGGTATCATCAATGTATCGGCAAGGGTTATTTCCATAATTTCTTCCCGATTCATTATTTTACCGAAGGCTATGAGTTCTGAAGCGTATTGCTGTTGCAGGACTGCTTTTCTTTCCAAAAGCTCATTTTGCCGCATCTGAAGCCTCAACACCGAAACCGCCGACGCCTGGCCAACCTCAACCGACGTCAAGGCCATCCGTTCATACACGTGCAAAAGCTGCACATTGGAATCCAATACTTGCTGTTTTTTGGCTATTTCGTATAAGCGGTAATAGGACTGCGACAAGGCCAATGCGATTTTCCTTTTGGCAATCTCTATTTCCACAAAGTCCGCATTCGCCATTGCCGAGGCATAGTTTTCCCTCGCGGAAATGGTGCCAAACCAGGGAAACATTTGCATCACGGAAAACTCGCCTTGCCACATAGTTGGCATTTCTTCTTTCCCAAACATATATCCTGCGGAAAATTCGGTATTGGGAAGAGCTTTCGCCTCCGAAATCTTTTCTGTGGATATCTCGTGCTGCTTTTTCACGGCTTGGATATTGGGGTTATTGCTAATGGCCTCCTCAATAAAAGTATCCAGTTGTTGTCCTTGCGAAGACCAACCAAAAAATAGGAGAAAACCAATAAACAGCCTACCCAAACGGAATCCCGATTTACCGTAACACATATTTGATGTTGAAATTATATTCATCTTCTTAGTATTCTTTAATAGTTCTTAAACGTCTTTTCAACTTGGCTTCCCTTCTCCAGCAAAACAATACCGGCACCACAAAGAGAGTGATCAGGGCTATGAGCATTCCTCCAAAACTGGGGATGGCCATTGGGATCATAATATCGCTTCCCCTTCCCGTTGAAGTGAGGATGGGCAATAGGGCCAAAATGGTTGTGGCAGTGGTCATCAAGGCAGGACGAATTCTCTTGTTTCCGGCTTCAACCACGGAAGATTGGATTTCGGCAATGTCTTCCGGGTCATTTTTATCAAAAGTTTGGGTGAGGTAGGTGGCCATCACCACACCATCATCCGTAGCAATTCCGAAGAGGGCAATAAACCCGACCCACACGGCCACGCTTAAATTGATGGGATGCATTTGGAACATCTCACGTAAGTTTTCCCCAAAGAAATCGAAGTTTAGAAACCAACCTTGTCCATAGGACCAGATCATTAGGAATCCACCTGCAAATGCCACGGCAATACCGGAGAACACCATTAACGCGGTAGAAACCGAGCGGAATTGAAAATAAAGTATCAGAAAGATTATTCCCAAGGCCAAAGGCACGATCACCGAAAGTGTTTTCTCGGCCCGCAATTGGTTTTCGTACGTTCCGGTAAACTGATAGGTTATTCCCTTGGGAACGGTCAGGTCTCCATTTTCGATTTTCTCTTTGATTAAAGCCTGGGCGTTTTCAACGACATTTACTTCAGCAAAACCTTCGCGTTTGTCGAAAAGAACGTGGCCAATTAAAAACGTATCCTCACTGTTGATCATCTGTGGTCCTTGTTCGTAACGGATTTCCACTAACTCGCCAAGTGGGACAGGACTACCTTTTTCAACCGGCACATAGATATTTTTCAAATCTTGTGGATCGGAACGGAGCTCGCGCGGATACCTGACCCGTACGCCATAACGTTCCCTTCCCTCCACGGTTTGGGTCAAGGGCATTCCTCCAACAGCAATTTGGAGAATTTCCTGTACTTGTTCGATAGTGACACCGTAACGGGCAAGCCGATCGCGTTTGATATCTATAAGCAGATAGGGTTTTCCTACGATCCTGTCTGCAAAAACGGCTTCAACTTTTACTCCTTCGGCGTGTTTTAGAATTTCTTCCAACTCGATTCCGAAAGCTTCGATGGTAGCCAAATCTTGACCGAGAACTTTAATTCCCATTGGGGCGCGCATCCCGGTTTGTAGCATTACCAATCGGGTTTCGATAGGCTGAAGTTTTGGGGCAGAAGTAACTCCGGGAATCCGCGTCACGCGAACGATTTCATTCCAAATATCATTGGGAGACTTTATCTCGGGTCGCCAGTTCCGATAGAATTCACCGTTTTTATCTTCGATCAGTTGCGAGACCTCACAGGTTTTTGAAACCTGTGAGGTCTTTTCGGCGGATTTGTCAGTCCAATCAGCACATAAACCTCCATCCTTCAAAACAAAAAGTCCGTCCTTGTTCACTTTAAATCGCTGGCGTTTTCCATCTTCATTCAAAGCATATTCCGGCTTGTACTGAATGATATTCTCATACATGGACAACGGTGCAGGATCCAGAGCGGATTCGGTTCGGCCGGCTTTTCCCACAACGGTTTCAATCTCCGGAATACCGGCCACGGCCATATCCATTTGCTGCAAAACCCGTTTGTTCTCTTCTACACCCGAATGCGGCATTGAGGTCGGCATCAAGAGGAAGGAACCTTCATTTAGTGAAGGCATAAATTCCTTTCCCGTGTTTTGCCAGATCAACACTCCCAGAACTACGATAAGCGTAGGTATGGAAAGGAATAAAATCTTATTCCGTAGCGCCCATCGAAGAATGCGGGTGTAGTAATATTGGAACAACCAGAATAGCCCCAAGAGGCCGAAACATATAAGTCCGACGAAAATCAAATTCCAAAAAATACTTTTATCAACTCCCAAAGGGCGCCAGAATTCTGCCAAAAGGAAGACCACGGCAAGGGCAGAAATAAATATATTGAGTGTATTGGCGCGTTTATCTGAAAGAAATAGTTTGTCGGAAATCCTGGAAGCGAATTTTTCATCCTTTAAAAGGCCCGTGATTCCGAAGCCAATTAAAATCAGTCCTAACCAGTAACCGAAGACGATGGCGGTAATTCCGAGAACGACTAATAAACCGCTGAAAAGATTGGCTGTAACTTTCTTAATGCTTCTCTTTCGGAAGAAAAAAGCGGCAAAAGGCGGAATCAGAAACAACGCCACCATAAACGAAGCGGCGATGGCCATGGTTTTGGTAAAAGCCAAAGGCCTGAACAACTTTCCTTCGGCGCCAATCATTGTAAATACGGGAATAAAGCTGATAATCGTGGTCAACACGGCCGTGAGGATCGCGCTGGATACTTCGGCACTTGCATCGTACACAACCGTGTTGATGGGTTGTCTTACACCCGTTTCCACATAACGCACCTCTTCCTCATCGAGATGCCGGATTATATTTTCGGTGAGTATAATCCCAATATCCACCATCGTTCCAATGGCAATGGCTATACCGGACAAGGCCACAATATTGGCATCCACGTTAAAGAACTTCATAGCTATAAAGACCATCAAGACTGCCACGGGCAAAAGTCCTGAGATTAAAACGGAGGCCCTCAGGTTGAAGACCATCACGATAATCACAAAAATGGTGATGAGGATTTCTAGGCTTAAAGCTTCGTCGAGTGTGTTTAAAGTTTCTTGGATCAAGAGGGATCGATCGTAAAAAGGAACTACGGTAAGCTGTGATTTTGTGCCGTCTGGAAGAATCTTGGAAGGTAGGCCGGCCTTTAATTCCTCTAGTTTTTCCTTGACGTTATTGATCACCTCCATCGGGTTGGCACCGTATCGTGCGGTGATAACGCCACCGACGACCTCTGCCCCTTCCTTGTCCAGAATCCCTCTTCTGGGCGCGGGACCCAAGGTGACATTGCCTATATCCTTAATGCGGATTGAAGTAAAATTTTCTGAAGTAACCACGGCATCTTCAATATCCGCAATGGACTTTATATATCCCAGACCGCGTACCAGGTATTCTACCTGATTGATTTCCATCGTTTGGGCGCCAATATCCTTGTTGCTTTCCTTGACTGCCTTGACGATATCCGAAAGGCCAATATTATATTGGCGCATCAATTCAGGTTTTACGTCAATTTGATATTCCTGTACATAACCTCCAATCGATGCTACTTCAGAAACTCCACTTGCAGAGGAAAGGGCGTATTTCACATAGTAATCCTGAATGCTCCGCAATTCGTGCAGGTCCCAACCGCCAGTGACGTTGCCGTCTTTATCTCTTCCCTCAAGTGTGTACCAGTAAACCTGTCCTAATCCCGTGGCATCTGGGCCCAAGGAAGGATTTACGCCATCCGGAAGCAAGCCCGCGGGCAAGGAGTTCAGTTTTTCCAAGATGCGGCTTCGGCTCCAATAGAATTCCGCGTCCTCATCAAAAATGATATAGATACTCGAAAACCCGAACATAGAAGAACTACGGATGGTCTTGACCCCCGAAATCCCCAAGAGTGAAGTGGTTAATGGATAACTTATTTGATCTTCTATATCTTGAGGTGAACGGCCTTCCCATTCGGTATAAACGATTTGTTGGTTTTCGCCTATGTCGGGAATGGCGTCTACGGCTACGGGATTGGACGGGAGAAAGCCAATGTCCCAGGAAAATGGGGCATTCACCATTCCCATACCCAGGAAAAGAGCGAGTAGCAAGACGGCTACGAGCTTGTTTTCTATAAGAAATTTGATGCTTTTATTTAGCATTTGTATTGATTGTTAAACAGTTGAACATGGAATAAAATTCTTTGGAAAAAAGAAAATTAGACGACTCAAGACGGCCTCAATCGGTGGAAACCAATGGGCGTGCTTTTCCAATCCCTTTAATAAATGGACTGGAACTGTTTAAAAATCAAAGTAAATAAGACTCGTGAAGTTTTTGGATATCCCGTATGAGCAAGGGAGGTTTATAATCCTTAAACGGAATTACATTGGTATCCAAACCTTCAAAAAGATTGATATAGGTGTAGAAGAATGAGGCGACAAAAACTTGTTGGTCGAAATTTAAGGTGTCGAGAGACATTTTAATTTCGTCTTGACCTTCAATAACCACTTGTTTGTCAGTGCAGCAGGATTTTTCCGTAATCCTGTTTTCACAGTCACGGGTGGGTGCTTCTCCTTCCATTCCGCAGCTATGTGCATTTTGGACCAGAGAAAAATCCACTAGCGAATCTCCACAATAATGCATATCCACCGTAAACGACATAGTGGTAAAAAGTACCAATGTCGCCATACATACAGATAATATTTTATGGAGGAATGATTTCATAACTTACAAATCTAATCAAAATTATTCATTGCTTCAATAAGTCTTGAGCATTAGGCTGTTATTTTTCAATAATGGCTTTCAAAAGCACTTGATTGGTACTGATTTATTTTCGTTCAGGCAGGTTTATGTAATTTTCCCCGAAAAAGCATGAGGTGAGGGCAGTAATACTTTTTACGTACTAAAACGAAAAAAAATATGCCATGGTTTTTTGAACCTGTCTCAAAACTAATTTTTTGTGCCTGTTCGAGCCTCCGCAAGGCAGGCTCGACCGGACAAATCCATCCATTACCGCTTTTGAGGCAGCCATCATTCGTGAAATCTCCAGTCAATTTTTTGAAACAACGTTGTCAAGTAACTAATGGATTAGTGCACATTCGTGAGATTCGCGGCTAAGATAGAGAACGCTAAAGTCCAATAAATTTAAAATACTCAATCAAAACTCCATCGTTCACGGTTGAAGGTGTGAATATTTCCAACAAAGAAGGGCCCTTATCGGTATGGAAAAAATCCTTCACTTTCTCTCTTAAATCCACTTTATCACTTATAGCGGAATATTCGAATCCAAACATTTCCGAAAGTAGCCTGGCACTTAGATCGTGTTTGGTTTCAAAATAAGTATCGAACAGTTCCGTATCCTTATCCCCTGGAAGAATTCTGAAAATCCCTCCTCCTCCATTATTTATTACAATAATTTTAAAGTTCTGCGGAATGTAATTGTTCCAAAGAGCATTACTGTCATAAAAAAAACTGAGGTCTCCGGTCAGGAAAACTGTCGGGTATTTTGATCCATAGGCTGCTCCTATTGCCGTGCTCGTACTGCCATCAATGCCACTAGTTCCGCGGTTGCAAAATACTTCAATAGTTTGTGGAATGTCAAAAAGTTGGGCATAACGAATGGTTGCACTATTGCTCAATTGAAGTTGGATATTTTGTGGAAGTTCTTTTAATACAGTATCAAAAACCATAAAATCAGAATACGGGATCAGGGTTTCATAAATCTCGTGTCTTGCCAATCGATAGTTTTTTATCTGAAGCCAATGATCCCTATAATCAGATTTGACTTTTTTTGCCTTCGGAAGGAATTCGGCGCCAAACTCATTTATGTTCAAACTAAAATGATGGTTCAGCACGAAAAAGGTGTCATAGGCTTTCTTTGAATCCACATGCCAATGTGAATGGGGCGGAAAATCCCGAAGAAAGGATTTTATTTTTTTGGAGACAATCATGCCACCAAAAGTGAGCAGGATTTCGGGCTGTAACAGTTTAAACTCTTCTTCGGTCAGTGGCGCTATCAATTGGTCAATAGCTGGAATAAAGTTTGGATGGTGGAGATTTGATGTAGTTTCTGTCAAAACCAGAACACTTTCATCTTTCGCAAGTTGCTCTATAAAACGTTGTTCCACACTGTTGGGAGGTAAGACTCCAACAAGAACCATTTTTCTTTTACTGCTGTTCCAGCGGTCGATAAAATCTGTGAAATTTTCATCGGATAGGATTTCTTCAGAAGAATTTGTGGAAAGCCTTGCAGGAACATTCTGGGGCCAGACAAGTTGTTGTTCCGTGGTTTTATAAAGCGGTTCTGAAAAAGGAATATTGATATGAACCGGACCATTAAGTTCGAAGGCTGTATTTAATGCAATATTTATTTCGGTTTCATTAAAAACCTGAAATTCCTCGCCTTCTTTACAGTTGGCACTGTAAAGAATATGGTTTTCGAACACATTCTCCTGACGAATGGTTTGCCCATCGCCAATATCTATAAATTCCGCCGGTCTATCTGCCGAAAGAACTACCAAGGGAATGTCGCTATAAAATGCTTCGGCGATGGCGGGATAATAGTTGAGCAATGCCGAACCGGAAGTACAAACAACGGCTACGGGTTTTTTAAGTTGCTGGGCCATTCCCAAAGCGAAAAATGCAGCGCTCCGTTCATCGACAATGCTAAAGCATTTAAATTCAGGATGTTCGCCAAAACCGATGGTAAGTGGAGCATTCCGGGATCCGGGAGATATAACGATATGATTGATGCCCTTTTCCAAGCATAATTGCACAAGGGTCTGCGATAGTAATTTTGTGGAGAATTTCATGGAAGGCAAAGGTACGAAGTCGCCCAAAATTTTAAAGCATCGGGCGCAATACTTGTAGCATGGTTTGCATTTTATTTTGGGTTTCTTTCCATTCCTCCTTTGGAATGGAATCTACCGTGATTCCTCCGCCCACAAAAATGGTGGCCGTGCCGTCTTTAATTTTCATACATCTCAAGTTGACCATTAAAGTAGCGGAAGCGCCGTCATCATCAATGGGCCCTAGATAACCAGTATAAAACTCTCTTGGATAATTTTCATTCTCTATAATGAAATTCTTGGGCAAATTTTTGCGGCGTGCCACAAATAGCTGGCGTTGGATGTAAAGCTCGGGCAATTTCAGCAAGAGCACCTTTCTCCTCTCCCAACTCACCGGAAATATCTGTGCGAAGATGTAAAAGGGAACCGGCGCGATGGCTTCGGGTTTCAGAGACTTGGATATTCTTTACAATTCCCTTTAGATTTTCCAAAATCGCTTCCGTTACAAAATGTTGTTCTTCCAATTCTTTTTTTCGCCATGTGATTTCTGCAGAAGCAAAAGGTTGGGTTCCTGCCAAAGCCATTGTCTTGAATTGGTTTTGGTTTATCTCGACAAGAGTTTCGGGAGTAGCACCACACCAAATTCCGGTTTTGGGATGGTACCAGACATATCTGAATGCGGATGGATAAGCTGAAAAAAGACGTTCTATCAAACTTCTTATGGAAAAGCCAGAAAGCGGAAAATCCTTCTTTCTCGACACGACAATCTTTTCGGCATCACGTTTTTGGATTGTGTCTATGGTTTTTCCAATAAACTCCTCATAAGCAATCCTTTCACTTTCCAATTCTGAAACATCAACCTGCTCCTTCTCTATTTCTAAAGAATTTAGATAAGTTTCAGACTCTTCCGATTCGCTTTGAGGAATGAGATAACTTTCCAAACGGCTATCAAATGGAGCTAACACAAAACCGTTTTTGTTCAGAGATTCGTGAATATATAAGTTGTCGTTTTGCTGGCAATAACAGCGAACGGTTTCATTGTTTGCTATAGAAAATATCACAAACGGCAATTTTTTCTCGTAATGCAGGGAAACTTTTTCGATCAGGGTCTTGAAATCCATCAATTGCGTTTTGGGAGTGTAATGGTAGTAAGTTTTACGAGAGAAACCAGGTCGCCTTCTTCATTGGTGATTTTAATCTGCCAAAGTTGCGTGGTGCGACCTTTATGGATAATACCTGCATGTGCATAAACATAGCCGTCGCGCACACTTTTCACGTGATTGGCAGAAATTTCCAAACCGCGGATAACGACTTCATCCGAATTTAAAAAGATAAACGCTCCGGCACTGCCAACGCTCTCCGCCAAAGCCACCGAAGCTCCACCGTGCAAGACGCCATCAGGCTGGTGGATTCGTGGGGTAACGGGCATGCGCGCCACCAAAAAATCATCCCCTACATCGGTAAACACTATCTCCAGTGTCTCCATTAGGGTGCTTTTGCACATTTTGTTGCAGGCGGTAAGGATTTCTTGTTTGGTCATTTTTGTGGGTTTGGGATTGGGGGTCGATGAAAATAAAAATTAAGGCCAAGAAAAGAGATGAAAATTAAAAGCCTCTTCAAATCTATATTTCAAGCTATTATATATAGAATTCAATTAAAGAAAACGACCAATTGATTCCGCCGTTCTAAAACAACTTTATTTTTTCTCAAACGCCGATTGGGACTTTCTGCCGAGACTTTTCCCAGCCTTTTCGATTTCTTCAAAAGTGGTTTCGTTCTTTCTTAATGCAATGAGTTCCTTTTGCATATTCATTTTATCAATAAAATCAATAAGACTAAGTTTATCGGTTTCGGAATTTAAGAATTGATGTTCTATGTATTCTTCTAAAAACTGGGTGAAAGAAGAAATTAAAGCCTCCATTTTGTCAAGAGAAACCTGACTCTCATCATTTCTTATCATTGAGAAAGATTGGAAAATTAATTCTGAAACCATATCAAAATCCTTCTTTTCTAACATGTTTTCACTTTCGTATTTTTCTAGTGTTTTCATAATATTTCCTCCATAGTTATCATCGAGTAAGTCAATTCGTTTGTTATATCCAAAATTCTAAATTTTCTATTAGGACTGAACAAAACCTCTTTTTCATTTGGATAACCGAATATTCCAAATTTAGTTATTCTTTCTATATCCTTGCCTGTTCTTGAGAACATTCTGAATAGAACATTACCTTTAAACGACATTGCAATTAATCTAGATTTGCTTGTAGAGATAAAAGAATATTCTGTCACGAGTGAATTATGTTTAAACGAATCGATATATCTATTCAATTCTACTTTTGATAAATGCGCTCCTCTATAAACCAATCCCTCAAAGTTAGGCAACTTACTGAGAGATAACTTTAAATAAGTTCCAAATTCATCACATTTCCTTCCCTTTGACTTTCTCAAAAGTTCATTTATAACTTCAAATCCGTCACTGGAATATTTATATATAATAGCTTTTTCGTAAACTGTTAATTGGGTTAGTTCTGAATTTCTTATTGTTATTTGAATTTCAGAAATTTCAAATTTCAAATTATTCTTTGAATATTCTTCTAATTCAATCATTCGATAACATCAATAGCGATTGAAACAATAACAACTAAAAACCGTGCTGAGATATTCTTGGATCCCCAACTTTTCCGGTCAAAAAAATCTACTTATCAAATCCTGAAAGTTCTATAGTCTATTTAATACCTTACTTTTGTAAATATACAAAAATGAGCCTTACAGAATGAGCATCGAAAAACAGGTTTCCTACACCACTTCCAACAGCTATTCCACACTGAATTCCTTCACCGAAAAGACTAAAAACGTATGGATGGTTTTTCATGGCTTGGGCTATTTAAGCAAATACTTTATCAATTATTTTTCTGACCTCGATTCTGAAGAAAACTATATTATTGCGCTGCAAGCTCCTTCCAAATATTATCTTGACAAAGGATATAAGCACGTGGGAGCTTCTTGGCTAACTCGCGAGAATACATTAATAGAAACCGAAAATGTATTAAACTATGTGGATGCGGTTTTTCAGAAAGAAGTATCGGGTGAAATTCCCAATCTAATCGTCTTGGGTTATTCTCAGGGAGTTTCAATTGCTGCACGGTGGATTGCGAAACGGAAAATTCAATGTAATATGTTAATTCTCCATTCAGGAGGTATTCCCGGGGAATTAAAACCCGAAGATTTTGAATTTCTAGATCCTACCGCTGAGGTTATTTATCTTTATGGCGACAAAGACCAATACGTTACCGAAGCACGTAAAACCGAGGAACAGCTAAAAGGAAACAAACTTTTTAAAGACCGATTAAGCATAGAAGTGTTTGATGGAATCCACGAAGTAAATCGGGAATTTTTGCTGAAAATTTCCAAAAGGGATTTTTCAAAATAATCTCTAGAAATTGATTGTTCAAGTGGAATAAGCAATACCTTGTTTTGTTATTTTGTTTATTACAAGAGCTATTGCGCCATCACCTGTAACATTGCAAGCGGTACCGAAACTGTCCATTGCGATATACAGGGCGATCATCAGTCCAATCATTTCCTCGTTAAAACCTAACATTGACTGCAACAAAGCTATCGCCGCCATGATCGCACCTCCGGGAACTCCTGGAGCAGCGATCATCGCAATTCCCAACATGGCAATGAATCCGGCAAACAGTGTGAACGAAAATGGCATACCTTCCAAAATCATCAAAGCCATTGCACAGGCGGTAATCTTCATAGTACTTCCAGACAAGTGTATGGTGGCACATAAAGGAATTACAAAACCTGCGATTTTATCGGAGACGCCATTCTTTTTGGTCTGTTCCAAGGTGACGGGAATCGTCGCTGCCGAAGATTGGGTTCCTAGGGCGGTAAAATAGGCTGGCATCATATTAGCCAACAAGCGAATGGGGTTTTTTCCCACAATTAAACCCGTAACCAAGTATTGTATGAGAAGTAAAGCGATGTGCAAAGCGAAAATGACTCCAATTATATTGAGGAAAACAGAAAGAATGGAAAACACTTTTCCGCTAAAAGCCATGCTTGTAAAAATTCCTAAAATAAATAATGGTAAGAGCGGAACAATCACATTTTCTATCAACTGCATTATAATAACTTGAAAATCCTTGACAACGGATTTCAAACTTGATTTTTCCTGATACGATAACCCTAAACCGATTACAAATGCCAAAGCCAAAGCCGACATTACATCTAAAACTGGTGGAATTGTTATACTGAAATAAGGCGTTAATTCCTTACCTGCTTCAGCAATTTGGGCAGTAGCATCTACTTGGGATTCCAAAAGGGATGGAAAAATACCTGAAGCAGCAAAATAGGTCATAAAACCAGAGAAAAGTGTGGATCCATAGGCTATTGCAGCGGTTATCAAGAGTAATTTTCCCGCACCCTTTCCAAGATCGCAAATAGCCGGCATAATCAATCCCATAATTATCAATGGAATGGCAAAACTCAAGAACTGGCCGAAAAAAGCGTTGAAAGTTGTAAAAATTCTATTTACAGATTCGGGAAGATAAAGTCCGAAGATTATACCGAAGATAATTGCAAGAAAAACCCGAAAAAGGAGATTGGAAAATAAGCGCTTCATAGGTGACGGTCGTTAGGTGAATCTATGTCCTTTGGTGCAAAACTTTCAGGTTGGAAAAATAATCTCGTCATTAGAGTTATTAAGTTATAGATTATTAAGTTATTAAGACGTGAGTTATTAAGTTATTGGTTATTAAGTTATTGATTATTAAGTTATTAAAACGTGAGTTATTAAGTTATTGGTTATTAAGTTATTGATTATTAAGTTATTAAGATGTTCACTCTAAATAACTGAGTAACTGAGTAACGGAGTAACGGAGTAACTGAATTACTGAGTAACGAAGTAACTGAATAACTGAGTAACTAGGTAACTGAGTAACTAGGTAACTGAGTAACTTAACAACCTAATAATGGTTTGTAATTTCATTGCGTTTTAAACCCTTCGATTTTTCAATCCATAGTGGTTTTGCTATAAAAATTTTGCATTTTCATATTTCAGAAGTGCGAATATACGTGGAAAGGCAGAAACAGCATATTTAGCTGAGCTTTTATTATCGGCAAATGAAAAGAAATCTAGAGAATCTAGAATTAGGCTCTTTCATTCTCCTCCAAATCTTTTCGTAAATCCAACTTGCGAAGCTTTGGAAGTGCTACACCCGTTCCCACAACGGTTATTAAGGTCATTACGCCACCAAATACCACGGCGGTAACCGTGCCCATCAATTTTGCGGTAAGGCCACTTTCAAATGCGCCTAGTTCGTTTGAAGAGCCCACAAACATGGAATTGACGGAAGCTACCCGCCCACGCATTGCATCTGGAGTGCGAAGTTGTAAAATGGTCTGACGGATGATAACTGAAATTCCATCTGTTGCTCCACTGAGGAACAAAGCAACAACCGAAAGCCAGAACAAGGTTGAAACTCCGAACACAATAATGCAGATTCCAAAGCCGAAGATTGCAGCTAACAGTTTTAATCCTGCATTTTTATTAAGTGGAAAATAGGCCGAAGTGAACATAATAACCAAAGCACCCACGGCAGGGGCGGCCCGAAGGATTCCGAAACCTTCTGAACCAACTTTTAGGATATCCTGTGCGTATATAGGGAGCAATGCCACTGCCCCTCCAAAAAGTACGGCAAACATATCGAGCGTAATGGCTCCAAGAATAACTTTTGTACTCCAGACGAATTTTATTCCCTCTTTCAAACTTTGCATAACAGGCTCTCCTATTTTTGGATTCATAATAGGTTTCCTTGGAATTTTATGTAACAACAATAAGGCAATCAATGAAAAGGAAAAGACAAAACACATAGACCAATGCACGCCGATCCAATGTATAAAAAAGCCGGCTGTGGCTGGGCCAATTACTGCTCCCATCTGCCAAACCGAACTGCTCCACGTTGCCGCATTCGGATATACTCTTTTAGGAACCAACAGTGAGAACAAGGAAAATATTGTAGGTCCTAGAAATGATCTTACAATTCCGCCTAAAAATACCAGCGAATAAATAGCGTAAAGAGTGGTATTGGTATTTAAATCGCCAACCACTTTTGGCCAGGTTAAAAGAAAAAGTCCAAGACTGACAACGGAAAAACCTAAGATACATTTTACCAACAATCCCCGTTTTTCGCGTTGATCCACAATGTGACCCGCAAATAATGCCAAGGAAACGGCAGGAATAACTTCCACGAGACCAATTAATCCAAGTAGAAGTGGATTTTTTGTGATGCTATAAACTTCCCATTCAATAACCACAAACTGCATCGTCCACCCAAAGACCATTGCGAAGCGAACAAACAGAAAAATATTGAACTCCCTAAATCGTAATGCCGCATAGGGGTCATTCTTCTTCATCGGAAAGAATTAAGGACCTGGGATTTAGATGACCGTTTTCTTAATGAATAACGCATCATTAAATGCCTTAAATCAAATTGAATATAGCAAGGGCATACAGATAGAATCGCACAAAGCGCAGTAAGCCAAATAAAAGATACTTTGAGAATTTATAATGGATCATTCCCGCTGCCATACTGGTCATTGAATACGGAATGGGCAATAAAGCTCCCACAACAATTAAGAAACCACCCCACTTGCGGATGTGTTTCAAGTGTTTTTTCATACTTCCTTCCAAATAGGCATAGACTCTTGGAATGGTGAATATCCATTTCCCTATAAAGTAAGAAAAGATTCCTCCTACATAAGACATAAGCGCCAACAAAGAAAGATACAGAACAGGTTCGGGCATTTTATGGCTCCACGCAATAAAAATTTCGGGCGGTACTAAACCTAAAAATGTTTCGGAAGCCAAGAAAACCAGTAGAACGTTTATTGGAGCGTACTTTTCAGTGACATAGGTGAAGAGTTGTCCAAAATCCACAACATAAGCATTCAGCAAAAATAATATACCAACTACCCCAATAATTGGCAGGGCTGCCTTTTTAAGGCTTTGTCCCACAAAAGTATAGAACCCGGTATACTTATAATATAAATGGGTGCGCTTGAGCTTGTTTGTTTCGGATTTACGTACGGTATTCATGACAATTCAATAATAGCAAATTTTATTAAGGGGAATTAATATGGTTGCAAATATAGGGTGAACTCCGCGATCAAACAACGATTTATGAATTCACCTCGGTTAAACCTGTGTTAAACATCGACTTTCTCCACAAATGGAAGAACTGAAAGCTTGATAAAGTTAAAATTAAGCCAAAATACTACATTGCATAACATAGTACTGTAACAAATATGAAATCTCATCGTCTTCTAATTATAAACCACAAAAATCAAAATAAGATGAAAATACAAGACAGAAAACAAGTAACCTCGAAAATGAATACTTCAAAATTAAATTACTGGAATAGTTTAAGGAGATTTAGATAACGAGACAGAAAAAAGAATAGAGAATAGAGAATAAAGAGTAGAGAAACAGGAAACAGGAAACAGGAAACGAAGAAACCTCAAACCTGAAACCTGAAACCTGAAACCTGAAACCTGAAACCAAAAAATTAAAAACTAATATTATAATCCACAAATTAAAAAACCAAAATCATGAGAACCTTAAATACAGACAGCAACATCCATAGACCTAAAAATTCCCACGCCTATACTTGGAATCAGAAAAGGCGTAACAAAATACAAATCCATTAACCAAGAAAAGATCAGCCATCATGAATTCATTAAGGAACATTCAGAAAAGAATCAAATCAGAATCACAAAGATTGTACAACTTAAAATCTCTGGATCGAAATCGCCATTTATTTCAAGATCCAACAGTGAGAAATTATGCCCACAGGTATTAAAAAGAATCAGTATTGTTGTCTTAATAATCATTTTATGTCCGCCGCGGCGGACATTTCCTTAGCTGTTATCTACTGGTTACCAATATTTTGTCCGCCGCGGCAGGTAGAATGCCGTTAGGCATTGAATATGGGTAGGAAAATAGAACCCCGTCAAAATCTAGTCCGCCATGGCGGACTGCATATATTATTGGCCTTCTCAAGGTTAGGAATTCCGTTTATCGGACAACAGTGAAAAAGAATCTACTTCTCAGTGTGATTATTAGGAAAAATCCGATTTGGATTTTCTAACGTTTTGGCTTGGGATTAGATTTCGGTTTGTCGGTTGGCTTATTTTTGGACTTGTCCGCCGACATATTTTTGGGTTCTATCTTCTTCCTTTCAGGCATTGGACCACGTAGATGAATAATCAATCCATTGAGGAAATTACGAAGGAACTGATCGCCACATTCCATATATTTTTCGTGGCTTTCGTGGCGGAAGATAGCTCCCAGTTCGCTCTTAGTGACTGCAAAATCAACTAGGGAACAAATCTTAACAATATCCTCATCACGCAGTTTATGCGCTACTCGCAATTTTTTCATGATATCGTTATTGGAAAGAGCCATAAGTTTCGGATTTATTGCGAAGGTATTGATTTTGGGGGTTATTAGTTAATGATGGGGGATTTATTTATCTTTTTGGTTCTTTTAAATTCGGGAATACCCCCAACCTCCCGAAGCCAGTTCCGGATAGGCTCTAAAGGGGAGGAAAAAGATTTTGCTATCCTTAATTCCTCAAATAATTAACGGAAACTATTTTCTTCAAATTCGACTTCAACTTCAACTTCGTTTTCGATTTCTATTTCAGTTGCCGAGCCTGCCTACGTGTCTTTGGCAGGCAGGCCTGCCTACGTGCCTTTGGCAGGCAGGCCTGCCTACGTGCCTTTGGCAGGCAGGCCTGCCTACGTGCCCTGGGAAGGCAAGCGAAGCCCAGGGGCAGTTTCTAAACGTCTGTCCCCCTAGCCCCCCGAGGGGGAATTGGAAATATAGGTTAGATTCCCTACCCTCCCGAAGCCAGTTCGGGACAGGCTCTAAAGGGGAAAATGAAGATTTCGCGAATCTCTGTTGGATAAAAAAACTGGAATTAGTTCATCCTAGATTTCAATTCCCTCGTGATTCAAACCGTCGTGATTCAAACCGTCCAATTCCCAAACGTCAATGGACCATTTCAACTAAATATGCAACGGACGATTTTCAGTAGCGGCCAAGGCGGCTTCTTTTACAGCTTCAGCATACGTTGGATGCGCGTGGCTCATTCTGGCAATATCTTCTGCACTGGCTC
The DNA here is from genome assembly GCA_034676445.1 of Aequorivita sp. Taxonomy (GTDB): domain Bacteria; phylum Bacteroidota; class Bacteroidia; order Flavobacteriales; family Flavobacteriaceae; genus Aequorivita. The sequence goes on from JAUCCE010000004.1 coordinate 1,088,058, forward strand.
GGTATTCCATAGCGACTACGGCTTCTGCAATTAAATCTGCAACCCTAGCTCCTATCATATGCACGCCTAAAACTTCATCTGTTTTCTTATCAGAAAGAATCTTTACGAAGCCATCAAGATCTCCGCTCGCACGGCTTCTTCCCAAAGCACGCATTGGGAACTGTCCAGCTTTATATTCAACTTTGGCTTCTTTCAGTTGCTCTTCGGTTTTTCCAACAGATGCAACTTCAGGCCAGGTATAGACTACAGCGGGAATTAGATTATAATCAAGATGTGGTTTTTGGCCAGCGATTATTTCCGCCACCAAAACTCCTTCTTCAGAAGCCTTGTGAGCAAGCATCGCCCCACGGACCACATCGCCAATGGCATAAATGTTTTTAATATTTGTCTGAAGTTGATCGTTTACGTCGATCATTCCGCGTTCTGTAACTTTTATTCCGGCATTTTCTGCTTTTAATCCATCGGTAAAAGGTCTTCTTCCTACGGAAACCAAACAGTAATTTCCTTTGATAGTTACTTCTTTGTCATTTTTATCGGTAGCAGTTACGGTAACTTCTTTTCCTTTTTTGGAAACGGCTGAGACTTTATGGGAAAGATAGAATTTCATTCCCTGTTTCTTTAAAACCTTAAGCAATTCCTTACTTTGTCCTCCATCCATAGTTGGGATAATGCGATCCATATACTCTACTACGGAAACTTCAGCTCCCAAACGATGATATACTTGACCAAGTTCTAAACCAATAACCCCACCTCCTATTATCACCAGATGTTTTGGCACTTCCTTTAAACTCAAAGCTTCGGTAGAAGTTATAACTCGATCTTTATCCAATTTGATAAATGGAAGTGAACTAGGTTTACTTCCCGTAGCTATAATTGTGTTTTTAGCCTCAATGGTTTCTTCCTTTTCGCCAGATATTTTTATATGGGTTGCATTTTCAAAAGAACCCGTTCCGGTATAGACATCGATTTTATTTTTATCCATCAAAAATTCAATTCCCTTGGTGGTTTGCTCAACAACAGCGTCCTTGCGCGCTATCATTTTCTTGAAATTCAACTTTATATCTTTTGGAATCTCGATTCCGTGTTCCTCAAAATGCTTTAAGGCATCATCGTAATGATGGGAAGAATCCAACAAAGCTTTACTTGGAATACAGCCCACATTTAAGCAAGTACCACCCAAAACATTGTATTTTTCAATGATAGCCGTTTTCAAACCCAATTGGGCACAACGGATTGCGGCAACGTATCCTCCAGGGCCTGACCCTATAACTGCAACATCATATTTTGACATTCTCTAAGTATTTTTAATGAAGTGGCAAAGGTACAAATACTGGTTATTAGTTTAAAGGTTTGGGGGTTTAAAAGTTGAGAGGTTGAGGAGTTGAGGAGTTGAGGAGTTGAGGAGTTGATGAGTTTAAAAGTTTAAAAGTTTAGAAGCTTAAAAGTTTAGAAGCTTCCCCGCCCACCCCTGGCGGGTAAACCGTAGGAGGGTTTAGAAGCTTGCCCGCCGTTCTGCGGCGGGTAAACGTAGGAGAGTTTTGAAGTTATCCTTTAATCTTCATATCATTTAATACCCACTCAATTTCAGGATCTCTTTGGGCTTCCCTATCGGCTCTTGTAGGTATAATTTCCTTATCTACCGGCACTCCATAACCATCAGGTTCAACCTTATAATAAGTGTCTACTTGCATCATACCAATTCTCATAAGGATTTTGGAGTTGTGCAGTCGATAACCCTTAAAAAGTCCGGCAACAGTTCCATTATAAGCTCCTCCAGTTTCCTGTCCTACAAAAGTGGCCCGATTGGTTCCTTTTAATTGGGCAGAAAGTATGGAGGAAGCTGAGAAGGAATTTCCATTTATCAAAACATAGAGGTTGCCTTTATAATTATTGGGTTTCGGTTTATGCTCTTTCGAAGCTTTAAATCTATAATAAATGGTATCATCAACCTTTTTGGTCTTTAGAAGATTGTGGGTTAAAATAACCGGACTGAACAAAACTGCCAAGCCTTGGATAACACCAGGATTCGTATTGTTTATTAAAAAAGGAAAAAAGGGAGTTCTGGTATTAACTTCACTCGGTCTTACAAGTGTGTATGGAGAATCTGTGAAATATGAATACAGATCATTTATTTCGGCCAAGCTCCCTCCGCCATTATTCCGTAAATCCAAAATCATATTGGTAATCCCTAAAGAATCGATGGTATTAAAAGTTTCTTCATAAAAATCGTCAGGATTTCCATTAGAAAAATTTCTAATCTTCATATATGCAGTCAGACTATCTGCTCCAATTAAGGAAAAAGTCCGAGTATATTCATCTGTGCTTGCGATATATCCCCGTTTGCTATTGTATTTTCTTTTTTGCTTAGCTGCAATTTTCTTGGCCTTCTTTTCTTCCTTGGTTAATTTTTTTACTGCGATTTTCTCACCTATATCTACTGCAAGAGAATCTTTGGAAATAGATTCGGGATTCTTTTTATTCTTCCAAAAAATAGTTTGCGTAAAGATGGAATCCGTATTTTTAAATGTTATATGGATACTGTCTTGGAAGCCATTATTTTTTATATAAAATCCGGGGAATCTTGAGCCTACAAAACCATCATAAAAGGTTTTATTATAGCCATCGCTCGCAATCAAGGTGTTGTAATTTTCAATAAGTTCTTTTGGGGTTTTATCCTCTACTGCCAATACCTCACTCCCAATAAGCAATGTGTCCTTGCCCATCGCATTGACAAGCCACAGTTTTTCATCGAGATATTCAAATTTCATGGTGTTAAAAGAAAAGGCCTTCTCCATAAGCTCCTTTCGTTCTTTACGGGTGCGTTTTATATTTGGGGGACTGATAACTAAATGACCCTGTCTAACACTGGCAATTACAGGCGAAAGTTTCTCATAAAAATCTCTACTGGATAACGGAGTTTTAATAGACTGTTTCAAACTATCAAATTTAAAATCCATTACTTCTTTGGAAGTATATTGATACAATCTGGGATGATATTTTTTTAACTGATTGTACGCCGCATCCACATCATCTTTCAGTTCCTGTGGAGAATGGAGTTTACCGATCTGCTCATTATATTTCTTGACGCCGCCACAAGAAGAGAAAACAATTAAAGTGGCAAGGAGGAGTAGTTTTATTTTCATTATTATCAACTTGATTAATCGTTGTTTTTTTGTAAAAATGAAGAATTCCCAAAGGAATTGCAATTTGAACGGACATAATTACCATTTTAATTTAAATAATTAAAGTCTCTTTGCTTTTATATGCTTCCCAATTTTTGCAAATTTGCAGAACACCAAAAATATTCATTATGGCTTTTAAACCAGCAGACAAGATTCAGGATCTACAATATTTCGGAGAATTTGGAGGCGTAAACCCTTCTATTTCCGATTCTTCCACATATACCTTCCTTTCAGCAAAGACAATGTTCGATACTTTTGAGGGAAATGCGGAAGGTTGTTATCTGTATTCAAGACACTCTACTCCGTCCAACCTTTATTTGGGCCAGGCTCTGGCGGCAATGGAAGGAACCGAAACCGCCCACGTAGCCGCTACTGGAATGGGATCGATAACTCCGGCAATTCTGCAGTTGTGCAAAGCCGGCGATCATATAGTTTCCAGCCGGACTATCTATGGAGGAACCTATGCTTTTCTAAAAAACTTTGCTCCCAGGTTGAATATTGAAACTTCATTTGTTGATATCACCGATCTTGAGCAGGTAGAAAATTCAATTACAAAAAACACCAAAATACTTTATTGTGAAACAGTGAGCAACCCACTTTTGGAAATTGCGGATATCGGGGCACTTTCAAAAATTGCTAAAAAACACAACCTGCAATTGTTGGTTGACAACACCTTTTCGCCTTTAAGCGTTTCTCCCGCAAAATTGGGAGCGGATATTGTTTTACACAGTTTGACCAAGTTCATCAATGGAAGCAGTGACACCATGGGTGGCGTAACTTGTGGTTCCCAGGAATTTATTGACAGCTTGCGAAATGTGAACGATGGCGCCAATATGCTTCTGGGACCTGCAATGGACAGTCTTCGGGCGGCTTCTATCTTAAAAAATCTCAGGCCCCTTCATATCAGAATGAAACAGCACAGTGCAAACGCATTGTATCTAGCTGAAAAATTTGAGAAAGATGGTTTGCGAACTGTGTATCCGGGATTAAAATCCCATTAGGGACATGAACTTTTCAAGAAAATGATGAATGCCGAATACGGTTTTGGCGGTATGTTGACTTTGGATGTTGGTTCATTAGAGAAAGCAAACGAATTGATGGAATTGATGCAAGAGCGCAATCTTGGTTATCTGGCAGTAAGTTTAGGTTTTTACAAAACCCTGTTCAGCGCCCCGGGGACCTCTACTTCTTCCGAAATTCCCGAAGAGGAACAAACTGAAATGGGATTGAGCAATGGTCTTATCCGTTTTTCCATTGGATTGGACAATGACATTGAGCGCACCTACAAAATGATGCGGGAATGTATGGTGAAGGTGAATGTCTTGAAATAACAAGTGATTGTCCGCAAAGAAAATAATAAATTTATACTAACGTGCCAGCACGACCACGCATTATTGTCTGGCGAGCTGGCACGTCATTTTGAACATTTCTTTGCACATGACTCCTTTTTTTTGAGGATGCCGTATTTGCAGTCCACGAGCACGACCGAAGTTGGATCCTCCCCGATTCCAATCCTATATGGAATTCAGAGAAGAATCGACCGTTTGATTTTATTGACTATCCGCACGAAAAAAAACTAGCATATTATAATATTGGTCTCAACGAAACGGAAGAAATGAACCTTTACGCGGCTCTTCTATGTAGTAAGCATTACGTGTCCTTCATGGATAACGATGCAAATGACGAAGCCAATCGCCATTTTTTAAACAATGAAGAATTAAGACAAAACAGAATTCGTACAGAATTGGGGCAGGTGGATAACGACTTGCTGAAAAGGCATTTCCAACTATTGCAACTTTGCGACAACCTATCACTTTATCTATGCCTTAATCCTCCCGGCGTTGATAAGGGCGAGGAACATTATTTTTTTAAGAATGGATTTAAAAACTCCTCTTCCTTTAATCCTGTGGAAGGCAAAAATCTAATTGCAAAATGGCCAATTAACAATGAAGTGAATATTATTCCTTTTCCCTTCAAATCATCTTTTGAAGTAAACATTGAACAAAAACATCTTAGTGAAAAGTCAATCAAGGAACTTGGATTGGAAAGTGCTTTTCTGCGGGGAAAGATAAACACACTTAGGGTGAGATTCACGGATGCTGAACCGGATAATTAATTGCTTACAACAATTTTGGACAAGAATGCTGTGTCTTTCCGTTAGAAATTAGATTGATATTTGTTTTCAAATTGGATAATTCCACGGCTTTGGACATTCTATCTTTATACCTCAATAAATTTAAATACCGTATATGGAAAACCTTATTATAGTATTGAAATTGTCTCACCCTAAGGTAATAAGGTTAGTTGTTTGTTCTTTGTTGGGGATTATTAAGCGTAATAAGGTGACAATGGGTTTTGTGCTTCCTGCCTTTTCATTGATTTTTATAAGGTGTGAAAGCTGGAATTACAACGACTTGTTGCCGGTATAATGTGCAAAAACAAATTTCAAATTTTGGTCTCTCGTGTAGCATCCACAAGCTTTATAACTTTATTACCCCGGTAAATTTAAATACGGCAATCGTAAAACCTTATTACCTTAATTGTCATGGTCTTGACCTAAAGTAATAAGATTGATTTTATTATATGGTAATTGTCCCTAATTTGATAAGGTGAAAATTGGTTTGGTCCTTCCTGCCTTTCATAGACTTTTAAAACCTATAAACGCCTAAATTGAAACAAGGTGACTAATGGCATATAAGTTCTTAAACAACTTCAAATTTTTGTTATCCAGAGCGAAAGCCACAAGATTTTCAACCTTATTACCTCAGCAAATTTAAATACGGAAAGTGTAAAACCTTATTACCTTAATTGTCATAGTCTTGACCTAAAATAATAAGATTAATTTTATTAAATGAAAATAGTTTCTAAGCGAATAAGGCGGAAAAAGGTTTCTTATTTTACGTATTTCTTACTTGTTTCATAAATTCTAAACTTTACATTTTAAATTTTAAACTTTAAAAATAACAACAAAAACAAACTCCGGGAAGATTACAAGAATCCTCACCGGAGCTTTCCAATTACTCCTACGTAATTATTATTTTACTTTTAGGTTTGAAGAAGTTCTCTCCTATTTTTTAACCATCAGTTTGGATATTCTACCTTTTTCACTATTAATCACAACCATGTAGGTGGCAGCAGAAAGATCGGATACATCCAAGGTAACTTCCGAAGTTGCTCCTTTAAGATCAATGGTTCTCAAGAGTCTTCCCGTTATATCATAAATTGAAGCACTTTCCAATTGAACATTATTGGAGTTTCCTATTTTCAGTTGGCCTTCCATTGGATTTGGATAAAGCGTAATACCGGCAATAAAAGCATTTTCATCAATGCTCAATCGTTCGGCAACCCGAATTGAAAATCTGTCGGTAGCTTTGCTTTCCGGATTATTTGAATCGACCGTAAAGCCGTAGGCGTTTTCTCCTGCATCAATCAGCGTACTGTTGCCCCTGAAATTATCGTCCAAATAAAATGCGGCATCTGCCAGCCCGTTCACTTCAATCGTAATTACATAATTGGAATAATTATAACCACTGGTGTAAAGAGGGAAGATTTCTCCCGCTTGGGGCAAGGCTCTTTTTTCTATGCTAAGATAGGTTCCGTCGTGGTCAATCCCCATGTTTTCATAGAAATTCATAGGTTTCACTGCGTCAACGGAAGTTATGGCGTTATCGTTTTCCTCAGCAAACAGAATTGCGAATCCATCGTGTACGGGACCGCCATTGTTATAATTTTCTTGGGTAAATAGTTGGCCCATCAACATTCCTTCCAACAGAGAAGTATTTCCTGTAGCATTTGTTGATGTAAACTGTCCGGGAGCTTTATCGCTCTCAAGAAAATCGAGAGTAACGCCTCCTTTTGACAAGGTTGCAACTTGTGCGCCCTGCCCAGGCTGCAAATATTGGTTAGCGGAGGAAGAAGGAACGTTGGTAGTTCCTCCATTGTTATTGTTTCCCGTAGGAAGATAAACGGTTACATAAGCCCCATTGGCCCCTAAGGATGGGTCGTATACATAATAAAAGTTTTTATTGACGTTTGTTGAAGTTGCCAATACCGTGTTCATATTTACCGCACTTTGATATGGATTGCCGAACATTACGAAAGCACCATTACTTGGGGAAGCAAATTTTAAATGTTTTTTTCCCCAGACCAATTTACCTTTGGCACGAAGGGTGGTTTTTCCAAAAGAATTGTTGTAATTAAGATCGATGCTCCTATCGCCTCTTACCATCATAAGGTAGGCTTCGCCCGCAGTCAATTTATTGACATCTGTATTACCCACAACCTGAAACTGTTGGGCAGCTACATCAACCGTGTACAATGAGGGCGCACCTGTACCCGTGGCGTCAAAACCATTTGCGCCGGTAGTACTCCCGGTAATATGAGTTCCAAATCCTGGGTTTGGATTTTGATTTTGCGAATAAGGAATCCCTACATTATTAACTCCTTCCTGCCAATTTGCCCGAATATTTGACGAAGTTGTTACTGCTGGACTCACCATTCTATACGATCTTTTTTCGAGCATAAAGCGGTGTACTGTTGCATCTCCCACCACCGCAGCCTTCTCACCTAATTTTGCCAACTCTCCGTTTCCTGTTGCATCACTTTGAAAAATGAGATTACCATCGATGGCGAGATCTCTTTGTACTTTTATGGTCGTCCGGGGAGCAACTGTTAGCGTAAAACCAGGATTTATTTGAATGGAGCAGGCATCAATACTTCCGGAAGTAGCGGTGTTGTAATTGGCGGCAAAAACGGCTTTCTTGGTGGATGTTGGCAAACCATTGCTCCAAGCAGATCCGTTCCAAGTGGTTTCCGTGGTACAGCTTCCAAGACAATTTGTTCCACCATCATAAATTGTCCATTCTTTATCTTTTATTGTTTGCCGGGCAGCTTCAGCATTACAAAACTTTAACGTTGGCTCATTAAATATTAGTTTATTGGGTAAAGCCAAAGTGCTCCAACCACTAAGAAGTGCATCATAGTTGGCAGGTGAAAGAGCCCCTGCATTTCCATTAAACATATTATGCATAGTGGTCACATTGTTAATATTCCATCTTCCTATATCTTGATTAAATACCACATTTTCTGAAAACATGCTTGCCATTGTGGTAACGCTGCTAACATCCCAGTTACCAATATCCTGATTGAATGGAGTTCTTTCAAACATATGGGACATATCGGTTACATTGCTCACATTCCAGTTTCCAATATCTTGATTAAACGCAGGGCACTGGAAAAACATCAGGGACATATTTTTTACATTGCTTACATCCCAACCGCTTATGTCGCCATTAAATTCGCCTGACTGAAAAAACATCTCGGACATATCGGTTACTTGCGATAAGTCAGGATTGTCAATTGAATTAATCGCCATATTTTGAACTGTCTTAAAAGATCTCGCCATAGATTTCCATTGGATATTCCCCCATTGTTCTATGGATTTTAAAGCCTCATTCCAAGCTCCATTGTTATAAAACTGAGGAAAAGTCCCACTTATTTTAATAGTGTAAATGCCAGCGGTAGAATAGACATGTGATGCATTTGCTGTATGTGTTGAAATCGGACTTCCATCCCCCCAATCTACCGTATAATTGTATGTGTAAACAGAATTTGTGGGAATTGTTATGTTTCCCCATCCCGGATATTCCCATTTTGTAATAAAATAATCCTCCGGTTGTTGTGCAAGCATATTGGCACTGGCAACCAATAGAGAAAAAAAGAGTAAGATGTTCTTCATGACTTTAAATTTGGTTTATGATGGTTTAATTGTATTGATATTTATTTTTTTTCTTCAGTTTTGCGAGTATCCATCTCCCTTTCCAATTCTAACAGAATTTTTTTCCAAGCATTCTTCTTATCGGAAATGGCTTCAATCATTCTGTCCAATGAAGAGTTTTCTTTCGGAATTGGTTTTTTTTTCATTAAAGCAGTTGCTAGTTCAAAACGGGGCAAAAGTAGATTGTGCTATTAATGTGAAGAAAAAATATGCCCCTACAAAAACACTCTATATGAAAAAATACACCATAGCATTACCACTCATAAACAGATAAAAACTTAATTGTCAGAGATTAATGGGGGAAAAGAAATATTCAAAATTGGATACCAAGAAGGGAGCGCCAGTGGAGAATTGGAGATATCGGTCGATTCTAAAGTTCAAATTGAGGAATAAATTCAAGTCTGAAACATTCGATCTGGCCCTAAATGGACATAATTTGACTTTTGGAGCGTTCCAAAACTATTATTTCTGGCAAATAAACACGATTTTGACTTTCCGCGGAAGGATTGGAAGCATTTCAACAGCGAAATAAATGTCGATAGAGCGACTTTTACTTAGTTTCAATTCTTAGGTTTTAATAAGCCAAAAACAGTTACTATCCGAAACTGGATAGATAAGTAGATAAATCGGTCTGGGAATTTGTGATATCAAGTTTTTTCCGAAGTCTTGTTCGGGCATTTTCAACTGTTTTTGGAGTTTGACCCGTGATTTCAGCGATTTCCTTTGAGGTGAGGTTCAACTTTAGCAACGCGCAAAGACGTTTATCCTTCGGAGTAAGATCGGGATGGGCATTGATTAAGTTTTTATAAAACGTTTCGTGAACTTGTTCAAAACGGAGCTCAAATTCGTCCCACATATTAGTGGATGTGTCCCGTTTTAAACGTTTGGCTATATAGTCTATGGCCGTCTGCATTTCTTTTTTATCTGCCTTCAACTTTATTCCTCTTAAGTCTTTTAAAATATCCTCGATTATTTCATTGCGGTGCATTTCAACCATTGCCTTGCCAATCAATTCTTTATTTTTCAATTCCAGATTTCTGGCCAGTTCTCTTTGTTGGGAAGTAACCAATTTTTTCTCCATTTCACTTTGTTTCAACCTAGTTCGATATTGGTACAATATAATTGTCAAGATCAACAAAAATACCAGCAGAACTAAAACAACGCTATAAATATTCGCCCGACTTTCGCTTTCTTGCAATTCACGAATTTTATCCTTATTCCGGTATTCTTCTTCTATCAATAATTTTTGAACATTAACCCTTCTATCTTCAAGGTTCAAACTGTCTGAGATCGCCAAAAACTTTTGAAAGTTCTTTGTAGCCTTCTCAAACTCTTTGTTTTTTATATACGACTTGTATAATACCTCAATAGCCTGTAATTGTTCCAGCCCATAAGGCGCAATACTATCCAATATATCTACGGCATTTTTAGAATAATAGATTGCGGAATCCAGCTTTTCATTTCGAAGAAACAATTCCGAAAATTCCCCATAAACCCATGCCAAATCCTCAGTAGATTTCTTTCTATCCAATTGATTAATGGCCAAATGAAAATAGTGTTTTGCATCCTCGTCCTTTTCTTTCAAAATGGAGCTTTTCCCAAGATTGGTATAGAGAAGCACTTTGAAGCCGGGGTTTTTGATATCTTTTATTAATTGCAATGACTTATTAAAATAATATTGAGAGGAATCTAAATTCTTATTCATCCATACCAGGCCAATATTGTTTGAAATTGAAGCCAAATTGAGAGGATTCTTTTGAGTATGTTCATAGTCATATATTTTATGAAAAAACTCCAATGCCTTGTCATAATTCTGGGTTTCCGCATAGGCAATTGCCATATCATTTTCCAATCTATATCTGTCCTTCAGAGGTTTGTCTTTATAATAATCATAAGCTTTAACTAAATTCTCCAAAGTAATGTCCCACGCACTTTTTTCGGAATAAATCTCAGCTACGCCGATATGGAAATTTGCCAAGGTTTTAGCAGATTTCGATTTCTTGGCACTTTTTTCTGCCACATCAATATAATGCAGTGCTCTTTTCCAATCATCGCCTGCCAAACTTGAAGCGATTCTCATGCTTAACTTAGTCTTTTCAGTTTCCGTAGTTGCTTCAGCCAAGCTATCCAGTAATTTGGGAAGCTGTCCTTGTGCATTAATAAATTGAGTGAAGATTAGTAGAAATAAAAATCGTTTAATCATAGCGTAAACTTAAAAAATTCAACTTTCCTACAAAATATTATTTTTTTGGACTAAAAGTTTTTTCAGATATTTTCTAAATTAAAAGTTTGGGAAAACCAGAGGTTGCAAATTACCTGATTAAGAGGTGGTTTTTGATATTATCCGAATTTTGATAAATAGGCCGATAGATCGGTTTGAGAATTGGTAATCTTCAATTTTTTGCGAAGTCTGGTTCGGGCATTTTCTACCGTTTTCGCGGTCTGACCCGTAATTTGGGATATTTCCTTTGAAGTAAGGTTCAATTTTAAAAGGGCACAGAGACGTTTATCTTTAGGCGAAAGATGGGGGTGTCCTTTTATAAGATTTTTGTAAAAGGCTTCGTGAACCTGTTCAAATCGAAGTTCAAATTCATCCCACACATTTGAGGAAGTATCTCTCTTTAAGCGTTTGGCAATATAGTCGATCGCATTTTGTGTTTCCTTTTTCTCGGCCTTTAATTTTATTTCCTTTAAATCATTTAAAACTTCCTCAATTATTTCGGCGCGGTGCATTTCTATCATCGCTTTGCCGATCAATTCTTTATTTTTTAGTTCTAAATTGCTGACCAGTTCCTTCTGTTTAAAGGTGACCAATTGCTTTTCAAGTTCCGTACGTTTTAGCCTATCGCGAAAGTGGTACAAAAAGGTTCCGAGAATCAACAATAGAACTGTTAGCCCCAAAATGAGTGAGTAAAAATTTGCACGACTTTTACTCTCTTCCAGTTCACGGATTTGATCCTTGGTCCGGTATTCTTCATCCAAAACTATTTTCTGAACATTTATTCTTCTATCCTCAATACTCAAGCTGTCGGAGATTGCCATGAATTTTTCAAAAAAATGGGAGGCCTTTTCAAATTCTCCCTTTTTAATATAAGAACTATACAACACTTTGGTGGCCTTCAGTTGTCCCGTACTATACGGTGCAATACTGTCCCACATTTTTACTGCATTTTTAGAGTAGTATATCGCCGAGTCCAAGCTCTTGATTTTTAGGTAGAATTCTGAAAATTGGCCATATATCCATGGCAAATTTCCTGATCCGGCTTTCTTACTTTCCTTAATTGCCAGGTTAAAAAACCTTTTGGCCAACATTTCGTCTTCTTTTAAATTTGCACATCGCGCCAAATTGGTATATAGAAAAGCCTTCATGCCCGGCTTATCCATTTCTTGCACAAGGTGCAAGGATTTATTGTAATAAACCAAAGCAGAATCTAAATCCGTTACCATCCAAACCAAAGCAATGTTATTATAGGTTGTTGCCAATTTTAGCGGATCTTCCTTTATATGAACATAATCAGCGATTTTCTGAAAAAGTTCCAAGGCTTTCTCAAGGTTCTCTGTTTGTGAATAGTTAATTGCCAAGTAACTTTCCAATTCAAATCTTTCTAGAATAGGCTTGTGTTGATAATACTCATAAGCATTCAAAAAATGTTCGAGAGAAATATCATAGGCTTCTTTTTGGGAGTAAATAGAACCTACCGCAAGGTTTATATCTGCGATGATACTATCGGATTTTGTTTTCTTTGCACTTTTCTGTGCGAAATCAATGTAATGAAGAGATCTTTTCCAATCCTCCTCGGCCAACTGAGAAGCAATTACCATGCTTAACCTGGCCTTCTCTCCTTCCGAATTTGCCTGAGCTAAACTATCTAGCATAGTTATAACCGGATCCTGGGCATATAAAAACTGGGTGAAAATTAGTAGGAGAAAAGATCGTATAATCATAAGTAAACTTAGGTGAATTCAATTATCCCACAAAAATAATCTGTTTTTTAATTAATATATTATTTTTTATTAAGTTTTCGGACTCCTAGGATGTTTTGGGTTAAAGGATTAGTTCTATTATTAACACTCGGAAAACGACCTTAAAATAAGGTTTAACAATTTTCCTTTTGTGTTTGAGCTTCACTTGCGGAATTATCTTAATTCTTTTATATTTAGGATAGTTTAGGTTGCCGATTTGGTACGAATAAAAAACTTTAAAGCTTTAAAATAACTTTTTGATCGCAAACCGACCCTGTACAATCAACACCATTTTTATGGCAACCATCAAACTTTATAACAATAACCAAAGTAACGAATGGTTAATCCGGCAATTCGAAGCCTACCGTTTTGAAGGTTCAAAACTGACGGATAAATTTTTCCCGCGACCTTATGTTTCACTGATTTTTCATTTTATGGACCGGGCTTTTATTTCCGATAGAAGCATAATTGAATTGGAACCATTTTTTGTTGCGCCGATTATCCCGCAGGCCATAAATTTAAATTTTCAAGGAAATATGGATACTTTGGCGATAACCTGTAAGGCGACCGTATTTTCAAGATTGTTCAATATTGACATGTCGCCCATTCATAAACGAAGCATTTCTCTCCCCGAAAAAATTTTTGTTCCCATCTGGAAAGAAATGGCCAGTCAAAGTTCATCTTTTGAGCGAATTTCCTATTTCTCCAATTTCATCAATTCAATTCAACCTACACCTTACCTTCCTGATGCCGTAGATATTCTTTATGATAAAATAATAGAAAAAAGTATTTCCGTTTCTTTAAAGGAAATTTTGAAGGAATGTTCAGCCAGCAAAAGCACCTTGCTTAGAAAGTTTATCGGAAGAACGGGGGTTAGCCCCAAAACTCTCGCTAGAATAGTACGATTGGATTATCTGTGGACAAAAATCAGAGATGAACAGTCCGTAAATTATCAGGAATTGGTTTTTCACGGCAATTATTTTGACCAATCCCACTTCATCAACGACTTCAAAACCATCATCGGTGAAACTCCAGGCTATTTCTTTAACCGTAATCTAAATACGGTAAAATTATTTTCCGGAATCCCTTCCGAAGAAAAATAAATTGAGACTTTTTTCCAATCACAGGACTTTCTTACGGGATATTTTTATCCGGAGTCGTTAGTCCAACTTACAATTACACAAAAATGTTAATTGCCAACTCCCAACGGAAAAAGTCTAACTAATCAAGGAAATACCATGAAGACAATACCATTCAAAATAGCGATCCTTTTTATACTTTCATTCAGTATAATGGATAATGCAGATGCACAGATTTTAAATAAGATGAAGGATAAGGTACAAGAAGTTGCCGAAAACAAAATCCTTAATAAAACGGAATCAGAAACCGAAAAATCCCTTGAGGGTACTGAGGAAAAAATGAGTTCTGAAAAAACCAATAAGAAAGATAAGGGTAGGAAAGATATAGCAGAAGTTTCAAAAAATCCAAAATCCGGCTCTGCCTCTTTGCTTTCTTATTCCAACTACGACTTTGTTGCGGGAGATAAAATTATTTTTCATTATGATATGGCCGGCGAAAGGGATTCGGAAATACCAAGTCGGCTGCTGATTGACGAAGGCAATGCCGAAATCCAAACCTTCAAGGGAGAAAAAGTTCTATACGTTCCTGCTGATTCAAGAGTGTATTTTAATCCACAAATGAAAGAAACTGGCTACCTGCCTGAACAGTTTACTTTAGAATTTGAGGTCCTCTCGAATGGTGGTGTTGGGACCTCGACAGATGCTTCGGAAATTGCCCTTTATTTTCGTGGAAAGGATGAAACAACTGGGGCTTACGGCGATGCAACAGCTCCCATCAGAATCGTATTAAGTGGAATTTCTGGTGATTCTTCTAATGCGCATTACGAATTTGGAGTGTTTAAAAATGATAACTGGTATGGAGGTAGCAGCCAAAGATTTCCTTCCGAAGCGGTAAATTCAAATCAAAATAATTGGCGTCGAATTGCGATATATGTAAATAAAAACATCGGAAAATTATATGTGGACCAACATCGCATCGGGATTTCGAACCATATTGAAGCAGGAAAACTCGCCAAATTGGATATTGAAGTAACAAGTTCTGAAATCCCTGTGTTGTTCAAGAATTTTCGAATCGCTTCTGGTGGTGCTGATACCTATAACAAAGTAGTTACGGATGGAAAATTCATTGCCTATGGTATTCAATTCGACGTAAACAAAGCAATACTGAAGCCCGAATCCATGGGTACAATCAATGAGTTCGTAAAGATGATGAAAGAAAAGGCCGATCTTAAATTTGAAATAAATGGTCATACCGACAGTGACGGCACTA
This sequence comes from Aequorivita sp., assembly GCA_034676445.1. Lineage (GTDB taxonomy): Bacteria > Bacteroidota > Bacteroidia > Flavobacteriales > Flavobacteriaceae > Aequorivita. The sequence goes on from JAUCCE010000004.1 coordinate 1,103,328, forward strand.
CCGAACTTAACAACAAACTTTCCCAAGAACGGGCCGAGGCCGTAAAAACACAAATGGTGAGTATGGGAGTTGATCCCGAAAGATTAACTGCCAAAGGATTCGGTTCACAAAAACCAATAGCAAAAAATGATACTGCCGAAAATAAAGCCCGAAACAGAAGAGTGGAATTTGTTAAGCTATAAGAAAGGCCAGTTCTGGAGATTAGGAGTTTTACAAAGTTGAAAGTCTTCTGCATTATGCAAATTATCTTCAAACATCAATTTATTTGAAGAAGCCGTCTCAAAACTTGTATTTTATCAGAATGTCAGGTCGAGCGCAGTCGAGACCTACTTAACTGTCAATTAGTTAAAGTTCTCGACTGCGCTCGAACGGACACAATAAATTGTTTTGAGACAGCTTCTTTAGCTTCTTGTTATTCAAAATTACGAATCGTTCCAAAATCTTAAGGATTTGATCCTAAAAAAAAGTAGTATCAAATCCAAAATAATTTGTACTTTCATTCTGGTTTATCTCCTTAGAAAAGAGATCAATAGGTTCATTTCCGAAATTTAAAGAAGTAGACCTGATTTCCGATTAAAATCCCCAATTAGTTTTTTAATAATTTCTAAAAAATAAGTGATGAGAAAAGCAAAAAGCAACTTCTTAAGAAAACTGATCGGTAACTTAAATCAGGAAGTGAAGGAATACAATCTAACAGTTAGCGACACTTTCGTTAATACGTGCAGCAGAAGAAAATTTATTGGGGATACAACAAAAGGTGCAATCGGCGTCGGCCTGGCATTGAGTTTACCTTCCTTTCTCATCTCCTGCAAGAATGAAACTCCGAAAGCTGAACCTGAAATTTTGGATATTGCCATTTTGGGCGGCGGAATTTCGGGTTTAAATTGTGCCAATCACTTATTAAATTCAAAATTGAATTTCAAAGTATTTGAGGGAAGCAGAAGATTGGGAGGAAGAATTCTGACCCATTACAACGATTCTCTCGGTTTGGGTATTTTTCCGGAATTCGGAGGAGATTTTATAGATTCCACTCACGAGGATATGATTGGTCTTGCCAAGGAATTTAAACTAGAATTTATTGATCTGGAAGAAGAACAACAATCTAAAAATCTAGTTAAGGATACGTATTTCTTCGATAATAGAATTATTCCAGAAGATGAAATAATAGGAGAATTCAAAAAAATAGCCAAGAAAATAGCTATAGATAAAAATTCACTCGGAGAAAATTATGATACCCCAGATGCCGAAATATTGGACAACATTCCATTAAGTGATTATATAGCATCATTGGATTGTGATCCGTGGTTAAAGGATCTCTTTACAGCTGCCTTCACTTCGGAATTCGGATTGGATTGTACTGAACAATCTTCTATAAATCTTTTGGACATGGTCGATGCTGATACAAAAGCAGGATTTAAACCTTTTGGTGATAGTGATGAAAAATACCGTATTCAAGGCGGAAACTCAAAAATTATCGAGGGCTTGACTGAAAAAATTGGTGGAGATCGGATTGAAAGAAATTACGAAGTCAGTGAAATAAATGAAAATGAAGACGGTAACTATCAAGTGAAGTTTACTAATAATAAGGAAATATTGGCCAAAAGGATTGTTTGTACCATTCCGTTTACAATTTTGCGCAAAATAAAACTTAACCTAAAAAATATCTCCAACGGCAAGAAAAAGTGCATTGAGGAATTGGGATATGGAATGAATACAAAACTGGTATTAGGCTACCAAGGAACACCGTGGTCAGAAAAGCCCAATTCTGCCATGGGCTATCTTTTCCACAAGGATATTGTAAACGGTTGGGACAGCAGTTATAATAAAACACCCAATAATGATCGTGGTGCTTATGTGGCTTATTTCGGCGGCACTTATTCCTTAAATCTCGATAAAGAATCATTTAAAAACAAAATAGCTCCGCCTGATCACAGTTGGAAAACGGAATTGCCAGAAGAAAGAGTGGCGGGACTTGTAAGTGAGCTTGATAAAGTATTTAAAAACTCGAAGGAGAAATTTTTAGGAAAACACGTTTTTGTTAATTGGATCGATTATCCTTTTGCCAAAGGCAGTTATTCCTGTTATAAAAAAGGACAATGGACAACCATTTCGGGATTGGAAATAGAACCGATCGGCAACTTTTATTTTGCAGGCGAACATTGCAGCGAAGAGTTTCAAGGTTTTATGAATGGTGGTGCCGAAACAGGAAGAAGAGTTGCCGAAGAACTCCTGCAAGACTCAACTAAAAATAAAGTGGCGTCAACAACTTTTGTCAATTTGTCCGGTCGAGCGCAGTCGAGACCTTATTAACGGTCAACCAAACATTTTTCGATTGTACTCCGCCTAGGTTAATAATGAGGGGAGTCACAATTCATAGGTTATTAAAAAGGAATAACGTTTGAAAATTCAAAATTTGAATACACAACTATTTACTGACTTCTAGGTAATCATGTCCACCTCATAAATTCTTCACTTAAATTTTACAGATAGCAAAAAACATCAAACTGATGCCGCGATATCTCATTACGACCGAAGGCAACGAATATTTAAAATTTGCATACCTTTTCACAAAATCGTAACATTACATTCCATTTCAAAAATTCTCGATGCAAAGCCAAGATATCAAGCCCGCCGATCCAAAAGATGAGGAAGTAGTAGAAAACAGGGAACTCAATATTTGGGAAGCGCTTATTCCTGTTTTTGCATTGATCGGGATGCTTTTCTACAACGTTTTCTTTGCTTATGGCGACGATGCCCTTAGCGGAAGCAATCAATTTATACTCCTGATGGGAGGTGCCGTAGCCGCTGTGGTAGGATTTTTCAACAAGGTAAGCTTTGACCAAATGTTGGAAGAAGTGGCTCTAAACATCAAATCTACTGCAGGTGCTATTTTGATTTTGTTAATGGTAGGCGCTTTGGCCGGGACTTGGCTTATAAGTGGCGTCATCCCCACAATGATTTACTATGGACTTCAGGTCTTGAATCCCACCATTTTTTTAGTTTCCTGTGTCTTGATCTGTGCCATAATTTCGGTTGCTACCGGCAGTAGTTGGACTACATCCGCAACCGTAGGGATTGCACTTATCGGGATTGCCAACGCCTTGGACGTGCCTTTGGGAATGACTGCTGGGGCTATTCTTTCCGGCGCCTATTTTGGGGATAAAATATCTCCATTGAGCGATACCACAAACCTTGCTCCTGCCATGGCAGGTACGGATTTGTTTACTCACATTCGTTATATGCTCTTCACCACTGTTCCAACCATGATAATTACCTTGATTGTTTTTGTCATTATCGGATTTAACATTGAGACAACCGGTACCGCAGATACCCATTTAATATTGGAAGCAGTGAGAGAATCCATCAACGTAAGCCCTTGGTTGTTCCTTGTCCCAATTATAGTTGTGGTTTTGATCGTTAAAAAAACGCCCCCATTAATCGCTCTTTTAATAGGAACCTTATTAGCGGCGGTGGCAGCATTAATTTTTCAACCAGGAATTGTAGCAACTATTGGCGGAGGTTCTTCATTGACTTTTGAAAATGGATATAAAGGTTTAATGAATGCCATAACCGTCCAAACCAATATCCCAACTGAAAATGAAGCCTTAAAAGATTTGTTTTCCTCAGGTGGAATGTCAGGCATGTTGAATACTATCTGGCTCATTCTGTGCGCCATGACATTTGGAGGAATTATGGATGCCATAGGTGCATTATCCGCAATCAGTAAAGCTTTGTTGAAAATGTTTCACACCACTTTTGGATTGTTTGCAAGTACCGTTGTCAGTTGTTTGGCTTTAAATGTAACCGCTAGCGATCAATATCTAGCCATCGTCATACCTGGAAAAATGTATGCTCAAGCATTTAAAGATAAAGGGTTGGCTCCAGAAAACCTCTCTCGAACTTTGGAAGATAGCGGAACGGTCACTTCCGTACTTGTACCTTGGAATACCTGTGGTGCTTACCATAGCGGTGTTTTGGGGGTAGACACACTTCATTATGCAGGCTATGCAGTATTCAACTACGTAAGTCCTTTTATGACACTCTTGTTCGCAGCCCTCCGAATAAAGATTAGGGAATTGGCAACTCCCGCAAAAGCATAACTATAACTTATCGTTAACATTCTCTGTTATCGACAACGTCTATATGTTGATAGATTAATACATTCACTTTTCCATCAAATAAGGGACTTAAGTCGTATTTTTGTTATAGAAAAATATTAACCTTAAAAACTATATAAACTATGTCATTAGTAGGAAGAAAATTCCCAAACATTACAGTAGATGCAATGAATGAAATGGGAGACACTTTTAAATTAAACGTACTTGAGGAAGCCCAGAAAAACAAGAAAAAAGTATTGCTTTTCTGGTATCCAAAGGATTTTACATATGTATGCCCAACTGAAATCCTTTCTTTTCAGGAATCACTCTCAAAATTTGAAGATCGAAACACAATGGTCATTGGAGCTTCTTGTGATACCCCAGAAGTACACTTCGCTTGGTTGAACACTCCAAAAGATAACGGTGGAATTGAAGGAGTAACCTATCCCCTTCTAGCTGATACCAACCGCAACCTTTCTAACGCATTGGGAATTCTCGATATCGAACCACAAAGTTATGATGAGGAGCAGGAATACTATCTATTGGAAGGTAGCAACGTAACGTATCGTGCTACATATCTTATCGATGAAGACGGAAAGATTTTCCACGAAGGTGTAAACGATATGCCCCTAGGAAGAAATGTGAACGAATTTTTAAGATTGATTGATGCTTACACCCACGTTCAAGAAAAAGGGGAAGTATGTCCAGCAAACTGGGAAGAAGGAAAAGAAGCAATGAAAGCAACCCGCGAAGGTGTAGCTAGCTATTTAAGTCACTAAGATTATGATGTTAGAACTAAAAGATGATAGTCTGCAGGAATTCATCGCGGACGAAAAGAACGTAATCGTTCAATTTGCTGCCGGATGGTGCGGAAATTGTAGATTGATGAAACCGAAATTTAAAAAGCTATCGACGGAGACCGAGGGTTTTAAATTTGTTTTGGTGGATGCCGAAAAATTCCCTGAAAGCCGAAAAATGGCAAATGTGGACAACCTTCCTACTTTCGCTTCTTTTAAAGATGGAAAGCTGGTAAACCAGGTTCAGACCAATAAATATGAACTTCTAAAAGATTTAGTAAATGAAGTTACCGGTAATTAGACATATTCAACGGAATAATTCCTCTGCACAAATCCAAAACTGTATTGAGGTGCTGGAATCCTACAGCGAATACAGCCGAATAACAGAGGAAGAGATGGACATTCTCGGCGAATTGATCACCAATCTTTGTGGAGCGGTGGAAGTTCACCAGATGATAGAAGACGGAATGCCCGAGCGCGATGCTGCAAACGCTTTCGCTAAAAAAGTTTTGGGCTCAATAGATTTATAGATAGATAGTAACTCCCCAGATTTTTGATTAAATCCTTTCACAGTAAATGTGAGAGGATTTTTTCTTGGAATTGGTTCAGATTGAATCAAAAGAGAAGAAACACCTGCAATACCTTATAAAATCTGGGGCCATCGTAATATTGCAATATTACTTTTTACCTATTTGAGAAGGGAGAATCCTTCAAGAAATTTTCCTGGCCTCCTAATTCTAACATCCAAAAATCGGTTTGCCTCAATGAGAATACAATATTTTAATTTGGGATAATTTATTTTCGGAATATTAAAACCTCAAGGGCTTAATTCATTGGCTTTTGCTTCAATTCAATAGACGGGTGTTAATTGAGGAAATCGAGAGAGGGAGAGCATCTTCCCTCTTTGCGAAACCACATAAAATCTGGGGTCATCGTAATATTGCAATATTGCTTTGCGATCCTTTCTGAAGGAAGAATCCATCCAAAATTTCACTTTTGTCTAAATAGTTCTTTTAGGCTTTCTTTAAAAGTAATATTAGCCATAACCAAAAACGAATCCTTATCTTTATGCTTCATTTTTAAAAACAGAAAAACATGGCACATATTAAACTAGGAGGGAATAATATTGAGACAATTGGAAATCTTCCCAAAGTAGGAGAAAAAGCTCCGGATTTTGAACTGGTAGCTCAGGATTTGAGCACAAAAAAACTATCCGATTTTAAAGGTTCGCGGATTGTGATGAATATATTTCCAAGTATTGACACAAACGTTTGCGCTACATCTGTCCGTAAGTTCAACGAAAAAGCAACCTCCTTGAACAACACTAAAGTGCTCTGTATTTCGAAAGATTTTCCATTTGCACAAAAGCGTTTCGTTAATGATGAAGATTTGCACAACGTAATTAACCTTTCAGATTTTCGAGATGGATCCTTCGGTAAAAATTACGGAGTTGAAATGACAACCGGCGATTTACGAGGACTCCTTTCCCGTGCGGTCTTGGTTTTGGATGAAAATGGAAAAGTTATATACAGTGAGCAAGTACCCGATATCGGTGAGGAGCCGGATTATCTTTCAGCGTTAAAACCATTGTTATAATGTGGGAAACCTATTCTGGAAAACGAATTAAAGGCTTCAAATATGCCATTATTGGTGCTTACCTCCTGCTCCGTTACGAGGCAAGTATACAGGTGCAAACAGCAATTGCCATAATTATGACAATTGCTGGATTTTATTTTCAAATATCCCCCACCGAATGGATGTTCCAGATATTTGCCATAGGTTTGGTATTAAGTATTGAAGGGTTAAACACGGCAGTTGAAGAAATTGCCGATTTTGTTCACCCAGATTTCCACAATAAAATTGGCTTTATTAAAGATGTTGCCGCCGGAGCTGTTTTCTTCGCTGCCGTGGCCGCCGTTATTATTGGTTGTATCATCTACATTCCAAAATTCTAAAACATTTTAAAAATACTCCGAATACAGATTTCAGTATTGGTGCAAACTTCAAAAATTACTCAGCCACCTTAAAACATCTCTTTCCTTTGGAATTTGGTTTTTGGAATTTGGTTTTTGGAACCTGCCTGCCGGCCAGGCAGGTTTGGTACTTGGGATTTGAGATCATTGTTGTCCGATAAAAGTAGTGATTAAACTTATTACCCTATATCATATCTAGTCCGCCGTGGCGGACTTAGTCCTGAAGGGGGGGGGGGGTGATTTATCCCTACCCATATTTAACGCCTAACGGCATACTGTCCGCCGGCGGACAAAATATTGGTCGCCAGCATAAAACATTTTAATAAATGTTCTGTAGGGACATAATATAATTTTTAACTGGACAATATTGATTTGGTATTTGGTTCTTGGTATTTGGAATTTGGTTTTTTGGTATTTGGTATTTGGTGTTTGGTATTTGGTATTTGGTATTTGGTGTTTGAAATTTGGAATTTGAACCCTGGAAATTGTTTTTTGTAATTTAAAACTTAATTAGAACTTTACATCCTGATATTCGTATTTTTGCCGAACAGACAACCCATTTATTAATGGCCAAAAAAAAAGAGAAAAACAACCAATTTGCCGCGTAAAAAATTGAAGCTATCGCTTTCCAAGCAACAAAAGATTCTTTTGGGCAGCTTCCTGTTTTTATTGGGATTGGCACTCTTACTTTCTTTTGTTTCCTACTTTTTCACCTGGCAAGCAGATCAAAGTAATATTGGAAATCTAACAGATCGCGCCATTCCAGCTCAAAATTGGCTCAATAAGTTTGGTGCCCATATCGGTCATTTTTTTATTCATAATGGCTTCGGTATCTCGGCATTTATCATTGCTTTCCTCGTCGGCATCACCGGAGTTTACTATTTCTTTGATTACGCTAAAAAACAATTGGTGAAATTCTGGTTCTGGGGATTACTTCTTATGCTCTGGATTTCGGTGTTCTTTGGTTTTTTCGATGGAAATGCAACTATTTTGAGCGGTACCATCGGTTTTGAAACCAATGATTACATGCAGGACTATATTGGTCTGGCGGGAACTATATTGGTAATGACCTTCATTCTTATTCTCTACTTGGTCGTTCGCTTAAAACTTACCCCTGAAATGGCAATTAATGCCTTCAAGATTTCCAAAAAACAAATTAAGGAAGATTTTGTAACCGATAGAACGGTTCAAAAACAAATTGAAAAGGAAACAAAACCCGCTACGCATATTTCTGAAGAAGAATTAGAAGAAGAAACCGAGGTCGAGTTCGAATTGGAACAAAAAGTAAAGCCAACTCCCACTCCACCCGTTGAAAAAATAATTCTAAAATCTGATGTAGAAGGAGATGTGGAAATGGAAGTAGAACAAGCTCCCGAGGAAGAGGAAGTTGAAAGCATCAGTGAAAAATTGGTGAAAGATTTCGGCGAATTCGATCCTCGGCTTGAACTGAGCAACTATAGATTCCCGAGCATTGAATTACTGCGAGACCATACTTCGGGAAGTGGCATAACCATTGACCAAGAGGAATTAGAGGAAAATAAAAATAAAATCGTTGAAACCCTCAACAATTACAAAATTGGGATTGCCAGCATAAAAGCCACCGTTGGCCCAACCGTTACTCTTTATGAAATTGTTCCCGATGCTGGAATTCGAATTTCAAAAATAAAGAACTTGGAGGACGATATCGCTTTATCGCTCTCTGCTTTGGGAATTCGAATTATTGCACCTATTCCGGGCCGCGGAACTATCGGGATCGAGGTACCGAACAAAAACCCAAAAATAGTTTCCATGCGATCGGTGATTGCATCCACAAAATTCCAGAATGCTGAAATGGAACTGCCAATAGCGTTTGGAAAAACCATTAGCAACGAAACCTTCGTCGTCGATTTGGCGAAAATGCCGCATTTACTAATGGCGGGTGCCACAGGACAGGGAAAATCGGTAGGATTGAACGCTGTTTTGGCTTCCTTGCTTTACAAAAAACATCCTGCTGAAGTGAAATTCATTCTTGTTGATCCCAAAAAGGTGGAACTTACTCTTTTCAACAAAATAGAGCGACATTATCTGGCAAAACTTCCGGACACCGATGAAGCAATAATTACCGATACAGCCAAGGTCATCAATACCTTAAACTCACTTTGTATCGAAATGGACAACCGCTATGACTTGTTAAAGGATGCGATGGTCCGGAATATAAAGGAATACAATACTAAGTTCAAAAATCGAAAATTAAATCCAAACGATGGTCATCACTATCTGCCCTATATCGTATTGGTGATTGATGAATTTGCCGATTTGATCATGACTGCTGGGAAGGAAGTGGAAACTCCAATAGCCCGTCTTGCACAACTTGCAAGAGCAATCGGAATCCATTTGATAATCGCCACCCAACGGCCATCGGTGAATGTAATTACCGGGATAATAAAGGCTAACTTCCCAGCCCGATTAGCGTTTCGGGTAACCAGTAAAATAGATTCAAGGACAATTTTGGACAATTCTGGCGCAGATCAATTGATTGGTCGGGGAGATATGCTCTTTACCCAAGGCAATGAACTTACCCGTTTGCAATGTGCTTTCGTTGATACTCCCGAAGTTGCCGATATTACCGAGTTTATCGGATCGCAAAAAGCGTATCCAAATGCCTACCTTTTGCCTGAATATGTTGGGGAGGAAGGTGGCACAACTCTTGATAATAACGTGGACGAGCGCGATGCGCTTTTCCGCGAAGCTGCAGAAGTATTGGTCATTGCCCAACAAGGTTCAGCATCTTTACTTCAGCGCAAGCTCAAATTGGGTTATAACCGTGCCGGAAGGATAATTGATCAAATGGAAGCTGCGGGAATTGTAGGCCCCTTCGAAGGAAGCAAGGCACGGCAAGTATTGGTTCCAACTCTGGAAGCGCTGAATCAACTTATAGATAATGAAAATTAATGATAACTAAAATGAAAAATTACGGTATTCTTTTGATTGCTCTTTTGGCATTCACCTTTTCCCAAGCGCAGGATGCAAAATCCCTTCTAAGGGAAGTATCTGCCAAGGTAAAAAGCTACGATAATATCACCATCGATTTTAAATATAATCTGAACAATTCCAAAGAAAATGTAAACCAAGATACCCGCGGCGATGTGACTTTGCAAGGTGATAAATATGTTTTAAACATGCTTGGCACTACCCGGATCTTCGATGGGAAAAACATTTACACCATTGTGCCCGAAGATGAGGAGGTGACAATTTCCACTTACAATCCACAAAATGACAAGGAAATCACTCCCTCAAAAATGTTGACTTTCTATGAAAAAGGATACAATTATAAAATGGATATCGAACAGAATGTAAAAGGTCGAAAAATCCAATTTGTAAAACTGATCCCAATCGATTCAAAAGCCGAAATAAAAGACATCCTTCTGGGAATAGATGTGCAGACAAAACATATTTATAAATTGATCCAGACCGATTCCAACGGCACTTCCTATACACTTACGGTAAATTCCTTCAAGACAAACCAGCCTCTTTCCAAGACCTTGTTTACTTTTGACGAAGCCAAATACAAAAAAGATGGCTACTATATAAACAAGCTATAAAGTGAACAGGTGAAAATACTGGACAGATATATATTGATAACCTTTTTGAAGACGTTTTTTAGCGTCTTCATTATTTTGATGTTCATCTTTGTCCTTCAAACCATCTGGCTCTATATTTCAGAACTTGCCGGCAAAGATCTTGATGTCTGGATAATAATGAAATTCCTCTGGTATTTTGCACCTAAGATGATGCCTTTGGTTTTACCACTTACCATTTTGGTAACCTCTCTCATGGTATTTGGAAGTTTTTCTGAAAACTATGAATTTGCCGCTATGAAATCCACTGGTATTTCCTTGCAAAGAGCGATGGGAAGTGTTATGGCGTTCATTCTTCTTCTTTCGGTTGTCGCCTTCTTTTTCTCCAACAATGTCATTCCCTATTCCGAATATAAATGGCAAAACCTTCGACGAAATATCCAGCAATTCCAACCTTCCATGGTTATTGCGGAAGGCCAGTTTAGCCAAATTGGTGATATGTTCAATATTAAGGTTGAAAAGAAATCTGGCAATAGAGGGCAATATTTAGAAGATATAGTCATTCACAAAAAAAACGAAAAACGACCGAATGGCAATTTTACCGTAATTATAGCCAACAACGGCGAACTTACCAGTAAAGAAGGCAGCAATACCCTTTCCCTGATCTTAAAAGATGGGAATTATTATGAAGACATCCAAACGACAAAAGCTGCGGATCAGAAAAAAGAACCGTTTGCAAAAAGTTATTTTGAAGAATATGCCATCAACATCGACCTAACGGCCTTGAACAGCAGGGATATTGAAAAGGACAACAAGGTGGAAAACCAAAGCATGTACAACATTCAGGAGTTGCGATCAGAAATAGATTCACTTTCCCAAAGCTATTCTTCTGATATTGAGTCATATACGAAAAATATGTATTATCGAAGCGGAGTGGAAAAATTCATCGAAGAAGAAAAAGAGGAAAGTAAAATTCAGGCTCCGCGCCAAATTTCCGAAAATTCTATTCTGGATATTTACAAGCCTGCGGAGCGACTACAAATTGTAAAGCTTGCGCTCAATAATACAAAAGGGACATTACAGACGGTTGAGGCAAAAAAGGTCGAATTCAAGGCCAAGACAAAACAATTAAACAAAAATGAAATTGCCCTTCACGAAAAATACACCTTTGGAGTTGCTTGTATCATTCTTTTCTTCGTCGGCGCACCTTTGGGGGCGATCATACGAAAAGGTGGAATGGGATTGCCAATGGTCATTGCCATAATGATGTTCTTAACCTATCACTTTATCGGGATTTTCGCCAAAAACAGTGCCGAGGATGGTACCATGGCCCCATTCATCGCATCGTGGCTCAACACTGCCATTATGCTTCCTCTTGGTGTATGGCTAACCTATAGAGCTACCACGGATCAAGGGATTTTTGATTTTGATTCTTTTGTACAGCGAATTGGAAGGCTATTCGGGATTATAATCAAAAAGAAAAAAACGGAAGGAGTCGCACCCGATTCAATAACCTGATAGTATAGGCAAGTTTTCTTTTAAATTTTCCCATTTATTTCTATCTATAAAACACCAAAGAAATTTGTTCACCCCCTCTTTTCCACATTTTAAATGCGTTTAAAAAATTGCTCGTAATTTTGGTCTTATATTTCGGAATATTTAAATAGGTGTTCTATCATCCCTAAAGTCAGTGCGCGTTTGTTAACTTCCCTACACAATTTCTAAAATCGTTCATTTAACCAACTTTCCACTCTTTTTCTGAGAAAATCGGGTTCAAAATATCCATGGGAGAACCCTGATCTTCATAAGAAATATACCATTTCAAAACCTTATTTGGGCTCGTGACCTAGCTATGCCTTGGTATTATTTTATCACCTACCTTATAATATTTGGTGATATCCAATAAAAATCCTATCCGCAAAAATACCCACTACTAGGTATTTTTTGCATTACACCCCATCTCTATCTTAGCCCTTAAAATAATCTTAAAAACCCAACAATTATGAAAACAAAAAACTTTTTTCAGCAAGGTCTCCTATTTTTAGCCATAGGCCTAACAACGGCAATTACAAATGCGCAAGCCATTCTCACCGTGGACAACTCTCCCGGCTCCGTGGCAGCTTATTCAAATCTTCAGACTGCCCACGATGCGGCCACCGCTGGAGATATTATTTATGTGCAACCCTCGGGAACCAGTTATGGCGATTTAACTATTTCAAAAGCAATTACCATAGTGGGTGCATCCCATAGCGAGCCTACCAATATCAGTCTATTAGGCGGTATTTCCATAACCGCATCAGATATAATTTTAAAAGGTTTATCTATTTCTTCAATAAGCACAATTGGGGGCGGTACGGTACCTTATGAGAATATTGAGATTTTTGAGAATAAGATAGGTGGTATCTCTATAGGAAACGGGGTGGATCAAACCATTGATAACATTGTTATTCAGGGCAACCAAATTAATTACATAGAACAATATAATAATGCTGCAAACGTGTTAATAACAAACAATATAATAGCATGGATAACTATTTACAATCCAGCGACTATTGTGGTGAGCAATAATATCTTCCGAAGTGTATATAGTAATGTTACTAATATCTACAATTACGGATTGGGAACTGCAAATCTTTCGAATAATATGTTTATTTTTAGTTATCCTTATGGCAATACATCAGTCAATTTTTCTGGAGGTCCTTTCCAGCTGAGCAACAATCTTTTTTATAATTATTATTCTTCTTATCCTGTAAGCTTAGCAGGTAACTACAGTGAAACTGAAAGTTTTTTTAACACCGATCCCCAATTTGTAAACGTAGATTATGCCACTTCAGGAAATTTTGCCGCATATGATTGGAATCAAAACTTTGGAGCCACCCCTGCTGATCTTACCTTAATGCCCGGATCCCCGGCATTAACAGGTGGCGTTGGAGGGACCGAAATCGGTATTTCCTCCAACTTCAACTATAAATATCTAGGCAATCCACGAGGGATTCCAGCAATGGATATAGTCAGTTATAATGGTACCGTTCCAAAAAACGGCACCATCAACGTTACCGTAAACGCAAAAGCCCATTAAGATGAGAACGCTATATATAGCGCTCTTACTGCTCTTTGCCTCTGCCAACACAAGCGCACAAACGCTTACCAAGTTCGAGTATTATTTTGATACCGAATCGGGAATTGGCAACGGCACGGCAGTGACCGCAAACGCAAATACGGGCGAGCTATCGCAGACTCTCAGCATTCCCTTAACGGGATTGTCAGAGGGCTTTCACAAAGTGGTAGTGCGTGCCAAAGACGACAACAATGTGTGGAGTATGTACTCTATCGCAAACTTTTACATCTCCGATTTTGGAGAGGTTAGGACTGTTCCAAATCTCGCCGCTGCCGAATATTTTTTCGGAGTCGATCCGGGCGTGGGCAATGGAACAGCACTTGCAGTACCGGCCAACACTGGAGATGTAAATACAACTTTTGCCATTCCGTTGGCCAATCTACCAGCGGGCTTTCACACCATCACGCTCCGGGCCAAAGATACCGATGGCACATGGGGTTTGCATAGCACTGCCAATTTTTACATTTCCGATTTTAGCCCTAGCGTTGCCCCAAAAGATATTGTATCGCTTGAATATTGGTTTGATACGGATCCAGGGATAGGCAATGCAACAGCTATTACGCTTTCTCCTTCGCAATTGGTAAATCAAGTGATTCCTATACCTTTGAATGAATTATCGGTAGGATTCCATAAAATAGGAATTCGAGTCAAGAATGAAGATGGGACTTGGAGTTTCTACGACCAAAAACTATTTTATATCAATGAGGAATATATTGTTTCACCACTTTCAGAAGCCGAATTTCTTTTTGATGCAGAATTCGGTTTTGGTACGGGAACTAGTGCCGTCCTAACTCCTACTGGCAATCCCGATGAATTCACCGTTGAAATACCAACCGATCTGATAAACTGTGGAGTTCACGATTTGTCTCTTTCGGTTAAAAATTCCGAAGGAAAATATTCATTATATAAGATTGCCGGAAACATTGACGTATATGACGATTTGCCGCCAACAATTGTGGCTCAGGACATTACCGTTCAGTTGGATAATTCCGGAACGGCAAGCATCACCGTGGAAGATGTAGATAATGGAACCTATGACGATTGCCAACTGGCCTCACTAGTTTTGGATATCACAGAATTTAGTTGTGCTAATTTGGGTGAAAATACCGTGACCCTGACCGCTACCGATGCGGAAGGAAAGGTTTCAACCGGAACAGCAATTGTTACTGTTGAGGACATTATAGCACCAAGCGTTTTTGTTCAAAACATAAGCGTAGATCTGGATGCCACTGGTACGGCAACTATCTCTGCGGAAGATATTGACAATGGCACTTTTGATAACTGTACGATAGCCTCTATCAGTATTGATATAGATACTTTTAGCTGTTCAAACATCGGCGCCAATACCGTCAATTTCACTGCCGAAGACCAGAGCGGAAACAGTACTACCGTTTCCTTTACGGTTACGGTTACCGATCCCCTCGGGGCCTGCATTCAAGTACCCGTTGCGGTTTGCCAGCCTTTGGCAATCAACAGCAATAACAATTGCCAGGCAAATGCAACCCCACAAGCCTTTGATGGTGGTTCTTACGATCCCAACGGATTGCCATTGACCTACACGGTAGATCCAGTAGGGCCTTATAACGTTGGAATTACCAACGTAACCCTTACCGTAAGCAACGGAACTGATTCCGATAGTTGCACCACCACCATTACCGTAGTGGACAATACCCCTCCGGTGGCCAATTGTGTCGCTCCCTTTACCGTTCAATTGGATGCCAATGGCCAGGCCAGCATCTCCGTGGCCGAAATAGATAATGGCAGCTCGGACAACTGTGGTATTGCAAGTACATCCATTAACGTTACCGATTTCAGTTGTGGAAATATAGGCGAGAATACAGTGACCTTGACCGTTACCGATATCAGTGGACACGTTTCCACTTGTTCAACTGTGGTTACTGTTTTTGATCCGTTTGGAGCGTGCAATGAAGCCCCTACAGCAGTATGTCAAGTGGTTACTGTAAGTACCGATGCTAATTGTGAGGGCAGTGCCATAGCCCAGGATTTTGACGGGGGCTCTACCGATCCCCTAGGGAATCCGCTTACGTTTACAGTAAATCCAATGGGCCCCTATCCTCTTGGAACTACCCAGGTCACTTTGACCGTCAGCAATGGAACATCTTCCGATAGTTGTACCACTACTATCACAGTGATAGATAACACGGCTCCAGTAGCCAGTTGTGCTGCGCCTTTCACCGTGCAGCTGGATACCAACGGCAACGCCAGCATCTCTGTTTCGGATATTGATAATGGCAGCTCGGATAACTGTGCCATCGCAAGTATGGCAATTGATAAGGATACTTTTGATTGTTCCGACAGAGGTGAAAACACAGTAACCTTAACGGTAACTGATTCAAGCGGAAATGTTTCTACCTGTACTACTGTTGTAAACGTCGAGGACAGCCTTTCACCGATTGCCAATTGCGCCGCCCCGTTCACCCTACAGTTGGATGCCAATGGCAACGCCAGCATCACGGTGTCGGAAATTGATAACGGCAGCTCCGATAACTGTGGCATCTCAAGTATGGCAATTGACAAGGATACTTTTGATTGTTCCGATATAGGTGAAAACACCGTAACCTTAACGGTAACCGATTCAAGCGGAAATGTTTCTACCTGTACTACTGTAGTAACCGTGGAGGACAGCCTCTCGCCGATTGCCAATTGTGCCGCCCCGTTCACCCTACAGTTGGATGCCAACGGCAGCGCCAGCATCACGGTATGGGATATTGATAACGGCAGCTCCGATAACTGTGGCATCGCAAGTATGGCAATTGATAAGGATACTTTTGATTGTTCCGATATAGGTGAAAACACCATAACCTTAACGGTAACCGATTCAAGCGGAAATGTTTCTACCTGTACTACTGTAGTAACCGTGGAGGACAGCCTCTCGCCGATTGCCAATTGTGCCGCCCCGTTCACCCTACAGTTGGATGCCAACGGCAGCGCCAGCATTACGGTGTCGGATATCGATAACGGCAGCTCCGATAACTGTGGCATCTCAAGTATGGCAATTGACAAGGATACTTTTGATTGTTCCGATATAGGTGAAAACACCGTAACCTTAACGGTAACCGATTCAAGCGGAAATGTTTCTACCTGTACTACTGTAGTAACCGTGGAGGACAGTCTTTCGCCGATTGCCAGTTGCGCCGCCCCTTTCACCCTACAGTTGGATGCCAACGGCAACGCCAGCATCACGGTATGGGATATTGATAACGGCAGCTCCGATAACTGTGGCATCGCAAGTATGGCAATTGATAAGGATACTTTTGATTGTTCCGATATAGGTGAAAACACCATAACCTTAACGGTAACCGATTCAAGCGGAAATGTTTCTACCTGCACCACTGTTGTCACCGTCGAGGATACCCTCGCTCCCATCGTTACTGCACAGGACATCACCGTGCAACTTGATGCCAATGGAAATGCATATATATCTCCGTTGGACATAGACAATGGTAGCTCGGATAATTGTGGTATTGCATCCTGGGCGATCGACAGGGATACCTTTAGCTGTTCCGATATCGGTGCGGTCACTGTGACCTTGACCGTAACGGACATTCACGGCAACCCAAACTCGGCCACCGCAACGGTTACCGTGGCGGATCCGCTCAATGCCTGCGGGATCGTCGTGCCTGAGGACAACTTTATTACTACCTGGAAAACTAGCGCCGCCAATGAGACCATTACAATCCCAACCTATCCCGGAGAAAGCTACAACTATAACGTTGACTGGGGAGATGGAAATTCAAACTCGGGATATTACGGGAATGCCTCCCATATCTATGCCACCGCGGGAACCTATACTGTTTCCATAAGCGGGGATTTCCCACGTATCTATTTCAACAATAGTGGCGACAGACTTAAAATTCAGTCTATTGAACAGTGGGGCAACATCCAGTGGTCGTCTATGAACAGTGCATTTATGGGTGCCGAGAACTTAGTGAGCCACGCAACCGATATGCCGGACCTCTCAATGGTCAGCGATATGTACGGAATGTTCGCCTTCGCCAGAAAATTCAACGGCGATGCCCAATTTGGCAACTGGAACGTGGGCAATGTGACCGATATGAAAGGTATGTTCGCGGGAGCCTCTGTCTTCAACTACCCTATCGGCAGTTGGAACGTGGGCAATGTGACCACTATGGAGAGTATGTTTTTTGGTGCTACGATTTTCAATCAACCGCTTGGAAATTGGAACGTAAGCAGCGTGACTACAATGAGAAGTATGTTCCAGACCGCCTATGGATTTAACCAGAGCCTCAATAACTGGAACGTGGGCAACGTGACCGATATGTATGGAATGTTCGCTTATGCCCGAAAATTTAACGGGGAAATAGGCAACTGGAATGTGGGCAACGTCACCAATATGACAGGTATGTTTGGTGGAGGTTCGGTCTTCAACAAGCCCATTGGCAATTGGAACGTTGGCAACGTGACCAGTATGGAGCAAATGTTCCATGGAGCCACTGTGTTCAACCAGGACCTTGGCACCTGGAACGTGGGCAGCGTGACCAGCATGAGAAATATGTTCAATGCTGCAATGAGGTTCAACCAGAATATTGGCAGTTGGAATGTTGGCAACGTGACGGACATGTACTTTATGTTCTTCCACGCCAACAGGTTCGACCAGGACCTTGGGGGCTGGGAAGTAAGCAACGTTTCCAATATGACCAACATGTTCGTGAACGTTACCCTTTCAACGGATAATTATGACTCACTCTTGAACGGCTGGAGCGCACTTTCTCTTAAGCACAATGTGAAGTTCCACGGTGGCAAAAGCAAGTACTGCTCCGGTGAGGTTGCAAGACAACATATGATCACCACCTTCCATTGGACCATTACCGATGGCGGCAAGGATTGTGGCGTGTACAACGCAAGATTGGACGTGGGGACCAGCGCTCCCTTGTTCGGGGTGGCCCTATATCCGAACCCGATGAAGGATAAGCTGAACCTTGACAATCCCAAGAACGTGCAGCTTGAGAGCATCTCCATTTTTGACCTTACCGGAAGGTTGGTGCAAAAGGTAGAGCTCAATGGAATGACTACCGGAACCGTTATTGATGTATCCAGACTTTCCAGCGCTACCTATATGGCAATAATAGCCGGCGAAGGTGGAAACAAAACAGAATTATTGATCAAGGAATAGGTTAATTTGATAATTAGTTGGGTTCCTGGAACCCTCCCTTCATTTTTTTGAACGGGAGGGTTTTTTTATGGGATAGGCGAAAAAAGAATAGAATGACGGATTACCAGGGTCTTCAATTTTCCATTGTCCTGTTCGAAATCGACTTGGTTCCAGTTTTTTAAGTTTTGAGTTAGCGGAGTTGAGAATGAACCAACTTCTATTTCAATTTAATTTTCCGAAACACTCTTTTGCCCAATAACCCATATACATTTTATACCTTTGCGCCACATTATTGTAAATCATGATTTCAACAGAAAAAAATACCGTTAAGCTCAACACCATTGAAGAGGCTATTGAAGACATCCGCAATGGAAAGATAATCATCGTAGTAGATGACGAAAACCGTGAAAATGAAGGAGATTTTATTGCTGCAGCCGAAAAGGTAACTCCAGAGATGATAAACTTTATGGCCACTCACGGTCGTGGTCTCATTTGTGCCCCGTTGACGGAGGAACGCTGTAATGCCTTGGATTTACACATGATGGTTGAAAACAATACTGTTTTGCACCATACCCAGTTTACAGTTTCGGTAGATCTTATTGGACATGGATGCACTACAGGAATTTCCGTGCACGACCGTTCAAAAACCATCAAAGCCTTGGTTGATGAAAATACGAAGGCACACGATCTAGGAAGACCTGGCCATATTTTTCCGTTGCGCGCAAAACAAGGTGGCGTTTTGAGACGAACCGGACATACGGAAGCGGCCATTGATCTGGCCCGCTTGGCTGGATTGAAACCGGCAGGAATTCTTGTGGAAATATTGAATGAGGATGGCACCATGGCTCGACTTCCAGAATTAGTTGAAGTTGCAAGGAAATTCGATCTAAAGCTTATTTCAATCGAAGACCTCGTGAAATACAGAATGGAGCACGATTCCCTTATTGAGAAAAAGGAGGATTTCAACATCCAGACCAATTTCGGAGAGTTCCGACTGCGGGCCTATAAACAAACTACCAATAACCAAATACACTTAGCCCTAACAAAAGGTTCGTGGAATCCCGATGAACCGGTACCTGTTCGAGTAAATGCAACTTTGGTAAACAGCGATATTCTCGCTGCACTTACCAACAATGCCGAAAAAAAATTGGACGACATGTTCAACGCAATCAACAAGGAAGGCAAGGGCGCCATTGTTTTTATAAATCAGGAAAGCCAATCCCTCAACCTTTTGAGCCGATTGAAGGAACTAAAAGAGATCCAAAAGCCCAATACGGTGGTAAAGGCTCCACGAATAGAGATGGATAGCAAGGATTTTGGAATCGGGGCGCAAATAATCCATAATTTGGGCATTCATAAGATTCGTCTTCTATCAAACAGCGAGCAAACCAAACGTGTAGGAATGATAGGCTACGGCCTGGAGATTACCGAATATCTGAATTATTGACCGGATACCCGTTCAATCCTAAATTTTTAGGCCAATTCAAAAAAACTGACAAGGGTCATCTTTTGAAAGTTTGAAAGCACGTATTTTCACTGCTTAAAATTTTTGAAAATGTCCTCAGCTTTTATTTCCAAATACAACGTTCCTGGCCCGCGATATACCAGCTATCCAACGGTACCATATTGGGACAATAACTGTTTCACCCAAAAAAAATGGATTTCTGACACCTTAAAGAGCTTCAATGCCAGCAATGGATCTGAGGGAATAAGCCTGTATATCCACCTACCTTTCTGTGAGAGTTTGTGCACTTTCTGTGGTTGCAATAAGCGTATTACCAAAAATCATAATCTGGAAATCCCCTATCTCGAATCCCTACAACAAGAATGGGAACTTTATCTCGAAATGTTTCCCGAGAAACCAATTATCAAGGAAATACATTTAGGAGGAGGAACACCCACATTTTTTGCCCCCGAAAATCTCGCCTCTATGTTAAGGGGAATATTTAGAAGATCCACAATTGCTGAAAATCCTTCCTTTAGTTTTGAGGGACATCCCAACAATACTACCCGCGCACATTTGCAAACGCTCTTTGATTTTGGCTTTACCCGCGTAAGCTATGGAGTTCAGGATTACAATACCGAAGTACAGCTCGCGATCCATAGACTGCAGCCTTTTGCCAATGTAAAAAAAGTTACCCGCACTGCCAGGGAAATTGGCTATACTTCTATCGGCCATGATATAATTTTTGGCTTGCCCTTTCAGAAAAAGGATCACATTATCCACACCATTGAAAAAACCAAAGAATTAATGCCCGACCGGATTGCGTTTTACAGTTATGCGCACGTACCTTGGATAAAAGGAAACGGTCAACGTGGGTTTAAAGAGGAGGATTTGCCAAGTGCTTCAGAAAAAAGGGATATGTATCAAACTGGCAAACAAATGCTGGAAGAAGCCGGTTATATTGAAATTGGAATGGATCATTTCGCATTAAAAACGGATAGCCTGTACAGAGCCATGGAAGACAAAATTCTTCATCGTAATTTTATGGGCTATACCGAAAGCAAAACCCAGTTAATGTTGGGTCTGGGAGTTTCCGCCATCAGCGATAGTTGGTACAGTTTCGCCCAAAATGTGAAAAATGTAGAGGAATACCAAGAGTTATTGTCACAGGGCATCTTGCCTGTTTATCGAGGTCATAAATTAGATTCAGAAGATCTTATAATCCGCCGTCATATTTTAAACCTAATGTGCAAACTCGAAACTTCTTGGGAAACACCTGAATTACAATTTCCTGAATTACCGGATGTTTTGATAAACCTAAAGGAGATGGAAATGGATGGGTTGATAGAAATCGGAGCCAATTATATAAAAGTAAATGAAAACGGCCGGCCCTATGTGCGCAATGTCTGCATGGCCTTCGATCTTCTTTTGCAGCGCAGCAAACCCGAGACACAACTCTTTTCGATGACTATTTAGTAAAAACGGAAAAAAGTCTTGTGTGATTATTTAAATTGCTATTCGTGATCTTGACTGTTGATTGAATTTAATTTGAGTTTCTCCCTAAGTTTAGACCTTGGTTGATCCTGAGCATCGCCGAAGTGCTCAACTTAATATTTCTTCCGATTGTTTTGGATCAAAAATTTAGAGAACCGAAACAATGGTATTCCGCATTTTTTGGGCTCTTTCCTTTACTTGCTCTTCGGCCCAACCAATTTTAATTAGTGCAGAAATAGTTCTTCCCATAATTGCGTCACTTTTTGAAAAATCGGTATTGTTTAGATCCTGCATTTGGCTTCTAACCTCAGAAGGGAGCGGACCCAAACTTTTCATGTTCTTCAAATGATGCCAACCATTAATGTAGTGCCAATTATTGGTGTACCAATAAAAACACGCATCCACTCCTTGTTCCGACAATGCTCTATGGGCTTTTTGGGCTAATTCTTCAGTGGGAAGAAAGAAATTCAAAAACGAAAAATTTTCGACTCCTCCTTTTGGGACCCTTCTAAATGTTACTCCCTCGATTGTTTCCAAAGCATTACGGAGTATGGTATAATTTTTCTTCTGAATTTCTAAAATATTATCCAGTTTGTTGAGCTGTGCCAAACCAACGGCTGCATTAAGTTCCGAAATTCGGAAATTATAACCCAAAAAAGGATGGTCCTCCGCTCCCCTATCCTTGCCCACGTGATCGTGACCGTGATCTTGATAGTGGTCTGCGTTTAGAGCGAATTTAGAATTATTGGTAACAACCGCCCCACCTTCACCACAGGTAATCGTTTTTACATAATCGAATGAAAAGCAGCCAAGATCCCCATAAGTGCCAAGAGATTTCCCTTCGTAAGTTCCGCCGAGAGCTTGGCAGGCGTCTTCCAAAAGAATCAGATTGTGTTTCTGGCAAATAGATTTTAAAGCCTTTAAATCTGCCATTGAACCGCACATATGCACAGGCATCACGCATTTAGTTCTCTTTGTAATTGCCGCTTCCACAGCTTTTGGGCCCAGGGTCAAGGTATCGTCGATATCTACCAAAATGGGAACGGCACCAAGAGCCAAAATGGATTCAAAACTTGCAACGAAGGTGAACGTTGGCATAATAACCTCATCGCCCGCGCCGATACCAGCGGAAGCCAATGCTACGGTTAACGCTGCGGTACCACTGGACACCAACTGGCAATGATCAACATCCATACGTTTGGCAAAAGCGGTTTCAAATTCCTTTGCTTTCCAATGATTATTCCGCATTCCGTCGAAGCCGTAGCGCATCAAGACGCCTGTTTCCAACACTTCGTTTACCTGTTTGCGCTCATCGTCACCAAAAATTTCAAATCCGGGCATATTTTAATGTATAATGTTTAATGAATAATGAATAATGATTATTGTATTTCAGACTAGGTGAAAGCTTGTTTTACTCTTTTGATCATTCCAACCATTTCAACTTATGCTGAAAGTCTTCAATTTCGTTCCCGGTTCCCGAGCGGAGCCGAGGGATCGATTTCGTTTTCGATTTCCAAAGATAAGGCTTGCTTCTTTCAACAAAAAGTTCCTTAGGGAAATTCCATAAAAAAAACCTCAACTTCCGTCAAGGTTTTCAAATTCTGTTTTGGATTCCCAATAATCGGGATCTCGTTTCATTTAAGCATTAAGATTTCTTCATTTTATCTTCAGGAGGAAATAGACCCGGTTGGGCATTCTGGAAAAATTGTTGGTGCAGCGAATCCATTTGCTTCAATTGATTTTGTATATCAGGGAAAAAATCCTCCCAATGGTTTTCGAAATAACCTTTCTCAAAGAGACCATTTCCAAGGGAATCACTTTCAAACGGAGCCAAGAAATCCTGTGAAAATGAACTGGGCATTCTTTCCCGCATATATTTTCGGAAGGACGATAGGGCACTGTCCATGTGTTGTGGCTGTATTTCCTTTCCGTTAATGTTTCCGTAGGAATAGGTGTAAATAGAATCATAACGGATCAGATTTCCGTTCTCGTCCACCTCTTTGTTCACTCTCCATGTCCCACGAGGTTCTACTGGAGCTTCCGTCTCATTGTTCATCGCGGATTGGTTTTCCGTTTCTTTCTTTTTTTCTTGGGCATTGCAGCTACTTAAACTAAAGGCAATGGCTAAAGCTAAAACTATCGTTCTCATCTCTAAAGGCTTTAAATTGATATTTAGTTTTCTTGATTAAAAAAGCGAGAGATTTCCAACAAATAAAATACCAAATCTTCCTTTTAAATAAAGAATTAAGGAAATCGATTAAGATTATAAGTAAGATTTAACAATTTTCGAAATACCAAATAATAACGATAGGAAATTATGTCAGTCTAATCAACGTTTATTACAAGCTCTTCCACCCCTCGACGAACCTTTTTAAGGTTGCTGAAAAAATCCGTTTCATCCCGATATCCAACAGGTAAAACTATAACAGACTCCAATCCTCTCTCGGCGAGCCCTAGCAGACTGTTGTAATTTTGGGGCTCGAAACCTTCCATGGGGCAGGAATCAATATTCTCAAAAGCACACACGGTCAATAGAGCTCCGAGGGTCAAGTATAACTGGTTCACCATCCATTGACGGATTTCGAGCGCGTGTTTTTCTGAAAAGGAACTTACAAGATCCTTTTCATAAGGCTCCAAAATCTCTCGGGAGGTATTTCTGGTATCTTCCACCCTCTTAAAATGGTCGACAATAAAATTGGCGTCAATTTCCTTTTCAATACATAAAACCAAAACGTGGGAAGCATCCCGAACCTGGGGTTGGTTAAAAGTGAATGACATCAACTTTTCCTTTATGGATTGATTGGAAACCACAACCATTTTAAGCGGCTGCAACCCAAAGGACGTGGCAGTAAGATTAAACGTCTGTTTTAAAATATCGAGTTTCTCTTTCGACAGTTTTTTGGTAGTGTCAAATCGTTTTGTGGCGTATCGCCATTGTAATTTTTCTATTGTATTGGAAGCCATTTAAAAATGCTTGATCTATATTCGCAAAAGTAGTGATAAAAACCTGCAACCGGGAGTCTCTTAGGCTTTCAGAAAAAAATTCAACAAAAGGCGGTAAAAAACAAAAAAAGAGTTCCAAAATTGAAAAAGCTTTTTATCTTTGCATCCTCTTAAGCAAAATGCTTTGGACACGCACATCACTGGAGGAATGGCAGAGTGGTCGATTGCGGCAGTCTTGAAAACTGTTGAGGGTCACACCTCCGGGGGTTCGAATCCCTCTTCCTCCGCAAAAGGAAACCCACGATTTTTTAGTCGTGGGTTTTTTGTTTATTGACACCGCTCAAGCCCTCCGGCTTGAAGGAGTGGAAATAAATAAAAAACCAGCATCGTCTTTTTCTGGCGATGCGTGGATTTCTATGCTTGTTCAGGATTGCTTTTTGGGATCAATATATTAATCTCCTTAAATGTAATCTTTGCCTATTTTGTATTTAAAAGTATAAACTAGAGCCCAAATTTTAAACCAAATTCAAACTTCGTTTTCTCTTACATCGGCGACACCAAATCCTCAAACCATTCCTTCACTTCTCCTTCTAAATGCGGCGCGAGTTTTTCTCGAACCATCTTATGGTAGGTATTGATCCAATCAATTTCCTCCTGTGAAAGCATTTCCTTTACTATGATACTTTTAAAGAATGGACATAAGGTCAAGGTTTCAAATTCGTAAAAAGTGTTCCATTCGGTTTTTTCCCACACTTTGATCAATATCAGATTCTCGTGGCGGATTCCGTATTTACCTTCTACATAATAGCCAGGTTCATTGGAAAGTACCATTCCTGCCTGTAATTCCACTGGATTTATTTCCTTACGGATGCTCTGGGGCCCTTCGTGAACATTTAGAAAACTCCCTACCCCGTGACCGGTGCCGTGGTTATAATCTTTTCCTTCTTTCCACAGAGGCATTCTGGCAAAAGCGTCCAACTGCACTCCCCTTGTTCCTTTGGGGAATTTGGCCATAGATAATTGTATCAATCCCTGCAAAACCTTGGTAGCATCTTCTTTAAATTCGTCCGACACTTTGCCCAAGGGAAAAGTACGGGTGATGTCTGTTGTGCCTTCCAGATATTGCCCCCCTGAATCGACCAAAATACTCCCCTCAGGCTTCACTTTTGCACTGCCTTCAGATTTTGCCGAATAATGGATAATGGCTCCATTTCCTTTATAACCCACAATACTGCTAAAACTTTCACCGACAAAATTTTCTCCTTGCGCCCTAAAATCACGCAACTTCTTTCCGATGGCATATTCATCCAATTCTTTCTTTCCAACAGAATGCGTAAGCCAATACAGAAATTTGACCATTGCCACCCCGTCCCGGACCATTACCGTCCTAAAACCTTCTTGCTCGGTTTCGTTTTTTACTGCTTTCATCAAATTTCCAGGCACCGGTTTTTCGATGATGGTGTTTTTATGCTTAACCGTCTCAAAAATTGCTTGGTTGCTGTTTGGGGAGATAAGAATGGATTCGTTGTTCAACATACCCAAATGATCAAAAAAACTATGATAAGGTTTTAAGAAAACTCCCATTCGTTTCATTAAACCCTGGGTCTTATCATCCAATTTGAACAGATCCACAAAGAGGAAACACTCTGTCATTGTCAACAGTATATATCCCAAAAACACTGGATTGGACCGGACATCACTTCCCCGAAGGTTCAACGTCCACGCCACATCATCTACGCTTGAAATAATATGTGCCGTAGCCCCTTCTGCTTCCATTTTTTCCCGAATTGCAGTTATCTTATCCGAAACGGATTGTCCCGCTCTTTCAACCGGCTGTACAAATACAGGGTTCTTGCTTGGAGTTGGACGTTTGGTCCATACTTTTTCCAATAAAGGAAGATCTTTAACTTTGCGATTGTGTTTTGCCAATTTTTCCTCCAATAAAACCCAATTGGCGTGCGATGTTGTCAATCCGTTTGCCGCTATGGTTGCACCTTCGGAAGTTTCGGAAATTATCCAATCGATATAATTTGGAGTGCCTTCAATTCCGTCCCTAAACAAGTCGATACCGGAACCTTCCAATTCCTTTGGGGCCTGTGTAAAATAACGGCCGTCGGTCCAAAGTCCGGCGTTGTCAAGCGTAATTACCACAAAACCGGCAGAACCTGTAAACCCCGATAGCCAGGTTCGCTCCTGCCATTCCGCGGGCAGATATTCCCCCATATGCGGATCGGCTGAATACACGATAAAAGCATCAACATTATTTTTCTTCATTTCAGCTCGCAGGGAGGCTATTTTTTCTTTGGATTTCATTGGTGATTTTTTAAAAGCAGAAAGTTACAGAATCTCCCATTTATAGAAAAAGAATGAAGATGTTTAACAAGTTTTTAATATAGAATCCTTTGCGCTCCGTTGACCCTTCGACAATACAAAAAACAAAATTTAGAATTATATTTGAATGAAAGAACAGCCTTGTTATAGCAAAAAAAAAGAATTATGATAAAAACCAGATTGGGAACTAAAGGGGATATTAACGGGATTCTATCTCTTCAAGAAAAATATCTATACCGCAATTTAAGTGAAGAGGACCGGAAAAAGGGTTTTGTGACCACTCCTTTCACCATTGCGCAGTTAGAGGAAATCATTGCCCAGGATGGGATTTTCGTTGCAGAAAAAGAAAATACAATTATAGCTTATGCCTTTGCTGGCAGTTGGAAATATTTTGAACAATGGGAAATCTTCAATTTTATGGTATCCCGGTTTCCCGAATTATCTTTTCAAGGTCGGGAGATTACTACGACCAATAGTTTTCAGTACGGGCCGGTTTGTATTGACGAAAATCATAGAGGAAAAGGTTTGCTGAACGAAATTTTTGAAGAAATGCGACTCGAATTTCGTAAGAAATATCCGTTATCGATTACATTCATAAACAAGGTAAATGTAATATCCGAAAAAGCACATACCAAAAAGTTGGGTTGGGAGATTATAGATGAATTTCAATTCAACAACAATACTTATATTGGATTGGCTTTTGATATGGAAAGGTCAGTTTTAGGTTAATTCATAATTCTGAATTCAGAATTCAAAATTCAGAATTATTTCACTTCCATCTCCGCAGCGATCTTTTCATTATAAAGACTTTTAATAATTCCGTCACTTAGTCCTATTTTTGGAACAAATACATTTTTCGACTTACTCCATTTCATGGCGGAAAGGTAAATCCGTGTGGCAGGAACTACAACGTCGGCACGATCCGGATTCATATCCAGTTCGGTGATACGTTCTTCAAAGGACATCCCTTTAATCTGTTTGTAATAGGAAGAAAGGTATAGATAACTAAGTGGTTTCCCAAGTTTCTTACCGCTCTTTTTAAAGATGGTGTTGATGTTTCCACCGCTACCAATCATTGAAACCTTTTGGAAAATTTTAGTCTCCTTTTTAATCCATATTTCCATTTCATCCCAAACGCCGTCATCTACCAGTCCTTCAATAAGCCGGACGGTTCCCACCTTAAAACTTGTTGAAGCGATGTTATGGCCGTTTGCAAAAAGGGTGATTTCAGTACTTCCTCCTCCCACATCCACATACAGGAACACTTTGTCATCTTGGATCAATGTTTTCAGATCTGTCGAGGCTATAATTGCAGCTTCGTCCTTGCCGTCTATTATATTGATGGAGATTCCGCTTTCCTCATGAACCTTTTTTGCTATTTCGAGTCCGTTGGAAGCTTCCCGCATGGCCGAAGTGGCACAAGCTCGAAAACGTTTTATTCCGTGGGTCCGCATCAACAACCGAAAAGCGGTCATGGCATCGATCATTCGTTCTGCATTGCCTTCTGAAATTTTTCCATCGAGAAAAACTTCCGCACCCAAACGGATGGGCACCCGGACCAAGGAGGTTTTTTTGAAAAGTGTATCCTTTCCTTTCTGTTCTACTACGGTTACAATTAACAAACGGATGGCATTACTACCAATATCTACAGCTCCGTATTTTTCAATATTCAACAAATCAGTTTACTTCAAGTTTATTTAAATAATAATCGTACATCATAAATTGTGATCTTACGGGAGGTTTATTGTTCTTGCGATATGCGTTGTCATTTTTAGCACTGAATACACGTGCTTTCACATTGTCCCTCCAGCCAATTTCAAAGTTTTCTAAGAGCTCGGTTTTAATATCCTCATCATAAATGGGACAGGTTATTTCCACTCTATTATCCAGGTTTCTTCCCATAAAATCCGCTGAGGAAATATATACCTTGGGTTTCCCGGCATTCTCAAAGATGAACAATCGTGGATGTTCCAAATATTTTCCCACAATACTAATAGCCTGGATGTTTTCGCTCATTCCCTTTACTCCCGGAATAAGACAACAGATACCGCGTACTATCATTTTTATCTTTACTCCCGCCCTACTCGCTTCGTACAGCTTATCGATCATTTTATAATCCGCCAGACTGTTCATTTTAAGTTTTATACCACTGGGTAATCCGGCTTTCTTATTCTTTATTTCGATATCAATTAAATGTGAAATGGCGTTTCGGGTATAATGTGGCGAAACAATTAAATGACGGTATTTTTTGACCTGATAATTTACCTCAAAGAAATCGAACACTTTGTTCATTTCCTTGCAAATTCTTTCATCGGCAGTAAATAGCGTATAATCTGTATAAAGCCGGGCTGTGGATTCATTAAAATTTCCGGTACTTATCACCCCATAACGAACTATTTTCTTATTCTCAAGTCTTTCCACCAGAATCATTTTACAGTGCACTTTTAAGCCTTTAACTCCAAAAATGAGTCGTACGTTCTCAGTTTGCAACAACTCAGCATATTTTATGTTCGCTTCTTCATCAAACCGTGCCTGCAGCTCTATTTGTACGGTTACGTCCTTGCCATTCTTTTTGGCATTGATGAGTGAACTTGCAATGTGGGATACTTCCGCCAGACGATAAATAGTGATCTTGATAGATTTGACCTTGGGATCCAAAGCGGCTTCCCGAAGGAATTTCACCACATACATAAATGTTTGGTAAGGAGCGTGCAACAGGTAGTCCTTACCTTTGATTTTGTCAAACAGTCTTCCCTGCATACTCAATCCCGGAATTGGCAAGGGTTCCGTAGGAACATATTGAAGATCGGGTCTTCCCAATCGAGGAAAATTCATATAATCCCTGCGATTATGATAACGACCTCCAGGAATAATACTATCCGTATTATCAATTCCCATTTTGGCCAATAGAAATTGGAGCGTTTCGGTGTCGATGCTCTTGTCATAAACAAACCGAACGGGATCGCCGATACTTCTCTTTTTGACACTCTTCGAAATTTTTTCAATAAAGCTTCGGCTTAAATCACTGTCGATATCCAATTCGGCATCACGGGTAATTTTTATCATGTGGGCCGAAATACTTTCATAATTAAAAATGCCGAAAATATTGTGCAGACAATGGCGGATAAGATCATCGAGAATAATTACATATTGCTTTTCGCCCTCCTGCGGCAAGACCACAAAACGGTCAATGGTTCGAGGAATCTCGATTAAGGCATAGATATACTTGTTTTCATAGGTATCATCCTCCTTGCCCATTACCATTCTAATTGCAAGATAAGCTCCACTATCCCGTAGACTGGGAAATTCTTCCAGTTCCCCTATCATAATGGTCATCATTGCGGGACTCACATATTTCACAAAATAATCGGAAATAAATTTGCTTTGTTTTCTGGTTACTTGGGTTTCATTGATAATGAAGATATTTTCCTTTTTGAGTTCCCGATGAATATCACTCAGAATTTTAAGACTGTATGCTTGTTGCTCAATAACGGTATGGGTAATTTGCGTCAACAGTTCCTTTGCGGAAAATCCTCCCAGAAAACTGCGTCCCGTTTTGCCAGCTTCTTCAATCCGCCTGATGGTGGCGTAGCGCACCTTAAAAAATTCGTCGAGATTATTTGAGAAAATCCCAAGAAAACGCAATCGTTCCAACAACGGGATTTTTTTATCGTATGCCTCTTGCAGAACCCGAGCGTTAAACTGTAGCCAGCTTAACTCCCTATTGATATATTCATTCCGAACTTGCGGAGGATGTGTCGCGGTTTTCTCTGCCATTATTTTAGATCCCTAGGGAAGATTGTTTTTACTGTTCTTCCCGTGGTAAGATCATTCCAATGGTTCTCATCAAATTCCAAGATCACAAAACCACAGGTGGGAACATTTTCAATATAACGGTTTCCGAACATATTTACTATTGAGGTAAAGGCATGGTTGTGCCCTACAATCATAACCCGATCCAAGTTATCGTCCAGCGCTTTAATTACGCGTATTACATTTTGTCCACTAAAATCATATAGATCGTGGTTTGTTTCAAAATGTGCGTCGTC
Organism: Aequorivita sp.; assembly: GCA_034676445.1. Lineage (GTDB taxonomy): Bacteria > Bacteroidota > Bacteroidia > Flavobacteriales > Flavobacteriaceae > Aequorivita. The sequence goes on from JAUCCE010000004.1 coordinate 1,134,265, forward strand.
AATATTCCATGCGTCCTTAAAAAATTTAGCAGTATTCAAAGCGCGCGTAGCATCACTACTAATTATCTTTTGGGGAGCTTCAATTTCTGAGCTCACCTTTTTGGAAACCAACAGTCCATCATTTTGTCCCCTATCTTTTAGAGGACGCTTATGATCTTCTACATCGTGCTTCCAAGACGATTTCGCATGTCTTACTAAGTATAGTGTTTTCATTTGTCAAAATTATTAATTTTCGTGCTAAACAGTTTTTTATAGTTGTTGTGGGACATCCAAATCTATTTTTTCCCTCATATTTTAAAAGTAATAAAGGAATCTTTCACGAAATAACCAAATGGTTTTGCCTCAAACGTTTTCATATGTGATTTTAGTGAAAAATGGAACTAACGAATTTACGGAAAAAATTGCACTGATTTATTGAAATATTTTTTGAATTGTAAAGTGCAATAAACACAGTGATGTTAGTTTTCGAAGAATCCATAACCTCGCTATTGGCACTTTCAAAAACAAGATCCGTTATCCTTGAATTTATTAAACATAAGTCATTACAAAGTTGATTTAGAATAAAATCCATCTTTTATCTCTGACGTTCTTTGTTGTGGAACAATCTTGTATTTTCCTTCCATATAATCTAGGAAGGGATCGGCAAGGCAGGGCAAATCTCCATCTCCCGTATTGAAAAACTGTTTTTCTACTGGCGAATAATATATTAGGTTCCCTCTTTGTTTTTTTTCAAATTTCCAATAATAAAATTTTGATGAAGGCTTGGGGTACAAGAGCTGTTTCATCTCAAAACTATCCGTAGTCTGATGATTGATATTTGAAGTCAATTCATTTAAACTGATAGGAAACATGAAAACAATAGGAAGAACCACTCCTGAGAAAATAATCAACTTCCCAATCTGATTTTTTTTGTCTATAAAAACAATCATTTCATTTATTATGACAGCTCCAAAAAACAGTATTTCGGGAAGAAAAAATCGAAATTGTGGGGAAGTGAAAAGCAATAAAACAAAGTGTACCAACATTATGAAATAAAGTGTTTTATAACGCTTTCTACTCCTAAAACTGGCGGTAAAAGGAAATATAACAAATAGTAGCAACATTCCTTTATTAAAAAATCCTGTAATCCCACCTAGGAGAAGCCAAGAAATTAATTTATCACAAATGGATGCGGATCTCGTTGGGTTACCAACAAAGTATCCCGAGTTTTCTGTAATGTGAATCACAAACAAACGAATGTTCTCGGGCACCAACCAATCAACTGATAAGGAAAAATAGGGATAAGGATAAAACGGATAACCCGAAAGGATACTATTTTTTATCAACCATAATCCACCAAAAAACAATCCGATAAACGTAAGATGCCACCATGATTTTTTATCCATTTTCCAAAATAGCAGCAGCAAAACCAGAGGTGCCATAGTAAATTTGATAAAAAGCAAAAACACGAAAAACAGTATGGCCATTCTACTATTTTTTTGTTCTAAAAACCAATAAAATAGTATCGGAAGCAAAACTAAAATAGGCAGATCAGGGGATGGAGAATCTAAAAATTGAAACAACAACACATTGAAAACCAACAAATAAACTATCCAAGTTTGTTGATTTTGTTTATAGTATTCGTTCAAATAATAGAAACTACAAACTATAAAAACAAATCCGTTGATATCATTTATCACATCTGTAATGAAACTAAAATTCAATCCTGCCTGAAGAACATGCCATGGCGAACCTTGGGCCAAATAGATATGAAGATTTCCCAATCCGTTTACAAAACCATATTGATTCAGCCACTTTATGGTCTGCAAATAATAACTCTCATTGTCAATTATAAATGGCAAGAGAGACGATTTAGCCAACGCCAACGCTACGATTATGAAGAATACAACTTTAAAAAATGGTCTCCAAGAATCAAAGTCACTTATGAGGATTTTCAGTTTCGTTTTTATCTCCTTCTGAAACCAAATTCCCAATAACAAAGCCAGAAGAATATTTACGGTAAAAACTTCAACATTTAATCGAAAGAAAAAAGCAGCAAAAGTGAGAAGAGCAGTCTGGAAAACAATTCCTAAAAGAAGGGTTATCGCAAATGAACCATTACGAATAATCAAAACCTTCTCCGTTACCACTCCAAATGGCAATAAGAAAATCGTTAAAAATAGATAGTAAAATAGTAATAGGAGCATTCTTGATTCATCAAACACAAATCTAAATAAAATTACATCGGCTCTAGAAAAAAAGAAATCAAAACGCGGAGGGCTCCTACCTACTTTTTTACTAAATTTTTCCTTACTTTGTATTTTTCGATAAATATTTTTAGAGAATCGGATTTCCTGAATTTATAAAATGTCGATTATCACAAATACTGTTTTATATATGAATTTAGATTTAACGAATAAAAATGCCCTTGTTTGCGGAAGTACCGCTGGAATTGGAAAAGCCACCGCAATTCAATTGGCAAAACTCGGCGCCACTGTAACCTTTTTTGCAAGGGATGAAGAGAAGCTGAAAGAAACTCTAATTGAACTGCCCCACGAAAATGGACAGAAGCACAATTATTATGTTGCAGATTTCACCAATCCTAACCAAGTGAAAGAAAAAGCCTTGCTGGCTGCTTCCAACAAAACCATTCACATTCTGGTAAACAATACCGGTGGCCCAAAAGGGGGGCCTATTTTTTCGGCAGAAGTAGAAGAATTTGAAAAGGCTTTCAAGATGCACGTTATCTGTAATCAAATATTAGTTCAAGCTGTAGTCCCCGGAATGAAAGAAGGAGATTATGGTAGAATCATAAATGTCATTTCAACTTCAGTAAAGCAACCCATTGATAATCTGGGGGTTAGCAACACCATTCGAGGAGCCGTTTCAAGTTGGAGCAAGACCCTGGCCAATGAACTCGGACAGTATGGAATTACCGTCAACAATGTTTTGCCGGGTTATACTGCCACGGATAGGTTGGATGACATTGTTGGAAATGCCGCCAAAAGAATGGACAAAACCGAGAAAGAGGCAAGTGATTCCATGAAAAATCTAGTTCCGGCAAGACGTTTTGCGCAACCCGGCGAAATCGCCAATGCCATAGCTTTTCTAGCCAGTGAAGCTGCCAGTTACATCAACGGGGTAAATCTTCCCGTAGATGGGGGACGAACAAAAAGTTTGTAAATGGACCTATAACTCTGGAAGGGTTACAACCTTTCCAGAGTTCAAATTCTTTGTACCTTTATAAAGAAATCAAATTAACTTAAAAAGAGACCCCATGCTTCACGGGGATAAAAATGAAAAAAAAACTTAGAATCAACGGTCACTCCCATCTATTACCCTATCCCGAAGAAATTCCTGAATTTATGCGAGAAAAGGAAATTTTCTGGGTAGATCCGGAAAGGAAATTTATGCTGCAAAAAGATTGGAGCCGTCCGGTTACCGATTCAAGTTTCTTTCTAAATGAAAAGTTGGATTGGATGGAGCGTTATAAAATAGACCACGCCGTTGTTCTCAACCTTTCCCAACTTTATGGAAATGGACTTCGTGTTGAGGAAATGAAACAGGCGCTCCGTTTTCAAAATGATTTTAATGCAAAGGTCCAGCACGAACATCCTTCCAAATTCACCTGTGGATTTGTGGTTCACCCCGGTTTTGTTCGAGGTGCTCTTTGGGAAATAGAACGTTGCGTGGAAGAACTTGGACTTCAACTGTTGTGCTTGCCAACACATTATATGGACACCATTGGCACTTGGCGTTGTATTTTTGACGAAGAAAACGAACCTATTTTTGAATTGGCCTCAAAATATAATCTCGCGGTTGAAATTCACCCTTATGATGGCGAAAAATTCATCAAACTGGAAAACACCGCTTGGCGATTTCACCTGATATGGATGTTGGCCCAGTGTGCAGATGCCTATCACTTTCTCACATTAAATGGATATGCCGATAAATATCCGAATATGCGAACCTGCTTTGCACATGGTGGGCAGTTGGCCCAGATAAATCTGGGTAGAAGAATCCAAGGTTTTGATGGACGCCCCGATTTGTTTGAAGGAAAAACCCATCCTCGTAAATCGGTTGGACATAGAAATATTTTCTTTGATACCCTGGTTCACGATACTGGTTCCTTGGATCTCGTAATAAAAAACCAAGGTTCAAAACAAGTGTTGGTTGGCTTGGACGATCCGTATCCTCTGGGCGAAATGGAAAGTGCTCCCCAATCCTCATATCCAGGAAAAATTTTGGATCTAGCTTTGGAACGTAAGGTTATCACCCAAGATGAAGCAGATGCAATGTGGGAAGATAATGTAATCCAATGGCTCTGTGGCGATGACGAAGAAGCCAAAATGAAATTGAGAAATAGAATCCTGGGAAATCCTTAATTCAGAAATTCTCAATTTGACTACCGACTACCAACTACCGACTAAAGACTCCCGACTAACAATGGATATCCTACCCGACAAAATAAACGATTACGTAGAAAATCACTCGCAAGCCGAACCCGAGCTGCTTCAAAGGTTAAATCGTGAAACCTGGCAGAAAATGATTGCCCCTAGAATGCTGAGCGGACATTTGCAGGGCCGTGTTCTTAGCATGCTTTCAAAACTAATTGAGCCGACAAATATTCTTGAAATTGGGACCTATACGGGATATTCAGCTTTGTGTTTAGCTGAGGGACTGAAAAAAGACGGAGCACTCCACACTATCGATATAAATGAAGAATTATTTGATTTCCAAAGAAAATATTTTGATGCATCACCTTTCGGAAACCAGATTATTCAACATATAGGAAACGCGCTTGACGTTATTCCCACTCTCAATAAAACTTTTGATTTAGTTTTTATCGATGCTGATAAAAGCAATTACCCCAATTATTTGGAATTAATTCTTCCCAGGCTAAAAAAAGGTTCAGTAATCCTGAGCGACAATGTGCTTTGGAGCGGAAAAGTTGTTGAAACTGTGAAAGACGACGATGTTTACACTCACGCATTACTTCATTATAATAAACTCCTAAATGAGCATCCAAAATTGGAAACGGTAATTCTTCCCATTAGGGATGGGCTTAGCGTTTCACGAGTTATTAAATAAGGCCTGGCAAGTTATCCTTACATTAAAATGATTTCTCGAGAGTTTCATCTTTTGGCCACTCACCTTTCTACAAGCTCAACCTTTTAAGGGGCTCAACCTTACGACAAGCTAAAGATGACAGCAAAACAGCTATAAGTCTATTATATTAATTCATCTTCAAATCCTAAGAAAAAAATAATTTGCTGTTAAACTAATTCTAAACGTTCCACGGGCAGGGCCAGTTTTTTCTATATTGAATTTTATTCGACAATTATAGAAAAACCTAAGGTTTGGAATCAAATACTGAAATAGAAATTGAAGATTTAATAGGCGAATTGACTCCCGGGGAAAGAACCGTCCGGGAGCTTCCCCATAATGGCTATTTGTTTTTAGAACACGACGTTCCCTTTTTAATTATATACAGAAGAATTCCCAATGATATTGCTACTTTGCGCCTTGCCCGTACCGGAGCTTCCTACCTAATTATTGGGGAAACCCACTTCGAATACTTTCAAAAATTTGTAAATCAACTTACTGAAAAAATGAGCTCCCGCTTTGGTGCTTTCATTTTGGTGGAAATATATGACGGACCTCCTAGAAGTACCGAATTTATTATTCGCGGACCTTCCCACAAACTCCCTGTTTCCCTGGAAGTGCTTCGTGAGGAATTGGACAAGGTAGAAAGCAGGCGCTATGGAGGACAATTGTTGTCCGCCCGGATTGAACAAACCAAGAAAAGACAACCGACGGATAAAGAAGCCTTCTTCAGCATTGACGATATTAAGGAAGGTGGAGGAACCTTAATTGGGGTAGAAGTACCACCTGTTTACCGAAATTCGAATGGGGATTTATATCCACTGTATTTTAGAAAATTCAGGGATGGTTTTGCAAAAGCAATACATAAATCGGTTTTTGAATTTATAAGAGTCCAGACATCATCAAATATTGAAGGCTTTGCCGCCCTGGGAAAACGGGAAATCCACGCCGAGGTTTTTAAAATAGATAGAGAACTTACCAAAATCGAAAGTCACTATCAGTTTCTTTTGTTGGTGGCGCCCGTAAATATGCAATCCATTCGGGAATGTTTCTTCAAAACTGATTTTGAAGAAGTAAATCCCTATCACTACCGACTTTTACCGATAGATCCCGACATTCTTAAACGCCAACTCTACAATCTGCGAATAGACGAAATCGATGATCCCGAGTTAGCTTTTCTTTTTGATGAAAAGAGGGAAGAAATCTCACAGCAACTGACCATGTTAAAGGAACGTGGCTCAAAAAACTTCTTTTATAGCAGTATGAGATTGTATGGAGGTTTGGAGAGAAATATAGCTGCTGAGGCAAAGTCAATTTTAGAAAATATTGAAGAAAATAAACTTCAGGAACACAACAAATTTCTCAATGCGGAATCATTCGCCAAAATGGCGGAAACTGAATTCGATTTTTTCCGTTCGCAGGCACCAGATTTTAAGTCTCAAGTTCATATTCGAGACGACGTGAACGTGATGATGGTATCAAAAGGAGAGCTTTATCTGCCCTGTGATTATACCATGACCGTGAATGAAGCGGAAGCCCTTATCCAACACGAGGTAGGAACCCATGCGCTTACCTATTTCAACGGAAGTGTACAGCCACTATCCCAACTTTCACAAGGTTTGGCAGATTATGATTCATTGCAGGAAGGAATTGCTGTTCTTTCGGAATATTTAGTTGGAGGTTTAACAGGAAATCGATTGCGAACACTAGCAGGACGGGTCGTAGCAGGTGAAGCGTTGCTGGATGGAGCGGACTTTAAGGATGTATTCAAGTTGCTTTATTCCGACTACGGTTTCTCAAAAGAACCCGCTTTCAATATTACTTCCAGATTTTTTCAAGGAGGTGGATTCTTAAAAGATATCATTTATTTAAAAGGACTTATTCAATTGCGGGATTATTTAATGGGAGGAGGTGATTTAGAGTTTCTATTGGCAGGAAAATTCGCACTAAAACACGTACCGATGATAAAAGACTTGACAGACAGAGGGTTATTGGTGCCTCCAAAAGTAAAACCCAGATATCTTAAAAAAGAAGGTTTTGAGGAAAGATTGAAAAAAATAAGACAGGGAATTTCTCTTTCGAATATGGTCTAGATGAAATGGTTAATGGTGAATAGTTATTCAGTTATAAAGTTATTGAGTTTAGCAGGTTGCGCCATAATAACTTATCAATCAGCAACCTATAATTGAAAAATATATAAAAACAATTGAAATTAGATTGACAGATTTCAACGCTTTAATTAAAAATAAAATGCCCATCAAGGATTAACTAAAGACAAGTAGAGAAATTGGGCTTCTCTCTTTCTTTAAAACTAAGAAAAAAATAATGAAGATATGTTTTGTAATAAGCGACATTAAAACCGAAACCTGCGGCACGACCGTGGTGATTTTGAAAAAGGCACACGAACGTGGTCATGAGGTTTACGTTATGAGTGTAGGTGATTTTATTTTCCATAGGGATGAGGACATCAGCCTACGGTGTAAAAAAATTCCACCTTCCGTAAAAGGTGATAAAGTTGAGGATTTCTGGTCACAAATCCAGGATGATGCTTTAAAGGAAAAAAGTAGTACACAGCAAGGAGATGGATATCCTTTTCCTCAGAAACAATCCAACCGAAGAGACATCAGACAGACATTGGGCAGAGCACAGTGGTATTGCCTTTGCCAGAATGATACAGCAAAGCGGCGTATTGGTTCTGAACGATGCCTTTGCTATGAGCCACGCTTTCATAGACAAACTATATTTTGAGGAATTGCCGGCCGAAATAAAACCAAACAGCCTTATTACCCGAAACAAGGAAGACTTGCTTAAATTTTGGAAGAAAAATGGAAAAAAAATGGTGCTAAAACCATTGGAAGGAAGTGGCGGACAGGATGTATATCTAATCGATGAAGACAAAAAAAATATCAACCAGATTGTGGACACCCTTCGTGAGAAAGGCTACATCATTGCTCAGGAATTTCTTCCCGAGGTAAGTAAAGGAGACGTACGCATTATCTTAATGAACGGAAAAATCCTGGAGCAGGACGGAGAAAAAGCTGTGATTAGGCGAGTAAGCACCGATAAAAACGAATTTAGAAGCAATCTATCCCTTGGTGCCAAAGCAAAAAAAAGCAAAGCTTACCCCCGAAATGGAACACATCGTTTCACTAACAGCTCCAAAATTGATCCGCGACGGATTGTTTTTTGTGGGATTGGACATTGTCAAAGACAAGCTAATTGAGATAAATGTTTTAAGTCCGGGAGGTCTCGACCACTGCGAAGAAATAGGAATTCCAGATTTTACCGACACGGTAATCGATGCCCTGGAACGCAAAATGGTGTATATGAAATATTATAAAAACAAATTGAGCAATCGCGTTTTGGCGACCATGGATTAAAAAAAAACAGACTTAAACCACCGTGCTTAAAGACGTAGGACGTAAGACTTTTTAGGAGGCACACTTTGCAATGCTGGTTAATTTAATGAAATAGGTGCACAACCATCAAATATAATTTGATGTCTTAGTAGGTGTTATGTTAAATCGCCAAATGACTTTTATTATAATTAGCAGCATAAGCATTGGTAAAAAATAGACAAATGCGATTGAAAACATAATTGAAACCTGGAAGAAGATGACTGTTTTGCCAACGTCTAACTTTCACAATAAAAAAACGAATTTTGAAAGATATATCAAGAATAATCGGAGAATACGATAGCGGAAACGAAGGTCCTTTACTTTTCATCACTGGCGGAATCCATGGCAATGAGCCAAGCGGAATAGTCGCAATGCGTAAAATATTTAAAATCCTGAACGACGAAAAGCCATCCATAAATGGGAAAATAGTTGGAGTCTCTGGGAATCAAAAGGCATTAATGAAGGATGTAAGATATATAGATGAAGATTTAAATAGGACCTGGACCGTGGAAAATATAGCTTCAGGAAGAAAAGACTCCAATGAGAAAAGGGAGATGTTTGAAATAATTGATGTCTTGGAAAATTTCCCAGAAAAGAATTTCCCAAAAAGATATTTCTTGGATTGTCACACCACTTCAGCAGCGAGCGAACCCTATATTTCGGTTCAGGATGTAAACGATAATGATGAATGGGCACATAAATTCCCCACCTACATCATACGCGGTTTTTCCGACATTGTTCTTGGTTGTATCGATCATTATGAAAGCAGAATTGGAATAACAGGTTTTGTTTTTGAAGGAGGTCAACACGAGAGCAAGGTTGCAGAAATAAACCATGAAGGAATGATTTGGTTAGCCAGTCATTATGCTTGCGGTTTGGATCTGGCTGACTTAAAAGAATATCCTGAGTCTGCAAAAATGCTGGAAGAAAAAAGAAAAAATCGCAAGACCTTCGAGATTGAGTACAGACACGGTTTAAAGGACGATGATGATTTCAAAATGGAACCCAACTTCAGTAATTTCCAAAAAATAGAAAAAGGCGAGCTTTTGGCGCATCAAAATGGCAAACCAGTTTATAGCAAATGGGACGATTATATATTTATGCCCTTGTACCAAAGTCAGGGAAATGATGGGTTTTTCGTGGTTAAGGAGGTGAAGGGAGCCTAGAAAATGGGAACTCCTCCCCTATCTTATTGATTTTTGAAATATCGCGTGTTCGTTATCGTCTTTTGGCAAAGATAATGGAACAAAAATGCGAAGGCAGTTCCCACTAAAGCACCTACAAAAATATCGCTAGGATAGTGGACACCTATAAAAATTCTGCTGGAGACAAAAAGTATAGGCCATATATAAGCCAGATATATCCAATTGGTGAATTTCCGAAGAGATAAAACTACAAAAGTGGTAATGGAAAAACTAGATGAGGCGTGGCCCGAAAAAAAGCTATAATTGGTTGGTTTTTGAAGGATACGTATCAACTCTCCTAATGCTTCCACGTTATTGGGTCGAAGTCTTGCCACGTATTCCTTGACAGCACCCGTAAACACGATGGTAATCCCAAAAGTTAAAAGAAGGAAAAAAACCACAGTTCCGCCCTTTCTACCACGATAATAATAGAAAAGAAGAATTATAAAGAGAGCAAAAAGTGGGTACCAAGTTTGAATCTGGGTGACGAACAACCAAAACTTATCGAATTTTTCAACTCCTAAACCATTCAGGAAAATAAAAATTTCCTGATCCCAATGTTTTAGGGTTTCAAGCATTAAAATTTCCTCTTTATTGGACCGGTTATTTCGTCCACATCTTCTTTTACCTTATCGATTTCCTTTCGAACATCCTTGGTTATGTCGATGTCAAGGTCAGTAGTTTGTTCAATGCCCTTTGTGATTTCCGATTTTATATCGTTCGTAGCATCCTTTACCTGCCGGATTGCTCTTCCCAAACCTCTAGCTATTTCGGGCACTTTATCCGCACCAAAAACCAAAAGCACGATAAAAAGGATAAACCCAATTTCGACGCCACTTATGAAAAGAAAAATTACTTGTGAAATCATTGTGCAAATATACTTAGCTAATACGAGTTAACGCAAACGAGTGGAGAAAATTTTAGGATTGAAAAAAATCCATTTTTTGGAGAGTAGAGAAATTATTTCATTTTTGTCCGATAAAAATAATGAATAACCTTAGAACCTCTATATTATATCTAGTCCGCCGTGGCGGACTTAGACCCTGAATGGGGTTCTATTTTTCTACCCATATTTAATGCCTACCGGCATACTGTCCGCCGTGGCGGACAAAATATTGGTAGCCAGTATGAAACGTTTAGGTAAATGTCCTGTAGGGACATAATATGGTTTTTAACCGGACAATACTAAATTTATTTATAATCCTTGGTGTAGAAAAAAAAAAATTAAAAAAGAAATAGAAATGAGTTCCGTTTCTGCCTACTCGCTCCGCTTCTTATATTCCTTGCTTTTTTGCTTAAGGAAAACCATCAATTCCATCTCATTTTCCGGTTTCAACATTTGTTGATCCAAGCCTTCTTCTTGTGCATAAAAGAGGAAATCAAAAGCCCTTTCTCGGGGAATATCAAAATTATCATGGATAAATTCCCGACTGAACCGCTCTTGCATATTATTACTTAGAACTTCGTTCTCTTGTTTCTGTTCTTTGCTGTTCAACTTCCCTTTGGGAAATAGCAAATTGCCCACTCCACCCAAAATCGAAACAAAATTGAGTCCATACTGCAGATGGGAAGTGCCCAAAGCTTCTTCGGCAACATTTCCTTCAATTGATGAATATTTGTCTCGGGTAAAACCATAACCGAATTCCAAACTCTTATAACTCAAGTCCCAATCGTGACCAATGGAATAGGTGGGAATCTTTTCAATATCTGCACGAATATTTCCCGAAAGATCATAGGGCCGTATTACGACTTCATCAAGTTGGGTAATTCCCGGATTTAGAAAAATATTCAGTTTTTTGTTTTCCACAACTCCCTTATCCATAATAACAATGAAGGTTTTATACTGCAATGCAAAGATTTGGAGGCGATCATTTTCAGCCACAGCGATTTCAAAAGAACCCTCGGCATCGGTCACTGTTCCCTTTTGTGCGGAAATATTATAAACTGAAATACCTTCGGCGTCTTCACCTTTTGGTACATGGATTTTCCCTTCCACCTTTACCCGATCAATATCTTGGGCAAGTAGCATAGGAGAAACAACAACGAATAATAGAAAGAATAGATTTTTTACCATATCATAAAAGTAGTGCTTTGTTTTCTAATTGGAAACCCAAAACTTCAATTGTTCCGCAATACACAAGAAATAGGCTCTAATTTAAAATTGGTATTATTAGAATGCTAGATTTTCGGTGTTTTGTCACCCCTGCCCGTTCGGTTCAGGTGGGCTTTAGGCTGGGGTAAGAACAAAATACCGAAAATACGATTATTTTTACCCTAACCCTAAAGGGAATAATCGTATTTTCTACGTTAAAGCCAATTTCAAAGCCTTAAAATCTCAATTTAATCCATTCTAACAACACTCACTTAAATTACAGCCTAAAAATAATCCTGTTTTTTCATTTCCAATAATGGTCAGATAAGAAAATTACAAGCTAAATTTATTCCAATTCCGACCTCAACATCTTCTATTTTAAATAACTTTGCACTTTCAAATTTGGAATGACTCACTGTTTACATTATATTGAAAGTCCCATTTCCTACCATGAAAGAGTCACAGTTTACACCTAAGTTCTTCTCCCTTTTAAGAAAGGGGATTAGCAAGGAACAGCTTCAAAAAGATTTAATTGCAGGAGTTATCGTCGGTATTGTGGCTTTACCACTGGCAATAGCCTTTGCCATAGCTTCGGGTGTTTCTCCAGATAAAGGATTGATTACCGCAATTATTGCTGGAATTGTAATTTCTGTATTGGGAGGAAGTCGCGTACAAATTGGTGGTCCAACAGGTGCATTTATTGTAATTGTTTATGCTATAGTTCAAGAATTTGGCGTCGATGGACTTATCATCGCCACTTTTATGGCAGGAATTATTATGATTGGAATGGGTTTGGCACGCTTTGGAAACCTTTTAAAATTTATTCCTTATCCTTTGATTGTTGGTTTTACAAGCGGAATTGCCGTCATTATATTTTCATCACAGATTAAGGATTTCTTCGGACTTTCCATTGAAACTGTACCCGCAGATTTTATTGAAAAGTGGAAGCTTTACGCCTTAAATTTCGAGAGTATAAATTGGATTGCGGTTGTCATTGCGGTAGGTACCATAGTTCTGGCACTCACCTTTCAAAAAGTAAGTAAAAAAATACCTGGCTCAATTGTAGCAATATTGATAAGTACTTTGGTGGTCTATTTCTTTGATATTCCCGTAAGTACCATTGAAACTTCCTTTGGGGATATTCCCAACAAACTTTCAATGCCGGCATTTCCTAACATTAATTTTGCTACAGTTCAAAAACTTATTCAACCAGCTTTTGCCATTGCTTTGCTCGGAGGAATAGAATCTCTTCTTTCGGCAGTTGTAAGTGATGGAATGATTGGTGGTCGCCATCGATCCAATGCTGAACTTGTTGCTCAGGGAGTTGCCAATTGTGCTTCTTCAATGTTTGGAGGAATACCCGCCACAGGAGCAATCGCAAGAACCGCAACCAATGTAAAAAATGGGGGAAGAACTCCAATTGCGGGAATTACCCACGCAATCGTTTTACTTGTTATAATGTTAGTTCTCGCACCTTATGCAAAACTAATCCCGATGGCTTGTCTGGCCGGGATCTTAATCGTAGTCGCATACCACATGAGTGAATGGCGGCAGTTTAAATCTCTTTTAAAAGGAAATAAGGCCGATATCATGATACTGCTAGTAACCTTCTTCCTGACCGTATTTTTCGATTTGGTAATAGCCATTCAAATAGGAATAATTCTTTCCAGTTTTGTTTTGATGAAAAGAATGAGCGATTCTACGACTGTCGAACTGGCCAATGATATGTTTAGCAATCAAGATAGCCAAGCTGAGGAATTATTTGATGACGAACTTCCGATGTTGCCAAAAGGTGCAACCATGTACGAAATTAATGGCCCTTTGTTTTTTGGTGCAACGCAAACTTTCCAGGACACAATGACCCGTTTGCCCGATAAACCAAAAGTGTTGATTTTGAGAATGCGCCATGTGCCTTTTATCGATGCAACTGGAATTTATAGATTAATGGAAATCATCCAAAAGTTTGCAGATCAGAATACCCATGTCATCCTATCCGGAGTAAATCCTAAAGTTTTATCCGATCTACAAAAGGCTCATATCTATTCCATTCTGCATAAGGAAAACATTACGCCGAGCATTGAAGTGGCTGCGGAAAGAGCCAAACACCTGATCGAAATTTAATTTTAAAAGGTCTCTAGTTTAATTTGGTGCTCATGTTTAATCTCAAATCCTTATAAGATGTTTCATATATTCAACCTTAGAAAATTCAATTGTTCCTTTTACGGTTAGGGTAAAAATTATTGAATTTTCGGCTCTTTCCTGACTTCCGCAGATTTTTGAGTACTTAGAAGATGTAATCTATAGCATATTAGCTATCAGCCTGTTTCTTCCAATAGTATTTCTATTTTGGGTGACCTTGAATGTTTTTTGATTATTTGAATTGAAAAAAGTTGAACTCCTCCGGAGTTCTAAAAACAGATGGATTCGTTTTTCCCCGAATAAAACCTTCATTTCATTTCGGTTGTATTCGAGGTTATCGATATTAAACCTCTTCGAGGTTATTGGTTACGGTTATTTTTATTTTTTGTGGTATGACCCAGAATGGGTCTAATACGGATAACCTCGCAAAAACGTAGTGCAGTACGGGGTGTGTAAATCCGTCCAATCCGCATTATCAGCGTTCCATATTTTTTTTGAACACGGATGACACGGATACTGCGGATGCTCGCTGATAAAATCCGTGAAAATCCGTCCAATCCGCGTTATCAGCGTTTCCATAACTTTTCAGAACACGGATGACACGGATACTGCGGATGCTCGCTGACAGATCCGTGTAAATCCGTCCAATCCGCATTATCAGCGTTCCATATTTTTTTTGAACACGGATGACACGGATACTGCGGATGCTCGCTGATAAAATCCGTGAAAATCCGTTCAATCCGCGTTATCAGCGTTCCATATTCATTTTCCTGACTTCCGCAGATTTTTGAGTACTTAGAAGATGTAACCTATAACATATTAGCTATCAGCCTGTTTATTCCAATAGTGTTTCTATTTTGGGTGTCCTTGAATGCTTTTTGATTATTTGAATTGAAAAAAGTTGAACTCCTCTGGAGTTCTAAATACAGAATGGATTCGTTTTTCCCCGAATAAAACCTTCATTTCATTTCGGTTGTATTCGAGGTTATCGATATTAAACCTCTTCGAGGTTATTGGTTACGGTCATTTTTATTTTTCGTGGTATGACCCAGAATGGGTCTAATATGGATAACCCCGCACAAACGTAGCGCAGTGCGGGGTTATAATGCATCCATCCTACAGAACCCCGCAGTGGGTTCAACATTCAAAACTTTCTTTAATTTGGGTGTCACAGTGCGGAAATCAGGTGTCGCAGTTTCACCTATTCCCATATCAATAAGAATCCGTGAAAATCCGTTCAATCCGCGTTATCAGCGTTCCATATTCTTTTTCCTGACTTCCGCAGATTTTTGAGTACTTAGAAGATGTAACCTATAACATATTAGCTATCAGCCTGTTTATTCCAATAGTGTTTCTATTTTGGGTGTCCTTGAATGTTTTTTGATTATTTGAATTGAAAAAGGTTGAACTCCTCTGGAGTTCTAAATACAGATGGATTCGTTTTTCCCCGAATAAAACCTTCATTTCATTTCGGTTGTATTCGAGGTTATCGATATTAAACCTCTTGAGGTTATTAGTTACGGTTATTTTTATTTTTTGTGGCATGACCCAGAATGGGTCTAATATAGATAACCCTGCACAAACGTAGTGCAGTACGGGGTTATAATGCATCCATCCGACAGAACCCCGCATTGGGTTCAACATTTAAAACTTTCTTTAATTTGGTTGTCCCAGTGCGGAAGTCAGGAGGGTAAAAATTATTGAATTTTCGGCTCTTTTTCCCACATCTCTAAAGCCCGCCCGAACCGGAACGGGCAGAGGTGACAAAGGACCGAAAATGATATTTCAATTATAAAAACCCGTTAAAACAAATTCGAAAAAAAACGAGAAAATTTCTATACAATAAAACTATATTGTAATATTGCAATATAGATATGTGTATATGAAAAAGAAAGAATACACCCAAGAACAGATTGATATCTCCTCTCTGCTCAAAGTTTTGGGTCATCCTGCTAGAATTGCTATTCTGGAACATCTGTTGGAAGTTAATGAGTGCATCTGCGGTCAAATCGTTGATGTACTTCCCCTGGCCCAGCCCACTGTTTCCTTGCATCTAAAAGAACTGCGCAACGCGGGTCTTATAAAAGGAACAGTCGAAGGAAACACGATCTGCTATTGTATCGATGAAAAAGGCATTGAAAAAATAGCCGCTTATTTTGATAAAGCGAGGGACATATTGGAGAATAAGAACATCTGTTGTTGAGAAGAGTTATTAAGTTAATGAGTTATTCAGTTATTTAGTCTGAAACGATAACTCCCTAATCAATATTGAGTGTTCAATAATCAATTATCAATGCAAATAACCTTTAACCTAATAACCAGTAACTTAATAACCAATAACCCAATAACCCAATAACCAATAACTCAATAACCAATAACTTAATAACCAAACACCCATTAACCCAAAAACATGAACGAAGCACAAATAAAAGAAATGGTAAAGCAAAAATACAGTGAAATCGCTTTACAGGAAAAAGAGGCCAACGCATCATCCTGCTGCGGTGCGGGAAGCTGCTCTACGGAAGTATACAATATCATGTCCGATGATTATACCACTATGGAAGGCTATAATCCCGATGCAGATCTAGGTTTGGGTTGCGGCTTACCTACCCAGTTCGCAAAGATCAAAAAAGGAGATACCGTAATCGACTTGGGCAGTGGCGCCGGAAACGATTGTTTTATCGCAAGAGTTGAAACTGGAGAAACAGGAAAAGTGATCGGGATCGACTTTACCCCAACCATGATTGATAAAGCCCGAGCAAACGCTGAAAAATTAGGAATGAACAATGTTGAATTCCGTTTGGGTGATATTGAAAATATGCCGGTAACCTCCGAAATTGCGGATGTCGTGGTGAGTAATTGCGTCCTGAACCTTGTCCCTAATAAAAAAGCAGTATTTCAGGATATCTTCCGGGTTTTAAAAACAGGGGGACATTTCAGTATTTCAGATATTGTATTGACTGGTGAACTTCCAGAAAAAATCAAATCCGCTGCCGAAATGTATGCTGGCTGTGTTGCAAGCGCCATCGATAAGAAAGAATATTTAGGATATATCAAAGAAGCAGGATTCGATAATATCATCCTTCAAAAGGAAAAAGCCATCATTGTTCCTGATGATATTCTAAAAGATTATTTAAATGAAGAAGAAATCGCAAAATATAAAAGTACTCCAACAGTAATTTATAGTATAACGGTTTATGCGGAAAAGCTCTCTTGTTGTTCGCCTACAAGTGGTTGCAGCTAATTCGTTCAGAATAAATTCAATTCTCAAAGAACCTCCATTTCACTTTTTAGGGTTATGGAGGCTTTTGATTTCTCTAGCCGGGACACGGGCGGGACGCCCGCGCCAGCTGGGGGCCTACAAGTGGATGTTGCTGATTTCTTTGGAATAGATTTATTCTCAAAAAACCTCCATTTCACTTTTTAGGGTGATGGAGGCTTTTGATTTCTCTAGCGGGGACACGGGCGAGACGCCTGCGCCAGCTGGGGTTTACATCTTTGCAGTTTTTCTAATTTTTGTCAAGGACGTTTGTTGACTTAAAATCCGTAAATCTTATTACCAATCGTCTTTTGATTCCGTTTCCATTGATTTTTTCAAATCAGCTATGATTGTTTGTGTTTTCTCATCCAGAGCTTGGTATAATTTATTCTCTCCAAACCAGCTTTTTGGAAATCTCTCAATTGCAAATGTATCTCCCCTTATATCCGAATAAATAAAATTCGAAATCGAATATTTAAATCGTCCATCTTTAGTTTCAATTTGTATTGTATGTTCAATTTTGGGATTTCGCGAATATTATCTTATCTTTATATCTGAATTATCAAGAGTTTCCTTTAAGAAACAATAATTGATTGAAATATTGTGTAAGTCACTTGTATATCCATAAATAGCCGACTTTATTTTCCCGAATTCTCTGGATTTCCAAGACTCTATAGTTGCTGTTAATTTGTCTTGCGGGGAAAAGTTATTTGATTTCCAACTATTAGCCACAGAAAGTAATATTGAAGAATAATCTTCATTGCCAACAACCCATTTTTCTCCATAGGTTAATATTGTTCCTTTAATTACTAATCTCTGTTTCAAGTTCCGATTCAAATTTTTACTGACGTTTAGTATAAAAGAAGTAGGGCGGTAAATAAGCAATTACTTTTCAGATTATCCAAAAGCCAAATCTTTTGCATTTTGTTTTATATTTTTGTTCTAAAGCCAAATCAAAAGATTTGGCGATCTCGCAAAAAAGCCTGAAACATTGGGTTTAGCACTTGTTTGCCCTATTTTTTTTATACTTTTGTTAGCAAATGTTTTTATAGCCAGTCTGATGCCTTTTCAATTGGTTGTCTTATCCAATATTCTTTTATATCACTTTGACCAGAAAATGATATCTTATTATCTGATAGTTCTGAAAGGTCAAGTTTAAAGGTTTTTCCATTTATTAAATCTTTGAATAATAAAAAGGATTCTTTTTCCTCAAGCTCAAAATCTATTCGCGTTATTTGTGAATTTGATTTTAACTGAATTCCTTGTAGTTTTTTATAAAGTGATAATAGTGGAAAGAGAAAAAATTTTTCTTTCAATTCCGATTTCCAATGACTATAATTTATATTTAAATCTGATTCCTTTAAGTAATCCATATATTCTTATTTTATAAATTATCACAATTTCCAGTTCCGCCACTCCTAAAAAAGCCGCTTTGTCTATTCCCATTAATATCGGTTATTGTTACATATGGGCAAGGGTTGCTACCGGTTAAATTGTCAGTAACTCTTTTAAGCTCTTCTTCGGTTAAACAATATTTGGTTCGTGTATCTCTATCGCCACATTCTGTTTCCAACGTAATGGTATAATCTTGTGATTGCTTATTTGAATCATCACTCGAACAAGAATTGAAAGAAATAATTAAGGATGCAATAATTGAAAGTTTTAATAATTTTTTCATTTGTGTTAATTTAAATTTTTAATATTTGCTACCATGTGTATACACGACATGCCATCACGAATATAACTCTAATTCCCCCATTCATCCTTCCCTCATTACCGAAAAAATAAGGCCACCTCCCCCGCAACCAAAATAAAAAATCGACGAAGGAACTTTGCAATATGGATCACGGCTATTGTTTTATGTTCAAAAATTCAAGCCCTAATATGATTTCGCATTTGAATTAAATATTTACATATCCAAATCTAACCTGAATTTTTAGAAGTATCTTACGGAAATCCTCAAAGCAGGTGTTTTTTTAAATTTTATTCATTTAAAGCAGATTAAAACCCGAGCTTATTACATATTCACCTTAAACCACTAATTTAACTACCTCCGGCTGTTGTAAATCTACTGTTGTTAGAGCTTTTCTTAAAATGAATCTCTTCTGAAAAATCCGATAAATATTTTCTTTTAGAAACCTTAAAATAAGCCAATTACCGTTTGCCTATTACTTCAAAGTCCCTTATCTTGCATAGAAGTATTTAACTCTGAGTCATTATCCCCCAAAGACTTAGAACGGATTTATTTGGTTTTACAACTTTTAGAATCCGGTACAAATAATACCCTTAAACGCTCATTAGAGTGCATTCCCCAGCTCTTTATGTAAACCAAAAATCACTATTATGGCCAAGATTAATTTTACCGAAACTTTGCAGAAAGAGTATTCAGACCTTTATTCCAGTATGGAAATACGTCTTGATAAATTACCTACTGTTGAAAACAACGTGGATAAAATCCTACAGTACAAATCCCGTTATCAGGAGGTAGTGAAGTCGTCACAGATTCCTTGGTACTTTGTGGGGATAATCCATAGCATGGAATCTGGACAAAATTTCACAAGACATTTGCACAACGGGGATCCGCTGTCCCAAAGGACAAAGCAGGTTCCCAGCGGAAGGCCAAAAACGGGCAATCCTCCCTTTACTTGGGAAGAAAGCGCCGAAGACGCACTAAATTATCATAATCTAGACCAAGTTAGTCCCTGGTCTCTAACAAGAATTCTTTACGAATTTGAACGCTACAACGGATGGGGTTATCGATTGTATCATCCTCATGTATATAGTCCCTACCTATGGGCTGGTTCCAATCATTATACAAGTGGAAAATATGTTGCCGATGGCACTTGGAGCGATACAGCGGTTTCCAAGCAAATAGGTGCGGTCGTTTTGCTAAGAAGGTTGGTGGAACGAAAGGAAATCCCTACGTTTTTTACACTTTTAACCGAGAAGAAAGCATTTTTCACCTACAGTACTCAAGTCAAGCCGAGGGCAGCCGATTTACAACGGTTTCTAAACACTTTTGACGGAATAACTCTTTTAGTAGATGGAGTTCCCGGAAAAATGACTTCGGAAGCGGTAAAAAAATTATTCGGCAATTACCTACTTAATACTCCTGAATAATTTATGCCTAATTTTAAATTTCTTGTTTTATTTGTATTATTCATTTCCTGTAAAAATATTGATAATAAGGATGTTGAATCCCTTGATTTAAACTCTAAATTAAAAGACGGTGAATTAATCCTAACAGTTAATGATAATTCCCAATCCCTAAAAGCTGAGGGAAATATTATGGATTATTACACTTCAGAAGATAAAAAGGACATTGCCGTTGAGATAGAAAAGGTCTCAACCTTGAGTATTTTAAATTTGTATAAATGGGATGACTCTTCTGAAGAATATCTTCCAAATAAAACCAATATCAATAAACTAGCTTGGGAAGAATTTGAGCAAAACCATTCTATAAAAACAGACGAATTGGAATCCAGTCATGTATATTTTCTTAAATGGAAAGGAAAGGATTCCATAATGGTCGAATTAAGAGGAAATACAGGAATGGGTACTTACATTTCTGATACGCTAGTACTTAAATATTAACTGCGACTCACTTTAGATAGCTTTTCAGTATTCCATTCCAACTATCTCTGGCTTCAAAACTCAATTATTGAAAAAATTAAACATCGAAATATTAAACTGGCAAATTTTGGAAAAGATACCAAGTGCGTCAGGAATAGTAAAGTTCAAAGATAGTTTTTATGTAATTGGAGATGATTCTCCATTTCTATTTCGAATTGATAAAGATTTCAACCTACTTGCGAAAACACTTATCTATCCTTCCAAAAAACTGCAGGGAGATATAATTCCCAAGTTTCATAAACCCGATTTTGAAGCAATGGAAATGGTTAGCGATACCGAAATTCTTATTTTTGGTTCAGGCTCCAAATCGCCCGAGCGGGACGTTTGTGTGTTGGTGGAAATTGGAGAGAAAATTGTTTCCTACCCTTATAACATTTCTTCATTCTATACTTATTTGAGAGGTATCGAGATGATGCAAAATTTCGAGCTCGATATCGAAGGAATGGCAATAAGTGGCGATTTGCTTTATCTATTTAATAGAGGTCGCAATATAATTTTCAGCTTTCCATATAAAGACTTTATGGCCTATTGCAAAAATGGGACGAATTTCCCTATCCCCAAAAGCAATTTATTTTCATTACCCACAATCAATGGCCTGACGGCGGGATTTTCCGGAGCAACCAGTTTTAAGGAAAAACCATATTTCATTTTTACGGCTGCAGTGGAAGATGCGCCGAACGCTTATGACGATGGCGATATCCTCGGAAGTTTTATTGGAATGATAGAAAGGAAGAACGGGAAAATTTCTGATAACTTTTTAATAGAACGGATCTCAAATCCTGGATTTCCTTTAAAAGTGGAATCAGTTACAATAGACAGAATTGTCTCAGACACCCAAACCGATCTCGTTCTGGTAACAGACAATGACGGAAAGCCATCCGAAATATTAAGGGTTCGGCTGACTTTAAATTGAAATGGTCTTCTTATAACTTCATTCAGAAGCTTTAATAATGGTCTATTCTTCCAACTTTAATCGATCAAAATGGATTTGAAGATGACATACGACGGCAACTAACTTGGATATATTTATATTTGAGGATACCCAGATCCAAAATGGAGATCCTTGATCCCTGAATATGGTTCAAACTAATTTTTATATGAATTTCCAGCAATTAAAATATATCGTTTCAGTTGATAAACAAAGGAATTTCTCTCGCGCGGCTGAGGAATGCGGCATTGCCCAATCTACCCTGAGCCGTGAGATACAAAGACTGGAACATGAGTTTGACGTAATCATATTTGACAGGACGAGACATCCTGTAGCTCCAACGATGAAGGGAAAGGACTTGATCGAGCAGGCTAAACAGATATTAAAGGAGAAAGAAAATTTCATTTCCATTGCCGAACAGAAAAAAAACAGGCCCAGTGGTACTTTCAGGCTTGGTATCCTTGGCAGCCTAGCCCCCTACCTCATTCCACTGTTTACCGACAACATAGCAAAAAAATATCCCGAGCTGAATCTGGAAATTTTTGAAGCGACCATTCAGGAAATGATTTTGGATCTTGAAAAGGAAAAATTGGACGGTGCCATCTCCATCAGTCCCTTTCCCAAGGACGGATTTTATGAAACCCCACTTTTTGAGGAAGAATTTGTTCTGTATCTGGACCGGAATCATCCTCTTTCAGGACTTCAGAAAATAAGTTGGAACGATATTCCCGTAAACGAATTGATCCTCCCACAAGGAATGAAGAGTTTTTTCCTGACCCGAAAAACAGAATTGAAAAATACCGATCTGGAAAAACAGTTAAAAACATTTCGTTACCAAAACGCTTCTTTGGAAACCATTCGTAAAATCATTGATAGAAATGGCGGACTCACTCTAATTCCCGAATTGGCTTGTCTTTATATGGGAGAAAGGCGTTTGGAAATGGTACGATCCATCAAAGAACCAGTTCTAAGCCGAACCATCAACTTCGTCGCTCCTCGGGGATTTCAGAAAACAAGGCTATCAAAAGTTATTCTTAAGGAAATCATCGCCAGCATCCCAAAAGATAGCGAGATTAAAATGATTGCTGATTTGGAGAATGAGTAAAAAAATCACAACCGCTTTGCACGAACCACGACGTTTTGAACCACGACTGTGTGAACCACGAACCATGAGCAACGCGAACGGTCGTGGGCCAAACAGTCCTTCTTCCAAACCCAAATAAATAAAAAAACGGTGCAGTCGTGATTCGTGCAGTGAGCAACGCGAACGGTCGTGGCCAAACAGTCCTTCTTCCAAACCCAAATAAATAAAAAAACGGTGCAGGCGTGATTCGTGCAGTGAGCAACGCGAACGGTCATGGGCCAAACAGTCCTTCTTCCAAACCCAAATAAATAAAAAAACGGTGCAGTCGTGATTCGTGCAGTGAGCAACGCGAACGGTCGTGGGCCAAACAGTCCTTCTTCCAAACCCAAATAAATAAAAAAACGGTGCAGTCGTGATTCGTGCAGTGAGCAACGCGAACGGTCGTGGGCCAAACAGTCTTTCTTCCAAACCCAAATAAATAAAAAAACGGTGCAGTCGTGATTCGTGTAGTGAGCAACGCGAACGGTCGTGGGTCAAAACGTCCAAAACCCATAACAATCGCTTTTGGCTATACCCCATATCGCCTTTGTATCATTGACTTAGCCCTTCTTTCCCGGTACATTTACATCATCAAAAAAAGATAATTCCAAAACAACATATCATGACAGAAGTACAAAAATTAGCACGCTTCGTAAACTCAAGAAAGTTTTCAAATCTATCTGAAGACGCAGTTCGCGAATTGAAAATAAGACTTTTGGATTCCCTTGGATGCGCCATCGGCGCACTGAAAGGCGAACCCATTAAAATGATTAAAGAACAACTGGAGGACTTTGGAGGAAATCCGCTGACTTCATTGATTGGAGCTGAAAAAAATGCACCCGACCGAGCAGCATTTTACAATTCAGCCTTGGTTCGATACTTGGATTTTAACGATAGTTATTTAGCAAAAAATGAAACCTGCCACCCCTCCGATAATATAGGAAGCGTTTTGGCAGCTGCAGAATATGCCGATAACAATGGGAAGGATTTTCTAACTGCTCTCGCCATTGCCTACCAAGTACAATGCAGGTTGAGTGACGTAGCTCCCGTAAGGGACAAAGGATATGACCACACCGTTCAAGGTGCCTATGGCGCAGTTGCGGGAGCCGCTTTTGCACTTGGCCTGGACGTTTCGAAAACTGCCAACGCCATAGCAATTGCCGCTACGGCCTATAATGCGCTTAGGGTGACACGAACAGGAAATCTATCACATTGGAAAGGATTGGCCTTTCCTTCAACCGGATGGACTTCCACCCACTCGGCTTTCTTGGCAATGCGCGGAATTACCGGACCAGAAGAAGTATTTGAAGGAAACAAAGGATTTAAAGAAACCATTTCGGGCGACTTTGAAATGGACTGGGAAAAAGAAGATTTGGAAAGGGTGACCAAAACCATCATCAAAAAATTCAACGCCGAAATCCACTCCCAGGCAACCTTGGAAGGCCTGCAGGATTTGATCGAATCAGAGGATTTCTTCCCTTCAGATATTGAAAGTATTGTATTGAACACTTTCGACGTGGCCTACAACATCATTGGCGGCGGGGAAGAAGGTGGAAAGAAAAACATCCGGACCAAGGAAGAAGCTGACCACAGTTTGCCTTACATGATGTCTGCTATAATTTTGGACGGCAATGTACTTCCCGCACAATATCTTCCCGAAAGAATCGAAAGAGCGGATATTCAGGAGTTGCTTCAAAAGGTTCAGGTAAACGAGAAAAAAGAATATTCAGATCGTTTTCCTTTTGAAATGGCAAATGATATCACCATTAAACTGAAAGACGGAAGAGAATTCAAAGTTGAAAAAACCGATTACGAAGGTTTCACCTCCCGACCTGCTTCTTGGGATTTCATAATCTCAAAATTCAGAAACCTTTCCGACGAATTTATTTCCGAAGAACTTCAGAATGAAATCATTTCCACAGTACAAAACTTGGAAAACCACAGCGTCAAGGAGCTGATGCAGCTTCTTGAAAAAGCTGGAAAACCTGAGATGGCAGAGGTTTAACAGGACATAGGACGGTAGGACATACGACTTAAGACCAAAGTGCTACCAGATTCCTAGAAACGAAAACAATAAATGCATCAAAAACTTAATTAATAATTTTTAATGATTGTCTTAAGTTGGACGTAAGACGAAAAGACATAAGACGTAGGACTAATTTTCCTCAATAAAATCTAAACATTTAGTCCTATGTCTTGCGTCAAATAGTGCTAAATCCATTAAAAACAATTATTTCACTTAAATACAAATATCATGTTAGACACAAAAGAAATAATAAAAAATCCAAAAGAATTAAATGGAAAAGCAAAGGATTTTATTGTAAATCCAATAGGCTTTGAATGGTTGCAACGTAACGACCGTCCAGAAAAACCCCGCAAAGTAGGAATGACAGAAATTCGGGCTGCGTATTACTCCAATTTTGGATTGAGCTACTTCAAGGACATTTTGGAAACCACAGGTAATTATGTGGACAGTATCAAGTTTGCGGGTGGTTCCTTCACCTTTATGAACCCTGAGAAAATTAAAGCCACCAACAAATTGGCACACGAATACGGAGTGCTTTCATCCACTGGTGGATTTATGGAATACGTGCTTACCAAAGGAAAAGATGCGGTGAAAAGGTACATTCAGGAATGTAAGGAACTCGGTTTCGACATTATTGAGATTTCCACCGGATTTATTTCCATCCCCACGGACGATTGGTTGCGGGTAATCGAGGAAGTTCAAAAAGCCGGATTAAAAGCCAAACCGGAAGTGGGAATCCAATTTGGTGCTGGAGGAGACACTACCACAAAGGAACTTCAATCTGAAGGTATCCAGGATGTGGATTATGCAGTTAAACAAGCCAAACGATTTCTTGATGCCGGAGCTTATATCATTATGATGGAATCCGAAGGGGTTACAGAAAACGCAAATCCGTGGAGAGTGGGCGTTCCCGCCAAATTCATCGATGGTTTGGGCTTGGAAAATGTAATGTTTGAAGCCTCCGATCCACAGGTTTTCAAATGGTATATCAAAAACTACGGTCCGGAAGTAAATCTCTTTGTCGACCACAGTCAGATTGTACAATTAGAATGTACCAGACAAGGAATTTGGGGAACGAATGATGTTTGGGGAAGAATCGTGACTTACAAATAGATGCTGGATGCTGGATGCTGGATGTTGGATGCTGGATGCTGGAGGCTGGAGGCTAGACAATAGATTTTAGAACAAAAAAGCATAAGAGATAAGTGTATCTTCTATGCTTTTTTATTTGTTATCTTTGTATTACCATTAATCAATTATGACGAATGACGAAATAAAGAAACTGTTAGCGCCCCTTCCCCACTTGCCTGGGGTTTACCGATATTTCAATAAGGATGGAGAACTTATTTATGTAGGAAAGGCCAAGAACCTACGGAAACGCGTAGCTTCTTATTTTACAAAGAAGCCAGAAAGTCGTAAGGCTCGCCATCTCGTGGAAAGTATTCATCATCTTGAGTTCACCCTTGTAGATACTGAACGGGATGCATTGCTATTGGAGAATTCTTTGATCAAGCACCACCAGCCTCGCTATAACATCAATTTGAAGGACGACAAGACGTACCCCTATATCGTTATCAAAAATGAGCTTTTCCCAAGAATATTCCTCACCCGAAACGTCATCAAGGATGGATCTGAATATTATGGACCGTTTACAAATGTTGGCAAAATCAGAGGATTGCTGGAGCTGATACGAACTATTATTCCAATTCGTACAAACAATCACAACCTATTCATCCGAGTTTCTGAGGATGGGAAACTTAGGGTAAATCCCGAATATTATATGAAGGAAGTAACCGGACAGGTCGAGGAATTACTGACTGAAAAGGATTATAATACCGGATTGGAGCAAGTGAGGAATATTTTAAAAGGAAAACTCGGTCCGCTGATAAACTTATTGCAGAATCAAATCAAGGATTGCGTTTCGAAAATGGAATTTGAACGAGCCGACACTCTACGTCAAAAACTTGATTTTATCATGAAATATGAAGCCACTAGCGTTGTGGTTAACACAAAAGTTAGAGATCTAGATGTTTTTACAATACATATAAAAGAAACCGAAGCATTTGTCAATTATCTAAATGTAAGAAAAGGCAATATTGTTTCCACGAAAACGATAGTTCTTAAAAATGAAAAAGAGAAAAGTCGTGAAGAAATGCTACTATCCGCTATAATCCATCTTCGGAAAGAACTAAAAAGTGAGGTAAAGGAAATTGTAGTTTCATTTCCACTATCCTATCCAAATCCAGCCCTTACGGTAACGGTTCCCCAAAGAGGTGTTAAAAGAAAGTTGCTGGATCTATCAAGGAAAAACCTGATTTATTTCACTGAAAATGTGACCAGAAATAAACGGGAAGTCTAACTTAGAATTAAAGTAATTCCTAAGCCTTCTGATCCGGCAGTTTATACTTTTCAATTCTATCTTTTCCTTTTTCAAGTTCAGAGCAATCGGGGCACACATGCACAACTCCGTCCTTAACACTATATCCGTCCACGTGTTCTTTTACGAATCCCTGAATAAGCATATAAGAGTCCTTGTGATTGTTTACATCCACCTGTTTGTCTTTGTATAATTCGCGGATTTTTCCATCATATTCCTGAATGCCCCAACACAGGTTACAAACTCCTTCGGGGGATTCATCTTTGATTTCTTCTTCAGGTTTTTTAAAAAACTCGACAATTTTATTTATGATATCCATGATAATTTTTATTATTTCATTATTCTCCTAAATTAATGATTTATCGAAAGGCACACAAGACTATCAATGCCTTTCTCGATTTGATTGGTTAAAATTCATTTCGAGTCAAATGAATTCGTATCTAGAGTGATACCGTTTTATAATTCTATTGAAAACCAAATTGCCAAGGATACATAAATGCTCTCAAATATTTATTTCATTGTAGAAAAATCGAATTCCAAAAAAGTTGATGATAGGAGAATTCGCTATCTAAAGAAATTAATTTAGTTTTGAATAAAATGACCCACTTTGTGCAAGGGATAAATAATTCCTGTAAAAACTAATATCAGAACCAATAGAACAATGACCTATATTTATTTTATTGCTTCTTTTAATGCATTTTTCTTTATGGCTTTACTTCTGCAGAAGAAGCCAAAGAAACTTCACGATACTATTTTAATTTTCTGGCTGCTTTATCTCGGACTTGCGACCGCCACTTATGCCCTATCCATTGATTTTTTTTCGGATGCCCCATTATTATCCAGTGGAATTATCGCTTCCTTTTTACTGCATGGACCATTTTTATATCTCTATGTTTCTGCACTAACTTTAAACCGAAAAGGCTTTAAGACCAAAGATTTAGGGCATTTCGCACCCTTTTTTGCCTTCATTCTCTATTTGCTTATCGCCTCCAGATTTCCAGCTTATTCAGAGGGAATCAGGGTGGACCATGTTTCCCACGGGGCAACAGCTCCTTTATTATTTCATTTTTTCCTGATAATAACGGCACTTTCGGGGCCTGTTTATTTTTTCTTGGCCTATAAAAAATTCCAACAAAGTAAGAAATCCTCGTATGATTTTTCTTCTAAGGAAATTAACTTGGACTGGTTAGGAAAACTGATCCCAATTTTTGGTGCGGTATGGACCGTTCTGATCATTATCGCCGTAATCCATCATATTTTTCATCTATTTTCAATGTCTTTCTGTACAAACGGATTATTTCTTTCCCTTTCTGCTTTTATTATCTTAATCGGTTATTTCGGATTTAAACAAAAGGAAGTGTTTATTAATTTCCCCAGCGAAGGAGAGAAAGTGATTGAAAGTGAACCCGAAATTAAATATGCCGCTTCAAAACTGGAAAATGCAGAATTGCAACAATGTTGCGATAAAGTTGGACGATATATGAAAACTGAAAGGCCATATTTAGATTCCGATCTTACTTTACCCAAATTGGCTGAAGATCTAAATGTATCCACTCACCACCTTTCGCAGGTTATCAATGAAATACACGGCAAAAATTTCTTCAATTTTGTCAATCAATACCGAATCGACGAAGTAAAAAGAAAAATCCAGGACCCCACTTTTGAAAATTACTCGTTGCTCGGTATCGCGTTTGAAAGTGGCTTCAATTCCAAATCTGCTTTTAACCGTGTGTTCAAGAATTTGACGGGTATTACTCCCAGTCAATTCCGAGACTCCCTTCCCTCCTCTTCCTAAACAACACTTTTTTCACTTCTTAAGGCTTATCTTATAAAGTGGGACTTGTCTTTCCACCTAAACAAGTGCCACTTTACAAGCAAGGTCGCACAGCCTTGACTTAGGCCATACTTTTGTTTACAGAAAATAAAAATAGATTATTAACTCAAAAAACAGAAGTTATGAAAACCCAAGTAAAAAAAGTATCAAACCCTTTAAGAATAGAAAGAGGTTTAAAATTCAAAATGCGCTCACTTTTAATAGTATTCGCATTAATGTTGACCAGCATTTCCGGATTTGCGCATTGCGACTCCTATGACGGTCCAGTAATTAAAGATGCCCTAAAAGCATTGCACCAAAATAACGTGCAACTGGTTTTAAAGTGGATTGAGCCACAGCAGGAAAAGGAAATCATTCCCTTGTTCCATAAAACATACAGCCTAAAAAACCAGGACAAAGAGGTATATGGTATCGTTGAAAAGCATTTCTTGGAAACTCTCGTAAGATTACACAGAGAAATGGAAGGTGCCTCTTTTACAGGCCTAAAGCCAGCAGGATCGATGACGCCCTTGGTAGAAATGGCGGATAATTCAATCGCAAATAAAAACGTGGAGGATGTAATTAAAACGGTAACCAATCATTTGGAGCAAGTACTAAGAGAACGCTATGCCGCCGTAGCAAAACTCAGCAAAACGAAAGATGATTCAGTTGAGCAAGGCCGTGAATATGTACACGCTTATGTGCAGTACACGCATACTTTGGAATTTCTTGAGCATCTATTGCACGGAGAGATTTCCCACGCTGGAGGTGAGCACGCAGGACA
This sequence comes from Aequorivita sp., assembly GCA_034676445.1. Taxonomy (GTDB): domain Bacteria; phylum Bacteroidota; class Bacteroidia; order Flavobacteriales; family Flavobacteriaceae; genus Aequorivita. Next base: position 1,164,106 of record JAUCCE010000004.1, read on the forward strand.
TTAAGAGGCGGAAATCGAAGATGAAGACGAAGATGAAGATGAAGATGAAGATGAAGATGAAGATGAAGATGAAGATGAGGATGAATTTTTGGGATACGTGGTAATCATCTTCTCTGCGTCCTCCGCGATAAACTCTGCGTCCTCTGCGTGAAATAGTCCTTACATTCTATGATTGAACATTGAACATTATAAAACAGAAAAAATGAAAAATATAAAAGAATTGAAAACAACAAGGTTTCAACTGGAAACACTAACCTGTCCAAGTTGCATTACAAGGATAGAAGGTGTTCTAAATAAAGAGCCCGGAGTAGAAAAAGCTAAGGTGCTTTTCAACTCCAGCAAAGTGAAAGTAGAATATGATGAAGAAAAGGTTTCTTCAGAACGATTGGCTGAATTGATAGAAAAAGTAGGCTACCCGATTTTAAACTCCTAATTATAAAAATAAATTGATTATGAAAGCAAAACAAGTAAATCGAATAATGTACGTCGCAGGAATCTTGCTTCTTGCTGCACTTGCAACCTATTTGTTCAATGGGAGCAAAATGTTGTTGGATACACTTTTAATCACCGCTTCCATAATCGCCGGAGTTCCTACTTTTCTAAAAGCTTGGAAGGCCTCCCTGCTGAAAATGTTCAGTATTGAACTTTTGGTGACCATAGCCGTTATCGGTGCCCTGATTATTGGGGAATATATGGAATCGGCAGCGGTAACTTTCCTGTTCCTTTTTGGAGCGTTTCTGGAAGGACGTTCTTTGGAAAAAGCCCGTACCTCCCTTAAATCCCTTATGGAAATGGCACCTCTGGAAGCAACAGTAATCCGAAATGGCCTACGCTCCAAAATTATGGCGGAAGATGTTGTTGAAAACGACTTGGTCATCATTCAAACCGGAGAGAAAATCCCCATCGATGGCCAAGTTGTTTCTGGAAGAGCTTCGGTGAATGAAGCAGCGATTACTGGTGAATCCCTTCCCATTAGTAAAGAAAAGGATGACAAAGTATTCAGCGGAAGCATTCTGGACGGTGGATATTTGGAGGTTATAGCCGAAAAGGTGGGGGAAGATACCACCTTCTCCAAAATTATCGAATTGGTGGAAGAAGCCCAGGAAGGAAAAGCAAAGACCCAACGGTTTTTAGAAAAATTCGCAACTATTTATACACCTGGAATTATGGTTCTTTCCTTACTTGTTTGGATAATAACAAGGGATGTCCACTTATCGCTTACCTTTTTGGTAATTGCCTGTCCAGGGGCATTGGTTATTTCTGCTCCAGTTTCTATTGTCGCAGGAATCGGAAATGCCGCCCGAAACGGAATTTTGATCAAAGGTGGAGAAGTAATGGAAAATCTGGCAAAACTGAACGCTATCGTATTTGACAAAACGGGAACATTGACAAAAGGAAAACCAGAAGTTACCGCCATTAAAGGATTTGGTATAAGCGAAAAAGAATTACTGCTGATGGCTGCCGAAGCAGAAGTGATCTCGGAGCATCACTTGGGCCGAGCCATTGTAAAGGAAGCTGAAAAAGAAGGATTGCAACTTGTCAATCCACCTTCAGAAGTAAATGTTCTAAAGGGGCGGGGGATTGCGGTCATTCTCGATGAAAAACCACTCTATATCGGCAATCGAAAGGGACTTCTTCAAAATGGGATTCCTATAGAAATTGAAGTGGAATCCTATGCTACTCAAAAGGAAAAAGCAGGGAATACCGCCGTCTTTGTTGCAAATGATGAAAATGTATTAGGAATTATTTCCATCGCCGATACGATTAGGGATAAGGCCAAAGAAACCATTGACGATCTCAGATCAGCAGGCATTGGGCATTTGGTGATGCTAACTGGCGACAATAAACATACTGCCAATATAGTAGGTGAGCAATTGGGGTTGGGACCGAGTTTTTGCCGAACTGCTTCCCGAGGATAAAGCTGTGAAAGTAAAGGCATGTATGGGGAAAGGGAGAAACCTGGCAATGGTTGGAGATGGCGTAAATGACGCCCCCGCAATCGCTTCCGCCGATGTCGGAATCGCAATGGGTGTGGCCGGAACGGATATTGCGATGGAAACAGCAGATGTGGTTTTGATGGCCGATAATCTCGATAAATTGATCCACGCCTTAAAACTTTCCAAAGCCACTGTTCGCAATATGAAACAAAACATGTTTTTAGCAGTCGGTACAGTGATATTATTATTGGCAGGAGTTCTCACAAAAAATGTAAATTTGGCCTCTGGAATGTTGATCCACGAATTGAGTGTCCTTTTGGTAATCCTCAATGCCATCCGTTTGGTAAATTATAAACCGCCCACAAGAAATAAATTGGCTACCCGATCAGAGGTCGTAGGAAAATTCGAAAGGAAAGAAGCCTGTATTGGGTGCTAAAACAGCTATAACCTAAAGTAATCACCGTTATTTTTTATAATGAATGCTTTTGATAATCAATAATTTACACATCACTACTTAAATCATTTTTACAAGTACAGTTTTTTGGTTTATTTTAGGATGCCTAAATGCTTTTCACAAAAGAGATTTCAGTCCTCTATAATTTTTTTTGGTTATATTTGCGTTTCACGGCACCTTAAAGACAAGCTGATATGATTTCAAAATCCTGTAAATATGCAATTCGCGCCACCGTATTTATTGCTTCAAAAGCTAAGGAAAATGTAAAGGTGGGTGTTAAGGAAATTGCGGCAGAAATTGAAGCGCCGGAAGCTTTTACAGGAAAGATTCTCCAGACCTTGAACAAAAACAAAGTTGTAACTTCCCTCAAAGGACCTTACGGTGGATTTTTTTCAGATGAAGAACAACTGGAACTACCCATTCTTGAAGTTGTCAAGGCCATTGATGGCCTGGGTGTGTTTACCGACTGTGTTTTTGGACTTCACCAATGCTCCGATGACCATCCCTGCCCTATGCATTTTGAATACGTAAAAACCCGGAGCCAGATGTACAATTCCTTCAAAAACACCAACATCCGAAGTTTAGCTGATAGCTTGAGTGAAGGGTTTGCTTTTCTTAAGAATCCTGAATAGGGAATACAAATTCTTTCCATTCATAAAATAGCAAACATTAAATTTTTTTCTAACCTAGGGGCACTATCTAGATTGCATTTTTATAGAAAACACATAAGCAGAAAAAATACGACACGATGGGATTGACCACCCACCCCAAATCCCGAAGGGGTTGCATATTTATAGAAAAACGATTAAGCGGAGGAAATACGATCCGCCGCGGCTGATCGAACACTCGCACTTACCTAATTGCTATAAATATTTGAACCCCTTGGGTTCTAAAATGGATGGATATTGCACTAGATTCCATAGACGAAATATTTAAATACCTTCATCACCTTTCATCTTAAATCCACCCTAGAAATTAATTCCTTAAGAGCCAAAAAAATTATTAAATTTTATAACGGATATTTTTATCTTCTATGAAATTATACCTATCTTTGTACCATAAAATTCCTACTCAAAGTTGTTGAAAGGGAAACAAAAACCCCATTGAAATGAAAAAAGACAAAATGGAATCCAATAAAAGACATATAGTAATAATAGGCGGTGGATTTGGCGGTATTGCCACAGCTAAGGCACTTAAAAACACCGATGCAGATGTCACCATAATCGATAGACTGAACCACCATTTGTTTCAGCCCCTTTTATATCAAGTTGCCACAGCTGAATTATCCCCTGGCGACATTGCCGCCCCGATCCGCGCCATTGTAAATAAAAACCCCAGGATAAAAGTCGTTCTTGGAGAAGTGGAAAGGATAAATCCCGCAAAGAATTCCTTGAAAATGAGAAATGGACAAATCATTCCCTTCGACCAATTGGTGATGGCTACGGGTGCCCAATACAACTACTTTGGGCACGAGGAATGGGCTGAATACGCTCCGGGGATGAAATCCGTAAGCGATGCTTTAAAAGTCCGGGAAAAGCTACTAATGTCCATGGAACAAGCTGAACGTCTTGACGATTCCAATAAAAGAAAATCCCTGCTCACTTATGTTATTATCGGTGGGGGTCCAACAGGAGTGGAAATGGCCGGAGCTATAGCCGAAGTCGCGGGTAACGGCACAAAACACGGATACAGGAATATAAAACCCGAAGAAGCCCGAATTTATCTGATTGAAGCAGGTCCCCGAATTTTAAATGCTTTCCCTGAATCTCTTGGAGAAAAAGCTAAAAAGATGTTGGAGAAAATGGGCGTAAAAGTTTTGTTGAATACGCCCGTAACCAACATAGAAAAAAACAAAGTTTATCTTAAAGTGGGATCCATAGAAACTCCAAATATTATCTGGGCGGCCGGAATAAAAGCATCCTCATTACTGGATACATTGAAAGTGGAACAAGATAGATCGGGCCGCGTAATTGTAGAGCCTGATTTAAGTATACCCCAATATCCCGATATTTTTATTATTGGCGACTCTGCCCACAGAGTAGATAAAAAAGGAATGCCCCTACCCGCTCTCGCCCCTGTTGCCACACAACAAGGAAAATTTGTGGGAAATCTCATCGCTAAGGAAGGAAAACGAAAAACCAATGCTAAATTTGTCTATACCGATAAGGGAACAATGGCAACCATAGGTCGTGCAAAAGCCGTAGCTGACATTCGAGGACTAAAATTCAGCGGCTTCTTTGCCTGGTCGCTCTGGTCGTTTATCCACGTACTCAGTTTGATTGGATTCAGAAATAGAACTAGGGTTTTTGTGGAATGGATCTGGAATTACTTCACCTATAAAAGAGGGGTAAGATTGATTACCGACCGTTCTGGATGCGTGTATTGTACAACTTATGAAAAGCCCAAGAAAGAGCTTTTGGAAGTAAATGCTTAAACCCTTTTTAAATGATTGTCCGTTAAATCAACAAATAAAGAGATTTTAAATGGCGGAAAAGGATTTGACTTAATATCCTTCTAGATTGATTTTAACTCCGCCACATAGACGCGCTACTTCTACAACTCATCTATGTTTCAATTTTAAATCCCTAAACGGACAATCATTTTATTTCATACATCCTCAAAGAACAAATTTTGAGTAAATCCGTTTCTCATTCAGAAGTAGGCTCCTCAAGTTCCTTCAGTATCTGATTGACATCTTCCTCAGTGGTAGTGAGTTTTGCTTTACATAATTTTATCAAAGTGGCGGCACGTTTCACTTTTTCTGAAAGCTCATCCACGGAAATCTCTCCTTGTTCAATTTCCGTGACGATATTTTGAAGTTCTTCAAAGGCTTGGGTATAATTGGTCTCTTCACTCATTGTTGTTCTGTTTTAACGGTCCCATCCACGGTACTATTTATTTCTCCATCAAAAATAAGGGTATGCAAGGAATCTCCAACTTTTACTTCAAATAAATCCTTTACGGACTTTCCATTCAGCAGTGTAATGCTATAGCCACGTTTTAAAACGTTTTTTGGATCCATATTATCAATATTTCTTTCCATATTATCCAATTCCAGACGGTTTCCCTTCATCTGTAGCTCACATTGGGTAAGTAGTTTTTCTTGAAATCTAAAAACATTGATTGTAAATTGATTTATTAGTGAAAAACTATCCTTTCGAATTGTGGCACCGTAGTTTTTCAAGTTTTCTTTTTCATTCTTCAATCGAAACCTGCTTTGTTGATGTAAAGCAATCATCATATTCTCGACTTTATTTCGATCGGAATTCAGAATGTTTCCAGTGACCGAACGGAAAAGTTTTACTTCGGAATATAATCTGGTTTTCTCTTCGGTCACGATCCGCCGTGCCCTATCCACCAAGCTTCTTTCTGCCTCTTTTACTGGCACCGAGAAATCATGAAATTTCTGGATTAGGTATTCGGCCAATTTGGTTGGCGTTATCGCATTGAAATAGGCTACCATTTCGGAAACCGTCTCATTGGTGGCATGGCCAATTCCCGTAATGATAGGAATGGGAAAATTGGCGATCTCGGCAGCCAAATTGTAATCGTTATAACAAGAAAGACCCACATCTCCACCTCCACCACGGATAATGGCAACCGCGTCAAAATGATGTTTTGCTCTTTTGATTCTTTGAAGCTGTTTCGAAATTTGCAATGGTGCTTTGTCGCCTTGGAGCAACGCAGGGAACAGTAAGAGAAAAAACTTATAGTTCCACGAATTATTTTCTAAGATCCTCAGAAAATCGGCGTAACCCTTACTGGTCTCCACAGATATAATGGCGATTCGTTGTGGCAATAACGGCAATTTTAAACGATGGTTATTGTGGAATATCCCTTCGGCCTGAAGCTTTTTTATCGTCTTTTGTTTTTCCTGTTCCAAATCGCCAAGTGTATAACTGGGGTCGATATCGCTTATTATCAGGGTCAATCCATATAAAGAAGAAAAGGAAATGCGCGCCAGGAAGAGAATCTTAACTCCGTCCTTCAAGGGTTCCTTCAAAGTATCGAGGAAGCGTTTGTTCACCCTCAAATAATCATTTTTCCACAATATGGCTCTCAATTGGGCGATAACTTTTCCATCCCGCTTTTCAACAAGATCGGGATAACAATGACCGGAATAACTGTAAAAATTGAGTTTATTCATTTCGGCCTTCACCCAGAAAGAACTCCTATAGCGATCGGCAAGAGTTTTCTCAACGCTCTTGGTGACCTCCAGCAGGCTGAATATCTTTTTATCGTCTATTACCTCTGCCATCCTTGTTAATCTCTTAATTACTGCTTAAATTATTTTAAGTTTTGTCCAGAATGAACATAGATTAAAACCCATCAATCAAAATCATTTTAAAAAATCATCTTCCCAATCCTCATCTTCCCAATCCTCATCTTCCCAATCCTCATCTTCCCAATCATCGTCGAACAAAGCGTCATCTTCCCAATTATCATTTTCTGGATCCATAAACAATTCGACATAAGCTTCCGAGAGGTTGTCTATGATGTCTCCCGCTTTTAAGGCCTCGTAGCCCATTTTATCTGCAGCTTTATTACCAGCAAATCCGTGCATATAGACCCCGAAAAGGGATGCGCTTAAAATGTCATAACCTTGACAGAGCAAACCGGTAAGAATTCCTGAGAGCGTGTCGCCACTTCCAGCCGTTCCCATTCCAGGATTCCCGGAAGTATTTATATAAAATTTATCCTCATAAACCGTTATGGTATATGCACCTTTTACAATGACGACCACATCGTGTTCCTTGGAAAACTTCTTAACTTTTTCAAGTTTTTCATAATCGTCCTTCCAGGGCCCAATAAGTCTTTTCAGCTCTCCTGGATGCGGAGTTAGAATTGATTTCTTCGGAAGCAACTTCAATAAATCCTTATTTTCAGAAATATTGTTCAATGCATCTGCGTCAATAACAAACTTCGATTTGGAGTTTTTGAAGAGTTTTTTAAGAGCTTCAACCGTGGCCTTATTTTTTCCCATTCCCATTCCTATTCCAATGGCGGTAGGTTCAAAATCTGAAGTTATTTCCGTGATAAATTCCTCCTCTTTATCCGTTATTACCATTGCTTCTGGAAGGGTTGTCTGAAGAATATCGTAACCACATTTTGGCACAAAAGCAGTAACCATCCCCGCTCCAATTCTAAAAGCTGCGGTAGAAGCGAGTACGGCGGCACCTATTTTCCCATAACTGCCTGCCACGATGAGGGCATGACCATAAGTTCCTTTATAACCGAATTTTTTTCTGGGAATATAAAAAGTTTGCGCCTCTTCTTGTGAAATCAATTGTGCCAAAGGTTCTGCTTCCTCAATAAATTTTTGGTCCAAGCCTATATCAAGTGTTTTGACCATCGAGGCAAATGGTCCAGTTTCAGGCAAGAAAAATGCTAATTTCGGAATCTGAAACGTCAGGGTGTGGGTTGCTTTTATCACCGCGTCTTTATCTTCCAAAGCTTTATTGGCAAATAGACCACTGGGAATGTCTATAGAAATTATCAAAGCTCCGCTCTTGTTAAGGTGTTCAATCAGTTTCTTTACCCATCCTTCCGGAGATCGGTTGAGCCCAATTCCAAAAATGCTATCTAGGACAATATCACCGGTTCCGATTTCGGGAAAATCCGTTTCGCTTTTTATCAATGTCGGCCAAACTTTGGTATCGGTTTTTATTCTGTCGTAATTATGGAGAAAGTCTTTTGAGCGCCTGTCGCTGAAATTCACAACATAAACCATTGCGTTATAACCGTTTTCAATAAGTAGCCGCCCCACTACAAGACCATCTCCGCCATTATTGCCTATTCCGCAAAATATATGGACCGGGATCTGAGCGCCCATTAATATGTCCTCGATCCAGTCGAAAACCTGCTCCCCTGCCCTTTCCATAAGCTGGGCAGAATCTATGTTCTGGTTTTTTATTGTAATCTTATCGGCTTTATATATTTGATCAATGGATAGTACTTTCATAACATTTGATTTTTACGATAATCACGGTTGTTTTCGGCAGGGGTTTTTCACTCTAGTGAAAAAAAGAATCAGAGCCTTCCCCAAAGATAGGAACAACTTTTGTTGTTGAAAAGAGGTTTATAACTTATTGGGAAACCTTTAGAAAAGCCCTATTTTATCTTTAATTTTAGAAAAACCCTATTATGGAAACGAGAGACAGCATACTTTTAGCAATGCGGCCTGAAATTCCTTCCGCAAAAATACTCCCAGACATGACCGCCGATGAATGTTTTCAAAATTGCACCTTACGTCCGGTAACAAAGCTTCAAAACGATTTGTTGTTGGCTGCTTTCAGAAATTACGTGGTAAAACATAAAAATGTTTTTTACGACCTCAATCTGGAAAAGCGACTGGATTATATTGAAAACGCCATTCATAAGGACATGAAATTCCGAAATTCTTTGAAAGGAATTATTATCGGGCAGTTCACTTTGGAAGAGTTTGATATCTACATCCAAAATTCCTCCGCCTTGAACAAACGAATGATGGATATTGTAAAGGAAAGACTGAAGAGCAATATCCAGCTTTTGGAACCGGAATTTGCGTGAAATGAGTAATGAGTGGTGTGATTAGGAGTTTAGGAGCCTGCCGGCCCTAGGAGGGTTTATGAGTTTATGGGTTTATGGGTTTATGGGTTTATGAGTTTATGAGTTTATGAGTTTATGAGTTTATGAGTTTATGAGAAAAATAAAACTTAATATGTCAAATGAAAAATATATTGGAGTTTTTTAATCTAATGTTCGGTAGAAACGTTTTCGATTTCAATTGCGATTTCGATTTCATCACGTTATGAGTTTAGGAGTTTAGGAGAAAATAAATTTTGTATCCGTTCGCAAAAACTGAACCTCCATTAATTATTAATAATTACTGTAATCTGGGCAATAATTACTGACCAATGATTACATCCGTCACCTGTCCTCCGTCATCCCACCCAATATCAACTACCGACCACCGTCTACCAACGAAACCCCATTCAAATCGGTGGTAAGCACGCTGCTCATATAGTCGAAAAACGGTCGGAGCAATCTGAAGTGGTGCAAAAGAGATTCAGCAAAATCTTCTGACTGGACTTCCTCATCTGAAAAAGGATGTTTTATAACAAAGATCTTCAACTTTATCAAATCTATGTTTTCATCTTCTTTGTCAAAACCCTTGGGAGCGGATTTTACGGCATTGGTCTGTACAAATCCCCCAAAAGCATTTTTGAAATCCTTTTCATTCAGAATGTTTCGGATTTCTGAGGAATCAATTTCAAATTCCTTCCGGATCCTCAGAAGATCATCTCGTTCCGGATCAAAAAATCCACCGGCCATATAGCAGTTTCCCGGGTCGAGTCTAAAATAATAACCGCCTCGGCGCTGTGCTCCTGCCCTACTGAAACTGACACTTCTATGCGAATTATAAGGCGTTTTGTCCTTTCTAAACCGAAGATCCCGGTTTATCCGAAAAATCTTGACTTTTGCGATTTCATCCGTTTTCATCAGCCCCTTTTCCACTTCGGAATAAAAGCTTTTCAATATTTCTTCATTCCGCAAATATTCCTTTCGGTGTTCCTGCATCCACTCTCGATTGTTGTTTTGTCTTAATTCCAACAGAAAGTTGAAAGTGGATTTGGGAATAGAAATGCTCATTATAATCTGTTTTATCAATGTTTCCTACAAAGATAAAATTTTAAAAAGTGAAAGTTGCCAGAAATAGGGAATGGCTTATTGGTTTTTTTTAGAGATCCCACTCATGTTAATTCCCCAGAAAAAATAAAGTAACTGTAATCTATCTGTTCAGAAATTTAAGAGTCAATGAATCACTTATCCAGAAAATCCATTAATTTAAAACTTTGGAAAATTCAGACGGATTCTTGAGGTAATAGATTATTTAGCCATATAATTAGGGTTCAGTATGAACCATAATTACTGACTATATAATCTACTTTTGTATCATTCCCCCTATTTGCGGAATAAACTTGATAAAAGGCTTAACACCAATAAAACGAGGAAAATATAAAAAATAATTTTTGCGATTCCAGCTGCCCCAGCGGCAATTCCACCAAAACCAAATATTGCTGCGATAATCGCAATTACTAGAAAAATAACTATCCAACGTACCATATCTTTTGTTTTTTAATTGTTAGTTCCACTAAAATACAATTGAAACTTGATTGAGAATAAGCTTTTGATATTAGTTTAACAGAAAGTGTTATATTTTCACAAATAAAATACACCATTATGTGCTACGAAACTGCGCTGACAAAAATGAAAAATCAGATTCAGGAATATTTCCACAAGGATTTTGCATTTCCCGAGGAATATGAACCCTATTACCACCGTTCAGGGTTTACACATCCGAAGTTACAAATAGTAAAGATGGACGATACCAGAACCATTTTTCCAGCAATGTGGGGCTTTATTCCCGGTTGGGGAATGGGCGATATTCCCGCTTTTCAAAAGAAATACAACACTCTCAATATAAAATCTGAGACTCTTTTTAACGGCTTGTCGAAACAGGCCGCACACGATAAGCGTTGCCTAATTATAGCAGATGGCTTTTTTGAGCCGCATAAAATTGGCGGCGAGTCCATTCCTTACTTCTGTTATATTCCCTCCAAAGATTTTGAGGATGGTCGCCATCTTTTTGCCTTTGCCGGAATTTATTCCGAATTGGAAAACAATCCAAATAACCTAAGCTGTTCGCTGTTGACTATGAAAGCAAATCCCTTCTTTGCGGAGGTTCATAACGTAAAAAAAAGGCAACCCGTTGTTTTGGATGAAGAATTGTATAACGAATGGTTCAATCCTAATTTAAATGAGGAAAATGTGTTGGAATTGATCAAAAATGGCTTCACCTCCAAAGAATTCAACGCCCATCCCGTGAGTACGGATCTTTATAGGCGAAACATCGATACTGATAAACCGTATATTATTGAAGAAACCCTGCCTCCGAATTTAATGTTTTGAATCCCTTCTAAGAAGATGAAGATGAAGATGAAGATGAAGACGAAGATGAACATGAAGATGAAGATGAAGTCGAATCTCCTCAACTCCTCAACTCATAAACTCCTCAACTCATAAACTCCTCAACTTATAAACCCCTAAACCCCACAACCCATAAACTCCTCAACCTTCCTTCGGGCCAAGCTCATCGACTACCAACCCTAAATTCCATATAAACCGGTAAATGATCCGAAAGCTCTCTGGATTTTTTTAGGTTGTCACAATGTTGAACGAAGTCAAGGCTTCCTGCCTTGATTTTGGAAATGCCGGACATAAAATAGATATTATCGATTGGATGGCTGAGATAATCGCCATTATTACATTGCATTTTTAAAGTTGTACGCTCATTATCGATTGCATTGATAAAACCTTTTCTATAAAATGGTTTCCAAACAGGGTGCTTTTCATTGAGGTTGAAATCGCCCGCAATAAGAATCCGATTTGAATCAAACCTTTCAGGATAATCGATAAAATGAATGATTTCCTCCTCTGGATTGTCATTATACTTCCGCGAATGATAGTTTACCACATAAAATGGCTCACTAATCCCCTTAGCTTTAAAAGATGCTATAAAAGGTTCCCGAAAACATAGATCCTCCAAATCCTTATCCAAGTATGCCCTGTGGATCATACTTACTCTTGAGGTTTTCCAAAGAAAAGCATAGCGTTCACTGATATACACCGAAGGACTTTTGGTGGGATCGCTTATTTGGTAATCCCATTTAAATCCCATCCGGTTGAGTTCATCGGCAATCTTGGCTACCGCCTGAGCTCCGGCAGGATCCTTTGCCACGACTTCCTGTATGGCCACTATATCGAAATCACGCAAAGTGTTGGCAATATCAAATATATTCTGTGGTGTCTTTGTTCTGCCCAAATGCTGGATGTTCCAAGAGGCTAGAGTAAGAGTTTTTGAATTTTCAGCTTTAGCACTCCGTGGCTGTTTATTGAAAAAATCACCAAGATTTGCTGTTTGGGTTACATCATTATCCGCAACATTCCCCGAACGATTCCCGTTTAACGTGCACGAGAAAAACGACACCAGTATAAATAATAATAGAATATGCTTTTGTATCATAGGCTAATTTGACTTGAAAGGACAAGCCGATAACGATCTTTTTTTTGTCGTATCGTGATTTCTAGGATAATTCTATAATTCCGCCCGCCTTAATGGTCAAATATATACTTTCTGTTAATGGAATCTTTACGGAAATCCGGAAATAGGAAGTAGCCGACACTCGATTAGTAGTGGTGATGATTAAATGGAGCTTTCTGAATGAGTGGAGAAAAGAATAAAAGATATATTATTTATTAACCGTGTTCGGCACTCTGTAATTTTCAGAGTTTATACAAAATATCTCTTTGCTTGCCGTGAACGCCATTAGTATAACTAAAGTCTCGTTTTTCGGTCTAAAAAACATTAGATGTTAATCGAAAATTTCGTAGTGAATAGGTTTAAATGTACCTCCGTTACTGTCTTCGGCTGAACAAGCTGTCAGGGCAACAATCAAATCCATTTCAGCTTCAAAAAGAACATAATCTCCTGCCTTGCTCAAGGGAGGCAACACGCTCAACTTACCATCAGGTGCAAATTGAACGTTCATAAAAACATTAAAGGCGGTGGGAACATCATCGGGTTGGATTCCAAAAGGTTCTAAATTGGTATATAAGTTTTCAAAACAACTTGGATGGTAACCGTCGTGGGAATACATTATCTGAAAGGTCTCCGGGCTACAAGGCGCCAATAAAAAATCATTTCGCCCATTGGTATCTTTAAGAATTTTCATCATTTTCTTACTGCGATTACTCCATAGATAATGACCGGAAGTTATCAAAATAGTTTCTTCAAAATCCAGGGTTTTTCCCGAAGATATCTTTTCGCGGGTATCATCTGCACTAAACAAAACCATATCACTTACTTGGCCGCCCATTGGATCTATAACTTTTAGTTTTTGTCCTTTCTTCATTTTAAAAGCTACTCCCGTCTGTTTTTCTATTTGTTCTACCATTTTTACTGCTTTCTATTTTAAAAATGCAATTTTGCTATATTAGGTTCCATTGCACGATCACAACTTCCTCTTTTACTTTTCTTATTTTAAATTGTGTTTCTTTTTCAAAAGTGCTGCAATTTCCTGTGTCTTTGGGCAACCTTTTTCTCTTCGTAATTGTTCACTGATATTTTGGATATCCCGCATCCCAAAACCCTGGTGCAATTTCTCTATTCCTACTGCTTTAAATGGCTCTAACCAAAAACCGATTATCCCAGAAAAGTTTTCATCCCAAAGTTTTTTGGGAAGGGTTTCATAACTCACAGGCTTTTCTAAATTCTTTTCAAAATGCGCCATCAGTTGTTCCAGAGAAGTTTGAAGTTCGGTATCAGTTTGTAAGGTTATTTTCGCATTGATATGCACCGCTTCATAATCCCAAGTGGGAACTTCGGGAAAAGAATACCAAGAGGAAGAAACATAGGCATCAGGTCCTTGAAAAATCAGTAGCATTTCTTCCCCATTTCTGAGGAAATCCCGCATCGGATTATGGTTTGCAATATGCGCATAAAGCCGATAGTTTGTAGCATCACCTTCCACCATTACGGGAATGTGGGTTGCCAAAAGGCTATTTCCCTTTAAAACCACGGTTGCGAAAGGATGCTTCTGAATAAAATTGTAGATAAAGTCAGGGCTGTTGTTTGTGTATTTTTTTGGTTGATACATTTTTAGCTCTTATTTATCGTAAGGTACAGATTTCAAGAAATATATCCGTCGCCGGCCTTATCATTAAAATCACTTTCTTTTAAAGATAGGATTGACAGATTATTTATTGGAATGAAAAGGACATTTCCATTTTTCGCCCACATTTCTTCCGCTATACTGTCGAGCTTCACTACTATCTCCAAAATCGGCCAAAACAGGATTAATATCTCCTTGTAGAGCGGCATCGCGTTCTCTTATTTTATCCCGAATTTTGTGATAAGCACCCATTTCACGAAGTTTTTCAAATTGCCAATGCAAATTAAAAACCATTGTAGTATATGGAGCTCTGCGGGCCATTCTAGAACTTTTTGGATGCATCCCAATTACATAAAATGCTCTGCCGCCAATACTGAAACTAAAATTATTATTTTCAGGATCACTACTAACGCGATGATCCCAATCCGTGCCATCTATGTCGTGAACAAACTGCAATTGTCGCCACAATAGATTTTCAAATTCAATTTCTGAAACAACTTCTGTATCAGGAAAAACAGCCATAAAAGTTTTAAACTTATTATCCGAAAAATTATAATTTTCAATGTATGCACCAAGTTCTTCCAATAACTTTTTTGCAGTTTTCTTGGCCCCAATTTATCGTAGACATGAAGGTCATAATCTCCCATGGCAAAAACAGTGTTTGCCATTACACAGGGATGCGTTTTATCTATTATAAACTCCTTAAAGTCCTCCTCTATGGATGAAGTTAAATCGGAATGATAAGATGTCGTTGTCGCCATGAGTCTTATTTTTTTTTGGAAAATTAATTCAAAAGCAATATTCCATCAACAGAATTAAGAAGTCGTTTATAGAGAATTAATAGGGAATTAACCTTTTTGTCTCTTTCATTTTATAAAATTTAATTGGGAAAGACAAAATGATCCAAGTGGCCTAAACCTTTCACTAGAAATACGGAAAGCTTGATATCGAATAATTTTTCTTTGGGTTCCAGCCTTTTCATTAAATCAAGCTCCAATTAAATTATAAATGTTTATTCTATATTTGAAAGAATCAAGGTATAGTACATTAAGAAATTTTTCAGTTGCCAATAAAAAACGTTTAACAAAACCACCCTTCCACTATGAACACCAAACTGATTCTACTTTCACTATTAGTTTTCCAAATCGGATTTTCGCAGCAATACGATTCTGTTGTGATGGAGGAAGAAAACATCGACGACAATAACGAAATTTACAAGCCTGGAAGCGTTTTTATCTATGACTACCAAATCATTCGGAATGATATCCCCTCAAAACTCAAATACAATAAAGGAATGTTTGATCAAAGGGAGTTCAACCTTGTGCCCATTGATGCGGACAGTATTGAAGTGTCCAAAATCCATTTAATAGTTAGACCTGTTGAGGATTCTGAACGAACAAATGAAAATCAAACAGAGATTTCCTATTTACAAGAATCTGTTTATGGTGCTATAAACTCAACTGGAGCGGTAGAAAACGATAAAAATGTGTGGATACATCCACCGAGAAATGGGTTTTTCAATTCTTTGGAAACGGGACCATTTCCATTTGTCAAAAAACCGTTCATAATTGGAAATGAATGGACTGACCAAATGAAAATAGGACAACCGTGGGGAGATGAAATGTGGGGGGAATGGGAAGGTCCGTTGCTATTAACCTACAATTATAAGATGGTTGGAAAAGAAATCCTGACAACGCCAATAGGTGAAATTGAATGTTTTGTGATTGAAAGCACGGCTAGCTCCGACATCGGGGAAACCAAACTAAAGAGCTTTTTCTCAGAAAAATATGGATTTGTTAGATTGGAATACGAATTACTGAACGATTTAAAAGTGAATATATGGCCGATCGAATCCAAAACGGGAATGGAATTTAATGACACAAGAACATTCTTCCAAACCAATGAATACATCAAACAGTGAATTATTCGCATTCACATTTCCAGAGAATGAGTGATTTCGTGAAAATCAGTGATCCCGTAACTTCGGGAGTGGCAAAACTTTTAGTCCCGAGTGATTCGGGGAAAGTGAGATGCGCAATAGCACCTAGTTTAAATCTATTTGAGACCAATAAAAAAAAGCTGCCAGTTTCCCGACAGCTTCTTTAAATAAATTATTTCATAAAGTATTCCCGATTATTGCTTGGAAACATTGATCGTCTTTTGCGAACCATTTTCGAATTTAATACGGAAAATATAAGCTCCAGCAGGTAGCGAGGATACATTGATCTGTCCATTATTAAATTGGTTATTACCGATTACCTTCTGGCCCAAAACATTATACCCCTCAACACTTTCAATTGAAATTTTGGCATTAAGGTTTAAAATATCAGTCATCGGGTTCGGGAAAAAGCTGAATCCAACATCATTGTTATCATCAATTCCGGTAGTATCATCATGTTCAGTCCAGACGATATCGTCAAGGGTAATTTGTCCAAAACCTTCAGGGTTATTGAACATAAGAGTGAAATCGCCCGCAACTTCAATTGTAATAGGCCCAGATGATTTTATCACCTCTTTTTCGTCATCGCTGGTTGCGGTATAAACCAACTCACCATTTACAAGCACCTCCATACCTACATTACTGGAAAAGGCTTGCATATACGAAAACTCCAGCGTCCCAATTCCGTTCGGAATTGTTTGGGATTCTAGAAACATAGGGTTTGCTCTATTGCGTCCCAATGTAATCGCCGTACCATTGAGTTCTATGTCCCCACGAGCTTCTCCAAAAGACCAGGTAATTCCATCTTGGCCAACAAAGCTTCCGGTGGCATAGGAGTTTCCTTCAAGTTCCAAATTGTCAAATGTTTCGTGCCCCTGTGCATAGGTCAGCGCACTTAACATTACACATGCTAAAAGTAAAAATTTCTTCATATTAAAAGTTTTAGGTTAATTATAGTACGAAAATAGCCATCTCAATCGGATTCTAAAAATAATTCTCAATTCAGGACTCAATTTAATCCTTCCACCTTTGAAATTGAAGTATGTTAAACCTTGGATTTTGATAATTAATCTTTGATGGGAATTCAGATTCCAAAGGATCTTGTCAAAAAAGACAACAAAGTTTCAATTAATCAATTAATTTACACCAAATAAAAAATACAAATACTGAGTACAAAAATGTACAACAGAGTTGAAAGTCAAATAAGAAGATGGAAAAAGAGCAAAATATAGAAATTCACGAGACAGCGTTTTTAACATCAACACTTCGTTCTTTTAATGAAAATCTGAGTCAAGACCAATATGCGAGGTTATGGAGCAACCCTAAAACCGGAAAATGGATTAAAGAATATCTAAACCAAGTTTCTTCGGAGGAGGCCCACGCGCATTGTTTAAGAAATAGATATTTTCTCGATACGATTAAAAAATTAGTCGAGGACAACAAAATCGAAGTCCTGATAAACTTTGGATGTGGTTTCAGTATGTATCCTTTTCTATTGGACAAAAAATTGATTCATATAGAAATTGATAAACCGGAGATCGTCGATTATAAAGAATCGAAAATAAAGAAGTGGCAAAAAAGCAATATACTTCCTAAACGAAACATTCATTTTATTGCCGTTGATTTCCGTGAGGATTACGAAGAAAGTTTATTATCCCAGATATTTTCAATAAAAGGTAATAAACCGTGTTTCATACTTATTGAGGGCGTGTTATTCTTTTTAGACAGGGAAGAAACAGATAATTTATTCGATTTTTTTAATGCAATCCAAGATCAAGGGGATTTTATTGGAAGTGCTTCCTTTCAAGAAACAATAAAGGATACTTTGGCATTTAAAAAATTAATGGATTTCCTCAATCAAAAGGTTTCCAAAACAAACCATAGCGATTATCAAACTATTAAAGATGAATACTACCAATCTCTAATTGCTTATAGACTAATTGATCATCAAGATTATTTTAGCCTCTCGAAAAAATATGGCAATAAAATTCACCTAAGCAAGGAAGAGATTTTAAATGAAAATTTTTACTTACTAAGAAAATTGAGATAAAAGAAAAAGACGAACCACGCAGGGTGCGAGAACCGAAATAGCAAGTTCAATGGCAAAATGTAGCACTTGGCACTACTCTCTCCATACTATTATAATAACATACGGATTTTAAGAAATCTTTCTTAAACGTTCCAAACTAAGAAACAACTTATTGTAATTTTGTTAAAAATGCTATCTTATTCTAAAACGGAGTTCTTGCCATGCATTTCGACTTATCACTAAACGAAAAAGATAATCCACGAAAGGTCAACCCCTTAAGGCACCGCTTTTCCAAAGGAATCGGCACTTTACCTCCAGATTCATTTTCGTTGGTAATGGCAACAGGGATTATTTCCATCGCTTCACATATTTTCGGTTATCTTCTGCTTTCCCAGCTATTGTTTTATCTCAACATAGCTTTCTATATTATCCTCTTTATTTTATTTGGTGCCCAAATTGTTTTTTATTGGAAAAGATTCCGCTCCCGTTTTTTCAATCTGGAGATTAATATGGGATTTCTGACCTTTGTCGCGGCCAATTGTATTTTGGGAAGCCAGTTTATCACTATTTCCAACCATTATACTCTGGGAATTATATTTCTGTCCATAGGATTCCTATCCTGGATATTTCTCCTTTATTCTCTCTTTGCCATTCATATTGAAAAAAGATACAAATCATCCATAAAGGTTATAAGTGGCACTTGGCTTCTGGTTGTAGTTGCGACGCAGGCAATAGCAATCCTCTGCATTCAATTGGTAGATCAAATTCCCATTTCCCATAAGGCGGTACTTCTATTTTCATTGTTAATGTTTTTAATTGGATGTTTATTTTACATCATACTAATAACACTAATCATTTATAGACTATTGTTTTTTGAGGTGCGTGCCCAAAAACTGAAAACCCCTTATTGGATAAGCATGGGCGCCGATGCTATTACGGTTTTGTCGGGAACGACCTTAATAATGATCGCAAATAAATGGTCTGTTCTAAGCGAATTATTACCATTTCTAAAAGGATTGACACTTCTTTTTTGGGGAATTGGCACGTGGTGGATTCCGCTTATGGTGCTGTTGGGAATTTGGAGACACCTCATCAAAAAAATCCGAGTGAAATACGTCTCCCATTATTGGGGAATGGTGTTTCCTTTGGGAATGTACACCGTTTGTACGGTAAAGCTTTCCGAAACTTTTGATTTGCCCTTTTTAATGTCGATACCCAATGTATTTCTTATTATATCTCTAGTAACTTGGACACTCGTTTTTATGGGAATGTTGAGGAGAATTATTAAATGAACTTTTTTGACGATAATTAGACTCAATCTCCTACCAAAGACGTCACTGAGATTTAATTTATAGAAAAAGTAGGAATCGGAATACAATCCAGCTCTAGTTTAATTGAGTGGTGTTATTGAAGATTAAATTGAAATTTCAGGGTTTGAAGTTGGCTTTAATGTAGAAAAAACGATTATTCCCTTTGCTCCTCCGCTAAAGCTACGGCGGCACACGGAAGGGTTAGGGTAAAAATAATCGTATTTTCGGTATTTTGTTCTTACCCTAGCCCTAAAAGGGTGACAAAATACCGAATCCAACATTCTAGTCATCATACCTATTTTAAACTAGAGCCTATAATTATTGTAATAAAGAATTCTCAGCTTGAGGTTTTGCTATATTTGCCATTAATCTACGCTTCTTTGAATCCGATTGAATTATAAATTAATCCATTACTGTCCCATTAAAACATAAAATCGTTCTTTGAAACATTTGAAATTTAGTTAGTTATAAAGGTTTGTCAGCCGAACGGACTTGAAAACATAGCTTTGTTGCCAGATGAATCTGCCAACCTATGTTCCAAGATAAATATGTTTTCGCTCAATTAGTCTCGTTCCTCAACCGGAATAAGTTCAATCGAATTGTATCGAAGTATAAAGGAGACAAATACGTCAAGCATTTTAGCTGCTGGAATCAGCTCCTTGTTTTAATGTTCGGTCAGCTATCCAACCGTGAAAGTTTAAGGAGTCTGATTGTCACCTTAGAAGCCCATTACTCCAAATGCTATCATTTGGGAATGGGGAAGAATGTCTCAAGATCATCTTTGGCAAGAGCAAATCAGGATAGAGACTATCATATCTTTGAAGAATATGCCTACTACTTGGTTGACCAAGCAAGAGAGAAGAAAGCTGTCAATATCTTCAATCTCGGCGGTAACGTTTATGCTTTCGATTCGACAACAATCGACCTCTGCCTTTCCGTGTTTTGGTGGGCAAAGTTCCGTAAGAATAAAGGTGGCCTCAAAATCCATACATTGTATGATGTGGAAACCCAGATTCCTACCTTCTTTCATATCACTGAAGCTTCCATGCATGATTCAAAAGCGATGAAAGAGATCCCTTATGAACCAGACTCTTACTACATATTTGATCGAGCTTACAATAACTTCAAGATGCTGTATAAAATCCATCAAATAGGGGCTTACTTTGTGATCAGAGCAAAGAGAAATCTTCAATATAAATCCATCAAATGGAAACGCAGATTGCCCAAGAACGTGCTTTCAGATCAAACGATCGAATTGACGGGATTTTATCCGAAACAGTACTATCCCGAGTCACTTCGCTTGGTCAGATACTGGGATGAGGAGCAACAACGTGAGTTTATCTTTTTGACCAATGCCATTCATATTTCAGCTCTACAGGTTGCCGAACTTTATAAAAACCGCTGGCAGGTAGAGCTCTTTTTTAAATGGTTAAAACAACACCTTAAGATCAAAAAATTCTGGGGTACTACTGAAAATGCTGTCCGGATTCAAATTTATGCCGCCATATGTACCTATTGCCTTGTGGCAATTGTTCAGCACGATATGAAACTGGGTAGAAGCACTTATGAAGTACTACAGATTCTAAGCATTTCCCTAACCGATAAAACGAATCTTAGAGAACTTTTTAGCAAAACTAAATTTCAAAATGACAAAGAACGAGCTAGGCTTGATGGGCCAAATTTATTTAATTTTTAAAACGCCCCAATTTTAATAGGACACTAGTGAAATTAATCTTACAAATGCTTAAAAAAATAAAAACATTAATCCCTGTTCTTACGATATTCCTAATGTTAGGATGCAAGGATAATAAGGCGGAGAATACTTTAGAAATTGAAACCCAAACGGAATCTTCTGAAAAGAAAAATATCACCGAACCGACAAAGACCAACAAAGTTGAATCCGAAAACTTCGGGGGCATTTGGGTAAACAAGAAATATGCTGACAAACTTTTAGCTACCAAATCCCCGAAAAAGTCCCAGGATATTGCGCCCATAACAATGATGGAGTTACCTACTGACATTAATAAAGAAGGGAAAGTCATTTGGGGATTTCACGAGGGGGTAAATGCGCAGGTTGTCAAGAAAAATAATAAATATGAGATTAAATTTAAAGAAGGTGATGAGCCTGCCCTAGCTTTAGAACTTAAAAACGGAATGCTCAAAACCAAAAAGGATGAATTCATTAAATTAAATTCGGCTGCCAATAAAAATGATTATCACGTGGTGGAAGAGTTGCTTTTTGCCGGAAAATATGATCTGGATGGGAAACAAGTGGAGTTTACTCCCACGGGAAAAATAATTGGCTGGGATAATTTCACATACTATTCTGTTTTGATCGACTATTACGACGCCGGCATGCAAGTGGACCAAATTAGACTAGGTAAAAGTTTTGAGAATAGTAAATTATATGGATTTGATTTCAAAAAAGATAAATTGAACATTTATGAACTCAAATGTGTAGAACCCGAAGGGAAATATTGCAATGTTGTCAAAAATGGTAAAAAGCTATATAAATTGACCAAACAATAACTCGTTTCGTCCTGGAACCTAGGGTTCTATTATGACATAGGACGAAAGGACATAAGTCCTTCACTCGAGCCCGCCCGAGATCGTAAACTTTATCTAACTTGAGGGCTCAAGTACTGCCACGAATTGCACGAATTTTCACAAATTCACTGATTCGTGGAAAACGAATGTGTAATCAATCTGGCTTTGATTTTTACGAATCTAACAGACCTGCCTGTCGTGCCTTGGCAGGCAGGCTTTCAGTCTGTTTTAGGTACTTTAGTTCAAAGGGATTTAGTTATATATTTTTAAACCCATGGAAAGCATAACCCATTTGTTATCAGGTTATTATAAAAGTAGTTAGATGATAGACTTAGGACTAACTCCGTTCTCCTTAAAAGAATGGATTCGAAAATGTTTTGTCTTATGTCCTACGTCTTACAGTCTTAAGTCCGTTTGAAATTTCGTAATGGATAGGCATTTAAAACATTAAACATCGTTTCCAATGGCCGATAAATTCAGAACTCTTAAAATCATTCATATCGCAATTTGTGCAGGAGTACTCCTGATTTATATATTCTTGGGCAATCTTTCTCTGGATATTTTCGATTTTCCGTCGATTGGTTCATCGTCCAGCGCATTGTTATTCATCCCTGTCGCAGCGTTTGCTATTGGGAATATAGTTTTCAGGGCTAAGTTAAAGGAGGCTGTTAAGAACCTTAGTCTTGAGGAAAATTTTGGTGTCTATCAAACGGCTTCGATTATTAGATGGGCAATCCTGGAAGGAGCGGCCTTTATTATATTGTTTCTGGCGCCAGAGTTTGTATTATTTGGACTCCTAATAATAGTTTATATGATATTTCTGAGACCAAGCGAAGAACAGATGAAGATCGATCTTCAAAGAAGATGAAGTTGAAGATGAAGATGAAGATGAAGTTGAAGATGAAGATGAAGGTGAACCTAATTGAGACTAAAGCCCGTTACTCGGTCTATAAATGATAACCTAATTTGAACGGTTCATATGAAATCCGATTCCTATAAAAAATCGGACCTTATCGATGTTATTTACCCAAGAAACATCAAAGTTGATAGCTCCTAAAATCGAATTATAGGAAAAGGTTGTTCCTCCGGAAATGAGCATACTGGGTTCGGATAAATTTGTCCATTTTCCCGTGGGGAAAAAACCGTTCTCTAAATAATCATTAAAATCCCCAAAACCGACCGAAGCGATATCAGCGTGGGGAGTTATATAAATATTGTTCATTGCTCGAAATTGTAATCCGAAATTAAACTTTACGAATTGGCTTAAGGTTATTTCTTCCTCCTGCAGACCCGGAAAAACAAAGAATTCATTCCGAGGAATAAGAACATTTCCTCCCATAAAATACTTAGAATTCAATACCAAATCCGAAACGGGAATATCATCTTCAATTTTCGAGTCTTCCAGAGTAAAATGTGCCGAGGCTCCCGTAATAGCCGTAATTTTTTCAGTTAGATGAAATCTCTGTTCGTAATCAAAACCAAGTCTTGTAAATCCGTTGGTAACCCCCTCATAGTCAGGAATGCTTTGGTCTGAAAACTCCAGCTTTAAAATACCATACAACGACCTTCCCACAAAACCTTTTAAAATTGTACCCTTTGTTGCAAAAAGCACCCTTTCCATATTGTTGTAGTCATATTGTGCATAAAGCTCAATATCATAATTATTATATTTATTAAGCTTGAATAAGTTTTCGTATATATTCGGGTTTATGGAAGGTTTAATATTGGTGTTGTGATATTTTAAACCGAGTCCCACATAACTTCGCAAGGGTTTTAAGTTTCGATTAACTTGATTATCAAAAGAATGGTATCTATTCCTGACATTATCGGCATATTGGCCCTGCAAAAACACTTTTTGTTTCAATTGCTGACCGTACAGTTCGGTTCGCCACCACCAATCTCGTTTCTCTCCAAAATTCTTTTGATATTGAAAACGAAGTTTCGGTTGTTCGGCAATATCAGCGGTCACTAATAATCGAGAGGCGTTTCCTATTATATTTCTTCCAGTATAATTTGCAATAATCCCAACTCCATGATACCCATCATAATGTAGCGCTCCCTTAACCTGGTGTGGAGAACGTTCAACTCCATCCAAATGTAAAACCACGGTGGTGTCACTCATAACCAGATTATATGCAATTTGCTTAAACAGCGTGGTACCCATGGCTCTATTAACACCATCTATCACTTCATCTATATTGTACAGGCTATCCACTTTGATAGCGGTACGCGCTTTGACCAACGCGAGATTAGGTTCACTTATACCCGTAAAAACAATGGAGTCCATAATAAATTCATCTCTCGCAGGAGGAATTTTCACCTCACGTTGTTTAAATTGATTCAAGTATTTTGATAAGCCAATTAGCGTATCTCTATTATCTTGAACGGCATTTTTACCCTCTTCATAAATTGCGATGGCACTTTTAAAATCGCCCGTAGAATGGGTTATGTACTCACTATGATCTATTAAAATATCACAAAGAGCCCTATTTTCAGGTCGTTTGATGTTACTGTTCAACATAGTGGTTTGAAGCATTAAAGAGGAAAGGTTCTGAAGTTTTTCCTTAGTAAAAGGTTGCATGCCAACATCACTTCCTATTATAATATCCGCTCCCATACTTTTTGCCACATCTACGGGAAAATTATTCAGAAGCCCGCCATCTACCAATAAGGTCTCCTTATAGGATACCGCCTGAAAAACCCCGGGAATAGACATACTTGCCCGCATAGCGAGGGCCAAGGAACCGCTATCCAATATCACCTCTTCACCTTTTATAATATCTGTGGCCATTGCTCGAAAAGGAATAGGCAAGTCATCAAAATCGTTTATATCGTAAACTGGAAAAGTAAGAATTGTAATAAATTCCCTCAGATTCTGATCGTTCAACAAGAAATTTCCCAGCTTCAAGTTACCATTCACCCAATCCAATTCAATAAAATAGCGATCAAATTCGGCTTTTTCTTCTGGGCTAACATTTTGTAGGGAAACTCCTCCGCCCATCAATTTATCCCAACGGGCCTTCTTTACGATACTCACGATACTATCACCAGAATAACCCATCGCATATAACCCGCCCATAATACTCCCCATACTGTTCCCTACGATTAGATCCGGAACAATACCCAGTGAGTCGAGCATTTGTAAAGTGGGAAGATGCGCCAAGCCTTTTGCCCCACCACCGCTGAGAACCAAAGCTACTTTTGGTTTTTTCCCTTTGGAAAGAGCTGTTTTTGTAATCGAGGAATCTTGGGCATTGGTTATAAATGGTAATGCTAGAAAGAACACTAGGAAGATTATAACCAATCTATTCATCATAAAATGCGTTTTTGAAGATTGCAAATTAAGGAATTTATAATGGTTAAATCTTTCACTTTGCAGAGGAATTCCCAGAATCAAAACCATTCCATTCCAGGCAGTAAGCTTTTTCAATTTAGAAATCAGGTTTAGGATGGAAATAAATTCATTTTACAGTGGGTACTTAGAAGGAAGGTTTAGTAATTTCGCCGACTTCAAAAAAAATAAATGAATTTTCGATACTCCCTACTCTCACTCCTTATTCCCGCCTACTTTTCGGCTCAAGAAAATCCTGAAACCCAAGAACAACTCGACGAAGTTGTCGTCTCTGCCAGCAGGATTGATATTCCATTTTCACAGGAATCCAGATCCATTACAATCATTACAGCGGCGGAGATAAAAGCAAGTCCGGCATCTTCTTTAGCCGAGTTATTGCAGGAAACAGCTGGATTGGACATCCGTCGGCGTGGAGCAGATGGAATGCAAGCTGATCTCTATATCAGAGGTGGTGGCTTTGACCAAACCCTACTGCTAATTGACGGCATCAAAATGGATGATTCCCAAACCGGACATCACACTATGAATGCGGCATTACCACTGGAAGTAATAGAGCGAATTGAAATCATAAAAGGTCCATCCGCCCGGGTTTATGGCCAAAATGCATTTACGGGGGCCATCAACATTGTCACCAAGAAAAAAAGCAGCAATCAGGTTTCTCTTGGAATGGAGGGTGGTTCATACCAACAATTGGGTGGCTCCATTACCGTTAGCAATAATTTTAATGAGTCGAACCATTTGGTACATTATTCACGAAAAGTATCGGAAGGATATCGTTACAATACGGATTATGACAACCAAAATTACTTTCTCAAAAGTGTATTCAATACCGAAAGTCGGCCCATTGAACTCTTGGCATCGTTGACGGAGAGAAAATTTGGGGCGAATGGTTTTTATGCCACTCCTTCGGCCATTGATCAATACGAAGAGACCCAGACGAGTGTTGTGGGGCTCTCAACAAAATATCAATACAATATGTTAACACTTTCTCCACAGATTTATTGGAGAAGAAATCAGGATCTATACCTCTACGATCGTCAAAATCCGTCAGGTTATCGCAATCTCCATATTTCGAACAAAGTAGGTGCGCAGATTAACGGATCGTATATTTCAGGTTTGGGAATCACAGGATTTGGGGCGAACTTTGACAAGGTATATCTGTCAAGCAACAATCTTGGAAATCATTCCAGGATTATGACCACTTGGTATTTGGAGCAGCGTTTCAAATTTTTAAATGACCGTATCGACTTCACTCCGGGAATGGCATTGTCCTATTATTCCGACTTTAAATTTCATTTCTTTCCGGGCTTTGACGCTGGAATTGCCATTACCGAAAATTTCAGAGCCTATACCAATGTAGGTTATACCTATAGAATCCCTACTTACACCGATTTGTACTACAATGATCCCACCACGTTGGGCAATGATCAATTAAAGCCGGAAGAGGCCATTTCAGAGGAAATAGGATTTAAATTTAACTCGAAAAAGCTATGGGCAACCTTGGTGCTTTTTAACCGGGATTCTAGAAATTTGATAGATTTCGTAAAAAATACTGAAGAAGGACCGTACCGAGCAACGAATATTCGAAGTATTAACACAAAAGGCCTTGAAACATCGCTCGATTATAGTTTTATTCTGGCTAGTTTTAAACAAAATTTAAATCTCGGCTATACTTTCATTGACGACGAAGTAAAAGACTTGAACATACCCTTCTCCCGCTACTCTATCAATTCTCTTAAACATCAGTTTATTGCAAGTTTTACCTCCCAATTCATCAAAAAATTTTCACAGACAATTCTTTTCAAATATGCAGTTCGAACAGATGGCGGGGAATATGGTGTGATGGATGTGGCATTAAACTATCAACGGAAGCATTTCGAATTTTCAGTAAAAGGAAATAACATTTTCAACAGAGATTATATCGAGACCAATTTGGTGCCAATGCCTAAAGGAAACGTGTTATTTGGAGTGAGCTATAAATTTGAATAAATAGAGAAGACCAAACTTCACGTTTGAAATTTTGTTTTTCACGGGTGGAAGAATTTTTAGGTCTTTTTGAAAATGCTGGTTGGTTTCAAATTTCCCTTTTTTAAGAAAGGCAAATATACTGTTCTCCTTTATGGGTCGAAATCACAGGTATTGCGGAAAATGTTTCTCCAAAATTGAACTTAAATACTCCTCATTTAAAGGTTTACTATAATATCCACGAACCGTTTTATAACCTGCTGCCCTATCTTGATCACGAATATCTATGGAATTGCTCAGCATGGTAAGTACAACCTCCCCTTGTTGCGCCACATCGAGTTTTTCATATTCCTCTAAGAATTCCCATCCGTTCATTCCCGGCATATTGATATCCAGAAAGATGAGAGTAGGTTGTGGATGTACACCCTGTAATTCACTGCGTAAATAATCAAGAGCTTCTTCTCCACTGTAACACATATGGATATTATCGCTAATTCCTGCTTTTTTTATTTTTCTGGCGTGATAAAAATTGTCACTTTCCGAATCATCAATTAGCAATACAAGCTTTAGTTTCTTTTTCATTTTATTTTCCTATTGTGAAGTGAACGGTACTTCCTTTTCCAAATTCAGAGGTCACCCAAATATTTCCGTGGTGCAATTCTACAATTTTTTTACAGAATGCCAAACCTATTCCCTGACCTTCATAGTCTTTAGCACTGTGAAGACGACTGAACATATCGAAAATCTTGGAAAAATCCTTATCGGGAATACCGATTCCGTTATCCTTGACGTGAAAATTAAAGAAATTATCCGTTTCATCAAAAGAAATTGAAATATGGGGTTGGATTTGTGGATCGGTAAATTTAATAGCGTTGGAAATAAGATTCTGGAAAAGTTGTTTTATTTCAATTCGGTACCCTTGGATTGTTGGCAGTGGATCGCTTTCAATAATAATCCCACGTTTTTCCATTATGGACGAAAAATCCTCCTTGATTTTATGTATGGTCTCATTCAAATCTATTGGCTCCATTTCTCCACTGGTTCCAATTCTAGAAAACGAAAGCAGACCGCTTATCAAATTCCGCATTCTATTTACGGCACTGTTTATAAAGTCGAAATACATGGTAGCTTCTCCTTCCAGCCTATCGGGAAAATCTTCCTGAAAAATCTCCAAATAATTTGAAACCGTTCGCAATGGTTCCTGCAGGTCATGTGAAGCCACATAGGCAAAGTGGTCCAACTGTTGGTTTTTTACGCGCAAGGAGTCATTTAATAATTCTGTTTCCTGAATGGCCTTTTCTTTTGCTTTTATCTCCAGTTCCTTTTCATGATTGATATGATTCAGTTTTTCGAGAGTTACATTTAAAGATCGGTTTGAGTTTTCAAGATTATCCTTTGTCTCGAGCAACTCCTCTACCAAGGGTTGAATTCTTCCAATTAGATTGTAAAGACTGAGTCCAACTATGAGTGTGGCAGTTACAATGCCCACAATTATCAATAACATCCATACATCATAACTATCATTCCTCTCCTGAAGCACGGCATTTTCTATCAGGGCCA
This sequence comes from Aequorivita sp., assembly GCA_034676445.1. Taxonomy (GTDB): domain Bacteria; phylum Bacteroidota; class Bacteroidia; order Flavobacteriales; family Flavobacteriaceae; genus Aequorivita. The sequence continues at coordinate 1,192,913 of JAUCCE010000004.1, forward strand.
TTTCCTCCAGGTATCCCTGGATCTTCTCGGCATATCGCATTTCCTCATTTCCTCCGTCAACTTTTGCGTTTCGGGAAATTGATTCGCCTACGAGCGAATCATTAAATTCAGTGAAATGTTCATCAACAATCTTATCCACTTCTTGCAATAGGGCCATTTGAGCCTCGTTGTCGTTAACCGAACTTGACAAAACTTCTTTCAAGGAATCGTATTCCTGTTGTGAAGCCGCAAAGGCGTGTTTATATTTAAGTTGTCCTGTATATAAGTAGGCGAGCTTCCTACTTTCCATTGAGGACACGGCGGCAGAAATTCTCCTGATATTGTTTTTAACCTGCCAACTTTCAGCTATCGCAGTAGCCGATTCTGCATTCTTGGTAAAGGAAAAAGCAATCAAAATGATTACAAGTATTAGGGAGGAAATAAGTAAGATAAAATTGGTGAGCCCAATCTTTCGGATTCTTTTCATAACACAAATTGAAATATGAATATAAAGGGCTAAATTTAAATTTTCTTTTATTAACAGAACCAGGGAAAAGTAGATTTTTCCCAAACCTAATTACAATGCTGTAAATTGAAAACTCCCAATTAAACAAAGCACATGTATATGATGTTAAAATTGGAGAAGCAAAATAACTCATTAAACTTTTCAAAAAAATATCTATCTTAACAAGGATTTTAAGAAAACAGAACAACCTAATCTAACTATATGAAATTTCCCTCCGGCCTCCATTTTTTGCTTGTCGAAGATTTAGTCTCCGACTCTTTTTTGCTACAACGACAGCTAAAGAAGATTAGCGAAAACCCTGAAATACGTTTTGTTGATGATGAATTAGGCTTGATAAATGCCTTAAAAACCTATATTCCCGATATCATTATAACCGATTTTAATTTGGTGGGGATGGATGCTTTTGACGTAATCAAGATTGCGAAGGAATACAACCCCAAAATTCCCGTAATAGTAATTACAGCCCATCTTAAAAATGAATCGGATCGTGAATTGCTTATGGAAAAAGGAGCTGAGGGCTTTTTTCTAAAGGAGCCAATTAACACCTTGAACGAACGGCTTACTCCGCTCTTTGAATCCATTTTGGAAAAAAACCAAGAGGATTTGGAGAATTTGGATAGAGAAAGAAAGCGATATCAGGATCGCAAGTCGCACAGTGATTTTTTGAGAGCTCACGATTTTGAAGCGGAGGAAGAAGAAAAACCAATCCAGTCTTTTAGCATTTGGCAATCCCTTCGAAATCTTTTTGGATTAAAGGAGAAAAGGAAAGAATGGAAATAAGAGGAATTTTCATTTGGATCAATCCACATTATTTATTTCCCTACTAGCGAAACTTATTTTAAAGCCAAATTTCTTAAAATATTTTACCATTAAATAGCCGTCTCAGATTTCAGATTGGAGACGGCTTTTTACTTGAAAATATTTCAGGGATTAAAAATATTATTTCCCACCGGCGTGATCTCTTACCCACTGTTGATACGATTCAAATTGAGAGTCGTCCAGAATATTTTTTAGAATTCTATCCTGGGTTTCGATGCGCTCATAATTGTTCATCGTTTTGTTCCGATTGGCCCGTTTCCAGGAATCCGTTGAATTTTTCCAATCCTTTTCAAATCGTGCAATCTGCTGCGGGTTCATATCAAGATCGGTATACATTTGATTGAAATTTGCTTTTTCATCCATATCGGACATTCCATTGGCACTTGCCGTGGCTGAGGCTTTAGAAGATACGGTTCGTGAATCCACAACTTTCATTTTATCGGTATTGGTAGTGGTTTCTACATTACTTCTTCCTCGATTTTGGGCTGTTTTGGTGGCAGTGGTTTCCTTGGTCGTACTGCACGAAACCAGTAAGGCCGTAAACCCAATTGCGAAAATTGATTTTATACTTTTCATGTGCTATAATTTTTTGGTTATAGAACCAATTTACGAAGCAAATAGATTATAAATAAACACTTTAAGAAAATATTGTAGAAAAGGAAGGTTTGGATTATGACGATTTGAATCACAGCCTGTCCCGATTTTTCATCGGGAACGAAAGGGAATTACAGCCTGTCCCGATTTTTCATCGGGAACGAAAGAGAATCACAGCCTGTCCCGATTTTTCATCGGGAACGAAAGGGAATCACGACTAAGGAGAAACAGGAAACAGGACAGGGTGAAACATAGCCTGTCCCGATTTTTCATCGGGGGCGATTTAAAGCACGGCACTTACAATTTAATTTCTAGTTGAATTGGGCAATGGTCGGAGCCGTAATATTCGGACAATATCTCCACCTTATTTATTTTATCCAGTAAAGAATTGCTGACCAAAAAATAATCAATTCTCCAACCTACATTACGTTGTCGTGCCTGAAAACGATAGCTCCAATAAGTGTAGGCAACCTCATCTGGATGAAAATGCCGAAAGGAATCCACAAAGCCTGAATTGATTAAATTGTCCATTCCATCGATTTCTATTTGGGTGTAGCCAGCGGTTTTATTGTAATTGGATTTATCATTTTTAAGGTCAATCGCTCTATGCGCCACATTCAAATCGCCACATAGAATAACGGGTTTCATCTTCTCAAGATTTTTCAGATAATTTCGGAAATCTATATCCCATCCTTTTCTGTAATCCAGTCGTTCCAATTTCTGCCCGGAATTAGGGACATAGACGTTTACCAAATAAAAGGTATCAAATTCGGCACACAAAACCCTTCCTTCCTTATCGTGTTCTTCCACTCCCATATCCTCAGTAACTGATAACGGTTTTGTTTTACTCAAAATGGCTGTTCCCGAATAACCTCTTCTATCTGCCGAGTTGTAGTAATGATGATAATCACTCAGTTCGGACAGGGCATTTGCCACTTCTTTATTTTGTGCCTTTGTTTCCTGCAAACAAAGAATATCCGGATCCAATTTTGAGATATCCCCAAAGAAATCTTTCTTTACAATTGCTCTGACCCCATTTATATTCCAAGAAATTATTTTCATAGTACAGTTTCTGTTTTCCGAAAGGTAGTTCCATTAAGTACTTCCCCGAATTAGTGTTTATCAAAAATAGCGATTAATCTTTTTACCACAGAAAATAACTCTGAACTCATAACTCATAACTCATAACTGGAACATAACTCATAACTCAGACATAATTCAAAATATTTCGTATGTTCCCCTCCCATAAAGACCCACCAATATTTAAATGACAAAAATGAAAGTATTCGCCTATTTCCTATTATTCCTTCCCGTTCTTCTTATCGCGCAAGAACAAACTAGTTCAGAAAAGTTTTGGACACAATTGCAGACCCATTGTGGCAAAGCTTACGAAGGTGAAATTACCGCAGGAGCTGTCGCTGGCGATGGATTTTCTGGGGAGAAATTAGTGATGCACGTCAGATCATGTGAATCGAATGACATTCGTATTCCTTTTTTTGTTGGTGAGAACAAATCCCGAACTTGGGTTTTACATTTAAACAACGACAAAATAATCAGTCTTAAGCACGACCATCGCAATCCTGATGGCTCAGAAGAAGAATTGACCCAATATGGCGGAATAAGTTCAAATTACGGTCTGCCCAATCTCCAGATGTTTCCAGCGGATCCACATACGGCGCAAATCTTACCTCCAGCTTCCTCCAATATTTGGTGGTTTACCATAGACGATACGAGTTTTACATACAATTTACGGCGTATTGGTAGCGATCGGCTATTTTCCGTCCGTTTTGATTTGAGCAAACCAATTGCAGTTCCCGAAGCACCTTGGGGAACGATGGACTAGTAATTCAGAATTATGAATTATGAATTATGAATTATGAATTATGATGGTACGGGAATAGAAAACAGCACCGCTGCTATAAGAAACAGGACGGCAGTCAGGTTCGTGAAATCATTTGCATTCAAATTTTCAGGGAACGAGTTAACCTGTCTGCCGTTCAGGCAGGTTCGTGAAAACCTGCCGGCCAGCAGACGGGTCTGTGATCCCGAAACTTCGGGAGTGGCAAATCTTTTTAGCCCCGAGTGATTCAGGGAAGGCGAGATGCACTAAAGCACATGGTTTTGACTCCATTTGAGACCAACAAAATCTTGCGCTCAATCCCAAATCTTATACTTTCACGAATTCCACTCTTCGGTTATTGGCCCTACCTGCCAAGGTGTTGTTATCTCCAATTGGGTTTGTATCGCCAAGTCCTTTGCTGGTAAGTCGGGTTGGGCTTACACCCATTTTTATAAGCTGATCTTTTACTGCTTCGGAACGTTGTTGTGAAAGGGTAAGGTTATGGCTGGCCGCTCCGGTATTGTCGGTATAGCCATCAATTTCAAATTTCAGATCCGGATTATCCTTAAGCACTTGGACTATCATATTCAGAGTGCCCATACTTTCGGGTTTAAGGGTTGCCTTATCCAGGTCGAAATTTATACCGTGGGTGACAATCTTGGCCTCAGTGAATTTTTTGCCGACCATATTCATTTGGCCTCCAGATGCTGCCCGCACGTTCGTAATCATAACGGGGGCTTCCTGATCGCCAATCCCCTCAATACCAAAAGCAGTGGGAACACAACCTAAATGAGGTATAGTAAGGATTCGGTATTGATCTACATAGCATTTCAATTGATCATTCTTGTAAATTACTGCACAATGGTGCCAATGGTTAGCATAACTTTCTTTCAATGCGTTTGGCATATCCGCAGTATTGTCATTAACGGGAAAATAACTTATGCTTACATCCCCTCTACCCTCATTATCTCCTTTATTGAAGGTTATTTCACCTTCCGACGCATTGCCTTCCTTGTCTGTATATTGTATAAAGAGTACCGGACTCTCATCGCCGTTGCCATCGGTATATGTATCAAATTCAATAGTAAAAGGATCGGTTAGATAGGTCTCGTTTTTCATCCGCGGACTAACCTTTGCATAATTTCCTTCCGTAAGAAAAAGAGCGGGCGTGCCTGCAACATCATTTACCACTGCCTGTCCACTTTCCAAATTCCAATGGGCGGGGAATTCACCTTGTTGATCTTCGGTAAAATCATCAGCAAAAAGAACGGTATCTCCAGGTACGAAATCATAATTTTGATAGGATTTTATTGAAGGTGCGGAAGCATTGGAATTGCTACCTTTTCTATCTGAACTAGAACTACTGTCTGTATTTTGGTCGTCATTTTGGTCGCTATTTTGATCTGTTTTATCCAGAGCCTTATCCGTGGCCTTTCCTGCATCGTCTATAACACGGTCACTCGTTTCCTCTTCTACTTTATTTGTAATTTTTTTCCAAATTTGCGCCTGACAAGGCTGCATAAAGAACAAGGCCAAAATAATGGTAAGGCCTACATAAACTGAATTGATTCGATTTTTCATCTTAATGTGAATTTAAATTGAACAATAAAATCTTGGGGAGTATTAAAATTACGGAAAATGCAAATTCAGTTATTTTATTTCACGTTAAAAAAATCACATATAATGTTGATGGCTAGCGGCTTCAATAATGAATTCAGAATTATGAATTATGAATTATGAATTTTGAATCGGTCGATGAGGAAACAAGATGGCTGCGCTACACACAAGCGTGCCCGCCGTTGTGAGAAAAGACTAAATACCTAAAGGAATTTATATCAAGATTTAAAGATTGTAAATCAGCTTACATTTAAATATCTGGATTTTGCTTCTACGTAGATAAGAAAAAGAAAGGACAGAATTGTACTAAATAGCTTGAAGTTTATTGGTTCATATTTTGAATATTCTACCGAATGTCTGGGTTGAGCACATCTAATAGCCATCGGATCGAAACCTATTTTTTTAAATTCAAAACATCCTGACTATCAATAAGGTTCCAACTTCAGTTTATCTTTGAGAATTTTAAGTCGAAAGTCTCGACCGGACAAATCAATAAAACCCCAAAGATTTCCAAAATCTTTGGGGTTTGAATTTTCAATTTAATTGAACGAAGAATCTCTCGCTCTTTCTAATCTCTGCGTTCGTGAAGGATCTTTCCTTGCACATCAAACGTCACTTCCCATTCCTCTTTTCCCTTTTCCAATTCCACCTCATACGTTATTGCATTGTCCATCCAGGTCATTTCCACATCATCCACACGATATCCGGCATATTTAGATTTGATAACATCTTTAATCGCTTGTGGTAAGTCAGCTTCGGTGATATCCTGTTCCTTTTTGATCACCATTCCCGAAGGAGTGTACCATATTTCGTGTTCCATACGGCCAATATCAAATTCCACTTTGTAATTGTCCATATCCCTTTCCCACTCAATATTGGTTGCTTGTGCGTTTTCTTTGGTAAAAGCATCTTTTACAAGCTGTGGTACATCTTTGGGATTTAAGTCCTGTGCCATGGCCGTTGTTGTGACGAACAATGACAACATAAAAATCTTTAAAGTTTTCATAGTTTCTTATTTTTAAAGTTGATTTTCCTTGCTCCAATATATCCTTTTCTCAGTAAAAATTTTACTAAGAAAGTGTTAATCAATTGAAAACGGGTGGATGGGAGATTATGGGGATTGGGGATTAGGGATTGGGGATTTGGACTCATTGTTGTCTGGTAAAAGTAATGATTAACCTTATAGACGTATATTATATCTAGTCTGCCGTGGTGGACTAAGTCCTGAAGGGGTGATATTTCCCTACCCATATTTAATGCCTAACGGTACTGTCCGCCGTAGCGGACAAAATATTGGTAACCAGCAAAAAACATGTAAATAAATATCCGCCGCGGCGGACATAATATGATTTTTATTCGGACAATACTGATTTGGAATTTGGTATTTGGAATTTGGTGCTTGGAATTTGAGACTTAATCTTCTTTAAATCCTAAACTTTTCCTCTGGTCCATCAAAACAAAAAGCCACCCAGAAAATGAGTGGCTTTTACAATAATAAAAACTAAGGATGTTTTAGTGCTTCAAAACCTTATAAGTCCCAGTTTGGCCTTCTACGGTAACCTTCATAATGTAAGTTCCAGTGGTTAATCCCGAAAGACTGATATTTGAAGTAGTCGCACCCACTTCAGCATCCAAAACTTTTTGACCCAACATATTGTAGATAGCTACAGAATCTATATTGTTGGCAGATTTCAAAGAAAGCTCGCCGGAGGTCGGGTTTGGATAGTAGGAGAATCCAGCTAATGAATTGTCGGCAATTCCTACGGTAGCAGTTACATTAATGGTATAATCCTCTGCCTGACCATAATTGGAACCTGGCGTACAGGAATCAATAGCGTAATCTTCTCCGGTACTTGTGAACCTTTTGATAACGCGCATTCTTGTAGGCTCCTTCCGTTGCACCTATAGGAGCAAGTATATTTCCGATTGCCTGCTGTCCATCTTCCCCATTGGAATAACTGATAGAACCAATCTCATAACGCTCTCCTTCATTATCCAAAATTCCGTCTTGGTTCCAATCGATAAACACGGTAAAGCTAGTTATAAAGCCACCTGTATGTCCTTCCAAAGCGATGGGATAAGTTTGACCTTCTTCCATTTCACCAACAATGTCAGTAAAATCTTCGTGAGCGGGAGATCCGTTTACGGTAGCGTCCGTTCTATTGCTAATGCCAGCAACCTCAACCAAAGTAATGGGTTCTACAGCATACTCATATTCTATGGGACCACAATAAGGTGCTGGAAAATCGTTTTCGCTTAAACTTACATTTATCGTATAATCTTCTGCCTGCCCATAATTGGAACCCGGCGTACAGGAATCAATAGCGTAGCCATCCCCTGAACTAGTGAATCTTTTAATAACCCGCATTCTAGTTGGACCTTCGGTAACCCCTGCTGGAACTACAATGTTTCCAATAGCTTGTTGGCCATCTGTACCTGTAGAGTTGTCTATCACACCTATTTCATATCGTTCCTCTTCATTATCCAAAATTCCATCTTGGTTCCAATCTATAAATACGGTAAAGCTGTTTGCGTAGCCACCTGTATTACCTTCCAAAGTGATTTCATAAGTCATTCCTTCCTCCATATCACCTTCAATTGCGGTGAAATCTTCATGAGCAGGCGATCCGCCAATAGTAGCATCTGTTCTATTGTTGATGCCGGCAACCTCAACCAAAGTAATCGGCTCTACCGCTATTGTAAAAGTTAACGGTCCACAATACGGGTCTGGGAAAGCAGCGGCCCTCACGTCTACAGTATAGTCTTCAGCTTGGCCAAAGAAACCTGTGCAGGCATCCATTGCGTAGTCAGTTCCAAGATTTTTCATTACGCGCATTCTGGTCAGACCTCCAGCCACTCCTTCGGGAACGGTAATTGTGCCAGTTGCCTGAACGCCATCGATACCTGTGGAATTTTGGATAGTACCAATTTCATAACGCTCATCCTCATTGTCAAAAGTCCCATCTTGGTCCCAATCCAAAAATACAGTGAAACTGGTGATATTATCTCCGTTGGTATTTCCTTCCAAGGTAATGGTATAGCTTTCTCCTTCTCTCATATTTCCGGTTATTGCGGTAAAGTCTTCATGAGCGGGTGAGCCATCTAAAACCTCACTACTTCTGTGGCTGATGTTTGAAACCTCAACGAAGGTAATTGGCTCTACAACGAAGTAACCAACCTCACAATAGGGTGCAGGGAAGTTTCCTCCGCCGGTAATATTACCATACATGATGAATGGATAGCCTTGTGGTGTAGAAGTACCACTGTCCAAAGTAGGAACCCAGGTACCAGCTTGGTTCTGCATTCCATTCCCGGTGGTATCTTCACCTAAAATTACGATTGGCGGAGTCCAAGGACCAGAAGAACTGGTGCCCTCAAAAGTATATTCCACCCAGTAGGTTCCAGCGGTTAGCGAAAGACCTGCCGTCAGTGCGGTTACTTTTTGGGATTTGTCTCGAAGTATCTCCCTGATCGGTTTCCGTAACTCTGTTGGCACCTGCGTAAGAAACATCACCGATAATGTTTGTAGTTAGGTCTCCCCTTACTATGGTTCCACCTGAACTTGGATCACCGGCCCATATCCGCACATATACTGCCGTAACCGAAGGTACGGTAGCACCTGTTTGGTAAGCAAATAAATCGATAGATGTAATTTCTACATCATTGGTAAAAACAACATCGTCGGCAATACTGGTGCCATCAACCAGTTTGGCCTGTGATCCGATGGTGTTCATTCCCAAAGCAAGAGACTCCAACATACTTAACTTGGGATTGCCTGGGACGTTCCAATAAGGACCATTGTAGTATATAATTGAATTTGGCGCTAAATTGTTGTAATAAATGCCAGTAAATGGGACAGAGACGTCAGCAACTCTTTGGCCCTGGGCGGCCACACCCGCATGCTCACTCACGGTTGTGCCTGAATTGTTTGAATAAGCTGCCGGAAGCGCAACGGTTCGGGCATTCATAGTTGGGGATTTAGCCTCCTCTCGCTGATCTAGGCTTTTGTTTTGGCCGAAACCAATAGCGCAGATCGAAAGAAAAGCTAACATTGTAATTCTTTTCATAAGATTAATAGTAATAAAGATTAATAGTTAATGGTTTGTTTTTAACGGGCGTCAATATACCGAAAATAAAACTAATCCCAAATGATAAGACACCTATGCAGTCCATGGATATTCCGGTGATACTGACCCCCCATTCCGGTCATATTGACCCCCCTGTTGATTTTGGTCTTAAAAGATAAGATAGTTGACAAAATTACAGTTTTTTCCTTAAACTTTCTCCTTTCAATTCTATGCGGTGTGAGGTATGTACCAACCTGTCCAAAATGGCATCCGCAATTGTTGCTTCTCCGATAACCTCATACCAACTTCCGACCGGTAATTGGCTCGCTATAATGGTTGAGGAAACGCTGTGCCTGTCCTCAATGATTTCCATTAGATCCATTTGCTGTTGTTTGTCCAAATGCGACAGCCCAAAGTCATCCAGGATCAGCAGATTTGCTTTGCCAAGTTTTTCAAAGAGCTTAAAAAAGCTTCCGTCAATCCTGCTCATTTTGGTCTGCATCAAAAGCTTTTGGGTATTGAAGTATAAAACCTTGTTTCCCTGGGAACAGGCTTGGTGGCCCAACGCTGATGCCAAAAAACTTTTCCCGCACCCTGTGGCCCCGGTAATCAAGACCGACTCTCCCTTTTTTAGATAGTTCCCCGTGGCCAGCTCCGTAATTTGGGAACTGTTGATACCTCTTGAGGTGTCCAGGCTCAGTTCCTCTATGGTGGCCTGGTAGCGGAACTTGGCACTTTTTTGGAGCCTCTCAAAACGACGGTTGGTCCGATCCTGTTGTTCTGCCTGAAGCAGCATTTCAAGGCCTTGTTCAAAGTCCAGTTGGTGGTGCTGTCGGGTCTCTCCCATTGCCATCCAGGTACTGAGCATTCCCTGTAGGCGTAATTGTCTTAGCTGATTTTCAATGGTGTTCATAGTGTATTGATTTAATGGTTAAACTTATTATTTGTAGGATCCCGCACCTCTTATATTGCGATGGTTTGGCAAGGGTTTTTCTGGGACCTGTTCCATATTCCCGGTCATTCTGTTCTCTAGGATCTGTTTTAGGAACTGATAGGAATAATTATTGTTTTCCAATGCTATTTCACATGCCTTTTGTAAAGGTCCGGGCATCGGTCTTTCTGGCCAGGTTCAGGATACCGTCACAGGTCCTGTAGAGCTGTTCCGGATACCTGTCCTGTTTAAAGAGGGCTTCCATATAGCTATATAGCGTTTCGGAGTGCTTGTACCCTTTTTGGAGATAGTAGGTTGGGCTACGTTGCTTGTAATGCTGGTGATGGGAGCACAGATGTTCTTTCTGCGTGGAGTAACCACCTTTTTTATAGCTTCTGGTATGAATGGCAATACAATTCATTTTGCTATAGATCCTGACCGTATCATGGGTGTAGACCACCTTTACCTGAACGCCCATATAAGCATAGGGAACACTATAGTAATGTTTGTCCTCCCCGAGATAGATATGGTTGTTCTTGGCCACTTTATGGCTACGGTAATACTTGATCTCAAAAGTGTCCGTGGGCAGTTGTCGCAGCGTATGCTTTTCATCGGCCAAAAACTTTTCCTCCCTGCAATGGTCCTTTTGTTGCATACGGGTCTGGTTGTGCGCCCTGACCCTTTCCTTGATGGCCCTGTTCAGGGAGGGCAGGTCAAAGAAGGTCTGGTCGCGGATCTTGGCATATACCCGGCTGTAGATAAGCTTTACCTGGTTTTCGACCAAGGCCTTGTCCTTTGGCTTTCTCGGGCGCGCGGGCGTGACCGTTGTTGCGTAGTGGTTCGCAAAATCCTCCAATGCACGGTTTACGTCCGGTTCATAAGGGCTGGTCTTTATTACCGCCGCTTTAAGGTTGTCCGGGACCAAGGTCTGGGGAACGCCACCCAGATCTTGCAGGCAGCAGTTCAGGGCGTAAATAAAATCTCCGATACTCTGGCTCTTGACGGCCATTGCAAAGCAATAGTCCGAATAGGGCAGGCAGGCCACAAAGACCTGGACGGCTATGATCTCGCCCGTATGCCGATCCACATAGGAGAGTTTCTTGCCCGCATAATCAATGTAGAGCTTCTCGCCAGGGTTGTGGTTTAGGACCATCGAAGGTTTTTGGTTGTTGAGATATTGGTGGAGGTGATAACAGAACTGGCTATACCCATAGCCATTGGGATACGATTGGATGTACTCTTCCCACAGGACCGTCCGGGTCACGCCCACTCGTTTTAACTCTTTGGCATAATATTCCAGTTTGTGCTTGAGGGTCTCATACCGAAGGTCTTTGTAGGCCGGGTTCCCGGGGAAGAGCTTTGCCTCCAGTTCCGTGTCCCCAAGCTTTAAAAGGGCCTGGATGTCCACGGGATTTTGGGAGACCTTTAAAAGATACCCCTTAACGGTGTTCTTGCTAATGGATAGGGTTCTTGCGATGTGCTTTATGCCCTTGCCCTCCAAGTGCATTCTAAGTAGTTGTTTTATCTGACTCATACGTTTTGGTTTTCCTGCCATATCCTATCTATTTGGTGTATGCACCAAATAAAACCAAAATCGGATAGTAAAGAGCTTAAAGGGGGTCAGCATGCTCCGGAATAATCAAAACGGATTACAATCGACAAGTTTTACCTTAACGCTCTTTTATATATTTTAGGGGGGCAGTATCCGCCGGAATGGCAGATTTAAATGCTTAGGGAAACACCTGTGATTTTAGTGTTCCCCGAGGGGGTCAGCTTGCTCCGGAATATCCAGGGTTCGATCCTGAGTGCGGTCGAAGGGCTCATTCCGACATCTTGAAGTCAAAACGCATGGGAAGTATCACAAAAAAACAACCTCTCCAATTGCCTCAAAAACTCGCTCTCCTATTCCCTGATCCAATTTTCCTTCCTTATCCAAAACATTCATCTTCAAAATCCCACAAGAATGGTCGGGAAAGTGAAACGGACGGTGGAAGATGTCGGATTGATGAGTGCCAGGATATAAGAGGATTGAGAATTTTGAGTTCCAATGATCATTGTAAACATACATCTGCCGCAGATCGTTTGTAGAGGGTTTATTGGCTTCTATTTGTTTCCATTTGGTGTCGATGATTACTTGGGTCGCGTTGTCTTTTTTGATGATGATATCTGGACGTAGGCTCATGCTGCCCCAAAACGACTTGGATTGCTGCCCTGATACGTTGTAGGGCGTGTTTAGACAGGCTTTTTTCAATTGTACTAGTATATACTCCTCCCACAGGCTATTCATGTCGAAGAGCAGGGCAAGCATTCTTTCGGAACCGGAAGAGATGTTGGGGGCATAATTTAGAATGATCAATCGTGCGATCTCCAAAGCCTTTTCGTAAGGCTGACTTTTGCGGTTGAGTATTAATTTATCAAAAGTCGTAACGGTGCATTTTATGGATGACACCTCGGGGAAATCAAGTTGCACGCGTTTGCATTTCGCATACAGATAACTGCCCTTTGACAACTGCTCAATTACCGTTAATGCGAGGTTTAATATCTGGTGAATTTGATGATCTTTATCGTAAATCTGATGGGTGGTATAAAACCGTTCTTTATGGATCAGGTTTTTGGAGATATGCCCGGCAAACTCCAACTTTCCTTTTAGCGCGGGTACGTTTTTGGTTTCCTTGTAATATCTTTTGATTAACCCTTGACGAATAAGAATTTCTACTTCCCGTAAAAACCAGTCGAAGTAAATGTCCAGTAAATGAATATTCTGTTTGTTGACATCTGCCTGTCCCACTTGATTCACTTTAAGCTTTCGGGTTGCTCGAAGCATTTCAATAAGTATGTTTCGCCAAACGGTAGTATCTTCAGAAGATTTATCAGCTTTGGGCAATATCTCTATGGTAAGTGTATCTATTTGTATGACACCAACGTACTGTGAAAACTTAACTCCTTTGTTTACTAAAGTGAAGTACTTATTGTCATGAAGCATGTTCAGCTTTGCCAAGGCCTCAAAATGCTTTTGGGTAAAAGCCACACCCTTGTACGCTCTACCGTAGTAAAGCGTTTGATGTTCAAAAACCTGAATTGACCTATTCCGCATTTCTGTTTAAAAGTAATCTTACAGCTGCTTCAATGTCTTCTATCTCCGTTACCAATTTGCAAAGCGTCACGTTGTCGGGTTCGTTTATACCGGGGAAGCTCGGAAACTTAATTGAGTGGTTGGTTGTTACCGTCACAAAGCCTTCACCGAGTATAAGGGCTATTTTTTCGTAGTCGTGATAAAAATACTCTTGCAACAACGGAATCACTTTATTCTTGAACACCTCTTCCAATGCATCTGTATCGCCATTTGCAACATTCAAAAAGTAAGAGTGCCCAATGGTATGGTCTCTATCTAATAAAAATTCAATTCGTTCATTGATGGTTTCCAGTACTTCATCCAGATTAAAACCATCAAACTCAATATCCTCAAGTAAGGAAGGATCGGGCATAATCTCTTTAAAGCTAAACCTTCTTCGCAAAGCAGTGTCCAGTGCTTCCACGGAACGGTCGGCGGTGTTCATTGTGCCGAATATGTCAATGTTGCTTGGCACACCAAAGTCAGTTTTTGAATAAGGAAGCCTTACTTTAATTTCATTTATGGCACCTATTCGCTTATCGGGTTCTATTAACGTAATCAGTTCTCCGAAAATAGCTGAAACATTTCCTCGGTTTATCTCATCTATAAAAAGTGCATATTTATTATCCGGATCACTTTGCGCTCTTAAACATAGTTCCTTAAAAACACCATTTTCAATCTGATAACTCAGGTCGGTATTCTCAGCTTCGGTATTTAATTTTGGTTTGATGCCTTCCACAAAATCCTCATAAGAAAAGGATTGATGAAAAGTAGTGAACACGTAATGCTTTATTTTCTTTTGTGGATTTGCTTTAAAGTTGTTCACGGATTCTAAAATATCATATAACTCTGGGAATTGCTCGTGCAATTCATTTTCGAGTAAACTCCAAGATTTATCTTCGTTCTTGTCAAAAATAAGGGGAACCTGTCTTTGGGTATATGCCACTGTAGTTGACTCATTAACCGTATGCATTTGTAGATTCCCCCAAAGCGTAGCTCTAACGTTCTTAGATTCGGACATATTGGCTTTCCCCGCCACCCACCTGTTTTTCAATAGATCATTTACCTTAGATGTGCCATCCTCTAACAATGCCAAGGCGATTACCTGCCACCAAGTTAAATCTCTAACAGTCTCTTCAAAGAATGCTTCACTAGTTATTGATGCCTCTTTTAGGGTGTAAAGCGGGAAATAATTTTTCTTCAATTCAAATGTTTTTCCTGTTCCTGGAGGGCCGTATAAGATTTGGTTAAGTGGAGTTTTCATTTGCTTAATAATACTTTTAATTTCCGGCTTGTTTTCTAGTGGCGAAACTTTAAGCCAAGCCTCATACGAGAGTTGGTGAAATGGTTTGTGAGTCTGAGATCTAATTTGCTTTAATATATCCTTATAACCTCCATAAGTTTTAAACTCTGGTTCAATACCAAAGGTTTTTCTTAAATATGGTTTAGTAGGTCCATTTATCGGGAAATTGTGATAAGGATCTACATAAAATAGCACTTCGGTAAGCTTGATTTTTCCAACACCTTTGATTTGCAGAATATCAGAAAATAATTCTTCTGTTATACTATTATTAAGAACTGAATAGAAGAATGCCCATAACCGGGCTATCTCGTTATTTGTTCTCTTAGACTTATATGGGAATAACCATACTTTTTGAGGGTTAGTTGTAGGGATTCCGAAATCATCTTTCGGAATTGGTAATCCTAAGTTTCTAGCTAAGTTTTGTAAAATCTCAAGCCGCTGTGTAAAATATTTATTGATATAACAAAAGAATGTAAAAGGATCGATTACCTCTAGTGGAATCAATTTGTCGTTTTCATCCCTATCATTAAATAAGTCACATCCAGATTCCTTCAATAAATTAATTAAACCTAGCTGGTCATTCTCTTTGCCTTTTAAATATTCAACTATCCCTTTATAAGTGGGTATCCAAGTAAAACGGGGATTTTCAATGATAGCCCGCAGGGCTTTATACTCTCCTTCTGTCGCTGTAAAATTAGTCCCCTGATTGCCTGCTTTAAAGTCCGCGAACTCCGGGCGGTCTTTTATGTGAGTCCATAACACAGGATTATCAGCCAAGTTTTTTGTGATTTCTATTTTTACGCGCTCAGTATTATTTTCACCATCGTTTGTTGAAGGTGAAAGATAGTATTGAAGCTCTAAAGGTTCTTCAGCCAACTTCCCAACTTCTGATGACACTTCTGCCAAAGCATAACACCCAGCCTTCTCCCCTGTTTGCCAGAGAATGATTTTATCTCCAAGTTTTATAGTGTCTTTATGGGCGGCAACTTTCCAGCTTTTTAAATGACCGTTTTTTAATGCATTTGATATATCGTAGATTTTGGGATTGCCTTGGAATATCCAATAGTTTTCATTGTTCAAATTGACTTTTTTATCTCCCAAACGTTTCTCTAACATATTATATAGGAAAGTTTGAGTGATGAGGTTATCATCATTCCAAGAGGTCTGGGGATAAATTTGTTTGTGGAGTTGTTGCAGCTCAATATTACCTAAAATATAATTATCCTTGACTTCTTCTGCCAATTTCAGGTAGTGGGTAAACCTATCCCCTGTCGGTTTTTCTTCTATTCCCAATTCATTACATAATTGAGAGTAAAAAGAACTTTTATACAGATAATATTTTTCCGGAAAACGAAAGGTGAGGTAAACAGAAAGAGTACGTTCGTCCTGTTGAGCGTTTAGTTTACTTTTTCCCAATGCGGATTTCACTTTTGGCACAAGGTCCTCCGAGCCTTTTTGAAACTCTTGGACGCGCTCCATTATAGACTGCGATTCATCATACAAATTCCGAAATAACTGTCGCACCTCCTCTGGAAAACTCTTTACCGCTTTTTTAATAAAGCCCCAGGAGTTTTGATACATCAGGTTACCCTTTTTCCGGAAGGCTCCCAAAAACATTTTTTCAAAGTCTCCAGCTTCAATATTCCAATGCCTTTGAAAATGGTTTATGGCCTCCCACTTATATGATTCATCTGGGTCGCCTTGGGTTTTAAGTATGTTTATGTATTGGGTAATTAGTTGTTCCATTTTAGTCATTCGATCATATTTTTTATATTAAAAAATAGAGGGAGAATTTTTAATTAGGATGTATAATTTTTCTTTGTAAAGTGATACCTTTAATAACTATTTAATTCATAGTTCTTATAACCCCAAACTTGACCATGAAGAGGTCGTTCTTTATTGACTCCATATTTCGGGTGCTTCATTAGAAAACAATTTTTATTAGCACATAACGGTTTTACGAAATCTTTCATTTCCTCAAATTCCTCATAACAATATGCTGGGTGGGTACCCCAAGCAAAAACTATATGGTCAGCTAGGTTGATTTCTTTAATGAGTGTTGTTTTATTCCTAGAATCAATTAAATCTTTTCTTCTACCTTTCAACCTGCCCGAATTGGTTTCATAAACAGGGAATAGGTTAGCTACAACAATCGTTTTTACTTCCTTCTTCATTCTATAAAAGTATTCACAGACTCTATTAACTGTGCAGTCAGAAAACTCAATGCCTTTTTCGGCAGCCTTGCTTGGATTTTTCAAAACTATTAACCATCTTTCATTGCCTCTTTCTCCTTTTATATCAATTTCCAATTTGTAACGTTTGCCTTCCTTTGTGTTTTTTATAACACCGTCCGAAGCTGGGAAAAACCTATCAATCGGAAACTTATAAACTGGTGTGGCCATAATTAATTAGTTTGCTTTATTATCCTTATTTAATTTTCTGACTATCTCTTCATTTTTTGCAATCCTCCAAAACAATAAGTCCATAATTTTCATATCAGTCAATTTCTCTTGAATTATAATATTGCCTGAATCAATCTGTGCAATTTGGTCTCTGATGGATTTAAGTAATATGTGATTGTTTATAATCCAGGCTTTATATTCTGAACTTATAATCATAAAAGCCAAGTAAAATCTTTCCCTTTTTAATCCGAAATAATTCTTTATAGGATTATCAAGAGCGCAATAATCGTTTGGTTTAAAATTATGTACTAGCTTGGCAAAAAAGGGTGCCAAATCAACATCCACGGTTTTATCTCCACGTTTTAATTTTGCCTGGGTAAAATATTCAAAGTATTAATATACTAAGTGCTTGATTTTCTATAAGTATTAAATTACTTTAACTTGGATGCCAGGATTTAATATATAATGTATTGGTTTCATTTTTTTAATTAAAAAATCTTCCTCTGCCCCTTTTTTTAGCCAAAGATCAACTTGTTTTGGTGTTAAGTTGAAAGTATTTATTATATCTTTTCTGTCGATATTTTTACCATTAAAACTTTGCCAGAGTTTAATAATAAAGAAATCAAACAATGATGCCTCACTATAATTTAATTCAATAACTTTATTTTTAGGTTGTTTTGTAGTCTTTAAGGTTTCTAACTTTATTTCACTTTCATTAACAAAGTTTGAGTTACTTTCAGTTTTATTTTCGATATAAGTGAATAAAGTCTCTTGCTTAGGACTAATCATCAATTTGCTATCAACTATTTTTTCTATGTCAAATTTAAAGTCCTTGGGAAACCACTTCCCACCTAATTTAACAATTTCAGCATTGCCTTTATTTTTACCATCATTAGGAACCGCTACCCAAGTTGGAACCCAGCTATTTTTCAGATTTTCATTAGCACCCTCCCAAGTGCCTCCTTTGGTGTCAGACTTAACGATTATGGTAGCCTGGGAAATTACATAGATTAGCTTATTGCGCCCCATAGCATTCCCCACATTAAATCCCGCTTCTGGATTATAAGGAGATATTAAAGTGAGTTTGTTGTCAATAATATAATTTCGATAAAGATTTGACGACGATTTTTTAATAAGGCTATCAGCCAAAACCCCTAGGGCATAGCCGTTTAATTGAAGCATATATTCCATGGAATGTTCATCAATACCTTTAGCACCCCCTGAAACCACACCATATTTTTTATCATTTATTTGCTGAACTATTTTCTTTGTAGAAGTTATATCCGCTTCATTAATATGTCTTGATCCAACTATCCCAATATAATTTCTGCTTAAAAGATTCCTATCTCCAATCCCGTATAAAATGGGCGGTACTTTATCTTTTAATTTATTCTTCAAACTCTCCGGATAATCAGAGTCGCCTCTATTAATTATCCAAACTCCCGCTTTAGACCATTTTTCTAGTTTTATTGCCAGAGCCATTTTTCGCTCTAACAGCCCTATAATTCTTTCTTTAGAGATCGTCTTGTCTGCCCAAGATTTTAAGAGCTTATTCAGATCGATGTGCAAAAGATCTTCTGGCTTTAAGTCTTTTGATTGCAACCACCGAACTACCCTATTCCACTCTGTTATGGATAAAGGTTTATTTTCTTTATCCAAATCTTTTGAAAAATAGGATGTTAAGAGTAATATAGCTTTTGTTCTTTCTGAAATCATTTTAATCACTTACTGAAGTTGATGTTAGTGCTACAGGATAAACCAAACCAGCACCAGATTTTTTTAAAAGTGTTGTTGCAATAGTAAAAGTCCAACCAGAATCTATGGCATCGTCTATCAAAAATACAGGTTTATTTTCTACAATCCCACTTATCTGAAAAACTCCATCCAGATTATGACATTGATGAAAACTATTTTCCTGCTCTTTTTGTGGCTCTGTATCTTTTACCTTAATTATTATGGGCATATATGGTATTCCTAATTTTTCGGCTAATCGTTTAGCGAATTCTGGCACCAATTCGGGATGTCTTAATGATGGAATACAAGTTAACCATTCTGGAAATGGATCTGGTTGCCATCTGTCAACTATCATTTCATACATAGCCTCTACTAGCTCATCTCTGAAATGACCATTATGCTTATCGTCTGCCACCATTTTACCCCAACCGGCATCTCCCCAACGGGATAATACTTTACCAGTTTCTGCTATTAAATCATTTAATCTTCCACTCCATCCATATTCGGGTAAGGCATTAGTTGCAATTTGTTTTCTTGGTAATATATCAAATTCAGAATGTTTTAAGTAAATGGAAGCTTCAACAATATTATCATGAGATACTGTGTTTGGCAGTATTGCCTTCCTTAAACAATTTACACATTTACCGCAAGGTGCTCTATTTGGATCATCTAATTCCTTTTGTAAAAACATCATTAAACACCCCTCTGTATTTATATAATCCTGAACAATGTTCCACTCTAATATGCGCTGATTTGTTAAACGTTCTATCTTTTCGGTGTCCATAGTGTAACTAACTGCTGATCGTTTCCACTGTGTGCCTACTTTAATAATAGGGGAAGGCTCTTCAACACTTAAGTACTTAAGCGTCTGCGTAATCTGTCCATATTTTATATTTAGCACTTCTTGTAATTTAGGTATTGACAACCCATCATAATCTTCCAAGGCTTGTAATATCATTTCAACTGTCTCTTCAGGAGGGAAAGCAGATTCTCTAAAATACTGTTGCACATCTGCATCTTCTTGCCCTGATAATAAAATACCATAGGCCGAATTTATGGCACGTCCTGCTCGACCTACTTGTTGGTAATAACTAATGATAGAATCAGGTGCTTGAAAATGAATTACAAAGTTAAGGTCTGGTTTATCATAACCCATCGCCAAAGCTGTAGTTGCCACAAGCGCTTTTATATCGTTATTGTATAAGGAATCTTCTAAAAACGCTCTATAAGATGCTGTATCATCAAAGTTTTCATCTTCCACACCAGAGTAATATGCTGCTGTATCAATACCGCAATCATTTAACCATTGGGTTACCGTTCTTGCGTCGCGTTTGGTTAGTACATATATGATACCGCTACCTTCTAAGTTTGGAATATTTTCCTTTAACCACGCTAAACGTGAAGCTTGGTCTTTTAATACTATGTTTTGAAGTTTTAGGCTTTCTCTGGTTAATGCTCCTCTTAAAACATTAATGCCGCCTAACTGTTCCTCAATATCTGCAACCACTCTGTCATTAGCTGTTGCTGTTGTGCCTAAAACAGGCATCCCTTTTGGCATTACTTTTAAAATACCAACAATGCGTCTGTAATCTGGTCTAAAATCATGTCCCCAATCTGAAATACAATGAGCCTCATCTACCACAAATAAGCCTATTTTATCTGCAATAGGAAATAGAATTTCGTCTATAAACCGTTCATTTGCTAATCGTTCAGGCGAAATTAAAAGCGCATCTACCTTGTTTTTTAAAACCTCGTTCTGGATAGCTTTCCAATCCTCAAAATTTGTAGAGTTTATTGAAACTGCATTAATGCCCAGACGCTCCGCCGCCTCAATTTGATTGCGCATTAAAGCCAGTAAAGGTGATATGATGATAGTTGGGCCTTTGCCTTGATCTCTTAAAATTCTAGTGCTAATAAAATAAACAGAACTTTTCCCCCATCCTGTACGTTGAATCACAAGTAGCTTTTCTTTATTAACCGTTAGTTTTTCAATGGCTTCCCATTGTCCTTCTCTAAAGGTTGCATTTGGTAAGTTAAGTGCTTTTCGTAAAAGCGCGACTGCTCCTTGCCTGTCCATATTTTAAAAATTTATAAAGGCCTAGTCTTCTTATCGTAATCTGGATGCCATTTCAATTGATCAAGGCTAAAATATTGGTCCGCATATTCTTCAACCCACATTTCCTGTTGGTCTTTATCCCAAGACTTATATTCAACTTGCTCTGCATAAACTCGTATAAAAATTTGTTCCCCTGGCTTTTCTCTGAAATAGAAATCATCAAGGGATACGCCGGTTATAATAAATGCCATTTCTACTGGCTCACTGTCTTCAGTTAGACCTTCAATATCGATGTTAACTGTTCTGCCTATTAAATCATTTAAAGAGATCATTTCATGAATTTTTAAAAGTTGATTAAATTAATTCTAAACTCGATGTAACTAAGTTATCGGATTTTCATTGATGCTTTTTAGAATTATAGAATGAATTTTTTCAAAATACTCAACGTCCGCAGCAGTAGCATCAGCTTTCTCCGGATGGGCAGGTATTCTTCTAAGTTCATTAATTTTAATAATCCAGCCTAAATCGTTCTTTATGGACAAAACTTTCTT
The DNA here is from genome assembly GCA_034676445.1 of Aequorivita sp. GTDB lineage: Bacteria > Bacteroidota > Bacteroidia > Flavobacteriales > Flavobacteriaceae > Aequorivita. The sequence continues at coordinate 1,214,444 of JAUCCE010000004.1, forward strand.
TAAAAACCCATGCTTTTTAATAATTTCAGCGTAGTCAATAAAATCTAAAAAGCTTTCTTTAGGTTCCTTTTCTTTTGCATCTAGATATCGAGTATTTATCTTATCTATAATTTTTCTGGGTATAAGATTTATTGTACACCATTCTCCCCCTTTAGACTCTGACTTCAGAAAAAGCAGTATATAACTATTTAATTTTTGAGATAATTCAGTATTTAGCCTATAAATATTCTCTCTACCCTTATTATTTTCAAAATCAAGTTCATCTTCATCATCTAAATCATTTGGGAATAATGGAGTAAATTGATCATTTTTCTTCCATAATATTTTTAAAGACTCCCTTGGACATAAATTTTCAAAGACAACCAATGATTCATCTTTATTTATATTTGAATATATATTTCTACAAGCAGATAGAGCTTGTTGTGATTCAGAGATATTCTCAAAAATCCCATTGCTTTCAATAAATGGCTTAATCAATCCTTGCTCTACTTCGTGTAAAGAGATAAACTTGGAGTTGGAAAAGTGCTTCAACATTTTGACTAATTTTGTTTTAGCTTTTTTTGTTGAGACAATTGACAATAAAATTATTGCAGTCTTCTTATCAATTAAATCATCACTATTAAACTCCAAAAACTCTTTTAATTCTTCTTCCAATATTGAGGTATCAGAAATATAAGGATCGAAAATGATCACCGTTTTCGTATTATCATTTGAGTACCATAGTCTCTTTTCTTTGAGACTCTTTAATGTTCTGGTTTTTCTAATATTGGTTAAGATTTTAAATGTGTCAAAAAGAACTTCATTCTCATTTTTATCTATAGATGAACTGTATATTTCAACTCCCTCTCTAACTAGTACACTACTAAAATCTTTGACGATGATTGCCTCACTGCCGAATATATTTTTTTTCTCTCTTTTTATAAAATCAGTAATATCATCATGTGACACGTAGAAAAGGTTATCTATTAGATTAAAAATTTTTCTTTGTTCCGCATTTGATCCAAACTGTTTGAAATAGTCTACAAATTTTTCGTAAGTTATTTTATTAGATTTAAATTTTAATGTTTGTGTTAATCTAATTATTTCGTCATCTTTAATTCTTGCTAACTCTTCTTTTTCGTTTTCTCTTTCTTGGGCCTCTAAGTCTGTAATACCTTCAATGATTAAAGTTCTCCCTTTTCCACACAGCCATCTTTCAAATAATGATGGTTTAATTCTAATTTTCTTAGTGTTTTTTTCAAAATAAAATATTGATCTTGTGAAAAAAGACGATATTATACTTTCTATTTCATCTCTTGAAATGGTGTATGAATCAGGGAAATTAAAACTTTTTAAAATATCACTTTTAGTAGGATAATCCTTTTTGCTATGAAAAAAATTACTATAACTCACCAAAATTCTTCTTCTTATATCAGTCGTTTTCTCACGTTTCGCATCAGAATCCTGATTTAAACCATCCCCCCAAAAATGGGCAAAATGGCTTTTTTGTTCAGAATTCACAATTAACGAAATTGCTTTTTTAACTTCAACAATATCTACTTCTGAATCTTGTCTTTCATAACAGCTTTTAAATAATTTGTCACAAATAAAGTTTGTGAAATATGGATTACCATTGGTAACCGTAAAGATTTCGTTTACAGCTTCATCAGAATAAGTTATATAAGGCTCTAATGGTCTTTTTATTATATTACTATATGGTTCAAAATCCTTATTTTGATCAAAAGTGTCAACCCTACGGTCTTCAAAACTATTATAATTAATTTCCTGATAATCGAGGAGGCTCATATTTTCCGCTCCTACTAGTATAAACCCTACATAATCATTGCCGCTTATTTGCTTCCCAATACTTAGGGAAAATGATTCTCCAACGTTTCCAGGAAGAAAAAACTCTTCATTGAGTCTATCAAATTCATCAAGAATGAAAACAAACTTTAATTTCCTATCAACTCTATGTATGTTTTTAATATATCTTTCTAAAGGCTGTAAAGAACCATTGAAAAAGGGTAATTCTACTGCCCTAATTTGATCAGCTTTATTTACATCACTTATCTTATTTAAAATCTCATCTAATAATTCAATCGAAATCTCTTTACCTAATTCATTAAGTGATTCAACAGGATTTATATTTCTCGATACCTCTTTATAAACAACTATTATATTATCTTCCTGATCCAATATAGACTTGAGAGTCAAAACTATTGACGACTTACCAACTCTTTTTTGACCCCAGATTTTATAAGATTCAATTTTTCTGCTAAGGATGTTGTCATATAATTCCTCAAGAATGTCATCACGTCCAAATAGATTTTCTTGGTTATCTATTTTTGTAATACTATATGGTTTTCTTCTTTTTAAATCCTGCCATGGAATTTGTTTATCTTGTATTTGTAGTGTTAACTCTATTAATTTTTCTTGTTCTTCTCCATTAGCATTTTCCCATCTAATATTTAATTCAATAATTGGTTCGAAATTGTCGATTTCCTTTTTAAAAACTTTTAAATCAAAACTCCTTATTTCAGCAGGTTGAATAATACCTAAATCTTTATTCTGATCACCACTGAAATATTCATTTTCCTTAACAGAAGTACTACATTGTGCTGCAATACCATTACCATTGTTTTTTACTTCAAATAAAATGGTTAATTCTTCTCTATTAATATTATACCGCCTATCTAATAAGTTTATTTCTAGGTCGCCAAATTGCTCCTCCTTTATTTTCGATTTTGATTTAAATAAATCAAGTAAATAATTACTCAAAGGAATTAATATCGTTTTGGCATATGGTGAAGTACTCAGTTTTGCTTGAGTCATAAAATCAGTAAACACACTCTTATTATCAGAATAATGTTGATACTTTAAACTCTCACTAGTTATTTTCTCCAATGCAAATAACGGTTTAAGAAGATTTTCAATGGCTAGTCGGCTTGAAATCAGATTGTCAGTCAATGGTTCAATTAATAATTTATACTGACTGCTATGAATAATATCTCCATATCTCCGAAGAAAGTTTGGCAATTTATTGTCATATTGTCCATATTCTAAGGATTTTACCAGATTAGTTAATTCATTTCCACTACTTTTAAAAGCTTCATTTATCTTTTGCATTAATAATCTCCCTTTTGTCTCTTGCTTTGAAAGATTTAATGATTCAACCAAACCATTATCCGTGATTGTTTTTCTTAAGTACTCCTCTATTTCTCTTCCATATTTTGATTGAATTACATTATCATAAGAGATCTGACTTAAAAAGTGAACAAAGTGGCAAAAAATTACATTTGACTGTATTCGAGATAAATCATTTGAATTATTCGCTGTATAAATCTCATAGTTTAAGAACTCATAAAAATCGTCAATGTCATACTCAGATGAATTTTCTTTCTTATATGACTTCGTAAGGATTCCGTAACTGATTTTATTCCCTGGCTTCAATCTGTAGTTTGGATCCTTTATAATATTGTTATTAACCTTAATCTGACCATCGGTAATAAATTTTAATCGAATTTTTTCAGAAAAGGATCCAATGTCAAAATGTTTACTAATAAAGTCAATAAGGGTTAAGTCATCTGCCTTATTGTTTAAAAAATCGCTTATTTTTTGCTTAATATCCATAACTTATATTTTTAACTCTCAAAAACCTCCCGCAAACAACTCTGCATTAACTGCTCACTTTGTTCTTGGCTTTGTTTTACTTCTTGCTCTAAGGCATCACATAAACCCATTAAAGCATTTACTTTTTGGACGATGACTTTTTGCTCTTCAAACGGAGGAAGTGGCAACATTATCGTTTTACTTTTTGTAACTGAAATATTGTCTTGTCCTGCTGTTCCGATTAATTCTATGCGATCTAAGAAAGTCCCCGCACGAAGATAAGTGTAAAGCCAAGTATTCAATTTTCTATCTAATGGTTGAAAAAATGAAATAGCCTGATTACAATTCCACTCAGGAAAGTCATCTGGAATAATTGCAACCTTTCCTAATGGAGGACCTACAATATTCATGATTACATCTCCAGGCTTTAAGATCGATCTTTTTAATTTAGTTGAATGGTATTCTTTATCTACAAATTGTTTTCTATAATCAAAATCAATTTTTTGATTTCTAATATTATATACTTTTAAATAAGGTACACCTTCTTTCTTGAAGTAAGGTTTTGGAGGGGTAGAACCAGATGAGATATTGGGACATAAGTCTTGCATACGACACCATATCCAACTTTCAGGTAAGGTGTAGGGAATCTCTTCTTCGGTAATTGATGAAATCTGCTTTTCACCTTTAATCTTCTTCTCCTTTATAAGTTGATTTCTCTCGTCTTTTATGCGTTTTAATAAAAAAGAAGCGTCTTCCACTTCGGCTCCGCTCAGTGACCGTTGTAGGCGCCACTCCACTGTTAATTTTCCTTGAACGGCTAATTGCAATACCGTTTCTCGCAACTTTTTAATGTTACTCGTTTCATCAAAGAAGCTTTTAAAATGGGCTTGTAAAAACTCCCATTCCTGTTTAGCATTGTTTGAGGTGAGTTGGTTTAAGGCAGAGGTAACAAAATCTTCTTTTAACGTAATCCGCTCAACAGTTAATTGCTCTAATTGTTCGATTTCTTTAAAAAGAGTTTCTACAACTTTTACTATTTCCTTTTGTTCTTCTAGTGGAGGTAATATAGTTGGGACTAACTTGGCTCTAGAAATTGTAAGGGTATGGACTGTGGTTCCCATACTATCTTTATGAATTTCATTTCTCCAATATTGACTATGGAAAAAAAGATTTAAATATGCTGAGTACAAATTGAAAATATTTTTAAAAATCAATACACTAGCATCTTTAAAATAAAACCTATCTTCATTATTAACGATGTAAGGGATCCCAATTGTTCCAACCCCAGTTATCATTATGTCATCTTTTTCGGGAACAGAACCATTCTCTTTAAATTCATTAAATAATTCCTCAGTAATAAATAGGTTATTATTGACTTCTCCAAATTTTGAAAGCTTAACAATCTCTCTTGCTCTATAAAATGGCACCCCTTCTGTCTGCCAATCCTTTTGGTGAACTCTCGAACTTGACCCTATAACTCCTAAATCGTTAAGCCGACACCATGTCCATTTATTGGGTAACTCAAATGGAATATCAACTTTATTAACTTCAGGAAGAGGTTTCTCCTTCTTAATCTTTTTTTTCCCGAATAAGTTGCTGTTTGACTTTTTTTATTCCTCTGAGATATTCTGAAACTTCTTCAACATCAGGATTCTCCACTCTCCAATTTACAGTCAATTTCCCTTGAATAGCCAATTGTAAAATCAGCCCTTTTAACTCTTGGGCATTTTTGGGTCTAACTGTAAGTTTTTTAAAATGTTTTAGTAATTGCATAGTGTAATGTGGGATTCCTGCCTTCGCAGGAATTGTTTATTTTAAAGCTTCGGTTAATACATTAATAATCTCTTCTTGTATGGAAGAAATCTTCTTTTCGGTAGCTCTATATTTTTCTAGCAACACTTCTGGGCTTGCAAGCGTATCAACTTCTTGGTGCGGATTTTTAATGTCTAGGTTGTAACCACGCTTTTTAATTTCATCTATAGAAACTTTCCAAGCGTATTCATTTTCCTCGCGTTTGTTCCACCAGGCTTTTTCTAAGTCGAACTCCTTTATGTTTATGGGTTTTGTTTTATTATAGCTTTTTACGCCCTCTGGATATGGGTGTTCAAAATACCAAACTTCTTTTGTAGGTTTCCCTTTTTCAAAAAACAATAGGTTGGTTCTAATGCCGGTATAAGGGTTAAACACGCCATTTGGTAAACGCACTATGGTGTGAAGGTTGCAACGCTCTAATAATTCTTCTTTTAGGCGGGTTTTCATCCCTTCACCAAACAAGGTGCCGTCTGGTAATACTATAGCGCAACGGCCTTTATCTTTTAGTAGCTTAATGATTAGGGCTAAGAATAAATCGGCAGTTTCCTTGGTTCTAAATTTCTTTGGAAAGTTGGTTTCGGTACCATCTTCTTCTACCCCACCAAAAGGTGGATTGGTTAGGATAATATCCAACTTGTCCTTTGCGCCCCAATCTGCATAAGGTTTACTCAATAAATTGTCTCTTCGTACTGCGGGCAAGTCAAAACCGTGTAACATTAAATTGGTGGTACACAGTAAATGCGGTAAAGGTTTTTTCTCGATACCGCGAATGGAGGTCTGCATAATATCGCGGTCTTGCGGCGTGTGTACTTGTTCGCGAAGGTGATCAATAGTACAGGTTAAAAAACCTCCGGTGCCACAGGCTGGATATAGGACAGATTCTCCCAATTGCGGGTCAATCATATCTACCATAAATTGTGTAACTGCTCTTGGGGTGTAATACTCCCCCGAAGAACCTGCAGATTGTAGTTCCTTTAAAATGGTTTCGTAAATATCATTAAACAGATGCCGTTCGGTGGTATTGTTAAAATCAATTTGATTGATGACGTTTATAACTTGTCGGAACAAGGTTCCGTTTTTCATATAGTTGTAGGTATCATCAAACACCGAACGAATAATATGTGCTTGCGGACTTATGGAAATATCCAAATCTTTAAGTGCTGGAAATAGCTCATTGTCTATAAATTCCATCAGCGCATCGCCTGTTAAACCTTCATCATCTGCGGCCCAGTTTTGCCATTTTAGGTTTTCAGGAATTGGAGATTCGTAGTTATCTATTGTAATAGCCCACTCCTCTTCTTTATCGGCAAATATTTTCATAAACAGCATCCACACCATTTGCGAAATGCGCTGTGCATCTCCATCTACTCCTGTGTCTTTACGCATTATGTCGCGTATGCCTTTTATGTTTGTTGTTATGTTGCTCATATTTTTATTATGTAGTAGTAGTATTTCTTATTATAGTTTATTATTTCTTTTAATTCAAATGGATAGGAACTGGTGATATCTAATTCCTTTAAGTCATTACTCATATAGGTTCTTACATCACACCTATTAACTTTATATAATCTTTTTTCCTTTCTGAAATAAGTGTAAATACCAGAGCTCTTTTTGTTTCCATCAAAAAATGAATATAAATGAGTTATAAATATCACATAACCTTCTATGTTTATTTTCTTTTTTAATTTTTCCAAAAAACAAACATCTTGAAGTGCTTGATATGTTCTTCTAGGGAAAGCCCCGTTCGTGGGGAATTTAATTTCTATGCCTATCTTCTTATCAATTAATATATCTATCTCACTCTTATGATAGGTGGTGCCATCCTTTTTATTGATTCCAATAGAACTAATGTTTTTTTCAAACCATATTTTAGCGTGTGGATATTTCGATCTTAAAAACATACCGAATTCAAACTGTAATCCGGCCTCGTTGTACAATTCTACCTCATTTGTTTTTATTTTCTGTTCTAGAAAAATATCAAATTCGTTAATTATATTCATTTGTCGCTCTGCATTCCCTATGCTATATTATAAATCTCGTTTCCTAATTCCTTTACGGCTTGTTCAAAGTCTTTTTGTTTTCCAAAGGCTCTCACCAACTCTACGGGAGACCCCATTTCATTTAATGGCCTTACTTTTAGCACCGAACCTTGCTCGATAGACATAATTCCTTCTTGCTCATATTTATCCAACAAGCTGTTCAATACTTTTTGTGCGGTTTCACTGTATTTACCAAAGTAATTCCGCTTGCGAACGTTGTTGGCGCGTTCTTTTCTTGTTAAAGGCGGCTGGTCAAAAGCAATGTGACAGATTAAATCAAAGTCGTCCAAATCTAAACCAACATCTTCACGAAGTGCTTCTAATAAAACTCCGTGTTAGCCAATTCTTTTATTAGCTCTTCCTTCTTTTCGGATTCACTCCATCTTTGAATGAAGTCATCTAGCGATGTAAACTCTTTTTCTATATTCTTTTTGGAATAATCTTTTAAGGACTCAGTGATCAGCTTGCCGTCCTTGCCGTAGTATTGCACCCGTTCATTTGCGATAGAAACGGGAATGTTATTGACGTAATATTTTTTTATTTCCTCTTCTTCTCCATCAATTGTTATATCAGGCGGTGTGTATGGAGGTGGGTCATTGGGTTGCGGTTCTCCATCAATACCAGTTGGCGGAATAATATCTGGCGGCACTACTGGATCATCAGGTCCTGGCTCATAAATCTGAACTGGATCGCCATCAAAATCAGGTCTTGCAAAAATATTGGTTGCCTTTCTAAAATCCATAATGGTGAAATACACTTTCCCTTCGGCTTCTCTAATACGCGTACCTCTTCCAATAATCTGCTTAAATTCTGTAACGGAATTTATGTTAGATTCCAAAACAATCAACTTTACCATTTTAGTGTCAATCCCTGTGGTCAACATTTTTGAAGTGGTTGCAATAACAGGAAATTTCTCTTCTACATCTGTAAAATTATCGAGTTCCTGTTTTCCTACTTCATCATCGCCCGTTATTTTTACACAGTAATTCCAATGCTTGGCAACTAAGTCGGCATTCTCATTTATTAATGCTTGCCGCATTCTATTGGCGTGATCTATATCGGTACAGAACACAATGGTTTTTGCCAAACGGTCTGTGGCTTTTAAATATTCCGTTATTTTTTTTTTGCAACTAACTCTGTTCGCTCATCTATTGCTAAGGTTCTGTCGTAATCTTTAAGGTTGTAAATACGGTCTTTTATTTCGTTGCCGTACTTGTCAAGTAGCCCTGCTGTGGGTCGCCAACCATCATCAATACTTGTTGTTATTCTTACTACTTTGTAAGGAGCCAAAAAACCATCATCAATACCTTGTTTTAAGGAATAAGTATAAACAGGTTCGCCGTAATAATCCATATTGGAAATGTCCTTCGTTTCCTTTGGTGTTGCCGTCATTCCTATTTGGGTGGCTGATGAAAAATACTCAAGCACTTCTCTCCAAGCCGAAGCTTCCGAAGCACTACCCCTATGGCACTCATCCACCACCACTAAATCAAAGAAGTCTCTACTGAATTCTTTGTAGGCATTTTTTTTCTTCCTCATTGCTGGTTAATCCTTGATATAAGGCAAAGTAGATTTGATAGGATTTATCAATTTTTCTGTTTTTAATGATATGCATAATATCATTTCCAAAAGGAGAAAAATCACCGTTTTTGGTCTGAGTCAACAATGCGTTTCTATCTGCCAGAAATAAGATGCGTTGCTTTACTCCTGTTTTCCACAATCGCCAAATGATATTAAAGGCGGTATAGGTCTTTCCTGTCCCTGTAGCCATCACTAATAGGATTCGGTGTTGTTCTCTGGCAATAGCTTCTAAAGTTCGGTTAACCGCATTTTGTTGGTAGTACCGAGGGCTCATTCCGCTATCGTCAACAAAATATTCCTTTTCGACTATTTCCTTTGCTTCGGGTGTTGCTAAGTTGTTATAGATCAAATATTTTTCCCATAAAGATTCTGGGGAAGGAAAATCATCTAATGAAAGTTCTTGTTCAATCTGTCCGCTGGTCTTTGTTTTATCATGAAAAACAAAAGAATCTCCATTGGAAGTAAAGACAAACGGGATTTGTAGAATTTCGGAGTATTCCAATGCTTGCTGCATTCCTGATCCCACCGGTTTTCTGTTATCCTTTGCTTCGATTATAGCAATTGGGAGGTTGGGTTTATAGTAGAGAATATAATCTGCTCTTTTACTTCTGCCTCGGGTATAGAGCTTGCCTTGAACGATAATACGTCCGTCAGTAAAGTAAACCTCTTCACGTACTTGTCTTCTCATATCCCACCCTGCTTTTTCAATAGCGGGATTTATAAATTTAGTACAGATGTCTCTTTCTGTTAAGTCTTTTTTGTTCATAGACAATTTGGTTATTCTTCAAATATAATCCATTCCAACCTCCCATCCTTACGGGTTTCCTTAGTTGTATGAAAAATAGCTTTCCAAATATACCATTTCCCTTGGGAATATTTTAACATTTATAAAAGCTTGTTGAAAAAGTTGAATGTTGAAACTGAATATCCCGGCGAAGTATGTTTTGATGGAATATAAAATCCCAACTTCAACATCCAAAACCTTGGCGGAATTACCCAATATTTATACTTTTAGAAATATAACCGATTATTATGGATACTCTTGAAATTTACCGCCGAGTGGCCAACGCCATTACAGAAAAAGATTTTGATACTCTAACCCAGATAAAGCCTGTAAAACCTAAATATTTTAATTGGGTAACTGATGTTTTTGAACCGCTTAACGTGAAGGCGCATCCCAATGATCGCGCTTTGATTTGGAAGTATAATGACCAACAGGAAACCTACACTTTCTCCGAAATATCGGCACTGGGCAATCGGTTTCTAAATTTTATTCGGAAATACGGAGTGGGACAGGGAGATAATATATTTATCCAATTGCCTTTGGTGCCACCCAATTGGTATAGTTATCTGGCCTGTATTAAGGGCGGAGTGGTTATCATTCCCGCAGCTACCAGCTTGGAGGTTCGCGATCTGGAATTTCGCTTTCAGACCGTTTTTCCTCAAGTGGCCTTGGCAGATCAAGATAATGCGGAGAAAATCGATGAAGCCGAAAAGACGAGTGGCAAAAAGATAAAAATAAAGATTATTACCGATGGCACTCGTGAAGGTTGGGAACCCATAAACAGTATTCTTTCGGAATCCACTGACGGCCGAGGGTGCAAAAACCAAAAGTGATGATGACCTTTTCTATTTTTTTACTTCGGGAACTACGGGGATGCCGAAAGTTGTGGTGCATACCCATTATGGCTATCCTATGGGTCACTTAACAACAACCTCGTGGATAGGTTTAAAACGTGGCGATGTACATTATAATATTTCGCAACCGGGCTGGGCAAAATTTTCCTGGAGCAGCTTTTTTGCAGCTTGGAATGTTGGTGCCACTATTCTGGGCTACCACATAGATCGGTTTGACGCGAAAGAACAATTGCAGACCATCCAGGATTTCAAGGTAAATACTTTTTGCTCACCTCCTACTTCCCTGAGAATGTTGATCCAGGAAGACCTAAACGCTTATACATTTTCACTTCGGGAATGTGTTGCGGCCGGCGAACCTCTTAATCCGGAAATTATAGAGGTCTGGAAAAAAGGAACGGGAACTCTTTTAAGAGATGGCTATGGGCAGACAGAAGCAACTGCTTTGGTCGCAAATTTACCGAACACGGTGGTTAAATTTGGATCTATGGGAAAACCTACCTTCTTATATAATGTGGTCATTGCCGATGACGAAGGAAATGAAATGGTGGATTTAGAGGAAGGAAATATTTGCTTGGCCTACAATAAAGACAGCGTTAATGGAATCTTTAAAACTTATTTGAACGATTCCCATAGGAATAAACTGGTTTTTAAACACGGTCTTTATTATACCGGCGACAAAGCGTATAAGGATGAAGACGGCTATTTATGGTTTGTGGGCCGCGACGACGATGTTGTCAAGGCTTCCGATTTTCGGATTGGCCCATTTGAGGTAGAAAGCGTACTTCTGGAGCACCCAAAAGTATTAGAAGCAGCGGTGGTCGCCAGTCCGCACGATTTACGAAGCAATGCGGTTAAAGCCTTTATAATCTTGGCTCCCAATGTTGAACCGTCGGCAGAAGTGGCACAGGAGATTTTTGCCTATTCCGAAAAGCAATTGGCCCGATACAAAATCCCTAGAATTATTGAATTCACCAAAGAACTTCCCAAGACCATTTCCGGGAAAATAAGAAGAATCGAACTCCGGGCCGAGGAAGCGGTGAGTAAACAGAAGAAGGAGGTTCGGGAGAATGAGTTTTTTCATGAGAAGTATTGAGGGGACTCCTCCTACGCTGAAAAAGCTTCGGAGGACAAAGGGTAGTTGGAAGTTGGAAGTTGGAATTTGGAAGTTGGAAGATGGAAGATGGAAGATAGAATTTGGAAGTTGGAAGATGGAAGTTGGAATTTGGAAGTTGGAAGATGGAAGTTGGAAGTAGAGTTTTCAGCGACAAGAAAATTACTCGGAATTTTCATTAACAATTAACTTTTAACCCATTACTATTAACCTATTAACCTATTAACCTATTAACCTATTAATTCATTAACCTATTAACTCATTAACTCATTAACCATTAGACATTTCAATGGTTTCCTCCTACGCTGAAAAAGCTACGGAAGACAAAGGGGAGTCGGTATTTGGAAGTTGGAAGATGGAAGTTGGAAGATGGAAGATGGATGATGGATGATGGAAGATGGAAGACAGAAGATGGAAGTTGGAAGTAAAGTTTTCAGCGGCTAGAAAATTATCCGGAATTTCATTAACAATTAACTATTAACCTATTAACTCATTAACCTATTAACTCATTAATCTATTAACTCATTAACTATTAACTCATTAACTATTAACCTATTAACTCATTAACTCATTAACCATTAGACATTTCGATGGTTTCCTCCTACGCTGAAAAAGCTTTTGTCGGCCAAAGGAAAGTTGAAACAAAAAAATAGAGGTGCACATATTTCGATATATTTGAATATCTTTTAAATCCCATAACTTAACTTTTAAGGAAAGGATTATCCAATTAAAAAATATACTTAATGGCAGACGACATCGGCAAAATAATTCAGGCGGCTATAACGAAGGCGATTAAAGACCGAGGGGAAGTGAATATATTGATTGCGGGGAAAACCGGGGTTGGGAAATCCACTTTGATAAATGCCGTTTTTCAGGGAAATTTTGCCACCACGGGACAAGGAAGACCGGTAACTTTAAAAACCCGGGAAATAAAAAAAGAAGGAATACCCTTAACCCTTTTTGACACACGAGGTCTGGAACTAAAGGATTATCGCGAAAACTTTAAAGAGCTTGAGAACTTCGTTAAAAATAAAAACAACGATTCCAATCCCATGCACCATATCCATATGGCGTGGATTTGTATCGATGAAAGCTCACGACGGGTTGAGGATGCCGAGATTGAACTTTGTAATTTACTGGCTAGTTATATGCCCGTTATCGGGGTAATCACCAAATCCTCTTCGGATCAAGGATTTAGAGCAAAGGTTCTGGATATTCTAAAATGCGCTAAGAATGTGGTCCGGGTAAATTCCATTCCCAAAGTTTTGGACGATGGTTATGTTATAAAACCTTTCGGACTGACCGAACTGGTAGAATTGGCGATGGAAATTGTACCCGAAGGTCAAAAAAATGCTTTTGTAGCCGCCCAAAAAGTAAGCATACAGCAAAAAAAAAATAAATCGCACGCCATAGTGGTTGCCGCGGCAACCTCCGCTGCTGCTACCGGAGCCATACCCATTCCATTTTCAGACGCTTTTGCATTGGTGCCCATCCAAATTGGAATGTTGGCAGGAATAACAGCGGTCTTTGGTTTCGAATTAAAAAAAGCTTTTCTATCTACCTTGGTTTCTTCCACAATTACAGGAGGCGGTGCCACTTTAATCGGCAAATCAATTGTATCAAATCTGTTTAAAATGTTCCCCGGAATTGGAAGCATAGCCGGCGGAGCAATTTCCGCATCAACCGCATCCGCCCTAACAGTTGCTTTTGGAGAAGCCTATATCAGCACACTGGCCTATCTGCTAAAAGACAAGGATATTTCGGAAGTGAGCGAAGCGGATATTCTTTTGGAATTTAAGAAAATGTATTTGAAGGTTAAATGACTGTTTGAAACAGGACGGTTTGAAACAGGACGGTTTGAAACAGGACGATTGGAATCACGACGTTTTGAATCACGACAGTGATATCACACACGGAATAATTCAGTGCAATATCTTTATTTTCCCCTTTAGGGGGTGGTGGCATAGACGCTTGATACCGTCCCTCGGCTCCGCCTGCCTGCCAAAGGCACGTAGGCAGGCTCGGGAACCGGGAATGAAAAGGAAATCCAAATCGAAACTGAAATCGAAACCGAAATCCAACACCGAATAATTTTGTGCAATATCTTTATTTTCCCCTTTAGGGGGTAGTAGCAGAGACGCTTGATAGCGTCCCTCGGCTCCGCCTGCCTGCCAAAGGCACGTAGGCAGGCTCGGGAACCGGGAATGAAAAGGAAATCCAAATCGAAACTGAAATCGAAATCGAAATCCCACACCGAATAATTTTGTGCAATATTTTCACTTCCCCCTCGGGCCGCCTGCCGTAGGAAGGGGGTTAGGGGGACAGACCCCAAGAAATCGAAATCACACACCGAATAATTCTGCACAATATTTATATTCCCCTTTAAAGCCTGTCCCGAACTTGCTTCGGGAGGGTCAGGGGTCCATCCCAAGAAGTCGAAATCCAACACCGAATAATTTTGAGCAATATTTTTACTTTCCCCCTCGGGCCTGCCTGCCGTAGGAAGGGGGTTAGGGGGACAGACCCCAAGAAATCGAAATCCCACACCGAATAATTTTATGCAAAATTTTTACTTTCCCCCTCGGGGGGTTAGGGGGACAGACCCCAAGAAATCGAAATCCAATCGACACCGGATAATTCTGCACAGTATTTTCCCGAAGAAATCGAAACCTGTCCGCCGAAGGAGGATCGAAAAAAAAACCACCACACCCATAAAAGTTAAAAATATTTTCGTCAGTGTTATTCTTCTTCATTTAAATAGACTTCCACTACCTTCGCGCCTTTCTTAACAATAAACCTAATATATTCTAATGATGAAAAAATTTTATTTATTTCAATTCGCATTGCTCGCATTTTTTGCGGCCAATGCACAAGTGTATGATGTGGGCTATGATGCCCAGGTTACAGGACTTTCAAATGAGGGCACCGCAGTAGGAAATGTCGCTGGGGTGGAACATTTTTTATGGACCGTGGAAGATGAAGGTCGCTTTATCGGTACCACCTCCGAAAATGGAGTTGCAGGAAACACCAACATTTCCGCCGATGGAATTTTCATTTCGGCAACCGTTGTTGACCCACTTACCAACCGGGAGACAGTTGGAATTTATGTGCCAATTCTCGGGGAAGAATGGTTGTATCTGCCTGGTTTTACCCCTGAAGGAGAAGCTGCCGTTTTTGGGATGTCCACCGGCGGTGATTTCAACGTGGGTCTTGCCTGGGTAAATGCAGGTACGGCGCATGCCGCTGTTTGGGAAGGACCAGGATCACCGGTAGATCTTGGAACCTCAGTACCTGGAAGGAGCTCGCGCGCGAATGCGGTCAGCACAGATGGATCAGTGATCGTGGGCTGGCAGGATACGGCCCAGGGCCAACGTCAAGGCGCCGTATGGAGAAACCCACAACAGGAAATTTTAACCGATGAAGATGGCAATATCCTAGGCGAGGCTCTGGCTGTAAGTGGTGACGGGAGTACAATTACAGGTTTCACCCTTGACGGGGGAGCTTATATTTGGAATGAGACTGACGGAACTATCTATTACAACGATGCCAATGAAGAATATATAAATAGCATCAACGCCATTTCAGAAGATGGACGCACCGCAGTAGGTTTTTCATATTCTCCCTTTGAGGGAATACTGCTTGGTGAAGGCTTTATTTGGTTCAAGGACACGGGATTCCAAAATCTGGATGAGTTTATCGCCGACCTCGGATTTGATACCCACGATATCGACTTTTCTGTAGTAACGGCACTTTCCCCCAACGGTGCTTTTATTGGAGGTCTTGGTGCGAATTTTACAGAAATGGCAGCCAAGGGTTTTGTAATCGATATTTCTTCGATCCTATCAACCAATGTAGTTAAGAATGTGGATGTAAGTATTTATCCCAATCCAGTAAGAGATATTCTAAACATTACAGGTACCACTTCAGTTGTCTCTGTGGATTTATTTTCTATGTTGGGCCAAAAGGTGATGTCCTTTGATGAAATCACTTCTGGAGTCATTAATCTTTCCCCATTGGCAAAGGGTGTTTATATTGCTAAACTAAACACCGAATCAGGTTCAAAAACCGTGAAGATCATTAAAGAATAAATACCGTTTTAGATTTAAAAACCCCGATTCCTTTAAACGGAATTGGGGTTTTTCCTGACTTCCGCAGATTTTTGAGTATTTAGAAGATGTAATCTATAACATATTACCTGTCAGCATGTTCATCCCGATAATATTTTTATTTTGGTGTCCTTGAATGTTTTTTGATTATTTGAATTGAAAAAAGTTGAACTCCTCTGGAGTTCTAAATACAGATGGATTCGTTTTTCCCGAATAAAACCTTCATTTCATTTCGGTTGTATTCGAGGTTATCGATATTAAACCTCTTCGAGGTTATTGGTTACGGTTATTTTTATTTTTTGTGGTATGACCCAGAATGGGTCTAATATGGATAACCCCGCACAAACGTAGTGCAGTGCGGGGTTAAAATGTATCAATCCTACAGAACCCCGCAGTGGGTTCAACATTCAAAACTTTCTTTAATTTGGGTGTCCCAGTGTGGAAGTCAGGTGTCGCAGTTTCACCTATTCCCATATCAATAAGAATCCGTGAAAATCCGTCCAATCCGCATTATCAGCGTTCCATAATTTTTTGAACACGGATGACATGGATACTGCGGATGCTCACTGACAGATCCGTGAAAATCAGTCCAATCCGTGTTATCAGCGTTCCATAATTTTTTGAACACGGATGACACGGATACTGCGGATGCTCGCTGACAGATCCGTGTAAATCCGTCCAATCCGCATTATCAGCGTTCCATATTCTTTTTGAACACGGATGACACCGATACTGCGGATGGTCGCAGATTACACAAGTTTAAATAAATGATGTCGCAGTTTCACCTATTTCCATATCAATAAGAATCCGTGAAAATCCGTCCAATCCGCGTTATCAGCGTTTCCATATTCTTTTTCCTGACTTCCACAGATTTTTGAGTACTTAGAAGATGTAATCTATAACATATTAGCTATCATTCTGTTTATTCCAATAGTGTTTCTATTTTGGGTGTCCTTGAATGTTTTTTGATTATTTGAATTGAAAAAAGTTGAACTCCTCTGGAGTTCTAAATACAGATGGATTCGTTTTTCCCGAATAAAACCTTCATTTCATTTCGGTTGTATTCGAGGTTATCGATATTAAACCTCTTCGAGGTTAGTGGTTACGGTTATTTTTATTTTTTGTGGTATGACCCAGAATGGGTCTAATATGGATAACCCCGCACAAACGTAGTGCAGTGCGGGGTTATAATGCATCCATCCTACAGAACCCCGCAGTGGGTTCAACATTTAAAACTTTCTTTAATCTGGGTGTCCCAGTGCGGAAGTCAGGTGAAGATCATTAAAGAATAAATACCGTTTTAGATTTAAAAACCCCGATTCCTTTAAACGGAATTGGGGTTTTTATTTTGAAATAATACGGAGAAAATTTAGTAATCTCGGGAAATTTACCTTTATTTATTTTCGTTCCTATAATCTTATTTTGGAAATATTCCTTAAATTTGGAATAAATCCAAGCCATGAAATACATAAAATATTTTAGCTTATTCCTAAAAGCGAAAGGCACACCCCATTTAAACTCAGACCAATTACGGAGATTGTTGAATATCGTAGCTTTGGAAACCACTATTAAGAATGTGGAAGACCTCCAAATAACTGGGAGAACGGCTTATAAGATGACGGAGAATTCAAAAAGTTCCTTAAAGCATCTTACTAAGGAATTAGCTCCAGAAGCATTAATGGAGGAAATGATGCGATTGTCCCAATCCTAAATCCGAGGTAAAACCTATTCCTTTTAGAGATGAAAATTGGAAAAGACTTCTTACACAATTTCAATCCTTTTCATCTTGGTAAATCTTGCGAACGGCTTGGATGTATACCTGAGAAACTTTGGGACATTTTTCTCTAATTGTTGCCCGCAAAATATCGCCGGCAATAATTCTGTCTTCCTGTGAAAGAGCTTCTTTAAAAACCACCTCCACAATTACCAAAATAGCGAATGGAACAAAATGGCTGGTTTTAGGATAGCCGTATTCTAGAATGAGGTCGTTCGCTTTTAAGATATTTTGTATTTTTCCAATAACTTCATCGGTTGCGCTTTCCCCCAATAACAATCCCTTGGTTTCCCGTGCCAGAAAAATGGCAACGACCAACAACACACAACCAATTAAAATGGAGGCCACCCCATCCGCATATTCATTTTGAAAATGATTGGAAACAAAAACACCCAAAAAAGCAATCCCCAGCCCCGTTACCGCAGCGGAATCTTCCAGAATTATTACAAAATTAGCCGGATCCTTGCTTTTAATTATATTGGAAAATAAGGAGCCTATGGGATTTAATTTTCTAAAACTGCGAATGGCTATAACCAAGGATGTTCCTTCAAAAACGACGGCGGCAATCAGGACCCAATAGTTCCAAGCAGGGTCTTGAATTATTTCCGGATGCTGGAGAGAATGGATACCTTGATAAATTGTAAAACCCCCTCCCAAAGCAAATATGAGAATGCTCACCACAAAACTCCAAAAGTAAATTTCCATTCCATAACCAAATACGTGGGTGCGGTCGGCTGGGCGTTTTGACTTTTTATTTCCGAACAGCAACAAAAACCCGTTGCCCGTATCTATTATGGAGTGTATGCCCTCTGCAAACATTGCCGAACTTCCGGTAAAAAGAGCTGCAACAAATTTGCTTATGGCAATCAATATGTTGGCAGTTATTGCACCGTAAATGGCAAGATTCGACTTAGATTTCATTTGTCTAGATGGTTGTATTGGGATATTAACAAACGATTTCAGTTAAAAATGAAAGGCTGTTCCCGAAATGGCAAACAAAGACAATTTTAAAAAATAAAAACGCCTCGTTAAATGCCATTAAAAATGAACTTTCATTCTAAAATTATAAAGGATGGAGCTGAATTCAATTTTTCTAACAGGATTTTTTCTGAAATTATTAAAAACTTAACGCTTCATTTTATAGAACTACGGTTTAAAAGCGCTCAAATCTGATTTTTCGGATTTCATTTTCTTACTGGTGAATAATTTTATTGCCTAAACTTTTAGCAATTCCTTATCAATTCATCCAGGATTCGTTTTGTAAATTGAAACAAAATTCATTTTTAATATTGAAATAGTATTATATATGAAAGAGGAAAAAGATTATCAGCAGAAAAGAGATTTCACCAAGACGAAGGAACCAAAAGGTGATGATGGCAATTCGAGAAGGGGAAAGCAGCCAATTTTCGTAATACAGAAGCACGACGCGACCAACCTCCACTACGATTTTCGTCTGGAGATAGATAATACCCTTAAATCCTTGGTCCGTTCCCAAAGGGCCGAGTACCGACCCTAGGGTTAAAAGAATGGCAATTCCCACGGAAGACCATCCCATTGCCTATGCCGATTTTGAAGGAACTATCCCCAAAGGACAATATGGAGGAGGAACGGTTATGATCTGGGACAGGGGCACTTTTAAGAACATTAAAACCGATAAGGACGGTAATCCCATCGACTTAAAAAAAGCTTATGACATGGGTACGCTTGAGTTTGAGTTAAAGGGTGAAAAACTGACTGGTAGATATGCTCTGGTTAAAATGAAGTCCGGAAATATGAAGGGCAACTGGTTGCTTGTGAAAATGAAGGATGATAAGGCAGATGCCCGACGGAACCCCGTAAATACCGAAAACAAAAGTGTGGTTTCCGACAGGACCATGAAGGAAATAGCAAAAGAAGAAGAAGCGGAATAGATATGGAAATCCTGGAAGATTTTCTTTCTGAAAAAGAATTTGGAAAACTGGAGAAGAAACCATTCCCCGGTTTTGTACAACCCATGCTCGCTACCCTTACGGATGAATATTTTGATGATCCAAAATGGATTTATGAACGCAAACTGGATGGAGTTAGATGTTTGATCATAGTTCATAACAGTAAAATCTCCTTATATTCTAGGAATGAGAATTTAATGAACGATACCTACCCAGAATTAGTAACCGCTCTGGAAAAACATAACTATCCAAATCTTATTGCCGATGGGGAAATTGTTGCTTTTGAAGGAAAAACCACAAGTTTCCAGAAGTTGCAAGCGAGGATACAGTTAAAGGATAAAGCCAGAATAAAGGAAAGCAAGGTGAAGGTTTATCTCTATCTTTTTGATCTCATCTATTTTGAAAATTACGATTTGACCCAAGTTTCGTTGAAATCTCGAAAGAAAATCCTGAAAAAGGTTTTGGATTGGTCCTCTCCCGTTCGCTACACCCCACATAGAAACAAAAATGGAAAGGAATTACTAACAAAAGCCTGTAAGAAAGGATGGGAAGGGCTAATTGCCAAGGATTCCCGAGCCACCTACGTTCATTCCCGAAGTAGAAACTGGCTCAAGTTTAAATGTGGGCAAGGTCAAGAACTCGTTATTGGTGGATTTACCGAACCACAAGGCGAGCGGGTTGGATTCGGAGCTTTATTGGTGGGTTATTATAAAGATGAAGAATTAAAATTTGCCGGAAAAGTGGGAACCGGATTTGATGATGGATTTTTAAAGGAATGGCGGGAAAAATTCGATAAAATCGAAATAAAAACAAGTCCGTTTAAAGATTATAACGATAGTAAACAAGGAAAAAATCATTGGATAAAACCACAGTACGTCGGTCAATTCGGATTTACGGAATGGACCAAAACAAATAAACTCCGACATCCCAGATTTTTGGGAATGCGAGATGATAAAAATGCCAATCAAGTTGTAAAAGAAACATAATTATGGAAATAGCCGGAATTAAAATATCGAATCCCGAAAAACTCATTTTTCCGGATGCCAACATCACCAAATTGGAAATGGTACAACACTACCAAAAGGTGGCAAAGCTAATGCTGCCCTATATAAAAGACCGACCGCTAACTTTACACCGTTTCCCGGATGGCATAGATAAAAGTGGGTTTTATCAGAAAAATGCATCGGATTACTTTCCTGACTTTATAAAAACCATAAAGGTGGAAACTGAAGATGGGGAGAACATCCAAATACTTTGCAATACGGAAAAGAGTTTGATTTATCTTGCCAACCAAGGCACGGTGGGATTTCATATATGGCTTTCCAAAAAAGATAATCTCTATAAACCGGACAAGGTAGTTTTTGATTTGGATCCACCTGAGGATTCTTTTGAAATGGTAAAAAAAGGAGCCAAGATCACCGGAGATTTTTTAAGGTCTAAAGGAATTGAACCAAATATTATGACAACCGGACAAAGTGGATTTCACGTATGGTATAAAATTCAACGCAGAAATACCTTTGACGAATTACGTCCAAAATTGAAAGATTTGGCTCAAGAACTTGAGGATCAACATCCCGCTCTTTTCACAACCGCAGTGCGAAAAAATAAACGGGAAGGAAAAATTTTTCTGGACTATCTCAGGAACGCATACGCACAGACCTCCGTTTGCCCCTATTCCCTTCGTCCGAACAGATTGGGAGGAATAGCCATGCCAATAGATTGGGAAGATTCTAAAAAACATCAAAAGCGCCGACCAGTTTAATCTTAAAGGCTGACAAGTTTGTAGTTTGGAGTTTGGAACCTGCACGCCGGCAGTCAGGTTTGGAATTTGGGTTTTGGAACCTGCCTGCCAGAGGCCTGCCTGCCAGAGGCACGACAGGCAGGCACGACAGGCAGGCACGACAGGCAGGCACGACAGGCAGGCACGACAAGCAGGTTTGGAATTTGATTTCAAAACCACTTCTTCTTTTTAAAATAGTAAACCATCGCTAGAACGACCAATACCATTATTCCTAGGAGAATAAAATAGCTGTATCTGTAGTGAAGTTCGGGCATATAGTCAAAATTCATCCCATAAACACCCGCTAGGAAAGTTAAGGGAATAAATATGGAGGCCATGATGGTCAATACCTTCATCACTTCGTTCATTTTATTGCTAAGGGTTGTGAGGTACATATCCATCAAGCCCCAAATCATATCGCGGTAGATTTCAACACTCTCATTGACCTGAATAATGTGGTCGTATAAATCGCGGATATATTTCGTGGTAGCCTCGGCAACCAAGGGAGATTCAATTTTTTCAAGTCGATTAATCACTTCCCGTAGAGGTAAAACCGCTCTTCTGATTTTTAATATTTCCTTTTTAAGATCCTGTATTTCTTGGGGAATATTTTCATTTCCTTGGTCATCGAAGAGCCGGTCTTCCAAAAGTTCAATTTTATTGCTCAGAAATTCGACCACAGTGAAATAATTATCCACCACGGCATCCAAAAGGGCAAACATTAAATAATCAGCACCTGCACCCCGAACTCGTCCTCTTCCCTGCTCCAACCTTTCCCGTAGGTCATCAAAAACGTCACCGGCCGATTCTTGAAAGGTTATAACATAATCCGTTCCTACCACCATACTTACGTGTTCTTTGGTCAGATGTTCCTTATCGTCATAATGAAGCATTTTGAAGACCAGAAACAAATAATCTTCATATTCGTCAATTTTGGGTCGCTGATGTGTGGATACAATGTCTTCCTGAATAAGAGGATGTAGGTCAAAATGGGTTCCTAGATCCACAATTGCCTTGGTATCACTAAGCCCGTTAACGTTAATCCAAGTGATATGGGTAGCGTCTTCATATTTAAAAGCATCTGCAACTGTCTTGGTCTCAAAACGGTCGTAATGCTCCTTGGAGTAATCAATTATATCTAAATTGGTCACAAGAGAAGTCTTTTTCCCCGTGTAGGCAACAGTTCCCGGCGAAAGGTTTTTGGCCCTTCTAGGCTTAATCTTTGTAGTAGGTTTCGTTTTTTTTCTTCCTTTTGCAGCCATAAAAAGAGATTGATATTTTTTTAAAGGTAGGGAAAAAGAAGTATTCAGTGGTCTCCTCCTACGCTGAAAAAGCTTCGGAGGACAAAGAGTATTCAGTGATCAGTGTTCAGTGTTCAGTTTGCAATTTGAGCATGCCTGAATAAGGTTGCCTTTTTTCTGGTTAATAATTTATCTTATATCTCGGTTTATGCTGATTGGTTAAGCTATCAACATAAGTTTCAAATTCTGTTGGTTTCATTTTATTTAATGAACCATGTGGTCTTTCATTATTATAAAGATATATCCATTTGGACAGCATCTTATTGGCCGTTTTAAAGGGTATGTCTATATTTTCAAAGTTAATATATTCATTCTTTAATATTCCGTTCAAGGATTCAGCGTGTGCGTTTTCCCAGGCCTTTCCTCCCATACTTGGATTTACCTCGGTACGCTTATAGTGCGACTTCATTATATCGCTTCCATACTGGGATCCTTTGTCAGAATGGAAAACCAGCTTCTTGAGATCTTCATCGCTCATACCTCGGATTGACATCAGAAAGGAGGGTTCTACAGTGTCTTCAACCCTCATAGTTGTTGAGAGCGACCATCCTTTTATATACCTCGTATAAACATCTAATACTAGCGTGAGATAGTAATGATTCCGGTATCCAATGGGGATATAGGTGATATCGCTCACAAATAGCCGATTCTTATCCGTTATGACAGTTCCACTGATCAGGTTGTTATAAAACCGCTCTCCAGCATAGGTGGTCCTTTGGTAGTTGCGTTTGCGGGGTATCCTAAAACCGTTGTCCAACAGAACCTTTTCGGTACGGTCACGACCAAGTCCACAGGGCTTGATCTCATCAAAAATCTTCCGGCAGCCCATCTTTTTGTGGTTCACTCTAATTTCCCTGGCCATTTCAATGATCGTACCTTCCTTTTCAAATAGGTTCCTGGCTCGGGCCAAACGGCCATAAAAACCTTGTTTTGTAATTCCTGCCATTGCATAGATATCGTTCATCTTATGGCAATGTGACGACTTGTTCATTCGGAAATCCTCTATGACAGCCGTTTGGACTTTTTTTCAATATCCACCCCAAACTCTTCTGAAGCTACTTCAACGACCTTTTCCAGATAATCGATCCGAAGCTGTTTCTGGCCCAAGGACCTCTCCAAAAGTTCAATCCGACTTTGGAGATCGGAATTTTTCTTTGATAAACTTTTCTGTTCCACTATCACACGTGTCTGTTTTTTATACATCTCTGAGTACTTGTGAAGCCACTTGTAGACGGCAGTAGGACTCAATCCATAAATTTTGCTTACCTCGGATACTCGTATTTCTCCGCGTTCAATCTGCTTTACGAGATCGAGCTTCAAGGATAAATCGAAAGTACGTTTTAAATTCTCTTTTTTCATGTTAAATTGAATGATGAAAAAAGGCAACCTATTTTAGGCTTAATCAATTTGAAAACTCAAAAAATAAGTGGAAGTATCCAGTGGCAGTTGGTAGTGATGAGTGTTCAGTGATCAGTGTTCAGTAATCAGTGATCAATGTTGACAAACTTGAAACCTGAAACTTAATAACTCAATAACCAATAACTCAATAATCAATTATCAATTCTCAAAAACAAATAACCTGGAACCTGAAACGTGAAACTTGGAACTTGAAACTTGAAACCAGAAACCTCAGTCCTTCAAAGAATCCATATCAATTACAAAACGATATTTTACATCGGCTTTTACCACTCGATCGTATGCTTCATTTATATCTTGGATATCAATTAGTTCAATATCCGAAACAATATTGTGCTCACCGCAAAAATCAAGCATTTCCTGGGTTTCTTTAATGCCACCGATTAAAGAGCCTGAAATACGCTTTCGTCCTCTTATCAGACTTCCGCCGTGAAATGGATCCAGAGGCTCTATTGCGCCTACCAGCACCATAGTAGCATCATTTTTCAGAAGTGCGATATACGGATCTATTTTATGTCCAACGGGAATAGTATTCAGAATAAAGTCGAATGTATTTTTATGTTTTGCCATTTCATCCTCATCCTTACTGATAAGAACTTCATGTGCACCGAGTTTTTTGGCATCTTCGGCTTTGGAAGGAGAAGTCGTTATCATAACCACGTGAGCACCCAGGGCATTTGCGAATTTCACACCCATATGACCCAAGCCTCCAAGACCGATAACCCCTACTTTATCCCCTTTTTCAACCTTCCAATGTCGCAATGGCGACCAAGTTGTAATTCCGGCACATAATAAAGGTGCGGCAGCGGCGGCATCTATGTTTTCAGGAATACGAAGAACAAATTCCTTGTCAACCACAATCTGCTTTGAATAACCTCCGTAAGTTTGCTGTCCTTTGATATGTTTGTCGCGACTGTTATAGGTGAAGGTTGCTCCTTTTTCACAGTATTGCTCCAAATCATTTTTGCACTGTTCACAAGTATGGCAGGAATCGACCATACAACCAACGCCTACTAAATCACCTTCTTTGTAATTGCTAACATTTTTTCCCACTTCAATTACGCGCCCGACGATCTCATGTCCTGGCACCACGGGATATTTGGAGCCACCCCATTCGTTACGGGCTGTATGGATGTCACTATGGCAAACTCCGCAAAAGGAAATATCAATTTTAACGTCGTCTGCTCCTACTTCCCTTCGGATGATTTCGAGAGGTCTTAATGGTTCTGTTTCCTTGTTTACTCCGTATGCTTTTGTTTTTGTGGACATGAAATGAATTTTTTAAAATTGGAGAAATATGGGCTAAGTCTGTATATAAGACCGTAAAGGTATAGACAGAACCCTCCAATTTGGGTTAAGAGGGTGTTAATGCTAAAAAGGAAAATTGGATATTCTATAATGGTACATTCCGCGACCATCCGCTACATCCGCGCTTTCCGTGTTCCAAGATTATGGAACGCTGATGACACGGATGCAGCGGATTCTTCACGGATTTTTCTTTATTGAAATAAGAGCAACCTAAATTTGAATTGGTACAATCCGCGACCATCAGCTACATCTGCGTTATCCGTGTTCCAAGATTATGGAACGCTGATGACACAGATTAGGCGGATTCTTCACGGATTTTTACTTTATTGAAACAAGTGCAACGTATATTTAAACTGGTACAATCCGCGACCATCCGCTGCATCTGCGTTATCCGTGATCCAAGATTATAGAACGCTGATGACACGGATTGAACGGATTCTTCACGGATTTTTACTTTATTGAAACAAGTGCAACTATATTTGAATTGGTATAATCTGCGACCATCCGTTGCATCTGCGTTATCCGTGTTCCGAGATTATGGAACGCTGATGACACGGATTGAACGGATTTTCACGGATTTTTCTTTATTGAAATAAGAGCAACCTAAATTTGAATTGGTACAATCCGCGACCATCAGCTACATCCGCGCTATCCGTGTTCCAAGATTATGGAACGCTGATGACACGGATTGAACGGATTCTTCACGGATTTTTACTCTATTGAAACAAGTGCAACCTAATATTTGAATTGGTATAATCCGTAATTATCCGCTGCATCTGCGTTATCCGTGTTCCAAGATTATGGAACGCTGATGACACGGATCGAACGGATTCTTCACGGATTTTACTTTATTGAAACAAGTGCAACTATATTTGAATTGGTATAATCTGCGACCATCCGCTGCATCTGCGTTATCCGTGTTCCAAAACGATCCGGAGCACAAAAAAGGGAGGAATTATTTTTACTTGAAGAAATTCAAATTTACTCTCTGTGTCCTTTGTGCCTCTGTGGTGAACCCTATTTTGAAAACTTCGTTCCTCTATCTATTTTTCCCACCCGGCCAGGAAACCTTGGGGGATTGATGACAGTTCGAGTAGTTGTAATAAAATAAACACCTGTCAACAATATTGCAGCCGCGATAATGGATTGGGTGGTAATCTGTTCATTTAAAAAATACCAACCCAAGAAAAGGGCAATAATTGGATTTACATAAGTAGAAGTAGATACTTTCTCTGGAGAAACAGTTTTTAATAAAAAATTAAAGGAAGTGTAGGCAACAATACTTCCAAAGCTTATCAATAAAATCATGCTCCATTGAACGGATTCTCCCCAATGATAGGGAGCTATCCATCCCTCTCCAAAAACTAGACTCATAATCGCAAGTGTAATTCCCGCAGTAAACATTTGGTAGCCGGTGTTGACAAAGAAATTTTTTGGCAGATCGGCCTTACCCACAAAAAGACTGCCATAGGACCAACTGAGCATACAGCCAAAAATCATTACCATTCCTATTATAGAACCCTCTTTGCTCACTACTTGTTCTTGACTTACGAGAAGAATGATGCCAGATATACCCAATGCGACTCCTACCATCGACATCAGTTTTATTCGCTTCCCTTGCAGCAAGCGCATCAACAATAAGATGACCAAAGGCTCTGCCGAAATTACTAAAGCAGCAAATCCGCTATCCACATATTTCAGTGCCCAAACAATGACTCCATTCCCAAAAGAAAGAAACAAAACCCCTACAATAAAGGTATTTAACAACTGCTTTCTTGTGATGGCAAGGCTTTTACCCATTATTTTGGTAATCAGAAAAATCAGTGCGCCAGCAGTAGTAAAACGGATTGAGGCCAAGAAGAATGGCTCCAACTCTCCTACCGCGACCTTATTAAGCATGTAGGTAGAACCCCATATCACGTAAATGGAGAAGAACGCGAGAATTATCAACAACGACTTTTTTGCGTGGGACTTCAAAATACTTTTAATGAATTGCTTGGATTAAAACGCTCTCTAGATTGAATATTGCTCTTTGAAAATTGAGCGTTGAAAATTGAAAATTGAAAATTACTTCCTCTTCTTCTTATTGAAATTTTTATCTCCGCGCGTTTTCGGTTTTTTGTATTTCTCCTTAATAATCCGCTTGTAAGACCCACCTTGATTTTCCTTTTTGTTTTTATCTTTTTTCTGGTGAAATGCGGGGCCTACTTCTTCCTTCTTGGTTGGATTGTTGATTTCCACCACCTCTGGCTTCTCTTCTGCCGTCAATTTTTCTGAAATAACTACTTCCGAAGGAATTTCCAGCATATCAATCTTTAAGTCCATCAGATTCTCAATGGCGTTTTTTCGTTCTTCTTCCGCTTCGGTGTAAAGCAAAATAGAAGTTCCCTCTTGTTCTGCTCTTCCTGTTCGGCCAATTCGGTGCATATAGTTCTCCGGAAAAGAAGGAGTGTCAAAATTGATAACGTGCGAAATCCGGTCAAGATCCAACCCACGGGCCATAATATCGGTGGTAACGAGGATTCGGGTCCGTTCTTCATTGAAGTCCTCGATGGATCGGATTCTATAATTTTGGGTTTTATTGGAATGAATAACCGCCACTTCCTTTCCATAAAAATCATCCAACACTTCAAAAATGAGGTCTGCGCTCTTTTTATTCGGAACAAAAATGAGAACTTTCTTGTACTTCTTTTCATCCTGAAGCAAATGGATCAGGAGATTGACCTTTGTATAAAAATTTGGAACGGCATAACCAAACTGTGCTATATTTTCCAAAGGAGTACCGCTAATTGCTACAGAAACCGTTTTCGGAGCAACAAAGAAATCATGGATAAACGTGTTGACCTCGTCGGTCATAGTTGCAGAAAACATAATGTTCTGTCGCTTTTTCGGAAGCAATTCAAGTATATTGGTCAACTGAAACCGGAAGCCCAGATCCAGCATGACATCCACCTCATCGATTACCACTTTCTTGATTCCCTTGAACTGGATGGCCCTGCTAATAACAAGATCGTACAGCCTTCCGGGAGTAGCAACCAGAACATCTACACCCTCGGCTACTGCTTCTTTCTGACGGTTGATGTTCGTTCCACCAAACACTCCCACGACGCGAATGGACATATATTTTCCAAATTTCTCAATTTCCTCCACGCCCTGTAAAACCAGTTCCCGCGTGGGAACCAGGACTAAAATGCGCGGATGGATTTCCTTTGAAAATTTGAGCTCCTGAAGGATCGGCAACATATAGGCAAAGGTTTTTCCAGTTCCTGTCTGCGCAATACCGACCATATCGACTCCCGAAAGAATTACCGGGAACGACTGGGCCTGAATGGGAGTAGGCTTTTCAAACCCAAGATCCACAATGGCATTTTGCAATTGATTATTGATGGCAAACTCACTAAATGATTCCATTGTTGGGGTGTTATTGGTTATTGGTTAATTGAGAAATTTCATTAGTTGTAGGTTGCAGGTTTTCAGGTTTGAAACTTGAAACTTGAAACTTGAAACCTGAAACCTGAAACCTGAAACCTGTATTTCGTTATCTGTCATTTGAAATTTGTTATTTAAAACTTAATCCTCCGGCGGAAACCCATTGATCTCCTCAAAAATCTCATCAAAATTTTCACGAAGATGGGCACGTAGTTTCAGGCGGTAATCATCCTTTAACCAAGAGATAAAGTTCTTGGTGCTTTTACTAATGCACTTAGCATATCTGTCTATTCGATAGTCGATATCATCCCCCAACATCTTTGCTAAGCCCAATGCATCATAAACATCTTCACTGTTTTCAACACAAATATAGGCGTGCTGTGCAATGGATTGTTCCAATACTACTTTGGAAGATATCCCCTTGAAGGTAGCATCTTGATAGGTGGTTTTAATATCAAAATAAACCTCTTTGCTCTTTGCAAATTCCGCACGCAACTCTTCTGGCATTTCATAGATGAAATTGCTTTCTAGCTCTTCATCACTATAAAGATTATCCATGAAGAAGTTGGGATTGTTGAAAATTGCTTGCCAATCCAATGGCGCCTCCCAAGGACCAAACCTCTGATAGTTATTCCCCAGGTCTATGACGCTAAACTTTGACTTGTTATTCAATATCCGCGAACCCCGACCGATCATCTGAAAATAAAGTGTCAAGGAACGGGTTGCCCTATTAAGAATAATAGTATCAATGGTCGGCTCGTCAAAACCAGTTGTCAAAATACTTACGGACGTCAAGATTGCATCCGGAGTCTCGTGGAACCATCTTAATATTTTCTTACGCTGTTTCTTGGTAGCGGTATTATCCAAATGCATTATAGGCAGACCTTCCGCTTTTAAGTGGTAATAAACCTGAATAGAAGTATTTATTCCATTATTGAAAATCAAGGTTTTTTTGCCTTTAGCGTGCGAAAGATAAGCTTGTAATAACTGATCCAACATATTCACCGCCGAATACAGATCATCTGAGGATTTTACGGTATAATCTCCATTGGGTCCAATCTCCAAAGAAGTAAGTCCCATATTGTATTGAAAGACCTCTACCTGGGCAAGAAATTCATTATCGATAAGTGACTGGATGCTTTCCCCTACAATCAATTCGTTATAGTTATCCCTCATCGGAAGGTTTCTATTGGAACTCAAAGGAGTAGCCGTAACCCCGAGAATAAATGATTTCTCAAAAAACTTGAACAGCTTGGTAAAGGAATTGTAATGGGCCTCATCAATTATCACAAGTCCAACTCCTGAAATATCGAGTTTATCGTCGTTAAGTCTATTGTTCAGCGTTTCGACCATGGCCACAAAACAGCTATACTCGTCTTGGTCGGAAAGATCGGCAGTACTGTTTACCACCTTGTTTACCACACCAAAACCAGTCAACATCTCGGAAGTCTGCTTGCACAGTTCCACTCGATGCGTCATTACCAGAACCTTTTTTTGATGGTTTTTTAGATATTGCCGTACTATTTCTGAGAAAATAACCGTCTTACCTCCACCGGTGGGAAGTTGGTAAAGCAAATGGTAGTCATCTGGTGCAGTTTCAAACTTTTCAAAAATTTTATCAATAGCACCTTTTTGGTAACTATAAAGTTCCTTATCCGTCTTCTTATCTTGAATTGCTTGCGTCGTATCTATCATGCCTCCTCCTGTTTTTTGGGGATGCAAAATTACACACTTTTAAAGGTATTGCACGAAGAATTCAGGATAAAAATGGAAAAAGGGCTGAATGCCCTATCGTTTCAAGGTCTTTAGATAAAGTGCCTCCACCTTTTCCCTTGCCCAAGGAGTTTTTCTTAAAAAAACAAGACTGGATTTTATAGAGGGATTATCATTAAAGCATCTAATTCTAATTCGTTCGCCAAGAACTTCCCATCCATAATAATCCACGAGATATTCCAAAATATCCGAAAGTTTGATTCCGTGCAAAGGGTTATTGGGCTGTTCATTGTTCATAGCTTGTTTTTAGGATTGAAGTAAAAATGTTTGAAATAGTTATCTTTGATATATATGAAAAAGAAAGTCTTCAAATTGCTGGCAAACCTTAATAAAAAGATCTTGCCCAGCTTTACGAAAAATAGAGTGGATTTGGCCAAGGCGTCAAAACTGCAATTAGCTCTTTTCGCATATAAATTGTGGGTCACCAAAAACTCATTGGATTAATATTTCAGTAGTGTTCTGACTTCCTGGTTTTTTAATTTTTGAATTCCATTTAGAAATTTCAGTTCTAACAGAAAATTACATTGGACTACCTCACCCCCTAATTTTTCAATTAAATTGCATGCTGCCCTAGCAGTGCCTCCTGTTGCCAAAACATCATCGTGCATAAGAACTCTCTCTCCTTTTTTGATGGCGTCTTCATGGATTTCCAACGCATCCATTCCATATTCCAGGTTATAAGGTTCCTTGAGACATTGATAGGGAAGTTTCCCTGGCTTGCGAATAGGAACAAAACCAACCTTTAGCGCCTGTGCCAACAAAATACCAAAGAAAAACCCTCGGGATTCAATGGCGACGACTTTATCAACTTTTTGACCATCCAACATCTCAATGAGTTGTTGAAGACAAGCTTTCGTTGCCTCACTGCTTTCAAGTAACGGTGTGATATCCTTGAATTGAACACCTGGTTTGGGAAAATCAGGTATAGTTCGGATGTAATCTTCTATTTGTAGCATAAACAAAAATATTGAAAAAATTTAAGGTAATAAAGGTTAGGGATTTTTTGTGATTTCACAAGTTAGCTTATGTTTCCAGTTACAAATGCGAAGGGTATTTGATGGGCTTGGGAATTTTTATTTCCAATTAAGAACGCCAGGATTAAATATCTTGTAAAGCTCCCGCCCTACAGTGAAAAGTACACACCGCAGAAAAAAGCGGTGTACTTTTTTTATCCCAAAAACCTTACAAATGCGAAGGGCATTTGACGGGATTTGCAGTATTATTTCAAATCAAGCTTGCCAGGATTAAATATCCTGAAAAAGCTCCCGCCTTACAATGAAAAGTACACACCGCAGAAAAAGCGGTGTACTTTTTTTATTCCAAAAACCTTACAAATGCGAAGGGCATTTGACGGTATTTTGGGGAATGAAGCTCAAGTATTTTACCAGGATTGAATATCCTGAAAAAGCTCCAGCCTTACAATGAAAAGTACACACCGCAGAAAAAGCGGTGTACTTTTTTTATTCCAAAAACCTTACAAATGCGAAGGGCATTTGACCTCTTAGCATTGGGGCTTTTAAACTTGGCAGGATTAAATATCCTGTAAAGCTCCCACCTGACAATGAAAAGTATACACCGCAGAAAAAGCGGTGTACTTTTTTTATTCCAAAAACCTTACAAATGCGAAGGGCATTTGACGGTATTTTGGGGAATGAAGCTCAAGTATTTTACCAGGATTGAATATCCTGAAAAAGCTCCCGCCTTACAATGAAAAGTACACACCGCAGAAAAAGCGGTGTACTTTTTTTATCCCAAAAACCTTACAAATGCGAAGGGCATTTGACGGGTTTTGCAGTGTTATTTCAAATCAAGCTTGCCAGGATTAAATATCCTGTAAAGCTCCCGCCTTACAATGAAAAGTACACACCACAGAAAAAGCGGTGTACTTTTTTTATTCCAAAAACCTTACAAATGCGAAGGGCATTTGACGGGTTTTGCAGTATTATTTCAAATCAAGCTTGCCAGGATTAAATATCCTGAAAAAGCTCCCGCCTTACAATGAAAAGTACACACCGCAGAAAAAGCGGTGTACTTTTTTTTATCCCAAAAACCTTACAAATGCGAAGGGCATTTGACGGTATTTTGGAATAAAAAAAAGTCCGCACTCTCGTGCAGACTTTTCGCTCTAAGTGACCTTGCCAGGATTCAAACCTGGAACCTCCTGAGCCGTAATCAGGTGCGCTATTCAGTTGCGCCACAAGGCCATTTATTTATCTCCAACCTTCCCGAAGCAAGTTCGGGATGCGCTATTCTCCCTAACTATCGGGAGCGCCACAAGGCCATAATTTTATGGATATTTTGAAACTTCCCAGTTTTAAAACAAGCCTTGAACGTATTTTGGACTTGCCTATGGTATTCTAATGGGGTGCAAATATAAAGAAATACTCACATCTACCACAAGCAAAAATAGAAAATTGATACTTAAATAATCTCCGCACTTAAACCAGCATCCAAGAGCATGGAACAACGTGGCTCCAACTCCTTGATATCGCCTGTTTTGACCGTGCATTTACCCTTGTAGTGCACAATTATAGAACATTGTTCTGCCTGCTCTGGCGTGTGCTCGCACGCATAAATGAGCGTGTTTATTACATGATCAAAGGTGTTTACCTCATCATTGTAAAGTACAATCTCATTTTGTTCGCTCTCTTTTTTCTGCGACCGATATTTCTTCCTGTATTTTTTCCTTAGTACTCATAACATCTATAAAATTCATAAAAACAAATGAGAAATCCCAAAATTTATCATTCTTTTATAAGTTCTGGGCTTGAGGTTGCAAGTTTCAGGTTCCAGGTTTCAGGTTTGAAGTTTCAAGTTTCAAGTTTGTCCAAATTTACTGAATACTGATTACTGACTACTGATTACCGGTTACTCTTTGTCCTCCGAAGCTTTTTCAGCGTAGGAGGAGATCTTTGATTACTGATCACTGATTACTGAACACTGATCCCTGAACACTACTGCTAACTGCTACTGGATACTGCCACTTTTCACCTGTTCTACTCTCTACTCTCTTGTCTCTTGTCTATTCTCTCAAATCTCAAATCTAAAATCTCAAATCTCAAATCCAAACTCCACGGCAACCCATTTGTTCTTTTCCTTGTTTTCAACGAATTCAAGTCCAAGTTTATTGCAGCAATCGGTGATTGCAGGCAAATCGTCATTATAAAAACCACTCAAAAAAAGAGAACCTCCCTTATTCAAGCACTTGACATAAGCCTCCATATCGTTCAAAAGAATGTTCCTATTGATGTTGGCAATGATGGTATCGTATTTTTTATTTCCGAGCAGGGACGCATCTCCCAATTTAACCGAAATATTCTTACAATTATTCCGTTGGATATTCTCCATAGAATTTTCAAAGCACCATTCATCTATATCGATGGCATCAATATGAGTGGCTCCACGCATTTCAGCCAGAATAGCCAAGACGGCAGTTCCACAACCCATGTCCGAGGACCGATTTCCCTTTGAAATCATTTTCAAGAATAAACTGAAGCATCATAAAGGTGGTTTCATGATGGCCGGTGCCAAAAGACATTTTAGGTTCGATGACGATTTCGTATTCAAAATTTTTCTTTGGATGAAATGGTGCGCGTACAGTACATTTTCCATCAACCTCAATGGGATCAAAATTTTTCTCCCATTCGGAATTCCAATTCACCTGTTCTATTTCAGAGGAACAGAATGATATCGCAAATTCTTCAGAATCTAAAATATCTACATCTTCTAAAATATCTTCCTTCCATTCATCTTTTTGGATATAAGCGGTTACCCCCTCCTCTGTTTCAACAAAACTCTCAAATCCTGCATAACCCAATTCGGCAATCAAGATTTCTATCCCGGGTTGAAGGGGTTTTACTTTGAAAATGTATTCTATATAATTCATGGGTTATTCAAATTAAAATTTCATCTGCCACAATGCAAATTCCAAATTCCAAAATCCAAAAACCAAATTCCAAAATCCAAATGCCATCTCCCCTTTGGAATTTGGAGCTTCAAATTTGGTGCTTTTCCTGAGTACTTATTTTTGAAGTTTGGTACTTCGTTTTTGGTACTTAATTTCTTTTATATCTTAATTCCTAAAAGCATTTATAATTTTCATAAAACTATCTACTTCCAAAGATGCGCCACCGATAAGGCCTCCGTCAACATCTTGCTGACTGAAGATTTCCTTAGCATTGTCCGGTTTTACACTTCCTCCGTAAAGAATTGACACATTTTCGGCCACTTCTTCAGAATACTTTTCCTTAATTGTATTTCGGATAAACATGTGCATTTCCTGAACTTGTTCCGGACTTGCAGTTTTACCGGTTCCAATAGCCCAAATTGGTTCGTAGGCCACGATTACATTTTGCCAAGCTTCCTTAGAAATATGGAATAAACCTTCAGAAAGTTGCTTTTTGACAAATTTGAAATAAGTGTTTTGATCTCGTTTATCCTCGTCTTCACCGATGCAAAAAATAATGGTCATATCATTTTTTAGAGCGGTATTTACCTTTTCAGCCAAAGTTGCATTGTCTTCATTAAAATACTCACGTCGCTCACTATGGCCTAAAATCACCGTTTTGACGCCAACGCTCAGCAACATTCTAGCAGAAATTTCGCCAATGTAAGCACCGGACTCGCATTGATGCATGTTTTGGGCGACGACTTTTACCGGATGGTCTCGCAAAGATTTAAAGGCGTGGTTCAAATTGGTAAAAGACGGGGCTATCATTATTTCCACATTCTCAGGAAACATTCTCTCTTTAAAATCCGATAAAAACGTTTCGGTATCGGCCAGATCATGGTTCATCTTCCAATTGCCTGCTACTATTTTCCTTCTCATGGTTTGTGTTATTAAGTTAATACGTTATTGAGTTATTGAGTTATTGAGTTAGTGGTTAATTGTTATTGAGTTATTGAATTATTGGTTAATTGTTATTGAGTTATTGAGTTATTGAGTTATTGGTTAATTGTTATTGAGTTAAGAGTTGTAAGTTGTGAGTTAGATATTGTCTATCGTCTACCAACTACCGACTACCGACTACGGTCTACCGTCTACCGTCTACCGTCTACCAACTACCGACTACCAACTACCGACTACCGACTAATCTTCGGATCCAACCATCCGTAAACAATATCGACAAAAATATTGATTAAAATAAATAATGTGGCAATCACAATTACGGCACCCATTATTACCGGAAGGTCTAAGGTATTCAATGCGTTTACAATTTCTTTTCCCAGACCGTTCCATCCAAAAATATATTCCACAAAAACCGCTCCAGCCAACATGGATGCAAACCAGCCTGAAATGGCAGTGACAACCGGATTTAAGGAATTTTTCAAGGCGTGTCTTTTAATTATCTGATAAAAAGAAAGACCTTTTGCTTTGGCGGTGCGAATATAATCCTGATCCAAAACCTCCAATAGTGAGTTGCGCATTAACTGGCTTACCACTGCCAAAGGTCGGATTCCCAAAACAATCGCTGGCAAAATTAAGTTTTTCCATTGAATATGTTTTCCGTTTCCAAAATCATCCACCTCATAAAGACTGCCGGTCATATTCAAATGGGTGTATTGATGAAGTAGGAAACCAAAAATCCAGGCAAAGATAATAGCACTGAAAAATGAAGGCACACTCATACCTAAAGTACTGAGCAACTGGATCAATCTGTCCACAATTCCATCCTTAAAGAGCACGGATATAATCCCGAGGAAAATCCCTATAATCATTGCGATGACGATGGCCGATACGGCAAGAACGAAAGTATTTGGCAGGGTTTCGGCAATTACTTCACTCACTTCTTTTCCATTTTTTTGAAATGATTCCCGTAAATAGGGAAATTTTAAAACCACGGTCGTAGTCCCGATTGAAAACAATTTGGTGGCGGAATATTTTCCCTTCTGGAGATAGGTATAATCTTCTGGATTGTTGCTGTGAAAAGATATGGGGGAAAGATCGTTCAGATACTGAAAGTATTGTATAGAAATAGGTTGGTCAAATCCATACTTTTTCTTCACCATGGCAAGTTGTTCAGCATTTTCGTTTTGGCCAAGCATCATTCGTGCAGGATCTCCGGGAAGAATGGCAAAGAGAATAAAAATTACCGTTACCACCCCAAACAACGTCAGCAACGCATATCCTAATTTTTGAAGTATGTAGCCAACCACCTTATTGGGGGTTTATTTGATCCATCGTTAATGAAACGTATTCAAAATCATCACCAAACAATTGTTTGGAATACTCTTCAATCGTGGTGTCAAAACCTGCCTTTTTTCTTCTATCGTTAACGCTATCTGGATTTTCTATTGGCCATATATACTTCTTATCGTCGTCCATTCTGCCTTGTGTTCCATAAATCTGTGGTTTTCCTTCATGCATCAAATATCTGTCTTCCATCATTGCAACCAAGTTCATAGGAATTTCACCCTCCCGACCAGCTTTTTTAATTATTGGAAGATATTTCTCAATTTTATCCGAATGTTGCAACACGTACCAAGCAACAGTATTGGTGGGCTCCCCTACCATTGATTTTCCTGGATAACCTCGTGTATTGAATATTTTTTCAATATAATTCATATTTGCACTATCCAGAACAACCTGCATTTTCCAAAGATCGCCGCTGTATTCTGCTTCTGTAAGTCCCATCTTTTTTCCGAGTTCGGCACGGGCTTCAGGTGATTCTTCGTGCATCAATTTCCGGTACTTCTGATCGAGAACTCCAATACTATCCAAATGTCGTTTCATACTCAGATCCAAGTTTGGCTTGGCATTTTTGACTACGGGAAGCTCCAACTTGCTCGCATCATGCCAATGAAGTTTCTGTTTGATGGTCCCTTTGTCGAGCTCTAAAATACCGGGATTGCTACGGACAATCGTTTTTAGCGTGGTTTCATCACAGAAATAGAATTTGAAGTTTAGCTTGTATTCATCTGCCAATTCTTCGGTAGCATCTTGGGAAGAAGCCGAGAGACCGATTACGCTATACCCATTTTTCAAAGCTTTGTCGGTAACTTCCTTAATAGATAAATATCCATCCTTATCTGTATTTCCTAAGCTATAGGCTACGATAACAATCAGATTTTCCTCATTCAAAAATTGTGAAGTATAATCCTCGCCATCGCGCTCCATCATAAAATCGTGAATAGGGGGCGTATACCCTTCTTGAATCAATTTGGTGTCTACACTAACGAACTCTCCATCCACCTGCGGATAGTCACCATTGGTAGTAATTACCTTCTCTTCCCCATTGACAAGAAATTTCCATTTATATTCAAATATAGGCTGTGGCGCATCGTCTGGCACGGTCATTCCTTCTTCGATATTCGCCCCTATTTTATAAGGACGGAAATCGATTATCGGTAAATGTTGCAATACGTAATAGGCAATTCCAAGGCACACTACAAGAGAAATAAAGATTATTAAACTACGAGTACTTCTGGTGAGTAGCGGGTTTATGTATTTCCTTCCGAAGAATAAAATCAAGATCAGAAACAGTAGGACAATATCCTTACTGAAAGATTCCCAAGGAGTAAGCGGCATAGCATCGCCAAAACATCCACAATCGGTCACCTTATTAAAATAAGCCGAATAGAAAGTCAAGAATGTGAAAAACACTATCATTAGCAACAGTGCCCATAATGTCAGTTTTTTGAAATATCCCAACAAAAGAGCAACTCCCAGTAAAACTTCGATAATTACCAGAATGACGGCAATTAACAGTGAATAAGGAACCAAAAATCCGAGGTCAAGAACTTCAGGGGCAAAATAATCTTGCAGTTTAAAAGAAAAACCTACAGGATCATTTAGCTTGATCAAGCCGCTGATTATAAAAAGTGTCCCGACAATAAATCTTGATATTCCTACAATGTATTTCATACGTTTATAATTCTGATTATTTTAAAAAATCTAAATTCCAAATACCAAATTTCAAGCTCCAAACCTGCCTGTCGTGCCTCTGGCAGGCAGGTTCCAAATACCAAATTTCAAGCTCCAAATTCCAAATTCCAAGCCTGTCATACTGAGCCTGCCTGCCTGTCGTGCCTTGGCAGGCAGGTTCCAAATACCAAATTTCAAAAACCAAATTCCATTGCTCTGTAAAAGTAATGATTAACCTTGTAGCTCTCTATTATATCTAGTCCCTACGGGACTTTTACCTGAAGGGGGTGTTTTTTTACTACCCATATTTAATGCCTAAAGGCATTCTGTCCGCCGCGGCGGGCATAATATAGTTTTTAACCGGACAATACTGATTCCAAACCTGCCTGTCGTGCCTGCCTGTCGTGCCTGCCTGTCGTGCCTCTGGCAGGCAGGCCTCTTGCAGGCAGGCCTCTGGCAAGCAGGTTCCAAAAAACATAATTAAAAAAATCATAACATTGAAAATCCAAGAGTTACTCTATTTTTTTTATATTCATCTTTCTCTATTCTTTCTCTTGTCTCTTCTCTCCTGTCTCTTGTCTCTTGTCTCTTGTCTCTTTTCCTTCTTCCAAATGTATTAATGCAAACACCGCATAATTAATCATATCCTGATAATTGGCGCCAATTCCTTCCGACACACGGGTATTACCTTTATTATTCTCTATTTGCTTAACGCGAAGTAATTTCTGCAATATCAAATCGGTCAAGGAACTTACCCGCATATCGCGCCACGCTTCACCGTAATCGTGGTTTTTATCCATCATCAGTTGTTTGGCCGTAGCAACTTGCTCATCGTATAATTGGGTAGCTTCTTCCAAAGAAAGATCCGGTTGCTCTACAACACCTTTTTCCAACTGGATCAGGGCCATTACGGAATAATTCACGATTCCTATAAATTCGCTGGTTTCATCCTCTTGGATCTTTTGTTCCTCATTTTGCTGCAAACCTCGAATGCGTTGTGCCTTAATAAAAATCTGATCGGTGAGAGATGGTAGACGAAGAATACGCCAAGCACTTCCATAATCGTGCATTTTATTGATAAACAGCTCCCTGCATTTTTCAATCTGATCGTTAAATTGATTTGAGGTGTCTTTCATTTTCCAAGTGTAAGATTTTGTGTAAATTTCGCTTAAATAAATCAATCTAAAAAATTGCACACACTCAATTGCCACGGCAACCTCATCGAACTTGAAACGCCCAAAATTATGGGTATTATCAACGTTACACCCGATTCATTTTACGATGGTGGCAAAAGTTTTTCCGAAAACGATATTTTGAGCCAAGCCGAAACAATGCTTTCTGAAGGTGCGACTTTTCTTGATGTCGGCGGTTACAGCACGCGTCCAAACGCTGAGGATATTTCTGAAGATGAAGAAATAAAAAGAGTGGTCAATGCTATTGAATTAATTTTAAATAAATTTCCCGAAGCCTTAATTTCTGTAGATACCTTCCGAAGTAAAGTTGCAAGAGAAGCGGTAAAATCGGGGGCGATTATGGTGAATGATGTGTCAGGAGGCACTTTGGACACTGACATGTTTCAAACTGTAGCCGAACTAAAAGTTCCTTATATTCTGATGCATATGCGCGGCACTCCAAAAACAATGTCGAAACTCACTGATTATGAAAATGTGACGCTCGAGGTTTTAAACGACCTATCACAAAAAATCGCAAAGGCCCGTGAAGCTGGGATCGACGATATAATTGTTGATCCGGGATTTGGATTCGCTAAAAATGCCCATCAAAGCTTTGAACTTTTGAACAATCTTGAACTTTTTCAAAATTTGGATGTTCCGATTCTGGCAGGAATTTCAAGAAAATCATTTGTATATAAAACCTTGGATATTTCCGTCCAGGACGCTCTAAATGGAACAACAGTTCTAAACACAATTGCGCTGTTGAAAGGTGCTAGCATCCTTCGAGTACACGATGTAAAAGAGGCACTAGAATGCGTAAAACTAATTGGCAGGCTGAAATCATAACAGTTATTCATTAATTTTTTTAAAGTACTTTTACAAAAAACAATCACCTTTGGATTTTCTAGACATACGGATTATAGATATTGTGGACATCGTATTGGTGGCCGCACTGTTGTATTATCTCTATAATCTGGTGAAAGGAACGGTTGCCATCAATATTTTGGTGGGTATCATAATCGTTTACGCCATTTACGTATTTACTCAACTTCTGGAAATGGAACTTCTGAGCAAAATTCTCGGTGGTTTCTTGGGTGTGGGAATGTTCGCCTTGGTGGTCGTTTTTCAGCCCGAGATCCGAAAATTCCTATTGATGTTAGGATCAACAAATTTTAATGCGCGAAGGCGGATTCTAAAAAAATTCAGGTTTTTCGGAAGAGAAAGCGGCCCTAAAATGAATTTGGAAGGAATTATAGCGGCCTGTAAAAAAATGTCGGCTTCAAATACCGGAGCACTTATCGTTATCCAACGTAACAACAAACTTGACTTCGTGAAAAATACGGGCGACCAAATGAATCTGGAAGTCAATCAGCCCATCATTGAAAGTATCTTTTTTAAAAATAGTCCATTGCACGATGGTGCTATTATAATTGAGGATAACAAGATCACCGCCACCCGCGTGATACTTCCCGTTTCAAATGATAGAAATATTCCATTGCGTTTTGGACTTCGCCATAGAGCCGCCGTTGGTATTACAGAAAAGACAGATGCAGTATCCATAGTAGTTTCCGAAGAAAACGGAGGAATTTCCTATTTAAAAGATGGTGATTTTGTGCTGTTTGAAGATACTGATGAATTGTTGAAGATTTTGAAGAAAGATTTAAGCTAAGAATTCTTAAGACAAAATGGTAAAAGCGTTAACCATTTGCTTTAAAAAGTTGATAAAGTAGATTGTGGC
Source organism: Aequorivita sp. (assembly GCA_034676445.1). Lineage (GTDB taxonomy): Bacteria > Bacteroidota > Bacteroidia > Flavobacteriales > Flavobacteriaceae > Aequorivita. The sequence continues at coordinate 1,255,802 of JAUCCE010000004.1, forward strand.
GAACGGAGTTTATTTCGGTAAAACCTTCATAGTACCCATTATATATTAGACCTATTGAGATGATCTAAGAGAATGTGGTAAACTATCTCGACGTTAAGTCTCAGAATTAGTGGATTTCTATATTTTTCAATTTATGTTTACCTACTTCCACAATTTTTCCAGCATCCATCACAATTATTTTATCGGCCTTTTCCTGACTTCCGTACTGGACACCCAAATTAAAGAAAGTTTTGAATGTTGAACCCACTGCGGGGTTCTGTAGGATTGATACATTTTAACCCCGCACTGCACTACGTTTGTGCGGGGTTATCCATATTAGACCCATTCTGGGTCATACCACAAAAAATAAAAATAACCGTAACCAATAACCTCGAAGAGGTTTAATATCGATAACCTCGAATACAACCGAAATGAAATGAAGGTTTTATTGGGGAAAAACGAATCCATCTGTATTTAGAACTCCAGAGGAGTTCAACTTTTTTCAATTCAAATAATCAAAAAACATTCAAGGACACCCAAAATAGAAACACTATTGGAATAAACATGCTGATAGCCAATATGTTATAGATTACATCTTCTAAGTACTCAAAAATCTGCGGAAGTCAGGAAAAAATCAATACACTAAATAGCCTCTTCCTTCATAAACTGGACCTCATAAAGATTTCTATAAAAGCCATTTTCTATTTTGAGCAACTGTTTGTGTTTACCTACTTCCACAATTTTTCCAGCATCCATCACAATTGTTTTATCGGCTTTTTCCTGACTTCCGCACTGGGACACCCAGATTAAAGAAGTTTTAAATGTTGAACCCACTTCAGGGTTCTGTAGGATGGATGCATTATAACCCCGCACTGCACTACGTTTGTGCGGGGTTATCCATATTAGACCCATTCTGGGTCATCCCACAAAAAATAAAAATAACCGTAACTAATACCCTCGAAGAGGTTTAATATCGATAACCTCGAATACAACCGAAATAAAATGAAGGTTTTATTCGAGGAAAAACGAATCCATCTGTTTTTAGAACTCCAGAGGAGTTCAACTTTTTTCAATTCAAATAATCAAAAAACATTCAAGGACACCCAAAATAGAAATACTATTGGAATAAACAGGCTGATAGCCAATATGTTATAGATTACATCTTCTAAGTACTCAAAAATCTGCGGAAGTCAGGAAAAAAATCAATACACTAAATAGCCTCTTCCTTCATAAACTGGACCTCATAAAGATTTCTATAAAAGCCATTTTCTATTTTGAGCAACTGTTTGTGTTTACCTACTTCCACAATTTTTCCAGCATCCATCACAATTGTTTTATCAGCTTTTTCCTGACTTCCGCACTGGGACACCCAGATTAAAGAAAGTTTTAAATGTTGAACCCACTGCGGGGTTCTGTAGGATGGATGCATTATAACCCCGCACTGCACTACGTTTGTGCGGGGTTATCCATATTAGACCCATTCTGGGTCATCCCACAAAAAATAAAAATAACCGCAGCCGATAACCTCGAAGAGGTTTAATATCGATAACCTCGAATACAACCGAAATGAAATGAAGGTTTTATTCGGGAAAAACGAATCCATCTGTATTTAGAACTCCAGAGGAGTTCAACTTTTTTCAATTCAAATAATCAAAAAACATTCAAGGACACCCAAAATAGAAACACTATTGGAATAAACAGGCTGATAGCCAATATGTTATAGATTATATCTTCTAAGTACTCAAAAATCTGCGGAAGTCAGGAAAAAATCAATACACTAAATAGCCTCTTCCTTCATAAACTGGACCTCATAAAGATTTCTATAAAAGCCATTTTCTATTTTGAGCAACTGTTTGTGTTTACCTACTTCCACAATTTTTCCAGCATCCATCACAATTGTTTTATCGGCTTTTTCCTGACTTCCGTACTGGACACCCAGATTAAAGAAAGTTTTAAATGTTGAACCCACTGCGGGGTTCTGTAGGATGGATGCATTATAACCCCGCACTGCACTACGTTTGTGCGGGGTTATCCATATTAGACCCATTCTGGGTCATCCCACAAAAAATAAAAATAACCGTAACCAATACCCTCGAAGAGGTTTAATATCGATAACCTAGAATACAACCGAAATGAAACGAAGGTTTTATTCGAGGAAAAACGAATCCATCTGTATTTAGAACTCCAGAGGAGTTCAACTTTTTTCAATTCAAATAATCAAAAAACATTCAAGGACACCCAAAATAGAAATACTATTGGAATAAACAGGCTGATAGCCAATATGTTATAGATTACATCTTCTAAGTACTCAAAAATCTGCGGAAGTCAGGAAAAAAATCAATACACTAAATAGCCTCTTCCTTCATAAACTGGACCTCATAAAGATTCCTATAAAAGCCATTTTCTATCTTCAGCAACTGTTTATGTTTACCTACTTCCACAATTTTTCCAGCATCCATCACAATTATTTTATCGGCTTTTTTAATGGTTGCCAAACGGTGTGCAATAACGATGGAGGTTCTATCCTTAGTTATATTTAAAGTGGCTGTCTGAATCATTTCTTCGGAATAGGTATCTACGGAAGAAGTGGCCTCGTCCAAAATCAGAATACTCGGATTGCTCACGTACGCCCGAAGGAACGAAATAAGTTGTCGTTGCCCAGACGAAAGCATGCTCCCGCGTTCCTTAACGTTATAATGATAACCTCCCGGAAGTGATTCTATGAATTTGTCCACTCCAATTTCCTTGGCTGCGGCTCTCACTTCTTCCTCGGAAATATCAGGATCGTTCAGTGTAATATTATTCAAAATTGAATCCGCAAAAAGAAAAACATCTTGAAGCACTACGGCAATTTGATTCCGTATGGAAGCTAATTTATAATCCTGTAAAGGAATGTCGTCAATCAGGATTTCACCGCCATCAATCTCATAAAAACGGTTTAAAAGATTAATAATGGTTGTTTTCCCAGCACCGGTAGCACCAACAATGGCAACGGTTTCTCCTGGGTTTGCAATAAAAGAAATTCCCTTTATAACTTCTTCCTCAGGATTATATCCAAAACGAACATCCTTAAATTCTATCTTACCATTGGTATTAGTATATTCTAGCGTTCCAGTATCCGCAATATGTGATTTGGTATCCAATATACCGAATACTCTATTGGCCGCCACCATTCCCATTTGTAGCGTATTGAATTTGTCTGCAATCTGTCGCAACGGTCTAAAAAGCATTTCCGCATATTGAATGAAAGCCGTAATTATACCTAAGGTAACGAAGCCTCCGCCGATGACATTCAATCCTCCGTACCACACCACTAAACCAGTCGCAATGGCTCCCGCCATCTCCGCAATGGGAAAAAAGATAGAGTTATACCAAACTGTTTTTATCCAAGCTTTTCTATGACTCTTGTTTATTTCCGTAAACCGGTCGTATTCGGTTTTTTCACGGGTAAAAATCTGCACTATCTTCATTCCGGTTATCCGCTCCTGAACAAAGGAATTCAAATTGGCTACTTGGTTTCTCACATCCTCAAAAGCCACTTTCATAGCTTTCTGGAAAACACGGGTTGCGTATAGAATAAATGGCAGCACAATAAAAACTATCAATGATAACCTCCAGCTTTGTGTTAGCATAAATCCCGCAATAACAACCATTTTAAGCAAATCGCTGATAATCATAAACAAACCCTCGCTGAAAATACTGGAAATAGTTTCCACATCATTAACCGCACGTGTTGTCAATCTTCCGACGGCACTTTTATCAAAATACTTCATTCTGAAACTGACCATCAACCGGAAAAGTTTTTGTCGCAGATCGCGAATTACACTTTGTCCCAGCCAGTTTGCATAAAAAATAAAAGCAAATTGAAAAATCACCTCCAGCATCAACACCACAATCATCAAGATGACATACTTCATAAACCCTTGGCCATCTTTTGGAACAATGGAATCGTCAATCGCCAATTTCAATAAGTAAGGGCGCAAAACTGCCAGTCCCGACATAATTATAGCCGCGAATGCAACAAAATAGAACGCCAACTGGTAAGGCTTAGTAAAAGCCAACAACCGTTTGAAGAGTTTAAAATCGAATGCGTTACCTGTGGATTTTGACACTATTATTTTATTAATCCTTTAAATTAGTTTATTAAAAAAATGAGTTTGGGTCATTAAGTCAAGTCTTACAAAAATAGGCTATCCGGATAAACAACTTTCTTTAAATACAAGCCATGCGCGGGAGCCGAAGCCCCTGCTTCCCTCCTGTTCTGGCTATTTAATATATCCCGAAATCCGTCTAAAGTAGTTTTTCCAAAGCCAACATCCAAAAGTGTACCTACAATAGCACGAACCATATTTCGCAAAAAACGATCCGCTACAATGGTAAAAACCAAAAAATCATCCTTCTCTTCCCAATGTGCTTTCACTATTGTACAATTGTACGTTTTTACATCGGTTTTGGATCTGGAAAAACATTGAAAATCCTTATGGTGCAATAACATTTGTGCAGCCTGATTCATTAAACTTACATCTGGCCGGTTGTACAACTGATAAGCAAAATCATAAGTAAACGGATTTTTCCCCAGAGAAATATGGTATTCATATTCTCTCCGGATTGCATCAAACCGAGCATGCGCATTATCGGCAACCTCCAAAATATTTTTTACAGAAATGTCCTTCGGAAGAAAAGAGTTAATTCTAAAAATCAATTCATCCTTATTTTCGAATTCATCGAAATCAAAATGGGCAAAAAGCTGCTTGGCGTGCACTCCCGTATCCGTTCTTCCGGATGCAACAACCTTTATCTCCTTCCGAAGTAAGGTCGATAGCGTTTCCTCCACAACCTGTTGCACGCTAATTTGGTTGGGTTGCCGCTGCCATCCAAAATAGTGTTTTCCATTATAGGCTATTTCAATAAAATATCGCAATAAATTTTTTTTTTCGGAATTGACAAAATTACGATTTACCCACCATCATTTGGCATAAATGCAGAAAATCTTAATAACTTCGCTTTCCAATTTCTTACTATTTTCTTTTGAAAAAAATTCTTCTTCTCAGCGATACCCATAGTTATATTGATGAAAAAATCCTCAATCACGTTAAGCAAGCTGACGAGGTTTGGCATGCAGGAGACATTGGCGATCTTTCGGTTACCGATGCCATAAAAGAATTAAAGCCTTTGCGAGCCGTTTATGGGAACATTGACAATAAAGAAGCGAGAATGGAATTTCCATTGCACAACCGATTTTTTTGTGAAGAGGTGGATGTTTGGATAACCCACATTGGTGGTTATCCCGGACGGTACAATCCTTCAATCCGACAGGAAATATATTCAAATCCACCAAAGATCTTTATCAGTGGCCATTCCCATATTTTAAAGGTAATGCCCGATAAAAAAACGGGTTTATTGCATATGAATCCAGGCGCAGTAGGAAAACAAGGATTTCATCAAGTTCGCACGATGCTCCGATTTGAAATTGACGGAAAAATAATCCAGAATTTAGAGGTTATTGAATTCGGGCTTCGGTAATAATTTCTATTTGCTCTGCATATAGAAATTCACCTGCCAAGGCACGACAGGCAGGCAGGCTCAGCATGACAAGTTTGGAATGTGGAATTTGGAATTTGGAATTTGGAATTTGGGGATTTTTTGGTTTTATGGAACAAAAACCAAAAAAACCCCAAAGATGGCATTCTCTGGGGGTCTTGCACTAATATACCAAGATTGGTTTATCGCAACCGATCAACAGATTTTACGAGGTCTTCATCCCTTTTTATGGCCTTATTGGCCAGCACTAAAAACACGATAGAAATGATGGGAAGTAAAACCCCAATACCCTTCTCAGAAACCAAGGTCTCTCCGGATAAAGTGAGCGATCTGTAAACGAAAACTCCTAGTAATACAAAGTTTGATATGATATTCAAACGATTGAGCACAAACTGTGTCTGTCGTTTTTTGAAACTGAAAATTGAAATAATACCGAAAAGAATGGAAATAAAGATCAATCCAAAAACCAAGGGTTCACTACGTTCCACAATTACGGAACCGTCTTCTCCCAAAATAACGGGAAACCATAGGAACAAAGCTCCCATTAGTAAAATGGAAACAATTAGATATAATGTTTGAATGCGTTGGATCATCTTCTTTAAAAACAATTGTACGGCAAAAATACTGTTTCTTTTTAAAAGAAATAACTGGGAAATTTAATTTATTATTGTATTATTGCAGTATCTATTCGTAACCCATTCAATAAGGGTTCCTTAGTCTTCAAAAAAACTTTCACGTACTTACCTTCTCAAAGGAGCATAATAGTATAAACTTAAACCATAGGATTTTTTAGATGTTTGAAATTTCAGAATTAAAAAACAAAAAGCTGCCTGAACTTCAGGATATTGCTAAAGAACTTAATGTGCCCAAATACCGCACACAAAAAAAACTGGACTTGGTCTATCAAATCCTTGATTACCAAGCGGCTAATCCCAAAGCAGTGAAAGCTGTTTTAGAGGCTGAGGCACCAAAAACTGAGGAGAAAGCACAGGAGAAAAAGGTCTCTGCGCCTAATGAGGATATCCAAAAGAAGGATTCTAGACCACGTTCTCAAGGAAGTGATGATCGCAGCAAAAAAAACCAACCTCAAAAACCGCAACCGCAAAAATCCCATCCTCCAAAACCACAGCACGTCAGTAAAAGCGACACCACGGATAAAAAACAGGCTGACGATAAACGGACAGCCCCGGATAGAAGTGCAAGTGATAAAAAGCCACAACACCAACAAAAATCAAGTTCCAGCGAGCAAGATAACCGACAAAAGTCCCAACGTTCCGACAGTCATAATACCGACAATCGCCAAAAGCACCAACCCAATAAGCAAAAAGACGGTAATGTGCACGACAACAAAAACGGGAACAAGGATTCTCGAAATCGCTATCGTGAACCGGATTATGAATTTGATGGAATAATAGAAAGCGAAGGAGTTTTGGATATTATGCAGGACGGCTATGGTTTTTTACGTTCTAGCGATTACAACTACTTATCCTCTCCTGATGATATTTATGTTTCCCAATCACAAATTCGTTTGTTCGGATTAAAATCTGGAGATACGGTCTTGGGTGAAGTTCGTCCTCCTAAGGAAGGCGAGAAATATTTCCCCTTAATACGGGTGAACAAAATAAATGGCTTGAACCCTAATGTGGTTCGGGATAGAGTTTCTTTTGAGCATTTAACACCGCTATTCCCACAGGAAAAATTCAATATAGCAGACAAACAAAGTACCATTTCCACTCGGATTATTGATCTTTTTGCGCCGATTGGAAAAGGACAGAGAGGAATGATCGTCTCGCAACCGAAAACAGGAAAGACAATGTTGCTAAAAGATATTGCCAACGCGATTGCAGCTAATCACCCTGAGGTTTATCAAATCATACTACTTATCGATGAACGGCCTGAAGAGGTTACCGATATGCAGCGAAACGTACGTGGCGAAGTGGTTGCTTCCACCTTTGACAAGGAAGCTACGGAGCACGTTCGGGTTGCAAATCTAGTACTGGACAAAGCCAAAAGATTGGTGGAATGTGGACATGACGTCGTAATTCTTTTAGATTCCATTACACGTTTGGCCAGAGCCTACAACACCGTACAACCGGCAAGTGGTAAAATATTAAGTGGAGGTGTTGATGCCAATGCACTTCACAAACCAAAACGTTTCTTTGGAGCTGCCCGAAACATCGAAAATGGTGGTTCGCTCAGTATTATAGCAACAGCCTTGACCGAAACTGGCTCTAAAATGGATGAGGTTATCTTTGAGGAATTTAAAGGAACAGGAAACATGGAACTTCAATTGGACAGAAAGATTTCGAACCGAAGAATTTTCCCAGCCATTGACCTAACTTCATCCAGTACACGTCGCGACGACTTGTTACTTGATGAAAACACCATTCAAAGAATGTGGGTGATGAGAAAGTATCTAGCTGATATGAACCCTGTGGAAGCTATGGAATTTATCAATGACAGGATCAAGAAAACCAGGAACAACGAGGAATTTCTCATATCGATGAACGGGTAAGAAATCCCTGTTTATTCTAACTATATAAACTCCCTCAGATAAATTCTGGGGGAGTTTTTTCTTGAAGGACACAGTCCATTAGAACGCTTGATTAGTGGCCTGACAATTTACATCTTACTAAGGTAATAAGGTTAGGGTAATATAACCATGTGCTCCTTACCAAGGTAATAAGGTTCGGAATGTTATAGTATCTCAATAAGATAATAAGTTCATCGGAGAAGGATTACCAAGTAGATTTATGGATAATACTAAAAAAATAATATAGTTTAAAAGAAAACCTTATTCCCTGAATAATCAAAATAGTAGCTAACATTTTACCATACTACCTCAGTAATTAAACGCAGGTGCTAAAATTTAACCTTATTACCTTAGCAATCAAATGCAAGGACTACCTTAAACCTTATTACCTTATCGATACTGCACATTGATTACCACAACCTCTACTTCCATTTTAGGCGCTATTTCTAAACAAAGGCAATAAGGCTGAAGGGGTATTTTTTCCAAAGTTAATAAGGTCGGAGTATTTATCCCACCTGACTTCCGCACTGGCACACCCAGATTAAAGAAAGTTTTAAATGTTGAACCCACTACGGGGTTCTGTAGGATGGATGACATTATAACCTCGCACTGCACTACGTTTGTGCGGGGTTATCCATATTAGACCCATTCTGGGTCATGCCACAAAAAATAAAAATAACCCTAACAAATAACCTCGAAGAGGTTTAATATCGATAACCTAGAATGCAACCGAAATGAAATGAAGGTTTTATTCGAGGAAAAACGAATCCATCTGTATTTAGAACTCCAGAAGAGTTCAACTTTTTTCAATTCAAATAATCAAAAAACATTCAAGGACACCCAAAATAGAAACACTATTGGAACAAACAGACTGATAGCCAATATGTGATAGATTACATCTTCTAAGTACTCAAAAATCTGCGGAAGTCAGGAAAAAGAATATGGAACGCTGATAACGCGGATTGGACGGATTTACACGGATTCTTATTGATATGGGAATAGGTGAAACTGCGACAACTGACTTCCGCACTGGGACACCCAAATTAAAGAAAGTTTTGAATGTTGAACCCACTACGGGGTTCTGTAGGATGGATGCCATTATAACCCCGCACTGCACTACGTTTGTGCGGGGTTATCCATATTAGACCCATTCTGGGTCATGCCAAAAAAAATAAAAATAACCCTAACAAATAACCTCGAAGAGGTTTAATATCGATAACCTCGAATACAACCGAAATGAAATGAAGGTTTTATTCGGGGAAAAACGAATCCATCTGTATTTAGAACTCCAGAGGAGTTCAACTTTTTTCAATTCAAATAATCAAAAAACATTCAAGGACACCCAAAATAGAAACACTATTGGAATAAACAGGCTGATAGCTATAATGTTATAGATTACATCTTCTAAGTACTCAAAAATCTGCGGAAGTCAGGAAAAACCCAATTCCGTTTAAAGGAATCGGGGTTTTTAAATCTAAAACGGTATTTATTCTTTAGTGATCTTCGCCTGACTTCCGCACTGGCACACCCAAATTAATGAAAGTTTTGAATGTTGAACCCACTACGGGGTTCTGTAGGATGGATACATTATAACCCCACACTGCACTACGTTTGTGCGGGGTTATTCATATTAGACCCATTCTGGGTCATGCCACAAAAAATAAAAATAACCCTAACAAATAACCTCGAAGAGGTTTAATATCGATAACCTCGAATACAACCGAAATGAAATGAAGGTTTTATTCGAGGAAAAACAAATCCATCTGTATTTAGAACTCCAGAGGAGTTCAACTTTTTTCAATTCAAATAATCAAAAAACATTCAAGGACACCCAAAATAGAAACACTATTGGAATAAACAGGCTGATAGCTAAAATGTTATAGATTACATCTTCTAAGTACTCAAAAATCTGCGGAAGTCAGGATAAGGTCGGAGTATTTATCCATGTGAAATTCCTTACCAAGATTATTAGGTGGGTAATGCAAGATTTAATTAAATCAAAATGGTTGTTGTAAAACATGGCCAAATAGATTTAGATAATATTACATTGTTGTCCGATAAAAGAATTGATTAATCCTGAAACCCCATACCACATCTAGTCCGCCGGGGCGGACTTGGACTTTGATAGGGTTTTATTTTCCTACCCCTATTTAATGCCTAACGGCATACTGCTCTCCCGCGGCGGACAAAATATTGGTAGGCAAGGTAATAAAGTTAAGAAAATGTCCGCCGCGGCGGACATCATATGATTCTTAACCGGACAATACTGATAATATTAGAAAAATCAAAGCATAAAAAAACCCCAATCTTTCGATTGAGGTTTTTTACGCCATTTATTTTAATCAAAGCAATAATTATTGCTTAACGATTCTTTGTGTAAGTGAACCCATGTTAGTTTCTAATTTCAAGAAATAAACTCCTTGAGAAAGACCAGAAACATTCATTTCGCCATTGCTGTAAACAACACCAGTTGTTCTTCCTAAAACGTCAACCAAAGAAGAGTTTAATACTTCAATGTTTGAAGGAAGGTTAATGTTCAATATTGAAGAAGTAGGGTTTGGATAGATAGAAACCATCTCGGCCAAATTATCTCCAACACCAACAACATCATCCATAACAACGTTTATTACGTGCCTTGCATCAGGAAATCCTATGTCAGCTACAGGAGTTGGGTTGTTGATGCCACAAGCTACAGAAGCTAAATAAGAAGAATACTCCTCTTCAGCTGCAGTACCTAGGTAAAACTGGGCAGTTTGTCCGTCAGATTCAAAAACAACAGCCACAAGGTTTGTGTCTTCGTCAACAATTGCAGGGGAATCAAACATAACTCTTACCATTGTTCCAACATCAGCACCAGTTACGGTAACATCAGCTGAAGCTAAAGGAGCTGGTAAAGCAGTTACATCAAATCCACCTGGAAACCCTTCACTTTCAAACACCATTACTTGCAATGCAGATGATCCAGAAGCTGTACTAACAAAAAATTCAATTCCTGTTGCCTGAGCAATTCCTCTTACACCATAATCGTATAAATAATAAGCACGCATGTAGTAGTTGTCACCAGTTGTTCCGGCTCCTTGATCACCACAAGCTACTCCACCATCGCCAATAGCTCCAGAAGTCTGCGAAATCACGAATTCAGCATTGGTAGCGTTTTGTGCAAATACAAACGAAGTTGCAAGAGCAAACATAATTAAAGTAATTTTTTTCATAATATAAAGTTTTAAGTTATTAATGAGGTACAAACTTAAACAACTAAATAGAAAAAACCTAATACAATTTCATATTTAATACGCATTGAGAAGTCTTAAATTATAATGGTTTTACAGCTTTCCAAGCTCCTAAATTAAAAAAACCATTCCCAAGCTGTAATATATTTTAAAAAAATAAATGAGACTCACTTGGATTTTACGAATCCGATAATTTTGAAAAAAATTATATTTGTTTCCAAATAACCTATAATAGATTGTAATAATGAAAGACGTAGGGCAAAAGAATATCAATGATTATTCTTTTTGGAGAAAATCCAGGATAGAAATCCGCTGAATTTTTGGCAGCTAGGCTTATATTATTCATCCAGGGTCATATTATAACGATTGTTGGCTTTTAGAACCATCAATCAAAATAGTAGAAACCCGTATCAGGATTTTTGTTTATTGGTTAAACGGCACGGTCATTAGGATGTGTGGTCAAGTATTCCTTCGGAAAAAGCAGCTTAATATTTTCATAAGAATCCAGTAGGGCCCTTTGTGATTTTTCGAAATCCTTCCACCTCACTTTTTTGATGCCTTCGGTCGATTCAGGAATAAGTGGACCTTCATAGTCGCTAAACATCTCATACCAATAGGTGATTTTCAACCTGAATTTGTTATTTCGGGAAAAAACGTGATAGGTAGTCATTAAAAAGTCTCTTATTTCCAAATCTTTTACGCCCGTTTCTTCCACAACCTCACGGACGGCGGCCTCCCGATAGGATTCTCCCTTTTCAACTTTTCCCTTCGGAAGATCCCATTTCTTATTTCGACGGATAAAAAGAATTTCCTTTTTACTGTTATAAACCAGTCCGCCGGCAGCTTCCACAACTTTTATTTTCTTCCGAAGAAAACGTTCAAGTTTTTCAGCATTTTTGTGGTAGAGGTTGACGTAGAGCAGCTCGCCGTTGTTTATCTTTTTTACCAATTTTTTAAAACGCGCTTGTTTTAAAGGGATGGTGGTGTAGTGATCTCCTATATTTTTTTCTGTGGAAAGAATAATAGGGATATCTTTTACAAAAACTTTATACATTTGTACAATGATATTAAACAAGGAAACGGCACAAAAAACCGCTGCATTATTATTGCAAATTAATGCAATAAAATTACAACCACAAAAACCATTTACATGGGCTTCTGGGTGGAAATCTCCAATTTATTGTGATAATCGTGTCACACTTTCATATCCGACCATTCGAAATTATATTCGGGAAAACCTCGCAAAACAAATTGAAGAAATATACGGAAGGCCCGAAATGATTGCAGGAGTAGCCACTGGAGCAATTGGAATTGGTGCTTTGGTAGCAGATTACCTAAACGTTCCTTTTTGTTATGTTCGCCCCGAAGCAAAAGGGCATGGTAGACAAAATAAAATAGAGGGCCATTTGGAAAAAAACACCAATGTTGTCGTCGTAGAAGATCTGATAAGTACCGGAAAAAGTAGTTTACTGGCAGTCGAGGCATTAAGGGAAGTCAATGCAAATGTAAAAGGAATGGTGGCCATCTTTAGTTATGGTTTCAACATTGCGGAAGAAAATTTTAAAAATGCGAATGTTAGCTTAAACACTTTGAGTAATTACGAAATGTTACTGCAGGAAGCGGAAAAATCGAAATATATTAATGCCGAAGAAGCTGAACTGCTTTCCCAATGGAGGAATGCTCCGGATACTTGGGGGAAATAGTGGTTAGTATCAGTGTTCAGTGATCAGTGTTCAGTAATCAGTGTTCAGTATTCAGTAATCAGTGTTCAGTAATCAGTGTTCAGTATTCAGTAATCAGTAATCAGTACGCAGTAATCAACGTTCCTAAACTTATAACTTATAAACTCCTAAACTCCTAAACTCATCGACTTCTCAACTCATCAACTCATCAACTCATCAACTCATCAACTCATAAACTCATCAACTCATCAACTCATAAACTCATCAACTCATCAACTCATAAACTCATAACCCATAAACTACCCATGAAACTAAACAGCAAAAAAGTAACCGTTCAAAAATCTGCCAACCAGCTATGTGATTATTTGACAGACGTGAAGAATTTTAAGGACTTGATGCCAGAAAACATAACTAAGTTTGAGCTACTGAATGATAAGGCTTTCGTTTTTGCATTAAAAGGAATGCCCGAAATTGCACTGGAGATTAAAGATGTTGAAAAACCAAATAAAGTAGTCTTGGGAGCAATGAGCGACAAATTTCCCTTTACTCTTACAGGAAATATTCAGGAAGAATCCGAGGAAACCTCAACGGTGGAACTTCTTTTTGATGGGGAATTCAATGCCATGATGGCAATGATGATCAAGGGACCCCTTTCAAAATTCATCGAAACTCTTGCTTCTAATTTAGAGAAAATTTAAAATTTTTGATTTTTCCCAATTGATCCTTTCGATTTCGATTTCGATTTCGATTTCAATTTCAATTTCGATTTCGTTGCCCTTTTCAGTATAACAGCTTTAATTCCTTCAACTGAAATTTTTCGGTGGAAGAGTTTTCTGTTTCAACCAATAGTTCGCCCATTTCAGAAATACCTTTAATTATTCCATTAAATCGTTTACCGTCCCCATTCTCAAAAGTCGAGATGTCATTCCTTCGAAACATATTTCTTTCGTATAATTCCTGCCATTCGAAAAAATCTAGATTTGTGACGCTTTTCAGATTGTTAAGTAGATTTTTCAGAATTAACATTAAAACCTCTTCCAATTGAAATGATTTCCCCATTTCAAGCTTTAACGAGCTCGCTTGCGGCAGATATGGAAAATCACTCTCGTTGACATTTACCCCGATCCCGATTATGGAATGCTTAATATTTGTTCCCTCCAAAACGTTCTCGATCAATATACCGGCGATTTTTTTATTGCCTGACAATATGTCGTTAGGCCATTTTATGGACACACTGGAAACACCCATTTGTTTAAACGTTTCAACTATTGCCAAGGATACCGCCATGGATATTACAAATTGTTGCTCGACCATTAGACCCTCGAACCTTTTAAAAACACTGAATGTAAGGCTTTGACCCGTTCTTGATAGCCATCCGTTTCCCATTTGCCCCCTACCCTTTTGCTGATTTTCTGCAACGATTATAGTCTCATCTTCAACAAAGGTTTCATTGACCCTCTCTTTGAGGTAGGTATTGGTGGAATCGATGGCATTAAGTTTGATTATATTCACAACGACAACTATGTTTGGTTTTAGGCTTTTTATGGTGTCAACAAGAAACAAAAAAGTAATAACTTTGCGAAAATAGAAAAGAAAGTAATTGATGCAGAAAAAACAAGCTGAAACCGATCAACTTATTACTCAAATAATACTAGGGATTGAAGATGTAAAAGGACAGGATATTGAAATTCTCGATCTACGAGACATTGAAAATACCGTTTGTGACTATTTTATCATCTGTAACGGGACCTCCAACACCCAAGTAAATGCCATTGTAAATTCCATTCAAAAATCCGTAGGCAAATCTCTTAAAGAAAAACCCTGGCATGTAGAAGGGAGCGAAAATGCGGAATGGATCCTTATGGATTATATTGACGTGGTTGTGCACGTTTTTCAAAAGCACATTCGCGAATTTTATGATATTGAGGGACTTTGGGGCGATGCGAAGTCGGTTAAAATAGAAACAATTCATTAAAAGAAAAAGAAAGTTAGCCCTATGGCGGTAGAAAATAAAAATAAGAAACAAGAGCCGAAGAAGCCTAGACCAAATTACTATTGGATCTATGCAGCGGTGATTTTGCTGTTTTTTGGTATTCAAATTTTTGGTGGTAGCAGTTGGTCACAACCAGCAAAAACCACCCAAGCCCAATTTGAAGATTACCTAAGAAAAGGTGAGGTTGAAAAGGTCGATATAATCAATAAGAAGATTGCCAAAGTCTATCTTACTGATGAAGCCAAAGCAAAAGAGGCAGGATCCAAAAAGGATACCCCGGCTTTCTTGGCACCAGGACCAAATGATGCTGATTATCAATTTGAATTTGGGGATCTCCAAAATTTCGAGAATTCTTTCCAACAGATAAAACAGGAAAACAATCTTGACACAAAGATGGAATGGCATACAGACTCGAATGTCTGGGGTGATATATTAATGGGAATTCTTCCTTTTGTTATCATTATCGCTATCTGGATCTTCATTATGCGAAGAATGTCTTCAGGTGCCGGCGGTGGCGCTGGTGGCCAGTTATTCAATATTGGAAAATCGAAAGCAAAACTTTTTGATGAGAAAATCGATATCAAAACATCATTTAAGGATGTAGCTGGATTGGAAGGTGCCAAAGAAGAAGTACAGGAAATTGTCGATTTCCTAAAAAATCCGGATAAATACACTTCCTTAGGGGGAAAAATACCAAAAGGAGCCTTATTGGTAGGCCCTCCTGGAACTGGAAAAACTCTTTTGGCCCGAGCAGTTGCTGGGGAAGCAAAAGTGCCGTTCTTCTCCCTATCAGGTTCAGATTTCGTCGAAATGTTTGTGGGTGTCGGTGCCTCTAGAGTACGAGATCTTTTTAAGCAGGCCAAAGACAAATCACCTGCTATTATTTTTATTGATGAAATTGATGCAATTGGTCGTGCCCGAGGAAAAAGCAATTTTTCTGGCAGCAATGACGAACGAGAGAATACCCTAAACCAATTATTGACAGAAATGGATGGTTTTGGCACAAACACGAACGTAATTGTATTGGCCGCAACCAACCGGGCAGATGTTTTGGACAAGGCCTTAATGCGTGCCGGACGTTTTGACCGACAGATTTATGTTGATCTTCCAGACGTTCGCGAGCGCCAGGAAATATTTGAGGTTCACCTTCGACCCATTAAAAAAGATGAGGGCTTGGATACAGATTTCCTAGCAAAACAAACTCCAGGTTTTTCGGGAGCGGATATTGCGAATGTTTGTAACGAAGCCGCACTGATAGCTGCAAGAGGTGGAAAGAAATCTGTTGGAAAACAGGATTTCCTTGATGCCGTTGACAGAATTGTGGGTGGTCTTGAAAAGAAAAACAAGATAATGACAATTGACGAAAAACGTGCCATTGCCTTCCACGAGGCTGGACACGCAACGGTCAGTTGGATGTTGGAGCATGCTGCTCCCCTGGTGAAAGTTACTATTGTTCCTAGAGGTCAATCGTTAGGCGCCGCTTGGTATTTGCCAGAAGAAAGACTGATTATCCATCCTGAGCAAATGCTGGATGAAATGTGCGCCGCTCTTGGCGGTCGTGCTGCAGAGAAAGTAATTTTCAACCGTATTTCCACAGGTGCTTTAAGCGACCTTGAAAAAGTAACGAAGCAAGCTCGTGCTATGGTTACGATTTACGGCTTGAACGAAAAAGTTGGGAATCTTACCTATTACGATAGCAGTGGACAATCGGAATACAACTTTACCAAACCTTACAGCGAAAAGACTGCTGAACTTATAGATAGGGAAATTTCAAAACTAATTGAAGAACAATACCAAAGAGCAATTAATATTTTGGAAGAGAACAAGGATAAGCTGACTGAACTTGCCAATGTTCTTTTGGAAAAAGAAGTTATTTTCAAGGATAATCTTCAAAAGATATTTGGAGATAGACCCTTTGAAGAGCCAGAAAAAGTAGAACGTTTAGCGAGTACCTAAGAAATTCTCCTTAGTTTGGGAGGTATATCTTTATAGACATCGTACTTCAACTAAGATTTTATATCTTTGGTCGTAAACTTTTTTATAAACTCCTCAATAATGAACCTATAATGAGTCTATTTAAAAGACTTTTATATCCAAATTACAAGTCGGAAAAAGATTCCCAAAAGGGAAATAAATCCGACAAGAGCAGTTATTACCCTGAACAAAAACTTCCCATTGATGAAAAATTCACCCATTACTTCAAAAACAATGGTGGCAAATTTATCTATTGTGAAAATTGGGAAGAAACATTAGAGGCTTTCGACAATATCATGATTGAGAATGATTGGTACGAACAGGATGTGTTCTGCATGGAAGATCAACTTCGCAAAAAGTTTGATGGCTTTAACCTTAATTTTGTAAATAAGGCAGATTCTAAATTCCTTCTTTCCACCTGCGAATCCCTGGTGGCAAATACGGGCGCCATTCTTTTATCTTCCCATCAGGTAAAGGAAAAAAAACTGAGTGAGCTTCCTTATAATATGATAGTTTTGGCCACTACGAGCCAAATTGTGGAAAATATCAGTGAAGGTTTAAGAATCATCAATAATCAGCGCTCTCCGCATATTCCCAGTAATATTACCACTATCCAAAATTTTGAGACCCAAAAAGAAAAGGATTTTATGACTCAAGGAAGTAGCACAAAAAACCTATATTTGTTGCTTTTGGAAGACTTATAAAATATGAAGGAAATTCTCGTACGGACTATTTCGGGCGTCGTATACATTTCAATTATCGTTTTTGCGATGTTCACCTCCCGAGAATGGTTTATGGGACTTTTCTTCGTACTTGCTCTCATCACAATGAGTGAGTTTTTAAAACTGGTTCATCTTACAAGTTACCTGGCATATTTCTTACTTGCTGCCGGCTTCTACTTTCTAAGCTATCGAGTCTTTAATGAAAATGGAGTTTATTTATTGTTGATAATAAGCGCGTTTGTCAACCTTTATCTACTAAAGGACGTTCTTTGGACCAGTAAAATCCCCATGTTTGAAAACAAGAAATATATTACCGTTGTTTTTTATATAATCAGTGGATTCGTTTTCCTTACCCTCATTCCGGTTATGGATGTGGATGGCAAATTTATTCCCCATCTTATAGTGGCAGTCTTTGTTTTGATGTGGGCAAATGATACTTTCGCATTTCTGATTGGAAAAAATTTCGGAAAACATAAACTCTTGGAGCGCATTTCGCCAAAAAAAACAATAGAAGGATTTTTAGGCGGCATGATTGGTGCACTTTTAACGGGATTTGCTATTTTTAAAATCACAAAAATCTACGGTCCCAATGATATAGAGAAATATAACCTCTGGGTGTGGATTTGTTTAGCAGTGATTGTATCCGTTTTTGGAACTATTGGCGATCTGATCCAATCAAAGTTTAAAAGACAGGCAGGCGTCAAAGACAGTGGAATCATTATGCCTGGGCATGGCGGAATGTATGACAGGTTGGATAGTATCATTTATGCCAGTCCTTTTGTATATGCATTTTTATTAATAGTCGATTATGTTTCATAAAGAAGGTTTTAAAATAATAACTGGTGCCCTACTTGTAGTAATAATACTCAGTGTTCTGGCAAATATTTTCGTGGTGAATCCGACCATTAGAGGTGGAATTATAATTACATTGATAATTCTCCTACTGCTCGTTTTGCAGTTTTTTAGGAATCCGAAACGTCTTTTTGATTTACATTCCGAAGAAGTGCTTTCTCCCGTTGATGGAAAAGTCGTTGTTATTGAGGAAGTTTTTGAAAAGGAATATTTCAATGATAAACGACTACAGGTTTCTGTGTTTATGTCGCCAATAAACGTACATATTACACGTTATCCCGTTGGAGGAAAGGTGGTTTACAGTAAATATCATCCAGGGAAATATTTGGTCGCATGGCATCCAAAATCATCCGAAGAAAATGAACGGACAACCGTAGTTGTTAAAAATGAAGCTTTCGGCGATGTGCTTTACAGACAAATTGCCGGTGCCTTGGCCAAACGGATTGTTAATTATGCCGAAGTTGGCGACGAAGTAGAACAAACTGCTGACAGTGGATTTATTAAATTTGGTTCCCGGGTAGATGTTTTTCTTCCATTGGGTACTCAAATTAATGTAGTCCTAAATCAAAAAGTAAAAGGCGGAATTACAATAATAGCTAAAAAATCATGAGTCCAGAAGAATTGGATAAAGTATTCAAACAAGCTGTTGAAAGCATAAATCAGCATAAAGAGCCATTTCCTGCAGATTTTTTACTGCGGTTATATGCCTATTACAAAAGAGCAACCGGCAATCAAGTTTCCCCCGGAAGCAATAAACCATTGATCAATGCCTTTAAGACCAATGCACTGTTCCAAACCCAAGGATTAACACCGGAAGAGGCAAAACAGCTTTATGTAGACGCCGTAAACCATTATTTTTTGTATCGGAAATAAATCTCCTTTCTGAAACACCTCTTTTTACGAGTTATAACAAGAAAAATAGTCATATTCCCAAACTAAGGTAATAAGGTTGGAAACCGCAGTTTTTGATATGACAACAGATCTGAGAGACTGGGATTATCCAAGTAAAACTAAAAAAAGAAAGGATAACGCCTTATCGCCGAAAAACTTATGTTTCAGAGAAAACCTCCTGACTTCCGCAGATTTTTGAGTACTTAGAAGATGTAATCTATAACATATTAGCTATCAGCCTGTTTATTCCAATCGTGTTTCTATTTTGGGTGCCATTGAATGTTTTTTGATTATTTGAATTGAAAAAAGTTGAACTCCTCCGGAGTTCTAAAAACAGATGGGATTCGATTTTCCCCGAATAAAACCTTCATTTCATTTCGGTTGTATTCGAGGTTATTGGTTACGGGTATTTTTATTTTTTGTGGCATGACCCAGAATGGGTCTAATATGGATAACCCTGCACAAACGTAGTGCAGTGCGGGGTTATAATGCATCCATCCTACAGAACCCCGCAGTGGGTTCAACATTTAAAACTTTCTTTAATCTGGGTGTCCCAGTGCGGAAGTCAGGAAAAAAGAAAGGATAAGGTCTTATCGCCTGAAAAACTTATGTTTCAGAGAAAACCTATTACCAAAATAACCAAACACAGGTTGGAACCATAACCTTATCAGCTTATTCCCAATCTTACATAGGTCCTTGGCAATCAATTCTATTTTAAACCGTTAAGACTGGCTTTTAGAGTTTCAATTTTGGCCAATGCATCTGCCTCCTTCTGTTTCTCCAGTGCAACAACTTGTTCGGGAGCTCCGTTGACAAAACGTTCATTTTTTAGCTTACCTTGAACACTACGTAAAAAACCTTCAGTATATTTCAATTCTTGGGATAGTGTGGCAATTTCTTCTTCCACATTTATGGCTCCTGCGATGGGAACAAAATATTCATTGCTCTTTACCCGAAAGGTTAGAGCGCCATCGAGTTTTTCCGAAATGTAATTTAGATCGGAAATATTTCCCAGTTTTGAAATAAGTGCATCAAATTGTTTAGAACTACCTTCATGGTTAATAATGGAAAGTTGAATAGCATCTTTAAAAGAAATATTTTTTTCCTTGCGAATTGTACGTATTCCAGATATCACTTCCGAAGCAAAATCAAAATCCTTTATAATTTTTTTGTCATAAGAAACTATAGAAGGCCATTTAGAAACAATTAGAGCCTCTGAAATATCCCGTTCTGTTATATGTTGCCAGATTTCTTCGGAAATAAAGGGTACAAAGGGATGTAGGATTATTAAATTATCTTCCAAAATGGAAATTACTTCCAAATACGTCTTTTCTGAAATGGGATCTCCAAAAGAAGGCTTGACCATTTCCAAAAACCACGAGCAGAAATCGTCCCAGACCAATTTATAGGTGGACATCAAAGCATCGCTAATTCGGTATTTTCCATAATGATCCTCAATTTCGGCCAGCGTTTTCTGAAATCTACTGCGATACCATTTGATAGCTGTTGCATCGCTCTCGGACTGTTCCTTATCCAAGGATACTTCCCATCCATCAATTAATCTATAGGCATTCCATATTTTATTCACAAAGCCACTTCCCTGCTTACAAAGATCTTCCTCGAACATCAGGTCGTTCCCAGCTGGTGAACTTAAAAGCATTCCCACTCGAACTCCATCCGCTCCATAAATTTCCATCAATCCAATGGGATCTGGTGAATTACCCAAGGATTTACTCATCTTCCTGCGCTGTTTGTCGCGTACTATTCCGGTAAGATAAACATTGGTAAATGGTTTTTCGTTTCGGTATTCATAGCCCGCAATAATCATCCTTGCCACCCAAAAGAAAAGAATCTCGGGAGCTGTAACCAAGTCATTTGTGGGATAATAATAATTTATCTCCTTATTATCAGGTTCCAAAATACCGTTAAATACACTGATGGGCCATAACCAAGATGAAAACCAAGTATCCAGTGCGTCTGGATCCTGTTTTAAGTCCGCAAGGGTTAATGGCGCTTCGACTGCGCTCATCGTGACATTTCGTTTTTTATTCGCAAGAACAACTGCCTCTTCAATTGTTTCGGCCACTACAAAATCCTCTTTCCCATCTCCATAGAAATAAGCCGGAATTTGATGTCCCCACAAAAGCTGGCGCGAAATATTCCAATCGCGAACATTTTCCATCCAATGGCGATAGGTGTTTACGAATTTTTCAGGCACCAGATTCACTTCCTTTTCCAAAACCGCATCCAAAGCAGGTTTGGCAAGTTCTTTCATCTTGAGGAACCATTGATCGCTTAATTTTGGCTCAATAACCGCCCCAGTCCGCTCGCTGGTACCCACTTTATGTAAATGACTTTCTATTTTTGAAACAATTCCCAAACCTTCCAGTTCTTTTACAATTTCTTTCCGCACCACAAAACGATCTTTTCCTTCGTAATGAAGTCCGTAACTATTCAGAGTTCCGTTATCATTAAGAATATCTACTATTTCAAGATTGTGCTTATCCCCCAACATTTTATCGTTTTCATCGTGGGCAGGAGTAACTTTTAAGCAGCCTGTACCAAATTCAACATCGACATATTCATCCTCGATGATAGGAACGACACGATTACAAATGGGAACTATTGCATTTTTTCCTCGAAGATGCGCAAACCGCTCATCATTCGGATTAATACAAATTGCCGTATCCCCAAGAATGGTTTCGGGACGTGTGGTAGCAATAGTCAGAACCTCATTGCTTCCTTCAACTTTATAATTTAGATAATAGAGATTGCCTTGTTTTTCCTCATGGATAACTTCTTCATCTGAAAGAGTGGTTTGAGCTTCCGGATCCCAATTCACCATTCGGTAACCCCGGTATATTTTTCCCTTTCGGTACAGATCTACAAAAACCTTTATTACCGAAGCTGACATTTCTTCATCCATTGTGAACTTAGTCCGATCCCAATCACAAGAAGCTCCAAGTTTTTTGAGTTGCTCAAGGATAATCCCACCATGTTCGTGCGTCCAATCCCAGGCATGGGTTAGAAATTCATCTCTGGAAAGCGCAGATTTATCAATACCAGCAGCTTTAAGCTTTGCGACCACTTTGGCTTCTGTAGCTATGGATGCGTGATCCGTTCCAGGTACCCAACAGGCATTATATCCCTGAAGTCGTGCCCGACGAATCAGAACATCTTGAAGTGTATTATTGAGCATATGGCCCATGTGAAGCACTCCCGTAACGTTTGGCGGCGGAATAACGATGGTGTATGGCGTTCTTTCATCCACCTCAGAATGGAAATAGCGGTTCTTCATCCAGTAGCTATACCACTTGTTTTCAATCTGTTTTACATTATATTTTGCATCTAAAGCCATACTTTGGTCTGGTATTTGAAGAGTAAGAGACAAAAGTAAATATATCTGTATGATAATAAAAGTGTATAAGATATTTTGCAGGTTATTTAAAAGTTCTATACATTAGCACAGATTAAAAACAAACTATGATGAAAAAACTAGCTCTAATAGCATTAGTTGCGTTTATTGGCTTCACTGCCCAAGCACAACAAGCTAAAATCACCTTTAAAACCGATACCGTAGATTACGGTACCATAACAAAAGGAAGCGATGGTTTGCGCGTATTCGAATTTACCAATACTGGTGATGCGCCGCTGATAATAACGGATGTAAAATCCAGTTGTGGTTGTACCGTACCCAAAAAACCAGACGGGCCGATAGCTCCCGGTGCTAGTAGTACGATAGAGGTAAAATACGACACCAATCGTGTGGGTCCAATAAGAAAAACAATTACTGTAACCTCCAATGCAAGTGAGCCAATGGTTGCACTTAAGATTAAAGGAGAGGTAAAAAATGATACGGGAAGCGTACTTGAAAAAAGTTAAGCACTTTCAATAAGAACTATTATAAGCCGCATTATTTGCGGCTTTTTTGTTTTTAAAAGTGAAGTTAAAATGCTTCATTTATGCGCAATAACTTGATCTGGACAATTTTGACACCCAGAGTCTTAGTTAAAGAACTCTCTTCAAATAGAATCTAATCTTTTTATAACTCTTCCCCCTTTTTATTTCCAAGGTTATTCTTTGCCCCTCCTTTCTTGAAAATAAACTGATCAGTTCATATAATTTATACTTATAATTCGGTTTTCCGTTTATTGATAGAACCTCATCTCCCACTTCAACTCCTGCTTTCTGAGCGGGAGAACCATTACGAACATCAACAACTTCATAGCGCGGCACCAGGGAAAATTGAAGATCATTAACAAGCAAGTCCGTTCCAGAATGCTCTAAGGTAATACCGCTCATATTATAATTAAATGGATCGGTGAAGCGTGAGTTTTTTTGGAATCGTACCGTTTTGTTCCTGTAATCAAACGTAATATTGAACCGACTTAAAAACCCACCTCCCACACTTCCATCTCGATTTTCAAAAAGACGCGCTCTTGAAATAGCTTTCTCTTCTGGAAATGACGTCAACACGTTTTTCAAGTGGAAATCTCCTAACACAACCTCTGGTACTCGAGCTCTCTTTCCATATATTTCACCGCCAAGACCTAATCCCAAAAAATCCTGGAAGTAATTTTCTGGTTGTTCTGTTATAAAATCCTTTTCATTAAACAACCACAGCACATCACTATTCCCAGAATCAACCAACAAAGTGACTTCCTTCTCAAAGCTCCTATCGGAAACCATAAGATTGATATACGGTTTCCCATCGTCGAAATCCAAAGGTAAATCTTCGCATTTTCTGCACTTGCGAATAGAATACTTCTTCGGGTCATATATGGTAATTGCTTTGGAATCATAATTTATCTTAACGATAAAATTTCTAAAAAACTCATTGCCCAGAATGCCATTGATAGGAACTCCCATTCTAGGTGAAAAATTAAGAGTACTGTCAAAAATTAAATATAAATCGTGCTCATTGTCCAGTGCATTTCCTACTCTGATAGTATTACTTTGGCTTTTCACGGCATTTAGGTATCCTTCTGGCCCTAAACCCAATAATCGAAATGGGACGGTTGACTTTAAGTGAAAATCCTCCACTGCTTCGGTACTGAAAAGGATAGTGGATTTAACCCCCGTATCGAGTATAAATGAAAAATCGGTTCCGTTGATATTTACCTTGATTATAGGCAGATTATTAACGAGTTCAAAAGGAATTCGGCTTCTCTTTTTATTATCCTTTAAATGAAATCCTTCCTGTCCGTAAACCGGGAGAATAGAGCACAATAACAATATATATAAAGAGAAGCTTCGCAAAATCAAGTAATTTCTAGGCACGTTGAAGATAGGCAAAAATCAGAAAATGTTGGTCTGTCCATCATAGCATTATATGAATATATTTTGCAACTTTGCGACAAAATAATAGACTATGCCTTCAGTATCCAAAAAAGGGAAAGATATGCCGGAATCTCCTATCCGGAAATTGGTTCCTT
Source organism: Aequorivita sp. (assembly GCA_034676445.1). Lineage (GTDB taxonomy): Bacteria > Bacteroidota > Bacteroidia > Flavobacteriales > Flavobacteriaceae > Aequorivita. Next base: position 1,280,634 of record JAUCCE010000004.1, read on the forward strand.
ATGCCGAAAAAGCTTACAAAGCGAACAAAACCGTTTATCACCTAAATATTGGACAACCCGATATCAAATCGCCTGAGATTGCGATGGAGGCCGTGGCAAACCACAATTTGGAAATCCTTGCCTATACGCGTTCGGAAGGCTCTTTGGAATACCGAGAAAAAATAGCTGAATATTACCACAAGAACAATATCCCCGTAGAGGCAAACGACATCATCGTAACCACAGGTGGTAGTGAGGCCTTACTTTTTGCTATGGGCAGCATTGCGGATACTGGCGACGAAATAATAATTCCCGAACCTTTCTATGCAAATTACAACGGATTTGCAACCGCTTCCGGAGTAAAAATTGTTCCCGTTATTTCAAAAATTGAAGACAATTTTGCCCTACCTCCTATTTCAGAATTTGAAAAACTGATTACCCCCAAAACCAAGGCTATCCTAATCTGTAATCCTGGAAACCCAACTGGATATCTCTATTCCAAAGAAGAAATCCAAACCTTGGCCAAAATCGTAAAAAAACACGATTTGTTCTTAGTTTCGGACGAAGTTTATCGTGAATTCACCTATGACGGATATAAACACTACTCTATTCTTGAGGAAGAGAGTATGGCCGAAAATGGAATTATTATAGATTCCGTTTCAAAAAGATATAGCATGTGTGGTGCCCGTATTGGATGTTTGGTATCCAAGAACAAGGAAGTGATTGCCACAGCATTGAAATTTGCCCAGGCCCGGTTGAGCCCTCCAACATTTGCCCAAATTGCCAGTGAAGCAGCTTTGCAAACTCCACAAAGTTATTTTGACGAAGTTATTACGGAATACCAGGACAGAAGAAATACTTTGGTTGCCGCTCTAAAGGAAATTCCGGGAGTTAAAGTGGGAGAACCCAAAGGAGCGTTCTATTGTATTGTGGAACTGCCTGTTAAAAACAGTGATAAGTTCGCACAATGGCTTCTGGAAGAATTTGATGACAATGGCGAAACCGTTATGGTTGCTCCAGCCGCAGGTTTCTATTCTACCCCGGGCGTTGGATTGAACCAGGTTAGGATTGCTTATGTTCTAAAAAAAGAAAGTCTAGTTCGAGCGGTTGAAATATTGAAGGTTGCGCTTCAAAAATATAAGGATTAATGCAAATTGAAGAGTACAAATCGCTTAAAAACCATAATACTTTTGGCATAGATTGTACGGCGCGATATTTTGTATCGGTGGAAAGCATTGCGGAACTTAAGCACATTCTCTCCGAAAAATCCACTTCCAACCTTTTTATCCTGGGAGGCGGCAGCAACATGTTGTTGACCGGCCCATTGGAGGCATTGGTGGTTCATTTAGATTTAAAAGGTATTGAAATTATCAGTGAAACCGATGACACGGTTTTTATAAAAGCAATGGCAGGCGAAAACTGGCATGAGTTCGTTCAATATTGCATTGCACACAATTTTGGTGGACTTGAGAATCTATCCTTGATTCCAGGAAACGTTGGAACCGCACCCATCCAAAATATTGGAGCTTATGGCGTGGAACTGAAGGACACTTTTGTCAGCTGCAACACATTGTCTATCCAAACATTGGAGGAAAAGGAGTTTACCAAGGAGGAATGTAATTTTGGGTATCGCAATTCTATTTTTAAAAATGAAGCAAAAGGGGAATATATAGTTACCAGCGTAACCTTTCGGTTGACAAAAAGGAATCATAAAAAGAATACTTCCTACGGTGATATCCAGCGAATACTAGCGGAGAAAAACATCGACAGTCCCAGTATTAAGGATATTTCCGAAGCCGTAATTGCAATCCGACAATCTAAACTTCCGGATCCAAAAGTATTGGGCAATAGTGGTAGTTTCTTTAAAAATCCGGTGATCGATCTAGATACCTTCCAAGAGTTCAGATTAAAATTTCCAGAAGCTCCTTTTTACGAAATCTCTTCATCAGAGTTCAAAATTCCTGCTGGATGGCTTATAGAAAACGCTGGTTTTAAGGGAAAGCGTTTTGGCGATGCAGGTGTCCATAAAAATCAGGCCTTGGTACTTGTAAATTATGGAAACGCCACGGGTGAAGAAATTTGGCAATTGGCCATGGAAATCCAAAAGAAAGTATTGGAAATGACAGGAATCAATATTGAGCCAGAAGTCAATGTTTTTTAAGGTAGATTCAACACTGCATCAATTATAAATATCTGTCCATTAGAGGCGGGACTATCAATTTTTTGCACGCTTGCCTTCCTCCCATTTTCATCGGAAACAATCAGATTACCTTCAGATTCTGTGAGGGCAAGTATACTTCCATCAAGGGTCTTTAACTTGGCCTTTCCTTCTTTTTTTATTGTATTTCCCAAACTTTCCTCATTATAATTTCCTTCCACAATATGAGAATTTAAAAGGTTTACCAATTGAGAGAGATTCTTTTGATCCGAATAGAATCTCCTTTTTGCTTCTGGCAATCTTTCAAGAACATCATTAGATACTGAAAAGATTGTAAACGGTCCCTTTTCATTGGAAAGCTTATCCATCATATTTGCTGTGATGGCATATCGCGCAAATTTCTTCGTTTCTGGAATCGTAACCAAACGCGCCATTACACTATTGGCCTTTTCCTTTTCTTCGGGAGTAAGTTCCCTTCTTTCGGCTTTTTCAACATTAGATCTTTCAGCAATCACATCCAATGATTCGTTATCGAATGTTTCATTTTTGACTTCGTTTTTGCAGGAGATGACCAATAAAGCGACTATTGAAAGTAATAAAAGACCAATTTGTCTGAACATAGTTAAAGTTTTTAAAATCGAAGCTAAAAATACCCATTTTCCAAGTAAAACATTGATAAAGGTTGTATTTTTGTACTTCAAATAATTGTTATGGAATTGTTACTTATTACATTTGGATTACTACTGCTGGGCGTTGCTGGCATTGCTATAAAACTATGGGCAAAAAAGAATGGTAAATTTGGTGGAACCTGTGCCAGCCAAAGTCCTTTTTTAAACAAAGAAGGTGCTTCATGTGGATATTGCGGAAAAACACCAGATCAATTTGATTCTTGTGCCGAAACATCCCACCAATAATTTCTTTTGAGAATTCTGTTACTCAATCAGAAGCGTCTCGAATCTGTCATTATTTTTTCCTAGTGAAAATGTTATGGCTCATTTTATATTGACCTTAAATCAAAATCCTCTTATTTAACAAAACTACAATCATCAGTTAAGTATGGTATTACTCTATGTTTTTGGCGCAGTGGCGTTGATAAACTGTTTTTATTATTTTATCTTCACAAAGTTTTCCTTTGCAAAAACACCTGAAAAAACACCTACCCAATCCTTTCCCATTTCTCTGATAGTTTGTGCCAAAAATGAAGCAGAGAACCTTCAAAAGCATATTCCCTTATGGCTAAGCCAGAAACACCCCAACTTTGAGCTTATCCTTATAAACGATGCTTCCGTTGATGAAACCCTTGAGGTAATGGAACGTTTTGCCGAACAGGATCCTCGAATCCAAATTGTAAATGTGAAGAATAATGAGGCCTTTTGGGGAAATAAAAAATATGCACTTACCCTTGGCATTAAACGCGCCAAAAACAACCGACTTATTTTTTCCGATGCGGATTGTTACCCCGCTTCTGAAGAATGGCTTGCAACCATGGCCTCCAATTTTTCAAATGAAAAACAACTCATCTTGGGCTATGGCGCTTACGAAAAAAATCCTGGCTTCTTAAACAAACTCATCCGGTTTGAAACCTTGATGACCGCAGTTCAATATTTCGCCTATGCCAAAGCTGGAAGTCCATATATGGGAGTTGGCCGTAATTTGGCTTACACAAGCACGCTCTATTATGAAAAAAATGGATTTATAAAGCATATAAAAATTGCTTCCGGAGATGACGATCTTTTTGTGAACGAAGCGGCGACTTCAAAAAATACAGCAATCTGCTACACTCCGGAGGCTTTCACTTATTCCATTCCGAAGAAAAAAAGAAAAAAGTGGATACTTCAGAAGAAAAGACACTACACCACAGCAAAACTCTATAAACCCATTCACCGCATTTTATTGGGATTATACTATATTTTTAATCTGTTATTTTGGATTCTTTCAGTGATAATACTTTTTACCCAATTCTGGATATATGGATTGGGAATCATAGTATTACGCTTTATTATCCAATATATCGTCATTGGCAAAGCTGCTAAAAAACTAAAAGAATCGGACTTGATATATTTTATTCCTTTTTACGAACTGTTTCTTATTTTAACCCAATTGAGTATCTTTATTTCTAAGAGCGACGAAAAATCCTCGCAATGGAAATAACCGCAGAAGAAATATCCCACCAAATTCAGAAGGCCAAAACAGGAAAACAGGAAGCCTTTAAGTTTCTATTGGATTATTATTGGAATGAAGTTTATGGATTTCAGATGAAAAGAATCCGTAATGAACACGACGCGGAGGATATCACCATTGAAACATTCGCTAAGGCATTTGACAAAATTGATACTTTTGATGCGAACTACACTTTTCCCACCTGGCTTCTAACAATCTCCAAAAACATTCAAATAGACCGTACCCGAAAAAAGAACGCATCTATTTATTCGAATACTACAGATACTTCCAACGAAATAGTTCAAAAAATCGTTGATCACTCGCCTACTCCTGAGGACAAGTTGATAGGAGAACAAAACCTTGCCCAACTTTTGCGCTATATAAAGCTATTGAAACCACATTATCAGGATGTAATAAATCTGCGCTATTTCCAAGAGATGAGCTACAATGAAATTTCAGAAACATTGGAAGAACCTTTAAATAACGTGAAAGTACGGCTGCTCCGAGCGCGGAAATTACTTGCCGAAATCATCGCGCAAAACGAATAACCCTACTCCTCCGTGATAGAAACTTGAGGGTTTTCTACGAGAAATTTCCAATAACCTCCGAAAATAAAAGTAAAAAAATCCAGAGCTCTATTTCAAATGATTTGAAGACCAACAGCTTAAAAATATCACATCCTGTCATAAGTCAAGAAAGGTTATAAAGATGGAATATCCTCACTTCATATTTTATTTAGTGACTTTCAATTTCGTACTTTTGTTACCCATATGAGCACAGAAACTTTAGAACTTCAAAGACCTGCCCCAAAGCCGAAATGGCTGCGCGTAAAACTTCCCACGGGGAAAAAATATACAGAACTCAGAGGGTTGGTGGACAAATACAAATTAAACACAATTTGCACCTCTGGAAGTTGCCCCAATATGGGCGAATGTTGGGGAGAAGGCACAGCGACCTTTATGATCTTGGGGAATATATGCACCCGTTCATGTGGTTTTTGTGGCGTCAAAACCGGACGACCCGAAACCGTGGATTGGGATGAGCCTGAAAAAGTGGCTCGTTCCATCAAAATGATGCAAATTAAGCATGCCGTAGTAACTTCGGTGGACCGGGACGACTTAAAGGATATGGGATCCATTATTTGGGCCGAAACCGTAAAGGCGATCCGTAGGATGAACCCTGAAATAACCTTAGAAACTTTGATTCCCGATTTTCAAGGTAACACCCGAAACATAGACCGCATCATATCCGTAAAACCAGAAGTAGTAAGCCACAATATGGAAACGGTAAAACGGCTAACCAGAGAAGTTCGAATTCAAGCAAAATATGAACGGAGCTTGGAGGTTTTAAACTATTTGAAGCAATCCGGGCTGCCAAGAACCAAAAGTGGAATAATGCTAGGCCTGGGCGAAGAAGAACACGAGGTTATCCAGACCATGGAGGATTTGAGAGGTGTTGGCTTGGATATTATTACCATCGGTCAATATTTGCAACCTTCAAAGAAACACTTACCCGTTCGGGAATTCATAACTCCTGAGCAATTCAAAAAATACGAGACCATTGGTCTGGAACTGGGTTTTAGACACGTGGAAAGCGGCGCTTTGGTTCGCTCTTCATACAAAGCCCAAAAGCATCTAACTTAAATTTAGTGAAAAGATGAAAAAAAAGATAACCGTTGGCATCAACGGTTTTGGCCGTATTGGTCGAAATCTCTTTAGATTGCTGCTTGACAATCCGTCCATTGAAGTTGTTGCTATCAATGACCTTGCGGATGCAAAAACACTGGCACATTTATTAAAATATGATAGCATCCACGGAGTTCTTAATGAGCAAGTTTCCGCTACCGAAAATGAAATAATCGTTGGCAACAGGAAGTTTGCATTTTCTTCCATAAAAAATATTGAGGAGATCCGCTGGGGAAACATTGACGTCGTTGTTGAAAGTACCGGAAAATTTAAACTTAAAGAACAGCTAGAAAATCATTTAAAAAACGGAGCAAAAAAGGTTATCCTTTCCGTTCCACCTTTGGAAGATGACATAAAAACAGTAGTTCTTGGGGTGAATGATGAAATTTTGGAACCGACCGATCTTATAATTTCCAATGCTTCCTGTACCACCAATAATGCCGGACCGATGCTGAAAATTATCAATGATCTTTGCGGTATTGAACAGGCATATATAACCACGGTACATTCATACACTACGGAACAAAGTCTGCATGACCAACCCCATCGCGATCTTCGTAGGGCACGCGCTGCTGGACAATCCATCGTTCCCACAACAACTGGAGCCGCAAAAGCATTGACCAAAATCTTTCCGGATTTGGCAGATGTAATCGGCGGTTGTGGAATACGCGTCCCAGTTCCCAATGGATCTCTATCGGATATTACTATAAATGTGAAAAAAGAAACTTCCATCGAAGAAATCAACTCAGCATTTAAAAGAGCAGCAGATAACTCCATGAAAGGGATAGTTGAATATACCGAAGATCCTATAGTTTCCATCGATATTGTAGGCAACCATCATTCCTGCGTTTTTGATGCCGGAATGACTTCTGTAATTGGGAAAATGGTCAAAATAATTGGATGGTACGACAACGAAGTAGGTTATTCTTCCAGAATTGTGGATTTAATTGGAAGGATTTCAGAAAAATAAGTTCTGATTTTAGCCAAAAGCAAATTCACCGTTTTGGTAATTACTTAAAAATCCGATTTAAAAACTTCTGAGCCGTCCCTTCAAGAAATTCTGTTTTGATTGGCAAATAATATAATTCAGCATTTTTAATTACCGGTTGCAATCGCATAAAATCCTTTTCGGTAGTCAATAAAATATCTTGTTTTTCCAAATCGAATATTTCCTCAGAAAGAAAATTGTGATGATCACCATACGATTTATGGTCAAAATTTAAGTTTTGAGTTTTCAAAAATTCCACCAAAGGTTTCGGATTCGCAATGCCAGTGACGAGAGTGAACTTTTTACCGTTCAAATAATTCAATGGTTTTGGACCGATCCCATCTTTTAGTTCATTCGCATAACCAATCTTCGTGAAATAAACTTCTTGATGGGATTTTGGCTTTAGTTTTCTTCGTAATTCTTTCATTTCTACTTTCCCAAGAGAAGCAGGACACTTCGTCACAACCAATACATCCGCTCGTTTTGCTCCCGATTTGGATTCGCGTAGATTTCCAACGGGTAATATAAAGTCGTCCACAAATAAATCACCATAAGAAGTCAGTAAAATATTATACGAAGCTTTCACTTTCCGATGTTGAAAGGCATCATCCAACAGAAGCAGATCGGTGCTCTCTCTAAGCCGCTCGATTCCCTCTTGTCTATCCTCACAAACAGCAACGATAACATCCGGAAATTTACGCTTAAACTGGAGCGGCTCATCGCCGGTTTCCGATACCGTGCTATCCACCTTAACTTCCTTAAATCCTATTGTCTTTCGTTTATATCCCCGGCTCAGGACGGCAAGATTCCAATCGTTTTTTAAGGAGGAAACCAGAAATTCTATCATTGGTGATTTTCCCGTTCCTCCGGTTGAAAGATTTCCCACACAAATTACCGGAAAATCATACGATTTACTTTTCAACCAACCAATATCATAAAGTTTGTTTCGAACGGCAGTAATTCCCCAATAAATTATTGAGAAGGGAAAAAGAAGTTTTCGCAGCAATTTCATTTGACGAATGTACTAATTTCAGGCAAAACCGAATTGCTTTAAATTCAAATAGGGAACACAAATTTCTACAAAATCCTATCTTTGTGAAAAAGGATAAAATCATGATTGTTAAGGATGTTTTAGGTCTGTTTGAAGAAATTTCTCCCCTCTCTTATTCCGAAAGTTTCGATAATACCGGACTTCTTGTTGGCGATGAAAAGATGGAGGTAACAGGTATTTTGGTAACGCTGGACACATTGGAGTCGGTGGTGGATGAAGCCATTGAAAAAGAGTGCAACCTAATTGTCAGTTTTCATCCCATAATTTTTTCAGGATTAAAAAAATTAACCGGAAAAACCTATGTGGAACGAACCGTTCAAAAAGCCATAAAACATGATATCGCAATTTTTTCGAATCATACGGCGCTCGATAATGCCTGGAACGGGGTTAATTCAATGATTTGCGACAAACTGGGATTGAAGGAACGACAAATCTTAATTCCGCAGGAAAACACCATCAAGAAACTTATCACCTTTGTTCCAAAAAATGATGTCGAGAAAGTAAGGAATGCCATTTTCAAAGCAGGAGGAGGAAGTATCGGCAATTATGAAAGCTGTAGCTTCAACATTGAAGGACAAGGAAGCTTTAAAGGAAACGAATCTTCCAATCCCGTAATCGGTAAAAAAGGAGAAATTCATTTTGAGGATGAGGTTCAACTAGGAATAACCTTCGGAAGACATTTGCAAAAAAATATCTTGAAAGCTCTTTTTGATTCCCATCCTTATGAAGAGGTCGCTTATGAAATTACCACTCTTGAAAACCAAAATCAACAAATAGGCATGGGAATGGCGGGCAACTTGGAAAATGAGATGACCGAAAAAGAATTTTTGAAATTTCTAAAAGATAAAATGCGCGCGGAATGTGTCCGTCATTCGGTTCTCCTTGATAAATCTATTAAGAGAGTTGCTGTGTTAGGAGGCAGTGGAAGTTTTGCTATTGAAGCAGCTAAAAATGCGGGAGCAGATGTGTTTATTTCGGCCGATTTTAAATATCATGACTTCTTTCGAGCGGAAAATGCAATTATTTTAGCCGATATTGGTCATTATGAAAGTGAACAGTTCACAAAAGACCTTCTATATTCTTTCCTTACAAAAAAAATCACTAATTTTGCACCTGCTTTGCAGAAAGGCATTGCGATATCTGAAATAAACACCAACCCCATTAGCTATCTATAAAATTTATGGCAACGAAAAGTGAAGTTACTGTTGAAGAAAAGTTAAGAGCCCTCTACGATCTACAACTTATCGATTCTAGAATCGATGAAATAAGAAATGTACGCGGAGAGCTACCCTTGGAGGTTGAAGATCTTGAAGACGAAGTGGCGGGAATGAACGCTCGTTTACAGAAGCTCAACGCGGATCTTGAGGTTATTGAAACCCAAATCAAGGAAAGAAAAAATAACATTGAGGAGGCCAATGTATTAATTAAAAAATATGCCGCTCAGCAAGATCACGTTCGTAATAACCGTGAATTTAATTCCCTGAGCAAGGAAGTGGAATTCCAACAATTGGAAATTCAACTTGCGGAGAAGAATATTAAGGAATATCGTGCCCAGATTGAACAAAAAAATCAGGTGATCGAAGAGACCAAAGTCCGATTCAACGAACGTTCCGAACATTTAAAGCATAAGCAAGACGAACTTGACGAAATCCTAAAAGAGACTGAAAAGGAAGAACAGGCCTTGATAAAGGAATCAGAGAAATTTGAAGCTTCTATCGAGCCTCGTTTGATTAAGGCGTATAAAAGAATTCGTAAAAACGTAAAGAATGGTTTAGCTGTTGTAGCCGTAGAGCGTGGCGCTTCTGGAGGATCCTTTTTTACTATTCCACCTCAAGTTCAGATGGAGATTGCAGGACGTAAGAAAATAATTACGGACGAACACAGCGGCCGTATTTTGGTTGATCCAGACTTGGCTAAGGAAGAGCGCGAAAAAATGAGCGCTATGTTTTCAAAATTATAATAGAAAGTATCTATTCGATAATTATAACAAGGCCTTCACATAAAGTGGGGGCTTTTTTTGTACTTTAAACGAAAGGTTTTTAACATTATAAAGTCTCAATCTCTAAATATTTTCAAATGAAAAAATATCCAATCTTAATTGCTACCCTTATATTATTTGCTTTGCAAGCGGCCTGTAAACCTTCCAACGACTCAAATAAAGAAGCGGAAGCAGTTGCACAGAAAACCCAAACTCCGGTACAGACCGAAACAAAAGATGGACTGAAAAAAGCATATTTCGCCAGTGGTTGTTTTTGGTGCGTTGAAGCCGTATATGAAAGCGTAAAAGGTGTTAAAGAAGCAATCTCAGGATACAGTGGTGGAAAAGCGCAGAATCCTACTTATGAAAATCACGCAGACCACGCGGAAGCGGTAGAAGTAATCTATGACCCGAATATAGTAAGCTTTAGCCAATTAGTCGATGTGTATTTCGGTTCACAGAATGTAACCCAGGTAAACGGTCAAGGGCCGGATCACGGGACATCGTATCGCTCAATTATTTTCTATCAAAATGATTCCGAAAAGAAAATAATAGAAGAAAAAATTGCTGAATTGAACAAACAGTTAGGCGGTGAAAAGGTTGCGGCGCAAGTTTTGCCATTTCAGAAATTTTGGAAAGCGGAAGCCTATCATCAAGACTATGAGAAAAACAATCCTGGAAATCCGTATATCCAGAATGTCTCCGTTCCGCGAATTAATAAATTCCGAAAAAAATTTCCCGAGCTTTTAAAAAGTGGTAAGGAATAATTAAGTTATATTTTCCAATTTGCCAAGATTTATTCGTTTCTTATATGGATCTCTTTGGCCATGAATACCGATTGGCAAAACTTAAATCTATTTCATAAAAAATTTACAAATAACTAGAAACTCTAGTTAAGTTACGGTTAAAAAACAATGAGTTTGGGAATGTTAATTTATATTTGATGGACTAACATTAAAGAAACACATATTATGAGAGATTTAATCTGGCTAATTGTAGTAATTTTGATAATAGGATGGCTGTTTGGCTATTTCTATTTCTCATTAGGAGCTTTTATACACATTTTATTGGTACTAGCAATCATTGGTATTCTTTGGCGCTTGGCCACAGGACGCAGATTGTAACCAAAATTTAAACCCAATTCCAACCATTAAAAAACAAACAATTATGAAGAAAGTAATTTTAATTTTATTTGCAGCCGGTCTATTAGCCACAAGTTTTACGAGCTGCCGTGAGAACAAAACCGTGGCCGACGATATAGAAGACGTTGCGGACGACGTGGAAGATGCACTGGATTAAATGTGATTCAGGATTAATTGCAAAAAGCCCTAAATATTAGGGCTTTTTTTATTCCTTGGTTACAATAGATTGCCACTCTGGATGCTTACCGATATATTTTTTTACAAAAGGACATTCTGGAATCACTTTCAAACCACGAAGTTCTATTTGAAGTAGAACGGCCTCAATCATTTCGCTGCCAACACCCTTTCCAGCCAAAGCTTTATCCACCTCAGTGTGCTTCAGAACTAAAATATTTGGCTTTACATCGTATTCAACAAATGCTTTGTAACCATCGATTTCGGTTTCAAATTTCTTTTCCTCTCTATTGTCTATGACATTCATTATAAATATTTTTCGAAATTAGTGACACTTTAAAAGTACGAAAAAATATGGAAGCCAAAATGGAATTGTTATTTTTACAAGAAACATACTGTAATGAAAGGAAAAATTTTTATAATGGTTTTATTTCTAGGAATAATAGGTTGCAACAATTCCAATAAAACTTCCGAACCTCCAATATCCGAAACCACCGCCACACAAAATGATTCCCTTCAATATCTAGATGTTCCCCAGATTGCCCGTCAGATAGCTGAAGCCAGCGGAATTCAAAATTGGAAAAAGGTTTCCGAAATAGCATTTACTTTTAATGTGGACAGAAACGGAAATAATTTTGAGCGCTCGTGGATATGGAAGCCAAAATCCGAGGATATTCAAATGATATCCTCAAACGATACCGTGAATTATAACCGTGCCAAGATGGATAGCCTCGTGATAAAAACCGACGCCGCCTTTATAAATGATAAATACTGGATGTTGGCGCCATTTCAACTTGTATGGGATAAGGGAATGGAGTTTTCAGAAAAGAAAAATGTAGTTGCCCCAATTTCAAAAGACACTTTAAACCAACTTACAATTGTCTATCCGAATGACGGCGGTTATACCCCTGGAGATGCCTATGATTTTTTCTATGACAAAAATTTTCGCATAAAGGAATGGAATTACAGAAAAGGTAATTCGCCCGATCCAAATCTAACAGCGACTTGGGAAGATTATAAGAATTTTGATGGAATCGATATTGCCACCATGCATCGAAATGAAACCGGGGATTTTAAGTTGTATTTCACAGATATTTCAGTTAAAGCAGATAACCAACCTTGAAAGTTGTATCAACCAATCGAACAACAATACACGGTACCGCAGATTAAATAGTCCGTATTAATTCCTATTTTTGTAATAAAGCATCACCATTTATTGATGAACCAGATTCGTAAGATTCATCAAAGCAATATAAAACCCATATTCCCAGAATGTTTCAAAATAATTTAGAGTACGCCAAAAATCAAGATTCAATTGATCCTTTAGCCTCTTTCAGAAATAAATTTCATATCCCAAAAAACGATTTAGGTGAAGATCTGGTCTATCTCTGCGGAAATTCGTTGGGACTACAGCCGAAAATTACTTCAGCCTACATTCAAGAAGTATTGAAAGACTGGGCAGACCTGGGGGTTGAGGGCCATACGGAAGCTAAGCATTCCTGGCTTCCATACCACGAATTTCTAACTGAAAATATGGCGAAAATCGTCGGTGCAAAACCTTTGGAAGTGGTTGTAATGAACACGCTCACCACCAATCTTCATTTAATGATGGTTTCCTTCTTTCAACCTACCAAAAATAAATTTAAAATAGTTGTTGAAAGTGATGCTTTCCCAAGTGACAAATATGCTGTGGAAAGCCAACTGAAATTTCACGGAATTGATTCCAAAGAAGGTTTAATTCAATGGACTCCCAGAAAAGGTGAAAATCTTTGTCGCTTTGAGGATCTCGAAGAAATAATGAAAAATCAAGGTGATGAAATTGCTCTGTTGATGATTGGGAGCACTAATTATTATACAGGCCAATCCTTTCCTTTAAAAAAAATCACCGAGTTGGGGCATAATTATGGATGCATAGTTGGATTCGATTTGGCGCACGGCGCGGGAAACATCCAACCAAACCTCCACGATTTTGGAGCCGATTTTGCTGTTTGGTGTACGTATAAATATCTCAACAGCGGTCCTGGAAGCTTAGGAGGCTGTTTTGTACACGAAAGACACGCAAATAACAAGGAACTCAATCGTTTTGCCGGCTGGTGGGGCCACAATAAAAAAACACGTTTTAATATGCGAAAGGATTTTGACGCTTTGCTAGGAGCGGAAGGTTGGCAATTGAGCAATCCTCCAATTTTATCAATGGCGGCAATTCGAGCTTCCTTAGATACCTTTGCCGAGGCAGGATTTGATAATCTTCGCAAAAAATCCGTAAAGCTCACTGGCTATCTGGAGTTTTTGCTCGATGAAATGAAAAACGATGCCATCAATGTAATTACACCTCGAAATCCTGATGAACGTGGCTGTCAGCTTTCAATTCAAGTGAAGGATGCCGACAAAACATTACATACAAAATTAACAGAAGCTGGGGTAATAAGCGATTGGCGCGAGCCGGATGTTATTCGCATTGCTCCTGCCCCATTATATAATAGCTTTGAAGATGTTTTTAAATTTTCGGAAAAATTGAAAGCACTTTTAAAATAATCAAAAATGTCTCCCTGAGAGCAGTCGAAGGGTCACACTTAACCAAAATTACTAATGAATTAAGGTCTCGACTGCCCGCCAGAATACTTTCGGGATGGTGCTCGAACAGAGAAATAAAACAATGAGTAAAAACCAAAATATCCTAATCATCGGTGCCGGTCTCTGCGGAAGCTTGCTAGCCTTGCGTTTAGCACAACATGGTTTTAATATAACCTTAGTCGAAAAAAGACCCGATTTACGAAAATTTAGCTTGGACGCAGGACGTTCCATAAACTTAGCATTGAGCGATCGTGGACTTCGTGGGCTGCGTTTGGCGGGAGTTGAAGAAGCTGCACAAGAACTCTTAATTCCTATGACAGGACGAATGATTCATGAAAAATCTGGGAATACATTTTTAAGTCCGTATAGTGGTAGAGATGGCGAATATATAAACTCCGTTTCTCGTCCGGGACTTAATAAGTTACTGTTAAACGAGGCGGAAAAAATGCCGAATGTAAAAATAATCTTTAATCAAGCCTGTACGGAAGTTGATTTCGATTCTCCCGCTGCAACTTTTGAGGACTTTGATTCAGGTGAAAAAACAACTTATTCTGCAGATGTTATTTTTGGAACCGACGGTGCTGGATCTGTGGTACGATCCAGTATGATCCACGACAAATCGTTTCTGCTCAATATTTCACAACAATGGTTGGGTCACGGTTATAAGGAACTGGAGATTCCGCCAGGAGATAAGGGAAGTTATAGAACCTATAAAAATGCCCTTCACATTTGGCCACGAGGTGAGGATATGCTCATTGCACTTCCCAATCTAGACGGAAGTTTTACCGTAACCCTCTTCCTTCCTTACAAAAACAGTGATTATTGTTTTGAAAACCTGACCACTCCAGAAATGGTAAAGGAATATTTCCAAAAGGAATTTCCAGATGTGTTGCAACTAATCCCTAATTTAACCGAAATGTTTTTCCATAATCCTATTGGCACCATGGGAACGGTAAAATGCGACCCTTGGCACCGATTTGGCAAAACATTGCTGATGGGCGATGCCGCGCACGCCATTGTCCCTTTTTATGGACAGGGAATGAACGCCAGTTTTGAGGATGTTGTGGTTTTTGATGAAGTTTTATCAAAGTTTAAAGATGGTTTGGCTTCTGGCAATGCTTCTTGGGAAATCATTTTTGACGAATATGAAAAAGTTCGTAAAAAAGACGCAGATGCCATTGGCGAACTTGCCGTAGATAATTTTGACGAAATGAAAGCCCATACGGGAATGGAATTGTTTCAAAAGAAAAGAAAACTTGAAACGGCGTTTGAAGCGGAATTTCCAAATGAATATTTCAGTAAATATTCCTTGGTAACTTTTAAGGAAGACCTTCCCTATTCCGAAGCGAAACGTCAAGGCAGAGCCCAGGATAAAGCAATTTTAAGTCTATTGCACAACAATAAACTAACTGATAATATGACTTTAAAGGAAAAGTTGGAATTAGTAAAAAAACAAACCCAGCTTATCTTGAATGAAGATGAAATGGCCGATTATTTAAAATTCTAATAATTATTATTAAAGTCCTTGTAGATATAAATACAGAAAAAATGATATAACCACAAAATCTTCCTCCAATACCGGACAATTCAAAACCCAGCAGGATAAACAATAAAATTTGAAATAAATATATTATGAGTAACGACCAAAAAGATTCCCGCCTTCGCGGGAAATTAGTAGAGGGAAAAGCTACTCCCAGAGGGGCGTATCCCCATATTAAACGTGCAGGTGATTTCCTGTTTGTAAGTGGTGCTAGCTCACGTTTGCCAGATAATACCTTTGCAGGAGTAAAAAAGATAGACGAAATGGGAACCATGTATTTTGATATTAGGGAACAAACCCGTGCGGTACTTGAAAATATAAAGGATTACCTCGCCACAGAAGGCGCGACAATGGCTGATGTAGTGGACATAACAAGTTTTTTGGTGAACATGAATGACTTTGCCGGATACAATGAAGTTTATGCCGAATATTTCAACAAAGAAACCGGGCCAGCGCGGACTACTGTTGCGGTGCATCAATTGCCACATCCACATTTGGTAGTTGAGATTAAGGCGATGGCGTATTTTCCGTTAAAAAGGTAGCAGTATCCAGTTGCAGTAGGCAGTAAACACAAGACCCGAGGTTTCTGAAACCTTTGGAGTCTGAAACAGCAAATAATACAATGCAAAAAATCCTAAACTACATAAACGGCGAATATGTTGAACCGCTTTCAGGGGAATGGTTGGACAATTACAATCCATCCAACGGGGAAGTATATGCACAGATAGCCAATTCCAATTCAGAGGATGTTGAAAGTGCCTATCGAGCAGCAAAAGAGGCATTTCCTAAATGGAGCAATACTACTATTGAGGAGCGGAGCAGGATTCTGCTTAAAATAGCGGATTTGATTGAAGAGAAGTTGGATGACTTGGCCAAAGCGGAATCCAAAGACAATGGCAAGCCCCTTAGCTTAGCTTTAGCTGTCGATATTCCAAGGGGGTCTGCAAACTTCAGGTTTTTTGGGAATGCAATTACACAATTTGCCAGTGAAGCGCACGAAAGTGTTGGCTTGAACACAATGAATTTTACCCTTCGTCAACCTATTGGGGTTGTTGGTTGTATTTCTCCTTGGAATTTACCTCTCTATTTATTTACCTGGAAAATAGCTCCGGCAATTGCAGCAGGGAACACTGTAGTTGCAAAGCCGAGTGAAATTACACCGATGACGGCTTTTCTTTTAGGCGAAATCTGCACGGAAGCAGGATTGCCCAAAGGGGTTCTAAATATCGTACACGGAACTGGTCCTTCCGCAGGCCAAGCTATTGTGGAGCATCAAAACATCAAGGCAATTTCATTTACGGGCGGAACCAAAACGGGAGAACATATTGCCAGAACGGCTGGGCCCATGTTCAAAAAATTATCGTTGGAACTGGGTGGGAAAAATCCCAATCTAATTTTTGCCGATTGCAATTACGATAAAATGCTTGAAGAGACCTTGCGTTCTTCATTTTCAAACCAAGGTCAAATCTGTCTCTGTGGAAGTAGGATTTATGTTGAAAAATCCATTTTTAAAAAATTTAAAAGAGATTTTGTTGAAAAGGTTAAGCAACTGAAAGTTGGAAATCCCTTTGATAAAAATACGAATCTAGGTGCCTTGGTCTCCAAACCTCATTTGGAAAAAGTGGAATCGTATATCGAACTGGCCAAAGAAGAAGGAGGAAAAATTTTATGTGGCGGAAATCGAGTAATTGTAAATGGATTGGAAAATGGTTATTATCTAGAACCAACCGTAATAGAAGTCTTTGATAACAATTGCCGAGTAAACCAAGAAGAAATCTTCGGACCTGTGGTTACCATTATGCCATTTGAAACCGAAGTAGAAGCGTTGCAAATGGCCAATTCGGTAAAATATGGTCTTTCCGCTACTCTTTGGACAAACGACTTAAACCGCACTATGCGCATCTCAAAAGGAATTGAATCTGGAATTGTTTGGGTAAACACTTGGCTAAACCGAGATTTACGCACTCCTTTTGGCGGAATGAAAGCCAGTGGCCTAGGACGTGAAGGTGGATTTGAGGCTCTTAAGTTTTTCACGGAGCAGAAAAACGTGTGTATTAAATACGAGGGCTTCGATACAAATTTCAGCGCGCAAAAGCACTGAAATTCACTCAGCCACTTTAGACAAGATATTTCGTTTTTAATTCGGATAAAGCTGAATCTTTCGAATTCAATCTTTGAAATTTGAAATTTGAAAAATTATTGTTCAGTTAAAATTATATCATGTCCGCCGCGGCGGGCAGGATGCCCTGAGGCATTAAATATAGATAGAAAAAATAGAATCCTATTCAGGTCTAAATCCCTTAGAAACGAAATATAACGCCGAGATTCTAAATCCAGTTTTTATTTCAATTGGACAGAATCGTTTAAAAAGGATTTTGGATTTTGGATTTTGGATTTTGGATTTTGGAATTTCACATTTGATACTTAGCCTTCTCCTATGGCGCCAACCTCTCAATTATCCAGTCATAATCTTTTAAGGTATACCGAATTCTATCGTGAAGCCTATTGGGTCTTCCCTGCCAAAACTCAATAGAAATGGGTTTTATTAAATACCCTCCCCATTCTTTCGGTTTTGGAACTTCTTTATTCTCATATTCCTTTTCAAGTTCAAGAAGATTTTTCTCTAAAGTTTCACGGGAATCTACTGGAGTGCTTTGATGTGATACCAAGGCTCCCAATTGACTTCCCTTGGGCCTCGAATGAAAATAATTGGTAGAGTCGGCTTCGGAAGTACGTTCTGCAATTCCCTTTATTATAATTTGACGTTCCATCCGTGGCCAGAAGAAAGAAAGCGAAACCTTGTTGTTTTGGTCAATGGCCAATCCCTTTTCGCTGTTGTAATTGGTATAAAAGTAAAAACCGTTTTCATCATATTTTTTTAATAGCACTACCCTGCCCTTGGGAAAACCATCAATTCCAATCGTAGAAATAGTCATAGCGTTTACCTCATCCACAGAATTGCTATCCTGAACTTCAAAAAACCAAGAGCGAAATTGCTGCATGGGATTTTCGTCTACCGATTTTTCGGAGAGTGCACCCTTCTGATAAGTCTTTCGGTAATTATAAAGCTTTTCCTCCATTGTTTTTTATTGCAAGTTAAGGGTTTTATGTGTTTTTTGACTTGGTGAATTACTAGTGAATTTACTTTAAAAAGAAAATATCCTTCCATCTTCTGCCAAAAGAACATTTTCAAAAATCTCCTTGGCCTCGGTTCTAAACAATTCTAGATTATTGTATCTACCTGAATAATGGCCAAGAATTAAAGATCCAACATTGGCTGCCTTTGCGATAGTCGCCGCTTCTCTTGCCGTGCTGTGCTTGGTTTTAATGGCAAGATCTTGATGGCTTTCCAAAAACGTGGATTCGTGGTAGAGAACGGTGGAATCCATTATTTGTGAAACTAACTCGGGATTATAGGCAGTGTCACTGCAATAGGCATAGGATTTTGGCGTAGGTGGATCAAAAGTGATTTGTGTATTGGAAATTATTTTTCCAGCCCGATTTGGAACATTATGTCCCATCTTAATTTTATTGTAGTAACTCATATCGATATTAGCTTCACGAACTGCATCAATGTTCAATTTACGTTCTCCGGCCTTTTCCTTAAACAGAAATCCGTTAGTATAGACTCTATGAATCAATGGAATAGTTTCTACAATCAACTTTTCGTCCTCAAAAATCACCTGAGGGGTAGTTTCCTCCAATTCGTGAAAATACAAAGGAAATTTGGTCCAGGACTTTCCTAATTTAAGAAATAACAAAATAGCCTCCTTGATACCGGTAGGTCCATAAATGTGCATTTCGGTTTCTCTACCTTGTAAATGGAATGTTGAGATAAGGCCTGGCAATCCGAAGAAATGATCACCGTGTAAATGCGAAATAAAAATATGTTTGATTCGAGAAAACTTTACCTTATACTTTCTAAGTTGAATCTGTGTTCCTTCCCCACAATCAATTAGGAATATATGACCCTTCATCTCCAGAACCTGCGCCGTAGGGTGGGCGGAAATTTTGGGCGTGGCAGCATGGCATCCGAGGATTGTTAGGTTCATAAAATAGTATTCAGTAGGCAGTTGCGGTCAGCAGTTGGGTCAGTATTCAGTGGTCAGTGGTCAGTGGTAAGTCAAAGGTAAAACTGCCACTGCATACTGTTACTGCTTACTTTTTAAAATCCCAAGTCTCTTTCTATCTCCTCCATTTCGATAATATCCACTGCTTCTTGCAATGTGGGGACGACAATCATTTCATAAGGAATTTCATCGATGGAAATAGAATCGTTCACAATAACGAAGGATTGTTTGGTTTTACGATGGAGATTGGAAACCTTTAGAAATAACAAGAGCTCCTGAAGATCCAGTGAGTCGTATTTCAATAAATTCAATATTACATTCTGTCCTTTGTATTTGGAAGGAATTTGGGATTCGATAAAGGATGCAAAATCAGAAATATCTTCTTTTTCATCCGCAAGGACAACATAATTTGGGTAATTCTCAATCTTCATGATGATCGATTTTTGAGGCTAATAAATAAATAACGGCCATTCTAATGGCGACTCCGTTTTGGACTTGTTCTAAGATAATAGATTGTTTGCTGTCGGCCACATCACTTGTAATTTCTACCCCACGGTTTATTGGTCCCGGGTGCATTACTACTATTTCCTTGTTCAGAGAGTCCAACAACGCTTTGTTTAATCCAAATTGCTGGGTATATTCCCGCGTAGTAGGGAAATAGCTGATATCCATTCGTTCATTTTGAACCCGTAGCATGTTTGCGACATCGCACCATTCCAAAGCTTTCCGCAAATTAGTCTCCACAGAGACGCCTAAATTTTCGATATATTTCGGCATGAGTGTTTTGGGACCGCATACTTTTACGGAAGCTCCAAGTTTCTGAAGCGCAAAAATATTTGAAAGTGCTACTCGTGAATGAAGTATATCTCCCACTATTACTACTTTTTTTTCCAGCAACATCACCCAATTTTTCCCGAATGGAATAACTATCCAATAAGCCTTGAGTGGGATGTTCGTGGGCACCGTCACCAGCGTTCACAATACTTGCTTTTACATGTTTGGAAAGAAACACTCCAGCCCCAGGATTAGGATGCCGCATAACCACCATATCCACTTTCATTGATAGGATGTTGTTAACGGTATCTATTAGGGTCTCGCCTTTAGAAACTGAGGAACTCGAAGATGCAAAATTTATCACATCGGCAGAGAGTCGTTTTTCAGCAAGTTCGAATGAAAGTTTTGTTCGTGTACTGTTTTCAAAAAAAAGATTGGCAATCGTAATGTCTCGAAGTGAAGGAACTTTTTTAATGGGCCTATTGATCACTTCCTTAAAATGATCTGCAGTTTCGAAGATAAGTTGGATGTCAGCTTCGGTGATGTATTTTATTCCCAGTAAGTGGTTTACACTTAATTCCATTTTTTGGTTTCAGGTTTCATCCACCTTCGCTGAAGCTCCGGCGGACAGGGGTTTCGGGTTGAAGGTTTCAGGTTTGCAGGTTGCAATTGTGAATACTTTTTTTATAATTTACTCAATTATCTAATTCAATTCTCAGATATCAATTCTTGATTCTTTTCTCTCGACTCTCCACTCTTCCACTCTCAACTCTTATTTTCGACTCTTAACTCTTAACTAAATAAACCGCATCCTCCCCATCATTCTCCGTCCAGCAGACTTTTACTTTTTCACCATTTATCGCATCTACCTGTCTGCCGCGATAATCGGGCTGAATGGGCAAATGACGGCTAAAACGACGATCTATCAACGTCAATAATTCTATCTCCAAAGGTCTTCCGAAGGACTGTATGGCAGTTAGGGCCGCACGAATACTTCTTCCTGTAAAAAGAACATCGTCTATAAAAACAACTTTCTTGTCCTCGACAATAAAATCTATACTTGTCTTGTTGGCCTCAAGCGGCTTTCCGCTTCGTCGGAAGTCGTCACGATAGAAAGTAATATCCAAATATCCGAGTTTGATGTTTTTTATATGATATTCCTTCTCTAATAAATCTTTCAATCGTTCAGCCAAATAAACTCCTCTCGGCTGCAGGCCGATCAATACTGTATTCGAAAAATCCTCGTGGTTTTCAATTAATTGGCAAGCCAAGCGGTTCAGCGCAATGTTTATCTCTGTTGCATTCAATAAGACTTTTTGGCTCATAGAAAGTTCTGAATTATTTCCGACAGCCATCGGATCAGGTTTCAAAAATACAGATTTTTTTGCGTTGGGGATTACTACTTGATACTATTTTCTTGGAAGTCGTGAATGCTTCGCATTTGCATTGACAGCCTTTTTTTTCTTTCCATTGAAATTCCTGTGCTCCAGATATTTTTTTGGCACAAAACACCAACCCAATGACCGGAAATATACTGGATAGCCCAATTTGTCGCGGAGGAAAGGTTCAAAATGTAAAAACCTTCCTTTCAACAAAGGTTGAAAGGAAGGTTTTTCTTATTTAGGATGGAATTCCTGCCCTGCCCGTCAGGCGGGTTTGCGGGAATTGGTTATTTTTTACCGTCCATTCTGTCTTTAAGCTCTTGAAGCTTGGCATTGGCATCACCTAATGTTGGTTTGGCTTCTGCTTCGGCTGCTTCTTGTTTTCTAACAGCTTCTTTTACAATTTTCGCTTCTTCTGCTTTATGAATAGTCATGTGTGAAGCAACCACCTTCTTGAATTCTTTATTGAACTCAATAATTTGGAATTCGGCTTCATCACCTTTTTTCAACATAGACCCATCTTCTTTTTCAAGGTGACGGCTTGGTACAAAAGCAACGATATCGTCATTGAATTTAATAGTTGCCCCTTTGTCCACTACCTCATCAATTGTGGCAGTGTGCTTAGTTCCAACAGCAAATTCATTTTCGTACTTATCCCAAGGGTTTTCCTCGGTCTGCTTGTGACCTAAACTCAGTTTACGTCCCTCAACATCCAATTCCAATACAACCACTTCTAGGGTATCACCAATATTGGTAAACTCGCTTGGGTGCTTGATTTTCTTGGTCCAAGAAAGATCGCTGATATAGATAAGTCCGTCGATACCTTCTTCCAGTTCAACAAAAACACCAAAGTTGGTGAAATTGCGAACAATACCTTTATGGCGTGAACCAACTGGGTATTTTGAAGTGATATCGGTCCATGGGTCTGGAGTCATTTGTTTGATCCCAAGGCTCATCTTACGCTCTTCTTTATCCATTGTCAAGATTACAGCTTCAACCTCATCCCCTACTTTTACGAAATCCTGAGCGCTGCGCAAGTGCGTGCTCCAAGACATTTCGCTAACGTGGATTAGACCTTCAACTCCTTCGGCAACTTCAACAAAAGCACCGTAGTCTGCAATAACAACTACTTTACCTTTTACTTTATCACCTACTTTAAGTTCATCACCAAGAGCTTCCCAAGGATGTGGGTTCAATTGTTTTAGACCTAATTGGATACGTGTTTTATCTTCATCGAAATCAAGAATAACAACGTTCAATTTCTGATCAAGTTCAACAATTTCGTTTGGATGGTTGATTCTTGACCAAGAAAGGTCGGTAATGTGAACAAGTCCATCAACACCTCCAAGATCAACAAATACTCCGTATGAAGTGATGTTTTTAACAACACCTTCAAGTACCTGTCCTTTTTCAAGTTGGCCGATGATTTCTTTTTTCTGCTCTTCAATATCTGCTTCGATAAGCGCCTTATGTGAAACAACAACGTTTTTGAATTCGTGGTTGATTTTCACAACTTTAAATTCCATTGTTTTTCCAACGTACATATCGTAGTCGCGGATTGGTTTTACGTCAATTTGAGAACCAGGTAAGAAGGCTTCGATTCCGAAAACGTCTACGATCATACCACCTTTGGTGCGGCATTTTACGTAACCGTTTACAATCGTTGCTTCGTCGTGGGCTGCGTTTACACGGTCCCAAGCCTTAATGGTTCTTGCTTTACGGTGGCTAAGGATCAATTGACCTGTACTGTCCTCACGAACATCGATCAATACCTCAACTTTGTCACCAACTTTAAGATCAGGATTGTAACGGAACTCATTCAAGGAAACAACACCTTCACTTTTTGCATTGATGTCAATGATAGCATCACGGTCTGTGATGAAAACTACTTTACCTTCAACAACTTCATCATCAAGAGTATCGACGAAATTTTCCTTTACAAGTTTTTCGAATTCCTCTAGCTTGCCATCATCGATAGGGTCTATACCCTCTTCGTAATTGTGCCAGTTGAAATCCGCTAGGAATTTTTCAGGATCTCTTTCTTTCAAGGACATCTCAGCTTTTGGCTTGCCATTTTCCTTTACTTGAACTTCTTCTGTTACAGTTTCCTCAGTTGGCATTTCTGCAACTGCAGTTTTTTCCTGTTCGTTTGCAGCTTTTTCTTCAGCTACTTCTTTGTTTGCTTTATCAGCCATTTGTTAAATAGATTGATTTTCTTTAGTTGTTCAACCAATGGAAAACCAAGGTTTTGTATTCTGTGTTATTACAAGAGGTTAATACGACTATCCCACAGAAGGGTTTGTTTAGTTTAGATTTCAATTCCTTTTATTCTTGTCTCGTCGCTAAAAGGGGTGCAAAAATAAGACTTTTCTTTTGAAAATCAAAGAGTTTGTAAAAAGAATAGAGAGAACGGAGAAGAGTGGCAGTATCCAGTAGCAGTCGGCAGGAGTGGTCAGACCTTAGTGTCCTTCTCCTTCGCTGAAGCTTCAGCGGACAAGAGTGATTAGTGTTGGGAGGTGATTAGGGATTAGGGATTAGGGATTAGGGATTAGGGATTAGTAATTAAAGGATTAATGACCATTTTTTAAAAATGTAATTAATTAAAAACAGGTCAACTCTGATGAGGGTGTTAGATTTTTAACAATGAATGAATCAATAACGGACAACCCTAAATCAAAGTAGTTCACCAAGACAAGAATCGTTAAAACAACAACCCTTGTCCGGTTTCATCTGTTTTAGAATCAGTCTCCTCCTCATTATCCGAACTCGATCCTAGCTCCTTTTCCCCAATAACATCAATTTCTTCTGGTTCTACAGGAACTTCGGGTTCATAAGGAAGTGGTGATAAGGCATTAATCTCCAATACTTTTTCTTTGGTAAGCTGGTTGCCCATTGCGTTGATTCCTTTTATGGCGATGAATTCTTCCAAATTCAATTCTAGATTCTCATCCCGCTCTTGGCCTCTTTTCTTTGTAAAGACTACCTCAGCCATAGGACGGTAATCGGTGAATATTTTTTCCAAATAGGAATTGGGGTGATCCGTAATTATAAGCTCTTCCTTGTCAGGATGTTCTATCAAGAAACGTTTTACATAGAAAAGCTCTTTTTCTCCTTCCCAATAAATAGCGCTTAAGGGCTTTTTGGTATCCCATTTTTCCAGAATGATCATATCGTCATCAAAGCGCAATGCCAAATCGGGCACAACTGTTCTTACCACACCTTTTTGATTGATAATAAGGAGTCGATCTTCTTTTTTGAATTCTCCCAAAAGCTCACCGCGTTCATCCACATTAAGCCGCTGAACGGAATCGTCGAACCATATTTTACGGGGTTTCAGGGTGGAAAGACCCTTCTCCTTTAATTCGATCTTTCTTATTGGATACTTTGTAACGATATTTCCTTTGGAATTTCGACCCTTGACCAATTGATCGGCAAAGTCAAGATCAAATTTCAGTTTTTTGATGCTTCCTGTTTGTCGTAAGTAAATGGTTACCACCTCCGCCTCTCCATTAGGATTGGCTGTGAAATAAAGCACTTTCGATCCTTTTGTCCCATTGGTCAAATCGTACTCTCGATCGCGGGTTACCGAAGTTACGGCAAAACGCTTAACATAACTGGCGCCGCGAGGACCATCTTTATAAACCAAATTATAAATGGTTCGCTTGTCTTTCTTCTTAAATACCGCAACGTGAATAACGCCCTTTCCTACGAAAGTCTTGGCGTCGACCTTGGTTATCATCATTTTTCCATCCTCGGTAAACACAATAATATCATCGATATCACTGCAATCGGCAACGTACTCGTCACGTTTTAGGCTTGTGCCCACAAAGCCTTCGGCACGGTTTACATAAAGCTTTGTGTTTCTTATTACCACCTTTGTGGCTTCAATATCATCAAAAGTCCGGATTTCGGTTTTCCGTTCCCGGCCAGCTCCATAATCCTTTTTGAGTCTTTTGAAATAATCTATGGCATATTCAATCAGGTGCTCTAAATGGTGTTTTACCTGAGCTATACTATCTTCCAGCGATTCAATCTTCTGCTGTGCTTTATCAATGTCGAATTTTGAAATTCTTTTAATACGGATTTCGGTCAATCGCACAATATCTTCTTCGGTAACCGCACGCTTCAAATGTTGGATAAAAGGCTGCAATCCCTTGTCAATTGCCGCGATTACTCCTTCCCAAGTTTCCTCTTCTTCAATATCGCGATAGATTCTGTTTTCAATAAAAATCCGTTCCAAGGAAGCGAAATGCCATTGCTCTTCCAATTCATCCAACTGGATTTCCAATTCCTTTTTGAGCAGCTCAACAGTTCTATCGGTACTTCTTCTAAGCATTTCAGAAACTCCGACAAACAGAGGTTTGTTATCTTCAATAACGCAACCCAAGGGAGAAATAGAAGTTTCGCAAGCCGTAAAGGCATAAAGCGCATCAATAGTTTTATCTGGAGAAATCCCACTGGGCAGATAGATATGGATCTCAACTTCTGCCGCGGTATTGTCCTCTATTTTTTTAATTTTTATTTTCCCCTTCTCATTTGCTTTTAGGATAGTATCAATTAGAGAAGAAGTATTGGTTCCAAAGGGAATCTCGGTAATTACGAGACTGTTTTTGTCCAGTTGGTTTATGCGTGCCCGACTTCGGATTTTGCCACCGCGCATACCGTCATTATAATTAGCTATATCCATAATTCCCCCAGTTGGAAAATCGGGATAAATCTGGAATTTTTTGCCTTGTAGGTGCTTTATGGAGGCATCAATCAGCTCCAAAAAGTTGTGCGGAAGGATTTTGGTGGAAAGTCCGACTGCAATTCCTTCGCCTCCCTGATTTAAAAGTAGCGGAAACTTTACGGGAAGATTTATGGGTTCTTTTCTTCGACCGTCATAGGATGCTTGCCACGCGGTGATTTTGGGATTGAAAACCACGTCCAATCCAAATTTCGAAATCCGGGCCTCAATATATCTCGAAGCTGCAGCGCCATCGCCGGTGAGAATATTCCCCCAGTTTCCTTGGGTGTCGATCAAGAGATCTTTTTGTCCAATCTGGACCATAGCATCCGCAATACTGGCATCACCGTGCGGATGGTATTGCATGGTGTGCCCCACAATGTTAGCCACCTTGTTGTAACGGCCATCATCCAAATCCTTCATGGACTGCATAATGCGGCGCTGCACAGGCTTAAATCCGTCTTCAATTGCAGGAACAGCACGTTCGAGAATTACGTAACTGGCATAATCCAAAAACCAATCGCGATACATTCCCGTGACCTTTTTTATGGTATCACCTGAATTATCCTCGTTTTTGCCCAAATAGTCTGGGCCAGAATTTTGCTGTTTTTCGTTATTGTCGAGTTCGTCACTCATATTTTTGGTTCCAAGTTTCAGGTTTCAAGTTCCGAATTTGGAAATAATTTTATTTGTTTATTCTTTGTACTTTGGTTCAAAGCCATCGGACTACTGGTCACTGCCACTGCTTACTGCCACTGCATACTGAACACTTCCGCTAAGCCTCCACTCTATCCAATTCCACCTTCAGATTCTCAATAATGAATTCCTGCCTATCGGGAGTGTTTTTTCCCATATAGAAGGAAAGCAATTCCTCAATACTCATAGACTTATCCAGCATTACGGGATCCAATCGAATATCGTTGCCTATGAAATGCTTGAACTCATCGGGTGAAATTTCCCCTAATCCTTTAAATCGGGTTATTTCAGGCTTTGGTTTTAATTTTTCAATAGCATTTATACGTTCCTGTTCGGAATAACAATAGATTGTTTCTTTTTTGTTCCGTACTCTAAAAAGTGGGGTTTGCAAAATATATAAATGTCCTTCTTTAATTAATTCTGGAAAAAACTGAAGGAAAAAGGTTATCAAAAGCAACCGAATATGCATACCATCCACATCGGCATCCGTAGCAATTACAATGTTGTTATATCGCAAATCCTCCATAGAATCTTCGATATTCAAGGCGGCTTGCAATAAATTGAACTCCTCATTTTCATAGACAATTTTCTTTGTCATTCCGTAGGTGTTCAAGGGCTTTCCACGAAGTGAAAAAACTGCTTGGGTATTTACATCCCGGCTTTTGGTTATACTTCCACTTGCCGAATCTCCTTCGGTAATGAACAAGGTTGACTCTAAATTCCGTTCGTTTTTCACATCGGCCAAATGCACACGGCAGTCCCGTAATTTTTTATTGTGAAGGCTTGCCTTTTTAGCGCGATCTCTAGCTAATTTTCGGATGCCACTAAGCTCCTTTCGCTCCCTTTCGGCCTGAACGATTTTTTTATGGATAGCTTCAGCAGTCTCTGGATTTTTGTGCAGATAATTATCGAGTTGGGTTTTTACGAAATCATTTATAAATGTCCGAACGGTGGGCAAATCTCCGCCCATATCGGTACTACCGAGCTTGGTTTTGGTCTGGCTTTCAAAAACAGGCTCCATCACCTTGATGCTAACCGCCGAAACAATTGATTTTCGAACGTCGCTGGCATCGTAATTCTTGTTGTAAAACTCACGGATGGTTTTTACCAAAGCCTCTCGAAAGGCAGCCAAGTGCGTACCTCCCTGTGTAGTATTCTGTCCGTTAACAAAACTGTGGTATTCCTCGCTATATTGGGTTTTGCTGTGGGTTATGGCCACTTCAATATCTTCCCCACGAAGATGGATAATGGGATACGCCATATCCTCCTCGCTGATGGTTTCGCCTAATAAATCCTTTAGTCCATTTTCAGAATAAAACTTCTCACCGTTAAAATCTATGGTTAATCCCGGATTGAGATAAACATAGTTTTTCAGCATTTTCTCTACATATTCCGTTCGATATTTGAAGTTTTTAAAAATGCCTTCATCGGGGATGAAAATAACTTTAGTTCCTTTTCGTTTGGTGGATTCCTCAATTTTAAAATCACTGGTAAGTTCACCCAATGAGAATTCCGCCGCTTTCATCTGATTATCACGAACCGATTCCACTTTGAAGAACGAAGAAAGTGCATTTACAGCTTTTGTTCCCACGCCATTCAAGCCAACGGATTTTTTAAACGCGCGGCTGTCGTATTTTCCTCCTGTGTTCATTTTGGAAACCACATCCACCACTTTCCCTAGGGGAATTCCCCGACCGTAATCGCGAACCTTCACTTCCTTTTCCTTAATCCGCACCTCAATGGTCTTTCCGGCACCCATCACAAACTCATCGATACAGTTGTCTATCACCTCTTTTAGAAGAATATAGATACCATCATCGGGCGAGGAACCATCGCCGAGCTTCCCGATGTACATGCCTGGACGCATACGGATATGCTCCTTCCAGTCGAGCGAACGGATATTGTCTTCGGTATATTGGGTCTCAATCATAAGGATTCAATGTAGGATGGCTAATATAATTATACGGGAGCACTTGTGAAACCAATACGTGGGAAAGTAATTAACAATAAGATGACCTCTATTGTTAGTAATTTTTTATCGTCCACAAGCTCACAAATATTCCACTTTTTCTCAATAAAATACTATTTATTTTGAACATAAAAAAGTATTGATGGAAAGCCGCTTAAATGAAAGGGAAGTTTCTTAATTATTGGGCTCTCATTCTATCCACCTGTCTTGGGCAACATACGGGTTTTTCCTTTCCGGACAAAAAAAAAGTTCAGGAGAAAGCTTGATAAACTGCTAAACTTTTGTGAAGATGTGAATCAGCATTAATCTAAGTTAAATAGATTTTATAACTTCATATATCCTAAAAAATTCAGCGTGTAAAATTATCTAAAAACAAACTACTTTTTCAAAAAAGAATACCATTTAAGTCGGCTTAGATTTACTTAGGCAAAGTCATAATTTAAAAAATGCGTTTTAACCCTAGCGGGAACAACTTAAATTCTATTTCAATTCCCTGAGAAAAGAAGTAATTTTGAAAGCGTCACTACAAAAACAAAAAAAAATCTGAATGGAATTCATCGATTATTATAAAGTTCTGGGCGTCAACAAGAGCGCAACGGCTGCCGAGATCAAAAAGGCCTATCGTAAACTCGCGCGAAAACTTCATCCCGATTTAAACCCAAATGATAAGACGGCCCAACAAAAATTTCAACAAATAAATGAGGCCAACGAGGTATTGAGCGATCCTGAAAAACGAAAAAAATACGATCAATACGGAAAAGATTGGCAACATGCCGATGCATTTGAAGAAGCTCGACGCCAACAGCAGCAAAGTGGTAGCGGAGGTTTTGGAGGCTTTGGTGGAGGCAGAACCTATACCAGTGGCGGGCAGGGATTTGATGAAAGTCAATTTTCAGATTTCTTCGAATCTATGTTCGGTGGTGGTGGCGGATTCAGTGGTGGAAGTCAGCGCCGGCAAACCGGTCAATTTAAGGGCCAAGATCTCAATGCCACTTTGCGACTGAATTTGACCGATACTTTAAACAGCCAAAAACAGACCATTAGCATAGGGGAGAAAAAAATCAGGCTCACGATTCCCGCTGGGGTTGAAGATGGGCAGACCATTAAGATAAAAGGCCACGGTGGCGAGGGAAGAAATGGTGGACCCAAAGGCGATTTATACATCACCTTTGAGGTTTTCAATAATACACAGTTTAAAAGACTTAAGAGCGATTTATATTCTACGGAAGAAATTTCTCTGTACACCGCACTTCTTGGAGGTGAAATAACCGTGGATACCCTAACCGGAAAAGTAAAACTGAAGGTAAAACCAGAAACCCAAAACGATACAAAAGTAAAGCTGAAAGGGAAGGGATTGCCGAAATACAAAAAGGAGGGACAACACGGGGATTTGTTCATCACTTACAAAATAACATTGCCCACGAATCTCTCGGCAGAGGAAAAGGAACTGTTCACCCAACTTTCAAAACTTAGATAATGGAAACAGAAAAATATATTTTGGTTAGACTTTTTTGCGAGCAGACACAAATAGAGGATGAATTTGTTAGAAACCTCAATGAGTATGGGTTAGTTTCTCTTGAAGAAAGGGAAAATGATGTTTTTATCGACGAAAGTGATATTTCGGAAATAGAAAGAATGTTTCGCTTACACCATGATCTCGGAATTAACTACGAAGGTTTGGATGCGATAAAACAAATGCTCAATCGGATGCATAAACTGGAAAAGGAAATGGATTTGCTTCGAAAAAAGCTTCGTTTATATGAATGAATTCTTCGAGATTTCTCAATTTGGGAATAACCAAGCTCGGTTACTCAGCACATAATTTTATTATATGAAAATAAAAGCAATAATTTTTGCTCTGATAATTCCCTTTTGCCTGAAGGCTCAGCAAGCTAGCACAAGTTTAGAAAATTCTACTTTTTTCTTTAGCAAATCAGATTCATCCTCTATCACGCCTTATGAATGGAAGTGGCTCAGAGATGGGATTTGGACGGGTACCGGTCTTGGAGTGAGCGCAATTGGGCTTTCTCTTATAAAAGGAAAAGACGATCTTCCCGAGAATGAGATTCCGGGTTTTACCGATCCCATTCTTCTTCAGCAAAAAATAGACAACCTCAACTTTCTCGATAGATGGGTTGCAGGAAAACACAGTGAAAAGGCGAATTCAATAAGCAACATTCCATTTGCTATTTCCTTTGCTGCTCCAATTGCTCTTATTTTAGATGATGACATAAATGATCATACGGGGCAATATCTAGGACTTTATCTTGAAAGTCTCGCTACTACAGCGGCTCTTTATACCTTTGCTGCCGGACTTATTGATAGAAGCCGACCTTATGTTTACGACAATAGTGGCGATACCGATCCTGATATAAGATTCCTAAACAACGGCCAGCGGTCATTCTATTCTGGCCATGTGGCCGCTACCGCCACAGCTACATTTTTTGCAGCTAAGGTGTATACCGATTTTCATCCAGATGTAGGAGGAAAAATATTTATTTGGGCCGGTGCTGCCGCCCTTCCTGCCACAGTGGGTGTTTTACGAATGGAAGCAGGCCAACACTTTCTTACCGATGTTCTTTTAGGATATGTTTTGGGTGCCAGTACAGGTATTTTGGTTCCCGAACTTCACAAGAAGAAAAATACGGATATCCAAATTTATCCGAGTTCTGGAACGGGTTTTAACGGTGACCGTTTTAGTGGGATGGCCTTTATTTATAGTTTTTAGAGGGTCGGGGTGAGTGGTGAGTGATGAGTGGTTTGTAAATTAAGTTTTACATCTCAATTCTCAAATTTGAACATCCCTGATTAGAGTTGAGCAGTTATTAATTAATCATTAAATACTAGTTACTGAATACTAATCACTGATTACTGATCACTGAACACTGATTACTGATCACTGAATCTCACTGCCAACTGCTACTGGATACTGCCAGTCACCTCCCATCGTTCAAATCTTAAATTTCAAATCCATTTAAACATTAAACCGGAAATGCATCACATCGCCATCCTTAACAATGTATTCTTTTCCTTCCACTCCCATTTTTCCGGCTTCCTTAACCTTCGCCTCGCTTCCGTATTTGACAAAATCATCATATTTGATGACCTCTGCTCTAATGAAACCTTTTTCAAAATCGGTATGGATAACTCCCGCCGCTTGTGGTGCGGTTGAACCCACGGGAATGGTCCAAGCCCGGACTTCTTTTACCCCAGCCGTAAAATACGTTTGAAGATTCAATAATTTATATGCACTGCGAATCAGTTTTGCAGATCCCGCTTCGTCCAACCCCAGATCCTCCAAGAACATTTGACGCTCTTCATAAGTGTCCAGTTCCGTAATATCAGCCTCTTGTCCCGACTGCCAAAACAATAACTTCCGCGTTTTCGTTGGCAACTGCTTCCTTCACTTTATCTACATATTCGTTTCCAGAAACCGCAGAATCTTCATCCACGTTACATACATATAGCACCGGTTTATCTGTGATAAATTGAGAAGGAACAATATATTCAACTCTTTCTTCCTCGGTTAAATCAATGGCGCGCACAGAAATTCCTGCTTCCAATCCACTTTTCACTTTCATAAGAGCGGTTTCCTCCTTTTGGGCTTCCTTATTTCCAGTTCGAGCCGCACGTTTTACTTTATCAAGTTTTTTATCCACCGTTTCGAGATCCTTCAATTGCAGTTCCATATCTATGGTTTCCTTATCTCTGATAGGATTTACGCTACCATCCACATGTACGATGTTGTCATTGTCAAAGCAGCGTAAAACGTGAAGAATGGCATCGGTTTCACGAATATTGCTCAGGAACTGATTGCCAAGTCCTTCTCCTTTGCTCGCTCCTTTCACAAGTCCGGCAATGTCAACTATTTCAACAGTTGCTGGCAAAACTCGCTCTGGATTCACCAATTGCTCCAACTTCAACAATCGTTGATCGGGAACGTTTACAACACCCACATTTGGTTCAATAGTGCAAAACGGGAAATTTGCACTTTGGGCCTTGGCATTTGACAAACAATTAAAAAGTGTTGATTTACCCACATTTGGCAATCCGACGATACCTGCTTTCATTTATTCTTTTTTAAGGTAAACCTTTACCTAAAAAGGGCTTCGGTTTACGGAGGTGCAAATATACATTTTCACTTCATATTTTTCGACGCAACAAAACGGGTTTTCAGAAAAGATTTCATCATCAATTATTCTGGTTTGGATCTCCGCTTTTAATACCTATTTTATTATGGCCGTATTTTATGAATTACATATTATATTGACATGTAGGAGCCAATACTCATAATAAATTCATTTAATTTTGGGAAATGATTACAACGAGGTTGTGTTTAATTAACATTTATGCTCTGTATTTTTGCGTAAAACATCTAAACAAGATAATTATGAAAAAGTTATTATTGATTTTTGCTCTTGCGGCCTTTACCACAGGCTTTGCGCAAGAAAACATAAATAAGAAGAAAGAAACCGTTGTAACCAAAACTGAAGTAAAAGACAGTAAAGGAACGGAAGTTTCCAGCAAGGCAGTTTCCACAAGCGAGAAACAACGACTTGAATTAAATGCGGCCAATCCAAACCAAACAAATCAGGATGTGGTAATGAGCCCCGTAAAGGTTGATACAGATGTGACTTATGGCTACCAAGGCAACCGATTTAAATTCTTGAGCCAAAAGGACAAAGAAGGATATAGATTGATGACCGTAAAGGATAATGCTACCCAAGATGAATACGCTATTATAAAACCTACTTCACAAAACGGGTATTATATCTATTCCCAGAACGGCAAATCCTCTTTCGGGTATTTTAATGAGGACGGAAACTTTGTTGTAGAAAGCTATGATCCAAAAACGGATGCCATTGTGAGCCAGATTTATAGAATGCAATTGAAATCCGACAAGAAATAAGAATAAACTCCCTCTAATTAAACCGTTCCCAAAATCCAATTTTGAGAACGGTTTTTTTATTTTCCTATTTCCATAATAAGAAATAGAAAAAGAAAGATACTCTAATCCCATAATTATTTGGCCAAATATCTCCTGAGCTGGAGAAGGAATGGGCCTTTTATGTAAAGAGGAAATTAGAAGCATTTCAATCAAAAGTTTCCATTTCAATGGCTAAATTTACAACTCCTAATTAAAAAAAATGAAAAATCTAATTGTAGCAAGTACCAGCACTGTGTATGGCGGTGAATATTTAGACTACATAAACCAGGAAATGACAGCGCTTTTTAAAGATACGAAGGAAGTAATTTTCATCCCCTACGCTCGTCCCGGTGGGATGAGCCATGATGACTATACCGAAAAAGCATCGCACGCATTTAGAAAGATTGGTAAAAAACTAATCGGACTACATACTTTTAAAAATCCTGCGGAAGTGCTGAAAAATGCAAAAGGTGTTTTTACAGGTGGCGGGAATACATTTGTACTGGTAAACGCTCTTTATGGTTTGGAATTGATGCAAGTGCTTCGTAAAGCTATTTTTGATGGATTGCCATATCTGGGCACCAGCGCAGGCAGCAATATTTGCGGGGTTTCTATGCAGACTACCAATGATATGCCCATAATATATCCACCCTCTTTCAAAACATTGGGAGTTATTCCCTTTAATCTCAACCCACATTATTTAGATCCAGATCCCAGCAGCAAACATATGGGAGAAACTCGGGAGACCCGGATTGCGGAATTCCATACGCAAAATACAATACCTGTTGTCGGACTTCGTGAAGGAAGTTGGTTACGGGTTAAAGGTGATGAGATTAAACTTATGGGTGAATTAAAAGCTCGTATTTTTAAGCAAGAAAAAGAACCTTATGAAGTAGAAAGTGGAACGATTCTTCAATTCTGAAATTCAGAATTCAGAATTCTGAATTTTTATTTCGGCTCCGCTCGACCGAAAGTCTGGTGACTGAGCGGAGTCGAAGTCACAATTCCTTCACGAAATGATATCCCTTGGCCACAAATCCTTGGTTGTAATAGAATTTATGTGACAGAAAATTATGGACATAGGTGTTTAATTCTACCCAATTACACGATTTATTTCGGGCGTAATCATAAACAAAGTCCATCAACTGTTTCCCCACACCCTTATTTCTATAGGTGTCGTCAATGATAACATGATCTATTTCCAAACTTCTTCCGGCATAGTGTCGCGTTTGGAACCAAAGACCACAAGTGCCAATTAATTTGTCTGCATCAAAGACTCCCAAGCATTCATAATTCTGTTGGGACATTTCCAATAATCGCTCTTTCAAAATTGGTTCGGGAACCGTGAAATCCTCGAGTTTTTGCATAAGCGGAAGAATGCTTAAAATCTCGGTAGGTTCAATAATGCGGATTGAAATGGCGTTATCTTTCAAATTAATAGTAATTTTAGAACTTCACATATTCCTTATAATGAAGCGTAACGAATTTATTAAAATTTCCGGTCTTGCCGGATTAAGTTTAGCCATTTTTCCCCATTTTTCTTTCAAAACAATTTCAGGAGAATTTACCCGAAATCAACTTATTGGTAAAGGAAATCCGGATATTATTGGAGATGGTTATACTTCCAAAATGCACAAAAGCGCCAAGGAAGCATTCATCCGAATGAAAACAGCTGCCACCAAAGAAAATATAAACCTCGAAGTTGTTTCGGCCTACCGAAGTTTTCAGCGTCAAAAGGAAATATTTGAAGGGAAATACAAACGTTTTACTGCCGAGGGACTCTCCCCAGAAAAAGCAATTGAGAAAATCATTGAATATTCTACCATTCCTGGCACCTCGCGTCATCATTGGGGAACGGATTTGGACATAATAGATGCCAATGCTCCAAGACCAGCCAATGTATTGATGCCGGATAATTTCCATGGAATGGGTCCTTATTGTGGTTTGAAAGTATGGCTCAATGAAAATGCAGAAAAATTTAATTTTATAGAAGTTTATACCGACAACGGAAACCGAAAAGGCTTTAAATACGAGCCGTGGCATTTCAGTTACGCACCCGTCTCAATCCCGATGCTCAAGGAATACAAGGAAAAAATTGATGTAAAGAAAATGCTTTCCGAAGAAAAAATATTGGGTAACGAGTTTTTTTCCGAAGCTTTTGTTTCACGATATGTAAAGGAGAATATTTTGGATATCAATCCGAAGTTACTTCCTGTAGTAGACGGTAGACGGTAGACGGTAGACGGTAGACGGTAGACGGTAGACGGTAGACGGTAGACGAAAATTAAAAAACCGAACTCAACATAAACATTTAAACTCTTAAACTTCTCAACTCATCAACTCATCGACTAATAAACTCATAAACTCATCGACCCTTTATATCTTTGCAGAATGAACAAGAAAGTAATTTTAATGATCCTCGATGGATGGGGAGTCACACAGAATCCAGCGGTCTCTGCAGTCGCACAGGCAAATACACCATTTATTGACTCACTGTATAAAAAATATCCACATGCCCAATTGCTTACCGATGGAATGAACGTAGGTCTTCCAAAGGGTCAAATGGGAAATAGTGAAGTGGGCCATATGAATCTTGGAGCGGGAAGAATCGTGTACCAAGATCTGGCAAAAATAAATATGGCGGTAGAAAATGGAACGCTGAAAGATGAACCCGAGTTAAAGAAAGCATTTGAGTATGCCAAAACCCACAATAAACGAATTCATTTTATGGGCCTCGTTTCCAATGGTGGTGTCCATTCGCATATAGATCATTTAAAAGGATTGTTGACGGCAGCGCAACAGGAAGGTCTGAAAAACATTTTCGTGCACGCTTTTACCGATGGTCGAGATGTAGATCCACATTCAGGAAAGGATTTTATTGAGGAGCTACAATTTCATTTGAAAAAAACGGGCGGAAAACTGGCTTCAATTATCGGACGTTATTACGCCATGGATCGCGATAAAAGATGGGAACGAGTGCGAAAGGCTTATGATCTATTGCGTTTCGGAAAAGGAAAACCTTCGCATAATGCAATAAAAAGTATCGAAGAAAGCTATGCCGAAGGAATCACCGATGAATTTATTGAACCAATCTGTATGGTTTCCGAAGATGGGAGTCCTATTGCTACTATCGATAAAGATGACGTTGTAATCTTTTTCAACTTTAGAACGGATCGCGGGCGACAACTTACCGAAGCTTTAACACAAAAAGATCATGAAGATTTCGGAATGAAACCCATTCCCTTGTATTTCGTTACTCTTACCAATTATGATGCTTCTTTCGGAAATATCCACGTTGTTTATAACAAGGAAAACCTTCACGATACCTTAGGGGAAATATTGGAGAAAAATGGAAAAAAACAAATCCGTATTGCCGAGACCGAAAAATATCCCCACGTAACATTTTTCTTTTCTGGTGGAAGGGAAATTCCTTTTGAAGGTGAAAAAAGGATTCTATGTCCATCACCCAAAGTAGCAACCTACGACCTAAAACCTGAAATGAGCGCTTATGATCTTCGTGACATGATTTTACCGGAAATAGAAAATGAAACAGCGGATTTTATATGCTTAAACTTTGCAAACCCAGATATGGTCGGTCATACTGGTGTTTTTGAAGCTGCGGTAAAGGCGTGTGAAACCGTGGATAAATGCGCAAAAGCTATTGTTGAAAAAGCATTAAAGAGTCACTATACAACCATTATTATCGCAGACCATGGAAATAGCGAAACTATGATCAATCCTGATGGATCGCCCAACACGGCCCACACTACCAATCCAGTTCCAATAATTATTGTGGATAATGAGATTAAGTCGGTAAGAAATGGAATTTTAGGGGATATTGCTCCAACCATCCTTCACTTAATGGGAGTTGAAAAACCGGCAATAATGGATCGGAATTCTTTGGTTTGAAATAAAAAGAGGATATAAAAAAAAGGAATCTTTTATCTTCGAATAATTGTCAAAACCATTACCCCTATTCCAATTCCTAGGATTAAGCCATTTACAAAGTCAGGCAAATCAAGAAAATGCCAAGCTAATTGGGATAATACAATGATGAGCATTCCTATTAAAATACGAGTTGCAGCACCATTTTCCTTTGCTAATTTCCCTTGCCAATCTTAAGTTAGGATTTAAATCGAGACTATTTAAAAAAGGAATCCACAAACTCAAATTTATTGAAAACCTGAAGGTCTTCCATGCCTTCACCCACACCAATATATTTCACAGGGATTTGGAATTGGTCGCTGATTCCGATAACCACGCCACCTTTGGCGGTGCCATCTAGTTTGGTTACAGCAAGGGAAGTAACCTCTGTGGCAGCAGTAAAGTGTTTTGCTTGCTCAAAGGCATTTTGCCCGGTAGATCCATCGAGAACCAAAAGCACTTCATGGGGTGCATCCGGAATTACCTTTTGCATTACCCTTTTGATCTTGGTAAGCTCGTTCATCAAGTTCACTTTGTTGTGAAGACGTCCGGCAGTATCGATAATGATAACATCGGCATTTTGGTTGACACCGCTTTTTAAGGTATCAAAAGCAACGCTAGCGGGATCACTTCCCATGCTTTGCTTCACAATGGGCACATTGGTGCGATCTGCCCAGATTTGTAATTGGTCTATGGCGGCGGCACGGAAAGTATCGGCAGCTCCAAGGATAACACTTTTTCCTGCCTTTTTAAATTGAAATGCCAACTTTCCAATGGTAGTGGTTTTCCCAACTCCATTCACACCAACAACCATAATCACGTATGGCCTTTTGCCAGCGGGAACTTCAAACTCGGTTGCGTTTCCGGCATCAATCTCGCTTAAAAGTC
Organism: Aequorivita sp.; assembly: GCA_034676445.1. Lineage (GTDB taxonomy): Bacteria > Bacteroidota > Bacteroidia > Flavobacteriales > Flavobacteriaceae > Aequorivita. The sequence continues at coordinate 1,319,419 of JAUCCE010000004.1, forward strand.
CAGCAATTTCCTCTCTGAGGATTTTGTTAAGCTCTTCAGTGCCCAGATATTTATCTTTGGAAACACGTGCCTCAATCCTATCGATTATCTTAAGAGTTGTATTAACACCGACATCGCTTGAAACAAGAACTTCCTCAAGATTGTCTAGAACATCATCATCAACCTTGCTCTTTCCGGCAACGGCTTTACTAAGCTTATCAAAAAAGGAGGTTTTTGATTTTTCAAGTCCCTTGTCAAGAGTTTCCTTTTTCTCTTTCGAGAATATTCTTTTAAATAAGCTCATGTTTGATTGTCGGTGCTAGGTTGGTAGTGGGTGTTTCTTTCTTTTACAATTTTTTGCAAAAGACAAAAATACGAAAAGCCACCTTCGTAAAAAAGTGGCTTCCTCCAAATAATTTTTTGGTAGGTTATTTCTTGTTCAACCAGTCGCCAACCATTTCAGGAGGCATAACTGCTTCTGTAAAAGTATATGCGCCAGTCTTCTCAGACTTCACCATTTTAATAGCCTTGGTCAAACGCTTTGAACCGGTTTGTAAGGATGCTACTGATTTCTTTGCCATGTCTCTATATTTTATTTGATAAATTCACAAATGCGAAAATATCCAATTATTTAATTTCTTTGTGGACAGTCATTTTTTTAAGGATTGGGTTGAATTTCTTCAACTCCATCCTGTCCGGGGTATTTTTTTTGTTTTTTGTGGTAATGTAGCGAGAAGTTCCTGGCTTTCCAGATTCCTTGTGCTCTGTGCACTCAAGTATCACTTGAACTCTATTTCCTTTTTTGGCCATTGTAACGGACTTTATTGGTTATAGCAATTATTTATTCAGAAAGCCTTTTACGCGAGCATCTTTGATGACCGCGGAAATTCCTTTTTTATTGATATTCTTAATAGCTGAAGCGGATACGCGCAAGGTAATCCATTTATCTTCTTCAGGAATGTAAAAGCGTTTTTTCAACAAATTTACATCAAACTTACGTTTGCTTTTGTTCATTGCGTGCGATACGGTATTCCCAACCATCGCTTTCTTTCCGGTAAGCTCACAAACTCTAGACATTTCCTTAACTTATTTTGAGTTATTTTTAAACAGGGTGCAAATTTATACAATTAAATATTGATGTACAAGAAAAGCAAATTAGTTTTTTAGAATTTCTTTCCTCAACATCTCAAATGCCTTGTTGGCAGTCTTCTCAATTACCCGAAAACGGTCGTTGCCAAACTGAAATTTTTCTGATACAACTCCCACGGGTGAAGCAACTGCAATACACACAGTTCCTATTTCATCCTCTCCATCACCTTTTGTGGGGCCGGCAATTCCCGTGGTTGAAAGGGCATAATCCGATTCAAAAAGTTCCTTACATTTAATTGCCATGGATTCCGCAACAGGAATGCTTACAACATTATATTTTTCTATTAATTCTTGAGGAACGCCTAGCACTTTAGTTTTATACTCCGTTCCATAAGGGATTACGCCTCCCTTAAAAAATGAACTAATTCCTGGGTAGCGTATAATTTCCGAAGCAATCCTTCCGCCTGTGCAACTTTCGGCAATACTGAGACATTTGTTTTGTGATAGCAACATTTTGCCTATTTGCTCAACCATGGATGTCTCGTCTTCATATCCTATTGCAATATCGGAAAGCAGTCCGTGAAGGGCTTCCATCTGTTTGTCAACAACGTTTGTTATAGCGCGTCTATTTTTTCCGGTAGAAGATAGTCTAAGACGAACTTTCCCTAAAGATGGAAGATAGGCAAGTGCGATATCCGCAGGAAGAGAGTTTTCCCAATCCTCGATTCTTTCTGCTATGGCACTTTCACCTAGACCGTAAGTCAGCAAGGTTTTATGATAGATAAACGGACGGTCAAATCTTTTTTCAATTCTCGGCAATACTTCTTCCATTAATAATCGCTTCATCTCGAAAGGAACGCCTGGGAGCGATATGAAGACAGTTCCATCCTTTTCCATCCACATTCCTGGGGCGGTTCCATGAAGATTCATCAAGATTGTTGCTTTCGACGGAACCTTTGCTTGTTGAATGTTTGCTTTCAAAGGAAGACTCAGGTGGTATTTTTTAAATAACTGTTTAATGTTTTCAACTACTTCGGGATTATCCACCAGTTCATCTTCAAAAAAATCGCAAAAAGTCTGTTTTGTGATATCGTCTTTTGTGGGTCCCAGACCTCCGGTTACAATTACGAGATTTACCCGCGTTGCTGCATCATCAAAGGCCTTTAAAATATGCTCGCGATTGTCTTGAACAGAAGTTATTTGATAAACCTTTACTCCCACTCGGTCTAATTCTTTTGAAATATAAGCGGAATTAGTGTCGACTATCTGACCTATCAGAATCTCATCGCCTATGGTAATTATCTCTGCCAACATGTCAAATTCTGAAGTCTTCATTTGTTTTATTTTATTTTTATTGAAAACATTTCTTTGTCTTCAATATACCCTGTAAGTTGATCTTCAGGTTCTACTCTTCCAACCCCCGAAGGTGTTCCTGTAAATATAATATCACCGATTTTTAGGGTGAAATATTGAGAAATATATTCAATCAAGCCATCGATCTTCCATATCATCTGTGCCGTATTCCCCTTTTGGGCCACCTTATCGTTCACTTCAAGACTAAATTCTAAATTATCAATTTCCTTGATTTCTTCTTTATTTAAGAATTTTCCCACCACTGCTGCACCGTCAAAGGCTTTTGCTTTCTCCCAAGGAAGACCGTTTTTTTTCAACTCGGCCTGGAGGTCTCTTGCCGTAAAATCAATTCCCAACCCTATTTCGTCATAATATTTATGCGCGAATTTTCTATCAATGTGTTTGCCAATCCTATTAATCCTCACCAATAATTCTACTTCATGATGAACATCTTTGGAGAATTCGGGAATGAAAAACGGTTGTTTTTTAAGAAGAATGGAGGTATCCGGCTTCAAAAATAGCACAGGTTCGGCGGGAGTTTCATTTTTAAGTTCTTGGATATGGTCTGAGTAATTACGACCTACGCAGATTATTTTCATCCGTTTATATTATTTTTTTATGCTCTGTCTTCCTATAAAAAAGAAAGTTGAAATTTAGAATTTTGTATTAAACTTTGCTAGCCTGATTCGGGTTAAGACTTTTTTGGTATAAAGTGGGAAATCTGCATTCAATACCCAACCAAAGTAACCGGGATCGCTTTCTAAGATATCATGAACCAACCTTGCTTTGTACTTGCCGAAGGAAAAAACTTCGACACCCTCTTCATTATAGCTTATAAACCCTGCAAAATCCACATGCTCTTTATGGGAGCTGAAATCTGCAAGAAAGGAGATGTCATTATTCAATTCTGGATACTTGTCCAATTGGGCCTTTAGCACTTCGTAGGTGGCATGTGTATCTGCTGCTGCACTATGGGCATCCACAAGATCCTTATTGCAATAAAATTTATATGCCGCCTCCAAAGTCCGTTTTTCCATCTTGTGAAAAATGGTCTGTACATCCACTGAAAGTGCTTTTTTCATATCGAAATCTACCTCGGCACGTAATAATTCTTCTGCTAAAAGCGGAATGTCAAAACGATTTGAATTAAATCCGCCAAGGTCACTGTCTTTGATAAGGGCATATACTTTTGGAGCCAATTCCTTAAAAGTAGGCTCATTGGCAACCATTTCATCTGTAATTCCATGAATGGCTGAAGACTCCGCTGGAATTGGTATTTCAGGATTTACACGCCAGGTGTGACTTTCCTTATTTCCATTGGGATAAACTTTTAAAATCGCAATTTCCACGATTCTGTCCTTGGCAACATTGATTCCGGTTGTTTCAAGGTCGAAAAAGCAAATCGGTTTTTTTAGGTTGAGTTCCATAGATTTATATTGATGAGCAAAGATAAACTTTCTGGCACTTTCGATTGGAGTTATAAAAAAGAAAAAGGGATTTGAAGTTCAAATCCCTTTTTTGTTATAAAATTGATGTCGAAATTAAATTTCCGTATTTACATCCCACGCTTCCAGATAATCGGCAACTCGTTTGACAAATTGCCCTCCTAAAGCACCGTTTACAACACGGTGGTCATAGCTATGGGAAAGGAACATCTTATAGCGGATACCGATGAAATCTCCTGCGGGAGTTTCAATAACGGCGGGCACTTTTCTGATTGCGCCCAAGGCTAAAATCCCTACCTGCGGTTGATTGATTATCGGCGTTCCCATTATACTTCCAAAAGTTCCAACATTTGTAACTGTGTAGGTTCCGTCTTGGATATCATCTGGTTTCAGTTTGTTTTCACGAGCACGATTGGCCAGGTCATTTACGGCCTTGCTCATTCCCAAAAGATTCAAACGGTCTGCGTTTTTAATTACCGGAACAATCAAGTTTCCATCCGCTAATGCAGCTGCCATTCCAAGATTGATATTCTTTCTTTTTATGATTTTATCCCCGTCCACGGCAATATTCATCATTGGGAAGTCTTTCAACGCTTTTGCTACCGCTTCCATAAAAATTGGCGTAAAGGTTAGGTTTTCCCCTTCGCGTTTGGCGAATGCACCTTTTACCTTATTTCTCCAGTTCCAAACATTGGTAACGTCGCATTCCACAAAGGATTGAACGTGCGCCGATGTTTGAACACTATCCACCATGTGGTTGGCAATAAGCTTGCCCATACGGGTCATTTCTATTATTTCATCACCGCCACTCAATGAAACTGGCGCTTGTGGTTTAGCTGGTTGAGGAGCCTGTTTGCTGGCTTCCTTAACAGAAGGCTGGGATTGTTTTTCTGTAGTTTTTACTGAAGAACGGTTTTCTACATAAGCCAAAATGTCATTTTTGGTTACTCGGCCATCCTTGCCAGTTCCTGATATTCCATCTAGTTCGCTTTGGGAAATACCTTCTGTAGCTGCAATATTCTTTACCAAGGGCGAATAGAACCTATCTCCCGTATTTTCAATAGGGGAATGTACAACCTCTTTGGCGGTATCAAATTGTTTTTCTACTTCCTTAATTGTTTCCGGGGAAGGAGTGCTTTCGTTTTCCTTTGTTGGAGCGGCATCAGAACCTCCTTCAGTTTCAATTATGGCTATCGTTTGGCCCACTTGAACCACATCATCAACATCGAAGAGTTTTTCGACCAAAACACCGTTAACCTCACTGGGAACTTCGCTATCCACTTTATCAGTCGCTATTTCAAGGACTGCTTCGTCTGCCTCAATAGTGTCGCCCACTTCCTTTAGCCAATTGGTTAGCGTTGCCTCTGCAACACTCTCGCCCATCTTGGGCAATTTCAATTCAAATTTTGCCATAATATTATTTCAATGTCTGATTTTGGTAAGCACAAGGTGCCTTATCTTAAAAACGTTGCAAAATTAGTTAAAATTTTGTTCGCTCTTGGTTTCAAATTTCTTAAAAAACAATTACCCCGCCCTTTTCATCACTTTGGTCGCTTCCAATTATGAAGTTGCAGGCAGGAGGCTTAATGCGAAAAAGATTATTCCTTCCCTTTAGCTCTTTCATCATTTCAAATATTTCATTGTAAGTCAGATATTCTGCATCAACAACCAACAAACTGTTTTCTATGTTCCCCCGTTGTAGAAAATCTTTAGAAACTTCCTGAAAATCAACTTCCATTTCTTTGTTCAATTTACCCCGTAGCTCCTTATTTTCAGTGAAGAGATAATTGTTCTGTGGCTTTCCAGTGGACTTGGTTTTACTCGTAGAAGATAATCTTTTTGCTTTTTTAGCCATAGCTACTCCCATTGAAACAGCACTTTCCAGGACAATGTTTTTATTGAAATGCTTTCGATAGAAAATTTGCATTGCACCATAAAATCTTTCAAAATACACCTCATCCTTTTGGGTGCTTTCGCCTTTGTAATGAAGGATCGTTGTACTCCCAAAGTAATGATTCTTATAACCAGCTTGGGTGATTTTGTAGGAGAGGTCAATATCCTCCCCATACATAAAATAGTCTTCGTCAAAACCGCCTACTTCATTGTAGATAGCTCTTTTCAACAGCATAAAGGCACCAACCAAAACTTCCACTTCACCCGTGGAAGTTTCCGACATCTTTGAATAGTACTTTTGAGCAAACCCAGCCAATTTCATAAGAGAAACCTTTGGGGTTGGTAGATTGCGTTTACTTTCTGGAAGAAAATTCCCTGTGCCGTCCATTAAGTAAACTCCTAATGCACCGAGGTCTTTAATGCCCTCCGCATATTGTAATGCAAGCTGAAAAGTATCTTCGGCAACGGCTGTATCTGGATTCAAAATACAGAGGTATTCGCCCTTGGCTACAGCTACGGCTTGATTATTAGCTTTGCTAAAACCAACGTTCTCCTTGTTTTCTATTAGGGTAATTTCGGGAAAGAGAGCTTTTACCATCTCGCAACTTCCATCTTTGGAGTCGTTATCTATCACAATTATTTCAGCATCCAAAGATTTTATGGCTCTTTGAACCGAGCGAAGACACTGCTCCAAAAAGTAGCGCACATTATAGTTGAGAATAACGACGGAGAGTTTCAAAAGCTAGAGACTTTTTAAAGAAGATTCAAATGGAATACGTTGAAGGATACTTCTGCCCAAGGTAACTTCATCGGCATATTCCAATTCATCGCCAACGGATATTCCGCGTGCAATTGTTGTAGTGGTTATGTTGAAGGATTCTATCTGTTTATAAATATAGAAATTCGTGGTATCTCCTTCCATGGTAGAGCTGAGCGCAAAAATCAATTCGCGAACGTTTCCTTGCTTTACTTTTTCAACCAAAGATAAAATGGCTAAATCGCCAGGACCGATTCCGTCCATGGGAGATATTTTTCCTCCCAAAACATGATAATGCCCTCGGTATTGGCTGGTATTTTCTATTGCCATCACATCGCGGATATCTTCCACTACACAAACTAAATGACCATCGCGTTTGGGATTGGCGCAAATTTCACATAATGCAGTATCGCTAATATTATGACAATTGGCACAAAAATTAATATTCTCGCGCATTTTAGTTAAAGCACCCGCCAGATTTTTAGATTGTTCCTGAGGTTGCTTTAGTAAATGAAGTACCAAGCGAAGTGCGGTACGCTTCCCAATTCCGGGGAGCTGGGACATTTCGTTGACCGCATTTTCAAGAAGTTTTGAAGAAAATTCCATAGCATAATTCCAGCCCGCAAGTTAAAAAAAATGCTTCAGAAAGTCTGACTTTTCTGAAGCATTCCATTAACAGCCTAACGGTGTTATTTTTTCAATAGTTTTTTGGTTGCCATTCCTTCCGAAGTGTTCAATCGAATAAAATAAACTCCGGCGGGCAGGGAAGAAATATCAAGATTATACGTGTTTTTCAATACGGCGTTATGCTCATATATAAGCAGTTTTCCTGTAATATCAAAAACCTTGATTGTTCCTTCAATACTTATTGGCGAACTGATCACAACTTCAGATGAAGCAGGATTCGGATATATTTCAACTTTCTCTTTGAAAGTCACGTCGTCAACCCCAATTGTTCTTTCAACCAATGGTGAAGCCCAAAGTCCACGTCCATAAGTTCCTGCGTAAAGTGTACGGGTTTGATTGTTGATTTCCAATTCATTTACAATCACATTGGGGAGCATATTGCTATAAGGCTGCCAATCGGTGAAGGTATTGTCTATATAATAGACGCCGTAATCCATTCCCAAATAAAGACCATCTTTTCCATTATCATCCCAAACCAGGCATAGAGCACTGAAATTGGGTAGATTCTTTTTATAGCTTGCCCAAGTGGCACCTCCATCTTCTGAGACCAAAACACGGTTATATGTGGTAGTTGCTACGGCAATTTTATCTGGATTGGTGGGATGTACAGCCACAAAATTGATCTGTCCTCCTGGAGAGGTCATTTGGGTCCAATTTGTGCTTCCGCCGTCCTCTGTTCTATAAAACCGCAATCCTAGGGTGGCGTACATAACTTGGTTATTTGAAGGAGCAATTTTTAAATGTTCGAGATTATACCCGAAATTTTGGGAAATAGAAGCCCAGCTGGAGCCACCATTAATAGATTTATATACGTTTCTATAACCCACATAAACAGTATTGGGTTGCACTGGATCCTGTTCAAAGGGAGTTACCCAATTTCCGGAACCATTACCAGGTGGGTTTAATCCATAATAAGAACTTCCACCATTCGAGGAACGATATAATGCGCCAAACTGCGTGGTTCCAAAAAAGATATTGCTGTTGTTCTTGTCTATAAAAGTTTCCATTCCATCTGCACCCAACCAATCTTTCCAGCCCGTTGATTCTTTGTAAAAAGAGGTGCCATTATCTTGTGATCCCCCAGAAACAACAACATTTTCGGTCTGGGAAACTCCTATTTTATAGAATTGACGAATGCTCAAGCCCGTAGTGATATCCTCAAAATAATCAGCATTTATTGTTCCTGTATTTTCTGCTTTAAAAATGCCCCCATCCGTAACGGCGTATAGCGTTGTGCCATTGAACATCAAATCGTCCACATCGGCGTGGCAATATCCAATATTCGCATTGGCTGCATTATACGGGATCCAATCGGAAGTGATAGTGAAATTTACCCCACGGTTCATAGACCGCCAAGTTAGAATTCCTGCAATATGCACTTCATTTGCATTGGTTGGATTTACGGCAATTGCCATATCTCGGGGAGCCTGTCCTGAATTATCCTGACCTATAGTACTATATCCGAAAAAATTGAGGTTTCCATGATTCAATTTGGTGAAATTATCTCCACCATTTTCAGATGTATAAAGTCCTCCAAACTTACTGCCCGAGGCTTCCAGGACGTACACAAGATTCGGATCATCTGGTGAAACTCCGATCATCTTTGCTCCGAAAGAAAACCCATTAATTGTGGTGAAAGTTACACCTCCATCGGTAGATTTGTGAAATCTAGAACCCGAAGCATATACTACGGAAAGATCGCCAGGTTTAAATTCTACATCAAAGCCATAATCGTCAGAGACCACTTTCGTCCAGTTTATTCCTCCATCAACGGATCTATATATTCCCGAATTTTCTGAAGTTGCGAAGATGACATTTGTGTTCGATGGGTTTATTAAGATTTTGTTCACGATACTGTAACCTGCAGATCCCAATAAATTCCAGGTTGCACCCGAATCAATGGATTTGAAAATCTTTCCTTCGTAGGAACCAAAGAAATACGTGCTAGGATTAGTGGGATCAATCGCGACCGAATAAACCGCAAGATGCGAAAAATAGTCGGTTAAATGTGCCCAGGTTTGAGCTCCATCGGTTGTTCTCCATACTCCGCCGGTATTTGCACCGATAATCATATGATCGCTATTTCCGTTCTCGAAAGCCAAGCCAGTAATTCTACCAACGCCTGGATTCCATCCGGAAGTGGCGTTCCATGAACTGGGAACCAAGGTCTTGCCAACTATCGGGAAGAACCGTTCTATTGGCGGCATTTTCGTTCATAGATGCATTCCAGCGTTCCAATTCGCCCAAACGTTCTTCTATATTCGGAAGATAACCGTCTTCGTTTATCAATCGCAACGCATTGTATTCCCATCGTTTATAAGGCTTATATCCGGTACCCCTTCCTTTATCCCTATTTGCAAAATAAGCTTCGGCATTGTTTATAATTTCTTCTACCGTAAAAGTTCCAGCGTCAATCATTCGACGGTACTCCTGCGAGTATCCCATGTACGTTGCCATCAAAAAGCTGAAAAGGAAGAGAATTCTAAGTCTTAATTTTTTCATTATCAATAAGTTATGTGCATTATACTTGTTGCGCTCCAAAAGTATCAAAATTTCTCTCGGTGGCGTAATCAAACTTTGTATTTTTACGGCCAAACATAGGCATTTCAAAATTTCTATTAAATAAACGCTTACGGATTGGAAACCCCTAAGTCTAAAACAACAACGAAATTGGAAATGATTATTGCCAAATTACCTACCCGTTTCAGTCTGTAACTAAATAATAATTATGCAGCCCATCCACATTCTATTTTTGATCCTTGGATATTTTTTGCTTTTAATACTTATATCCTTTTTGACGAATCGAGGTGGAAGCAATGCAGATTTCTTCAAAGCGGGAAAACAATCGCCATGGTATCTAGTGGCTTTTGGAATGATCGGTGCTTCATTGAGTGGAGTGACTTTTATCTCCGTTCCTGGCTGGGTAGAGGCTTCCAAGTTTAGCTATTTTCAAGTTGTGCTGGGCTATATCGTGGGGTATGCCGTAATTGGAACTGTGCTTCTCCCTCTTTATTATCGGCTTAATCTCACTTCCATTTACACTTATTTAAATGGAAGATTCGGAAATGCTTCCTACAAAACTGGAGCATCGTTCTTTCTTCTATCCCGGGTTGTAGGTGCAAGCTTTCGGCTTTATTTGGTTGCCATCGTACTTCAGAATCTGATCTTTGACGATATGAATATTCCTTTTTGGGTAACGGTGACCATAACCATTTTACTGATTTGGCTTTATACTTTTAAAAGCGGTATTAAAACCATCGTTTGGACCGATACGCTACAGACCCTTTTCATGCTTGTTGCGGTAGGAGTAGCAGTTTATTATGTGGCCACAGATCTGGGACTTTCGGGGGGTGCTCTTTTTAATTTTGTGGCCGATAGTGATATGAGCCAAATCTTCTTTTTTGACGATTGGAAATCGGGAGACCATTTTGTAAAACAGTTTATAAGCGGTGCATTTATTGCGATTGTAATGACTGGTCTGGATCAGGATATGATGCAGAAAAACCTGACCTGCCGCAATTTAGAGGACGCTCAAAAAAATATGTTTTGGTTTACCATTGTGCTCACTATTGTGAATTTTGTTTTCTTGGTGTTGGGATTATTATTAACCGTATACGCGCAGCAGAACGGAATAGACGCCCATAAAGATCTGCTATTCCCCACTCTTGCCGCCCAAGAAAATGTTTTTGGAACCGGAGTTGCGGTATTGTTTATTCTCGGACTTATTGCCGCTGCATATAGTAGCGCCGATAGTGCGTTGACAGCATTGACTACATCGTTTAGTATTGACATTTTGGATATTGAAAAAAGGTATGATGAAAGGAAACAAATTAGAGTGCGAAAGCAGGTTCACATTTTGGTCTCAATTGTTTTAATTGCCGTGATCATAATATTCAAATACGTGATTGCCAATGAATCCGTGATCGCGAAGTTATTCGTTTTCGCGGGCTATACCTACGGTCCGCTTTTAGGATTATATGCCTATGGTCTATTCACCAAATGGAATGTAAAAGATAAATTTGTTCCAGTGGTCGCCATATTGACTCCGTTTGTGGGATATGGAATAAGTTATCTATCCGCAGAACACTTGAATTTCGAATTCGGCTTTTTTATACTCATACTGAACGGAGTGCTGACTTTCTTCGGATTAGTACTGATTCGTTCCCAAAAGAACTAAGGTACAGGCCACTTCACTTTCAATGTTATTTTCACGTAGGATTTTAAAAAACTCGGGGTTTTCCGTGCCGGGATTAAAAATAACACGTTCCGGATTCAACGAAAGTATATAGTCATAATATTCTGCTTGTCTCTTTGGATTCAAATACAGCGTGACCGTATTAATATCCTTAAAATCCTCTTTTTCGGTGGTAATATCAATTCCGGCTACGGTTCCTTTTCTAAGTCCCACTGCTTCAACCGTGTGGCCATATTTAACCAAACGGTTTATCGCCATATTTGAATATCGTTCCTCATTGGTGCTGGCACCTATTACCAAAGTTTTCTTGTTCATCGTTTCTTTTTTTCTGAAAAATACAATTCTTAAATAGAAGTGATCCTAAATGTTCGTTAAAACAAAGAGAGCAGCATAATATTTGAAGATTTCAAACGTCTATTATATATATTAAAGGCAAACTTTGTCGGAATAGTTTTTACTTTAATGGTTAGTGTTAATGCCGACAAAGATTCAATCCCGGAACCTACAGTTTCGGGATTGTTTTTTAATGTTATTATCCTGTTAAATAACCGATTACAATGAAACTCTAGAACTTGTTTTACGTCTAATTATTAACCTAAAATTTCATTTTATAATTTATTTGAATTAGCCGTTTAACGAATTATACCTTTTTTAGGAAATGAGAAAAGCCCTTTAGCAAAAAGTGAAAGGCTTTTCTTTTTTTATAAGAGTCATGCAGTAAATAAATTATTTTCAAACGCCCTCACAAAGGTAGCTGAGTGATCCCGATAACTTCGGGGATAGTATCGAAGCTACCATCTGATGACAGCACTGCCCCAAGTGAATCCACTTCCAAAAGCTGCTAAAACCACCAAATCGCCCTCTTTTATTCTTCCAGTTTCCCAAGCCTCAGTTAATGCAATAGGTATAGAAGCGGCGGTAGTATTCCCGTACTTCTGGATATTGTTAAAAACCTTATCATCGGTCAGTTTCAATTTATGTTGAATAAATTGTGATATCCGAAGATTCGCCTGATGCGGTATCAACATATCTATATCTTTTACGTCAAGGTTATTCGCTTCTAATCCTTCTTGAATTACTTCCGCAAAACGCACGATGGCATGTTTAAAAACGAACTGGCCATTCATATGTGGATAATACGGGATGTCTTCCTGGGGATTGTCTGCAATAATCTCCGGAACCCAATAGCCAGTGCTCGGGCCTTTTAAGGAAAGTTCATCTTTATGCTGCCCTTCGCTGTGAAGATGAGTAGAGAGAATTCCTCCCTTCCCCGATTCATTTCTTGAAACTATGGCAGCGCCGGCTCCATCTCCAAAAATTACCGAAACACTACGACCTCGGTCCGAAAAATCGAGTCCGCCACTGTGGTTTTCGCTTCCAATTACCAAAATGTTCTTATACATCCCAGTTTTTATATATTGGTCTGCCACGGAAAGAGCATAAATAAATCCGCTGCACTGATTGCGAACATCCAATGCGGGAATGGTTCGCATATTCAACATTTCCTGAACTTCTACTCCACCGCCCGGAAAATACATATCTGGACTAAGTGTGGCAAAAACAATCATATCAATATCATCGGCTCCCAGCTTTGCTCGATCCAAGGCAACTCTCGCAGCCTTTGCTCCCATTATAGAAGTGGAATTTCCATCTCCCTTTTTTATGTGTCTTCTTTCCTTAATACCCGTTCTCTCCTGGAATCCAAGCATCATTTGTATCCATTAATTTTGCCAAGTCGTCATTGGTGACCACATTTTCGGGAACATAATATCCCAATCCAGTAATTTTTGAACTATACATTTTCCTATTAGATTTAAAACTCAGGGAAAGGTAACTATATGTTGCATTTCAAGGAAATAAATTTCACAATTTATCGATTGAGTCCAATGTCGGTCATTTTAATATCTTTGTCCATCAAACTTAATTTATATGAAAAAACAGTTAGCCACTTTCTTATTTCTTCTTATTTCAGGAGCATTTATCGCTCAGGAAAAGTTAGATTATCAAAAACCGCCAGCTTCAATCTTGGAATTGGTCGATGCACCTCTAGCCCCTGCAGTTAGGATTGACAGTAAAGGTAAAAACGTTATTCTTTTTTATAGAGACCCCTACAAATCAATCGCAGAACTTTCTGAGGAAGAACTCAGATTGGGAGGTCTTCGTATCAATCCAAAAACCAATATTGGAAGTAGAACTACCTATTACAACAACATAAAGGTAAAAAAGGCAAATGAAAAAGATCCACGACAGGTGATCGGTATTCCTCAAAATGGTCGATTATCAAACTTCACCGTATCCCCTAATGAAAAAATGATGGCTTTTTTGAACACAACGGAAAACAACGTTGAGCTTTGGGTAGTTGATGTTGAAAAAGCATTGGCGAAAAAACTCAGCACCCAAAAAGTAAATGCAAATATGGGTGATGCTATCAATTGGTTTAAGGACAGCAATTCCATGTTGGTAAAAGTTGTTCCTCAAGACCGGAAAGATTTGATCAATACATCAGAAGCCGTTCCAGAAGGACCAACCGTTACCGTAAGTGATGGTGAAAAAGCACAGAATCGAACTTACCAAGATCTTTTGGGAAGCCCTAATGATGAATACAATTTTGAGCAACTTGCACTTTCAGATGTAGTGAAGATTACTTTAGATGGAACTTCAAGTATTTTTCTGCCAACGGCAATGTATGACGATTTGGATTTTTCTCCAAACGGGGAATATGTGATGGTAAATACAATTAATAAACCTTTCTCCTATATAGTACCCTATTACCGATTTCCATTTCAAACAGGGATTTACAATAAGAATGGGAAGCTAATCAAAATGGTAAATGATGTTCCTTTAAATGAGGTGCAGCCAAAAGGTTTTATGGCCACGCGCACTGGGAAAAGAAGTATGAAGTGGCGCTCCGATCAACCTGCTACCTTATATTGGGCGGAAGCATTGGATCAAGGAGATCCGGAAGTTGTTGTCGATCACCGCGATGCCGTTTATGAACTAGATGCTCCATTCAACGGAAATCCAAAGCTTTTATTGAAAACAATAAACCGTTTCTCAGGAATAATTTGGGGAAATGAAAACCTCGCAATCGCTTCAGATTATTGGTGGAATGACCGAAATACAAAATCGTATATCTTCAACCCTTCAAATGCTTCCCAAGAACCAAAAATTATCTTTGATAGAAATTATCAGGATAGATACAACGATCCGGGAAATTTTGTCACTGTTCGAAATGATTATGACGAAAGAGTTTTGGAAATCAATAAAGACAAGGCTTTTTTAATGGGAGCAGGTTTTTCTGAAAAAGGTCAATTTCCTTTTATAGATGAATTCAATCTGAAAACGAATAATTCCAAAAGGATTTATGAATCCGCCTACACCGACAAATTGGAAAGTCTAAATTCCGCAATCGATATGAAGAAGGGCAATATCCTTGTTCGGATTGAATCGCAACAGGAATATCCTAATTATTATTTCAGAAATATTTATAAGAAGAATGATCTAACGCCAGTGACTTCATTTGAAAATCCCTTCAAAAGTTTACAAAATGTACATAAAGAAGTAATTACCTATAAACGTGAAGATGGATTGGAACTCGAGGGAACGCTATACCTTCCCGTTGGATACGATATAGAAAAAAAAGAAAAGATGCCGATGCTTCTTTGGGCATATCCCCGAGAATTTAAAGATAAAAACAGCGCTTCCCAAAGCACCTCAAATCCCAATGAATTTATATATCCGTTCTGGGGCTCTCCTTTATATTGGGTGACCCAAGGATACGTAGTTCTGGATGACGCTGCATTCCCCATAGTTGGCGAAGGTGATGCGCAACCCAACGACACTTTTATAAAGCAGTTGGTCGGGAATGCCAAAGCTGCAATTGATGCGGTTGACAAAATGGGTTATATAGATCGTGCCCGTGTGGCTGTTGGTGGCCATTCGTATGGAGCCTTTATGGTGGCTAATCTGTTGAGCCATTCCGATCTTTTTGCTGCGGGAATTGCTCGAAGCGGTGCTTACAATCGTACGCTTACTCCTTTTGGTTTCCAAAGTGAGGAACGCAGTTATTGGGATTCTCCGGAAACCTATTATAATATGTCGCCATTTATGCACGCCGAGAAGATGAAAACCCCTTTGCTACTAATACACGGAGAAGCCGATAACAATTCAGGTACGTATCCGATGCAAAGTGAACGTTATTTTAACGCCTTAAAAGGCTTGGGAGCCACGGCAAGATTGGTATTGTTACCTAAAGAAAGTCACGGCTATAGTGCAAAGGAAAGTATTCTCCATATGCTTTGGGAACAGGACCAATGGCTGGATAAATATGTGAAGAACAGAGATTAGAGGGATTTTGAGTGACAGTTTCCAGTAGCAGTTAGCAGTAACATTTAGTGATCAGTGATCAGTGATCAGTGATCGGTAATCGGTAATCGGTAATCGGTGATCAGTGATCAGTGATCAGTGATAATCAATAATTAGTATTTAGTATTTAGTATTTAGTGATTAAAAGGATTAATGACCGTTTTTTTTGAAAATTTAACTCATTAAGAACTGGTCAACTCTATTCAGGGATGTTCAAAAAAAGAAAACAGGAAATAGGAAACAGAGATTAGAGAACAGAGAATAGAGAACAGAGATTAGAGGTGAGAGGTGAGTGGTGAGAGTTCAATCTTAAAAACCTGATATAATTATCGACCCCATAACTGAAAAAAAGAAGGGCGCAAAAATTTGCGCCCTTCTTAAACAACCTAACCAATTAAATAATAGAATATTTTACTTTTTCATAGCAATTGAATATTCAATTATTCTTTGTAAAGATACCTATCCTTGTTCAGTCAAAATGTTAATAGATTAAACAAGTTTTGTTAAAGTTGATACATCGTCTTTAGCTAAAAATTTAAACTTCCGCATCAACCTTCCATCAACGTTTTTCAAAATAAAGATGCTAAACGCACCTAGGTAGTTATCAAATTAGAACCATCTGAAATTCTAACTAGGGATTCCCTATTATCAAGCACCTTTCTTCTTCCATGATAGCTTTCCGAAATCAAGCACCTTATCAGAGGGACTACTATGAAAGACATCAAAGCTAGCATGAACAGAATTTTCAATAGCAATTTCAGTATTCTCGAAAGTGCTCGAATGGTCATCCATCCAATATTTTAATAAGAAAAGGGTCTGCAACCAAAATCCTTCCGAAAATATGGAAACTGAATTTTTTAAGTCCTGTGGATTTTGCTGCCTATTATTATTTCCCATCAGCGCAGCCGCAAATTCCTTTATGTGCAAGCGCAGGCTTTTTAATTGTCTCGTATTTCTTAAATCATCTCGATGATCCTTCAAAGCAAAGAGCACATAACTTCTGTTTTGAGTGAGAACTTCGAAAAATGCGTAAAAGAAAGTAAGCGTTTTTTCTCGGTCTGAAAAGGTACCATACAAAGGTTCCTTTTTCGTTAATTCCATCGCTTCTTTAAAGAACGAATTCCAGATTTCCAATTGAATTCCTTCAAATGAGCCGAAGAAAGAATAAAATTCAGCTTCAGTCATATTGTTCTCGTAACAAAATTGGTAAACACTGGTGGGAACCTTTTGCTCGGCTAGAACTTGTTCCGTATAAATGGAGATTAGTGATTTTCGAGATATAAGTATCGTCGATTTGTTTCTTGTTTGTTTTTCTGAGGAGTCCATAAATTTTTGCTTTTAAACATGAATAATGTCGGTAAAGATAATCATTGTTCAAAGTTTAGACCATTCTTTAATCAGATTGTTTACTATTAAATTCATAAATGTTTTATAAAATTTATTAAAATGACATCGTGTCAGCCTAATTAAAGTGGTATTTTTTTTGACCTATTGAATGAGTGAAGATATTTCATTAATTAAATTGGAATTCATTCCATTATTAAATGATTGAAAATAAATTAGTTTAAATAAATTAAAATTATGAGCAAAGGAACGATTAATGTATCGGTGGATAATATTTTTCCATTGATTAAGAAATTTTTGTACAGCGACCACGAGATTTTTCTCCGGGAGCTAATTTCAAATGCTACCGACGCTACCTTAAAAATGAAACACTTGACCAATATTGGTGAGGCAGACGGGGTTGAATATGGCAACCCAATCATCGAGGTGAAATTGGACAAAAAGAAGAAAGAACTTCGAATTATTGACCACGGAATTGGTATGACCGAGGAGGAGGTTAAAAAATATATTAATGAAATCGCCTTTTCCGGAGCAGAAGAATTTATTGAAAAATATAAAGACAAGGATGGTAAAGATGCTGGAATCATTGGTCATTTTGGTCTTGGCTTCTACTCTGCCTTTATGGTTGCAAAGAAAGTAGAAATCATAACCAAGAGTTATAAAGATGAACCGGCAGTTCATTGGGAGTGCGATGGCTCTCCGGAATTTACGCTGAAAAAATCCGATAAGAAAGAGAGAGGAACAGAGATAATCCTTCACATTGCAGATGATTCGACTGAATTTTTGGAAGAATCACGGATCCGTGAACTTTTGGTGAAGTATAATAAATTTATGCCCATTCCAATTAAGTTTGGAACTCGTACCGAAACACTTCCAAAACCAGAAGGCGCTAAGGAAGAAGACCCTGCTCCTACCAAGGAAGTTGACAATATAATAAACAATCCAAATCCGGCTTGGACCAAACAACCGACGGAATTAGAGGATAAAGACTATAACAAATTTTACCGTGAACTGTATCCAATGCAGTTTGAAGAACCTCTTTTTCATATCCATTTGAATGTGGATTACCCTTTTAATCTTACCGGAATTCTCTATTTCCCTAAGATGACAAATGATATGAGCATCCAAAAGGATAAAATACAACTTTATCAAAATCAGGTTTTCGTAACGGACAATGTAGAAGGTATCGTTCCAGAATTTTTGACAATGTTACGGGGAGTTATCGATAGTCCAGATATTCCATTGAACGTTTCGCGTAGCTATCTTCAAGCAGATGGCGCGGTAAAGAAAATTTCGAGCTATATCACCAGAAAAGTTGCCGATAAGCTTAAGAGTCTATTCAATAAAGACAGAGAAGGTTTTGAAACCAAATGGAATGATATCAAAATTGTCATCGAATATGGAATGTTGACGGAAGATAAGTTTTTTGAAAAAGCACAGGATTTCGCCTTGTATCCTACGGTGGATGGAAAATATTATACTTTATCTGAATTGAAGGAAAAAATCAAGGACGTTCAGACGGATAAGGAAGGAAACCTAGTTGTTCTTTATACTTCCAATAAGGAAGAACAGCATTCCTACATCGAAACTGCAAAGGAAAAAGGATATGAAATATTATTGCTGGATTCTCCCATTATCACACATCTACTTCAAAAAGTAGAAAGTGAATCAGAGAAAATTTCCTTTGTACGTGTGGATAGCGATCATATTGATAATCTTATAAAAAAGGATGAGGAACAGATTTCAAAACTTTCAGATGAAGAAAAGGAAACGCTCAAAACCTTTTTAGATGAGACAATTCCGAAGGAAAAATTCAACGTTCAATTGGAGGCTTTGGACAGCAATGCGAATCCATTTATAATTACCGAACCCGAATTTATGCGCCGAATGAAGGATATGCAGAAAACTGGCGGTGGCGGAATGTTCGGAATGGGTGGTTTCCCTGAAATGTACAACTTGATCGTGAACACTAACCACGAATTGGTCAGCGAGATCCTCAATACGAAAACTCAAAAGAAAAAGGAACGTTTGGTAAGCCAAGCACTTGATTTGGCCAGATTGAGCAAAAACCTCCTAAAGGGTGAAGAACTTACCGCTTTTATCAAGCGAAGTTATGAGATGATTAAATAACATCTCTCCAAATATTATAGTACAAAAAGTCATTTCCGAGTTTCGGGAATGACTTTTTTTATGACTGATCTGATTCGAAAAGCTCAATAAAGAAACAAATGGTTGCCGTCAGTTATTTTTTTTGAAAAAAAATTATACCTGAAATCCTTAAAGGGGAAATTCTATGTTTTTTCTCCATTACTCCTGTTATAACCACGACTTCACGAATTTTTCTTATAGTAATCAATATTTTTTCTGAAATTCAATTGGTTGGATGGACGAACAATTATCATTTTCTATCGTTTACTCGTCCCCAACATCAGTTAAATCCATTGATGCCAACATAAAGTATAATTATTAAACGGTTTTTAAAAAATATTACAATATGTCAGATAATTAACATATCTTTAAGCCTCTAACTTTAAACATTTTTAATTATGAAGAACATTACATTATTGTTTCTGTTGATGTTTGGCTTTTTGGGAGGCGTCAATGGTCAAAATGGAGCCAATTCGCTCCAACTAATGGCCACCGCCCCTCCTGGAGTAAATTATCAAAATTCTAATTTTGGAAATGATTATTCCAGATTGCTCGCTTGTGATGGAGTATTGCCAGACTATACCAATTCTATGCTTTCGGGCGTTGGAACGGCCAGTCAAATTTTTCCAGATTTTGGCAATCAGACTCTTCAAGCTGCCGATGATTTTGTGATTGGCACTGACGACGCGGTAATATGCCAAGTAGATATTACAGGCGTATTTTTTGGTGGGGGAACTACTTTAGATGATCCTTCTATCAGTATCCGAATGACAATTTACGACAATGCTTCGGGGATGCCTGGCAATGCTATTTTTACACAAGATTTTCCAGGCTCTATTGCGGGACCCGCTAATCCTTCCTTTTCTTTATCGCCAACGGGTGTTCCAGATCTTACTGCTGGAACCAAATACTGGCTTAGCGTTCAGGTAATTATGCCTTTTACGCCATTTGGTCAATGGGCCTGGGCGTCTACCTCTGATGGACATGATAGCCAATACATGTTTCGCGATCCAAATGGTCTTGCTGGAGGCTGTCCTACTTGGGGCTTAGGAACTACCTGTATTGGTGGAACCGATACTGACCTTGCTATGAATATTAGTTTTAACGCAGTTGGTGGTGGAGGCTCTGTAGTATATTGCGCAGCTTCAGGCAACAGTGTTACCTTTGAAAATATTACCAATGTCACTTATGCAGGCATTAATAATACTACAACTACTCATTCAGGGTATAACGATTTTACGGACCAAGTGGCCAATGTTACCCAAGGAGGTACAGATCAACTTTCAGTAACAATCAAGGCTGATGGCGGTGACTATATTTATGCGTTTATAGATTGGAACCAAAATGGAACTTTGAATGATGCCGGGGAGGTATATACCCTTGCAGCTTCTACATCTAGTAATGGGCCACACACAATGAGTATACCTGTCCCTGCCGGAGCGGAACTTGGAAACACTCGGATGCGAGTTAAGGTGGTATGGAGTCAGAGCACTCCAAATCCATGTGGAACCTTCTCGTTTGGAGAAGTTGAGGACTATACAGTTAATGTTCAAGCAGCTGGCGGTGGCGGTGGTGGCGGTGAACCTCCGGTTATCGTTTGTCCAAGTGATATTACGGCTAACAATAACCCAGGTCTTTGCGCTGCTGTTGTGAATTTCAGTCCCGCTGTGGCCATTGACCCTGAGGACGGAGTTATTCCAACAACGCAGACTGCAGGCCCAGCCAGCGGAAGTGCTTTTCCCGTGGGAACAACCACAGTTGAGTTTTCTGCTACCGACAGCGATGGAAATACCGTCTCCTGTCAGTTTGAAGTTACAGTAATTGATAATGAGGCTCCAATAGCAGTTTGTCAAGACATTACCATAGATCTTGATCCAGTAACGGGTATGGCGAGCATTACCGCGGCCGATGTGGACAATGGCTCAACCGACAATTGTGGTATTGACTCAATGACTTTGGACATTTCATCTTTTGACTGCTCTATGATCGGTCCTAACACAGTGACTTTAACAGTTACGGACAATGTCGGTAATTCATCCACTTGCACTACGACTGTTACGGTTCAGGATACGACAGCTCCCGAAGTAGTCTGTATCGGTGGATTCGGTGACTTCACTCAATCTGAGGATTTTGAAGCAACAACCGTTCCCGCAGGATGGACTGCCACAATTTTATCTGGAAATGCGAATTGGGGGTTCGGCTCAGGCGATATGCCAACCGGTCCAGATTTCCCAACCAACGCAGCCATTTTTAACGACGATGCCGCTGGTAGTGGTGAAGCGAATTCCGCACAATTACAATCTCCTTCTTATGACCTTACCGGAGCTACCTCAGCGGAAATCTCATTTGATTACGCCAATCAAACATATCTAGACGATGGCAAGTTGATCGTAGATGTATTCGATGGCAGTGCCTGGCAAGAAGTATTCATATTTGACGGTATTGCTGGCCCAACCAATACAGGTGCCATTGACGTTACAGCTTATATCAACCCCAATTTCCAAGTCCGCTTTATCTATGATGATGAAGGAGGATGGTCTTGGGGCGCAGGAGTGGATAACTTCCTTTTGGAATATCAAGCTGCTTCTGGTGGTGGTTTAGATGTATATCTAGATGCTAACGGTCAAGCTACCATCTCGCCGAACGATTTGGTGGTGAGCGTTACCGAAGCCTGTAATTATACCATTACCGCTGCTGGAACCGGAGGGGGAACTACTGGCTCTCTGAGCACCCTGTTTGCCTCTGGCAACAACGGGTCTCCAGGAGGCGCTGTTTATTTTGATATTACCGTAGGACCTACCGATATCGAGATTACCGATATTGACATCAATACTGGAGATCCTGGAGCATTTACAATGGATGTATATACCATTTCAGGTACTTCTGTTGGCAACGAGACAAATCAAAGTGCATGGACCTTGTCCTCAACAGCCGCCGGTACTTCTGCGGGATTAGACAATCCATCCAATGCGGTACTTGCAAGTCCAATTACTTTATCGGCGAATAGTACTTTCGGAATGGCTCTAGTGCTTGATGCAACACATGGACATTATTATACCAACGGTGACGGAACAAACCAAAACTTTTCAAATGATGATCTGTCACTAGCATTAGGGGCAGCATCCAATGTTCCTTTTACCGCAGGTATATTTACACCTCGTATTTTCAATGGAACAATCCATTATATAGGAGGTCCAGGTTCTGGGCTTGACTTTACTTGTGCTGACCTTGGTCAGAACATTGTAGAAGTTACAGTTACTGATGACAGCGGAAACAGTACCACTTGTATGGCGGTAGTGAACGTTATAGACAATGTTGCTCCCGTTATTATTTGTGCAGGAACTCCTGGTCCCGTCTCTAATACAGAGGACTTTGAAGGAAACACAATTCCTAATGGATGGACGACTGTGATAGAAACAGGATCTCACAACTGGACTTTTGGATCAGGATCAATGCCTACCGGCGGAAACTTTACTTCCAAGGCAGCCATTTTCAATGATGACGCTGCGGGAAGTGGGGAGGTTAATAAGGCTACTCTGTACTCTCCTGTTTATGATCTTACAGGTTCTAGCACTGCAGAGATATCGTTTGATTATGCTCTTCAGGAATTCCTGGGAGATGGTAAAATGACAGTTGAAGCGTTTGATGGGACTACCTGGCAGCAAGTGTTCTACGTGGATACAAACACCAGCCCAACAAATACCGGACTAATCGACGTAACTGCCCATTTAAACCCAGCTTTCCAAGTTCGATTTATCTACGATGATGAAGGTGGATGGTCTTATGGTGCAGGAGTTGATAACTTCCAGCTAGACTTTGAAATCCCAGTTGCTACAGCAGTTGACATCCAGCTTGGACCCAACGGGACAGCGACCATTGATCCGTACACGTTGATTCGAAGTATTGATGAAGCGTGTGGCGTTGCAACGGTAGCTGTGGACGTTCCAAATGTGACCTGTGCAGATATAGGCGCTCCAATAACGGTAACCATTTTCGTTAGCGATACTAGTGGCAATGTTTCTTCTTGTACAGCAATGATCAATGTAGTGGATACCATAGCTCCGGAAATAACATGTCCTGCTAACGTGACCGTAGATCCAGGAGCGGGCAATCTGTTCTATATCTTGCCAGATTATTTTGCAACTGGAGAAGCTACCGCAATCGACAACTGTACTGATCCGGTTATAATTACCACTCAAGATCCTGCAGTAGGAACTGCACTTTCAGATGGAGTACATACCATTACTCTAACTGCTGAGGATGAGTACGGAAATATTTCCACTTGTAGTTTTGAGTTGACGGTTGATTCAGTTGAGGTTGGAATTGATGATAACATCTTGGAGTCAGGAGTTGCAATTTATCCGAACCCAGCCAAGAATGTTGTAAACCTTGTTAACAAAACCAACATTTCGTTGAATAACTTGGTTATCTTCGACATCAACGGCAAAAAGGTTAATCAAATCGACCTTCGAACAATGCAAGGAGAGAAGTCAATTGATATTTCGAACCTAGCTTCTGGCGTCTATGTAATCCAAATAGTGGGTGAAAAGGCCAGCACGATCAAACGTTTGATTAAAGAATAAATTAATCAATATATCTTTATGAAAGGCCTCCCCTCTGGGGAGGTTTTTTATTTCTATCAATTTGCCTTTCTATAAATACCAAAAAGACCTATTTTTAAAAACTCAAAAACAATATTATATGCTACCATGGCACCAATATTTAATAGGAATTCTTTTTGTACTTGCAGGGATGAACCATTTTTGGAAACCGAAGATTTATGAGCGAATCCTTCCCCCCTATATTCCGGCACACGGAAGCATGGTAATCATTAGTGGAATTGTGGAAATGATTCTTGGTTTTATGATAATGAACAAAAACTCCCAAACGGAAGCTGCCTGGGGAATTATTATTCTGCTCATATTGTTTATCCCAGTCCACATCTATATGCTCCAAAATGAAAAAGCTGCCATGAAATTACCCAAATGGGTTTTAATCCTTCGATTGCCTCTTCAATTCGCACTGATGTATTGGGCTTATCTGTACACCTAGGACAGGAGTATTTGGCAATCATTTATATCTGGTTAACAACCGAAGCTTTTAAAAAATGCAAAGTGTGTCGTTTGGGTTTACTGTAGATTTCAGTGATAAAGAAGCATGAATGTCGCCATTTTGAAGAATTCAATATCAACCGAAAATATCATTTAAAAGAGAAGCCAGTCGTATTCCACCTTTCTGTAATTGAAACCTGACTGTGTCCATATATTTATACATATAATTATAACCTAAGTTTTCTCCAATCGTGCTATTCTCATAAATATCCTCGCACAGCGCACGGCTTTCATACATCCAATCTAAAACAGTTCCGCTTTTAATAGCCTCTACCTCCTGTTTTGATAATACATCCGCATTAACGGCCACTTCGGTATACGACATATCATAGCTGTCTAACATTTGAGAATCCCAGACTGTGTGAAGATTAGTTCCACTGCCAAACCATCTTACCTGAAAATCATTTCCGCCTTTATCATCCAATATTCCAATATGCAAGGGTTGATGAAGGTCTCCAAGAAAGTGGACAAGCATCTTAAGATAAAAGGTTTTATCTTCTTTCGAAGAATTTTTATTTTTCAAAACGTCAACACAGGTATTAATTCCTCTTATTATATCACCATCCTCACTTTTAGAATAAGATTCATATCGATCTCCAAAAGGAAAATTGACATAATGCCAAGGCTTAAAGGAATCGTATTTTCGGTCGCTCTTAATGTCATCGCCAAAAGGTCCAACAAATGCAAGCGTATGTCCGTCCAACAATTCTGAAACTGCCTTTTTTGCCTTGCGATCCAAATATTTTTCGGCAATTTCCCCCACTACCCTATGACCCGTTTTTCCCCAGTCATCAGCAAGCGCATGCATAGAATTAAAGATCACGAAAACAAAAAGAAAAATAAATCTGTACATTTGAGAGTTATTAAAATTTACTTTTCAAAGATACCAACCCAAGATAGTTTTCAATAATTATTTTTCAAAATACGTTGCAATAAACTTTCTTTCCTTTACGTCTTGCTTAATATAAGACATATCAGCATACTGAATTAAGGTTGGAGTTTATTTTGAAGAAATACAAACAAGCTTAAAAAAACAACAATAATGAAATACATTAGTTACCTATGTCTTCTTTTCTGCTGGGTCGGGATTTCGCAGAATAACGAGTTTCATTCTGAAAATCTAAGTATAACCCCGTTAATCGACGGAACTTTATTGGGTCCCGATACTACAAAAACACAACCATTAGCCATCATTATTGCTGGGAGTGGGCCTACTGATAGAGATGGAAACCAGCAGATGATGAAGAATAATTCTTTAAGGCTTCTTGCTGAAGGTCTCTATAAAAAAGATATTGCAACTTTCAGATATGATAAACGCATCATTAAACTAATGAAAAATAAATCCCTAGATGAAAAGAATATTCATTTTGGAGATTTTATAGATGATGCGGTTACTGTTTTAAATTTCTTCAAGAAGGATAAAAGATTTTCAAAAATCTATATAATTGGTCATAGTCAGGGTTCCTTAATAGGAATGGTGGCGGCACAGGAAGGTGCAGATGGGTTTATTTCCATCGCTGGTGCGGGACAGGAAATAGACGATGTAATTCTAGATCAGCTAACCCAGCAAGCTCCAGGTTTGGTCGATAATGCCCGCACTGCTTTTGACGATCTACGTGCCAATGGGATGTCATACAATTATAGTCCTGCATTGGGTTCCATTTTCAGAAAGGAAATTCAACCATTTATCTTTAGTTGGATGCAATATGATCCTCAAGAGGAAATTGTGAAACTTCAGATTCCTATATTTATTATTAATGGTGATAAAGATATCCAGGTGCAAATCTCAGAAGCGGAATTACTCAAAGCTGCAAAACCAGATGCCGAATACAAAATCATACCAGGAATGAACCACATTTTTAAAAAGGTGGAAGGTGATGATTTGGAAAACAGCAAGACTTATAATATCTACAATCTCCCGGTAATGCCTGAATTGATTGACACAATTGCGGATTTTATAGGTAGAGGTGAGAGGTGAGAGAAGTCCCTGATAGATGTCGAAAGGGCATTTATCAGAACACGGATAACGCAGATGCGGTGGATGGTCGCAGATTATACCAATTCAAAATATAGGTTGCACCGTTTGGGCTATGAGCAGTGCGCCAAAAAATGCAATAATTTTCCGGCCAGTACTCATTTTTATAAATATACGATTGCTTTAGGGTTAAGCACAAATTGAGCATTGCTTATAGCCTCGTGTTGAACTAAACCTAAAGGTAGCTTCACGGGACAGTTATGTCACGATTCACTACCTTTAGGAATTAAGGTTTAATCTAATACTCAATATTATGAAAAAAAAAATGACACCCTTATCCAAAGGGCAATTATTTCCGTTCCAGAGTTTGCAACACTCTACCACAAACTCAAACGATCTGTTGAGCTCGCTGGCAAAAGCCAGAGCACCCTTACCAACTATGCCCGCTGTTTGGCACACATCGCACTCCATTTTAACTGTAGCCCACTGGAGCTCGATGAGGAACAGATCTTGGACTATCTGCACGTTTTAAAGTCACAGCACAAGACCCCTTCGGACAGTTTTTTCAAGCACACCGTCTATGGTCTTCGCTATGCCTACCGTGTCTTTGGCATGAAAGAAATGCGGGTGGTACTTCCTTCCATTGAACGCCCCAAGAAACTCCCCGTTGTGTTGAACCAAAGGGAGATAAAACAACTGCTGAAGACCCCTAAATTACTCAAGCACCGATTGATACTTGCGATGCTCTATGGTTGTGGGCTCCGCAATTTTGAACTCCGCAACCTACAGTGCAGGGACCTGGACTTTGACAGGAAGATGGTGCACGTGCGCCAGGGCAAAGGACGCAAGGACCGGTATGTTCCCCTGTCCGAGATGCAGATCCGTGGTCTAAAGAAGTACTTCTTGGCGGAAAACCCCACTACCTGGTGCTTTACCGGCAATGATAAAACAGGCAGTCCTGCACAGCTTTCCTCACAGGGAATACAATGGATCGTACGTGAGGCCCGCAAGCAAAGCGGGATCCCAAAGGAGATCACCGCCCATATTCTGCGCCACACTTATGCCACCCATCTCTTGGAAATGGGCCTGGACATTATGAGCGTGAAAGACCTCTTGGGGCATGCGGATATCCAGACTACGCTTATCTACCTTCATGTGGCACAATCGGGTAGGCAAAGGCCATTCAGTCCGCTGGATAGGCTTTATGGCCAATAGGGATGTCCTGTCCCGATCATGAAGTAGCGCACGTATTGGAGCGCAACAGGGAGAGCCTTGCCGATCTTTGTGCCAACAGCTGGCAAGCACGCACCCTGCACGCCCTTCGCAAGTGCCGCACCGCGGCCCTGGGCGGCCACATAGACCGTTGCGACAATCCTACCTGCCATAAGCTCCATCTCAGTTACAACAGCTGCCGCAACCGTCATTGCCCCAAGTGCCAGGGACACAGGAAGGAAGAATGGATCCGGGCAAGGGAGGCAGATCTATTGAACGTTTCTTACTTCCACGTGGTCTTTACCCTGCCCTGTGAACTGAACCAATTATGTCTGTACGAGCCAAAATTGGTGTACGACCTTTTGTTCAAAACGGCCTGGGGCATCATTGGGGATTTTGGTGCCAACCCCAAGTTCTTGGGCGCCAAGATGGGCATGGTCGCCATCCTGCACACCTGGGGCCAGAACCTCTCGTTGCACCCACACCTGCACTGCATCGTCCCGGGGGGCGGGATCACCCAATCCGGCAAATGGAAACATGCCAAAAGCAAGGGAAAGCCTGGCTGCCGAACGGCACGCTACCTGTTCCCTGTAAAGGCAATGGGCAAGGTCTTTAGGGCCCGTTTTGTAGCTGGCCTGCGCAAGGAACTGGGGAAATCAAAGCCCCCTTCATTTTACGAAAGCCTGTTCAGGCACAACTGGGTGGTCTATTGCAAACGTCCATTCTTTGGGCCCTCACAGGTAGTGGAATACCTCGGTCGCTATACCCATAAGATCGCCATAAGCAACCATCGGCTAAAAAGCCTGGAAGATGGAAAAGTAACGTTTATGGTAAAGGATTATCGGCAAGGGGGCAAAAAGTCGATACTCGGCCTGCCCGATGCCGAGTTTATCAGGCGGTTTTCATTGCATATCCTGCCCAAGGGGTTTACCCGTATCAGGCATTACGGCATCTTGAGCAGTTATTATAAGCGAACTATTATCCCAGAATTACAAGAAGTGGTTGGCAAACCAGAGCTTGCGGAAACAGAGCCTTTGATGCACCGCAAGTGTCCGGCATGCAAGAAAGGCAACCTGGTCACCATCGCGACCTTCCCCGCCCGGGGACCACCGCAACACTGGCAAGAACAGATCAAAAAACAGTTAAACAGACCCATTTAAAAAAACGTGAATCCCGACGTAACGGGACTCCTATGGCCACCCCGAAACTTCGGGGGAAGAAAACGGCCTGACAGACCTGAAAAGCAGAGAAGAGAAACTACAAATGAACAGTACACATTGATTCCTTAGCAAAAAAAGAGGTCAACGATCCCAAATCAGGAAAGACCGACTCCTAAAGATCCATCCCAAACTAGACCAATCCCCATAGGGCAAACCGACAAAAACCGGTTCAGTCAACACTGCATTCATGTCGGGTCGTTCCGACCACACGAATGCTTAGTTATTGTGCGTTCGGCTTTACTACGCTATTTCAATTCTATTGTCTTCAAGTTTTACGTTGAATTGAATTTCGGCTTTTAATGCTTTGAATACTCTTATTATTGTTTCAATTCTGGCACTATTTGCATTGTTCTCAAGTTTGGATATTTGAGATTTATTGACGCCAACCAATTCTCCCAATTCTTCTTGAGTCAAGTTGCGTTCTTTTCGAGTTGTTCTTATCATACGTCCCAACAAATCCATACGCAATTCATATTCATACTCATCTCTTTCTTTTGTTCCTTTTTTTCCTATATATTTATCTTCCATTTCGGATAAGCTATAAGCTTTCAATTTTGCCATAATTTTAATCTTTTAGGTATTCACTCATTATTTTTTCAGCTTTATTAATATCAGCTTTTGGGGTTTTCTGTGTTTTTTTTATAAAGCCATTTGTTGCAATTACTAAAGTGTTCTCACTTTTTCTTTTATCCCAAAAAGCCAGTAATCTTATTTGTTTGTTTGAAAATCGGATTCTAAATTCCCATATCTCATCTGTTAACTTTTTAAAGAGTTTGGGGTCATTTGATTTTTCAGCTAATCTTACATTATAAAATACTTTCTTTCGGGTTTTGGCGTCGAGATTTTTTATAAAATCATCAGCACTTTCTAAAAATATTGTTTTGAAGTATTCCAATTGCAAATCTTTGTCGCAAATATACAGTAAGTTGCTAAATTTCGCAACTTTTTAATGAAGAGCGGATTTTTTTCAGCTGACGCACAACTGTTTCGATAAAGGAAATCCGCGAAGAATCCGTTCAATCCGTGTCATCAGCGCTCCATAATCTTGGAACACGGATAACGCAGATGTATCGGATGGTCACGATTTCATCAATTTAAAATATAAGTTGCACCTGTTTCAATAAAGGAAAAATCCGCGAAGAATCCGTTCAATCCGTGTCATCAACGTTCCATAATCTCGGAACACGGATGACGCTGATGTGGCGGATGGTCGCAGATTATACCAATTCAAACATAGGTTGCAGTTGTTTCAATAAAGGAAAAATCCGCGAAGAATCCGTCCAATACGTGTCATCAGCTTTCCATAATCTTGGAACACGGATGACGCAGATGCGGTGGATGGTCACGGATTACACAATTTAAAATATAGGTTGCAGTTGTTTCGATAAAGGGAAAATCCGCGAAGAATACGTTCAATCCGTGTCATCAGCGTTCCATAATCTCGGAACACGGATAACGCAGATGTATCGGATGGTCACGATTTCATCAATTTAAAATATAAGTTGCACCTGTTTCAATAAAGGAAAAATCCGCGAAGAATCCGTTCAATCCGTGTCATCAGCTTTCCATAATACTTGAAGTTTCGGATAGATTTGAGATTTAAAACCCAAAAAAGCGAGAGAGGGTTGGTGAGCACACCGAAAAAAAATAATAACCTCTTTATTTCCCCACCCGCTTTTCGATTAAGGGATTTTTTCTTGCGATTCTATCTAAAACCAAATCAACTAAAAAATTAATTGTATTTTGCGGCAAAATCATTTAAAATGGATGAAACTCCTACCGAGATTTTAATAGACAGCACTCCCTTATTTACCAACGACACAATAGTTTTTGGGGTCTTAATGATCGTTCTAGGATTCATCTTTTACACCTCCTCCAAAACCGAAGGATTTTGGAGCAAGTTTTATGGTATTGTTCCAGCTCTCTTTATGGCATATTTTCTTCCGGCATTGCTCACGACATCAGGAGTAATAAGTCCAGAATGGATTTCCATTAGCGATTCTGGAGAGGTTAAAGGCGGAAGCACCAACCTTTATTATATGTCGAGTCGTTATCTTTTGCCGGCGGCTTTGGTTTTAATGACCTTAAGTATCGATTTGAAAGGTGTCTTCAAATTGGGGCCTAAAGCTCTTATAATGTTTTTGACAGGAACTGCCGGAATTATAATTGGCGGCCCAATTGCAGTTCTCATCGTGGGAACCATTCATCCAGAAGCCGTCGGCGGTGTGGGAGCGGATGCGGTATGGCGTGGACTATCAACTCTAGCAGGAAGTTGGATTGGCGGTGGTGCCAACCAAACCGCAATGCTCGAAATTTATGGCTACAATCAAAAACTTTATGGAGGAATGGTTTTCGTCGATATTGTTGTAGCCAATATTTGGATGGCCATTATACTTTTTGGAATTGGGAAATCAGCCAAGATTGACAAATGGCTCAAGGCAGATACTTCCGCAATAGAGAATCTAAAAGAAAAAGTTTCTGACTACTCCAAAAAAGTAGATAGAAATCCAACCCTCACGGACTTGATGATTCTTGCAGCAATAGCATTCGGAACCGTGAGCTTTTCACATTTTGGAGCTGACTATATCAGTGCTTTTTTCACTTCAGTAGTCAATAATATTCCCAAAGGGATAACTCGCAATATTTTTACCTTCCTGGATTCAAGTTTCTTTTGGATGATTTCCATTACTACAATCATAGGTGTTTTGTTATCCTTTACCAAAGCCAAAAGTTATGAAGGTGCTGGCGCAAGCAAATTTGGTAGTGTTTTTATCTATATCCTGGTCGCAACCATTGGAATGAAAATGGATCTGACCCTCATCTTTGACAATCTGTGGCTTATTGTAATCGGTTTGGTTTGGATGGCAACCCATGCGGGATTGATGATTTTGGTGGCAAAATTGATTCGTGCCCCTTATTTCTTTTTGGCAGTAGGAAGTCAAGCAAATGTTGGAGGTGCAGCCTCTGCTCCCATTGTGGCATCTGCATTTCATCCTTCTTTGGCAACTGTGGGTGTTTTGTTGGCAGTTTTCGGATACGCCATCGGAACCGTCGGTGCAATTTTATGTACGGTGCTCATGCAATTGGCCTCAGCGGGGTAGGAGGTTAATGGTTAATGGTTAATCAATCAATATTAGTTCATCAATCCTATTTCGTAAATCGTAAATAATAATTATAATTCTACCATATTTGCATTCCGAATTCAAAAGACATAAAATGCGCTACTCCCTCTCCATTCTTATTATATTCTTTACCATCATTGGCTGTTCTTCAGATCAAGAAATGATGAATCTCACAGGTTCGGTCAAAGGTTTGAAAAAAGGAACCTTATTCTTACAGAAGTTTGACGATACGGTGTTAGTAACCGTAGATTCGTTGGTCGTGAACGGAGCTTCGGAATTTAGCTTTTCTGAAAAGGTGGAAAGCCCTGAAATCTATTATTTGTACGTTCGGTTGAAAGATGGCACCTTACGAGATGACAGAATAATATTCTTTGGAGAAAACGGAAATCTGAACATTCAGACCAACTTGAAAAATTTTGGGAGCGCCGCTAAAGTTTCAGGCTCTAAAAATGACAGTCTATTCAAGGAGTTTAATTTGTTGAAACAACGTTATATTTCAAAAAATCTGGACTTTATTGAAAACAGGATTAAAGCAAAAACTAAAGGCAATGATTCGTTAGTTCGCGATATTGAAAGGAAACAACAAAATCTTCAAGTCAGTAAAAATTCGGCAACTATCAACTTTGCACTTAATCACAGCGATTTCGAAGTTGCCCCATATTTGATGTTGAGTGAAGCTTATAATGCGAGATTGAAATATTTGGACACAGTCTACAATTCCCTGTCGCCTAAAATAAAAAACTCCAAATACGGAAAGGAATTGGAGTCTTTTATTAAAACTTCTAAAGAAGCCGATACACTTTTATAGTGCGTTGATTTTATCTCCTGACTTCCGCAGATTTTTGAGTTCTTAGAAGATGTAATCTATAACATATTGCTATCAAGCTGTTTATTCCAATAGTGTTTCTATTTTGGGTGTCCTTGAATGTTTTTTGATTATTTGAATTGAAAAAAGTTGAACTCCTCTGGAGTTCTAAATACAGATGGATTGGTCTTTCCCCGAATAAAACCCTCATTTCATTTCGGTTGTATTCGAGGTTATCGATATTAAACCTCTTCGAGGTTATTGGTTATGGTTATTTCTTTTTTTGTGGCATTACCCAGAATGGGTCTAATATGGATAACCCCGCACAAACGTAGTGCAGTACGGGGTTATAATGCATCCATCCTACAGAACCCCGCAGTGGGTTCAACATTTAAAACTTTCTTTAATCTGGGTGTCCCAGTGCGGAAGTCAGGAAATATTTGGACACAGTCTACAATTCCCTATCACCAAAAATAAAAAACTCCAAATACGGAAAGGAATTGGAGTCTTTTATTAAAACTTCTAAAGAAGCCGATACACTTTTATAGTGCGTTGATTTTATCTATCAGTTTTTTACCGCGTTCTTCTAATTCGTTGTTAACGGATTTAAAATGTTTCTTTTTATCCTCAACATTCTTTTGATTCACCTTTGAAATCAACTCGTCAAAAGTCAGAATGGCATCTTCAATGATTCCTTCTGCTTTTTTGTTGTCTTTATCTGGATTGGTTAACTCCCAGATATAAACGGCTTCAATAATATCGCCCAACACATAGTTGATGTCTTTTTTTAAATCTCTTACGTTTGCCATTATTGTTAATGTATTACTTGTTAAATATTAATGATTCAGAATTTGGCGCAAGGTACAACAATTAAGGAACGTATACTTCTAAAAATGAAGCTCCTTTTGTGTTGAAATTTATCTCCTCAATCTCCGCTGGAATTAAGATTGTATCGCCTATTTCCATTCTCTCTGAAAACCCATTCCACTCTAAATTAGCCTCACCTCCAACACACATATAAACAATAAAAGAATCCATGCTTCCCAATTTGCGTACAAGGGACTTTGAAATATTGAGTTTATTGGTTGAAAAGAATTCAGTTTCCCCAATAGGAATTGGACAATTTTCTACCTCAGTATAATTTATTTTGTTTGATTCTATAGAAAAATCTATTGCATCCAGAGCTAATTCTGTATGCAGCTCACGCATTTTTCCATCAGCTTCTGGTCTATCCCAATCGTAGATTCGATAGGTTATATCGGATGTTTGTTGAATTTCTGCCAATAAAACACCAGCCCCAATTGCGTGGACCGTTCCCGGATATATAACGAAGGTATCTCCCTTTTCAACCGTTACCGAATTAAGAGTTTCGGTAATATATTTTTCAGAAAGTGCATTTAAGTAATCCTTTTTATCAACTTCACTTTTAAAACCAACTATGAGTTGTGCTTGGTCATCGGCTTGAAGAATATGCCACATCTCGGTTTTTCCAAATGAATTATGTCGTTGTTTGGCAAGCGTATCTTCGGGGTGAACTTGTACAGAAAGATGGTCTGCCGCATCAATAAATTTAAACAATAACGGAAATTTGTTTCCAAAAGTTTTATATACCCGCTCCCCGACTAATTTTCCCTTGTATTCGGAAAGCAACCAATCCATTTTCTTTCCTTCCAATGGACCATTTGCGATCGTAGATATATCATTCTCAACACCCGATATTTCCCAACTTTCGCCAATGTTTCCAGTGGCTTGCTTATTTAGAAGATTATTAAGTTTAATTCCTCCCCAAACCTTTTCCTTCAGAATGGGTCGAAATTTCAAAGGATATAATTGTAGTCGATCTTCTTTCATTTTCCGGTATAAACCACAAAATTTCGTGGAGTTTCGTATAATTTGATTGTAATATCGAATTTTCGGTCTATTCGATTCCTTAATTTATTCCAGATTACAATGGCAATATTTTCTACCGTAGGATTGAGATTTTTAAATTCAGGAACTTCTATGTTCAAATTTTTGTGGTCGAAAGGATCTTCTACTTCCTCCT
Organism: Aequorivita sp.; assembly: GCA_034676445.1. Taxonomy (GTDB): domain Bacteria; phylum Bacteroidota; class Bacteroidia; order Flavobacteriales; family Flavobacteriaceae; genus Aequorivita. The sequence goes on from JAUCCE010000004.1 coordinate 1,354,163, forward strand.
TGATTATTTGACTAACGGTTTTAAGATTCATCAGAAATCCTGTTTGCGGATCAATTTCTCCACTTATTCCAACTTCCAATTCGTAGTTATGTCCGTGATAATTCGGATTACTACATTTTCCAAAAACCTCCAAGTTTTTGGCATCATCCCATTCCTCCCGAAATAGTCGATGGGCGGCATTAAAATGGGCTTTTCTATATACGGTTAGGCTCATAGGCTCAAGTGTTGATAAAATTTATCGAAAATAATTTTAAACCATTCGGTATAAATATCGGGGCTCGCTTTAATATCTGCTTTTACCATTTCAAGATCCATCCATTTCCAAGCAGCCACCTCTTCTGGATTAATGGTCGGATTACCCTCATAATGTCCCACAAGTATATGATCGAGCTCGTGTTCCGTCAAACCATTGTCAAATGGAGCTTTGTAAATAAACGAAGTCGTTTCTTTTAAATCAGCAGTAAAACCCATTTCTTCCATCAACCGTCGTTTTCCCGCATCTATGGAAGATTCCCCATCTCGTTGATGACTGCAACAAGTGTTGGCCCAAAGTCCAGGCGAATGATATTTATCCAATGCCCGCTGTTGGAGCATTAGTTCGTTTTTATCATTAAAAATAAATACTGAAAACGCGCGATGCAGAAGTGCCTTCTCGTGCGCTTCCTGTTTTCCCATCAAACCGATTTTTTCATCATTTTCATTGACCAATACAACTTGTTCTTCTTTCATTTAAAGTAAATCTTAACCGCCAAAAATACAAAATGCGAAATTGTTACAAAAGCCAAAACATTTTGGGGTAGTATTTTAAAACTAAATAACAAAATTCAAGTTTCAAGTTTCGGGTTTCGGGTTTCGGATTCCAGGTTTTGGGTTCCAAGTTTCACGTTTCATCTTTGAAATAACAAATTCCAAAGAACAAAAAACAAAGAACAAAGAACAAATTTTATGAAATCAGTCGAAAGCCCAACAACAACTAACCATTAACAATTAACCAATAACCAATCCCCGTCTGCTCATAATATCTCCCTTAACCACCTTTATTCACGCCAACAAACTTTATCTTTGCGGCCATTATAATTTTAAGAAATGTCTTTAGAAAAGGAAATAAAACGCAGAAGAACTTTTGCCATCATTGCCCACCCTGATGCTGGGAAAACTACACTTACAGAAAAACTTCTACTTTTTGGGGGTGCCATTCAGGAAGCGGGTGCAGTTAAAAACAATAAGATAAAAAAAGGCGCTACCAGTGACTTTATGGAGATTGAGCGCCAACGTGGGATTTCTGTTGCCACTTCGGTGCTTGCTTTTGAATATGAAGGCATCAAAGTAAATATTCTGGACACTCCTGGACATAAGGATTTCGCGGAAGATACTTTTAGAACATTAACAGCAGTGGACAGTGTTATTGTTGTAATTGACGTGGCAAAAGGGGTTGAGGAACAGACCGAAAAATTGGTCGAAGTGTGCAGGATGCGAAATATCCCCATAATTGTTTTTATCAACAAGATGGACAGAGAAGGTCGTGATGCCTTTGATCTTTTGGATGAAATTGAACAAAAATTGGGTCTAAGGGTGACACCCTTGAGTTTTCCGATTGGAATGGGATATGACTTCAAGGGAATTTATAATATCTGGGAAAAAAATATAAACCTCTTTAGTGGAGACAGCAGAAGAAATATTGAAGAAACAATAGAAATCGAGGATGTCCAAAATCCAGAACTCGAAAAGCTAATTGGAGAAAAAGCCGCAAAAACTCTTCGTGAGGAACTGGAACTTGTTTACGAAGTGTATCCCGATTTTGATAAGGAAGAATATTTGGAAGGATTGCTTCAACCCGTGTTCTTTGGTTCTGCACTTAATAATTTTGGAGTTCGAGAATTGCTGGATTGCTTTGTTGAAATAGCACCCACTCCCCAACCCAAAGAAAGCGACACTCGTTTGGTAAAAGCCAATGAAAAAGAATTTAGTGGCTTTGTTTTTAAAATCCACGCAAATATGGATCCCAAGCATCGTGACCGTTTGGCTTTCGTGAAAATCGTTTCAGGCGTTTTCGAAAGAAACACTCCCTATTTACACGTGCGACAAGGTAAAAAATTAAAGTTTTCCAGTCCGAATGCATTTTTTGCAGAGAAGAAACAAATTGTAGATACTTCCTATGCAGGTGATATCGTAGGTCTCCACGATACAGGGAATTTTAAAATTGGCGATACGCTTACCGAGGGCGAAGAAATGAATTATAGAGGAATCCCGAGTTTCTCTCCAGAACATTTTAAATACATCAACAACGCAGACCCCATGAAGAGCAAACAGCTTGAAAAAGGAATTGATCAATTGATGGATGAAGGAGTTGCCCAACTTTTTACTTTGGAACTAAACGGAAGAAAAGTTATCGGAACGGTCGGTGCGTTGCAATTTGAAGTCATCCAATATCGCTTGGAACATGAATATGGAGCTCAATGTTCCTATGAAAATCTAAATGTTCATAAGGCTTGTTGGGTAGATCCGGTCGATCCAAAAAGTGAGGAATTTGCCGAATTCAAACGAGTAAAATCTCGTTTTTTAGCCAAGGACAAACGTGGGCAATTAGTGTTTTTCGCCGATTCCGCTTTTACTTTACAGATGACACAATCCAAATATCCGAACGTCAAATTACATTTTGTGAGTGAGTTTACACCAGCGGCAAAAAGAAAAAAAGCCTAAATAACTAGCTAGATTTAGGAGCGCGAGATTTTTAATTCAAAAAGAAATATCATCAGTCATTTGAAATTAACACTTACCCTTATACTATTCTTTGGAAGTTTAATAATCCATTCCCAGGAAAAATTCACTTTGAGTGGTATTATTTCCGAAGAAGAAACCGGAGAAACGCTATTGGGAGTAAACATTCTCGTTCCCGAACTTCAAACGGGAACTACAACCAACCAATATGGTTTTTATTCTATAACTCTTCCAAAGGGTAAATATGAGATAGTCATTAGTACAATCGGTTTTGCCACCCAGCGAGTGAATATCGACCTTATGGAAAATATTCAAAGGGATTTCACATTGTCAGAAGATTCACAGAGTCTTGATGAAGTGCTCATTAAAGCCAACCCGGAAAAGCTCAATATAAGAAGTACGCAAATGAGTGCCAACACACTTTCCTCCAGCACGATAAAAAAGATCCCGGTTGTTTTGGGAGAAGTGGATATAATAAAATCGATTACTTTGCTCCCCGGAGTTACGAGTGCAGGCGAAGGTGCGAGCGGATTTAACGTGAGAGGAGGTGCTGCAGATCAAAACCTCATTCTGCTTGATGAAGCCACACTTTACAATTCATCCCATTTATTCGGATTTTTCTCGGTTTTCAATCCAGATGCCATTAAGGATTTGACCCTTTACAAAGGCGGAATCCCCGCTCAATACGGTGGGCGAATTTCTTCAGTTTTAGATATCTATCAAAAGGATGGTAACAACAGAAACTATCATGCAACAGGCGGAATTGGTTTGGTTGCCAGCCGTTTACTGCTTGAAGGCCCAATCAAAAAAGATACCGCCTCGTTTTTAGTCGGTGGACGAAGCAGTTATGCTCATTTATTTCTTCCGCTATTTGACAATGATAATATCGCTTATTTCTATGATCTGAATACGAAGGTCAGTTATAATTTAAATAAGAACAATCGACTATTCTTATCTGGTTACTTCGGAAGAGATGTTTTTAAAATATCCGAAAGCTTCGGAAACACTTTCGGAAATACAACTTTAAATCTGCGCTGGAACCATCTGTTTTCCGATAGATTATTTTCCAATCTGTCCTTGATTTATTCTGATTATTATTTCGGATTGGAATTGAAATTCGTGGAGTTTAAGTTCGATAGCGGAATTCGTAATTTCAACTTGAAATATGATTTATCCCATTATCTTTCTGAAAACATTAAAATGAAATATGGTCTAAATAGCATTTACTACAAATTCAATCCGGGCAATGTGTTGCCCACAACGGAAACTTCGGGAGTGAATGAATTCAAATTGACCGATAAATACGCTTGGGAAAATGCTGTTTATGGCAGTTCGGAAATAAAGGTTTCAAGTAATATTATGGTAAACGCAGGTCTACGTTTGTCTACTTTTAACCGATTAGGTCAATCTGAACTTTTTGTATACGAAAATGACAATCCGCTTCTCTATGATGAAGCTCTGGGAATTTACGAAAAAGCAAAGCCGAGTGACACTATTTCCTTCGGAAGAAATGAAACTATTAAATCGTTTGCGCATTTAGAACCTCGGTTTGCAGTTTCCCTTTTACTGGACGATGATTCCTCAATTAAGGCGAGTTATAATCGAATGGTCCAATATATTCACTTAATAAGTAACACCACTTCTCCCACCCCTTTCGACATTTATGCACCTAGCGGAAAATATATAGAGCCACAATTGGCAGATCAAGTGGCGCTTGGGTATTTCAAAAATTTCGAAAATTATTCTCTGGAACTGGAAACCTTTTATAAAAAAGTCCAAAACCGACTGGATTATATTAGCGGCGCCGATTTAATCGCAAACAATGCCATTGAACAAATACTTCTGAATGGCGAGGCCAGAGCGTATGGATTAGAAGTTCTTCTAAGAAAAAACACAGGAAAATTCCAAGGTTGGCTTGCCTATACACTTTCAAAAAGTGAACAACGAACCCCTGGAAGAACCGAGAATGAAAGTGGAATAAATAACGGAGATTGGTATAATACTGCTTGGGATAAAACACACGACCTCTCCATTACTGGCTCCTACGAATTATCAAAAAGTTGGTCATTTGGAGCAAATTTCATCTTTCAAACAGGTAGGCCAACCACTTTTCCAGAAGGACAATACAATTATAACGGAATGGTAGTTCCTGTGTATGAAGCCCGCAACAGTAGCCGACTTACTCCTTTTCATCGAATGGATTTGTCCGCAACGTGGATTCCCAAAGCTGGTAGAGATTCCCCTCTTCACGGGAATTCACGTTGGAGAGGCGAATGGGTTTTCAGCATTTACAATGTGTACAATCAAAAGAATGCAGCGTCTATTTCGTTCAGTGAAAATACCGACACAGGCCAAAATGAGGCAGTTCGTCTTGCTATCTTCGGAATCATTCCGTCGGTTACCTATAACTTTAAATTTTAAAAGATGAAGCAGTTTCTACTTTTGATTACATTCGGCTTGCTACTTACCTCTTGTGAAGATGTTATAGATGTGGAATTAAATGATGCTGATCCGAGATTGGTGATTGAAGTGAACATAAATTCACGATTTGAAACGGGAGACGTAATTAATTTCGTTAAACTTACCACCACCGCTCCGTTTTTTGATAACCAAATTCCCGTAGTAGATGATGCATCCGTACAGATTTCAGATGAAAACGGTAATGTTTTCCCTTTTGTATATACAGAAAATGGATATTATTCGGGACATTTTTCTCCCCAACCGAATATCGATTACACACTTCAGGTAATATATAAAGACGAAACATATACAGCCACAACAAAACTTATTACCACTCCCGCATTGGAATATATTGAACAAAAAGATGATGGAGGATTCTTTGGAGATCAAATTGAATTAAAAGCCTTTTTCACAGATCCCGCCAATGAAAAAAACTTCTATTACTTCACAGGATCTTCAGAAAGAGGGATCTCTCGCGATGTCCTCAGTGACGAGTTCTTTAATGGGAATTCCATATTCGGTTTATATTATGCGGATGATCTAGCAGAAGGCGATGATGTACAATTTATTCTGTACGGTATTACCGAAGAGTTTTATAACTATATGTTCATTTTACTTCAACAAACGAGAAGTGGTGGCGGACCTTTTGAAACCCAGCCTGCAACCGTTAAAGGAAATATTATAAATGAGACCAATCCTGAGAATTATCCCTTGGGATATTTCCGAATTTCAGAAATTTCCGTTCTAAATTATACAGTTGAATAAAATACTATAACTTCGTAAATTGCAATTCTTCGGAAATGAGATTTAAACGCATAATTGAGAACTTAAAATGTCATTCACTAAAACAACGGAATCAGAATCAAAATACAACCATTTAGAAAAAATGGGGGTTTCTGATTTGCTGCGGAATATCAATAACGAAGATAAAACGATTGCATATTCTGTAGAAGAATCTCTTCCTCAGATTGAAAAACTAACGGCAAAAGTAATCGAGCAATTAAAAGATGGTGGTCGATTGTTCTATATTGGTGCTGGTACAAGTGGTCGTTTGGGAATTGTGGATGCCAGCGAATGTCCGCCTACTTTCGGAGTATCTCACGATTTGGTCATAGGTTTAATCGCAGGCGGTGACAGTGCCATCAGAAAAGCGGTTGAATTTGCAGAAGATTCAGAAGACCAAGGTAGGATAGATCTTCAAAAAGAAAATATTTCCGAAAAAGATATTGTTATCGGGATTGCGGCATCAGGAACCACTCCGTATGTAATTGGCGCTCTCAAATATTGCAACGAAAATAATATTCCTACTGGCTGTATCACGTGTAATGAAGGAAGTCCAGTGGCAACAACAGCTTTACTTCCTGTGGTTGTAACCGTAGGTCCAGAATTTGTAACAGGAAGCTCCAGAATGAAAGCCGGAACCGCACAAAAACTAGTTTTGAACATGATTTCCACCACAGCAATGATCCACCTGGGCAAAGTAAAGGGAAATAAGATGGTGGATATGCAATTGAGCAACCATAAGTTGATAGATCGTGGGGTGCGAATGATAATGGAGGAACTAAATATATCTCAAGAAGAAGCACAACTGCTTTTAAATAAATATAAGAATGTCCGTATGGCAATAGACGGAGGAAGATAGAAGGTTCCAGGTTCAAAATTGCTTGTTGCAATTTTTAACAAACCTGCAACTTTTAACTTGTAACTTGTAATCTTTAACTTTTAACCTTAAAATACAATGGGGAGAGAACACACTGATTTTGACATTTTGAAGAAAGGCCTAAAATACTTGGCTTTTGCTTTGCCATTACTTTTTCTATGTCCTTATCTCCTCACACTTTCTTTCTTAAATAAAGAAACGTTTATGTTCTTCGTATTTATCGTGCCTGCCTTAGTAGCGGGTGTAGGAGCAATATATCTGTGTTTTAAGGGAATCAATACTATTATGAAGTCTATTTTCTAGGGCTGTTTGGCTATTTAATTTTGTCTAAATATTTTTAGGCCATAAAACGAATAGCCCTGAAAGGGCAACATATCCTAAGATAGGGCAACACCCTATTACATGAAACCGATCCCATACCAGCCCTGAAAGGGCGACATACCACAAGATAGGGTAACCGCCCTATTAATAGAGAAACGCCCTAACAACCTTCCAACCATCGACCAAAAAACGAATAGGCCTGAAAAGGCAACATACCCTAAGATACGACAGCGCCCTATTAACATGAAACCGATACCAGACTAGCCCTGAAAGGGCGGCATACCACAAGATAGGGTAACCGCCCTATTAATAGAGAAACGCCCTATCAACCTTCCACCCATCGACCAAAAAACGAATAGCCCTGAAAGGGCAACATACCCTAAGATAGGGCAGCGCCCTATTAACATGAAACCGATACCAGACTAGCCCTGAAAGGGCGACATACCACAAGATAGGGTAACCGACCTATTAATAGAGAAACGTCCTATCAACCTTCCACCCATCGGCCATTAAACGACTAGCCCTGAAAGGGCAACATACCCTAAGATAGGACAACGTCCTATTAACATGAAACCGATACCAGACTAGCCCTGAAAGGGCGACATACCATAAGATAGGGCAACGCGCTATCAACCTTCCGACCATGGGCCACAAAACAAATAGCCCTGAAAAGGCAACCTATCCTAAGATAGGCAACGCCCTATTAACATGAAACCGATCCCTACTAGCCCTGAAAGGGCGACATACCACAAGATAGGGTAACCGCCCTTATCAAGAGAAACGCCCTATCAACCTTCCACCCATCGGCCATTAAACGACTAGCCCTGAAAGGGCAACATACCCTAAGATAGGACAACGCCCTATTAACATGAAACCGATACCAGACTAGCCCTGAAAGGGCGACATACCACAAGATAAGGCAACGCTCTATCAACCTTCCACCCATCGGCCATTAAACGACTAGCCCTGAAAGGGCAACATACCCTAAGATAGGACAACGTCCTATTAACATGAAACCGATACCAGACTAGCCCTGAAAGGGCGACATACCATAAGATAGGGCAACGCGCTATCAACCTTCCGACCATGGGCCACAAAACAAATAGCCCTGAAAAGGCAACCTATCCTAAGATAGGCAACGCCCTATTAACATGAAACCGATACCAGACTAGCCCTGAAAGGGCGACATACCACAAGATAGGGTAACCGCCCTTATCAAGAGAAACGCCCTATCAACCTTCCGACCATGGGCCACAAAACAAATAGCCCTGAAAAGGCAACCTATCCTAAGATAGGCAACGCCCTATTAACATGAAACCGATACCAGACTAGCCCTGAAAGGGCGACATACCAAAAGATAGGGTAATGCCCTATCACCCCGGAAAGGGAACAAAATCAGCTTTTCCCGCCCCTACCACCCGACCACGTGGGAGCGCATTTCGCTATACCCCATAAAAAAAACCTCCACCAAATAAATGGTGAAGGTTTTAAGGAAGGCGGCGACCTACTCTCCCACGAGATGCAGTACCATCGGCGCAAACGGGCTTAACTTCTCTGTTCGGAATGGTAAGAGGTGAGCCCCGTCGCTATAACCACCTTGATTTTAGGAATTAGGGATTGGGTCGTAGGGATTAGTTGTTACCAATGCCTTATGCCCAATCTACCAATACCTCCCAGCATTCGCTGAGAAAATATCTTGACATATAGAAACAAAGTATAGGGGAAAAGTGAACTTGCCTGTTAAAAGAGTTGCCATCCCCGGCTGCAAGTCTGAGTTGCTCCCCCTCCTTGGGAGGGGGCCGGGGGGAGGACGTACATAAGCGTACGGGCTATTAGTACCGCTCGGCTGTGACATTGCTGCCCTTGCACCTGCGGCCTATCAACGTGGTAGTCTCCCACGGCCCTTTAAAGAAATCTCATCTTGTGGTGGGTTTCGCGCTTATATGCTTTCAGCGCTTATCCCTTCCCGACGTAGCTACCCAGCGGTGCCCCTGGCGGGACAACTGGTGCACCAGCGGTCGGTCCAATCCGGTCCTCTCGTACTAGGATCAGATCCACTCAAATTTCTTGCGCCCACTGTAGATAGAGACCGAACTGTCTCACGACGTTCTGAACCCAGCTCGCGTGCCACTTTAATGGGCGAACAGCCCAACCCTTGGGACCTTCTCCAGCCCCAGGATGTGACGAGCCGACATCGAGGTGCCAAACCCCCCCGTCGATATGAGCTCTTGGGGGAGATCAGCCTGTTATCCCCGGCGTACCTTTTATCCTTTGAGCGATGGCCCTTCCATGCGGAACCACCGGATCACTATGCTCTACTTTCGTACCTGATCGACTTGTAGGTCTCTCAGTCAAGCTCCCTTATGCCATTGCACTCTGCACACGATTGCCAACCGTATTGAGGGAACCTTTAGAAGCCTCCGTTACTCTTTTGGAGGCGACCACCCCAGTCAAACTACCCACCAAGCACTGTCCCCTTTTGTAAAGGGTTAGACTCTAGACAAGCAAAGGGTGGTATTTCAACAATGACTCCGCGACGCCTGGCGACGCCACTTCAAAGTCTCCCACCTATCCTACACATTGCTTATCCAAAACCAATACTAAGCTATAGTAAAGGTGCACGGGGTCTTTTCGTCCCACAGCGGGTAATCGGCATCTTCACCGATACTACAATTTCACCGAGCTCATGGCTGAGACAGTGTCCAGATCGTTGCACCATTCGTGCAGGTCGGAACTTACCCGACAAGGAATTTCGCTACCTTAGGACCGTTATAGTTACGGCCGCCGTTTACTGGGGCTTCAATTCAATGCTTCTCCCCGATTTAACATCGGGATGACATCTCCTCTTAACCTTCCAGCACCGGGCAGGTGTCAGGCCCTATACTTCATCTTTCGATTTTGCAGAGCCCTGTGTTTTTGATAAACAGTCGCCTGGACTCTTTCACTGCGGCCCCCATTGCTGGGGGCGACGCTTCTCCCGAAGTTACGCGTCTATTTTGCCTAGTTCCTTAGCCATGAATCTCTCGAGCTCCTTAGAATTCTCATCCCAACCACCTGTGTCGGTTTGGGGTACGGGCCGCTTCACTTGCTTTTCTTGGAAGTCGCTACTCTGGATTATCACCTTGGCCGGGGCCTCGGTGTACTATCGCCGTGTTGCCACTGGCTTCAACGTGCTATTCCGTCAGCACGCACCAAATTTACGCCTCCGTCGCTTTTAATGTGAGCGGGTACCGGAATATTAACCGGTTGTCCATCCACTGCCCCTTTCGGGTTCGCGTTAGGTCCCGACTGACCCCCAGCTGATTAGCATAGCTGGGGAAACCTTGGTCTTTCGGAGTGCGGGTTTCTCGCCCGCATTATCGTTACTTATGCCTACATTTTCTTTTCCGTCCGCTCCAGCATGACTCGCATCACACCTTCGGCGCAAACAGAATGCTCCCCTACCTCCCGACGTAAAGTCGGGACCATAGCTTCGGTAGTATGTTTATGCCCGATTATTATCCATGCCGGACCGCTCGACCAGTGAGCTGTTACGCACTCTTTAAATGAATGGCTGCTTCCAAGCCAACATCCTGGCTGTCTGTGCAGTCCGACCGCGTTTTTTCAACTTAACATACATTTGGGGACCTTAGCTGATGGTCTGGGTTCTTTCCCTCTCGGACATGGACCTTAGCACCCATGCCCTCACTGCTGACCAACATTTTATAGCATTCGGAGTTTGTCAGGAATTGGTAGGCGGTGAAGCCCCCGCATCCAATCAGTAGCTCTACCTCTATAAAACTATAATGTCAACGCTGCACCTAAATGCATTTCGGGGAGTACGAGCTATTTCCGAGTTTGATTGGCCTTTCACCCCTACCCTCAGGTCATCCCAAGACTTTTCAACGTCAACGGGTTCGGCCCTCCATTTGGTGTTACCCAAACTTCAGCCTGCCCAAGGGTAGATCACACGGTTTCGCGTCTACTACTACCAACTAAAGCGCCCTGTTCAGACTCGCTTTCGCTGCGGCTCCAGTCCTTAGAACTTTAACCTCGCTGGCAACAGTAACTCGTAGGCTCATTATGCAAAAGGCACGCCGTCACCAATAAATCGGCTCCGACCGCTTGTAGGCGTATGGTTTCAGGATCTGTTTCACTCCGTTGTTCACGGTTCTTTTCACCTTTCCCTCACGGTACTGGTTCACTATCGGTCTCTCAGGAGTATTTAGCCTTGGCGGATGGTCCCGCCAGATTCATACAGGGTTTCACGTGCCCCGCACTACTCAGGATACCACTATCGGTAACTGTCCTTACCACTACCGGGCTATCACCGTCTATGGCCACGCTTTCCAACGTGTTCGTGTTCGTAAAGCACCAAATCTCGTGGTCCTACAACCCCGGACGGTGCCGTAAACCGCCCGGTTTGGGCTAATCCGATTTCGCTCGCCGCTACTATCGGAATCACTATTGTTTTCTCTTCCTCCGGGTACTTAGATGTTTCAGTTCCCCGGGTTTGCCCCGCTTGCGCGGTAATACATCTTCAATGTACTGGGTTGCCCCATTCGGATACCTGCGGATCAACTTGTATGTGCCAATCCCCGCAGCTTTTCGCAGCTTATCACGTCCTTCATCGCCTCTGAGAGCCTAGGCATTCCCCATACGCCCTTATTTTGCTTATTGTACTTTTTGCTCTTTTAATGAGTTTATTCACAGTCGGTAGTCTCTAGCCGGTAGCCGGTAGTATAAATACTGCCTTCTGCCTACTGAAAACTGCCAACTAAATTAATTTAATTATTACTTTTCTCGTATTCTTTGTTTCCAATATGTCAATGAACTGTCTGGATCCCCGTATCTCTCAGGCCCCGATAACGGGCAGCTAATGAAAGACAACGGTTGTTGTCCGTGGTGGAGAATATCGGAGTCGAACCGATTGGCCTGTGCCGAATTTACTTCGGCAACTTTCCCGAAGCGAGTCCGGGACGCTCTAGCACCCAATATGTGCCGAATCTCTTTTCAATATGTAATGAACGTTTCTTCCCTTCCGAAGAAGAAAATAGATCCCCGCCTGCGCGGGGATTTTGGTGGAGAATATCGGAGTCGAACCGATGACCTCCTACGGTGCAAGCGCAGGCGCTCTAGCCAGCTGAGCTAATTCCCCATACTTTAAATGAAATTCCAAAATTCTAAAATTCCAAATTCCAAAAAGGATAGGTATCCCAACTTCTAAAATTTCCTTTCAATATGTCAATAAATGAACGTTTTTCAACTCTGAACCGAACCACCAAGGGGGAGCTCATAACCCTGAACCCATAACTTGAAATTGTAGTCCCAGGCAGACTCGAACTGCCGACCTCTACTCCCGATAGCTATCGGGACAGTGTAGCGCTCAACACCCGCGAACTTACCTTCTCTACTTGTAGTCCCAGGCAGACTCGAACTGCCGACCTCTACATTATCAGTGTAGCGCTCTAACCAGCTGAGCTATGGGACTTTGAAAAAAGCCTCCAATGTTCAGTATTCAGTTATCAGTTTTGATGTGCTGACACTGTACCTGTTGACTATAATACTATAAAAATTGACAGCTAAACCAAGCAAGACCCCTTCGTATCCAATGTAAGAGTGTCTCTTTGTTGAATTTCGGTCGTCTTTCTCTAGAAAGGAGGTGTTCCAGCCGCACCTTCCGGTACGGCTACCTTGTTACGACTTAGCCCCAGTTACCAGCTTCACCCTAGGCCGCTCCTTGCGGTGACGGACTTCAGGTGCTTCCAGCTTCCATGGCTTGACGGGCGGTGTGTACAAGGCCCGGGAACGTATTCACCGGATCATGGCTGATATCCGATTACTAGCGATTCCAGCTTCACGGGGTCGAGTTGCAGACCCCGATCCGAACTGAGACAGGTTTTGTGGATTCGCTCCGCCTTGCGGCGTGGCTGCCCATTGTACCTGCCATTGTAGCACGTGTGTGGCCCAGGACGTAAGGGCCGTGATGATTTGACGTCATCCCCACCTTCCTCACGGTTTGCACCGGCAGTCTCGTTAGAGTTCCCATCTTTACATGCTGGCAACTAACGACAGGGGTTGCGCTCGTTATAGGACTTAACCTGACACCTCACGGCACGAGCTGACGACAACCATGCAGCACCTTGTAATCTGTCCGAAGAAAAGCATGTTTCCACGCCTGTCAGACTACATTTAAGCCCTGGTAAGGTTCCTCGCGTATCATCGAATTAAACCACATGCTCCACCGCTTGTGCGGGCCCCCGTCAATTCCTTTGAGTTTCATTCTTGCGAACGTACTCCCCAGGTGGGATACTTATCACTTTCGCTGGGCCACCCAGACCACCAATGTGGTCCGGACAGCTAGTATCCATCGTTTACGGCGTGGACTACCAGGGTATCTAATCCTGTTCGCTCCCCACGCTTTCGTCCATCAGCGTCAATACGTTGTTAGTGACCTGCCTTCGCAATCGGTATTCTATGTGATATCTAAGCATTTCACCGCTACACCACATATTCTAGCCACTTCACAACGATTCAAGACGACCAGTATCAATGGCAATTCTACAGTTGAGCTGCAGACTTTCACCACTGACTTAATCGCCCGCCTACGGACCCTTTAAACCCAATGATTCCGGATAACGCTCGGATCCTCCGTATTACCGCGGCTGCTGGCACGGAGTTAGCCGATCCTTATTCGCAGAGTACCGTCAAGCCCCGACACGTCGGGGTGTTTCTTCCTCTGTAAAAGCAGTTTACGACCCATAGGGCTGTCTTCCTGCACGCGGCATGGCTGGATCAGGCTCTCGCCCATTGTCCAATATTCCTCACTGCTGCCTCCCGTAGGAGTCTGGTCCGTGTCTCAGTACCAGTGTGGGGGATCCCCCTCTCAGGGCCCCTACCCATCGTAGCCTTGGTGTGCCGTTACCACACCAACCAGCTAATGGGACGCATGATCATCTTGTACCGATAAATCTTTAATCAAAAAACAATGCCGTCTCTTGATACTATGGGGCATTAATCCAAGTTTCCCTGGGCTATTCCCCTGTACAAGGCAGATTCCATACGCGTTACTCACCCGTGCGCCGGTCTCAAGAGTGCAAGCACCCTTTTACCCCTCGACTTGCATGTGTTAGGCCTGCCGCTAGCGTTCATCCTGAGCCAGGATCAAACTCTTCATCGTATAATCTTCAATAATATTGCGACCATACTCCAGTAAGAGCTCGACTCCCAAAAGAATCCTCAGAAAATCTCACTTAGTTTAGTTTCTTTGTTGATCAACATCCTTTCGAATGTTAATCTACGCTGTCAATTTCAATATCTCAA